>NZ_CP192022.1:0-63363 GCF_050942205.1 Micromonospora sp. CA-248260 | reverse complement strand
CTGGCGATCCTCCCCCATGGCCAGCTCAACACCAACAGGACTGCACTACTCGATCGGGAGTCCGGTGCAGCCGACAAAAGGAGTCCGAGGGCACCGTTGGCGGGACCGCCGATAACGTTGAGCGTCCGGCGCATCAGGCTCTTGATGGTGTACTGGTCGGGTTCGGATTCTCGCGCCGGCCACGTTGCCTGTCCTCCGGCACAGCGTGGCCCGCGGAGGCGACAGACCCTACCGGCTGGGCGAGTCGATTCCCGCCACCCCGGCCGTCACCGCTGGGGCCTGCCCGGCTACGCCACTGCTGGTCTGCGGAGCAGCCACCGCGTCGCGGGTAGAGGCGGGAAACGCCCGAGCCGCCGTCACCACCGGGTCACTGCCGGACATAGGCCCCTCCGTTGGGCGATCAACCCGGGCCAGGATTTCCGTCTGGTCCGCTGGCTGCTCCCCACCGAACACCCGCATCGTGTCCTGCGGTCTGCGATAGGCCGCAAGCCGGTTGACGGCATACTTGACCTGCTTGATCGTCTCCCGCGAGGTGGACTCGCTGTCGATCCGATCAGCAGTCTCCTTCCGCCCTGTCCAGTAGGCGACCGCCGCCGCGCGAAGGCGCTCACCGTCAACACCGCCCGCCCGCCGAATCCCCGCCTGCTCCACGGCGGACAGAACCATACGGCTGGACCGCTCCGGGCGGGCCGACTGTCCCTGAGCGTCGCCTCGGTCTCGATCCCTGCGCACCGTGCCGAGGTCGATAAGCCCGTCGAGCTGGTCCTGCACCACCCGGCACGCGAACGCCCCTGGTGTCCGGGCCCGGTCCACGAAGCCGGGCACACCGTGCAGAAGTTGCTGCACGTCGTGGCCGGCCTGCTGCGCCTGGTCCAGCGTGTACGCCAGGGCACCCCACGCCTCACACCCGAGTACCCGGTCGGCCCGCTGCCCAGATGGCCACGCTTTGCGGACCTCAGCGGCCATCCGCTCCTGCCTGTCCCGGACCGCCTCTTCGGTCATCGCCGGTCGGCCTGCCCGGTCCGTGGCCTCGCGGACCGCCCGGTCGACGGCGTCGGAAAGCACCTCGATGTCGTCCGGTTCCCGCGCCGGCTCGGGTTTCTCACCCGCCTGGCCGGTTCGCTTGGCGAGCTGGTCGACCACCACCTGCCGCGCCTGTTGCGCCCGGGGGTCGACGTGCTGCCACGTCGATGCGGCACGCCACACCTGGGCGATGTCCTCCGTCCCCGCAGTGCGCCACCACCCCGGGCGCATCGCCGGCCGCCACACCGCCGCATCGGCCTGCTGTGCCGCCCGCGCCTGCGCACGGGCCTGCCGGGCCTGCTCCTCGCTGGCCCGCGCGGCCCGTTGTAGTTGCACGATGCGGACCTCGATCAGCAGCTGGGCCAGTTGGCTGGCGGCCTGGATCGCGGCGGTCATCGCCGCAGTGGCCCGCTGGTGGAACTCGGCCATCTCGTTATCGGGCACTACCTCGTCCTCCTCAACGCGAATCCCGGTCGACGCTCGGATCGACGCGGGATCGGACCGGGCCCGGCACGGTGTGGGCCGGCCGCTGCGGCACGCCGCTCTGGGTTGGCACGCGCACCTGGTCGACGGGTGGGCTACTCGACTGGAGCAGGGGCATCAGGTGTGCGGCGGCAGCAGCAGCCGCGCCGGCAGCGTGGGCCTGTTGCTCCGCGGCGCGCAGCTCGGCCAGCGCCACAACGAGCCGGGCCGCCTGGACGACCACGGCGAGCAGGACCGCCGCCTCGCCACCGTCGCGGGCGTGTCCGGCCATCAACAGGGCGTCCGCCACGCGTCCCAACTCCCGGGCGACCGACGATGAAGGGGGCGCTGGCGCTCGACGCGGCGGTGCCGCCGCGCGAGCCAGGGCATCGGCGGCTCGGCTCACTGGGCCACGCCCCGACGGTTCGGTGGCCGCCGCCACCCGGGCGAGCAGCTCGGCGCTGGCCCTCGCCACCGCTGGCCACTGCGGCGAGCCGGGAGCCACCCCCGCCAGCCGGCCGGCGACGTCCTTCAGCACGGCGGCGGACGACCGCCACACCGCCATCCGATCCTCACTGCGCAGGCGCGATTCTGCGGAATCCGCTGCCTTCCACTGTTCGGCCGAGGGTCGCTGTGCCTCGGGCCATCGCTTGCGGACCTGGGGCAGGCTGAGGTCTCCGTCCAGGCTGCGCCCCGCGTACCAGGTCGGCTTGCCCACTCCGGCCGGCCGTAGCGCGACCGCGTACCCGACCACCTGGTTCGGGTCTTCCGCTGCCGTCCGCGCAGCGACGAGCAGCCCCGCGCCCTTCATCCGCGCGACCCACTCGGCTTCGCTGTCCGCCCCGGCCAGGGCCGCCCGAACCTGGCGGCGCAGCAGCTCCCGGTCCGGTGCCTGACCGCTGCGCCGGGCCCGGTCGACCTCCGGCCGGCCCAACTCTGGCCGCTTCGTCGCCCCCGCCCGGCCGGGCGTCCACTTGCCCAGCCCGAACTCGTCCTCCAGGAGGTCGGCGACCTGCTGGCTGCGCCGCTTGTCCTGCCGCAGCCACACCGGTGCCCCGTCTTCGGTGGCGAGGGTGACGACCAGGTGCACGTGGTCGTTGCCGTTGGCCGACAGCCCGTGCCGCACCGCGACCCACCGGCAGCCGGCCCGCTCCGCGTCCCCCGTGAAGCCCATCTCGGCGACGAACCGGCCCGCGATGCGCCCCCAGGTCGCGTCATCGAGCTGCCCTTCCTGGGCCGGCAGACTCAGCGAGCACTGCCACACGTACTGCTTCACCCCGCGCTCCCCGGCGGCGATCTGCGGCGCTTTCAACCGCGCACCCAGCTCC
Source organism: Micromonospora sp. CA-248260 (assembly GCF_050942205.1). Taxonomy (NCBI): domain Bacteria; kingdom Bacillati; phylum Actinomycetota; class Actinomycetes; order Micromonosporales; family Micromonosporaceae; genus Micromonospora; species Micromonospora sp. CA-248260. The sequence goes on along the minus strand of NZ_CP192022.1, from coordinate 60,550 downwards.
CCCAGCGACCACCTGCCGCCGCCGTCACGTTGCATCGGGGCGAGCAGCGCCACATCGTCATACCCGGCGACCAGGTGCGGGTTGACGTGCTCCTCAGCCTTTCCCGGACCGAACAGGTACTTCAGCAGCCCGGTGACGTCGGTGCCGTACGTGACCTTCGGGATCATCAGCGGCGGCCCGTCTGCGCGGCGGCGATCGCGGTGACCAGCTCGTCGACGCGCGCCGCGACCCGGGCCAGGTACGCCGCCGTCGCGGCCAGATCCCCGGACGGCTCACCGGTGGAGTGCAGCCGGGCCACGGCCTGGTTGAGGTTGTGCGCCGCACCGCGCACCTGCCGGTGCACGCCCATCAGCTCGACCAGCAGTGGACCCGCTTCTCCCCCGCCTCCGCCGGCCGGGGCGGGCACCAGTGGTGCCGTTCCGACCTCGGCCAGGTACGCCGAGGTGGCCATCCGGGCCGCCGCCGCGTTCGCCTCGACCGCCGCCATCTCCGCGTCGGACAACCTCACGGTCACCCGGTGCACGCGCGGATCATCGTCGTTGTGGGCACGCCGTCGGCGCTCGCTCGCACCGAACCGGACCACGCCGACCTGCGCAGGGTCAACCACGTCGACCACCCTCCCGACGAGGGTGACCCGCCGTCTCCTGACCGGCCGCTATGCGGCCCGTCTGACCAAAAGTCAGACTTTTACTCCAACTTGCTCCCCCGCCGAAGGCGATCGTCCGTGTGCCAACGGTGCGGGGGCGCGGCGACGTACACCACACCCGACGGTGCGCGCGGAACCCCCACGTCGCGGGAGCTGATGACGACACCCGCACGCCACCGAACGTCCAGAACGCGCGCTGCCGCGCGAGGAATCGACGGGCAGCCCTTGGACCTGGCCGACGGCCTCGACGGGTAGGAAACACACCCCCGTCGGCAGGTCGGACGGCCGCAAAACCGGTACCGCACCGATCGATCTTGACCGCTAAGCTCAGCGCCCATACCCACCCGACCGTCGTGATCTTGGGGAGGACTCCATGGTCGAGCAGAGCGCCAAAGCCATTCGCAGCGAAACCGAGAAGGCGGCCCTGCGGCTCCTGCGCGAGCGCGCCAACCTGGTCGGCGAGGCCGCGACGGCACGGCACGAACGCGACCAACTCGCCGAAGCCCTGCGCCAGGCCAACGACCACTACAACGCCCGGTACTCCGCAGCACTGGCAGGCGGCTGGACGCCTGATGAGCTGACCAAACTCGGCCTGGACGCACCCGACCAGGGCCCGTCGCGTCGCCGCCGGTCGGCACGGTCGACGGCCCCCGAACCCGCCGATCAGGTCGCGTCGCCCGACCACCCGGATCAACCCTGATCCCCGGACCCTCGACCGTCCGGCGGTCTCCCTGCCCGTGGGCAGGGAGACCGCCGGACGCAGCCCGGTCATGACGCCGGCCCCAGTGGCGCGCCCCGCTGCAACATGAACGGCACCGGGTCGACCGCGTTGCCGCTGTTGGCATGGAACGGCCCTGGCCGCACCTTCAGGTGCACCTCGAAGTGCAGGTGAGGTCCCGAGCTGCCGCCGCTGCTGCCGACGAACCCGATGACCGCGCCGGCCGTGACCTGCTGACCGATGGACACCTCGGGACGCCGGATCATGTGGCAGTAGCGGGTGACGGTGTTGCCCGGGTGCCGGATGTCGACGTACCATCCGCAGCCACGCTGACGGGTGTTGCCGTCCCGGTCGCACGTGGTGTACCAGTCGCACTTGACCTGCTCCACCACCCCGGCCGCCGCCGCCCGGATCTCGTCGCCGCGGATGCCTGCCTTGGACAGGTCCACGCCCGCGTGTAGCCGGCCACCCCGCGACCCGAACGGGCTGACGATCTTCGCGCGGACGGGCTGCACCCAACCACCGGGACCGACGAACACCGGCCCCAGGTCGTCGACCCCGCATGGTGCTATTGGTGCCCCGCCGCCGATGTCGTCGATGCTCGGCAGACCGAGAACCTGCGCGGCGAGCTGCTCGGCGTCGTCCTCCCACTTCTGGTACGCCTCCGGCAGGCCGGAGCGCTGCACGGCTTGCGCCGCATCGGTCAACCGCATCCGCTCCCAGCCGTCGACCCGCACCAGGGCCTCGTAGAACTTCCCGGCCGCGTAGCTCGGCGTCATCCGCTCCCGCACGCTGCCCCAGCCGGGCCGCTGCTGGAACAGCCCGACCGAGTCGTGATCCCGGCCCACACCCTCGTGCGGCAGGGTCAGCGACTCCGGCACGTTGGCGTTGGCCAGGTTGCGCAACGTGGACTCCTGCATCGCGGTCGCCAGCGCGATGACGTAACCGCGCGCCGGCACCTCACGCTGCCGGCCGGCCGCGACGATCGCGGCGGCGTTCGTCCTCTCCGCGCTACCCCACGACCCGACCCCCGGCACCGGCGAGCCGGACACCGACGGCACCTCGCACCCCGCCGCTTCTGCACTGGCTTGCCCGAACATCATCAGCGGCAGCCCGACCATGCCACCGCACAGCACTGCAACGACCGCCAACACCGCCACACCCACGGCGATCGGCGCACGGTTCACCGGCTGACCGCCCGGCGGAAGTCGGCGTCCACGACAAGCCACCGACCGTTCAAGCCTGCGAGCCAGACCGTCAGCGTCCCGGCATCCGTGGGCACCTCGAACACCGCCGTGCCGTCCTGCGGCGCGTGCTTGACCACCGGCCGTCCCGTCACCCGCGTGGCCGGCACCCGGGACGGGTCCACCGTGCGCAGCGACCGGGCGAAGCTCTCCTCACAGCTCGCCGCCACACCCCGCCGCCACGCTGCCGCCGACAGGTCAGACCGCGCCCACGCCGCCGCGAACGTCGCCGCCACCGGCACCGCCCGGTCCGCCGCAGGCGCGGGCAGGCTCGGCACATCGTGGTCGTGGTCGTCACCGCCCGGCGGCTCCACGCTCGACCCAGCCGATCCACCACCAGCCACGGCCGCCGGATACGGGCTGCTGTCCACCGGCGCAGGCGTCTCCCGACCCGCCCCGGGCGCGCACCCCGCCATCACGAGCATCACCAACGCCACGCCCGGTACGGTCCTATCGATGCAGGCAGATGCACAGCCTTTCCGTGCCATTCGACGCCTCCCCCGTGCTGCCTTTCGCGTCCTATTGCAGCGAGGGATAACCATAGATCCATTCGTAAACGCAGTGCTACTGTCGGGTACTCGTCGGTGACCTTGACACACGGGGGAGGCATCGAGTGACGGGGTGTAGCTACGTGCGGTGGTACGGCTGTCGATGAAGACGACCACCGTGGCGAGGACGCGCACCCGTCCCGGCCCCGCTCCCGCGCTGCCCTTCGCCGTGATTCCGCCGAATCTGCCCGCGTGGCCACCAGTGTGGTGGGTCGGCTGCCACGGTGGAGCGGGCGTCACCACGCTCGCGCGGCTGACCGGCATCGGACTGGACTTCGGCAGCCGTGGCTGGCCGCTCGTCACGCCGGCGACGCCACCGGCCCACGTCGTGCTGGTCTGCCGTGCCACGGCATCCGGCTCCTGGGCCGCGACCGGTGCCATCGAGCAGTGGCGTCGCCGCTCCGGCATGCCCGGCCCGGTCGGGGTGCTCGGCGTGGTCGCTGTCGCCGCGTCCCCGCGCCGCCCTCCGCGCATCGTCACCGACCGGCTGCACCTGCTACGCGGCTGGGCACCAGCGGTGTGGAATGTCGGCTGGGTCGACGCCCTGCTCGCCGCCGACGACCCTCATGACGTCGGCGCATCCCCGGACATCGAGGCACTACGCCACGCGATCCAGCAGAAGATCCACCCACCCCAAGAGAGCCCACGATGACCCTGATCGAACACCTCGACCACCTGCGAACCCACCTCGACCACCTGATAGCCGCCGCGCCCGAGCCCACGAACGCGCCGGTCCCCGACCCGGGCGGCGGTGCACCCCCACCCGGGGTGGGAGACAAGATCCTCACCGTCCTCAAGTGGGTCGCCTACCTGGCCACCACCGCCTGCGTCGGCGGGGTGCTCTACACCGCCGCGAAGATGGCCATCTCGCACCGCCGCGGCGACGACAGCAACATCTCCCAGCTCGGCTGGGTGTTCGCCGCATGCATGCTCATCGGCAGCGCGTCCGCGGTGGTCTCCGCGCTGATCTGATCTAGGAGGAACCGATGTCGCGCTCAACCCAGGACTTCGCCGACCGTCCGCCCTGGACCCGTCCGGGGTTCATCGCCTCGGCGGTATTGGCGCTGATCGTCCTCGTCGCCGGGGCCATCATCGCGGTGTCCACGCTCACCGACGACGGCACCGGTACGACCGGAGAGGCACCCTCGGCGAGTCCTCCGTCCGCTGACAGCACCGCGCCGCAGGCCCTGCCGACCACCGTGCCGACCACCGCCCCGTCCGGTGTGCGATGGGAACTGGCCGGACAGCTACCTGTGCCGGTCAGCGTCGCCGCCGGCCCGAAGACGGTCACCGACACCACCGCCTCCGGATACGCCCACACCCCCGAGGGTGCCCTCATCGCTGCAGGGCAGATCCTGATGCGGTCCTCTCTTGGGCGGGAATACTGGAAGCCCACCATCGAACGCCAGTTCGTGCCCAGCGCCGACCGAGACCGCCTGTTGGCCGAGATGGGCACCGTCGACGACAGTTCAGTCGACTACGGCGCGGTCAGCAAGATCGCCGGCTTCAGCTATCAGTCCTACACGCCCGACACCGCGGTGATTGGACTCGTTCTCCGGGCACCATCGGCCGGCGCACCGCAGTATCACGTCCTGTCGTTGACTCTCCTCTGGCGCGACGGCGACTGGCGGATGCAGGCACCGCCCGGAGGCGCATGGATTTCGGTGAACCGCCGAACCAACGACCTCACCGGGGTAGTCGAGTGGGGGCCGCAGTAGTGCCCGAGTGCCCCATAGTCATCCCGGCTTGTATTCCCGGTCAGATCGTGCAGAACACCGCCAGCGGGTTCCTCGACGGGCTGGCCGAACAGGCATCACAAGCCGCCGCGAAGATGTTGGAGACGTTGGTCGCCGGGTGGTTGACCATCCCCAGCCCCGTGGTGTCGCAAGAGTCCGGGGTGATCAAACACCTGCAGGCGTACACCGGCTGGGCAGTCGCCGCGATCGCCGTCGGGTCGGTGCTGTTCTCCGCGACCAAGATGGCCCTGGAACGTGACGGCCGGGAAGCCGGCACGCTCGGCAAGAACCTCGTTCTGCTGGTCGTGATCGCCGGAGCGGGCGTACCGGCCGTGCGAATACTCACCGAGATCGGCGACGCCTACGCGGACTGGATCCTGTCGGCCTCCGCCAACGGTGACCTCGGCAAGCGGCTGCTCCTGCTCACCCCGGCCGTCGCCAACCCCACCGGCCTGCCAGCGCTGGTGGCGATCGGCATCTCGATGATGCTGTTCCTGTCCTCGATGGTGCAGCTCCTGCTGCTGCTGGCCCGCAACGCCGGCCTGGTGCTGCTGGCCGGGCTCCTTCCCGTGGCCGCCGCCGTCGGCGGCTCCGTGCGCAGCCGCTACCTCACCTGGCTGCTGGCCCTGGTGCTCTACAAGCCGGCCGCAGCGACGATCTACGCGGCGGTGTTCTGGCTCGGCCAAGGTCAGAGCCTGACCGACATCCTGACCGGCCTGGTCATGTTCGCCATGGCCATCGTGGCGTTGCCCGCCCTGATGCGGCTCATCGCCCCGGCCGTGTCCGTGCTGTCCAGCAGTGGCGGTGGTGGCGCGGCCATCGCCGCCGGATCCGCAGCCGGTCAGATCGCCACCGGCGCTGTGCGGCTCGCCGGCACGAACGGTGGAGGCGGGGGCGGGGGCGGCAAGCACTCCGGTGGCGGTCGCGGTCCGGAGCGCCCGGACGGTTCAGGCCCCAGCGATCCGCCCTACCCGACGTCACGGCCATCCGGAGGCGGATCAGGTACTCCAACGACCACCACCGCATCCGGACCGGCTGGCGCGGGTACGGGTGCGGGCGCGGGCGCGTCGGGGAGCCAGGCCGGTGCTTCCACCGCAGCGGGGAGTGCCGGCGCGGGCGCGGGAGCAGCCGCAGCAGCCGGCCCCATCGGTATCGCCGCTGTCGCGGCCGTCGCCGCCGCCAAGGCCGGCCCGGCAGCCGTGCGTAAGGTCGGCGGCACCGCGTCCGGGGCAACCGACGGTGAGGGCTCGTGAGCACCGGCGTGCGGGAGCAGACCCGCGACCAGCGCACCTACGGCAACTGGAGGTTGGGCCGTGGTGCCGGCCTGTTCGGGCTCGGCCCGGTCGGCACCATCGCCGCGTTCCTGGTCATGGTCCTCGCCGCCGCGATGCTGCCCGTGTCCGTGCTGGCCTCCCTGGTCACCGCGACCACCGGGCTGCTGGTCCTCGCGCCGCTGGCGATCCGGATCAACGGGCGCACCGGATTCCAGGTCATCACCGCCCGCGTCGCCTGGTGGCTGGCCCGGTCCCGCCGCCACCACATCTACGTCTCCGGTGCCGCGTCCCGGGTGGCCGCCGCCCACCAGCTACCCGGGGTCCTGGCCCGCTCCGAGGTGTACGAGGTGGAGACCGGCCGCTCCGGCGTCGTCGCCGTGGTGGTGGTCCCCCAGAGCCGGCACTACACCGTCACCCTGCGCTGCGCCCCCGAGGGCATGGACCTAGTCGACCAGGGCGTCATCGACGCCCGCGTCGGGCACCTGGCGTCCTGGCTGTCGGCGCTAGCCCGGGAGCCGCAGCTCGTGCAGGCCCAGGTGACCGTCGAGACCACCCCGGACCCGGGCACCCGGCTCGCCGCCGAGGTGGCCGCCACCAGCCGACCGGACGCGCCCGCGCTGGCGTTGCAGGTCCTCGACGACGTCGTGCAGTCCTACCCGGCCGGGTCGGCGACCGTGGACACCCGGGTGTCGCTGACCTACACCGCGCCGCCCGGCCGGTCGATGTCGCACGAGGACGTGTGCCGCGAGGTCGCCGCCCGGCTGCCGCACCTGCACGCCGGGCTCACCGGCGCGACCGGCGCGGGCATCACGCCGATGTCCGCCCGAGGACTCGCCGGGGTGGTGCGCGCCGCGTACGACCCGGCCGCCGCCCTGGACCTCGCCCGCGACCCCCGGCTGACCCCCGACTGGACCCAGGCCGGGCCGGTGGCCACCCGGGAGAGCTGGGACTCCTACCGCCACGACTCCGGGGTGTCGCGCACCTGGTGCCTGGTGGAGGCCCCTCGCGGGGTGGTGTACAGCCGGCTGTTCTCCCGGCTCACCGAGCCGGACCCGCAACTGCTGCGCAAGCGCGTCACCATGATCTACCGGCCGTACTCCCCCGGCGAGGCCGCCCGGCTGGTCGAGTCCGACAAGCGCGACGCCCGGTTCCTGGCCAGCAAGAAGCACCGCGCCAGCGCCCGGGACCTCACCGACCTGGCCGCCGCCGAGCAGGCCGCCGAGGAAGAGGCCACCGGCGCGGGAGTCGTCCGGTTCACCGTGCTGGTCACCGCCACCGTCGCCGACGACAAGCACCTCGATGAGGCCACCGGCATCATCCGGGCCCGCGCCGGTGAAGCCCGCCTGGCGCTACGCCCCATGTTCGGCTGCCAGGCCGCCGGGTTCGCCGCCAGCCTGCCCGCCGGAGTGGTCCTGCCCACCCACGCCACCATCCCCTTCTAGGACGTGCCGGCATGACCATCAGCACCCGCGACGCCACCCCACCCCCGCCGCGTCGACCCGCCGGCCGCCGACCCGGCCGGCTCGGCCACAGCGGGCCCGGCGGCGGCGCCTGGTCCTACATCGAGCCACCGACGGAGTACCGGGGCACCACCGTGCAGGTGTGCGGCCTGTTCCCGTTCGGCACCGGCGCGTCGACGCCGATGATCGGCGTGCCGATCGGCCGGCACCTCTACACCGGCAGCGCGGTGTGCTTCGACCCGATCTCCTGGTACACCCGCGCCCGCCTGATCAACAACCCGTCGGTGTGGATCGAGGGCGAGCCCGGCATGGGCAAGTCCACGGCCGTGCGGCGGATGGTCCTCGGCCTCACCGCCCAGGGCGTCACGCCGCTGATCCTCGGCGACCTCAAGCCCGACTACGCCGAGCTGGTCCGTGCCCTGGGCGGGCAGGTGCTGCGCGTCGGGCCCGGCCTGGACCGGATCAACCCCCTCGACGCCGGCCCGTGGCGGCAGGTCCTCGACCGCGTCGACGAGCGCACCGCCGCGGTGGTGCGTTCCGCCGTCACCGACCGGCGGCTGAACATGCTGGTCGCCCTGGCCACCCTCGTCCGACGCGGACCCGTCAGCTCGGATGAGACCACCGTGCTGTCCGCCGCGCTGCGCTACCTCGCCGACCGCGAGACCGACCTCCCGCCGGTGCTCTCCGACGTCCTGCGCGTCATCCGCGACGCCCCGCCGGAGGTCCGCGCGGTCACCCTCTGGCAGGAAGACCAGGACCTGCACCGCTTCCGCGACGAGACCAACGGGCTACGCCGCACCCTGCTGGCGCTGCTACACGGCCCGCTCGGCGACACCTTCGAGGGGCAGACCACCACCGCGATCCGCCTCGACACCCCGGCCGTGTGCGTCGACATCTCCAGCATCGACGACACCGACGAGCTGCGCACCGCCGCGACCCTCCTGTCGACCTGGTCCTACGGCTTCGCCCAGGTCGAAGCCGCGCACCTGATGGCCGACCTCGGTCTCGCCCCCGCCCGCACGTTCTTCACCGTCCTGGACGAGCTGTGGCGGGCGCTGCGCGTCGGCCACGGCCTGGTCGACCGCGCCGACGGCCTCACCCGGCTCAACCGGCAGAAGGGCACCGGCACCGCGTTCATCACCCACAGCCTCGCCGACCTGGAAGCCCTGCCCACCGCCCACGACCGGGCCAAGGCGCGCGGGTTCGCCGAACGGTCGGCGGTGCTGATGATCGGCCCCTGCTCGGAGCAGGAGCTGGACGCCGTCTCCCGGGTCCGGCCCCTGTCGCACGCCGAACGACGGGAGGTGCTGTCCTGGTCGGCACCGCCGTCCTGGACGGCCACCGAGGGCAGCGAGACCGTCGGCCGGGGCAACTTCCTCATCAAGGTCGGCTCCCGACCGGGCATCCCGGTACACCTGGAACCCACCGAGACGGAGAAGCAGCTCGGCAACACCGACTTCCGCTGGACGATGGCGTGAGCCGCCCGGCCGGGCCGCGCGGCGGCCACGACGACGCCGGCCTGATCGCGGGCGGCATCGCCGCCCTGGCCCTAGTCCTGGCCGTCGGAGTGTGGCTGCCGGTCCTGCTCACCCGGCCACCCGGCTACACCGCAGGCGGCCCGATCCGGGTGACCACGGCGGTGCTGCGCGGCGAGATCACCTGGACCACCGCCTGCACGCTCGTCGTGGTCGCCGAGGTCGCCGTCCTGGCGCTGCTGACCACCGCGGCGGTGACGGCCTGGCGGTGGTCACGCCGGCGTCGTACCCGGGTCGACTCCGCCGCCCGCCGGATGGCCACCCGCAAGGACCTCGCCCACCTCAGCCCCCAGGGCGTCGCCGACAGCGGCCGGCGGCTACGGCCGAGCCTCGCCGACGTCGACCGGCCCGACCCCGACCAGCTCGGCGTGCTCATCGCCCACACCGTCGCCGGCGGGATGCCGCTGCGGCAGTCCTGGGAGGACATGGCCGTCGACATCTGGGGCCCCCGCACCGGCAAGACCACCTGCCGGGCGATCCCCGCCATCGTCGCCGCCCCCGGACCCACCCTGGTCACCAGCGTCAAGGGCGACATCGTCGACGCCACCCGCGAGGTCCGCGCCGCCCGGGGCACCGTGTGGGCGTTCGACCCGCAGCACATCCTCGGCACCGACCAGGGCATGTGGTGGAACCCGCTACGCGCCGTGGCCACCATCACCGACGCCCGCCGCCTCGCCGAGCACTTCGCCTCCGCCGAACGCGAGCCGGGCGTCAGCCGCGACGCCTTCTTCGACCCGTCCAGCGAGGAACTGGTGGCGAACCTGCTGCTGGCCGCCGCGTGCTCCGGACGGGACATCCTCGCCGCGTACCGGTGGGCGGTCAGCCCCCGCGACGACGAACCCGCGATGCTGCTGCGCGAGCACGGCTTCGCGCTGCCCGGCGACGCGGTGGCCGGCGTGGTCAACATGCCCGACAAGACCCGCGGCGGCATCTACGCCGGCGCACAGAAGATGCTCACGTGCCTCACCGAACCAGCCGTCACCGCCTGGGTCACCCCACCCACCCGGGGCGGGGTACGCGAGTTCGACCCGGCCGCGTTCGTGACGTCCACCGACGTGCTGTACCTGCTCTCCCAGGGCGGCCCCGGCTCCCCCGCACCCCTGGTCGCCGCCCTCACCGACACCGTCCTGCGCGCCGGAGAGCTACGCGCCCGCGCCTCGACCGGCCGCCGCCTCGACCCACCGCTGCTGAGCATCCTCGACGAAGCCGCGAACATCTGCCGCCTACGCCAGTTGCCCTCGCTGTACTCGTACTACGGCAGCCACGGCCTGCCGATCATCACGATCCTCCAGTCCTACCCCCAAGGCGTCGACGTGTGGGGCCGCGAGGGCATGCGCAAACTCTGGTCCGCCGCGAACGTCCGCACCTACGGCGGCGGCGTCGCCGACCCCGACTGGCTGGAAGAGCTGTCGAAGCTGATCGGTGAGCACGACGTCACGACCAGGTCGACCAGCACCAGCGGGTCCGGGTGGGGCCAACGGTCGGTGTCCCACGCCACCCGCCGCCAACGCATCCTCGACGTCGCCGACCTGCACGCCCTGCCACGCGGCCGGATGGTCGTCTACGCCTCCGGCGCCCCACCCGCGCTCGCCCGCACCGCCCCCTGGCAGGACGGGCCACACGCCGCCGCGATCCGCGCCTCCATCGCCCGCTGGGACCCCGACAAGCGCACCGACTGGACCCTGTCCCCCGACGCCCCACCGGAGCCCACCGCATGACCAGTCCCGCATCCGGACCGGCCACCGACCCGGTCGCCGACCTGAGCACCCTGCTCGACCAGCTCACCGGTACACCCGACGCGCCAGACGCCCCCGACGACCAAGACGCACCACAGCCGGCCTTCCGCGACGTCGACCAGTTCGTCACCGGGTACCTCGCACAGGTCGTCGAGCGGCGGGTCGCCACCGGACCCACCCCCGGCATCAACTGGTGCCCCCGCTGGTGGGCGCACCCCGAGGCGCTGTCCCGCCTCTACGCGCTGTGGCGAGCCTGGGAGACGCTACGGGTCAACGACCCGCACACCGGCATGAGCATCTGGTGGCGTGACCACCTCGACCCCCACCTCGCCGCCCTGACCGGCGACCTCGGACCGTTCGCCCGCTGCGGAACCCGACACCGCGACCCCGAGGCCCTGCCCGTCGAGCCCGCGCCAGCCGAGGTGCTGGCGCAACTGCCCGACTCATAGCAGGCAGTCGGACTGTCCCCCATCCCGTCAAGCACACCGAACCCGAGTGCTTCTGGTGGAGCCTTCACCCAGAGGTGCTCGCTCAACTGTCCAACGGCGGCGATCGTTGATTCCACCGAATCACGATGAGGCCAGATCGCCCCTCAGAAGGAGAGCGCTCGCAGTGATCAGCAACTCGCCGGTAGTCCTCGACTCCGACGGCCACGTCAGCGCAATCGTGCACTGGCCGCATCGCCGCGGTGGCCAAGCCCACTGCTTGGTACGCCTCTACCCACTCGCCGGTCGGGTCGTGGCAGTGGCGTCTGAGATCCGCTCCAACGACGACCGCCACGGCATCGCCGACGACATGGCTGGCGTCGCCGCCAAGGCGCTGGACCTGGCCCAGGAGCACGTCAACGCCGAGCCAGCCAACATCACCTGGCTGGCCCACCACGGTGCCTTCTCGTACCACGACGCGTTCGACCCAGATACCTTCACCCTCATCCCGCTGACCTGGGACGGGCAGCGCTACCAGGACAATCTCGAAGCTCACCGGCTGCTGACCGAGCAGCAGGTGCACGACCTCCTCGACGACCGCAGCCTGGAACCGGTGCCGAGGGCACTCGCCAGCCTCGGCTGGCCCTACTGAGGCCGGCGAGATGAACGCCGAGGCGAACAATCACATCTCCGGCAGGGAGATCCTGCGTACCGTCCACGGCCTGTATGCCGATTACCGCGAACCCATGGCGGCCCGCGGCAAGACAGCAACGATCATCCGGGTTGAGGCCGCAGGCCACGACCCGGTGGACTGGCAGGCCCGCGCGAACGCCTCACGAATCTCCGCTGAGCAGAAGGTCGCCAACTTCACCCGGATCGGACTGCACGCCGACCACCTGGTGCTGCCCGCCCACGTGACCCCAGCGCAGTTCGCGGCTGCCATCGAACGCGCCAACGCCGATCCCGCTGTCACCGCCATCATCGTGCAACAGCCGGTCCCCGCCCGGCTGCGTCAGTTCGTGCAGGACATCGCCCCACAGAAGGACATCGACGCACTGACCGAGGGGTCTGAACAGCAGGTATGTGCAACCGCCGAAGGAATATGGCGAGTAGTACAACCCTTCACCCGTGACACACCAGCAATCGCGGTGGTGGGAGCTCACGGCTTCGTCGGACGCGGCGTGGTCACCCGCCTCACCGAGCACGGCCACGAACCGCTCCAACTCGACCTCGGCGACGACCTGAACTCCGTGCGCGACGTCGACGTCGTCATCTCCGTCACCGGCAGCCCCGGTCTCCTCGGTCCACAACACATCCGCCCGCACCACCGGCTTGTGGTGGACTCCGGCTTTGTCCCGTCACCCGACGGCGGAGTGGCCGGCGACATCTCCCCCGAGGCCAAGGGCATCCCGCAGAACATCACCCCCGTACCCGGCGGAATCGGCCCTGTCGAGATGGCTGTCCTGGTCGAGCGAGTGATCCGCCAGGAACTGCACGCCGACCTGGCACCCTGGCAGTACCCAGGGCGTCCGTACCAGGCGCGCACCAGCAGGCCCGCCACCACCGCCCGAACTGCAGCTCTCGCCTTCCCGAAGCCGACTCGTGCACCTCGCCAGGCCGCACCGCAGCCTGCGGACCAGCCGATCCACCAACGCGGCGGCCCCGCGCGCGGCAACAACCAAGGTCACGAACGATGAACGCGTCGGTCGTCTCGGATCCAGCAACTTGAACGCCATCGACATCGCGGATCTGGTCAACAGCAGGCAGCTCTGCCCCACCGCCGTCGTCGAGGCCACCTTGACGCGCATCGCGGACCTCGACGGCGATCTGCGAGCGTTCCGCGAGGTCTGGCCGGACCGAGCACGCCACGCCGCGCACGAGCTGCGACGCACCATCGACGGTGGTACCCGCCTGCCGCTCGCGGGAGTTCCGCTGGGCATCAAAGCCACCGAAGGCGTCGACTCTCCACAGGCCCGACGGCTCATCGCCGCCGGATGCATCCCGATCGGCACCACCGCAGTCCCCCGCGGCACCACCTGGCAGACGTGGGGGTACACCGACCGCGGCCCCACCACCAACCCCTGGCGGGCAGACCGCACCCCCGGCGGGTCATCCGCCGGTTCCGCAGCCGCAGTCTCGGCAGGCCTCGTACCCCTGGCAACTGGGAACGACGGCGCTGGCTCCCTACGGATCCCGGCCGCCTGGTGCGGCGTTGTCGGCGTCAAGGTGAGCAGAGGTCTACTCCACTCCGCGAACCAGCTCAACGCGCCTGGCCCACTGGCCCGGACCGTCGCTGACGCTACGGCCTACCTCGATGCCATGCTGGGCACGCACCTCGCCACCGACATCACGGATCCGCTCCGAGGACGGCCTATCCGGGCAGTGTGGTCAAGCACTCTGGGCTACGCCGACGTCGACCAGCACGTGACGGAGCCTGCCCGGGCCGCAGCCGACCGACTCGCCGCTGGCGGACTGCTGCAGTGGGTCGAGCACGACCTGGTCCTCGACGACCCAGCACCCGCTTGGCGAATGCTCCGAACGGAAGAACCTACGGATCGAGCCGCCGTAGAGACCTTGCGCGCTCACAACGATCGCCGGCTAGCTGCTCTGTTCGCCACCGCTGATGTGCTGCTTACGCCCACAACTCCCTACGCTGCTCACGACCACGACGGGCCCGGTGAGCGTATGAATGTCGCCTTGACCTGGGCCTTCAACGTGAGCGGCCATCCAGCCGCGAGCGTTCCCGCTGGCTTCGCCCCCGACGGCACACCTGTGGGCCTCCAGGTCGTCGCCGACCATCACCGCGAAGACCTACTCGTGCGTGCAGCAGCCGCTCTGCATCTTCTGCAACCGTGGCCCAGCCCGACGTACCCGCCACAACCATAGAAATCGGACGATACTGATCGGTACGTCGGCGAGGCGCTTCGCAGAGTGCCCTACGCCGCCGCCGATCCAGCCCACTCTGCGCGAACTCCATCGGCTGGGCCACCGAAAGCAGAAGTACGGCTGACGAGACGACGAACGCCCCGTAGCGTGGCTGGTTGCCACGCACGGGACGTCGTATCGACTGAGAGACCGGCCACCGCGCCGCCTGAGGCCTTCAAGGACTGGTCACGCCCCGATCCCTCGATCGATGTCCCTGACAGTAGAGCGGCGGCAGCCGCCACCGCAAGTTCGTTGGCTCCCTGTTCAGGCACGTGTTGGGGCGCATCTACAAGCAACCGTAAGTACCCTTACGCTTGCGCCGCCAGTTCCAAAAAGAGGTTTTTGGCAGTACCCTTACGCTTGCGCATCACTGACCAGGAGTTTTGCGCAGCGAACTAGTAAATACGTAGAGGCCAAAGGATGACATGACTCCCTCACAGCCGATTCGCGCGGCGCAAGCGACGCCAGATCCAGCACCAGAGATCGCGCTACGCGCCGCCGGTGACTTCGCCCGGCGCATCGGCAAGCGCCGGGCAGCCGCAGGCGCTCCGGTGCGTAACGTCTTCGTCTCCGCCCTTGCAGACGAGGTTCCGCCCCTCGCGGCACTCCTGCGTGGCGGTGGCCGCGGTGGCGTGGTGCGGCTCAAGCTCTACCTCAGCCTGCTGTGGGTCTGTGCCGCCCCGCCGTACCAGGCGTCCTACCCGGCGCGAGCGTGGGCTGCCCTGTTCGGCCTACCCCACTACGAGACCAAGGGCGTGCGCCGCATCCAGGAGGCAACACGGGACCTAGTCGACCACCACTTCATCAGCGTCCAAGATCGAGGTGGGAAGCCGAGCCTACTCACTCTGCTTGACGAGAGCGGATCCGGCGAGATTTACATCCCGCCATCCGACTCTTACAACAACCTCGCCGCCCGCAAGGCACCCCTCGAAGTCCTGCAGCGCCACCGCTACTTCAAAATCCCGTCGTGGATCTGGACCAGCGGTTACATGGCCCGCCTCTCCGGTCCGGGCCTGGCCATGTTGCTGGTCCTGCACGAAGAACAGCGGGGGCAGGCCGGGCGAGAGGTGTGGTTCACCCCCCAGCTCGCCAGCGACCGCTTCAGGCTCGCGAGCTCCACTCGAACCGCTGGAATCAAAGAACTCCGCGATCTGGGCCTCGTTCGCACCCGCAAGACCGTGGTCAGCCACGACGGCAGCTTCATCAACTTCCACCGCCGCCGCAACGTCCATGCACTCGTCGATCAGACAACAACGGTCATCCCAGCAGGTTAGATACTCAGGCCTATATCTGCAGGCAGACCAGCCTGAGCGACATTCAGGACGACCTGGGCGACCCCAGGGACCTGACCGAAACCACCCGATCTCCACATGCAGCATCTCCGTGATCTGCTTCAGGAGTTCACTCTCACGTCGGGCTTCCCGGAGCATCTAGCCCTTTCACGCCCCTACGCCGATGTCGCCACCACGCCGACAGAAGGTGCCCCCTGATCGGGGGGCGCCCGCACCTCGACCGGGCGACTACTGTCGGCAAGGTGGCGGCTTCGGTATGCAAGCGATGCTCCGGTCACATGCCGCTGATCAAGAGGCGCGATGCCCAGTTCTGCTCGCGGACGTGCCGGAAGGCAGCAGCCCGGGAAGCCAAACGATCGGATCAAGACGAGTCGCGGGAGCCCTGGCTTAGGACGTGCAAGGTTTGCGGCGTGAGATGGAACTTCGACGACTGCAGGCCGGAAAAGGCGTACTGCTCCAAGCGGTGCCGGACCCGCGCGTGGCGAAGTCGACTGCCCGATCCGATGGTCAAGGTACGCACCCGCAAATCCCAAGATCCGCAGCCGTGACGCCTGAAGGAGACGCCTACAGGGCCTCAACCTGGCCTAATAGAAGATCATCCATACCGAACCGGGAATATTCGGGGTCAGGTCCATAGTCTGCATTGTCGGCCCCAACGTGGAGGTACCGCGCGTGAGGCAGACCAGACGTTGGGGCTCGATCACGTCGCAGCTATCGACCCTAACCGCTAGTAGCGGACTACGCGACCATTTGAGGTTGTGAAGTTCCGGTCAGCGGTGACCTGTGACGTCGGGTACTGCATCACGGTCAGGCCAGAGGAGATCACCAGGTTGACCAACCCGGCTTCCAGTTTCGACCTCAGCATGGCTCGGTTCGTCAAGTACATCATGAGCCCGGGAACACAGCGCTTCACGCTCGTACGCGGCTTCGACGACATGTACCACCCGGCTAAGGACCCCTATCGCAGGATGCGACTGGCAGTCCAGGCAGGTCGGCGCACCGGCAAAGACAAGGCGGCGATGGACAGCGCCGTCCAGAACTGCCGGGAGCAGATCCGAGCCCACTACATCGACATCGCCCGTGGGTGGCTGTCGTTCATTGAGCCGCATGCGAACACCGCGTTCGTCTCCCCGGGCACCGGCCGGTGGCACACCACCGACCTGACTGTCCGTGTCACGCCCGATCTCGTGCTCCTGCATCCGAACGGGACCACCGACGTCCTGAAGCTCTACTTCTACAACGACCCGATCTCCACGCAGGCTGCCGAGATCACGCTGTGGTTGATGCGTCAGACCCTCGACCAGACCCACCCTGGGGCACGGCCGATGGTGTTGGACGTCCGCCGCCAGCGGGAGTACACGCGGGTGAGCTCCAACCCGGGGTACTCGAGTTGGTTGGAGTCTGAGGCCGCCAGCCTCACGTTCCTGTACCGGCGACACCGAGCGGCCTGACCGACCGAAACCACCTGGGGGTCCCGGCCCGGGCCGGGACCCCCAGGACCGGCCCATTGGTGGCTCTGTCAGTCGCCATGGAGTCGAGCGCCTTCACCAACGACAAGTTCCTCAGCGCCTCTGGGGTGTTCGGGGTGGGGGGTAGCCTTCTGCGGAATGCCCGTCGCCGGCAGCGGTGAGATACGCGGCGAGGGTGTAGGCCGGCGCCCGGTCGAGACGCTGCCCGCCGTGGTCGTAGCGGCGGGTGGTCCGGGCGTCGGCGTGGCCGAGTTGCTCCTGGACGTCCTCCAGGCGGGCGCCGGCATCCCGGGCGAGGGTGGCGCAGGTGTGGCGCAGCGCATGAGGGCTCATCTTCACCGGGATCCCGGCGGTTGCGGCCAGGCGGCGCAGCAGCCGCCACACCGCGCCCCGGTCGACGCGGGCGCCGCTGGCTGTGGCGACCAGGGGCCGGCGCGGCCGTGCCCCGGCCTGCCCGGCCGGCACCGGCACCTGGGCCTCGGTGAGGTCGGGCCGGGCGGCAAGGTAGGCGTCCAGGCGGCGGGTGACCGGGGCGGGCAACGCGACTAGGTGCTCACCGCCGCCCTTGGCGGTGAAGCGCAGGACGCGGTGGTTGCGGTCGTGGCCGAGTTGCTCGGCGTCGGCGCCGACGAGTTCTCCCACGCGCAGCCCGGTGTAGAGGAGCAGGGCGACGATCGCGGCGGTGCGAGCGGCCTGGGGGCCGGTGTCGGCGTCGGCTGCGGCGAGCAGCGCCTCGGCCTGTGCGCGGGACAGGCCGGCGGTGCGGGGTCGGGCCGGGTCGGTCTTCGGCTTCTGCTTGGGGTCGATGGCGGCGGGGTTGGCTCGGTCGGTGCGGTCCTCGGCGATCAACCACGAGTAGAACGCAGACACGGCGGCGAGACGACGGGCCCGGGTCGCCGCCGACGCGGCACCGGCGGCCTCCTGGGCGCGCAGCCAGGCGTGGGTGTGTACCCGGCGGACCTCGGTGAGCGGGTCGACGTCGGAGGCGGCCAGGAAGGCAAGCCAGTGCCGCAGGTCCCGCTGGTAGGCGTCCCGGGTGTGCGCCGAGGCGTAGCCGATCAGCCACTCCCGCAGCAGCACCTCCAGGCCGTCACCGCCACCGGCTCCCGCCGTCGTGGTGGTGGCGGCCGACCGGGTGGCGGGCAGCAGCTCTCCGGAAAGGATGGTCACCGCCTCACCCCTCACTGACGCTGTTCGGCCCGCAGGCACGCCTGGTGCCAGCGGGCGTACCGGACCCCGTCGTCGCCGAAGGTGTCGGTGACGAGCGGGAGCGCCTCATCCACCCCCTGGTCGCGGTGCTCTCGCTCGTCCTGCTCCCGCCGGCACGCGAGACCGCCGCGCGCACCGCGCGGTCAACGAGCTGCAGGACAGCTCCCATGTCCACCGTCGTGGGTTCGCTGGTGCTGCTGTTCGTGCCCACACCTTCCTCCTAGTGTGCTGAGTCGTTAATTCGTTGGTAAATTGGTGGTATGGGTGATGGCCGTGGTCCGAAGCTTGCACCGCTGGAACTGGCCGCTGAGGAGAGCGAGGCGTTGCAGGGGCTGGCTCGGCGACCGAAGACGGCCCAGGCGTTGGCGGTGCGGGCGCGGATCGTCCTCGCCTGTGCGGAAGGGCTGTCCAACAGTGAGGTGTCTCGCCGGCTTGGGGTGTCGCTGCCGACGGTCGGCAAGTGGCGCAAGCGGTTCATGGCTGATCGGGTGGACGGGCTGCGCGACGAGCCGCGTCCGGGCGCGCCGCGGAAGGTCGGTGACGCCCAGGTCGAGGCGGTGATCACGAAGACGCTCGAAGAGTTGCCGTCTGATCGGGATAGTCATTGGTCGACCCGGTCGATGGCGAAGGCGGTGGGGTTGAACCAGACCGCGGTCGCGCGGATCTGGCGGGCGTTCGGGCTCAAGCCGCACCTGGTCGACAGCTGGAAGCTGTCGACCGACCCGCTGTTCGTGGACAAGGTCCGCGACATCGTCGGGTTGTACCTGGACCCGCCAGAGGCCGCCATGGTCCTCGCCGTGGACGAGAAGTCGCAGATGCAGGCTCTCGATCGGACCGCGCCGATGCTGCCGATGATGCCTGGTGTACCGGGCCGGGTGACCCATGACTACGTCCGTCACGGCACCACCAGCCTGTTCGCCGCCCTCGACGTGGCCACTGGCAAGGTCATCGGCCAGACCCAGCGCAAGCACCGCCACCAGGAGTTCCTGCGCTTCCTGCGCACCATCGACCGGGCCACCCCGCCCGAGTTGGAACTCCATCTCGTCCTGGACAACTACGCCACCCACAAGACGCCCGCCATCCAGCAGTGGTTGCTCCAGCACCCCCGCTTCCACCTGCACTTCACCCCGACCTACTCGTCGTGGCTCAACCTCGTCGAACGCTGGTTCGCCGAACTGACCAACCGCAAACTCCGCCGGTCAGCCCACCGCAGCGTCGCCGACCTGGAAACCGACGTAGCCACCTGGATCGACGCATGGAACGCCAACCCCAAGCCCCTCGTCTGGACCAAAACAGCTGACGACATCCTCGATACCATCGCCGCATACTGCCAACGAATTAACGACTCAGGACACTAGAGGGTTGGCATCTGAGATCTCTCGCCTGTGGCGGGCGGCTACGCGTCGTCTGCCCCTGTCTGGTCGTGGTATTTGCGGCGATGGTTGCGCACGCTTTCCGGACTTCCGCAGTACCAGCAGTCCGGGCACTTCTCCCAAGGACCGTTCATGACCGCTTGGGCGATGACCGAGCGGTGGGGCCCGTAACCGTGGTGGTGGAGCAGCTGCGGCACAGAACCGTGGAACTCTGCGGCGGTCAACGCTGCCTCGGCGATCTTGTCGTGTCCCCGGGCGAAGAAGGATCCAATGCTGGTCTGTTTGCCGCAGCCGCACCAGCAGGTGCCGGTCGGGATCAAACGCGGCGGATTCGTGTCAGGCATAGAAACCAAGATAGCAGTTCTTGATAGCAAATCAAGGTACACGTTCTTGGTCGGCTTTGGCCAGGCCAGGACGATGCATGCCGCCATAAGATCAGTTATGGAGGCATGACGCGCGTCGGCGAGATTCCGAGGAGTCAGGCACGGCGCCTTGGCGTCAGCCGCCCATCTCGGCATCGTCATCGCGGGGGGAGTTCGGTCCCACGACTTGGATGTCCTCGGGCGTGATCGCCAAGGGCAGCCCCGACTTTTCGAGCGCGCCCACGATCTGCTCCAGGAGGCGGTCCTCCTCGGCCCACCGGCGATCGCGCTCTTCGTCTTCCACCTGATCGGCGACCCGGGCGGCCAGCACCTCGCGCAGCACCGTCACCTCGGGGGACAACTCCAGCCATCCGCCGGGCCCAGCGTCCATCCCCCCGACTGACAGACCAGCGTCCTGGGCCGCCTTGACGGCGAACGCGAGTTGAACCAGTGCGTCCCTCTGCGCGGCTGCGGCGGCCCGGGTCTGCTCGGCCAGGTCATGCGCTCGACGTCGCCACTGGTTCACCGCGAGCGTGGCATTGAACGTGGCGGGCTTGGACGCCAGATCCTTCCAGCTCAGCAGATCGAGCGCGGCGCCGATGGCCACGACCTCGGTGAGCTTGGGCTCGCGGTGACCCTGCTCCAGCTTCCAGATCGTCGCCTGGGTACAGGAGTGGCCGAGATCCTTGACCCGCTGCGCCAGCTCCGCTTGGGACAGGCCCTTCTCTTCGCGGATCTTGCGCAGGTTGATCGCGAAGTACTCCCCGACCGACCTGTCAGCGTCCAGCGTCGCCACACACGCCCCCTTCTCCTCGTCGACTCCGAAACGGAGTCGATCGCAACTACGAACCATAGTGTACGGTGCTGTGGAGTCAAGGACCAATCCGAACTGGAGTCGAACGTGGCGAAGGAGTCGCGGACCGTCGGGCGTCCGTACCTGCTCAGCCTGCGGGCGAGCCTCGTCCTGGCGCTGAGCCTGCTGGTGGGCATCGCGGCTGCCGGGCTGACCATCGCATCCGGCGGTGACTGGGCGGGCGCCCTGCTCGCCGGGGGCGCGGCGGTCGGCGGAGCGATCGTGCTGTTCAACCAGATCATCGACGACGGCGATGGCGTCCGGTGACCCGCGCGTAGACCCGGAGGCGGGCCGGCCGGCGCAGGTCGCGCCGGCCGACGATCCGCCCCTGGCCCGTCAGCTCTCGTATGCGCAGGCGAACACGCGGAGCTTCGCTGCCAGTTCCCGTGCCTGGGCCGGGGTGTGGTGGGCCGTGTAGGGCTGCCAGTAGTCGCTGTCCGGGTCTTCGTCGCTCTCCACCCCGGTGACCGCGACCCGGGTCGTGTCGTCGTGGTCGACCAGGTCCAGCCACAGCGTCCCGGTGTCCCCGCCGGCCTGGCCGATGGCCGCCGTGGTGACGTGCCGGCGGGTCGCCGGGCCAGTGGTGGGCTGCTTATCGTGCAGCAGCGCGAGCAGGTCCCGCAGGGTCACCGGTAGTTCCTCGTCGCCGATGGCCACCTTCTCCCGAGCCAGGTCGGCGTCGCTGTCGATGAGGTGCTCCAGGCGCTGGGCCGCCTGCCGCCACCTGGTCGGCTTCGGCGGCCGGTGGCCGGACTCGGCGAGGTCCGCCAGCTCGTCCAGGTGCCGGGCGGCGGTCTCGGCCTCGGCCGGGGCCAGGTGCGGCGGGCTGTAGCTGCCCGGCGGCGCGTACTCGTCGCCGGCCGGGTACTCCGTGCTGGTGACCGGGTTCCACTGGCCGGGCGTGGTGGCCACCGCGACGTACCGGCCGCCGTCCCACTGGTCGTTGCCGTCCCCGTAGTCCATCAACGCGAGGGTGGTGGCCGGGCCGGCCGCGCTGGCGACCTGGGCGGTGCCGTGACAGGTGTCGCCGTCGGCGTAGCCAAGCACGTCGCCTACTACGGGGCTCGTCGACGCGGCCGGCGTCGGGGTGGTGCCGTCGCCCATTCCGATCTCCTTACTCGTGGCGGTGCCGCCGGTGGCTCGGGCCTGCGTCTCGTACTTCTCGGCCTGTTCCTCGTAGTAGCGGGCCGCGAGGATCTCCCGCGCCGCCTCCGCCTCGGCGCCGCGCGCCGCCAAGGCGTGCTTGGCGGCGACGATGGCGTCACGGATCGTGCGGGCGGCCACCGCGTGCTGCTCGGCCGACTCCTGGTTGTCGCGGGCGTCGCGCCGGTACCGGCCGGCGGCGTCGCGGCAGGCCCGCGCCCGACCGGCCAGGGTCTCGGCCTTGGCGACCGTCGCGGCGTAGCGGTTCGCCACCCGCATCGCCTCCTGGTCGACGGCGGGCACCGTCAGCACTCCCCGGTCAGGTCGGCCACGTACTCCACACCGCCGCCGTGGTCGGCGCGAGCGGTCCAGCCGTGGCAGGTGACTCCCGCGTCGGTCAGCACGCCGGTGGCCCACCGGCACGCCTGGTCGACCTCGTCGGCGCCCAGGCCGTCGTGGTCGGCGTGCGGCTTGTCGTCGGCCAGGAGCAGCCACACGTCGTCGGCCGGGTCGCGCAGCAACCGCCACTCCCCCGCCCCGGCCGGCACCACCACGGCGTCCTGTACGGCGAGGAAAGCCGGCCGGCCGCCGGACACCTGGCCGTCGGTCCAGCCGGTCACCTCGATCCCGTGCCGGTCGGAAAGCAGCTCGGCCGCCCACGCCTGGGCGGCGTCGACGGCGTCGGGACCGGTGAGGTGTTCGGCGTACGCGGCCGGCTCATCGGCCTGGTCGTAGTGCAGCACCCAGCAGCACGCGTCGTCGGCGTCGAAGACCAGCGACACCCGCTCCGGACCCTCGCCCACAACAGGCCGGGCAGGGTCGGGCTCGGTCTCCGGCGGGTCGATGGCGTCGACCCGGGCCTGCTCCCACTCGCTCAGGGTGTAGCCGGCATCCTCGGCCAGCCGGGCCAGCCACGCCGCGTCGGCGTCCGTCCACGACCGGTAGGTCGCACGGGCCTGCACCTCACGGCGGGCGATCCCGAGAGCGTGCGCGGCGTGCACCCGGGTGGACCAGTCCGCGCGGCGGACCTCTTCCCACCACCGGTAGTTCGGCAACGCCGGGTCCGGGCCGACCCCGGCGGCCAGCAACCACCGGTGAGCGAGCTGCGCGCACTCGTTGCCCGGCGCCCACAACCAGGCGTCGATGATGTCCCCCGCACTACGAGGCAGCTTCGGCGGCTGGGCGGCCAGAATCGCAGCGGCCTCGGCACGGGCGGTCATCGCCTTGCGGCGCTCCCGCTCGTCGGTGATCCTCTGCTGCTCCGCCGGGCTGCGGTTGTCCGCAGCTCGCGGCTTGCCCGCCGTGGAGTAATAGGACACCTGCCCGTAAGAGCTGACCTCCGCTACCAGCGCACCGGCCTTGCGGGCCGCCGCGATCGCCTTCGCCCCGTCCAGGCGACGTTCCCAGTAGCTGGCACCGAACTGCTGCGACGCGCTGCCGATGACCTGGGTGCCCTCGGCAGCCAACTTCTCGCGTGCGGCGTCGATGGCCTCCTGCTGCTCCCGCTCCCGCCGCACCTGCGCCACTAACTGGACGGCGGTCCAGTGGTCCCGGCGGTCATCACGCAGCCGGTACGCGGCCAGCATCAGCTCCTGGTCGTCGCCGGCCGCGTCGACGAGGGCGAGGGCGTCCCGGATCTGCAGGGCCGACCGCTTCCCGTCCAGGTCGTCGGGCTCCTGGTCGTCGCCGACCAGGGCGCGGCCGGTCTCCAACTCGGCCAGCAACTCATCGGGGAGCCTGAGCAGCTTCAGACGCTTGGACACATGCGACTGCGAGCAGCCGACCTTCGCCGCGATGTCCCGTTGCCGGCGGCCGGCGGCCTCCTGCTCGGCGAACGCCCGCGCCTCCTCCACCGGGCTCAACGGTGCGCGGGCCACGTTCTCGGCGGTCATCACGTCCAGCTGCGCCAGCGGGTCGTCCGCGATCGCGTCCTCACGCACCAGCACACCCAGCGTCGCCTCCGGGTCGTCGCCGAAGACCAGGCCAGCCGCCGTACGCCGACGGGCACCCACCAGCACCACCCACTGCGCCCCGGCGAGGGCCTCCGCGTGCACCGGCCATGCGGCGGCAACCCTGTAAGCGGGCAGCACCACCGGCGGCTGGATCACCCCCACCTCCCGGATTGACGCCTCCAGGTCGGACAGGTCACCCATCGTCTTGCGCGGGTTGGCCGGATGCGTCACCACACTGCCCAGACGCACCTCCTCGGGGCGCATCGGTACGGTGACTGCCGGCGGCGGGACTGCGGAAGATTCCACGGAATCCGTCATGATGATGGTGCTCCTTAAGGGGAGTGAGGCGGGGCGGCCCGGGGCTTTGGTCGGTTTCGGGGCCGCCTCGCGCTTGTTGACGGGGTCAGGCCAGGTGCTTCATGACGCGGTCGAGTGCGACCTGGGTATGCGCCAGAGCGGCGCGCAGGTCACCGAGCGCCTGCTTGAGGGTGGCCGGATCTCCTGGCGGGCTGGGCAAGGCTGTGACGAAGGTGCCTCGCCCCTGGACCGGTTTGAGTAGCCCGTCATCGACCAGCACGCGCTGCGCCTGACGGATGGTGTTCAGCCCTGGGACGTTGTACTCCTCCTGCAGCTCACTGATTCCGGGCAGTGCTGTGCCGACTGGCCATTCGCCGTCGGCGAGCCGCCGACGAAGGTCGCCAGCGATCTCCTGGTATCGCGGACCACTTGCCATGACAACACACTATGACCTCTAAGACCTCTTGGGCAATGTGTTGTGCAATCTCGGCATACATCCGCGCGGGCAGCCCGCAGCAGGTGATCACAGCAGGAAGGCTGGCCGGGTCGACGTTCGCCCGCCCATCGCACGATTAACCACGGTTAACTGCGCGATCGGCCAGGGCAGGCTCTGACCTGGGCAGGATCGGCCTTAGCATGGCGGGCATCCGAAGTACCGCGGCCAGAATCGGCCCGGGAAGCACACGGAACGGAGTCCACATGACTCAGGTGCATGTCATCGCCAACCAGAAGGGCGGCGTCGGTAAGACCACGCTCGCCGTCAACCTTGGGGCGGTCACCTACGACGTCCTGGTCAACCCTGAGCCGATCCTGCAGAAGACGGCGGAGGCCATCGGTGATCCCGAAAGCCCGGTGATGGTCGCCTCGACCGACCCCCAGGCATCCTCAGTGTGGTGGTCACGACGGGTGGAGCGACAGGGCGGCTTGCCCTTCGACTTTGCCCAGATCGACGACCCACGCGATCTTCGCAAGCTACGCGGCCTGCACTACGAGCACATCTTCGTCGACACCCCGGGCTCGCTTGAGGACGAGCGCATCCTCCAGGCCGCGCTCGACGAATGCGACGACGTCCTGGTGCCGATGGTGCCCGAGCCGCTCTGCTACGACCCGACCACCCGGACGATCGAAGCCGTCCTCACCCCGCGCGGAATCCCGTACCGGGTCGTGGTGAACAGCTGGGACCCTCGGGACGGGCTTCCCGACCTTCAGCAGACCGCACAGTTCATCAGGCTCAAGGGCTGGCCGATGTGCAACACGGTGGTCCGGCGGTACAAGGTGCACTCGCGGGCATCGGCCGAAGGCATGGTCGTCACGCAGTACCCCCGCAACAGGGTGGCGATGGAGGCACGGGAGGACTTCTTCCGGCTGGCTCTGGAGATGGGCTACGGCGGCGGGGCGGTCATTCCGTCGCAGGCCGGTACGCCGAACCTCCAGGAGGTCTGACGTGGCAGGCAAGCGGGTGAACCTATCGGACCTTGCGAGCGAACCGGCCCTTCCTGAGGCGCGAAAGCCGGCGATCACCGAGTCGACGCCTCGCTCGGCCCGCGTGCAGCAGGTCGCAGCCAACCCGCTCAACACGCGGGACCTCGATGCCGACCGCGCGAAGATCGAGAGCATCGCCGAATCGCTGAAGACGCACGGACAACTCCAGCCATGCGCCGTGGTGTCGCGGGATGCCTTCCTGCGGATCTACCCGGAGCATGAGACAACGATCGGCAGCGCCGTCTGGGTACAGGTGACTGGCGGCAGACGTCGCGCCGCAGCGCTCTTGGTGGATCAGCCGACGCTCGAAATCGTCGTCAAGAACAACCTCGCCGACAGCCGCGAAGCTTGGGTCAGTGCCACTGCGGCCGAGAATTTGGATCGCGAGAACCTCGACCCGATCGAGGAGGCTCGTGCTGTGCAACTGCTCGTGCAGGAGTGCGGCACGGCAAAGGCGGCATCTGCCCGGCTGTCCCGTACTCCGCCTTGGGTGACGCAGCGGCTGAACCTGCTCAAGCTCGCACCGGAGGTCCAGTCGCTGCTGCGAGCTGGCGAGGTGCCGCTGCGAGATGTCCGTGACCTCCATCAGGTGCCAGCCGAGGAGCAGTTCCAGGAGCTTCAGCAGCGCCGACAGCCCCTGGAGCCCGAGTTAACCGCGGTTAACCAGACAGGCGACTCCAGCGCAACTACCCCGGGCACCAACACCAACGAAGAGAGCAAGCGGAGCGCCCCTCGCCGGTCCGCTGCCGCGTCAGCCATCCGACGCTTGGGCGGCACCCCTGACAAGATTGCCGATTCGCTGCGGACCGAGTTGACACCGGCAGACCTACAACTCCTGATAGATCACCTGCAACGCCTACCGAACAACGCCGCCGGGTAGAAGACCCCGGATCGCAACCCCGGTCGACGAGCAGCGGCTCCGACAAGTCCCCGCCAGGGCTTGTCGGATCGCCGCTCGTCGTCAGCGACCACGACCCGCAGCCCGTCGAGGCTCTGAGCACCCGGTGTGGCTGCTGCCACCGCTCCGCGGCACAGGTTGGCTTGGCACCACCGGTCGGACCGGTCAGATGCCTGGGTGTGATGTCCGGCAGGGGTCAGGGGCAGGTGTCGCAGAACATCAGGACGGAGTCGACGGGGTTGGTCTGGCATCCGACGCAGACGGCTTCGCCGCAGTGGTAGCAGGTCATGGCGGCGCTGTCGGCGAGGTCGAAGTGCATACCTGGGTTGGCGCGATGCACGACTTTCTCAGTGGACTCACACCGGCCGATGCAGCGTCCGTCCGGCTCGGTGGGTTGGCGAGGCGGAAAGACGGTGCACTTGGTGTACCGGTGGAGCGGGTCGTGATCGACCGGGTCGGTGCATCCGTTCGGGCAGGGCCAGTTCTGGGCCGCGCGCGGAGTGCAGCGCACACAGCCACGGGCACGCCGCCCGTGAGGACATGCCTTCGGTATGGGGAAGTCCTTGCCGTCGGCGGGGCGCAGGTAGCCGGTGGGGGCATGCTGGGGCCACAGCCGGTAGGCGCAGTTGTAGCAGTTGGTGTGCAGGTGCCAGTCCACGGTGGGGACGGTGCGGGTGGCGGTATCCGGCACGAGGGATCCGCACCAGGTCTTGATGCCATTCTGACTGACATGGATCTTGCCCGGTTTCCACCGGACGATCAGCATCGGCACCCGGGTTTCGACGGAGGAGACGTCTGCCTGCATGGCCTGACAGAGTACGTCCACGTTCCATCCCGGCAGGTGATCCGGCCGGGGTGTCGGGACGCGCTGTCCACCGGCCAGCCTGGCTTGTACGCCGGGCTGGCCGGTGGAGGGGGCCAGTCAGCTGAAGCCGTTGCGCGGGTCGGTCAATCGCCCGCGCAGCGCGGTCAGGTCGGCGCGGATCTCCAGCGCTTCCTGGTACCAGGGGTCACCGATAGCGGACTCGGCTCCGGCGGGGAGGCCCATGCGTTGCTCGGCGGCCTGCCGCACCTGGTCACACCAGGCGGTCACCGCCCATACCGCGCCGTCGACTGCGGCTACCGCCTCGCTGTGACTGGTCATCGTTCGTCTCCGTTCGTGTCGGTCACCTGGGCGAAGCCCTCGGCGTTCAGGGTGTGCTGGGCGCGGATGGCGGCGGGGACGGCGCGTCCCTGGTGCGCCACCAGCTCCGGCCCGGTCACTGCGGTCCACCCGTGCGGGCGTCGTTGAGCTGGGCCTGGAGCTGATCGACGCGGGCCTCGGCGCGGTCGGCCCGCTCGCTCGCGGCGCGGGCGGCGGCCTCCGTGCGGGCCAGCTCGACTCGGGCGGCCTGCCCCGCCTGGTCGGCGGTCCGCCACTCGGCGCGGTACTCGTCGGCCTGGTGGCGCAGCGCGGCCAGCTCGGCGCGTACGGCGCGCAGCTCGGCCTCGGCGTCCCGGCAGGCCGTCTCAGACTCTGCGAGGGCGGTCCGGACGTCGTCGCGCTCCCCGGTGACCACCGTCAGGATCTCCTCCGCCCGCTGCGCCCGCTGCTCCGCCTTGACCCGGGCCGCGTCGGCCTTACGGGCCTCGGCCTCGGCGGTCTTGACCTCGCGGCGCAGTTCCTTGACCTGCTCGGTGAGGTCAGCGGCACGCTGCTCTGCGGCCTCCCGGCGGCCCGTCTCGGTTATGACCGCCTGGGCGCGCTCGCCGGCGGCGGCCTCGGCGCGGCCCTGGGCCTCGCGGGCGTCAACAACCTGCCGCCACGCCTCGGTGGTCCGCCGTTCAGCCTCGGCCTCGGCATCGCGGGCCCTCCGCTCCGCGACCCGCTGCGCCTCCCGGGCGGTGGCCGCCGTGGCGGTCGCGGTGCGGGCGTCGCGGGTGGCCCGGTCCCGGTCATCCTCGGCGGCCTGGGCGCGCGCAACGGCGGCCACCGCCGCCGCCTCGGACACCTCGACCCGGGACAGCGCCGAGGTGTCCACCGCGCGCATCGCCTCCACCACGGCAGCCAGGTCACCGGCGAGGGCCTCCACCGCCGGCAGCACCCGGCCGGTCGCCTCCCGGTACGCAGTCAGCGGCACGTCCAGGCCGGCGGCGAGTTCGGCCTCCCGCTGCGCCGCGAACGCCTGCCGGCAGTTGCGCCCGTCGTGGCGGCGTTCGTCGTCCGGGCAGAACTCCTTTGGCCGACCCTTGCCCGAGTAGGCCAGGGGTCGGCCGTCGTACTTGCAGGTCGGCTGCTCGCCCCGGGGCGGGCTCGCCGTCGTCGTCTCCGTCACGCCACCCATCCTACCCTATTTTCTATTTCCTGAAATGAGAAACACTTATCCATTTTTGGAAAGTTGTAATTATATGATCTTGATAGGATAAGATCACGGAAAGTGGCCCCTGAGATCGACGCAGAGCCGATTTCAGGGGCCGAGTGGCACTGAGGTACCGGGATAGAACCGGATCAGGGGCGGAAGGCCGCTGCGGGGAGGCCGCTGCCGGGCTGCGTTACATCGGGCCACACGCACTCGCCGCCGGCCGGCGAGGCGTCGAGCAGGGCGGCGCGGTCGGCGCGGCGCAGGTGCCCCGGGGTGCGGGCGCGGATCGCGGCGAGAGCGGCCTCGGCCGCCGGGCTGCGCCGGCCCGGCCGTGCGGCGGCCTGGTCCCGCTGGACCTCGTCGGCGCGCGCCTGGTCGCGCCGATCGCGCTGGACGGCGGCCTGCATCGCGGCCAGGACCCGCTGGTGCCGGGTGTGCCGGGCCGCCGGGTGCGGCGGGGCGTCCGGCCCGGTCAGCGCGTCCTCCAGCACAGCCCGCAGGTACGCCACCGGGTCGCGGGGCTCGACCAGCAACGGCCGGGACCGGGCCCGGCGCACCCAGGCGTCCAGGGCCTCGGCCGTCCAGTCCGGACCGAGGGCCGCGCCCAACGTCGCGGCGACCCGAGGCAGGGGAACCGGGCGTAGCCACGCCCACCGGCCCTGCACGGCCCATGCGAGGTCGTACGCCCATGCCGACCACTCGGGACGTGCGTGCCGTGGTCGTGGTGCGTCACCGTGCCTCTGAGCCGGCCTAGGACGCTGTACAGGCGATGGCCTGACACACCCGCGATCGGCTCCCGCTTTGGTCGATGAGCGCGAAGCGCCGTCCTTCCTCCGGCTCGGCCGGTCCACTGACGACGGTGTGGGCGTGATCGGCGGTGAGATCAGCAGACCCCGAAACAAGCTGGAGTAAACGCTCATAGCTTGAGACACCGTGTGGGGGGTGCGGAAATTAGCGGCCTGGTCACGGGCGTGATCGCGGGCGGCGGTGACCGCTTGGCGCATCTGCTGACGGCGGACCCGCTCGCGGTAGTCGACCCAACCACCGGCACGAGCGCCGATTTCGTCGACGTGGGCCTGGGCGGCGGCCAGAAGGATGCGGGCGTGCTCCAGCAGGTCGGCCAGGACGCCCAGAGCGGCCGGGATGTGCGCGGCCTGCGCGGCCGAGTCGCCCCGGTGAACCGGGGTGATGTCGAAGACGGCACGGGCCTGGGAGCGGCCGGTGGAGCACCGCTCGGCGTAGGACAGCCGGCGGCCCTGCTCGACCCGAACGCACCAGCCCAGGGCCTCGGCGCGGCGCCAAGCGTCGGTGACCGGGCGGGTGCTGTCACCGCAGCCAGCCAGCGCGGCGGTGGCGGCCCGGCCGGGCATAGCCCGGCGGCCGGAGCGGCGGTCACTGTCGACGGCCAGGACAGCGCAGACCATGCCCAGAGCTGACCGGCGGCCACGACGGCTGGTCCGGGCGGCGGCATCGCGGGCCAGCAGGTCCGCGAGCAGCCACACCGGCCGACCCCAGCTGTCACCGGCGTGGAACGCAGCCAGGGTCTCAGTGATCCGCTCGATCCAGGCGGTCAGCGCGTCGACCCGCTGCTGGGCCTCGGTCGTCTCGGCGAGCAGGGCGAACCGCGTGGCGACGGCGGCGGCCTCCAGGGCCTGCGCGTGCTCGTGGTCGGCGCGGGCCTGCGCCAGCCACGAGTACCCACACAGCCAGCAGGAGGGGACCGGTTCCGGCTCGCCGCACGCCGCGCACCCGGCCGGCTCGTCAACGTCCAGGCGCTCGCGCAGCTCGGCCACCAACCGGTGCCGGTCCGCCGCGCTCTGCCGGTCGGCCCGGCCACGCCAGCACGGAATACACAGCGGGTCCGACCCCTCGCCGTCACGGGGCAAGCCCTGCCGGTCGACGCCGGCAGCCGCACAGGCCGCGCACGGCATCTGAAGACCGGTCGGGTACGTCGGTCGACGGCGGGTACCGGCCGGCACAGCCAGCCGGGCCTGCCCACCGAGGGTGGTCTCCACCAGCAGCTGCTGGTCGACCAGGTGCGCCTGGCAACGCCGCGCGCCGGGCACGACGAGCGTGACCGCGCCGGTGACGTAGCAGTCAGGGCAGTACCCCAACGCCGCCACCCGGTCCGCAGGCAGCGTCGTCGTCTGCGGTGCCGTGATCATCGCGGCACCGTCGCAGACCGCCCAGGCTTACGTCCTGAGCCTTGATCAGCCTCGACGAGAAGATGAATCGCCCAGCGGAGCAGCCGTGCACGTTGGGGTGGTGAGTGTGGCGTCATCAAGCCACTGCTGGCTCGTGACGCAGAGGAGTGAGCTGGGTGCACGCAGGCATCGACGCGACACGCGGTAACCGTGTCTTGAGACAAGAATGCACCCAGCCCGGAGGTGGGTGCTATGGTTGCCTCCGAGCTTGTGAAGAGCCTCAGATCCCGACCGCGGCCAAACGACGGGGGTCTGGGGCTCTGCTTTTTTGTGGAGTTAGGGGTTGAGCGAAGGCGCTCCCTCAAGATCGAAGCTTGGAAGTGGCCCCGAGACAGGCCGGGGTTGTAACCCGTGGATCTTACGGTGACTGTGCCATCGGCCGGGGCACCGACGCGCCCCGGGATCGGCGTTTCCGGTCGGTCCTGTGTGGATCTCTTCAGAAAATCGGCACATAACGGGGCGAGCCCGGCGGCCTTGCGTGCCAAGGCAATCCGAACGCGAGCAGTCGGATGGGCGACCCGACGATTCGGGCCGCCCATTCGTGCGTATTGAACGGTCACGCGGGCAGGTGAATGGTGTCGTAGTGGACGGCGTTGCCGTCTCCGTCGTGGACGTACAGCTCGCCGTAGCGGTCGTCGGGGCCGTCGACGGCGGCGAGCAGCCGCACGGCCTGGTGGCAGGCGGTGTCACCATCGGCGGCGGTGAAGTAGGTGACCGCCTGGGGGTTGTCGACGTCGGGGTCGGTGACGACGTCGAGACGGAACTCGTCGGTCGTGGCGGCAACCGTGGTGGCGAACGAGTGGGTCATGTGGTCACCACGCGCCGATCGCCAGGGCGGTGGTCAGGGCCGCGCCGGTGTACCCGGCCAGCAGCAGCGGCACCGCCCTGCTGATCGCCCGGTACTTGGCCCGGGTGGCGCGGGAGAGCCACCACAGCTCCCGGGCCTTGGCCAGAGGCGTCAGCTGCGGCACCTGGCCGGCGTCGCCGCCGGTGATCCGGGTGAGGACGTCCTGGGCGGTGGCGGCGTCGGCGTACGCGACGAATCCGAAGTCCCCGCCGAGGCGGGGCCGGGAGGCGAGCAGGAGCAGCACCACGGCGGTCAGCACCACCACGGCGGTCGTCGCGCCGGCCGCGAGCGCGGCGGTGGGGAGGTGGCCGCCGGCTCCGGCTCCCCCGAGGACGGCCAGGCCGGCGCCGAGCAGCACCCCGGCGATCTGGAGGTAGCTGCCGGCCTTGGGATAGATGCGGGCCAGCTCGGCGCGGACGGTGGCGATCTCGGCGTCCAGGGCGGCCGGCACGGTGCCCCGCCCGCACGCCGACGCGTGTGCCCCGGCGCGGGCCAGGATCTCCAGCTCGCTGAGGTCGCGGTCCGTCGCGCCGCAGCCGGTGCAGCGGGAGGTGCTGTCGGCGAGGCTGGCGGAGATCGTCACCAGGACGGCGTACGCCCCGGCGGTCGGGATCTGAAAGTGGCGGCGGGGGCCGTGCTCGCCGCGCGGCTCGTAGTGGCTGGCGTAGGCCGCGCCGAGGTAGGTCGGGTCACCCGGGTCGGGCACCATGTGGGTAGCTCCTGTCATCTGCTGGATGGGGGAGTGGCGGGCGGCCCCGGCTTTCTCAGGGCGTGGGGGCCGCCCGCGCCGCGTTAGCGGCTGGCGTAGGTGGGGGAGTCCGGGCGCGGGTACGCCTCGGCCCGGCAGAAGCGGTCGTAGCCGCACCAGTCCCAGACGGCGACGCCGGGGCGCAGCGGCGCGGTGCGTTCGTCGTCGACGATCTGGTCGGCGTCGGCGGTCCAGTCGACGCCGGTGGTGATCGCGGCGACGGCGGCCTGGTCGGCGTGGCGGGCGCACAGCCAGCGGGCGATGGCCAGGCCGCTGGGCAGGTGGGTCAGGCTGTAGCGGCCGTCGAGTCGCAGGCCGTCGTCGCCGATGGTGACGTTGATGGCCAGGCCGGGCGCGACGGGCCAGCCGGTGACGATCCGCTCGATGACGTGGGGCTGCTCGGCGTCGGGGTCGCTCAGGTACAGCCGCACCGGGATCGTCGGGACGGCGGCCTTGGTCGTCGGGGTGGTCGTGGTGGTCATAACTCCTCCTCTGTGAGTACCTATCGACGGGTCGGCGGAAAAGGGAGCACGGCGGCCGGGTTCGGTCGGTGGGATGGGTTAGCGGCGGGTGGCGAAGAAGGCGATTGCCCACGCGCCGGCAGTGCCGGCGGTCGCGGTCAGCGCCTGGGTCCAGCCGCCGGGGGCGGCGATGCCCATGAGGACGGCGGTCACGGCGGCGGCGTGCAGGACGTACAGGGCGGTGCGGGAGCGGCGGCGGGCGAGCACGCCCTGTTGCAGGGCGGCGAGGGAGCCGGTGGCCCAGGCGGCCCACAGCGTCCAGCCCCACGGGCCGTGGGCGCTGGCCCAGTCGGTGGTGGCGGGCAGCAGCAGGGCGTGGACGGCGACGACGGCGACCAGGGCGAGCAGCAGCCAGGCGGTGTAGGTGGCGGCGGCCATCAGGCGGCGGCGGTCGGCGAGGACGGTGCCGACGGTCGTGACGCGGCGGGCGGGTGGCCAGCGGTCGCAGCAGCGGACGCCGGGGTCGTGCTGATGGCGGTGGACGGGCTGGTTGCCGGGGGCTGCGGGCTGCTGGCGGCGCATGGCGTCTCCTGACTGTGGATGGCGAGCGGGCGGACCGGGGTGATGGCGCGGGTGTGGCGGGCCACGACGGCGGCGTACTGGTGCTGGGCGGTGTGCATGTCCGTCTCGGCGGCGGCGGCCTCGCGGCCGTCGCGGACGCGGTCGAGCGCGGTCAGTGCCAACGCCGCGGCGGCGGCGGTGAGCAGCACGCCGCCGATCACCGGCGGGCCGCCCGCGTTGGCGGCGAGGTGCCCGGCGGTGGCCACGCTGCCGAGCAGACCGCTTCCGCCGGCGACCGCCGGCCAGCGGCTGCGGCCGGTGTGGGCGCGGCGGTGGCGACGGCCGGCGGCGCGGATGGCGTCCTCGGCGGCGCGCATCTGGGCTCCGTCGAGCTGCCAGGCGATCAGCTCCACCGACAGGGCGTCGATGCGCTGCTGGTGGGTTAGCGCGTAGACGGTGTCGGCCGGCTGGGCGTCGCGCTGACGGGTCAGGCGGCGTATCTCGGACTCCAGTTCGGCGATCCTGGCAGACATGACGGGTGGGTCTCCTCTACGGACGGTGACCTAACAGGCGGGTCTCATAACAGCGGTGGGGGAGGGGGGTCGACGCCTGCATAGGGCCCCCTCACGGGGGGAGGGGGAACCCGGGTTATGAGGCGTTAGGCGTTACTGGCAGTGACCGTGGTGGTGGCGGCCTCGGGCGGCAGGTACTGCCCGGTCGCCGGCCGCCCGTCCGGGGTCTGCGGGCGCACGACCCGGACCTGCTGGCCGAGCTGGGTCAGCGCGTTGGACACCAGTTGCGGGGTGGCGGCGGTGTCGCCGCCCTCGTGGAGCGCGGCGAGGATGTCGCGCGGTGAGGCCGGGGCGCTGCTGGTGCGCCAGATCTGGCGGACCGCCGCCTCGACCCGGTCGGCGCGGGTGCGGTACCCGGCCATCGGCGTCGGCTCCACCGCCTCGGCGGCCGGCGCTTCGACGGCGGCCGGCGTGGCCGGTGCGGTGGCCGGTTTGCCGCCGAGCCGGCTGAAGATGCTGGCGACGGCGGAGGCCATGGCCTGGTCGGCGTCGCGCTCGGGCGTGCTGGCCTGCGTCTTCGCGCCGCTGCGGGTGCGGGCGCCGCGCAGGTCGGCCAGGTAGTCGTCGGTGACGAGCTGGTGCCGGCTGGCGTAGGCCGTCCCGGCCGCCTGCGCCGATCCGGCGTCGAGGTCACGCTGGTGGTAGCGGCGATTCCACGAAATCTCGTCGACGCGCGGCCCGTCGTGCAGCACCGGCTTGGACGGGTCCGAGGTCTGGACGTATTCGATCTTCGCCCGGACCGGGTCGCTGTCGCCGAGGCGGGCGTAGCACTCGCCGCGGTGGCGCAGCGGGGGCAGCTTGTAGTTGCCGGTGACCCGGCCCGCTTCCTGCTCATCGCCACTCATCAAGACGATCTCGCGGCCGATGTTCGCGCTGGCGTCGCCGCCCTTGTCGCCGAAGGCGTGGTGCACACCGCGCTGGGTGGCGACGACCAGGTAGATCCCGGCGGACGCGACGGCCTGGGTGCACTCGGCGTACATGTCGCCTGCGGTGACCTCGGCCCCGTCGTAGTACGCCTTGACCTTGGTGTTCAGCGCGAAGCTACCCTCGTCGATGTAGAAGAGGATCTTCTTGAAGCCGTGGCGGGCGCTAAACGGCTGGTCCTGACGCCAGCGGGCGATCTCCATCGCGGCGATCAGCATCTGCAGCACGCCCTCGGCGTCGGCGCGGACCCAGTCCAGCGGGGGGCGGACGTCCTGGCCGAGGTAGGGCTCCAGCCACGGGCCGACCAGGTCGTACAGCTTGCGGGTGCCGGCGACCCAGATCAGGGCGTCCTCGCAGCGGGTCACGTCGGCCCACTCCCGGTGGATGTAGGCGGACTTGCCGCCGGTGGTCGCGCCGAGGATCCAGGCGTGCCGGGCGACGTCGACACCGATCGGCATCCCGTCCATGCCCCACAGCGCGTGCACGGGTTCGGCGATGCGCCGCCACCTCGGCCGACCGGCGGCGTCGACCAGGTCCTCGACCCGCTCCTTGTAGGGGCGGATCCGCCGCATCACGTCCTCGGTGTTGGCCTGGATCGTGTACACGCCGACCCGGTTCGGGTCCTCGTCGATGTTCACCCAGTCCGGGGCGATGTCGCGGCGGGTGATGTCGCGCAGCGCCAACGCGATCCGGCGAGCGTCATGGTCGTCCAGGCGGGGGGCCTGCTCGACGCGGACCTTGCCGTTGACGACGCGGCGCAGCTCGATCGGTGCCCACGCCTCGACCCGCGCGCCGAACGGCGCGTCGGCCGGGCCGACCATCTGCGGGTTGGAGATCCGGAGCCACTCCAGGCCGGCGCGGCGCACCGCCAGGCGCAGCAGCCACGCCAGGTGCGGCTCCCCGTCACGCGGGCCGCCCAGGTCCTCGGCGGCCAGGGCGAGCTGGGCGTGCCCGCCGGTGGTCAACGCGACAGCCGCCGCCGGGCGTGCCGGCGGGGGCGCGTACCGCAGCAGGTACTCGTGGGCCCGCGCCATCACCCAGGTGCTGCCGCCCAGCGCCGGCAGGACCAGCGCCCACACCGGCCACAGGTCCGGCACCGACACCGCAAGCGTCGACCAGGCGGCGTAGACGGTCACCGCCGCGACCAGCCAACCCACCACCCTCGACTTCGCCGCCGCGCTGAGCCGGGCGAACATCGGGGAGATCCGGACCAGCAGCCGGGCACCGAACGCGGCCGTCGCCGCGAGCAGCGCCGTGGCCAGCCCGGCGATCCACACCGGCGAGCCGGTGACCAGCCACACCGCCACCCACACCGCGCTGATGAACGGCGCGACCACAGCCCAGAACGTCTTCCACTGAATGCCCACCGCTGCTCGCCGCTTCGTCACGACGTCCTCCTCGTTCTGCCTGGTCCTGCGGTTCGTGGGTGCGGGGGCCGCACCAGGTGCGGCCCCCGCGCGGGTGGTCGGTCAGAAACCGATGGAGCGGGCCTGGGCCTCGTACTCCTCGGCCTGCTCCTCGTAGTAGCGGGCCGCGAGGATCTCCCGCGCCGCCTCCGCCTCGGCGTCCCGCGCCTGCCGGGCGTGGTCCGCCGCGACGTTGGCGTCCCGGATCGTGCGGGCGGCCTGCTTGTGGTTCTCGGCGCTCTCCTGGTTGGCTCGGGCGTCACGCCGGTACTGGCTGGCCGCGTCCCGGCAGGCGCCGGCTCGGGCCGTCAGCGTCTCGGCCTTCTCGATCAGCCCGGCGTAGCGGTTCGCCACCCGCATCGCGTCCTGGTCGACACTGCTGGTCGTGGTGCTCATTGCTGGTCCTCCAAGGTGGTTGAAAACAACAGGGGTTTGGTGCTCGGTGGTGCGCAGCGGCGTCGGTGCCTTCCGGTCCCACCACCCGCTGCCAGCGGTGGGTCCGGGGTCATAGAAGGGCTCGGTACGCGGAGCCGACCGCCCTGTCGGCCCGCTGGTCGGCGTCGCGCCCGGCCGACCGGGCGGGTCGAAGATGTCCTCGACGTCGACGTCGATCACCGTTTCCGGCCGGTGCCCGCCCGGCGACGGCCGCGTCGTCGCCTTCACCGGCTCCTCCGCGCCGGCCGGCTTGTCCGCCGCCGCCTTGCCGTCCCCGGTCTTGGCCTTCTTCGCGGCCCGGACCAGCCCCACCAGCCCCAGCAGCGCCGCCCCGCCCGCCGTCTTGGCCTTGCGGCCACCGGTCGGCTTTCCGCCGCCGTCCCCGGCCGGCTTCCCGCCACCGCCGGGGGTCTTTCCGCTGGTCGGGGCCTTCCCGCTGCCGGCCGGGGTCTTGTCGCTGGCCGGGGCCTTGCCGCCGCCGGGGGTCTTGGTGCGGCCGAACGGCCACAGCCCACCCTTGGACTTGTCGCCGGACGGCTTCT
Source organism: Micromonospora sp. CA-248260 (assembly GCF_050942205.1). Taxonomy (NCBI): domain Bacteria; kingdom Bacillati; phylum Actinomycetota; class Actinomycetes; order Micromonosporales; family Micromonosporaceae; genus Micromonospora; species Micromonospora sp. CA-248260. The sequence goes on along the minus strand of NZ_CP192022.1, from coordinate 22,931 downwards.
TCCCGCCCCCGTCGCCGGTCGGCTTCCCACCGGCCGGAGGCTTCCCGCCACCAGCAGGGGACTTCCCGCCACCGGCCGGGGTCTTGCCGCGACCGAACGGCCACAGCCCACCCGACTTGTCGCCGGTCGGCTTCTTCTTCCCGCCCCCGTCGCCGGTCGGCTTCCCACCAGCGGGAGGCTTCCCGCCACCAGCAGGGGACTTCCCGCCACCGGCCGGGGTCTTGCCACGGCCGAACGGCCACAGCCCACCCGACTTGCCCCCCGGCTTCTTCCCGCCGTCCAGGGACCGGCCGCCGCTGGCGGCGGCGTGGGGCCGGCCGCCCCGACCGGAGCCGTCCCGGCCGGTCTTGCCGCCGGTCTTGGCCCGCCGCGTGTACTTGCGCCAGGCCAGCCACCCCGCGCCGGCCAGCACCGCGACCACGATCAGCCCGGCCCCGAGCAGCAGCGCCATCAGCGGCGACACCATCCACATCGCCACCACCACGGCGGCGACGACCGAGATGACCACCAGCGCCACCACCAGGCCCACCGACGCGGGCGTCGTCTCCGTCAACTCCTCCGGCTTGGCGGCCTTGTCGTCCTTGCCCTGCTCGGCCGGCGGCTGCTCGGCCGCCAGCACCGACAGGTCCGGGGCCGGCACCACCGCGTCCACCTGCTCCGGCTCGGGCGTCGGGGCCAGGGCCGTCGTGTCGTTCTGCATCGCGTTCCTCCCTTCGTTTTGGCTGCTCACGCCTCAGAGTTATGAGCTGTTATGAGGCGGAGCCGGCCGTGGCGGCGACGGCGGTGAGCACCGTTCGGACGGTCCGCTCGGAGGTGCCGGCCTGCGCGGCGAGGTCCTTCTGGGTGCCGTTGGGGTGGTCCTTGCGGGCCTGGAGCACCGCGCGGACGGTCTCCGGGCTGACCCGGTCGACGTGCGGAACCGGCTTGTCCTCGAACAGCACCGGCTCGGCCGGGGTGCTCGACGACCCGCCCGGGATGCGGCGGGGCCGGCGGCCGGCGTCGGCGGCGGCCTGGGCCAGAGCGGCCCGCAGGTCGGCGGCCTCCTGTTTGGCGGCCTCGACCAGGGCCTCGGCACGCAGTCGGGCGTGCTGCTGCTCGCCCAACTCCCGGCGGGCCTGGTCGAGGTCCGTCTCGGCCACCCGCAGGCGGCGCTGCCACTCGGTGCCGGCGGCGTCGAGCTGCCCCTGAGTACGCGAGGCGCGTCCGGTCTCCGCGCGAGCCTCGGCCCGCGCTGCTTCCGCTTCCGCCGCCACCCGCTCCAGCGCGGTCCGTGCTTCCGCTTCCGCCCGACGGGCGAGCGCGGCGGCGGTTGCTTCCGCTTCCGCCCGGCGAGTGGCGGTCACTGCTTCCGCTTCCGCCCGGGCCCGGCGGGTTGCTTCCGCTTCCGCCCGACCGGCCGCCGCGCGTGCTTCCGCTTCCGCCCGCTCGATTGCCGCCCGTGCTTCCGCTACCGTCCGGTCGATCGCGGTGCGTGCTTCCGCTTCCGCTTCGGCCACCGCCGTCGCGGCGGTTGCTTCCGCTTCCGCCTGGCGGACCGTTGCCGCTTCCGCCCGCGACTCGGCGGCGGCGGCGCGTGCTTCCGCTTCCGCCTGCGCCCGGCGGGCGTCGACGGCGTCGGCGCGGGCCGCGTCGACCGCGACCCGGTCCGGGGAGGGCAGGGCCAGCAGCGGCGCCGGGGTGCCGGTGGCCGCCAGCCGGGCCAGGGCCGCCAGGGCGGCACCGGAGTCCTTGCCGGTGGCCTTGCGCAGCGCCTTGCGGGCACCGGCGGCGACCTCGGCGGCCACCGCCTTCTGCCGCGCCCGCTCGGCCTCGACCGCCGCCTGGCGGCGCTGCTCGACCCGCCGGGCCTCCGCCCGAGCGATCAGCTCAGCGGCACCGGGGGAGAGCCGGTCGCGGACGTCGACCTTCCACGCCGCGTAGGTGTGCCTCGGGTAGGTCAGCCAGCGTCGCCACCCGAACCGCTCCGGCGGCTCCGGGATCATGCCCTTCTCGCGCAGCACCGGGCGGTGCTTCGCCCCGCTTCTGACCTCGTAGACGATGATCCCCAGCGCCGACAGGGCGGACAGGACGATCGCCTTGGTCGGGTCGGCGTGGTGACCGATCGCGTTGATCGCCACCGCCGCCGCCGTGCAGATCCAGATCAGCGACCGCGCCGCGACCGCCCGCTCACCGTTGAGCCGCTGGTGCTGCGCGGTCAGCGCCATCGCCAGGCCGGTGCCCTCGATCGCCACCGCCGTCACCACCCCGATCGGGGTGGGCAGACCGTTCGCCCGAGCGGCGTCGACCTGCCCGTACACCGCGCCGGACACCGCCAGGCCGTAGATCAGCCCGGAGTACACCGCGGCGGCGTTGTTACGCACGTAGGCGACCCGGCCAGCCCACCAGCCCGCCATCTCCGCCCGCCGGGCCTGCCGGCGAGCCTTCCGCTCGGCCCGCTCGGTCTCCCGCTGCTGGCGGCGACGCTCAGCGCGGGCGTCCCGGTCGGCGGCCTTCTGCGCCGCCAGGCGCTGCTGGCCCTCCTGCATCCGCAGCCGCCGCTCGGTAGCGGCGTCCTCGGACACGATCCGCGCCTGCGTGGCCTGCCGCTCCCGCTCAGCCGTGGCCAGGTTCCGGGCCACCTTGTGGTCGGTCGCGGCGAGCTGAGCCAGATCCGGCCCGTTCTGCAACGTCGTCACCGCGCCACCTCCGGGTTCTGCGCCGCCGGGGCGGGAACCCGCTCGTCGGCGATCAACGGCTGCCCGGCACCGAGCAGCTCCCGGGCGATCTCGTCCTCCGCGCACGACTGGTGGCACGCCTCGCCCTTGGCGTCGCGCATCCGCGTGGCGGTGCCGCAGATCCGGCAGGGCAGCGACCGGTCGCGGTCGTAGTGACCCGGGGCGGTCCAGTCCAGGTGCACCCTCACCACCAGCAGCCCGGCCATCAGCACACCTCCCCGCGCGCTCGCCGACCGGCCCGGACCTGAGCCAGCAACTCCTTGCCGAGCGGGTCGAGGTCGTCTTCGTCGACGTCCACCGCCAAGGGGTGCCGGTGGTCGTCGACCCAGCGGGCCAGGCGGGCCCCGCCGACCACGACGGCGACCAGGCCGACCGCGACGGCCGGGGAGTACAGCAGCGCCTGCGGCACCCGGTCGACGTGCTCGGCCAGGGCCTGACCGGTCAGCGCCGCCGGGGCGGCACCGGCCGCCACCACGCCAGCGGCGACCCGCACCGCCCGCGACCGCGCCGGCACCACCGGGTCCGCCAGGCGGCGGGACTCACGCTCGGCGTCGACCATCTGGCGCAGCTCGCCCGCGAACCAGCCCGGCAGCGCCGCGACCGCAGCCGCCCGGTGCTCCAGCTCGACATCCGACAGCGTCGGCAGACCCGCGCGGTACTGCGCCAGCGCAGCGGCCAGATCCAGGGACCTCGTCGGGATCGTCATGCCGCACCCCCCAGCACGCGGGCCGTCTCAGCCATCTCCCGCAGCCGCACCACCGGCCGCTGCTCGATCACGGGCAGATCCGCCGCCCGGTCGTACTCGGCGACCTGGCCGCCGCCGGCCGCCTTCGCCCGGTACAGCGCGAGATCCGCCGCGCGCAGCACCCGCGACGGCTCGTCACCGGCCATCGCCGACACCGCGCCGACACTGGCCCGCACCAGCAACTCCCGCCCGCCGGGCAGCACCACCGGCGCGGCCAGGGCCCGCACCACCTCGGCACCGAGAATCCCCGCGATCGGGGCCGGCGACGGGCAGAGCAGCACGATCTCGTCACCACCGAGCCGGGCCACCACCGCGCCGTCGACCTCGTCGAGCGCCGCCGACAGCCGGGCCGCGACCTCGACCAGCACCGCGTCACCCGCGTCGTGCCCGAGGGTGTCGTTGACCTGCTTGAACCCGTCCAGGTCGACCAGGGCCAGGTCGTACGGCTCATCGGCCAGGTCGGCCAGCGCCGCCGACAGACCGGACCGGTTCGCCAGCCCCGTCAACGGGTCGATGGCCACCAGCCGGCGGGCCTCGGCCAGCCGGACCCGGTCCGCGCGGACCGTCCGCACCGCCCACACGTGCCCCGCCAGCGACAGCGCCGCAGCCGCCGGGAGCAGCATCTTCAGCGCCTTCACCGGGCCACCTCCGACCCGGTCGCCGCCGCCCACGCCTGCACGACATTCCGTGGAATCCGGCCGCGCTCCCGCACGGCATAGCCGTTGGCCTGCGCCCACTGGCGGATCGCGGCACGGTGCGCGGCGGCCTCCGGCCCGCCACCCAACCTCTGCCGCAGCTCGGCGAGTTCGGCGGTGAGCTTGGCCTCCTTCTCCGCCAGCTCCCGGCGGCGGGCCTCGGCGGCCCGCTCGGCCTCCAACCGGCCGGTCAGCTCCGCCACCAGGGCACCGATCCGCTCAGCGAGTTGACGGGTACGGCCGGCCTCGCTGCCCTGGGCCAGGGCCAGCAACTGCTCGATGCCGCTGGCCGGGGCCGTCGAGCCGGTCGGCGCGGTGACGACCCGGATGCCCATCGGCGTGCCCAGGTCGGGAGCGGTCGGCATGCCCTTCGCGGCCCGCACCAGGGCGGCCTGGGTAACGCCGTTGACCGGCGTGATCGTCGGGGTGCTCATGCCGGCATCACCGCCGTCACCGGCAGCAGCCCTCGCAGCGCCTTCAACGCCTTGTACTGCACCGCCTTGATCGCCGCCGGGGTCTTGCCCAGCACCTGCGCGGTCTCCTCGATCGACAGCTCCCGCAGGTACCGCAGCGTGATGCACTGCCGCTGCACCGGGTTGAGCTGGGCGATCCCGGCGAGCAGGGCCTCACGGGTCAGCGTGGCCACCACGGCGGCCTCCGTGCTTGGCACCAGGTCGACCGGAGCCGCGTCCCGCAGCTCCGCCACCGGCCGCTCACGCCGCTGGTGCGACCGCTGCCAGTTGATGACCAGGTTCCGGGCGATCGTGGTCACCCACGCGCCGAAGTCACCACCCGGCCGGCGGAAGCTGGTCAGGTTGCGCAGCGCCCGCAGGAACGTCTCCGACGTCAGGTCCTCGGCCGTGGCCCGGTCGAGCACCCGGCGGTAGACGAACCGGAACACCTGGTCGACGTACCGGTCGTAGACCAGACCGAACGCCTCCGCGTCACCGGCCTGCGCCCGCGCCACCAGCGCCGACACCTCGTCGAGCATTGATCCGGGATGGGGCTCCATCCCATGATTTCGGGCAGCACGTACCCTCGTTTCAGGCATCTGTTGCTCCTTCAGGTGGAGATGCCGACGCCCTGGGGCGAAATCCGCAGGGCATTGACCGCGCGGCGGGTGCGATCCGCCGCGCGGTCTCTCTTAGGGCTCCAATGGGTGCGATCCGTTGAAGCCCGCTGACTTATCTTGGGACAATGTTGACGCCAGGGCAGCTCTAAGTCAACGATTGTCCCAAGACTTTTAGAGAGGGGAGATGCGGTGGCTGTGCACTCGCGCTACCTAGACATTGCAGCCAAGATCCGGGAGCGGATCGAGGCCAACGAGTGGGAGCCTGGTGCCAAGCTGCCGCGTCTGGACGACTTCGCCTCCGAGTACGGGGCGAATCGAGACACTGTCGGAAGAGCCATCGGGGTCTTGGAGGCGGAGGGCTACGTATGGGCGGTCCAGGGCCGGGGGATCACCGTTCGATATGGGACGATCCGCCCTCGCCGACCACGGGGAAACCTGGTCAAACGAAACGTCACCGCACCCGGGTACTCGTTCCCTTCCGCTACCAGCCAGGAGGTGTGGAAGCACCACACCCCGCCCACGGTGTCCGCCGAACCCCTGAACGACCCGCGTATCGCCAGGCTGCTCAAGGTAGAGCCCGGCACCCGGGTGATGCGCCGGTTCCGGGTAACCGGTCCAGAGTCGGAGCCGCCATTCCAGATCAACATCTCGTGGATCCATCCCCGGGTGGCGGATGTACCTGGGGTGACCTCGCAGGCTCCAGGCCCTGGTGACTGGCTGTACCGGATGGAGATGGCTGGTCACTGGCCGATCAGCTGGATGGAGATTCACCGGGCACGCATGCCCAGCAAGCAAGAGGCTGCCCTGCTGGAGATCCCAACCAACCTTCCAGTGCTGGAAATCGTCCGGGTAGGCACCTCTGGCGGAGACGGCCAGCCGGTCGAGGTAACCGAGTACATCGTCGCGAGCGACCGCGTCGAAACGATCCACGTCCTACACCGTGATGAGTCGGCGCAGGACCCTTGGTCTGATGAGATCAACAAGGGGTGATGGACGTGGTGGCACCGACTCTTAGCGTTGAGGTGTCAGAGGGCTCTCATATCGGGCTTGTCCGGCGACGCAACGAAGATGCTTCTTACCTGGGAGATTTCCTGTTCGCGGTTGCCGATGGGTTAGGCGGCCACGTCGCTGGCGATGTCGCCAGTTCCACGGCCATCGAGGCGGTACGGCAGTACGACCATGTGGTCGACACAGATGCGCTACCCGTCGTGCTCGGACAGGCTGTCAACGCCGCCAACCGTGCGTTGAGGCGGCGAATCGAAGCCGAGCCGGACCTCGCCGGCATGGGCACCACACTGGTGGCCATGCTCAGGGCTGGTGCGAATGTCGCCCTGGCCAATGTCGGCGACTCTCGGGCCTATCTCCTGCGCGGCGGTCAGCAGCACGGTCAGACCACGCAGATCACCGAAGATCACCTCTACAAGCATCTGGTCTCTGAGGCAGCCGAAGTGCCCCACCTTCCTGACAGGCTGACACGATTCTTGGACGGTCGGGAGGATGGCCGAGCACCCGACATCACCTTATTCACCTTGGTTCCTGGTGACCGGCTCCTGCTGTGTTCCGACGGGCTCAGCTCCTACGTGCCACATGATCTCTTGCACTCCACGCTGGCGAACTCGGCAACCACGCAGGAAGCCGTCGATCGTTTGATCGCATCGGCTCTCAACCAAGGTGGCCCCGACAACGTGACGGTGGCCGTCATCTTCGTTGACCACCCGTGACCCGGAAGAAGACGAGCACGCCGTCTACGCCTGGCTGAGGTCGAGAATGCTCTCAGCTGATGGGTGGACTGGCTTGGGTGAGATGGCGGGTCTGCGCTTCTTGCCGGTCACCTTCAGAATGACGTGTGGCCTTCATGTTGGCGCGGCGACGACTCCGCCAGATCGTGTTACTGCTCTCCTCGGTCGCAGTCGTTGTCCCGGTGGTGTACTTCCTGGTGAAGCAAGGGCTGGACCGGGCTGAGAAGATCACCAGCATTGTTTTCGGGCTCCTCGGAGCCGCAGGGCTGATAGTCAGCTGGTTCACGACGCGATCAGGCAAGAAACCCGGCACGGCCAGCCCGACTGAGTCCGTACCTCTCGGGTGCCTACTGCACCTCCGCGACGATGGACAGCCGCCGTTGGTGAAGCAGGTCGACCCGCTGGACCTGGGCGTCAAGCCCGCTATCGACACCACCGACCGCCATGACCAGGACCTCCCTCCCTACGTTCCCCGCACCGGTGACGATGACCTGGAATGGGCCATCGCCGAAGGCGGGATCGTGCTGCTACACGGCAAGGCAGCCGCCGGCAAGAGCCGCAGCGCGTTCGAGGCCATCCACCGCCTCCGCCCGCACCACCAGCTACTCACCCCGGCGTACGCAGGGGCGCTGAGAGATGTGGTCGAGGCTGGCTACCCGATCAGGGATGCGGTCGTGTGGCTCGACGACCTGGAGTGCTTCCTCACCCCCGGAGGCATCGACCAGGCGCTACTTCAACGTCTGTGCCCCTCCGGGCGAGCCGACGTGGTGGTGGTGGCCACGATCCGCGACGAGGAACTATCCCGCCTTGACCACGCCGCTACCCGAGGCGGTCAAGGCCAGGAACTCATCACGGCCGGGCTGGACGAGGCCGCAGCGAAACTGGTAGCCCAGATCCGCGGCCGACGCCGCATCCCGGTCGGTCAGCACCTCACCGACTCCGAGCGCACCGACGCCGAGGTCACCGGCGACGACCGGATCACGGCTGCGCTAACCGCCGGGGTCGGGTTCGCCGAATACCTCGCCGCCGGCCCGGCCATGATGCGCCGCTGGTCGGTCGGCGACGGCCCCTCGTTCGAGGTCGGACACGCCCTCATCAGCGCCGCAGTGGACTGCCGCCGCGCCGGCTATACCACCCCCGTCCCCCGCGACATCCTCGCCAAGCTCTACCGCCCCTACCTGTCCCCCGCCTGGAGACACCGCGCCGACCTACCCACCATCACTCAAGGACTTCAATGGGCGTGCGAACGGGTCCTCGGCGCTAGCTCCTGCCTCCTGCCCCACGAGAACGACACCTACACCGCCTCCGACTACCTCCTCGACCGCACCACCACCGGCCAGGGCCCCCTCGCCACCACCCCAGTCCCCGACCAGCTCTGGAACACCCTGCTCACCATCGCCACCACCCCCCAAGCCGCCACCATCGGCGCTCATGCCTATCTCACCCAACGCTTAGACATCGCTGAACAGGCGTGGCGTGGCGCAGCCGACACCGACCACACCGACGCGATGTACAACCTGGGCGTTCTGCTTTCCCAGCGCGGTGATCACCGAGCGGAGGCGGAACAGTGGCTCCGGCGCGCAGCCGACACCGGCCATACCAGCGCGATGAGCAACCTGGGCGCTCTGCTTTCCCAGCGCGGCAGCCAGGAGGAGGCGGAACAGTGGTATCGGCGCGCAGCCGACACCGGCCACACCAGCGCGATGAGCAACCTGGGCGTTTTGCTTTCCCAGCGCGGCAGCCAGGAGGAGGCGGAACAGTGGCTCCGGCGCGCAGCCGACACCGGCGACACCGACGCGATGTACAACCTGGGCGCTCTACTTGCCCAGCGCGGCAGCCAAGAGGAGGCGGAACAGTGGTATCGGCGCGCAGCCGACACCGGCCACACCAGCGCGATGTACAACCTGGGCGTTTTGCTTTCCCAGCGCGGCAGCCAGGAGGAGGCGGAACAGTGGCTCCGGCGCGCAGCCGACACCGGCCACACCAGCGCGATGAGCAACCTGGGCGCTCTACTTGCCCAGCGCGGCAGCCAGGAGGAGGCGGAACAGTGGTATCGGCGCGCAGCCGACACCGGCCACATCGGCGCGATGAGCAACCTGGGCGCTCTGCTTTCCCAGCGCGGCAGCCAGGAGGAGGCGGAACAGTGGCTCCGGCGCGCAGCCGACACCGGCCACATCGGCGCGATGTACAACCTGGGCGCTCTACTTGCCCAGCGCGGCAGCCAGGAGGAGGCGGAACAGTGGCTCCGGCGCGCAGCCGACACCGGCGACACCGACGCGATGTACAACCTGGGCGCTCTACTTGCCCAGCGCGGTGATCACCCAGCGGAGGCGGAACAGTGGCTCCGGCGCGCAGCCGACACCGGCCACACCGACGCGATGAACAACCTGGGCGCTCTACTTGCCCAGCGCGGCAGCCAAGAGGAGGCGGAACAGTGGTATCGGCGCGCAGCCGTCACCGGCAATACCGACGCGATGTACAACCTGGGCGTTCTGCTTTCCCAGCGCGGTGATCACCGAGCGGAGGCGGAACAGTGGCTCCGGCGCGCAGCCGACACCGGCGACACCGACGCGATGTACAACCTGGGCGTTCTGCTTGAACAACGTGACGACGGTGAGCAGTCCGAGGGGTAACACCTGGGATGGCATCGCGACGGGCCTGCACGAGGTGGGAAAGCTGCGACCGTGCCATCCGCGCTGCCCATTTATGCCCCGCCAGCGGCGGACGGTCACCCGGGACTGGCTCAACGCCCGCAGCCAGGTGCTGCCGCCGCTGACCACCCAGCCAGGGACGGTGGTCACTCAATGCGGCGCTGACCGACGGGCGGCTGATCGATGCCGAGTTGGAAGCGCGCAAAGCAGTGGGGCTTGGCCTCGGCCACAGGACGATCTACGCCTCGCTAAGGTCGAGAATGCTCCAGCCGGCGGGCAGCACGGCGGCGGCTGGCTTGGGGTCGGTGGTGGCCAGGTGGGCCTGGTGGGCGATGGCCGCGCGGGCGGCGTGCCCGAGGGCGATGTCGCCGCCTGCGGCGCGGGCGAGGACGCCGGCTTGGCGGGCGTCGTCCACGCCGGGCTCGGCCCCGAGGGGCAGCACGGTGATGGCGGGTGTGGTGGTCAACAGGGTGAGTAGGGCGGTGCCGACCTCGCTGCTGGTGGCGGCGTAGGCGGCAGCGAGGCAGGCGGCCGGCACGCCCACCGTTCGTTCTTCGTCGGCGACCTCGGCGATCAGTTCGCCGACGGCGAGCTGCCCGTCGACGTACGCGGCGAGGGCGGTGGCGTCCAGGACCACGGCGACCTGGTCGTCGCTCACGCGGCCTCGTCGAGCATTCGCTGCCCCTCGGCGAGCGCGTCGTCCGGGATCGGGGTGGAGAGACGGTCACGCCAGCGGGCCTTGCCAGCCTCGGTGACCTCGATGCCGGCGCGGCGCAGCACCTCGTCGACCTGGGTGCCGGCCATCTGGGCGCGGACGGCTGCGGTGATGGCGGCGCTGACGTTGGGCTGGCCGTCGAGCCATTCGGCGACGTCGTCGGGGACGCTGATGGAGCGTTTCGCGGTCATAGTGGCAGCGTACCCCCGCCGGTAGCACCGGCGGTGCTACCGTGCCGATCCCCTGGCCTCAGCCCTCGATGCCGATTCCGGCGAACAGGTCAAGTTGCTCACCGGGGTCGATTGGACGGCAGGCAGCCCACACGGCATCCCCGGCGCGGGAGCAGGCGTCGACGACGGCGGCCCAGCCGGCACCCCGGAATCCGTAGGGGTGATCACGCCAGGCGATGACGGCCTGTTGGCAGCAGTGGATCAGGTCGTTGGTGACCCGGCCGCCGTCCAGGACCGCGCCCAGATCGGACCAGCTCAGTCGTAGCGGCTGGTGGAGGTTCCCGTCGGTGATCTCGATCCGGGTTCGGTCGAGGCGGAGCATCCGGCCCGCGGGCAACGTCTGGCCGGCGTACTCGGGGGCGAGTTGCCGGGCGTCTCGGGTGCGCCAGTAGGTCAGGATGTCGGCGGCGTGACCGTGTGCGCTGATCCCGACGGCCCAGGCCAGCAGCGGGCGGTGGGTGGCCGGGGTGGCGGTGGCGAGGATGGTGCGGGCGTCGGCCCGGTGATTGGTCATGGTGTTCTCCCGCGTGGTGGCTGGCTCTTGGGCGGCCGCGCCCCAGGCCGGGTGGCGGCCTGGGGCACGGGTGTGGCCTCAGTGCGGCTGGGTGACGCGGCCGTTGTGGTCGGGCTGCGCGGCTGCGGCGGCGTGCCGCTGGGCGATCTGGTACTCGCGGACCAGGGCGCCGAGCACGTCGCTGACGTTGACCGTCCGGCCGTTGGCCGTGCGGCAGTCGGCCGCGTATCCGTCGAGGTCGGCGGTGCCGATCGAGGTGCCGTGGATGGGCTGGAAGCGCACGGTGCTGGTGATGTAGCCGATGAAGTGCTCGCCGAGCATGAGCCGGGCGCGGGTGCCTCCGGTGCCGGGGACGCGGCGCATGTCGCTGACGTGCAGCTTGGCGTGGGGGACGACCATGCCGGTGTGGGGCAGGGTGGTGGGCTCGCCGGTCAGGCTCGCGTTGATCAGCTCGATCAGGCGCGGCTGGACGCGCAGGCAGGTGCGGCAGGTGATGGGCTCGGTGAGGGGTTCGCCGACACGGACGTTGTCGCCGGTGCCGCTGGCCCCGCACCAGGCCGCGACGTAGCGGACGCTGCGGTCGGGGCCCATGATGCTGCTGAGGCTGCCCAGGTGCACGGCCGTGCCGCGTCCGACGCGTACCGGTGCGAGCTGGGCGGGCCGGATGGGGAAGGTCATGTTCTCGGTCCCTTCGACGTGCCTGACTGAGGGGTTTTGGCTGGCCGGTCCGCACCCCTCTATCGTACAGGAAAAGGTATAGAAAAAGCTCTTTCCAGGGACCTTTGTCTGTACCTTTTTGCCGTACGCTGTGGGCATGAGCAGCGAATCGGAGATGCGCCGGCCCGAGGTGTCGGCAGGGATGGCGGCGGCCCGGGAGCGGGGCGTGCGGTTGGGTCGACCGCCTGCGCCGTTGCCGCCCTCGGCCACCCGGGCGGTGCAGTTGCGGGACGAGGGGCTGTCGCTGGCCGCGATCGCCGCGACGCTGAACAGCGAGCAGGTGCCAACGCCGTCCGGGAAGGGGACGTGGGCCAAGAGCAGCGTCAAGTACGTGCTCGACCGTCACGACGCGCAGGGGTCGGCGTAGGCCCGGTGGGCGGGGTTTGCGGGCTTGCCCGCGCGGACGCCCGGGGCGGGGGTGGGATCTCCTCGTGTCGGCCGATCTCCGATCGACCGGGCCGGCTCGGGGACGGCCAGGCTCGGCGTAGCCGACCGCGAAGCGGCTTGGCCTGGCCGTCCCCGAGCCGGTCTGGTAGCCCTCTGGGCGGCCGGCGCGGGGAGATCCCACCCCTGGGTGACCACTCACCCACCTGGCGATTGCGGTCCCTGCCGGATCTCCGAGAGAGGCCCCGCCGGAGGCGTCGATGTTGGCAAGCGCGACCATCGGCGGCCCGGTTCCGGGTCCGCGTCTCTGGGCTGCTCTCGCTGCCGCTGTTGGTGATTCCGCGGCATCACCCCCTCGGCGGTGCCGGCGCTGGCGCGGCGTCTGCTGGCATGGGGCACCGCCGGAAGCGTCCCGCGAGCCTGCCCAGGGGTCGATCTCGCTCGACATCCTGACTACGGTGGTGATCAAGCGATCACCTGGGGGAGCGATGGCTGACGATGCCGCTGTACCGATGGCCGCGCCGGACACGGCGGACCTGCCTGACGGTCTCGCCGCCGGCCTGCAATCGCAGATCGACGACCTGACGGCCACCCTGGAGCACCACCAACGCCTGTTCGAGTCATTGCGGGCGCGGGGGTTGCTGCCCACCGACCCTGACGACGGACGACCGTGACGGCCGCGCCGGACCAGCCGGCGGCCCGACCCGCGCGGGAGGTTGCCGAGCGTGTGGCGGCCTCGGTCGACCGGACCGCCGCGCTACGCAGCCGGGCCGGCTCGCTGGCCGCTCAGGTCGCCGGGCCGGCTCGCCTGTCGACGGTCCCTGACGCGCGGCGGCAACGCCTCCTGGCCGTCCAGGGCGCGGCGGCCGAGTTCTACCGGGCCCAACTCGACCGGCCCGACGGGGCATCGCCGGCCCGGTGGCTGGCCGCCCAGGGCGTTCCGGTCAACGGGCGGTGGGCGGTGGGGTACGCGCCGGACCGGCCGGCCGCGCTGGTTAACGAGCTGCGGCGGCAGGGCTTCACCGATGTGGAGATCCGGGCGTCCGGCCTCGCTGCGACCGGTCGCAGCGGGCAGCTGGTCGACCGGTTCCGTAACCGAGTGATGGTCGGCATCCGCGAGCACCGCGATCCGGACCGGCCGGTGGTCGGCTTCGCCGGCTACGCCCCGCCCGGTGTCCCGGACGTGGCGCCGGTGCTGCACAGCCCCGCCACGGCGGTGTTCCGCCCGGCCGAGGTGGTGTTCGGGCTCGCGGAGCAGCCTGAGCGCACCGGCCGGTCGGTGGTGGCGCGGACCGCGTTGGAGGCCATCGCCCTGGCCGAACGCGGCGAGGGTGCGCCGCTGGTGGTGGCCGCGTGCGGGCCGGCGTTGACCGGGCCGCAGGTCGCGGCGCTCACCGCGCAGGCGGACCCGGCGGCCGGCGTCGCGGTGGTCGTCGACGAGGACGGCAGCGCCGATGGGCGTCGCTCCGCCGCGCGGGCTTTCCATGTGCTCGACCCGGCGGTGACTCGGCACCCGGATCGGCCGGGGCCGGTGCTGGCCGCCGCCGCTGGCGGCGAGGACACCTGGCCGCTGGTGGAGGTCGTGGTCACCGCCCGCGTCGACTGGGCCGTCCGCACGTTCACCACCGCGGCGGGCCGGGAGGCCGCCGCGCAGTCGATCCGCGCGATGCTGCACGGTCAGCCGGCCGACGTCGCCGGCCCGTTGGCCGCATACGCCGCCGGCCGGCTCGGCGTTCCCGTCGATCCGACGCCGGCAGCGCCCCCGCCGGCCGTGACCGAGCAGACCGCCGTCCCGGCACCGGTGCCGGCGGTCCTCGACGGCGCGGCGACCACGACCGGCCCGCCGGTCGGCGCTGTCACCGCCGACCAGCCGACCGCAGCACCAGAGGAGCCCGCAGACGATGAACCGGTACGGGGCGCAAGCCCAGAGGCACTGGCAGACGTACCTACCGAACCGGTACGCGGCGTTGATAGCCGACGGGACGGACCTGAACAGCTTCTTCTCGACTTTGGGGGATCAGGCGCTGCACCAGATCGAGGACCTGACGAGGAAACTCGCCGGCCCGGACCCGACCGGCGAGGGGTACCTCGACAAGCTGGGCCGGCTGAACGAAGCCCGGATGGCGGCCGAGGAACAGGTGCTGCCGGAGCTGATCCTGATCGACCCGGAGACGAACGAGACCAGACCGCCGACGACGCCGAACCCGTCACCGCAGACGGATCAGGACTGGATCCCGATGGTGGAGGACCCGACCGACCCGCGGTGGCAGGAGATCGCGGAGCAGGAAGCCGCGATGAACGACGACAGCGACCCGCCCGCCCGCAGCTAGACCCCGAACCGGCCGCGCCGGTTGAGCCGGCCGAACCGGGCCCGCCACCGCAGACGCAGCCACCAGCCACGACGCCTGATCCGGACCGGCCGGTGTCGTTCACCCCGAGGGGGCAAGGGGACCTTGCCCCCCGGGGTGAGGTGGCCCGGCTCACCGCGAACCTCGCCGCGCTGCGGACCCTGCGGACGCTCCAGGCCGAGGACCGGCCGGCCACCGCCGAGGAACAGGCGGTGCTGGCCCGCTGGTCGGGGTGGGGTGCGGTGCCGGGGGTGTTCGAGGGTCGCACCGAGCACCGCAACCACGAACGGTTCGCGGCGGCCCGCGAGGAACTGCGGCAGTTGCTCGACGAGCGGGAGTACGCGGCGGCCGAACGCAACACCCTGAACGCGCACTACACCGACGCGGCGTACGTCCGAGCCATCTGGGACGCGGTCACCGCCCTCGGGTTCGACGGCGGCGACGTGCTGGAACCGGGCTGCGGGCCGGGCACCTTCATCGGCCTGGCGCCCGGCAACGCCCGGATGGTCGGGGTCGAGGTGGAACCGGTCACCGCCGGGATCGCCGCCGCGCTCTACCCCCACGCCACCATCCGCACCGAGTCGTTCGCGGACACCCGCGCGCCGGCCGCGACGTTCGACCTGACGATCGGCAACGTGCCGTTCGGGGCCTTCGCGCTGGCCGACCGGCGATACAACCCGGGTAAGCACTCGATCCACAACCACTTCCTGATCAAGAGCCTGCACCTGACCCGGCCCGGTGGGCTGGTGGTGGCGCTGACGTCCCGCTACACCATGGACGCCGCGAACCCGGCCGCCCGGCGGGAGATGGCCGCGGTGGCGGACCTGGTGGCCGCCGTGCGGCTGCCGACCGGCGCACACGAGGACGCCGCCGGCACCAAGGTCGTCACCGACCTGCTGATCCTGCGCCGCCGGGAGCCCGGCCAGGATCAGGCGGGGATGGCCTGGGAGCAGACCCGGGAGATCGACGTCCCCGGCGGTGACACCGTCCACGTCAACGAGTTCTTCGCCAACCGGCCCGACCGGGTCCTCGGGGACCTGTCCGTCGGCCGGGGTGCCCACGGCGCACAGGACCTGGTCGTCACCGGGTCCGGCGACACCGCCGCCGACCTGGCCCGGGTCCTGGGTGAGGTGGTCGATGAGGCTCGCCTCGCCGGGTTGACCCTGACTCCCCGCGTCGAGGCCGGTCCGGCCGCGCCGGTCGCGGTCCTGGCCGCCGTCGGCCGCGAAGAGGGCCACCTCGAAGCGCTCGACGACGGCACGTTCACCACCGTCATGGCCGGTCAGGTCGTCGAGCACAAGGTGCCCGCCACCCAGGCCGACGAACTGCGGGCGTTGCTGCTGCTGCGCGACACCGTGACGGCGCTGCTGCGCGCGGAGTCGTCGTCGCTGGACGACGGCGACGAGCACCCCGACGGGCCCCCGGCCGGCTCGGCGGCGTTCCTGCGGATCCGCCTCAACACCCTCTACGACGCCTACGTCGCGCAGTACGGGTACCTCAACCGCTACGACACCTACACCCGCCGGCAGCGCAACAAGACCACCGGTGAGCTGGAGACGATCCTCGACGAGGAAACCGGCCAGCCGAAGCTGTACCGCAACTACCCCCAGCTCGCCGGATTCCGCGGAATCGACCCGTACGCCGCCACGGTGTTCGCCCTGGAGAACTTCAACGACGACACCCGCACCGCTACCAAGGCGGACATCTTCAGCAAGCGGGTCATCCTGCCCCGGGCGGCCCGCCTGGGCGCCGACAGCCCCGAAGACGCGCTGGCGATCTGCCTCGACGACCACGGCGCGGTGCTCCTGCCGGAGATCGCCCGGCTACTCGGCGTCGACGAGATCCAGGCCCGGGAAGCCCTCGGTGAGCTGGTCTACGACGATCCCGCCACCGGCCGGCCGGTCGAAGCCGCCGCGTACCTGTCCGACAACGTCCGCGCCAAGCTCGACCAGGCGCTGATCGCCGCCGAGGACGACCCGAGGTTCGAGGTCAACGTCCGCGCGCTGCAACGGGTCCTGCCCCGCGACGTCGGCCCCGGCGAGATCATGGTGTCCTTCGGCGCCCCGTTCATCGACTACCAGGACGTGCAGGCGTTCCTCCAGGAGATCCTGCGGGATCCGCGGCTGAGGGTGACGCACCCCGGCGGATCGGACTGGCAGGTCAAGGGCAGCCGGACCGGGGTCCTCGCCCGGTCGACCTGGGGCACCGCCGGCATGTCCGCTCCGGAACTTGCGCAACGGCTGCTGACCAAGACCCCGATCCGGGTGTTCTACGAGGTCGAGGAGGGCAAGCGGGCGTTCGACGTGGACGCGACCGCCGCCGCGCAGGCCAAGGCCGTCGAGCTGGAGGAACGGTTCGAGTCCTGGGTGTGGGAGGAACCCGAGCGGGCCGCCCGGATCGCGGCCACCTACAACCGGATGTTCAACGCCCACGTCCCCCGCAGCTACGTCGGCGTGCGGCGCAGCCTGCCCGGCATCTCGGTGGAGTTCAAGCCCCGCCCGCACCAGATCGAGGCGGTCACCCGGATCGTCAACGAACCCGGGGTGGGCCTGTTCCACTGCGTCGGCGCGGGCAAGACCGCCGTCATGGCGATAGGCGCGATGGAACTCAAACGCCTCGGGCTGGTCAACAAACCCGCCATCGTCGTCCCGACGCACCTGCTCGAACAGTTCTCCCGGGAGTTCCTCCAGATCTACCCGCAGGCCCGGGTCCTGGCCGCCGGACAGGACGACACCAGCGCCGCCCGCCGGCAACGGTTCGTGGCCCGCTGCGCCACCGGCAACTGGGACACCGTCATCATGGCCGCGTCGTTCTTCGAGACGCTGCGGCTGTCCGACGACGAGCAGCGCCGCTTCCTCGATGGGGAGCTGAAAGACCTCCGACAGAAGATCGAACGGGCGCACGCCCAGGCCGTCGCCAACGGCGAGGACCCGGGCCGCAACGCCGCCGTCAAGCGACTCCAAGCCTCCCTGCTCCGCACGGAAGAGAAGATCAAGGCGAAGTTCGACAAGCCGACCGACCCCGGCGTGACGTTCGACCAGACCGGCGTCGACTTCGTGTTCCGCGACGAGTGGCACGACCTGAAGAACGACACGATCGTGTCGAGCATCGCCGACGCCAGCAACGACGGCTCGAACCGGGCGATCGACTTCCGCGCCAAGCTCGACTTCCTGCGCCGCCGCTACGGGCAGCGAGTGGTGTGCGGGGCCACCGCCACCCCGATCGCCAACAGCGTGCGGGAGCTATACGTCGTCACCCGGCACCTGCGCCCGGACCTGCTCGAAGCCACCGGCACCATGGACTTCGACACCTGGGCGTCGGTGTTCGGCAAGGTCGTCACGTCGGTGGAGATCTCACCCACCGGCAGCGGCTTCCAGACCAAGTCCCGGCTGGCGAAGTACACCAACGCCGCCGAGCTGTCGCTGATGCTGCGCACCTTCGGCGACATCCGCACCCCCGACGACCTGCAACTACCCACCCCGCTGCTGACCGTCAACGCCGACGGCCACCGCGCCCCGCACGTCATCCCCATCGACCCCGCACCCGAGCTGGTCGACTTCATCGCCACCCTCGACGACCGGGTCGAGTGGTGCCGCAACCACCCCCGCGACCGGGAGATCGACAACATCCTGAAGATCTCCGGCGAGGCACGGGCCGCGTCGCTGGACCTGCGGCTACTCGGCATGGCCCAGGACACCCCGGGGAAGATCGACGTGGCGGCCCGCAACATCGCCGAGATCTGGCAGGCACACCGCGACACCCGCTACCTGGTCGACCCGGACGCCGCCAACCCGGTCGAGCACCCGACACCGGGCGCCCTGCAGATCGTGTTCTGCGACCTGGGCACCCCGAAGAAGGACCCGGACCGGTGGACCGCGTATGAGGCGCTGCGCGACCGGCTGGTCGACCTGGGGATGCCCCGCGACGCCGTCCGGTTCATCCATGAGGCCGGCAGCGACAAGGAGAAGGCGAACCTGTTCGCCGCCTGCCGCAACGGCGACGTGTCCGTGCTCATCGGCTCGACCGGCCGGATGGGCACCGGCACCAACATCCAGAACCGGGCCGTCGCCCTGCACCACCTCGACTGCCCATGGCGGCCGGCCGACATCACCCAGCGAGACGGCCGCATCATGCGCCAGGGCAACCAGAACGCCGAGGTCAGCATCTACCGGTACGTCGTCACCGGCTCCTTCGACGCCTTCAGTTGGCAGACCGTCGCCCGCAAGGGCGGCTTCATCGACCAGATGATGCGCGGCACCGTCGCCCGAGAGATCGAGGACGTCTCCGACGAGACCCTCCAGGCCCACCAGATCAAGGCCATCGCCACCGGCAACCCGCTGCTCATCGAGAAGGAAGAGTTGGGGATGGAGCTGGCCCGGCTGGAACGGGCCAACCGATCCCACCACAACACCCACGCCGCCCTGGAGAGGCAGATCCGGGAGCTGCACCAGTGGATCGCCGTCGACGAGCGGCGCGTCGACGCCCTAGACCAGACGATCGCCCAACGCCAGGACGTACGCGGGGACAAGTTCCGGATGACCGTGGCCGGCCACCACCTCGACAAGCGACCCGACGCCGGCCGCGCTCTGCAACACGCCCTCACCGCCGCGTCCGCCGGCCTCGGCTCCACCGAGCAACGCGACCGGGTGCCGCTGGCCACGCTGGGAGGCTTCGACATCACGGCGACGATCTGGAACGGCCGCGACGGAGTCCTGGTCTCCCTGACCGTCAACAACGACTCCGGCATGACCACGCAACTGTCACTGACCGACGCGACCACCGGTGACGCTACCGGCCTGATCCGCCGCCTCGAACACCACCTCGCCTCCCTGGAGACCCGACGCGGCCAGCTCGTCGCCAACATCGCCGGCCAACGGGAAGAGATCGAGCGGGCCCGCGCCCAACTCGGCCAGCCCTTCGCCCGCCACGACGAACTCGTCAGCACCCGCCGCCGAATGCGGGCCGTGTCCGCCGCCGTCGACGCGATCGCCGACCTCGACTCCGTCCCGGTCAGCACCACCACCGCACCGGCCGTACCCGTCACCCTCGACGACGCCTGGATGCCCGACCAGGTACGCGACAGCCTCACCGACGACGAACACGCCTGGCTCAACGCCCGCATCGACCGCGTCGCCAACGCCGGCACGGTGCAAGCCGACGCCCGCGCCCACGACGACGTCGCCGCGTTCGCCGCCACCTTCGACAGGGCACTCACCACCATGCTCGGCGACCCAAACGAGCCCAACCTGTCCGTAGCGATCTTCCTACGATGCGACGACCCCGACTGGCGCGCGAGCCTGTTCAACGCCGCACGCCAAGCCGTCCACGACACGGTCCGAGCCACCCCGGCACCCACAGCCGGGACGGCCACGGCCAGCCCCCGCCCCGACCGATCCGGCCCGAGCGAAGCACCCCGGATCCTGCTCACCGACAACGAGATCCGCACCCGGGTACCAGCGCTCGCAGCGGCACTCACCCGCGACGAACGGATCTGGCTCAACCAGGCCACCACCCGCCTCTGCACGAACCCCGACCTCAGCGCCGCCGCCCAAGCCGGCGACACGAACCGCTTCGCCCAGACCTTCAGCCCAGCCATCACCGCACAACTGGCCGACGCCCCCGCCCGGCTGGCCAAGCTGGCCGCCGCCGGTGACCACCTGGTCGACGACCTGCGCACCGTCATCCAGCACTACGTCTACGCCAAGACCCGGACGGAACCCGAACCGCCGGCCAACCCCACGCCATCCCCTGCTGGGGCGGCAGCCGCGACGGTGACGGCCATCGCGTTCCCGTCAGCCACCGCCGCATCGACGTCGGCCGCAGCGCAGCCCCCAGTGCCGGTAGCCCGCCGAACCTCACCGACAGTTGAGCCTGAGTCCGCCCGGTAGGCCTGTCCGACGTTTCCAGACCAACGGGCCTCCGAGCATGTGCGGCGAGCCTGGGTTGGACTGCTCACCGGTGCGCAGGCCGGGGCAACTTCACCACGTGAAGTGGCCTCGGGTGGACATGTCCATCCGAGGCATGATCGTCAACCTAGAGAAGACGGCTCCTCTCCGCCGGAGACAGCAGAGCATCGACGTCTCCACTCAGGGGGCAGCAACTTCCGCAGAGTGCTGGCAGGTCTTGTAGCTCGGTTCGAACCCCCGGCCAGAGCAGGCCCCGGACCTCCATCTTCTCGCTGGAAATGACTTATCCAGTGGCCCTGGGGGCGGTTCTCCTGGCGGAGAAGACGTCCTGTCGTCTGCCAGTTGAGGTGGGGCACCGTCAGCTGTTTGAGGCATCCCGCCGCCGCTGTCCCGCCTGAGCGCACAGTCTTCGGCAAATAGTTTCCGGACAAGTTCCGGACGGCGATTGGTGGAAGGCTGTCCTGTCCGCTCGGTACTGTCTCTGCACGGAGCGACCGAGACTGGTTGTCCAGGTCAAGGCGGCGGGTCCCCCGGGCTGCAATCCCGGGGGCCGCCTTTTACGGTCGCGTCCACCACATGTCCGAGGCAAGGACCAACTACAGGAGGAACGACAACACGTGACCACGGTAACGAGAGGAGCCGGGCGGCACCAGCCCGGCGAGAGCGGCGGCACGGAAAACGCCCTGATCGGGGCGCTTGTGCTGGTCGTGGTGCTGTCCATCGGGGCGCTCGCCTACATCGTCAAGCTCAGCGGCGACGACGTGGGGAGTGTGGCACCCGTGGCGATACCGACCATTGGCGCGGTCGGGGGCGCAGCGATCAGCGGCATCGTCGTGGCGCTGCGGAGGAGGCCCGCCAGGAGACGCAGCTAGCACGGTGCCGGGGCCGGAGATGACCTCCGGCCCCGGCAACTTCGCCAACGTCATCATCAACAACCCGCCGTTCGGCCTCTTCTGGCCGCGGAGCCGGGGAGCCGGGGGCAACCCGGGGGAGCCAGGCGAAGATGCCCGCTGGCCTGGGGACTACGCGCGGAGGCGTTGCGGACGCCGCCCCCACCTCTCTCATGACTTCGTCTCGCGTCCTGGTCGCGATAGAGCACGTCATGACGGGATCAGGTCAGATGTGCCCTTCGCCGCCCGGCGCCTCAAGGATCGAGAACGCCACCTCCGTCTGGGCGGTCGACCTCACCGGCTCCAGCGGCGGCCTGTAGCCTCCCACCTTCGCGGCCCACGCATCTCCGTCAGGTGTGCGTTGCGGATTGTGATCGATGATCATCGGCCAGCCGGCCCTCGCCGCCACTTCCATCGCTTGGCGGTACATGCCTTCTGCGATTCCCCTACCCCTCCAGTCCTCCGCTGTCCAAACCGTTCTGATCTCGCCAACGGCGATCTGCTCACCAGAGTCGGCGTCGCGCCGTCCATCCGGCTTGTTTATGGTCCACGTCAGGTGTCCAGCGGTGCAGAGCGTGAAGGCGTGCAGAGCGATCACGGTGGCAATGTCCAAGCGATGCACCACGGTGTAGAGGACCACCGTGCTTCTCTTGCTCCCTCTGGTGCTGCTGGGCTTCGCGCTCAGCGCGACGACGGGCGTCGCATCGTCGTCAGCCATCAATCCGCGTCCCTGCGACGTCGCCGCGACGGCTTCTCGTCCTTCTCCGGCTCTTCGAGCTTGTCGACCCGCAAGCCGGCGTCACGGCCCCGCATCCTCATCTTCACGTCGTAGGTGACCAGCCGGATCGGCCGACCAGCGAGGGTTTGGATGTCGACGGCGCGGGCGACGATCTCGTCATCGTTGTTTGGCAGTCGCGCGTGCCCAGGTGGATCGAGCACAACCTCGACGGTGACCTTCCCCCGAGGGTGCCCCTCACTGGACGAGTGCCCGGCATGGATCCTGCCGCCAGCTTGCGCGATCTTGTCGATGTACGAAACGGCGTACGCGGCGCGGTACCCCCTGTCTCCGCCGGCCCGCTTGCCCTTGTCTAGTTCGTCGATCACGACCAGGGGTACGAGGATGTGGATGTCGGCGTTGCCGAGGCGCAGCTCGCCCGCGAGGTCGATGTCCCCCAGCTTCTGCGGGTGGTGCATGTAGATGTTGGTGTCGAGCACGACGAGTTCAGCGTCCCGCTGCTGCTGAAATCGTTTGATTTGCTTATCCAGGTCGCTGAGCGCGGCGTCGAACGCTCCGCCCCTCTCGTCCAGCTGCGTAGCGATCAGGCCGTTGAATACCCGTTCGCTGGCGAGGTGATTGGAGGCGGCGTGTGCGGCGATCGCTGCTAGCACAACCTCGTAATCCTGGCTCGGGAGTAGATACTCCAGTTCAGCGGGCCGGATCTGCCCACGAAGGAGCCGACGGGCCTCGTGGACCCATTCCAGGTAGCGGCAGGCCCGCTCGGCTGCCCGCTCTGGACCGGAGGGCTGCACCTTGGTAAGCGAATTGCGGACGTTCGTCAGGGTCCACCTGAGTGTTTCGGCATTGACGCCGGGGACGGGGGTGATCAGCAC
>NZ_CP192021.1:6845000-7252806 GCF_050942205.1 Micromonospora sp. CA-248260 | reverse complement strand
CGTCGTGCCACCCCCTCGCCTCTGCTCCCGACCGCCGCTGTGGTCCAGCGGTTGTGCCGGGCCCGCCACCGCGTTCGCGGGTGGTACCGCTCACCCACCGGACGGCTGACCGGCCGGCATCCACAAGTTATCCACAGCCTGTGTGTACCGACCGATTGTGGCCGCCCGCCGGGCGCGGGTCGGACCTGCCCCCCTGTCGGGGAGGGCGTTTGAAGCGGGTTCACCGTGCCGAACGATTCACTGCCGGGTCCGGTCTTGCCCTCCGACCACAACCCGGAACCGAAGCTGACCGCAAACGCGCACGGTAACAGCGACGACGGGCCGCCATCAACCGCCGCCACCCCGACCGCCGCTCCCACCCCGGGCGGGACACCCGCTCGACAGGACACCGGACCAGCGGATCGCCGGTCCGGGTGGTTTGACGGTCATTGCCCCCCTGCGTAGGCTGGAGGGGCTGCTCTGTCGCCCTCTGCTAGGGTGATGGGTGCTCGCTGTCCGTGGTCGTCGCCCCGCATCGCCGAGGTTCCGCGCCGCCGGGCAGCACCGATCGGAGGCCACCACCGAGGTGGTCTGGTCCACCAAACGACCCCGGGCGAACCCGCGCCGGGGACGTACGAAAACGGAGAGCCTGACGTGAGCAAGCGCACCTACCAGCCGAACAACCGCCGGCGCGCGAAGACCCACGGCTTCCGGCTGCGCATGCGCACCCGTGCCGGCCGCGCCATTCTGTCGACCCGCCGTGCCAAGGGCCGTAACCGCCTGTCGGCCTGAGGCCGACCGGTCCGGGGACGTGGACAGTCGTGCTGACGGCCGCACAGCGCCTGCGGCGTAGCAGCGACTTCGCCGCAGCCGTCCGTGGTGGTCGACGCGTCGGGCGTGGTGCCGTCGTCGTCCACCTGACACTGCCGGTGGCCTCCACATCCGCCGCGACCACACCCCTCGGGACAACCTCGCCGGAGCCGGCGCGGAGCACCGACCCGGAGCTGATCTCCGGATCGAGCCGCGCCGGCTTCGTCGTGTCCAAAGCCGTCGGGCCCGCCGTGGTCCGCAACAAGGTTCGCCGCCGGCTGCGGCACCTGGTCCGTGAGCGGCTGGACGCGCTACCGGCCGGCAGCACCCTGGTGGTACGCGCCCTGCCCCCCGCCGCCGGCACGCCGTATGCCCGGCTCGGCAGCGACCTGGACGCGGCGATCGCCGCCGCCCGGACGCCTCGGGCGCGGCGGTCGCGGTGAGCAACGGACCCGCCGTGTCGGCACGCCGGAGCATGGGTGCCCGGATGCTCAGTGGTCCCATCATCGCGTACCGTCGTTGGATAAGCCCGGCGTTGCCGGCCCGCTGCCGGTTCTACCCGTCGTGCAGTGCCTACGCCCTGGAGGCGGTGACCCGTCACGGCGCGCTCCGGGGGGCCGGCCTGACGGTCCGGCGGCTGTCGCGCTGCCACCCTTTCCACCCTGGTGGACACGACCCGGTTCCGGAGCCGGGCCGCCGCCGACGCGCCGACGTGACTGGAGTCTGAGAATTGAGTCTCGACTGGATCTACTACGCGATCTCGTGGATCCTGCTGACCTGGCACTCGGCGTGGGACGCCATCGGGGTGCCGGTCCGCACGGTGCTCGGCACGAACTGGTCGTGGATTCTCGCCATCGTCTTCCTGGTGGTCACCGTCCGGGTGATCCTCTTCCCGGTCTTCGTCAAGCAGATCAAGTCCCAGCGGGCGATGCAGGCGCTCCAGCCGAAGGTCAAGGAGCTCCAGGAGAAGCACAAGGGTGACCGGGAGACGCTCCAGAAGGAGATGATGGAGCTCTATCGGAAGGAAAAGGCCAACCCGCTGATGGGCTGCCTTCCGATGTTCCTCCAGATCCCGGTCTTCCTGGGTCTCTTCCACGTGCTGCGCCGGCTCGACCCGGCCAAGGAGGCCAAGAGCCTCTACGGCTGGACCGCCGAGCAGTTCGACAGCGCCTCCAGCGCCACGATCTTCACCGCCCCGATCGCCGGCAAGTTCGGCTCCACCGCCGACGAGCTGGCCCGGCTCGGTGCCAACGGCACCACCGTGAAGGTGATCGCCGGCATCCTGGTCCTGGTCATGATGGGCACCACCTACCTGACCAGCCGTCAGATGATCCTCAAGACCGGCTGGGCGGAGGACCCGCAGCAGCGGATGATCCAGCGGCTGATGCTCTACGGCATCCCGCTCTCCCTGCTCGTCTCCGGCTCGATCTTCCCGATCGGCGTGATCATCTACTGGGTCACCAACAACCTGTTCACCCTCGGCCAGCAGCAGTGGGTGCTCCGCAAGTTCCCGCCGCTGGTGACCAACAAGGGGGTCACCGGCAACAAGGCGACCAGCTCCGGTCCGGTGCAGCCGGCCAAGACCGGCGGTTTCCTCAACCGGAACAAGCCGGTCGCGCAGGCGCCCGCCAAGCCGGCCGCGCCGAAGGTCGCCGGGCCGAAGCCGGGTGCCAAGCCGGCCAACCCCAAGAAGGGCCCGGCCAAGCGCCAGGGCTGAGCCACCGGGCCGCCGTCGGGACGACCGACGGCGGCTCTCCGGCACCGCGCAGCCGCCTCACGGTCGGCGCCGGACCGGGACCGCCGCGCCTTGCGCGGTTGCGGGCGAGACCGCCCGTACCAGACGTGCCCGTGACCGAACCGGCCTCTTTCCGCCGGTCGCCCGGGAGACCAGCGGACCCGACGGTCCGGCCGAGCTAGTACGGAGATGACACCGTGACCGACACCAGCATCCCCAGCGCGGACGCCTCGCTCGACGAGGAGACCGTCCCGACCGCCGCTACCGGTGAGGGTGAGCCCGCCGACGGCGGCAAGGAGAAGAAGTCAGCCGGCGAGGGCGAGCTGTTCGCCCAGAGCGAGATCGCCGCCGACTACATCGAGGGGCTGCTCGACATCCTCGACTACGACGGCGACATCGACGAGCTGGTCTCCGGTGGTCGTCCGGTCGTCGAGGTGGTCGGTGGCCGGTTGCAGAACCTGGTCGGCCAACGCGGCGCCACCCTGGAGGCACTCCAGGAGCTGGCCCGACTGGCTGTGTTCCGCCAGACCGGCTCGCCGAGTCGGCTCCTGCTCGACGTGGGCGGCTACCGGGCCACCCGGCGCAAGGAACTCGCCGCCGTCGCCAAGAACGCGGTGGAAAAGGTCAAGGAGCACGGCGAGCCGGTGCGGCTTGAGCCGATGTCGGCCTTCGAGCGCAAGTGCGTGCACGACGTGGTCAACGCGATGAGCGGGGTGGAGAGCGAGTCCGAGGGTGTCGAGCCGACCCGGCGCATCGTCGTCCGGCCGGCGGACTGAACTGGTGACGCCCGACGACCTCACGACGGATGCCGGTCCCGGCCCGGGTGGCACGCCGCCCGGGCCGCCGTCCGAGCCTTCCGCCCCGTCCGCCCCGTCCGCCCCGTCCGCCACCCTCCCGGCCGAGCTGGCCGCCGCCGCGACGGCGCTCTTCGGTGACCGGCTCGACCTGGCCGCCGGGTACGCCGAGCTGCTCGCCACCGACGGTGTGGTGCGTGGTCTGATCGGCCCCCGGGAGGCACCCCGGATCTGGGACCGGCACCTGCTCAACTGCGCCGCCGTCGCCGAGCGCATCCCCGAGGGTGCCAGCGTGATCGACGTCGGCTCCGGAGCCGGGCTGCCCGGGCTGGTGCTGGCGATCGCCCGTCCCGACCTGAACGTCGTCCTGGTCGAGCCGCTGGCCCGGCGTACCTCGTTCCTCGTCGAGACGGTGGAGCGGCTCGGGCTGGCCAGGATGGTCCGGGTGTTCCGGGGCCGGGCCGACGAGGCAGCCACCGGGGCGTCCGGCGTCGGCCCGTTCACCGCCGACGTGGTGACCGCCCGCGCGGTGGCACCGTTGGACCGCCTCGCCACCTGGAGCCTGCCGCTGGTGGTTCGCGGCGGCCGGCTACTCGCCCTCAAGGGGTCGTCCGCGCTGGACGAGATCGCCGAGCATGCCGAGGCCGTGGCGAAGCTGGGCGGCGGCGAGCCGGCGGTGCAGCTGTGCGGCACCGGCCTCCTCGATCCGCCGACCACCGTGGTGGAGATCGTGCGGGAGCGGGTCGTCCGACCACCGGGGGCCAAGGTGGCCTCGAAGCGCGCTCGCGGTGGCCGCAAGCGCGCCCGCTGAGTCCTGTCTGTCGCCGCGGATCGGTGCCCGCTGCCCCCGGGTGCCCGGTGCGGTGGCACCGATCCGCGGCGGACGCGGTGCCGCCGGAGAACGAAGATGGACCCGCCGCGCCCGTCCCCCGTAGGCTGACCGCGCGTCGATAGTGTGGGGCGGGTGGATGTCGGGCGCACCGGGTCCCGATCGCCCCCGCCGGGCCGTACGCTCCGCGGTGCGAGCGCGTACGGCAAGCGAGACGGGGTGCGGACCGACCATCCGGAGCGGGTAGGGATGACAGGTGCATGACGACGGCAGGTACGACGATCCACGGGTGAACCGTCCCGACGGATCGGGCTCGGACGCGGGCCCTGTTTCACGTGAAACCGACCATCAGGACCGGACTGCCGGTGGGCAGCCGGCGATCCATCCGCCGGAGCGCACTCCCGGATCGCGGCGTGAGCCTCCGGTGGTGGGTGCGGCACGCCCGGCTCCCGAGTCGTACGTTCCGCCGCCTACCGCCCGATCCGGCTCCGACGGCGGTCCCACCCGTGCTCCCGATGGCCGGGCAGCACCCTCGGCACGACGTAACGCGGGGGCGTCGTCGCGGTTCACGGCTCCGCTGCACGGCAATACACCATCGGTGCCCACCCAACCCCACCCCGACGCGGTGCCCGACGCGACGCCTGCCCTCGACATTCCTGGGCTCGTCCCCGGGCCCGTCGCCGTGGGTTCGGCGGACGCCGCGTACGTTTCACGTGAAACCCCGACGCGCGAAGAGGATGACCCACCGTTGGCTATGGAGGCGATGCGCGCCGTGCAGATCCTTAATCCGAGTGGCGAGGTGACCATGCCCCGTCCTGAGCGGACCCGGGTGATGTGCGTTGCCAATCAGAAGGGCGGCGTGGGCAAGACCACGACCACGGTGAACCTGGCGGTGGCGCTGGCCCTGCACGGCAACCGGGTGCTGGTGGTCGACCTCGACCCGCAGGGCAACGCTTCCACCGGGTTGAACGTCCCGCACCACACCGGGGTGCCGGACGTCTATGACTGCCTGATCGACAGCGTGCCGCTGGCGGAGGTGGCCCAGGAGGTCGAGGGCATCCCCAACCTGTGGTGCGTGCCGGCGACCATCGACCTGGCCGGCGCCGAGATCGAACTGGTCTCCGTGGTCGCCCGGGAGTCCCGGCTCAACCGGGCCATCGAGGCGTACCCGGGGCACTTCGACTACGTCTTCATCGACTGCCCACCCTCCCTCGGGCTGCTGACGGTCAACGCCCTGGTGGCCGCGCAGGAGGTGCTGATCCCGATCCAGTGCGAGTACTACGCGCTGGAGGGGCTGAACCAGTTGATAAACAACATCAACCTAGTTCGCCAGCACCTCAACCCGAAGCTGGAGGTCTCCACGATCCTGCTCACCATGTACGACCGCCGTACCCGGCTGGCCGACGCGGTGGAGCAGGACGTCCGGAACCACTTCGGCGACAAGGTCCTCCAGGCCGTCATCCCCCGCAACGTGCGGGTGTCGGAGGCCCCGAGCTATGGGCAGTCCGTGATGACCTACGATCCCGGATCGCGGGGAGCCACGAGTTACTTCGAGGCTGCCCAGGAAATCGCCGAGCGCGGTGCCAAGGAGCCGGTGAGCCGGAATGCGTAGTGCGGACGAGTCGCTGGGAGGCGTCGTATGAAGAACCGTCCCCGGGGCGGTCTGGGTAGAGGGCTCGGTGCGCTGATCCCGACCGGGCCGGTGCAGGA
This sequence comes from Micromonospora sp. CA-248260, assembly GCF_050942205.1. Taxonomy (NCBI): domain Bacteria; kingdom Bacillati; phylum Actinomycetota; class Actinomycetes; order Micromonosporales; family Micromonosporaceae; genus Micromonospora; species Micromonospora sp. CA-248260. The sequence continues at coordinate 7,246,949 of NZ_CP192021.1, read as the reverse complement.
GAGCACGACCACGGCGACCCTGCCCGTGGAGGTCGACCCGGCGCGGCCGGCGACCGAGACGTCCACCGATCCGGTGGCCTTGGACGTGACGATGCCCGCGCCGGTGGCCCTCGCACCGCCACCCGACGAGCCGCAACTCAGCCCGGTGCCCGGTGCGCGCTTCGCCGAAATCTCCGTCGACGCGATCGTGCCGAACCCCAAGCAACCCCGGCACGTCTTCGACGAGGAGGCGCTGGAAGAACTCAAGACCTCCATCCAGGAGGTCGGCTTCCTCCAGCCCATCGTGGTCCGGCAGCTGGACAGCGAGAAGTACGAACTCGTCATGGGTGAACGGCGCTGGCGTGCCGCCCAGGCGGTCGGTCGGGAGAGCATTCCCGCGATCGTCCGGGAGACGAAGGACGACGCCATGCTCCGGGACGCGCTCCTGGAGAACATCCACCGGGCCAACCTCAACCCGTTGGAAGAGGCTGCGGCCTACCAGCAGTTGCTGGAGGAGTTCGGCGCGACCCACGAGGAGTTGGCCCGGCGGATCGGGCGGAGCCGGCCACAGATCTCGAACACGATCCGGCTGCTGAATCTTCCCCCGCAGGTGCAGCGCCGGGTGGCGGCCGGTGTGTTGTCGGCCGGCCACGCCCGCGCGCTGCTCAGCCTCGACGAGGCCGAGGCGCAGGAGCAGTTGGCCCTGCGGATCGTCGCCGAAGGGCTCTCGGTCCGGGCTACCGAGGAAATCGTGGCACTGACGCTCAGCGACGGCCCCGCGAAGACCCCGGCAGCCAAGCGCCGGTCCAAGGCGCACGCCCCGGCGTTGACCGATCTGGCCGACCGGCTCTCCGACCGGTTCGACACCCGGGTGAAGGTGGACATCGGTCGGAGCAAGGGAAAGATCACGATCGAGTTCGCCACGGTGGACGACCTGGAGCGGATCGTCGGCATCATCGGGGTCGGCGAGGAAGGCCAATCCGAGCCCGAGGACTGATCCGTTTCCCGCCGTTCCCCGGCCGCGTACCCGAGACGGGTACGCGGCCGTTCTGGTGGTGCTGCCCTGCCGCCAGTATGGGCGGTGGACCTGCTGCACTCAGCAGAGCACGTCCACGCCGGGCCCTCGCCCTTTCACCACCCGACTCCGAGGCGTGGCTTCCCGCCCGGCGGCCGTTCTGCTCGGGGTCGGCGGGTTTCTCCCCTGCGGGTCGACATTTCCTCGGGTGCCGCCATCGAGCCGAGCGTCGCCCCCGTTTCACGTGAAACGCAGGAGCGCAGAGTGGACCGCAGGCCAGTCGCGTCCCACCCGCCGACCGCGTGCGGAACCGCCCACCAGTCGACCGGTCGGCCGGGAACTGCCCACCAAGGCGACCGGTCGGCCGGGAACCGTCCACCAAGGCGACCGGTCGGCCGGGAACCGCACGCCCGACCGCGCGCGCCGGCGGGAACCGACCGCGCGCCGGCGGTCGCGGACCACCTGGCATCCGAGGCTTCGCGGAGTAGCCGCCGTCCGCGGAGCGGTCTGCTGATCCGCCCGGCGGCTGCCGTGATGGGTGGACCGGATCGCTCAGGACGCCGGAGACGACTGGAAAGGTGACGCCCCGTCCTGGTGGTACCCGAGATGCTCACGTGACGGCTCAGTCGATCTGAGGGCCTCGGCCCGCTGCGCGAAGCGGAGCCACGGCCGCGCGCTGGGGAGCGAGGCCGACTGTCGTCCTGGGGGCGGTCCGTGCCGTGGGATTTTCGGGCGTGACGGGCACGGCTGCGGGTCGGGCATCGACCATGGTCGCCTCCGGCCATGGACGGGTCGCGCGACCCCCGCCCGCCGGCCTTCCGGCCCCTCCGCCTTCCGGCCCCTTGGCCCCTTGGCCCCTCCCGCACTCCAGCCCCCGACCCTCGGCCCTCCGCCTCAGGCCCTCCGCCCCAGGCCCTCCGGGCCCCAGCCCCCGGGCCGTCCGCCCTCGGCGGGAGATGCTGCTGTCGGCCTCCGGGACGCCACTACCGAAACGATGTTGTTCCACGTGGAACAACGGCCTCGATCAGGTTTCACGTGGAACATGCCCGTGCGGTTGCGATCCAACTTCCACCCCGCCGAACCTTCCGTCCGATGGCGGCGGCGGGCGGTACCGGCGGGGAGGCGTCGGAGCTGCCCACTCAGCAGTCGGCACTGCGCCGGTTTCACGTGAAACCGGCCTGCCGCTCCACCGGCGATCACACCAGGTGCCCGGGGCGGGGTTCGCCGTTCCCCACGAAGCCGGACTCGCGTGCGTAGCCATGGAGTCGGCTCCGGCGGCGCAGGTAGCAGCGAATGGTGATCTCAGCGGGCGAGCGCGGTGGTCGGTGGTCGGGAGCGAGCAGCGCCATGGCGTCGACGAGGGCATGGGTCTCCCGTATCCCTTGTGATCGATTGGGCCTCTCCATGGGGCGTCCAGGAGGTGGAGAGTGCCCTCAGGGGATGAGGAGGAGTTGGCGACAGGAGCACGGCCGGTGGTCTGGCGCTCCCCCACGGGACCGATCGGATGGCCGAGAGGACCGGTGTCCGGGCTAAAAGCCCGGAGCTACCGACAGCTACAGCCGCCCTTCGATCGTTGAACGAGTCGAGCACGCCATCCCTGTGAACAGTGCTGTGGACGAACGCCAAAGTTATCCACAGAAGTTTTCCACAGGCACTACCCGTTTCACGTGAAACAGCGCGTCAGAGCCATCCCCAGCCTGTGGATGACGGGGTGTGGTGGTGATCTCATCAGCCTGTGGACAACCCACCTGTCGCCCCCTCCGCGCCCCGGTGTCAGCCGCTTCGATCGGCCGAAATCCCGTCATGATCAGCGGCGTTCGGGGTAGGGACAGCGGTGCCGGTCTCGGTTAGGGTCAGCGTCGTGCACGACACCCCTGCCTCCCCAGTTCCGGACTTCACCCAGTGGCCGTCGTTTCCCTTCGAGGGTGAGCTGCGCGTCAAGCACCTCGACGAACCGGTGGCGGTCGAGCCTCCCCGTAAGGGCGAAGGGCTCCGGGAGTGCATCGCCTGCAAAGCACCCGACGACGCGTACATCTGGGTGGGTGAGCGGTGGCGGGTGCGGGCCATGGACCGTCCGACCGGCCTGCCCATGGTGCTGATCCTTGAGTCGCGCTCGCATCTCGACCTGGGCGACCTGCCCAATTTGCTCGCTGCCGAACTCGGGGTGATGACCGTCCGACTGGAACGCGCCATCCGCTCGCTGGACGGCGTCGCCCGGGTGCATGTGAACCGGTGGGGTGACGGGTCCGCCCACCTGCACATGTGGTTCCTGGCCCGTCCGTACGGCCGACTCCAGCTGCGTGGCACCTTCCTGTCGCTCTGGGACTCGATCCTGCCGCCCATCTCCGAATCCCAGTGGCGGGAAAACCTCGCACATGTCGCGGCCTGGCTCGCCGAGTTCGGCGGCCGGCCCCTCGCCGAGCCGCCGCGGATCCAGTGGCAGACGCCCTCCAGCATCGCCGCGCAGTCGTCGGCCGAGGCAGCCGCGGCTGCGGCTGCGGGAGACGCCGTCTCCGTGATCGAGTCGGCGGAGGAGATCCCTCTCCCGGTCCCGACGGAAGGCTCGACCGGGGCCGAAGCTGAGACCGGAATCAACACCGAGACCTCGTCGGTGGAGAGTGCGACCGCGTCGGCCCCGGAGCGGACCGGGCCCGACAGCGCGGCCCTCGTCCTCGATCCGCGCAGCACCCAGGACGCCGAAAGCAGGGAAACCCGCACCGTCGGCGCTGACGACGACGGCACCGCTGACGGTGCCGGTCCGGGACGGGCCGACACGGCTGCCCGTCCCGATCCGGAGGGCACGGCCGACCGGGCTGCCGCCGCAACCGGCACCGGCCCGGGTGGCAGCGGAACGGACCGGCCCGGTACCGGGCCCGGAAACACCGACACGGTCGCGTCGGAGACCGAAGGCACGGCAGTCGACGGTACGGACGGGACCGGCGCCGTCAGCGCGGCGAAGCCCACTACGGGCCCGGCGTGACTGTCGCGTCAGACCCCGACCGGCGCTGACCCGGCCGCACGGGGACCACCCCGACCCGCAGGGCTACCGACCCCTGTCCGGGCAACCCGACGGCAGGAAAGCCCGACGGCGCGGGCGCGGATCAGGGGCGGCGGCGGGCTGCCGTTCGGCCGACCAGTGTGCCGAGGACCTGACCGAAGTCCAGCCCGGCCGCCTGGATCGCCAACGGCAGCAGCGACGTCTCCGTCATGCCGGGCGACACGTTGACCTCCAGCACGTGGGGTCGGCCGTCCCCGTCGACGATCAGGTCGACCCGGGAGAGGTCGCGCAGCCCGAGCGCGGTGTGGGCGGCCAACGCCACCTCGGCCACCGCGCCGGCCACCGCCGGGTCGAGGCGGGCCGGTGCGTGCCAGGTGGTCCGGCCGGCGGTGTAGCGGGCGGCGTAGTCGTACACGCCGTTGCGGGGCACGATCTCCACCGGCGGTAGCGCCTGTGGCCCGTCGCCCAGGTCGAGCACCGACACCGCCACGTCCATGCCGGGCACGTACCGCTCGACCAGTGCCGTCGAGTCGTACGCGAAGCAACCGACCATCGCGGCCGGGAGGGCGGCGGTATCCCGCACCACGGCGGCACCCAGGCCCGAGCCGCCCTGCGTGGGCTTGACCATCAGCGGCAACCCCAACCGTTGCACGATGCGGTCGAGCACGGCCACCGCGCCCAGCTCGGAGAAACGGTCGTGCGGCAGGGCCACCCAGTCGGGGGTGGGGATGCCGTTCTCCCGCAGCACCGCCTTGGCTGACGGTTTGTCCCAGGCCAGCCGGGCGGCCCGCGCGTCACAGCCGACGTAGGGCACGTCGCACAGGTCGAGCACCCCACGTAGCGAGCCGTCCTCGCCGGTCGCACCGTGCAGGGCGATCACCACGGCGTCCGGCGGGTCGGCGGCCAGCGCGGGCAGCAGTGCCACGTCGGCGTCCCGTAGCTCCGCCTCCACCCCGGCGCTGCGCAGCGCGTCGAGGACCCGCCGGCCGGACCGCAGGGAGACGTCCCGCTCGTACGACAGGCCACCGGCCAGCACCAGGATGTGCAGGTCGGCGGCGGAATCGGTCACGACGGTGCGCTCGACGGGAATGGCAGCCATGCGGGCATCATGCCAAGTCGGGGCCGGGGACGTCCGCCCCGCCCCGCCGGCTCCCGGTCGGACCGACCGGGCCGAAGACCTGCCGCATGGCGATCTCCTGCTCCATGACCCGGGCCAGCCGGCGTACCCCCTCCCGGATCCGCTCCGGGGCGGGGAAGGAGAAGTTGAGCCGCATGTTGCCGGTGCCGGTGCCGTCGGCATAGAAACCGGTGCCCGGTACGTAGGCGACCCGGGCGGCGATGGAACGTGGCACCATCGCCTTGGCGTCCAGCCCGTCGGGCAGGCTGGCCCAGACGAAGAGACCACCGGTGGGCCTGGTCCAGGTGGTGCCCTCCGGCATCAGGTCGTGCAGCGCGCCGAGCAGGGCGTCACGCCGTTCCCGGTAGACCTCGCGGTAGACCTTGAGCTGTTCGCGCCACGGCATCGTCGACAGGTACGTCGTGACGGCGGCCTGCGCGAAAGCGCTGGGGCAGAGGATCTGCGCCTCACTGGCGATGACCAGTTTGTCGCGGACCGCGTGCGGGGCCAGGATCCAACCCACCCGCAGCCCGGGGGCAAAGGTCTTGGAGAAGGTGCTCAGGTAGAACACCCCGTCGCGGCGGCGGGCCCGCAGCGGCCTGGGCGCCTCACCCTCGAAACCCAGCTGGCCGTACGGGTCGTCCTCGACCACCAGCAGGCCGGCGCGCTCGCAGATGTCGAGCACCCGTTCCCGCCGTTCCTCGCTCAGCGTCACGCCAGCCGGGTTCTGGTAGGTGGGGATGGTGTAGAGGAACTTCACCCGCCGGCCGGCGCGGGCCTGGTCGGCGATCGCCACCTCCAGGGCCTCCGGGATCAGCCCGTCGTCGTCCATCGGCACGTGGACGACCTGCGCCTGGGCGGCCTGGAACACCCCGAGTGCGCCGACGTAGGTCGGGCCTTCGGCGAGCACCACGTCACCCGGGTCGAGGAAGAGCCGGGCCACCAGGTCGAGCGCCTGCTGACCGCCGACGGTGACCACCACGTCGTCGGGGGAGGCGCCGCAGGAGGCGTCGATGCCGGAGTCCGCCATCACCTCGCAGATCCGTTCGCGCAGCTCCAGGGTGCCCTGGCCGATGCCGTACTGGAGGGTGGTGGTGCCGTGTTCGCTGCCGAGCTTGCCGAGCATCTCGCCGACCGCGTCGAGCGGCAACGCGGCGATGTAGGGTGCGCCACCGGCGAGCGAGACGACCTCCGGCCGGCTGGCCACCGCGAAGAGGGCCCGGATCTCCGAGGCGGTCATGCCCCGGACGCGCCGGGCGTACCGGTCGGTGTAGTCGTCAAGCGTCGTGCCGGTCATGACATCACCTCGATCGGGTGTCGGTCGGGCTCCCGCCCGCTGGGGTACCCGCGGTGCCGGCGACCATGGCGGCGCGGGGACGCCGGTCGGTCGATCGTAATCCCCGGCGGGGCGGTCGTCGGTCACGATGTGGTCCCCGTCCACATCCCGGACGTCCGTCCCCTGGCCCGGGTGGCGATTCGCGCGTCCCCTCCCGTACGGTCGGCAGGCGGCGTACGATCGCTCGTCGGGGACGCAGCCGGTGTGCCGCCGCTGCGGGCTGGTCTCGCCTCCGAGCCTGAGTGTGGGGATGCGCTGATGTCGCGACGTCTGGTCAGTCTGACCCTCGACACCCTGGAGGACCTGCCTCGCCCGTGCCGGCAGTGCGTCTACTGGGAGTTGGACCCGGTCTCCGCCGAGCGGGCCTGCGCCAACGGTGACCCGGGGCTGGAGAAGGAAGCGTGGGTCTCCCAGACGCTGCTGGAGTGGGGTTCCTGCGGCAAGCTGGCGTACGTCGACGGGATGCCCGCCGGTTTCGTGCTGTACGCGCCGCCGGCCTACGTGCCCCGCTCGATGGCCTTCCCGACCTCGCCGGTGTCGGCGGACGCCGCGTTGCTGATGACCGCCAGTGTGGTGCCCGCGTTCGCGGGCGGTGGGCTGGGCCGGATGCTGGTTCAGGGTGTCGCCCGGGACCTGACCAAGCGGGGCATCAAGGCGATCGAGGCGTTCGGTGACGCGAAGTTCGGTGACGAGCCGGAGGACACCGTGCGGGCCTGCGTCGCCCCGACCGACTTCTTCCTCTCGGTGGGCTTCAAGACGGTCCGTCCGCACCCCCGCTACCCGCGCCTGCGCCTGGAGTTGCGCACCGCGCTGAGCTGGAAGTCCGACGTCGAGTACGCGTTGGAGAAGCTGCTCGGCTCGATGAGCCCGGAGAGCCTGCTGCGGCCGGTCCGCCCCGCCCCGGCGACCCGGTCCAGCGCCGGCTGAGCGGCGAGCCCTACGCCCCGCCAGCCCGCGGCACCACCAGGTTCAGTCGCGGACCGCGCCGGCCGTCACCACCGCCCGCAGGGCGCTGACGTCGATCGAGCCGGTCGGCACGTCCCGTTCGACCGGGAAGAACATCCGCTGTACGGCGGCCACGATCGCCTCGACGACCCGGTCCCGGAACCGGGGGTCGACCAGCCGGGACCGGTCCTGCGGTGAGGTCAGGTAGCCCACCTCGACCCGGACGGCCGGCATCCTGGTCAGTCGCAGCAGGTCCCACGCCTTGGCGTGGGTACGGCAGTCCCGCAGCCCGGTCCGCGCCACGATCTCCCGCTGCACCAGCCCGGCGAGTCGTTCCCCGGTGGCCGAGGTGACGCCGTTGTCGGTGCCGTAGTGGTAGGTGGCGACCCCGTCGGCGGCCGGGTCGGCGTGACCGTCGGTGTGCAGCGAGATGAACACGTCGGCACCGAGGGAGTTGGCCAGTTCCGCCCGGTCGACGTCCGGCAGGCAGTCGCGGGGGGAGGGGCCACGGGTCAGCTGCACCCGTACCCCGGCTGCGGCGAGCCGCCCCTCCAGCCGGCTGGCCAGGTCGTGCACCAGGTCCGCCTCGGTCCAGCGCAGTGAACCGTCGGGCACCACCACGCCCGGGTCGGTGCCGCCGTGCCCCGGGTCGATGACCACGGTCCGCCCGACCAGCGTCGGGCCGGACTGCCGGATGGCGTCGGACTCCCGCAGCCACTGGGGGCGTCCGCCGACCACCTTGCGGCCGAGCCGCCGCAGCGCACCCATCGTGTACGGGCCGCAGGAGCCGTCGGGCTTCAACCCGACCTCACGTTGGAACTGGGCCACCGCCCTGGAGGTGCGTACGCCGTAGACGGCGTCGGCGCCCCCGACGTCGTACCCCATCTCCAGCAGTCGTTCCTGCAGGGAGCGGACGTCATCGCCGGTGAGGGGTTCGGGCACCGCGTGGTAGAGGGTGCGGGCCCCGAGTCGCCAGCGGGCCGCGTCCAGGGCCCGCCAGGTCTCCGCGCCGACCCGGCCGTCGGCGCTGAGCCCACGGGACTGCTGGAAGGCCCGGACGGCACGTTCGGTGGCGACGTCGAACTCGTCACCGGGTGTGGCGGCGAGGAGGTCCAGGCCGGTCAGGACGGCACGGATCTCGGTCACTGCCGGTCCACGGTCACCGGATCGGATCGGACGCACGCAGGACCCCCTCAGAGGTTGGCTGCCGGGCACCTTCGCAGACGGCCACGCTGTGCGTCCGGAGGACCAGCGCTTACGGAGCGTACCGTGACCGGTCTGGTTCGGCCGGCGGTTCGCGCAGGTCAGGTGGCGCCGGGACGACCGGAACCCCGCACCCGGTGGGGGTACGGGGTTCCGGTGGTGCGCAGGTGTTACAGCGCCGACTCGATCAGCCGGACCAGTTCGCCCTTCGGCTTGGCCCCCGCGATCGACTGCACCGGCTCGCCGTTCTTGAAGATGGTGAGGGTCGGCACCGACATGATCCGGTAGGCGCGGGCCGTCTCCGGGTTCTCGTCGATGTTGAGCTTGACGATGGTGACCTGACCGGCCATCTCGCCCGCGATCTCCTCCAGTAGCGGCGAGACCTTGCGGCACGGGCCGCACCACTCGGCCCAGAAGTCCACCAGGACCGGCTTGTCGGACTTCAGCACGTCGGCGGTGAAGCTGGCGTCGGTGACGACCTTCGTTGCTCCCACTATGACCCTCCTCCTCAGATTGTTGGTGTTGCTGTCGTTCAGCTCAGGGTGGCGATGAACCGCTCGGCGTCGAGGGCGGCGGCGCAGCCGGTGCCGGCGGCGGTGATCGCCTGCCGGTAGGTGTGGTCGACCACGTCACCGGCGGCGAAGACACCCGGCACGCTGGTGCGGGTGCTCGGGGCCTGCACCTTCACGTAACCCTCGTCGTCCACCTCGACCTGGTCGCGGAAGAGTTCGCTGCGCGGGTCGTGGCCGATCGCCACGAAGACGCCGGTCACGTCGAGCACCTTGACGTCGCCGGTGTGCACGTTGCGGACCCGGACGCCGGTCACCTTGCCGTCGTCGCCGAGCACCTCCTCGACGGTGCTGTTCCACTCCACCCTGATCTTGTCGTTGCCCAGCGCGCGGTCGGCCATGATCTTGCTGGCCCGGAACGAGTCGCGCCGGTGGATGATGGTGACCGACTCGGCGAACCGGGTGAGGAAGCTGGCCTCCTCCATCGCGGAGTCACCGCCGCCGACCACCACGATGTGCTGGTTGCGGAAGAAGAACCCGTCACAGGTGGCGCAGGACGACACGCCGTGCCCCAGGTATTCCTGCTCGCCCGGGACGCCCAACGGACGCCAGGCCGAGCCGGTGGAGAGGATGACGGCCTTGGCCCGGTAGGCGGTCTGCCCGACCCACACGGTGCTCACCGCGTCGGAACCGGTGTCGCCGGTGTCCTTCAGCTCGACCCGGGTGACGTCGTCGGTCAGGAACTCCGCACCGAACCGTTCGGCCTGCTTGCGCATGTTGTCCATCAGCTCGGGGCCGAGGATGCCGTCGGCGAAACCGGGGAAGTTCTCCACCTCGGTCGTGGTCATCAACGCACCACCGGACTGCACACCCTCGATCACGAGTGGCTTCAGGTTGGCGCGCGCGGCGTAGACCGCCGCCGTGTAGCCGGCCGGCCCGGAGCCGATGATGATCAGGTTGCGGACCTCGTCCACTGCCGTCTCCCGATGTGTGTGTACGACATCGGCGGCGCACCGACGTCGATCCGAGCGCCGACGGTTCAACGACGTCGGCGGCTGACTTGCAGAACGTCATCGTACGAACCGGGGATTCCCGGACCGGTCGTCCGGTGGGTCACGTCACGCGATGCGGGACGAGGGGTGACCGGGTCCTCACCCTACCTGCGCCTGGTAGCGGGTGTCCGCGCCGGACCCCGGCACACCGCACTCCGCACCGCTCGCCCACGCCCACCGTGCACCGCTGGGATCGGTGAAGCGGACCACCACCGCAGGCAGGCCGTTGAAGGTGGCGTAGTCGACCACCTCGACGGCGACCGGCCCACGGTTGTGCTCGGCGGCGATGTCGGCGAGACAGGCGTCGAGCGCCGCCCGCCCGGTCAGCCGGTCGAGCCCACCGGGTTCGGTGAGTCGCTTGCTCTCCGGCGTGGTGGGGTCGATCTGGGTGGTGACGTCGGGCCCCTCCGCGGACTGGAGACCCGGCGGGGTGACGGGGCGGGGCAGTGGGGCGGCCGTGGTGCCGCGCAGCGTCGTCGGGGACCAGTCGATGCCGCTGCGTTGGGTCTCACCGGTGAACCGGAAACCCCGGCCCGCGTTTTCCGCGCCGTCCTGCGCCGGCCCGGCCATCGTCGTGGCGGGGGAGTCCCGGGAGGCCGCGCCGTCGAGCAGGTGGGCCACGCCGAACCCCACTGCGGCCAACGACACCGCGGCGAGGCTGACCGGCCCGGCGAGCCGCGCCCAGCGCCGTCGCCGACCGGGACCCGACGCATCGGTGCGTCCGGCCCCGGCCCGACCGCCGGGGGTACGCGACCCGCCCGGTTGCGTGGGCACCGGGCCGACCTGCGGGTCGGCCCGGTCGGGTGTGGCGGTGTCGTCGGTGGGTGGGGTGGCCGGGCCGGCACCGGCGAGCACGGCGGTGAGCCGCTCCACCACGGCCAGGGGCATCTCCGGTACGGCGGCACCCCAACCCGTCAGCTCGTCGTGCACCCGGGTCAGGGCGGGGGCCAGCACGTCGTGCGCGTCGGACCAGGCCGGGTCCTCGGCGACGAGTCGGGCGACGACGGTCTGCTCCGGGGTGCCGTCCAGTGCCCCGCCCAGATAGTCGGCGAGCAGGTCGTGGTCGACCTCCCTGAACTCCCGGCCCGTCACGTCTCCTCCTGGATGGCGCCCCGCCGGGCCTGCCCCGACCCCGATCGGACGCCGTCGGTCGGCTGCCGGTTCCCCGGTGTGACGTCGGAAACGTCCCGACCCGTCCGGAGGTGCCCGCCCCGCGTGGTCGCTGAGCTGGCGGCCGGGTGGGGCGACGGTTCGTCCCCACCTGCGCGCAGGTGCCCGAGCACCCGGGCGAGCCGGGCCCGGCCCCGGGCGCAGCGACTCTTGACCGTGCCCTCGGCCACCCCGAGGATCAGGGCGACTTCGGCCACCGGGTAGCCCTGCACGTCCACCAGGATCAGCGCGGCCCGCTGCTCGACCGGCAACCCGGCCAGCGCCTGGCGTACCACCAGGGCGGTGTCGTGGTCGGTGGCGGGTGCCGCCGGCTCGACGCCGCCGGTGCCCCGGGCGTCGTCGGTGTGGTTGCCGTCGGGCAGTGGGACGGTGGGGTGGGCCTGCCGGCGGCGGAGCCGGTCCAGGCAGGCGTTGACCACGATCCGGTGCAGCCAGGTGGTGACGGCGGAGTCGCCCCGGAACCGGCCGGCGGCGCGGTGGGCGGACAGCAGTGCGTCCTGGAGGGCGTCGGCCGCCTCCTCCCGGTCACCCGTGGTCCGCAGGGCCACCGCCCAGAGCCGGTCGCGGTGCCGGTGGAAGAGTTCGGTGAAGGCGTCCCGGTCACCGGCGACGTGGGCACGCAGCAGGTCCAGGTCGGTGGCCTCGGGCTGCGGTGCCCCGGTCGCTGCCGGCCCGCCGGTCGCCGGGTCGGGTGGGTGCCCGCCGCGACCGACCATCACCACGCCCGGCGGAGGCGGTGACGGGGTCGCGGCCGGCAGGTCACGATCCCTGGACCGCGATCTCCTGGACGCCCAGCTTGAAGCCCCGCTCGGTGGAGGGCAGCTCGGTGATCCAGAAGAGCAGGTACTGGTATTTCTGCTCGGGGTCGAAGCCGTCGAAGGCCATCTTGGTGCCGTCGTGCTGCTCGAACGGCTGCCCGATCCGCGTCTTGAATCCCTTGACCAGGTCCTTGTCGCCCTGCGAGCTGGACGGGAAGTCGCCGGTGCCGGTGAACAGCGCCGCGGAGACGCCGGAGTCCGACAGGGTGGCCGTGAGCGACTTGACGGTGTGCAGGGCGCCGAGGTCGATCCAGACCCCCATGCCCTTCTTGTAGTTGCTGAAGTTGGCCGAGTAGTAGGTGTCGGTCTCCCAACCCTTGTCCTCGTCGCCGTCCAGCATCTTTTCGGCGTCGCCCAGCTCGTTGCGTTGCCGGCTGTCCGGGTCGATGATCCGGATGTCCTGGATGTTCAGCTTGCGCACGGCGGGGGCCGGGGTGGCGTCGCCGGCCGGGGTGCTGGCGGAGGGGCGGGCCACCGGCTCGGTCTGCGGGTCGTCGTCGCCACCCAGCGTGTTGATGCCGATGAGTAGGCCGATCAGGGCGACCGCCAGCAGACCGGCGATGCCGATGGCAACCTTCCGACCCCCTGCGGCGGCGAGCGGCGAGCGGTCCTCGACGCCGTCGGCGGTGAACCGGATGGTGCCGGTCTGGTCGAGGAAGTGGTCCTCGGCGGGGATGTCGAGCCGGCCCAGCTCGGCCGAGAGCACGTCCGACGACGGCGGGGCGATCTCGGCGTCGAGCAGGTCCATGGTCAGGTCGTCGAGGTACGCCGGCACGCCGGCCCGGACCTGCCGGGGTGCGGCGATGGCGCCGCTGGCGTCGCGGACGGCGTCCGGGATGGCGGCGCGGCCGTGGCCGGCGGTCGCACCGCGCAGCGGCGCCTCGGCGTGCGGCCAGTGCCCGGTGAGGGCGAAGTAGAGGATGCCGCCCACCGCGCGGATGTCGGCTTCCTGGCTGTCGTCGCCGTCGGTGCGGGCGTCGGCCAGCACCACCCGGCCGTCGTCGCTGATCATCACGGTGCCGGGGTGCACGTTGCCGTGGACCATTCCGGTGGCGTGCACGGCGGCCATGGCGCTGGCGACCGCGTTGCCGATGGCGGTGGCTCGGGCCGGATCCAACGGGCCGTCGGCGACCAGCTCACGCAGGGACCGACCGTCGACCCACTCCCGGACGACGTAGGCCCGGACGTCCTCGTCGATGGCGTCGTAGACGCCGACCAGGTTGGGGTGGATGACCCGGCTGGCCGCCACGGCGGCCTGGAGCATCTCGGTGGCGGAGTCGCCTCCCGGGTAGCGGAGCACCACGGCCACGGGGCGGCGCAGGATGACGTCGACGCCCCGCCAGACCAGGCGCCCGGCGCTGTCGTTGTTGATGTGCTCGACCAACTCGTACCGCTCGGCGAGGATCTCACCGGCTGTGGGAGCACCGAAGGTCATGACCGGAGGAGCGGTTTCCTCCGCCTCCTGACCCTCGCCGACCTGGGTCACCCGTCCTCCCTCGGTGATCGTGTCGATCGATGGACCCGAACTGCTGGGCATGTGGCTTCCCGATCCGCCGTCGATGGAGCGGCCGGCGGCGTCGACGCGGGAGTCGGCCACCTGCCGTGTCCGTCGACAGCGACCTTACCCGGACCGCCCGCCATCCCGACATGTCATCTTCCCGCCGCGCTCAACGGGCCGTCGCATATGAGGGGATTAGTCCGGTTACCGCCACTCTCGCCCGCGTTGCTGGCACATGTACTGGCCAATCTAGACGCTGGCCGCAAGCCACCGACCCCCGGGCCGGCCCACCGGTGACAACCCGGTGGCAGTACGTCAGGTTCCCCCCGAACGGCCGCACATGCTCAGCCGTACGGTTGGTTGTCCACAGGCCCTTACGGTGACTGAGCGGGGACTAACCAAGTTATCCACAGGCGTGTCCCCAGGCTGGTGATCCTCGTTCACCCTGCGTGTCCCCTGTCCGCCCGGCCCCGGTACGGGCAGCGGATCAGCGGCCGAGCCGGCGGCGCACCATCCCGACCACCTCGGTGATCTCACCGATCCGCAGCACCATCGCCAGGCCCAGGTACGTCCCGCCGATCACCACCCCGCCGAGGACCAGCCGCACCGCCGCCGCCGTCCAGCTCAGGTTGCCCGGGTCACCGGGGAGCAGGTTGACCACCAGCAGGCCGACCAGCGCCGCACCGAGCGCCGCCACCAGCACCTTGCCCACGGTCCGCATGATCCGACCCAGCCCGATCCGGCCCACCCGGGGCCGCAGCAGCATCGCCGAGAGCACCGCCGCCGCCACGTACGAGACGGCGTTGCCGAGCATCATGCCGGCCGCCGCGAAGGTGGCCGAGAAGGTGACGAAGACCCCGATCTGCACGGCCACCCGCAGAATCACCACCGGGATGTTGACCAGCGCCGGGGTGCGGGTGTCCGGCAACGCGTAGAAGGCGAAGGTGAACAGCTGGCTGATCGCGAACGGCACCAGGCCCAGCGCGGCGACCAGCAGCACCAGCGAGGTGGCAAGCGCGTTGTCACCGGTGAACGCGCCGTACCGGAAGACCACCACGGAGACCGGGCCGGCCAGCACCGCGTAACAGACCGCGATCGGGGCGAGCACCGCCGTCACCATCCGGGTGCCCCGGGACAGATCGGCGGTGACGTCGGCGAACCGGCCCTCGGCGGCGGCGGCGCTCATCCGGGGCATCAGCGCCGTGATGATCGAGACGGCGATGATGCCGTGCGCCATCATCAGCAACAGGAAGACGTTGTTGTAGATCAGCAGGCCGGCGTTGCTGTCGTCGCCACCGGCGGCCCGGGTGAGCAGGTTGACCACCACGAACAGGCCGAGCTGGTTGACCGCGACATAGCAGAACATCCAGCCACCGAGCCGGGCCAGCTCACGCAGACCCAACTCCCGGAAGTCGAACCGCAGCTTCCACCGGAAACCCACCTTGCGCAGCGCCGGCAGCAGCCCGGCCGCCTGCACCGCCACCCCGAGCAGGGTGCCCCCACCGACCAGCAGGATCCGGTCCCAGCCGATGTCCTCCGGGCCCAGCGCCTGCGCGCCGTACACCACGATGTAGAGGCCGAAGGTGCCGATGACGACCAGGTTGTTGAGGATCGGCGCCCACATCGGCGCGGCGAAGTGCCCCCGGGTGTTCAGCACCGCCGCGATCAACGCGCTGACGCCGGTGAAGAACAGCATCGGCAGCATCAGGTAGGACAGGTTCGTGACCAGGCCGGTGTAGTCCTGGTTCTTGCCGCCGGCATAGAGCGTGGTCAGGGTCGAGGCCAGCAGCAGGGCCAGCACGACCGTGACCGCGAGGGCCAGCACCGCGAGGGTCAGCAGCCGCTGGGCGTACGCCTCACCCCGGTCCGGGTCGGCCTTGCGCCGGCGTACCAGCACCGGGATCAGCACGCTGGTCAGCACGCCGCCGAGCAGGAACTCGTACACCTGGTTGGGTAGGAACTGGGCGGTGGTGAACGCGTCGCCGACGGCGCTGCCCAGCGCGGCACCGATCATCAGGTTGCGGACGAAGCCGGTGCCCCGGCTGACCAGGCTGCCGACCGCCATCACCGCGCTGTTCGCCGCGGCGCTGGTCTCCGCGACCACCTCCTGCGGCGGCGCGGTCGCCTCCACCCCCGGCTGGTTCAACGGCTCGGCGGAGATGAACGTCGCCCCGTCGTACGGCCGGAGCCCGTCGTCACCCTGCGCGGCGTTCGCGCTGCGGTAGAGCCCGCCGCTCATCTCCAGCCTCCCGGGGATCCGTCGGAGCCGGTACCGGTCCGCACGCCATGACCATAGTCAACCCGGACCCGACACCCGCGCCCGGCGGATCGGTTCCCGTCCCCGCCCGATAGGCTGGCGATCCCATGTCCGAAGCCTCCACACCCCACGCCGCCGAACGCCGTGAGCTGACCACCGCGCAGCGCAACGCCGTCGCCGAGCTGCTCCGCGTCTCACCGGTCGCCGACGAGCTGGGCCGCCGGTTCGCCCGCGCCGGGCACGAGCTGCACCTGGTGGGTGGTTCGGTGCGCGACGCCCTGCTCGGGCGGCTCGGCGACGACCTGGACTTCTGCACCGACGCCCACCCCGACCAGACGTTACGGATCATCAAGGGCTGGGCCGAGTCGATCTGGGAGACCGGTCGGGAGTTCGGCACCATCGGCTGCCAGCGCGACGGCCTCCGGCTGGAGGTCACCACCTTCCGTGCCGAGGCGTACGACCAGGTCAGCCGCAACCCGGTGGTGGAGTACGGCACCAACCTCACCGACGACCTGCGGCGGCGCGACTTCACCGTCAACGCGATGGCGGTCAGCCTCCCCGACCACCGGTTCACCGACCCGTACGGCGGGCTGGACGACCTGGCCGCGAAGATCATCCGTACCCCGGGCACGCCGGCCGAGTCGTTCGGCGACGACCCGCTGCGGATGCTGCGGGCCGCCCGGTTCGCCGCCCAGCTCTGCTTCGCCGTCCACCCCGACGTGCGGACGGCGATGACCTCGATGGCCGCCGACCTGGACCGGATCACCGCCGAGCGGATCCGCGACGAGTTCACCAAGCTGCTCTGCGGCACCGACCCGATCACCGGGCTGCGGCTGCTGGTCGACACCGGGCTGGCCGACCGGTTCCTGCCCGAGCTGACCGGCCTCAAGCTGACCATCGACGAGCACGCCCAGCACAAGGACGTCTACGAGCACACGTTGACCGTGGTGAGCAACGCGGTGTCCTACGAGACGGACGGCTGTGACTTCGTGCTCCGGATGGCCGCGCTCATGCACGACGTGGGCAAGCCGGCCACCAAGGCGGTCGGTGGGGATGGTCGGGTCAGCTTCCACCACCACGAGGTGGTCGGTGCCCGGCTGACCAAGGCGCGGATGAAGGCCCTGCGCTACCCGAAGGACGTCACCTCCCAGGTCACCAAGCTGGTCGGCCTGCACCTGCGGTTCTACGGGTACGGCCGGGGCGAGTGGACCGACTCGGCCGTGCGCCGGTACGTCACCGACGCCGGTGACCTGGTGGACCGGCTGCACAAGCTGACCCGCTCGGACTGCACCACCCGTAACCGGCGCAAGGCCGCCCAGTTGGCTGCCGACTACGACGCGTTGGAGGAGCGGATCACCCGGATCGCCGCCGAGGAGGACCTGGCCCGGGTCCGGCCCGACCTCGACGGCAACGCGATCATGGAGCTGCTCGGCGTGCCGCCCGGTCCGCTGGTCGGCCGGGCCTGGCAGCACCTCAAGGAGCTGCGCCTGGAACGCGGCCCGCTCGACCGTGACGAGGCCGAGGCGGAACTGCTGCGCTGGGCCCACGAGCAGGGCCTGCGCTGAGCTGACCTGAACGACGCGAGGGGCCGCCCGGCGCACGCCGGACGGCCCCTCGTCGCGCGTACGGTCAGCGGGTCTCGACCGCGCTGCCCTCGACCGGCGACTTGCCGTTGGCCGGGGACCCGGCCGACGCCGCGCCGAGCTTGGCGAGCAGGGCCGACAGGTCGATGCCGGTGAGGTCGGAGCCGAGCTGGAGGCCCTGGGCCACGTTGCCGGCCACCGACTTGGTCAACGAGGACGCCCCGTCGGTGGAGATCACCGTCAGCTTGTCGATCGCGCCGATCGGGGCGCTGGCCGCCTCGACCACCTGCGGCAACATCTTGACCAGCAGGTCGAGCACGGCGGCCTCACCGTACGCGGCGAACGCCTCGGCCTTGCGAGCCATCGCGTCGGCCTCGGCCTGACCCCGGGCCAGGATGGCCGTGGCCTCGGCCTGGCCCTCCCGCTCGACCGCCTCGGCGATCGCGGACCGCCGCCGCTGCTCGGCCTCACCCTCCTTGGCGCCTTCGATCGCGTTGGCCTCGGCCAGCGCTGCCCGGCGGGCCCGCTCGCCCTCACCGGTGAGCCGGGCCTGCTCGGCGGCGGCCTGGGCGGCGGCGATGGTGGCCTGCCGCTGGGCGTCGGCGTGCAGCACCGCCGCGTTGCGGGACGCCTCGGCCTCCTGCTCCACCTTGTACCGGGCCGCGTCGGCCGGCTTGCGCACCTCGGTGTCGAGCTGGCGCTGCTTCAGCTCGGCGTTGCGCTCGGCCACCTTCTGCTGCTCGGAGAGGATCGCCTGGTCCCGCTCGGCCTGGGCGAGCGGCCCGGCCGCCGCCGACTTCGCCTTCGCCGCGTCGATCTCGGCCTGGATGCCGGCCTGCTTGAGCGACAGGTTCCGGTTGGCCTCGGCGATGGCCTCCTCGGCCAGCAGCCGCTCCTGCTCGGCCTGCTGGCGGGCGCGGGCCTCGGCGATGGCCGCGTCCTTGAGCACCCGGGCCGCCTCGGGCCGACCGAGGTCCTGCAGGTACGACCCCTCGGCGAGGATGTCCTGGAGCTGGAAGGTGTCCAGCACCAGCCCCTGGTTGGTCATCGAGTGCTCGGCCTCCTCGGCGACCGCGTTGGCGAACGCCGCCCGGTCCCGGATGACCTCCTCGACGGTGAGCCGGCCGACGATCGAGCGCAGCGCGCCGGCCAGCACCTCCCGGGTGAAGTTGTCGATCTCGTCCTGCTGGTGCAGGAACCGCTGGGCGGCGGCGCGGATCGCGTCCTCGGTGCCGCCGACCTTCACGATGGCCACGCCGTGCAGGTCGGCCCGGATGCCCTGCTTGCTGACCGCGCCCCGGATGCCGACGTCGATGCGGCGGCTGGACAGGTCGAGCGACTGGAGCTTCTGCACCACCGGCAGGACGAAGACCGACGCGCCGAGGACGACCTTCTGGCCGGAGTTGTCGGTGGACCGGCCGCCGTCGGCGTTCTGCGTGGTCCGCCCCTTGCGGCCGGTGACGATGAACGCCTCGTTCGGCCCGGCGACCTTGATCCGGGAGAGCACGAACATCACGAGGACGAGGGCGAGGACGACCGCGCCGCCGATGGCGATGAGGAGAGGCATGGGGGGTTCCGTCTCTGCGAGAAGAGGGTCAGTAGGTCTCGACGTGCACGCTGGTCTCGCTCAGCGTCTGCACCACGAAGATCTGCGCACCGAGCGGGATGGGCTCGTCGGCGCGGGCGTTGAGTTTCACCGGTTGGCCGGCGACGCGTACCCGCACCTCGCCGTAGCCGCCGGTCGGGATCGGGGTGACCACCAGGCCGAGCGCGCCGACCAGGTCGTCCCGGGTGGGGGTGGCGTCGGTGCGCATGTCGCGCGCCGCCCGGCTCAGCCGACCCGCCAGCCACGCGGTGGGCACTGCGGCGAGCGCGCCGCCACCGACCGCCGCCGCGATCATCCCCGGGGTACGCCCACCGAGCAGCTCGTTGACGATGGCCGCGCCGAAGCCGAACGCGCCGAGGAAACCGGCGACGGCCTCGACGGAGACCGGACCGTCGACGTCGGGATGACCGAAATGCAGGATTTCGCCGCCGAGCAGGGCGAGCGCCAGCACGCCGACGCCCGCCCCACCGATGATCAGAAAGATGAGCGTCCCCGTGGCCACGACCTGCACGGTAGCGACGACGGGCAAGGTTACCTTGCGTTGACGGACCGCTGCCTCTGCGTTCGTCGGCGCTGTTCGGCCCCGCATGCTTTTTTTCGTTTTTTCGACAGGGGTGGGTGGTGGAGAAGCCGGTGTGGGGTCAGGAGCGGGGTGTGCCGCCTGGTCTCTGCTGGACGATCCTCGCCGCCGGCCCGACCCGACGCTCGACCGGGCCGGGCCGAGACGGATCCGTGGCCGTCCTCAGCTGGGTGAAATCCCAGCTCACGAATTTTCCGGGGAGTTTTTCGGAAGGGCTGGCCGCATAGGGAGATGTTCGCCTCCCGCGCGTTGCGAACAACCGTCACGTTGGCTGCGCGGACGGCGACGGGTGCCTGGTGGCAACTCCGGCAGGATTGGGATTCGTCGGCGGGGTGGAGAAGGATCGCCTCTCAGGGCGGTGAGGTCCGTGACCGTGACTCGCCGGAGCCGACTCCCCGCCACACCTTCAACGAAACGAGTGCACGACGTGACACGCGTCGTGCCGGTAAGGAGTTCCACAATGGCTCGTCAGCACCACCTGAGCAGCGGCCACCAGGGGCGTCCCCGGTCCGGTGGGGGCGCATCAGCGACTGTTCTGCTGGCCATGCTGATGGCCTATTCGGCGGCGGTGATGCGCGACGGAGGTTCCTGGCAGGTTGCGGTCACGGTTCCCGCGATCCTCGGGGCGGTCGCAGTCAGGCTGGCCCGTTGGGAGTCGAGCTCCCCGTACCGCAGCGAGCGACGCACCCTGCGCGGGCTGCTGTACGTGCTGGGAGGGGAAACCGGGCACCGGCCCGAGGATGCCGCCGAACCAGCCGGCCGAGACGACCAGATGCAGGACCGCCCCGTGGGACAGGCCCCCAGGGGCCGGTAGAACGGTAGCCCGAGATCACGCAGGAAGGTCAGAACGAGAGTGCACAGCCGGGGGAACCCGACCATCGAACACGGGACGACGAACAAGGCGGGCCGGCCGCCGAAACCGGTGGTGGGTTTCGGGCCGCCCGCTGAACTCGCTACGAAGCTGCGTGCCGCACATGCAGCCGCTGGCGCTCCGAAACTCGCCATCATGAGGCTCAGGTGTGGGAAGGGCGGGAGCAGCCTGTCGGAGAGTGCCGATGGTCGGAAGGTCCCGACGGACGAAGCGCTACGCGGCTACCTCGTCGGCATCGGACTCACCGATGAGGCGAAGCACCGTGAGTGGCAACGACTTCGTACGGCGACGGAGGAGGCCGCCAAGCGGTTCAAACCGGACCGCAGTTTCAGCTCGTCATCAGACCTGCTCGCCGCGCTGCGCTGCCTCGCACGGGATCAGGACCTGCCCGAGGAGGAGTTCGTCAGGCGACTCGGAAAGGTAGGGAACGAGACACTGCGGGGCGCACTGTCGGGCAGAGCACCGACCAAGGAGATGGTGCACGACGTCCTGGCCGGCGAGGGTGCCCTCGATCCGGATGTGCTGGGCTACATCGTCTTCTGCCTGGGCGGGCTTGAGAGCCATGTCCGTTCATGGCAGACGAAGGCCAGCCACGTCATCAGGCAGCAGGCCGATCGTCCCGTCGAAGAGCAGGCAGAGCCGATCGACCTACGGTCGGGGTCGCTCACTGCCTCGGCCCCGGCACCCGAGGACGTGGACACGTCCGGCCGAGTGGTGGTGAACGCGGAATCCGGCATCGAACAGCGACCACGCCTGCGGTGGCGAAGGCTCCTGACGGCAGTGGCGACGTTGGTCGCTGCTCCTCTGGTCGTTCTGGGCGGGGGAGAGCCCGGTGGTAGGGATACCCCGGTCCCGCCGACCGGGGTCGGCGGCGGGTACGAGCTCACCGTACTGGGCCAGCGGGTGGTCATCCCGTGGGAACCGGCGATCGTGCGGACGGACGCGGTCATCCGGCGACAGGTGTCGTCACGAGCGGCCCCCCCGGCTCAGTCAGACGACCGGGTGGTGCGGGAGTACCGGCGGTGGGTCACCGACGACGGGTGGGACTGCGAGGCCAGCGCTGTGATCAAAGAGCATCGCCCACCCGTCCCTGAAGGTGCGGACTGTCTTGCTCCGGGAGACGTACGGATTCGTGTTCCGGACCCGTCGACGGACCCGCTGGAACTCCGGAGGCAACTCCTGGCCGAGCAGGGACCCGGGTCGACCGGCACGTTCCGTGGGATCGCCAACCTGTACAAGGACCACTGCCTCAGCCACGCACAGCGAGCGGCAGTCGTGAAGTTGCTCCCCCAGACTCCTGGTGTGGTCTACCGCGGGTCGTGGAGTGACGGTGAGGGCCGCTCGGGCCTGGCGTTCAGCGTGGACGCTGGAGCCACCGACGGGACGCTGAACAGCCGTGACACGTTGGTCATCGACCCCCGCAACGGCGCTCTCCTCTTCCACGAATTGACCACCTCTCCCGAGTCGTTGTCGCCGGTGGCCGAGACTCGAACCACCTATTTCGGCTGCTCCCGTAGTGGAGGTTCCGGCTGAGGCCGTCCCGGGGTCAAGGACCGACAGCCGCCCGGCCCACTGGACGGTGGCGATGGTCTGGCTGGGGTGTCGGAAATGCGGCGAGAAAAGGCTGAGTTGCGGGTGCGCCATGTGGAAAAAGGGCAGTGGTGGTGGGTGGTGCCGCCACTGGAGGTTTCGGTGATCGGCGGTCGAGCCACCGATATGGCAAGGTCGCGGACCTGATCCGTAGGCCAGGCGCAGGGTTTGCTGGGCCCGCTGCGGCAAACGAGCGTACCGGAACTCTGCACGTACCGGTTTCTCCGGACCCCTCCGCGTTCGGCCCGGTCTGGCGATCACTCTCGGTGGAACCCTACCCTGACTCAACGGGCGTCACTGAATGTGATCAATTGCATCCGAAGCGTTGATCTAGATGCCCTGATCTCGCCGTACTGCCGGTCGATTGAGGGAGTGAAGCCACCATGATCCGTGTCGGTCGACGTCTGCTGGCTAGCATCACGGTCAATGCGGTGATCGTTCTGGGCGGCTTCTCGTTCGCCGCTCCGGCGGCTGCGGAATCGGGGCGCTCGCCGGGTGTGTTTGCCACCCCCACCTGCCCGAGTGGATGGTTCTGCTTCTACGACGACACCCGATTCGGTGACCCGTACGGCAAGCTCTCCGACTGCGGTTGGCAGAACCTGGCCACCTGGGGTTGGCAGAACCGCACCGAAGCCGTCTACTACAACCTGCCCTCCGGGTCGGCATCGTTCTACGAGAGCAACGGCACCTTTCTTTTCAAGGTGAGCGCGGCGAGCAGATCTATCAGCGACGTCTATCCGAAGCAGAACAAGGCGGACAAGGTCTACCGATCCTGCTGACCAGGCCACATCGCGTCAGACCAGCCGTCAGAGCAGCGCAGGACCGCCGCCGTGCCGGGTGGATGGCGGCGGGGCCGGGGCGAAGGGGAGAATGTCGGCGTGCGCTGGACCGTTCTCGATACGCCGATCGGAGCCTTCTCCGTGGCCACCGACCACGATGGGGTGTGCGGCGCACACTTCGGCCGGGTGGAGTCGGCGGCCGAGTCACCTACCGACGGGGTGTCCGGGCAGGCCGTAGCGGAACTGCGGGCGTACTTCGCCGGTGAGCTGACCGGGTTCACCGTGCCGGTGGAGGTGCCGCGCGGGTCCGAGTTCGAGCGCGCCGTCTGGCGGGAGATGACCCGCATCCCGTACGGGGAGACGCTCACCTACGGCGAGGTGGCCCGGCGGGTCGGCGACCCCGGCGCGGCACGTGCGGTCGGGGTGGCCTGCAACCGCAACCCGGTGCCGGTGATCGTGCCCTGCCACCGGATCGTCGGCGCGGGCGGCAAGCTGGTCGGCTTCGGTGGCGGCCTGCCGCGCAAGGTGACGCTGCTGGAGTTGGAGGCGGGGGTGGCGCTGCGCCGCGCCTGGCTGCCCGAGGGGTGATCGCACAGTCCGTCCGCCCTGATCCGAGCGGTCCTCGCCACCATCGTCGCGGACGACGACCCAGCGAGGAAGAGACGTGGCGTCGAGCGTGGTTGACCAGCCGACCGACGAGTTATACAACTCTGGTATGGCCTTCACCCTGAACCTGAAGCCCGAGGTCGAGCAGCGACTCAAGGAGCTCGCCGAGGCGGAGCACCGGTCGATGCACAAGACGGTCGAGGTGGCGGTGCAGGCCTACCTGGACCGGCACGACCGGGACGAATGGACCCGCCAGGCCGCCCGCCGGGTGTTCGAGGAGGACGCGGAGTTCTTCGAGATGCTGGGGGACAGATGACCCACCCCTGGCCGGACGCCGAGGACCTGCTGACCCTGCTCGCCGAGCACACCGGCCCCCGGAGCCAGGTGCGGGACGCCGGGATACTCGTGGCGGCGGCGGCCCGACCGCACGCGCGGTTGGTCGGACAGGCCGCCTACCCGAGCGCGCTGGACAGGGCGGCGGCACTGCTGCACGGGTTGACGGTCTGGCGTCCCCTCGACCTGTGGAACGCCGGGCTCGCCTGGGCGGCGATGCGCATCCTGCTGACTCGTTCCGGCCTGCGCCTCACCATGCCGGCCAAGGACCGGATGGCCCTGACCGACGCGTTGACCAGTGGTGAGGTCGACTCGGTCGAGGAGTTGACGTTGCGGCTGTCGCCGTACCTGGAGATGGCGGGCTGAACACGCGAGGGCCGGATCCGTACGGACCCGGCCCTCGGTGGTGCTGGTGGTAGGCGCGTCAGCGCTCGATGTCGCCCTTGATGAAGGACTCGACGGCGGCGTGCGCGTCGTGGTCGGCGTACTGCTCCGGCGGGGACTTCATGAAGTAGGAGGAGGCCGAGAGGATCGGGCCACCGACCTTGCGGTCCAGGGCGATCTTGGCGGCCCGGACGGCGTCGATGATGACACCGGCGGAGTTCGGCGAGTCCCACACCTCGAGCTTCAGCTCGGCGTTGAGCGGGGTGTCACCGAAGGAACGGCCCTCCAGGCGGATGTACGCCCACTTGCGGTCGTCCAGCCACGGCACGTGGTCCGACGGGCCGATGTGCACGTCGCTCTTGACCATCTCGTGCGGGATCTGGGACGTGACCGACTGGGTCTTCGAGATCTTCTTCGAGACCAGCCGGGTGCGCTCCAGCATGTTCATGAAGTCCATGTTGCCGCCGAAGTTGAGCTGGTAGGTGCGCAGCAGCTCGACGCCCCGGTCCTCGAACAGCTTCGCCAGCGCGCGGTGCACGATGGTGGCGCCGACCTGGCTCTTGATGTCGTCACCGACGATCGGCAGGCCGGCGTCGGTGAACTTCTGCGCCCACTCCGGGTCGGAGGCGATGAAGACCGGCAGCGCGTTGACGAAGGCGCAGCCGGCGTCGATCGCGGCCTGGGCGTAGAACTTGGCGGCCTGCTCGGAGCCGACCGGCAGGTAGCAGACGACCACGTCGACCTGGGCGTCGCGCAGCGCCTTGGTCACGTCGACCGGCGCGGCGTCGGACTCCTCGATGATCTCGCGGTAGTACTGGCCCAGGCCGTCGAAGGTCGGGCCGCGCTGGACGCTGACGCCGGTGGGCGGCACGTCGCAGAGCTTGATGGTGTTGTTCTCGCTGGCGACGATCGCCTCCGCGAGGTCCATGCCGACCTTCTTGGCGTCCACGTCGAACGCCGCGACAAAGTCGACGTCCGATACGTGGTAGTCGCCGAAGGTGACGTGCATGAGACCCGGGACGCGGTCGTTCGGGTCGGCGTTGCGGTAGTACTCCACGCCCTGCACGAGGGACGAGGCGCAGTTACCCACACCGACGATGGCGACGCGGACGGAGCCCATAGCGTCTGCCTCCTTCTTCATGACGGCCGCTCATTCCTGGACTCTCCAGGCGGAGGCGGGCTGTTGTTGTCTCGTGGACCGCCGGCCGTCCCGGGTCGCGGGACTGTCGGGGCACGGCCGGAGCGCTCGTTGGCGATGAGCTCCTCCAGCCAGCGGACCTCGCGCTCGCAGGCGTCGAGGCCGTGGCGTTGCAGTTCCAGGGTGTACGCGTCGAGACGCTCGGCCGCCCGGCCCAGCACGTCCCGAAGTCCCTCGCGACGTTCCTCGATCGTGCGGCGGCGACCCTCCAGGATGCGCAGCCGGGTCGCCTGGTCGGTGCGGGCGAAGAACGCGAAGTGCACACCGAAGCCCGTGTCGTCGTACGTCTCGGGCCCGGCCTGCGCGATCAGTTGGGCGAAGCGTTCCTTGCCCTCCGCGGTGATCTTGTAGACCACCCGACCTCGTCGGCTGGTCAGTGCGGGAACCTCCTCGGCGGTGGCCGGTGCGTCGGCGGCCTCGGTGATCCAACCCGCCGCCTGCAACCTGCGCAGGGTCGGGTAGAGCGAGCCGTAGCTGATCGCCGCCCGGATGGCGCCGAGCTTGGCGGTGAGCTCCTTGCGGAGTTCGTAGCCGTGCATCGGGGCCTCCTGCAGGAGGCCGAGGATGGCGAGCTCGAGCACGGGCCACCCTTTCCTTACCCTCGGAGCGGCTGATTAACCGCCTCGATGTATCGGACCGATACATCGCACGTTAGTACCTCCCCCGCTGTCAGGGCAAACCCCCGTTCTGCGCCAGCCCGTGCACGGATCGTGACGGTGGTCGCCCCACCCGATCGGAACGCGTACCCTTTGCCGCATGCGCACGTCTCGTCAGGTGGTCGACTACTCGCTGCAGAAGCGAGCAGTGCTGCGTGACGTGCTCGCCGGGCGGATCGGCACGTACGACGTGTGCGACGCCTCGCCCTACCTGAAGAACGCGGCCCGGTTCCACGGGGAACCGACCGAACAGCGGTGCCCGATCTGTCGGAGCGAGAACCTCACCCACGTCCACTACATTTACGGGGACGAGCTCAAGCAGTCCGCCGGCCAGGCGCGCACGCTGGCCGAGTTGCCCGCGCTGGCGATGACGCTGCGTGAGTTTCAGGTCTTCGTGGTGGAGGTGTGCCTCGGCTGTGACTGGAACCACCTCGTCGAGCAGTTCCTGCTCGGCGGGGACGGGCTGGCCGACGGCGGTCCGGAACAGGGCGCTGCGGAGTCCGCCGCCGCCGCCCGGCAGGAGCGAAGGCGAGAGGCGCAACGGTGAACCTGGCTGATCCGGTCGACTCGGGTGTCGTACGACACAGACACCGCGACCGGCGGCCCATCGGCCCGATTGGCCCGAATGATGTGGAATTTGCAGCGCGCACCCGGCTCATCGCCGGCCTCATGGCGCGTGTGTCAGCTCACGGCAACCCGGTGGTGGCGCCCCCGCGTCCCACCGCGACCGGCAGGGTGTGAGGAATGAACTCGTACGGCGATCCCAGTTCCCCGCGCGCGCGGGCCCAGGTACCGGGTTCGAACGGCGGCCCCGGACCGGGGGCGGACGACGCGTACCCCCGATGGGGCGGTGACGACCGGGGTGCCGCCCCGGCCGGCCGGGCCTCGGTCGGCGGTGCCGCGCCCACCGGGCGGGCTTCGGCGGCGGTGCCCCCGCCGCGCGCGACAGGTGGCGCGGCCCCGGTCGGCCGGGCTACCCCGGGCCGGGCCTCGGTGCCGGTCTCCCCGGCCGGGCCGGGTCGGGCCTCCGTGCCGGTCTCCCCGGCCTCGCCGGGATGGGGTGGCGGGGGTCGGGCCTCGGTGCCGGTCTCCCGGCGGGCGGACCGGCCGGGCGGGCCAGCGTCGGGACGGCTTCCGCCGGCCGGGCCAGCGTCGGCGCGGCCTCGGTCGGCTCCGCGGGTCGCGCCTCGGTGGCGCGGGCCGGCGTCGCGCCGGTCGGCGGCGGCGGGCCGGGTGGGCCGGGCGGCCCGAACGGGCCGGGTCGCGGCTACGGAGGTGGTGCCGGCGGTGGGCGTGGACGCGGCCCGGGTGACCCGGACGCGATGGCGAAGGCCAAGCGGCGCAAGCGGATCAACCTGCTGATCGCCGGCTTCGCGGTCTTCATCATGCTCGCCGGCCTCGGCGTGGTCGGCTTCACCTACTACTCCACCACCGTGGTGCTGCCCAACCAGATCAAGCTGCCGCTCGCCACGACCATCTACGCCAGCGACAACAAGACGGTCATCGCCAAGGTGGGCGAGCAGAACCGCACCTTCGTCTCGATCAACCAGATCCCGCAGCACATGCGCGACGCGGTGGCGGCGGCGGAGGACAAGAACTTCTACGAGCACGCCGGTGTCGACTACAAGGGCATCGCCCGCGCCGCCTGGAACAACCTCTCCAACGGCGACAAGCAGGGCGCCTCGACGATCACCCAGCAGTACGCCCGCAACGCCTACGAGAACCTCCAGGACGACTCGTACGCGCGAAAGGTGAAGGAGGCGATCGTCGCCTCCAAGCTCAACGATCAGTTCACCAAGGAACAGATCATGGAGCACTACCTCAACACCATCTACTTCGGCCGCAACGCGTACGGCATCGAGGCGGCGGCGCAGACCTACTTCGGCAAGTCGGTCTCGAAGATCGACGTGGCCGAGGCCGCCGTGCTCGCCGCCCTGATCAAGCAGCCGGAACCGAGCGCCACCCACAAGGGTTTCGACCCGGCGCTCAACCCCGCCGAGGCCAAGGACCGCTGGGACTACGTCATCAAGAACATGATCGAGATGCGCTGGGTCGATGCCCCCGGCCGGCCGGCGCATCCGACGGAGTACCCGACGAAGACGCTGCAGACCCCCAAGGAGTCCCGGTCGGGCGTCAAGTTCGGCGTCAACACCCCGATCGGCAACGTCATCAACTACGTCTCGGCGGAGATGCGGGAGAAGAAGCTCTGCACCGACAACGACGCCGAGGTGACCGAGCGCAAGCCGCGCTGCTCGGCGATGCTCCGCGAGGGTGGTTACCGGATCCGGACCACCATCGACAACAAGGTGCAGAAGGCCGTCACCAGCGCCGCCCAGCGCGGCACCAAGGGCTCGGAGCTGGATGGCTCCCGCAAGAACCTGATGGCCGCCGTGGTCTCCATCGACCCGCGCAACGGCCGGGTGCTCGGCTACTACGGCGGGGACGACGGCACCGGTACCGACTACGCCGGCACCAACACCGACACCAACGGCAACGTCACCGGTGGGCACTCGCCCGGCTCCAGCTTCAAGATCTACACGCTGGCGGCGGCGCTGGAGGCCGGCAAGTCCGTCGAGTCGCGCTGGAAGGGCCGGGCCTTCACCCCGGAGGGTGACAAGTTCCGGGTCAGCAACGCCGGCACCGACAACCCGTCCTGTGGTGACTCCTGCACGTTGCGGGAGTCGACGTTGAAGTCGTTGAACGTGCCGTTCTACCACGTCAGCCTGGACATCGGGCCCGACAAGATCGTCGACATGGCGGCCAAGGCCGGCGTCAGCATGATGTGGCAGACCAACGTGAGCCCGCCCAAGGGGCACGACCTGACCAAGGAGAAGTCCAGCGACCTCGCCCCCGACCCCTTCTACCACGTGGTCGCCTACGGCCAGTACCCGATCACCGTGCTCGACCACGCCAACGGCCTCGCCACCTTCGCCAACAAGGGCATCTACAACAAGGCCCACTTCCTGATCTCCGCCGAGAAGCAGAACAAGGAGACCGGCAAGTGGGAGAAGCTCGGCGGCGAGCAGCTCAAGCCGCAGAAGCGGATCAACCCGGACGTGGTCGCCGACGTGACCGACGTGCTGGAGGCCTACCCGGGCCGGATCAGCCACACCCTGGCCGACGGCCGGAAGGCGACCGCCAAGACCGGCACCTGGGAGCTCAAGGAGGGCACCGACCAGAACGGTGACGCCTGGACCGTCGGGTACACCCCACAGCTCGCCACCGCCGTCTGGGTGGGCAACAAGGGCAAGCGGGAAGCGATCAAGCTGAACAATGGTGCCAACATGACCGGTTCCTCCATGCCCGGCGAGATTTGGGAACGGGTCATGAACGGCGCGCTCAAGGGCGAGGAGAAGCTGGACTTCCCGCCGGCAGCGAAGGTCGGCGACCCGGAGTCCGGCAACGGCACCCCGCCGCCGCCCCCGCCGCCACCGCCGAACCCGAACGGCCAGAACTGCGCCCCGACCGACCTGCAGTGCCTTCTCGGTGGCGGGAACCAGGGCGGCAACAACCAGGGCGGCAACCAAGGTGGGAACCAGGGCGGCAACCAGGGTGGTAATCAGGGAGGGAACCAGGGCGGCGGTCCGCCGATCCCACCCAACCAGAACCTCCCCGGCCAGAACGGCGGGAACGGCGGCGGACTGCTGCCGACCCCGCGTACCCGCGACTGAGCTGACCAGTACACCGACGAGCGTCTATGCCGCTGCCGGCGACCCGCAGACCTGCGGATCGCCGGCAGCGGCGTCTTTCGGCAGGCCCCCACCGGGGCGGTCCGCGCGGGGTGAAGCGGGCCGCCGGCGGAACATGCTGCTCGTCCGGGAGCCATTCATAGGGCAGGATGCATTCTCATGAGCACCCAGCCGACGGCCGGCATCGACGACGCCGGGAGCAGCGACCACCCGTCCCGATCGGACGGCTTCGTCCGAGGCGTTTCGCAGGCGATCGGCGGGCCGCTCGGCGACCATGCCGTCGCCGTCGACCGGCCCGCCGGCCGGGAGAGCCGGTTCTGGACGGCGGCCCGGATCGTGCTGGCCCTGGCCTGCCTGACCCTGGCCCTGCACTGGGTGCAGAAGGCGCCCTGCCAGAACGGTGCATGGCAGAACAACATCCAGTACACCCGGATGTGCTACACCGACGTGCTGGCCCTCTATTACGCCGAGGGCCTGCACGAGGGCAAGGTCCCCTACCGGGACCACCCGGTGGAATACCCGGTGCTCACCGGCTACATGATGGGCGCCCTCGGCCTGCCGGTGCACGCCGTCGGCGTCGACGATCCGACGATCAACCAGGGCCGGTGGTTCTACAACGCCAACGCGTTGGCCCTCAGCGCGCTCGCCGTCGCCACCGCCGCGGTGATCCTCGCCCTGCGCCGCCGACGACCCTGGGACGCGGCACTCTTCGCGCTGGCCCCGGCGCTGTTCCTCACCGCCACCGTCAACTGGGACTTCCTCGCCATCGGGTTGGCCGCCCTCGGGCTGGCCGCCTGGGCGAAACGACAACCCGTACTGGCCGGCATCCTGCTCGGCCTGGGCGGTGCGGCGAAGATGTGGCCGCTGTTCCTGCTCGGCCCGATCCTGATCCTCGGCCTGCGCGCGAATCGGTTGCGGGCCGCGTTCACCGCCGTCGCCACCGGCCTGGTCGCGCTGGTCGCGGTGAACCTGCCGACGGCGATCCGCTACCCGGACAACTGGGGGCGGTTCTTCGACCTGAACACCACCCGGCCCATCGACTGGGGCACGCTCTGGTACATCGGGCGGTACCTCGACGGCAAGGTGAACACGGGCACCCCCGGCGACCAGGGCCCGTTCCAGTGGCTGAACGGCAACATCCCGACCCTCAACAACCTGTCGTACGCCCTGTTCGGGCTGGCCTGCATCGGCGTGGCCGTACTGACCCTGCGGGCACCCCGCCGCCCCCGGCTCGCCCAGCTCGCGTTCCTGGTGGTGGCCGCCTTCCTGATCTTCAGCAAGGTCTGGTCGCAGCAGTTCGTGCTCTGGCTGCTGCCGCTGGCGGTGCTCGCCCGGCCCCGCTGGGGTGCCTTCCTCGCCTGGCAGTTCGCCGAGGTGTGCTACTTCGTCGCCTTCTACGGCGAGCTGCTCGGCTCGGCCACCAGCCGCCCGGTCTTCCCCGAGGGGGTCTTCGTGCTGGCCTCGTCGCTGCGGCTCGGCACGGTGGTGGTGCTCTGCGTCCTGATCGTCAAGGACATCCTGCACCCGGAGCGCGACGCGGTCCGCCAGACCTACTCCGACGACCCGGACGGCGGCGTGCTCGACGGCGCCCCCGACGCCCCCTGGCTGACCAAACTCCGTCGCAAAACCCCCGCCCCCGAACCCGAACCAGCCCCCGCCTGACACCACGCAACCCCAACCCCCACCCAGACGCGCAAGTCCAAGACGGCCGTGCGCCCGTCAGGTTTGCGGGGGAGCCCAGCCGGCGCAGGGATCAAGCCTGACCGCCCGGAGCCCGCTGGGCTCCCCCGCAGACCCCCACCGCAACCCGACCTCAGAGACGGAACACCACGGCATTGCCGACCTGTTGGCGGGTGATGCCCAACTGCTCGACCGGCGCGTCCACGGTCACCTCCCACGGCGTACCGACGATCTGGTCCCGCAGCACCACCACGTTGCGTACGCCGAGGGTGCGCAGGTAGTCGACGCTGGTCTGGTCGGGGAAGGCCGCCGTCACCCGACGGACGTCGTCGAGCTGCTTCGGGGTGAAGCCGCTGCCGCCGTTGACCACCTGCTGGAAGCGGCTGGTCGACCAGAGCATCACCGGCTGGTCCTGGTTCTGGCTGCTGGGCAGCACCAGCAGCGGACCGTCCACCGTGCGCATCGCCGCCGGCTGCTCCGGCACCACCGGGTGCGGTGTGGTGTTCAACCCCTCCACGACCACCAGCAGCAGCGGCAGCAGGGTGGCCACGCGCAGCCACGGTGACGGCCGGGAGGGCACCCGCTCGGTGCTCAGCTCGCGGACCCGCTGGGCGAAGGCGCTCACCGCACCGGCGGCCAGCAGGCCGAGCAGCAGCGTCGTCCAGAGCATCATCCGACCGGGCGTACGCAGACCGTTGAAGCCCGGCAGGTGGTCGAAGAGCGGCGCATAGGTGAAGGTGCCGTCGAAGAACCGGGTGCCCATCGCCAGCACCATGGTGACCAGCACCCCGGCCAGCATGAACAGCCGGTGCCGCAGCCGCCACACCGAGAAGAACAGCCCGCCGGCCGCCAGCGCGTACAGCACGAAGCCCGGCAGCAGGGTCATCTCCGGATGCCAGGGCAGCGCCGCCCGCGCCCCCTCGTGCAACCCACCCCAGATCCACGACTCGCCGGGCGCGGTGAAGAAGCCGCTCGCCGGTGGTGAGTAGACACCGATGTCGCCGATCGTCCGTTCCGCGTTGGGGTGCAGCTCGGCGACCTTGAAGTACGGCACCGCCAGCAGCGCGCCGACGGCGGCGAAGAGGAGCCCGCCGACCAGGTCGGCCACGAACAGCCGCCGCCCGAAGGGCCGCCGCCCCTGCCGCCGCCGCCAGAACCACACCACCGCCGAGACCAGCAGGATGACCGCGAGGACGTACGCGAAGACCAGGCCGATGCCGAAGCCCAGGCTGAGCTGCCAGGCCGCGACCGCCCACCCGGCGTACGCCCAGCCGACCCGGCGGCGTTCGGGGCGGTAGCCGTGCCGCAGCGACCAGCCGTGCCCCCGGGCCAGCATGGCCAGCGCCAACGGGATACCGCCGTTGGAGACGATGTGCAGGTGACCGGCCTGGGCGAGCAGCCACGGCGCGTACGTGTAGCTGACCCCGGCGACGGCCGACCCGATCCGTCCCGCGCCCAACTGCCGGGCCAGCACGTACGCCCCGAAGGTGGCCATCGCGTGCGCCAGCACGAACATGATGTTGTAGCGGAGCACGGCGGCGTCCGGGCCGGTGCCGAGCAGACCGACCGGGGCGTACCCGAGCAGCATGTCGGAGAAGGCGAAGCTCCACGGCTCCGGGAAGAACGTGTTGGACTGGAACAGCTGCCCCGGGTCGGTCCGCAGGGCATGCCCGGACCAGGCCATCTGCCAGGCCTGGAGGCTCGGGTCCCAGTAGTCCTGGGGGAGCGTGTAGAGCGGGTAGCGCAGGGTCGGCCAGGTCATCCCCACGGCCAGCGTGAGCGAGCCGAGGACGGCGAGCGTCCACTCGTGCACCAGGAACCGGCCGGTGGCGTGGGCCGCCCGGACGGGGCGGCCGGGCACCGGTTCGGGCGCGGGCGCGAACGAGGTCCACGGATCGGCCTCGGCCGCCGGCTCCTGCTGCTCCGCTTCGCCCCCGGCCGGCCCGTCACCCCGGCTCTTCCCGGCCTCGTCCTTCCCGGCCTTGTCTTTCCCGGCCTCGTCTGTCCCGGCCTTGTCTTTCCCGGCCCTGCTTCTCCTGAGCCGGTCTTTCCAGGTCCTGGGCTTCGCAGCCGGGTCGATCGTCGTGCCGGCCTGGTCGCCTGCCACCGCGGTCGTCGTGCCCTGGTCGGCTGCCACTGCGGTCGGCGTGCCAGCCCGGTCGGTCGCCACCGTGGTCGGCGCTGCGGCCTTCTCCGTGGTCGTCCCGGCCGGCTGGGCCTTCGCCCCGGTCGGCCCGGGGTCGGCCCCGGCCTTCCCGCCGCCGGCCTTCCCACCCTCGGCCCGGCTCTCGTCGGTTACCGGGCCGCCCTCGGCGGGCTCCACGCCGGCTCCGTCGGCCTGCAAGTCGGGTCCGCCCGGCTCACCGCCCGCCCCAGCCGGCTCACCGCCCGCCCCAGCCGGCTTGCCGTCCGACCCGGCCGGCTCTGCACCCGACCCGCCCGGCTCACCGCCCGACCCGGCTGGCTGCGGGTCGGGTTCGGTGGCCGGGGCCGGGGGCGGGACGTTCCTGCCCGGCTCCGAGCTGTCCCGCGCGTCGGGTGCCGGCCGGTCCTGCGGTGACCCGGGGGTGGGGTCCGTGCCGCCGGTCTGCCGTGGAGGTGGGCTGCCGCCCGTCGCGTTGGTGGTCATCGGCGTTCAGGCCCCCGTGCCGAGCTGCCCACGGAGGAAGGCGATGTCGGCACCCTGACCGGTCGCCCCGCCGGGGGTCTCCACGATGACCGGGGCGTCCGCCGCCCGGATCACCGCCACCAGCAGCTCCGGGTCGATGGTGCCGCCGTCAAGGTTGTCGTGCCGGTCCTGCCCGGAGTTGAACCCGCCCTTGGAGTTGTTCGCGTGCACCAGGTCGATCCGGCCGGTGATCGCCTTCACCCGGTCGACCAGGTCGAGCAGTTCCTCGCCACCGGCGTACGCGTGGCAGGTGTCGAGGCAGAAGCCCACCTCGTAGTCACCGAGGGCGTCCCAGAGCCGGGCCAGCGCGTCGAGCCGCCTGGCGCAGGCGTTGTCGCCGCCGGCGGTGTTCTCGATCAGGACCGGCACGGGGAAGCCACCGGAGTCGGCCGCGTACGCGAAGGTCTTGCGCCAGTTGTCGAAGCCGACGGCGAGGTCGTCACCGGCGTTGACGTGGCCGCCGTGCACGATCAGCCCCCGGGCGTCGAGCTGCGCCGCCGCAGTGGCGTGGGCCAGCAGGAGCTTGCGGCTGGGGATGCGGATGCGGTTGTTGAGGGTGGCCACGTTGATGACGTACGGGGCGTGCACCCAGAGGTCCACGTCGGCGGCGCGCAGCCGGTCGGCGTCCTCCCGGGGTTTCGGGGCCTTCCAGCCCTGCGGGTCGGAGAGGAAGAACTGCACCGCCTCGGCGGTACGGGTGGCCGCCTCCGCCAGCGGGTCGGCCTGGTCGACGTGGGCTCCGATACGCATGCAGGCGAGCCTACGTCCCGTTCCCGACGCCGGCTGGCGACGGTCGCGGGCAAGTCGCGCCGTCCCGCCGCCCCGATCCGCCGCGCCGCAGGGTGCGTGGCGTCACCCGGTGACCGCGGCGATCGTTGACCGAGATAGGGCAGTGGGACGAATAGCTGCAATTCGGCTATCACGTGACGATTGCCGTTGTACCGTCAGATAACAACAGGATGAAGCTCCGCGGGGTGTCCTCGATCCAACCTCATCGGTGTGGTCGTTCCTCCCCAGGTCCCACCCAAGGAATGCGGACGGGACGCCCCGCGGCCCCGTGGACAGGGGTCCACCGCCGGCCTTCGGGTGTCGCGGTGGGCCCCTGTCGCCCTTCCTGCCCGGCCGGGTCACCCCGTCGGGTCGACCTGCCCGGGCATGATCGTCGGGGCCGGGTATTCTGGTCCGGTTGTCCGCGTCCGGTCGGGTTCCCCCGCTCCGGGACGGGCACGACGCACGACCTCCTGCCACGGAAGGACCGTGGCCGCCTAGCCCACAGGAGGTGAGCACGTCTTGCGTCATTACGAAGTAATGGTGATCCTCGACTCCAGCCTCGAGGAACGCACCGTCGCACCCTCGCTCGACACGTACCTGAACGTGATCCGGACCGCGGGTGGCTCGGTCGAGAAGACCGACGTGTGGGGCCGCCGGCGCCTCGCGTACGAGATCAACAAGAAGGCCGAGGGCATCTACGCCGTCATCGACCTTCAGGCGACGCCGGAGGCGGTGGCCGAACTCGACCGCCAGCTGCGGCTCAACGAGTCCGTGCTGCGCACCAAGGTCATCCGGCCGGAGATGCGCTAAGCATTCAACCCCGGTTCGCCCGGATCAGCCTCGTCGGTGATGTCGTACGGCTCTGCGAGTCTGTACGACGCAACGATGAGTGCGCGAGGAGTTGGTCATGGCAGGAGACACCACCATCACGGTCATCGGCAATCTGACCGATGACCCCGAGTTGCGGTTCACCCCGTCGGGTGCGGCGGTCGCCAAGTTCCGGGTCGCTTCGACGCCCCGGTTCATGGACAAGACCACCAACGAATGGAAGGACGGCGAGCCGCTCTTCCTGGCCTGCACCGTGTGGCGGCAGGCGGCGGAACACGTCGCCGAGTCGCTCCAGCGGGGCGCCCGCGTGATCGTCTCGGGTCGGCTGCGTCAGCGGTCGTACGAGACCCGCGAGGGTGAGAAGCGCACCGTCATCGAGCTTGAGGTCGACGAGATCGGCCCGTCGCTGCGCTACGCCACGGCGAAGGTGCAGAAGATGTCGCGTTCCGGTGGTGGCGGCGGTGGCTTCGGTTCCGGTGGCGGTGGCAATCAGGGCGGCGGCGGAGGCAACTTCGACGACCCCTGGGCCTCTGCTGCTCCGGCTCCCTCCTCGCGCGGTGGTTCGGGCGCCAATTTTGATGAGGAGCCACCGTTCTAATGGCGCCGAGCGCCCGCGATCGTAAACCAGGAGCACGTGCAATGGCCAAGGCTGCGGCACTTCGCAAGCCGAAGAAGAAGGTGAACCCGCTCGACAAGGACGGGATCACCTATATCGATTACAAGGACACCGCGCTGCTGCGTAAGTTCATCTCCGACCGCGGCAAGATCCGCGCTCGGCGGGTGACCGGGGTCACCTCCCAGCAGCAGCGGCAGATCGCCCGTGCGGTCAAGAACGCCCGTGAGATGGCGCTCCTGCCGTACACCGCCACGGCCCGCTGAGAGGAGGCACCGACATGAAGATCATCCTGACCCAGGAAGTTTCCGGTCTCGGTGCCCCCGGCGACATCGTCGAGGTCAAGAACGGCTACGGCCGTAACTACCTGCTGCCGCAGGGCTTCGCGATCAGCTGGACCAAGGGTGCGGAGAAGCAGGTCACGGTCATCAAGCGGGCCCGCTCGGCCCGGGAGATCCGCGACCTGGGCCACGCCACCGAGGTCAAGGACCAGCTTGAGGGCCTGAAGGTCAACCTGAAGGTCCGCGCCGGCGACGGTGGCCGGCTCTTCGGCTCGGTCACCCCGGCCGAGGTCGTCGACGCCGTCAAGGCGGCCGGCGGCCCGGTCCTCGACCGTCGTCGGCTGGAGATGCCCGGTCACATCAAGTCGACCGGCGCCTACCCGGTGCGGGTCAAGCTGCACCCCGAGGTGTCCGCCAAGTTCGACCTCAACGTCGTCCAGGGCTGACCTCACCGCACAGCATCACCCGACATGGCCCGCACCGGCACCCGGTGCGGGCCAAGTCATGTCCACCGACGGCCCGGGGCTCTGC
This sequence comes from Micromonospora sp. CA-248260, assembly GCF_050942205.1. Lineage (NCBI taxonomy): Bacteria > Bacillati > Actinomycetota > Actinomycetes > Micromonosporales > Micromonosporaceae > Micromonospora > Micromonospora sp. CA-248260. Next base: position 7,209,805 of record NZ_CP192021.1, on the reverse strand, counting down.
GGCGGCGTCCCTTCACCCCTGGGACCGTCGACCGCACAACACCCGGAGCCAGGCTCGGTGGCACCGCGCGGCGCCACCGACGCCGGGAGCGCCGCGCAGGTCAGCCGATCGGCTGACCGGTGATCGCGCTGATCAACACGGTGGACAGGCCACCACCCACCACCGCCGCCGCCAACGCCACCGTCGCCGGCCGCCAGGTCGTCCCCACCCGGCGCAGCAGGACCGCCACCACCAGACTGCTCAGCAGCGACAGCCCGAACCGGGGTGCCCCCGCGACCAGGGAACCGAAGGCGTGCGCCCGGGGCGGTTCACACCCGCCGCCGCTGATGTCCGTGACACAGCCGGCCGGCGGCTGACCATCCAGGGTCAACAGCCACAGAAACACCAGCACCGCCGGCACCAGGTAGCAGGCGGCGGTGTAGACCAGCGGGCGCAGCGGGCCACCCGGGTCCGGGTCGAGCAGGTCGTCCTCCAGGCGGCGGTTCCACGAACCGGCACCCACCGATCCGATCCGGTCCCGCAGTGCGGCCGTCGCCACCGACCGGCCCGACGCCGGCTCGGCCCGACGCCGGGGCACCGGCCGGGGCCTCGGTGCCGTGTAACCCACCACCGGAGAGCGGGGTGCCGAGGTCGGTGGGTCCATCCACCGGGGATCGTCGCCGGCCAGCCGGGTGCCCGACCAGAACCCCTCCGGCTGCTCACCCCACGGCCAGCCCTCGCCACCCGTCACCGGCTGCGAGGACCGGGGTGGCACCGACCGTTCCCACCGGTCGACGTCGTCCCGGGCCCGGCGGCCGACACCGTCGGCGTCCCACCGGTCGGCGTCGTCCCGGCCCCAGCGGTCGTCACCGCCGGTGTCCCGGCGGCCGATCCCGCCCGTGTCCCGGCGGCCGATCCCGCCCGTGTCCCGGCGGCCGATCCCGCCCGTGTCCCGGCGGTCGACCTCGTCACGATCCGCGGTCACCGAACCCCACCGGCCGATGTCCGTCCGGTCCCACTGCGCGGTGTCGGTGAACCGGTCCCACTGGCCGGTGTCGTCGCTCTGCTCCCACCGCGACGCCCCGCCGGGACGCTCCCAGCGGTCGTCGACCACCGGACTCTGCCAGCTGTGCACGCCGGACGCGTCCCACGGGTCCACCGCAGGCCGGTACTCCGGCTCCGGCTCGGCGGAACGGCTCCACGGGTCGCTCGCCGGACGGCTTCCCGGGTCGGTCAACGGCCGGGCCCACGAATCGTCGGTGTTGCGCCGCCGTCGCCGGGGCGGTTGCTCAGGTACGGCCTCCACCGGCAGGTCGGAGTCGTCACCGCCGGACCAGATCACCTCGGGCCGGCGGGACGGCGACCGCCGCGGGCGGGCCGTCGGGGCGGCCCCGGAGACCGGCGCACCCTCATCGGTGTCCGCCCGCCGGCTGCCGACGTACCCCTGATCCTGCGGGCGGTCGAAAGTCCACTCCCGGGTGTGGTCGGACTCGGGGGCCGCGGCGATGGCGCGGGTTTCCCGCCGTTCGCTCTCCCGCCGCCGTCTGGCGGCACGACGACCCACCCCGGAGACCGGAGGGGCGTCGTCGTCCTCGTCGTCCGGGGCGGCGTGCCGGCCACGGCCGTCGGCGTGGGCGATCCCCGACTCGACCGCCCACCGGGGCAGGTAGGCGTCGACGGGCTCCTCCTGGCCACGCTCGACCGCCCGGCGGCGGCTCGGCGTGCGGTAGCGGTCCGTCGAGGAGTGTGAAGCTGACAGGACCGGGTCGCCGAGGTCGTCCCACGGGGCGATCGGCTGACGCTCGCGCGGGTTGCCCTCCCCGCGCTCCCAGTCCCGGTAACTCACGGCCGGAGCGTGACCCTTCTCAACCGAAAGTGCAATCCGCTGTCCAGGTGTAGCCGTTTCGCAGAGATAGTACGGGAAGACCGACCCAAGAGCCTTACCAGAAATTATTCGTCCACAGGGTGGGGACAAAGAAACACCAGGTCAGAGCCGTGGAGCTCGGATTTCCTCCACAGTTTTCCACAGGCTGTGCACACGCTGCGCACATGATTGTCCACTCGCGTCCACAGGTTGTCCCGAGGCTCATCCACCGCGCCGGTTGAGGGTCTGACCTCGGGGTCCGTATCGTGGGGCACCGACCGGTCGCGCGATGGCCCCCCGATCGACCCGACCGGCAGGTGGCACACCACCGGCGTACCGCTGGGGCCAGCTCGACGCTGTGGAGGGGGAACCGTGTCGGTCACCGACGACATGCGGGCGGAGCCCCGGGCAGCGGGGCAGTCGTCCGCCCCGCCGCCCCGCGACGGCCAGTTCGACAAGACCCCACCCCAGGACGTGGCCGCCGAGCAGTGCGTCCTCGGCGGCATGCTGCTCTCCAAGGACGCGATCGCCGACGTCGTCGAGATCCTCAAGTCGACCGACTTCTACCGGCCCGTCCACGCCACCATCTTCGACGCGATCCTCGACATCTACGGGCGCGGTGAGCCGGCCGACGGCATCACCGTCGCGGCGGCCCTCGCCGACTCGGGGGACCTCGCCCGGGTCGGCGGCGCCCCCTACCTGCACACCTGCATGGCGGCCGTCCCGACGGCGGCGAACGCCTCCTACTACGCCCGGATCGTCGGCGAACGCGCGGTGCTGCGCCGGCTGGTCGAGGCGGGCACCCGGATCGTGCAGCTCGGCTACGGCACCGCCGCCGGGGGCAGCCGCGACGTCGACGACGTCGTCGACCTGGCCCAGCAGGCGGTCTACGAGATCACCGAACGGCGGGTCAGCGAGGACTTCGCGATCCTCGCCGACATGCTCCAGCCCACCCTCGACGAGATCGAGGCGGTCGGCGCGCAGGGCGGCGTGATGACCGGGGTGCCGACCGGCTTCACCGACCTGGACCGGCTGCTCAACGGCCTGCACCCGGGGCAGCTCATCATCGTGGCCGGCCGGCCCGGTCTCGGCAAGGCGCTCGCCCTGGACACGCCGCTGCCCACCCCCGACGGCTGGACCACGATGGGTGAGGTCGAGGTCGGCGACCGGTTGCTCGCCGCCGACGGTACGCCGACCACGGTCACCGCCGCGTTCGCCGTGATGCGCGGGCGTCCCTGCTACGAGGTCGAGTTCTCCGACGGCAGCGTGATCGTCGCCGACGCCGAGCACCTGTGGCAGACCAGCACCCGGAGGTGGGCCCTCGCGCCGGCGGGCGGCATACCGGCAGACTCAGCTCAGGGCCCCGCCGAGGCCGGCGACGGCGTACTCACCACGGCGCAGATCGCGGCGACGCTGCGTACCGGCCCGGAGGGAAGCCCCCGCCACGCCGTCGCCACCTGCGCCCCCCTGCAACTGCCCGAGCGGGCGGTGCCCATCCCCCCGTACGGCCTGGGTGGCTGGCTCGGCGACGGCCGGGCCGACCCGGGTCATCTCGCCGGGTCCTTCCTGGCGACGCTGCGGGAGATCGGCGTCCTCGCGGACAAGCACATCCCCCGGGACTACCTGCGCGGCTCCGAGGCGCAACGTCGGGCGCTGCTCGCCGGGTTGATGGACACCGCCGGCACCCTCACCCCGACCGGCGACCTCCGGTACACCTCGACCTCGCGTCGGCTGACCGGTGACGTACGGGAACTCGTGGTGGGTCTCGGGTACCGCTGCACGGTCACCGAGCGGCCGGCACCCGGTCGGACCGGGACGACGTACACGGTCGCCTTCGCCACCCAGGACGCCGTCTTCCGCCGCGAGCCCAGGGCGTCCGCCGAGGCCGTCCGCCCACGCACCGACCCGGGTGTCCGGTACGTGGTGGACGTGCGGCCGGTGGCCAGCGTGCCGGTGCGGTGCGTGACCGTCGACAACCCGGACCACCTCTACCTGGCCGGCCGGTCGATGATCCCCACCCACAACAGCACGGCCAGCATGGACTTCGCCCGCAACGCGGCGATCCGGGCCAACCAGGCCGCCGCCATCTTCTCGCTGGAAATGAGCAAGGTCGAGATCGTCATGCGGCTGCTCTCGGCCGAGGCGCGGGTCCCGCTGCACGTGCTGCGCAGCGGGCAGCTCTCCGACGACGACTGGACCAAGCTGGCCCGCTGCATGGGTGAGATCAGCGAGGCGCCGCTGTTCGTGGACGACACGCCGAGCATGAACCTGATGGAGATCCGGGCGAAGGCGCGGCGGCTCAAGCAGAAGCACGACCTCAAGATGATCGTCGTCGACTATCTCCAGCTGATGACCTCACCGAAGCGCACCGAGAGCCGTCAGCAGGAGGTCGCGGACCTGTCCCGTGGCCTCAAGCTGCTGGCCAAGGAGGTCGAGTGCCCGGTGATCGCGGTCAGTCAGCTCAACCGTGGTCCCGAGCAACGCACCGACAAACGACCGCAGCTGTCCGATCTGCGGGAATCCGGCTGTCTGACGGCGGAGACCCGACTTATCCGGGCCGACACCAATGCGGAAGTCACCATGGGCGAGCTGCTGAAGGCCGGGACGAGGGAAATCCCGGTCTGGGCGCTTGACGAGAACCTGCGGTACTCGCCCCGGACCATGACCCATGTCTTCCCCAGCGGTCGGCGCGAGGTGTTCCGGCTGACTCTCGCGTCGGGAAAGCAGATCGACGCGACGGCGAACCACCCTTTCCTCACTTTCGCCGGGTGGGTGCCGCTGGGTGAGCTGGCTGTCGGGGCGCGGCTGGCCACGCCGAGACACCTGCCCCCGCCGCTGGCGGTCCGGCCGTGGGTGGAGGCGGAGGTGGTGCTGCTCGCGCACCTGCTTGGTGACGGTTCGTTCGTCAGACGCCAGCCGATCCGGTACGCCAGCCGGGACGAGGAAAACCTGGTGGCAGTGGCCCAGGCCGCGAAGCACTTCGGAATCAGCGCCGTACGGGACGAGTACGAGGCCGCCCGGGGCACGACGCTCCGGCTGCCTGCACCGTACCGACTGGCCCGTGGACGGCGTAATCCGATCGCAGAATGGCTCGACGGGCTGGGGCTCTTCGGGCTGCGTTCGCACGAGAAGTTCATTCCGCAGGCGATCTTCAGTATGCCCAAGGAACAGGTCACGCTCTTCCTGCGCCACCTGTGGGCAACCGACGGCTCGGTCCATGTCAACAAGTCGGGTAGGGGTGGACGCGTCTACTTCTCCTCCACCAGTCGCAGAATGCTCGAGGACATTTCCCGTCTCCTCCTGCGGTACGGCATCACCGCACGCCTCAGAGTCGTTCCGGTAGCTGACCACCGTCCCCAGTACACCCTCGACATCTCGGGCCGGGACGACCAACTGCGGTTCCTACGGGAGATCGGGGTGCACGGCGAGCGCGCGGCTGCATGCGAAGCGCTGCTCACCGTGTTGGAGACGGTCGTGAGCAACACCAACGTCGACACGGTGCCGACCGAGGTGTGGAGCCAGGTTCGGGACGTCCTGGTAGAGCGGGGCATCAGCCACCGCGAGTTCGCCCGGGCGATAGGTACACAATTCTGCGGCAGCGCCCTGTGGAAGCGCGCACCGAGCCGATCCCGACTGGCGAAGATCGCCTCGGTACTCGACGCCGCCGACCTTGAACTGCATGCCACCAACGACATCTTCTGGGACGAGATCACCTCGATCGAGTCGCTCGGCGAGCAGGACGTTTTCGACGCGACGGTACTCGGCACCCACAATTTCGTCGCCAACGGGATCGCCACCCACAACTCGATCGAGCAGGACGCCGATGTCGTCATCCTGTTGCACCGCGACGACTATTACGACAAGGAGTCGCCGCGCGCCGGGGAGGCGGATTTCATTGTTGCCAAGCATCGGAATGGGCCCACCGATTCGATCACGGTGGCGGCCCAGCTGCACCTGTCCCGCTTCGTCGACATGGCGATCGTCTGATCCGACGCTGTGGCCGGTGACTCAGCCGAGCAGCGGGAACCAGCCGGCTGCCTCGCCCAGCGCCACCCGGTCCCGGTCGGTCAACGGCTCCCGACCGGTGGCCTTGCCCAGGTAGGTCAGGTCGTCCCAGTCGGCGGGCCGGACGGCGTCGTCGCTGAGCAGGCCGTCCATGGTGGTGACCGCGACCTCGACGGCCAGCGGACCGGGCGGCGGCCCCTCGGGCAGGTGGTGCACCAGATCGAGGTGGTGTACGACGGCCTCGGTGGTCAGCGTGGCCAGGAAGTCGGGCACCCGCAGCACGTGCCCCTGGGTGGTGACGTGCCCCTGCGGGTCGGCGGCACCCGCCGCGCGGACGACAGCCGGTGCGGTGTCCGCCCAGATCCGGACCACGCCGGTGGGCCGGTCGAAGGCGGCGGCCGAGCGGCGGACCCACCACGCGTGCCGGGCTGCGGCGTCGGGGTCGTCACCTGCCGGGAAGGACCGCCAGTAGCTGACGTCGTCGGTGTCGGCCGGCCCGTCGGCGGGGCTGGCCAGGGTGACCAGGGCGCGTCGGGCGTCGCCGAGCAGGTGGAAGAGCAGGTCGGCGACGACCCAGCCGCGACACCGGGTGGATCGTTGCAGCGCCGCGTCGTCGAGGTCGGTGACCACCCGGGTGATCCCGTCGTAGACCTGCGCCAACGCGGTGTGCTGCCGGACGAACGTCATGCCGTGCAGCGTCGCACGAGCGGCGTGCCCCGGCACGGCGGTTGACGGGCCACCCGGCAGTGCCACCCGGCGGGACCGGGCCGGGCACGGGAGGTCCCGGCCCGGTCGTCGTCGGGATCGCTCAGCCGAACATCTCGTCGAGGAAACCCTTGTGCTTCTTGCGCTTGTAGTGGCCGTGGTAGCCGTGGTGCTGCTGCGGGTGACCGTAACCACCGTGGGTGCCGTACGCGGGCTGCGGCGGGTAACCCGGCGGGGGCGGGGGCGGCGGCACGGCACCGTAACCCGGCTGGTGGCTCGGGGCGGGTGGCGGCGGAGGCGGCGGTGGGTATCCGCCGGGCGTCTGGACGTGCTGCTGACCGGGGACGGACCCCGGCTGACCGGGCGCGGGCGCACCGCGCTGCTGGTTCCAGTTCGCCTCGGCCTCGAACAGCTTTTCGAGTTCGCCACGGTCCAGGAAGATCCCCCGGCACTCGCCGCACTGGTCGATGACGACTCCGCTGCGCTCGTACTGGCGCATTTCTCCGCGACACTTGGGACAGGTGAGCTGCATCGCTCGACGGTACCCGGTCGGCGCAGTATTCAGGCGGTGGCGATCAGCGCCCCGGTCACCTCGTCGTCGTCGACCTCGTGGAAGTCGTCGTAGTAGGCGCTGACCGCCCCGAAGTCGGCGGGACGCCGGGCGCAGACCACCTCGTCCGCCTCGGCGGTGAGCATCTCGTACGCCTGCTGTGCGCCGACCGGCACGGCGACGACGACCCGTCGGGCACCGAGTCGCCGGGCGACCTGTACGGCGGCGCGGGCGGTCGCGCCGGTGGCCAGCCCGTCGTCGACGATCAGGGCGGTGCGTCCGGTCAGGTCGAGCGGGGGGCGACCGGATCGGTAGCGGGCCTCCCGACGGTCGAGTTCGGCCTGTTCGCGGCGTTGCACGTCGCTGCCGTCGGCCGGGTCGAGCCGGGCGGCGACCTGGTCGTTGAGGACCCGGACCCCGCCGGGGCCGAGCGCGCCGAAGGCCACCTCGGGGGCCCAGGGCAGGCCGAGCTTGCGGACCACCAGCACGTCGAGTGGCGCGCCGAGCCGGTCGGCGACCACCCGGGCCACCGGCACCCCACCACGGACCAGGCCCAGCACGACGACATCGGGTTGGCCGGCCAGGGCGGTGAGCCGCTCGGCGAGTCGCCGGCCGGCGTCCTCCCGATCGCGATAGCTGCTCATGCTCTCAGGTTTACGCCCTGCGGGCGGGGCGTGCCGGGGACTCGGCGGAACCGGGGTCCGGTGGGTGGTCAGGGCGGGTGCCCAGCTCAGCAGGGCGATGGGGTAGAGCAGGTAGCCGAAGCGGGTGGTGGGCATCAGCAGGATCGCGGCGAGCAGGCCGTACCCGCAGATCAGCGTGGTGGTGGCGGCGCCGCGCGGTGGGCGGCGGACGAGCCGGACGGCGATCGCGGCACCGGCGGCGACGAGCAGCGCGGCGGCGACGAGCCGACCACCGGGCAGGGCGGTGGCGATCAGGTGGCCGGGGAAGGGGGACTGGGCGGGGCTGGTGACCTGGCCGTGGCCCAGCGGGAAGCGGAACACGTTCTCCACCAGCGCGTCCCGGTCGACCAGCAGGGCGGGGAGCAGGGCGAGGGCGGGTAGGCCGAGCGCACCGACGGCGACCCGCAGCCCGGCCCGCCGGGTGGTCCCCCAGAAGATCAGGGCCAGCGCGACCGGCCAGGCGAAGAGTTTCAACGCGCCGGCCAGCCCGACCGCCACCCCGGCCCCGCCGGGCCGTCCGGCGGCGGCGAGGGCCAGGGCCAGCAGGCAGAGCGCGAGTACGGGCAGGTCGTCGCCGCCGGTGGCCAGGGTGAGCGCGCAGATCGGCAGGACGGTCGCCGCCTGCACGCCGCGCAGCACCGCCGCCGCCCCGACCCAGCCCTCGTCGGCCCGGCCTCCGCCGGGTCTGGCGGACCGTCGCACGGCGACCACGGCGAGCGCCAGTGCGGCGGCGGTGACCAGCGCGAACCAGACGCGGGAGTCGGTCCACCAGGCGTCGGCGGCAGCCCGGGGCAGCCCGAACAACGCCATCCCCGGCTGGTACGGGGTGTAGCCGAGCAGCCGTTCGTCGGCGGGCAACGCGGCGATGGCGTCCGGCCCGAGGTAGGGGGTGCCGTGCTCGGCGAGCCGGATGCCGGCCTGTTCGACGACCACCACCTCCTCCTGGGCCCGGTCGGTCCGCCCGGCGGCCCGCTGCCCGGCCTGCACGAGCAGCGGGAGCAGGGCGGTGCCGACCCAGGCGAGGCCGGTGACGATCGCGCGGGCGGTGGTGCCGGCCAGCCCGGGGCGGTGGCGTCGCAGCAGGACCTGGGCGGCGACCAGGAGGGTCGCGGCGAGGTAGCCGACGGCGGCGACGCTCCCCCAGGCCCGGTGCGGTGCCAGGGTGGAGGTGGCGGCGGTGACGGCGGCAAAGGCTGCGGAGACGGTGTAGAGGCCGAGGTCGAGGGCGAGTCCGTCGGCTGCGGTGTCGACGGTCCGCCAGCGGCGGGCGGCGCGGTCGGCGACGGTCACGCCGGCAAGTGTGGCAGACCGGTCGCGCGGTTCCGGGCGGGCTGGCGGCGGCCGGGGGTGCTGAGGCGGATGACCGCGCCGGTGTCGTGCAGCGGGGTGGCGAGGGTGCCGGGCCGGCCGCCGGAGCCGCGTTGGAGGGCGGCGAGGAGCGCGCCGGCCGGCAGTGGGCGGGCGAACAGGTGCCCCTGGCCGGCGGCGCAGCCGAGTGACCACAGGGCGCGGCGTTGCGGTTCGCTCTCCACGCCCTCGGCGACGACCGCGAGGTCGAGGCTGCGGCCGAGGTCGAGGGTGGAGCGGATGACGGCCGCCGCCTCCGCGGAACTCTCCATCGCGGTGACGAAGCTGCGGTCGATCTTCAGCTCGTGGACCGGGATGCGGGAGAGCAGGGAGAGGGAGGAGTAACCGGTGCCGAAGTCGTCCAGGGCGAGCCGGATGCCGGAGTCGCGCAGCCGGCTCAGCACCCGGTCGACCACGTCGAGTTGGCTGAGGGTGAGCGTCTCGGTCAGCTCCAGGACCAACCGGTCGGGGGGGAAGTCGTGGGCCTGGAGGCGGGCCAGCACCGCGCTGGGGAATCGGGCGTCGAGCAGGCTGCGGGGGGAGACGTTGACCGAGACCGGGAGGTCGAAGCCGGCCGTACGCCAGGTGACGGCGGCGACGAGTGCCTGGTCGAGGATGGCCTCGGCGAACGCGGGGAGCATGCCGGAGCGTTCCACCGCCTCGATGAAGCGCAGCGGGTCGATCACCCCGTGCCGGGGGTGGTGCCAGCGGGCGAGGGCCTCGGCTCCGGTCACCTCGCCGGTGCCGAGGTCGACGAGCGGTTGGAAGTTGACGGTGAACTCGTGGTCGGCCACCGCGCGGGGCAGTTCACCGCCGAGGGTGAGCCGGCGCAGGTCGGCGGTGTCCCGGGTCGGGGCGTACGTGGCGATCCGCTGGCCGGCCCTTTTGGCCTGGTACATGGCGACGTCGGCGCGGCGCAGCAGCTCCGGCATGCCGCCGGTGGCGGGGGCCGCCGCGATGCCGCCGCTGGCCTCCACGCTGATCCGCATGCCGTCCACGTCGAGCGGTTCGTGCAGGGCACCGAGCAGGGTCTCGGCCCGGTGGGCGGCGATGGCGGGGGCGGGCAGGTTGCGCATCAGCACGGCGAACTCGTCCCCACCGAGGCGGGCGACCAGGTCCTCGTCGCGGGCGGCGGCGCGCAGCCGGTCGGCGACCTGCATCAGCACCTGGTCACCGGCGGCGTGGCCGAGGGTGTCGTTGACCTCCTTGAAGTGGTTGAGGTCGATCAGGACGAGGGCGGTCACCCCCTCGGCGTGCCGGGTGCCGAGCTGCTCGGTGCCCCGGTCGAGCAGTTGCCGGCGGTTGGCCAGGCCGGTGAGCGCGTCGTGGCTGGCGGCGTGGGCGTGTTCGGCGGCGACCCGGGCCAGTTCGGCGTACGCCTGGGCGTTGCGGACGGCGGTGCACAGGGCGGAGGCGAAGGTGCGCAGGGTGTACTGCTCGCGTTCGTTGAGGCGTACCGGGCCACGGAACCGGAGTCGGAGCATCCCGACGTCGGCCGTCCGGTCGTGGCCTTCGAGCCGGGCGGGCAGGACGGTGCCCTCGATGTCGCTGGGGGTGCCGGCGGGGCCGTCGTAGGTGATGGTGCCGCTGGCCCCCCGTACGGTGCGGCCGGCGTCGCGCAGCTCGATCTCGACCTCGTCGGCGGAGAAGAGCTCGGTGGCCTGGGTGACGGCGGTGGTGAGGACCTTGTCCAGGTCGACCACGTTGAGCGCGTCGGTGGTGCGGGCGAGGCGCTGCCAGGCCTGCTGCTCGGTGCGGGACTTGACCTGGTTGGAGTAGAGCAGGTGGAGGCTGAGCACCAGGGGCGGCACGGCCAGCAGGAGCCGGGGGTCGGCCTGGAGGATGACCAGGGTGACGGCGATGAGGACGAACCGGGCCAGCACGCTGGTCAGGCGGAGCCCGAGGTCGTCCCAGAACAGTCTGCGCAGCGCGGTGCCGGTGGCCATCGCGATGACCGGCAGGGTGAGCAGTTCGTCGAGGACGACCGCGACGAGGTAGGCGAGCCCGATCATGCCGATGACGTGTCGGAGGTCGGTGTCCTGTGGTGACCAGCCGAGGGTGTGCAGGGCGATGCCACCGCCGGCCGCCAGCAGCATGCTCTTGGCGATGCCGAAGGCGGTCTTGAGGGGTGAGGGCTTCATGGAGAGCAGGGCGATCGCGACGCCCGTGCCGGTGGTCAGCACGACCAGGGGTGCGGGGGCGACGGCCAGGCCGAGGACGATCGCGGTCTCGCTCCACGATATTGCGTGGACCGTTGCCCGAATTCGAATTCGCCAGTTGATCCGGACGCCGAGTGCGGCCATGAAGGCCAGGGCGATGGATCGGGTGAGGTCGCCGCCGGTGAGGTGCAGGTGGGCCAGTTGGTACAGGGCGACGGCCGCTGCTGCGGTGGCCACCACGCAGACGAGGCCGACGTGCAGCGTCAGCTGCCGCTCGGCCTCCGTCTTGCCTTCGTCCGGTCGTGCCATCGTGTCCTCGACAACCACTCCGTGTCGCTGAGCAGAGGCCAAGGCTACGTGGGGTCACGCCGCCACCACAATCGTTCAGAGCCACTCGTGTGCGGACATCGCTTTCGCCTCCCCTGGTCGCCGTGTCCAACCTTCCGGTCGGGATCTGACAGGGGACAGCCTAAGGGCGGTTAGGACGATTTTGGAGGTATAAATGTAACTATGAGCGATAGGTGAGAATTGAGTGCAGGTTGGTGACTTTCCGTTTCCACGGGGAAACGGAGTGCTGAGTGCTCCCGACCGTTCTCGTTAACGCTAGATAATGGTGCAGCGGCGGGGTTTGCGACATCGGGTGAGGGTCGCTGGTTGGAGCAACTGTGCGGTGACCGGCGGGTGAGTGCGACGGATCACCCGATTGCGGAACGCAGCGTAGTCGTGTGGGCGCGCTGGTGCCAGTGCCGACGAAGTGGCCCGGTGGCGATTCGCGGTCGCGACGCGACGTTGGGTTTCTCGTCCGTGACGACGAGGTGTCCGATCTCTCGGGCGATGACGTTTCCCGCTCTCCCGCCGACCCGAGAACGTATTAGTGGCGACCGATGAAATCGACGGTGAACTATCGATCACGAATCATCCCGTACGGCGTCGACCCGCTTGATCCCCACCGCCCGGGGTGAATGGGACGTACCCCCCGGTCGGACCCGGCCGCTAGGCTCGCGGACGTGACCGATCCCGCGCAGCTCAGCCACGTCGACGCCGCGGGCGCGGCCCGCATGGTCGACGTCTCCGCCAAGCCGGTGTCCGGCCGGGTCGCCGTGGCCGCCGGCCGGCTGCACACCACCGCCGAGGTGGTGGACCTGCTGCGCCGCGACGGGCTGCCCAAGGGTGACGCGCTGGCCGTCGGCCGGCTCGCCGGCATCATGGGCGCCAAACGCACCCCCGACCTGATCCCGCTCTGCCACCCGATCGCCCTGCACGGCGTCGACGTCGACCTGCGCCTCACCGACGACACCGTCGAGATCACCGCCACCGCCCGCACCGCCGACCGGACCGGGGTGGAGATGGAGGCGCTGACCGCGGTCGCCGTCGCCGGGCTGGCCCTGATCGACATGGTCAAGGCGGTCGACCCGGCCGCCACCGTGGACGCCGTCCGGGTGCTGCGCAAGACCGGCGGCAAGACCGGCGAGTGGGTCCGCCCCCAGGACCGGCCGTGATCCGGGCCCGGGTGATCGTGGCGTCCAACCGGGCCGCCGCCGGGGTGTACGCCGACACCAGCGGCCCGCTGCTCGTCACCGGCCTGCGCGAGCTGGGCTGCCAGGTCGACGAACCGGTGGTGGTGCCCGACGGTGAACCGGTCGGCGAGGCACTGCGCGCCGCCCACACCGACGGGATCGACGTGGTGCTGACCAGCGGCGGCACCGGCATCACCCCCACCGACCGGACCCCGGAGGTGACCCGGGCGCTGCTCGACCACGAGATCCCCGGCATCGCCGAGGCGATCCGCGCGTACAGCCGGGACCGGGTGCCCACCTCGGCGCTGTCCCGGGGGTTGGCCGGGGTGCTGGGCCGGATGCTGGTGGTCAACCTGCCCGGCTCGCGGGGCGGTGCGAAGGACGGTCTGGCCGTGCTGGGCCCGATCCTCGCCCACGCGGTCGACCAGTTGCGCGGCGGCGACCACTGACCGCACGGCCGCCCCGGCGGCGATAGGCTCGCGGGGGTGAACGCGGAGCCCCGCGTCCCGTCCGAACGGAGGCCCCCGGTGAGCACGGAAACCGCCGCCACCGCGGCCCAGGTCGCCGCGCCGCCGCCGGCCGGATGGGAGGAGGCCCGCTCCCGGGTCTACGCGGTCGGCCTGGCCGCCGCCCTGCCCGCCGTCAACCGGGCGCTGGCCGACGCCGACGGGCACACCCTGGCCGAACCGTTGACCACCCGGACCGACCTGCCGGCCTTCCCCACCTCCAGCGTCGACGGCTGGGCGGTGCGCGGCACCGGCCCGTGGGACGTCGTGGGGCGGGTACTCGCCGGGCACACCCCGGCCGGGTTGACCGCCGACGGCACCACCGTCGAGATCGCCACCGGCGCGATGGTCCCCGCCGGCACGACCGCCATCCTGCGCATCGAGGACTCGGGTCGTACCCCGGACGGGCGGGTGACCGGCACGCCGCGCCCGAACCCGGAGTGGCGGGAGCCGGGCGAGGAGGCGGTGGCCGGTGAGGAGCTGCTGCCGGCCGGCACCCCGGTCGACCCCGCGCTGATCGGGCTGGCCGCCTCCTGCGGGCACGACCAGCTCCGGGTCCGCCGTCAGCCCCGGGCCGCGCTGCTCGTCTTCGGCGACGAACTGCTCACCGCCGGCCCGCCCGGGTCGGGCCGGGTCCGCGACGCGCTCGGTCCCGCCGTGCCGTCCTGGTTGCGCCGCTACGGCTGCCAGGTGCGGCCCTCCGACGTGGTCGGTCCGGTGGCGGACACCCTGCCCGCCCACGTGGCCGCCCTGCGCGGGGCGCTGGCCGTGGCCGACCTGGTCTGCACCACCGGCGGCACCATGCACGGCCCGGTCGACCACCTGCACCCCACGTTGGAGGCGCTCGGCGCCGACCACGTGGTCAACACCGTCGCCGTCCGGCCCGGCTTCCCGATGCTGCTGGCCCGGCTGGTCGACGACGACGGACGGGTCCGTTTCGTGGCCGGGTTGCCCGGCAATCCGCAGTCCGCGATCGTCGCCCTGGTGTCGCTGGTCGCGCCGCTGCTCGCCGGGCTCCAGGGCCGGGTGCTGCCGGCACTGCCGTACGCCACCCTCGCCGGGCCGGTGCCCGGCCGGGGCGACTACACCCACCTGGCCCTGGTCCGGCTGGACCGGGCCGCCGGCACCGCCCACCCGGTCCGGCACGTCGGCTCGGCGATGCTGCGAGGGCTGGCCGGCGCGGACGGGTTCGCGGTGATCCGGCCGGGCACCTCCGGCGAGGTCGGGGCCCGGGTGCCCGTCGTACCGCTGCCGTTGCTGCCCGGGGAGCGCACGTGGTGACGGCCGACCCCACCACGGCCCTGCTCGCGGTCACCGACCAGCCGCTGGACCTGGCCGCGCACGAGGCGGCGGTCGCCGACCGCCGGGCCGGCGCGGTCGTCTCCTTCCAGGGCGTGGTCCGCGACCACGACCACGGCCGACCGGTCACCCTGCTGGAGTACGAGGGCCACCCGAGCGCCGTCGATACGCTGCGCGCGGTGGCCGCCGAGATCGCCGCCGACCCCGACGTCTACGCGGTGGCCGTGTCGCACCGCATCGGTCGGCTCGACATCGGGGACGTGGCGCTGGTGGCGGCGGTCAGCACGGCACACCGGGCGGCGGCCTTCGCGGCCTGCGCCCGGCTGGTCGACGAGGTGAAGGCGCGGCTGCCGATCTGGAAACGGCAGGTCTTCGCCGACGGCACCGAGGAGTGGGTCAACTGCCCCTGACCGTGGCGTCGTGCCCCACCGGGCCGGCCAGGGTCGGCCGACCGTGGTGGCGCGGGCCGGGCGGGGTCAGCGGCGACCGGCCGTGGTGACACGGGCCGACCGGTCGGGATAGAAAGCGGGCTCGGCACCGGGCCGCCACGGCAGGGCGGCGACCAGCACGATCAGCGCCAACGCGAGCGAGTTCTCCATAAGCGCGCCGAACAGGCCGTTCTGGTAGTGGGACACCTCGGGCAGCTTGTGCTCGTACGGCCAGATCGGCGAGATCACGAAGAGCAGGTACAACCCGAGCGCCGCGACCCCGTGCCGCAACCCGGTCAGCGTCGGGTACCAGATCGGCGGGCGCAGCCCACTCACCCCGGGTGGCCCGCCGAACGACTGCGGGCCGGTACGCACCGACAGCCCCCGACTCGCCTCACGGCGGCGTACGGCGGCGTCGGCGAGCACGACGATCGCCGGGATGACCCAGACCAGGTGGTGCGACCAGGAGATCGGGCTGATCACGTTGGCGGTCAGCCCGACCAGGGTGAACGCGGTCAGCTCGTCGCCGTCGGCGCGGGCGTTGGCGGCCCGGGACAACCCGACGGCCAGGATCAGCACCGAGAACGCCAACCAGAGCAGACCGGGCGTCTCGATCGAGTCGTAGAGCCGGGCCAGCAGGCCGGCCAGCGACTGGTTGGGCGTCATGTCGGCGGCCCCGACCCGCTCGGTCTGCCACAGCACCCCGCCGAAGTAGGCCCGCGACTCGGTGCCGACCAGCGCGAAGCTGCCCAGGGTGACGCCGATGATGGTGCCGACGGCGGTGGCGGCGACCCGCCACTGCCGGGTGACCAGCAGGTAGACGATGAACAGCGCCGGGGTGAGCTTGACGGCGGTGGCCAGGCCGATGCCCATGCCCGCCCAGGACCCGCTGTAGAGCAGCCGCAGGAACGGGCCGTCGGTGCCGCGTCCGTGGGTGCCCCGCCGGGAACGCCAGCGCAGACCCACCAGGTCCGCCATGATCAACGCGAACAGGAGCAGGTTGACCTGCCCGTACCCCAGGGTCTCCCGGACCGGTTCGAGGGCGGTGGCCATCGGGGTGGCGATGGCCACGGAGTACCAGAGCGGCCAGCCGAGCCGGTCGACGATCGGGCGCAGCAGCGCGGCGAGGATCACCGCCAGCGCGGCGATGCTGCCGGCCGCGTTGATCCAGCCGGCCGCCTCGATCGGCAGCATCGCCATCGGCAGCATGGCCAGCGCGGCGAAGGGCGGGTAGGTGAAACCCAGCGTGGTGGTGGGCGCGATGAACTCGTACAACTCGTGCCCGCTCGCCCACCACACCACCGCGCCGTGGTAGATCTTCATGTCGAAGAAGTTGTACGGCCGCCCGAAAGCACCGATGGCGAGCCATGCGGCATAGGCGACGGCGGCCACGATGCCGACCCGTACGACTGTCCTACGATCGATCCCACGCGTTGCGCGACGGACTGGGGCGAGGCGGTCCGCCCGTCTACCGACGGTCGTCGGCATGGCGTGGCCACCCCCATACCAAGGTCGTCCTACCCGTCCAGGTCCGGTAGGGAGCCTAGAACGGCGCCTCACGTTGCTGCCTCCCGCGTTATCCGACCGTGTCCGATCCCACACCAGTTTTTGACATTTCCACCGCGTTAACGGGTGTCGGGTGGTTCAGGTAATTCGCGGCCTTACGGGGGGTGGTGGCCGAATCGATGCAGGTCAGCCGGGAAGCCGGCGGGCGGCGGCGGCCGACCGGACGGCGATCCGGGCCTCCCGCCGGGCGGTGCGCACCGCACGACCGACCGACCGTCGAGAGTGGCCGATGCGGTGACCGGCCCGCCAGCGCAGGCCCGGCCTGCCCTCGGTGTCGGCTGCGGCGAGCAGCAGACCACCGAAGAGCCCGAGGTTCTTCAGGAAGTGCACCTGGTTGTTGCTCCGCGTCGTCGGATCGTCGTTGTCCCAGAACGGGTGACCGGCGGCGGTGGTGGGCACCAGGGTGCCGGCCAGGACCAGTGCGGCCGGCCGGGTGAACTTCCCGGTGGCCAGCATCAGGCCGGCGGCGAGCTGCACGGCGGCGTTGGCGCGGATCAGCGTCTCGGGGTCCGTGGGGAACTGCGGCGCGGCCCGCTGGACCAGCGGAGCGACCCGGTCGGTGACCGGCCGGGCAGCCGTCACGAGCCGCTGGGGGTGTTGGAAGTTGCGGGCGCCGCTGACCACGAAGATGCCGCTCAACATGACACGGGCGAGGGAGCGCACGGGTTTCATTGCTCAGTCATACCCCGTTTGGACCCCTGCTATCCGGGCAACGGCCGATCCGGAGCGCTCTGCGTGCCGTCGCCCGAAGCGGGTCGCGCCGCTGCTCCCGGGACCGCGCCGTGCCGGTCGGCGCGATGACACGCCACGCCGAACTGGGCGACCGTCGCTGATGGACCTGCCACGACCGGTAACGTCGCGCCGGTGACGACCCTGCGGTTGCGTCCCGAGGGCCCGGCCGACGCCGGCCCGATCCGTCGGGTGCTGGCTGCCGCCTTCGCCCGCCCCGACCGCACCACCCCCGGTGAGGTCGCGCTCGTCGACGAGCTGCGCGGCAGTGCGGCGTGGCTGCCGGAACTGGCGATGGTCGCCGAGTACGGCGGCGAGGTGGTCGGGTACGCGCTGCTCACCCGGGTCCGGGTCGAGGCCGACCGGGAACGCGCCCCGGCGCTGGTACTCGGGCCGGTGGCGGTGGCCCCGCACCGGCAACGGGTCGGGCACGGCACGGCGGTGGTGCAGGCCGCGCTGGAGGCCGCCACCGAGCTGGGCGAGCGGCTGGTGGTGGTCCTCGGCGACCCGGCGTACTACCGGCGGTTCGGCTTCACCCGGGCCGACCGGATGGGGCTGGTCAGCCCCTGGTCGGGGCTGGGAGAGCCGTGGCAGGCGCTGGTGCTGCCGCCGGAGACCAGCGACGCGCCACCACCCCCGCGCGGCGAGGTGGTCTTCCCACCCCCCTGGTCCCGGGTCTGACCCCGTGGCCGGTGCCGGCCGTCCGGCGGGTCCGGTCGCCCCGTGGCCGGTGCCGATCAGGCCGGCTGGGTACGCAGGTAGCGGCCGAAGTGCGGGACGGTGAAGGCGACCGTGCCGCGTTCCCCCGAATAGATCAGACCCTTCTTGATCAGCGCGTCCCGGGCCGGGGAGAGGCTCGCCGGCTTGCGGCCCAGCGCACGGGCGATCTCGGCGGTCGGCACGGCGGCGTCCATGTCGTCCCGACCACCGCCGTCAGCCTCGCCCGCCACCTGGGACAGGGTCGCCATCGCCCGCATGTACTCGCGTTCGGCAGGGGTGGCCCGCTCGAACCGGGAACCGAAGAAACCGACCGCCAGCTCCGCCTCCGCCTCCGGGGCGGCGACCCGGACGTCCGCGTCGGTGATCGGGGAGCGGGGCGCATGGTCCCAGGTCGCCTTCCCGTACGCCTGGACGAAGTACGGGTAGCCGCCGGACGACTCGTAGAGCAGGTCGAGGGCCTTCTGCTCGTACTCCACCTGTTCCCGCCCGGCCGGCGCGCACAGTGCCTGGTCGGCGGCGATCCGGTCCAGCCGGTCGATCCGCAGGTAACGGAAGAGCCGCTCCGAGTACGACTTGGCGGCGCTGAGCACCGCCGGCAGGTGCGGCAGGCCCGCGCCGACCACGATCAAGGGTGCGCCGAGCTGGGACAACTCGTGGCAGGCCGCACAGAGCGCCGACACGTCCTCCGCACCGAGATCCTGCATCTCGTCGATGAAGACGGCGATACCGGTGCCCACGTCCCCGGCGACCGCCGCCGCGTCGGTGAGCAACTCCACCAGGTCGATCTCGATGTCCCCGGAGTCGGCCCGGCCGCTGCTGGCCGGCACGTCGATGCCGGGCTGCCACCGGTCACGCAACCGGGGGGCCGCACCGGCCCGCCCGGTGGTCGGTGCGCTGCGCTGCGCAAACGCCTTGAGTACGCCGAGGAAGGCGTCGATCCGCTCCGGTGCCCGGTGCCGGGGGGCGAGTTCGCGGACCGCCATGTGCAGCGCGGCGGCGATCGGTCGACGCAGCGACTGCTCCGGTCGGGCCTCGATCTTGCCGGTGCCCCAGAGCTGGTTGATCGCCTGGGAGCGCAGGGTGTTGAGCAGGACGGTCTTGCCGACGCCGCGCAGGCCGGTGAGCATCAGGCTGCGCTCGGGGCGTCCCCGGGCGATCCGTTCCAGCACCACGTCGAAGACGTCCAGCTCCCGCCCCCGCCCGGCGAGCTCGGGCGGGCGCTGACCGGCGCCCGGGGCGTACGGGTTGCGGACCGGATCCACGCATCGCACAGTATCGGGCGGTCTAGCCTGCGGACTAGAGATGCGTAGACGGGGCTACCGGCGTGTCGCCCACCGGGTCCGGGCAGGTCCCGTGGTGGAGGCGACGGGGGTGCCGGCGACCCTCTCGACACGAATATGGGGCTGTCTAGCGTTGATGCTAGACAGCCCCATATTTCCCTGTTCAGCTGCGTTTGCGCAGGCAGAGTACGTAATCGAAGAGGTCCACCGAGTTGTCGTGCACGTAGTTGGCGTTCGACTCCGGGGCCAGCGACTTACACCGGTCCCCGTTGGTGGACGCCGGAATCCGCAGCAGCACCTCGTAGGTGTTCGGACCGCACGGCACCTTGCGCAGGTCGGCGTCACTGGCCGTACCGTCGTTGACCACGCAGTCGCCCCGGACGATCTGCTCCGCCCGGGTCGGCGTCGGGGTCGGCTCGGCCGTGGTCGGCTCGACGGTCGGCTCCGTCGGTGCGTTCCCGGTCGGCCCGTTCTCCGTCGGCGAGGCGGACGCGACCGCCTCCGGAGCCGGATCGTCGCTGTCACCCGACGCCAGGAGGAACCAGCCACCCACCACGAGGCACGGGCACAGCAGCAGGACCACCACCAGCCCGATGATGAGCGCGATCCGACCGCCCCGACCCTTTGCCGGCGGTGCCGCCGGAGGCGGGAAACCCTGCCCCGGATATCCCGGTGGCGTGGGCTGCCCCGGGAAGCCGGGCGGCGGTGCGGCCGGTCCTGGGAAGCCGGACGATGGTGCGGCCGGTCCTGGGAAGCCGGACGATGGTGCGGCCGGTCCTGGGAAGCCGGACGATGGTGCGGCCGGTCCTGGGAAGCCGGACGATGGTGCGGCTGCCCCCGGGAAGCCGGACGATGGTGCGGCTGCCCCCGGGAAGCCGGATGACGGTGCGGCCGGCCCCGGGTAGCTGGGTGCCGGGGGCGGTGGGGACTGGGCGGGGTAGCTGGCCGGTGGTGGTGACGCCGGTGCGCTGAACGCGCCGGCCGCCGGTGCGGCGGTCGGCCCGGCGGGCGGGAAGGGCCCCGGCGGCGGGTAGCCGGCCCCCGAGGACGGCACCGGCGTGCCGGTCGGCGGGAGATAGGTGTCCGGCGGAGGATAACCCGCCCCCGAGGACGGAGGTGGGTAGCCCGCTCCGGAAGACGGCGTCGGGTAGTCAGCCCCCGCTGCCGGCATCTGGGTGGTCGGCGAGTACCCGCCCGCTGCGGGCATCTGGGTGGTCGGCGAGTATCCGCCGCCCGCTGCGGGCATCGGCGTGGTGGCCGGCTGCCCGGCTCCCGACACCGGCAGCCGGGTGGTCGGCGGCTCAGGTGGCGTGGAGATCGGGGCGGTCGGCGGTTCGGCGGCGAAGGGTGCGGTCGGCGGTTCCGGCGTGGTGGCCGAGAGTGGTGCGGTCGGCGGTTCGGGCGTGGTGGTCGAGAGTGGTGTGGTCGGGGGTTCGGGCGTGGTGGCTGAGAGTCGTGTGGTCGGCGGTTCGGGCGCGGCGGCCGAGATCGGTGCCGTCGGCGGCTCCGGCGAGGACGCGGCCATTGGTGCGGTGGGCGGTTCTTCCGCACTCGGAATGGGTGCCGTGGCCGGCTCGCCCGCCTCCCGTGACACCGGCACGGTCGGTGGCTCGACGTCCTCCCGGCGGATCGGTGTGGTCGGTGGCTCGACGTCCTCCGGGCGGATCGGTGTGGTCGGCGGCTCGTCCGGGCCGGTATCGGGTCCGGTCGGCCCGGCGGAGAGCGGGGCGGTCGGTTGGTCGTCCGCGTCACCCCGGAGGGGTGCGGTCACCGGTTCCTCGGCAGCGCCCGGGGCAGGCGCGGAGATCGGCGCGGTCGGCGTCTCGTCAGCCGGATGCGGGGCAGCCGGCGAGTTGACGGCGGTCACCGGTTCCTCGGCGGCGTGTGGAGCCGCCGGGGAGATCGGTGCCGTCGGCTGCTCGTCCTGGTTGCGGGTGAGGGGTGCCGTCGGCTGCTCGTCCGATCCGCCCGGGATCGGTGCCGTCGGTGGTTCCGCCTCCGACGGAATTCTCACGGTGGGTGGCTCCGGCTCGGCGCGGAAGATGGGCTTCGTCGCTGGTTCGGGGTCGGGGTGCGCGAGGGGCGCGGTGGGTGGCTCCGGGTCGCTGTTCGAGGGACGTTGTTCCTCGTCGGGGCGGCCGGAGTCGGGTGGGCCGAAGGTTGACAATCTCTCCCCCAGGGGTGGGCTCAGCGCTGCTTCAGGCAGAGGACGAAGTCGAGGGTGTCCAGCTCGCTGTCGAAGAAGTACCAGTTGGTGTAGCCCTCCACCTTGCCGCACTTCGCCTCGGCGTCCCTTTCACCACTGGTCGCCCCGTCGAAACGACGTAAGACCTCGTACGTTCTCGGGGCGCACTCGGTGATCAGTAGCTTGGGCTTGCCGCCGGCCGGACCCTCGTTGCGGACGCACTGCCCAGCCTTGACGAAGCGCGGGTCGGCCGAGGCGGCGGGTGCGGGGGTGGCGGTGGTCGACCCGCCCGGTTCGGCAGTGGCCGCGTCCGGCACCACCGGTGCCGTCGGCAGCGCCGCACCGGTGTTCGTCGGCTCGTCGTCGCTCAGCAGGTACCACAGGGTGCCACCGCTGACGGTCAGCACGGCGAGCACAACCAGCACCGCGATCAGCGGACCCCGGCCGCGCCCCGACCCGGGGTTGCCCGGGTAGGCCACCGGTCCGCCCGCCGGAAACTGCCCTGCCGGCCCGTACGGCTCCGACTGGAACTGGTCGTACGCCGGATGGTGGGGCTGCTGTCCACCCGTCGGCTGGGTCGGCACGGTTGCGGGGTGGGGCTGCTCCGGGGCGGGCTGGCCCCAACGGTCGTCCGGGCGTCGCCCACCCCACGGGTCCGGGGAACCGCCCGGTGGTCCGTAGTTCGCCATGCCCGCCCTCCCGCGTGCCGAGATGCCGGTCGTCCGGAAGGACGCCACCGACGTGGTCACCGTAGCGTGGTCCCGCGATGACCTCACCTTCCTCGGCCGCGACACCCGCCCGACCAGCGCTGATCTGGACCGCACTCATCCTGGTCTACGTGCTGTGGGGTTCCACCTACCTCGGTATCCGGGTCGTGGTGGAGTCGATGCCGCCGCTCGGCTCGGCTGCCGCCCGCTTCGGTGGTGCCGCGTTGGTGCTGGCGGTGGTCCTGCGGCTGCGGCGGGGCGCGGGTGCGTTGCGGGTCGACCGGCGGCAACTCGGCTCGGCCGCGCTGGTCGGGGTGCTGCTGCTGGCCGGCGGCAACGGCCTGGTGGTGCTCGCCGAGTCGGGCCCGGCCGGCGTGGCGGTGCCGTCGGGCATCGCCGCGCTGCTGGTGGCCACCGTCCCGCTGCTGGTGGTGCTGCTGCGTACGGTCACCGGGGACCGCCCGCCGGGGTGGACGTTCGCCGGGGTGACGGTGGGCTTTCTCGGGCTGGTGCTGCTGGTGCTCCCCCGGGGCGGGACGGGGACGGTGCCGCTGGTCGGTGCGTTGACCGTGGTCGCGGCGGCCACCTGCTGGTCGGTGGGGTCGTTCCTGTCCAACCGGTTGCGGATGCCCGCTGACCCGTTCGTCGCCACCGTCTACGAGATGGTCGCCGGGGCGGTGGCGCTCGTCGTGCTGTCCGTGACCCGGGGTGAACTGCGCGGGTTCTCCCCGGCGCAGGTGACGACCCGTTCCTGGTTCGCCCTGGCGTACCTGCTGGTGGCCGGGTCGTTGGTCGCCTTCACCGCGTACGTCTGGTTGCTGGCCCATGCGCCCATCTCGTTGGTCTCCACCTACGCCTACGTGAACCCGGTGGTGGCGGTGGCGCTCGGCGCGTTGCTGGTGGCTGAGCCGATCACCGGTCAGGTGCTGCTCGGCGGTGCGGTGATCGTGGCCGGCGTGGCGCTGGTGGTGACCACCGAGCGGGCCCGCCGGCCGGCGGGTGACGGGGCAGCCGCCGTACCGTCCCGGCGGTAACGTCGAGGGCCGTGCCCGTCGGCCCGGTGACCGTAGCCGCGATGCTCGGCGTCCTGGCCGGCCTCGCCGCACCCCGGATCGCCCGTTCCTTCCCACCCCGCACCCCGCCGGCCATGCACCCGACTCCAGCGCCGGCCGTGGCCTCGGCTCCAGCGCCGGTCGGGATCGCGGTGGTGGGGGCGGTGGTCCTCGGTGGGTTGGCCGCCGCACGGTGGCCGGAGCCGGCACTGCCGGCGTTCCTGCTGGTCGCCGCCGTGGGTCTGGTGCTGGCGGTGGCGGACCTGACCAGCCTCCGCCTGCCCGACCCGCTGGTCGGCGCGGCCGCGCTCGGCGGCGGCACCGCGTTGACCGTCGCGGCCGTCGTCACCGGCACGCCCGGTCGTCTGGCGCTCGCGCTCGCCGGGGCCGCCCTCTCCCTCCTGCTGTACGTCGTGCTGGCGCTGCTGCCCCGCTCCCGGCTCGGCTTCGGTGACGTGAAGCTGGCGGCGGTGCTCGGGCTGCCGCTGGGCTGGCTGGGCTGGCCTACCCTCTGGCTCGGCCTGCTCCTGCCGCACCTGCTCCAGGGGCTGCTGGTGCTGGCGCTGCTGGCCGCCCGCCGGGTACGCCGGGACACCGCCCTGCCGTTCGGCCCGGCCCTGCTCACCGGTGCCTGGCTGGCCGTCCTGCTCGCCTGACCGGCCTGTCGGGCCGGCTGGGGCGGGCGGGCAGCAACGTCACGCATCAAGCGGTATCAGCGCGGGCGGATACCGCTGCGGCGACCCCGTAGGTCGGTCGACGGACAGTCAGATCAGGCGGAGCTGCCGGTCCTTGGGTCGGCGTGGCTCGGCCTCGCCGAACCGTTCGAACAGCCCCGGGTCGACGACGTCCAGGAACGGCGACGGTCGGCAGTCGCGTTCGGTACCGTGCCGGACCCGGCGGGCGGCGTGGCTGACGTAGAGCCGGTCCTGGGCGCGGGTCAACCCGACGAAGAACAGCCGACGTTCCTCGGCGATCGCGTCGTCGTCCGGTGTCGAGCCGGGCCAGCGCAACGGCAGCAGACCGTCCTCCACGCCGACCAGGAAGACCACCGGGAACTCCAGCCCCTTCGCGGCGTGCAGGGTGAGCAGGGTGACCGCTTCGGCGCGCGGGTCCAGCGCGTCCACCTCGGCCCCGGTGGCGAGCTGGGAGAGGAAGAGTTCCAGGTCGTCGCCGCAGCGTCGGGCCAGCGGGGTGAGCAGGTCGACGGCGGTCCGGACGTCCTCGGGGCGGACGGTGCCGGCGGCGTCCAGGGTGGGGGCGGCGAACCGTTCGGCGAGCACCTGACCGGCGAGCCGGACCCGGGCGGGCAGCCCACCGGCGGGACCGTCGGCGTGCCGCAGTTCCCGGGCGATCGCGAGGACACCGGGCCGGTCCCGGAGCCGGTCGTGCGACCGCTTCTGCACCGGGATGTTGGCCCTGGCCAGCGCGTCCACGATCGGGGCGGCCTGCGCGTCGGTGCGGTAGAGCACCGCGATGTCGGAGAAGGACAGGGTGGTGGACCGGCCGTCGATGCGCCCCGAGTCCAACGACCGGTGGGAGAGGCCGCCGACCAGGTCGTCGACGGTGCGTACCACGAAATCGGCCTCGTCGGCGACGGACGCCGCCGGGTAGCGGCCGACCAGCGGGGCCTCCGGGTCGAGCCGGGCCGGGTCGAGCCGGCGGCCCCGGACCAGCGACGACGGCGCGATGGCCTGGACGGCGGCGGCCAGGATCGGCGCGGACGAGCGGTAGTTGCGGTTGAGCCGGACCAGCCGGGCGTCGGTGAAGTCCTCGGAGAACCGCAGGAAGTAGCCGACGTCGGCACCCCGGAACGAGTAGATAGCCTGGTCCGGGTCGCCGATCGCGCAGATGTTGCCGTCGGCGGGGCTGAGCAGGCGCAGCAGGTCGTACTGGACGGGGTCGACGTCCTGGTACTCGTCGACGAAGATCCACCGCCAGCGTTCCCGGTATTCCCGGACCAGCTTCTTGTCGCCCTTGAGCAGTGCGACCGGCAGGGTCAGCAACTCGTCCAGGTCGACCAGGTCCTGCTTACGCAGCAACGCCGTGTAACGGGCCGGGTCGTCGCCGGCCTCCGTCCGGGCGGCCGACCGCTCGGCGTCGTCGGCGATCCGGAACCCCTCCGGCAGGCCGGCCGCGGCGGCGTTCTCCCGCAGGATGGCCAGCCCGAGCGAGTGGAAGGTGCCGACGGTGACGTCCTCGGCGACCGGGCCGAGCAGCCCGTCGAGCCGGTGCCGCAGCTCCTCGGCGGCCCGCCGGGTGAAGGTGATCGCCAGGCACTGCTCGGGGAAGACGTTCAGCTCGGCGCAGAGGTAGGCGATCCGGTGGGTCAGCGTGCGGGTCTTGCCGGTGCCCGGCCCGGCCACGATCAGCAGCGGGCCGCCGGGCGCGGAGGCGGCCACCCGCTGCATCGCGTCCAACCGGTCGAGCAGGCCGGTACCGACCTCCTCCATCCCGGCGAGCATCGGCTCGAACGGCTCGTGCGGCGAGGGGGTCGAGGCGATCGGTGGCGGTGGCGGGGTCGGCGCGGGCTTCGGCTTCGGCTCGGCCTTCGCCGCCGCCGGCCGCTTGGCCTTCGGTTTCGCCGCCGGCTCCGTCGGCCTGCGCTGCGCCGGCACCGGTACGTCGAAGAGCGTCTCCTGCCCCGACCCACCGGCCCCGCCCAGCTCGGCCGGGTCGAAGAGGGTGATCACGCCGTACTCGCCGTCGTAGCCGGGCACCCGGCGCACGTCGCCCCGGCGCAACCGGCCGATGCCCTCGGCGAGCAACTCCCCGCCGACCCGGCCGATCTCGTCGACCGGGGTACGGGTGAGGATCTCCAACTCCGGGCCGAGCGCGGCGACCAGCTCGTTGAGCTTGCCTTCGACCTTCTTGGACCGGGGCCCCACCTTGTTGATCTCACCGAGGATCTCGGCCAGCGGCACCAGGTGGGTCACCTCGCGGGCGTGCTCGGGGCGGTGCCCGTCCGGCCGGTCGGCCAGCTCCTCGATCCGGCTGAGCACCCCCACGGTCAACGGCTTGCCGCACTCCGGGCAGCGCCCGCCGGCCGCCCTGGTCCGCTCCGGCGACCAGTTGACGCCGCAGAGCCGGTGCCCGTCGGCGTGGTACTTGCCCTCCTCGGGGAAGAACTCGATCGTCCCGGCCAGCCCGTCACCGGTCCGCAGCGCGTCCCGGATGGCGAAGTAGTCGCGGGCCGACGAGAAGACGGTGGCCTCCCGGGCCAGGGCCGGCGGGGAGTGCGCGTCGGAGTTGGAGACCAGCCGGTAACGGTCCAGGCTGCCGACCCGCCAGTTCATCGCCGGGTCGGAGGAGAGCCCGGTCTCCACCGCGAAGACGTGCTCGGCCAGGTCGGCGTAGCAGTCGGCGATCGCGTCGAAGCCGGACTTCGAGCCGAGCGCGGAGAACCACGGTGTCCAGATGTGCGCCGGCACCAGGTAGCCGTCCGGGCTGGCGTCGAGGGTGATCTCCAGCAGGTCCCGGGAGTCCAGGCCCAGGATCGGCCGGCCGTCCGAGCCGAGGTTGCCGATCCGGCCCAGCGCCGTGTTGAACCGGGCCACCGCGTCCAGGTCGGGCAGGTAGATCAGGTGGTGCACCTTGCGGGTCCGGTCGTCCCGCTTGTAGATGGTGGAGATCTCCACGCTCAGCATGAACCGGACCGGGTCGGCCTCCGCCGCGTCGGCCAGCCGGGGCGGCAGCCGCCGGGCGATGTCCGCCTCGGCCTCCGGGCCGAGCCGGTACAGGCCGGGCTCGGCCGGTTGCAGGGTTTCCCGCAGGTGGTCGTACCAGGCGGGGTGGGTGAAGTCGCCGGTGCCGAGCACCCCGATGCCCTTGCGTCGGGCCCACCAACCGAGGTTGGGCAGGGTGAGATCGCGGCTGCACGCGCGGGAGTACTTCGAGTGGATGTGCAGGTCCGCGACGAACGGCGGGACGCCACCAGGGGGAGCGGCGCTGAACGGAGGCACGCCGCATCCTGTCACGGCCGGTCCACTACCCGCCTGCCGCCACGCGTACGCGTGAGGAGGGCAATCCGGTGCTGGACTACCGCGGCCGGACGCGGTATGAGCCGGGCTCTCCGTCCATCCGGGCAGGTCACGGGGCGCGCAGTTCGACCAGGGTCACCTGCGGCGGTGCGCCGACCCGGACCGGGGGACCCCAGAAACCGGCCCCGTTGGTGACGTAGACCTTGGTGCCGTCGATTTCACCGAGCCCGGAGACCACCGGCTGTTGGAGCTTGACGGCCAGGTTGAACGGGGCGAGTTGACCGCCGTGGGTGTGCCCGGACAGTTGCAGGTCGACGCCGAACTTCGCCGCCTCGTGCACGGCGATCGGCTGGTGGGCGAGCAGCACCACGGGGCGGTTGACGTCCCGGCCGCCGAGCGCGGCGGTGAAGTCGGCAGGGCCGGCGACGCCGGTGCCGTCGGCGGTGACGTCGTTGATCCCGGCCAGGTCGAGCACCCCGCCCCGGGCCTGGATCTCCTGTCGCTCGTTCTGGAGCACCCGCAGGCCGAGCCGGTCGACCTCGGCCACCCATTCCTCGACCCCGGAGTAGTACTCGTGGTTGCCGGTGACGAAGAAACTGCCGTAGCGGGAACGCAGGTCACGCAGTGGCTCGGCGGCCTCGCCCAGCTCGGCGACCGAGCCGTCGACCAGGTCACCGACGACCGCGACCAGGTCGGCGTCCAACCGGTTGATCATCTCGACGATCCGCTCGGTGTGCACCCGACCGCGTAGCGGACCGAGGTGGATGTCCGACACGGTGGCGATGCGCAGCCCGTCCATGCTGCGGGGGAGCTTCGCCAGCGGGATGCGTACCCGGTCGAGCTGCGGGGGGCCCAGCGCGGTGCGGACCCCGTACCCGGTGATGCCGGCGGCGGTGAGCCCGGCGAAGATGGCGGCCCCCCGGGCGAGCAGCAACCGGCGGGACTCGTCGTGGTCCGGCCGGTCCACGGCCTCGGCGGCCGGCGGGTCGGCGCTGCCGGCCGCACCGACCAGCGCCGGTTCCGGGGCGGCGGTGGTGGCCTCGGCGGCGGTGCTGCGCCGTCGCAGCACCAGCCGGGTCACCGCCATCGGCACTTCCAGCACCACCAGCACGATCAGCAGGTAGAACATCACCGCGAGCCAGAGGTAACCGGGCCAGGCCAGCCAGAACGCCCCGGCGATCTGGGTGCCGGCCATGGTTGCCGGGACGAGCACCGCCAGGAGTAGGGCGACGACCGTGCCGACCCGGCGCCACCGGCCCGGTCCGGTGGTGTCCTTGACCAGCCGTTTCCACAGGTAGAAGTGGATCAGGCCGGTGACCAGGGCGAGCGTGCCCACGAACCCCAGAATCGCCAACACGGCAGCCCTTCCTCAGCCGCCCGCGAAGGGAGGCAGCACGTCGATCGTGGCCCCGGCCGGCAACGGCGTCTGCCGATCATGGCAGGCGACGCCGTCGACCAGGAAACTCGCCACCTGGAGCACCGCGGCCAGCCGGGGGCCGTGCCGGTGGGCGAGTTCACCGAGGAGTTCGTCCAGCGGCCGGCCGGCGGAGGCGGTCTCCTCGCTGCGGCCGGCGGCGGCCCGCGCCCCGGCGAAGTACCGGACGGTGAGGTCCACCTCAGCCTCCGATCGCCGACATGGGCCGGACGGGTTGCAGGAAGGTCGGGTCGTCGATGCCGTGCCCGGCCCGCTTGACCACCGTGGCGGCCTGCCAGCGGCGGGCGAGGTCGGCGTCGTCCGCGCCGGCCCGCAGCGCGCCCCGCAGGTCGGACTCCTCGGTGGCGAACAGGCAGTTGCGGAGCTGGCCGTCGGCGGTGAGCCGGGTGCGGTCGCAGTCGCCGCAGAACGGCCGGGTCACCGTGCCGATCACCCCGACCCGGGCCGGTCCGCCGCCGACCAGCCAGGTCTCGGCCGGGGCGGCGCCCCGGTGCGCCGGGTCGGGGGTGAGGGCGAAGTCGGCGGCCAGCGACGCCAGGATCTCGTCGGCGGTGACCATCGTGGCCCGGTCCCAGCCGTGCTGGGCGTCCAGCGGCATCTGCTCGATGAACCGCAGCTCGTAGCCGTGGTCGAGGGCGAACCGCAGCAGCGCCGGTGCCTCGTCGTCGTTGACCCCGCGCATCAGCACCGCGTTGATCTTCACCGGGGTGAGCCCGGCGGCGGCGGCCCCGGCCAGCCCGGCGAGCACGTCGGCCAGCCGGTCCCGCCGGGTCAACGCGGCGAACCGGGCCGCGTCCAGGGTGTCCAACGACACGTTCACCCGGTCCAGCCCGGCGTCGCGCAGCGCCGGGGCGAGCCGGTCCAGGCCGAGACCGTTGGTGGTCAACGAGATCCGGGGGCGGGGGGTGAGCGCGGCCACGGCGGCGACGATGCCGACCAGCCCCGGCCGGATCAGCGGCTCGCCCCCGGTGAACCGCACCTCGGTCACCCCGAGCCGCTGCACCGCGACCCCGACCAGCCGCACGATCTCCGCGTCGGTGAGCAGCTGCGGCCCGGCCAGCCAGGGCAGTCCTTCGGCCGGCATGCAGTAGGTGCAGCGCAGGTTGCACTTGTCGGTCAGCGACACGCGCAGGTCCCGGGCGATCCGGCCGTACCGGTCGACGAGGACGCCGGCGGTCGTCGGGGCGGCGGTCACCCGTCGACCGTAGCGCGGCCGACGCCCCGCAGCGCCGCTCGGGCGGCACCGACGACCGCATCGCGGTACGCCCCGCCGAACAACGCGGTGTGCACGAGCAACAGGTGCAGCTGGTGCAGCGGCACCCGTTCGGGCCAACCGTCGGCGAGCGGCCACGCCTCCCGGTAGCCGGCCATGATCCGGTCGAGGTGCGGCGGACCCCCGAAGAGCGCCAGCTGGGCCAGGTCCGTCTCCCGGTTACCGCCGTGCGCCGCCGGGTCGACCAGCCACACCCGGTCGTCCGCGCCCCAGAGCAGGTTGCCCGGCCACAGGTCGCCGTGCAGCCGGGCCGGCGGCTCGTCGCCGCCGAACTCGCCGACCCGCGCCACCACCTGCTCGACCAGCGCGGCGTCCGGGCCGTCGAGCGCACCGCCGTCGACCGACATCCGCAGGTACGGCAGGAGCCGCCGCCGGGCGAACCAGTCCGGCCACGGCCCGTCGTCAGGGGTGTTGTCCTGCCCGAGGGTGCCGATGAACCCGGGCCACGCCGCCCCGAACCGGTCGGCGCCGGCCCGGTGCGTGCCGGCCAGCTCCCGACCGAACCGCTCGGCCGCGTCGGGTGTCGGCTCGCCGGGGTCGACCCAGTCGAGCGCCAACAGCTCCGGCAGCGCCACCACCACCTCCGGTACGGCCACCGCGCCGGCCTCGCGCAGCCAGCGCAACCCGGCGGCCTCGGTGTCGAAGAAGCCTTCCGGCACCGGTCGACCGGCCCGCTCCGGCCAGGTCTTGGCGAAGACCGAGTGGCCGTCGTCCAGGGTCAACCGCGAGGCCGCGCAGCTGTCCCCGCCGGCCACCGGGGTCTCCCGGATGCGCTGGTGGGTCAGGAAGGTGGGCAGGTGCTCCGGGTGCGCCCGTAGGTACGCCAGGTCCATGAGCGCAAGGTAGCCGCTCGGACCGACCCCGGTGGGCCGCGTCGCCTCCCGGATCGCGGTGACCTGCACGACTACCGTCCGTATCTGTGGATAACCCGCGTGTCGTCCACAGGGCCTGTCGAGGATGTTCCCGCCCGCCGCAGGCTGCCGGACATGAACGCGACCGACCGCCCCCGGCTCACCGTCCGCTCGCCCGCCGACCTGATCACCGCCGTGCCCTACCTGATCGGCTTCCACCCCGTCGACAGCATCGTGGTGGTGGCGATGCGGGGCCGACGGATCGTCTTCGCCGCCCGCGCCGACCTGCCCGAGTCGGGCACCGACCCGGCCCTGCCGGCGCGACATCTCGGCGACGTGATCGGCCGGCAGGACGCCGAATCCACCACGGTCATCGGTTTCGGCCCGCCCGAACGGGTCACCCCGGCGGTGGACGCCGTTCGGTCGGCGCTGGACGACATCGGGCTGCCCGTGCTCGACGCGCTGCGGGTGACCGACCGCCGCTACTGGTCGTACCTCTGCGAGGCGCCGGACTGCTGCCCACCCGACGGCACCCCGTACGACCCGGAGGCCAGCCAGGTCGCCGCCGCCGCGGTCTACGCCGGTCAGGTGGCCCTCCCCGACCGGGCGGCGCTCACCGCGCAGGTGGCCCCCGCCGAGGGCGTCGACCGGGTCGCCCTGCGCCAAGCCGGAGACCGCGCCGAACGACGCCTGCTGGGCCTGCTGGAGGCGGCCCCCGCCACCGACGAGTTCGGCGAACGGGCCATCCGCAGGGCCGGCGTGGCAGCGGTACGGCAGGCCCAACGTCGGCACCGGCGCGGCGACCGGCTCACCGACGACGAGCTGGCCTGGCTGACCCTGCTCCTGACCCACCTGCCGGTACGCGACCACGCGTGGGAACGCACCGACGGGCGCGAGGAGGACATCGCCTTCTGGAGCGAGGTGCTGCGCCGCACCGAGGAGGAGTTGGTCCCCGCCCCGGCCTGCCTGCTCGCCTTCGCCGCCTGGCGGGCCGGCCAGGGCGCGCTCGCCGCCGTGGCGCTGGAACGGGCGCTGAGCCTCCGCCCCGACTACACCCTCGCCCAGATCCTCGACGACCTGCTCCGGCGCGGTGTACCACCGTCCGACCTGGACGGATGGCCGGCCGTGACCGAGCCGGGAGTGCTGCGCCGCCGTCGTCGTCGACCCCGCCGGCCTCGTTGACCGGCCGTGCCGGTGTCGTTAACCCGCTCTGCACCGCTGCCGGCGCACCATTGTCGCTGGCCGGCCGCGCTGTCGCGGCACCTGCAGCGTGCCTTTGCCCACCGCTCGTGGCGGGGCGGTGAACGGTGGGGTCAGCGTCGGGCCGGGCGGTGCTGCCCACGCCGTTGCGGCGGCGCGGGGGTGGCACGCACGGTCCAGGGCCGGGTCTGTAGGACGTTGAGCACCTGGCACCGCGATCCGATCCAGGCCCCGGTGGCGGGACACGTCCAGCAGGCCAGGTCGAGCGCCCTGGCGTGCAGCTCCTTCAGCGGTCGGTTGAAGATCGGTTCGTGATGCCCGATCCGGTTGCACAGCTCGTGCAGGTCGGCCAAGGGACCGTGGACGTCTCGACGCAGCCGTCGGCTCGGCCAGGCGTCGCGTAGGTGCGGCCAGAGGGACCGGTCGTAGGTGCGGGTGAGCAGGAAGGGCCAGAACCCGAAGGTGAGTTCCGCGACGACCCGTCCAGGGGTTTCCTGCCGGCTGTCGCGGGTGGCCTGCTCGCGGGCCTTGGCGATCTGCTGATGGCGGCGCTCGTCCAGGACTCGACCAGGATCGAGGTACCAGCGGGGCTCCCGGTAGACCCGGGTGGACCAGTCGGTCAACTGTTGGTGCATGGCATTGCGGATCAGCACCTCGACGTGGCCCAGCGTGATCCAGAAAGCGCCGCTCACGGTGGCGTTCCACTCGTACAGCGCCACGGCTTGGTCAAGATCACCGCCGACCGCAGCCTGGTAGGTGCCCAGCCGTTCCACGGAGAACCGTTGTCGTAGTAGCTGTGCTGTCGCCTCAGACACGCATCCCACTTCACCGACGGGGGCCAGGTACCCGAATTCCTGTGCTGCCGCAGCGTATGGCGTGGTGGGCGGCCCGTGCGCCAGGCGTGCCGGTGGGCCGAGCCAAAAATGAATGGCACCCGCCCGACCCCGGGAGGTGCCATTCATTGGTGAAGCCAGAACTCTGGTGGCCCGAGGGCGCCCAGAGCGTTCAACGCCGATCCTACTACAGACGTCGGTACCCGGCGATGCGCATAGTTCCTGGCAGTGGGCGTGAGGTGCCTGCCCCGCAACTCGGAGCAGGCACCTCACCGGGTATGTCGGTCAGGCGCGATCGGCCAACCCGGCGACGAACGTGCGCCACGAGGTCGGGGCGAACGTCAGGGCCGGCCCGTCCGGGTCCTTGGAGTCCCGCACGGCGACCGCGCCGGGAAGATCGTCGGCGACCTCGACACAAGCTCCACCATTGGAGCTGCTGCGGCTGCTCTTACGCCAGCGCGCCCCGGTCAGCTCATCCATGATCGTGCCCTCAGAAATTCGATGGTCTGGTCGCGCGGCAACGCTACCGACCTGACTGTATCCCAGACCTCCCAAAGGGAAGCAACGTCCTTGGTGATGCGTCCTGCGGCCTGATCGTCCAGATAGCCGACCTCTTCACCCTCCGGTGTGTTCGCGATGATGAACGGTCCTGCCTGACCTGGATGAAGTCCGGCGCGTAGCGGCAGGACGTGGACCATCAGATTCGGTCGCTGGGCAAGCTCTACCAGGTGGTCCAACTGGGCATTCATGACGTCTGGGGTTCCCCGGCGTAGAGCTGCCTCGTCGATCACGAACACGAGCAAGGGCGGCCGTGCTCGGTTGAGCACGGCCGCCTGCCGTTGTAGGCGAGATTCCACGTGATCTTCGGCATCGGCGGCGAGCGGGCCGCTGGCGATGATGGCGCGGGCGTAATCAGGGGTCTGGAGTACGCCTGGCAGGACGGCATTCTCGAACCACCGCAGGCCGGACGCCTCCCGCTCGATCTCGGCCCACGGTCTGAACCATGCCGGCTCGAGCTTCTTCAGAATGTCCGGCCAAAGTTCCTCAATGTCCTTACGCAAGATCTCGGCAACCTTGGCGCGGTGGCGCGTTTGGGGAATCCGTCCCTGGTTCACCCACCGGGCTGCCGTCTTCGGATCAACTCCGATCTGAGAGGCGAGGCTTTCGGCGGTCTCGCCAACCGCAGCCATCGCTCTCTGAACTGCCCGATTCATCCACGCTCCTCCGAGTGAACGTCCCGAATGTCTGCGGTACAGACCGCTACGCGGTGTCATCGATCCGCAACCCTGGGCAAGGTCTATTCGGGGCGGCGCTGTCGGTAGTGGTCGAGAGCTGGCGACGGCGTCTGCCGGAGGGGCCGTCCCGTGGGAGGGCGGGACGGCCCCTCCTCCACGTCGACGCAGAGGAGACCCCGTGCCCAGGGAGAAGCCGAAACCCGAGCAGAGCCCGAAGCCCGTACCCGACCCGACGCCCGTACCCGACCCCGGACCGCCCGCGCGCCCGATCGTGCCCGGACCGATCGGGCCGTTCGTTCCGCCGTACCGGGGGCCGGGGCGGATGACCGGCGTCGTGCCGACGCACCGCTGGGCGGTCAGCCGGAACCCGGGGCCACGGTGACTCCGCCGGAGATCAGGTCGGGAGACGTGCTGCACCTGTCGCGTACCGCCAGCGTGCAGTTCATCCGGCCGATCACGGTCCGCGTCATCCGGGTGCTGACCGACTGGCACACGTACGACGGGTGGGTGTGGATCGATGCGTACCAGCTGAATGCTGTCGGCGACGCGGTGCGGCGGCGGACCCTGTTCCTGATGCCGGCGGGTGCGCGCCGGCCCGCCCCGCAGTCGGACCGCGCCCCCACCCGGACCGTCCCGGCTCCCCCGGCCCGGCGAGGTGGGGCGACGGTCTCGCGGCGGGGGATGGCGGTCCCCCGGGACGCGCGGCCCGGCCGGGGGCGGGCGTCCCGGTCGGCGGGGACACCGTGACCGGGCCGCTGCCCGGCCGGCACACGCCGCTGCGGCCGATCTGGTTGTGCCGGGTCGATGCGAACCCGTGGCCGTGCGGGGCGGCGAAAATCGCCCTCCTCGCCAGGTACGACGGCGACCGGCCGGGCCTGCTCGCCCTGCTGGCCCGGTTGTCGACGGAGGCGACCGATCATCTGACGCAGCTCGACAACGGTCGCCAGATCGACGTGACCGACCGCTTCCTGAGCTGGGCCCGCCCGCCGGGTCGTTGATTCTCCCCGCCGGTCCGGGTCGGCGCAGCAGGCCGGCGCTGCGCGGGTTCCTCGCCGCCTCGATCGCGGTAGCGGGGCTCGGCTGTCCATCGATTGTGGAGAGTTGTTGCTGCCCTGGCGACAAGAAATCTCCACAATCCTCGCCCCACTCCCACCAACCCCGTGCCGGGCCGACCGCACCGCCGACGCCGCGCCAACCGCACCGCCGACGCCGTGCCGGGCCGACCGCAACGCCGACCCCGGTGGGGCCGCCGGTCGCGACACGGGCAGCGATCGGATCCCCATGAGAGATCAGGATGTGACGCGGTGCGCGCCGGTGTAGACGTTCATCGTCCGGCCGCGCAGGAAGCCCACCAGGGTCAGGCCCGCCTCGTCGGCCAGGTCGGCGGCCAGGGTGCTCGGGGCGGAGACCGCCGCCAGCAGCGGTACCCCGGCCATCCACGCCTTCTGGGTCAGCTCGAAACTCGCCCGGCCGGACACCATCAGCAGGTGCCCGGCGAGCGGCAGCCGCCGTTGCCGCACCGCCCAGCCGATCACCTTGTCCACGGCGTTGTGCCGGCCGACGTCCTCGCGCAGCACCACCAGCTCACCGTCGGGGGTGAACAGGCCCGCCGCGTGCAGGCCGCCGGTGCGGTCGAAGGCACGCTGCGCGGCGCGCAGTCGGTCCGGCAGCTCCGCCAGCAGCTTCGCCGGCACGGTGAGCGGGTCGTCCGCGACGGGAAAACGGGACCGGGTACGCACCGCGTCGATGCTGGCCTTGCCGCACACCCCGCAGGAACTGGTGGTGTAGAAGTTGCGTGTCGGGTCCGTCTCCGGTGCCGGCACACCGGGGGAGAGCACCACGTCGACCACGTTGTACGTGTTCGGTGTCTCCGCCCCGGAGCAGAGCTGGGCGGTGTGCACGTCGGCGTCGCTGCGGATCAGCCCCTCGGTCAGCAGGAAACCGATGGCCAGGTCGAGGTCGTCACCGGGGGTACGCATGGTCACCGCCAGCGGGCGGCGTCGACCCGGGCCACCCGGACCGACCCGGATCTCCAGCGGTTCCTCCACGGCGAGCGTGTCGGGCCGGCGCAGCGCCACCCGGGCGTCGTCCGCCGCGTCGAGGTCGATCCGGAGCACGCTCCGCCGGTCAGTGGCCCGTCCCATCCCGCCATCCTGCCCCGCCCACCCGGCCTCCCGCACGGTGACCACCCTGGCTGCGCGGTCGCATGCTCGGCCGGTGACCCCGTCGGCCTGCCGGGTGCCCGTCCGGCGGGGCACCCGGTGCCGGCGCCGGCGACCGTGGAACGCGACAGGATCGACCGATGAGGGCAGTGACCGGATCATGATGCCGGGCCGGGTGGGAGCCAAACCGCTACCGTGACCGGATGACGGCGTACGCGGCGGTGGTGCTGGCCGGTGGTGCGGCCCGCCGGATGGGTGGGCGGGACAAGCCGGCGGTGCCGGTGCACGGGCTGTCGATGCGCGACCGGGTGCTCGCCGCCGTTGCTGACGCCACGCCCCGGGTGCTGGTCGGGCCGGGCGGGTCGCTGCCGGTCGACGTGCTGGTGACCCGGGAGGAGCCGGCGGGCGGTGGCCCGGTGGCCGCGACGGCGGCCGGACTGGCCCTGCTCCACCCGGGTACGACGGTGGTCGCCCTGTTCGCCGCCGACCTGCCGCTGCTCACCCGCCCGGCCGTCGGCGTGCTACTCGACGCGCTCGCCGCCGAGTCCGGCCCGCAGGCACCGGACGGCGTCTGTCTCCTCGACGACCGGGGCCGGCGGCAACCGTTGTGCGGGGTGTGGCGGGTGCCGTCGCTACGTGCCGCGCTGGCCCGCGTGGCCGCCCGCCGATCCGAGGCCGCCAAGGCCGCCGGGAGTGTCGGGGCTGCCGGGGTCGCGGAGCTGCCCGGGACCGCCGGGGCTGCCAGGAACGCCGAGCTGCCCGGCAACGCCGAGCTGCCCGGCAACGCCGAGCTGCCCGGAAGGGCCGGCGGGACCGGGGGCGTCCGGGTTGTCGGGCGGGCCGGCGGCGGGGGAGCCGAAGCCCTCGCCGGGGCGTCGATGCGGGAACTCCTGGGTGAGCTGACCGTACGCGAGTTGGTCTGGTCCGCTGCCGGCCCGCCACCGTGGTTCGACTGCGACACTGACTCCGACATTCGCCGGGCGGAGGAGTGGACGCGATGACGGTGCTGGACGACTGGGTGACGGCGGCCTGCGCCGAGCTGGGTCTCGACCCGGCCGAGGTGTCGGTGCCGACCGTGCTGGACCTGGCCCGGGACGTCGCCCACCAGGTGCTGCGGCCGGGTGCGCCGGTCACCGCGTACCTGCTGGGGGTGGCGGTCGGGCGCGGTGCGGACCCGGCAGCGGCGGCGGCCCGGCTCAGCGGACTGGCCGCCCAGTGGCCGGTGGAGCTGGGCGGCGAGCGCCCCGACCGGCTGGCGTCCGAGGTCGGCCGGCAGGCACCGCCGGCACCCTGAGCGGCCCGGCAATGACCGTCGCGGCCGGCTGACCGGCCGCCCCACCGGTGATCCCGTCACGTCGTGATCTCTCGCCGCCACGATCGTCGGCGACGGTGTCCGATGCCGGTCGCGGTGGATTCGTTCTCCGGCCCGCCTGGGTAGGGTGACCTTGACGGACGGAGGCGATCATGACGGCGGACCACCCCTCGAAGCCGACCGGTGATCAGCCCGGCACCTCGCCGGCGCACCACGACCACCACGAGTCGGTCCTGCTGGACGAGCCGAGCACGGCCGATCTGCGGGCCAAGGTCACCGAGGCGTGGCGGGAGTTCGCCCGGGCGCTGGCCGCGCGGCTGCGTGAGCTGCCCGCCGGGGCGCAGCTCGAACTCACCCTGGACCCGACCGCCTCCGGCACGGGTGACGCGGTCTATTCGATCAGCGTGAGCATCGACGAGGGGGGCCGGATCTCCGCCCGGGCGGTGGGCAACGCCACCCTGCCGCAGGGCTTCCGGCTGGACCGTGCGGCGGTGGCCGACATGATCGCGCTCGGCTGGTCGCCGCCCGGCGTGGTGGCGGGCTCCGGCGAACACTTCGGCCTGGACGGGGTGGCCGACGACGCCAGCAAGCTGGCCGGGCTGCTCTCCCGCACCCTGCGGGACGTGTACGGCGCACCGCACCCGGCCTTCCTGGTCTATCTCAGCCAGGACGCCGAGGGTGAGTCGTTGCCGATCGAGGCGCTCGGCACCGCACGCAGCGAGTTCGGCCCCGACCAGGACGTCGAGGCCGACCTCGACGAGGCACTGGCCGCTGCGGCGAGCGCGCAGAACGGTGAGCAGGAGGTCCTGGACCTGCCCGAACGGGTCCGCACGGTGGTGTCGACCATGCTGAAGTCGACCTCCGACCACCTTCAGATCGACTCCGACGGCGACATCAACATCCGGGCCGGGTCGGCGATGGTCTTCGTCCGGGTGCGGGACAACCCGCCGCTGGTCGACGTCTTCTCGCCGGTGCTGACCGAGGTCGAGCCGACCGAGCGGCTGTACGTGAAACTCTCCGAGCTGACCAACCGGATGCCGATCGGCCGGTTGTACTGCGCCGACGACACGGTGTGGGCGTCCATCCCGGTCTTCGGGCGCAACTTCCAGGCTACCCACCTGATGCTGGCGGTGCAGGTGATGACGGGGCTCGCCGACGAGTTGGACGA
Source organism: Micromonospora sp. CA-248260 (assembly GCF_050942205.1). Lineage (NCBI taxonomy): Bacteria > Bacillati > Actinomycetota > Actinomycetes > Micromonosporales > Micromonosporaceae > Micromonospora > Micromonospora sp. CA-248260. The sequence continues at coordinate 7,171,078 of NZ_CP192021.1, read as the reverse complement.
CCGGCTGCACGGTGAGTTCGGCGGGAAGCGGTTCTTCGGCGAGGGTGACAAGCCGGGCCGGGGCGACAGCGAACACCGCACCGGCATGTACCTCTGATCCTCCGCCCACCAGACAACCGCGCCGCCGCCGCCGGCGGCCTGCCGCCGCGCTGCTGCCCGGCTGCTGGCTACGCCGCCGGGTACGGCCCGACCGGCCCGACCGGCCCGACCGGCCCGACCGGCATGGGCGGCGCGGGCGGTCAGGGGGTGGACGGGCCGACGCCGGGCGACTCGACCAGTCGGGACAGCACGATGGTGCTCCGGGTGGAGGTGACGAACGGCTCCGCCCGGAGCCGTTCCAGTGCCTCCTCCAGGTGGGAGATGTCGGCGGCCCGCAGGTGCACGAGCGCGTCGGCCTCACCGGAGACGGTGTAGGCGCCGACCACCTCGGGGTGCCGGCGGGCGGCCACCCCCAGCTGGGTGGGTGTGGTCCGGCCGGCGCAGAACAACTCGACGAACGCCTCCGTGGTCCAGCCGACGGCGGCCGGGTCCACCACGGCGGTGAAGCCCCGGATCACCCCGGTGGCCCGCAGCCGGTCCACCCGTCGCTTGACCGCAGGAGCGGAGAGTGACACCCGGTTGCCGATGTCCGCGTACGAGGTTCGGGCGTCCGCCACGAGCAACGCAATGATTCGCTGGTCGACCGCGTCTATCTGCAACGTTCCGCCTCGTGGAAGCAATGGTTGTGGCTGTTACCAACGTTCTACGCTACCTACCCTTGGTGACCGTGAACCAGCAGCGCGCCCCGCGAAAGCGGACATATCTGATGTGTGCCCCGGAGCACTTCGCGGTCGAGTACGCCATCAACCCGTGGATGGACGTCACCGTCGGCGTCGACGTGGCACTGGCGGTCAAACAGTGGGACCGGCTGCGGGACACGCTGGTCGGGCTCGGGCACGAGGTGCACGTGCTGACCCCGCAGGCGGGGCTGCCGGACATGGTCTTCGCGGCCAACGGTGCCTTCGTGGTGGACGGGACGGTCTACGGCGCGCAGTTCAAGCACGAGCAGCGGGCCGCCGAGGCCGCCGCGCACCGGGCGTTCTACCAGGAGCACGGCTGGCACTTCATCGCGCCGAGCGAGACCAACGAGGGGGAGGGCGACTTCGCCTATCTGCCGGAGGCGCACGGCGGGCTGATCCTCGCCGGGCACGGGTTCCGCACCGAGTTGCCGGCGCACGCCGAGGCGCAGGAGGCGCTGGGCCGGCCGGTGGTGTCGCTGCGCCTGGTCGACCCGCGTTTCTACCACCTGGACGTGGCGCTCGCCTCGATCGACGACGGCAACGTCGCGTACTTCCCGGGGGCCTTCTCGGCGGCCAGCCAGCGGGTGCTCACCCAGCTCTTCCCGGACGCGGTGCTCGCCGACGACGAGGACGCGTTGGCCTTCGGCCTGAACCTGGTCAGCGACGGGGCGAACGTGGTGCTCAACAGCGAGGCGACCCGGCTGGCCGGGAAGCTCAAGGCGGCCGGGTACACCCCGGTGCCGGTGGAGTTGGCCGAGCTGAAGAAGGGCGGCGGCAGCGTCAAGTGCTGCATCGCCGAGCTGCGCCCCTGACCGCCGCGCCCACCACCACGCCACGGCCTGCCCTGACCGGTGCCATGCCGCGAAGGGCCGACCCCGCCACGGCCGACCCCGCCACGGCCGACCCCGCCACGGCCTGCCCCGCCACGGCCTGGCCTGCCCGCCACCGCCTGCCATGCCGCGGCCGGCTGTGGGGCGGCTCAGCCGAGGGTGGCGATCTCGTTGATCAGGACGTTGGAGAGCAGCCGGCCGTCGAACTGCACCTTGCGCAGGTACCACTTCTGCTGCGGGGTACGCGGCTGGTTGAACTGCCACGGCCCGCGCGGGCTGTCGATCTGGCCGATCTTGCCCAGCGCCAGGTTGACCTGCTGCGCGGTGGGTTCCGCGCCGGCCAGCCGGATCGCCTTGTCGAGCACCTGCGCGGCGTCGTACGAGGCCATCGCGTAGGTGGTGGGCGAGACGTTGTAGGTCTTGCGGTATGCCGAGGCGAAGATCCGGTTGGCGTTGTTGTTGAGGTCGGCCGAGTAGTTCAGCGAGGTCTGGATGGTGCCGGCCTTGAGGCTGTCGTCCGCGTTGACCAGGGTCGAGCGCAGGTCGGTGAGGATGTTGCCCTCGGTCAGGAAGCCGGGCGCGTAGATGTCGCCGAACCAGCGGCTGCGGCGCAGTTGCCTGATGAACTGCTCACCCGCGGTGCCGGAATAGAAGCAGAAGATCCCGTCGGGCTGGCGGCTGAGCGCCTCGTTGATCTGCGCGCTGAATTCGTTCTCGCCCGGGGTGGGGTTGGCGGTGGTGAGGATGGGGTCGCCGATGATCCGGGGGTCGTCGGTGCCGAAGCCGTCCCGGAACCCGTTGATCACGTCCTGGCTGGCGGTGCCCTCCGGGGTGACGATGGCGAGCCGGCTGCCGGCGGGAAGTGTTCGCCGCAGGTACGACCCGAGCGCGCGGCCCGGCTCGTCGAGCACGTACGACGTCCGCCAGATGTAGACGACGCTCTGGAGGCTGGGCGGGGAGGCGTTGGACCCGATCAGCGGCACCCGGGCCTTCTCCACCGCGTCGCGGATGCCGGACATCACGGTGGAGTTGACCACGCCGCTCATGGCGAGCACGTTCTGGGCGAGCAGGGAGTCGACGGCGGCCTGGCCGCTCTTGGCGTTGTCCCCCTCGTCGACGGTCACCACGGTCACCGGGTGCCCGCCGAGCTGCTGCCCGTTCATGGCCAGGAAGAGCTGGAAGCCGTTCTCGATGTCCTCGCCGATGGCTTTGCCGACGCCGCTCTCCGGCCGGATCAGCCCGATCTTGATCGGTTTGCCCACGACCGGCGTCTCGGTGTCGTCCGTGCCGCAGGCGGCGGCCAGTCCGGTCGTACCGAGCGCGGCCAACAGTTGGAGGGCCCGCCTGCGGTTCATCTGCGACACCGAAATCCTTCCGGGAGCATTGCCGGGCGTCACCGCCCCTCCGGCGTTCTACCTGGTGAGCGGCCTTGCGTCAATGGATCTTGATCTTCAAGCAGCGACTGCAACGCAGCCCTTACCTCGGGCCAGGCCGCCGAGAGCGGGTCGATCAACCCGAAGTGCTCGCATTCCGGCAGCTCAACGAGGGTGACCGGGGCTCCGGCGGCTTGTGCGGTGGCAGCATATGACCTGCTCAGAGCGATCGGCACCTGCCGGTCCCGCATCCCGTGCACGATCACCGTCCGCGTCCGTGCCGGCACCGAGCTGCGGGGGTCGGCCACCGCGTACCGCTGCGGGTGTTCGGCCGGGCCGCCGCCGAGCAGCGCGGCCACCGCCCCCGAATCCAGATCCAGCCGGTACGCCTCGACGAGGTCGGCGACCGGTGCCAGCGCCAGCACCCCGCCCACGGCCTGCGGGACGTGTGCCGCCACGTGCAGCGCGAGCTGCCCGCCCGCCGAGTGCCCCAGCAGCAGCGGCGGCCCCTCGGCGACCTGCCCCGGCAGGGCGCGCGCCGCCAACCCGGGCAGCGCCGCCACCCCCGCCCGCACGTCGGCGAGGGTGTTCGGCCACCCCCGTCGGGCTGACCGGTGCGCCGGTACTCCAGCTGGGCCACCGGCCACCCCAGGTCGGCCAGCGCGGCGGCGAGCGGGCCGGTGTGGGTGCGGTCGTACCCGGCCCGCCAGAAACCGCCGTGCAGCACCGCCACCAGCGGGCGGACCGGACCACCCCCGGCCGGCCGGCGCAGGTCGACGAGCTGCTCCGGCCGGTCGCCGTAGCGGACGGTCAGGTCCGGCGGTGGGGCGGGCCGGGTGAGCACGGCACGCGGGTCGGTGGGCATGCCGGCGACGGTAGCGCGGCCACCGCCGCGACGGCGTCCCCGCCGGCCGCGCCCCGTGAGCGACCTCACCGAGGGTGTTCCCGCTGCCCATGGGCGATGTCGGGGCCGGTGGCGGTCCGGGCGCGTGCGGCGGGACCGGGTGGGTAAAGATGGGTGCCATGACCGAAGCGCATTCCACTGGACAAGATGACGAGCCGGGCCGCGCGGACGGGCAGTCGGGCACCGTGGTGGTGGTCGGCCCGGACGGCCGCCCGGTCGGCACCGTGCAGACCGACGAGACCGGCGAGGACCCGACCCGCCTGGTGGAGCAGCCGGCCAAGGTGATGCGGATCGGCAGCATGATCAAACAGCTGCTGGAGGAGGTCAAGGCCGCCCCGCTCGACGACGCCAGCCGGCACCGGATGCGGGAGATCCACGCTCGGTCGATCGTCGAGCTGAAGGACGGCCTCGCCCCCGAGCTGCGTGAGGAGCTGGAACGGCTCTCGCTGCCGTTCGCCGAGGACCAGGCCCCCAGCGAGGGTGAGCTGCGGATCGCCCACGCCCAGCTGGTCGGCTGGCTGGAGGGGCTCTTCCACGGCATCCAGGCCGCCCTGGTGGCCCAGCAGATGGCCGCCCGGGTGCAGTTGGAGCAGATGCGTTCCGGTGGCCGTCCCGCCCTGCCCAGCGGCCCCGGCGCGATGATCCCCGGCATGCCCGGCATGGGGCAGCAGCCCGGTGGCGAGGGCCACAACACCGGCCAGTACCTCTGACCCCCGGCCGGCCCCGGCCGGCCTCTGACCCTCGGCCCTGCCTCCGGGTCGGTGGCCCGCCCCCGGGTCGGGGCCGCCGGCCCGGGGTCGGGCGTCGGGGCGTCGCCGCGCGGTGACGCCCCGGTCCGCTCAGCCCACCCCGAAGACCTTCTCCAGGTACGCCGCCACGCCGTCGGCGGTGTTCGCCCCGGTCACCTCGTCGGCGATCTCTAGCACGGCGGGGTGCGCGTTGGCCACCGCCACCGCCCGCCCCGCCCAGGTCAGCATCGGCACGTCGTTGGGCATGTCACCGAAGGCGAGCACGTCGGCCTGCGCCACCCCGAGCCGGGCCGCGTACCAGGCCAGCCCGGCGGCCTTGGTCACCCCGGCGGCGGAGATCTCCACCAGCCCGCTGTACGACGAGTGGGTCGCCTCGGCCAGCCCCTCCAGCGCCCCCGCCACCACCTGCACGAAGGCGTCCGGGTCCTGGGTGCCGGCGCGGGCCAGCAGCTTCACCGCCGGCACCGAGGCCAGCTCCTCGGGCGACTCGACGGCCCGGATGGCATCGTGGTCGGCGTCCCAGCGCAGCGGGTAGTGCGCCTCGTGCCGCATCTCCCGGCTGTCGACGATCTCCACCGCGAAGCTGACCTCCGGCACCGCCGCCCGCAACCGCCGGGCCACCTCGGCGAGCAGTTCCGGGGCCAGCGGGTCGGCCCGCAGCACCTGGTCGGTGTCCGGGTCGTAGACCACCGCGCCGTTGGCGCAGATCGCCGGCAGTGGGGCGGAGAGCTGGTCGTACACCGTCTGGAGCCAGCGGATCGGGCGGCCGGTGACCAGCACGACCGGCGTGCCCGCCGCGGCGATCCGCTCCAGCACCGCCGTGGTGCGGGCGCTGAGCCGGCGGTCGTCGCCGAGCAGGGTGCCGTCGATGTCGCTGGCGACCAGCCGTGGTGTCTCTCCCATCACCGGGAGAGTAGTCGGTCCAGGTAGACCGCCACCCCGTCGTCGTCGTTGCGCAGGGTCACCTCGTCGGCGGCGGCCCGCACCAGCGGGTGGGCGTTCGACACGGCCACCCGGGACCAGCCGGCCCAGGCGAACATCGGCAGGTCGTTGGGCATGTCCCCGAAGACCAGCACGTCGGCCGGGTCGACGCCGAGCCGTTCGGCGACCACGGTCAGCCCGCTGGCCTTGTCCACCCCGGCCGGGGTGATCTCGACGAAGCCGAGACCGGCCTGGGTGAGGGTGGCGACCTGCGGCGGGACGATCCGGCGGGCGGTGGCCAGCAGCTCGTCCACGTCGTGGTCGGCGGTCCGGACGAACGCCTTGATCACGTCGAGGGCGAGACATTCCGCCCGGGTGCGCGCCTCGAACCGCTCGGGGTAGGGCCAGGCCGGGTGGTAGTCGCCCCAGAGCGGCGCGTCGTGCTCGTCGGAGCCCTCGACCATGACGGTCAGCGGGCCGACGGCGGCCTCCAGGTCGGTCAGCAAACCGGCCAGCACCTCGGCAGAGAGCCGTTCGTCGCGCAGCACCACCGGGCCGGCCGGGTCGCTCTGGTCGACCACGCAGCCGCCGCCGGCCATCACCAGGTAGTCGGCGGCCCGGATGTCGTTACGGGTGAGTTCCTTCAACCGGGGGCCCCGGCCGGTGGCGCCGACCACCGGGATGCCGGCGGCCCGCACCCGGTCGAGCACCCCGTGGGTGTACGCCGAGACGGTGTCGTCGCTGCGCACCAGCGTGCCGTCGAGGTCGGTGGCGATGAGTTTCGGTAGTCCCGGGCGGGTCATCGTTCCTCCTTGCCCGCCGCCGTCCGTACCGGTCGTCCGACCCGGTGTGACGGCGGGCAGCAACCGTACCTCGCCGGAAAGGTCGTCACCACGGCTTCCCGGCGAACCGGGCGGCAACGTCCGATGGCCGCCGGACCGCCACCCGGCGTGCCGGTTCCGGCGCCGGGCGGGAGCGGGTCGTGGCCGGTGGCGGGAGCGGGTCGTGGCCGGTGGCAGGGCCGACGGGGGCCCTGGTCGAGCTCCGCTCCCGGCGACCGGCGGGGTGGGCCGCGGTGGGTGGGGCGCTCAGGCGTCGGGTTCGCGACGGGCGAACGGGACCGTCGGGGTGACGGTCAGGTCGGCGGGTACGGCCGGCCGGTCGTCCCCGCCGGGGCCGAAGCCCGTCCGCTCCGCCACGTCGCCGTCGCCGTCCGGCCGTTCGGCCGGCTGCTGCGGGACGACCGTGAGCAGTGCCGCCCCGACGAGCGTGACGGCCACGAAGGCCATCACCAGGCCCCGGCCGTAGTCCACCCGGAACCCGTCCTCGGCGGAGTAGAACACCGCCCGCTGCCCGGAGTCGTCCAACGAGAAGGCGGTGACGGTGAGCAGGACCAGCAGGGCACCCGCCACGGCCAGTCCGGCCACCCGGGCGTCGTGCCGGACCGCCGCGCTCCCCCGCAGGGTCAGCGCCACCGCCGCGCTGAGTAGTAGCAGTCCCACCAGGTACGCGATGCCGAAGCCGCCCACCTCGGCGACCCCACCGGGCACCCGGATGGTGCCGCTGCCCTCCGGACCACCGTTCGGGAGGGTCATCACCAGCCATTCCCCGGCCGCCGACGCCGTGGCGGCGACCGCGCCGAGCAGGGTCAGCACCGGGGGCAGCCGGTGGTCGCGGCGCAGCGCGGTGGGCCAGGGCCCGAATCGCCGGCCGGTGGGTCCTTCGGGGGCGTCCCACTGCGGCACGGGGCTGTCGTCCGAGCGGTCGTCCTGTCTCGGGATGGGGAGATCCTGGGACATCGGCTACCTTCCGCGTCGCGGGCCTGACCCGCATCATCCCACGTCGGAGGGCCACCGGCCGGGAGCGCCCGCCCCCGGAAGGTCGGCAGTGCGGTGCGGGTTCGACTAGCGTTCGGGTATGCCTATCCGTACCGCATCCGCACGTTGGCAGGGCAACCTCACCGAGGGCGCCGGGACCGTCCGCACCGGCAAGGGTGGCCTGGAGGGGAACTACTCCTTCAAGTCGCGCTTCGAGGAGGGCGAGGGGACCAATCCCGAGGAGCTGATCGGGGCCGCCCACGCGGGCTGCTTCTCGATGGCGCTCTCCAAGCAGCTCGCCGACGCCGGCCTGTCCGACACCTCGGTGGAGACCACCGCCAAGGTGCACTTCGACAAGACCGACGCGGGGATGACCGTCACCCGGATCGACCTGGAGACCGTCGGTCAGGCCCCGGGCCTGGACGAGGCCCAGTTCACCAAGCTGGCCCAGGCCGCCAAGGAGGGCTGCCCGATCTCCCGGCTGCTCTCCCCCGGCGCGCAGATCAGCCTCACCGCCCGCCTCGCCTCCTGACCCCGAGCCCCGGCCCCACCCCGCCCCGGGGTGGGGTCGGGGCTCACCCTCGATCCCGGTCGTCGTGGTATCCGGGCGATTCGTCGCCCCGGTGACCAGGATCGAGCGAGATCACGGTGCGGTGGTTCGAGGTGCTCCCGGTGGGCGGTCCGAGCGTGGGTGATCGGGCCGGTGGGTGGGCGGCGGGTCGGGCACAATGGGTGAGGTGCCCGTGGAGATGAGCCGTGAACGCTTCGAGGAGCTGGTCGGCGAGGCCCTCGACGAGGTGCCCGAGGAGCTGCTCCGGTTGATGAGCAACGTGGTCATCCTGGTCGAGGACGACCCGCCCGCCGGTGAGAACCTGCTCGGCCTCTACGAGGGGCACGCGCTGACCGAGCGCGGCTGGAGCTACTCGGGTGTGCTGCCCGACCGGATCTTCATCTACCGTCGGCCGATCCTGCACATCTGCGCCACCGAGGACGACGTGGTCGACGAGGTGGCGGTGACGGTGGTGCACGAGATCGCCCACCACTTCGGCATCGACGACGAGCGGTTGCACGCGTTGGGTTGGGGCTGAGCCCGCCACCCGCCTGCTCCGGCCGGTCACCTCCGCACAGGTGACCGGTTCGGTGCGTGGAGCCGGGCTTGTGCTCCACCCGGCCGATGCGGCTGTTGCGGGGGCTGCCTACCGTGGGGCGAGCACACCCCCAATCAGGAGGAAACCCAATGCGCAGCGCGCTGTTCTCCGCGGAGAACCTGGAGAAGGAGTCCGCCCAGCCCGGCATGCGGCTGCAGAACTCCAAGATGCTCAAGATCGAACTCAACGGTGAGGCGATGGCCCGGGTCGGGTCCATGGTCGCCTACCAGGGGCAGGTGCAGTTCCAGGCGCTCGGCTCGGGCGGCATCGGCAAGTTCATCAAGCAGCGGCTCACCGGCGAGGGAGTGCCGCTGATGAAGCTCAGCGGCCACGGCGACGTCTTCCTCGCCGAGCTGGCCAAGGACGTGCACATCATCGACCTGGAGCCGGGCGACGCCCTGTCGATCAACGGGTCCAGCGTGCTGGCCTTCGACTCCAGCCTGTCGTACGACATCAAGATGGTCGGCGGCGCGGGGATGGCCTCGTCGGGCCTGTTCAACTGCGTGTTCAGCGGCCACGGCCGGATCGCCATCACCACCAAGGGCACCCCGGTCGTGCTCAACGTCGACGCCCCCACCTACGTCGACCCGCAGGCCGCCGTCTGCTGGTCGGCCAACCTCCAGACCGGCTACCACCGCGCCGAGCAGCTCGGCCTGGGCACCCTGCTCGGCCGCAGCACCGGTGAGGCGTTCACCATGAGCTTCGCCGGCCAGGGCTTCGTCGTGGTCCAGCCGTCGGAGGAGCCGCCGGTCCAGGGCAGCGGCGGCCAGCAGCAGCAACAGGGCCTGCTCGGCGGCCTGCTCAGCTGACCTTCGCCGAGATGGGGGCGGTCCCGGCCGGGACCGCCCCCATCCGTCTGCGTGCCGTCGGGCGCTGCGGCAGGCGGGGTCAGCTCAGTTCGCCGGAGCGCAGCCGCGCCAGCCAGGCCGCCGCGTCGGTGTAGTCGGCGTCCGACAGGCCGGCCGGTGCCGGGACCGGCCGGTCACCCACCGCGTCGGTCCACCGGTGCCGGGGGTACGACCCGAGGAAGCGCACCTCGGCGCAGACCCGACGCAGCCCCTGCAACGCCTCACCGAGCCGGGCGTCCGCCACGTGACCGGTGCAGTCGAGGAAGAAGACGTACCGACCGAGCGCCTCACCGGTGGGGCGGGACTCGATCCGGGTCAGGTTGACCCCCCGGACGGCCAGCTCCATCAGCACCGACAGCAGGGCGCCCACCCGGTCGTGGGCGATGTAGACGGCCAGCGAGGTGAGGTCGTCGCCGGTGGGCGGCGGGGGCGGGCCGGGGCGGGACAGCAGGGCGAAGCGGGTCACCGCGTCCGGGTGGTCGGCGATCTTGTCGGCGAGCAGCGTCAAGCGGTGCCGGGCCGCCCCGATCGGGGCGCAGATCGCCGCGTCGAACTCGCCGTTGGCCGCGCCGGCCGCCGCCGCGCCGTTGGAGAGCACGTCGATCACCGTGGCGTCGGGTAGGTGGGCGCGTAGCCAGTTGCGGCACTGGGTGGACGCCTGCGGGTGGGCGGCCACGCTGCGCACCCCGGCGAGTTCGGTGCCGGGGCGCGCGCCGAGCACGAACTCCACCGACAGGATCACCTCCCGGGTGATCACCAGCGGGCCTCCCTCGGCCAGCTCGTCCAGCGTCACCCCGACCGCGCCGCCGATCGAGTTCTCCATCGGCACCAGCGCCGCGTCCGCCTCGCCGGCCCGGACGCTCTCCAGTGCCTCGCCGACACTGCGGGCGGGCGTACGACTGCCGTGCTCGGCGGCCGGGACGGTACGCAACGCCTGTTCGGCGAAGGTGCCCTCCGGGCCCAGGTAGACGTATCGGGTCGGCGGTGTTCCGGGCATGTCGCCCAGCCTACGCACCCGGTGGCAGCCCGGTCCCGGCGTCGCAGGCCAACGTCCGGATGGCGGACGGCGCGACGGCCTTGACCTCGATCGAGCAGACGTCCGTGCCGGCGGTGACCAGCCGCAGCGCCCCCGGCTCCCCCCGGCTGACCGCCTGGAGCTCCTCGTGCCCGCTGACCGCCAGCACGGTGTAGTGCCAGCCGTCGGCGCAGAGCGGCCCCTCGACTGCCCGCACCGACACGTCGCCCGGCAGCACGTCGCTGCGCAGCAGCCCGATCACCGAGTTGGCGGAGGGCCGGCCGGCGCAGGCCGTGGCGACCGTCGCGGCGGTGGGGGTCGGCTGCGGCGGGGTCGACGGCCGTGTCGGGATCACCGGCAGCGTGGGGGTCACCGGCGGCATGCCGGGCGACGTTGCCGGCGGCGCGCTGACGGCGGGTGTCGGTGGGGCGAGGGGGACCGGTGGCGGGTCTGGCGGCGGTGCGGCGCAGCCGGTGGCCGGCAGCACGGCGAGCAGGGCCACGACGATCCGACCGGTGACCGGCCGGTGGCACGGGGGACGGTGTGCGGGGTAGGGCGGCACGGGCCGATCCTCGGGGGAGTCGCGCGCGGGGGCGTCGGGACGGGGGAGCCGGTCAGATCGCGGAGAAGAAGGTGAGTGAGCCGGCGACCGACCCGTCGGTGAGCATCGGCGTGGAGATCGCGTCGACGGTGGCGTAGGTGGTGTCGTCGCCGGCCGGTTGCACCCTCAGCAGCCCCCGGGCGAGTCGACCGGAGTGCAGGGCCAGCAACGGCGGGATCTTGTCGGTCTCCTGCTCGGGCAGCTCGTGGCGGGCGGCGGTGAAGTCGAGCAGCCGCAGGCCCCCTTCGAGCAGCGGCAGGCCGACCACCTCCTCGGGAGCGCCGAGACAGAGCAGCTCGCAGCCGGCGGCGGAGATGGCGACCACCCGGGTGTCGGCGGCGATCAGGAGGCAGGGCTCCTCGGCGTGGGAGACGGTGGCTGACCACTGCCCGACGTTGTCGCCTCCCGGCCCTGTCGGCGTCGTCCGTGCGGCCGGCACGAACACGTCCGAGAGCGAGAGTTCGACGTGGGCCACCGCGCCTCCTAGGTACACCGACGGACTGTCCACGCTAGCCGGTCTTGATGACGGTCGCCGACCGCGCGGGAGCCACCGGCCGCCGGTGGGTGGATCGGGTGCCTTGGTGGGCGGCCGGCGACGGCGCGGACCGGAGGTGTCGGGGGGACCGGTGCCGCGGGGCGTCGCCGGTGACGTTACCGGCGACCTGCCGGCTTGTCAGCGGCCGTTCGGCCCTCGTCGTACCACCGGTAGTCGCCGGTGGGACGGTAGGTGCCGTTGTGCCAGGTCTGCGGTGCCTGGGCGACCCGGGACAGCTTCTCGGCGGTGGCCGGGCTGATCCGGTTGCCTCCGGCGACGAGGAGCCGGTCGAGCTCCCGGTGGGTCGCCATCATACAGTCCTTGGGCAGGCCGTAGACGCTGATGACGCCGGAGCCGACGAAGGTCAGCACCGGCGTCACCGGGATCGGCAGGCCGACCGCTGCGGTGAGGGCCTTGCTCGCCCGCTTGGCGTCCTTGCGGGCCTCGGCCACGTACGGCGGGCGCTTGCCGTTGATCTGTACCACGTCCCCGGCGACCAGCACCCGGGCCCGGCCGTGGTCGGCGATGCTCACCGCGAACAGCCCGCTGGGGCCGATGGCGAGGAACCCGGCGCGTTCGTCCTGGCCGTGGTCGCGCAGGACGTCGGAGACGTCGGTGCGCGGCCACTCGATGACGTGCCAGGCGGGGCCCAGGTGGTCGAGCTGACCGAGCGCCCGCGCCCCGGCGGCCTCCAGCCGGCGGGCGCCCCGCTCGGCGCGGCGTCGACGCGCCCACTCCAGTGGGGTGGGACGGGCCGGATCGAGTGCCGCGGACCCGTCGGGACGGGGGTGCGGCACCGCCACGGGCGGCAGTGCCCGGGTGGGTACGGCTCGACGAGCGGGAAAGACAGTCATCGCGACCTCCGGCAAAAGGTCCCTCGAAAGTTATGGTCTCACTACCCTACGTCGCCACTGTGGGGGTACGGCAAGTTGGAACGCCGGAATGAGTGCGGATGAATGCCATATTCATCCGCTGTTCTTCCGCTGAAGATCGTTCATCACTGCCCTACGCTGCGGAGGTGACCCACTACGTGGACAGCGAGGTCGGTCGACTCGGCACGGTGCTGTTGCACCGGCCGGGTCCGGAACTTGCCCGCCTCACCCCCCGCAACAACGACTCGTTGCTCTTCGACGCTATCCCATGGGTCGGCCGGGCCCAGGAGGAGCACGACGCCTTCGCCGCCGAGCTGCGCGGGCGCGGTGTGGAGGTGCTCTACCTCGCCACCCTGCTCGCCGAGACGCTCGCCGTCCCCGAGGCCCGCGCCGAGCTGACCGAGCAGGTGCTCGGTTCGCCCCGGCTGGGCGACACCCTGCGCCGCCGGGTCGCCGACCACCTCGCCTACCTCGACCCCGCCGCGCTCGCCGACGTGCTCACCGCCGGGCTCGCCCACGAGGAGGTACGGATCAGCGCCGAGCGCCCCGGCGGTCTGGTCTGGACGATGATGGACCGGCACGAGTTCGTCATCGACCCGCTGCCCAACCTGCTCTTCACCCGCGACTCGTCACTGTGGATCGGCGACCGGGTCGGGGTCACCAGCCTCGCCATGCCGGCCCGCCGCCGGGAGACCACCCTGACCGACGCGATCTACCGTTACCACCCCCGCTTCGTCGGCACCCGGGCCGTCTACCACCCGGGCCTGGAACACCTCGAAGGCGGCGACGTGCTGCTGCTCGCCCCCGGGGTGCTCGCCGTGGGGGTGGGCGAGCGAACCACCCCCGCCGGTGCCGAGCGGCTGGCCCGGCAGGTCTTCGCCGCCGGCCTGGCGCACACCATGCTGGTGGTGCCGATCGCCCAGGAACGGGCCACCATGCACCTCGACACCGTCTGCACCATGGTCGACGTCGACACGGTGCTGATGTACCCCAACGTGGCCAGCACGCTGTCGGCGTACACGGTGATCGCCGGCCCGGACGGCGAGCCCCGGGTCGACGGCCCCGCGCCGTTCCTACGCGCGGCGGCCGACGCGATGGACCTCGACCAGCTCCGGGTGATCGACACCGGCCTGGACCCGGTGACCGCCGAACGCGAGCAGTGGGACGACGGCAACAACACCCTCGCGCTGGCCCCCCGGCTCTGTGTCGGCTACGAACGCAACGTGGAGACCAACGCCCAGTTGGAGCGCGCCGGCATCGAGGTCATCCCGATCGCCGGTTCGGAGCTGGGCTCCGGCCGGGGCGGCCCGCGCTGCATGTCCTGCCCGCTGGTCCGCGAGCCACTGCGACCGCCCGCCGGCTGACCCGCTGTCCGCCTACCCCGGCGTCGTCGCCCCGGACCGGTGGGGGTGGCTCAGCGGAGGGTGAGCTGGCGGCCGAGCAGGCCCTGGCGGGCCCGGCGGCCGGCGGTGTCCAGCGGCTCCTTCTCGGCCAACGCGTCGGCGTACCGCTTGGCGAACGCGGCGACCGGCTCCTCCCACTCGGCGGCCGGAACGTCCTCCGGCAGGTCCCAGACCGGCGCGAGCCGGCCGTGCGCCCGGAACATGCCGGCGAACTTCGTGCCCTCGCCCAGGGGGAGGGCACCGGCGGCGGAGAGCCGGGAGAGCGCGTCCAACGCGGCGTCCTCGTCGTCGCCGAGCACCCAGCGCACGTGGGCCTTCTCCGGCACCTGACACCAGTAGGCGGCCCGGGCGGCGGCCAGCTTCACGGTCGGATAGATCGCGGCGTTCGCCCGCTCCAGGGACGCCTGCACGGTCGGGTCGTCGGCGGCGCCGGGATCGAGCCAGAACTCGAAACCCTCGTGCATCGTGATGTCCAGCGTGCCGTCGACCAGGATGTCCTGGAGCCGGGGGCCGGGGCCCGGCAACGGCGGCACCGTCACCGCCCCACCCGGCTCGGTACGCAACGCGCAGAGCAGCGCGTCGGCCAGGTCCCGGGAGACGTCACCGGACTGCTGGTGGCGCTGGAGACCGATGAACACCCGACCGTCCGGCTTGGTCATCGCCGGGGCGGCCATCGGCAGCACGGTCGCCAGGGTGACCGGGCGGTCGCCGTGCTCCTCGACGAGGTCCGGGGTGAGTCGCAGCGGTGCCGAGGCGGCCGGTACGAGTTCGCGCAGGGCGATCCACTCCGGTTCGTCCACCAGCCCTTCGAACGGACGGGGGACGAACACGTCCCGGATCTTCTCCCGGCGGGGGGCGGCCTCGGCGCGCTGGTTCTTTCGACGCTTGCTCACGGCGAGACAGCCTAGAGCCCGATCGGCGGCGGTGGGGGCAGGACCCGCCCCGCGCCTGCCGGGTCGCCGGTGCCGCCGACGTCGCCGACGTCGCCGATCCCGACCCGGCTGGTGGAGGGACAGGCGGACCGCGGCTCGGCCGGCGGCCGACGGCGGTGACGGGTCAGCCGGCGGCGATCAGATCCGGGCGGCAGTCGGCCGGGTCGAACTCGGCCCAGACGCTCTGCCCCAGACCGTCCCGGTCGACCCCCCACCGACTGGCCAGGCCGGCGACGATGTGCAGGCCCCGGCCGTCGACCGCGTCCGTGCCGGCGGCCCGCATCCGGGGCCCCACGCCGGCGCCGCCGTCGGTCACCCGGACGGACAGACCCGGACCGGTCGACGTGGGCCGCAGCCGCCAGGCGACCCGGACCACCCCGCCGGGCAGCGGGTCGGCGTGCCGGACCGCGTTGCCGACCAGTTCGGCCAGGACCGCCACCAGGTCGGCGAGGAGCGGCGGGGGCACCAGGCCGGCCAACTCGTCGGCGAGCCGGTGCCGGGCCAGCCGCGCGCCGGTGGCGTGGTGGGGAACCACCACACACCACGAACGCTCGACCCGTCCCGTCGACACCCCGGCTCCTTCTCGACCCGTGCCTGCTGGCGGGGTGGACCACCCCGGGTCCACCGACGGCTCACCCGCGCGGCAGCCGCACCTCTGCGACGGTACCGCCACCATCTCGTGGACGTAGGGATACCCATCCATTCTGCTGTTCAACGATCCGGCGGACGAGATAGAGACCCAACCCGGCCCCGGGATAACCCCGCCGGTCGCCGGACTCGCCCTGCCAGAACCGGTCGAAGGCGCGTTCCACGTGCTCCGGCCGGATGCCCACCCCCCGGTCGGTCACCCGGAACGACACGGTCTGCCCGTCGGCGGCCGCGAACACCTCGATCACGGCGTCCGGAGGTGACCACTTGCCCGCGTTGGTGCACAGCTCGGTCAGCACGGTGGTGAGGCTGTGCCGGTCCCCGAGCGCCTTGGGCAGGTCGACGGGGACGTGCAGGAGCAGGCGGCGGCGCAGGTCACCGGGGAGGTCCAGCACCGCCGCGCGCAACGCCCCGCCAAGGTCGAACGGCACGGCCGGCTCGTCGCCGGGGCGTACGTCGGTGGCTGAGGCGAGCAGCCGGTCGACCAGCCGGGCCAGTTCGTTGGCCCGTTGACCGATCACCCGGGCCGCCTGCCGCCGGTCGTGGTCGGTCAGCGACTCCCAGTGGTCGGTGAGGGTGTCCGCGTACCCCTTGATGACGGTGACCGGGGTACGCAGCTCGTGGCTGGTGACCGCGACGAAGAGGTCCCGGTCGGAGTCCCGGCGCTGCTGGTCGGTGATGTCGCGGAAGGTGACCACCCGCAGCGTGCCCGGGTCGACCAGCTCGCCGGAGGTGATCCGCAGCCACCGCCCGTCGGGTAGTTGGTGGTCGAGCACCTGGCCGGTCGGGGGGAGCGGGAACGGTAGTGGGCGGTTCAGTGCCTCACCGGCGCCGCGGCCGGTGACCTGGGCGGCGGCGGGGTTCCAGAGCCGGACCCGGCCGTCCCGGTCGACCACGGCCAGACCGTCGGCGAGCGCCGCCACGACCGGGCCGTCGCCGTGCACCGGCAGGCCGCTCTGGTCGCCGTACATGTGGGCGATGCAGGAGGCGAGGTAGCCGAGGGTGGCGTGCTGGACCCGGTCCTCGGAGTCCTCGCCGTCGGCGTAGAGGGCGTGCAGGCTGCCGACGGTCAGGCCGTTGAGTTCGGCACGGGCGACGATCATGCGGCGCAGGCCCCGCTCGGCCAGCTCTCCGGCGAGCGGACCGTCGAGGTGGTCCAGCCGGGTCTGCCGGACCCGGGGACCGGTGAGCAGACAGACGGTGGCCGGGTCGGAGGCGGGCAACGGGCGGCCGATGGTCCACTCGGCGCAGCCGCTGGCGGCGATCACCCGTCCCCCGGTCGGGGCGAACTCGACGAAGGCCACGCAGGCCGCGCCGAGCGCGGGTCGGGCTGCCCGCAGCAGCGCGGTGAGCACCGGCAACCCGGCCTCTCCCGAGTTGATCATCTCGATCACCGCGCCGTGGTCGGTGATGAGGTCGGCGAGATCGGTGCGCTCCGGCATGCCCCGAGTGTGCCCGGTGCACCGCCCGTCGGACATCCCCGGGCGGGGGCCGACCCGCCGCTGGGACGCCCCGGGCGCGAGCGGGCCGGTCGGGCGACGGGCCGCACCGGCCGGGCCAGTGAGGCGGCGACGGGCCGCACCGGCCGAGCCGGTCGGGCGGCGACGGGCCTCACCGGTCGGGCGGCGACGGGCCTCACCGGCCGAGCCGGGCCAGGGTGTGGGCGGGCCGGTCGGTGATCACGCCGTCCACCCCCGCGTCGAGGACCAGGTCCAGGTCGGCCGGTTCGTTGACCGTCCAGACGTACACCGGGTGGCCGGCGGCCCGCAGCGCGGGCACCAGCGTCGGGCGGGCCCGGACCAGGCCGATGCCCGGCCCGGCGATCCGGGCCCCGAACGGTAGCCGGCCGAGCGGCAGCCAGCGGGGCAGCACCTCCAGCAGCAGCACCGTCGGCAGCGCCGGGGCCAGCTCACGGACCCGGCGGACGGCCAGGGGGGAGAACGACATCACGGTGACCTGGACCGGGTCGTCGGGGCCCGGTTCGGCCAGCCCGTGTCGCCGCAGCATGGTCACCAACCGGCGCTCGACGTCCCCCCGGTAGCGGGACGGGTGTTTGGTCTCCACCAGCAGCCGGACCGGGCGGCCCGCGTCCCGTACGGCGGTCAGCAGCCGGTCCAGGGTGAGCAGCCGGGTGTGCGCGTCGTCCAGCGCCTCGTCGCCGTCGGCCGGTGTGCACCCGGGATGCCAGGAGCCGAAGTCCAACGTCTCCAGCTCGGCCAGGGTGCGGGCGCTGACCAGGCCGTGACCGTTGCTGGTCCGGTTCAACCGCCTGTCGTGTACGCAGACCAGGTGCCCGTCGCGGGTCAGTCGGACGTCGCACTCCAACCCGTCGGCACCCTCGTCGAGGGCCCGTAGGTAGGCCGCCAGGGTGTGTTCGGGGAGGTCGGCCGACGCGCCACGGTGCGCGAAGACCAGTGGATCACCCATGCTCGGTCGCTCAGATGACCTGGCCGGGTTGCCCGTCCCCGGTGACCACCGGTTTGCCGACGGCCACCCACTGCCGCATCCCGCCGTCGGCGTTGCGCACCTGCTCCCACCCGTTGCCGAGCAGGTAGCCGACCACCTGTGCGGAGCGCCCGCCGGAGCGGCAGATCACCGCCACCTCGCGGTCGGTGGGCACCTCGGCGAGCCGGGCCGGCAGCTCCATCATCGGCACATGGTGGGCGCCGGGCGCGTGGCCCGCCGCCCACTCGTCGTCCTCCCGGACGTCGAGCAGGTAGGTGTCGTCGTCGATCGCGGTCACGGGGACGCTGGGAACCTGGGATCCGAACACGGTCACCAAGCCTAGATCCTCGGTGCCGCCGACGGCACGTCGGCAGCCGGCGTGGCGGCTCCCGGCACCTCGGTGGCTTCCGGGACCCCGGTGGCGCGGGATCCGGTGGTCGGGGTGGTGGTCACAGCCGGTTGACCCAGCGCGGGTTGGCCCGCGACCAGTCGGGCAGCCGGTCGGTGCGGACGGCGTCGAAGAGCCCGCCGCCGCCCTGGTCCAGCACCACGTAGGAGATGCCGTCGATGGTCTGCGGGTAGGACGGCAACTGCACCCCGTGCAGCGCGTCGGCGGGCAGGGAACGCAGCGCGAACACCAGGTCGTCCAGGGGCACCCCGTTGGTGTCGACGGTGAGCGAGCTGCCGACCGCCCGCAGCACCCGGTCCAGTTGCACGGGGTCGCTGCGCAGGTGGGACTGGGCGGCCCGGTCCAGCATCGCCCGCAGCATCTGCTGCTGGTGTCGTTGCCGGTCGTAGTCGCCGTTCGGGAGGTCGTAGCGTTGCCGGGCGTAGTCCAGCGCCCTGGCGCCGTCCATCTGCTGGCAGCCGACCGGGAAGTTCGTCCCGGTGTGGATCGACCGGACCTCGGTGTCGACGCACATCCGGATGCCCCCGAGCAGGTCGATGACCTGGCGGAAGCCGGCGAAGTCGACGAGCGCCGCGCCGTCGAAGCGGATGCCGGTGAGTCGGGTCAGGGTGGCCGAGAGCAGTCGGGTGCCGCCCTCGCCGCCACCGCCGTGCTCGTACGCCGCGTTGATCTTGTCCTGGCCCCCGCCGTAGCCGGCGGCGTCGGGTGGGATCGCGACCAGCAGGTCGCGGGGGACGGAAATCAGGTACGCCTGCCGTAGGCCGGGCGGAACGTGCACGATCAGGATGGTGTCCGACCGCTGGTCCGCCCCGGCTGCGCCGGGGCGTCGGTCGGAGCCGACGATCAGGTAGTTCAGCCCGGTGTCCAGCTCGGTGCGGGCCTGCCGGGCGTCGGGGGAGAGTAGTTGTTCCCGGCTGACCGTCCGGTCGTAGCGGTGGGCGAGCAGCCGTACCCCGACGACGGCGAGCCCGGCGAGCAGCACCAGGGTCAGGCCGACGCCGAGCAGGATCCGCGACCAGCGTGTCCCGCGCCGGGCGGGAGGCGGTGTGCCCCGCCCCCGAACGGATCGCGCTGACCTGGCCGTGACGCCCTCCCGTGGCCGAAACGTGAGTGCTTCTCACGTCAGGCTACGGTGGGACCACGGGTCCCCGGGGCGGTTCGCCGGGACTACCGGCGGGTCACTTCCGGGTGGACAGCACGCTCGGGTTGGCGTAGACGAACTCGGCCAGCTTGTCTTCCTTGATCGCCTGGAACATGTCCAGCGTCTGCTGGCTGAGCGCCTCACGGTTGTTGGCGTTGCCGTTGAACGTGCCACCGTTGGTGCGCAGCATGGTCAACTCGTTGGCGGTGACCCCGCGCATGGTGAAGACCAGGTCGGCGACCGGCACCCCGCCGGTGTCCAGGATGAAGGCCTTGCCGGCCGCCTTGATCAGCTGGTTGACCTTGACCGGGTTGGTCATCATGCCCTTGTCGGTGGCCTTGCGGGCCATCGCCTTGATCAGCTGCTGCTGGTTCTGCTGGCGGTCGTAGTCGCTGTTGGGCAGGCCGTAACGCTGCCGCGAGTAGTCGAGCGCCTGGAGGCCGTTCATCTCCCGGCAGCCCTTCTTGTAGACCACCGGGGTCATCGGCCGGCCGGTCTTCTTGGCGTCGGCGTTCCACATCTGCTTGCCGTCGACCATCATCATGTGGTGCGACTTCACCTCGTGGCTGACGCAGATGCGCACCGTGCCGAGGGTGTCGATGACGTTCTTGAAGCCACCGAAGTTGATGATCGCGGCACCGTCGAAGCTGACTCCGGTCATGTTCTTGATGGTCTGGGCCATCAGCTGCGCGCCGCCCTCCCAGCCGCCGCCGTTGCGCGCGCCGGCCTGGAACGCCGCGTTGATCTTGTCGGTGCCGCCCTTGAACCCGCTCTTCTTGAACGCGGGGATCTGTGCCTCGGTGTCGCGGGGGATCGAGATCAGGTACGCCTGGTCGTGGCTGGCCGGGATGTGCAGCACGATGATGCTGTCCGACCGGACGTCGTCGGCGGCCCAGCGCTCCCGGGCGTCCACGCCGAGCAGCAGCATGTCGATCGGGCCGTCCAGGTTGGCGCCGCCCTCCGCCTCGGTCTTCCCCGCCCCGCCGAGCAGGTTGCGCTGGGCGATGTTGCCGGTGGCCTGGCTGATCAGCGCCTTGCTGCCGACGATCGCGATGCCGCTGGTCACCATCAGCACCGCGCCGAAGATGACGGTCAGCCGCGCCCAGAGCGGGTCCTTGCGCCGGGTGCGCTTGCGGGCCGTGCCGGAGGGCCGACCGCCGCGACCGCCCGGTGACGGGACGGCGGCCGACGCCCGGTAGGGGTCGGCGTTCAGCGACGAAGGGCGGGGGCTGGTCTGAACCGGCATGCATGCTCCAGCTCGCGTGATCGGGGGGCGGGACCACTTTACGTACCGCTTCCCGTCAAGGCGAGGTCGTCACACGCACAAATCCCAGACAACCCGACCTTTTCCTCCGCGATTTGTCCGAACGGATGAATCGATGAGACCGGACGGCTGTTGGCTTTTGATGATCAAGCCTTCGGTAAAGACCTCTGATGACGCTCGTCGAAATCTGCCCGACATCCGGGGTCGGGCCGACCCCGGATGCCGGGCCGGCTCAGTTCCCGTTGCCCGGCGTGTCCGCCTTCTTGTCGGCGGCCACCCAGTCCGCCATCGTGTCGGCGGACATCGCCTTGTACATCGCCAGCGCCTTCTCCCGGTCCGACACCACCACCGACTCGCCGTTGATGGTGTCGCTGCCGGTGTTCGGGCTGGTGAGGAAGGTCAGGTTCTCCCCGCGCAGGTTGCGGAACTGGATCGCCATGTCGCCGAGGGAGAAGTCGTTGTCGACGGTCACCGCGGCGGTCACCGACTGGAGGAACGCGTTCAGCTTCTTGGGGTTGGTCAGCGTGCCCGTGCTCGCCGCCTTGTCCATCAGCGCCCGCAGGAACTCCTGCTGGTGGCGCATCCGGGCGAAGTCGCCCTGGGGGAACTGCTTGCGCTGGCGGATCCAGTCCAGGGCCGTCGCGCCGTCCATGTGCATGGTGCCCTTGGTGAACTTCCGGTACGGCTTGTGGATCGAGGTGATGCTCCGCTCCACCTTCAGGTCGACCCCGCCGAGCGCGTCGGTGACCTCCTTGAAGCCGCCGAAGTCGATCGCCATCACGTTGTCGATCCGGACGTCGGTGAAGCACTCCACGGTGCGTACCGCCAGCGGCAGGCCACCGAAGGCGAAGGCAGCGTTGATCTTGGCACGCCGACCGGAGTCGCAGGCCGCGCCCGCGCTCTCGGGGATCGGCACGTACAGGTCACGCGGGACGGAGACCAGGTAGGCCGACTTGTGGTCGGCCGGGATGTGCATGACGATCAGCGTGTCCGCCCGCCACTCGCCCGGCTTGTCGACCGCCGCGTCCGGGTCCCGCGAGTCGGTGCCGACCAGCAGGATGTTGAGCGCCCCGTCGACCGCCTTCGCCGGCCGCCCACCGGTGATCTCCGAGAACGGGTCGGTGCGGGCCAGGTCCTCGTTGAGGTTACGGGTGTAGAACCAGGCCCCGATCCCGCCGAGCAGCGCCACCACCAGCACCGTCACGCCGGCCACCAGGGCCATCCGCCCCCAGCGCGGGCGCGGCCCACGCCGGCCGTAGTTCCCCGGCCCGCCCGGCCCCGAGGGTGTGCCGGGGCCACCCGGCCCGCCCGACCGGGGCTGACTCTCCTGGTGCGAGGGGTACCACTGCGCGTCGGACTGGCGGGTGCGCCCGGTGGCGCCCCGGTCGGAGCCGGGCACCGAGGCACGGCCCGCGCTGCGGTGCAGGTACGGGAGCGAGGCGCCGGCTGACGAGGTCGCTGACATGCGTTTCAGCGTACGTAGGCGGGTCGAGCGTTCGCTGAATGTGAAGCCTCCCGAGCGCCCCGCGTGGCGTGGGAGAGCTACCCTAGCCGGCTGCGGAAATGGTCGATGGTGCGTCGCAGGCCCTCGTCGGGCGACACCTGCGGCTGGTATCCCAGCAGGTCCCGGGCGAGGGTCAGGTCGGGGCGGCGCATCTCCGGATCGTCCGAGCTGCGAGTGACGTAGGTCACCTGTGACGTACTGCCGGAGAGTGACGCGATCGTCTCGGCGAGTTGCCGCATGGTCAGCTCGTGTTCGGTGCCGCAGTTGATCGGGCCGGTCTGCGTCGAGTCGAGCAGCAGCAGGATGCCGCGCACCAGATCGTCGACGTAACAGATCGACCGGGTCTGCTCACCCGTGCCGTGCACGGTGATCGGCTCGCCACGCAACGCCTGGGAGATGAACGTCGGGATGGCCCGGCCGTCGTCCGGCCGCATCCGGGGGCCGTACGTGTTGAAGATCCGGACGATCGCCGCGTCCAGCCCCCGACTGCGGTGGTACGCCATCGTGGCCGCCTCGGAGAACCGCTTCGCCTCGTCGTAGACGCTGCGCACCCCGATCGGGTTGACGTTGCCCCAGTAGGTCTCCCGCTGCGGGTGCTCCTTCGGGTCCCCGTACGCCTCGGAGGTGGAGGCCATCAGGAACCGGGCGTCGTCGGTGACCGCGCGGTCGAGCAGGTGCAGGGTGCCCACCGAGCCGACCCGGAGGATCTCCACCGGCAGCTTCGCGAAGTCCGTCGGGCTGGCCGGGGAGGCCATGTGCAGGATCGCGTCGAACCGCTGGGCCAGGGCCGGGTGGTGGCTGGGCAGACCCTCGGAGATGTCCGCCTCGACCAGGGTGAACCGTGGGTGCTCCGCCAGGTGCGCGACGTTGTCCTTGGAGCCGGTGACGAAGTTGTCCAGCGCGACGACCGTGCACCCGCGCTCGATCAGGGCGTCCACCAGGTGCGACGGGACGAACCCGGCACCGCCGGTGACGAGGACGCGGTGACCGCTACCGAACCGCTGGGCAACCTTCATGGCGGTCAGCCTACTCAGCGCGACCGCCGCAGGTCATTTCGACCTGGGTGACGCCCGTGCCCCGTACCCTGCCCGTCTCTGCCTCGGGGCCTGCCACGACGCGGCCGTCGGGGTCGGCGGGCCCCGGGCGACGGCGGAGGCCCCCGCCGCGATCGCTCGCGGCGGGGGCCTCGTGGTGCCGGTTGCTCAGTGCGCACCCGCGCCGGTGAGGGCACGCACCTCCAACTCGGCGTACTTGTCCTCGTCGTGCTCCTTGGAGATGACCGTGCCGATCCAGCCGCAGAGGAACCCGAACGGGATGGACAGCAGCCCCGGGTTCGACAGCGGGAACCACTGCCAGTCGTGCTCCGGGAACATCGAGGTCGGTGCGCCGGAGACGACCGGCGAGAAGAACACCAGGAACACGGCCGAGATCAGGCCGCCGTAGATCGCCCAGACCGCGCCCGAGGTGTTGAACCGCTTCCAGAACAGGCTGTAGAGGATCGCCGGCAGGTTGCCCGAGGCGGCCACCGCGAACGCCAACGCCACCAGGAAGGCCACGTTGAGGCTCTGCGCGAAGATCGACAGGGCGATCGAGACCGCGCCGATGACCAGGGCCGAGATCCGGGCCACCCGGACCTCCTGGCGTTCGGAGGTCTGCCCCTTCTTGATCACGTTGGCGTAGAAGTCGTGCGCCAGGCTGGACGACGAGGCCAGGGTCAGGCCGGCGACCACCGCCAGGATGGTGGCGAACGCGACCGCCGCGATGATCGCCAACAGGGTCGCCCCGCCCAGGTTGCCGCCGAGGAAGGTCTTGCCCAACTCCTCGGCGAGCTGCGGCGCGGCCGTGTTGCCGGCCTTGTCCTGCGCGACGATCGCCTTGCCGCCGACCAGCGCCGCCGCGCCGAAGCCCAGCGCCAGCGTCAACAGATAGAAGGTGCCGATGATGCCGATCGCCCAGAGCACGCTCTTGCGGGCCGCCTTGGCGGTCGGCACGGTGTAGAAGCGGATCAGGATGTGCGGCAGGCCGGCGGTGCCGAGCACCAGGGCGATGCCCAGCGACAGCAGATCCATCTTGTTATAGAAGGTCTGCGTCGAGTTGCCGGCCACCTCGACGCCGTAGCGGAGCCCGGGTTCGAGGAACGCGCTGCCCTTGCCCGACGTGGCGGCGGCGTCACCGAGCAGCGCCGACAGGTTGAAGTTGTACTTGGCCAGCACCAGCACGGTCATCACCAGCGCGCCGGTCATCAGCAGGAACGCCTTGACGATCTGGACGTAGGTGGTGCCCTTCATGCCACCCACGGTCACATAGATGATCATCAGGGCGCCGACCATGATGATGGTGGCGATCTTGGCGGTGTCGGCGTCCATGCCGAGGAACGTGGTGCCCGGCTTGATCCCCAGCAGCAGCGCGACCAGGGCGCCCGCCCCGACCATCTGGGCCAGCAGATAGAAGATCGACACCGTGATGGTGGAGACCGCCGCCGCCGTACGCACCGGGCGCTGCCGCATCCGGAACGCCAGCACGTCGGCCATCGTGTAGCGGCCCGAGTTGCGCAGCAGCTCCGCCACCAGCAGCAACGCCACCAGCCAGGCGACCAGGAAGCCGATCGAGTAGAGGAAGCCGTCGTAGCCGTACAGCGCGATGATGCCGGCGATGCCGAGGAACGACGCGGCCGACATGTAGTCGCCGCCGATCGCCATGCCGTTCTGGAAACCGGAGAACGACCGGCCGCCGGCATAGAAGTCGGTGGCCGTCTTGGTCTGCCGACTGGCCCAGATCGTGATCGCCAGGGTCACCGCCACGAAGACCAGGAACAGCGTGATGGTCAGGTTGCGGGCGGTGCCGCCACCCGCCTCAACCGCGAGGACCGTGTTCATGGGTCACCTCCCCGATCTCGGCGCGGATGCGGTCGGCGGTCGGGTCGAGCTTGCGGTCGGCGTACCGCGAGTAGAGCCAGGCGATGAGGAACGTCGAGACGAACTGGAGCAGCCCGAAGATCAGCGCCACGTTGATGTTGCTGCCGAAGAGCTTCGTGCCCATGAAGTCCCGCGCGTAGGCGGAGAGGATCACGTAGAGCGCGTACCACAGGAAGAACGCGACGGTCATCGGGAAGACGAAGCTGCGCAGCGCGCGGCGCAACCCGACGAACTCGTCCGACCGTTGTACGGCCAGATAACGCTCCGCCGCCGACTCGGCCGGGGCGGGCGTGGGTGTGTCCGTGGACATCTGTGGATCACCACCTTCACAGGCATCGGGAGTTTCGCGCACCGTAGAGAGCGGCCTGCCTGCGAGAAAAGGTGCAGATCGATCCCGGCAGTCCCCTGCGCCGAACGGTCCCCCACCTGCGCCCAGTGACCCACGTCACCCCGCTCACCGGCCCCTGCCGCCCGCTTCCCGCCGCCCGCCCCGACCCGCCCCGCGCCCGGGACCATGACCCCGCCCCGCCGGCCGCCCTGGCCCCGCCCGGCCGGCCATGATCCACTCTCTTGGGTCGATATAGCAGTATCCGCCGGCCAGGAAGCCGCTATATCGGTGACATTGCGACGCCACCCCGCCCGGTCAGGGGAGTTGGTGGTAGCGGCCCCGGTGGTGCAGGAGGGGCGGGGTGTCGGTCAGGATCTCGACCGTTTCGACGGTGGCCTCGACGAGCAGCGCCCAGCCGTACTCCCGGGCGGTGTCCAGGCGGCAGCCGGCCCAGCTCCCGGCGTCGGCGGGCACCGGCCCGTAGGGCGTGTCGGTCCACGTGTCGGTGGCGAACAGGCCGCCCGGCGAGGGGAAGAGCCCGGCGAACCGGTCGGCGAGCTGCCGGTGGGACGGCCCGAGTGGGGCCACCGCGAACCGGCCGGCCTCCTCGATCGCCGCCCAGAGGTCGGCCTCGGGGTCGATCAGGCCGAGCAGCCGGTCCGGCTCCCCCTCGGCGACCAGGGTGGACGACACGGTCAGCCCGGCCGGGCCGGGTGCGGTCCAGAGCGTCACCGGTGCGGCGAGCCGTCCCCGCAGCCGACGGGCCGGCGAGCGTTGCCCGGTCGGCACCGCGAACGGGTCGGTGTGGTGGATCTCGGCACCCGGTTCTGGATTCACGTGAAACATTGTGGCCCCCGCCCAGTCCCGCGTTGCCAGGTCGGGGCGAGAGACGGCCTCGCTTTCATGATCGTCCACGGGTAAACGACTACGACACGCCGGTTCGGTGCCGCTCACGCGTAGACGATCGTCGGACCTTCCCGCCGACCGGGCGCGCGCCCAGAGACCAGGAGGGGGAGCGGGCACCGTCATGGTTCCTGCCCTGGCAGAGCTACGAGGCTCAGGCAACCCGGCTGCGCAACTTCGAGCCGTGTCTGGTGCCCGGGCTGCTCCAGACGGAGGACTACGCGCGGGCCGTCTTCTCGGCCGGCGGGCTCCAGCGCGACGAGCGGGTGGAGGAACTCCTCGCGCTCCGGATGAGCCGACAGGCGGTACTGGGGCGGGACGACCCACCCGAGTGTGTCTTCGTCATCGACGAGAGCGCACTGCGGCGGTCGATCGGTGGGCCGGCGGTGATGGACCGGCAGCTCGGACGGCTACTGGAGGCTGCTGAGCTGCCTCATGTGCGGCTCCATGTGCTGCCGCTCGATGCCGGTGCGCACGTCTCGCTGGGCGGTGGGTTCGTGCTGGCGGAACTGCCCGGGAGCGAGCAGGTCCTGTGTCTGGACAACACCGCCCGAGGGCAGATCGCGGACCATCCGGAATGGATTCGACTGATGCTGCGCAAGTGGGAGAGTCTGTTGGGTGAGGCGTTGGCCGAGCGCGCCTCGCTCGATCTGGTCAACAAGCTGAAGGTGACGCCATGACCCCTGACGAGCCACGCTGGCGGACCTCGTCGCGTTCCGACGACTCCGGCAACTGTGTCGAGGTGGCGGACAATCTGCCCGGGGTGGTGCTGGTCCGGGACAGCAAGGACCGCTGTGGCCCGACGCTCCACTTCACCCCCGACACCTGGCGTTCCTTCGTCGGCACCGTCAGGGTCGGCCGTACCCGCCGCCCGTGACGGCGGTGCGGCGCTAGGGCGTACCCGTGCCGGTGGGTGGAGGGTCGACGGACAGGGTGGCACGGGCGGCGGCCAGCACCTGCGGGTCGGCGCAACCGGCCGCGTAACCGGCGATCCGGCGGCGGATGTCCCGGGTGAGCAGCCAGACGCCGACCCGGTCGGCGACCGGGCGCAGGAACGCCGGCCGGCAACGGAAGCTGTACCGCCAGGTGGCGACCGTGTGGCCCGGCTCGGGTGCCGGTGCGAACCGCCAGCCACCGGCGAACATCTCGAAGAACCACGGGCCGCGCACCATCTTCATCCCCACGTTCGTCGGCGGGGCGAAGGAGACGTACTCGCTGATCATCACGAGGCCGTGCCGGGACCGGGTGAAGGTGCGCACGCCTTTGCCGGGGCGGGTGGCACCGTCGACGAAGTGCTGTTCGCGGACGAACGGGTCCCACCGGTAGCGCACCGGCGCGACGGTCTGCGACACCGCGAACGCCACCTCCGGCGGGACCGCGACGGTGGTGACCGCCTCGACGACCGGCATCAGCGGCGGGGGGTGACGGTCGACAGCAACTCCGGCATCCGGCGGTCCAGCACGTCCCCGGCCAGGTACGCCCCGAGCAGCGCCGCCCCCACCCCGTACGCCGCGCCGACCGGCAGGGCCAGCCAGAGCCAGACGTCGCCGAGCAGCCCGGCGGCCACCACCATCGGTACGGCGGCAACGGCCGAGCCGACCATGGACAGCAGGGTGAGCATGCTCTTGGCGACCCCGGAACCGCCGTTCATCGCGAACGGGTTGCTCGTCTCCGGCAGCGAGTACGCCCCGAGCACCGAGATGAACCCGTTGATCGCCAATCCCACCCCGTACGAGGCGAGCAGTGCGCCCGCCGCCACCCCGAACCATTCCGGCCGGCCGAGCACCCCGCTGATGATCAGGGAGACGAGACCGAGCATCGGCAGCACGTACACGGAGAAGGCGGTCATCCGGGCGCGCAGCTCCAGCCGACCCGGGACCCCGGCCACGACGTTCGCCGCGTAGGCGCTGCCGTCGAAGCCGAACTGGTTGGCCAGGGTCACCGAGGCGAGCACGCCGACGAAGATCATCGAGATGCTGAGCAGTACCGGCGACGGGTCCCCGGTGGATTCGAAGCCCTCCTGGCCGACGGCGAAGCCCGCGCCACCGAGGTTGACCATCACCGGGACGAAGATCCCGACCACGGCGATGGTGATCAGGTTGGCCCGTCGTCGGGCGTCGCGCCACCAGTAGCGGCACTCGCGGGCCACCAGCGCGCCGAACCGGTCCCGGCGGGCCCAGCCGACCGCGCGGGGGAAGAGTTGGGCGATCGCGCCGCCGGTCGGTGCCTGGCGGGTCTTGGTCGGGGCGGCGCTCGCCGCGCCGACCATCGCCGACTCCAGCGACCGGGACCACCAGAGCAGCAGCGCCCCGATGGTGACCGCGGTGATCAGCAGCTTGACGGGCACCGCCCAGGCCCGGCCCTCGGCCACGTCCAGGCCGATCGTCCAGGGTGCGCCGAACGGGGTCCAGCCGACGATCCGGGCCACCCCGACGAGCCGGTCCCAGTCGGCGGTGCGTACGGCGGCCAGCACCACGAGCTGCAACGGGCCGAGCAGCGCGGCGACCACGGCGAGCAGCACGGCGGCCAGGTCACGGACCCGGCGGGACCGCAGCATGGTGGCGAACGCACTGGTCACCGCGCGGCTGGCGGCGACGCAGAGCAGCACCCCGGCGACCACGCCGACGGCGGCGACGACGCCGGCCGCCGCGCCGCCGAGCAGCGCGGCGCTGACCACCAGCCCGGCGACCGCGACCAGCACCGCGAACACCGGCACGCTGATCAGCGCCGCCGCGAACAGGCCGGTGACCAGGGTGCGGCGGGACAGCGGCAGCAGGGCGAACCGGGCCGGGTCGAGGGTCTCGTCGACACCGAAGAAGACCAGTGGCAGCAGCAGCCAGCCGAGGACGAGCACCCCGCCACCGAACGCCGCCGCCATCACCGCGTAGCGGGGTTCGTCGGCGAAGCCGGGGGCGGCGAACATCAGGAAACCGCCGGCCGCGAACCAGAGCCCGACCACCACCCCGACCACGAAGAGCGCGATCCGCCAGCCCTGGCCCCGGAAGTTGTTGCCCATCACCCGCAGCTTGAGCCGGACGAAGTGGCGCGGGGAGACCGGGCGGACCCGCTCGGCGGGTGTGCTCACCGGGACAGCCACGCCAGCTCCTCACCGGTAGCGGTCCGGCCGCCGACGACCTCGACGAAGACGTCCTCCAGGGAACGCTCGCCACGCACCTCGGCGAGGGTGCCGACCCGCTTGATGGTGCCGTCGGCGAGGATCGCCACGTGCGAGCAGAGCCGCTCGACGACCTCCATGACGTGGCTGGAGAAGACGACGGTCCCGCCGCCGACCACGTACCGGTGCAGGATGTCGCGGATCAGCGCCGCCGACACCGGGTCGACCGCCTCGAACGGCTCGTCGAGCACCAGCAGCCGGGGGCCGTGCAGCAGCGCGCAGGCCAGGCCGATCTTCTTCTTCATGCCGGCGGAGTAGTCGACGACCAGGGTCCGGCCGGCGTCGGTGAGGGCCAGCACGTCGAGCAGCTCCGCCGCCCGCTGGTCGACCACCGCCGGGTCCATCCCGCGCAGCAGCCCGTGGTACGCCAGCAGCTCCGCGCCGGTGAGCCGGTCGAACAGCCGGACGCCGTCGGGCATGACGCCGAGCAGCCGTTTCGCCTCGACCGGGTCACCCCAGACGTCGTGCCCGAGCACCCACGCGTTGCCGTGGTCGGGTCGGAGCAGTCCGACGGCCATCGACAGGGTGGTGGTCTTGCCGGCGCCGTTGGGGCCGAGGAGTCCGTAGAACGAGCCGGCGGGGACGGCCAGGTCCACCCCGGCGACCGCCACCTTGCCGTCGAACTGCTTGGCCAGGCCGCGGAGTGCCAGCGCAGGGTGTTCACCAGTCATGTGTCGACCGTATCCGGGCCGGGCGAGTGGCTGCTCCCGCCGGGGGACGATCCGGGCTCATCCCCGAGACGGACGGTCGCGCACGGTGAAGGATCCGAGACGTGACGTGACCGCCCCGTCGATCCTGGCATGGCCCCGGACGACCGGGACGAAACGGTCAGGAGCGCAGTGACTCGGGCGTGTGCAGGCGGAGCATGGTGGCCCCGACGTCGACGGGGGTGCGACGGCGGGTCGCCATCGACACGGCGATCATCACGGTGAAGGCGAGCGGCACCGTCCAGGCGGCCGGTTGGGTGGTGAGGGTGGCCGGCCAGCCGGACAACGGGGGGCCGAGCACGGTGACCAGCACCGCGCCGATCGCCGCCCCGCCGCCGACCAGCACCCCGGCCGCCGCACCGAGGTCGGTCAGGCCGCGCCACCAGATGCCGAGCACCAGCAGCGGGCAGAAGCTGGACGCGGCGACGGCGAAGGCCAGCCCGACCACCTGGGAGACGTCCAGCCCGGAGACGTTCAGCGCGAGCACCGCCGGCACCCCGCCGGCGATCACCGTGGCCAGCCGGAAGCCGCGTACCGAGCCGCGTCCCAGCACGTCGGTGGAGATCACCCCGGCGACGCTGGTGAGCAGCCCGGACGAGGTGGACAGGAAGGCGGCGAACGCCCCGGCGGCGACCAGGGCGGCAAGCAGCCGCCCGGTGACGCCGCTGCCGAGCGCCGCCTCGGGAAGCAGCACCACCACCGCGTCGGTCTGCCCGCTGACCA
Organism: Micromonospora sp. CA-248260; assembly: GCF_050942205.1. Taxonomy (NCBI): domain Bacteria; kingdom Bacillati; phylum Actinomycetota; class Actinomycetes; order Micromonosporales; family Micromonosporaceae; genus Micromonospora; species Micromonospora sp. CA-248260. Next base: position 7,140,189 of record NZ_CP192021.1, on the reverse strand, counting down.
GCAGTTGCGGGGTGTAGATCCGGCCGAGCACGCCGTAGAGGGTGGGTAGCAGATAGAAGACGCCGACCAGCGCCAGCACCACCAGGGTGGTCCGCCGGGCCGACGCGCCGTCGGGGTTGGTGTAGAAGCGCACCAGCACGTGGGGCAGTCCCATGGTGCCGAGGAAGGTCGCCAGGATCAGCGAGTAGGTGGCGAACAGCCCCCGGTCGTCGTCCCCGGCGGCGCTGGGCAGCAGCCAGTCGGCCGCCCCGGTGGCGGCCCCGGACACCTCGGGCACCGGGTCACCGGCGGCGAAGCTCAGCTCGTCGCCGGGGCGTACCTCCCGGATGGTGCCGTCGGGGAAGGTGAGGGCCGCGCGGTGCTCGACCACGACGGTGGTCGCGGTGCGGAACGCCGGCCCGTCGGGCGGGGTCACCGCCGGGCGGGCGTCGGCCTGCCACTGGAGGGCCAGGAAGATCGCGGGTACGGCGAGCGCGGTCAGCTTCAGCCAGTACTGGAAGGCCTGGACGAAGGTGATCGCGCGCATTCCGCCGAACGCCACGTTGGTGGTGACCACCGCCGCGACCAGCAGCGCCCCCACCGGGTAGGGCGAGCCGGCCACCGTGGCCAGGGTCAGCCCGGCGCCCTGCAACTGCGGCACCAGATAGAGCCAGCCGATGAAGATGACGAACACGGTGGCCAGCGTGCGCAGCCGGCGGGAGCCGAGCCGCAGCTCGCAGAAGTCCGGCAGGGTGAACGCCCCGGAGCGGCGCAGCGGCGCGGCGACGAAGAGCAGCAGCGCCAGGTAGCCGGCGGCGAAGCCGACCGGATACCAGAGCACGTCGACGCCGTACTTGAGGATCAGGCCGGCGATGCCGAGGAAGCTCGCCGCCGACAGGTACTCCCCGCCGATCGCGGCGGCGTTCCAGGTCGGACTGACCGTCCGCGACGCCACCAGGAAGTCGGAGGTGGTCCGGGCCAGGCGCAGACCGTAGAAGCCGATACCGACGGTGACCAGGGTGACCGCGACGATCGCCGGGACGACGTACCCGTTGCCCATCTCAGCGTTCCGGCCGCTGGACGAGGTCGACGAAGTCCTGTTCGTTGCGTTCGGCGAGCCACACGTACGCCCAGCCGACGGCGATGAGGAACGGGAAGGAGACCACCCCGAGCAGCAGCCAGGGCAGGTTGACCCCGAGCACGGTGACCCGGCCGACCGGGGGTGCGATGGCGAACAGCCAGGGCAGCCCGCCTAGCCCGACCAGCACCAGCAGGCTCAGTCGCAGGGCGAGGGTGAGTTGCGCCCGGACCAGGCCCCGCACCAGCGCCTCACCGACCCGGGTCTGTTGGGCCAGTTCGGTGCGGGTGTGGTCGGCCCGGGTGTCCCGGCGGGAGACGCCGGCCAGCACGATCCGTACCCGCCCGGTCGGCCGGGCGGCCGGTGGCCCGGGGTCCCGGGGTGTCGGTTCGGGCTCGTGGTGGGCGGTCACCCGGGCAGTCTCGCGGGCCCGGCCCGAATGTCAAGTGTCGTCCACCGGGGGGTGTGGACAACCTGTGGACAAGGCGGCCATCCTGTGGACGACAGCGACGGGCCGAGGATGCCGGTGGCATTTCGTGTGATTCGTCCTCACCGGAACGTCACCGGGCGGTCATCTGTATCGGCCTTGCCGGCATTGACCCGGGCCCCTACGCTGGGGCGGCCAATCCTTTCCTCTTCGAACACGGGGTCTCTATGCGCAAAATTCGCACTATCCTCGGCGTCACTCTCGCCGGAGCATGTGCACTGGCCGTGGTGCCGGGTACGGCCTCCGCGGCTCCCGTCTCCGCACCGCTGCAGAAGGCGGCGGCCCTCGACGACGTGACCGGTGCCTACTACCCGGTCGCCCCGGCCCGCCTGCTGGACACCCGTAACGGCACGGGTGCCCCGATCGGCAAGATCGGTGCCGGCAAGAAGGTCGACCTCCAGGTCGCCGGCCGTGGTGGCGTACCGGCCAGCGGCGTCGGCGCGGTCGTGCTGAACGTGACCGTCACCGGTCCCAGCGCCGCCAGCTTCCTCACCGCCTACCCGACCGGTGAGTCCCGCCCCACCGCCTCCTCGGTCAACTTCGCCAAGGGCTGGCTGGGCTCCAACAACGTCACCGTGAAGCTCGGCTCCGGTGGCAAGGTCTCGGTCTTCAACAACAGCGGCTCGACCGACGTGATCGTCGACGTGGTCGGCTTCTACGCGGGCGACAACAGCCTCACCAACCGTGCCGGCGGCCAGTACGAGTGGTACCTGCCGGAGCGCATGTGGGACAGCCGCGAGGACCCGGAGGGTAAGCCCCCGGCGGGTCAGGTGCTGGAATACTCGCTCGACTTCGGCGACGACTACAACCCGCACGTCAAGTCGTTCGTCTTCAACGTCACCGCGGTGTCGCCGGCCAAGTCCGGCTTCCTCACCGCGTGGTCCGGCAAGGGCGCCCGGCCGACCGCTTCGACGGTGAACTACCTCGCCGGCACGAACGTGCCCAACCTGACCTTCGTGCAGACCACCCCCTGCACCGGCAGTGAGCTGAACGGTTGGTGCACCACGGGTGCGCCGAAGTTCCACATCTACACCTCGCAGGCGGCGCACGTCCTGGTCGACCTGGTCGGTGTGGTCGACGACGGTGAGTCCCCGTACGGCATGCGGTTCGCGCCGCTGAGCCCGACCCGGATCGTGGACAGCCGCTCCAACCTGGGTATCTCCGGGGCCATCCCGGCCAACGGCACCCGTAAGGTCACCGCCCCGGGCGCGCTGGTCACGCCCGACACCGAGGTGCTGGCGATGAACGTCACCGCCGTCACCCCGACCAAGAACACGGTCATCACCACCTGGCCGGCCGACTTCGACGACATCGGCAAGCCCGCCACCAGCAACCTGAACCCGTACGCGGGCCAGGTCGTCTCCAACGGCGTGCTCGGCGTCATCGGCCCGGAGTACGCGTTCAACGTCAACAACCTGTCCGGCAGCACGCACCTGGTCGCCGACGTGGTGGGCACGTTCTACTACCCGCCGGCGTCCACGGCCAAGTCGGCCACGTCGCTGAAGGGCGGCAAGGCCAAGCCGAGCGCGGTCCCGGCCGCGAACCGGAGCTGACCGACAGCCACCCCGACGGCTGACCGTCAGTCGTCACCCGCAGAGCGCCCCGACCACCCGGTCGGGGCGCTCTCGCGTTTTCCGACGATGAATGGCAGGCGCCTGCCATGCAGGGTGAACGGGCTTCGGACACGGTGCCGGTCGTCGATCCGGTAAGGGCGCAATGCCCTTTCTTGGCATTCCGTCGATTCGGCCTTGCCGCTCGTGATCACCACCCATAGTGTGTGGTCCACAATCACTCTTCCTTCTTCACGGGGTATTCATGCGCATTTTTCGCGCTCTACTCGGCATGAGCATTGCCGGGGCCTGTGCGCTGGCCGTACTGCCGGGGATGGCGCTGGCCGCGCCCACCGCGCCGTACACGGTCCTCACCGTCGACGTCGGCGACCAGACCGGCGGCTATCCGATCTACCAGTCCGACGTCTTCGACCGCGACAACTCCACCATCTCCGTGGTCGCGCAGAGCAACGACCGGCTGGCCGTCGATACCACCCGGGCCGGCTCCTACGTGCGACTCAGCATCCAGCCGCCGGCCGGCGAGCAGTGGACCGCCGGTCAGACCTACCAGGCGACCTGGCAGGGCGACGGCGGCACCGCCGCCATGGACCTGGCCTCCGACGGGCGCGGCTGCGGCCACGTCTCCGGCTGGATCAAGGTCCGGCAGGCCGACCGGGACAGCGACACCGGCCGGGTCGACGCCTTCGCCGCCGCGTACGAGTACAGCTGCCGGGACAGCACCAACTACACCGGCACGGTCAGCGGTGAGCTGCGCTGGAACTCGTCCGTGGACTACGCGGTCGCGCACGGCGAGCCCAACCCGGTGAGCTTCAACTACCAGGAGATCGCGGTGCCCAGCGCGGCCCGGACGGTGACCTTCCGGTCCGTCGGCAGCGCGCCTGTCACGTTCGGGGCGGCCAGCCTGGGCGGCCCGACGCCCGGGGCGTTCGCGCTGCTCGGCTCGAACTGCACCGGTCGGACGCTGGCCCCGGGCCAGACCTGCACCGTCTCTGTCGCGGCCAACCCGACAAAGGAGGGGGTGCAGCAGGCGAGCCTGCTGCTCGCCGATGACAGCGCCTCCGGCACCCGCCGGGTGCAGTTGGCCGTGGAGGGCTTCCGGGGTGTCACCGGCAGCTACTACCCGCTGACGCCGAAGCGGTTGATGGACACCCGTTCCGGGCTGGGTGCGCCCAAGGCCAAGATCGGCCCGGGTAAGAAGGTCGACCTCCAGGTCACCGGTCGGGGCGGCGTGCCGAGCAGCGGTGTCGGCTCGGTCGTGCTGAACGTGACAGTCGTCGGCCCGACGGCGGGGAGCTTTCTGACTCTCTACCCTGCCGGCCAGAGCCGCCCCACCGCTTCCTCGATCAACTTCGCGAAGTCGTGGCTCGGCTCGAACAGCGTCACCGTTAAGGTGGGCTCGGGCGGCAAGGTGTCGGTCTACAACCACGCCGGGTCGACGGACGTCGTGGTCGACGTGGCGGGCGTCTGGGCGGGAAACAACTCGCTCTCCAGCCGGGGGCCGGGCGGCCAGTACCAGTGGATCAAGCCGTACCGCCTCTACGACACCCGGGACGACGGCGCTCCCCTGCCCGCCACCTACTACATGGAGAGTTGGCTCAGCTTCGGCAACGTCAACGCCAACATCCGGGCGCTCGTCGTCAACATCACCGCCGTCTCGCCCCGCAAGGCCGGCTACCTGACGGCCTGGACCGGGCAGGGGGACGTGCCCACCGCGTCCACGGTCAACTACCCGGCGGGCAAGGTGGTGCCGAACCTCGCGATCGTGGAGACGGTCGAGTGCACCGAGTGCGGTGGCAAGCGGGCCCCGCAGTTCGCGATCTACACCTCGCAGACCACCCACCTGGTGGTGGACGTGGTGGGCGTGATCGACGACGGCACGGTTCCGGACGGCCTGCGGTTCACGCCGATGTCGCCGACCCGGATCGCGGACAGCCGGATCGGCCAGGGCCTGCCGAGCGTGCTCGGGCCGACCGCGGTCGGCAAGGTCACCGCGCCGGCGAGCATGCTGACCCCCAGCACGCAGGTGCTCGCGATGAACGTCACCGCGGTCACCCCGACCAGCAACACCGTGCTCACGGTGTGGCCGGCCGACTCGGCGATGACCCGGCCCACGGCGAGCAACCTCAACCCGGCCGCCGGGCAGACGGTCTCCAACGCGGTGCTGGGCATCCTCGGCCCCACGCAGGGATTCAACGTCTACAACCACTCCGGTAACACACATGTGGTCGCCGATGTGGTCGGCACGCTCTGGGTCTACCCGGGCACGGCCACCCCGCCCACGGGCCGGGCCACGTCCCCCGGCAGCAGGTTCAAGGTGATCGACTCAGGCGTGGGTACCCACTCCCCGCGCTGACCCGCCCCAACGGCGAAGGGCGCCCCGGCCAGACCGGGGCGCCCTTCGCCGTCCCCAGGCCAGGGGGCTGAAGTCGCGGCCTCCCGGGCACTCCGTCACCGACGTCGCGTGTTCCGGGCCGGCAGTCACCGCGACCTCGCCGACAGCGCGGGTTATAGGGGTCGGCCGTCTCCGCGACCTCGCCGACAGCGCGACGATCAGGGCCGGCCGTGCGGTGGCGGCAGCGCGGGCCTGCTCAGCGGTTCCAGTCCTGTTTGGCGGCGCGGACCAGTTTGTCCTTCAGCTCCCGGGTGTGCCGGCGGCTCACCGGCAACTCGGCGGCGTCGATCAGCACCACGTACCCCGAGTTGACCAGGCGCAGCTCCGCGATCAGCCGCAACTGCACCAGGTACGACCGGTGGATGCGCACGAAACCCGCGTCCGCCCAACGTTCGGCGAGGGTGGCCAGCGACACCCGGACCAGGTGCGACCCGTCGGCGGTGTGCAGCCGGGCGTAGTCGCCCTGCGCCTCCACCCAGCGCACCGCCGAGCGGGGCAGCATCCGGGTCGTCCCGGCCAGCTCCACCGGGATGGTCGGGTCCTCCTCGGCGCGGGCCAGCGCCGCCGGATGCGACGGCACCACCCGGGAACCCATCACCCGGCGCAGCGACTCGGCGAGCCGTTCGGCGCGTACCGGCTTGCGGACGTAGTCGGTGGCGCCCAGGTCGAACGCGTCGACCGCCCCGTCGTCGTACGCGGTGACGAAGACGATCGCGGGCGGCCGGGCGAACCGGCGCAGCACCCGGGCCAACTCCATCCCGTCCAGTCCGGGCATCCGGATGTCGAGGAAGACCACGTCCACGTCGGTGTCCCGCAGCACCCGCAACGCCTCGGTGGCGTCCCCGGCCGTGTGCAGCCGGGCCACCCGGGGATCGGCCCGCAGGTGGTACGCCAACTCGTCGAGCGCCGGTGGTTCGTCGTCGACGGCCAGCACCCGCAGGAACCCGGACGCGTTCACCGTGCCGGCCCGCTCGTTCACGCGCCGGCCCGTACGCCCGGGTGGAACTTCGGAATCCGCAGGCTCACCTTCGTACCCGAGCCGGGGCCCGTCTCGACGACCAGGCCGAACCCGTCGCCGAAGACCGAGCGGAGCCGCTCGTCGACGTTGGACAGGCCGACGTGCTGGCCGGGGTCGTCGGTCGGGTCGCTGCCGGCCCGGGTCAGCTCGGCGATCCCTGCGGTCAGCGTGGCCGGGTCCATCCCCACTCCGTCGTCCTCCACCGTGATGTGACACTCGGCACCCGCGTCCCGGGCCTCGATGCTCACCATGCCGGTACCGGGCTTGCGCGACAACCCGTGCCGTACCGCGTTCTCCACCAACGGTTGCAGGCACAGGAACGGCAGGGTCACCGGCAGCACCTCCGGGGCGATCTGCAACCGCACCTGCAACCGGTCACCGAACCGGGCCCGTTCGATGGTCAGATAGCGGTCGATGGAACGCAACTCCTCGGCGAGGGTGGTGAACTCCCCGTGCGCCCGGAAGGAATACCTGGTGAACTCGGCGAACTCCAGGATCAGCTCCCGGGCCCGCTCCGGGTCGGTGCGCACGAACGACCCGATCGCGGTCAGCGCGTTGTAGATGAAGTGCGGGCTGATCTGTGCCCGCAACGCCCGGATCTCGGCGCGGGCCAGCCGCTCCCGCGACGAGTCCAGCTCGGCCAGCGAGAGCTGGTTGCCGGCCCAGTGCGCGGTCTCCAGGGTGGCCTGCACCAGGCCCGGCTCGGGTGGCCCGTCGGCCACCGCGACGAGTGCCCCGACCACCCGGCCGTCGGCTGACAGTGGCGCCACCACCGCCCCCCGGACCAGGCAGTCCACCCGGTCGCAGTGCAGCTCCGACTCGCCCAGCACCGTCGACCGGCCGGTTTCGGCCACCCGCCGGGCCGCCGCGAGCAGTTGGTCGCCGTGGTGCCCGCCGCGCCCGTCGAGGGCGAGCAGCGTGTCGGCGTCCGTCAACGCCAGCCCGGCCGCCCCCACCAACGCCCGCAGATGGCGTACGGCCTTCGCCGCGCCCGCCGGGTGCAGCCCGGTACGCAGTGGTTCGGCGGCCAGCCCGGCGGTGTGCAGCACCTCGTAGGTGGCCCGTTGGGTGGCGGTGGCGATGCCCCGTCGACCACGTAGCCGCAGCGCCGCCCAGAGCGCGGCGGCGAGCGCGGTCACCAGCGAGACGACGCCGACCACGGCGGAGAGGTTGCCACCCACCCCGCGATCCTGACCTGTCCGGGCCGCCACGCCAAGGGGTTCAGTACGCGCCCTTGCGGGCCAGCACCACACCGACCGTGCGCCACAGGATGCTCAGGTCGTACGCCAGCGACCAGTTGTCGACGTAGTAGAGGTCGAGCCGGACCGCCTCGTCCCAGGACAGGTCGGAGCGGCCGGAGACCTGCCACAGCCCGGTCATCCCGGGGCGGACCAGCAGCCGACGCCGTACGTCGCCGAGGAAGTCGCCGTCGTCGGCGGGCAGCGGACGCGGCCCCACCAGCGACATCTCCCCCCACAGCACGTTGATCAGCTGGGGCAGCTCGTCCAGCGAGGAGGCCCGCAGGAAACGGCCCACCGGGAACACCCGGGGGTCCTGCTTCATCTTGAACAACATGCCGTCGGTCTCGTTCTGGTCGACCAGGCCGGCCAGTCGTTCCTCGGCGTTGACGTACATGGTGCGGAACTTCCAGACCCGGAAGGTCCGCCCCTCGTGGCCGACCCGGGGCTGGCGGAAGAAGACCGGCCCGGGGTCGGAGAGCCGGATGGCCAGCCCGACGGCGAGGAAGACCGGCACCAGCAGCAGCAGGCCCAGCCCGGCGGCGACCCGGTCCATCAGGTTCTTGGCCAGCAGCGCCGGCCCGGACAGGGTCGGCTCCTCCACGTGCAGCAGCGGCAGGCCCTCGATCGGGCGGATGTGCACCCGGGGGCCGGCGATGTCGGTGAGCTGCGGGGCGACCACCAGGTCGACACCGGAGCCTTCCAGCTGCCAGGCCAGCCGGCGCAGCTCACCCGGCTCGGCGCTGGCCGAGCCGCAGACCGCGATGGTGTCCCCGCCGACCTCCCGGACCAGGGCCAGCACGTCCCGCCCGGCGTACACCGGGACGGGGGTCTCGATGCCCCGGGCGGCGGCGTACCCGTCGGTGATGTGGATGGCCACCGGTACCAGGCCGGCGCTCGGGTTGCGGGTGACCGCGATGTAGACCTCCAGGCACTCCGGCAGGGTGCCCACCAGCACCATCCGGTGCCCGGCGTGCCCGGCCCGACCCCGGATGCGGTGCAGCACGAACCGCGCGGTGATCCGGAAGAGGAGGACCAGCACCAACGCCCCGGCGAGGGCGAACCCCACCGTGTAACGCGAGAGGTCGGTCTTGGTGGCGAACGCGACGAACGAGACGGTCGCGGCGACCGCGACACCACCCCGGATGACCCGCTTGTATTCCTCCGGGCCGAGGCCGAGGTAGCGCCGGTCGTAGGCCCGGTTGCCCCAGAGGGCCACCAACCAGCCGAGCGGCACCAGCAGGAAGACCACCGTGTAGAACCAGGTCGGGTCCGCCTGCGCGTTGTAGAAGCCCGCGCGTGCCTGGCCGAATGCCTCCTGGGCGACCCAGTCCGCCAACACCACGGCGGCGAAGTCGAGCAGCAGTAGCGCGGCGATGTACGGGCGGTGCCAGCGGGACACCCGGCGTCGGGCGCGAGCCCAGGCCGACCGGGGCACCCCGTTGTGTGACGGCGGTGTCGGCGGCTGGATCTCGAAGCTGTCCACGTGCCGCACGAGTCTGCTCCGGCCTGTGTTGGTTACCGGGCGCTGGAGGCTTGTCGTCACCTCAACCCATGTCCTCCCGCATGACACGCGCCGCTCACTCGCCGTGAGGGGCCCGGGTCGCCCACCGTTCCAGTCTCCCACGCTGGCGGCGGGTCAAACGCGGAGCCGGGGGGCTTTGCGTCTGGGGTCGCCAACGAGGAACCGGCCGACTTCACGTCAGTTTTCGAAGCCGGGGACCGAGCCACTATACCGATGGACGGCCACCGGGGTAGAGCGCGGACGGGGAGGTTCCACGCGCCGCAGGCGATACCTCTCCGTAACAATGGCGGGTTGTGACTCAGCGTACGAGGCGGGACAACCGACGGTCAGCGAGCGGTTTGCCGCCGGTCTGACACGTCGGGCAGTACTGGAGGCTGGAGTCGGCGAACGACACTTCCCGTACCGTGTCGCCACAGACCGGGCAGGGCAGCCCGGTGCGGGCGTGCACCTTCAGTCCGGAGCGCTTCTCGCCTTTCAGCTCCGCCGCCCGGTGCCCGGCGGAGCGGCGTACCGCCTCGCCGAGCACCGCCCGGGTGGCCGCGTGCAGGGTGGTGAGCTGGTCGTCGGTGAGCCGGTCGGTGATCGCGAACGGGGACAGCTTCGCCGCGTGCAGGATCTCGTCGGAGTACGCGTTGCCGACCCCGGCCAGCACCGCCTGGTCGGTCAGCACCCCCTTGACCTGCCCCCGTCGGCTGCGTAGCCGTTCGGTGAAGGTGGCCAGGTCGGCGTCGAGCGCGTCCGGCCCGAGCTTGGCGACCCCGGGGACCTGCGCCGGGTCGGTCACCAGGTAGGCGGCGAGCTTCTTCTGGGTGCCCGCCTCGGTGAGGTCGAACCCGGAGCCGTCGTCGAGGCGTACCCGCAGGGCGATCGGACCTTTGCCGGGGCGCAGCGGAGTGGTCGACGGGAACGCCTCGCGGTAGTGCAGCCAGCCGGCGCGGGCCAGGTGCACGACCAGGTGCAGGTCACCGTCGAAGATCACGTCGAGGTACTTGCCGTGTCGCCGGGCGTCCACGACCGCCTGGCCCGACACCGCCGTGGGCGCCGGGTCGTACGTCTTGAGGGCGTTGATCGCGGCGACCTCGACCCGGTCGACGCGTCGCCCCACGGCACGCTCACGTAGGTAGCCGGCGAGCGCTTCCACCTCCGGTAGTTCGGGCATCACATCACGGTAGCCTTCCTTCCCGTGAGAATCGTGGTGGCGCACAACCGGTACCGGGAAGCCCAGCCGTCGGGTGAGAACACGATGGTGGACTCGGAGATCGGGCAGCTCACCGCCGCCGGGGTCGAGGTGTTGCCGTTCATCCGCAGCTCGGATGAGATCCCGTCGATGCCGAAGTCGGCCAAGGCGCTGCTGCCGATCTCACCGATTTACGCCCCGCGCGCCCAGCAGGAGCTGTCCCGGCTGCTCACCGAGCACCGGCCGGACGTGCTGCACCTGCACAACCCGTACCCGCTGCTGTCGCCGTGGGTGGTGCGGACCGCGCACAAGCACGGGGTGCCGGTGGTGCAGACGGTGCACAACTACCGGCAGGTCTGCTCGTCGGGGATCTATTTCCGCGACGGCGTCATCTGCCAGGACTGCAAGGGCCGGGTGCTGGCCGTGCCGTCGATCGTGCACCGCTGCTACCGCGACTCGCGGGCGCAGAGCGCGCTGATGGCGGCCACCCTGGCCGTGCACCGGGGCACCTGGCGTTCGGTGGACCGGTTCATCGCGCTCACCTCGGCCATCGCCGACCACCTGACCGACTACGGCATCCCGGCCGAGCGGATCGTGGTCAAGCCCAACGCGGTGCCCGACCCGGGTGCACCTACCCCGCTCGGCGACGGCTTTCTCTTCCTGGCCCGGCTGACCCCGGAGAAGGGTGTCGACCTGCTGTTGGACGCGTGGCGGCGGCACCCGGTGGGCAGCCTCGGCACGCTGCGGGTGGCCGGTGACGGTGAGCTGCGCCCGCTGGTCGAGGCCGCCGCCGCCGAGCGCGCCGACGTCGTCTACCTGGGCCAACTCGACCGGGACGGGGTACGCGCCGCCGTCGAGGCGAGTGCCGTGGTGATCGCCGCCTCGATGTGGCACGACGTGCTGCCCACCGTGATCATCGAGGCGTTGGCCAGTGGACGGCCGGTGCTCGGTACCGCGCTCGGCGGCATCCCGTACCTGGTCGGCGCGGACGCCCCGCACGAGCCCGCCGGCACCGGCCCGGCCGCGGTCGCCTCGGCGGTCGCCGGTCACGCCCCGCCGCCGGCCGGTCCGCCGGCGGTCCCGGCCGGTCTGGTCGGCGGCACCGCCGGCTGGGTGGTCCCGCCGGACCCGGCCGCGCTGGCCGCCGCGCTTCCGGTCGCGCGGGCCGGTGCCGCGCTGCTGTCCGCCCCGGCCCGGCTGCGGTACGAGCAGACTTTCCATCCGGACGTGGTCCTCAAGCGGCACCTGGCCATCTACGCCTCCCTCACCCGCGCCAACTGACTCCGATCGCGCGGCGTGCAGGCAAGCGGCCAGCCGTGTAGGTACAATGATGGCGTTGTCGGCACAAGGGAGGCGTGTTGTGAGCACCGTTTCCGTGCGTGAGTTCTCCTACAACCCGAGCGCGATGTTCGCCCGGGTCGAGCGGGGCGAGTCGATCGAGGTGACGCGGCACGGCAGCGTGATCGCCGTCCTGCTGCCGGGTTCAGGGACACTCGGCAGATACGCGTCCCTGGTGGCCAAAGGCGCGATCCGCCTCAAGGCGACCACCACGAGCGATCTCGATCGGTTGCCCCGTTACGACGTGCCGTCCGACGTGTCGCCTCTCGATCTGCTCCTGGCAGACCGTGAGGACGATGATCGGTGATCTACCTCGACTCGTCCGCCTTGATCACGCTGCTCTCCGGCCGCACCCACGTGACGCAGCTGAAGGAGTTTCTGGCAGACCGGGCCGGCATGCCGATGGCGACCAGCTCTGTCGGGTTCGTCGAGACGGTACGCACCCTCGACCGGATCGGAGACTATCCGGACGCCATGCAGATGCTGGCTCGTAACTTCACCGAGATCCTGTTGACCGAGGAGGTCCGGGATTCCGCAGCAGCGCTTCCTGCCGGGATTCGAACATTGGACGCATTGCACGTGGCAAGCGCCCAGATCCTTGGCGATGCGCTCGACGTGCTGGTCACATACGACAAGCGGATGGCGGATATCGCCGCCTCGGTGGGCCTGCCGGTGGCGGCTCCCGGCACCGATTAGCCAGCCTGCATTCCTGGCCGGGCGGAGCCGGCTTGCCGGCCAGGGTTTTCCCGGCAGGCAGCGGCGGCGGCGAGGACGTCGCGGGCGGCGGCCGACACCCGGCAGTCCGCGACCCGGCAGACCCGGCAGCGGCCATCCGGTCGGGCCGGTGGTCGCGGAGGACCGCGCGGGCGGTGAGGATCAGCCGGTTGCGGATCTGCACCAGCGACAGGTGCGGCGCGGTCATGGTCAGGTCACCCCGAGGGCGGCGGCGAGCGTGACGATCGTGGCCGGGGCGTGCGGGGCGCGGGCCACCTGGCCGAGCACTTCCCGGGCGGCGGGCCGGTGGCGTACCTCGGCGGGTGCCATCCGGTCGGCGTCGGCCAGCACCCGGCCGGCGTTGGTCGGGTCGTCGGCCTGGAGGTAGGCGCGGGCCGCATCGACCAGGTGCGCCGCCCGGTGCTCCAGTGGCAGCCACCGCCAGGCGTCCCGCCGGGTCGTCTGCTCGTGCCAGGCCACCGCCTCACCCGCGTGGCCCAGCTCCAGGGCGGCGGCGGTACGGGCGAGGTCGACCGCCGTCGGCCCGAACGCCGTCCGGTGGTGGTCGTGGCCCTCACCGACCTGCGCGGCCATCCCGGCGGCCTCGTCGAGGAGGTCGGCGACGGCCCGGTCGTCACCCAGGCGGGCCGCCCCCAGCGCGGCCTGCACCAGCAGCGCCCCGCACAACGACAACTCACCGGGGCCACCATCGCCGGGTCCGAGCAGGGCGATCCGGTACGCGCCAGCGAGCGCCGCCGACTGCGCCGCCCGGGCCCGCCCCGACGCGCGGAACACCTGGCCGAGCTGCACCGTGGCGGCGGCCACCAGCAGGGGATCGCCGGCACCGGTGGCCATGGACCGATCGGCGGCCAGCCAGCCCAGGTCGGCCTCGCCGAGCTTCACCAGCAGCGCGGCGGCGAGCCGGTACACCTCCACCAGCAGCGGGCGGCTCCGCTCGTGATCGTCGGCGGCGACCCGTTGCACGCCGGCCAGCAGACCAGGCAGGACGGTGGTCACCTGCGGGTACCGGGCATGCTGGAACAGCACCCAGGCGTGCCCGACGTCCCGCACCACTCGGTCGGCCGGCGCCGCCGGGCGGGTCGCCGGGCGACCGAGCGCTATGTCGTACGTCGACAGGGCCTCCCGGATCCGCTCCACCCCTTCGATCCGGGCGGTCGTCGTGGCGGGTCGGGCGTCCCGGCCGAGCAGCACGGCGGTGTCGATTCTCAGCACGGCGGCGATGTCCCGCAACGTCGACATTTTGTCCAGCGACCGGACACCCCGCTCGACCTTGTCGACCCACGATTTCGACCGGCCGAGCCGATCGGCGAACACCTGCTGCGACAGTTTCCGCCGCCCCCGCCAGTACGCCACCCGCCGGCCGACCGGCAGCAGCTCACTGCTGTCCACGACGCCACCGCCGGTCCGGCACCGCCCGGGTGGTCTCCTCGGCCGGTATCCGCTCCGCCTCGGCCTGGGCGAGGATCCGTTGCCGGGCCGCCTCGCGTTCCGCCGCCTGGATCTGCTCGCCCCGGTCGTCGTGGTCGGGCCCGCGCCGTGCCGTCACGACCAGCACCCCGCCCGGTATTCCCCCGCCAGCGTCAACAGCGGCCGTTCCGGCAGGTCGGGCACCCGCGCCACCCCTGTCACCCGGTACGCCGCGACGCGCTCGGCGTGGTTCGTCGCCGGCCGGAGCCGGTCGAGCGGGTTCACCCGACGACGCCCGAACGGCCAGAGCTTCGCCAGCAGACCAGAGCGCGTCAGATGCTTCGCATGCCGAGCCATGGGGGGACCTCCGAGTCGTAGTTGCTTCCATACAGAGAGTGGCAAAGGCGATCGGCGAAGTCTAGACTTCCATGGAAACTTTCCATGGAGGAACAGGGCTCGCCTTGCGCTCCTTGATCTCGGAGATGGAGGGGAGAACACTGACGGTGTTCGCAACCCTGGAGGTAGACGTGGCGAGGGCAAGCGGGCCGACGATCGCGCGATGGCAGCTCGGCCGAGAGTTGCACCGGCTCCGTGAGGCTGCCGGTGTCTCGCACAAGGAGATCGCAACCGAGCTGGGCTGCTCGGAGTCGAAGATTTACAAGATCGAATCAGGGGTGGTCGGCGTCAGTCGGCCTGACGTGATCGTCATGCTCACCCGCTACGGCGTCAGTGACGACCGGATACGGCAAACCGCACTTGACCTTCAGCGCCAAGGCAAGGAGCGCGGCTGGTGGGCGAAGTTCGGCCAACTCCCGAACCCGTACAGCATGTACATCGGGCTGGAGTCCGCAGCGACGGCAGTCCGGAACTTCGAGCTGGCCGTCGTGCCAGGACTGCTTCAGACCGAGGCATACGCCTATGCGATCGTCAGCGCCGCCTGGCCGGGTCAGAGCGAGGAAGTGCGTCGTCGGGTCGAGGTGCGGATGACCAGGCAGGATCACCTGATCGAAGAGCCAGCGCTGAAGTTCTGGGGCATCGTGGACGAAGGCGTGCTGCGTCGTCAGACCGGCGGTCCGGACGTGATGCGCGCCCAACTCCGTCACCTCATCGAGATGAGCGAGCGGCCGAACATCGAGCTTCAGGTGCTGCCGTTCGGCGAGGGCTGGCACCCCGGCACCGTGGGCTCCTTCTCGATCTTGGAGTTTCCCGAGGACATCCACAGCCCAGTCGTCTACGTGGTGAGCCAGGCGGGAGACGCCTATCTCGAACGCGAGGATGACTTGCGACGCGTTACGCTGGCGTATACGCACCTGCACGCGGCAGCGCTCAGCGTCAGCAAGTCCCGAGACCTGATCGCCGCCGTAGTGAAGGACATGACGTAGGGGGAGACGCGGTAATGGACCGTTCACGCGGCGTGTGGCGTAAGAGCAGCCGAAGCGACGCCAACGGTCAGTGCGTCGAGGTGGCCGACCTCCGCAACGGAGTGGCCGTCCGGGACAGCAAGGACAAGTCCGGCCCCACCCTCGCCTTCGACACCCACGGCTGGCGCACCTTCGTCGACTCCCTCAAGAGCAACTGACGTTGCCCGTCGTATCGACTGCGACAGTAACCTGCCCCGGCTCCTGTCTCGGGAGTCCGGAGCACGCTGCGGTGGGGACGAACAGCCGTCCGAGAGCTGAGCGGCCAAACCCGTGGGCTGAAGTAGCGGTATTCCTGCACGGTTGACACCCCAACTTCGCCCCAACTGAGTCAATCAAGGTGGGTGCGGCGGTCGAAGACGCCCAAGAACATCTGGGCCTGACCTGGGTTTACGGACTTCCCGCTTCCGTACCACCTACGAGACGTCGAAGAGCCGGCGGCCGTCGTACTCGGCGAAGTCGGCGTAGTCCTTGTCGTTGAAGGTCGCCAGCGGCAGCCGATCGACGAGACAGCACGCCGCGATCCAGGAGTCATTCGTCGGCCGGGGCCGCCCGCGATGCTGCGCCCGAGCCTGAAGATGGCCCCAGGTCGTCGCTACCGCCTCGTCGAAGGGGAGCAGCACCACGCCGGACCGCCACTGCGCGAGGTCGGCCAGCTTGCGTGGCCCCCAACTCCTCATCGCAGTCCACTTGGTCAGCTCCCCGAGCGTGACGAAGGTGATGCACAGGGTCTTACCCACCAGTCGGGTGCGGAGCCTGTCGTGTAGCCGGCCGCGCAGAATGGCCGATGCGACGTCAGTGTCCAGGACTACCAGGCTCACGCGGCGTTGGCCCGGCGGGAGGCATAAAGATCAGCGAGAAAGTCGTCCAGCTCGTCGTCGGACTCGAACAGGCCCGGCCGTGCGAGGTCGTCGACGGAGGCGATCGGCCGGACACCCTGGCGACGGGCAATCTCCTCGGCCGGTACGTGCTCAGCGGTCGGCCACTCAGGCATCTGCTCGGCGCTGCTCGACATCCCGGCTCACCTCCTGTGTCTTGGATCGTCGCCTATTCTCGCACCTCCGACGTCCAGGCGTCCGCATGTCACGGCCAACTGTCAGTCGTCTTCCGTCATACTCTCCGCGCGGCTGTGACCTGGCCTGTTGTCGTGGGCGACAAGCTGGCTGCCCGCTCGCTGGGGGCGTCGGTGCCAGCGACGGCGACGGGCCGCGCACGCCCACCTCGGTGCGTGCGCGGCCCGCCTCGGCAGGGGCTGAGCTTTCGATGCCTGAAGAGCGTCGGCCCTACTTGTAGACGATGTTCGACGACGTGTACTTGCAGTACGTACCGTCGGGGCCGCTGCCGGTCTTGACCGGCTCGGCACCGGAGCTGTTGCCCGTGTAGCGGTCGCAGATGGAGATCTTCCTGCTGCTGTCGCCGTAGATGGTGATGCCCGAGAACGTCGCGGTGTCGCCGTAGTTGGTGTTGATGCCGGCGAGCACCTTGCCGGGGGCGGTCACGGTGACGTTCTGGATGACGACGGTCCGCTTGTACTGGGTCGAGCAGTTGCCGCACGACCGGTACAGCTTGCCGAAGTTGCTGACGTCGAAGTTCTTGATGGTCAGCTTGCCGCCGCCGTTGTGCTGGAACACCTTGTCGGAGGCGGACCGGGCACCGCCGCCGTCGACCGTGTAGTTCGCCGACGAGCCGCCCTTGAAGGTGGCGGCGTCCTCGCCGACGTCCTCCCACCACACGTTGATCAGCGTGCAGGTGCCCTTGCAGTGGATGCCGTCGGCGGCCGGCGAACCGATGATCACGTTTTTGATCGTCGCGCCGTCGGCCAGCTCGAAGATCGGCTTCTGGCTCTCGCTCTGGCCGCCGTCGCCCATCGCGCCGCCGGCCTTGTAGCGCACCAGGCCGTAGTCCTTGGTGCCGCTGACCGACTGGGTGGTGGTGACGGTGGTGGTGCTCTTGGCGGTGGGCCAGGTGGCGGCCTGGGCGCCGGTCTGGGTGACGACCAGGCCGGCGGCGACCAGCCCTACGGTGGCGAACGGCAGCAGGGCGACCTGCCAGCGTCGGCGGCGCGACGTCGCGCCGTTCTCACGTGTGCTCACGTGTCCTCCGAGACGGGTGATGGGACGGGGTGGTGGCGGACAGGCGTCCGCGCCGCAGGAGCACCCGCCGACGTGTCGTACACGACAGGAAAGCGCTTGCCTGCGACCGCCACACTACGACACCTTTCGATGTATCGAAAGGGTCTCGCTCGGCCGTGGCCGAAGTGCTTCCCTACTGGCTTTCCGTGCGTTCCTGTCGGAGCTGTTCGAGGACACGGGTGTCGTCTTCGAGGTCGGGGTGGTCGACCTGTCGGTCGAGGTCGACGACGTGTTCGAGTTCCTGGATCGCCTGGTCGAGGTCACCGCCTGCCCTGAGGAGCATCGCGATGTTGAACCGGGTGACGGCTTCGCCGGCCCGGTTGCCGACCTCCCGCTGGATGGATAGGGCCTGGTCGAAGTAGTCCAGGGCCCGCTGCCGATCCCCCAGGCTGTGGTACACGTGGCCGATGTTGTTGAGGGTGGTGGCTTCGCCGGCCCGGTCGCCGACCTCCCGCCGGATGGGTAGGGCCTGGCGGAAGTGGTCCAGGGCTCGCTGCCGATCCCCCAGGCTGTGGTACACGCTGCCGATGTTGTGGAGGGTGACGGCTTCGCCGGCCCGGTCGCCGACCTCCCGCCGGATGGGTAGGGCCTGGCGGAAGTGGTCCAGGGCCCGCTGCCGATCCCCCAGGCTGTCGTACACGTGGCCGATGTTGTTGAGGGTGGTGGCTTCGCCGGCCCGGTCGCCGACCTCCCGCCGGATGGGTAGGGCCTGGTGGTAGTGGTCCAGGGCTCGCTGCCGATCTCCCAGGTTGTCGTACACGTGGCCGATGTTGTTGAGGGTGGTGGCTTCGCCGGCCCGGTTGCCGACCTCCCGCTGGATGGGGAGGGCCTGCTGGTAGTGGTCCAGGGCCCGCTGCCGATCCCCCAGGCTGTCGTACACGTGGCCGATGTTGTTGAGGGTGGTGGCTTCGCCGGCCCGGTCGCCGACCTCCCGCTGGATGGGGAGGGCCTGGTGGTAGTACTCCAGGGCCCGCTGCCGATCCCCCAGGCTGTCGTACACGCTGCCGATGCTGGTGAGGGTGGCGGCTTCGCCGGCCCGGTGGCCGGCCTGTTGGTACAGGGTCAGGGCCTGCTGGTAGTCCTCCAGCGCCGGCCGGGGTCGGCCGGTCGACGACCGCGCCCAGCCACGCTGGTGGAAGGGGCTGGCGTCCGGGCCCAGGGTCAGGGTCGCGGTGGCCATGGCCTCTACAGCGGCGAACCGCGAGGTACGCAGCCACACCCGACACACCCGGGAACCGACATCCCGGGCGATCACCGGCTGCCGACCGGCCACCGCGAGCCGGTGCACCTCGACCCACCGGGCAACGGTGACCGCCGCAGTGGGAGTGACGGGTCGGAGTCGTGCTGCTTCCCGATCCTCGATCCCCGACTCCACCTCGGTCATCCTGATGCTCCTTGTTGCCGACGCGGTCGCCACCGGACCGTGGCACCACCCGGCGGGCGGCAGCGCATCGGTCGTGAACGTTCTTACCCCCGATGGCAGGGAGCCGGTCAGTAAGTCGGAAAGTCGTCACCCGAGCCGGGTTCACGAAGCGGTCGCGCGACGCGAAGGAAACGTACAGTAGCCACCCAAGGTCCACCGTCGATCACCTGGCCGGGCCGGCGGTGGGCGGCCTCGGACCGGCTTGACCAGGCGCATCAGGGGAGACGTGGTCATGGAAAGCGCCACAGTGGAGGTGTCCGGGGCGCGGGCCGCGAGCTGGGCGGCGGAGCTGCGGGCCGGACTGACCTGACCACCATGACGGGGATGGCAGATGAGTACCTTCGACCTGGAGGTCTTCGAGCAGACCTCCAACCACTACGAGCTGCGGCTGTCCGCCGACGGCCAGCCACCCCGGGTCCGCAGCCTGGACCGGGCCGCGGTCGACGAACTGATCACCCTGGTACGCCGCGACTACAGCACCGACACCACCGCACAGCGGGTGTACGGCGCGACCCGGCTGGCCGAGTTGGGGACCCGGCTGGCGGAGTTCCTCGACGGCGACGAGCGGTGGCTCACCCCGATGCTGGCCCATCCCGCCGGGGCGGTGCTGCGGATCACCGCCGAACAGCGGCTGCGGCACCTGCCGTGGGAGTTGCTGGCCCGGGAGGGCGCCTTCCTGACGGTGGCCGGGCGGGCGCCGCTGCTGCCGGTGCGGGCGGCCGGCGAACATGCGGCGTTGACCGGCCCGGTCGCGCCGGGTAACCGGCCGTTGCGGGTGTTGTTCATGGCGGCCTCGCCCGAGGGTGTCGAGCCGGTGCTCAACTTCGAGGCCGAGGAGGCGGCGATCCTGGCCGCGACCCGACGCACCGGTACGGATCTGGTGGTCGAGGAGAGCGGCACCCTGGAGGGGCTACGTTTCCTCAGCCGCGACTACGGGCCCGGCCACTTCGACGTGCTGCACCTGAGCGGGCACGCCACCACCGCCGGTGGGCAGCCGGTCTTCGTCCTGGAGGACGAGTTCGGCGCACCCACCAGGGCGACGGCCGACCAGTTGGCTGAGGCGATGCAGGGTCACTGGCCGAGGCTGGTGTTCGTCTCCGGCTGCCTCACCGCCGACGCCCCGGAGGGCGGGGTGTTCCCGTCGATGAGTGAGAGCCTGGTGCAGGCTGGTGCCCCTGCGGTGCTGGGCTGGGCGCTGCCGGTCGGGGACGTCTCCGCCACCGACTTCGCCGCCGCGCTCTACCAGGCCCTGGCCGACGGCGGGTCGTTGGACCGGGCCGTCGTCCAGGCCCGCCGCCATCTGTTCCACGACAGGAAGAGCAGCTACTGGCATCTGCTCCGGGTCTACGCCGACCGGTCCCCGCTGGCCCCCATGGTCACGCCGCTGCACACCAAGGGCCGTAAGCGGTTGCAGGTGCGGGCCGCCGACCAGCAGTTCCTGGACCCGCAGACCCAACTGTCCCGGGTCGCGTCCCGCGCCGAGTTCGTCGGCCGGCGGCGGGTCATCCAGCGCTGCCTACGCGTACTGCGGCAACCCGCCGACACCCCCGGCGCGGCGCAGGGCCTGCTGCTGGCCGGCATGGGCGGGCTCGGCAAGAGCAGCCTCGCCTCCCGGCTCCTGGAACGCATGCCCACCCACCAGCGTGCCGTCTGGTACGGCCGGGTCGACGCCATCAAGTTCCGCGAACTGCTCGACAAGGTCCGCTTCGACGACCCTGACCAGAGGACCGAGGCCGCCAAACTCCTCGACAACGAACAGCTTCCGCTGCTGGTTCGGCTGCGGTACCTGCTCGACGCCGACGGGCCGCTCGGCGACACTCCCTGCCTGTTCGTCTTCGACGATTTCGAGACCGGCAACCTCGACACCCGCGACGACGGCAGCCGGGTGCTCGCCCCGGCGATGGCCGAGATCCTGTCTGCCCTGCTCACCGCCATCCGCGACACCGGCAGCCCGAGCCGCGTCGTCATCACCAGCCGCTACCGCTTCCCCACCCCGGCCGGCACCACCCTCGCCGTCGAAGCGCTGGAAACCCTCACCCCGGTCGAACAGACCAAGAAGATCGCCAATCTGGCCAAGCTGCGCCCCGACTCCACCATCGACCCCGTCATCCGGGACCGGGCGATCATGGCCGCAGCGGGCAACCCCCGGCTGCTCGACTGGCTCAACCGGATCGTCGACGATGCCAACCGCGACGTCGGCGGTGCCAACCTCGACGTCGACGGCCTGCTCACCGCTATCGAGAACGAAGCCGACAAATTCCGCCGCGAGACGGTCCTCGCCGACAACCTGCTCGACTCCCAACCCCTCGAACTGCGCCGCATGCTCGCCAAGGTCAACGTCGTCGAACTACCGGTCCCCGCCGCCACCGTCCACGCCCTGCACCAGCAGCCCGACGCCACCCGGCACATCCAGCGGGCCGTCCAACTCGGCCTGCTCGAAGAGGGCACCGACCCCGAGACCCACCAGCCCCGCTACTACGTCTCCAACGTCCTACACCCCCTCGTCCGCCCCCTACTCACCGACGACGAACACACCCAGGCCTGCGCCGACGCCGCCCAGTCCCTCTACCAACTCTGGGTCCTCGACCCCACCGCCTCCGATGGCCACTGACCCGAGGACCATCGCCCGCTGGGTCGAGGTGCATCGACTCGCTGTCGCCGGTCGGCAGCCGGAGATCGCCCGGAACGTCGGTGACCGGGTGGGTCGGGTGTGGTTGCGTACCTCGCGGTTCGCCGCCGTCGAGGCCATGGCCACCGCGACCCTGACCCTCGGCCCGGACGCCAGCCCCTTCTACCAGCGGGGTTGGGCGCGGTCGGCGACCGGCCGACCCCGGCCGGCGCTGGAGGACTACCAGCAGGCCCTGACCCTGTACCAACAGGCCGGCCACCGGGGCAACGAAGCCGCCACCCTCACCAGCATCGGCAGCGTGTACAACAGGCTGGGGGATCGGCAGCGGGCCCTGGACTACTTCGACCAGGCCCTCCCCATCACACGGGAGGTCGGCGACCGGGCCGGCGAAGCCGTCACCCTTAACAACATCGGCAGCGTGTACGACAGCCTGGGGGATCGGCAGCGGGCCCTGGACCACTTCCGCCAGGCCCTCCCCATCACACGGGAGGTCGGCGACCGGGCCGGCGAAGCCACCACCCTCAACAACATCGGCAGCGTGTACGACAGGCTGGGGGATCGGCAGGGGGCCCTGGACTACTTCGACCAGGCCCTCCCCATCCGGCGGGAGGTCGGCGACCGGGCCGGCGAAGCCACCACCCTCAACAACATCGGCAGCGTGTACGACAGGCTGGGGGATCGGCAGGGGGCCCTGGACTACTTCGACCAGGCCCTCCCCATCCGGCGGGAGGTCGGCGACCGGGCCGGCGAAGCCACCACCCTCAACAACATCGGCAGCGTGTACGACAGGCTGGGGGATCGGCAGGGGGCCCTGGACCACTTCCGCCAGGCCCTCCCCATCACACGGGAGGTCGGCGACCGGGCCGGCGAAGCCACCACCCTCAACAACATCGGCAGCGTGTACAACAGGCTGGGGGATCGGCAGGGGGCCCTGGACCACTACCACCAGGCCCTCCCCATCCAGCGGGAGGTCGGCGACCGGGCCGGCGAAGCCACCACCCTCAACAACATCGGCAGCGTGTACGACAGCCTGGGGGATCGGCAGCGGGCCCTGGACCACTTCCGCCAGGCCCTCCCCATCACACGGGAGGTCGGCGACCGGGCCGGCGAAGCCACCACCCTCAACAACATCGGCAGCGTGTACAACAGGCTGGGGGATCGGCAGGGGGCCCTGGACCACTACCACCAGGCCCTCCCCATCCAGCGGGAGGTCGGCGACCGGGCCGGCGAAGCCACCACCCTCAACAACATCGGCAGCGTGTACGACAGCCTGGGGGATCGGCAGCGGGCCCTGGACCACTTCCGCCAGGCCCTCCCCATCACACGGGAGGTCGGCGACCGGGCCGGCGAAGCCACCACCCTCAACAACATCGGCAGCGTGTACAACAGGCTGGGGGATCGGCAGGGGGCCCTGGACCACTACCACCAGGCCCTCCCCATCCAGCGGGAGGTCGGCGACCGGGCCGGCGAAGCCACCACCCTCAACAACATCGGCAGCGTGTACGACAGCCTGGGGGATCGGCAGCGGGCCCTGGACCACTTCCGCCAGGCCCTCCCCATCACACGGGAGGTCGGCGACCGGGCCGGCGAAGCCACCACCCTCAACAACATCGGCAGCGTGTACAACAGGCTGGGGGATCGGCAGGGGGCCCTGGACCACTACCACCAGGCCCTCCCCATCCAGCGGGAGGTCGGCGACCGGGCCGGCGAAGCCACCACCCTCAACAACATCGGCAGCGTGTACGACAGCCTGGGGGATCGGCAGCGGGCCCTGGACCACTTCCGCCAGGCCCTCCCCATCACACGGGAGGTCGGCGACCGGGCCGGCGAAGCCACCACCCTCAACAACATCGGCAGCGTGTACGACAGGCTGGGGGATCGGCAGGGGGCCCTGGACTACTTCGACCAGGCCCTCCCCATCCAGCGGGAGGTCGGCGACCGGGCCGGCGAAGCCACCACCCTCAACAACATCGGCAGCGTGTACGACAGCCTGGGGGATCGGCAGCGGGCCCTGGACCACTTCCGCCAGGCCCTCCCCATCACACGGGAGGTCGGCGACCGGGCCGGCGAAGCCACCACCCTCAACAACATCGGCAGCGTGTACGACAGGCTGGGGGATCGGCAGGGGGCCCTGGACCACTACCACCAGGCCCTCCCCATCCAGCGGGAGGTCGGCGACCGGGCCGGCGAAGCCACCACCCTCAACAACATCGGCCACGTGTACGACAGCCTGGGGGATCGGCAGCGGGCCCTGGACCACTTCCGCCAGGCCCTCCCCATCACACGGGAGGTCGGCGACCGGGCCGGCGAAGCCACCACCCTCAACAACATCGGCAGCGTGTACAACAGGCTGGGGGATCGGCAGGGGGCCCTGGACTACTTCGACCAGGCCCTCCCCATCCAGCGGGAGGTCGGCGACCGGGCCGGCGAAGCCACCACCCTCAACAACATCGGCCACGTGTACGACAGCCTGGGGGATCGGCAGCGGGCCCTGGACCACTTCCGCCAGGCCCTCCCCATCACACGGGAGGTCGGCGACCGGGCCGGCGAAGCCACCACCCTCAACAACATCGGCAGCGTGTACGACAGGCTGGGGGATCGGCAGGGGGCCCTGGACTACTTCGACCAGGCCCTCCCCATCCAGCGGGAGGTCGGCGACCGGGCCGGCGAAGCCGTCACCCGGTACAACATCGCGATGATCCATCGGGCGGGCGGTGAACTCGACCAGGCGATCCGGGAACTCGAACACGTCGTCGACCTCGACCGACAGGTCGACCACCCCGACCTCGAAGACGACACCGCCGTCCTTGAACAACTCCGGCGACAACGCGCGGAAGAGCACGGTGCCGAACCCCCTGCTGGACCGTGACGGCAGTACCGCCGTAGGCCCTACAGCGAGGCGCGGGCCGAGAAGGCGATGCTGGCCAGCAGGAACCCGCCGTTGACCACCGTGAACGCCACGACCACCCAGAACACCAGCGCCGGCACCAGCATCAGCACCAGCCCCGCCACGAAGATCACCGCGCCGTAGTCCCGGACCAGCTTGACCAGGCGTACCGGCAGGGAGGTCGAGGTGACCATGCTGGCGGCGTTGGGGCCGGACTGCATCACCGAGGTCACCAGGTTGACCATCCAGGTGCCGGCGAAGGTCGCGATCAGCCATGTCGGCGTGGATGGGCGCTGCGCCACGGCGGTGGCGGAGAGGGCGGCGACCAGGGCGATCTGGGCGGCCACGTCGCAGAGCACGTCGACCCGGGCACCGGCCGCGCTGCCCTGACCGGTCACCCGGGCGAGCTGCCCGTCGGCGCAGTCCAGGGCGTACGCCACCTGCCAGCCGATCAGCGCGACCAGCCCGACCAGCCAGGCCGGGACGGCACCGGCGGCGACCCGGTCGGCGAGCGCCACCACGGTCACCGAGGCGGCCAGGCCGAGCACCAGGTTGGTGATGGTCAGCGCGGTCGGGCGCAGCCCGAGGCGCTGGGCGACCAGGGCGAAGACGGCACCCAGCCACTGGCTGACCGACTCGCTGAACAGGCCGCCGCCCCGGTTGACCCGGTGGAAGTCGGCAACGGTGGGGCGGGGTTCAGCCACTGTGGTCGCGGAGTGCACCGGCGTAGTCTGCCAGCCGCCCCCGCGTCTCGGTAACCGACATGGCCAGGTGCTCCAGGATGGTGTACCGGTCGGGGCGGGTGGCCGGGGCGAACTGCACCGCCTCGACGAACTGGTCGTCGCTCAGCCCCACGTCGGCGGGGAGCCGGGGCAGTCGGTGCCGGCCCAGGCAGGCCGACATCTCGGCGAAACGCCGCTGGTCACCGCGCAGGAAGGTGCAGAACAGCGCGCCGAGGCCGGCCAGCTCGCCGTGCGACGAGGTGCCGGGGAAGAGGGCGTCGACGGCGTGCATGATCTCGTGGCAGCCGCCGCTTGCCGGTCGGCTGCTGCCGCAGACGGCCATCGCCAGGCCGCTGGAGATCAGCGCCTCGGCCAGCACCGTGACGAACGCGTCGTCGGTCATGTCGCCGGTGTGCGCGAGCACCGCCTCCGCGCCCATCCGGGCCAGCGACGCGGCGAGACCGTCGACCGGTTCGCCGCGTACCTGGCGGGCCAGTTCCCAGTCGGCCAGGGCGCTGATGTTGCTGATCACGTCGCCGATGCCGGCCCGGTTGTGCTGGTCCGGGCCGGCCGCCACGAAGTCGAGGTCGACGATCACCGCGATCGGGATGTGCACCCCGTAGGAGCCCTTGATGCCGCCGTTGATCAGGCTGGCCACCGGGGAGGCGATGCCGTCGTTGGCGAGGCTCGTCGCCATGGTCACCATCGGCAGGCCGCGCCGGGTGGCCGCGTACTTCGCCACGTCGATGGTCTTGCCGCCGCCGATGCCGACCACCGCGTCGTACGACCGTTCGCGGAGCTTGCCGCCCAGCTCGTCGGCGGCGTCGAGGGTGCCGCCGGCCACCGTGAACACGTCCGCCGTACGCAGCGACGGCCGGAGCAGGTCGGCGATCTGCCCGCCCTGACCGGGGCCGACCACCACTGCCACGTCACCCCCGGCGGAGATCCGCCCGTCGGCGAGGATCGTGGCCAGGTCGGCGACCGCACCGCGCCGCACGTCGATGTGCAGCGGGGTCAGGATGGTACGGGCTAGTAGCGGCACGCGATCTCCCGCGCCCGGGTCAGGTCGTCGTGGTTGTCGACCTCGACCCAGGAGACGTCTCCGATCGGCGCGGCCCGCACCTCGCCGCCCCGGTCGGCGAACTCCTGGTAGCCGTCCTCGTAGTAGAGGTTCGGGTCGCGCCGCCAGGTCGCCTCCAGCGCGTCGGCGAGCGCCCCGGCCACCTGCGGTTCGATGAGCGTCGCGCCGATGTACTCCCCGTACGCCTCGCCCGGGTCCATCAGCTTGGTGATCCGGGTGAGCTGACCGGCGGCGTCGAAGGTGGTCTTCATCTCCTCCTCGGCCAGCGCCTTCAGGGTGTCGACCGCCAGCAGGATGCCCGGCCCGCGCTCGGCCAGCAGCGTCTTCTCCACGCTCACCGGGTGCACGGTGTCCCCGTTGACCAGCAGCACCCCCCGGTCGAAGTGCTCCCGGGCCAGCCACAGCGAGTAGGCGTTGTTCCACTCCTCGGCCTTGTCGTTGTGCACCAGGTCGAGGGTGACGCCGTACTTCTCCTCCAGCGCCGACTGCCGCTGCACGACCGCGTCGGCGGCGTAGCCGACCACGATCACGATCTCGGTGAGCCCCACCTCGGCCAGGTTGCGCAGCGCGATGTCCAGGATGGTGGTCTCACCGTCCACCGGCACCAACGCCTTGGGCAGGGTGTCGGTGTACGGGCGCAGTCGGCGTCCCGCACCGGCCGCGAGCACCATCCCGATCATGCGGGCCTCCCTCGTACGACTCCAGGTCACCGTGGAGGATAGCCCCGGGTGACCGGGCAGCCGCCGCCAACCGTGAGTTCAGCCGGGCCGGGCAGGGGTTCCAGGGCTGGCCGGGCAGCGGTTCAACCGGGCAGGGCGGCCAGGTCGGCGAGCACGCCCAGCCGCTCGTCGGCGGTCAGCGTCGCGTACGGGCCGGCCGCCCGACGATCCGTCTCCAGCTCGATGGCCCGCCGCTCCGGCCCGTCCGGCAGCTCCCCGACGCTGGCGGCGGTGTGCCCGGCGGCGGTCCACGCGGCGGCGTGCGCGTCCGCCCGGTGGTACCGCAGCGTGCCGAGGCGGTTGAGCAGCAACACCCCCGACGGGATGCCGTCCGGCTCGTACGGCGGGGCCATCGCGGCGAACGCCGGCCCGGGTTCGGCATCCGGCTCCCCGGCGAGCAGCACCGCGTACGCCAGCACCCGACCGTACGCCTCGACGAGCCGGTGCACCCGGTCGTCGTGCCCGGCCCACAGCTCCTCGGTCACCTCGGCGTGCACCTGATAAAGCTCGGTGAGGAAGTCGACGCCCCGCTCGGTGGCGGTGAAACCGCCGTCCGGCCGGCGGGCGATCATGCCGTGCGCGACCTGCTTGTCCAGCGCCCGCTGGCAGGTGGCCGGGTCGCGGTAGCGGTTGACCGCCGCGAAGCCGGCCCGGTCGACGGCACCCCCGGGTGCGGCGAGCCGGGTGCGGAACTCCACCAGGAAGCCGGTGGCGGCCGGGCCGCCGTACCGCTGGCTCAGTTCGGCGCCACCACCGTCGCGGCCGGCGAGCATCCCGGCCACGAACGCCCGCTCGACCGCCGGGGCGACCAGCCCGGTGAACCGGTGCGGTGCCAACTCGACGCCATCGTCCACGGTCAACGCGCCGGCGCAGCGGGAGGGCTCGGTGGGCACACTTCGACAGTAGCGAGCGCCGGCCGGCCGTGCCGATGTCCGGTCCCGTCCCGACCTGCACCGGAGTCGACCGGTTCGCCCCGGCCCCGGCCCCGGCCCGGACGCCCGGTGCATCCCGCTCCGGACTCCCGGTGCGCCGGCCACCGTCGGGAGGCCGCCGGGCTGGACCGCCGCCACCGCCGGGGCGGGCGGGACTGCCCGCATGTTGAACTTGGCGTGTATGCCGGCCGGAGCGGGCCGGGCAGGCCCTAGGCTCGTGCGCATGACCGCCGAGCAGCTGATCTCGTTTGCCCGTGGCGCGCCCTCGCTGGACATCGTGGATGTCGAGGGGCTCAAGGCCGCCGCCGTCCGTGCCTTCGACGCCGACCCCGCCGGGGTCACCGCCTACGGCACCTCCGTGGGTTACCCACCCTTGCGGAAGTGGATCGCCGAGAAGCACGGCGTCGAGGCGGATCAGGTGCTGGTCACCAACGGCTCGCTCCAGGCCGACGCGTTCCTCTTCGACCACCTGGTCCGGCGCGGTGACGCCGTGGTGGTGGAGCGGCCGACGTACGACCGGACGCTGCTCAACCTCCAGCGGATGGGCGGCGAGATCCACGGCGTGGGCATCGAGCCGGACGGCCTGGACACCGCCGAGCTGCGCAAGCTGCTGGAGTCCGGGGTACGCCCCCGGCTGGCCCACGTGATCCCGAACTACCAGAACCCGGCCGGTGTGACGCTGTCGCTGGACAAGCGCCGGGAGCTGCTCGACCTGGCCGCCGAGTACGGCTTCACGATCTTCGAGGACGACCCCTACGCCGACATCCGGTTCCGGGGTGAGCCGCTGCCGTCGATGCTGTCGATGGACACCCGGGGCGTGGTGGTGCACGCGTCCAGTTTCACCAAGACCGTCTGCCCCGGGGTGCGGGTCGGTTACCTGGTCGGGCCGGCGAGCCTGATCGCCGACATCGCCAAGTCGGCGACCAGCCTCTACATCTCGCCGGGCATGGTGGCGCAGGCGATCGTGCACCAGTTCTGCGTCTCGGGTGACATCCAGCGGTCCATCGCCACGGTGTCGTCGGCGCTGGGTGAGCGGGCCGGGGTGCTGGCCGAGTCGCTGCGCCGGCACCTGCCCGAGGTGACCTTCGTCGAGCCGGACGGCGGCTACTTCCTCTGGGTGGAGTTCCCCGACGACGTGGACGTGGACCGGTTGGCGCCGGCCGCCGCCGAGCGGGGCGTCGCCGTGGTCAAGGGCAGCGACTTCATGGTCGACGGTGGGCGGCACGCGTTGCGGTTGGCGTTCTCCGCGGTGACCGCGGACCGGATCGACGAGGGTGTGCGTCGGCTGGCGGACGCGGTGGCTGCCGTACGCGGCTGAAAATCTGTCGGGTTTCTGACAGAAGCGCGACCTGGGCCGGTCGAGGGCTCCCCTCGGCCGGCCCGACGCCCCACAATGCTGCGAGCGTCACTCACGTTTGGCTGGTGACCCGCTCAGGGCCCCTGCCACCGGCCGGCCGGGTGACGCCGCAGCTTTGCCCCCGCCCCCAACGGTGCCGGGTGGGTCGGGTCGCCCCTCACCCCCCTGGACGCGGCCCGACCCGCCCGGCACCACCCCCCACCTGCTCCCCGGCATCCGCCCCGCTCCCGGCCCGGCCCGGGTGACCAGGATCACGGCCACCCACCTGCCGCCGTCCGTCCCGCCGCAGGGGCCGCCGATCGTCCGAGGGCCGCCGGCCCGGCGGCGGCGTAGCCTGCAAGCCGCAGCACGCACACCGGGAGGGGGTACGCCATGACGGACCGGGCGGAACGGGAGCGGTCGACGACACTGCACGGCGGTCGGGTGCTGAACCCCCGCGCCTGGGTGTCCCCGGTCCGGGCGATGTCGCGCATCCTCAACGCCGACGGCTCCCCCCGCACCCCCGCGCCCACCGGCCCCGGCCGCAGCGGCGTGGTCGACTGCGGCCTCTACGTCGACGGCGAACGCCGCCCCGGCCAGTGGCGGTACGCCGAAGCGCTGGCCGCCGCCCGCGACGAGCGCGGCGGGTTCGTCTGGCTCGGCCTGCACGAACCGGAACTGGCCGAGATGACCGCCATCGCCGAGACGTACGGGCTGCACGAGCTGGCCGTCGAGGACGCGGTGAAGGCCCAGCAGCGGCCCAAGCTGGAGCGCTTCGGCGACGTCAGCTTCCTGGTGCTGCGGACCGCCCGGTACTGCGAGCACACCGAGCTGACCGAGACCTCCGAGGTGGTCGAGACCGGCCAGGTGATGCTCTTCATCGGCCCCAACTTCCTGATCAGCGTCCGGCACGGGGACGCCTGCCGGCTGTCGCCCGTCCGGGCCGACCTGGAGGCCAAGCGGGACCTGCTGCGGCACGGCCCGTGGGCGGTGGCGTACGCGATCACCGACCGGGTGGTGGACCTCTACCTGGAGGTGGCCGACCAGCTGGAGGACGACCTCGACGTGCTGGAGGCCGACGTCTTCGACCGGCAGAGCAGCGGGCGGATCCAGCGCATCTACCAGATGAAGCGGGAACTGGTCGAGTTCAAGCGGGCGGTGATCCCGCTGCAACGGCCGCTGATGACGCTGACCGCGCAGGTGCACCGGGAGGTGCCGCAGGAGGTACGCCGCTACTTCCGCGACGTGCAGGACCACCTCAGCCGCACCGTCGAACAGGTCAACTCCTACGACGACCTGCTCAACTCGATCCTCCAGGCCCGGCTGGCGCAGGTCACCGTCGACCAGAACAACGACATGCGCAAGATCGCCGCGTGGGCGGCCATCGCGGCGGTCTGGACCGCGTTCGCCGGGGTCTACGGCATGAACTTCGAGAACATGCCCGAGCTGAAATGGACGTACGGCTACCCGGGTGTGCTGGCGCTGATGCTCGCCATCTCGCTGGCGCTCTACCGGTGGTTCCGCCGCAACGGCTGGCTCTGACCGCCGCCCGGTCGTGGGCCGGGGTGGCGGCCGGTCAGTGGCCGGTGTGCCGCCCGGTCGGTGGGCCGGGGCGGCGGTGGGTCAGTGCGCCGGGGTGGCCGCCGGGGTCGCCGCCGCCATCAGCTCGGAGACGGTGACGAACTCGAAGCCCCGCCGCCGCAACCCGATGATCATCGCGGCCAGCCCCCGGATCGCCACCAGCCGGTCCGCCGGCCCGGTGTCATGGGCGAGCAGGATCGTGCCCGGGTCACAGGACTCGACGATGTAGTCGACCAGGCCGTCCGGATTCTGGGTGAACCGGGATTCGAGCATCTGCCGGTTCCACAGGACCACCTGGTAGCCGAGGTCGTTGGCGGCCAGCAGGGTGCTGCCGGCCAGGTGCCCGTAGGGCGGGCGGAGCAGGGTGGGCTCCCGCCCCCAGAGCCGGGTCAGCTCGTTGTGCGCCCGACCGATCGCGGTGCACGCCTGCTCGTAGGTCATCTTCGCCAGGTCCTGGTGGGCCCAGGTGTGGTTGCCGATCTCGTGGCCGTCCAGCCGGTGCGCCACCAGCCGACCGTACTCACGGGCGCGGCGGCCGACCATGAAGAACGTGGCCGGGGTGTCGGTCTGGGCGAGGATCGACAGCACCCGGGGGGTCCAGTTCGGGGCCGGACCGTCGTCGAAGGTGAGCGCGATCAACCGTCGGGTGGTGTCCACGCTCCACACCACGTCGACCCGGGACGACCGGGGCGGGGTACGCCGGTCGGCGTGCACGCTGGCCGCGTACCCGCCGTAGACGGGCAGCTTGCTGTCGGCGGTGGCCTCGGCGTAGCCGAACTCACCGGTCAGCGCCACACCCGCGCCGGCCAGCGCGGCGGCGGTGCCGGAGAGCACGCGCCGCCGGGACAGCGCCCGGTCACGCCCGGCCGGGGGCTCCTCCGGACGCTCGGCGGACTGGTCCCAGCGCCCCGTCGAGGGGGCGCCGTTCGGCTCCGGAGCCGGGCGCTCCGGGTCGGTGGTCGACGACATACGAGCACTGTAGGAGCCGGAAGCCCGCCGGGTGGGCCCGTAACGGTCGGGGAGAACCCTGAAAAATCCTTACGTTCTCGTGGGGACCGCCGCCCCGGGCAGGCCGGATGACGGTGCCGGGCCGTACCGTGCCGAGGGCTCCGGGTGCCAGCGGCGCGTCCCGTTGTCGGGCGACCCGGGACCCGACGGGGTCCGGAAGTCGGCTGCGGCGCGGGACGACCGGTCAGGTCGTCACCGCGCCGCCGACGTGGTGCGGGGGATCAGCGCCGGGTGCCGGACTGCGCCGCGTTCCGACCGGCGTCGAGCGCCTTGCCGAGGTCGTCGGCCGGCCGGCCGGAGACGTCGGTGGCGCCCTCGGCGACCGAGGGGACCTTGTCGTTCGGGTGGATCACCGGCTTGCCGGCCGGGGTGCCGGCCACCGTGGAGCTGCCGACACCGGTGGACGGGGGCACCGGACCGGTGGTGGCGGGGTCGTCGGCCGACGGGGTCTCCACGACCAGGATGTCGACCTCGTCGCGGGGGGCGTCGATGCCGGCGGTGACCGAGCCGGCGGAGACGCCGGCGGCGGGCGGCGTGACGGGGGCGGTGCCGATGCTGCGGGTCGGGTCGTACTCGGCCCACTCCTGCTGCTCACGGCGGCGACGCATCGCCATCGCACCGGCCACCCCGGCCACCGTCCCGGCGACCAGCAGGCCGGCGAGCATGCCGCGCGACGTGCGCTTCCTCTTGCGGGCCTTCGGGCTCTTCGCCTTGATCTTCTTGCTCACCGCGGCCTGCTTCGCGGCGGCGGCCTTCCTGCCGGCCACCGCCTTACCGGCGGCCTCGGCCTGGGCGTTGCGCACGGCCAGGGCCACCGGGGCGAGGGCCGCGACCGTCGTCGCGAGGCCACTGGAAGCCCGGTCCCGCACCACGACAGCGGTCGGCGCGACCGCCCCCCGGGCCGCCTGGACCCGCGGGCCGACCGTGGCGCCGGCACCCTTCGCCGCGTGCGTGGCAGCCTGCCTCAGGTGACCGATGCCCTGGTGCAGCTCCACCTTT
This sequence comes from Micromonospora sp. CA-248260, assembly GCF_050942205.1. Classification (NCBI taxonomy): domain Bacteria; kingdom Bacillati; phylum Actinomycetota; class Actinomycetes; order Micromonosporales; family Micromonosporaceae; genus Micromonospora; species Micromonospora sp. CA-248260. Next base: position 7,107,377 of record NZ_CP192021.1, on the reverse strand, counting down.
GCCAGCTGCCCCTGGGTCTTGCGTCGCCCGATTCCCAACACGGTCCCACCTCCTGGGAGTTGTTCCTTCGTCATCCTCCACCAACGGATGCCTCCGCACTGCCAGATGGGGCACATGGGAGGATCCGCATGGAACTGACCAACGAGTGAGGAGTACCCGTGGCCGAGGCTGTCTACGCCACCTTGCACACCAACGCTGGCCCGATCCGGCTGGAGCTCTTCGGCAATCACGCTCCGAAGACGGTTCGTAACTTCGTGGAACTGGCCGAGGGCAAAAAGGAATACACCGATCCCCGCACCGGTCAGCCGGGCAACGGGCCGTACTACGACGGCACCATCTCGCACCGGGTGATCAGCGGTTTCATGGTCCAGATGGGCGACCCGACCGGCACCGGCCGGGGCGGCCCGGGCTACACGTTCGCCGACGAGTTCCACCCGGAGCTGCGCTTCGACCGGCCCTACCTGCTGGCGATGGCGAACGCCGGGCCGGGCACCAACGGGTCGCAGTTCTTCATCACCGTCGGGGCGACCCCGCACCTGAACAACCGGCACACCATCTTCGGCCAGGTGGCCGACGAGCAGTCGGCGAAGGTGGTCGACTCGATCGCGAACACCCCGACCGGTCCGAGCGACCGGCCGTTGCAGGACGTGGTGATCGAGCGGGTCGAGATCGAGCGCACCGAGGCCTGACCGCACCCGCGAGGTACCTTTGCACGCATGACTGAACGCTCCGGGCCGGCCGGCGACGCCACCGGTGGGCCGGTGCCGACCACCCCGGTCTGCTACCGCCACGCCGACCGGGAGACGTACCTCAGGTGCTCCCGCTGCGACCGGCCGATCTGTCCGGACTGCATGCGGGACGCTCCGGTCGGCCACCAGTGCCCGGAGTGCGTGAACGAGGGACGCCGCAGCGTACGGCCGGCGCGTACCGCCTTCGGTGGCGGTGCCGCCGGCCGTCGCGGCGTGGTCACCCGCGTCCTGATCGCCCTGAACGTGCTGGTGATGATCGTCTCGGTGCTCAGCGACCGGGGCGGCGACTCGATGATCGGCGGGTCCGGCTTCGGCGGCCTGCTCGGTGGCGGCACCCCGCTGACCCAGTGGGGCTCGGTGCTCAGCTACGCCTCGTACGTGCCGTTCGGGGAAGCGCACGGCGTCGCCTCCGGTGAGTGGTACCGCCTCGTCACCGCGATGTTCCTGCACTACGGCGTGGTGCACCTGCTGCTCAACATGTGGGCGCTCTGGGTGCTGGGGCGGGAGTTGGAGGCCCTGCTCGGGCCATTGCGCTTCCTCACCCTCTATCTGGTCGCCGGGCTCGGCGGCAACGTGGCGGCCTACCTGTTCAGCAGCCCCAACACCGCGTCGGCCGGTGCCTCGACGGCGATCTTCGGGCTGTTCGCGGCGATCTTCGTGCTGATGCGCCGGCTGGGTCGGGACACCTCGGCGATCCTGCCGATCCTGGTGATCAACCTGATCTTCACGTTCACCGTGCCGGGCATCTCCATCCCGGGCCACGTCGGCGGGCTGATCGTCGGGGCACTGATGGCGCTCGTGCTGGCGTACGCCCCCCGGATGCGACGCTCGGTCTTCCAGGCGGCCGGTACGGCGGTGATCCTGGTGGCGCTGCTCGGCCTGGTGATCGTCCGCACCGTGATGCTGCTCGGCTGAGCGGTGCCGGTGCCGGCGCGGGCCGCGCGCCGGTCAGGGGCGGGCGGCCCGGACCGCCTCGGCCACCTCGGTCGGCCACGCACCCAGGTCGGCCCGGCCGAGCAGGTGCAGGGTCTCGCCCGCGTCGATCTCCAGCGTCTCCCCGGTCAACCCGAACCGGGTCCGCCGGTCCACGGTGACCGCCTCCACCACGCCCCACGGCAGGTGCCGCCGCCCGGCGTACCCCCGCACGACGGTGATCCCCTCGGCGTCGACCGCGAGGCGGACCGGGGCGAGCAGGTCGCGTACCGCCCAGGCGGCCAGGCCCACGGCGGCGGCGACGGCCAGTGCCAGCGGGACCGGGTCCCCGGCGGCGAGCAGCAGCCCGAGGGCGACCAACCCGACCGCACCGACCAGCTTCACCGCCGGGAGCGCCGGGGGGACCCGCCACTGGCGGGCCGGAGACGATGGTGGATGCACCGTCCCAGCATGCCAGCTCCGCCCGCCCCCCTGCGGCGACCGCTCGCCCCGCGCCGCCCGCCCCTCTGCGTCGGGTCGGGTGCGCCGGGCAGGGCGGACCGGCGGTCGGGGACGTAGGATCGAGGCAGCCGAAGTTACCGGGGAGTAGTCATGAGCGACGCAGTCATCGTCGGTGCGGTCCGTACCCCGGTCGGGCGGCGCAAGGGTGGCCTGGCCGAGGTGCACCCGGTCGACCTGTCGGCGCACGTGCTGCGCGCCCTCGCCGACCGCACCGGCATCGATCCCGGCCAGGTCGACGACGTGATCTGGGGCTGCGTGTCCCAGGTCGGCGAGCAGTCCTGGAACGTCGCCCGCAACGGCGTGCTCGCCGCGGGCTGGCCCGAGTCGGTGCCCGGCACCACCCTCGACCGGCAGTGCGGCTCCAGCCAGCAGGCCCTGCACTTCGCCGCCGCGACGGTGCTCTCCGGGCAGGCCGACCTGGTGGTGGCCGGCGGTGTCGAGTCGATGACCCGGGTGCCGATGGGGTCCAGCGTCGGCGACGGCATGCCGTTCAGCGACCAGCTCCGGGCCCGCTACCGGGGGGTCGAGGGCTTCGCCGACGACCAGCCGCTCCCGTTCAACCAGGGGGTCGGTGCCGAGCTGATCGCCGCCCGGTGGCGCTTCTCCCGCAGCCAGCTCGACGAGTTCGCGCTGGCCAGCCACGAGAAGGCCGCCGCCGCGCAGGACGCCGGGGTGTTCGACCCGGAGCTCGCCCCGGTGCCGCTGGCCGACGGTGGCACCTTCACCGCCGACGAGGGCATCCGCCGGGACACCTCCCTCGCGGTGCTCGGCGGGCTGAAGACCCCGTTCCGCGCCGACGGCGTGGTGACCGCCGGGTCCGCGTCGCAGATCTCCGACGGCGCGGCGGCGCTCGCCGTCACCACCAGCGACTGGGCCAGCCGGCACGGCCTGCGTCCGCTGGCCCGGGTGCACACCGCCGTGGTCGCCGCCGACGACCCGGTCACCATGCTCACCGCCCCCATCCCGGCCACCGCGAAGGCGCTGCGCCGCGCCGGCCTGGGCATCGAGGAGATCGGCGTGTACGAGGTGAACGAGGCGTTCGCCCCGGTGCCGCTGGCCTGGCTGGCCGAGACCGAGGCCGACCCGGAACGGCTCAACCCGCGCGGCGGGGCGATCGCGCTGGGTCACCCGCTCGGGGCGTCCGGCGCCCGGATCATGACGACGCTGCTCCAGCACATGCGGGACAACGACATCCGCTACGGCCTACAGACCATGTGCGAGGGCGGCGGCATGGCCAACGCCACCATCCTCGAACTGCTCTGACACCGCCCGTCCGCGATCCCAGGTCGATCCGGCCACCACCCGACCAGCGGGCCGGCCCGGTGGAAAATGGCGGGTGCCGGGGTGGGATGGTGGCCTACTCTGCGCGGCGTGACGACCATTCCCGTAGCCGCCGGTTGGGCCGATCCGCAGTGGCGGTCCGCCGCCCTCGACTGGGTCACCGGGCACCTGGACCGGCACGGTCGCCGGGTCACCGGCCCGGTGGAGGCCCGGCTGCGCCCCTGGTCGTCGGTCTGGCAGGTGCCCACCGACGCCGGGTCGTACTGGTTCAAGGCGAACAATCCCGGCACGGCGTACGAGGTGGTGCTCCTGGCCGAGCTGGCCCGGCGTACCCCCGGTCGGGTGCTCGACCCGGTCGCGGTGGACCCGTCCCGGGGTTGGTCCCTGCTGCCCGACGGCGGCCCCACCCTGCGTGAACTGGCCGAACCCGAACCCGAGCCCGCCCGCTGGGTCGACGTGTTGGCGGCCTACGCCGAACTCCAGCGGGAGCTGGTCCCGGCGGCGGACGAACTCGTCGCACTCGGCGTACCCGACCAGCGTCCGGCGGCGATGCCGGGCCTCCTGGCCGACCTCCTCGACGACCGGGCCGCCCTGCTCCTCGACGCCGGTGGCGTAGGTGGGGGCGGTGGCCTGGACGCGGCGACCCACGACCGGTTGCGGGCGCACCTGCCGCGCTTCGCCGAGGACTGCCAGCGGCTCGCCGACAGCGGCATCCCGGCCAGTGCCCAGCACGACGACCTGCACGACGGGAACGTGTTCGCCGCCGCCGACGGCTACCGCTTCTTCGACTGGGGGGACGCCTCCGTCGCGCACCCGTTCGGCACCCTGCTGGTGACGTTGCGCTCGGCGGCACACACGTTCTCGCTGCCGGAGGGGGACCCGGTGCTGGTCCGGCTGCGGGACGCCTATCTGGAGCCGTGGACCGACCGGCACGACCGGGCGACCCTGCGGGAGGTCGCCGGGCTGGCCATGCGGGTGACCACGGTGAGTCGGGCGTTGTCCTGGCGGCGGGCCCTCGACACCACCGACCCGAGCCGCACCGAGTACGCCGACGCGGTGCCCGGGTGGCTCGGCGAGCTCTTCGCCCCGATGCCCGTCTGACCGGGTGTCGGGCGGGCGGGAGGTCCGGAAGACACACCGGTGGTGCGACACGGGGGAGTGGAACTTCCAAAAGTCGACAGTGACCCACATCACCCCTGGTCACGGCTCGTTGGCCAGGTATGGACGTCTTCTCGCGCACCTTCCTCCCGGCCGCCGCCGAGACCGGGCTGGCGGTCCAGACGGTGAGTCGGCACATGCCGGTCTTCCGGCAGTGCGTCGGCTCCGGCGACGCCACCATCCTGGTCGCCCGGTGCGCCCGCCCCGACCGGCCGGTCGACGGCGACTACCTCCTCCTGCTCACCCACCGCCGGCTGGTGGTCACCCAGCAGACCCGGGTGCTGCACCGGCTGCGCCTGCACCTGAACACCGAGCTGCGTGAGCTGAGCAACGTCACCTGGAGCCCCGATCCCCGGGCGCAGGCCGTCGAGTTGGCGGCCACCGCGATCGACGGGGTGCGGGAGCGGTTCGTCATCCGTACCCAGCACCCGAAGCAGGTGTGGCAGCTCGACACGCTGCTGCACCACGCGTTCCGCACCCGGCTGCGCAAGCCCGAGGAACGGGTCGTCGCCACCATCGGCGACGCGCCGGCCGTCGCACCGGCCCCGCTGCTGCGCCCGCTGCCGACCCGCTGACCGCATCCTTACCTGACCCGAACACCGGCCTACGTTTCGGTCGGTCCAGGGTCGGTCATCATGGGCCGGTGACCGCTGACGCCACCGGCCAACGTGGGCTCGTCCTCGTGGTGGAGGACGAACCGGCCATCGCCGACCTGGTCCGGCTCTATCTCAGCCGGGACGGGTTCGGCGTACACCTGGAACGGGACGGCACGGGCGGGTTGGCCGCCGCCCGACGGCTGCGCCCGGTGGCCTGCGTCCTCGACATCACCCTGCCGGGCCTGGCCGGCACCGAGGTCTGCCGGCGGCTGCGCGAGGCCGGTGACTGGACCCCGGTCCTCTTCCTCACCGCCCGCGACGACGAGGTCGACCGGATCGTCGGCCTGGAGCTGGGCGCGGACGACTACGTCACCAAGCCGTTCAGCCCCCGGGAGTTGGTGGCCCGGGTCCGGGCGGTGCTGCGGCGCACCGCCGGCGCCCCGGACGGGCCGGACCGGCCCCGCACCGTCGGCCCGGTCACCCTCGACCCGGCCCGCCGCACGGTGCTCGCGGCCGGCTCCCCCGTCCAGCTCACCTCCACCGAGTTCGACCTGCTCGCCCACCTGATGGCCCGCCCCGGCCGGGTCTTCACCCGGGAGGAGCTGCTGGCCGGGGTCTGGGGTTACGCGGCACACGCCGGCACCCGCACCGTCGACGTGCACGTCGCCCAGGTGCGGGCCAAGCTCGGCCCGGCCAGCGTGATCCGCACCCACCGGGGCGTCGGATACGCCGCCAATGGCTGAGCCCGCCCCCCGGCCGCCGACCACCCCGCCGCCGGCCGCCCCGCCGCCGGCCGCCCCGCCGCCGGGCGGGGCCCGGCGGCGTCGCCGTCGGCCGCGCCGCCGGTTCACCCACACGCTGACCGCCCGCGCGGTCCTGGTCACCTGCGCGGTGTCGCTGGTGTCGGTGCTGGTCACCGCGCTGGTCGCGGTCCCCCTGGCGGTACGCGGGGTGGAACGCCGCGACCAGGCCGCGCTGGCCGCCCAGGCCCGTCTCGCCGCCGACGTCCTGCGGGTACGCCCCAGCCGCCAGCGCGACGCGGCCGGCGACCGGCTGATCCGCCAACTCCGGGAACAACAGATCGAGGTGTACGTCGTCCAGGGTGGGCTGGCCGACCGCCCCGGCCTGCCCCGGCAGGTGGTGAACCGGGTCTCCGGCGGTCGGGACGTCTCCGGTCGACGGTTCGTCAACGGCCAACGGACCCTCGTCGAGGGGCGGGCACTGCCCGGCGGTGAGGGTGTGGTGTTGACCCGTGCCACCCCGCAGGGGCCGTGGCGGCAGGTGCTGCGCGCCCTCTGGCTGCCGCTGCTCGCCGGGCTCACCGCCGGGGCGGCGGCCGGGCTGCTGCTCGCCCGCCGGCTGGCCCGCCCGATCCGGCACGCCGCCACCGCCGCCGCCCGGTTGCGCGCCGGTGACCGGGCCGTCCGGGTGCCCGTCGAACCCCCCGACGAGGTCGCCGACCTGGCGTACGCGTTGAACGGGCTGGCCGCCGCGCTGGCCACCAGCGAGGGCCGGCAGCGGGAGTTCCTGCTGTCCGTCTCGCACGAGCTGCGTACCCCGTTGACCGCGATCCGGGGGTGGGCGGAGGCGCTCGCCGACGGGGTGATCGGCGCGGACGAGGCCGCCGCCACCGGCCGGACCATGCTCACCGAGGCCCAGCACCTGGACCGGCTGGTCGCCGACCTGTTGGCGCTGGCCCGGCTGGAGGCGGTGGACTTCCCGTTGGAACCGGTGCCGGTCGACCTCACCCGGCTGGCCGCCGACGCCGAGCGCACCTGGTCGGAGCGGTGCGCGGCCGTCGGGGTGCCGTTCCGGCTGGAGACGCCGGGCACGGCGGTGCCCGCGTACACCGATCCGGGGCGGATCCGGCAGGTGGTGGACGGGTTGTTGGAGAACGCGCTGCGGGTCGTACCGCCGGGGGCGCCGGTGGTGCTCGCGGTCCGGGCGGCCGGTGCCGACCCGACCGCCGGTGGGCTGATCGAGGTCCGTGACGGCGGGCCCGGCTTCACCGACGACGACCTGGCGGTGGCCTTCGAGCGGGGGGCGTTGCACCAGCGCTACCGGGGGGTCCGCAAGGTCGGCAGCGGGTTGGGGCTGGCGTTGGCCGCCGGGCTGGTCCGCCGGCTCGGCGGGGAGATCGTCGCCGGGCACGCCGCCGAGGGCGGCGCGGCGTTCACCGTCCGGCTGCCCGCCCATCCTTACCCGACCCGAACATCGGCCTGACCCCGCGCCCATCGGGCTCCGCGACGCTGGTGGCACCACGGACCAGAGGGAGAGTCATGGCACATCGGGGAATCGCCGTCACCGCCACGTCGCTGCTCGCGGCGCTCACGCTCGGCGTCGCCGGCTGCGGTACGGCCCAGGTCGCGCAGGACGGCACGAAGGTCGCCGTCGTCGAGGTGGCCGCCGCGCTGGGCGTCGAGGGGCAGGCGTTGGCCGCGCTCGGCCTCGACCCGGTCGAGTTGGACCTGCTCGCCGCGCCCGCCGCGTCGACCACCCCGTCCCCGCAGGCCGGGGCGAAGGGCAAGCGGAGCGAGCGGGTGAAGGAGCTGCGGCAGCGCCGGCAGGCCCGGGTGCAGCTGGGCCGCAACGGCCTGCACGGCGAGGCGGTGGTACAGACCAAGGACGGCACGAAGACCGTCGTCGTGCAGCGCGGCGAGGTCACCGCGATCGACGGCGACTCGGTGACGGTGAAGTCCACCGACGGCTTCACCCTCACCTGGAAGCTGGGCGAGCAGCTCCGGGTGGTCGAGCGGCGCACCACCATCAAGGCCAACGACGTCAAGGTGGGTACGAAGGTCAACGTGGCGGGGGCCAGGGACGGCGACGCCAGCGTGGCCCGGCTGATCGTGGTGCCGGTCAAGCAGAAGTGACCCGTGGGGACGGTCGGGCCGGCGTTGGCCACCACGCCGGCCCGACGTCCCGCCGACCGGTTCAGCTGGCCGGCGCTGCCGGCGGTCGGATCGCGCTCAGCGGGGCGGGGGCAGCGCGTAGCCGACGTGGTCGCGGTACTCGATCGTCCAGCCCGCCGGGACCAGCCGGGCGCACTCCGTGCGGGGGCCGGTGCAGACGATCGCGTCGACCGAGGTGGGGTCGGCCGGCGGCCGGTCCGGCAGCACCGACTGCAACGCCACCAGCTCGGGCGAGCGGCCGTCGTCGCCGCGCAGCAGCAACCACCAGGGGTACTCCCAGTTGTCGTTCTGCTGCACCAGGCCGATCCGTCGGGCGTCACTCGCCCGCACCGCCGAGGCGGCCCACCGGAACTCGTCGGCCCACTGTGGCCGGCGCAGGAACCGGGTGTCCCACTCCGAGGTGGTGAAGACCGAGCCGGCACCGACCAGCCGGCGCGGGAAGCCGTACGACAGGGCCAGCACGCCGGCCAACGCGGAGGTGGCCAGCACGGTCACCACCAGCCCGGCGGCCACCGACCCTCGTCCCGCCCCGGGCCGCCGCCGCAGCACCGCGTCCACCCAGAGCCCGGCCAGCGGTACGGCCAGCACCAGCGCGTACAGCAGCAGCCGATTCCCCCACGGCTGCCACTTGATCATCGCGGTGTGCAGAACCACCGCGAGCACCACCACGGCCGCGTACGCCCGCAGTGTCCCCGGTCGACCGGGGCTGACCCGGCGGGGGCGGGCCAGCGCGAAGAGCGCCCCGAGCAGCGCCAGCGACCCGGCCAGCGGGAAGGCCACCCGGTCCTCGTCGGGATACCAGGACGGCACCGGGAAGACCTCCCGGCCGAAGGTGATGGCCCGGTCCTGCGGGTCGACACCGACGGCGCGGGAGCCGGCCGTGATCGCCCCCGCGGTGCCGGCGCGCAGCGGGGCGAGCGGGGTGTCGAACGCGGTGTGCCCGATCCGCAGCGCGTTGACCAGCACGGACGCCGGGTCGTGCCGTTCCATCGGGATGGACTCGCGCAGTCGTGGCGGCCCCAACGGGTGGCCGAACTCGGCGGTCTCCCGGGCCAGGAACGGCCCCACCACGGTCGCCGCGACCAGCAGCACCAGCAGCGAACCGCCCACCGTCCGGGCCACCTGCCGGGTCCCGGTGGGTGCCGGCCGGTCGGCCGCCCGGGTCGCCGGATCCGACCCGACACCGTCGACCGCCCGGCCGGTCCGGTCGGTGCCGCCTCCGGCGGAGTGACCGGTGCCGGCCCCGGCGGAGTGACCGGTGCCGCCTCCGGCGAGGCGGAGCTGGGCCAGCCCCCAGAGCAGCAGCAGGGGACCGACGGCGATCAGCCCGCTGGTCTTGGTCAACGCGGTCAGGCCGGTGGCCGCGCCCAGCGCCAGCGCGGCGGTCAGGTCGGCCCGGCGGCGCAGGCCGTCCAGCACCAGGGTGGCGGCGCAGGCGGCCCAGGCGGCGGCCACCAGGTCGGTCTGGGTGCTGGTCGCCTGGAGGGCCACCATCGGCGTGGTGGCGAGCAGGAACGCGCTGAGCAGTTGGGCCCGCCGGCCGCCGCCGAGCTGGGCGGTGATCCGGGTGGCCGCCAGCAGGCAGCCGATCCCGGCGGCCCACTGCACCAGGTTGTGCAGGGCGTCCCCGCCGGTGAACAGGCGCAGGTGCAGCAGCAGGTATTCCGCGCCGGGCGGGATGGTCACCTGCCGGTGGATGGCGGTGGGCCAGAACTCCAGGCTGCCCTGGGCCACCCAGTGCTCCACCTTCGGCAGGTGGTAGGTCTGCGAGTCGAAGTTGTTGGGCTCGGCCAGCAGCGCCACCACCAGCTCGATCGACACCATCGCGAGCACCCCGCCGGCGAGCAGCCGCTCGCCCCGGGTCGCCGTACGCCGCAGGTGGGTCAGTCGGCCCGCCCAGTCGGACAGCACCGCCGCGACGCCGCGCCCGGCGGTGCTCGGCAGTTCCGCGCGGGTGCCGGCGGCCGGGTCCCCGGTGAGGTCGTCCGCCCTCGGCCCGCCCCCGCCCGGGCCCTGTGCCGTCGGGCCGCCCACTGCCGAGCCGACCAGCACCGCCCGGCGGGTCCGGGCGGCGGTGGTGCCGGGCCGGCCGGCAACCCGCCCGGACCGTCGGTGGGTCGCCGCCGCGACCGCCACCCCGGCGACGAAGAGCAGCCAGGCCAGGGCGAAGGCGGGCAGGGTGAGCGCGTCGAGGGCGCCGAGCACCTCCACGGTCAGCACGGCGAAGACGCCGGTGAGCAGGGCGGCCCGGACGACGCCGAGGCGGTGCGGGGCGTCCACCCCGGCGGCTCGGGGCCGCAGCAGAGCGGAGAGCACCACGAGCGAGGCGACGGGGGCCGCCACGAGCATCCAGCCGGCTGCCGACATGGGCGGAAGTAAACACCATTGCGCTGAAAGACCGGGTGCCGGCCGGTACGGTGGCCACGGATGACGGGAACCCGCCGCTGCGGTGGCGACCCTCGCGGGGCCGATCTGCCAGGCTAGGCTAGGCCCGACTCACTGTCGCCACCGTGGAGATTCCCGTGAAGCTCTCGATCCTCATGCCGGTCTACAACGAGGAAGAACGCATCGCGGATGCCCTCAAGCAGGCATTGGCGGTCGATTATCCGTGCGAGATCGAGCTGGTCGTGGTCGACGACGGCAGCCGGGACGGCACCGGGGAGATCCTCGGCCGGGCGGACGACGCGCGGCTGCGGGTGATCACCCACTCCCGTAACGCGGGCAAGGGCGCGGCGATCAAGACGGCCGTGGACAGCGCCGAGGGTGAGTACATGGTCATCCTCGACGCCGATCTGGAGTACGACCCGCAGGACATCCCCCGGCTGCTCGCCCCGGTGCTCGACGGGCGGGCCACCGTGGTCTACGGCAACCGCACCTTCGGCAGTCACAGCGCCTACAGCTTCTGGTACGTGATGGGCAACAAGGGCGTCACGATGGCGGCGAACGTCCTGTTCAACTCCTACATCGGCGACCTGGAGACCTGTTTCAAGCTGATGCCGGTCGAGCTGTACCGGTCGCTGGGCATCCGGTCCCGGGGGTTCGGGATGGAGGCGGAGGTGACCGGCAAGCTCCTGCGCCGTCGCATCCGCCCGTACGAGGTCCCGATCAGCTACCGGGCGCGCGGGCGCGAGGAGGGCAAGAAGATCACCTGGAAGGACGGCGTCGAGGCGATCTGGATCCTCGGCCGGGAACGCACCCGTTCCCGGCCGTCGCGCGCATCCCGCTGAGCGCGACGGCCGGGCCCGCCGTGGCCTCCGGTCGGCGTGTCGGAGACCGCCCGGTCGTCAGGAAGGGCCGGTGTGGTGGCCCGCCGCCAGGAAGTCGCCGATCGCCCGGCGCAGCCCGGCCGGATCGAGGCCGTGCCACCGGTCGTGATCCTCGGCGGTGCCGTAGTGCCGCAGCTCCGCCCGGCCCACGCCGAGACTGAGCTGCCGGTGCGGCCGGTCCGCCAACGCCTCGGCCACCACCCGCGTCGAGGTGCCGGCCAGGTAGGGCTCCACCACGATCACCTCGCCGCCGGCCAGCGCCCGTAGCCCGGCCACGTCGAACGGCCGGGGCCGGTGCGTGTAGGCGACCGTCACCGGTAGCCCGGCCACCGCGGCGAGCGCGGCGTCGAGCACCGGACCGACCGCCACCAGCAGCGCCGCGCCCGGCCCGGCGTCGCGCAACACCTGCAACCCACCCGCCTGCGGGTACGCCCGCGTGTTGCTGCGCAGCGACAGCCGCAGGTAGCTCGAGTGCTGCCCGCAGACCGCGTCGCGCAGCAGGTCGGGGACCTCGTCGGGGTGACCGGGCACGTGCACGGTCCAGCCGTCGAGGGTGTCGATCAGGGCGACATCGGCCGGGGCGAGGTGGGTCCGGCCGGCCTCCGCCCGGTCGTAGGACGCGCCGATGCTGACCAGCACCGCGCCGACCCCCTGGTGGTCGAGGTCCAGCTTGATCTGCTCGTACGCCCGCTCGACGAGGAACGGGGCGTAGCTGTGCACGATCGGGCGCTGCCCGGTGAGGGCGAGCCCACCGGCCACCCCGACCATCAACTGTTCCCGGATGCCCACGTTGACCACCCGGTCCGGATACCGTCGGCCCGCCTCGGCGAAGGCGTCGGCGGAGATGTCGGCCAGCACGATCGTGGTCCGGGGGTCGTCGAGGAACCGGGTGGCGCTGGCGACGAAGGTGTCCCGCATGGTCATGACCGGCTCCCCGGGGTCGGTCCGTCGACCGCGACGACGACGTGCGGGCGGTGGCCGTCGTGGCCGGTGAGGGCGGCGTGCAGGGCGTCGTGATCGTGCCCGTCGACGGTGGCGGCGGTCCAGCCGTTGACGGTGAACCGGCTGGCCACCCCGCCTGGCCAGCCGTGACTGGCCGACGCGTTGTCGACCACGATCGCGGTGAGCCCGGCCAGGCCGGTCGCCCCGGCGTACGCGATCGCCTCGTGGTTGGAGCCCTCGTCGAGTTCGGCGTCGCCGAGCAGGACGTACACCCGGGGGGTGGTGCGGCCCTGGGCGCGTAGGCCGAGCGCGGTGCCGACGCCCAGCCCGAGGCCGTGGCCGAGGGAGCCGGAGCCGATCTCGACGCCGGGGACGAGGGTGCGGTCGGGGTGGCCGCCGAGGCGGCTGTCGGGCCCGCCCGCGTCGTCGAGCCAGTCGACGGGGATGAACCCCTTGGCGGCGAGCACCGCGTAGTAGCCGGCCACGGCGTGCCCCTTGGAGAGCAGGAAGCGGTCCCGGTCCGGGTCGTCGACGGTGGCCGGGGTGACCCGCAGGACCCGGTCGTAGAGCACCCAGTGCACGTCGACGGTTGAGTACACGTTGTCGTCGTAGGCGTTGCCGGCGCGGATGCGTTCCAGCGGCGCGACGACCGGGGCGGGGAGGGTGCGGCCCCACGGGCGGGTTGCGGTCGGTGTGGTCATATGGCTAGCGTGCAACCTGAAGTTGACTTCAACTCAAGGGTCATGATGCACGAGTCACTCACCATCGGGCAGCTCTCCGCGCGCAGCGGGGTGGCCCAGTCGGCGCTGCGCTACTACGAACGCCTCGGGCTGATCAACGCCGACCGCACCGGCGGCAACCAGCGTCGGTACGCCCGTACCGAGCTGCGCCGGGTGGCGTTCATCCGGATCTCCCAGCAGGTCGGCATCTCGCTGGAGGAGATCCGGACCGCGCTGGACTCGCTGCCCTCGTCCCGCGCCCCCAGCCCGGACGACTGGGCCGCCCTCTCCCGCACCTGGCGGGAGCGGCTGGACGAACGGATCAAGCTGCTCGGCAAGCTCCGCGACGACCTGGACGGCTGCATCGGCTGCGGCTGCCTGTCGTTGCAGCGCTGCACCCTCTACAACCCGGGCGACACGCTGGCCGGCGAGGGCCCCGGCGCCCGCCTGGTGCTGCCCCGCCGCGATGGCCCGCGTCCGCCGGCCTGAACGCTCCCCGGGCTCTGGGCTGCGCTGCCGGCCTGCACACCGCCGAGCCGACCGACCAGCCGTAACCCCCGTACCCCCGCCTGGCGTGGGCCGTGCCGCCGGCGCCTGGTCCGGGGTCCGTGCGGTGCTCCTGCCGCCGCACCACCTCGTGGTCCGGCCGGGCCGTCACCCGGTGGTGAGCAGCACCTTGCCCACGTGGTCGCCCGACTCGACCAGCCGGTGCGCCTGCGCGGCGTCGCGCATCGGCAGCCGCCGGTCAACGATCGGTCGGACCGCGCCGGACTCCACCAGCGGCCACACCTGCTCCCGGACGCCCCGGACGATGTCCGCCTTGTCGGCCAGCGGACGGGAGCGCAGCGCGGTGGCCGCCACCGACGCCCGCTTCGCCAGCAGCGCGCCCAGGTCCAGTTCCGCCTTGCGCCCGCCCTGCATGCCGATCACCACCAGCCGGCCGCCGTCGGCCAGCGCCGCCACGTTCCGGCCCAGGTAGGAGGCACCCATGATGTCGAGGATCACGTCCGCGCCCCGCCCGTCGGTGACCCGCCGGACCTCCTCCACGAAATCCTGCTCCCGGTAGTCGACGGTGTGCGCGGCACCCAACTCCCGCAGCTTGCCGTGCTTGGTCGACCGGGCGGTGGCCACCACGGTCGCGCCCAGCGCCGCACCGAACTGCACCGCGAACGTGCCGATCCCGCTCCCGCCGCCGTGCACCAGCAGCGTCTCGCCCTTGCCGAGGTGGGCCACCCGGACCAGGTTCGACCAGACCGTACAGGCCACCTCGGGCAGCGCGGCGGCGTCGACCGGGTCGACGCCGGCCGGCACCGGCAGCAGCTGCCCGGCCGGCACGGCCACCCGTTCGGCGTACCCGCCGCCGGCCAGCAGCGCGCACACCGGCTGACCCACCGCCCAGCCGGTCACCCCCGCACCGAGTGCGCCGACAACCCCCGAACACTCCAATCCGGGGTACGCGGGCGCACCCGGCGGTGGCGGATACTGCCCCTGCCGCTGGAGCAGATCGGCCCGGTTCACCGCGCTGGCGGCCACCTCGACGACCACCTCACCCGCACCGGGCTCCGGGTCGGGCACCTCCGCCCAGACGAGCGCGTCGGGTCCACCGGGTTCCGGGATCGTGATCGCGTGCATGGCCCAGTCTTACCCGATCCGATCCGAAAACGCAGTCGTCGACGGTGGCGGTGCGGTGACACACGTCGGTCTGACGACAACTGCCACTGCGGCCACCTTCGGTCGGCAAAATCCACCACCCGTCGTCCGGGGCGGGCCACCGCTCGCCCAGGACGGCCGGAAATTCGGCCACAGTGGACCGACCGGGTGAGGTCACGCTGGTCATGCCATGGATCAAGGACCCCTTTCCGGTACGCCGAACCCCGCCCGACGGTGGTGGGCCGGCTCGCCCGGACGCGGTTCGTGGCAGACTAGGCACAGGCCGCGCACCCGTGGGTGGCGGTCCGGGAGGGTTCGCCTAGTGGCCGATGGCGCTGGTCTTGAAAACCGGTAAGGCAGCGATGTCTTCGTGGGTTCGAATCCCACACCCTCCGCGTCCAGAGCCGCAGAAACGCCCCCTGACCAGTGCGGACGCCGGCAGGGGGCGTGTCTATATGTCGCGAGCAAGCCTCACTTCGTCTCGCTTGGGACTGCCGTGTCTCACTGGTTGTGTCGTCTACGTGTCGGCGCTCTCCGGCCCTTCGGTCGGCTCGGTGCCTAGCGCCCCTCGATCCGCTTCCGAGCGACCTCGTCCTGTCCGTCGATGCACGAGACGTAGATCTTGAGCAGCACATACACGCTGTGCCCGGCCCACTGGGCGACCTGAGTAGTCGGCACTCCGGCGTTGAGCCAGAGCGATACGGCGGCGTGCCGCAGGTCGTAGGGCCGGTGCGCCAGCGGTGAGCGCTGCTAAGCCGGTGTCAGCGCTGTCGCGCGTGCCTGCCGCCATGCACCCAGATAGGTGCTTTAGACACCGGTCCCGGTCAAGCGCCAGCGGCGTTGAACATCTGCCCGTTGATGTTCCGGCAGTGCTCCCGCGAATGATGCCGCAGAATGCGAACCAGTGCCAGACAGGCTGGTACGTCGCGGGCCGGGATACCTGTGGCGGTCGTCAGCAACAACTCGGCCGGCGCGGTGAGCGCGTACCAAACAGCGCATCGGCTCGCCGCCTACGTGTCGCCGGTGGTCGGCCGGGCATACGCCGATCCGAGCCGCATGAAGCCCAATCCGGAACCGATCCTGCAAGCCGCGCGTGCCGTCGGCGCGCGTGTGATTGACTATGCGAATCGGTCGGCCAAGGTTTAGACGTCCTGAGCCGCCGAGGTGGATGTGGTGATTACGAGCATGAGTTAGATCGCTGGCGTAGTGCTTGAACGTATCGGTGGCTGAAATGCGCTGCGACCGGCGCAGGTAGGGGCGGACCGTGATGGCCCGGCTGCAAACTCAAGGAGTGTCGGCGAGTGGGTTGGGGAGCTGCCATCCCGGCCACCACTGACTCAGGAAAGCCGAACAGGCCAGGGTCGGGGTGGGTCGGGATGGTGGCGAAAAGGGATCGGGCTAGTCGTCGGTGATAGGGCGTGCCTGGAAGCCGGATATAATCATTCCGTTCATGATCATTGTTGGGCCATACGCGACCTGGTCGCCGCTCGCGGAGAGGCTGCAGAAGGTCGGTGTATCAGAATTGGCGTGTCCGCTTATGACGGACAGTTCAGTAACCGGACCGAGGGGGACAGCAGATTTCGGCAGGACTGAAACCATCAACTCGCGACCGACCGTGGGCCGATAATCCGCGACCGACCGAATCTCTCCCGCAATCAGATCGACGGCGTTTGCAACATTCAGGCCTTGGCTTTTCACTCTGAGTAGCTGGCGGTACAAGGCCCTTGCCGACGTCCTCGGGACCAAGTCTGGAGCGAAGATCAGCGTAGGCAGCTCAGGTCTCGCCATCTCCACGAACCAGTCGAAATCCGCCGACGGAGACGCTCTCCATCCCTTTCCGACCTCAAATTGATTCGACACCAACCCTGAGAACGGCGTGGGCTCGTCAGATCCGTTCCTCTTCCAACCCGTCATGACAATACTGTGGGAGTGGCCTCGGTAAGGTCGTCGCCGGAAGAGAACGGTGAGGTCGTTAGTCAGTTTTTCGAGACCATCGTTCAGGTTTGGTGCGGCGGCTAAACGTTGAGCGATCCACAAGTCCGTCGTTTGGCCTTCAAGTTCAGCAAGTCCTGTAAAAGACAGAGTTGCTCTGTTCTCATACAACACAGCTTTATTCGTTACGTCGTCTCTCAGTTCGGTCGAGCCGTCCGGATGTAATAGAGAGATTCTTCGGTCGGAGACCTGGACTACGACGGAGTTGCTGGCCAAGGTTGCAATCAGGGTCATGGGTGCATTGTCGCTGACAAGGAGACGTTGCAGAAGTCATCAGGCGGCCAGCCCGCCAGCTACAACAGGCCGGGCGGCGACGCGAACGGGCTCACCAAATAGCCGATGCGGGCAGGTCGATGTCGTCCTACTTGCGGCGCAAGAGTTCTGGCCCGCCGAGGCAGCATATAACTGGCTGATGTAGTCCGTCGTCGATGGACAGGCGCACGGGCGGTGTGTACGCGCGGGCCTTGGCGGCGAGGCCCTGCTTGAGGATCTGTGGATCGGCGAGTGGCACCGGGCGGAAGCCGGTACGTTCGTCCAGGCCCAGGATGATCGTCCCGCCACCGGTAAGGTTGGCCAGGGCGCTCAACGAGGAGGTCAGCGATACAGGCAGTCCGCCTGCGGCAGCCTTGACCTCGACACTGGTCGTATCCCCGCCAGCTGCGCGCAGCGTCTGTACCAGGTCGGCTAAGTCCTCGGTCATGGCGCGAAATGTAACTGCGCGTGAGTTATATTTCAAGCTTGTTGGGTTACATTTGGCGTGTGTCGTACGGAGGGCCGGAATCCGTACCGGGGCGGGGACTCGTAGGTCAGTTCTGGCCGGGGCTTGCTGTGGGTAGTCCTGCTTCCTTGGCGCATTCGAGCAGCCGTCGGTCGTAGGTGACGAAGGCGGTGAGTGCCGTGCCGGATTCGTTGGTCAGCACGTGGGCGGTGGCCAGGTGGATGGCGTCGAGGCTGCGGAGCATCGGCTCGGCGAACGTGGCTGCGGTCGCCCGGATCGTGCTGTCGATCTCCAGTCGGAACAGCCGTCCGACGGCAGCCGGCACTCCGATCAACGCCTGCGGAGCTGACCGGCGCAGCGCTCTGGGCACTTCCACCTCGACGAGGGCGGAGGAGACCAGCGGGACGTCGTCGTGTGCGTTGAGCCAGGAGACGAGGTCTGTGCTGCACTCCTCCTGTCGGACCAGCTTGACGACGGCGGCGGAATCGAGATAGATCACCAGCGCTCCTCGTCGCGCATCGTTGCGAGCGAAGCGGCCACGTCCACGTTCTCGTCACCGAGCTTCGGTGGAAGCGGCACAGAGCCACTGCCGGTGGGGGCGACGGCTCGCCCTGCGGCTACCAACTTGGCCAAAACCGATCTCTCGTCACCTACCGGAATCAGTCGGGCGATCGGGCGGCCTCGATCGGTGATCTCCACGGTCTCGCCGCCACTCACCCGGGCCAACACCTGGCTCGTGTTCTGGTTCAGCTCCCGGACACCGATGCGCTCCATGAAACCGAGTGTAGAACTAAATGTTCTACCGTTCCAGCTGCTGGCGTCATCTGGACTACCCGCGCCGACCGGGCGGAATCAACCCGGGCTACGTCTTCGTGCGGTGCTCGGTGACGTACGTGCCGCGCTGGGGCATGGTCATGACCAGCCCGCGTTCCCGTAGCAGGGCGATCGCCGCGCGGACCGTGCCGCGTGCCACCCCGTACTCCTGCTGTAGCCGCAGCTCGCTCGGTAGCGGCTTGAGCGGCTGCAACTCTCCCGACTCGATGCGCTTGGCGATCAGGTCGGCGAGCTGCACGTACAGGGGCGTCGGCGAGAACTGGTCGATCATCGTCCCCACCTAGTAGCCCTCGGTCACGTACACCCCGGCACCGGCCCGACCGACCGTGAGCCCTCGGTCACGGGTGAGTTCCAGGGCGCGCTGGATGGTGGACACGCTGACGGAGTACAGGTCGGCCAACTCCCGCAGGGACGGCAGCTTGGAGCCCGGCGGATACTCCCCGGAGCGGATGCGGGCGCTGAGGTCGTCGGCGATCTGGCGTGAGGACATGGGGATGGGCATGGCGGATCTCCGGATAGTCCGGTACCTGGTTGGCCTGGCCAGTAGATCACGACACGCCGGTCACCCCGGTCTCTCCTTGCATAGTGGTCATATAGTGACCTAGGTTGTTGGGCGGGTATTCCTCCCTGGTTGGCACCTGGCCGTGATGCCCCCGCCGGGCTGGGGTGGATCCCGTGCCACCTCAGCCCGGCATCCCGTCTCCGCAGCACCACCGGCTGAGGGATCTCCATGGACGAACGTCCGCACGACGGCCCGCTATCGGCCGGCAGAAGGATCGGATGCTCATGCTGCGTTCGTTGATCACACGTGCCCTGCGGCGGCTCGCTGGCCGTCCGAGTGCCTACCCGCCGTTGGATCGCACCGGTCCGGCCACGGCGTATCCGAATAAGACCGGCGCGTGGGCTCCGGTCCGGAGGGCACCACCACAGCCCTACCCACGCGCTGCCCCTGATGACTGCCCCTGCGGGGAGGCGGCTGTCCGCCGGGGCGCGGTGGATGCGCGCAGCGGAGTGCCGCTCCTGGTCCAGTCGGCGTGGGACTGCCTGGAGCACCACCGCCACAGCCGGTGCGGAAGATGCACCGAGGGCAGCTTCTGCCCGATGGTCGAGGCCGCCCGTGCCCGGATCAGGGCGTGGCGCAGGCTACGTCAGGTCTGAGGCCATCGATGAACGCGCCACTGCCGAAGGCCGGCGACCTGGTGTACGTCACCCGCGCTGCCAGCGTGCAGTTCATCAAGCCGATCTGGTGCCGGGTCATCCGGGTGCTCGACTGGATCACCTACGACGGGTGGTGCTGGCTCGACGTCTACCAACTGGACGCCAGAGGCGACGCGGTCGCTCGTCGATCGATCTTCGTGCAGCCCGCGAAGCTGGAGAGTAGGCAACCGGTGCCCGTCCCCCGCAACCGGCCTGAACAGCAGCGATCCCGGGGTGCGCGCCGCCGCCCCGGCGGAGTCCTGACCGGTTACAGCCGCTCTGCGTCGGCCAGCGAGCAGCCCAGATAGCTGGGTCAGGGGGCGGGGCTGAGGTGGGCGGCGAGGATGCGCCAGCCGTACCCGTCGTCGTAGACCCAGGTGCGGGTGTAGCGCAACCGCGCCGCGAACGGCGCACCCTCGAAGGTGCCGCTGACCCGCCCCCGGAAGAACGTCACCCCCGTCGTCCCGGCGACGAGCAGCTCCAACTCCTCCTCCACCAGCTCGTCGAGCACCGAACTGCCGCTGCGGTGCGCGGCCAGGTCGTCGGACTTGCCGAAGGTGCGACCGTCCGGCCCGACGGCGATCAGCCGGTCGTCGAGCAGGGCGTCGAGCGCTGCCACGTCGCCGGCCCGTTGGGCGGCCTGGAGGCGGCGCTCCGCCTCCAACAGTTCCGCCTCACGTTCGGTGTCCCGCATGTGCCCTCCCGGTCGTCGACCGGCCCGTCGGCCGCGTCCCCTCATTCTGGCGGCCCGACGGTGCGCGGTGCTTCCGGTTCGTCGTCCCGGCCCGGCGGGGTAGGAGGGGCGGACGGGGTAAGAAGGGGCAGAGGAAAACGCGCACACCGGAAGGACCTTCCCGATGACCCTGGAACGACCGATCGCCCCGGACCCGTACGAGCTGCTGCCGACCGTGTCGTCGTTCGACCTGACCAGTGACGACGTGCACAACGGCGAGCCGATGGACGCCCGGTACGCGCACGGCAGCACCGGTGGCGAGAACGTCTCCCCGCACCTGGCCTGGTCGGGCTTCCCCGCCGGGACGAAGAGCTTCGTGGTGACCTGCTTCGACCCGGACGCCCCGACCGGCAGCGGTTTCTGGCACTGGGTGCTGGTCGACGTGCCCGCCTCGACGACCAGCCTGCCGACCGGCGTGCAGGAGGCCGACCTGGGTGGGGCGTTCAGCGTCCGCAACGACTACGGCGACACCGGCTACGGCGGCGCGGCCCCACCGCCGGGTGACCGTCCGCACCGGTACGTCTTCGCCGTGCACGCGGTCGACGTCGACACGCTCGGCGTGGGGCCGGACGCCAGCCCCGCGTACGTCGGCTTCAACCTGGCGTTCCACACCCTGGCGCGGGCGGTCATCCGGCCGACGTACCAGATCAAGGAGTGAGCGGTGCCCCGCCGGTCCCGCGTGGGCGGGGCCGGCGGGCGGGCGGCACGGTCAGCCGGGTACCCGGGCGACGGCGAAGACGGACTGGCCGAACGGCGGCCGGACGAGCTGCTCGACGGCCTTGGTGGCGGGCAGCACGAGGGTGTCGTACACCTTGACCATCGGGCCCTCCTTCGGCATCAGCCGGAAGACCTTGGTGGCCATGAAGTAGCCGATCAGGCCGAGGGCGTTGGCGTAGTGCATCGTCTCGACCCGCAGCCCGGCCGCGGTCATCGCGTCGCCGAGGGTCTTCTTGGTGTAGCGGCGCACGTGGCCGGTGGCGATGTCGGCGGGGCCCATCGCGAACTGGAACGCCGGCACGATGATGATCACCGCGCCGCCGGGCCGGACCAGGTCGCGCATGCTGCGCAGCGCACCCACGTGGTCCTCGATGTGCTCCAGCACGTTGTACGACACGGCCGCGCTGTAGTCGCCGCCGCCCGGGTGCGGCAGCAGCATCTCGCGGACCTCGATCGTCGGCTCGTCGACCAGCCGCTCCTTGAGCAGGATCAGCCGGTCCGGATCGGCCTCGGTGGCGGTGAAGCGGGGGACGTGCCGCGCCCACTCCAGGGCGTAGTCGCCCAGGCCGCTGCCGATCTCGATCGGGTCGTCACCGAGGTGGGGCACCGCCAGTTCGACGAACCACCGGCGGTGGTTGACCGCGGTGGCGAGGCCCTCCAGGACCTCTGACTGGACGCGCTGATCCCCAGTGATTTCTACCATGCGTCGATTCCTCACGATATGACTGACCCGCGCCTGGACCGACAGAGTGAATCATCCGCGCGAGGGGCGGAGGAAACGGGGCACTGTGAAGGCCGAATTGTGGTCGGGGGAGGGCACGTGATCGGCGGTCGGCGAACCCGGCACATAGTACGGCAGTACCCGAAACATGTCACGTGCCCGCCATAGGCCAACTACGCTGTGAATTGTCATGACTACTTCTGAATCGGAGCCTGTCGCCGGCCGGTCCGGCGTCGGGGACGCCGAGCCGGTGCCGACCCGGCGTGTCGTCCGGCGGAGGTGGCGGCGGGTGTTCCCGACGGGCCGCCCGCGTCGCCCACCTGCCCCGGCGGCGGGGGGTCCGGCGAGGGCGGGGTGGCGGTGGGACGCGCTCGCCGTGGCCAGCTATCTCGCGCTGGCGATGTGGGTCACGGCCCGGTTGTGGCGCGACCCCGGGGCCGGGGTGCGGGACAACCGGTCGGACCAGGCGCAGTTCGAGTGGATGATGGCGCACGGCGCTCGGGTCGTCACGGAATGGAGTTATCCGTTCGGTTCGGACCGGATGAACGTGCCCGACGGCGTGAATCTGATGGCGAATACCTCCGTATTATCCATCTCAATACCAATGACCCCGGTCACCATGCTCTTCGGGCCGCACTGGTCCTTTCTTCTTTTCCTCACCCTCGGAATGGCGGCCACCGGCACCGCCTGGTACTTCTTCCTGTCCCGGGTGGTGACCCGGTCCCGGGGGCCGGCCTGGCTCGGCGCAGCCTTCTGCGCGTACGCCCCGGCGATGGTGTCGCACGCCAACGCCCACCCGAACATCGTCTCCCAGTTCGTCGTACCGCTGATCATCTGGCGCACCCTGCGACTGACCGAGCCGGGCCGGTGGCTGCGCAACGGGCTCCTGCTGGGCCTGCTGATCGTCTGGCAGGCCTTCCTCAACCTGGAGATCCTGCTGATGACGGCGATCGCCCTGGCCGCGGTCACCGGCGCCCTGGTCATCGGCCGGCCGCAGCTGCGTACGGCGGCCCGACCGTTCCTCGCCGGGCTGGGCGTGGCCGCGCTGCTGTCCGCCGTGCTGCTCGCCTACCCGCTGTACGTGCAGCTCTTCGGGCCGGGTTCCTACCACGGGTTGTCCCGGCTGATCCGGGGCTACCGCACCGACCTGGGGGCGTTCGTCGGCTGGTCGCGGGAGTCCCTGGCCGGTGACGCCCGGTCCGCCGACCCGCTGGCGCGCAACCCCACCGAGGAGAACGCGTTCTTCGGCTGGCCGTTGGTCGTCCTCACGGTCGCCCTGGTCTGGTGGCTGCGGCGCAACGCCCTGGTGCTCGGCCTGGCCGCGCTCGGGCTGCTCTTCGCCGTCCTGTCGCTGGGCCGGGAGGTGCAGCTCAACGGGCGTAACACCGGCGTCCCCGCCCCCTGGGCGCTGCTGGAGGAGTTGCCCCTGCTGCACTCCGTGGTGCCCACCCGGTGGTCGCTGGCGATCACCCCGGTCATCGGCGTGCTGCTGGCCCTCGGCGTGCAGCGGGCCCGGGATCTCGCCCACCGGCACCCGACCGCCAGGCGACAGATCCGCTTCGTCACGGCGACCGTCCTGCTGATGGCCCTGCTGCCGCTGCTGCCGACCCCGCTGCCGGCGACCCGCCTCGACCCGGTGCCGGCGTTCGTCACCTCCGGCGGGTGGCGCCCCTACGTCACCGGGGGCCGCAGCGTGGTGACCCTGCCGCTGCCCGACAACACCTACGCCGACCCGCTGCGGTGGTCGTCCCGGACCCGGCTGGAGATGCCGCTGGCCCGGGGCTACTTCCTGGCCCCCGACACCCGGCCGTGGTCGCCCGAGCCGGACGCCGCCCTGTTCACCGCGCCGTACCGGCGGACCAGCAACTTCTTCGGCGGGATCGCGCGCACCGGCACCATCCCACCGGTCACCGCCGCCGACCGACGGGCCGCCGTGACCGACCTGCGCTACTGGCGGGCCGGCGTGGTGATCCTCGGCCCGCACCCGCACGCCGACGCGCTGCGCCGGGCGATGACCGCGGTGACCGGCATCACCCCCGTCTGGACCGGTGGGGTGTGGCGTTGGGACGTCCGGCCGCTCACGGGCTGAGCGGGGGCGGGCCGGTCAGGCCGCGCGGACGCAGCAGCCCTGGCAGACCTTGGGGCTGGGCAGGGTGAAGGCGAGACAGCAGGTGCGCCGCTGCACGGTCGGCTCGCCGCCCCGGCCGGGCACCAGCTCGACCAGGTCGGCCATGCCGAGGGTGTCGAGCAGGGTGTCGATGGTGCGCACCGACGGGCCGGGCAGGGCGTCCGCCGCCCGCAGGATGCCGTGCGCGATGCCCGAGGCCACCGAGCCGAGCAGGGTACGCGCGCCCACCCGCACCTCCGCCTGGATCGCGGTGACCATCGGGGCGAGATGGGCGTCGAGCAGTGAGGCGCGCAGGAGGCCGAGCAGCTCGGCCTCGTCGGCGGCGACCCGGACCCCGGGCTGGCCGGTGAGGGCGAGCGGGTCACCGGGCAGCACCGCGACGGTCGTCGAGCGGCGCAGGCCCATCGTGAGCAGCTGCCGGTGGTCCTCGAAGTGGATCAGCACGTCGGCCGGGTCGAGCAGCGGCACCCGGCGGGCCGAGGCCCACCCGAGCACCACCGGCAGCGCCGTCCAGTAGCTGTAGGACTTCCAGGCCAGCGCGGCGCAGGCGTGCGGGGTGCCACCCCAGCGGCGGGCGGCGGCGCGCAGGAACTCGGGCATCCGGGTGCCGTCGACGAGGGTGGTGGCGGGGCTCCAGCCGAACTCGTCCGCCACCACCAGACCCGGCGCGAGGCCGGGCAGCGCGTCGGTGCCGAACATGGCCCGCAGGGTGGTGGTGACCGGGGCGAGCCGGCCGGCGAGATCCTGGCCCGGCATCACCGCCGTCATCCCGACCCCCTCCCGTCACCGCTCGTCCGCCGTGGGTGGCGGAGGTCTCGTCGGCCACTCCGGTGCCGGAGGGGTCGCCCGTGAAGCTAAGGCTAGCCTAACCATGCTTGGGGTCCTGAGGGAAGCCTCTCCGGCAGCGGATCGGGAGGTCGGGATCACCATGGCCGTCCGGTCGGCACGGATCAGCCCGGTTCGGCTACTACCCGACCGAAGGCGCGGAAAACGCCGGCGGTGTCAAGGCATATGTCGACAACGTGCCAGTTCGGTACGGGGAAACGGAGAAAACGTGAAGACTTGTCGTCCCGGCTGCTTTGCGTGAGGAAGCTGATGACGACCTCTCCCCTGGAGCGGGCCGCCGATTCGTTCGCGGCGGAACTCGCCCGGCACCGGACGGGGCGAGGGCTGACCAAGAAACAGCTCGCCACGTTGATGGGTTTCGACCCGTCGTACGTGAGTCACGTCGAGGGGCGTCGGCACCGGCCCACCGAAGACTTCGCCCGCCGCGCCGAAGCCGTCCTCGACGCCGGCGGCGTCATCTGGCAGTGCTTCCGCGAGTACGACCAGCTCCGCCAGGCCCGTGCCGTTCCCGGGCAACGTGAACCGACACCCCCCGGGCGGTGGCTCCCGCCGGGCACCGGGCTCGTCGTCGAACAGGAGACCGCCACCCTCACCCTGGTCGACGGCACCTACCGGTGCGTGATCCGTCGTCGACTGCACAACGCCGGCACCGAACCGGTCACCCGCTACCTCGTCCGGGTCGCCGTCGACCGGTGGCCCGACGATCCGGGGCGCTCCAACCGGCACCACCGGGAACACCCGCTCACCTTCGCCGAGCTGCGCTTCCGGGCCATCCACCACGACGACGGCGGCCGCGAACCGATGCACTGGCGGGTCCGCCACGACCGGGACGCGTACAAGGAGATCTGGCTGCTGTTCGAGAACGCCGACGGGCCGTTCCCGCTGCACCCCGGCGATCGCGCCGAGGTCGAGTACGCCTACCGGGTCGGCCGGGTCAAGTGGGGCCCCTGGTTCCAACGGGCCGTCCGCCTGCCCACCCGGCACCTGGCCGTGCGGCTCGACCTCCCGGCGGCCCTCGACCCCCGGGTCTGGGGGGTCGAGACCTCGCTCTCCGCCGACGAGGGGCCACTGCGCACCCCGGTCCGCCGACACGACCGGGGCGACCGGGTGGTCTTCGACTGGTCCACCGACGACCCGCCGCTCAACACCCGCTTCCGCCTCCAGTGGCGGTTCCGCCAGGAGCCGGCGGAGACGACGCCGCAGGTGCCGGCCCGCCCCGCCGACCGGCTGCGCGCCCTCGGCGTGCTGCCCCCCGACGCCACCGCGTCCGGCCGGCCGGCCCGCCCCTTCGACCTGCCCCGGGAAGCCGCCGCCGCCCGCGAAGTGGCCGGCCGGCTCACCGACCTGCTGGCCCAGGCAGACGAGGTGCACACGTTCAGCGCCGGGATGGGCCTCGCCGCACCGCAGCTCGGCCTGGACGTCGCCGTCGCCGTCGTGCGCCCCCCCGACCGGACCGCCCCGCCGGTCGTCCTGGTGAACCCCCGGCTGGTCGCCGAGAGCCCGGAAACCGTCGAACAGTACGAGGGCTGCCTCGCCACCGCCGACCACCGCGGCCTGGTGCCCCGCCCACTGCGCATCGACGTGGAACACGCCCGCTGGGACGGCAGCCGGATGATCACCTCGTTCGCGTACGGGATGGCCCGGTTGGTCGCCCACGAGATCGACCACCTCGACGGGCGGGCCTGGACCGACCGGATGGCACCCGGCGTGCCGCTGGTCCCCGTCGAGGAGTACCGCGACAGCAACGCCTGAACCCCTGCCCCGGACGCTGATCCGGGTGGGCACGGAGGGGACCGGGGCGCGTGCCCCAGGGGGCGGGGGCACGCGCCCCGGTTCGGGGGGAGTAAAGCTCTACAGGTTGCCGAACGTGTCGTACCGGATGTGCTGCGGCGGGACGTCGTCCTCGGCGAGCGCCCGCAACGTCGCCCGGACCATCGCGGCTGAGCCGGAGACGTAACAGTCGTGCGACGTCCACGGGCCGTACCGGGCCACCACCTCGGGGACGTCCCCACGCTCGCCGTCGAAGCCCGGGTCGTCACTGCACGACGGGGTCACCGACAACCAGGGATGCGCGGCGACCAGCTCCTCCAGGCCGGCCAGGCCGTACAACTCGTCGGCGTGCCGGGCACCGTAGAACACGTGCACCCAGCGGGCCCGGTTCCAGCCGGCCAACTCCTCCACCATCGCCTTCACCGGCGCCAGGCCGACCCCGCCGGCCACGCAGAGGATGTCCCGCCCGGAATCCCGGTCCACCGTCATCGACCCCATCGGAGCGGCCACCCGCAGCAGGTCACCCGGCTTGGTCCGGCGCACCAACGCCCCGGACACCCAGCCCGCGCCGGCCGGCGTACGGACGTGGAACTCCAGCACGTTGTCATCGTTCGGGGCGTTCGCCACCGAGTACGTCCGCCACACCCGGGGCAGGTGCCGGGGCACCTCGACACTGACGTACTGGCCGGCCCGCCAGACCAGCGGGTGCTGGAGGGCGCGGACGGTCAACACGGCGGTGTCGGTGCCGTACCGCTCGTGGGTGAGGACCTCCGCGTGCCAGAACGGCGGATTCTCGTCCGACTCCGCCCCGGCCAGCATGGTCGCCGTGATGGCCGCGTACGCGTCCCGCCACGCCTGGTCGTACTCCAGGCTCCAACCGTCACCGGCAGTGGTACGCAACGCGTCGAGCAGCGCCACCCCCATCGTCGCGTAGTGCGCGGCGTCGACGTGGTACTTGCGGTGGTCCCGGCCCAGCGAGCGCAGGTACTCGTCGAAGCTCTCCGGATCGTCCATCACCTGGGTCGCGGTGACGATGGCGTCCAGGATCCGGTCACCCTGGCCGGTCATCTCCGCCGGGAACAGCCGGCGCAGCTCCGGATCGAGCAGGAACAGCCGGGCGTAGAAACGACCGCTCAGCCGGTTCCGGTCCTCCTCGACCAGGGTCCAACTCTCCTTCAACAGCCGAGCGAAGTTGTCCACGGGGGGCGGTCCTCCTCCTGACGGCGGATCGGGCCCCGATAGAATGTCCACGGAGCGTATATAGCGGTCGCACAGACTGTGCGATCGGCTCGTCCGGGGCACCGGCCGGTGCAATCGGGCCACCCCGTCGGGCAGAGTGGTGCGGTGACCGATGAGCAGCCCACCCGCCCCGTGACCCGGCGGGTCCTCGGCACCGAGACCCTGCTGGTGCTCGGCCTGTCGCTCGGGCAGTCGGCCGTCTACGCCGTGGTGTCGCTGACCGCGAAGCTGACCGCCGACGGGCCGCTGTCGAAACAGACCGCCTCGCTCAACACCTCGCAGTCCGCCCGGCCCTGGCTCGACCTGACGTACCAGTTGCTCGGCATCGTCTTCGCGCTGCTGCCGGTGCTGCTCGCCGTACACCTGCTGGCACGGGACCCCGGCGACCCGGCGCGGACCCTCGGCGTGGACCTGCGACGGCCCGGGTCCGACCTGGCCCGGGGCGCCGGGCTGGCCGCGCTGATCGGCCTGCCCGGCCTGGCCCTGTTCTGGGTGGCGGCGCAGCTCGGCATCAACGCCACCCTGGTCCCCGCCGGCCTGCCGCCGCTGTGGTGGGCGGTGCCGGTGCTGGTCCTCGCCGCCGTGCAGAACGCCGTGCTGGAGGAGGTGATCGTGGTCGGCTACCTGGTCACCCGGCTACGCCAGCTCCAGTGGCGGATCGGCGCGGTCATCGCGACCAGCGCGCTGCTGCGCGGCTCCTACCACCTCTACCAGGGCTTCGGCGCGTTCGTCGGCAACGCCGTGATGGGCGTCGTGTTCAGCCTGTTCTACCTGCGCACCCGGCGGGTGATGCCGCTGATCGTGGCGCACACCCTGCTGGACGTGGTCGCCTTCGTCGGCTACTCGCTGCTGCCCAAGGACTGGTTCGACTGGCTCTGACCGCCGCCACCCACTGCCCGCGCCGCCCTCCTGTCGCCGCGCCGCTCCGCTGTCGATGTTCCGGCGGTGGTCACTGAAGTGCCGCGGAGGCCGCCGACGGTGAGCGGGTTCGGTGGGGGCCGGCCCTACCGGCCGACCCGGGCCGGCCGGTAGGAGGCCACCGCCCGGGCAGCGAGCCGTTCGGTTGCCGCCGCGTCACCCGCCGCCGTCGCCAGTACCGCCGCCCCCGGCAGCAGCCGGGCCGCCAGCCGGAGCGCAGCCCAGCCCCCGGCCTGCGCGGCCAGCGGAGCCGCCAACCGCCAGGCCGCCTCCGCCGCACGCGGCCATGGCCCGTCACCGGGCCCGTCCGCCGCCCGCGCCGAGTCCAATGCGGCACGGGCGCTGTCCGCGTCCGGGTGCACCTGGGTCAGCACCAGCAACTCCACCGCCCGGTCCGGGTGGAGCGGGTCCCGCCCGTAGGCCGCCGCCACGTGCAGCACCAGCGCGGACTGCGTCCAGAGCACCGCCGTCAGCTCCGCCACCGGCGCGAACAGCCCGGCCACCGCCGCCGTCGCCCCACCCACCCCGGCCCACCTGACGAACCGCCGGGTGGCCAGCCGGGCCAGCCCGTCCGGACCGGCATCCGGGTACGCCTCCCGCAGCCCGCGCGCCCACGTCTGCGCGCGCGGCCCGATCCCCTCGACCGCCGCCAGGGCCAGCAGCTCCGGGGCGAATCCCGGGTGGGCCAGCAGCCGGGCCCGGAGCACCGCCAGCTCGACCCGCTCCGATGGCACGCCGTCCGGGTCCGCTGCCGCCTCGGCAGGTGCGTCGGTGGCGTCGGGCTGTGGGGGCACGGCTCGTGGGCCGTGCTCCGCCAGGTCGGCGGTGGCCGGCCCGGGGGCGGTCGGCGCGGTGCCGAGTTCCGATCCGGCGGGCGGACGCTGCCCGCCCGCCAGGTCGGGCCCTGCTACCGGGTGCTGCCCGATGGTCGGGTCGGGTTCCCCGGTGGGGTTGGTGGTCGCCGCCGGGGCGGGTTCCGGCGGTGCCGGTTTCTTCGGTGAGGTCGCCCGCTTGCGGGGCGCAGCCCGGCGGGTGGTCGGGCCGGCTTCCTCCGCCGGGGCCGCCTTCCGGGGGGCCCGCTTCCGTGGCGGCGTGCCCGGCACCACCGGCGTGGTCGTCGTCGGTGTGGCCGCTTGCGAAGCCGTGGACTTCTGTGCCGGTCTGGCCGTTTTCGGTGGCGGAACCGGTGCCTGTGGAGCGGCTGTTTCTGTCGGCGTGCTCGTCTCCGCCGAGACAGCTGACTCCGGCGTCTCCGCCGAGACACGCGTCTCCGGCGTCTCCGGCGAGACAGCGGTCTCCGGCGGTGGATCGGGGGTGCCGGGGACTGTGGTGGGCCCCTCGGCCGGGTCGGGCCGTAGTTCTCGCCGGGGTGGGGAGGTGGTGCTGCCGGCGGCCGCCCCCGCCGCCCGGCTGCGGGCGGTGCGTCGCGCGGCAGGCGACCCGGGGATCGCGGCGGGTGCCGGCGCGCTGCCCGCGGCGGGGGCGGCGTCGCGTACCGACCTCTCGTCCCCTCCGCGCTGCGCGGGTGCGGTCGGCGGACCGCCCGCCGTGCTGGTCGGCTCCTCTGCCGGCGGACCGCCCGCCGTGCTGGTCGGCTCGTCTGCCGGCGGACCGTCGGCCGCGCGGCGTGGTCGGGCGGCAGGCGGCGGCGATGGTACGGGCGACCCGTCGGCGGGGGGTTGGAACAGCACGGCCGGTGCCGCCTTCGTGGGGCGACTCCGCTTCGGCCGGGGCGTCGCCTCGTCATCGGAAGGTTGTTGCTGCCGGGGCGGTACGGGCGGCGGCGTGAAGGTCGCCTCCGGCGAGCGGCGACGCGCCCGGTCGCTGGCGGGGCGACGGGGCGGGTCGCTCGGCGGCTGCTCCTGCATGGGACAGGAGCGTAGCCGCGAACGTGACCTGGCACACGCGGGAATACGCGTGCGGGGCGGTGTCGTGGGAGGGCGGCCGCCGCCCCGCAGCCACCTCCGGGCTGACCCTCCGGCACGATCCCCAGCAGGGCTTGCAGTCGGTCGGGATAGTCGCTTTGCCCCGGGTGGGGGCGGACCTGTATCCTCGTCCGCGGTGGTCCGCAGGGTCACCGAGGAGACTTCGCCTAGTCTGGTCTATGGCGCCGCACTGCTAATGCGGTTGGGGTCTTAAAGCCCCTCCCGGGTTCGAATCCCGGAGTCTCCGCGCAAAACCGGTTGTGTAGACTGGTCGAGCACCGGGCGCCCGTAGCTCAATGGATAGAGCATCTGACTACGGATCAGAAGGTTAGGGGTTCGAGTCCCTTCGGGCGCACAAGATCATGAGGGGTCTGACCTGCCGAAATGGCGGTCAGGCCTCTCTGCTTTTCCGTCCCTTGTGGTCGGTTGGGTGCTCGGTGGGTGCTCGTGCGACGAGCATCCCTCACGTCCGGCCCTGTCTGGTGGCGTCCCGTTGGGTGCGAGGGCGTGTTCGTGTCGGTGAGCCTGTGCGGTGGGGTGAATGGGCAACGGTGAAGACTCGCTTGGTGGGGTGGAGTTCGGTTACGGTGGCTTCGCTCTGCGTCAATTGTCTTTCGTGCTGACGGCGTACGTCGTGGGGGTCGGGTTGTCGTGATCGATCCGCGGCAGGTTCGAGAGGTGAAGCGGGCTCTCGGTGGGAGGCTTGCGGAGCGTCGTCGTGCGTTGGGTGTGACGCAGGCGGATGTGGCGGCGCGGGTGAACAGCACGCGGAGCACCGTTGCCGGGGTCGAGTGCGGCAGCCAGGTGGCGGATCGGGTGTTCTGGCAGCGTTGTGATGAAGCGCTGCGTGCCGGTGGTGAGTTGCTTGCCGGCTACGACGAGTACCGGCGACTCAAGCAGCGTCATGACGAGGAGAAGGCCGAGGCTGGGCAACGTGCACGGTGGGGTGAGGTCGCCCGTGGCCAGGTGCCAGCGTCCGGTAGGACTCCGACCGGCACAGACCAGGAGTCACGTGCTGACGCATCGCCCGGCTTAGGACTTGCCCCGGCTGGTGTGGATCCGGTGTTGGCCCTGCACTGGATCGAGATGCTCCGGCTCCTGTCGGTCTCCCACAACATGTTCGGGCCTCGGCAGATCTACGAGATTGTCTGTCGGGAGTCGTCTGTCATCCGCCGGTACCGGCACGACGCGACCGCAGACGTTGAGCCTCGCCTCTTGGCGGTGGAGGCCAGGTGGGCGGAGTTCGGTTCATGGGCCGCCGACAACCTCGGGAACGCCACGGCCGCGACGCACTGGCTCGATCGAGCTCTCGGACTGGCGCACAAGGCCGCGGACAAGCGGATGGCCGCTTACGTGTTGATGAGGCAGGCACAGCAGGCTGCGGATCGTCTCGATGGAGATCAAGCCGCAGCGCTCGCCGCCACTGCCGAGTCTCTCGTGCCGCTCACGGATCGTGACCGGGCGCTGTGTCTGATCCGCCAAGCCCAAGGACACGCACTTCAAGGCGATCAGACCCGCTCACTGGCGGCGATCAACGCCGCTCACCGGCTCGTCGACCGTGCGGCAGAGGTCGGCGAGGACGACCCGGACACCATCGGCCACCACTGCACCCTCGCCTACCTTCGAGCCTACGAGGGTTACTGTCTGCTACGCCTCGGTATGGTCGGTCCGGCGGCGCGGACGCTGAAGGAAATTCTGGAGGGGTGGCCCGCCGACTACCGTCAGGACGAGGCGCTGACACGTGCCTGGCTCGCCTTGGCCTACGCCGCCGATGGCCGACTGACCGAGGCGAGCGCAGAGGGAAGTCACGCACTCACTCTGACCGCCACCACGAACTCCGCCCGCGCGATGCGCCCGCTGCATCAGTTGCATGCCCGCCTCGCAGGACAAACGGCGTCCGACGAGGCGGTCACGTTCAACAGCGCCTTCTCCCTCGTCGCTTCCACGGTCAGACTGTGATCATGGACTTGATCACCACCGCCACGACCACGGACGAGGCCAACCGCCACGCGGATGTCGCGGTGCTGCCGGTGGGCAGTTTCGAGCAGCACGGCGATCACCTGCCCTTGCTGACGGACACGATCGTCGCCTGCGCCATAGCGAAGGCCGCAGCAACCGCCTACGATCTGATGCTCCTACCGCCCGTGACCATCAGCTGCTCGCAGGAACACACCGGCTGGCCCGGCTCGGTGAGCATCCGCTCATCCACCCTGGCCCGTATCATCACCGACGTCGCCGCATCGTTGCGCGGGTCGGGAGTCGAACGACTGATCGTGGTCAACGGCCATGGCGGGAACTACATCCTGGCCAACGTCGTGCAGGAAGCCAACGTCGAAGGGCGCCGCATGGCGTTGTTCCCGAGACGGGAGGACTGGGAGACCGCCCGCCAGGAGGCCGGACTAGCCAGCAGCAGCCACGACGACATGCACGCCGGGGAGATCGAAACCTCCGTGTTGCTGCACCTGTGCCCCGAGGTCGTACGCGACAGCTATCGGACCGCAGACCACCGTACGGAGCGTCCGGACCTACTCGTTCTGGGCATGCGCGGCTACACCGACACCGGAGTCATCGGCGAACCGTCCCTCGCCACAGCACGCAGGGGGAAAACCGTCCTGGACAGCCTGACCGGCTCATTCGCGAGCAGCCTCGCAGTACTCCGAGACGGTACCGATCGTTAACGAACCCCAACGGCGATCGAAGCATTCTTGAGTTCGCCGCTTGTTCGGCGTTGAGTAGTGCGAGAGCGGTAGCGGCATCTACGAGAGGAACGGCGCGGGTGACTGGTGTGGAGTTGATCGTGGCGGCGTTGGCGGCTGCAACGACGGCAGGGGTCAGTAGTGCAATGCAAGACGCTTACGGTGGCCTGAAGGCGCTGCTTGTAAAGCGGCTGTCTGGTCGTGAGCAGGCAGTGAGGGCGTTGGAGGGGCGGGAGATGGAGCCGGGGGTGTGGCAGGCGCGCCTCGGTGAGGATCTGCACGCCACTGGTGCGGACGTTGACGAAGATATTCTCGCCGCTGCGCGAGTGCTCCTCGCCCAGGCGGATCCGGCGGGGACCCGGTCCGGGGTGTTTACGGTGACGAGTAACTATGGGGCGGTGGGGCAGTTCAATGCTCCGGTGGCGTTTCACCAGGGGACGCCGGTCCCCCCAGCCTCTCCGGGAACGGTGTAGGGCCGTCCGTTCCCGGAGAGGCTGGCTCTCGGGCCACGGCCATGGTCAACTTTGGTGCCGTCGGAGTATTCAATGCTCCGGTGACGGTCCACGGGCGTACTCCGGTGGTATGGCCTCATCAGGTTGGCGTGGTGCCTGTGATGGCGCACTGCCAGCAGAAGCGCCTTGCCGATCATGCCCTTGATGCGGCGGCTGGCAGCGGCACGGTGCCGTGTCAGGTGGTGGCTGGGCTCGGCGGGGTGGGCAAGACACAACTCGCTGCCGGGTTGGCACGCCGGCTGTGGAATCGGGGGGATCTGGATCTGCTGGTATGGGTGTCCGCGACGTCTCGGTCGGCGATGGTCACGGCCTACACGCAAGCGGCTGCCGATGTCACCGGTGCCGATGATTCCAACCCGGACCAGGCAACCGACCGGTTCCTGGCCTGGCTGGCCACGACCACATGCCGCTGGCTGATCGTCCTTGACGACCTGACCGACCCCAATGATCTGCGCGGCTTGTGGCCACCGCCAAGCAGGTCGGGGCGGACAGTAGTCACCACCCGCAACACCGACAGTGCCCTAGCCGCCGGTCGGCAGATCATCAACCTTGGGATATTTACCCCGACCGAATCCATGAACTATCTGACCGAGAAGCTCGCGGATCCGGGCCGGCTAGGGCAGGCCGCCGGACTGGCCGATGACCTCGGTCATCTTCCGCTGGCGCTGGCGCAGGCCGCTACCTACATTCTCGACCGCGCCAACATGACTTGCGGCGACTACCGCCGTCGTTTTGCCGATCGCCGCCGAGAGTTAACCGCCTTGGCACCCCGAGCCTTGCCGGACGACTACCCCTACACGGTCGCAACCACATGGTCGCTGTCCATCGGCCGCGCCGATACCTTCTCCCCGCCTGGAGTGGCCCGGCCGGTGTTGGAACTGGCCGCACTGCTTGACCCGAATGGTATCCCCGCCGCAGTACTTACCACCCGGGCTGTCCTGTCCCACCTGGGTGCCCGTATCGGTTCGCCGGTAGAGGACGACGACGTGATGGACGCCTTGAACAACCTCGCCCGGCTTAGCCTCACCACCACGGACCCGGCCACCGGAAACTTCCGGGTCCATGGTCTCCTGCAGCGTGTGGTCCGCGAAGCCATCCCCACCGACCACATCGCCCCCCTGGCCATTACCGCCGCCGACGCCCTGGACGCCATCTGGCCCCAGTATGAACGCGACCGGGAGCACGCCCAATCCCTGCGCGCCAACACAACCGCCTTATATACCCATACCGGCTCACTGCTGTGGACCCATGGCGCCTACGCGGTTCTATTATCCCATGGAGTCAGTCTCGGCAAGACAGGGCAAGCCGCCACCGCAGCTGCCTACTTTGATGCCCTACACTCCACCGCCATTCGCTACCTCGGCCATGACCACTCCGACACGCTGATCATCCGCGGCAACTCTGCCCGATTGCGTGGCGAGGCGGGGGATGCCGCCCGCGCTGTTCGCGCCTTCGAGGAGCTCCTCACCGACCAGCTACGGGTGCTCGGCCCCGATCACCCGGACACACTGCGCACTCGACACTATGTTGCCCACTGGTATGGCGATGCGGGGGACGCGGCTGGTGCCGTGACTGCATACGAAAATTTACTCCCCGAAATCCTGCGGGTGCTCGGCCCCGACCACCCGGACACGCTGAATGCCCGCTACAACCTTGCTCGATGGCGTGGTGAGACGGGAGACGCGACCGGTGCCGTGACTGCCTGCGAGAAACTGCTTGCTGATTCCTCCGCAGTGTTCGGCCCTGACCATCCGCAAACCCTGTTAACCCGCATCAACCTGGCTTTTTGGCGTGGTGAGGCGGGGGATGCTGCCGGTGCCGCCACCGCTTACGATGAGCTACTCCCCAATCTTGTACGGGTGCTGGGTCCCCACCACCCGCACACCTTACTGGCCGGTAGCAACCATGCGCGGTGGCGTGGTGAGACGGGAGACGCGACCGGTGCCGTCACTGCCTACGAGAAACTGCATGCTGATTCCTCCGCAGTGCTCGGCCCTGACCATCCGCAAACCCTGTCCATTCGTGGCCATCTAGCCCACTGGCGTGGTGGGGCGGGGGACGCGGCTGGTGCAGCCGCCGAGTTCGAAGAGCTACTCCCCGAAGTCCTGCGGGTGTCCGGCCCCGATCATCCGCAGACCTTCGGCATCCGTTTCAACATGGCTTATTGGCGTGGTGAGGCGGGGGATGCTGCCGGTGCCGCCACCGCTTGCGAAGGGCTGCTCCCCGATCTCCTGCACGTGTACGACCCTGACCATCCACGCGTCCTAGCCACCCGCTCCCGACTAGCTGAATGCTTAGACCAAATGGGGAACCACGCTGGTGCCATTGCCGCCTATCAGGAGCTTCTCACCGACGCCCGGCGGGTGCTCGGCCCCGAGCATCCGAACACTCTGATGACTCGCACCAATCTTGCTATCCTGCGGTGGCAACATGAGGCGAAGGGTGAGGAGACTGCCACTCCGGCAGACCTGGAACTACTCGCGGACCTTGAACGCCTGTGCGGGCCCGACTTCGTGAACACTCTAAACACCCGTGTCCTACAAGCTCAGTGGAGGAAGCAGGGCACGCCATGAGTAACGTTTCGGAGCAAAAGAGTGCGGCCTGAAAATGTTCGGACATACTATCTTCGAGCAGCTTTCAGGCTAACCTCGGCCCTTCAGTAAGGGCTGTCCACGGACTGGGCTGAGAACGAAGAAGTGCCTTCTGATCTGGGAAAATAGGGCTTGTCGAGAGTCCCATGTTCCTGTCACGGAAGGCACTTGCTGGGTGAAGGCTACCGCAACACGTCCGAAGATCGTGGTGACCGGGGGTGGGCGGGGCGTGGTGGGTCACGTCGGTGCCCGGCTGCTCGCTGACCTGGCCGATGCGACTGGGCTGACCAGCGCGTTCGGTGAGGCCCTGGCCGGGCTGCGGCAGCGGCGGGGCGGGCACGATCCGGGCCGGGTAGCGGTCGATCTGGCGGTGATGCTCGCCGACGGCGGTGAGGCTATCGCTGATCTCGCGGTGCTGCGTAACGAGGCCGGTCTGTTCGGGCCAGTGGCCTCCGACCCGACCGCGTGGCGGCTGTTGTCCCGACTGGACGAGCCGATGCTGGCCCACCTGCGTGCTGCGCGGGCCCGAGCCCGCGAGGTCGCCTGGGCCCAGCACGCCGAGGTCCGCGGCGACCTGCCGCAGCCCACGGTGGCCGGCCGCCCGGTCGACGGCCTGGTCCTGGACATCGACGCCACCATCGTGATCTGCCACTCCGAGAAGGAAGCAGCGACCCGCACCTGGAAGAAGACGTTCGGCTACCACCCGCTGCTGTGCTTCCTGGACAACACCGGCGAAGCCCTCGCCGGCCTGCTACGGGAAGGTCGGGCCGGATCCAACACCACCGCCGACCACATCACCGTGCTCGACCAGGCCCTCGCCCAGATCCCCGACGCGGCCCGGCACGGCACCCCCATCCTGCTGCGCAGTGACTCCGCTGGTTCCAGCCACGGCTTCCTCGCCTACATCCGAGCCTTGCGCGAGCAGCACCTGGACATCCGATTCTCCGTCGGCGCCGCGATCACCGAAGGCGTGCGGGCGGCGATCCGCGCCGCGACCGGCTGGGTTCCCGCCGTCGACACCGAGGGTGACCTGCGTGACCATGCCGAGGTCTGCGAGATCACCGGCCTGTTCGAGGCCACCGGATGGCCGCCCGGCACCCGGCTCCTGGTCCGCCGGGAACGCCCGCACCCCGGCGCCCAACTGACCCTGTTCGACACTATCGAAGGCTGGCGGCACCAGGTCGTCGCCACCGACACCCCACCCGGCGGCGGCAGCATCCAGTTCCTGGAGGCCCGGCACCGGGCCCACGCCCGCGTCGAGGACCGCATCCGCACCGGCAAGAACACCGGCTTCGGCCGGTTCCCGTCGCGACACTTCGCCATCAACCAGGCCTGGCTCCACCTCGCTCTGACCGGCATCGACCTACTCGCCTGGACCCAGAACCTGCTCCTGGACGGCGAGCTGGCCACCGCCGAACCGAAGAAGCTGCGTTACCGGCTGCTGCACGTCGCCGCCCGGATCACCCGCACCGCCCGGCGGACCCGCCTCGCCATCGCCGCCAACTGGCCCTGGACCGACGCCCTGACCAGCGCGTTCAACAAGCTCACCGCACTACCCCGGCCCACCGGCTGACCTCGAGACGCACGCCCGACCATCACCACGGAGGAACCCGGCCCAGCGCCGGGACCTTGGCATGCCAACAGAACATCAGCAAACACGCAAACTGCACTCATCGAGCGGCGGCTATTGATCCATGCTCAAGTGAAAGACCGAGGCTAATGCCTCGTATTTGAACGTTGATCGTGTTATGCGTTGGTTCTGAGGATGGATCGGGCAGGCTGTCCCCCAGCACTCGTGGTGGGAGGTGATGGCCGGTGGGTAGACGGCCGGAGGTGTTCGTCCGGCAGGTGTCGATAGCTGAGGGTCAGCGGTTGCAGCGGATCACTCGGACGGCGAAGGATCCGGGAAGCTGCGACGGGCGGTCGTGGTGCTGATGTCCGCCCAGGGGCAGCCGGTCCGGACATCGCCCACCTGCTCAAGAGCAGTGAGGACTACGTCCGCGACGTGATCCACGCGTTCAACGATCGGGGGTTCGACGCCCTGGACCAAAATGGAGTGGGGGCGCACCGAGACGGATCGATGAGCAGACCCGCGACTGGATCTGCGTCATCGCCCGGTGCGACCCCCGCTTCCTCGGCCAACCGTTCTCCTGCTGATCGCTACCAAGCTGCGCGACTACCTCGTCGCCGCTGGTTACGTCACGACGGCCAGCGTCGAGACCGTGCGTCGTGTCCTGCACGAACGCGGGGTGACGTGGCAAGCCACCAAGACGTGGAAGGCCAGCACCGACCCCGACTTCACATCGAAGATGCGCCGGGTCCTGGACCTCTACGACCACCCACCCACCGATGGTGGGGTGCCAGAGGCCCTGTGTCGAAGGTTCGTGTCGAGGGTGTTCGACGAGTGTCGACACGCTTCTACTTGTTTCTGGCATCGAGTGGTGGGGCTGCTGGCCGACCAAAGGTAGCGCCAGGAGGCACTCCGGATCCGGCGGTACCCATCGAGGTGAGGCCGCTACGGGCGCGTCGAGACCTGGGGTCGGGCGCCGCTAAAGGAGGGGGCGGTGGTCATGGGCTCGAATCACGCGTCTGCCAGGAAAGAGATCGTTTGGCTGCAAGGGCTGTTCATTTGCCTGGAGGGGATTGATGGGGCTGGCGGGACAATCGCTGTCGGTCATGTCGTAGAAGTGTTGGATGATCGTACCGCCCTAGGGCTGCGCTGATGGCCCGGCCGCCGATTCCTCATGTCGCTATGCGTCCGCTCTGGCGGTGCCGCAACTGCGGTGCCGAGTGGCCCTGCCAGCCGGCCCGGCTGGCGCTGCTGGCGGAGTACCGGCACGACCGGACCGCGTTGCTACTGTTCCTCGGGGTGCTGATGACCGAGGCGAGCGGCCAGCTGCACCAGCTCCACCCGGACCGCAGACTCGACCTGACGGAGCGGTTCATCTCCTGGGCCAGGGCGCGCTGATGAGGGCTATGCCAAGGGTGAGAGGGCCCCCGGCCTCACCCCTGCCGCGAGTCACCTGCGCTTCATGACCGCTTCACCGCAGAACAGGCATGCGGAACCCCCAGCTCCGCACGCGGCGTTGATCAGCGCCGCTGACCGCACAAGGTGCAAGGAGAAGTCGTGACTGTCACCGCACACGAACCGACCACGACCGCCCTCGACCCTCGGACCCTCGTCACGCCCGAGGTGTTCGGGAAGTTGGTCGACTACTTCGCTGCCGACCGGCACGTCACCCGCTCGTACGCCGAGCGGGCCGTGGAGCAGTTCCTGATCTTCCTCAGGGCGCACGCCGACACCGTGGGCAACGAGGACTTCGGGATGCTGCTGCCCGACGGGTCGATCGGCCGTGTCGTGCCGACCCTCCCGGTCGACGCCGTGTGGCATTCCGTGTTGCAGCACACCGTGCCCTACGCCGCCGCCTGCGAGCAGATCGCCGGGAGCTTCGTCCACCACATCCCCATCCTGACCGAGGGGATGATGGACGGCACCGCCGTCACGTTCACCCTCGCGGCGCTGCACGCCACCTGCTACCGGGTCGACATGGAGTTCTGGCACGGTGAAGCCGAGTCGTGCTGCCCGCCCGGGGAACCGGACTTCACCGGCAAGTAACGAGAGGTGACCATGCGCAGCGACTGGACCGCCCTACCCGAGCATGTGGGAACAGCGGTCGCCGAACGAGTCGGCGGCATCGTCGGCGTGTACCCGGCTCCGCGTGGTGACCACGCGGAGATCGCGTCGACCGTCATCGGTTCCACCGGCACCGCCTTCGTCAAGGCCGCCTTCTCGGGCCCGGGCGTCCGGTCACTGCGCTACGAACTGACGGTAACCAGAGCCATCGACAGGTATCCGCCTACGGTTCTGTGGGACTTCGAGTCCGACGGCTGGTTGGTGGTGGGGGTCGAGCACCTGGACGGCCCCCACCCCGACCTGTCACCCGGGAGCCCTGACCTCGACACGCTTGCCGTGACCCTCGAAGGGCTTCAACAGACCGCCGCGCCAGACGTGCGGCTGTACGGCGCGACCGGGCGGCTCAGCTTCACCCACCCGGCGATGGACGGCGACGCGCTCGTGCACTCCGACCTCAACCCGGCCAACCTGATCCTGACACCGCAGGGACTGCGGATCGTCGATTGGGCGTACGCGACCAAGGCAGCACCGTGGGTCGAACTGGCGTTACTCACTCAGTGGCTGATCGGCAACGGCCACACCCCAGCCCAGGCGGAAGACTGGCTGAGCCAGTTCCCCGCCTGGGCCGGGACTGACCCCGGAGTCCTAGACGACTTCGCAGCGAGGAACGCCTCCAAGTGGGCCAACAAGTCGCGGCAGAGCACAGAGAGTTGGGTGCATGACCTCGCTTGCTGGACCCACGAATGGGCGGCCTACCGGGCGTAAAGTGTCGGCCGCGCAAACGGAGGAGTCCGCTGTCAGGATCATTGCACTCTGGGTAACTGCTGGTCACGATGGTGATGAACTCGGGTGAGCGGCGGGTGGCTTGGCGGGTGGCGCAACACGCACGCCCGGGTGTCGAACACCCTCGACACCGAGTCCCGACAGCCGCTCCGACCGTCACCGGCTACTGTCAGGTTGCGTGAGGGGTACGTGACGAGCGGTGATCGACGCCCCCGATGATAGGTGGAGGGCATTTTCGTGGATCCGCAGCAGATCAGTGACGCGAAGCGGGCGCTGGGGCGGAGGCTCGCCGGCTGGCGCAAGACTCATGGGCTGACTCAGGATGACGTGGCGCGCCGGGTGCACAGCACCCGGAGCACCGTCGCCAACGTCGAGAACGGCCGGCAGGTGGTGGACCGCGTCTTCTGGGCGCAGTGCGATTCGCTCCTGCAGGCCGGGGGCGAGTTGCTCACCGGCTATGACGAGTACCGGTCTCTTGAGGTTCGGCATCAACAGGAGAAGGCCGAGGCGGCCCGTCACGCCCGTTGGGGAGCGGTCCTGGATCATCGGGTGATCGCCGAGGCGGCACAGCATCGGCAGCCACCAGTCGCTGACGCGGAGACCGGCCGTCGCGAAGACGACAACCATGCCGCCGCCCACCTGCTGGCTCCCCTTCGCCACCGTCTACTCGCACCCAACCGACCGGACCAGGCGATCGACCCCACCAGGTTGCCAGAGGTCCGTCAACGGGTCGCGCACCTCCACAACCTGTATCAGCGTGGCAACTACGCCGAGACGATCCGGGAGCTACCCGACACGATCGAGCAGGCGGACATCATGGCCCGCGCCGGCACCGGCACCGGCACCCACCGCAACCGGGCTACCGCGGTCCTGGCCGCGGCGAATCTCGCCGCTTCCAAAGTCGCCGTCAAACTCGGCGATCCCAGCCTCGCCTGGATAGCTGCCGACCGAGCCGCCCGTATCGCCACCGACCACACCGAGGACGCCGCCCTCGTCGCCGCAGCGGCATTCTCGGTGGGAACCGCACTACTGGCCATGCCACACCGCACCGACAGTGCCGAGGCAGTGGTACTGGCAGCCCTTGACCACCTCAAACGGACCCCACAGGGAGGCGGGCCGCAGGCCCTATCGGCCCAGGGAGCACTGACCCTGCTCGCAGCACTGGTCGCCGCCCGCCAAGCCCAGACCGCCGCAGCCGAGCGGCACCTCAACGACGCGCACGCCCTGGCCCAACAGGTCGGCGCCGACCGCAACGACCTCTGGACCGGCTTCGGGCCAACGAACGTCATGATCCACCGCATCAACATCGCCACCCGAACGGACCGCCCACAGCTAGCCATCCATCTCGGCGAACACCTCGACACCTCCTCGCTGCCGAAGGCGCTGATGAGCCGCCGGGCCCAAGTCCACCTCGACCTCGCCGCGGCACACGCCAGCTCGTCCGACAACGATCCCGCAGCAGTGCTGCACCTCCTCGAAGCCGAACGCATCGCACCCCAGACCGTGCACGTGCACGCCAGGACACGCCGCTTGATCGGCATCCTGCTCGCCCGCGAGCGACGCTCCGCGACCCCCGGCCTGCGAGCACTCGCCGAACGAGCCGAGATCGTCGCCTGATGCCCGAGCCTGTGAACACCCGGCTGCTCTACCTCGTGGTCTGTGCCGCTCCACCAGCCCGGCACATCGCCGAGTTGGTAGAAGCAGCACAACGCGACGGCTGGGACGTGTACATCATCGCGACCGAGACCGCCTACACCTGGCTCCCCGCAGAACAGTTGGCCGCACTGACAGGGCATCCCGTCAGCTACCGGCAGCGGCACCCCGACGAACCCCGCAGCCTGCCACCCGCCGACGCCATCGCCGTCGTCCCGGCAACCTTCAACACCATCAACAAATGGGCCACCGGCATCAACGACAGCATGGCCCTCGGCATCCTCAACGAAGCCCTCGGCACAGGGCTACCGATAGTGGCCTCCCCCTTCGTCAAGACCAGCCTCGCCCGCCATCCCGCATTCAACGCCCACCTACGACTACTCGCCGACCACGGCGTTCGGCTCACACCTCTCCAAGCCCTGAACCCCTGCGAGGACAGCGAGACCTTCTGCTGGCACGTCATTGCGAAAGAACTCCAAATTCTGCCCACCCCGCACCGGTAACAGGCTCAACCTGTTCGGACTGCCGTATCTCCCCCGTGGCCACCGACGAGACGCGCAACCCCGACCCTCGCGGAACGAATCCCGGTCGTCCTCGCCTCCCGCACCCCCGCTTGGACGCCGCTCACCCGCACCTACGTTTCACTCGGCTCCGAGCAGGACCTCATCCGCAGGCTCCAAGGCGGGATCCTGCTCCGCACCCTCCTCGATGCCGAAGCAGTGCCACAGGACATCGTCGCAGCGATACCACCGCAGGAGGGCTCACCGACACCACCGCCTGGCCCTGGCCCACAGCCCTGAACAGCACCGATCAACCGGAGACGAGCACCACGAATGCGTAGCCACGAACTCGCCCCAGGCCGCATGATCGGCGTCGTCTTCGACCACGGCGACGACTTCTTCACCGCCCTCACCGACACCTGCCGTGCACGCAGCATCAAGCAGGGCTACATCCCCGT
This sequence comes from Micromonospora sp. CA-248260, assembly GCF_050942205.1. Taxonomy (NCBI): domain Bacteria; kingdom Bacillati; phylum Actinomycetota; class Actinomycetes; order Micromonosporales; family Micromonosporaceae; genus Micromonospora; species Micromonospora sp. CA-248260. The sequence goes on along the minus strand of NZ_CP192021.1, from coordinate 7,064,105 downwards.
CTTCATCGCCGGCCTCAGCACCGCGAGAATCGTCGGCACCTGCCAGCGGCTCGACAACCCCGACGCCCCGGTCTGGTCCCACGTCGACCTGACCAACGTCGAGGCGCTCGGTGGCGGCACCATCGCCTGGGACGAGAACACCCAGACGATCACACCCCACATCCACATCACGGTTGGACTGAAAGAACACAGCGCCACGGCCCACACCAGCCACCTGTTGGATGCCACGGTCCAGTTCCTCACCGAGATGCTCATCATCGAGATCAGCTCCCCGACGATGAGCCGCCTACCGAACCCTGACCTGCACGACGTGCCACAACTACGGTTCGACCACGCAAGCCGCACCGAGACGTAACCTGAAGCAGGGACGTGACGGAGCGTGATCATTCTGATGACTCGCCGGCTGGCCAACGTCCGCCACGCCGACCGCGTCCTCGGCCTGCATCACGGGCTTCGCGTCGAGGCCGGCACCCACGACCGCCTCATAAGCGCCGCCGGCCGGTGCGCGGAGTTGTTTACCCTCCAAGCCGCCGGCTACGACACCACCAGGCCCACCGCGACGGTGCGCCACCATACCGCCACCGGCTGACGGAGCACGCCATGACGACGCCGAAACCCACGAAGCCCTCACCGCCCACGTTGGTGATCATTCGCGGGAACTCCGGCAGCGGGAAGACCACGACCGCCCGCGAGGTACGCCGCCGCTTCGGACGCGGTGCGGCCCTGCTGGAACAGGACTACCTGCGCAGAATCGTTCTCCGGGAACACGACAGCGCCCGCATCGACCCGGTCGCCCCGGCGTTCATCACCGCGACCGCCCGCACCGTCCTCGACCTGGGCTACCACGTCATCCTCGAAGGCATCCTGCACACCGAACGCTACGCGGCCGTGCTGCACCAGCTCATCGACGACCATCCCGGCCCGGTCGCCGCCTTCTACCTGGATGTGTCCTTCGACGAGACCGTCCGCCGCCACCTCGGCCGCGACGAGCCGATCCCCGTCACCCCCGACGAGATGCGCACCTGGTACACCCACCGCGACCTGCTCGACATCCCCGGGGAGACCGTCATCGGCGAGGCCAGCACCTTCGCCCAGACGGTCAGCACGATCCTGCGTTCCAGCGGCCTCACCACCGCCGTACCGCAGACACCCTGCCCACGACGATGCCCGCACTGCGCACGTAAGGTCGACCAGCCGACCACCGCAATCGATGCTCCTTGACACCGCGCCCGAACTGTCATGATCGATGATCTTCTAGGACAGCTGACCACTACCGCTATGCCGAGCGGCGAGATCGGTCACGTCGACCTGCGGCCGGTGCACACGGCTCCACCCTGGCCCTGTCCTCCGCAGTCACCACCGCACTCCGTGCAGGAGCACCCCAACCACGTTCATCGAGGCGTTCCGCCACACCTGCTTCATCCCGGCCGGCACCATCGGTGAACCGGACGTGCTGTGCGGGGCGTCGCTGGGCGGCCACCTCGCCCAGCGAGTGCACCGCAACCACCTCAACAGGCCGGAACGGCTATAACGGCTCTGCGCGCCAGGTGAACCCAGATATCGAGCGTGGCGATGAGTTCCGGGAACTGGTCAGGGCCGACGTGCCGCTGATGCGGGCGCTGACCGTGGTGCGGGATGTGGAAGTGGTGTTCGTCGACTCCGCCGAGATGAGCCGAGACAACGACGATCGGGCCACCGTCCGCCCCAGCATCAGCCGGCGCGGCGGGGCGGGAGTCCGCGTCATCCTTGGCCCTCCCACACCTGGGGAGAGCTTTCTCGTCTACCCCTGCTCAGGGGGCCTGGACGGGCTTGCTGGTCGGTAAGGCGGCCAGCCGGCCGCCCTCCTTCTCCAGGCTGCGCAGCATGGTGTGGTCACCCCGGTCGAGGAGGCGCTGCACAACCGAGCGGCACTTGGTGGAGTGGTCCGTGGAGTCCTCAGCGACCTGCCGGAGGTAGAGCAGTTCGCGGTTGCGCTGTTCACGGCTGAGCTTGTCGAGGCTACGTAGGTAGGACTCCACCTGGGTACGGATGGTGTCGATACCAAGCTGCTCGATCACCGGTAGTGCCCGGCCGACCCAGCGGGACTGTTCGGCGGAGCTGATCTCGTCGATCCGGTTGTCCAGGTTGCGTTGCATCCAGCCGTACACGGTCGCTGGGCCGTAGTGCTTGAGCTGGTGGCTGTTGGTGAGAAAGGAGACCTGAGTGCGCAGGATCGCCGGACCGGAAAGGCCTGTGATCAGCATCAGCGGCAGCGGGTCGGCGCCGGGTACCCACTCGGCGCCCAGCCGGAACGCCACGTAGGCGGACGATGCGTCCATCCCCACCCGCAGCGCGATCCAGTGTCCGGCCCGCCAGGAGGGCCTCTTCTTCCGGGCGCCGGGCAGCGCCAGAATGGAGACGAGGGCGGCGACACCGACGGCGCCGAGCGGCAGCCACGGGCCGGCGGTCACGGCTGCTCCTCCTCCGGCTGGTGGATCAGGTCCAACCGGTAGCGCCGGCTCACTGGCTCTCCCGCAACCGCCGGCACCGGCGGCTCGGTGCGCAGCAGACGCCGGTCGACCAGTCGGCTGAGCACGGCGGAGACCTGCGACGGAGGCATCAGGGTGGCACTGCTGATCTGGCTCTCGTCGTAGCTGACACCGTCCGACAACGCCTCTACGACCCGGCGCTCGTCTGGATCGAGCCGGATGGGCAGGCCGAACGCCGTGTCCGCCCGTGGGGACGCGGCGTCCTCGTACCGTGTAGGGGCGGTGCCATCGATCACCCGCACCTGATCAAACATCTTCGCGATCAACAGCGGCCCGACGAAGCCGAAGATGAACAGACTGAACGTGGTGGTCGCCGCAGCAACGCTAAAGGCCGCTACGGCCAGACCGGTACCAGCGATCAGCCGCAGCCCGACGGCGAAGAGGACGATCGGACGGTCCCGCCTGTCCCGCCATGGCCACTGCCATCGGCCCCGGGACTCGACGGTGGGCCGAATCATGCTGTACAGGTTGAGGGACTCCGCAACGGCGCTGCCGATCAGGCTCCAGACGACGGCAATCCAGAGGTCCACTGTCCACCACTTCGGATCGATGCCACTGTCCTGCAGGGTGTCACGAATCGTACCCGCAGTAGTCACCAAGGGCTGGCCCCGTAACTGGCTACAGCAGCGCGACGAGTGTGCCGTCGAGCGAAGCTCTGGATTGGCATCGGCTCACGCAGTGCCTTCGACCTCTCCAGCTCTTCACGGGAATGCCATCCGAGCGCCACAATGATCGACGATGGTGATTGCAGTTTGCTGCCGATGGTGACCTGGAGGCATGGCATGGCACGACCGACCGCGAAGACGTCCGGTCCCGCCCGACCTCGTGCGCGTGCCGTGACGCTGGCACTCGCCACGCTCGTCGGCGCGGCCCTCTCGGCCCTCAGCGCGGGGGCTGCGGCGGCGACGCCGCCGGGGATCCCCTCGAAAGCGACGGCGCAGTCGCAGCTCAACGCCCTCACCGTCGCCGCCGAGGGTTCCACCAGCGGCTACTCCCGGGACCTGTTCCCGCACTGGATCACCGTCAGCGATAGCTGCGACACTCGTGAGCAGGTTCTCAAGCGTGACGGTACGTCGGTCGTGGTCAACTCTTCGTGCCAAGCCACGTCGGGGCGCTGGTACAGCCCGTACGACGGGGCGACCTGGACCGCCGCGTCGGATGTCGACATCGACCACGTGGTCCCCCTGGCGGAGGCGTGGCGTTCCGGGGCGAGTTCCTGGACGACCAGCCGGCGGCAGAGCTTCGCCAACGACCTGTCCGGGCCGCAGTTGATCGCGGTGACCGACAACGTCAACCAGTCCAAGGGTGACCAGGACCCGTCGACGTGGCAGCCGTCGCTGTCGTCGTACCGGTGCACCTACAGCAAGATGTGGATCACCGTGAAGTACACCTGGGGCCTGCGGCTGCAGTCATCGGAGAAGTCCGCCCTGCAGAGCATGCTCAACACCTGCTCCTCCTGAGCCCGCCGGCAGGCAGACCGTTCGGTAGGACATGATCACCTCAGCGGTGTTGTGGGAGTGTTCGGCGACGGTTGGGTGAGGGCAACCAACGGGTAGGCGTGGCTCCGGGCGGTGACCCCATGACATGGCGGCGCTGTTGAACAACTACGGCTGAGCCTGCCGGTCGTGGGACGGCGATGCTGACCTTCCGCTCGCCGTTCATGGCGTAGTGAGCCCATGAACGGCGGAGCTGAGGTGCTACCTCGCTGAGGACGATCTGGCCCCAGTCGGTTGCCTACTTTGCCGCTGGAGCCTGCGGATGGAGGCGTCAGCCTTGCTTGGTGCAGGTCAGCACGATCAGGTCGTCCGGCAGCATCTTGCTGCCGCCCTTCGCTGACTGCTTGGTCACCGTCCAGTTGGGCAGCATCAGCACCACGGTGTCGTTCTCGTCCTGGCTGCCGTACTGGATGTTGGTGAATCCGAGCTTGCGGAGCTTGTCGTCGGCGACAGCAGCGTTCATGCCCTTCATGTTCGGCATGGTCAGCTTTGCCGGGGCGGGCGGCGCGGCGGGAGCGGTCGTTGCGGGGGGTGTCGTCGGCGCTGGGGCGGTTGTCGCAGCCGCAGCGTCGGTGGGGGGTGCTGCTGTCGTCGGTACCAGCGTGGGGTCCGCAGCTGGTGGGACCCGCTCGGCGATGGCCGCTGCTGTCGGGGAGGTCTTCGCCTCCGGCTGAGTGCTACCACCCATGATGGCGGCTATCCCCGTGATGCCACAGCAGGCGAGAACGACTACCCCGGCGGCGATGCCGATGATGGCCCCGGTGCCGAGTCTCCGGCGGGGCGGTGCTGCCGGTGGCGGTCCGTAGGCGGATTGCGGCGTGGCTGGTGGCGGTCCCTGCCACGAGGTGTTGTCGTCGGGCGGTTGGTAAGTCACCCGGTGGAGTGTGGTCGCGGTGCCTGATGGCGGGCACTAGCCGATCGGATGGGCTGCTGTCCGGTAGTTGACTTGCTGTAGTGACTGGCACCGGCCCGGCGGCAGCTGTCCGTCCGATCCGCCGTCAGAACGCCGTGCCGCCCCTGGACGCGGAATGCGCTGATCATCGCCAAGGGCCGCGCGAAAGCGGCGCTCATCGTGTGACGGGACGTGGTGAGGTGATGCCAGCATCGATGAGTCGTCGTTGGTAGCGGGTGAGAAGCGCATCGGCGTCGTGGGGTCTGCCGAGTGTGGTCAGGGTGTCGGAGGCTTGGTGGTGGAGGTGCTCGTTGTAGGGGTCGAGGCGGAGGGCGTTCTGGAGGTGGTGGAGCCGGGCGTGGGGGTCGGATGCGCTGGTGGCGAGGGTGCTGTGGGCGTCGATGACGTGGCGGCGGGTGCTCTCGCGGATGGGATCGAGCCACGGCCAGGTGTGGTTGGCCGCGATGTCGCCGGTGTAGCGGTCGATGACCGCTTGGTGGGCGTGGGCGTGGTTAGCGACGGTGGTGGTGGCGTGGTCGATGGCGGCGTTGAGGTGCCAGAGGTCGACGTCGATGTGCTGGTGGTTGAGGTGGTATCGGTCGTCGGTGTGGGCGATGGGGTGGGGCTGTCCCGTGGTGGTGATGTCTTTGCGGAGGTCGCTGAGGGTGGTGTAGAGGCGTCGGGCGACGGTGTGTCGGGGGAGGCCGGGCCAGATCGTGGTGGCGAGGTCGTGGGTGGTGGCGCCGTCGGGGTGGACGGCGAGGGCGACGAGGACCTGCAGGGCTGCGGTGCGGCGGATCGTGATGGGCTTGCCGGTCGCCCACAGGGTGGGGTTGCCGAGGACGCGCAGGGTGAACAGCTTCGGTGAGGACGGCTCGGGCGGTGGGGTGGGCGCGGGTGGTCGTTGCCGGGGTACCGCTACAGCCGATGGTGTGGACGGGGTGGGGGTGAGGACGGCGAGGAGGTCGCGGGCAGCGGTGGCAGTGAGTACGCACAGCCGGGTCCGTCCGCCCCCGGTGCCGCGCTCGGCGTTTCCGTCGGGCGTGATGTGCCAGGTGGGACCGTGGGTCCAGGTACCGATGAGGACCCCGGGAGTGTGGGTCAGGGCGGTGGCGAGGCGGGCGGCGGTGTCGGGGTCGGTGGGTGCGTGGGTGAGCAGCGTCGGGTGTGCCACGCCTGGGTGGGGCGGGTGGGTGATGGTGGTGATGGCGTCGGCGGGAGTGTCGGTGACGGTCAGGCCCGGCAGGTCGTGCAGGGGCAGGGTTTGGGGTCCAAGGAGGGTGTGTAGGTCGGTGCGGCTGGTCACGATCGTGGTGGATTGTGTGGGGTCGCGGAGGGTTCGGAGCAGGGTGGTGAGGAGGATGCCGCGGGCAGCGTCGGTGGCTGCGGGGCCGGTCAGCCCGATGCCCCCGGTGGGGATTCTCAGCGGGGTAGCGGGGGTGGGTGGCGTGTCGGCGAGGGCGGCCTGGACTGCGGTGACGGTGCGTGGCAGGGCGGTCAGGTCGCTGTCGTCGCGGGGTTGCTCGGGGGGTGGGGGTCGGTAGAGGCGGCGGCGGCGGAGCCAGACCAGGGTGCCGGCGGCGGCGATCTGGTGTGCGGTGTCGGCGGGAATCCATCCCCCGGGCACGTCCACCCCTGCGTCGGCGGCCTGCTGGGGGTGGGGGTGTTCGCCGGTGCTGGTGGGTGTGGGGGCCGGTGGTGCATCGGTCGTGGTGGCGGTGGTGGTGGGTGCCCACAGGGCGGCGGCGCCGGCCATGCCGGTCGCGGTGGCCTGCATCGGGGTGGGCAGCGGCAGGCGCCGCAGCCGCCGGATCGTCGCCGCCGCGCGGGTGACGGTGGTACGGAGGGTGAGGGCGGCGATGAGGAGCCACAGCATCCAGGCGAGGAGTACCAGGCCGGCGATGAGGGTGTCCTCGGTGAGGGGGTCGCTGAGCCACTGGCGGAGGTGTTCCTGGGTGGGGTGGGTGGGCAGGGGCCAGCCGGCGGTGTAGGTGAGCACGATCGGTGGGCCGGCCAGGACGGTGGTGACCGCAGCCGCGGAGGCGATCTGGCGGGGCCACCTCACCGCGTCCGTCCACCGTGGTCGTGCCGGCCCACGCGCCGGCACCGGTGGGGCCCGCGCGTGGTGGGGTGGTGGCCGCTCATGGGGTTGCCGGGGCGCGGACGAGGCGGGTCCACAGCCGGTACACCCACCATCCGGCCACGGCGGTGGCGTAAATGCCGGCGAGGGTGCCGGTGATGCGGGGTGCGGTGATCGCGGCGGTGATGACCGCCAGCGGCGCGCCCAGGACGAGCCGGAGCGCCCACGGGCGGACCAGGGCCAGGACCGTGCCGACACCGAGCAGCAGTCCGCCGACCCGGCCGGCGAGGTCGATCCAGACCACCATGTCGGGCCACCGTGCTGCGGTGTTCGAGTACTGGACCAGGCCTATCCCGATGGCGGCGGCGAGGACGGAGCTGGTGGGGAACGCCAACAGCGCCGACCATCCACCGGGTGGAGTGCGCCGCTGGCGGGCGGCGACGACAGCGGCGATGAGGGCGAGCACGACGATCGGGGCGACGGGGTACAGGGCCCAACGCAGGAACGGGCCGACCGGCATCTTCAGGTACTGGGCGGCCACCACGGCGTAGAGACTCGCGGTGGCCGCGCCCAGGGAGACGGCGGACAGGATGCCAATGCTGACGGTGCCCGCGGGCGACTGGGTCGCGGGCCCGGGGTGGTGGGCGGCGGCCAGGGATCCGAGGATCGTGCCGGCGGACAGACACGCGATGACCGCGAACACGGCGGCCATCGCCAACAGTCCCCATGCGGGTTCCGCCCACTCGAGGGGGTACACCCCGCCTCGGGTGACGGTGAGCAGCATCTGCGTGATCAGAATCAGCGACGCGAAGCCGGGCACCGCGATGCCCAGCACCCGCCGGACCTGCGGCACCGGCTCCTGCCCACCGACATCACCACTACCAGCGGCGGCGGGACTCGCGCCGACGGCACCGTGGGCCGCGGCCAGCGTCGGATCCAGGGCGACCTGCGGGATGAGGCCGGTCCGTTCGGCGATCATCGTGGCCGCCTGCGGCAGCCGGGCCGTGCCACCAACCAGGTAGACGCCGGTCAGGTCCGCCGGGGTGAGTTCCGCGGCGGCGACCGCCTCGCAGGTCAGCTGCCCTACCCGGTCCACGACCGGCCGTGCCGCCTGCTCCAGGGCCATGGTCGTGGCCACGACCGCCGTGCCGTCGGGCTGCGGCACGGTGATCGCCGTGTGCTGGGCGAGGGCTTCCTTCGCGGCCCGCACGCTCGACACCCATCCCCACCCGCCCTCTGCCTGCCCGGCCAGGGCGGTGGCGAGGGCACGGTCGATGGCGTCCCCGCCGGCGTCGGGGTCGGCGAGGGTCGCGAGGACCTCGAACCCGGAGGGTCCACGACGCAGGACCGTCACCTCCGCCCCACCGCCGATGTCCACCACCGCCAGGTACGCGCCCACCGGCATCTGCGCGCCGGAAGTGACCAGGTGATCCGCCACCGCGACCGGGGCCTCCACCAGCTGGGGCTGCCCCAGCCCGGCGCGATGCGCCGCGTGCCGCATCCAGGTGCGCCGTCGCGGCCCCCACCCGGCCGGCACCACCAGCCGCACATCCTCCACCGGCCCGCCGGCCACCTGCCCAGCCTGTTCGGCGACCCTGCGCAGGGTCGCCGCCACCAGCGTCGTCGCCTCGATCTGCTGCCCGTCGACGGTGAGGGTCTGCTCGGCGGACCGCTGGGGCGCAGCGACGAACCGGTGCGGCTGACGCGCGGCGGCCTGCCACGCCTGCTGCCCGGTCCACACACCCGCGTCCTCGGCCACCCACGCGGCGCTGGGCATCACCGGGTTGCCGTCGACGGCCACCGGAACCCATCGACCGTCGGGCCACGCCAGCACCGCCACGGTGCTGGTAGCCCCGTAGTCGATCGCCAGCCGCACCTGCCCTGACATGCACGTCAGTCAAACATGAATAAGATCCTCACGTCACCCATGAATATCCCCAGCCTGACGTAATGGGTCGCCGTGGCCAGGAGATAGTCCTTCCGGTGGCTGCCTCTCACGTGAAGGAGACGCCCGGTCGCGGATGGCTGCCGTTCGTTGGTCCCTGCCGTGTGCGGTGTGGTCTCCTGAGAAGGTTGTCGGCGTACGGCTCCAGCTGCACAAGCAGGTACGGGAAGTCAACGTGCCAATGGGAACGACGAGGGTTGTCGAGCACCTCCCGTGCCCGACGGACCGCCCTGCCGGCTACAACCCGTCACTGCTGGGGTGGTCGCGCTCGCGCGGATCGCGGCGTGAGAGTGCGGTACCTCCAAAGATTCACCCCGTCTGCCCTGCGGCATGCTGCTCCAATGATTGCCGACGATGTAGTCGCAGATCTTGCCGAGTGGTCGCCGTGGCTGCCTTTCCATGATGCTGCTGTCTCGGCGCCGCGTCTGCCAGGTGTGTACCTCGCTCGGCAGGGGGCGGCAGGTGGTCTCGTCTACGTGGGTATGGCCGGCGAGCGTCGCGGCCAAGGACTTCGAGGACGGCTCGCGGTGTGCCGCCGGGGGAAGGCAGCGGTCAGTGGGCTGGGGGAAGCCGTCCTGGATCGGGCCCTTGCCGATGTCACATTCGTGCAGGAGCACCTTGAGCAACTTGTCGGCGGCCTACCCAAGCGTGCGGCGGCTTGGGCCAAGGACGCCTTGCACTGGGCCGACCTGCACGTCAGATGGGCTGTGACGCAGGATCGGCAAACTGCAGCGACGCTCGAGCGAACGGTCCTGGACGCGACGGCCGGGTCACCGCTGTGGAATCGAGCACGATAGCGATTGCCTACGATCCGGAGCATGGTGCAGGTGGAGGCTGTCGTCGATGTGTTCGATCGAGCTGCCGAGCAGCGTCGGTTTCCCGAGCCGGAACACCCCTACAGCTATCTGATAGCGGCTCGGCTCCATGCGTTCAGTGACGCCGAGCGCTGGGCATTGGTCGTGGACATCGTCGGCTACAACCCGCGGGCCGGCAACGTCGTCGACGTCCTGCACGCTCTCGGCAACTGCCTCACCGGCACGGACAAGGCCTGGCATACGCGGTTCGCCAACCGCATCGACAACTTCGCGGACCTGTTCGAGGGCGATCCGGGGGCAGTGCGGTACCGGCAGGTGCCGCTGGTCATCAGGGGGCAGGCCGTACCGGTGGCCGCTGCTGCGACGATCCGCCCAGAGGACCTCTTCAGGCTCCTCGCTCCCCAGCACCGTGACCTTCTGCTGGCCGCGAACGCGGAGATACGTCAACTCGTCCCGCCGGACCTGCCTCGAGTGCTGTGCCTGGACGACTGGCATCACACCACCCTGCGGGTCCGACCACCGAGCCCCGAGCGAGATCGACAACGACAGCTCCACGAGACGCTCACCCGCCACCTACCTCCGCAGAGGCAGGTGCCGTTCGAGGTTCGCCCCAGCGACATCGAGACCTACCAGCAGATCAGCGAGGTGCTGGCCACCGCCGACCCCTCCCACTACCGGCCGGCCCTACCGGGAAACACACACTGGACGAGCTGTCCGGCTTGATCATCGCCCGGTCGGCGGCCGACCCACCAGCGATCGACCCAGCGGACCCGCACCCCCCGGCCGACCAGAGCCCGAGGGGTGGGCGCAACTGCAGGCACGGCTGGCACGAGCCCGGCGGCTGGCCGACCGGAGCCCGGCACGGCAGCAGCGCTGCTGCCGCGGGTCTTGGTCGAACTGGTGGACCTCGCTGCCGACCCGTCGCTGAACGCATCGGCAGACTTCAACACATCCGAGGGGTCCTAACAACGATAGGCCGCACACGGTGTGCTGCAGGGCGTGACCGGTTTCGGCGGCCGGTGGATCAGCCGAGGTGGATCGGTCGCTCTCGCTTCGCGATATAGGCGACGTCTGTGACGTCGCTGCCGATTTCGCCCGCCCTCGGATAGGTATCGGCGCAACCGCCGACACCGGCACTCCGACTGTGACTGGCGATCACCCATCGACTGCGAGCGATCAGAAACCCGCGCCCTGGAGGCCCAGACCGCATAGCGAAGCCACCAAGCCTGGGGAACATCAGCCAGACCGGGACGGCATAGTTCAATGGAGCATTCGGGTCTGCTGCACCGATAGGTGACATCTGAGATGGCTTGCCCTGACGGTGAGCTGGAAGGATGTTGCTGTGCCCAAGCCCTACCCTCGTGAGTTCCGCGATGACGTCGTGCGGGTGGCCCGTGACCGTGATCCGGGCGTGACCGTCGAGCAGATCGCGAAGGACTTCGGAGTCCACCCGATGACGTTGTTCAAGTGGATGCGCCAGGCTGACGTTGACGCCGGAACCAGACCGGGTGTCAGCGGCGGCGAGTCGGCCGAGCTGCGGGAGGCCCGTAAGCGGATCAAGCTCCTCGAGCAGGAGAACGAGGTCCTGCGTCGGGCCGCGGCCTACCTGTCGCAGGCGAATCTGCCGGGAAAAGGCTCTACCCGCTCGTGAGCGAGCTGGCCGCCGACGGGATCCCCGTCGCGGTGACGTGCCGGGTATTGAACATCGCTCGTCAGCCCTACTACCGGTGGCTCGCCCAGCCCGTCGGCGACGCTGAACTGGCTGCGGCGTACCGGGCGGACGCGTTGTTCGACGCACATCGCGACGACCCGGAGTTCGGCTACCGGTTCCTGGCCGATGAGGCCCGCGCTGCCGGCCAGCCGATGGTCGAGCGCACCGCCTGGAGAATCTGCTCTGGCATGGGCTGGCGGAGCGCGTTCAGCAAGAAGAAGCGTCGGGGCAAGGGCGGCAGGGTCGGTCCGCCGGTGCACGACGATCTGGTGCGCCGCAACTTCACCACGGACGGCCCGAACCGGTTGTGGCTGGCCGACATCACCGAGCACCGCACCGGCGAGGGCAAGCTCTACCTGTGCGCGATCAAGGACGTGTGGTCCCACCGGATCGTCGGCTACTCCATCGACTCACGGATGAAGTCGAGGCTGGCCGTCAACGCCCTGCACAACGCCGTAGCCCGCCGTGGTGACGTGGCCGGCTGCGTGCTGCACACCGACCGCGGGTCGCAATTCCGAAGCCGGAAATTCGTCCACGCCCTCAACCAGCACCACATGATCGGGTCGATGGGCAGGGTCGGCGCCGCCGGCGACAACGCCGCCATGGAATCCTTCTTCGGCCTGCTCCAGAACAACGTCCTCGACCGGCGAACCTGGACCACCCGGCAGCAGTTGAGGACCGCGATCGTGACCTGGATCGAGCGGACCTACCACCGCCGCCGACGCCAACGATCCCTGTCCCGGTTGACCCCCATCGAGTACGAGACCATCATGACCCCACCGGCCAGTCAGGCCGCGTGACTACACCTGTCACCTATCGGTGCAGCAGACCCCCTCGACAGCGCCGCCCGCTGAGGGTCCTGCAGCACAGTCGACCCGCTTCGAGGACCGGAGCGGCGAGACAACCTTGCGGCGACCCGACGCGGGGCACGCCGAGGCGGCATGGGCTCGAAGCCGAGGTCGAGCTCCTTGGCGTACTGGTAGCCCACCGTGACTTCGGGAGTAGCTACCAGCGAGACGTCGCCTTCCAGCTAGGCCTGGTCATTCTGCTCCCAGAACCGTGCCCGAAGCTGGTGTCGCACGGCTTCACCCAGATCGACTTCACCGAGGCGTTCAGACAGGTCGGTCAGTAGGGCTTTGTCGATGTCGCGTGGAATCGATGGTTTCCCGGCGGTGAGTTCCGCCAGGGCCTCCGGCGTGGCGGAACTGCGGAAAGTCGTCAGGACGTTGGTGACGACCGAGCCGATCTGTTCGGCAAGGTCAGGAGGATCCTCGTGATTCGTCGTGCCCGTCCTGATGTCCAGGGCCCCGCTGGACGCGGGCACGGACGGCAGGCGGGGTGCTCGTGAGCCTTCCTGCGCGGTGAAGCCCGTCAACGGGGCCTTGGCACGCGGGTGCCCGCCCAGCGGCACCGCCATCGGTGACGGCACTGCCGAGGGTGTCTCCACCTTCGTCACGGCATGGTCGATGGTGTCCGGAAATATGATCTTGAGCCCGTCGGCCGCCCGGATCAGGTGCCGGCTGATGCCATGGGGTCGGTCCTGCCCGTTGGGGACGGCGAGCAGGATGACCTGCACCCCGTGCACCTGGGCCTCCTCCACGGCCTCGGTCAGGTCATCGTCTCCCGAAACGAGGACGAAGACATCCGCAACCGCGTTGCGCGCGTGCATCACCAGGTCGAGCCCAATGCGCAGGTCGACACCCTTCTGCTGGCCATCCACGCCGAACCGGCCGAGCCGCAGCTTGACGTTGGGCAGTTCACCGATGAACTGCTGCGAGCCGTCGGGTACACCGTCTCTCGCGGAGTCGTACCAGTGCACGCGCAACATCGGCAGCTCCGACAGCGCCTCGGCCTGCTGGACCAGCGCGTCGATCAGCGACTCGTAGTCGACCTGAATCCCGTTCCGCAGCGACGTCCCCGTCACCCGGACCGCTGCGGCGCTGAGCAGGTAACCGACGTCCACATACAGGGAGCACTTAGGCCTCACGATCCACAGGATGCCACCCCCATGCCGCAACTATCGAGACGGCGGCTCTGTCGGCGAACGGTCCCGGCCGCAGGTGCGCTCCTACGTCGGCGCAGGGTTCCTCGGGTTGTCGGCCCGTCGTGGTGGCTTTGCTGGTTGCGATCGCGGCTGGATCGGGTTTGCAGGGGGTGTGGCGAGGTTGATCGCGGCGGCGGCCAGGGTGGGGAGGTCGCCGAGGATGGTGTTGTGGGACCAGAGCGCCCGCAGCACCGGGCGTGCCCCCGACCAAAGGCGGCGATTGGAACAGTCCTCCCCCCGGCTGTCCGAGCGCGGCCACGGCACCTGGTACTTCCGGACCGACGTCGACCTCGACCAGGGCGTGCTCGCCATCGAGCGCAACCGCACCACCGCCGGTTACACCCAATTGTCGAAGGCGACCCCAAGGCCCCCGCCGGCCGCCGCGCCGTCGCCCTGGACAAACGCACCGTCCAGGTCCTGCGCGCACAACGCCGCCGCCAACTCGACCAGAAGACCGAAGCCGCCGAGAACGGCAAGGCATGGACCGACACCGGGTATGTGTTCACCCACGCCGATGGCCTGCCGATCAACCCGAACTACGCCACGACCCGGTTCCGCACGGCCCGGGGCAGGTCTACACCTGGGACATCACGAAACTCGCCGGGCCGGTCAAGGGCGTCTTCTACGACGCCTACGTGATGATCGAAATCTGCTCCCGGTACATCGTCGGCGCACGGGTGCACGCCCTCGAGTCCGGGCCGCTCGCCGAGTCGATGATGCGCGAGGTGTTCAGCACCCACGACGTCCCGCACCTCGTGCACGCCGACCGGGATACCTCGATGACCTCGAAATCGGTCGCTGACCTACTCGAAGACCTCCAGGTGACCCGCTCGCACTCCCGGCCGAAGACCTCCAACGACAACCCGTACAGCGAGGCCTGCTTCAAGACGTTGAAGTACGCGCCGGTCTTCCCGGACCGGTTCGCGTCCCTGGCCCAAGCGCGGGCGTTCATGACCGAGTTTGTGACCTGGTACAATCACGCCCACCGCCACTCCGGGATCGGGTTGCACACCCCCGCCGACGTCCACCACGGCCGTCACCACAGCGTCCGCGCCAACCGCGCCGGCACCCTCGCCGCAGCCCGGACGGAGTACCCGGAGCGGTTCAGCACCACCCGCCCCCACCCAAGATCCTCGACCTGCCTGAACAGGTCTGGATCAACAAGCCCGAGCCGGAACGAGAGGCCGCTTAACCTCGGTCTTTCATCTGGGCGGCATTTCATAGCTGTTGGTCGATGACCTTGGTTCGGGGCTGGTCGGCCGGTTCGGTGGCATGGTGATGGCCCTGCGCTGGGCCGGGTTCCTCCGTGCTGCGGGTCGGGGCGTGAGGCTTCCGGGTCAGCCGGCGGGTCGTGGCAGTGCGGCGAGGTGGTTGAATGCGCTGGTCAGAGCGTCGGTCCACGGCCAGTCGGCGGTGATGGCGAGGCGGGTCCGGCGGGCGGTGCGGGTGAGGCGGGCCGCGACGTGCAGGAGCCGGTAGCGCAGTTTCTTGGGTTCTGCGCGGGCGAGGTCACCGTGCAGGAGCAGGGTTTGGGTCCAGGCGATCAGGTCGATGCCGGTCAGCGCGAGGTGCAGCCAGGCCTGGTTGATCGCGAAGACCCGGGACGGGAATCGGCCGAAGCCGGTGTCCTTGCCGCAGCGGATGCGGTCCTCGACGCGGGCGTGAGCGCGGTGCCGGGCCTCGAGGTGCTGGATGCTGCCGTTGCCGGGTGGGGTGTCGGTGGCGATGACCTGGTGTCGCCATCCCTCGGCGGTGTCGAACAAGGTCAGTTGGGCACCGGGGTGCGGGCGTTCGCGACGGACCAGGAATCGGGTGTCCTCGGGCCAGCCGGCGGCGTCGAACAGGCCGGTGATCTCGCAGACCTCGGCCTGTTGGCGCAGGTCACCGTCGGTGTCGACGGCGGGGACCCAGCCGGTGGCGGCCTGGATCGAGGCCCGGACCGACTCGGTGATCGCGGCGCCGACGGAGAACCGGATGTCCAGGTGCTGCTCGCGTAGGGACCGGATGTGGGCGAGGAAGCCGTGACTGGAGCCGGCCGAATCGCTACGGAGCAGGATCGGGGTGCCGTGCCGAACGGCGTCGGGGATCTGTGCGAGGGCCTGGTCCAGGACGGTGATGTGGTCGACGGTGGTGTTCGACCCGGCTCGGCCTTCCCGCAGCAGGCCGGCGAGGGCTTCGCCGGTGTTGTCCAGGAAGCACAGCAGCGGGTGGTAGCCGAAGGTCTTCTTCCAGGTGCGGGTCGCTGCTTCCTTCTCGGAATGGCAGATCACGATCGTCGCGTCGATGTCCAGGATCAGACCTTCGACCTGCTGGCCGGCCACCATCGGCTGCGGCAGGTCACCGCGGACCTCGGCATGTTGGGCCCAGGCGACCTCGCGGGCTCGGGCCCGGGCGGCACGCAGCCCGGCCAGCATCGGCTCGTCCAACTGCGACAACAACCGCCACGCAGTCGGGTCAGAGGCGACCGGCCCGAACAAGCCGGGCTGGTCCCGCAGCACCGCCAGATCAGCGATGGCCTCGCCGCCGTCGGCGAGCATCACCGCTAGATCCACGGCGATCCGGCCAGGGGCGTGTCCGCCCTGCCTCTTCCGCAGCCCCGCCAATGCCTCACTGAACACGCCGGTCAGCCCGGTGGCGTCGGCCAGATCAGCGAGCAGACGGGCACCGACGTGCCCCACCACGCCTCGCCCGCCCCCGGTCACCATGATCTTCGGACGTGTTGCGGTAGCCTTCACCCAGCAAGTGCCTTCCGTGACAGGAACATGGGACTCTCGACAAGCCCTATTTTCCCAGATCAGAAGGCACTTCTTCGTTCTCAGCCCAGTCCGTGGACAGCCCTAACCGAAGGGCCGAGGTTAGGGCATCTCAGCTCAGCCTCGACAAGCGGCGTTGTGTTCGCTGCTGCTGACGATCCTTCGCCGGACGCGCGCCTACGAGGCGGGATGGGAGATGCCGTAGTAGAGGGCGGCGGCTATCGGCCAGCCTGGGCGTGGTATTCGGTGACGACTTCCTGTGGGATTCGCCCTCGATCGGAGATATCCTTGCCTGCCCTTTTCGCCCAGTCCCGGATTGCCTGATTCTGCTCCCGGTCGGTCGTGACGCGGCCGCGGCCGTTGGTAGCCCGTCCCTCTGCGCCTGCCATCCCGCGGCCGCTCCGACCACCGACCACGCTACCGCGAGTAACCTTGGCGCCTTTGGTCGTATACGGGGCGAAGAGGCTGCGGAGTCTATCGGCGTTGGCCGTGGACAGGTCGATCTCGTACTGAACCCCGTCGAGAGCGAACCTGATCGTCTCGTCAGCGTCACCACCATCCAGGTCGTCGATGAGCCTGTGAATGATCTGTCTGGCCATGTCCGCGTTGCCTCCACATCCGTTATCCTGCCGATTGATTACAGTAGCTGACTCCACTGCGGCCACGACAGTGAGTGTGCCGGGCCTGTTCCTGCGAATGGTGACTACGGTTCGGTCGGCGGTCGATCGTATCGACGCTGAGAAGCGGTCTCTGCCTGTTCACCGCTCAGGTGACCGATGCTCTCGTCCGGGCTTCTTGCCCTCAAATGCCTGGCGTCGCGGGCGTGATGCCACTCGCTCGTCAACGACGAAACAAGTCAATTTTTCCGGATACCTGTTCCCGTCGCCCTCGGGCTGATCGATGGCTGGATCCAATTCGGGGATGCTTTGGGGGAGTGTGGCACCGGGTTGCGCGACGTCGGTCAGGATGCGCCTCGGGCAGGGGCTGATCGAGGTGGTGCATGATCTGCGGTTACTGGGTGGCGGATTCGTCCTGTCCGGATAGGAGTGCCCGGGTGGCCGCGGTCGCCGGATGATCTGCTCCGAACATCATTGTTTGTTCCTTGAGGAGTTTCGTGAGGAGTTCGGTGGCCTCGGCGGAGCGCCCCTGTCCCTGCAGTGCGCGTCCGAGCCAGTAGCGGGGGCAGTTGTCGAGGGTTTCCGGGTGCTCGGGTCCCAGGATGCGATCGCGGGTGGTGATGACCGTTCGTAGCACCGTCTCGGCTTCCTCGTGGCGGTTGTCGAGCACGTAGCCCTCTGCGAGGGAGTGGTAGGAGTCGAGGACTTCCACGTGGTCGTCGCCGAGTACCGCCCGGCGGTCCGCGATCACCTTCTGGTACTCGGCCTCGGCCTCGGCGCCGGATCCCGTACGCCACATCGCCCAGGCGAGGCAGCAGCGGGTGTGCAGGGTGTCCGGATGGTCGTCACCCAGTGCGTGTCGACGTTGTTCGGCGACCGCGGTCAGTTGGGCACGGGCCAGTTCCCAGTTCCCGGTCTTCCCGATCGCCCAGGCGAGTTTGTGGCGTACCTCGAGCATGTTCAGCAGCGGCGGGTCTGGCTGGCTGTGCCATGCGTCGAGCAACGACGTCAGCATGGTGCGGGCGGTGTCCCAGCGGCCGTTGCGGCCTGTCGCCCAAGCCAGTTCGGCACTGAGGTTCAGGCGTGAGGTGTGATCGTCGCCGAGCGACGTGGTGCGAGTGAGCGCGTCGACCGCGAGTTGCTCGCTGGTCGCCGTCGCGCCGCTCCATGTCGCGGCGGCCACCAGCCGGGCCGCGGCGTCGAGCAGTGTGGCGTGGTGCTCTTCGTCGAGGTATGGCGTGCTCGTGGCGAGCAGTTGACGCACATGGGGGATGAGGATGGCGGCCAACGGCCAGGTGCGGCTGTCGTCGGCGCGGAGCGGGTCGAGCGCGGTGACCACTGCGCCGACGGCCACCTGGTGAGCTACACCTGAGGCATGACTGCGGCTGGTCTGACTGACCAGTGGATGCAACGACACCGTCTTCGTCCGTGCCCCCTCCCGTTCCAGGTGCCCTTCGGTGACAAGGCTCAACTGCGCCAGCCCTCGCAGCGCGTTGTGGAGATGCCGGTGTCGGCCCGCACCGCCCCTCGGGCTGTCGAGCAGCGAATAGACCCCTTCGCATGTGAGGAGACTGACGGGGATCGGCAGGTGCGGGGCGTAGCAGGACAGCAGCCGCAGCAGCGGCGTCGCGTGCGGCACGCCTGCCTCACCGAGACTGGTCAAGGACAGCTCGAAGGTCGTCTCCAGGGCATGGCGCGGTTCCGGCGGCCCGTCAACACCGCCATCCAGCCGCAGGACGTCGGTGACGTCCTCTGCTTCGAGCGCACGCTCGTAGGAGGCGAACGAGTCCCAGCGGGAGAACTCCCAGCCGACATCGCTGCCGGCCACTCTCAGTGCCAGTGCCAGGCCACCGAGACGGTGGGCCAGGCTTCGCGCCTGCTCCTCGCTGCCGCCGTCGACGAGGTCCATCAGCACCCGCGTCGCCGGTCCTTGCGCCAGCGGCCCGAGCGTGATCACGTCGGCGGTGTGTCCCCACAGATGGTCGCTACTGACCCGGCTGGTGACCAGGACCAGGCCTCGTCGGCTCGGCCGTATCCATCCTGTGCCGTCGAGCGCGCCGAGCACACCAAACTCGTCAGCGTCATCGATGATCAACAGCCAGCCGCGATCCGCCTGGGACAGCAACTCCCAGAAGACGTCGCGGGCGCGTCCGTTGCCCGCCCGGAGACCCTCGACGTCAGTAGCGTCGGCGCCGAGGAGTTCCGCGACGGCGACGAGCCCGTCGATGAACGTCTCCGGCGTCCGCGCGGAGACCCACCACGTGTGTCGACCACGCCGGTGCGTCGCGTGCGCGTACAGGGTCAACGCCAGCGCGGACTTCCCCACCCCGGCCAGACCAGCCACCACCACGTACCGCCCCGCGGGGCGAGCCAGCGCCGCACGCAACCGGGACACCTCTGCCTCCCGACCGCGCAACACCAACGGCGCATCACCCACCGGCGCCGTCACCGACCGGCGGGGCGAGCCCGACACACCACGTCCTCCGACCTGCCGCTGCCCCGCACGCCGTCGCGGCAACCAGACACCGGCAACGGTGGCCACCGCCCCCAGCAGGCCCGCCACCGACCCGACAACCTGGGCATCAAGGAACAGCGCGGCGACGACGGACGCGACCACGACCATCACGCCGCCGACGAGCCGGACTCGATCCCAGCGAAAGCCGAAGTGAACCACCACCAGCATTGTGGCCGATCGAATCAACGCCGGCCGATTCCACCGAATCCTGAACTAGCCCTGCCAGATAGACCTGCTACGGGTTGCTGGTCTCAACTCACCCTGACAGACAGGGCCTAGTCGACGACAGTCGGCGGCGCGGTGGGAGCCCACACCGGTAGCGTCTACCTGCTCTCTGCCACCCGGGCGGCAAGGACGGCCTGCGCTGCTCCTGACTCGCCCCAGCCGAGCAGGAGCGGCACGTCAGTCACGGGGACCAGCCGCCGGCCGAGCAGACGGCCACCGTCCGGGTCCGGGCAGTAGGCGTCGAACCAGAGTATCCACGCGGCCATGCGCAGGTACGCCTGGTCGCCGGCGAGTTCGTGCCCGAGGATCACCGGGTCGGTCAGCCGTACCTGAGACTCCTCGGCGGCCTCCCTGTGCAGGGTGGCCGCCGCGTCGGCATCGACGAGTTCGGGGCTGCTGCCGGGGAGGTTGTGTCCCTCGGGGGTGTCTTGCACGAGCACGCGTCCATGTCATCGAACAGCCACCCGTGGACCTGCACCACGGTCGTGGTCGGTGCCGGTAGGCCGGCGATTCACCGGAAGGGGAGTGTTGCGGTCATGGCGGCGCGCTACGGGTTGGGAGGCCGCCCATCACGGAGGCCCGCCGGCATGATCGCGCCACGCGACGCGCTGTTCGGGCCCCCTCTGTCCTGAGTCCGCCACCGGTGTACGGCTTGCCGGCGGCTGGAGGCGGGTGCCCGATGCCCCGGACTCAACGGTGCGGACAGGGCGGAGGTTCCGAATGGTCGGCGGGACGGTCGCCTGATGTCGGCATCTCCTGGCGTCGACGGACCCGAGCGGGCTCCTACGCCGGAACCCGGGCGGACTCAGGAGGAGCAGGTGTTGAGCATGCTCTGCAGCGCGGACTTCTCCGACGACTGCAGCCGCAGGCCCCAGGCGTACTTCACGGTGATCCACATCTTGCTGTAGGTGCACCGGTACGACGACAGCGACGGCTGCCACGTCGACGGGTCCTGGTCGCCCTTGGACTGGTTGACATTGTCGGTCACCGCGATCAACTGCGGGCCGGACAGGTCGTTGGCGAAGCTCTGCCGGCGGCTGGTCGTCCAGGAACTCGCACCGGAGCGCCACGCCTCAGCCAGGGGCACCACGTGGTCGATGTCGACGTCCGACGCGGCGGTCCAGGTCGCCCCGTCGTAGGGGCTGTACCAGCGTCCGGAGGTGGCCTGGCAGGAGGAGTTGACGACGACGGAGGTGCCGTCGCGCTTGAGGACCTGCTCGCGGGTGTCGCAGCTGCCGCTGATGGTGATCCAGTGCGGGAACAGGTCACGGGAGTAGCCGCTGGTGGAGCCCTCGCTGGAGACGGTGAGGGCGTTGAGCCGTGACTGCGCCGTCGCCTTCGACGGGATCCCCGGAGGCGTCGCCGCCGCAGTCCCCGCACTGGTGGCCGACAGCACCGCGCCGACAAGCGTGGCAAGTGCCAGCGTCACGGCACGCACACGAGGTCGGGCGAGGCCGGGCGTCTTCGCGGTCGGTCGTGCCATGCCATGCCATGCCATGCCTCCAGGTCACCATCTGCAGCAGCTGAAGTCAGCATCGTCGATGATTGTGGCGCTGGGATGGCATTCCCGTGAAGAGCTGGAGAGGCCGGAGGTAATGCGTGAGTCCGATGGCAATCCAAAGCTTCGCCCGACGGCACACTGGTCGCGCTGCTGAAGCCGGTTACGGCGCCGGCCCTGGCGACTACTCCGCTATCGCGGGTCTGGCACTGCGCCAACGCTTACACCCGGACGCTCGGCTGAGCCGCATGATCCTGTCCGCCCGATGGTTCTGGCGTGCCGTGATCACCGGCGCCGCACCGTGGCAGACCACGGCACCGAGCACAGCCCTGGCTGCTGTCGCCGCGCTCCCGATGTCCGGCGCCTTCACGGCCTGGTCGCGCAGACGACACCACGGGCAGCTCCGACGATCACCTACTCCCCGGCCGAGGTGAACCGCGCTCAAGACGACGGCATGTGCTCATGGGGGAGATCGTTGCGTGCAGTCGGCGCGAGCTGGGGCGACAACGCTGTGGTGGTCACCGCCTGGTCACAGAGATTCGCTACCGCAATCCACGCAGTCACCACCCGTGACCACGGTAGGCACGACAGGGATCCATCTTCCCAGACGCGATCGCGTCAATTGCGGTCCCGCGCCCGACAGAGCCCTGTTGGGCAAGCCGACATTCGGGCATAGTGGACACTGCCAGTGGGCGACCTCAACCGACATGCAGCAACACCTGAAGCTGGGACAAAGGGGCTGGCATGAACAGATTGAACAGGTCGATCGTCTTTCGTGTTGCGATGGCCGTGACACTCGTCGCCGGTGCAATTGTGATCGTTTATGAGGTGTTCACCTGCTACCCGGCTCGCGACGAGGCGGCCATGATCCGGCTGTATGAGGCTGACCCTCTGCTGGCCGTCGCGCCACACGACGGCCAGCTCCTCGAGAAGGAGGCCAAGAGCTACACCTGCGACAACGGACACGGGGGCAGTCCGACGAGTCCGGTGTTCGTTGAGGTTACCCGGCTGTACCAGACACCCGTCGCCTACGGTGCAACCCAACTACGGCAGCGCTTCGACCAACCGGCGGCAGCGGCGGGCTGGCACATGACCTCATACCGGGAAGACTCGAACTATCCGTCCGTCTCCTACTGCAAGCAGGTCGGTGGACGGGCCGCTCACGCCTTCGTGTCCTCGACGGCACGTACGGTGTATCTCCCGAATGCCCCAGCGAGACCCGGCATCGAGATGATCGTTCGCGCCGCAGCCAAAGACGGCACGACGTGCGGCGTCAACATGGGCGGCCGGTGAATCGCAGGGCCACCCCCGAAAAGGCCCGGGAACGCCGCCCGTACTGTCAGCGTTCACCAGACGCCCGGTAGGCAGCCCATTCGTAGGTCCAGCATGCGAGGTCACGCACCCATCCCTCTGTACTCTGCCGTGACTTGTTGGCCCACTTCGAGGCGTTCCTCGCTGCGAAGTCGTCCAAGACCCCGGGGTCAGTCCCGGCCCAGGCGGGGAACTGGCTCAGCCAGTCTTCCGCCTGGGCCGGGGTGTGGCAGTTGCCGATTAGCCACTGAGTGAGCAACGCCAGCTCGACCCACGGTGCCGCCTTGGTCGCGTACGCCCAATCGACGATCCGAAGTCCCTCCGATGTCAGGATCAGATTTGCCGGGTTGAGGTCGGAGTGCACGAGCACATCGCCGTCCATCGCCGGATGGGCGAAGCTGAGCCGCCCCGCCGGGGCGAACAGCCGCACGTCCGGCGCGGCGGTCTCTTGCAGTCCTGTGAGGGTCGCGGCCAGTGTGTCGAGGTCGGGACTGCCGGGTGACAGGTCGGGGTGGGGGCCGTCCAGGCGTTCGACCCCCACCACCAACCAGCCGTCGGACTCGAAGTCCCACAGAACCGTAGGCGGATACCTGTCGATGGCTCTGGTTACCGTCAGTTCGTAGCGCAGTGACCGGACGCCCGGGCCCGAAGAGGCGGCCTTGACGAAGACGGTGCCGGTGGAGCCGATGACGGTCGACGCGATCTCCGCGTGGTCACCACTGGGAGCCGGGTACACGTCGACGATGCCGCCGATCCGTTCGGCGACCGCCGCCTCCACGGGCTCGGGTAGGGCGGCCCAGTCGCTGCGCATGGTCACCTCTCGTTGTTACTTGCCGGTGAAGTCCGGTTCTCCGGGTGGGCAGCACGACTCGGCTTCACCGTGCCAGAACTCCATGTCGACCCGGTACCCGGTGGCGTGCAGCGCCGCGAGGGTGAACGTGACGGCGGTGCCGTCCATCATCCCCTCGGTCAGGATGGGGATGTGGTGGACGAAGCTCCCGGCGATCTGCTTGCAGGCCGCGGCGTAGGGCACGGTGTGCTGCAACACGCAGTGCCACACGGCGTCGACCGGGAGGGTCGGCACGACACGGCCGATCGACCCGTCGGGCAGCAGCATCCCGAAATCCTCGCTCGTCACGGTGTCGGCGTGCGCCTTGAGAAAGACCAGGAACTGCTCCACGGCCCGCTCCGCGTACACGCGGGTGACGTGCCGGTCGGCGGCGAAGTAATGGACCAGTTTCCCGAACACCTCGGCCGTGACGAGGGTCCGAGGGTCGAGGGCGGTCATGCTCGCGGTCGTGGTCGGTTCGTGTGCGGTGACAGTCACGACTTCTCTCCTTACACCTGGTGCAGTCAGCGGCGCTGATCAACGCCGCGTGCGGAGCTGGGGGTTCCGCATGCCTGTTCTCTGGTGAAGCGGTCATGAAGCGCAGGTGACTCGCGGCAGGGTCGAGGCCGGGGGCCCTCTCACCCTTGGCATGGCCCTCATCAGCGCGCCCTGGCCCAGGACATGAACCGCTCCGTCAGATCGAGCCTGCGGTCCGGGTGGAGCTGGTGAAGCTGACCGCTCGCCTCGGTCATCAGCGCCCCGAGGAACAGCAGCAACGCGGTCCGGTCATGCCGGTACTCCGCCAGCAGCGCCAGCCGAGCCGGCTGGCAAGGCCACTCGGCGCCACAGTTGCGACACCGCCAGAGCGGACGCATAGCGACATGGGGAATCGACGGCCGGACCATCAGCGCAGCCTCAGGGCGGTACCGCCGCCCAACACCTCGACGACATGACCGACAGCGGTGGTCCTGCCAACACCGTCGATCCCCTCCAGGCAGACAAACAGCCCACGGTGCCGGACGGTCTCTTCCCTGGCAGACGCGCGGTCCAAGCCCATGCCCACCGCTTCCTT
The DNA here is from genome assembly GCF_050942205.1 of Micromonospora sp. CA-248260. Lineage (NCBI taxonomy): Bacteria > Bacillati > Actinomycetota > Actinomycetes > Micromonosporales > Micromonosporaceae > Micromonospora > Micromonospora sp. CA-248260. The sequence goes on along the minus strand of NZ_CP192021.1, from coordinate 7,039,774 downwards.
TCCATCAACGGCACCCGTCCCCAGATCTCGACGCGGTCCGGATGCGCCCGCTGCGGCCTCACCTCGACGGGTGCCGCTGCATCCGGAATGCCCCCTGACGCCACTGACACCTACTGTCGGCGGCCGGCCAACCGCCGAACCCTCGATGCCAGGAACAAGTAGAAGCTGGTCCACGCGCGTCGAACACCCTCGACACGAACCTTCGACACGGCCTGGCGCGCGTCAGGTCCGATGAGTACGACAGATGGTTCCCTCCCACGCCGGCCCCGCGATCCAGGTGCCGGCGTGGGAGGGCATCACGTGGACGGCGTGCTCCAGGCAGCGGTCGACGACGTGCACTCACATCCGACGGTGATGAAGATCCCCAATGACACGGGTGCGGCCCGCTGTCCCGCGCGCGGGACATTGCGGCAGGGCTGCGCCGAGGTGGGGAACTACGTCTCGGTGCGGCTTGCGTGGTCGAACCGCAGTTGTGGCACGTCGTACAGGTCAGGGTTCGGTAGGCGGCTCATCGTTGGGGAGTTGATCTCGATGATGAGCATCTCGGTGAGGAACTGGACCGTGGCATCCAGCAGGTGGCTGGTGTGGGCCGTCGCGCTGTGTTCTTTCAGTCCGACCGTGATGTGGATGTGGGGTGTGATCGTCTGGGTGGTCTCGTCCCAGGCGATGGTGCCGCCACCGAGCGCCTCGACGTTGGTCAGGTCGACGTGGGACCAGACCGGGGCGTCGGGGTTGTCGAGCCGCTGGCAGGTGCCGACGATCTTCGCGGTGCTGAGGCCGGCGATGAAGACGGGGATGTAGCCCTGCTTGATGCCGTGTGCACGGCAGGTGTCGGTGAGGGCGGTAAAGAAGTCGTCACCGTGGTCGAAGACGACGCCGATCATGCGGCCTGGGGCGAGTTCGTGGCTACGCATTCGTGGTACTCCTCTCCGAATGGCCATTGCTGTCGAGTGCGGCGGGCCAGGGCCACACGGTGAAGTCGGCGAGCCCGCCTGCGGCGGCTACCGCTGTCGCGATCTCCTGCGGCTTCGCTTCGGCGTGGAGGAGGGCGCGGAGCAGGATGCGGGCCTTGTAGGGGTGCAGCCAGCCGGCGGGGATGAGGCCGCGTGCGATGAGGTCCTGCTCGGAGCCGGGGAAACCGTAGGTGTGGGTGAGGGTCGGCCCGGCGGGGGTGCGGGAGGCGAGGACGACGGGGATTCGTTCGGCGAGGGTGGTGAGGGTGTCGACGAGGGATTCGGGAACGTGGCCCACGCCGAAGCCGGCGACGACGAGGCCGTCGACGCGGGTGCCGACGGCGGCGAGGAGGGCGGGATCGTCATCGAAGGTGATCGTGTGCAGGCCGACGGTCGTCTGTCGGGCGGGGTTCGGCACGGGCACGGGCAGCCGGTGGGGCACCCGGTTCAGCATCCGCACGGCGTCTTCCAGGACGTAGCCGAGGGGTCCGGTGTCCGGTGAGCGGAAGGTGGCTGCGCTGGTGGAGTGGGTCTTGGTGACCCAGCGGGCGGCGTGGATCTCGTCGGCGAGGACGACGAGGCAGCCCTGACCTCGCGCGTGTGGGGAGGTGGCGGTGTGGATGGCCGCGAGGATGTTGGCGGGTCCGTCGGCGCTGGCGAGGGTGGGGTTGCGCATCGCGCCGGTGACCACGAGGGGTTCGGGCCGGTGGTGGAGCAGGTCGAGCAGGTAGGCGGTCTCCTCGATCGTGTCGGTGCCCTGGGTGACCACGACGCCGGTCGCACCGCCGGCGAGCGCGTCGGCTGCGGCGGCGGCGAGTTCGGTGATGTCAGCGAAGGTCAGGGAGGCGCCGGGACAGCGCCGGAACTCCACTACCTCGATGTCGATCCCGGTTGCGGCAAGTCCGGGTACGGCGTCGACGAGTTGCTGGGCGGACAGGGTGGGGCTCACCGCGTCGCCGGTGCTGCTGGTCATGGCGATGGTGCCGCCGAGTCCGAACACCACCACGCGTGGCGCAGACGTTGTCGGGTTCGAGGACACCGGAGTCCTTCCAGGCATACGGGTGGTGGTGTCGGGAGCCTATTACGGGAGGGAGCCGACGAAGCGACACGCCCGATCAGCCCCGTCCAGGGACAGCAGGCGGCTGCGCGGCTCGGCTATCCCGGCCAGCCCGTAGTCACCGAGTTCGGCGCACCGGTTCCGCAGGTTGGTCCAGTCGAGGTCCAGATAGTCGGCGAGGGCATGCAGCCTCGAACCGGCCGTGTCAGCGGCGACCAGGGAATGAGCTCGTGCGTGCCCGACGGCGTCGTGGTACTCGGCCAGCGCGGCGCGCTGGCCGGTGACGTCGACGTGCCACACGCCGTCGGCGCGGATCCACGTCGCGACGATCGCGCGCTGCCGGGTGAGAACGAGGCCGGGCAGCGCGCTGTACTCGGGTTCGTCGGTGACCGCGACGTCGATGCCGAAGGACTCCATCAACGCGACCGCCAGCAGCAGGAGAACCCGCTCTGACTGCGTCGTCGCGTCCACCGCCGCCCGCGGGACGCAGAACAGCCTCGTCGCCTGCTGCGAGCTGCTGTTGAACCGTGCCGCGGTCGCGGCCAGATAGCGCAGCTTGTGCCCGAACAGCAGCCAGGTGCTGGCCTCCTCACCAGTCTGCTCCCGGGTCCAGAAAGTGGGCACCTCGGTCAGGTCGGCTGACTGACGGTTGATGTGGTCGGCGCAGAACGCCGAGCCGAGCCACAGCCGTGACACGTCCTCCAGGTTCTGGACGATGTCGCCGCTGACGGCGGACCTGGTCAGACGGCTGTACTCTGCCGTGGCAGCTCTCGAGGCGTCGAGGCGAGCGTCGTCGAGCAGCAGCGACTGGTCCAGATTCGCCACGGCCCACAACACCGCCGCGGTGATCTCGTCCAGTTGGTAGGCGCGAGGGATGAGGAGGCGGACATCGTCGCCGATGCCGACCATGCGCTGGGACGCCTGGCGGGAGTCCAAGGCAAACACTCCCTCGCCCTTGGCCGTGGAGACTCGTCCGGCGACGAGTCGACGCTGCAGCGGCCACCGCCACTGCCGGCCGGCATCGGCCCTGGGAATCGTGGCGACGATCCGCCCGTCATCGACCGCCGGATACATCTCGACCGCCACAGGCGCGCTCGGGAAGTAGCGTCCACCGGGCACGGCGAGGGTGTGATCCGCCCTGGCGCCATGGGCAGCCTGCCCGAGCATGGACGCGATCGTCGATGCGAGATCGCCGCCGGGATGTGCAATGGGGGCGGACCGTCGGTGCACCGGAAGAGCTGGGCTGGCCTCGTTCGACTCCAAGGCCCTCACCGCGGCGGAGCCCCACCGTGCGCGCAGTGCTGCCTCGGCCCGCTCGGACTGATAACGCTGCTGCAGTCGGCGGTAGGCGTCGTAGCCACCGAGGAGCCCGCCGTCGGCGTCGAAGAGCGTGTCGCACTGCTGCCAGAAGACCCGGTCGACCACCTGCCGGCCGGCCTCCACATTCGCCACCGTGCTGCGAGTGCTGCACACCCGCTGCGCGACATCCCTCTGCAGCAGGCCGCGCCCCTTGCGCAACTCGCGGAACCTCCTGCCAAGGGCATGCTTCGCATCCTGAAGCTGCTGCGGATCGATCATGACAGTGGCCTCTCCACCATGCCAGCTCATCTAAGCGGCTGCGCTCCGCAAACAATGGTCGACACCTCGCGGCACCCGTCCCCGGATCTCGACACGATCGGGACGCACCCATTGTTGTCTCCACCCGATGGGTGACGCCGCCTCCGGAACGCCTCCTGACACCGCTGACACACTCAGATGCTGGTAGCCGAACAACCGCCGACCTCTTGATGCCATCAAGTAAAAGCTGGCCGGCCTGTGTCGAACACCCTCGACACGAACCCGCGACACGGCGAGCACGTCAGGGTCCGACGAGCTAGGCACACCGAGCAGACACCTAGCCTCGGCCCTTCGGTTAGGGCTGTCCACGGACTGGGCTGAGAACGAAGAAGTGCCTTCTGATCTGGGAAAATAGGGCTTGTCGAGAGTCCCATGTTCCTGTCACGGAAGGCACTTGCTGGGTGAAGGCTACCGCAACACGTCCGAAGATCATGGTGACCGGGGGCGGGCGAGGCGTGGTGGGGCACGTCGGTGCCCGTCTGCTCGCTGATCTGGCCGACGCCACCGGGCTGACCGGCGTGTTCAGTGAGGCATTGGCGGGGCTGCGGAAGAGGCAGGGCGGACACGCCCCTGGCCGGATCGCCGTGGATCTAGCGGTGATGCTCGCCGACGGCGGCGAGGCCATCGCTGATCTGGCGGTGCTGCGGGACCAGCCCGGCTTGTTCGGGCCGGTCGCCTCTGACCCGACTGCGTGGCGGTTGTTGTCGCAGTTGGACGAGCCGATGCTGGCCGGGCTGCGTGCCGCCCGGGCCCGAGCCCGCGAGGTCGCCTGGGCCCAACATGCCGAGGTCCGCGGTGACCTGCCGCAGCCGATGGTGGCCGGCCAGCAGGTCGAAGGTCTGATCCTGGACATCGACGCGACGATCGTGATCTGCCATTCCGAGAAGGAAGCAGCGACCCGCACCTGGAAGAAGACCTTCGGCTACCACCCGCTGCTGTGCTTCCTGGACAACACCGGCGAAGCCCTCGCCGGCCTGCTGCGGGAAGGCCGAGCCGGGTCGAACACCACCGTCGACCACATCACCGTCCTGGACCAGGCCCTCGCACAGATCCCCGACGCCGTTCGGCACGGCACCCCGATCCTGCTCCGTAGCGATTCGGCCGGCTCCAGTCACGGCTTCCTCGCCCACATCCGGTCCCTACGCGAGCAGCACCTGGACATCCGGTTCTCCGTCGGCGCCGCGATCACCGAGTCGGTCCGGGCCTCGATCCAGGCCGCCACCGGCTGGGTCCCCGCCGTCGACACCGACGGTGACCTGCGCCAACAGGCCGAGGTCTGCGAGATCACCGGCCTGTTCGACGCCGCCGGCTGGCCCGAGGACACCCGATTCCTGGTCCGTCGCGAACGCCCGCACCCCGGTGCCCAACTGACCTTGTTCGACACCGCCGAGGGATGGCGACACCAGGTCATCGCCACCGACACCCCACCCGGCAACGGCAGCATCCAGCACCTCGAGGCCCGGCACCGCGCTCACGCCCGCGTCGAGGACCGCATCCGCTGCGGCAAGGACACCGGCTTCGGCCGATTCCCGTCCCGGGTCTTCGCGATCAACCAGGCCTGGCTGCACCTCGCGCTGACCGGCATCGACCTGATCGCCTGGACCCAAACCCTGCTCCTGCACGGTGACCTCGCCCGCGCAGAACCCAAGAAACTGCGCTACCGGCTCCTGCACGTCGCGGCCCGCCTCACCCGCACCGCCCGCCGGACCCGCCTCGCCATCACCGCCGACTGGCCGTGGACCGACGCTCTGACCAGCGCATTCAACCACCTCGCCGCACTGCCACGACCCGCCGGCTGACCCGGAAGCCTCACGCCCCGACCCGCAGCACGGAGGAACCCGGCCCAGCGCCGGGCCATCACCATGCCACCGAACCGGCCGACCAGCCCCGAACCAAGGTCATCGACCAACAGCTATGAAATGCCGCCCAGATGAAAGACCGAGGCTAGAGGCCGATGCTCTTCTTCGCTCCAGCGCCGTACCAGGATCCCCGATGGGGACTCTCAGCAGAAGGAGGACGCCAGGCAGGTGTCGGTCGAAGTTGCCAAAATGTGATCTGAGACACAGTTGATTGGTGGGTGCCAAGATGATTCGCGTGTAGCTGTCGTGCGTCCCACCCAGCCAAATTGATCGATTTACGTCGATGGTCGCGGTCGACGATCACGACGTCTGTTGGCGGGCCGGCGGTGGCGAGGTGGTCCAGGATGGACACGAGGTCGGCGTCGTCGAACCGGCCGGCGATCGCCGCGAGGCCGAGAGCGTGGTCGACCTGCTGCCGGTCGAGTGCCGTGGCCAGTTCGACGGCTTTGCGCATCTTCGCCCGGACCCGGACCGCGCCGGCGGCGCCGGCTTCGATGAGCCACCGGTGGGCGCCTTCACCCAGATCCAGGAATGCGACCTCGTCGCTGGTGCGCGGCCTGGGCCGTGGTGGTCGTGGCAGGTTCCCGCCGGGGTGGTGCGGGTAGTGGGTGTCGACGATCGACGGGTTACCCGGTGTTGACAGCCGATGATGGGCGATCTCGGCTAGGCCGGCTCCGGTCTGTCCGACGACCACAATCGTCGTCGGCCACCCGGCACCACACCTTCGTGGCGACGTGTCCTGGCGGGGTCGAGTAACGCACCGACCCGAACGACACCGTCTGGTCGTCGTTGACCAGGCGTTGTTCACCCAACGCCACCGCGTGCGGCTGCGGGGGAAGGACATGCAGGTGTTGGCGTTCCTGCACGAGACGGGCCGCCGGGATGGCCCTGGTCTCCCGGTACACCCGGTTGTTGACACGTTCGCACCAGTCGAAGCAGGCGTCCGCCAGCTCCGCGAGAGACTCGTACGCCGGGGCGAGGTTCGCCGACGTCGGCACCAGATCCGCTTTCGCGATCTTCACTGTCGCTTCGACGCCGCCTTTCGATTCCGGGTCGAACGGTTCGCACGTCTCGACCTTGCAGCCGTAGTGCCGCCCAGCGGCCACGATCTCCGGATGACGGATCGCAACGTCGGCGACATGCTCGACCGTCACCGTCTTCGCGTTGTCGGTCAGCACATACGTTGGCGCGCCGCCGATCCGCCGCAGCGTCGCGTCCAGACACGCCACCAACGTCGGTAGCGTCTGGTCCCAGACCGGTAGCACGACCCAAACCGTGACCACGACAACCACGCGCAGAACAAACTCGTCCCGCGTCCGGCGATGACCGGCCCGGAGCCCCAGTCGAACTGGATCCACATCCCCCGGCTCAGGCGACCACGGCCGATACGAGCGCCGCCGGCCCGCCTTCCACCCTGCCTTCGCCTGCGCGACCGCCCGCCTCGTCGAACGCTCACCCCCGGTGAACCCAACGCGGTCAGGCGCTGATGCACCACATCAGCGCGGATCCGCGCCTGGGACTTCTCCACCAGTTCCTCGATCTTGTCCACGAACGGGTCTGTCACCCGTGGTCGACGCGAACGCGAGAACGGGGTCACCACCCTCGTCACGGATCCCCACATACCTCACCACCGTCTTCTCATCGACTCCCGCGAGCTGCGCCGCCGAATGCGCACAGCAAGTCAGATCGAACGCTTCCAGAATCTCCACGATTTCCCTGCCAGACTTGGTCACAGGTCTCCCGGCGTTGCAGCAGCCGATCTTCGACAATCAGTGCAACGACGCGGAGACCGCCTACATATCGGGGCTTCATCCACCGATCTCGTGATCGTCAACCCGGAGTTCTACTGTCCGCCAGCCCGGAGACAAATGTCCGCCCACCCGGATCATTCCCTGGCCACTGGCACCCACGCCTGAAGATCACGATCGTCGGCCTGTTCCGCCAACTGGAAGCACTCCAGCGCGTACGCGCGAGCCGAGTCAAAGCGTCCCAGGTTGACCGACATGTAACTCAGCAGACCGGAAAGACGACCCGCAACGGCCAGCAGACGCAGCTGCTGCCTCAGACGCGCACGACCCATCACCATCGGCTAAACACGCCGCCGCTCCCGGACCACAACCGGCGCGAGGACCTGCGGCCCCCGCAGCTCGTACGAATCGACCACCTCAGCAACGAACGCCTCCATGGCGCCGAGGAACGACTTGTCGAGCACGTTGGCATGCTGGTCGCGGACCCGCGCCTGCACCTCCGCGACAGGCTCGACCACCTCGTCCCGACGACTCGCCACCACAGGCCCTGCAGTCGGGTCAAGCGACGCCAACGCCCCCCAGCGGGCATGCCGAGCAGCTTGCGCCTTCTCCTCCTGATGCCGGGCATCGAGGGACCGGTAGTCGTCGTAACCGGTGAGCAGTCACCACCGGCCCGCAGGAGCGACTCGCACTGCGCCCAGAAGACCCGGTCCACCACCTGCCGGCCACTCTCGACGTTGGCCACCGTGCTCCGGGTGCTGTGCACCAGCCGCGCGACATCGTCCTGAGTCAGTCCACGCTTCCTACGCCAAGCCCCGAGCCGCCGCCCGAGCGCCCGCTTCACGTCACTGAGTCCCTGCGGATCCATGAGGACGTCCCCCCACGTCACCGGAGGGGCTGATCACCATTCGCTACTGACAGTGAGGATGTACGAGAGAGTCCTCCCGGTCCGGTCTGACCCGCCTTCTAACTGACTTGGGGTCTTGAACGGGATCTGTCGGCCGCGGCCGGGAGGACTGCTCGTGCACTCACCTGACGTGGCCGTGACCTGATAGGAGCCTGGCCAGAGGCCCCATCACTGTTCTGTCCGCCCGCCCGGCTGGTGCGTGCCGCCCTGTCAGTCGAGTGAGCAAGGGACGGCCATGTCCACCATTACACAAGCCCAGGTGCAGGTCACCGGCGGAGTCGACACCCACAAGGACACCCACACCGCTGCGGTGCTCGACACCGCTGGACGGCTTCTCGGCACCGCCGAGTTTCCCGCGACCCCGCCCGGTCACGCGGCACTATGGGACTGGCTGACCGGACATGGTCAGGTGACCCTGGTCGCTGTCGAGGGCACCGGAGCCTACGGAGCCGGCTTGACCCGATTCCTACACACCTGCGGTGTCACCGTGGTCGAGGCCGACCGGCCCGACCGTAAGACCCGCCGCTGGCAGGGCAAGTCCGACCCGGTCGACGCCGAAGCCGCCGCCCGCGCCGGTCTCGCCGCGCGCAGTACCAGTACCCCCAAGGCCGCGAACGGACAGGTCGAAGCCTTACGGAACCTGCGGGTAGCCCGCCGAAGCGCCATCCGGCAACGCGCCGACACGCAACGCCAGATACACACCCTGATCATCACCGCACCCGAACCACTACGCACCGACCTACGCGACCAGCCCATGAAAGACCTGATCACGCGCTGCGCTGCCAGCCGACCCAGCACCGACCGGGCCAGCCAACCCGCCACCGCAGCCATGATCGCGCTGCGGTCACTCGCCCGCCGACACCGACACCTCACCGAGGAAATCGAACAGCTCGACGCATTGATCACCCCACTCGTCGAACAGATCAACCCGCACCTGAGCACACTCAACGGCATCGGCCCCGACGTCGCCGGACAACTCCTCGTCACCGCCGGCGACAACCCCGACCGACTCCACTCCGAAGCCGCGTTCGCCATGCTCTGCGGCGCCGCACCCCTGCCCGCCAGCAGCGGCAAGACCAACCGCCACCGACTCAACCGCGGCGGCGACCGCCAAGCCAACGCCGCCCTGCACCGCATCGTCATCTGCCGCCTGCGCTGGGACCAACGCACCCGCGACTACACCGAACGCCGCACCAAAGAAGGCCTATCCAAGAAAGAGATCATCCGTTGCCTCAAGCGATACATCGCCCGCGAGGTCTACGAGGTCCTCACCAACCCCACCCAACCTCCACCGCTCACACCTTGACATCCATAGGAGCATCCCCTTACGGCACGCTGACAGTAGACGCTCGCAGTATCAGGAGGCCATCCCGCCCGAGCCGCACCACCGCACACGCCCCAGCCTGCAGACACAAGGACCCAGCAGGCTCAACGACGAACTCGGAACAGATTCGCGTACCAGAAACGTGGGCACCAACAACGGTAGACCCCGCCATGATCAAAACCCAGCCAGAAACGGCAACCCAGCACCGGACACGGCCGGACGTGAGGGATGCTCGTCGCACGAGCACCCACCGAGCACCCAACCGACCACAAGGGACAGAAACGCAAGGGGGCCTGACCGCCGTTTTGGCAGGTCAGGCCCCCAATGATCTTGTGCGCCCGAAGGGACTCGAACCCCTAACCTTCTGATCCGTAGACCGAAGCCGGGAGAACGGAATTCCACAAAGACCACTCTACCCCAAACTCGTCCGACCGCAACCCCTCTAATCCATCCACGTCCAGTCGCGTCCCCCCAGGTCCACGCCCTACACACGGGAAGCATCCCTACATATCGATGGACTGGCGGACGTCGCGATTCCTGTCGGGTCCGTGTCCGTAGCGCTACGTCCGGGTCAGTTCCCCGACGTACGAGCACCCACCGAGCACCCACGATCACCACCCACACCGCCGCTCACGGTACGCGGCCTCACACAACCGGATCACTGCCCCGTATGCAGTCAGTGAGGGGCCTGTGGCCCCGAGGTGGCCGGTGGTGCCGATGCCAGTCCGTGACGAAGCCGCCGGTGACCGACCAGTCGTGGTGACGGTGTACTGGCACCTCACCGCAAGGGCCTTGGCGGTGCTCGGAAAGGCGCGATGGGGCCCGCTCTGCGAGCGGGTTCCCATCGCGCGTTGCCGGTCGTTCAGAACACCTTGTTGAAGGTGTTCCAGCCGGTGCCGATCTTGGTGCCGCCGTTGCCGTTGGTGAAGAGGTTCGCGCCGTTGCCGGTGCCGTGGTAGACGTGTAGGTCCCCGGTGGCTTTCACGCCCATGAGGTCGTTGTGGCCGTCGTCGTTGAAGTCGCCCGCAGCGAACAGGCCGGCGCTGTAGGTGCTCCAGCCGGTCCCCACTATCGATCCGTTGTAGTTGGCGCAGAGCGCGAGGTTCGGCAGTCGGTTGTCCGGGTAGTCCATCCACCAGGCCGGCATCCAGCCGGTCTGTCCGTTGGAGCTGATCCCGTAGACCCAGTACGGGTTGCCGCTGATGGTCTGCCCGGTGCGTTGGCAGATCGGTGTGAACATGGACCCGGTGAACAGCGTGTCGATCACGGTGGTGCAGTTGGTGGTGCTGGGTGCCCCCTCGCAGGTGGCGTTGGTGGCGGTGACGATCACTCCGTCGGTCCAGACGGTGTAGGTGGTCTGCGCCGGTCGCGCGCAGTTCGGTACGTCGGGCAGTTGGTTCTCGGAGTAGTCGAGGTGGTAGCCGTTGAGCCACCCGGTTTTGCCGCGCGGCGTGGTCCCGTATACCCAGTACGGGTTGGCGCCGACGGACTCGCCGCGCTTCTGGCAGATCGGTAGGACGAGGTCGCCGGGGTTGAGCGTGTCGACGACGGTGGGGCAGTTGGCAACCGAGGGGGACGCGTCGCAGGTGGTGCTCGCCCCCCGTACGTTCACCCCGGTCTGCCATACGCCGTACTTGACCCCACCCGGGCTGCGGAATCCCGCCTTGCCGTTGCCCCGGAACAGGGTCAGTTCGCCGTTGGGCTTGCGGGCGAACAGGTCCGCCTTACCGTCACCGTCGACGTCGCCGGGGGCGACGATGGTGTCGAAGCCCTGCCAGATTCCCCAGCCGAGGCGTACCGGCGCGGCGTCGTCGGCCCAACCACCGAAGCCGTTGCCCCGGTGCAGGACGATCTCCCCGGTGGACTTGCGGGCGATCAGGTCGGGATATCCGTCGCCGTCCCAGTCTCCGGGGGCGACGACCAGGTTGTACTGGTTCCAGCCGGTGGTCCGGATCGGGTTGTCGTTGGCGTCCCAGTCGATGATCACGTCGTTGGCGTCGGGCAGGAACCCGCCCGCGCCGTTGCCGGTGAAGTAGACCAGGTCACCGTCGGTCTCGACGGCCACCAGGTCGGTCCACCCGTCGCCGTCCCAGTCGCCGGGGCGGACCACGTGCAGCCAACCGCTGCGGTTGCTGTCGATCTTCACCGAGCAGCTGTTGCCATCGATGAAACCACCCGTGCCGTCGCCCAGGTAGAGGCAGAGGTCGCCGCTGGCGGTGCGGCCGATCAGGTCACCGTGGCCGTCGGTGTTGAGGTCGTTGCGGCCGGCCTGCGGGCCCACCGGGGCGGTGGCGAAGAAGGCGTGGTCGGTGTCGACCGACGCGGAGGGGTTCACTCCGTCCCAGGTCTTGACGGCGACGAAACCGGGCCCGTTGTGGGTCGGGGTCATGGTGACGGTCGCGGTGCCGCCCGGCATGTTCGCGGCGACGTACCGGCTCGGGGTGTCGGTGTCGAGCCCTACGTAGAAGCCGATGACGTCCGTGTTGCCCTTGGCGTTGAGGGTGAACTGGCCGGGGATGCCGGCGGGCACCGTGCTGACGACGGTGCCCGCCGGGTCCTGAGCCGGGTACTGCGTCGACGTGATGTCCACGTCGGCGGTCGGCAGCGTCTTGTCGACGGTGAACGAGCAGGTGGCGCTGTAGCCGGACGCTGCGCCGTCGCTGTCCTTGGTGCGGACCTTCCAGTTGTAGGTCGCGCCGTCGGTCAGGCTGCTCTTGAGGAGCAGGGCGCTCGCCTGTACGCCGCTGGAGACCGTCACGTTGCGCACGGTGGTGGCGCCGCCGGTCGGCCAGAGGCTGAACTCGCCGACGACGTTGCCGCCGTCGGCGTCGCTCGGCGTGGCGCGCAGGTAGACGTCGGTGTTGCCGAGTTTGCCGCCGGTGCAGGGGGTGCCGGGGCTGGTGCTGAGGGCGTTCGGCACGGACGGCGTCGAGTTGTACTCGATGCTCAGTGTCGGGTTGTTGCGGAACTTCTTCCAGGCCCAGGTGTCGGTCTCGCTGGTGGCCCGTAGGCCCAGTGTGAGGTCGCCGGCCTTGGCCGCCGCCGACGTCCGCACGCCGGCGGTGGCGTCGAAGTCGACTCCGCCGTCCGGGCAGGAGGAGCTGTAGCCGCGGGCTACGTTGACGGTGTCGAGTTTGGCGATCCAGCTTGGTTGGCTGTTCCAGGTGGTCGCCGAGCTGATGGCGCCGGTGCGCCACAGCTCCACCGAGCGTGCGTTGCAGGACCACGAGTGGGTCTCGTACGCCTGGAAGGTGGCCCGGATGATGTTCTTGCCCTTGACCCGGCTGGTGTCCATCCGGAAGAAGGAGCGGTTGGTCACGTTGTCGGTCTGCGAGTAGCCGACCCGGGCGATGTCACTGGAGTTCCAGTACTTCGAGTTGGGGAAGGACTTCCAGACCGACGTCCAGGCCAACCGGCTGCCACTGACCAGGCTCGGGTCCAGGTAGACCGGGTAGCGGGTGCTGGCAGCCCGGAGCATGGCCTGGTCGGGGGTGATCGAGAGCGTCCCGTTGCGGATGGTCGGCTTCATCGCGGCCTGCCGGGCGCCCTGGTTGCTCTGGAACGCCCGCGCACCGGCCGACAGTCCGGGCTCCGCCGTGCCGCCGCTGTCCCACATTCGGGGGGTCGGCGCGGTGAACACCATCCGGCCGTCGGCGTCGAGGGCTTTGATGTTGCCGGCCGCGTCGGTGGTGACGTTCAGTCCTTTGGCGCGTAGGGCGAAGTCGGCGGTCGCCAGGGCGGGGTTCGCCGCCGCCTCGGGCGTGCGGACCACGAGGACCTCGGAGAAGCCCTCCACGTCCGCCTTGACCACCAGGTCGACGTTGGGCAGCACGTTCGGGTAGGTGGCGGTGTCCCCGTCCAGGGTGGGCCGGGGCAGCGGGCCGTCCCAGCTGAACTCCAGTTCCTTGCCGTCCCGGACGACCCGGGCCAGGGCGTTGTCCCCGCCGCCGGAGAAGCTCAACCCGACCTTGGTGGCGCGCGGCGTGACCCGTCCGTCGGCACCGAAGCGCAGCGTCGGGTCGACCGGCACCCACCTGTTGTTCCGCTTGATCCGGACCGGCCGGACCCGCTGTTCGAGGGTGAAGGTGCCATGCGGATTGGCGAAGGTCTGTCGGGTCTCGGTGGTCAGCGCGTCGACCTCGATGCGCTTGCCGGAGCGCCGGGCGGCGACCATCGCCTCGGCCTCGGTGGCGTACCAGGCCGCGTTGCCGGCCGGGGCCTTGGCGGAGCGGCCGGTGGTGGTGGGTTTCGGTGCGGGTGCTGCCGAGGCCGGTGCCACGGCCGCCACGGTCAGCACCGAGACGGTGGTGGTGAAGGTGGCCAGGAACCTGGACAGCATTCTTCGGCGCGACATGGAACCTCCCCGTAGGCCCGGTTGATGTCGTCGATGTTCCGGGCGGCGAGGCGAGAGTCAACCAGGCGGAAATGGCTGCGACAAGCAGTTCATGGACAGCACGATGAAGTCCAATCGGGACGTATGACAGCGAGTATCCACAAAAGGCAGGCTGTCAGAAATTCTCACTTGTCCGTGAGGGCAGAGTTACCTACGGTAGCCGTCACAACACGGCTAACGTCGATGGCCGTCACACTCACGGGGGAGGCTGTCGTGGCCAAGGGTCACTTCATGCTGCGCGCGTCCCGACGTCGCGTGTCGTCCACACACCAGCACCTGAGATGGGTCGCCGGAGTCCTGAGCCTGGTCATGGTGGCCAGCGCGCTCACACCGGTGCAGGCCAGCGCAGCGGTCGAGGTGGACCTGCCGGCTTTGCAGAAGGAACGCTCGGTTCCCGGCCGTAGCCACGAGGCGCGGTCGTCGGTTCCCGAGGCCAGGCAGGCCGGCACGCCGCTGGCCCGGCCAACCTGGCCGGCTGCCTCTACCACCACCGTCGACCTGGTCGGTACCGCGCGAGTCGCCGTCGGGTCCGCTCCGATCAAGGTCGGGGCGGCTGTCGGCACCGCGGCCCGCGGCACGGCCGCCGCCCCGGCGACGGTACGGGTGCAGGTCGAGGACCGCGCGACCACCGACCGGGCCGGCGTACGGGGGGTGCTGTTCGGGATCGGCAGCGGCGACGGCACCGCCGGTCGGGTCTCCGTCGAGGTCGACTACCGGGCTTTCCGGACCGCGTACGGCGCGGACTACGCCTCCCGGCTGCGCCTGGTCCAGCTACCGGCGTGTGCGCTGACCACCCCGGAACGGGACGAGTGTGCCCAGATCACGGTGCTGCGCACCCGTAACGATGTCGCCACCTCGACCCTGGTGGCCGAGGTGGATGTGGCCGGCGTGGGCAGTGGACGGCGGACGGCGGCGGCGACCCTGCTCGCCGCCGCCGCTGGCGCTTCCGGGCCGGGTGGCAGCTACTCCGCCACCAGCCTGAACCCCAGCGGCTCCTGGTCGGCCGGTGGCTCGGCCGGTGACTTCTCCTGGTCGTACCCGATGGAGATGCCGTCGTCGCTCGGTGGCCCGACCCCGTCGATCGGCCTGGGCTACTCGTCGAGCAGTGTCGACGGGCGGATGGTCTCCACCAACAACCAGCCCACCTGGGTGGGTGACGGCTGGGACTACTGGCCCGGTTTCGTCGAGCGCCGGTACAAGTCGTGTGCCGAGGACATGGGCGGCAACGCGGTCAACAAGGTCAAGACCGGCGACCTCTGCTGGGCGTCCAACAATGTCACCCTGTCGCTCAACGGCCGGACCACCGAGCTGGTCCGTGACGACGTCACCGGCGGGTGGCGGACGGCCGAGGACGACGGTTCCCGGGTGGAGGCGCTGACCGGCGCGAGCAACGGCGACGACAACGGCGAGTACTGGCGGGTCACCACCACCGATGGCACCCAGTACTACTTCGGCCGCAACCGGCTGCCCAACTACGTGACCGGCAATCCGGAGACGAAGTCGACCTGGACGGCGCCGGTCTTCGGCAACAACCCGAACGAGCCCTGCGACAACAGCAACTTCGACGCCGCCTGGTGCCAGCAGGGCTGGCGGTGGAACCTCGACCACGTCGTGGACACCAACGGCAACTCGATGGCGTACTACTACACGCCGGAGAGCAACTACTACGGCCGCAACATCAAGACCGCCGGGGTGCAGTACGAGCGCGGCGGCTACCTCAGCCGCATCGAGTACGGCCAGCGCAACGGCCAGGAGTACGCCAAGCCGGCCCCGTCACGGGTGCTCTTCGGAGTCGACGAGCGCTGCCTGCCGGACGCCAACTTCGACTGCGCGCCGAGCACGTTCACCAAGGCGAACGCCAACCGGTGGCCGGACACCCCGGTCGACCAGAACTGCGTCAAGGACGAGGAGTGCACCGACCGCTTCTCACCGACGTTCTGGACCCGGAAACGGCTGACCTCGATCACCACCCAGGTCCGTTCGGGAACGGCGTACCGGGACGTCAACCTGTGGACGTTGAACCACGCCTTTCCGACGACCGCGGACGGCACCACCCCGTCGCTCTGGCTCGCCTCGATCACCCGTACCGGCAAGGTCGGAGGCAGCGTGAGCATGCCGCCGGTGACCTTCACCGGCCAGATGATGCCCAACCGGGTCGACGGCCTGGAAGGTGTTCCCGCGATCACCCGGCAGCGGATGGTCCGGATCGACACCGAGACCGGCTCGACCATCGGCATCGGCTACCTGCCCCGGCAGTGCAGCCGGTTCACCCCGGTGGTGCTGCCGGCGCCGAACGAGACCAACACCATGCGCTGCTACCCGACCTACTGGCAGCCCGAGGGTGAGACTGAGCCGGTGCTGGACTGGTTCCACAAGTACGTGGTCAACCAGGTGGTGGAACAGGATCGTCAGGGCGGTCAGCTGCCGAAGGAGACGAACTACGAGTTCTTCAACCCGGCCTGGGGCTACGACGACGGCGAGTTCACCAAGGCCGCGCACCGCACCTGGAGCCAGTGGCGCGGATACGGCAGGGTCCGGACCCGGGTGGGCAAGGCGCCGGACAACCTGTCGCTGACCGAGACCCGCTACTTCCAGGGCCTCGACGGTGACAGGACCTCCACCGGCACCCGCACCGCGTCGGTCACCGACTCCGAGGACGGGACCACGCCCGACGTGGCCGAGTTCCAGGGCATGATCCGCGAGGCGATCTACTACTCCGGCGACGGCGGGGTGATCGAGTCGGCCACCCTGAACACCCCGTGGCGCAGCGCCGCCACCGCCACCCGGCTCCGCCCCGGCACCAGCGCGTTGAAGTCGTACGTCACCCAGACGACGAGCGTGAAGTCGCGGACCAAGGTGGCGGACGGCAGTTGGCGTCGTACCGAGGTGCAGCACAGCTTCGACGGCTACGGCATCCCGACCCAGACCAGCGACCTGGGCGACCTGTCCCGCACCGACGACGACAGCTGCACCCGGCACGAGTACGCCCGAAACACCGACGACTGGCTGATGACGACGGTCAAGCGGGTGGAGAAGGTGGCGGTCTCCTGCGCCCTCCCTCCGTCCCGCCCGGCCGACGTGGTCTCCGAGACCCGGATGTACTACGACGACTCCACCACCCTCGGCGCGGCCCCGACCGAGGGCAACGTCACCCAGGTCGAGGAGTTGATGGAGTGGCCGGCGGGTGGACCGCGCTGGGCGGTCACCGGCCGGTCGGTCTATGACGACTACGGCCGGGTCACCGAGTCGACCGACGTCTACGGCAAGAAGACGAAGACCACCTTCCTCCCGGCGGCGGACGCCCTGGTCACCCAGGTCGACACGACCAACCCGAAGCTGCACAAGACCACCCAGTACCTCGAACCGGCGTGGGGGGTCCCGGTCGCCGAGGTGGACCCGAACGGCGCGCGGACCGACCTGAGCTACGACCCGCTGGGCCGGCTCACCAAGGTCTGGCTGCCTGGCCGGGACAAGGCCACCTACCCGGACACCCCGAACAGCCAGTTCACCTACCAGGTGACCCAGTCCGCCCCGGTGGTGGTGACCACCGAGACGCTGAAGGAAGACGGCTCGTACCGGACCGGGTACGAGATCTACGACGGCATGCTGCGGTTGCGGCAGACCCAGCAACCGGCCAACGGCGGCGGTCGGGTGCTGACCGACGTCTTCTACGACACACGGGGACTGGCCTGGAAGAAACGGGCCGCGTACTACAACTCCTCGGCACCGTCGGCGACCCTGCTGGACGGCGTCGGCGACAACCTGGTGCCGAGCCAGATGGTCTACCGCTTCGACGGCATGGGCCGGCCGACCAACGAGATCTTCGAGAGCTTCGGCGTCGAGAAGTGGCGGACGGTCACCACCTACCGCGGTGACCGGATCGACGTGGACCCGCCGCAGGGCGGCACCGCCACCACCAAGATCACCGACGGGTCGGGACGCCTCGCCGAACTGCGCCAGTACCAGGCGGAGACGCCCACCGGCGCGTACGAGGCGACCACCTACTCCTACGACCGGTTCGGCCGGCTCAAGGAGGTCAAGGACCCGACCGGCAACAAGTGGACGTACGGCTACGACCTGCGAGGCCGGCAGACCAACGCGGGTGACCCGGACAAGGGCACCACGACCAGTACCTTCGACGACGGCGACCGGTTGGTCTCCACCACCGATGCCCGGCAGAAGACGCTCACCTACGGTTACGACGAGTTGGGTCGTCCGACCGCGCTGCGGCACGGCACGTCCACGGGAGCCCTGGCCGCGCAGTGGACGTACGACAGCTTGAAGATCGGGCTGCCGACCTCGTCGACCCGGTGGGTGGGCAGCAACGCCTACGTCAGCGAGGTGACCGGCTACAACGTCCGTAACCAGCCGACCGGGACGAAGTACACCATCCCGACCAGCGAGGGGGCCCTGGCCGGCAGTTACAGCTTCGCGCAGAGCTACACCGACAACACCGGCCTGCCGAAGGCCACCACCTACCCGCTCGCCGGTGGGCTGCCCGAGGAACGGGTCAGCTACGGGTACAACGGCCTGGACATGCCGGTCAGCGTTACCGGCCTGAGTAAGTACCTCCAGACCACCACCTACTCGGAGTACGGCGAGCCGTTGCGGCTCACCATGGGCGCGGTCGGCAAGGAGGTCTACCAGAGCTTCAAGTACCAGGACGGCACCCGCCGGCTGGCACAGACCATCGTCGACCGGGCCATCGCGCCGACCCGACTGGACGACATCAGCTACGACTACGACGCCATCGGCAACGTCACCAAGATCAAGGGCGTCGAGCAGGGCACGACCACCGACACCCAGTGCTTCGGCTACGACCACCTACGACGGATGACGCAGGCGTGGACCGCCAACGACGACTGCGCGGCGAAGACCCCCTCGGCGGCGACCATCGGCGGACCCAACCCGTACTGGCACTCGTACACGTTCCACGACGGGACCAGCAACCGGAAGACCGAGGTCCAGCACGACACCTCGGGCAACCCGGCCAACGACGTCACCGCCACGTACGGGTACCCGACGGCGGGCACGCCGCAGCCGCACACCCTGCGGACGGTGAACACCGTCGGCTCACCCACCCCCGGACTGCCCGGCGGGCAGCGTCTCGACGAGTACCTGTACGACAACGCCGGCAACATGATCAGCCGGAAGATCGGCGGAACCGCACAGACCCTGGACTGGGACAACGAGGGGCACCTGGCCAAGGTGACCGAGGGCACCAAGGTCACCGAGTTCCTCTACGACGCCGACGGCAACCGGATGATCCGACGGGACCCGACCACCGTCACCCTCTACCTGGGCGGCACCGAGCTGACCCTGACCAAGGCGACCACCTCGGTCAGCGGCACCCGGTACTACCAGGGGGTCGGCGCGGTCCGGACCCCGTCCAACAAGGTGAACTTCCTGATCGGCGATCACCACGGCACCGCCCAGGAGACCATCGACGCGAGCACCCTCGCCTCGACCCGGCGCAAGTTCACCCCGTACGGCCAGGCGCGCGGCACCCAGCCCTCAGTGTGGCCGGGACAGCAGGGCTTCGTCGGCGGCACCATCGACTCATCCACCGGACTGACCCACCTCGGAGCCCGGGAATACGAGCCAGCAACCGGCCGGTTCATCTCGGTCGACCCCATCATCGACTTCACCGACCCCCAGCAGATGCAGGGGTACGCCTACGCCAACAACTCACCGGTCAGCTTCTCGGACGCCTCGGGCCTGCGGTACTGCGCCGACGACCCCTGCACCGGCAGGGGTGGTGGTGTGGCCGGTACCGGCCCGACGCAGACCAAGCCCCCGGCGGGCGGCACCAAGGCGCCGAGCGGCCCGAGCCAAGACGAGGTCAACAGGGCGAAGTCAGTCAAGGAAAAGAAGATCCTTGACATCGTTATCGAGGCCGGTGGGCAGATCCTGCTGGAGGTTCTGGGGATCAATGACATCCGCGACTGCGTGATGAAGGGCGACATCGGCGCCTGCGCGATGGCGGTGGTCGGTGCACTTCCCTGGGGCAAGATCTTCAAGGCCAAGAAGATCGGCGAGGCCGCGATGCGGGCCGGCAAGGCGGTCCTGACCTGGTTCGACGAGATGAAGTGGGCACAGCGGGTGCTCGCCCAAGCCGACGAGGCCGCCGCGCTGGCGACGAGACAGGCCGACGACGCGGCAGCGGCGGTAGCCAAACAGGCCGACGACGCGGCAGCCACGGCAGCCAGACAGGGCGACGACGTCGCCGAGACGGCCGGGAAATCCTGCAAGACCGGCAACAGCTTCACCCCGGACACACGCGTGGTGCTGGCCGACGGCTCGAACAAGGCGATCGAGGACATCACCCTCGGCGACGAGGTGCTCGCCACCGACCCCGAGACCGGGCAGACCGAGGCCCGCAAGGTGGTCGGCCTGATCGTCGGCGACGGCCACAAGAACCTGGTCGAGGTCACCGTCGACACCGACGGCGCGAAAGGCGACGAGTCCGGCTCGGTGATTGCCACCGACGGGCACCCGTTCTGGGTCGCCGACCTCAAGAAGTGGGTGCCGGCCACCGACCTGGAACCGGGCCAGTGGCTGCGCACCTCGGCGGGGACGTACGTCCAGATCGAGGCGGTACGCGCGTTCACCCCGGAACGTCGGGTCCACAACCTCACCGTCGAAGGCATCCACACGTACTATGTGCTCGCCGGCACAACGCCGGTCCTCGTACACAACTGCAATGAGACCTTTTATCGAGCGATGAGCGAGAAGGAGTTCAAGCAACTTGGAGACAACGGCGAGATAACCGTCAGGGGAACGGAAAACTTCGTTACCCAGTCGCGTTCATATCTGGGAGGGCTGCGGGACCGATTCTCGCGGCGCGGCGGTCGTAACGCCGAGAAGTATTCCGTATTGGTTCAATATGACATGCAGCCGGGCACTCGCGATGCGCTTATCGCGGCAGGCAAGCTTCCAGGAGATATTGGTCAAGACATTCGATCTGTGCATCTAAAGATGGAACGAGGATTCGAAACTTTTGGGCTGAGGCCAGAGTCTGTCGATGTGTTCAACTCTAGGATTGTTGGTTTCAGGAGAATGGGCGATTGGTGATGCTTCCAGGGAATGATGCCGTGCTTTCTGAGGCGGTAGACTCTCACCTCGTTCGGGGTCCTGTTACTGATGAGGTTGCCCATGCTGTCCAGGGAAGATTCCCGGGAGCCGCCGACTCTGTGGAGCGTTGGATTCGTGTCGCAGCAGCGGCATGCGACTGGCGTAAGGTCGAGCGTTTTGCGAATTTGGGCGCGAAGTTGCATGCTCCCGGTCTCGGCCGGGTCATAATGGATCTGCTTGAGGCGAACCATGCTGGCCTTAATCAAGAGGATCTTGTTGATATCCTCGGCGAGGTAGTGGCGACCGATGCGGCAGGTGTGATATTCCGAGTCGTCAAACGTTCCCTTGAATCTGATGCTCCTGCCTATTGGTTATGCCAGAAGGCAATACTTGCTCTGAGTGAGCTTGAATCAGATGAGGCGAATAAATATTTGGCAGAGATGACTACTGATTCGTGGCCAGGCCCGATTCGCTGGCATGCTGCGGTGGCGCTATGTATCGAAGATGAACTCGGCTTCGATGAGGACTCGATGATGGCGTAGGTGATTTGATACCATGAGTGATGATCGTGTTGTGCCTGACTGCTGAGGTTAGCGAGCGTTGCCGTCACGGTTGCCTTCATCAGGCAGGTTGAGTCGATGACGATCGATGCGTTCGCCTGAGGGCGGGTGGCGTGGACCTCGACTACGCCCTTGGGGTACACGCTTGCGATGTGAACTAATCATGGTCTCTGGTGATCGTCGCCGTGCACGCCGGATCCTGTCACTTGATCGGTTCGGCGTGATGTGGCGTGCGCGCGTGGCCGTAGGCCTGTAGCGCGTGCGCGCGGCCCGGCTTCGGCCGGGCCGTCTTGATTATGTAGAGCAAATTTGAACCAGCCTGCTCCTTCTCTGGGGCTCCTTCTCTGGGACCCTGCCGTGCTCCATGGCCCCGGTGTCCGCCCCGTGGCTGTCGTCGCCTGTCCTCTGCGTGTGTTGGGTTCTGGGTCGACGTGCTGGCGGTTGGGTGGCGCGGTGGCGGGCGGGGCGCCGTCAGGTGCCTGCCCGGTGGTGTCGGCGCTTGCGGGGCCGTAGTGGTCTCCGGGGTCAAGGGACGCCCGGAGGGCGGTCGCAGGGCGACGCGTAGCGCCCTTGAGGCCGGAGGGGCGGCCCCTCGTACGCTCGCGCCGCCCATGGGTCGTCGTTCGCGGCCTGGCAGGCTATTCGTGGAGATGGCCGTCGAGGACGTCCAACGGGGACCCGACGGACCGTTCGGCGTGCGCGGGCGTGCGCTGGTGTCTGTCCGCGTTGCCGTCACCGTTGCCGTCAACCAGGTCCCCAGCCGAGGGTTGACGCCGTTGCGGTCGATGAAAGTCCAGGTCAACGGCCTGCGTCCACAGGTAACTCTCCGTGCTGGCCGTGAACATGCCACACGTACTATGTGCTCGCCGGCAACGAACCGGTCCTCGTACACAACTGCGGGACAAGCGCCGACCCACAACCTCACCCGGGCCGCCGGGCACCTCGCCGCCGGCACCTGGACGACCGCCCGAACCACCACGATCCGGACCCGGATCGTCAACGTCGCCGCTCGCCTCGCCCACCGGGCCCGCACCATCCACCTGCACCTACCCGAGCACTGGCCCTGGCAGGCCGCGTTCGAGAATTTGTTCACCGCCGTCCGCACCGCACCCGGCTGAGCGCCGCATACCGACCGGAACCAGGCGGCCCGACCACAGGCCACGAACCCCGTTCCACTCCAGCACAACCCTGCCCGGAGCAAGCCGACCACGTAGTCGGCGAATCCACCCTGCCCCGAAACCACATCGAACCGAATCTATTCAACAGCGATCAACACGAACCGCGTCGGTGGATCGAGGCTCAGGCGAGGACCAGAATCCGGAACCGGCCGATGGACGCAGCGTCATTATGAACATGATAGAGAGGGCTGTGGCATGAATTCGAGTACGCGCTACCCGCCGATTCGGCGCTCAGGTGGTGGTGTTGCCGAGCCGCGAACGACCTCCTTGACTCGGCTGGCAGCCTCGACGGGGCTCTCGTGTTCCCAGATTCGCACGACTGTCCAACCGGCGTCGGAGAGCAGTCGATCGGTCTCGCGGTCCCGTGCGCGGTTCCCGTCGATCTTCTCTCGCCAGAACTGTTCGTTGGCGCGGGCGGGCCGGTAGTGCTCGGGGCATCCGTGCCAGTAGCAGCCGTCGACGAACACCGCCACGCGGGCGCTGGGGAAGACCACGTCGGCGGTACGTCGCAGCGTGGCTAGTGGGCGGGTGTTGACCCGGTATCGCAGGCCCGCCTTATGGAGAAGTGAGCGTATGCGTTTCTCGGGGCCGGTGTCGCGGGCCTTGTTGGCGCGCATCACGGCTCGCACGGCCGGGGTCTTCGCCCACGAGTTCTGGTCGGTGTCCTGCGTGGCGAGGAGTCCTCGGCCTAGGGCGAGGCGCCATCCCTCGGCGAGGTTCTCGGCCCGGGTGGAGTGTTCTACCTCTCCGAGGTAGCGGGCGGGCGATCGACCACGGTCTGACCAGCGTAGATAGGCGCGGATTCGTCGTGTTCGCGGTAGCAGTCTGAGTGCGACGGAGGCGCGTGCCCGACGGCCATCGCCGAGGTCGACCCAGCGGCGGTCGGGGCCACCGGCGGCGCGATCCTGTTCGGCCGAGGCCGCTCGTCGGCTGCGACCCTTTCGGCCCTGCCATGCCCTCGGGTTCGGTGGCTTGTCCGCCCAGTGCTGGTCGGTCCGCGCCGATAGTGTCACGGCTGGCTCTCGGCCTCGTCGAGCGCGGTGGCGATGGCTCGGGCGAAGAACTCGCCGAGCATGACGGGAACGGCGTTGCCGAGTTGGCGCATCTGCTCACCTCGCGGGCCGGCGAGCTTCCAGTCGTCGGGGAAGGTCATGACCCGGGCGGTCTCGCGCACGGTCATGTACCGGTGCCGGTAGGCGTAGGGCGAACCGGCGATGGGTGCGGGTAGCAGGTCGTCGGTCAGCAGTACCGACTCGCCGCCGGGCACTCCGTGCACTCCGGCTTTGACCGTCTTCGCCGGTCGGTCGAGCTCGTTGGGCGTGTGGCCGGCGTAGATGCGCGCGTCCGGCCAGCCGATGTGGTCGATGAACCCTCCGAGCCGGTACTCCCGTCGGTCGAGGCGATCCCACGGCACCGGGGGAAGAGGGCGCTGGCCGTCGAGGCCCTTGATGGCGTCTCGGAGGGTGCGCCATGGCAGTGTGTCGTCAGCCTTGGGCGGGATGTCCGGTAGTCGCGACATGACCCGGTGACGCACGTGGCCAGGGACGTCCGGATGCCGCTCCCAGTAGGAGCCGTCCAGCATCGACCGGACTAGCGCGGCTTCCGAGTATCGCGGGCCCACGGCCTTCTTGAAGCGTTCGATATCGACGCCGAG
The DNA here is from genome assembly GCF_050942205.1 of Micromonospora sp. CA-248260. Classification (NCBI taxonomy): domain Bacteria; kingdom Bacillati; phylum Actinomycetota; class Actinomycetes; order Micromonosporales; family Micromonosporaceae; genus Micromonospora; species Micromonospora sp. CA-248260. Next base: position 7,015,450 of record NZ_CP192021.1, on the reverse strand, counting down.
GTCTGACCTGAACGCCACGATGATGATCCGGTTACGGACCTGCGGGACGCCGTAGTCGGCGGCGTTCACCGTCGTGGTCACGACCTCGTACCGGCGTTTCGGGTCTGAGGGCGCCTCGTCCAGTCGCCTCCGCAGCACCTCGTCATGCTCACGCCAGGTAGCGCCGTCGACGCGTTCCTCGAACGGCAGCCGCAACTCGCGTTCGATGTAGTCGAAGTACGGTCTGAAGGACGGTCGTAGCAGGCCGCGGACGTTCTCGCAGATGACGGCCTTGGGTTGGATCTGCCGAATGGCGCGGAACATCTGCGGGAACATGTTGCGCTTGTCCTCGTCGCCCTTGGCGACACCACCCAGGCTGAACGGCTGGCAGGGCGGCCCCCCGGCGAGCAGGTCGACGCGGTCCCACAGGTAGTCGAACTCGACACCGCCCACGTCGCCGGGGACGAGGGGCCAGCGCTCGCCGGGGACGGGAATGCGCTCGGTGTCGCCACGACGACTCGCCGCGTTGGCCTCGAGGGTCTCGCACGCGTACCTCACGAGCTCGTTGACCAGGAGGGGACGGAAGCCCGCGCGGTGCACGGCCATCGCGAGGCCACCGCCGCCCGCGAAGAGCTCCACCGAGGTGCGGTCCCTCTTCGGGTCTCCTGCCGGCTCAGACATGGCAGGAGCATACCGCGGAGTTGTCGATCTTGGAAAGATGATCCCGGAGCGGCGCCACTCATAACCCCACCCGCCAGGGCCGCCCACGACGGAGCCCCGACGTGGGCGGCGCCGCGGATGTGGTTTGGTTACGCCAGCAGAGGGAGGGGCGATGGCCACCTGGCAGCTCGGTCCGTTCGACAACGACGACGCGGTCGAGTGGTGCGCCGCCCTGGAGGCGATCGCCCCCGACCGACGCACCGAGCTCGTACGCCGCTCGCTCGACGCCGCGGTGTCAGCCGATCACGCCCTCACCTCGGGCGAGGCCGCTCGAGCGGTCGCGGCCGCCGCGACCGTACTGCAGTCGATCACCGGCGCGCCGGTCTCGGACTCCGCGTACGCACCGAGGTTCCTCCTCGGCCGGCGGGACATCCAGGTCAGCGCATCACTGCGAGACCTCGCCACACGGGCGCTCGACGCGATGCTCGCGGACGGCTCGGCCTGGCGGCTGCGGTGGGCCGATGACGTCGAGGAGGAGGACGCGCTAACCGTCATCGAGGAACTTCGGGCCGACCTCGCCTCGACGGAGATCCCGTAGGCGGCCGAGCAGGCTCGTGACAGCGTGACGCTGTCACGAGCCGCCGGTGTTCAGAACAACTCGCCCGCGACCACGCCGCCGTCCGTACCATCCCCGCCGCCAGAGTCGGTCTCGACAGGTACCTTCTCGGCTTCGGCGGTGGTGAAGCTGCCAGGCGCGAGCTGGCCGAGGTCGCTGAGAAAGTCCGCCAGGATCGCCTCAAGCGTCGCGTGCGGCGGCACTCGCTCGAGGTGATCCTCGATCTCACTCCTGATCTGGCTCTCCGGCTTCTGATCTTCCATCGATCCGCCGGCCCACGGCCTGCCAGGGTGCAGAGTGTCCCAGGGGGATCGCTTGTTCGCGCGAGTGGTGGCGTTGTCCCCGTGCTTGCCCAGGCCGTAGCAGATCCTCATCTCGTTGTTCCAGATGGGCTTGAAGAAGTTGATCAGGTACTCCTCGGCCGCGCGCTGATAACCCGTCTGCACGATCAGGAAGCGGCAGTCGAAGTCCTCCGCGCGTAGCGTCGAGGTCGCCTTGGCGATGTTCTTCCTGTGCTCGTTGAGGCGATCGAACAGGCTCGTCCCCTGGCTGACCGCGTCCTTCGCCCCGACATCCTTAGGGTCGGCCTTGCCCACGTATATCGGCTGTTCCTTGCCCGAGAGCAGTGAGTAAGCGTCGAACGAACCCTTGTAGTAGAGGGCGTAGACGCCGGCACCATAGAAGGGCTGAAGAGAGACCAGCGGATGCCGCTGCTGGGCGATCGTCGTCAACGCGACGATGCGACCAGTGGTGGCCGGAGCGCTCGGGTCGAAGAGGCTACTCGGTCTGAGAACTGGATCAAGGCGACTTACCGCCTGTTCGAGTCGCGTCGCCTCCGCTATTAGCGCCTTGCGCAGCGAGTTACGCGCGGCGGTTCGGCTCGGAGGGGTCACAGACTCCAACTCGTCAACCAGGGCCGCGAGCTGCTTGAGGATATTCTTAGCGGGGTCACCGTGAGGCGTCGGCGAAGACACTCTCCGAGGTTACATGAGCCCTGCCCCTCGCCTGAGGGTGAAGATCGCGCCCTTCGTCGTCTGGGAGATCCTCCAACGAGCGGGGCCAGGGCAACCCGGCACACGAGCACGTCATGGGGCGACATTCCGGCGCCCGCAGGTGTAGGCGATCGTCGTCGCCGGCTCTTCGACACCCTATGACCGGCTGGCGTCGACTCGTCCTGGCCGGCATGACCGAGCAATCCGGCTACGCCATCGCACGCTGCGGTGGCGACCCGATCAACATCACCTCGAAAACACGTCATCGGCCGTGGTCCCGCTACATATGACCGTATACCGGCGGTAATCAATTCCGAACAAGAACCATCGTTCGGCATCGTCGGGCAGGGGACCGGACACACGCTGGGCCTACGACGGCAGATAGAGACCTGATGGCCGTGGCGTTCCGGGTGACAACCGCTGGATGAGCGCAGCAGGCCGGATGGTTAGGGCCGCGAGTCCGCCGGATACGCCGAGGATGTCGAGCGCGCGGTCAAGCCATGCCGGTTCGTCGGCGCACATGTCAGCCATGAGGCGGTACTGCCCCGGCACGGCTAGGCGACGGTGGACGACGATGCTCTCGCGCATCAGCCCACCCGGCAATGTCCGCCGAAAAGCTACGCCACGATGGCCGACATGATCGATGTCATCACCAGGAGTGCCGACTCGCTGCTCACCGGAGGTGAGGACCACACCCAGGACATGCGGATGGGCGTCGAACAACGGGTCTAGGGCCTGGCGAAGTGCCTCCTCCTTACCCGGCAGAGAGTCCTGGGCAAACGCGGAAAGCGGCCACAGGGCGCCGGCGTCCTCCAACCACAGCCAGGCCGCTCCCGCTGACTCCGTCTTGACGGCCTTCGCCATGAGCGCACGCAGCAGACGAGGGCCCTGATCCGCCGCCCATACCGGGCCGGCGACAACCGTCCCGACCGGCGCCGGGCCGGGCCGCACGATGAGAGTCGTATCTCCCAGCGCGACCTCGACGGTTGCGCCGTCTGCCGCGGATTTCCGCGCGGCGGAGCCCACGGCTTCCCGCCACCGATCGGTCGGCTCGTGCGGCAGATCGCCGTCCCAGTGCACCCCGTACCGGTGCTCGAGCTGCCGGAGAAACGCTTGCGCCTGGTCGACCTGCTGCTTGTACTCCAGGAACTTCTTGTCCGGCCCGAGCGTCCGCAACTCAAGGAATACGTCGCTGCCGGCGCGAACCGCCCGCAGGTCTCCCGGACCACCCCGGGGCTTGCTGGGCTCCAGCATCACCGTGGCGCCCGCTAACTCCGCCTGCACCGCGAGCCTCGCCAAAGCAAGGTGATGGCGGAATTCGTCGGCGACAGGGTTCGCTCGGAGGTTTCGGCGCATTTGGCCGACGCCCGGCGTCGCGGCATCAACCAGATACTGCAGACGCGCCCACAACCCCACCGCCGTTCTGAAGGCGCCGATGCCCATCAAAGAGGCGAAGTACGGCCCCATGGTCGGACCAGCTACACCGTTGGCGGGACGCACGGCCTTGTGCAGCCAACCCGGCCCGAAGAACGCCTCGAGATCCTCGATCATCCGAGACGCCGTCTGACGACCCAGTGGTGTCAGGTAAGTAGCCTCTGCCGGATCACCGACCGCAATGGACCAGTCGAGCTCGCGACGGCCTGCCTCTACGTCACGCCATCCGTCATTCACAAGTCAAGCATCCTCAACGCCGCTACCGATTTCGGTCGACTTCTGATTCACGTATTTTGTGTGCTTTGTGGTTTTCGGGGTTCTCGCCATGTTGGGGCGGTTTCGGTGGTGAGGCGTTTGGCGAGGCGAGTTCCACGCTCATCGGGTGCTCTCGTGTTCGGTGTCTCGGGCGGTGGCCGGTGATGCCGGCGGCGTCACCGGCTTGTTTCTGCTCGTGGAGTGCGTCCAGGGGAAGCCCAGGGCATCGAGGGCGTCGATGCGGTCGCGAGGGACGAGGTCGCGTTTGCGCTCGTTGCGCAGGTTGTGGGCGATGCTTCCGAGGTTGATGTCGCCTTCGTAGTGATGGCGGGGCACCTTGAGGTGTCCCTCACGGTGGTGGAAGGCGGTGAACGCGGCGAGATGTCGCTGCCAGCGGGCGTCGAAGACCCGCCAGGTGATGCCGCACTGTTCCAGGGTGAGCACCTGGTCGGGGGTCAGCTCGCCGCGCCGGTAGCGGCCTCGGCAGTTGTGGATGAAACTGCCGAGGTCGATGTCGCCTTCGCGGTGGTAGCGGGGCACGTCCATGTGGCCTTCGCGGTGCCGGAAGGCGCGGGCGGCGGCGATGCCCGCCGTCCAGCTTCGGTGGGCTGGGTGGGTGCCCTGCCGGTGGTGGCGTGGTCGAGGATGCGGATGGTGATGTCCCGCAGCAGGGTGTCGGTGAGGTACCCGTCGGGCATGCGTAGGAGGACGCGTTCGGGGAGTCGTGGTTGTCGGCTGCCGGCGCTGGTGCGGGCGTGGCGGCGGCGGGTGTCGAGGTCGGCGGCGAGGGTGTCGTCGTGGGCGCGCATCGCCCACAGCACCTGCAGTGCGGCCATCCACTCGTCGTCGGCGTGCGGTAGCCGGGTGGGGTCGTCGGGCAGCAGCAGGGGAACCAGGATGGTGGCGATGCCGCTGCCATGGGGGTTGCGGCGTAGTGCTCGTCCGACGGTCTGGACGACTTGCACGGTGGAGCGCATCGGTCGGGTGAGGACGACGGCGTCGACGGCGGGGACGTCGATGCCTTCGGTGAGGGCGCGGGCGGAGGAGATGACGGTCCATCCGTCGTCGGGGGGTTCGGCGAGACGGTCGAGGTGGATCTGCCGTTGAAGCAGGTTCTGCCGGCCGTCGACGTGGCCGGTGGTCAGCCGGCCTTTCGGCTGTTGTGTGGCGGGGAGGCGCGAGGCGGTCCGTGCGAGTGTGGAGGCGAATTCTCTGCTGTCGGCCACGCGGGGGGTGAAGGCGAGGACCCGGCGTAGTCCGAACTCGGCGGCGGCCCGCAGCAGGGCGGTTTGCACGACGGCGGTGCGCAGTGGCGCTTCGCCGATGGCGGTGATGCGGTGTTCGTCGACGTCTCGGAGGACCCGTAACGCGTCGTGGGTTCGGACGCCGACGACGACGATGCGGAAGTCGTCGAGCCAGCCGTCGGTGATGGCCTGGCCGAACGGGTACCGGTGCCACACGGGTCCGAACACCGCTGGGTCGTCCATCGACAACACCTCGTACGACTCTCCCTGACGGCGGCGGGCGGTGATGATGCGGGGTGTCGCGGTCATGTTCACCCGCGCCCTCGCCGGGAGGCGGGTGTCGTCGTGGACGCGGGCGAACGTCTTGCCCACGAGACCGGCGGTGCGGTGTGCCTCGTCGATGATCAGCAGGTCGGCGGTCACACCGGCGGCCAGGAGCGCGGCACCGACCCGGTCGGCGGAATTGTTGGTCACCGCGAGCAGCCGCATCCGCTGAGCTGGGGCGTGTCGGAGCCATGCGGTGATCTCGTCGGTGTCGGCCAACACCGGGCAGCTCATCGTGTCGGAGTGGCCGGCGACGTCAGCGACGGAATCGTCGCTGCACACCGCCGCCGTGTGGACGCCGAGGGGCCGCCACACCCGCAGGGTCTGACCGACCAGCGCCAGCGACGGACACACGATCACCACCAGACCCTGTGGGCAACACCGCACCGCCGCATGCGCGGCGATCAGCGTCTTCCCGGTCCCACACGCCGCGATCACCTGGCCCCTACCGTCACGGGCGGCACCCTCGACGATCGCCTCGACCGCCGCCTGCTGATATCCACGCAGCGGCGGCAACGCGTCCGCCGGCAGTAGATGCCTGTGGTAGTCGAGGGGAACGACGGCTCGCTGTCCGCCCACCTTGATGCCGCTTGCGGCCGTGTCCGAGGCCGTCATGCCTGCGCCACTGGGGCGGGAAGGTTCACTGCTGCTCCTGGGCTGTTGTCGTGGTGGGTGGTGTGGTGGTGCCGCAGCCGGTCGAGGTGGGCGGTCATGCGGGCGGTTGCGGGATGCCCGGGGTGGGCGCGGCGGTGGCGGCCGATGGTGTCGGCGAGGAGGCTGTGGGCGGCGTGGTGGTGGCCGAGGTCGTGCAGGACGAGGGCGGTGGTGGCCCGTACGGCGAGGGTGGGGTGCGCGTCAGGTCCGGCGGTGGCGGCCAGGTTGTCGGCGAGCTCCCGCAGGAGGTGGTAGGCGCGCTGGTGGTGGCCTGCCTGGCGGTGGGCGGTGGCGAGGGTGTGCGCGGTGGCCAGGGTGTGTGGGTGGGTGGGGCCGTGGAGGTGGGTGAGGCTGCGGTGGGCGTAGTCGGCCCAGCGGATCGCCGCCGGGCCGTGCAGGAGCGGGGCGAGCAGGTGCGCGGCGTCGGCGTGAACGACCGCGGTGGCGGTCGTGGCAGGGTCGATGCCGGCGAGGATGTTCCGCAGGACGGTGCGGGCACGCTGCTGATCGGTGCCGGTGAGCTTGCGGGCGAGGTGGAGATGTCCGGGCGGAACCGGTTGGGGTGGGCGGGCGGTGGGCCAGGTGATGCGCAGGTCGGTGGGATGGGTGCCGGCGGTGATCCGGGTGATCAGCCGGCGGGCGTGGCCGGCGGCGATACTCGCCGCCTTGGGGTGGGTGAGCCCGGGTACGAGGTGCGCGGCGTGCCGCAGCACCACTTCACCGATGGCGCTGGCGACTACTGCCGCGTTCAGTACGGGTCGGCGGCAGGGTGGTGGGCAGTCGTAGACGAGGCCGGCCCAGGTGAAGACCGCCGTCATGGGGTGTCGGCAGAACCGGCAGTGCAGCAGCCCGTCAGGCAGCAGGACCGGGTCGACGCCGGTGTGGGTGCTCGGTGTGGTGGGTGGTGCTGCGGTGGCGTGGGCGCGGGCTTTGGTGACCCAGGTTTGGAGGAGTCGGCGGTCGAGGTGGAGTTCCCGGGCGACGCTGCTGATCGGGCCACGTCGTCCCGTCGCGCGGGCGGCTTCGACCCGGCGTACGGCGGCGGCGATGACGTCGGAGGTGTAGGTGCGGGGCGGGGCCACAGGAGGTTGGTCCTCGACAGGCTGAGGAGTCGGGGGTTGATGTGGTGTTGGCGCTGCCCGGGCGATCATCTGGGCGATCGGGCGTGTGGACGCCGGTGTGGGTGGTCCCGCAGGCTGCGGGCTGGTGGCGCCAGGGCGGACGTCACTGTCGGATGGCGTTCGTGGTCTGGTGAGCTGGTTCGGTGAGCGAGTTCAACGCTTGCCAGAACAGGTCCTGGAGTGTGGGCAGGCTGTCGGGCGGCGTCCCGCCTACCTTCTGTCGCTGAGCTGCTCGTGTCGCGACCGCGAGGTGTCGTTTCTCGCCGCTTGGAGCGTGTGGTGGTCGTTGCCATGGTCCCGGCGCCTCAGATATCGATCTCGGCGGTGACGAGGTGGTGGTCGGACGGGAACGGCGGCCCGTCAGGGATGTGGACGTGGTAGCTGCTGGGGATGACGTGTGGGCGCATGGTGTTGTTGACCAGCAGGTAGTCGATCAGGTCGGGGCCTCCTTCACCGGGCTTGTCAATGACGGTCGGTGCGATGGCGGTGTCAGGGTCGGCGAGCCAGGTGAGTTCGGCGACGGCGTGGTAGCCGGCGCCGTCGAGCCGGCGGTTGCTGGTCGGGCCCCATCGGCCGATGAGGTGGTCGAGGGCGGCGGTGTCGGCTACCCAGCGTCCTTCGGGAGTCCCGTCGTCGATCCATGTGCCTTTATGGGTGCGGATATGGTGGTTCGCGGTCTGCCAGTCCCGTTGGGGGAAATGCGGGCCGCTGGCGGTGGAGTTGAGGTCGCCGCCGCCGATGAACGGGAGCGGGTCGGTGCCGTAGCGGTCGAGGAGCTTCGCCTCGTCGAGGCGGGCGGTGCCGCTGCGCGAGTTGAAGTGGCCGACCCACGCGCCGAACTCGGTGCCGGTGGCGTTGACCCGGAACCGGCCGACGTTGCGTTTGTCGGGGAAGACGTCCGGGTCGTGTGGGTCGTCGCCGGGCCAGACCAGGTGGGTGACGAGGTCGGCGTGGTAGAAGATGGCGGGCGGGATGGGTCCGTGCTGGCTGGTGCCGAGGAGCCCGGCGTAGGGGGCGTGGAGGGCGTCGGTGAGGGCTTTCTCCGCCAGGCGTAAGCCTTCGTGTTGGTTTCGCCGGTAGTGCTTGGCTTCGCAGAACAGGATGATCGCGGGCGGAACGTCGAGGGCGGCGAACGTCTGTTGCAGGGGCCGCATGTGGAAGACGCGGTCGCGGTAACCGCCCGCCTCGTAGTTGTAGGTCGCGATCAGCAGGCGCGTCATGGGCGGGTGCCTTCGGGAGTGGTGGATGGCGGGGACTGGCGCGAATGCCCTACGGGGCCGGGGACAACGCCGGGCTGCAGCGTCCTAACCGGCCGTGGATCGCTCACCTTCGTGTCCTCCTTCGGAGTGGCGTACCGGGGGCGGCACCGCCCCGACGCGGCCGGGTCGACGCCCTGATCCGGAGGCGAGGAGCCGCCAGGGGGCCGAGAAAGCGCGTAAGTCTTGTCACCGCTCACTGCGGCGAGACGTTGCCCTGCGTCCGGCCAAAGGGAGGGGTGCTGGCAGCCGGCCGCCGGTGTGTGGGTGTTCGGGGTGCGGCGGCTGTCGACGTAAAGCCGGTAGCCGGCGGCGTCGGCGATGATCGTTGCTGGGTAGTCGGGTCCCAGGCGTGGGTCCTGCGGTGGGATGGGTCCGGTGATGGCGCTGTAGGCGGCGAGGAGCGCGCCGCTGTGCTCGTCGATGGTGAGGATGTCGCGCCTTGGCACACCGGAGCGGCTGGTGTACGGAAGGATCACGTCGATGCCGGGACGCCCGATGCGGTCGGTGACGCCGGTCTGCGCTAGAAGGCCGGGTTGCTCCGCGAGGAGCCGCAGGACTGCGGCCCGGACCGGGCGCGTGGACGCGTGGCGTTCGTAGAGCATCGCGATACCACCGACGATGTGCTGGGGACGGTTCTCGCCGGGGCCAGCCGTGATGAGCAGGTGGGTGCGTAGGGCGGCTGGTTGGCTCGGTGGTGGCTGGTCGAACCGGTCGCCGGTCTGGCCCGTCCAGCTGCCGCTTCCGCCGTCGGGGGTACACCTTCCGCCGCTGACGTCCACGCTGACCAGCCGGCCGTCGGCGGCGTCGTCGGTACGCCACAACTGGTCGACGCTGACCCGTTCAGGCCACCCGTCCGGGCCGGGTGACCCGATGATCCGCCGGTACCAGGTGCGGCGCTCGACGTACTGGTAGGGGCCACGGGTGGTGTCGGCGGGCGCGTCGGTGAGGGTGTCGGCGAGGCGGTTCAGGACCGGCCCGGCCGGGACCGGTGGTGCGCTGTTCGGGGGTGTTGTCGGGGGCGGTGAGTCGGGATTCACGCTGGCGGAGGGTCCGGCGCAGGCGGTGAGAAGAAGGGACGCGGTGAGCAGCAACGCGCCGGTGCGGGTTCGGGTGTCGGTGGGCGGGCCGCCGATGCGCGTGCGCGTGCGGGTGCGGGTGCGGGTGCGGGTGCGGGTCAGCATGCGGGGGATCCCGTTGCGCTCGTCCCTGCCCGCTGCGTGGGCGTCCCCTCGCCTCGGTTTCGTCTTCGCTTTGGGGCGGAGGAGTGGAAGCGGGTTGACCAGGGTTGTCTGGTGGTGCCGAGGGCGTGTTCGGCCAGGCGGAGGAGTTGGATGTCGGAGGTGCCGGCGGGGGCGGCGATGTGCAGGGTGTCGCGGAAGTAGCGTTCGATGGGCGACTGGGTGGGGTGGAGGCCGTGCGCGGCGTGGATCTCCATCGCGTCGCGGGCGGAGTCGATCGCGTGTTCGGCGTTGATCAGTTTGGCGTTGATGAGTTCGGCGTCGCAGGGTTGCCCGCTGTCGAGAAGGTGTACGGCGTGGTAGGCAGCCAGGCGGGCGGTCATCAGCCGGGACTGGATGGCGCCGATGCGTTGTCTCACGGTGGGTAGGTCGGCCAGGGGTTTGCCGTAGCGGCGTTGGCGGGTCGCGTACGCGACGGTGGTGTCGAGGACGGCCTGGTGGATGCCGAGGGCGACGGCGGCGAGGTTGGGTCTGCCATACAGGACGCTGGAGGAGTAGGCCACGTCGAGGCCGTCGCCTTCGGCGCCGAGCCGGTTCGCCGCAGGGACACGGCAGTTGTCGAAGACGATCTCGCCGAAGCTGAAACCATGCAGGCCCATGCTCGGCTGGTGCGGGGTCAGACGAACGCCGGGCCGGTCGGCTTCGACGAGGAACGCGGACAGCCCGCGGGTGCCGGGGCCGGTGCGGGCCACGACGCCGTGCAGGTCACCGATGTGGCTGTTGCCGACGAAGGTCTTCGTGCCGGTGATGACGTAGTCGTCGCCGTCGGGTACGGCGGTGGTGGTCATGCCGAGGACGTGGCTGCCGGATCCGGGTTCGGTGACGGCGATGGTCGGCAGGCAGGTGCCGGCGGCGATGGCGGGCAGCCAGGTCTGTTTCTGCGCCTCGCTGCCGAAGTGGATGATCTTCGCGGTGCCGAGGTGGGACGCCTGAAGCATGGCGCCCATGGCCGCCGAGACCCGGGACAGTTCCTCGATGATGAGCGTCTTGGCGAGGTGACCGAGTCCGAGGCCTCCGTAGGTGGGGTCGATCGTGGCGCCGAGCCACCCTTGGCGGGCGATGTGTCGGGACAGGTCGTGCGCCACGGTCCGGGCCGCCTCCAGTTGTGGGACGTGGGGTCGGATCTCGGCTTCGGCGAACGCCCGGACCGTGTCCCGTAGTCGGGTGTGGTGGGGGGTGAGGTGGTAGCCGTCGACCATCTGCCGCTCTCCTCGGGAGTCGCCGCGGTGTCCATCGGTGGTATCGCGGGGCGGGTGGTGGGATGCCGGCCCGGCTGTCGCTGGGAGGAGGTTCGCCCGACGCGGGGCGGCGAGGTCCACCCGGCGGCCGCGGGTGGGCCGGGGCCTGACCGGGAGGGGTCCTCGGCCGGTCATCTGCCGGGTTGCCGCTGCTGGATGCGGGCGGCGAGGTCGGCCGCCCAGGTCTTGATGGTGGTGAGGCCTTCCTGGCCCCAGCTGCGGGGTTCGGGGCCGACGACACAGACGGTGCCCAGGGTGACGCCGGTGGCGTCGATCAGGGGGGCGCCCATGTAGGTGCGGATGCCGAGCTGGTCGACGACGGGGTTGCCGGCGAACCGTGGGTAGGCGCAGACATCGTCGAGGACCAGCGCGCGTCGCCGGTGGACGACGTGGGGGCAGAATCCCTGGTCCCGGGGCATCCACCGGCCCGGCTCCCGGGTGCTGGCCGGTGTCGTCACGCCTGGTGGGGTGGTGCTGCCGGTGTAGAGGCCGGCGAAGAACTGGCCGCCGTCGTCGAGGAAGTTGACCATCGCCCAGGGCGTGCCGGTGATGTCGGCGAGGTGGCGGGCGAAGTCGTCGAACTCCCGTTCCGGCCGGCCGAGGCCGAGCGCGCGTAGGCGTTGGAGTCGTTGTGGCGCCTGCGGGTCGGGTGGGGTGAGGGGTGCGGGTACGAAACCGTCGTGGGTCATGTCGGGCTGCCTGCCGGGGTGAGGTGAGGGCTGGTGGATGTCGGGGTGAGCAGGGCGCGTACCAACGTCACCAGGACGGCGGTCGCGGACCGGGGGTGGCGGGCGTCGCATGTCACGACCGGCACCTCGGGTCGTAGGCCCAGGGCGGCGCGCACCTCTGCGGGGTCGTGGCGGTAGGCGCCGTCGAACTCGTTGACGGCGATCAGGAACCGGGTGCGGCGGGATTCGAAGAAGTCCACGGCGGCGAAGCAGTCCGGCAGGCGGCGGGTGTCGACCAGGACCACCGCGCCGAGCGCGCCGTGGCACAGCTCGTCCCACAGGAACCAGAACCGGTCCTGTCCAGGTGTGCCGAACAGGTACAGCACGGTGTCGGGGTCGATGGTGATGCGGCCGAAGTCCAGGGCCACCGTGGTGGTCGTCTTCGTCTGCACCCCGGTGAGATCGTCGGTGCCGACGCTGGCGGCGGTGATCACCTCCTCGGTGTACAGCGGCGGGATCTCGCTGGTGGCGGTGATGAAGGTGGTCTTCCCGGCCCCGAACCCACCCGCGATGAGGATCTTGAACGCGTGCGGGGTGCGGTCAGAGTCGCTGTTGCAGGCCGGCAAGGAGCCTCTCCAGGATCGATCGGTCGGTCGGGTCGGCGACCGGGTGGGGTGGGCGGGTGCGGACCGCGCCGACGGCCACCAGGTCCGACAGCACCACCTTCGTGACCGCCGCCGGCAGCCTCATCCGGGCGGCGATCTCCGCGACGGTGGTCGCCGCGCCGCACAGCCGCAGCGCCACGTCGTGGTCCGGTTCCAGCCGGGCCCGGGGGCGTACGCCGGTGGCGACGACCCACGACAGCAGGTCCATCGCCGTGGTGGGTCGGGTCCGTCCCGCGCTGACGGTGTAGGGGCGCACCAGGCGTCCCGCCGCGTCGTCGATCCACGTCTCCTGATGCGCGCCGGACATCACGGGGCGGCGGGGGCGGGGATGCCGACGTCGCGGACGGGTGTCGCGAGGTACGGGCGGACGCTCTTGACCATCTGGGACATCTCGTAGCCGAGGACACCGGCGTCGGCCTGCCGGTCGGCCAGCACCGCCAGCACGGCACCGTCGCCGGCGGCGGTGACGAACAGCAGTGTCTCGTCGAGTTCGGCCACGACCTGCCGTACGCCGCCGCCCGCGTCGAACCGCTCCCCCACGCTGCGGGCCAGGGAGAACAGCCCGGAGGCGATCGCCGCCAAGTGGTCCGCGGCGTCATCGGCGAGGCCGTGGGCGGCCCGGGGCAGCCCGTCGGAGGACAGCAGCAGGGCGCTGCGGGTGTGCGGCACCCGTTCCACCAGGCCGGCCAGCAGCCAGGCCAGTTCCGGGGATGACGGCTTCGTGGTGGTCACAGACAGGCTCCTTGTCACACAGGTCGGTGGTTGACGCCCGCACCCGCCGCGGGTGCTCCGGAGGAGGCGGCGCCGCGCAGGAAGTCGGCCATCAGGGTCGGGTTGTGGGTGCCCGACGGTTGGTTCGCCGACGTCGGGCGGGCCTGCCGCAGCGGGGCCGCCAGATGTGCCTGGCGGGTGCGGCGAGGCAGCACGGGCCGTGCCCCGCCGGCCTGCCCGGGGGTGCCGTCGCGGATCGGTGGTGACACGTCGCGGTGCCGGCTGGGTGTCCCCGCCGGTGGCGGTGCCGTCGGAGGGTGCCGCGGACCGGTCGGCGCGGTGGGGACCCCTGTCGACGGGGGAAACCCGGCGCCGGGTGGTGGTTCGCCCCGTGCGGGTGCGCGGGCCGTGTCCACGGCCGGTGGTGGGGTGGTCTGCCGGTCGCCGAGCAGGGCCGTCGGGAGGATCACCACCGCCTGCGTCCCGCCGTACACGTTGTTCTGGATCTTGGTGGTGATGCCGTGCCGGCGGGCCAGCGCCGCAACCACCCACGTCCCGATACGGCCGTCGCGGAGCAGGTCGCCGACCTCCACCCGGTGGGGATCGGCCAGCAGGGTGTTCACCCGGTCCTGCTCCAGGTGTGTCATGCCCAGGCCGCGGTCGTCGACCTCGACCGCGACGCCGACGGCTACCCGCCGGGCGCGTACCGTCACCTCGGTGTGCGGGGGCGCGAACGTGGTCGCGTTCTCAATCAGCTCGGCCAGCAGGTGCACCACGTCGGCGCCGGCGTGACCGCGCAGGGTTCCCTCGACCGGCGGCACCACCCGCACCCGCGCGTACTGCTCCACCTCCGCGATGGCCGAGCGCAGCACCTCCACCAGCGGCAGCGGCCGGCTCCACTGCCGCCGTGGCACCGCCCCGCCGACCACGGCGAGGTTCTCCGCGTACCGGCGAATGCGCGTGGCGAGGTGGTCCACCTGGAACAGGCCCCTGAGCAGGTCAGGGTCCTCGACCTGCGCCTCTAGGACGTCCAGCAGCTGAATCTCGCGGTGCACGAGGCCCTGCAACCGGCGGGCCAGGCCGACGTACACCTCCTGCTGTCCCACAGGCGGCTGGCCGCCGGCAGGTGAGGCATCCGCCTTGGTGCCGACGTGCGCCCGGGCGAGTCGATGAACACACACGGCCGCACTGGCGGTGACCACCATGCTGGCTACTGCCGCGCCCGCCAGCGCCAGACTGGCTGCCGCCGGAACAGGCCCCGGTGACAGAGCGAGCGCCCATGTCGCCGTCCCCAGGCCGATCGCCGCCACCCCGGCGGCCAGGGCCACACACACCCGCACCAGGCGAGCGGGCAGACCAGCCCCGGGCGGGCCTCCGGCCGACGCGTCGAGTCGCACTCTGCCTCCGTGAGTCATGGATGGGGTGTGTCAGCGGTTCCACCGCCGGTGGGGACCCGGTCGGCTTCGGCAGTCACCCTCCAGGCCGGACCTGATAGGCCGTAGCATGGTGGTGGGCGATACCGCCGAGTCAGTCTCGGTCGGCGAATGGGTGTCGACCACTGTCGACGTGAGGAGTCAACGCTGGTGCCGGCGCGCGCCGGGCCGTGCGGGAACAGCGACTACGCCTCCCATCCCGCCCTTCCACCACTGCGGCAGCCCAACGTAGTCTTGGTGGGTACTGCGGATCGGGATCGTTGACCAAAGGGACGGTGGGGCGTACGGGCCGTGTCGGATATCAGCGTCGAGGCTGTTCGACACCACCAGATGCCGGATTACTGGATGAGAGAGCTCCGTGAGGCAGGAGAGGCTCTTCGACGTCTCCTGCGAGCGATCCGGCGCTGGGGATCCATGAAAGAACAGCTGGTCATCGGCACCCACGCCAGCTCCTGCTACTTCCGCACGTCGATTGACGACGGCGAGCGCACGGCGCTGGCGCAGATCACGGAGCGGTGCAACCTGCACTGAGCACGCTACGGGCCGCGTTCCGTGCTCACGACACCGCACCAGGAAAAACTGTCTGATAGCGGCTATCCCTCGACCGTGAATCCGACCGGGTGCCGTGGACCATCGACACTCCCAGCGGCAGCATGGGTGCAGGGCGACCTCCAAGGCGGAATTCGCCAGTAGGGCGAGGTCTGGGTCCGTGGCTGGCTGACACCCGGCTGGTGGCACGCCAACAGCCCGAAACCCCAGCAGCGTCAGGTGGTGCGCCCACGGCCGCGACCGCGCGGAGTGTCGATCGCGGTGCCCAGCAGCGGAATCACGGACGTAGCCGTGAACCTGCCCAGCGCCTCGTCGATCGCTACCCAGTCGTCAGGTCCCATACCTTCGCCATGGTCGGACTGGCCGCCGTGGCCGTCGTTTTCGGGAAGCACGGCGTCAATCGTCTTGTGGACGGACCTCGTTTCTCGACCTTATCCATCGACGGCGATGCGGCGGTGAAATGCTCGGTAAGCGGGCAGCCGGAGCTAAATGAAGGTGCATCACTTACGAGAGAAAACTCCTGACTGCAGCCAGTTGAGTATTGGCGGGCGCCGGAACTCGCTCGCTCTGCCGCAGCGGCCACCGCGCGGGACGGCACCGACGTGTCCGCCACCAGGTAGCGCTGCCCGGCCGGGTGGCGTGCCCCACCCGGCCGGGCGGTCAGAGTAGGGATCCCACGGTGTCGTCCGAAGGATCGAACAACCGCTTGATCTCCGGCCCGAGGTCATTCACCTTGGTCGCCAGGGTAGTCAGCTCGGTCCGCCGGGGACTATCAAGGCTCTCGTGCCTTACACTCCAGCTCCCTACCCCCTCATATAGGTCCAAGATGGCGAGCAGGTTCCGACGCACGACCCTCAGTGCATCGTCAAGCCCCACATCCCTGCGCTCGAGCTTCTCGGCTAGCCGCCGCAGCTGGAGAGCCCAGCGTGCAGCGTCGATGAACTGAGGGTCCAGGTCCATCAGCTCCTCGCCTAACGGGTCCGAGGGGTCCACCGCCTCGTCGAGATCCAGACGCAACCCCTCTATGGTCACAATGACCTCGTCCGCCAACCTCCGCATCCGTTCGAACGTGTTCAGATGCCACTGGATTTCCTCGTCGCTCGCGCCAAGCGCCTCGAGAATGGCCGCAGGGTGCGGGATCGTTGCTCTAAATAGGCCGATTCTCAGTTCTGGGAGGCACAGATCCGCCTTCGCTTCAAGCACCTCTACCAAGCCCGCCGCTACGTCGAACCCAGCCGCCTGCTCATCCACAAAGCGGTGGTACGTGTCTTCTAGCAAGATCTCCCGCAGGCCCGCCTCGACACCCCAGCTCGCCTCGACCTGGCGCTGAATTTCGTCCAGCTCGGCTCGGGCAGCCAGCGCTAGGTCGTCGAAGGGGTCGGTCCTCTGGTCGTTCATCTCGGCCCCCCCGTTCACTTCTCGTCCTCGTTATGACCCTGGAGCAGTTCGCTGAGCTTCTTCCTGGCCTTGTAGAGGTTGCTGCGGACCGCCTCCGGGCTCATGTTCAGCTGCTCGGCGATCTCACCCGGGCTGTGCCCCTCGAAGTACCAGGCGAGCATCTGTCTCTGGCGCGGTCCCAGCTTCTGCAGTGCCACACGGATGACCTGCTTGGTGTCCGCTGCGGCGAGCTCGCACCCGCTTGCTGCGTGTTGGACGTGCTCGGCCGGGTCCTCTACTGGGAATGTGTCTAGCTCAGCGACGCGTTTCGCGTACGTCCTGGAGGCGGTCTTCCTGGCCCACGCCTGCGGATCAAGGATGGTGTTCCACCGCCGGTACGCCGTGAGCATCGTCTCTTGGACTACGTCCTTCGCGTCTGCCTCCGGCGCCCCCTGCCAGATGAGCCACGCGATCAGGCGGGCGGCGAAGGTGTGGTAGAAGGCGCTGAACTCTTCAGTGACGCGCTCGCGGTTTAGCTGGTTGAACCGGTAGGCCTTCGCCTGGAGGGCATGGCCCACGTCGCCAGCCAGGCACTCGACTGCCGCGCGCCGAACCTCCATCTCGGCGTCCGCCATCTCGGCGAGGCTCTGCAGCGGCGGCTGCGGCTTGTCCCTGATGCGGTCATCCACGGTGGCCGCCGGCGGATGTGTGGGCGGAGAGCGTCAACGTGATGGACGAGCCGTCGGCGCGCTGGTCGCGGAGCCTGGCGCCGCTGGGCAGCGCTTCGGCGATCGCGATGAGCGACTCACCGCGGGTCCTCTCCTGGTTGACGCGCCACCGGGCGCGGATCCACAGCGTCACCAGCCCCGTGAGGCTGGTGACCACGGCGGCCGCGAGTCCGCCCCAGCTGAGTAGGTCCACTGAACCCTCGCTCTTCTCGTCGGGCCGCGCCGGTGCGCGGTCGCTGGTAGGTAGAGGGCAAAACCGGGGTCAGCGTGAACCGCCGATCCCAAGATCTTCTGGCCAGCGCCGCCGACGACGTGGTTTGCGTGAGCCGATCAACCGTACGTTCCTCGAGCTGGTCGAGATCGAGGAGCGTGGTGCTCAAGCGGCGAACCTCTGCCGGCGGCTGATCCACCCGCGCAGGGCTGGTCGACACCCGCCGTCCAGCGCCGCGCGTTACAGCGTCGCGGGGCCCAACCCCAGCACATCGGCACCTCGTACGGCCAGCTCGGTGCCGACTGGCCGATGTAGGCCGCCGCCGCGTCTGCGGTCGACCTAACCACGGCGTGGAAGAACCGCATGCATTCGGTCGCTTCGCTGAGTAGCACATTCGACGCCGGCCGCTACGCGGCGTCTGCCCGGTTCTGTCGAGGGACGAGCCTGATCGTGGCCTGCGCGGTCGTCCTCTTCAGTTCCGCGAGCACGGAGGTGTAGATGTCGGCGGTCATCTTGTAGGACGAGTGACCGAGGGTGTCCTGGATTTCCTTGATACTGGCCCCGGCGGCGAGCATCAGGGTCGCGGCGATGTGCCTGAGGTCGTGGAACCGCACAGGTGGCAGGCCGCTGCGTTGGACGAGCCGGTCGAAGCGGCCGGTGACGGTTTCCGGGTGCCAGGGTCGGCCGTCGCGCTGCCGGACGAAGAAGATGCCGCTGTCGGCCCAGGCGTCGCCGGCTGCGAGCTTCCATGCCGCTCTGCGGGCGAGGTACCGGCGCAGGCTGGTGACGGTCTCGTCGGCGAGGTCGACGACCCGGTCGCCCGCTGCCGACTTCACTTCCTTCTCGATCACCTGGTAGCCGACGCTGGTGCGTTGGCCGGTGATGGTGATCGCGGCGGCTTGCAGGTCGACGTCGTAGTCGTGCAGGCCGCACAGTTCACCCCTGCGCGGGCCGCGGTGGATCGCCACGTCGAACAGGGCGTACAGCTCGGGGTCCTCGGCCTCGGCGAAGTCGAGGAACCGGCCGGCCTGGGCGGGGGTCCAGACCATGACCGGGCTGGGGCGTAGCCGGGTGTGGTGCCACCGGTTGACCGCCGCGTCGGTCCACAGCCGGGGTCTCGGCGGTCTGCCGGATGCCAGCTCGACGGACTCGGCGGGATTGTGGTCGACCAGTTTGTGGTGGTACAGCCGGCGGGCGTCGTTGAGGGCCTTGCGCAGGGTCGCGAGGATCCGTTGCTGGCTGGCGGCACCGACCGTGCGGATTCCCTTGACGGCGTCGCGGATCTCCTTCACGGGGCTGGCTTTCGCTGCGCGGATCTCGTCGTTGCGGGCTTCGATCGTGGCGAAGACCGACTCGATGTGCGCGGCGGTCAGTTCCTGCAGGGCGACCTGACCCAGGCGGGGGGTCCAGTACCTGGTGATGTGGTCGTGGTAGCTGCGTCGGGTCGCGGGCGCGAGCCTGACCCGGTTGGTGATCCATTCGGCGAGGTACTCACCGAGGGTGAGCCGGGTGTCGGCGGGCACGTCGGCGCGGATGCGGCGGGCGACGTGGTCGCGGTCGGGCAGCGGCTGCTGGGGCTTGTACGCCTGCAGCAGGTCGGCGATGCGCCGACGCTGGATCTCGTCGCGGCCGGCGAGGTCGAGCAGTGCGCGGGCGTGGTCGCGTTCGGCGGCGGCGGCGTCGCGGGTGTCGAATCCGGTGCGGCGCATCTGGCGTCGGCCGTTGTCGGCGTCGAGGGGGAGTTCGAGTTGGTAGCGCCAGGTGCCGTGGTGGGGGTTCCAGCCGTTGCCGCGTCGGAGTTTGGGGCACTGGGCGCCCAGGCGTCTGCCGTTGTGTCGGCAACCGCAGCGTTTGGTGATGGATCCGTCTGCCATGTCGAGTTCGCTCCTCGCCGACGCCCGCTGGCGGGCATCGGATTGTCGGGTGTCTGTTGCCTGGTGATCACCGCTCGTTTCGGCCGGGTGATCAAGTCGCGGGTGGAGGCGGGGGGTCGCTGGGGACGCCGAGGGCGGCCAGGATCGCGGCGACGGAGACCCGGTAGCGGGATCCGACCCGCAACACCGGCACCGGCAGCCGGTCGCGGCGCGCCAGCTCGTAGGCGCTGCTGCGGGACATGCCGAAGATCTCACCGACGGTCGCGACGTCAGTGACCGCCCCGAGCGCCCGGATGCGCTCGACGGTCCATACGAGGGAGTGCTCCGCAGGAGTGCCAGCCGTGCTGTCCATGGGGATTGGTCCTCTTCTGGTTAAGGGGAGGGCCCGCCATCGCGGTGGGATGCTGGCGGTACATGGGTCTGCGTGACGTCGGCCTTCAAGGCCTGGTTGTGGTCTTGAAGGCCGACGTTGTTGTGGTGGGGTGGGTGGCGGGTGTCGATTCGGCCGTGGTCGCTGGGGAGGTCCCGGCGGGATGGTGCAGGTGGCGCAGGCCGTGTTTCCGAAGGGGCGCCTGGCGACTCGGGTGCGGGACGAGTGGGAGGTGCTGTTCACCGATGCGGAGTTCGCGGACCTGTTCCCGGTGCGGGAAGGCCTGCGTGGCGAACCTGGTGACATGTTCGACCGGACGGCCTGATCGGTCTGCTGCCTGTCACAGGCGCGCGACGGCCGGCCGGTCTGATGGGGAACTGTGTGGTGGGCCGGATGCCTGCGGCTGTGTGGGTTGCCTCGTCTCAGGGGGAGACTCGTGGGGTGAGCTCAGTTGTTCCCCGCATGGTCAAGGCGGTCGACACGTCGGAGTTGATCCGGCTCGACGCGGAGGCGATCGAGTGCGGGCTGAACCGCAATCACGGTGTCGGATGGCTGATGGAGTTCGCCGATCCCGAGGCGGTGCACTATCTGCGGCCGGTGCTGGTCCACCGGGCCCCGCACCGACCTCAATTCTCGCCGCACTGGCGGTGCATGCTGTTGCTGACGATGCGAGACGGCCAGCAGATCTTCTCCCTGCTGGATGTCCTGCCCACCTCGTTCGAGAACCTGCCAGAGACACTGGACGCGGCCACAGAGACCGAAGTCACCCGCCGGCTGGAGTGTGGGGGCCTGCCGACACAGGCGCAGTGGGCCGACCCCGAAACCTGGCCGGGTACTGGTAGGCGATGACGTGTCGATGGGCCGCTGATCTTCACGGGTGATCTCTGCGGCGCTGGGCGCCCCCGGTGCTCGATGGCGGCGACGCCGAGGTCGTCGGCCTTGGCTGACATCGAGGCGGCAACCTCCACCACTGTCGGGAGCCGAGTGGGCTTGTCCCGCAACGTTGGGTGAGGAGTGGTGAGCACTACTGGTCGGGACAAGGCGGTTGGTAGGGCAGGCCGGGGACGTAGGTCGCCCATTCGGTCGGGGTAATGGCGTTGCCGACTGTGGCGCAGAGCTGTTCGGGGATCAGATTCAGGTTGGTGTTCCAGAGCCAGACGGTGTTGCCGGTGCCTCCGCCGCTAAGTGTGTGGCCGTCGCGGTGGTAGGAGACGGTGTAGACGCCTCCCCCGGGGGCGGGCAGCATCGCGAGCACGGCGGGCCGGTTGCGGTCCTTGAGGTCCCATAGCCAGGTTCCGGCGTTGGTGACGGCAGCGGCTAGGACGGTCCCCTCCGTATTGAAGGCCAGCGTGTACACGTAGTTGGTGGGCCCGGTCAGGGGTGCGCCGACCGGTGCGGGCCGTTGGGGGTGGCTGATGTCGTACAGGCTGATGGAGCTGTCGGCGCTGCCTATCGCCAGGGTTCGGTGGTCGGGGCTGAACGCGACGGTGTAGACGTAGTGGCCTGCGGTCAGTGGCTCACCGAGTGGAACTGGCGCGTCGGGTCGGCTGGTGTCCCAGAGGCGCACCGTCTGGTCGATGCTTCCGGCGGCGAGCAGGCTGCCGTCGTGGTTGAAGGCGACGCTCGATACGTAGTTGTTGAAGCCGCGCAGCGTGGCCAGAGGTGTCGGCGTCGTCGGGTGGGTGATGTCCCAGAGGCGGATGGTGTGGTCACGGCTGCCGGTGGCGAGGATTCGTCCGTCCGGGCTGATGGCGACGGTTTCCACGAGTTGGTCGTGCGCCTGGAGGGCGGGACCGTGACGTGCGGGTCGGGTCGATTCGGAGACGTCCCACAGCTGGACGGTGCCGGAGCGGGCAGAGACGGCCAAGGTGTGGTTGTCGGGGGTGAAGGCGAGTGCGCCGGAGAAGCCGTCGGGGTTGGACAGGGCGGGGCCGACGGGTGTGGGTCGGTCGGAGTGTTCGACGTTCCACAGTTGTGTGGAGGTGCTGCCGACGGCGAGGGTCCTGCCGTCGGGGCTGAACAGGGTCGCGCTGACCACGCCGGGTGTGGCGAGCGCTGGGCCGGGTAGTGGCCAGAGTCGGGCCGTGCCGTCGTTGGAGCTGGTGACCAGGGCGCTGCCGTCTGGGCTGAACTGCACGGCGGTCACCGGTGCCGGGTGTGGCAGTGTGGCGGTGATCCGCTGGGTGGCCAGATCGTGGATCTGGACGCCGATGGCCGGGTCGGAGCTGCCGACGGCGAGCAGGTTGCTGTCTGGGTGGAATGCGACGGCGTTGACGAAGCTCTTCGGCCCGGTCAGCGGGGGTCCGAGGCGTGTCGGACGTGCGGGTTGGCTGATGTTCCAGAGGTGGGTGGTGAAGTCCCTGCTGCCGGCGGCCAGTGTTCGCCCGTCGGGGCTGAAGGTGACCTGGCCGACCTCGGTGGAGGGCCCGGCGGGCTGGCTGAGCCGTTTGGGTCGTTGCGGGCGGGTGACGTCCCAGAGGCGGATTGTTCCGTCGATGTCGCCGATGGCCAGGATGTGGCCGGAGGGGTGGAAGGTCAGCGATTTCGCGCCGGAGGGCGAGGGCAGGCCGACGCCGATCGGGGTGGAGTGGGTGCGGTCGGTGGTGTCGTACAGGCGGGTTGTCCCGTCGGCGCTGGCCGCGGCCAGCAGTCGCCCGTCCGGCCGGTAGGCCACCGAGTAGACGGTGTTCGCGGCGTCAGCCAGTGGTGGTAACCGGACTGGGCTGGTCGGGGTGGTGACGTCCCAGCGGTGCAGCCGGTGGTCGCCGCTGCCCACGGCGAGGGTGTGGCCGTCCGGGCTGAAGGTGACCGAGTAGCCGGGGCCGGTGGGGCCGGTGAGTGGGTCGCCCAGTGGCGTGGGTCGCGGACCGCTGGCCACGTCCCAGAGCCGAATGGTGGTGTCGACGGCTGCGGCGAGCAGTCGCCCGTCCGGGCTGAACGCGACGGCGTACATGGTCTGGCTCTTGCCGGTGAGCATCCTGACCGCTGGTTGGGTCGCCGATGAGCTGATCAGGCTCGACCGGGCCTCGGTGGTCGGCGCGATCCGGTGGGCGACCAGCGCCAGTTGCCGGGACAGGGAGACGTCCTTGTCGCGCAGCTGGTCGGCGCGGGCCGCGACCAGCCGGGAGCGGGCCTCGTCCCGCTGGTGGGCGACTTCTTGTTGCAGGGCCACCGCCTCGCCGGTGCGACGTACCGCGATCATGCCGGTGAGCGTGCTGAGAAGTGTGAGGACTGTCAGTGCCGCGACGGTCTGGTAGAGCCTGCGGAGCCGGCGGCGGGCGTGCCGGGTGCTGGCTCGCACAAACCGCGCCGGTAGCGCCGGTGGCGCCGGATGCCCGGCCAACCACTGTTGGCCCGCGACCAGCCGGCTGCCGCGCAGCAGCAGGGCCGGATCTCGACTCTCGGTGAGCCAGACCTCGGCCGCGTCGGTGACCTGCTGGCCGATAAGCAGGCCGGCTCGATCGGTGGTGAGCCAGCCGCGCAGGTGGGGCCAGGCGTTGAGCAACGCCTCGTGGCTGATCTCGACGGTGTCATCATCGACGGTGAGTAGCCGCCTGTCGACGAATCGGTCGATCACCTCGTCGATGTCTTCGCTCGTGGTGCCGGTGGGGGTGCCCTGCAGGAGGTAGGTGCGGCGGAGCCGTCGGCGGGTGTTGGCGGTGCCCTGGCCGAGATGCACGAGGCGGAGGAACAGTGCCCGGGTCAGCTCCTGGTGGCGTGGGTGGAGGTTGGTGTAGACGGCGTTGGCGGTCGCGGCGACCGCGCCGTCGATGCCGCCTGTGGCGCGGTACCGTTCGGTGGTGAGCCGGCCTCCGCCGGACTCCCAGGTCGCCAGCAGGGCGTGCGACAACAGCGGCAGCGCACCGGGATCGTGGGCCGCCACCAGATCCCCGGAGCGGGGTGCGATCTCCTTCAGCAGCAGGTCGACGAGGCCGTCCTCGACGTCGACGCCGGCTTTGCGGGCCGGTTCGGTGATCGCCCTACGCAGCTCGGCGGCGGCCATCGGCCCGACGGTGAACTGGTGTTCCTGGGCCACCACGGCCAGGCTCGGGATGCGGAGCAGATCGGCGTAGAAGTCGGCCCGCAGCCCCAGGACGACGACGGTGCCCGGCCGCGCGGTCACGGTCGTCTGTGCCATCGCGGTGGGCGGCTCGGTGAGCCGCTGCGTCGCGGTGACGAGAGCCGCCACGAAGGCGCCCGACTCCGTGGGGTCGACCTCCGGTGCGAACACCTCCTCGAACTGGTCCACCACGATCACCGGGGCGGTCGCGGCGTCCTGGCCGGCGAGGCGTTCCTGCCACGCCCGCAACGGACGTGTCCCGGGCGTCAGGACGGTGGCGTCGATCGATGAGGCGTCGTTGTTGTGCTCGCGGATCGCCGCGAGCAGCCCGGCTCGGAGCAGGGACGACTTCCCGATCCCGGAGGCTCCGGTGACCAGCAGGATGCCACCGCCGGCCTGCCGCAGGGAGCGCACCCGCTCGACGAGCCGGGCGGTCAACTGCTCCCGGCCGAAGAACCAGCCGGCGTGGTCGGTGTCGAACCGGTTCAATCCGCGGTACGGCTCCTCGCTGGCGCGCGACGTCCGGGTCCGGCGTACCCGCCGTAGTACGGCCAACCATCGCGAGACGTCTTCGTCGGTAGCCGCGCAGGCGCGGAGCACTTGTGCGAAGAGGGCGTGGGAGGAGGGCTGGGGCAGGCCACGTCCGGCGAACCAGTCGCTGATCGTCCCGTGCCGTCGCGACTGCCGGGGGATGGCGGCCACGACATCGCGTACCGAGAGGCCGGCCCGCTCCCGCAGGTGGGTCAGCTCCCGGGCGAAGTCCTGGCGGGTACGGATCTGGTCAGCAACGGGCGGGGACGGTTCGGACACCGGGACCTCCCTGCTCAAGCACGTGGCCGGTCCGCCACAGACTCCGGCGGTCGGCGCCACACCAGAGCTGAGCAGGGCGTACGGCCTCGTACGGAATCCCACCCGAGGCTTCCCCGCCCTGGTGCGGCGGGCCAATTCTGGTGTCTGACCAACGGTTGTCCGGCTGAGGAGACGGGATCCGGACACGCGAATTCCCGACTTGGAAGGAGTCCCCGAGATGAGAGCACGCATCGTCCGAGGCGCTGTGGCGGCGGCACTGAGTACCGCCGCAGTGGCCACCACCGTCGTCCTGTCCGCCGCTCCGGCCGTCGCCTACCCCAGCAACTGCGGCTCGGCCCTGCGGTCCGACGGGGTGGTGTCCGCCTGGTGCGCCACCGGCACCGGCAGCGTCAGCGCCGTGGCCGGCTGCGAGTGGTTCGGCTGGTGGACCACCGCTCAAGGCCCCTGGGTCAACGTTGCCACCGGGTCGTCCCACGTCAGTTGCCCTTGGCCGTACTCCCCCCGATGGACCGGGTTCTACCTCCGGGACTGACCACGGGGGTGACCCACCAACCGAGCGGCAAGCATCCACAACCAGATATTCGGCAAGGGAGAAGACCATGCGGACACTGAATGTCGCGACGATCCTGGCAATCACCGTCGGGTTGGTACTGGGCACCGCCGGACCCACCCAGGCCGCGCCGCCCGGCAGCGGCTACGACTACACCGACCCGGCACAGACCGGCTGTTCCGCCACCGGGATCACGATCTGGTCCAAGGAGCTGCGCCACCCGGCCACCGGAACGGTCAACGGTGTCATGGAGCTGCGCTACTCCACCGCCTGCGAGACCAACTGGGTGCGGGTGAACAACTACATCCCGGGGGCAGCCGCCCGCAAGATCATCACCCGGCCGCGGGTGCACGCACCGGCGGGCGGATCACTGGAGTACGCCACGGACAGCACCATCGATGTCTACTACGGCTGGAGCTACGGGCTGCAGTTCTACGCCCCGTCCTGGGTCTGCGTGGATGTCGGTGCCGTGCTCACCCTCGACAACGTCGTGATCGGATCCAACGGACAGGCGCTCGACCGGGTCTGCTGAACGGCATCTCAGGAAGACCAGACGTGGGGGCGGGGCGGCAGCCGCCCCCACGTCCGTCCTGTCCACGCCGCACGTAACCGGACCGAACCGGTGATGCTTGTAGTCGGTCAGGTATTCGGATGGCCGGTCGTGCACGCTGGCATCGTCCACCGGTTGGGGCACAGCAGCAGCCGCAACGCTGCGGCTGCCTGTTGCGGGACGACGCCGTTGCCGAGGACCCGCAGCGCGCCGGTGCGCGGCAACGCGAGCACCGGGTCGGTGACCCAGTGCTGGTCGAGGCCCATGAGCCATTCCACGAACGGCGGTGCCAGGACCGGTCTGCCGTGCCGCCCGGGTTGGGTCGGCTCCGGCACAGGTCGACCCAGGAGCAGCTCCCACCGGGCTACCGCCTCGGCGTAGACGCCCCACCGGTCGGCGTCGGGATGGCCCAGTCCGGCGACGGTGGTGCGCAGGTCCGCGCCGCCGTCGCCGTGCCGGCCGGGTCCCCGCGCGTCGGAGGCGCGCGGGGTGGGCAGGGTCCGGGCCGGTACCCGCACCGCTGCCGAGGGCAGGGTGAGGTCCCCGTGCGACCCGCGTTGCCTCGGGCAGCCCTTGGTGCCGTCGGTGGCCTTCGGGGTGGGCAGCAGCACCTGCGACAGCGGTGGCCGCCATCCGGCTCCGGCGCGCCGGCCGGGGGTGCCGGTGTCGCTGGCGCGCGGGGTGGGCAGCAGCGGCGGAGTCGTCGGCTTCCCGCCGCGCTGCGGCCGGTAGCCGCGGACCGCCGATTCCAGGGTCGGTCGCCAGGTGTCACGGTGGGTGCCGCTCATGTAGCCGGTGCCGCCTCCCGCGGTTGGTATAGGCAGCAACTGTCCGGCGATACCGGCGAGGCTGGGCCGGCGGGTCGCCCCGGCCGAGGGGGACTTGTTCGACCCGTACGCCCCTGCGGTCGGTGTCGGCAGCAGGTGGTGGCGGGTGCCGGTCGGCTCGACCAGGTCCGGTAGCCCGTACTGGTGGCCGGGTCCTTTGCCGTCACGGGCGCAGGGTGTCGGCAACGTTCGTACCCTCTTCTCCTCCCAGTTGGTGGGTGGGGGTGGCCAGCAGGAACAGCCTGTCCCGTTGGTGGGCGGCGCCGATGTCGGATGCGCGTAGGCATAGCCAGCTCGTGTCGTACCCGATCGTGGCCAGATCACGGTGGACGACGTCGAGTCCTCTTCGTAGGAGGGCGGCGACGTTCTCCACGAACAGCAGCTGTGGTCGTAGGACGCGAACGGCTGTGGCGACGTGGTTCCAGACGTTGGAGTGTTCTCCGGTGATGCCGGCGCGTTTGCCGGCGTTGCTGATGTCCTGGCAGGGGAATCCGGCGGTGAGGATGTCGACGGGCGTGACCTGGGTCCAGTCGACGGAGGCGATGTCGCCGAGGTTCGGGATGCCGGGCCAGTGGTGGGCCAGGACGGTGGCGGCGTGTCGGTCGGTTTCGGCGTACCAGGCGGGCTGGCCGCCGAGCACCAGCTCGACGGCCAGGTCGAGGCCTCCGTAGCCGGTGCAGACCGAACCGACCCGTGGTACGGCGGTGGGTTCACCGTTCACGCCACCTCCCCACGCCCCGCGGCGGCGGGTGCCGTCGCGTCGTGCGGGCAGGCCCACGGCCCACAGCCGGGCGCGTCCGCTGGCCGAGGGCGTGGACGTAGCACCACCTTGTCGAGCGGCATCCGGGCTCGGTGGAGGAAGAACTGCCCGCGTAGTGGGTGCCCGTCGGCGTTGGCCTTCGCGGAGCCGTGGCGGATCGCCCGGTCGAAGGCGACCGCGTCGGCCCACTCCGCAGGGCTGTTCGCCCGCAGGTCGGCCCAGAAGCCGTCGTCGTGGAACGGGCATCCCACGCACGACGACTTCGGGGTGTCCCCGAGGTCCTGCTCGGCCAGGTATCGGAGACAGTCGGTCCGTCGCCAGCCCAGGTCGAGCAACAGGAAGACGTTGCGCATGTAGCTGACGTCCGAGTCGCGGGCCCGGCCGATCTCGTCCAGGCTGATTCCGATCGCCATCCGCGCCCGCAGCCCGGCTGGCACCCGTGTCGGGTGTGGGTAGCCGAGCCGGCGCCGCACCTCGGCCTTGATGGGTTTGATCTTGTATTCGGAGGTGCATTGCCGTCGGGCCATGCCCCGTTCACCGTTCGGCCCGAGCGTGAACAGGGGCATGGACGCGAAGCGGTGCTCCGGGTCGAGGGCGTCGGCCCGGATGTCTCCGGTGCTGACGCGTGCGACCTCGATGCCGGCGGTATGGGCGATGCTGGTCAGGCGGTCGAGATGGCGGTAGACCGCGGCCGGTTCCCATCCGGTGTCGGCGAAGATCGCCGCGTCGAATCCGGGGATCGTGCCCTGGGCGGCGAGCAGCAGCAGCGTGGTGCTCTGCACGCCCGCGCCCAGCGACAGGTAGCGGTGGGTGGGTGCGCTCACGCGACCACCCCCGTGCTGTCCTGCGGTGATCGCTTGGTGAAGATCAGGACGTCTTCGTGCGCGATGAGGTGCATCGGCATCCCGGCGGCCCTGGCCTTGCGGACCTGTTGGAGTTGGAAGAACGAGGGTCGAGCGACGAGGTGGTCGTCGCGGACGGCGGCGAGGAGTGCGACGCACCGTTCGGTCGGTGCGAGGCTGGCGCGGATGCCGGCGGCGATGACGGCGCTGGGCAGATCGACAAGCTCTCCCTGCTTGCGCCAGGGCCGGGCGGTGACCACGACGATGCCCCCGGGGCGCAGGAGGGTGGCGCAGCCGGCCAGGATCTGGGCGAATCCGTCGGTGAGGCCGGTCAGGTCGCGGTAGGCGAGGTTGCCCTTGTCCTCGCCGTCGTTGTACCGGTCGTCGTACTTGACGACTCCGTCCGCGCCGGGGCGGACGAGGCCGTGGACCGTGGGCCCGTACGGGGGTGAGGTGACCACGAGGGCCACCTGCCCGGTGAGGGCTTTCGGGACGAGGGACATCAGTCGGGTCGCGTCGCCGCGGATGACCGATGCGCGTCCGGTGGCGCCGTGGTCGTGGGCGTGGCGGATGTTGGCGTCGGCGATGTTCGACCACTGCGGCTCGTACTCGATGCCGAAGGCGTCGCGGCCGGCGTGGACGGCCTCGACCAGGGTGGTGCCGATGCCGCACATCGGGTCTAGGACCAGGTCCCCGGGCTCGGTGTAGGCGGTGATGGCGTGGGCGGCGATCGCCGGGAGCATCCTGGCGGGATGCTTGACCGACTCCGGCACGTACCGGCCGCGTCGTTGGACGGGTCCGGTGGACTGTGCGGTGGCCCAGACGGACAGGCCGTCGGGGTTGGCGCGGTGGCGGCCGTCGTACTCGCGGTGCCGCCCCTGGTAGGCCCGGCGGGTGGCGGGGCTGGAGGTGTCCGGCTCGTGCGGGTCGGGACGCCCCGTGGCGGTGGTGGGCTCAGGCACGGCGCTCACCCCTGTCGCGGTCGCGACGCCGCCGCGCCGCGGCCACCGGCGTGGGCTGCCGTGGGGTGAAGACCAGCAGGTCGGCATGCACCCGCAGGTGCGCGACCTGCCACTGCTCGGGGTTGGCGTGGGCGAGGGTGAGCAGTTCCTCGTCGGTGACGAGGTGGTAGAGGAACTGGTCGCCGTCGGTGTCGGCCTCGACGGCGACGATGTGCTGCAGGTAGCCCAGGCCGACCCGGGACGCGGCGGCGACGAGGGGGCCGAAATCCTCGGGGGTGGGCTGCGTGCCGGTGGGCACGCCGACGACGAGGACGAGGCAGCCGCCGGGGCGCAGCAGCCGCGCGCAGGCGGCGAGGAGCCAGGCGAGCCGGACCCGGGCGGTCGTGTCCGTCTCGTGCAGCGGCCAGGACGCGACCACCAGGCTGGTGGTCGCGTCCAAGGGGCCGTCGCCGGCCGGCTTGGCGACGTCGGTGTCGGCGCCGGGAAGGTCGGGGTCGGTGAGGTCGTCGCCGAACCACTCGACCAGCTCGGGTGCGTCGTCGTCTCCGCCGTCGTCCTGCAGGCCCGGGGGAAGCGGGTTGGTGTCGGGGCCCGCCGGCAGGGTCGTGGTGGCCGGGCCGATGAGCAGGCCGGAGCTGGTGTCGGTGAACCAGGCGCGGTGGTGCCGGCGGTGGCCCTTCGCGCAGGTCGCGGTCAGGGCGTGGTCGCGGGTGAGGTCGACGACCGCCTCCCCGGGCCGGCTGTAGGCGGCGACGAGGCGGTAGGTCAGACGCGCGGGCAGGCTGGTGTGGTGCTCGGCGTCGGTGCGGGCCGTGCGCCAGACCGTGATCGGCACCGGCGGGTCGCCGGCGATCAGGTCGATGAGTGTGGGGTCGGCCGGGTCGATGTGGTCGGCCGGGGTGTGCTGGTGCGGCGTGTGCTCGCTCATGTGCTGTCGGCTCCGCGCCGCGCCGTGAAGCGCTGACACCCCCAAACCGGGGTTTGTGAGCCCCGGCGAACACTCGCCGCGCTCACCGCCGCTCACAGACGTCGCACCGCGTGGCAGCCCGTCCCTGTCCTTTCTCAGTTGACCTGCTCGTTTCTCAATGTTTCTGCTCCGATGGGCAGGTTTTCTCAGTCAAGGTGCTCTGGCTTCCTGTGAGCGGGTGACCGCCAGGGGGTTTCTCACAGGGCTGCGGCTCGTTTGTCAGGTTCGTGAGATTCTCTTCGGATTCCGTCACCGCTGCGCGCGTCATCGATGTGGCCGACTTCAGGGTCGAGTTCGTCGGTGAGGGCGGTGAGCTGCGCTGTGAGCCGTTGACGCGCTGTGGTGGGGTGCGGTTCGAGGACGTCGCGCCGGCGCGGTCGTTCGCGATGTTCAAGGGTCAGCGGAACTTCCCGGGCCGGTGGTGGTCGTCGACTGTTGTCGGGCATGTGGGCTACGAGTCGTGGCTGGAACGTGATCATGTGATGCTGCTGGACTTCGATCCGGCGGTGGTGGGGATCGCCTCGCAGCCGTTCTGGTTGTCCTGGCCGGCGGGAGACGGGGTGCGCCGTCATCTGCCGGACTACTTCGCCCGCGTCGACGACGGCACCGGGCTGGTGATTGATGTGCGCCCCGACGGGCGGATCAAGGCTCGTGACGCGGAGGCGTTCGCGGTGACGGCTGCGGCCTGCTCCGCGGTGGGGTGGCGGTTCCGCAGGGTTGGTGCCGTGGAGTCGGTGTTCGCGGCGAACGTGCGCTGGTTGTCGCGGTATCGGCATCCGCGGTGCGGCCGGCGTGAGGACGTCACCGCCCGGCTGGTGGAGGTGTTCGACCAGCCCACGCCGTTGTTCGAGGGCGCCGCGCGGGCCGGTGATCGGCTGTTGGTGCTGCCGGTGCTGTTTCACCTGCTCTGGCGGCAGGTGCTGGCGGCGGATCTGGCTGGTGCGTTGGTGGGCCCGGCGACGGTGGTGCACGTGGCGAGACCGCCGTGGTGAGCGGGCGGCGGCTGCCCCGGCTGCGTGCGGGGGATCGGGTGCGGTCCGCAGGTGTCGTGCGGACGGTGGTGGGTTGGTCCGGGACGTTGGTGCTGCTGACCGACGAGGCCGGACAGACCGAGGAGGTCCGGTTGGCGCATCTGCTGTCGGAGCCGGACTTCTCGGTGCTCGGGCAGCGCAGCGTCGCCGCGCCGATGAACGCGGCGACGTTGGATCGTCTGCCGCAGGACGTGGCGGAGCAGGCGTTGTGGTGGGAACGGCACGTGTTGGAGGTCATCCACGGTCTGGCGCCGGACGCGCCTGCCGGTGCGGTGGCCCGGCCCGGTTTCGACCCGGCGGTCACGACGGTGACCAGCCGGGAGAAGGCCAAGGCCGCCGAACTGCGGGAGGCCGGGCATGCCGTGAGCGTGGCGACGGTGAAGCGGCAGCGGCAGCGTTACGAGGCCGGCGGGGTCGCGGCGCTGGTCGATCAGCGGATGTTGCGGCAGCCGTCGCGGTTCGGCCGTGTGGATGAGCGGGTTGTGGAGGCGGTGCGGGCGGCGGTCGCCGAGGCCACCGACGACTCGACCCGCACGGGTGGTTTTGTGTTGTGGCGGGCGCGGCAGATCCTGGATGAGCGCCATCACGGCCTGGTGGCGATGCCGTCGCAGGCGACGTCGTATCGGCTGCTGGACAAGCTGACCGTCGGCCTGCACACGACGGGCTCGGCTCGCACCCGCCGCTCGGTGGCGGCAGCGCCGGCGGCGCCGTTTCACCGGCCTCGGGTGTTCGCCCCGGGTGAGCTGATGGAGATGGACTCCACACCGCTGGACGTGCTGGTCCTGCTCGATGACGGCACGCCGGGGCGGGTGGAGCTGACCGGGGTGATCGACGTCGCGACCAGGACGGTGACCGCGGCGGTGCTGCGCCCGAGCACGAAATCGGTCGACGCCAGCATCCTGCTGGCCCGGACCCTGACACCGGAGCCGATGCGGCCGGGCTGGACGCAGGCCTTGGCGATGTCGAGGTCGGTGTTGCCGCACCGGCGGCTGGCCGGCATCGACGAGCGACTCGAACACGCCGCCGCCCGGCCGGTTATCGTCCCGGAGACGATCGTGGTCGACCAGGGCAGCGTGTTCCTGTCACGCAACTTCCGCTCGTCCTGCGCCTTCCTGGGGATCAACTTCCAGCCCACCCACCCCGGTTCGCCGGCGGAGAAACCGCACGTCGAGAAGCTGATGTCGGCGGTCGGAACGCTGTTCGCCCAGTTCGTGTCCGGCTACGCCGGTTCCAACACCGAACGGCGGGGCCGCCGGCTGGAGGCCAAGGCGCTGTGGTCGATGCTGGAACTGCAGGATCTGCTCGACGAGTGGATCGTCGCGGCCTGGCAGAACCGGCCCCACGACGGCCTACGCGATCCGGCGACGCCGGGACGCACGTTCACCCCGAACGAGAAGTACGCCGCGTTGGTCGAGTCGACCGGCTACCTGCCGGTCGCGTTGTCCGGCGAGGACTACATCGCCCTGCTGCCGACCTGCTGGAAGGCGATCAACGCCTACGGCATCAAGCACCGGCACCGCACCTACGACGCCGAACAACTCAACCCGCTGCGCCGTCAGCCCTCGGGCAACACGACCCACAACAACCTGTGGCAGGTCCACCACGACCCCTACGACGTCTCCCGGATCTGGATACGCGACCCGGGCACCGGCGGCTGGATCACCGTGTTCTGGACCCACCTGCGCCGCGACGGGCTGCCGTTCGGGGAACTGGCCTGGGATCACGTCCGCGCGAAGCTGCCCGACGCGACCGAAACCGAAATCGCCGAGGCGGTGCAGGCGCTGCTGCGACGCGCCAACTGCGGCCCCGAGGCGGCGTCGTCGACGTCCAAGCGGGACCGGCGAGTCCGCGCCCGCACCCGCTCCACCACCCAACCCACCTGGCCACGCCCCGCACCGGAGGCCACCCCGGAGCCCGAGACCGGCCCCACCCACACCGACACACCCGACGACGACACCGGGCAAGCACTGGCCGAGGTCATCCCGCTGGGCGTGTTCGACCCCTACCTGGAGGCAACCAAACGATGGTGACTGCGGCCCACGCCCCCGCCGCCCCGCCGACCCAACCCGACACCGACGCCGAACACCTGCAGCTGACCACGCTGCGGGGATGGCGACGGTTCGTGCAGACCGCCCCGCACGTCCCCGACCTGCTCGACCATGACCAACTGGCCACGCTCACCGCCAGCCAGCGGCTGGCCTACGACGAGGCCCGGCTCACCCACCACGCCCAGCTCGTGGTCATCGCCACCGCCACCATCCGCCGGGTAATCCTTGAAGGCCGCCGGTTGACCTACCTCAACCGGCGCGCGGAAACCGGACGCTGCGGGCTGATCGTCTCCGGCCCCGCCCGCACCGGCAAGACCACCGCGATCATCCAAATGGCCAAGACCCTCGAGGTCATCCACCGGCAACGCCACCCCCACAACGGCGGGGACATCCCGGTCGTCTACATCACCGCCCCACCGGCGGCCACCGGCCGGATGATCGCCGTCGAGTTCGCCCGGTTCCTCGGCATCCCGCTGCTGCGCAGATCCAACATCACCGAGGTCATGGAAGCCGTCTGCGGCGTCTGCCTCGACGCCCGCACCAACCTCATCGTCGTCGACGAGATCCACAACATCAGCCTGACCACCCGCAACGGCGCCGAGGTCTCCGACACCCTCAAGTACTTCGCCGAACGCATCCCCGCCACGTTCGTCTACGCCGGCATCAACGTCGAACGCAACGGCCTGCTCACCGGCACCCGAGGCGAGCAGATCGCCGGCCGCTTCGGCATGGTTCCCACCGGCGCGTTCCCCCTCGGACCCGACTGGACCGCCCTGGTCAGCGCCGTCGAGACCAGCCTGCGGCTGCACCACCACACCCCCGGCACCCTGGCCGACCTCGACCGCTACCTGCACCACCGCACCGCCGGCATGATCGGCAGCCTCCTACGGCTGATCCGCAGCGCCGCCATCCAAGCCGTCATCGACACCACCGAAGCCATCACCCGCGCCAGCCTCGACAGCATCGCCGTCGACATCGCCGCCGAGACCACCCGCAGGACCCGACGATGACCAACCCCGACACCAGCAGCGATGTCCTGGCCGACCGGCCGCAGCCACTGCCGGTCATACCCCGCCCACACCGCGGCGAGACCCTGAACTCCTACGTCCGCCGCCTCGCCCACGCCAACCACCTACGACCCAGCTACCTACGCCGCTACCTCTGCGCCCCACCCGGCCACCAAGGATCAGTACGCGCCGCACGCCTGGCCGTGCTCACCAACCGCACCGTCGACGCCCTGACCCGCCACTTCACCGCCCTGCAAACCGAGCCCCGCCCCCACCGCCTGCACCCCGAACCCGAGCTGCCCATACCACGCCAGCCCGGACCCGACAGCCCTCCGCGCCGGCCGCGCAGCATCGCCAACCTGATCAAACGACGCGGCCAGCAAGGCGCCCGCGAACTTCTCGACGCCATCCGCCACGAAGCGAAGATCAACCCGTCGATGCGCGCCATCACCCGCAAGTTCAGGGTCCGGGCCGACACCGTCCTGCTCACCCTCACCACCGACCCGAACCCGATGGCCTTCAGGCGAGCACCACCCCGAGGCAACCGCGTCTACGACCCCTACGCCCACATCATCGACGACCTCCTCGCCCAGAAACCGCCCCTCTCCCGCTGGGCGATCTGGGAACGCCTCGTCGACGAACACGACGCCGAACTGTCCTACGGCTCCGTCTGCCACTACATCACCGGCAAGATCCGCAACCAAGGCATCCCCCGGAAAAGAAGCGTGAAAGACCCAGCCGACAACGGGAACACGGGACGGATCGACTGAGAAGACCGACAATCAGCCACCGGCTGACCCCATCGGAAACGCGCCTACTTGGACGCCAACTGCTGCGCCAGCCGGTCCAGGCCGCCCTTGATCAGCTGCGCGTAGTCGTCATCACCAAGCGCGCCGATCCCCGCCTGCGCGCGTTGGAGGCACTCACGGGCACGGCCGAGATCGCCTAACTTGCGGTAGCACTCGCCCAGATTGAGATGCAACGACGGATACAAACCAGCCACCGACATCGGCACCCCAGCCTGCGCAACCCGGTCATCGGTGAGCAAGTCAGCCGCCGCCAGCGCTCGCTGATCCCAGATCAACTCCTGATGGACGTCGTCCT
The DNA here is from genome assembly GCF_050942205.1 of Micromonospora sp. CA-248260. Taxonomy (NCBI): domain Bacteria; kingdom Bacillati; phylum Actinomycetota; class Actinomycetes; order Micromonosporales; family Micromonosporaceae; genus Micromonospora; species Micromonospora sp. CA-248260. The sequence continues at coordinate 6,980,332 of NZ_CP192021.1, read as the reverse complement.
GCACATCGGCCATCGAGTGCGCGAGGACGCACACATGCAAGGGATCACCCTGCTCACCGCCGATCTCATCCCAGATCTGCGCGAACAAACCGCGAGCAGCTTCGCGCTGACCCTGATGATGATGCAACTGCACCCCTTGGTTGATACGCGTGAGCGTCTCATCAGTGATCATCAGCTGCTCCTGCACGGCTCATCTGGCGACGACGGCATGAATCGTACTTGCCTCAAGACCATCAGCAGGACCCCGACGCCACCGCAGGTTCGCCTGTCGCGTCCCAGACCCGATGGGAACCGTCCCGTGGTCGCCCGCGCCGCCGTCGATAACGCGCAACTCCATCGTGGAGAAGATCCGCCGCCATAGCGCTCTCCGGAGCAGGTCAACTGAGAAAACCAGCACCTAACGCCGACGCGGATCAGATCAGTTGAGAAAACTCAACCACCAGCTTTCTCAATCGAACTGATCCCCCCAGCTCAGCGCGCTGATCCCGGATCACCTCAACTGAGAACGGACAGTCCCGGTTCGGATAGCTTTCTCCGGCCCGTCCGCCATGGCGACGACCAGCGGAAGCCGCCGAGCGACCCTGAACTCCACCCCTTCTGCCAGTTACCGAGCGTCACTGACAGAACGGGCAGGGATGCCGGCCTCGGCCCGTGGGGACGCCATAGGATCGGCGTGGATCACCGCGTTGACCAGCACTGTGAGAGTGGTGTGAGTGTCACCGGGGCAGCCCGGTTTCACCGCTGCGGCGGCACTGCCACAGGTTGGTCGTGTCAACGGTGGCAGAGCTTCTGCCGCCGACGCAGGTGCGTCCGGCGAGCTGGCACGGCCAGCCGGCAGCGACCGGTGACAGCAGTGTGTGAGCGGGCCGGCCTGTCACAGGCTCCCGTCCGCGAGCGCTGTGAGTGTCGTCGGCGTCGTGTCACGGGACCGTGGGCGGGCCGGTGACAGTGCCGCCGCGAGCCTGCCCGGTGGACTCTGTCAGCCTGTCACAGGGCAGATCAACCCGCCTTTGTCAGATCCGATTCCAACGATCACATTCGATGGAAGTCGGTAGGGGTGGTCCTGACAGAAGCCGGCGGACGGGTGGCGATCGGAGGTCTGAGCAGCTCTGTCAGAGGCTTGTGAGGCTCGTGTGGCGGAATCGGTGCCACCGCTCGCCGCGATGACACCGGCGGCGGTCATCGCATCCCTTCACTGTCACAGGAGTTTTGACATGAGCGTGTCCGACGCTACGGACTGGCCCACCTCCGCCCTTGACGCGGCGGCGACCGCCTTCGCCGCGCTGACGTGCGAACCCGCGCCGCTGGTGCTCGACGGTGCGGCGTTCGGCCCCGACGCGGGTCTCCCTCAGCGGGTGATGCCGCTGCCGGCGCTGCGGGACTGGCTGCTGCGCCACCCCCGTGCCTACACAGCGCGTGACGAGGTGTGGCGGGAGCTGATCCGCCGCGCCCGGCTCGACGGGCCGCACTGGGTCGTCGCTGCGGTCGGCATGGCGCTGCCGGCGCTGCGGCAGTACGCGGCCCGGCTCTGCGAGGGCTACGACGGTGACCCGGCGGACGTGGACGCCGAGATCCTGACCGGTTTCCTGACCGCGCTACGCGACCGGGCCGACCTGACTAAACCCGCGCCGTACGCGGGTCTGTGCCGGGCGGCGTGGCGGGCCGGGCGGGACCTGCGCCTGCAACGGCAGGAGTACCTGCTGGTGGAGGACATCGAACACGCCGCCGCGGGACCCCGGGCCCCGAAGACGCCCTATGGCCACCCCGATCTGCTGGTCCGCCGTGCGGTGACCCTCGGGATCCTCGACCCGGAAGACGAGCAGGCCTACATCGACGTGCGGCTCGGGCACCGGGCGATCGAACCCATCGCCGCCACGGCCGGCATCAGCGTCGACGCGTTGCGGATGCGGTTGTCGCGCATTGACGGCCGCATCGCCGAGGCCCTCGCCGACGGGCTGCTGACCGGGGTCGCGTCGCCGCAGACTCTGGCGCGCCTGCGTGCCCACGCGCAGCGACGCGGCCAGCGGCGGGCCGGGCGTGCCGCGGCCGCCCGCCGCGACACCACCACGGCGCCGGTCACGGCGGCTGCCTGAACGCATGCCGACATGGTGGTGGCCCGACGCGTCGCGTCGGGCCACCACCATGTCGGCTTGCGTTGTCCTGCGGTACGTCGGCGGACAGATGCCGCAGTCCAGCAGGGCCAGGGTCGGATTGCTGTCGACCGGACCTGGCAGGCGGCACGTACGAGCAACCGGAAGGTCCGCTCCATCCGACAGGCGCCGGCTCTATTGGGGGACGTCCGGCAGTTGACCACTCCGGTATGGTTCGGCGGCGTTCCAGACGCTGGTGAACTGCTCGTAGAAGTAGTCGAACCACTCACCGTCCCGTTTGCGGATCAGCCGGAAGGTGGGGCGTAGCTCGTGGCGGCCACCGACGGAGCCGAGGCGAAGCTCCATCGAACCGTCGTTCAGACCGGGGTCGTAGGCGTAGAGCGTGTACGGGGGCAGATAGTCGACCAGGCGCACCTCCAGGCCGTTGCCCTGCGCGAGTCGCCCTTCGAGCATCCTGAGGTTGATGGACAGTCGCTCCTCCAGTCTCTGCCGGCCCCACGTGGGCCCGGCCCGGAAGGCCAGCATGGACATCGCCGCCCCGCCGGGATTGATCAGGAGGACCTTGACCCGGACGTCGCGGTCCAGCGCCTGACCGAGGTAGGTATCGATATAGGGAATGAGCAGCGCCAGGGTCGTCCCCCACAGCCACACCTCGTCCTCAGCCTGCTGGATCAGATGGGAGATCTCGGTGACGTCATCCAGTTCGGCGAAGAACCGGTAGGCGGACACGGGCTGCGTCAGGTCACGAAGAAGCCGTTGGCGGGTCTGGAGCGACTTCGACTTGTGGACGCGGTCGAGCGCGTCAAGCCACTCGGAGACCTCCCGGTCGTCGCGCACCTCGCAGGCGGCGAGGAGGTTGAGCAGGAGTTGGCGGCTGGGCGGCCGGGCCCCGGAGCGCGCGTCACCGAGGGACGTCCGCGGCATCGGCCGGTTGTGCGCGATCCCCCACGACTCCAGCTCCCGCAGGGACAGGTTCCCGCAGTGGGACAGGAGGTGACGGATGCACCGTGCCAGCCCCTCCACCGTCTGCACCAACGAAAGCTCCGTCGCCATGCTGCGGTCGGACATGTGTTCCTCCCCGACGAGATTCGATGCGGCGAGTATCGACGGCGGCCGGGGTGTCCGGCACCTGACCGAGCGTCCCACCGGACACACCCCGGACGGTCTGCTGTCCGGCGGTGCCCGGGGGACCGCCGGACGGCACCGTTGTCCTACGACGGTCGATGATCTTGCTGGACGGGTGGTCGCAGGAGCCTCCTGGTGACATGCCCTCCGACATGCCCCCCTCGCCGCGCACCTGCCGACACGACGCGTTCCCGGACGCCGACAGCGACCACACTCGCCGCCTGCGGGCCAGGATCGTCCCGGTGGTGACCGCCGGTGTCGCTTCCGGTATCGCCCGAGCAGTCACCGCCTGGCTTCTCGACCACCTCAGCCCCTAGCACGCTGCCGCCCACTGGTGAGCGTGCTGTGAGCGCGGCAAGTGTTCGCCACGGCTCACAAGACCCGGTTTGGGGGTGCGGGACTTTTCCGAGCGGTACTGCTGCTCGGTGGTCCCGTCCGCCGCCGGGCGACACGAGGAGCCGCGATCCGCGTGCCTCGGGTGCCGCGCCACGTTGATGCGCTGACACCACATTGATGACCGCAACCCACCCCTAAGGGAGGACGAGCTCCTCCCGGGGCTCGCGGTGTCGTCGGTTCCTTCACCTGCGCCCGGCGGCGGCCCTCTGGACCGCTTCGAGCAATCGCCGCGCCCCGGGGGCGCGGCGGGAGGTAAACCACCATGTCCCGCACCCCACATCACATCCGTGCAACCCACCGGGCCAGTCGTGTCGCGTTGCGGGCGGTTGTGCCGCTGGCCGCCGTCGGCCTGACCCTGACCATCCCGGCCGCCGCGTACGCCGATCCCGGTGGCGCCGTTCACGTGGCGGCGAACTCGCTGCCGGTGGTGATCGCCAATCTGCAGGCCTGGATCATGGGGATCCTCGCCGCGATCGCCACCCTCTTCCTCGTCCTGGCCGGCGTCTACTGGGCCACCGCCGGTGGTGACCCGTCACAGGTGGAGAAGGCCAAACTCGCCCTACGCAACGCGCTGATCGGCTACGGCTTGGCGGTCCTCGCGCCGATCCTGCTGCAGATCATCCAGGGCATCGTCGGCGGCTGAGACGTCATGGGATGGTTCCTCGACCAGGCCCTCGACTGGCTCACCACCGCGATCCTGGCCTGCCTCACCGCGATCTTCGACCTGATCACCGGCATCCTGCTCCACACCCCGAAGGTCACCGCGCTACCGCAGGTGCAGGCCCTCACCGGCCGGTCGGTCTGGATCGTCGACACTGTCTTCGTCCTCGCGTTCGTCGCCGCCGGCGTGCTCGTCATGGTCGCCGGCGGCGGCGAACAGTCCCGGTACACGATCAAGGACCTCCTCCCCCGGCTGGTCGTCGGGTTCACCGCCGCCCACTTCTCCCAACTCGCCTGCGCCCAGTTGATCGACGTGGCCAACGCCCTGACCGGGGCGGTCAGCGAGGGCGGCCCCGGCGACACGGGGGCGTTCACCGCGATCCGGAAGCACCTCACGGCGGCACAGAACCACATGGTCCCGCTATTGTTCCTGATCCTGGTCCTCATCATCGCCGTACTGGTCGTGACGACCGCGTTCCAGGTGATCGGCCGGTTCGTGGCGCTACTGGTGATGACGGCCGTCGCGCCGCTGGCGCTGGCCTGCCACGCCCTGCCACAGACCGACCCGTTCGCCCGCCTGTGGTGGCGCTCCTACACCGGATGCCTCGCGATACCCGTCGCCCAAGCGTTCTTCCTCACCGCGGGCGAACAGACCCTCCTCGACCCGGCGGCCATGCTGCCGGTGTTCGGTCTGCCCGCCGACCCCGGCGGCACCCTGAACCTCCTGGTCGTCGTGGTTCTGCTGTGGACCACCGTCAAGATCCCCACCCTGATGGCCCGCTGGGCGGGGCAGAGCGGACGCGGCACCGCGAACATGCTCGGCGCGGTCGTCCGCGTCGTCGTGGTCCAGCAACTCACCCGCGCCGTCCCCGGCCTCAACACGCTACGAAGGACCATCCGATGACCCGACCCGACTCCGACAGTGACCTGACCCGGGCGCGGATGCCCGCCGACGTCGACGCCCCCGACAAGGTCGCCTACGGCCTGACGTTCCACCAACTGGCGATCGTCGCCGCCGGCACCCTGCTCTTCTACACCGCGTGGCGCACCCTGCACGATGTCGTGCCGGCACCGGTCCTCATCGGCGCGGGTGTGGTGCTCGGCGGGCTGGTCACCGGCCTGGCGCTCGGCCGCCGCGACGGCCTGCCCATGGACGTGTGGCTGCTGCACGCCATCCGCCACACCCGCACCCCCCGCTCGATGTCCAACACCAGCGTCACCGCGGACACCGGGCCGCCGGACTGGGTCGACACACCCAAGAACGGACGAGTGCCGCTGCCGGCGCCGCTGCGGCTGCCCGCAGACGCCATCGACGACGACGGGGAGATCAGCCTCGGCGCGGGCAGGGCGGCGATCGTCGGCACCACCACGGTGAACCTCGCCCTACGCACCCCCACCGAGCAGGCGGCCCTGATCGACGGCTGGGGCAGGTGGCTCAACAGCCTGTCGACGCCCACGCAGATCGTCGTGTCCGCCCAACCGGTTGACCTGGCCTCCCACGGACGTGCCCTCGCCGCCGCCGCGGACGCCCAACCGCACCCCCAGCTGCGGGCGGCGTGCGCCGACCACGCCACGTTCCTCACCGACCTCGCTACCCGACGAGACCCGCTGCGCCGACAGGTCCTGATCGTCCACCGCACGGCGGCCGGCGAGCACAGCCCTCACGCTGGCCTGCGTCGCGCCGACGACACGGCACGGACGCTGTCCGGCCTCGGCGTCAGCCCACGGGTGCTGGACGGACCGGCGGTAACCGCCGCTCTGGCATCCGCCGCCGACCCCTACCGGCCACCGCGCCCGGGCGGACTGGCCGCACCCGACGCCCTCATCACCGCCACCACCCCTGCCCCTGCCCGCACGAAGAGGAAGACACCATGATCAGGAAGAGAGGAACCACGGGAGGCGGTGCGCAGTCGCGGCCGGCCTCGCTGGCGTCGGCGGTCGCGCCGGCCACGGTCGAGGTCACCCCACGGTGGCTGCGCGTCGGCGACGGATACGCGGCCACCCTCGTGGTGACCGGCTACCCGGCCGAGGTCGGCGGCGCGTGGCTGGAACCGCTGCTGTCCTGGCCGGGCCGCCTCGACCTCGCCCTGCACATCGAGCCGCTGCCAGCACCGATCGCCGCTGCCCGCCTACGCACCCAACGGGCCCGCCTGGAGTCATCTCGTCGGGCGGACTCCGACCGGGGCAGGCTGGCCGACCCCTACGTCGACGCCGCCGCCGAGGACGCCGGTGACCTGGCCGAACGACTCGCCCGCGGCGCGGCGAAGCTGTTCCGGGTGGGCCTGTACCTGACGGTGCACGCCCGCTCCGAGGCCGAACTGGCACAGGCGTGCGCGCAGGTACGGGCCGCCGCCGCGTCGACCCTCCTGGACGTGCAGCTGGCGACCTGGCGGCAACTGGCCGGCTGGACCACCACCCTGCCACTGGCCACCGACGGGCTGCGGATGCTCCGCACGATGGACACCGCCGCTTTGGCCGCCGCGTTCCCGCTGGCCAGCCCGGACCTGCCCGCACCGCTGCCCGGCGACCCGCCCACCACCGGCGGGGTCCTGTACGGGGTCAACCCGGCCAGCGCCGGGATCGTCTGGTGGGACCGGTGGGCGCAGGAGAACCACAACTCGATCGTCCTGGCTAGAAGTGGTGCTGGGAAGTCGTACTTCGTGAAACTGGAGATCCTGCGCAACCTCTACCACGGTGTGCAGATCGCGGTGGTGGACCCCGAGGACGAGTACCTGCGGCTGGCCGACGCCGTCGGCGGCAGCGTCGTCCGGTTGGGCCTACCCGGCGTGAAGATCAACCCCCTCGACCTGCCCGACGGCGACCGCCGCCCCGACACCCTGACCCGCCGCGGCCTGTTCCTCCACACCCTCATCAGCGTCCTACTCGGCCACCAGCCGCCACCGGCGGAACGGGCCGCCCTAGACCGGGCCATCCTCGCCGTCTACCGGCAAGCGGGCATCACCACAGAACCCGCCACCCACCACCGACCGGCGCCGCTGCTACGGGACCTCGCGCAGACGCTGCGTACCGACGACGACCCGGCCGCCGCGACGCTGGCAGCCCGGCTCGCGCCATGGGTGCAAGGAAGCTTCGCCGACCTGTTCAACGGCCCCACCACCCAGGTGCCGGTCGGGCACTTGGTCGTGTGGTCGCTTCGGCATCTACCCGATGAGCTGCGCACCGTCGGCACCCTCCTCGCCCTGGACTCGATCTGGCGCACCGTCGACGCACCGCGACGCCCGTCGCAGCGCCGGCTCGTCGTCGTCGACGAGGCATGGCTGCTGATGCGCGACGGCGAAGGCGCCCGCTTCCTGTTCCGCATGTCCAAGGCGGCCCGCAAACGCAACGCCGGGCTGACTGTCGTCACCCAAGACGCCGCCGACGTACTCGGCACCGAACTCGGCCAGGCCGTGGTGTCCAACGCCGCCACCCAGGTGCTGCTACGGCAGGCCCCACAGGCCATCGACGCCGTCGGGGAAGCGTTCGGGCTCACCGGCGGCGAACGACGCCTGCTGCTCTCGGCCCGCCGCGGCCACGGCCTGTTGATCTCCGGGGTGAACAGGACAAGCTTCGAGTCGATCTCCTCCGATGCGGAGCATGCGCTGTGCACCACGAACCCGGCCGATCTGGCCGAGGGCGACGAGGAGGACGACCTGTGACACCACCCCTCGACGCCCTGCGATCCGTGCTCGCGTCGCCGCCACCGGTGCCCAGCCCCACGTTCGGGCCGGGCACCGGTTCCGTTCCGCCTCCTACGGGAGTCGGGGCCGCCCTGGTCGACGCCGCTGTGTGGGCCACACAGCGGCCGTGGTTGGCGGCTGTCGCCGCCGGGCTGCTGGTCGTCTGGGTCGCAGCCTGGAACATGGTCGAGATCTGGCGGCACCGCCACCACGCCCGGGGCGCGCGTCTGGTGACGATCGCGCCGCCGCCCGAGGTCGACCCGCACAGCGCAGGCGCGTTGTGGGCGAACCTCGCCGGTGTACTCACCCCGTCACGGCGGCGGCGTCTGCTCTGCGGCGCCCCGCACGTGGTGTGGCAGTACACGTGGTCCGGTCGGCAGTTGCTCATCTCGATCTGGGTGCCCGGCACTGTCCCGGTAGGGGCGGTCGAGGCGGCGGTACGGGCGGCGTGGCCCAGCTCGGCCACCACCACCGACACCAACCCGCCCCCGCCGATCCCCCTGCACGCGCACCCGGCCACTGGCGGGCATCTGCTGCCGGTGTTCGCGGAGTGGCTACCGCTTGCCACCGACCACGACGCCGACCCGCTGCGCGCGCTGATGTCAGCCGGAGCGCAGCTCAAAGCCGGCGAGTACGCGTGCGTGCAGATCCTCGCCCGCCCGGCCACCCCCCGGCGGGCGGCACGAGCCCGCCGCTCCGCTGGACGGCTACGGTCCGGCACGACCGCTGTCCCGGCGATCAACCCGGCCGCGCCGCTGCTGTGGCTGCTCGACGCGTTCCTACCCGGCAGCGGCGGTGGTGGCCGGGCCACCGTGTCCGCCGTCCGCCGGGATCCGACGGTCGAGCGGGACGTGCGGGCGATCTTGGACAAGACGGCGCACCCGTTGTGGCAGACCGGCATCCGGTACGCCGTCGCCACCACCAACCGGCGTCCCGGCGCGGACTCGGGGGGGCGGCTGCGGGGTATCGCCGACACCCTCGCCTCGGCGTTCGCCATCCACACCGGCCGCAACCGGCTCACCCACCGGGCCCGGATGCCCGCCCCGGTGGCCGTTCTCGCCGCCCGCCGGCTCGGCCCCGGATTCCTCACCTCCGCCCCGGAACTCGCCGCCCTGGCAGCTCTGCCGCAGGACCTCGCCGTGCCCGGCCTCGACCGGGCGCGGGCGGCGTCCATGCCGGCACCGGTCGCCGTCCCCGCAGGCGGGCGTGGCGTGAAGATGCTCGGCGACGCCGAGATCGGTGGCCACAGTGTGGGGCTGTCGGTGCCCGATGCGAGGTATCACATGCATGTGATCGGTGCGACGGGCTCCGGGAAGACCACCCTGCTAGTCAACATGGCCCTCGACGACATCAAGGCCGGTCGGGGCACCGTGGTCATCGACCCGCACGGTGACCTGGTCCTGGACATCCTCGACCGGCTTCCCGCCAGCGTCGCCGACCGCGTCGTGCTCTTCGACCCCGACCAGGAGAACCCGCCGACGCTGAACCCCCTTGAGGGCGATGATCCTGACCTGGTCGTCGACAACCTGGTCAGCATCTTCGGCAGCATCTTCCAGAAGGCGTGGGGGCCGCGGATGGACGACGTCATGCGGGTGGCGTGCCTGACCCTGCTGCGGCACAACAACGTGACCTTGCAGCACATCCCGCCACTTCTGAACAGCCCTCAGTTCCGTGCCGCGATGACGGTGGACCTGGACGATCCGGCCGGGTTGAGCGGCTTCTGGCAGTGGTACGACAGCCTCAACGACAGCCTCCGCTCCCAGGTCATCGGGCCCGTCCTGGCCAGGCTGCGGTCGTTCCTGCTGCGCGACTTCGTCAAGCGCACCATGCGCTACCCGCGCTCCAGCTTCGACATGGGCAAGGTCCTCGACGGTGGGGTGCTGCTCGTCCGGATCCCCAAGGGTGTGCTCGGCGAGGACACCAGCCGGCTCCTCGGCTCCCTGATCCTCGCCCAGGTGTGGCAGGCCGCCACCGCCCGCGCCGCCACAGCATCCGACCGGCGACGCGACGCGACCCTGATCATCGACGAGGCGCAGAACTTCCTCACCCTGGCCAACAGCCTCGACACGATGCTCGCCGAAGCCCGCAAGTACCGGCTGTCGCTCGTCCTCGCCCACCAGGACCTCGCGCAGTTCCCGCGCGACCTACTCGCCGCCGCGTCCGCGAACGCCCGCAACAAGGTCTACTTCACGGTGGCGCCGGAGGACGCGAAGGTGCTGTCCCGACACACGATGCCCGAGCTGGGCGAGCACGACCTCGCTCACCTCGACGCCTACACCGCCGCCGCGCGGCTCGTCGTCGACGGCCGACAGACACCGGCGTTCACGATGAAGACCCGGCCGCCGAAGCCGGTCGTCGGCGAGGCGACCGCCATCCGTCAGGCCGCCGCCGCGGCGGTACCGGCCCAGGACACCAGCGCTGTCGACGACCTCGTGGAGCGGCTCAGCCGCAAACCCGACGACCGGCGCAACCGCCCGAAGAGCGACCGCACCTGACCGTCCTCTGTAAGCCGGTGGCGTCGCCCGGGTCGCTCACCGGCTCGCCACCGGGATCGCCACCCGTGACCGCCCGACACCCGCCGCACATCCCCGACCTGGGCTGTCAGTGCCGCACACACCCCCTGACAGACCCCCGGTGCCGTCTCTTCCCGTGCCAGACACCCCTCCCGATCGGGAGGGAACACTCTTCCCCAGGAGCAAACACCGTGTATTCCCGTGTTCCATCCCTCTCCAGCAAACCCGACCCACTGGCGGTCTTCGGTCGTATCGTTCCCCGCGACCGCGCCCTGCTCGGGTTGCTCGCCGAGCACTACCTGCTGTCCACCGACCAGATCACCCACGCGTTCTTCGACAACCGCCGCACCGCCCAGCGGCGGCTCACGATCCTGCACCGCCTCGACGTGCTGCACCGCTTCGGCCGCAGCGGCGCCCACGGCCGCTACGGATCCCTGCTCTACACCCTCGGGCCCGTCGGCCTGCAACTACACCCGACGAGCTACCACGACCCGAACAGCCACGGCGGCAAGGCACCCCGCAGTTCCCTGGAACGCGCCAAGCGCATCGCCGCCAGTGGCCAGGTCAACCACCTGCTCGGGGTCAACCAGTTCTTCACCGACCTCCTGGCCACCGCCCGCTGTATGGACACCGTCCGGCTGTCGCGGTGGTGGTCCGAGCAGCACGCCACCACCGTCTACGCCCAGGCCGGCATCCGCCCCGACGGCCACGGCGTCTGGACCGTCGACGACACCGCGACCGGGTTCTTCCTGGAACACGACAACGACACCGAGAACCTCGCCCGCGTCGTGGCCAAGCTACGCGGATACGAACGCCTCACCACCTTCGGACCCCGCTACCCCGTCCTGTTCTGGGTACCCAGCCGCCGCCGCGAGACCAGCCTCCTGGGCGTGCTCGCCGGACTGCATACCGCCAGCCCGATCGCGACCGCCGTGCACGGACCCGACCCGGCCGGCCGGGTGTGGACCCTCGTCTCGGACCCCACCCACCGCAGGTACCTGCACGAACTGCCCTGCGACCACGGACCCGACACCGTCACCAACCCGCAACGCTTCGACGACCTTTAGAACTCACACCGCGGCACCGATCTCTCGAACCAAGGGCCCCCGCGCAGGTCGACTACCGACCGCGTCTGTCATCCACCAAGATCGTTTGTGAGAGTCGCGGAGTCTCACAGCGTCCGCGCCGACGACGACCCAGCCCGGGCCGGAACGTCTCACAGTGCAGGTCAACCCCACTCTTCGGCGACCATCTCGCCGCAGCGGCCTGACAGAACAGGCCGCTACCTTTCACGGCACCAACAGCACCCACATATATCCCCACCCGGTCCGGTCCCACCTCGGAACCACCGCCGCACCCACCGGTGCGCCACGCCCACCCGCCCCACCCAGGGCCGGTCGGCACCGCGCCGCGCGGCGACCCCAGGCCACACCGCACCACCCCGTACCGCACCTCTCCCCTTCGACCGACCCACGTACCCGGTGGGCCGGTCATCTCCGCGCGCCCTCACGCGCCCACACCCCAGGAGGAACTGCCATGGCCAAGAACCCGACCCACAAGGCCACCCCGCCGGCCGCCACGCCCACAGCGACGGTCAGCACCATGATCGTCTGCGTTCCGGACAACCTGCCCCGGGAAGCCCTGACCACGCACCAACTCGACCGCACCTTCGGTGTGCAGGGCACCCTGTCGCCCCGGTTCTGGGCCACCGCCATGTACCCGTGGCAGCGCGGCCAGATGTTCGGCCTACGCAAGGGCCGCCCCACCTACTGCGCGGGCGGACCGGTACGACTGCTCGACCTGCACGGCATGCGCCAGGCCGCCGGCATGGGAGCGGGCATCCGCCACCAGCTGTTCAGCCAGGTCGTGCACGGCACCCGGCCGGCCACCCCGTGGCACGTCTACGAGGCCCGCCACCTGGCGGACCCCACCAAGTACCCCTACGACACGGCAGCGGCGGACTTCACCAACCAGCCCCGGGTCAACGCGATCCGGATGCACAACGCCGCCACCTACGGCACCGGGCAGATCGCCCTCGGCGAGCTGGAGATGTACCAGGCCGGCTCTATGGCCTACCAGCACCACAGCGCGCTGACCGCAGTCGCGGCCGACGCGCTGATCACCGCCGACGGCGCGAAGCTGGCCCCAACCAGCGACGCCATGGCCGACCGGGTCACCTACCTCGAACAGGCCCTCCGCCTGCTCACCACCATCGACCCCGATCAGCGGCTACTCGCCGTCGCGCTCTGACCCCAGCATCGACAGGAAGGACACTGCCATGGGTCGCGTCATGTTCCTGCTCGACGAGGTCGAGCAACTCGCCGACGCCTGCATCCGCGCCCGCCGCCGGAACACAGGCGACCGCGATGCACCCCACCCGGCGCCACCGGCGCTGCGGGTGATGCACGACGGGTTCCACCAGATCTACCTGTCCGGCAACGGCACCTCCGTGGGTGAGCATCACCGCCTGCGGCCCGTCACCTCCAGCCTCACCGGCTGGCAGGAGACACCGGTGCTGGCCGGCGAGCTCACCGGCAGGCGCTACCGCCGGCTGCACCCGGGTCGTCTCGGCGACATGCCACTGCGCGGGCCGGAGAGCGACCTGTTGCACCTCATCCAGTCCGGCGTCGACGCCGGCTGGAGCACCTTCGTCGTCGGCTACATCGACGGCACCGTCATTCCCGGTGTCGGCCGCGGACGCTTCCGCGCCCCGCACTGACACCCCCCGGAACCGGCCGGGCCAGCAGCTGCCATCCCTGTACCCGAAGGATGCGCGCTGCTGCCCGGTCGGCCCCGCCACCCACCTCATGCCCCACGGGCGACTGCGACTGCCGCAGGTCCCCGACCAGCAGGCGATCCCCACGGGCGGTGTTCGCCGAGCACCTCGGCCGAGATCAGCCGACCCAGGTTCGCCGCCCCGGCCCAGACCCAGTCCTCGTACCCGAGACACGGCGCCGGGCCTGTGATCCGCCGGCCGCCCCTGGCAGGGGCACCTGTTGCGCTACCGGCCGGCGATGCGGCCGCCCTTCCCCTCTTCCACGACCACCACCGGCAGCGACACCCGCGAGCGCCGGTCACCCCACCGAAGCCGACGGCGACCAGATCCTGGTCGCCGATATCACCCTGTCTGAAAGGACGAGCACCATGATTCAACTCCCGATCTGCCCTGTCTGCCGCGAGCTGGTGGTAGACCAGCCCGCCGAGAACTGGACCAGCGCCTACCGCGGCGATGCCCGATGGTGGCACCTCGCGGACAACCGACCCATCTGCCCAGACGCCGACGGCAACCTCGCCCCGGCGGTCTTCGTCGAGGACCAGCTGCCGGTCGACAGCGCAACCAGCGCCTGGATCGACGCGATGACCGAGCTGTTCGCCCTCGACGGCCCCTCCACCCCCGCCCGACTCGGCAGCGCCATCACCGCCGCCGAACACCTCCACCGGTGGCTGCACACAGCCACCGGGCCCTTCAGCGCGCTGCTGTCCCTGCACACCGCCGCCGACGTCGCCTCCCTGCTCGGATACCTGCACCGCACCAGCCGGCTCCTCGCCCGGGTGCACGCACAGACCGGGTCCTACCTGCTCGACCAGGCTCGACAGACCCAGTTCACTGGCCTCGACGACGACAGCGACGTGCGGGATGAGGTCATCGACGCCGCCGAAGACGTCCAGGTATGGCTGCGCGACGCCGCCGACTGGTCCGCCCAGTCGGCGCAGGCGACCGGTGTGGCCTGGTCCCGCATCCGCACACTCGCCACCCTGACCGGGGCAACGTCCGCACCGCGAACCGACGAGCAACCATCCGGCGGGAACAGTGCGAGCCCGGCCGTGGCGCAGGAGCCGCAGGAGGCGTCTCCCGAGCACCTGGGTGAGCTGGTCGGCTCGGCCTTCGGCGACGAGGCCGGTTTCAGCCCGGCGCTGACCCACACCGCGGCGCGGATGCTCGGCACCGCCGCCAGCTACCTGGCCGACTGCCTCGGCCCGGCCCGATCCGCCGCCATCCCCACCCCGCACGACCTCGCTGATCTCACCACCTCCCTGACCTACCTCACCCACACCCTCATGGGCGGGCTCCAGCACCTCGCCGGCAGCCCACGCGGCAGCGAAAGCGACGGCCTCGACGACGCTGACGCCACCGCGATCCGGGCATCACTCACCGACGCCGCCGTTGCCCTGCGCACCGCCGCGAGCCACCTCGCCACCGCCTCCCACACCGCCACCGGCCCCGAACAGCAAGACGAGGAGCAGCGGTGACCCGCGGCGGCACCCCCACCGGCGACACCGACACGAGCCCACGAGGCCTGACGGTGGTGGACCGGAGCTTCGGCGAACGCGGGGGAGGCTACGACCTCACCGAGGTCCGCCGTACCAGCGGCGGCCACCGACTGCGGGTCCGGATCCACCGCGACCCCTACCCGCAGCAGAGCCACGCCCTCGTCGAGGTCCTCACCCCCGCCATGACCTGGACCGTGCTCGCGGACGAACCCCCCTCGGCCTGGCACCCTGCCACGCCGTACCGCAGCACCAGCCCGACACCGCTGGAGAACCTCGCCGAGCGGCTCTTCCAGCGGGCTGCCGCGATCCTTGACGCCGGGTAGGTCGTCAACCGGAAGCGCCAGGGTGAGGAGCGGTGGTCCGGCAGCGACCAGAGGTGTTGAGCGCGTGTCGGGTCCGCGGCTCTCGACGTCCCGCACCACGCCAATTCCGGCTGGCGTCCGGTCGGACAGGCGATCACCCCGGGCGTGGCCGTGCGGCCGTGCCCGTTCGGTGGGTGGCCGGGCCTCAGGTCCGGACGGCACCGGCGATTCGCCGAGCGGCCTGGGCGGGCGTGAGGTGCGTGGTGTCGACGACCTCGGCCTCGGCATGTAGCCACGTGCGGGCCGCCTCGGCATAAGGCTCGAGATAGCTGAGGCGGAACGGGGAGGGCACGGGATGTTCGCCCTCGATACGCCTGCGGAGGGTGTCGTGGTCAGCGTGCAGGACGAAGTGCCTCACCGGGATGGCGTGGTGGGCCAGGCCTGTGCTGATCTCGTTCCAGTACTGCTCGACCAGGACGGTCATGGGCATCACCAGCGTGCCGCCGGTGTAGTCGAGTACCCGGCGGGCGGTCTCGACGACGAGCTGTCGCCACGGCGGCCAGTGCTGGAAGTTGTCCGTCTCGGGCAGCCCTGGCGTGATGTCCATGAGCGTCTCGCCGACCTTCTCGGCGTCGAGAACCCGTGAGTCCGGGACCAGTCGCTGCAGGAGTGCGCTGGTCGTCGTCTTGCCGGCGCCGTGGGTGCCGTTCAGCCACACGATCATGGAACCCGACGCTAGCGCGTCGCCCGGGAGATCGACGTTCGACCTGATGCCCGTCGGTGCCAAGGTCCGCGATCAGGTTCCAGCCCCTGTGCCTCCGCTCACGCGTCGGATGCGTCGGGGGTGCGATCCCGCCGCCTCTCGCTGGCAGCCACACCAACCCACTGTGACTACCACCGATAGATGGCGGGTCGAGCCGCCATATCCAGGGGCGTCGGCTCAGTTACCAGCGATAGTTGGCGGGGTTTGCCAGGCGTAGGTGGCGGCTCGCGCCGGTGACGATGCTCAAGGGCGACGTGCATGCCCGGAATATGATGCGGCGTGACGTTTACACCCCGGGCCGCGTGGGCCGACACGCCAGAGCCGGTACGAACGGCGGTCGCCGAGGCCCTCGGCTCAACGATCGTCGCTCACACGGATCTGCACGGCGGCATGTCACCCGGGCCGGCTGTGGGCTTGCGGCTGGCCGACGGGCGACAGGTTTTCATCAAGGCCGTGTCCGCCGAGGTTCGGGCGCAAAACCACAAGATGATTCTGCAGGAAGCTGGAATCCTGGACATCCTGCCGGATTCCGTGCCGGCGCCTCGACGCCTCGCGACCGTCGAACATGGGTCCTGGGTCGCGTTGGCCACTACCTGGGCTCCTGGCGCGACGAAGGCGTCTTGGACCGATGCGTCCATCGAGGCCGTCACGGAGGCGTGCCGGGCGGCGAACGGGCATCGGGCGCCGGGCATGCTGCCGCCCGTAGCCCAGCGCATCTTCGACTTCGACGGCTGGACGCGCTTGCTCGAGATCGGCTCGCGCGACGATTGGGAAGCGGCCTACGCGGAGCCGGCGGCCAAGGTGGTAGCCGGGTGGGACCGCTGGACGGCAGGCGACGCGTTGGTCCACCGCGACATCCGCCTCGACAACACGACAGTCGACGAGCAAGGAACGTCGGCGGTACTGCTCGACTGGGCATATGCGGCGGCCGGTGCCCCGTGGATCGATCTCGCCCAGATGGCGGCTGACGTGGTCGCCACCGGACACGCCCTCGGTCAGCAAGCGGCGACGGATCGCGCGTATCGGCTGTTGTGCTCGCTGCCCGCTGAGGCATCGCGTTTCGTCGTGGGCTTAGCCGGGATGTGGTCCATTCGCGCCGCGACGGTCCCGGACACCTTCAATCCGAGCATTTCCATCTGGCGCCGCGCGAGATCAGCTGCGTTGCGCCCGTTGGTGACCCGCCTGATCGCCGACTTCTCGACATCACGAGGCCGTGATCTCCGCGGCTACTGATCTTGCGGTCGTATGGCAGGCTCGGTCTTCGTGATCGATGACTTCGCGAAGGAGTACCTGCACGGCCAGCTGAGATCAGCACGTCAAGCGCTGGTCTGGAAGCTCGACGGTCTGTCCGAGTACGACGTCCGACGCCCACTGACAGTGACCGGGACCAACCTACTCGGCCTGGTCAAACACCTGGCGACCTGGGAGGCCAGATACCTGGGTGAGATCTTCGACCGTCCGTTCCCGGAGCCGCTGGGCCGATGGCAGGACGCCGACGGCAGCGACCTGTGGGCGACCCCGGGCGAGACCCGTGAACAGATCATCGGCTTCTATCAGCGCGCGTGGGACCATGCGGACGCGACGATCAAGGAGCTTGCCATCGACGCTCCCGGCCACGTGCCGTGGTGGCCGCGCCCCGATGTGAAGCTTTTCAACATCATGGTCCACGTCCTGGTTGACACCACCCGGCATGCCGGCCACGCCGACATCCTGCGTGAACAGCTCGACGGCCGGACCGGGGTAACAGCTGAGTACGAGGAACCGATCGACACGGCGCCCCGCGAGGCCCAATGGGCGAAGATCGAGCGAGCTGCCCAGGCCGCGGCCGGCGGCTCGGATCATGCTGGCCAATCTGGCGCGCACGGCGGGAGTGGAACTGCGCCCTGAGCAACAGGACGTTGTCGGCGGGGTCTGGTGGGGATGAGGTTCGCTGATCGGGTGGCGCGCCGATATCCGTCAGTGATCACGCAGATTTCAGTGGGCCGCTGATCTTTATAGGCCCAGCGTGACCGGGTCGGATGGTATCCCGAAGGTGAGTAAATCGGTCAGGGGTGTGGCGAGGTCACGGGGCGAAAACAAGTCAGGTCCGGTGTAATCGGTGATCTCAGAGAGCTGCCACCAGTGAAAGCCGGCGAGGAGCTCATCAGCGGCGAGTTGATCGTCGGTGATCTCGCCTTGAGGCTCGAAGTGGGTGGCGCGGATGAGGAAGTAGTCGTTGACGAGGCCGTCGAGGCCGGGTGGAAGGTCTGCGGCAGCGATTACTTGATGCCAGACGTGCGGCGGATCGATGGCGGTGACCAAGCCGGTTTCTTCTCGCAGCTCACGGCGCAGTGCGGACAGCCGGTCCTCGCCTGGTTCTATGCCGCCGCCTGGAGCAGCCCAGACGGCTGGTGCGCCGTCCGGGACCGCCGGGTGGGGGAAGACGAATCGGCATAGCAGGACGTGGTCATCCTCGTCGAGGATGATCGCGCGGGCGGAGGTTCGAAGGTTCAGCGGCATGGCAGACTCCTGATCCCGTGCGCGCGCTACCGCAATGATCGGCGTGAGACGCAGGGTAACGCTTCAGCAGGCCCGACCCTTTCGGCGGTGCTCGTCGTTCTAGCTCGACTCGCCGCAAACTATGCGAATCGGGAATCCAAGTCCCGGACGTTAATCGATCCTGTTAAATGGGCAGGTGTCGTCAGACGGTGCGATCAGCGTCGGTGGACTGCGGTCCGACCGGTGCAGGCTCGCGGATCTGTGCACGCAGTGGGCCGGCTTCGACAGGGCATCGAGATCGCTGGCTCTGGCGGACGGGTGGTCCGGAAGGTGGCGGGCGCAGTGGCGGGCCTCGGGCGCCCCGGTGCTCTGCGCGGTGCGCGACTTGGCCTCGATGCCGATATCACGGTGCGAGCCGGTGCGCCGGTTCTCCTGGCGTCAGGGACAGCGGCACCGTCCGGGCTTGCAGTTCATGGTGTCGACGGGTCGTCACCACGGTTTCGAGAGCATCGCCGAGCAGCGGCTGCTGCTGGCGTTGGACTTCGCGGGCGGCGTGATCGACGTGTTGGGTCAGCCGTTCCGGTTGCGGTTCGCGACCGGGTCGGGTTGGCGGGAGCACATCCCGGACTTCCTGGCGGTGACGGCCGGAGGTGGCCTGTTGATCGATGTGCGGCCGGGTGAGCGGATCGGCGACGACGACCGGGTGTGCTTCGCCGCAGCGCGGGAAGCGGCGTTGGCGGCCGGCTGGTCGTATCTGGTTGTCACCGGCTGGCGGCCACACGTGCAGACCGGTCTGGACACGCTCTCCGCGCAGCGCCGCCCGCTGCGCGACCCGTTGGGCCTGCAGCCGGAGTTGTTCACGGCGGTCGCGTCAGGCCCGCGATCGTTCGGCGATCTTGTGGAGGCCACGCGGCTACCCGCGGTGGCACGAGCGCACGCCCTGCACCTGATCTGGCACCGCCGACTCGGGATCGACCTATCGGCCCCGCTGAATGACGCCACGAAGGTGCGGGCCTCACTGGGCGGAGCTGGCCGATGAGTCAGCACGTCGGCGTGCTCGACCTGTCGCCCGGCGCCGTCGTCGTGGTCGATGGCGTCGAGTGGCTGGTCGAGTCGTTCGCCCCGCAGTACGGGCACATCCAGCTGCACCGTGGTGACGGTACGACGATGCAGACCACGGTACGGGCCCTGCTGACCGGCCCGGCACGCCGCGCGCCGGTGAACGCGCTGATCCTGGGGCCGGACTCGGCGACCCGACAACCGGTGACGCTCGCCGACCTGACTCAGGATCAGCGGGAGTTGGCGCTGGTCCGGCTGGCACACGTGCTGGAGGTGGAGACCGGTTTCCGTGGCGGGGATCCGTTGCGGCCGGCCCCGGGCGAGCCCCGACGTGGCTACGACCCGAACGCCACGACGTTGACCGCGCGGCGGCGGGCGAAGGTGGCCGAACTCCAAGAGCTTGATCCGCAGGACGCCCGGCGGCTCGGGTTCGCCCATGTCAGCCTGCGCACGCTGGAGCGGCTGGGCGCGGACTGCCGCCGGTTCGGGGTCGCCGGGGCGATCCCGGGCAGTTGGGTACGCCGTGGCGGTGGGCGGCCGAGCATCACCGAGCCGGTCCGCGAGGCGATCTTCGCGGTGCGGGTGGAGACGCTCCACCGGTCGCGGATCAGCATGATGGCGCGGCGTCGGCTGATCTGCCAGTACGTGCGGGAGAAGTACGACGAGCAGGTCCCGGTGCCGTGCTACGAGACGCTGCGGCAGGTGTGGCGGGAATGGTTCGGTCCCGGCGGCGCCCGGCAGCGCTATCAACGGTCGGCCGCCGCGGTCGAGGCCACCGGGACCCATGTGGTGGTGCACCGGCCGGGGCAGGTCATCGCGTTGGACACCACGATTCTGCCGGTGAAGGTCCGCGAGAGCGTGTTCGGCGACCCGGTATCGGCACATTTAACGATCGCGTTGGACGTGTACACGCATTCGTTGGTGGCGTTCCGGCTGACCTTGGTGTCGGACACGTCGGTGGACGTGGCGATGCTGCTGCGGGACGTGATGACGCCGCTGCCGCTGCGCGACGGGTGGGGCGAGGACATGATCTGGCCCTACCCGGGAGTGCCCGCCGCGGTGGTGGCCGAGTTCGCGGGATACCCGGTGGCGGCGTTGCCGTTCTTCACCCCGGAGACCGTCACAACCGACCACGGTTCGGTCTATAAAAACCACAATCTGGTGGAAGTGCAGCGGGTCATCGGCGCGAACATACTCCCAGCTCGGGTGCTGCGCCCGACGGATAAGCAGGCGGTCGAACGGGCGTTCGGCGCCATACAGAGCCTGCTGTTCGAGCATCTGCTGGGCTATCAGGGCGTCGATGTCGCGGATCGGGGTGTCGACCCGGAGGCCGACGCGGTGCTCACGGTCGAGGCGATGGAACACCTGGTCGCGACCTGGTCGGTGAAGATTTGGCAGAACCGGGTGTTGGGCGAGTACGCCCCGGCTTGGGATCCGGGTGGTCGGCACAGCCCGAACACGTTGTTCGCCGCCGCGATGGCCCAAGGCGGGTTCGCGTTGCAGATTCCCGCGCCGGAGTTGTACTACGAGCTGCTGCCGGCGCACCACGTCAGCGTTCACGGCCGGCGCGGGGTTAAGATCCGTGGACTGTGGTACGACGGGCCCGGCCTGGACGACTACCGCCACGAGCCATCGACGCGTGGTGGAATCCACAAAGGCAAGTGGGTCGTGCGCTCCGATCCGCGAGACCGGCGAACCGTGTTCTTCAACGACCCCGGCGGGCAGTGGCACACGCTGCGGTGGACCGGTCTGCCGTCCGAGAGCGAGATCCCGTCGTTCTCCGACGCCCGCGCACGGCAGCTTCTCGAGCACGCCCGTCAGGTCGGCCTGAAACCACGCTCGGACGCGGAGCTGTTGCCGCTGCTGCTCGACCTGCTCAGCGACGTAACTCCAGTAGACCAGTGGCCGACCCAAGCCGGCCCAGCCGGGACGGGCAAACGGCACCGCACCGAGCACGCCCGGGAGGTGGCGCAGGCCGCCGCCGTGCACGCCGACCGACCCGAGGAGCCTCCGGCGGCCGAGCCCGGGTTCGGGCAGGACGTGGGGTCGGTGGTACCGATCCGTCCGGCGGGCAGAGTCGCGCAGGTGCAGGCCGCGGTGGACGCCGAGCGTCGACGGCGCCGCGAGGCCGCGGTGCCGGACCGGCCGAAGTCTCCGCCGCGTCTGGGCGATGCGTTCCGGCGGCGCAGCCTGTTCCTGCTTCCCGCCGACGAGCCGGACGAGCCGGGACAGGCCGGATGAGTGGCGAGCTGCCGGACACCGCGGCGTTTACGCTGCCCGGTCCGGTAATCGCCCGGGAGACCGCCGAAGGTTGGAGCCAGTGGCGATCCGCCCGGCACAGCTTCACGCCGGCGCCGCGGTTGTCGCTGGCGCAGTGGCGAACGTTGAGCCCGCGACAACGGGTCCTGCACGACCTGCACCGGGCCGCCACCCACGCGAACCTGCCCATTCAAGAAACCCCGATGAGTGCCGCGGTCGCCCGGGTGATGGGCTCGCGGCTGTTCAACAACGCACTCAAACACAAACCGACCACCCGCGCCGGGCTCATGGTCAACGGCGGCGGCTACCAAGGCAAAACCGAAACCGTCTGCGAGATCGCCGCCGCGTTCGAAGACCAGTGGCTGCAGCTGCACCAGCAGGTCAACCCGCACGCGGTGCCCGGCACACGAGACCTGCACGCCACCGTCGCCTACGTCCAGACCCCGGTCACCGCCACCCCGAAAAGCGTCTCCCAGGCGATCCTCGACTTCTACGGCGCACCGCACAAGGGCATGACCCTGCCGCAACTCGTCCACGCCGTGCGCGGCTCCCTCTACGACCACGCCACCAAGGTCCTCATCCTCGACGACATCACCCGGCTGCGTATGCACCGCGAGGCCGACCAGGACGCCCTCGATCTGATCCGGGCGTTGATGAGCATGCACGTCACCCTGGTCCTGGTCGGTGTCGGCATCCCCGCCTCCGGGCTGCTGCGCGAAGGCGGCCGCGATCGAGCCACCGGGCAGATCGTCTTTGCCCAGCCCCGGCATGCCCGGACATTCACCGACGAGGCCGCCACCCAGACCGAACGCCGCTTCGACATGGTCGACCTCGACCCGTTCCGCTACGACACCCCGTCCGCGATCGCCGCCTGGGTCACCCACCTGACCGGCATCGAGGACAACCTGCGGCTGCTGCGCGCCGAACCGGGCATGCTCACCGACGGAGCCATGCCGGAATACCTATTCCGCCGCACCGGCGGCATCGTCGGCCTGCTGGAACGGCTCATCGAAGACGGCGCCTCGCACGCCATCGACACCGGCGCCGAACAGTTGACCACCGAACTGCTCGACAGCATCGATATCACCCTCGGCAACGGCCGGGACCACACCGCCGGAGAAGTCCCCACGGTTCCGCCACGATCGCAACGCACGGCCAAAGGCAGGCGCCGCAATACCGTATTCGATGACCACCGAGGCGGTGTCAGCCCGCACCAACCGACAGCATCCCCGGCATGAGCACACCGCTGCCGCGCAGCCTCGTCCCGCTGCCAGACGAGTCATTGCCCGGCTACGTGCTGCGGTTGGCGCACCGTCTCGGCCTGTCGCCTGCCAAGGTGGAACAGATCACCGGGCTCGCCCGGCCAAACAGCCGGGCACGCGCCAGCAGCATGCTCACCCTCGCGCCGGACAAAGCGAGCGCGTTCGCCCACGCCACCCGGCTGTCCACCGCCGAGGTCGCTGCCCTGACGCTGGACAGCCTGGCCACCCGCTACCCGCCGGTCGACCTCGCACGAGCCGGTCAACGGCAACGTCGTCGCCTCGCGCACGGCCTATTCGTCCGCGAAACGTGGGTGTTCGCCCGGTTCAGCCGATACTGCCCGCAGTGCCTGACCGGCGACACGAGTGCCATCCAGCAACGCCACGGCGGTGGCTGGAACAAGCTATGGCGGCTGCCGATCATGTTCGCCTGCCCCACCCACCGGCGGCTGCTGGCCCACACCTGCCCCGCTTGCGGGCAGCCCGCTCTGTCGCGCGGCCCCGGCGCGGCGATGGTGCCGCGCGGCGGCGACAGTGTCCTGCATCCCGCCACCTGCCGCCAGCACCGACCTGAGTCCGGGCCGGGCATCCGTGCCTGCGGCCAACGATTGGACCAGGCCACGGACACAGCGGACATCCACGATCTGACCGCGCCCCTGACTCTGCAACACCGGCTCCTGGACCTGCTGGTCACCGGCGGAACGACCACCAGTGTCGGCGGCCCAGCCACCTGCAGCCAGTACGTCACCGACCTTCGCATCCTCACTTGCGTGATCACCGCGTCATGGCCCACCGGCCGGCACCTGGTCGACACCGAGTCCGACGCCCTGCTCATCGACCGGCACGTCGAAGATCTTCACCGCCAGATCAGCAACGACCATCGCGACAGGCATCGGCGACGCGACAACGCCCTCTACGACAAGCCGCCGCCGGACCCCGCCACCACCGCAGCGCTGCTGGCCGCCGCCGAGCGCATCACCGACGTCGCCGACCCGGACAGCGCCCGAAATGCTGCAGCACAACTGATCGAGGCCGCACCCGGCACTCGCCCCTGGATCAGAACATTCCTGCCCGGCGACGGTCACTGCTCACCAGGTATGCACGCCGCCCTCGGTCCTGAAGTCGGTGCACTGCACATCATCAAACGCACCGGCGTGCCGCACTACTCAACCCGCCGGCGGCGATTACCCCTACCGCAGCCGGTGCACTTCACCGTCGGGCATGTACCGCAGCGGCCACCCCCACAGTGGATGGACTTCGTCCACGAGTTCACCGAGATCAAACAGCGTCTGCTCGAACACGTCCTCGTCATCCGGCTCGCCCACGCCGCCGTCGGTGGTGGCACCCCCATCGACGCCGCAGCCCAGCTCGGTATCCCCCGGCCTGCCGCTGACAACGCCCTGCGCGTCGTCCACCGAGTGCTGCACGCCACCTCCGGACACGAGGCGTTCGACCACGCCGTCGACAACCTCATCCAGCACCTCAACACCGCTACCGGGCTGATTCACTACGGTTCTCGCCGCACCACCCTCGCCGCATGGGAGATCTCGCCACAGCAGTGGCAAAACCTCATCGACGGCCTACCCGGACAGCTCGTCAAGAACCGCCTCGTGCCCAACACCCATTGGGGCGACGGCAAACGGCGCCTGGCAAGCACCTGGGCCTGGACCCAGGTCACCCACGGCGACCACATCTACGCTCCCGCCGTCCGCCCCGACCCGCAAGGACCACGGCCCGGCGGCTACGACATCCACTACGTCCACACCCGCTGGCGCCACCTCGAACGCCCGTCACCCTCCGGCCACCTCGGCCAACTCCGAAAACGCCTCGACGTGCTCGTCCAGCACCTCGCCGGCGAAATCGACAGCACGGCCCCGAAGCACCCGTAACTCAGCCCAGCCGCCGCCGGCATGGCGATGTTCGGGCTTCCGCTGCCGCTCGTGGGCTTCGGCGCACCCGGAGGGGTTAACGGCCGATCCCGCCACCTATCGCTGGCAGCCGCCATCTATCGCTGGCAATCACACCTCGCGGCGTCGGCGGCGTCCCGAGATCCGGTCACCGCACTTGATCACGGGCGCTGTCGAAGCGTGCATCAGTGCACGCCACACCACCACGTAACGCACCTAACCAACGAGGAGGACACGATGGACAGCGAACCGGAGCAGACCACACCGCCGAGCGCGCTCGACAGGGTCGCCGCCGCTCTGGCGGCACTCGACGAGGACACCGCCGCCGCGATCGCCCAGCGAGCCGGGGTGGGCTACTCCACCGCCACCAAACGCCTGCGACTGCTGGAGGAAGCCGGGCAGGCGGAGACGTTCCGCGCCGACGACGGACGCACGCTCTGGCGGCAGCCCACCAACCCGGCAGGACGCGACGACCACGGCGGCCCGCCGGCCAGCACGACCGGCACCGACCACCCCGAGCCCGACAATCCGCACGAGCCCCCCGCACCGCCAGATCAGGGCGCGGGTACCGCGGTCGCGGCGGGACCGGGAGACGAGACGACCGGCACCCCTCCTGCCGGGGTGCCATCACCGACACCGCACGCCGGTGCGGACCAGCCGTCGCCGCAGGACGCGCCACCCCAGCCGGACACCGGCGGCAGCGAACAGGCCGCGACCGCAACCGACGGCGACGGCCCCCCAGGCGATGCCGAGGACGGGGTCGCCGCCGAGACCGTCGGTGGGGCGGAGCCCGGGCAGGCCTGCGACGACCCGGTGGGCAGCGAGACAGCAGGTGTGGCCGACGGGCCAGCCGAGACCGCGAGCGCGTCGACCGGCGGAAGCCCACGCCGGTCCAAGGGCAGCCTGCGCGGCGCGATCCGCGACGTGTTGGAAGCCCATCCCGACCAGCCGTTGCGGACCAGCGAGCTGTGTAAGGCCATCGACGAGGCGAACGCGGGCAGCGGCGCGGCGAAAGCCAGCGCGGGCGCGGTCGTCAACGCCGTGCACAAGCTCGTCGCCGACGGTCTGGCGGTCCAGGTCGTCGAGAGGCCTGCGGCCTTCCAACTCGCCCCGCAGACCAACCGCTGATCCCACACCCCTGGTAGCCCGGGGTGGGCGTCGAACTTGGCGGAACCACGCCCACCCCGGTGCTCCTTCACCAACAAGGAGTGATGCCGAGTGTCTCACCTGTACCCCTACCTGACAGCGACCGGCGGTGTGCTCGCCGGACTCGCCGCCGCCGTGTTGCCGCTCATGCGGCAGCGGCGAATCATCGACCACCAGCGGCGGACGCTGGACGACCGTGAACAGGACCGGTCCCACTGGCGCCACCTGGCCACCCACAGCGACACCAGTGACCTGCCGAACCGACGTGCGCTCCGCACCGTCCTCGAGGCCATGTTCTCGCTCGGGGAGCCGCTCGGGCTCGTCCTGATCGACCTCGACCGGTTCAAGCAGGTCAACGACACCCACGGCCACGAGGCGGGCAACGACCTGCTGTACGCGGTCGGCCGGCGTCTCGTCGCCCTCGGACCGGCGGTGGTCCTGGCCGCGCATCTGTCCGGCGACGAGTTCGCCCTCGTCGTTCACGGCCACGACGCCGAGGTCGAGGCAGCCGCTCTGGCCGCTCACCGGTGCGTCTCGGACAGCCTGTACGACATCGCGGGTCAACAGGTCGCGCTCACCGTCAGCGTCGGCTACGCCGCCGCCGAGCCGCACATGCTGCCCCGCGACCTCCTGCATGCCGCGGACCAGGCCATGTACCTGGCCAAACGCGCCCGCGGCGGCCCGCACGCCCACGACCCGGGCCGCACCCCGGCTCCAGGCGGCGGCACCCGCTACCGCGACCTGCGGTAACGCGCCCGCACCCGCCCCACAGGAAGTCCTTCTGCCACCAAGGTGAGCCCCGCAGGCCGGTCGGTCTGCGGGGCTCGCACGCGTCAAGGAGCCGATCACCGTGATGACCTTCAACGCCGTCCGCACCCTCACCGGATGCCTGCTGGACGTCGAGGCCGACGCCGACCTCCAGGGCTGGGGCCAGCCGCCCCTGCTGCTGCTCGCCCAGGACCGGCCCGCCCCCTCAGCGGCGAGCGGCACACGACGCCAGATGCGCGTCGCCCACCTCCCGCTCGACGACCGCCGCCTGGGCCGCTACCGCGCCGGACTCGTGGACTTCCTGCCCGACCTCGCCCACACGCTGCACGCCGACCGCCCGGTCGGCCGACCCACCCTGGCGACCTGCGTCGACACCTGCCTCATCGCCGACCTGCTCGCCGATCCCACCCCCGGAATCCGGCTGCTGGCCTGGGGCATCCGCTACGAGGACGTGCGCATCGCCGCCGACGAGATGCACGAGATCCGCCGGATCGACGCCGTCGACGTCGACCGCCGCAGTTACCAGATCACCCGGCGGCGCAACACACCGCGTCCCGCAGTCCGCGTCGACGACCACGTCGGCCACGACAACGCCCCCACCATCCGCGCCGGGCTGACACGCCTCGTCTACACCACCGGCCGATCCACCCCGAAGCGAACGACTTGACCTTCATGCAGAGATAAGCGTCGATCAGTTTGGTCATCGTCTGCACCGTTCATCAGGCACGACACCGCCGACCTCGGTCGGGCGATGACCCCCGCCCGAATCCGAAGGAAGGTCGTCCGCCATGTCCGACCGGAGCCGCCCGTCCCGCCGCGCCCTGGTACCCGACGATGTCACCGACCGGCTGCTGTGGCGGCTGGCCGTCGACGTCCTCACCGCCCACCAACCCGGACCCGACAACCGGTGCGTCAACCTGCGGTGCGCCGACCAGGGCACTGGCCCGTGCGTCGCCGCCAGGCAGGCACAACACGCGATGCGCACCGCCCGAGCCGCACCGTCACCGCCGCTGCCGGCGGTCACCAGCCGCCCACAGGCACCCCAGCGGCGCGCGGCCAGCGGTTTCGTCGGCTGGTTCACCGCCGGACTCGCCGCCACCGCCACACACCTGCGGTCACGGATCCCGCAGCGGCTGCCGCGCCGTATCCCCGGCGCGACGCTCACCGCCGCCCACGCCGCGTGATCCCCAGCCCACACCTGTACGGCCTACGACGCCCAGACCCATCCAGGAGGACGCATGAACCTGCGCACCGAATCCACGCT
Organism: Micromonospora sp. CA-248260; assembly: GCF_050942205.1. Lineage (NCBI taxonomy): Bacteria > Bacillati > Actinomycetota > Actinomycetes > Micromonosporales > Micromonosporaceae > Micromonospora > Micromonospora sp. CA-248260. Next base: position 6,952,370 of record NZ_CP192021.1, on the reverse strand, counting down.
TCCCGGCTACGCGCGTGCCGCCGTCGCGATGAAGACCCGCATGCACGAGTACTGCGCCAGCATCGCCGGCCACGAGTACCACAAGGCGTTCGTCGAGACCCGCTGGGCAGCCCTGACTCCGCCTGACAACGCCGGCGGGACGGACCCGAACCACAAGCTCATCCACATGCTGAACCGGGCGAACAGCGCTGTGTGGGCCCACGGCGAGGCCTACGTGATCGCCCCCGCCATGACCGCCGTCGTCGCCGCCGGAGCCGACGCCCTCGACCTCACCGGCGACCTGCTCACCGCCGACGCCGCCCCCACCGACGCGGGCGTGCTGTTCCTTCCCGAACCCATCTACCACCGCACCCTGGTAGGCCGGGTCAGCGGCATCGCCGCGCTCACCTGGACCACCATCACCTCCCCGCGTGGGCGCTCCTGGCTGATCTGCGGCTGGGCCCACCGCGACGACCCCGACGACCCCCACGCCGCCCGCATCCAGACCTACGCCCGGCAGGACCCCACCCTGCTGTCACGGCTCGGCCCGTACGTGCTCACCGACGTCAACGTGCTGCCCATCGCACAACCCGTGCCCGCCCTCGATCCACGGGATGTGGAGGAACCCGACCGGGACTGGGAGACCGCGCCCGACGGCCGGTACGTCATCACCGACGCCACCGCCCGCACGCATGTGTGCGCCGCGATCGCCTACGCCTTCTGGCGCATCCAAGCCCAACCCATCGCCGTCGCCACCCCGGCACCGCTGGACCGGGCCGCCCGCCGCCGCGCCGTACGCGCATCGATCGTCCACGACACCCGCGTGGTCATGCTGCGGCGCACCTCCGGCCTGACCGAACCCGGCGACGGACCCGCAAGGTGGCGCTACCGGGTCCGGTTCGTCGTCCGCGGCCACTGGCGCCGCCTGACCGACCGACACGGCCAGGCGTACCGGATCTGGATCCACGCCCACATCAAGGGACCCGACGGCGCACCACTGCTGCACGGCGAGAAGGTCGCCGTCCTCGCCCGCTGAACCAACACCCAGCCACCCGCCCCGCCGGTGATCCGACCGCCCATCACGGGCGGCCGGGCCGCCGGCGCGCCCGCATCCCGCCAACGCAAGGAGATCACCGTGGGAGCAACCCGCCACGTCGACACCGGCGACGTCGCTGCGCCGCCGCCCGCCCGCTCCCTCCACCGCTCACCCCTCGTACCCCGAGGTCCGGGCTTTCGGGCAGGTATCCCGGACCGTGACGCGGACCTGCGGGAACGACCCGGAAGGACCTGTCCCGCGCTCCCTGTGGGCCGGCGGGAATCCGGGACCGCTCGGGCCGTCCGCTGGCGTCCGCACCGGACCCGCCGCCTCACCGCCGGTCGCCGCAGGCGCGGATGACACTTCGATCCCTGGTGTCGTTGACGGTGGCGCTCACCATCGTGTTCATCCTCTGCGCCGGCGGTCTCGGTGGATTCCTCCTCGGCGGTAACGCCGCTGCCGGATGCGTCCCCGTGGCCGCGTCTTCCGCCGCCTCGTCGCCGTTGACGTCGCCCTCCGTGCCGCCGGGCGGGTGGCCGGCGATCGGTGGCTGGGACAGCGACCAGGTCGGCAACGCCGCCGCGATCGTCACCACCGGCGTCCGACTCGCCGTGCCGGCCCGTGGATGGGTGATCGCGGTCGCCACCGCCATGCAGGAAAGCACCCTGCGCAACCTGCCCGGCGGTGACCGGGACTCGGTCGGCCTGTTCCAGCAGCGTCCCAGCCAGGGCTGGGGCACCCCGGCCCAACTCCGGGATCCCGTCTCCGCGACGGAGAGGTTCTTCGGCAAGCTGGTCACCATCAGCGGCTGGCAGGCGATGCCGCTCACCGACGCCGCCCAGGCCGTGCAGATCAGCGCCTACCCCGACGCCTACGCCACCTGGGAGACCCCGGCCACCGACCTCGTCACCGCGATCACCGACACCACCGGCCAACCCACTGCAAGCCTGGCCGCGTGCGACGCTGCCGTCGGCCCGTGGACCCAGCCCGTGCTCGCCCCGCTCGGATCCGGGTTCCGCACCTCGGGCCGGCCGGGCCACGACGGCGTCGACCTGAGCGCCCCACGCGGCACCCTCATCCGCGCGGCGTCCGCCGGCACCGTGCGCACCGTGCGCTGCAACGCCGTCCACGCCAACACCGGAGCGGAGTGGGGGTGTGACCGCGACGGTGACCCGATCCTCACCGCAGGCTGCGGCTGGTACGTCGACATTGACCACGCCGCCGGCCTACTCACCCGCTACTGCCACATGGACCAGCCGCCGATGGTGACGGTCGGGCAACAGGTCGCCGTCGGCCAACCGATCGGCGTCGTCGGCTCCACCGGCCACAGTTCCGGCCCGCACCTTCACTACGAGGTGCACCACCATGGCGACCCCGGCCCTCAAGGCGCGGTGGATCCGGTGCCCTTCATGGCCGCACGGAACGCTCCGCTTCCCCCTGCCCGGTGAGAGAGCACGGCCGGACAGCGGGCAGGAGGACAGGATCGCCTGCGTGTATAGCGGCTGCCCGCGGTGACCGTGTCACTGCCGAATGGGGGTACCCGGCTTGCTGGAGCGGATGGATGATCGTCAGGTGATCGAGTCCGCAGACTTCACCCTCGCCGACAATTGGTGCGGCGGCTTCTACGAACTGGCACTCGAACTGGGCGACACCAGCGACGTACGGCTGGAGGCCGCGCTTGGCGTCCTGTGGTCGGCCGCCGGGGTCGAGGGCTGCTACGGCAGCCGCTGGACTCCAGCGGCCGACCAAGAGGTTGTTCCCTGCACCCTGGCATCGCTGGAGCGGTCCAGCCACTTGTACGGCGTGGTACGGCTGCCCAACGGCGCACCGATGGTCTGCGGCGTCGTGGCCGTCCGCGAGGACAACGGCCCCGACTGGCTCGACTTCTATCTGCCGCTGGGTGCCCTGGGCCGGGCAGACCCACGCTCCCACGAGCACATGGCCGGCGATCCCGATCAAAACTCGGCCTCCCTGGCCTGGCGCAGACCGATCGACGACTGGCTGGCTGACCTGGGCGCTCGGGTCTACACCGCAGTCGACTTCCGCCTAGGTCTCATCGGCAACGAGGTCTCCGGCCAGATCGACGCCGCCACCTTCGCCGCCAATCCACCCACACACCACAGCATCGGGTACCTGATCCCCAGAGAGGGTCAGCTGCGCTATCTCCCCGCGACCGAGTGATTAAACCAACCTGAGGCACCCAGCCAGCAACAGCCAGCGTCACGAGGCGACCGCCCATTCGCAACCCTGGCCGTCCACGAACCCGGAGTGCATTGGCCGCCAGGCCGAAGGGAGCAAGACCACCGACACCGTTCAGGGGCGGTCGTGTAGGAACCAGGCGTCGCTGTGGGTGAGGGCGATCGCGAGTTGCCACTGTTGGCACTGCAGGCTGCCGCCGACGGCCATCAGCTGTCCGGCGAGTTCCCATGCCTGCGGGCCGGGTGGGGGCTGGCGTTGCGCGGTGAACTGCAGCATGGTGCCCCAGGCGGCGATGAGGGCGGCGCCCCACCGCTGCTCCCACTGCCGCATCGCCGCCGCCCACGCCGCGACGCCGTTCTCGCAGGGTGTGCCGAAGTACTGCACCCAGGCGGGAGCCAGCCACTGCGACGTCGTCGGCAGAAGCACCAACTCCACCTCGGAGAACGTGTGCCACTGCCGGGTGCCGATGAGGTGCTCGTAGCCGCGGACCACCCGGGCGGCGAGGTGCGGATGGGCGAGAAGAGTGTCGTAGGTCCACCGGGCCAGCGCCTTCGCGGTGGTCGGTAGCCCCAGCTGCTCCATCGCCGGGGTGACCATCTCATCGCCCAGGAAGGCCCCCACGTAGCGCTCCACGTCGGCATGGTGCCGTGGCTCGTCGACGCGGTACCGCGTGAACACCGGCCACGGATCCAGGGTCTGCGCCGCCCGGCGCAGCTCGGCGATCTCCGCGGCGGACGGCCCGTGGTGTAGCTCGCCCGGCAACGTGAAGACAGGCCACCGGCCGGTCACCGGCATGGCCGCGTGAGCGGCCTGCCACGCCTCGAGCAGGTGCGCGGGATCCACCCCGCTCACCACGAACGTCTCGCCGATCTCCGGCCGAATCACGTGGCCCTGCAGGTAGGTCCCCCGCAGGGCGGCCGCGATGTGCTTCGCGCGCCTCATGGGTGCCGCCATGCCCCGCACGGTAGTGCCGACCACCGACAGACCCGCCCGCACCGGGGCGGCTCCGCGTCCCCGGCGGAAACGCTCGGCACGAAGGAATCCCGCGCGGTGGCGAACACCGCGTCTCCCCGTAGGACCCCGATCGCGGATACCGGCGCGGTGCCGCGGTCGACCACAGCTCGGTGATCGTCCCGCCCCGGGGCGACCACCGCGACCCCATCCACATTCCTGAGGAGGAAAAGGCACATGAGTACCCCCACGTTGATCGGTGTCGCCGCGTTACGCGGCAGGTACACCGCCCGCCGTCTCCAGTTCGGTGAGGCTCCGGAGACCCTGGTGCCGGTGCTGCGCCGGATCTGGACCGACACGTTCGGCCGTGACACCGACGCCATGGGCGTCGCGCTGCTGGCCCACGACTGGTGGACCCTCGCCGTCAACCCCAAGCGTCGGCGGTGGGACCGGCTGCCGCCCGTACCGGGACTGGGCTACCCGACCGAATACGGCGCGGTCCGGCAGGGATCGCTCCGCGAGGACCTCGACGGGGTCGTCGAGTGGATGTACCTGCTGCACCTCGACCAGCGGCGGCTGGTGGTGTACGAGGCGACGGTCCACGGCCGCTGGCTGCGGCACAGCGCCCACCACCTCGACCCTGTCGAGGAACTGTTCGTCACCGAACCCGCCGACGACGGCGGCGGACCGGAGATGACGGTGTGCACCGTCTGCGGCGCGGTCGACGAGATCGACCACGTCGAGGTGCCGTCCATGGCCGGCTACGGCTACGACACCGTCACCAGCTGCACCCGCTGCGGCTCCTCGATCGCCACCGACCCGATGTTCGGCGACCACCTCGTCCGCAAGCCCTGGCCGCCGCAGCCCCCGACGGGTGGCACGACAGGCGGCACCCCATGAGCACGCCCACCCCGAGGCCGTCGCCTTCCGGCGGTCTGTCCTGTCCACTCACTGATCGGAGCACACCATGAACTACCAGCCCGGCCAGCGCGTCACCCTGGTCCACACCGACGACCCCCACACCCGGCTGCGGCCCGGTGACACCGGCACCGTCCACCGTCACGACCAGCGGCACCACACCGTCGAGGTCACCTGGGACAGCGGCTCGACCCTCGCGATGTGCCTCGATACCGGCGACCGGATCGCACCGGCCACCACCACCGGGCCGTCAACCGGTGGACTGGTCGACGAGGCCACCGGATGGGCCACCGCGCTGAAGCAAATGCGCGCCGCAGGCACCGAGGCCGGACGCACCGCCGCCGAATGGTGGGCGCAGGACACCATCGGCGCCCGGGCCGGCGGTGACACCCGCCTGGCCGCGCGTCGGATCCTGGCCGGTGTCGAGGACGGCGACCCCGCCGTCCTCGACACCCTGCCCCACTTCACCTCAGCCGGAGAGTCCGTCGACACCATCGGGTGGGAGTTGTTCGCCGACGCCACCGGCGACGTCTCCGCCTGGTTCGGACTGCGTACCCCGCAGCGCGACGAGGCGATGACCGTCTACCGCGACGCCTTCGACACCGCCGTCACCGACCGCGTGGCCGAACGGTGTCGCCTCGCGGCCAGCCCCACCGGCGCCGATGTGTCCCACCTGCACCCCGATCGGGTCCGGGTCGGCGGCGTCGGTGTGTTCGCAGGCGACTGGGCGCGGATCACCGGCCCGGACGGTGACGACCGGATCGCGGTCGGGTTCGTCGGCACCCTGATCGACTTCTGGAACGGGTGGGCGGTGTTCTCCTGCACCCGCCCGGTGGCCGAGGCGATCGTCGCCGACCAGCAGCGCCACCGCGACCAGCACCGCGACAGCCTCCGCGAGCAGGGAGTGCCGGCCGACGAGCTGGACCGGCGGGTCGACGAAGCGCTGGCCGACCTGTCCTTCGACGGCGACGTCATCATCGCCGACCAACGCGCCATGGCCGACGACCCGGACGCCGTCGACCGCATCACCCCCGACGGCGACGGCCGGTACGTGGTGATGGGCCGCACCTGGTGCTGGGAGGCCGTCGACCCGTACGCCTGCGACCGGATCATCGGCGACCTGCCCGACCCCGACCAGGCATAGGCCGCGTCCCGGCCGAGCCCCGCCGCGTCGCCGAAAACCGCCCCGGCTGCGGCGGCGACACCCGACACCACCACGACAGATGAGACCAACAGAAAGGAACCCCCGTGACCATCCGTACCCAAGAGGAAATCGTCACCCGCGTCTGGGCTCTGCGGGCCAACCGCGAGGACATCTTCGGTTTCCGGGAGGAGGTGCTCGTGGAGGCCCTCGACCTCGACCACGCCCGCCAGGTCATCACCCCCCGACACTCCGAGGCGTGGACCCGGCGGGTCGACCACGAGACCTACGCCCGGGACTACCTGCGATTCGCCATCGGGAAGATCCTCGACCACCGCGGTAACTCGGCGAGCCGGTCGGTGGACAAGCTCGGCGAACTCGCCTGGCTTCTCGGCTGCGACGACATCGCGGCGACGATGGACCACGTCGGTTACCCGATGTACGGGGCGCCCAAGGTGAAGGCGTTCGCCGACGGGTTCGGCTGGCCGTTCCTCGACGACCTCGACGGCGAGACCAGGGCGGCCCTGGCCCGGATGGCCGAGGGACAGCAGTGCGACCCGCAGGGCTGCGAACGGGGCTGCGCCGACTGACCACGACCAGGCCGACAGCATCACTCCCGGCCTTCACCGTGCGCGGGTAGTCAGCCGGCGCACCCGTACTCCCGCACCCGCCACACCCATTCGACTTGATCGATCAGGGTGGCGGAGGTTCCATCGTCGGCGTCGACACCGCCCGCGCGGCCACGACACCGACCAGTACGCACCAGCGGCGACCTGACGTGTCGCCGTGACCCTTCAGCACCACCGGGGTGTGGTCGCCCACCTGCCCGGCCCGATGCGGGCCGGTAGTGGTTGGCCCCGCCCGTCTCCGCTGTGCGGTACCCACCGCCCGCGCACCCGGAGACGGGTGCGCGGGCCCAACCCCTTGAATCGAGGCAACCCCATGACCACACCACACCCGCCGGCCGGGGCACCGCAGAACGACCCGGCCCCGCCCGGCGGCGCCGGCACTCCCACCGGCGATGCGGGCTCCGGCCGGTCCGGCTACCTCTACCGCAAGGTCGCTCTGCACCTGGCCGACCACCCCGACCAGATTCTCAAGGTCGGCGAGATCACCCAGGCGATCGGCGCACCGTCGTCCGGGGCGGTGTTCGGGGCGCTGAGGAAGATGGCCGCCGCCGGGCACGCCACCCACCATCGCGACCCGCACCACCGCTTCCAGATCACCCCGGCCGGCATCGACGCCGCCGGCACCCTCCCACCCGCCGCACCCCGCACCCGCTCCAGCGGCGGTGGGCGGCAGTCGCGGCCCGCGCCGGTACCGCGACCGAACGGGACGCTGTACCACCCGCGGCGGCTCGGCAGGGGCTGGGACGTCGAGGAACTGCGACGGCTGCGCACCCAGCAGGTGCCCGTGCTGCTGTATGGGCCGCCCGGCACCGGCAAGACCGCCATGGTCGAGGCGGCGTTTCCTAACCTGCTGACCGTCGCCGGCACCGGCGACACCGTCGTCGACGACTTCCTCGGCTCCTACACCCCGATCCTCGGCGGCGGCTACGAGTTCGTCTACGGACCCCTCGTCACCGCGATGCGCCAGGGGCGGGTGCTGCTGGTCGACGACGCCACCCTCATCCCGCCCCGCGTCCTGGCCGTGCTGTACCCGGCCATGGACGGCCGCGGCGTCATCACCATCCCCGCCAACAGCAACGAGACCGTGGAAGCCGTCGACGGGTTCTACATCGTCGCCGGCCACAACCCGGGCGTACACGGCGCGGTCCTCACCGAGGCCTTGGCCTCCCGGTTCACCGTGCACTTGCACGTCACCACCGACTGGGACCTCGCCCGCCAACTCGGCGTCCCCAAACAGGTCGTGGCCGCCGCGATCGACCTCAACGCCGACCTCGCCGCCGGCAAGACGGTGTGGGCGCCGCAGCTCCGCGAGCTGCTCGGCTTCGTGAAGGTCCGCGACCACCTGGGCATGACCGCCGCCCTGGCCAACCTGGCCGGCATCGCCCCCGAAGACGCCCGCGACGACGTCACCGCCGCCCTGTCCCGACACACCGGCACCCCGATCACCGCGCTCGCCCTCGGCAAGCGCTGACCCCGTTCTGGAAGGAGCCAACCCCGTGTCACACCCCAGCACCCACCTCCGGCAGGGCGCACCGCCGCCGGCGGCCGGCGCCAGCGACTGGCACGCCTGGTCCGCGGCGTGGACCCAGCACGTCCCGCTGCTGACCGGCCGCACCGACCTCACCGTCCTGGTCGCCCCCGGCGCCGCCGGCGACGCGCCCGAGTGCTTCTACCCCGACCTCAACCGCATCGAGGTCGACGCCACCTACATCGCCGACAACCCCGGCATCACCGACCCGGCCAAGCCACGGCACAAGCGCCTCGTGCCCACCGGCTACGGGCTGCTCGTGCACGGCGCCGCGCACGCCGCGCACAGCCACTGGAACACCCCAGCCGGCACCCCGCCGATCCTCGCCGCCGTCGCCGACATGCTGGAGGAATCCCGGGCCGAAGGACGCCAACGCGCCCGCCGCCGCGGCGACCGCCGATGGCTGCGCCACGTCGTGACGACCCTCCTCGACCCCGACGACGCGGCCGTCGACGACGCGTGGCACGCCGGGCAACTCGCCGCCCTGCTCCTGGCCCGCGTCGACGCCCGCATCGTCACGAGTAAGGACGTCCGCCCCGTCCGGGCCGCCGTCACCGGCGTCCTCGGCCGCACACGCCTACGACAGCTACGCGACATCTGGCGGGAGGCGCACACCTGCGACGACACCGACGCCGACACCATGATCACCCTGGCCCGGCGGTGGTGTCAGGTCCTCGACATCGACCCCGACCAGCAGCACGACACCCCCGAACCGGACCCGGGCTTGTTCCCCGGCCGCCTCGCCGCGGCCCTCGTCGACTACCTCGCCGTCGCCGCCGGCGTCACCCCGGCCGCATACGCCGCGGCGATGCTGGCCCACCGGCACAGCCCACCAGCAGAGTGGGACCGGCGGGACCCGACCGAGCAGGAACACCGCGCGGCCCGCGACCTCGCCAACCGGCTACGACAGGCCCGCACCCGCCACCCCGAACCCGGCCGGCGGCCCTCGGCGATCCCACCCGGGCGGCTGCGCACCCGCCACGCCATCACCGCCGACGCGCAAACCGCCGCCGGGCAACTACCCACGGCCGCCCCGTGGCAGCAACGCGCCCCACTGCCACCGGAGAAACCCCGCCTGCACCTGGCGATCCTGGTCGACCTGTCCGGATCGATGGACCGCTACACGCAGGCGATGTCCTCCGCCGCGTGGATCTTCGCCCACGCCGCACACCGCGCCGACGCCACGACCACCACCATCGGCTTCGGCGACCGCACCACCGTCCTGATACCCCCACGCACCTACCCCCAGCAGGTGCTGCACATGCGCACCGACTTCGCGACCGCCACCTTCCCCGAAGCGGTCAAGGTCGCCGACCAACTCCTCGACCTGCGCCACGGCCGCACCCTGCGGATGCTCGCCGTCGTCTCCGACGGCTACCTCGACGACATCCCCGCCGGCCAACAACTCATCACCACCCTGCACCGCGCCGGCTGCGCCGTGCTGTGGCTCCACCCCGCCGACCCACCCACCGACGGCGAACCGGTCAACCCCGACGAGGTCTGGGGAAACACCTTCACCCACGCCACCACGCTGACCGTCACCGACCCGGTCGAGGCCATCACAGCGATCGCCGACGCCGCCGTCACCGCCCTCACCCAGGCCTGAACACCGCCGGTGCGTGCCCGGCCGGGCGGTGGACCAGTCCGCATCCCGCGCCGCAGCGCTGCGACATCTACGGCTGTCGCAGCGCCACGGGCCCCGCCCCGCGGCGTACCCGTCCACGGGGATCGCAAGGCCGACCACCCGACGACAAGGAATCAACGATGGACAACCCCACCCACCTACCAGAAGAACCAGATGCCGACCCGTCGGCCCGCCTCACCGTTGGCGACCCGGACCTCGGCAAAACCCGGCTGCTCGCCCGCGAGTGCGCCACCTGCATTTTCAGACCCGGCAACCCGATGCACCTCGAGTCGGGCCGCCTGAAACAGATGGTGACCGAGGCCTGCGGGAACGCCGGCTACATCATCTGCCATTCCACCCTGCCGTACGCCGGCAGCCCGATCCCACCCGCGGTCTGCCGCGGCTTCGCCGACCGCTACCGCACCTGGCAACTGCAGGTCATGCAACGGCTCTGGGGCTTCGTCGAAATCGAACCGCCCGACCGCGACTCCACCCGTACCCCCGAATGATCAGGAGACAGCACATGCCGAGCATCGACGACGTCCTCCGACGCCAGGATCACCTCATCAATACCACCGGCTGGGCCGTCACGCACGTGCTGCCCACCGAGGACGACCCTGGCACCGCCCCGTTCACCTACACCGTCGGGCTCACCGCCCACGACCATCCGGAGCTGATCGCCGCCGGGCTGTCCCCCGAGATCGCCCACAGCCTGCTCAACGAACTCGCCCGCCGGGTCTACGACAGAGCCGAACGGTTCACCCACGGCCAGCGCATCCGCGACCTCATCGCCGGCTACGACGCCATCATCATCGACGGCCCACCCACCGACGACCTGCTACCGGGGATGGCGATCGCCCGCTACGGCCGCGCTCGCGTCCGCCTGCAGCAGATGGTGTGGCCCGACCAGCAAGGCCTGTTCCCCTGGGAAGCCGGGTACAGCCTCGACTCCGAGACACAGCCGCTGATCGCCAGCCTGTAGTCGGACAATCCTGCCGGCGTCGCCTGAGCCCGGACGCCCCGCAGGCTTCCCCGGACGGGCACCGCACGCCTCGCATCGCCCTCACCCCCCGATGGCCGGGGTGACCGCACCGGGGTCGGACGCAGGCACGGTTGCCACGATACGGGTGCGGAGCGGCCTCCGTAGATCATCAGGGGTGGGCTGAGCGGGCGGCCGCCCAGCCCACCCCTGAGCTTCGAGGAGGAAGCCGGTCCCTTTTTGCGTTGTATCGCCGATGGATGTCACTTCGGCAGGCGTCACTCGTGCTGGCCGGCACGCCGCACGGGGCGGGGGTGTTGTCGCGTCCGGTCTCTTGCGATTCCCGGTCGTCGGGGGTAGTCCGCTGGCAGGTGTCGATAGACCGAACGCAGCGATTTGCCGACCTTCTCGGCAAGCAGCTCGGGGTCCATGTTCGGTTCTCTGCGCAGCCAGTAGGCCACTGCCTCTGCGGTTCCCCGAGGAGCCTCGGATTCCCCCTCACCGCCGGCGACGTCTGTACCGGTCTCGTTGCGATCTTCCGGGGGCACGGCAGCCGGTTCGTCCGGCGGTGCGGACGATGGTGGCGGAACACCGTCGTGGCGTACATCAGGCGGGTGTTGCTCGTTGTGAGGGGCGGGCTCGGGATCCCTCTCCGGCTGCGGCTCCCATCCGTCGTCCGCCGGCATGTGCGCTGCGGGCGGGGCGGAGGCGGTTGGCGGATACGCGAGGGGCTGGGCTGCCCTCGTCATCTCGGTGTAGTCGTTTCGACGGTGCCAGCGACGGCGGCGGCCAGCAGCGTTGGCCGCGACGATGCGTTCTGGGGTGAGGTCCGTGGCGAGGAGTGTGGTCAGCCCGTGGTAGTCGGCGGTGGCGGTGAGGCGGGTGGCAATCTCGTCGAGGTCGTACACGCGCACGGCGATGTCGGCGGTGGTGGGGTCCAGGGCCGCGCGGATCTTGCGGTGCAGCAGCCGGGCGATCGCGGTGTTGCGGTGTTCGCGGCTGAGCGCGGTGCGGGCTTCCTTCAGGGATTCGTAGAGGTCGAGACCGTCTGTCTTGGCGATCGCCCGGGCTCGCAGGGTGAGGGCGGGATGCCGGATCCAGTGTCCGACGATCTCGTAGGCCGGTGGTGTGGGTGGGAGGTTCCCGGTGGCGCGGAGCCGGTCGCGGCGTTGGTTGCCGGCGTGGATGAGCCAGACGAGGTATCCGAGGGCGGACATGCCGGCGTAGAAGCCGCCGAGGAGGTGGTCGGGGTGGGCGGTCCAGTTGAACGTCACCGCCGCGGCGGCGATCGCCGCCGAGAGTAGGCGGGAGGCCAGTGCCCGCTCGCCGAGCCGGCGGCGTACGTCCGCGTCGGCCATCACCACCACGCCACCGAGTTCCAGGGTGGCGACGGCGGGGACGGCGACGGCCAGCGGAATGCCGAGGGCTTGGGCGGCGCCGGTCACCTGACCGATGAGGGCCACGGCCAGGACCAGGACGTAGAACGCCTGCCGGGTCCGGGTCGCGCGCCTAATGGCTTGGAGCACCTCGGCGTCGAGGTCGTCGCGGGTCACCGGGACGGCGTGGGATGGCCGGACGTCGGCCCGCCCCTGACCGGTGACGGGTGACGTTGTGTCGCCGGACGGGGGTGTGGCGCGGAGGTCGGGACAGCCACCGGTGGCGGGTGTCGCAGGTTTGGTCAGGGTGGTGGCGGACGAACCGGCTAGGCCCTGCGGGGTGGGAGGTGACGTCATCGCTGGGGTCCGTTGCCTCGGGTCCGCGGGTGGTCTGCGGGCCGGTGGGGTGGTGGGCCGGCGGTGAGTTGGTCGGCGAGGGCGAGGGTGTCCGTGCTCGGTTCGGCGTCGATCTCGGCCAGGCGGCGGGTGAGGCTCTGGCGTAGGGCGTGGACTTCGCCGAGGTGCCCCAGGGCGGCGTGGGTCCGCATCGCCTGCTGGTACAACGGTTCGGCGTAGGGGTCGTGTCTGATGGCGGCCTGAAGGACCGTGCGGGCCTCGTCCGGGTCTGGTGTCGTGGTGGCCAGGGCCAGGTGGGCGTCGAGTGCCTGTCGGCGGATGCCTTCGCGGTGGGCTTCGATCCACTCGTAGTCGAAGCCGTCGGCGAGGGGGCCGCCGTAGGCGTCTACGGCGCGGCGCAGCGCGTCGAGTCGGTCGGCGTCATCGGTGGCGAGGGCGGCGTCGCGCAGTGCGGCGCGCATGCGCCACAGGTCTGTGTCGATGTGCTGCCGGTTGAGGGCGTACCGGTGGGTGGGGTGTGTGAGGTAGGTGCCGTGGCCGCCGGTGCGGGTGAGGGTCTTGCGCAGCGCGGAGACGTAGGTGTGCAGCCGGTGCGGCGCTTTCGCCGCGGGCGCGTCGGGGAGCAGGTCGTCGAGGATCGCGTCCTGGGTCGCTTCGCCGTCGTGCACGGTGAGGTAGACCAGCAGTTCGAGGGCCTTCGCCCGCAGCGGCATGCCGGTGTCTCTGCCCACGATCTGAGCCCCGCCGAGGATCTGTACTCCCACCTGCCCGCCACGGAGCTCCGGTTGCCCGTCGGCGGCGGGCGATGGGGCCTGCGGGAGGTTGGCGTTCGTCGGGGCCACAGGTGTCGCGACGGGCACCGGTGGGGCTTCGTCGCCGGTGGGCGGGTCGGCGTCCGCTTCCGGCCGGCTCACTGGAGGAATGGTTCGTGGTTCCTGGGTATCGGCATACTGGCTCCGCGCCGTGAACTGGTGCGGGCCGGGGTGGGTGTCGGTGAGCGTCGTGAGTAGGTCGATGGTGTCCGCGGCGGTCAGGACTGTCAGCCGGTCAAACTTCGCCAGGTCTGCCTCCTGACTCCTGTCGCTGTCGGCGGCTGTGGTGGTTCCGTCAACGTCGACGGCGAGTGTGTCGCCGTGGGGCCAGGCACCGAGCAGGACGCCCTGGATGTCGAGGTGTTGTCCCTGGGTGAGCAGCGCGGCGGTGCTGGCGCGCTCGTGCGCCTCGGTGGTGTCGGCGATGAGCAACAGCGGGGGCAGTGCTTCGGCCGACGGGTGGGCTTCATGCAGGACGGTGATGGTGTCGACCTGGTAGTCGAGGCATATCCGGGTGCGGTGCAGGATCTGCTCCTCCACCACGGTCAGCGCGTCAGAGAGATTGCTGGTGACGGTCAGGTGAGGCAGGTCCCCGACGAGGTGGGTGTGGTCCTCCAGCAGGATGGCCAGGGTCGCGGCCGGGATGACCACGTGGCCTGGCCGATCTGGCGTGCCGGTGGCGAGCGCGGACACCAGGTAACCGCGTGCCGCCGCGTACGCAGCCGGTCCGGTCAGACCACGTCCCGCCGCCGGCCACACCCCGGACGCCACCTGACCGGTAGGAGCGGGGACGGCCGCGACCACACCCGGGGATCCGTGTCGGTCGCTGCGAGACGCACTGGTCGAGACAGGGCCGGTGTCGACGAAGGGTAGGTCGGCGGAGGCCGCCGCAGAAACGGTTGTTGGTGTGGTCGGGCGGGAGGGGCGGTCGAGGGTTCCGCTGCTGGGGGCAGGGGTGGACGTGGGTGTGAGGCGGGGCAGGGCGCGGCGGATGTGGGCCAAGAGGGGCGGCAGCGGTGGCCGCTGCGGATCGTGCCCAAGGGCTCCGGGTGACGGGTCGCGCGGCGGGGTGTGGCGGTGTCCTCGGTGGGCGTAGGCGAGAGTGCCGGCGGCCAGCAGGATGGCGGCCAACGCCGCGTCGATCCATCCCCGGTCGCCGAGGGACACCCCGGGCCGGTCACAGTCGGCGGACACTTCGTCGGAGCCGGTGGCGATCGGTGTTGCCGGGGTGGTGGTCGGCGCGGTCGAAGGGCTGTTCGTGTCCGGTTGGTTCGGTGCCTTGTCCGGCGTGGTGTCAGGTGCGGGTCGCGGGGGCCTGGAGGACGGGCGTGGGGCGGGAGCGTTCGCTGGGGTGGGCAGACGCAGTTTCCAGCCGGGTTGGATGAGGTCGGGGTCGGTCAGGCTGCCGGTGGTGAACCGTGCGCCATGGTTGAGGGAGTAGATGTCCCGCCACCGGTCGGCGTCATCGAGACGGCGTGCGGCGATCGCGGACAGGGTGTCGCCCCGGCGCACCGTGACGGTTCGCCGGGACGAGGCGTCACCGTCCTGCGGCTTCGCTGAGGCATGAGCGGTCCGGGCGTCGCGGTCGCTGCTGGCAGGTGGTGGGGTGCTGTCCGGGAAGTCTGTGGCCGTGGCGGCGAGGACGGCGGGAGCCGTGCCGCTGACACCGGCGGTCACCGCGGTGGCTCCGAGCAGGGCCGCGGTCAGCCCTTGCAGTGGCCCGGGAAGACGCAAGGGGGCGACTCGGCGCAGGCGGCGGCCTACACGGTCAGGCAGGTGGGTGAGGATGGTGGTGGCGAGCAGCGCCCAGATCGCCCATCCGACGGCGATCGCGAGGATGGCGAGGAAGTTCGGTGTCAGCGGCTGGGCGATCCACGCCCGCGCCTCGTCGCCGGTTGGCCATCGCATCTGGGAGCGGCCGAGGCCGTACAGCAGGAGCGCGGGGGCACTGATGACGGCTCCGCCGGTCAGTGCCCTGCCGACGCGCGCGGTGGTCCGGAGGCCCATGATGTCCCTTCCTGCCGCCCGATGAGGTGTGCGGGGAACGCTAAGCGCGGACAGGCCGGTGGGACGGTTTCAGCGGTTCACAGAAGGTCACAGCACCTCACACGACCTTACAAACGCAGGTCAGTGGGCTGTGGGGCTCTGCCCGAACTGGGCCGTCGACCGCCGCCTCCGCGCTCTGCTCACCGGCCCGGCCGGAGTCACTCGACCGGAGCTGGAGCCGCTGCTCGACGTGTTGAAGAACGGCGACGCGACGAGTGCCATGCACTGGCTGCGCAACCCCTCACCCCAGGGCGCCCTGCTCGACCTCGCCGCCGGCCATGGAGCGGTCACCCACGAGATCCTCGACCGGATGCAGCCCTACGGCACCGTCCAGCTGATCCGCGCCGCCCTCGTCACCGCCGGCGCCTTGCCGCCCCGCGACGAACAACTCGCCCGGCTGGAGGACCAGGTCCTGCGGATCGCCGCCCGGGTCAGCGACCCAGGGGACCGGCGGACCGTCCGCAGCTTCGCGACCTGGCACCACCTTCGCCGGCTACGGTGCCGGAAGCAGCCGGCCTCCTACGAGCAGATCAACAGCGCCCGGACCGAGATCAGGGCCGCCGCCGAACTGGTCAACTGGCTCCGGCAGCACGGCACCACCCTCGCCGGCTGCCGTCAGCACGACATCGACGAATGGCTGACCGGCACGGCCTGGCTGCGCGTCTTGGCCCAGACCTTCCTGGCCTGGGCCGTCCGCAACCGGCACGCACAGAAGGTCTCTGTAGCGGGACAGGCCCAGCCGCTCACCGGGTCGTCCTTGACGCCGACCGTGTCGACGGCCTTGATCATGTGACGCTGCGGTACGGGATGACCACTTCGGGGTTGCCTCGGTAAGCGCCGTCGGCCATGATGAGCCTCCCGGTGAGTTTCTGGTTGATGCCGGAGGTGCTGTAGACAATGGTGTCGTTGCGGTTGCCGGGCTGTGGATCGCCGAGGGCCACGACGAGGCGGGTGTGGGCGTCAATGGCGACCTGCAGGTTCGTGCTGTAGCGGTAGTCCTTGCTCGGCGCGGCCAGGCGGTGATCCCTGGTCGGGACGAGAGTGCCGTCGACGATGGTGATCTGCTCGACCCGACGCCGTCGTCCCGGGGTGAGGGCGAGTAGGGGCCGAGGGTGTCGATGACCCCGTGGGCGGCGGAGTGCGACACTCCGAACAGTGGTCCGATCTGCCGCATCGTCAGGTTCGTGCGCCAGTACGCGGCGACTAGCAAAACCCGGTCGGCGAGGTCGACCGTCAACGATCGCGTCACCACCACGCTCGGCGACCAACCTGACCAGCCTAAGGAACTAGACGGGCTGCAGCCCGGTGAACGGGAAGATCCACTCCTGGTAGGCCGCCGAGATCACCTGCACCCCGACATGATCCACCATGGACCGCCCACCGAGTTACGAGACGTCTTTTAGGTAGACCTGCATCTGTCAGTCGCCAAAGCCGGGCGAGTTGACTGGTTGGCGGGGCAGCCCTGCCGTCAGCGGTATGGCGGAGGCCCTTGGAAAAGTTCCCCGGGATCGGTAAGGAATTCGTCGTGGGGCGACAAGTACGGATGTGACAGCACCAACTCGCGATTCGGAGCGGGCCGCCGCCGACCGGCAGCGGTTGACCGATATGTTCCGGCGGCATGGGGATGCGGTCCTGGCCTACGCCAGTTACCGGCTGGGCGTCCATGACGCCCAGGACCTCGTGGCCGAGGTGTTCGTGGTGGCATGGCGGAGGCTGGGAACGGTCAGGGACGGCCAGGAACGGCCCTGGCTGTTTGGGGTGGCCCGGCGGCTGGTCCTGCAACACCAGCGCCTGCGCGGAGGCGACGTGGCCCTGCAGGCACGGCTGCATGCCCAGCCCACTCCAGGTGAGGGCGACCGTCTGGGGCCGGAGGCCGCGCAGCGAACCGATGTGCTCCGGGCCTTAGCGGTCCTGGCCGAGGGCGACCGGGAGGTGCTGCTGCTGCGGTACTGGTACGACTTCAGCGGCGGCGAGGCGGCCCGAGTGCTGGGTTGCTCCACAGCAACCCTGGCCGTACGGCTACACCGGGCCCGCCGGCGATTCCAGGCCGCCTACGAGCGGGAACCAGCGGACACACCGGCGCCGTCCACGACCAGTCTGACGGCCTACACGAGGGGGCTCCAGTGAAGCGGTACGACACCGAACAGTCGATCCGGGAGGCGCGTCCCGACCATCCGTCTGGTTTCACCACAAGTGTGCAAGGAGAAGCGATGCTCGCAGCAGTCCTCGACACCACGCGGCAGCCCGCACAACGCTCCCGCCGACGGGCGTTGGGGATCGCCGGCGCAGTGGCGGCAGGCGTGCTGTTCACTGGTGGTGCAACCGCCGCGATCGGCGGTTACGACGCGCCCACCGCTCCCCGGGAGGCCCTCCCTGCGAATGGGGAGGCCTTCATGTGCGCCACGGCTGGGCTGCAGCGCATGGGTGATACTGCTGCCTCCGCCGACGCGTCCCCCCTGGATGCCTGCCGTAGAGCGTGGAGCGAACTCTTCGACGACGAGGCCCCCCGCCACCTGTACCCCTGCGTGAAGGCGATGGACGATAGCCCCTCCCCTGAGGCCAGCGCATCTCCGTCGACACATAGGTGGAATGGAATGCTATACGTCCTCGACGGAGACCAGTTCGCCAACGCACCCCAAACCTGCGGAGCGGTCGGGATGATGGTGGCCCCGATCGCCGAATGACAGCCCGCAGCCCGGGAGAAGGCGAGCCTTCTCCCGGGCTGCGGGCTGTCATTCGGGCTGCGTGGTCCTCCGGGCTACGGGCCCGTGCCATGGTCGAGCGGGCCGGGTGCGCCCGCGCTACCGGCACTGGCTGCGTGGTCCTTCAGGCTACGGCCAGTTCGGCTTCCACGGCGACGGCACCGCGCCGCACACGTGGACACCGTCGATTATGTCGTTCGGGCTACCGGAGCCGCCGTCCTCCCGTGTGTCCAGCGCGAGATTCGAGCGGTAGTTGCCGGATGCCACGGTGACTACCTTACTCCAGGAATTCGACCCGTTGTGGTTATAGAAGTATGAGGTGGTGCCGGACGACTGCTGGTTGGTGATGGAGGAGATGCGATCGTTCCAGTAACCACCGCCCGGGTAGGCGACGTTCCCGAGGTTCCATTCCCGGCCGCACGTGGTGAAGACAAGTTCCTCACCCCCGTACTGGCGGTTGGTGTAGACGCACACGTAGTAGATGTTGCAGCTCGCCAGCGCGGTGATTGGAGAGTCGGCCTGCCTCGCGCCGTCCTTTACCGGACTACGGAAGTTCATGAGGAGCCCGGGTGCGATCTCGATGGTCGTCGCGCTGATCTGGCGGGCGCCGGAAGTCCTGCGGAGGACGTCTTCGATGCCCTTCTGCAACTGCTCCTTCGTCGGAGCTACGGTCGCGTTCTTCCAGTCGTATGTGTTGGCCGTTGGCGAAGAGGATGAAGGCGACGGGGATACCCCTCCCTCGGTTGACGCCGCCGCAGAGTGAGGTACAGACATCAGGACAGCAGAGACCGAGGCGAGGGTGGCCAGCATGACCCGGCTGAGGGACGACTTACCGAGAAGCAACAGATTCTCCTTGCTAGAAGAAAGACACCGGACGCTAAGGACGATCCAGCCAGATCAGGGCTGCTGAATCGCCGACCCAGACTTTCATCCGTTTTTGTGACATACGAATAAAGCCAGTGAGCCCCCATTCCATACTCCTATTTACACCCCTACAATGTCAGTTCTCCAGCTGAAGAATGTCCTGAATTTCTATCACGAGAACGACCACCGCCGCCGCCCCAACAGCACCCCTAGGCAACAGACTGACCCCATAGGGTGATGGAACATACGTACTTAACACCCATTTCGGGAATTAGTTTCCAGCTAAAACTACGCTACGTGGCCAAATTGAAACATATCTTTAATATCGATGCGCGTCGCATAGTCACGTGTTATTGAAGGGTCTGCTGCACCGATAGGTGACAGGTGTAGTCACGCGGCCTGACTGGCCGGTGGGGTCATGATGGTCTCGTACTCGATGGGGGTCAACCGGGACAGGGATCGTTGGCGTCGGCGGCGGTGGTAGGTCCGCTCGATCCAGGTCACGATCGCGGTCCTCAACTGCTGCCGGGTGGTCCAGGTTCGCCGGTCGAGGACGTTGTTCTGGAGCAGGCCGAAGAAGGATTCCATGGCGGCGTTGTCGCCGGCGGCGCCGACCCTGCCCATCGACCCGATCATGTGGTGCTGGTTGAGGGCGTGGACGAATTTCCGGCTTCGGAATTGCGACCCGCGGTCGGTGTGCAGCACGCAGCCGGCCACGTCACCACGGCGGGCTACGGCGTTGTGCAGGGCGTTGACGGCCAGCCTCGACTTCATCCGTGAGTCGATGGAGTAGCCGACGATCCGGTGGGACCACACGTCCTTGATCGCGCACAGGTAGAGCTTGCCCTCGCCGGTGCGGTGCTCGGTGATGTCGGCCAGCCACAACCGGTTCGGGCCGTCCGTGGTGAAGTTGCGGCGCACCAGATCGTCGTGCACCGGCGGACCGACCCTGCCGCCCTTGCCCCGACGCTTCTTTTTGCTGAACGCGCTCCGCCAGCCCATGCCAGAGCAGATTCTCCAGGCGGTGCGCTCGACCATCGGCTGGCCGGCAGCGCGGGCCTCATCGGCCAGGAACCGGTAGCCGAACTCCGGGTCGTCGCGATGTGCGTCGAACAACGCGTCCGCCCGGTACGCCGCAGCCAGTTCAGCGTCGCCGACGGGCTGGGCGAGCCACCGGTAGTAGGGCTGACGAGCGATGTTCAATACCCGGCACGTCACCGCGACGGGGATCCCGTCGGCGGCCAGCTCGCTCACGAGCGGGTAGAGCCTTTTCCCGGCAGATTCGCCTGCGACAGGTAGGCCGCGGCCCGACGCAGGACCTCGTTCTCCTGCTCGAGGAGCTTGATCCGCTTACGGGCCTCCCGCAGCTCGGCCGACTCGCCGCCGCTGACACCCGGTCTGGTTCCGGCGTCAACGTCAGCCTGGCGCATCCACTTGAACAACGTCATCGGGTGGACTCCGAAGTCCTTCGCGATCTGCTCGACGGTCACGCCCGGATCACGGTCACGGGCCACCCGCACGACGTCATCGCGGAACTCACGAGGGTAGGGCTTGGGCACAGCAACATCCTTCCAGCTCACCGTCAGGGCAAGCCATCTCAGATGTCACCTATCGGTGCAGCAGACCCGTTAGGGGTTCGAGTCCCTTCGGGCGCACAAGATCATGAGGGGTCTGACCTGCCGAAACGGCGGTCAGACCCTTCTTGCTTTTCGGCCTGTGTGGATGGTGGGTGTCACGTGGGTGCGATGTGGGTGCCACCCTTGATTTTGAGTTCTTCTCGCGCTTTGCGGTTCTGGCCTGTGGCTTCGCCGCCGTGCCGGGGGCGCTGGGGATCGGAGCGCCTGTTTTCGGTCGGCGGGTGGGTCGATTCTCTCGGGCTTTGTTCTTGATCTTTTTCCGGGTGCGGCGGGCTGCGGCGAGGACGAGGTGGGCGGTGGCGTCGGCACAGTGCCGTTGTACGTCGGGTAGGACGCTGGTGTAGGTGTCGGCGGTGATCACGATGCTGGAGTGGCCGAGCAGATCTTGGAGGGTCTTCAGGTCGGCGCCGGCCTGGTGGGCGAGGGACGCGGCGCCGTGGCGCAGGTCGTGCAGCCGTACCGGGGGCAGTCCGGCGCGTTGGACGAGTTTGCGGAACCGGGTCGTGGCGTAGTTCGGGTTGATCGGCAGGCCGTCGGCGCGGGTGAACACATACGCGGTGTCGGTCCATGCCTTGCCGTTCTCGGCGGCTGCGGTCTTCTGGTCGAGTTGGCGGCGACGGTGTCCGCGCAGGACCTGGACGGTGCGTTTGTCGAGGGCGACGGCGCGGCGGCCGGCGGGGGTCTTGGGGTCGCCTTCGACGATGGTGTAACCGGCGGTGGTGCGGTTGCGTTCGATGGTGAGCACGCCCTGGTCGAGGTCGACGTCGGCCCACCGCAGCCCGCACATCTCGCCGCGGCGCAGGCCGCACAGAGCCGTGAGCCACCAGAATGCGAACAGTGAGTCGTCGGTCACGCCGCCGAGGAACTCGGCGAGTTGGTCGGCGGTCCAGACCGCCACCGGTGGCCGGTCGCCGGTGCGTTCCCATTGTTCGACGCGGGCGTCGGTCCATACCTTCGCATGGGGTTGCTGGTAGCCGCTGACCTCGATGTGTCGGGCGGGGTTGCCGTCGATCAGCCCCTCGCGGACGGCGAGGTTGAGCGCGGCGCGCAGCGTGGTGCGCAGGTCATGCCGCCCGCGCCGAATATTGATCGGCGTGGCCGGCGTTAAGGTTGCGACGAGGACGACATCGGGATGGGGTGTGAATGCGATTCGTCGCTCGGCAGTCGGAGTTGCGCGGGCTCGGCGCGCTCGCGGCGGCCGCGGCGGGTGGGCGCGGAGGTGCGACGCTTATCGTCGGCGAGGCGGGCATCGGCAAGTCGACTCTTGTCCAGGCCGCGGTCGAGTCGCTCGACGGCTGGCGGGTGCTGCGCGCGAGCGGCGTCGAGTTCGAAAGTGAGCTGCCCTACGCGGCGCTGCACCACCTCTGTGCTCCGGTACTGGAGTACCGCCGCGAGCTCCCGGCGCCTCAGCGGCTCGCACTGGAGACGGTGTTCGGGCTCGGCGCAGGTGCCGCACCGAGTCCCATGCTGGTCGGCCTGGCTGTACTGAGCCTTCTGGGCGCTGCGGCGCAGGACGTTGCGGTGTGTTGCGTGCTCGATGACTCGCAGTGGAGTGATGAAGCGTCGCGGCAGGCGCTGGCGTTCGTCGCGCGCCGTGTCGGTGCCGATCGGGTCGCAATGGTGTTCGTCGCGCGGGAAGTCGCTTCTGTCCCGGAGCTCGATCGTCTTCCTCGGCTCGCCGTTGCCGGACTTGCGGCCAGCGAAGCCCTTGACCTGCTGCGATTGTCAGCGTTATCCAATCTGGACGGCCCGGTACTGGAACGGATTGTCGCCGAGGCGGGTAGCAATCCGCTCGCGCTGGTGGAGTTCGCTCGGGACGCGGATCCGTTGGGTCTGCCGAACGTGGTGACCGGTGGCGTGCAAGGCGCGTTGGAGGCGCAGTTCACCCGTCGGATCCTGCGGTTGCCGGAGCGGACCCGGTTGGTTTCGGTGCTCGCTGCGGCGGAACCCTTGGGCGACATCATGTTGCTACGCCGCGCCATGACGGTTCTCGGGCTGGAAGCTGCCGATCTCACTCCGGTTGTGGAGGAGGGCCTGGTGGTCGCCGGTCCCCGCTTGTACTTCCGGCATCCATTGGCTCGTTCGGCGGTGTACCGGTCGGCCGATGCCCGGACACGCCGGCAGGTACACGCGGCGCTGGCCGAGGCGACCAGTGCCGATACGGATGCGGACCGTCGCACGTGGCACCGAGCCAACGCGGTCGCCGTTCCTGACGAGTCGATAGCGGCGGAGTTGGAGCGGTCGGCTGTGCGCGCGCACGAACGTGGGGGCTTCGCCGGGGCATCGGCGTTCTTGGAACGCTCCGCTCAGCTGACGCCGGACGCTTCGCGGCGGGCAGGTCGGTTGTTGTCGGCCGCTCGAGCGCGGTTGCAGTCCGGGGCGCCCGAAGCCGCGCGGGAACTGGTGAATCAGGCGCGGCTCGGCCGGCCTGGAACGGCTGACAGCGCTGAGCTGCGCCTCCTGGATGCGATGATCGACTACCACGTGTCCCGCAGTATCCCGGCGACGCTCGCACTTGCCGACGCGGCCGAGGGTCTCGATCCCGACCGAGCCCGCGAAACCTACCTGGAGGCGTTCGCCTCCCTGATGTTCAGCATCGATGAGCCTGGCCGGCTGCGCCGTCTCGCCCTACGCATCCAGGAGCGGCTACCGCGACGGCGTCCGCCCCGCGCCGTTGACCTTCTACTTGACGCCCTGCTTGCCCAGAACCTGCTGCCCGTCGACGAGGCGGCACCCGCGATGCGCCGCGCGGTCGAGGCGTTTCAGGATCAGACCCGGGGGTTTGATGCGAATCCGTGGTGGATGGAGCGCGCCTGCGTGCTGAGCGCCGACCTCTGCGACGAGGTCGCGATGGAGCAGCTGACCGACCGTCAGGTCGAACTTGCCCGGGCACAGGGAGCCTATGCGATTCTGCCGCATGCGCTGCGTTTTCAGGCGGCCGCCAGGGTCATGGTCGGCCGGATTGATGATGCGGCCGCCAGCATCATCGAGGCACGCGCGGTCGACGAGGCGGCAGGCACGACCAATCTCCTCGGCTCGGACCTGACACTCGCCGCCTGGCGTGGTGACACTGAACGGTTCCGCGAGGTTCGGGAGGCGTTGCGCGACTGGGCCGGTGTGGAGTTCACCGCTGTCTTCTACGCGACCGGCGTGCTGCACAACGGGCTCGGCGGCTACGAGGACGCGCTCGACGCGTTGCTGGTCGCGCGAGATCGGCAGGAGCATGGTTCGTACGTCGTCTCCGCGTTCCACAGTGAACTCGTCGAGGCCGCCGTGCGTGCCCGCCGGCCGGAGGAGGGCAAGGTCTCAGCCGCCTGGCTTGAGGATCTCGCGCGTGCCAGCCCCACCTCGTGGGCGGTCGGCGCGCACCTGCTCGCGCGAGCGCTGCTCGAACCGGGCCTGGGCGCTCACGAGCTGTACGTTGGCGCGATCGACCGGTTCGCCCAAACCCGGGTACGTGGGCACTACGCGCGGGCTCGCCTGCTGCATGGGGAGTGGCTACGCAGCGTGGGCCGTCGTGCCGAGGCGCGGGTGGAGCTGCGTGCCGCGCACGAGTTGCTGAAGACGGTCGGCGCGCGGGCCTTCGCCGACCGGGCCGCGCGGGAGCTGGCGGCCATCGGTGAGCATCCGGGGGCGGACGAGACCGACCCGCTCAACGCACTGACGGAGCGGGAGCTGCTTGTCGCTCGCAGGGTCGCGTCCGGGGCGGGCACCAAGGAGGTGGCCGCGCTGCTGTTCGTCAGTCCTCGCACGGTCGATGCCCACCTGCGCAACATCTATCGAAAGCTGGAGATAACGTCGCGACGCCAGCTCCGGGAGCTTCAGCTGTAGCGGAGACGGCTGGCCCCGCCACCGGGGGCCGGTGGCGGGGCATCGGGGGTTTTCAGCGTTGTCAGCGGCGGTGCCGGTCGCAGTCTCGTTCAGCCGTGGTCTTCAGGTCTCGTAGCCACACCTCGAGACCTGCCCCGAGCGCGGCGGTGGCGAATTCGACGTCCGCTTCGACCTGGCGACCGCGCCAGGTTTCCTCGGTACGCACGAGAACCCGGCCCCCGACCTCGGTGAAGGTCCAGACGTGGACTCCCTCGTCGATACGCAGTCCTTCGCCGACCGCTGGACCGCTCCACCGCACGCACTTCTGCCGCTGAAGCTGGTGGACGGTGGAGGTGACCACGAGAGTGGTGGCGGGGTTGAGGTGTGTCTCCTGCACCGGAGTCGTCCACCGGAACGACGAGCCGGCGCGAAGCGGACCGGAGTCGAGACGCCTGCTGGTCAGGACCGGCGGTTGCCAGGACGGCCAACGCTCGACATCGGTCTGCAGCTTCCAGACCGTCCGGAGCGATGCGTTGATGACGGCTTCGGTGCGGTAGCGGATCTTGGCGTTCGGGTCGACGCTCTCCCCCGCGCAACGTGGTGCTCCGGAGTTGGCGCCGCTGCTCTGAGTGGAGGCGTGCGCCGACGTGGCCAGGACCCCCAGAATGGTGGTCATGGCGAGCGAGGCCGCCAGCATGCGCTTGATACCCGGCCAAGTTGGAGGGAAGACGGTCAAAGCTGTTCCTCTCACTGGGTTCGTCGCACGATGAAGGGTTGTCGCTATCCGGCGGCGTCCGCTTCGGCGGTGTCCTTGAGCCTTTGCAACCAGGTGACCAGACTCTCGTCCAGAGCTGCCTGGATGGGGCCAGGATCGGCGTCGACTGGCGGGCCCGCGAAGGACTCCTCGGTGGACACGATCAGCCCGCGGTCGCCAGGAGCCAGGTTCCAGACGTGGACGCCCAGGATGCCGTCCGGTCCGTTGGCGTGTCCGGACCAGACCAGGCGCTCGTAGGGCCGTACCTCGGCGATGGTCGAGACGATGTCCAGCCCAGATGCGGACCACCGGAACACCGATCCCGACCCGAGCGGCCCCGGGGTTTCCACCCGCGCGTACGGAAGCTCCGGCAGCCACGTCGTCCACGCGTCAATGTCGGTGAGAACGCGCCACACGATCTCAGCCGACGCCTGCACCGTGACCCTGTGTCGACTGATCACCGGTGCCGTCTCGTCGATCCTCAAACCTTCGTTTGCCGCGCCGATGACCTGCCCGTTCTCCATCGCGCTACCTCTCTACGGTGAGCGGCGGCCCGCTGGCCGCCACCGTTTCGCGGGGCTGACCCCGCACAACGGAGACGATCCTGCCAAGGCGCACGCCTCGCCCGCATCGGCAAGGATTACCTACTCCTGGTGTGGCCCCTCTCCCCCTGGCGCGGTGGCCAGCTTTCGCCGCAGGCCGCCACAGCGGACGGGTTCGCGGCCGGAGCACGCCCCGGCGTGCCAGGTTGATCGGGGCGAAGAGCCATTTCCTGGACACCGATAGTGGCCAACAGGTCCAGTTTGCTTCGGGCGTCAGTGCCCGGTCGCGCCGTCAGCACCACGACCCGCAGATCGCTGTCCTGCGTCGGAAGAATGTTGGCGTCCAGGGCGATCTCACCAACCTCCGGATGGACAGCAGTCTTGTGCGCGCTTTCGTGAGCCGCGACGGTCGGACTCGCCCACAGTTCGCGGAACCGCGCAGTGCGGCTCAGCCGATCGATCAACGATGCGACATCGGGATCGTCCGGGTATCGGCCGGTGGTGGTCCGCAGGTCCGCGACGAGGGACTGCTCGAACCACACCCGTTCCGCCGCGGTCTGTCGGACCCGGGCGTTCCGCCGTTCGAACTGGGTGATCATGGCGTTCCGGTCCTCAACGCTGGCTCGGCGCGGGTCACCCCAGGTCGCCGCGAACAAGAGGTTCCAGTGCAGCAACTGCCAGGCGGCGTCGTACACGGCCAGAGGGCTGGCGCTGAGCTGGTCGGTAACCCGGCGCACACTGATCGGGATCAACCTGGGAATGCGATCCGGGTTGGCGGTATGCCCAGCCAGACGCAGCAGGTGGGCCTGCTCCTCGTCGTTCAACTGCAACGCGCGAGCCAACGCCGAACACACCTGAGCCGACGGGGTCTTCGCTCGGCCCTGCTCGAGCTGCGCGACGTACTCGGCCGAGACGCCCGCCAGCATCGCCAGCTCACCGCGGCGCAGTCCGACGACCCGCCGCGGTGCGTGGTGGACCAGCCCGACGGTGGCCGGCTCCAGTCGGTCTCGCCAGGCGCGGAGCGCGGCACCAAGGTGGTTCATCCTCTTGATGATCCCGCATCCGGTTGCCCGTGTCCTGGTACCAGCAGTACGAGGAAGATCTCTGACTCCCTCGGAACGTATCGGTGTAGGAGCATCGATGGATGCTCAAAGTGACGCGAATGAACCACATCGGCGTGCCCGTCAGCGACCTCGACCGGTCGGTGCGGTGGTACGAAGATGTTCTCGGGGTCGCCGCTAACGGCGTGACCATTTCGGCCGACAACGCTGCGCTCGGCGCCGTGGTGGAAGTGGAGAACCCCGCGATGCGAGCGGTGTTCTCGCTCGCCGGAGACAACGTCCTGCTGGAACTGATCCAGTATGACCGGCCGGTGCCGAAGCCGTTCGAGGGCCGCAACTGCGACGTTGGGGTGATGCATCTCTGCTTCGAGGTCGACGACATGGACGCGGCGGTACGCCACCTGAGGGAGCGCGGCGTCCACCTCAACGCTGACCCGGTGATATTGGCCAGCGGTGACGGAATCCACGCTGGTGAGCTCGCCGGCACCAAGATCCTGTACCTGCGTGACCCGGACGGCATCCAGTTGGAGCTCTTCGAACTCCCTCGGTGACCACACGGTGCGCTACTCAGCCACGGGTAGGGCGACCGCCGCAGGCTCGGGAACGCCCCGAACCCGATCCAGGGATCGAGGGTTGGCTACGGCCCTCGCACCGACCCTGATCCGGCCCGGTCGGGCGCACGCACGGGTCTGCTGCACCGATGGTGACATCACGGTGTCGAACTGTTCAGCAGCTTTACGCGGTACGTCAGGACGACGCCTCGACGCTGTTGGTGGGACGTCCTGGTACGCCCCGACGGGTGGTCGTCTCCGGACCCGTTTGGCGTCCTTGCACCTGCAGCCCTACATCTGGTCCCGGCGTAGTTGCAGGGCGGGGTGGCGTGGTGGTGCGAATCCGAGGGTTCGGTAGAGGCGTTCGCCGCCCGGGGTGGCGTTGAGGTCGACCACGCTGACCGTGGTGTCGTCGGCGAACCAGCGCAGGAGCGCGTTCAGGCAGTCCCGGGCGTGGCCGCGTCCGCGTGCGTGGGGCACGGTGCTGATGTTGAAGACGTGACCGCGTAGCCCTCCTGGATTGCCGGGTCCCGGCGCGTGTCGGTCGCAGAGGCCGGAGGCGTTGCTGACGATGCCGTGTTCGGGGTCTTCGATCACGAAGGCGGCGAACGTCTGCGGATCGCTCAGCGAACGGGTGAACCAGTCCAGGGCGGCGGCCCGCCACGGTGCCGTGGCGTCGCCGACGGGTGCCCCCATCGCCTCCAGCATGGTGACGCGAAGTCGTACCAGCGCAGCCGCGTCGTCGGGGCCGGCCCTACGTGGTCGTGCCATTGTTCGTCCTGCTCCCTGCTCCCTGCGGCTACGCCGAACCGGCCGGCCCGCCGTGGCTGCGGCGGTCGGCCTCCCGGGCAGGCGGTGGAGCGTAGGACGGGCGCGGCTACGGACGAGGATCTCGTCGTGACCGCGCAGGCCGACCTGGTCTGAAGGGCCCGGTCAGGGCGTACCTGCTTCGAGGGTGGCTCAGCTGCGGTACGCGCGATGCAGGAAGTACAGCCCGGCACCCACACCGCCGAGCAGCAGTGCGGTGCTGCCGACGTGACCCCACCAATGGTCCAGCAGACCGTCGGCCAGCGTGCCGGAGCGCAGCAGTTCCTCCGTCACGACGGCTGCCGCGAGGACGGCAATCGCAGCGGCGATCCACCCCCGGCGGCCCGTGTTCCTGTCGCTCGTCATAGCTGAGGTCGTCTCCCTGTTTTCGTCTCGACGGTATCGGGCCGCAGCCCGGGCTGGCGGTCCCGGCGGTCCCGGCGGTCCCGGCGGTCCTGGCGGTCCTGGTGCTGTCGGCCTTCCCGGCATCTTCGGCAAGGACGATGAGGGTGGCACCGCTGCGGCCATGTGCTCAGGCCCGTCGTCGCCCTGAGGTCGACGGGCGGGCCCGTGTTGCGGGCCCGCCCGTCGCGCGTGTTCGGCCGATCCGCCCAACCGGCCAGCCGTGGCCGGTTACTCCTTGATGCCGATGCCGGCGACCGGAGGGACGCGGAGCAGTCGGGCAACCGGCAGGATCGTGGTGAACAGCGCCAGCAGCGTCGTGCCGCCGATGATGGACACCCATCCCAGCGTCGGCACGTAGGGCACCAGCTGCCCGGTGAGCGTGTGCACGATCGACACCAGGGTTACGGCGGCGATGGCTCCGCCGATGAGCAGCGAGACGCCGAGCAGGCCGGTCTGTTCCGCGTGGACCATCCGCTTGACCTGCTTGCCGGTGACACCGACCAGGCGCAGCAGGGCCAACTCGCGGCCTCGGGCGAGGGCGGCCATGACCATGGTGTTCGCTGCGGCGAGAGCGGCGTAGCCGACCATGATGCCGATCAGGAGCTTGTTGAGCCAGGCGCTCAGCGCGAGGTCGTCGGCGAGCTGACCGCTGATGTCGGCCGTGCTGGTCACCGAGCTGCCGGGGTACTGGCCGATGACCTCGCCCAACGCGGCGGAGATGTCCTTGCCGGGCTCGGTGCGTACCAGGATCCGCTCGTAGCCGGCGACGGCGGTGTGCCCGGCGACGACGTCGTTGACGACGGTGACAGCGCCGAACGCGAAGCCCCGGTCGTAGATCGCCACGACGCGCAGGTCGGCGGGTGTGCCGTCGCCGAGCCGCACCGTGACCTGGTCGCCCACCCGCCAGCCGCTCGACTCGGCCTGCAGGGTCGACGCTGCCATGGCCGACCCGCGCAGGTCCGCCAGGCTTCCGCTGCGGACCTTGAGGTCCATGGTGAGGTCGACGCCCTCCGGGTCGATCGCCTGCGCATCCGCGCTCTCGACGGCTCCGTCCGGGATGATCGAGGTGTTTCGTACGCCGGTGGCCGCGAGCACACCGGGGATGTCGCGGATCTGCGCCAGCATGGTGTCGGGCAGTCCGGTGGCGGAAACCACGGTCTGCTGGGCCAGCACCCCACCATGGTTCTCGGCGACGATCTGCTTGTCCAGGTTGTCCTGGAGGAACCAGACCGAGCCGCCGAAACCGACGGACAGCACCAGTGCGGTCAGCACCGTGACCATGCCCTGGGCGTTGGCGCGCAGGTTCGCCGCGGCGAGGTAGCCGCTGTCGCCCCACACCCGCCGCAGCACCGGGGCGAGCAGCCGGGCGGCGGCCCGGTTGATCCACGGCCCGAGCAGGGCCACCGCGAGGACGAACAGGCACAGCAGACCCATCGCGGGCCCGAGGGCGGCGGTCCCCTTCGCCGCGCCGGTGAGAGCGATCAGGATGAAGCCGCCGGCCAGGGCGGCGAATCCGGAGATCAGGCGGAGTACGCTGTTGCGGCCGGATTCCACGGCGATCTCACCGAGCGCCTCCGTCGGGCGGATCCGCACCGTCCGACGCGCTGCGAGCAACGCCGCACCGGTCGCCACCGTGACCGTTGCCACCGCCACGGCGATCGCCGCCCAGCCGCCACCGCGAACCGGGAAGGTGTCCGGGATGAACGCCCGGTCCACCAACTCCTGGTGCAGCCAGCGGCTGGCGAGCCAACCGACGGGCACACCGATGACGACCGACAACAGGCTGAGCAGTCCCACCTCGGCGAGGATCAGGCGGGCGACCTGGCCGGGGGTGGCGGCGACGGCGCGCAGCAGGGCGAGGTCACGGCGGCGGTGCCGGACCGCGAGCCCGATGGTGCCCGCCACCACGAACATGACCAGCAGCGCGACGTAGCCGCCGAACACGCTGCCCAGCTGGACCAGCATGAGGGAGGCCGCCTGGTCCGCGGACTGTTCCAGCAGCCCCCGCTCGTCGCCGGCGTAGGCCTTGACGCCGGCTTCGGCGGCCAGCCGGCGCACGTCGGCCACCACGGCCGGGGCGGCACCGGGTTCGGCCAGGACGGCCACCGCGTCGACCTGTCCCAGCCGGGGGTGGATGACCACCGCGTGCGCGTCGGTGAAGAACACCGCGGGTGGTGCGTGCGGGTCGGGCCGGGGGCCCGCGTGGCGGACGAAACCGCTGACCCGGTACGTCCGTGCGCTGCCGTTCACCAGGATCGGCACCTCGTCGCCCGGAGCCACCGAAGCGGCCAGCCGTTCGTCCAGCGCGACCTCGGTGTCGCGGGTGGGTCGGGCACCCTTGGTCAGCTGGTACGGGGTGATGGCGGTGCTGCTCCAGCCGTGGCCGGTGGCGGCACCGTTCGGCAGGATCGCCGGCACCGTCCGGTCGGCGACGACGGTGGCCACCCCCGGCAGTTGCCGGATCTGGTCGACCATCGCGGCCGGGACTGTTCCGCCCTCGGGCAGCGCGACGGTGTTCGTTTCCTTTTCGCCGAGCATGGTGGAGGTGAGGGTGATGTCCCGGTTGGCGACGACGACGTCGGCGGCCGCGTAACGCTGTGGGGCGGCGGTGAAGCGCAGGCCGGACTCCACGAGGACGCCCAGCGACATCAGGATCAGCACCCCGGCGGTCATCGCCAGGAGGGTGGCGGTCGCGCTGCCCTTGCGGTGACGCAGCATCTGTCCGGCCAGTTTCAGCACGGGTCAGCCCTCCTGCGTCAGCTGCGGACGACGCCCGAGCGTCGCGAGGTGCTCGGCGATCCGCTCCGCGCCCGGCTGCGGCATGTCCTGCACGATGCGTCCGTCGGCCAGCACCATCACCCGGTCGGCGTAGGACGCCGCCACCGGGTCGTGGGTGACCATGATGACCGTCTGTCCCGCCTCGTCCACCACCGAGCGCAGCAGGGCCAACACCTCACCGGCGGTCTGGGTGTCCAGCGCGCCGGTGGGCTCGTCACAGAAGATGACCTCCGGCCGGGTGGCCAGTGCCCGGGCGATCGCGACGCGTTGCTGCTGCCCGCCGGACAGTTCCGAAGGGCGGTGGGACAGCCGCTCGGTGAGCCCGACCCGGTTGACGATCTGCTGTATCCAGAGGGGGTCCGCCCGCTTTCCGGACAGCCGCAACGGCAGCGTGATGTTCTCCTGCACCGTCAACGCTCCGACGAGGTTGAACGCCTGAAAGACGAACCCGATCTCCGATCGCCGCAGTTTGGTCAGTTTTGTCTCCGACAGCTTCGACAGTTCCGTGTCGCCGACCCACACCAGGCCGCTGGTCGGGCGGTCCAGCCCCGCCGCGGTCTGCAGCAACGTGCTCTTGCCGGAGCCGGACGGGCCCATCACCGCGGTGAACGTCCCGCGCTGGAAGGTCGCGTCGACTCCGGCGAGCGCGGTTACCGCCTGCCGATCCCCGCCATAGACCTTGCGCAGTTGCTGGACCCGCACCGCCGCCACCGGCGTCTCTCTCGTAACTGTCGACCCGAATTCGAGTCGTGCGCTATTAACCGACATCGCCGGACTCCAATTTTCGTTGATTTCTTCCGCAGAGAAACCATATTTTTGGGAATCGCCTCCAGCAATCCAGGTGGCGGGCCGACCGAGGTAGCGCTGGCTGTACCGTCAGGGCCCGGTGCCGTCGTCAGGCGATCGGCACGGACCCGTCCGGGCGTGCTGTCCGTACGCCGGTCGGGTCACCGGCGCTGTATCGGGGGCGTATCGGAAAACGCATACGCCCCCGCAACGTGCGTGCATCTTGACTACGGCGATGAACCGGAGCGCAGCACTGTCAGCGCATGAATCGTCGACCGGGCAAGGAGCATGATCATGCATTCGGATGCCACACGGGGTGTCGACCGGCGGCGGCTGGTCACCTGGGGTGGGATGGCCGCCGCCGGGCTGGTGGCGGGCTCCCCGCTGGTGGGTGCCGGGCGGGGGCACGCCGCCCCGGCCCGCACCGGCCCGTCCGGGCGCGACCCGGCCCGGCCGGACACCCGGCCCGGCGGGGCCTACGACCGGTACGTGGCGCAGCTGGCCGCCGAGGGCAGGTTCTCCGGCGTGGTGCTGCTGTCCCACCGGGGGCGGACGGTGCTGTCGCGCAGCTACGGCATGGCCGACCGGGAGCGGGGGATCCGCAACCACGAGGGCACCGCGTTCAACCTCTCCTCGG
Source organism: Micromonospora sp. CA-248260 (assembly GCF_050942205.1). Classification (NCBI taxonomy): domain Bacteria; kingdom Bacillati; phylum Actinomycetota; class Actinomycetes; order Micromonosporales; family Micromonosporaceae; genus Micromonospora; species Micromonospora sp. CA-248260. The sequence continues at coordinate 6,919,461 of NZ_CP192021.1, read as the reverse complement.
GCAGCCAGCCCTTCCTGTCGGTGGCCATCCTGCAGTTGGTGCAGCAGGGCAGGGTGACGTTGTCCGACCCGGTGGGCACCCACCTGACGGGGCTCGCGGGTCAGATCGCCGAGCGGGTGACCATCCACCACCTGCTCACCAGCACCTCCGGGCTGGACGCCCCGATGCCGGACTGGCAACGCGTCTTCCACAGCCGGGAGGAGGTGCACGACCACCACGAGCAGTGGGCCCGGCAGGCGACGCTGGTGGGGGTTCCGGGTGCCGGGTCCAACGGCCACCTTCCCGGCGGCGGTGTCGGCCTGGCCATGGCCGCGCAGATCGTGGAGGCCGTCTCCGGCATGACGTTCTGGGACTACGTGCACGAGCACGTCTTCGGGCGCTGCGGGATGAGCGGCTCGGCGTTCTACACGAGGGAGCAGTGGCTCACCGACGGGCACATCGCGCACCCGTACCTGCAGCAGGCCGACGGCAGCCAGGTGGATGCCGTCCGCAACCTGGACAAGGGCAGCCTGGACCCCAACATCCTGGGCCGCAATCCGGGTCGGGGCTTCATCGGGTACGCCTCGGGTGACGGCTTCGCCACCGCGCCGGACCTGGTCCGGTTCGCCGAGGCGCTGCGCGACGGTACGTTGCTCGACCGTCCCTACGCCGACCTGTTCGCCGGGGCCAAGCTTCCCGGCCCGGTGCCCACGGCGTACGAGGGGTACACGATGCCGGTCAGCATCGTCAACGGCCAGTGGGTGATCGGCCGGGGCGGCGGGGCCGGTGGTGTCGGCGCGAACTGGAGCATCTACCCGGACACCGGCTGGGTCGGCGTCATCCTCGGCAACAGCGACGGCGTACCCATGTTGGACATCTGCCTGCGGGAGGCCGAGGCGGTCACCGGCGGACCGGTCGGCCCACCCGGCGGTGGTGGCTGAGGGCCGGCCGGACGGTGCGCTCCGTCGGGCCTCGGTGTATCGCGGGCGTATGCGGAATCGGATACGCCGTCGCAACGGGCCGGGGGCTTCGATGGGGGCATGGAACACGGTGCACACCCGTCCGGGGCGTTCCGCCCCACCCGCCGGATCGTGCTCGCCAGCCTGCTCTTCCTCGGGCTGGCGGGCGCGGCGTTCGTCGTACGGCGGCCGCTGCTGATGTCCGCTCCGAGGTGTCTGGCCGGGCGGTGGCAGGGTTGCTACGACACGTTCAACGGGGTGGTGTTCATGACCCTGGTGGGGCTGCCGCTGGCGGCCCTGGTGATGTGGGCGCTGGCGCACTCCCGGCGTGCCGTCGGCGTAGCCCAGGCGTGGCGGACGTCGCTGGCCGAGGTGGGCATGGTCTACGGGACGGTGCCGTTCGTCTGGATGACCCTGATGCCGGGGGCAGCGCCGGGCGTCGGCCCCGGCCGGGTGAGCCTGGTCCCGTTACGGGACCTGGTCACCATGGGCCCGGTCGGTATCGGTGGCAACCTGCTGGTCCTCGCGGCGTTGGGGTTCTTCGCCCCGATGCGGTTCGCGGCGCTCGCCTCGGTGCCACGGATCCTGGCGCTCGGCGTCGGCTGTTCGGTCCTGGTGGAGACCGCCCAGTACGTCCTGTGGCTGGACCGGGTGTCCTCGGTGGACGACGTGCTGGTCAACACCACCGGTGCCGTGCTGGCCGCGCTGGCGTCCCGCCCCTGGTGGCAGGTACCGTCGGAGCGGCCGGGTCCCACGTCGGTGCCGGTCGGCTGAGGTACGTCCGGGATGTGTCCGTCGAATGTCGCCGACCATAGGCTGCGCGTATGCGGGTACTGATCGTGGAGGACGAGCCCTACCTGGCCGAAGCCGTCCGGGACGGTCTGCGGCTGGAGGCGATCGCCGCCGACGTCGCTCCCGACGGCGACACCGCCCTGGAGTTGCTCGGCGTCAACCACTACGACCTCGCCATCCTCGACCGCGACATCCCCGGCCCCTCCGGCGACGAGGTCGCCCGGCGAGTGGTCGCCTCCGGCAGCGGCATGCCGATCCTCATGCTCACCGCGGCCGACCGGATCGACGACAAGGCGTCCGGCTTCCAGCTCGGTGCCGACGACTACCTCACCAAACCGTTCGAACTCCGGGAGCTGGTGCTCCGGCTCCGGGCCCTCGACCGCAGGCGTGGGTACGCCCGGCCCCCGGTCCGCGAGACGGCGGGCCTGCGGGTCGACCCGTTCCGCCGGGAGGTCTTCCGCGACGGACGCCACGTCGCGCTCACCCGCAAGCAGTTCGCCGTGCTGGAGGTCCTCGTCGCCGCCGAGGGTGGGGTGGTCAGCGCCGAGGAACTGCTGGCCCGGGCCTGGGACGAGAACGCCAACCCCTTCACCAACGCCGTGCGCATCACCGTCTCCGCGCTGCGCAAACGGCTGGGCGAACCGTGGATCATCGCCACGGTGCCCGGGGTCGGCTACCGCATCGACACCGCGCCCGGTGCCGGGGGTGGCGGGGCGGACCGTGGATAGGCGGCCCGGTCCGAGCGTCCGCCTCAGGCTGACCCTCAGCTATGCCGGGTTCGTCATGCTGGTCGGTGGCCTGCTGCTGGTCACCGTGTGGGTGTTCCTGCTGCGGTACGTACCCGAGGTGATCGACGACGCCCGACTGCCCGCGCCGGCACCCGACGGTTCCCGTCTCCCCGCCCCCGTGATGTTCGTGCCGAACCGTTCCGACCTGCTCCGTGCCTTCGCCCCGAGAGCAGCCGCCGTGCTGGCCCTGCTGTTGTTCTTCGGCCTGCTGGGCGGGTGGATCCTCGCCGGCCGGATGCTCGCGCCGCTGAACCGCATCACCCACGCCACCCGGATGGCCGCAGGCGGGTCGCTGTCCCACCGGATTCGGCTCGCGGGCCGCGACGACGAGTTCCGGGAGCTCTCGGACACGTTCGACTCGATGCTCGAACAGCTCGAGTCCCACGTCGCCGAGCAGCAGCGGTTCGCCGCGAACGCGTCCCACGAGCTGCGTACGCCGCTTGCGATCTCCCGGGCGCTCCTCGACGTGGCCCGCCGGGAACCCACCGGTGCGGGGGGCGAACTCATCGAACGACTGCACACCGTCAACCAGCGGGCGATCGACCTCACCGAGGCCCTGCTGCTGCTCAGCCGTGGTGACCGTGGCGCCTTCACCCGCGAGCGCGTCGACCTTTCCCTCCTCGCCGAGGAGGCCGCCGAGACGCTGCTTCCTCTCGCCGAACGGCGTCGGATCACCCTGGACGTCCGCGGTGGGGCGGCACTCACCAGCGGCTCCGCCGAACTCCTGCTGCGGATGGTGACGAACCTCGTGCAGAACGCCATCGTGCACAACCTTCCCGCCGGCGGCACCGTGACGGTCCTGACCGAGGCGTGCGGTGCCACGAGCATGGTGCGGATCGAGAACACGGGCCGGCGGCTCCCACCCGCTCTGGTGTCGACCTTCACCGAACCCTTCCGGCGCGGAACGGAACGCGTGCGCACCGACGAACACGCCGGCGTGGGCCTAGGTCTCGCGATCGTGCACAGCATCGTCCGCGCCCACGGCGGGACGCTCGACCTCGTCCCGCCCCCGCACGGAGGTCTCGTCGTCACGGTCCGGTTGCCCGGCACGCCGTGACGCGCCCCTTCCCTGCGGCCCGGGTGGTGCCCGTCGGACGTCCGCCATGGCCCCTGACGAGCGGCCGTACGGCGACGACCTTGCCTTATTGATGCACATGCATCTATCATTTGGCGGCCCGTCGGCTGCCGGGACAGGCAGTCGAAATATCGTCGAATCGCTTCGACAACCCAGTGTGACTGTGGGCTCGAAGACGGGAGACTCTTGTGAAATCCACCCTCAGGAAGGTGCAGTTCGCCGTGCTCTCCGGCGTCCTGGCGCTGGCCGGCTCCACCGCCGTGCTGACGAGTTCCGCCTCGGCCGACAGCATGGCCCAGGTGAACGCCACCCAACTCGTCGCCGACATGGGGGCGGGCTGGAATCTGGGCAACGCCCTGGAGGCCAACGCCAACGGCATCCCCAGCGAGACGGCCTGGGGTAACCCGGTCGTGACCCAGGCGTTCATCGACCGGGTCAAGGCGGCGGGCTTCAAGACGATCCGCATCCCGGTGTCCTACCTGGGCAACATCGGGTCCGCCCCGAACTACACGATCAACTCCGCCTGGCTCAACCGGATCAAGGAAATCGTCGACTACGCCTACGGCCGCGGCCTGTACGTGCTGATCAACATGCACGGCGACGGCTTCAAGACCGTCAACGGCTCGTGGCTGATCTGCGACTCGTCCAACCAGACGACGATCCGGGACAAGTACCAGAAGGTCTGGCAGCAGATCGCGACCAGGTTCCAGAGCTACAGCGAGCGACTCATCCTCGAATCCATGAACGAGGAGTTCGACGGGCAGTACGGCAATCCCACCCAGCCGTGCTACGCGAACATCAACGCCTACAACCAGATCTTCGTGGACACGGTCCGCCGCACCGGCGGGAACAACACCTCCCGCTGGCTGCTCGTCCCCGGCTGGAACACCAACATCGACTACACCGTGGGCAACTACGGCTTCACGCTGCCGACGGACCAGTACCGGTCGTCGTCCGTGCCCGCCAACGAGCAGCGGCTGATGATCTCGGTGCACTACTACGACCCCTGGGACTTCGCCGGTGAGGAGAACGGCACCATCACGCAGTGGGGGCCGAACGCCACCACTCCGTCCCGGAAGTCGACCTGGGGTCAGCAGGACCACATGGACGGGCAGCTGAAGAAGGTGCGCGACACCTTCGTCTCGCGTGGTTACCCGGTCTTCGTCGGTGAGTACGGCTCGGTCGACAAGACGTCGGCCGACCCGACGAACAACAGGTACCGCGCGGACTACGCGCGCACCCTGGTGGCCGCCGCCAGGAAGTACGGCGCGGCCACCGCCTACTGGGACAACGGCTACAACGGGGCGTACGGGTTCGGGCTGTTCAACCGCAGCAACGCCACGGTCACCCAGCAGGGCATCATCGACGCCATCATGAGCGCCGTCGGCGGCACCACCCCCACGACGCCGCCGCCCACCACCCCACCCCCCACCACCACCCCGCCTCCGCCGACCACCACCCCGCCGCCGCCCACCACGACCCCACCGCCGTCGACCGGGCGGTCCTGTGCGGCGTCGTACACGGTGACCGGTCAGTGGCAGGGTGGCTTCCAGGCCGAGGTGCGGGTGACCGCCGGCAGTTCGGCGATCAACGGTTGGACGGTGACCTGGACGTTCGGGAACGGGCAGCAGGTGACGCAGGCGTGGAGCGCGACGTTGACCACCAGCGGCTCGACCGTCACCGCCCGCAACGTCGGCTACAACGGGGCGCTGGGTGCCGGTGGCAGCACGACCTTCGGTTTCCTCGGATCGTCGGGTGCCGTCAACGGCGTACCGGCGTTGTCCTGCGCGGCGAGCTGAGCAGGCCGTGAGCCGACGGGCCGGGCGTCACGGACGCCCGGCCCGTCGGTCCTACGCACACGAGATGTGGCGGGCGGACGGCCGCACGGGGGGTCGTTCCGCACCGATCGGCTGCTGGCAGCGCTCGCAGCTCCCGTAGGTCTCCGCCGCCAGCCTGAGCAGGGCGTCGTCGACCTCGGCGATCCGCGCCCGCGTCGCGGCGAGCAGCACGATCAGCTGGGCGCGTTCGAAGCCGACGGTGGCACCCTCGGGATCGTGTTCGTCGTCGGCGTTCGAATCCCGCGATGCCGCGAACAGCGCCTCCAGATCCCGCGCCAGCGTCGCCGCCTCGACCTCCGCACCCGCCCGTAACCGCAGCAGCGCCTCCCGGATCATCTGCCCAGGTTGGTGCCGGACGTGGCGGTCGTACGGCTCCCGGTGGGCGGGCGTGCACCGAGGTCTCCGACGCCGGGATCAGCCGGCCGGTTGGGCAGCACCACGCCGACGGTCAGGCTCCCGCCGACATCGACACACCCGTCGACCTGCGGACCGGCGTAGGGATCTCGGCGCGGTGCAATGGTGGCAAAGTTCCGATTATAGTGGCGGCGGTTCGTCAATGTGTGGTGCTGGAGGGTGGCGATGGAACGGCCGGAATGGGCACCAGCAGATGTGGATCTCAGCCGGCCGAGCGTGGCCCGAGCCTACGACTACTGGCTCGGCGGCTCGCACAACTTCGAGGTCGACCGGGAGTTCGCCCGCCAGGCACTGGCTGCGGTGCCCGATCTCCGCCTGGTCGCGCGGGCCAACCGCGAGTTCCTGCACCGGGCGGTGCGGTTCATGCTCGACGAGGGGATCCGTCAGTTCCTGGACATCGGGTCCGGTATTCCGACGGTGGGCAACGTGCACGAGATCGCCCAGCAGGTGGACCCGCACTCCCGGGTCGCCTACGTGGACATCGACCCGGTGGCGGTGACGCACAGCACGCACATCCTCGCCGGCCAACCGAACGCGGTCGCCCTGCTCGAGGACCTGCGCCATCCGGAGGCCATCCTGGACCATCCGGAGGTCCGCCGGCTGTTGGATCTGGACCGACCGGTCGGCCTGCTGCTCGTCTCGGTGGTCCACGCGGTCCCCGACCACGACGACCCGTACGGACTGATCAGGCGGCTGTGGACCGCGTTGGCCCCCGGCAGTTGCGTGGCGATCAGCCACGTCACCACCGACAGCCGGCCGGACGAGATGGGCGAGGGCGCCCGGCTCAGCGGCCGGACGAACACCCCGGTCACCGCCCGGACCCGCGCCCAGGTGGAGGACTTCTTCACCGGCCTCGACCTGGTCGAACCCGGCGTGGTGTGGTCCCCGCTGTGGCGTCCCGAGTCGGAGGCCGACGTCGGCGAGCACCCGGAACGGATGAGTTTCTACGTCGGAGTCGGACGCCGCAGGTGAACGACCGGCCCGCCGCCGACGGGGCCGACGGCCGGGGCGTCGGGGAGTTCGTGACGGCGTGGGCCACGGCCCTGCACCGGGCCCACTACGTGCCGATCAGCGCCGAGCAACGGCACCGCATCGTCACCGGGCTCGCGGACCGCCTGGTCACCGCGGTCCTCGCCGGACCGGGCGGGCCCGGCGAAGGCCGTCGGATCGGTGCCGACCTGGTGGCGGCCGGCTTCGGGTCGCCGGAGGCGCTCGGTGGGACGATCGCGGTCCTCACCTCGCGGCTCCTCGGCGACCTCGGCGTCGCCGCCGACCCCACCCGGACGGCCCGGCTGAACGACCTGCTGGCGGAACTCGCGACGGGCTTCACGTCGGCCGCGCACGACCACAGCCTGCGGGCCCAGGACACGGTCCGGCTTGCCGCGTTGGCCGCCCGTACCCAGGCCGAGGAGGCGTTACGGGTCAGCGAGGCCAGGTTCCGTCGCTTCGCCACGCACGACCAGTTGACCGGACTACCCAACCTGACACTGCTCACCGAGCAGTTGGGACGGCTGTCCACCGCCGAGGCGCCGACCGACCGGGTCGGGGTCTGCTGCCTCGACGTCGACGACTTCGCGGCGGTCAACGACGTACTCGGGTACCAGGTGGGCGACCTGCTCCTGCGCGAGATCGCCGCCCGGCTCGGCGCGCTCGCCGACGGGCGGGTCGACCTGGTGGCGCGGCTGGACAGCGACCGGTTCGCGATCCTGGTCCGCGACACCACCTGCGCCGGGGACGTCGTCAAGATCGCTGATCGGGCGCTCGCCGTGCTCGCCGCCCCGTTCCGGGTCAGCGGCACCGAGGTGCCGCTGACGGTGAGCGCCGGGGTGGCCGAGGGCACCGTCGCCGACGGCGGCGCCGCGCGCCTGATGCGCGCCGGTGAGATCGCGCTGCACTGGGCCAAGGCGGACGGCAAGGCCACCCTGCGCCTGTTCGACCAGGACCGCAGCAACGCCGACGCCGAGCGTTACCGGCTGTCGGCGGCCATGCCGGCGGCGCTGCGACAGGGCGAGTTCACCGCCGCCTACCAGCCCGTCACCGCGCTACGCTCCGGACGGCTGGCCGGGGTGGAGGCCCTGGCCCGCTGGCGGCATCCCCAGCTCGGGCTGCTGAGCGCCGCCCGCTTCATCGAGCTGGCCGAACGCACCGGCCTCGTGGTGGCGCTCGGCAGCCAACTGCTGGAGCAGGCGTGCCGGCAGGCCAGCAGTTGGCAGCGGATCCAACCCGGCCTGTACGTGAGCGTGAACGTCTCGGTACGCCAACTGCACCGCACCGGCCTCGCCGGGGAGGTGGCGCAGATTCTCGACCGGACGGGTCTGCCGCCGCACCTGCTGCACCTGGAAGTCACCGAGCAGGCGGTGATCGACCTGACCGGCGTGGTGACGCAGACCCTGGCGGCGTTGATGCAACTCGGCGTCCGGATCGTCATCGACGACTTCGGCGTCGGCTATGCGAATCTGGCCAACCTCCGCTCCCTGCCCCTGTACGGCCTCAAACTCGACGCCAGTCTGACCCGGCCGTCGGCGCAGCCGGCCCGCTGGCCCGGGGCCCGCCGCCCCGGCACGGATGACGACTTCCTCGGCACCGTCGTGTCGCTCGGGCACAGGCTCGGTCTCGTCGTGACCGCCGAGGGCATCGAAACCGCCCAGCAGGCCCACCGGCTGACCGCGGCCGGTTGCGACAACGGGCAGGGTTGGCACTTCGGTCGTCCGGTGCCACCCGACGAGATCACCGCCGGCATCGTCGCGCAGCAGCACCGCGAAGCTGTGCCACCCGGCCCCGAGCTGCCGGTGATCCCGGTCCAGCGGCGCTGACGCCCCCGCCGGCCGCTGCTGCCGGAGGGTCAGGGGCCGGTGTGGACCAGCGCCGCCCACAGTTCCGGGCGGTCCGGGTGCGCCCGTCGTACCCGATCTATGGCCGCGTCCAGCGCGACGGCCGCACCGTCGGCGTCCAGGTGGTCCCCGGCGCTCAGCCCGGCGTAGACGTCGCCGGCGACCTGGGCCGCCACCCGGTCGGAGACCGCCCACTGGCTGCCGATCACGTGCCGGAAGCCGGCCATCTGGAGCGCCGCGGTGAGATGGATCGCCTCGTCGGGCAGGTCCCGGCCGCCCGCCGCGGTGCGACACGCCGAGAGGTAGGCGAGGTCGGCCCCACCGGCCGACTGGCTGCGGGCGGCGAGGCGGCCGGCCAGGTCCAGGACGCTGAGCCTGCCGTCGACCAGGCGGAGGGCGGCCGCACTGGGCCGCTTGAAGTCCTGGTCGCCGTGGCAGGCGAAGTGCGCCCAGCTGTGCCGTTCGAGCGCGCTCAGCACACCCTCGACGGTGGCGCTGCGACCGGACAACACCCGCAGGCCGGGCACGTGCGAGCTGACCGCGCGCAGCTCGTCGCTGACCGCCGGCAGCGACGGCTGGCCGGGCAGGGTGCCGAGCCCCACCGCGAACGCCCGCGGCGGCCCGGGCGGCGCCGGGGTGGTGCGGGCGCGCAGCAGCGCGGACAGGCTCGGGGTGTAGGACGACACGCAACGCGCGGCGATCGAGATCCGGCGTCGCGCGGCGAGCGGGGCGCTCGCCCCGAACCGGCCGGCGGCGTGCAGCGGCAACATCGTCAGCGGCCCCGTCGGGCACCACCACACGCGGTGCCGTCGCTCCGGCCCGACGCCGAGCAGGTCGTCGAGGGCCGCACAGACGGACTCCCCGACGGTGTCCCAGAGCCACCGCTGCAACGACACCAGCGTCTGGTGCAACGCGGCCCGCTCGGCCGGCCCGCCGCCCCCCTCCACCGCCCGCTGCACCTCGAGGAACGCCGCGGCACGCCGCTGCGCCGTGTCGTGCGACAGCCACGGCAGCGGCACGGCCCGTACCCCGTCGGCGGTGACGACGATCGCGTCGCTGCGCCACCGCGAGGTGTTGACCAGCACCGCGGCCCCACCCCTGGTGGCGGGCTGGAGGGCGGCGAACGACGGCGGGTGCAGGAAGTTCTCGAAGCCGGGCTGGCGGCGGGCCTCGGCCGCCAGCCGCTCCCAGCGTTCCGCCAACCGGCGGCGGTGACCGGCGTCCTCGGTCTCGGCACGGTGCGGTCCACCCAGCGCGCTGGTCAGCAGGTCCCGGCCCAGCTCCCAGCCGGGCCGGGACGGCAGCGCGACGATCGGGGACGCCCCGGCGCCGTCCAGTTCCCGGCGCGTCCGGTCGAGTTCGTCGGCGAGCGTGGGTGCGACCGCGGCCAGCGCGGACAGGTCGCTGCGGGTCTGCAGGGCCTGTGACCACAGCACCTGACGACCCTGCTCCAGGAGTTCCACCGCGCGTTGCGGCTGACCGGCGGCGATGGCCCAGGCCGCCGCGTCGCCGGCCAGGCCGGCCACCGAGGTCAGCCGCTTCTCCTGCACGGTACGGTCCAGGCCCCGCCACGCCAGCAGCGGCAGCAGACCCACGGCGGTGCCGTACGCCTCCAGGGCCAGCGTCGCGTCACCGGCCTCGGCGGCGGTCTGCGCCCAGGTGCGGGCGGCGGTCATCCGGATCTCGATCGCACCCGCCCGGGAGGCCGACGACGACCGCCACATGCCGACCGCGGCGTCGAGGTCGGCCGGGTCGTGATCGATCAGGTAGCGGATCCGCAACGCCGTGCCGAGCACGTTGAGGGCCCGTGCCCGGTCCGGATGGCCCGGCGAGAACCCGGCCAGGGCGGCCATACCGGTGTCGACGGCGTCGCTGACCCCGGCCGGGTCGCTGCTCATCCGGGCCCGGATGAGCAGCGAGTGGGCCAGGCTGACCAGGTGGCCGGCCCGTTGGGTGCCGGCGGTCGGTGCGTCGACGGCCTCCCGGGCGCTGCGGATCGCCTCGTCGAGGTGCACCGACGAGTTGTTGCTGAGGCCGTGCAGGACCAGCAGCACCCCGTGGGTGGCCAGCAGTTGCGCGCGGACCGTGCCGACGGCCGGCAGGTCCGCGACGACCTGCCGGCTGACCCGGACCGCCTCGTGCAGGTCGGTTTCGTCCGCGTGGTCGGTGCTCACCCAACGCTGCACCAGCGCGATCACCAGCACACCGTTGAGGGCGGCCCGGTCCACGTGCCGCGCGGGCATGGCGGCCAGACCGCTGCGGCAGTGCTCGATCGCCTCGTCGATGTCGCGTGGACCGCCCGTCCGGGTGAAGCGCATGGCCAGGCACAGCGCCAGCAGTTGGCGGGCGGTGAGCACGTGGTCCGGGTCGGTGGACCGGTGGACCTCCCGGCTGAGGCGTACGGCCGCGTCGATGTCCGCCAACTGGCCGAACCGTTCGAAACTGAGCCGGTACACGTTCACGCAGCGGACCAGCACGTCGATCCGGATCGGGTCGTCCGCGCCGACGGCGGCCACCGCGACGTCCGCGTGCCGCTTCGCCGTCGACAGGTCCGCCACCTCACGCCGCTGCTCGAACCGGAAGCCGACGACCAGGGCCAGCTGGGCGTTGACGTACGGCCACCACGGATCACCGGGCGAGGTCAGCGCCGTGGCCTGCTCGGCGGCGACCACCGCCGCGTCGAGGTGCTTCGGGTCCGAGGCCCGGCCCCGCAACATCAGGACAGTGGAGAGCGCGGCGAGCACATCCACCCGGGACGGATCGGACGCGAGCAGGCTCCGCGCCACGTCCTCGGCCCGGACCAGCAGCGACTCGTCGCCACTGTCGTTGTAGGCGACGATGAGCGGATCCATCGAATCGACGGATCCTGCTTCGGATGGCACGGATTCAGTAGATTCGACGGCAGCTCGGGCGTCAATCGACAGGAGTGTCGTGTATGGAGCAACGTCGTCTGCTGGCCGCGTTGTGCGCCGCCGTACCGACCCTGCGCGAACGCGCCGAGGCGGGGATGTGGACCGACCTGCTCGACGACCTGCTCGACGAGCTGGCCGCCGGCCGGCCGGTGGAGGAGGTCTGCCGGCAGCTCGGCTGGACCGTCGGACCGGAGCCCGAGACCGAGCGCGGCATCGGCTCCGGCCCGTCGCTTCCCGACTACGCCGGGGGCGCCCGACTGGAGGGTCTCGCGCCGGTGGTGCTCAACGGTGACTACCGCTGCCCACACCACCGCTGTGCACGCCGGGCCCACCGCGACGACCGGGGTCGGGTGCCGCACTGTGCGCTCGCCGGTACGCCGATGACGTACCGGACCGAGCCATGATCGAGGTGCTGCTGGGCGAGGTCGGCCGACGCCTCAACGACCGGTGGCTGACCCGGGCGCTGGGCCCTGGCCTGCTGTGGTGCCTGGTCGCCGCGTTCGCCGTACTGCCGGGGCGCGGTGGTGTCTTCGACGTGCCCGGCGCGGCGCTCGCCGCCGCTGACGCGCTCGACCACCTGAAGGGCCGGGTCAGCCTGGCCGTGGTGGTCGGGTCGCTCGTCGTCGCGGTCGCCGCGGTGGCCGCCGTCGGCGCCCAGGCGGCCGGCCGGGTCGTCCGCCACCTCTGGCTCGGGTCCTGGGCCGGCCCGGCGGGGCGGATCGCGACGGCGCTGACCGCCCGCCGCCGGGCCGCTGCCGCGCGTCGGCTGGTCGCGCAACACCGGGTGGTCCCGACGGTGTACCTGCCGGCCCGGCCGACGTGGATCGGTGACCGGATCCGCCTCGCCGACGACCGGGTCGCCGCGCAGTACGGTCTCCGCCTGGGCCTGATCTGGCCACGGCTCTGGCTGCTGCTCACCGCCGACGGCCGGACCGACGTGATGCAGGCCCGTGACCGGTTCGACCGGGCCGTCACCTCGGCCGGCTGGGCGGTGCTCTACCTGGCGCTGACCCCGTGGTGGTGGCCGGCGGCACCGCTCGGCGCGACCCTCGGTGTCGTCTTCTGGTGGCGGGCCCGGTCCGCGGTGGGCCTGTTCGCCGACACCGTGGAGGCGACCGTCGACCTGCGGCACCGCAGCCTGGTCGCCGAGTTGGGCTTCCCCGTCGAGGAGGGTCGTCCGCTGCCCCCGTCCACCGCTGCCGCCGTCAACGACCTGCTGCACAAGGGTGCCAGCGGTCACGGGCAGGAGGCCCGGGCCGGGGCGGCGAGCGAGCCCACGCGGTATCCGGCACCGTCCTTGACCAGTGACAGCCGGGAGCGCCAGCAATCGGATGACGAGCCTTCACCACTCGGCACGAACACCACGTTGACCTGAGGGCTGCCGCTGGCCGCGGTGCGGATCCCGATGATGGTCGCGCCACGGAACGGGCCCCGGTCCGCCAACGTGGCGGCGCGCGCGGTCTGGGTGCTGCTGCGGTCGGCCAGGCGTGGTGAGTCGATGTTGATCCCGCAGAGGAAGCTGCCGACGGCGGCGACCGCCGCTTTCGTCCGGGCGGACGTCCGGTTGAGGCCGCGCCCCACCGTGACGTCGCTGAACAGGCAGGGCCTGGCCAGGGAAAGGAGCTTTTCGAGGTCGAAACGGGTCGGTAGCGGCAGGACGGGCGCTGCGGGCACCCCTGCCGGGTAGCGGGTGGGCAGGACCCGGGGGTAGGAGGGCACGATGGTGGCGTCCCACCGCACTCCCGTCGGCAGACTCGACCGGGCCCGGGGGGCCGTGCTCGTCGTGTCGCTGTTGGCGCTGATCAGGCCGGCCATCACCGCGATCGCGGCGATCGCCGCGACGAGCAGACCCCAACCCCGGCCGGCCGGCTGGGGGTTGACCACCCCGGGCCGGGGGACGTTGCGGCGTACGGGGTCCCGGCGGGGGGCGTTCGGGCGCGTCGACCCCTGACCGGGCGGCTCCGGGCCCGTCGGGGAAGCAGCCGGTGCCGTCGGCGGTGTGCGTCGGATGCCCCGCTCCAGGGCGTCCAGCCAGTGCTCCGGGGCCGGCCGGCGGTCCGGGACGGGGTCGAGACTCCGGCCGGCGAGGGTGACCAGTTGCCGGTCGAGCCGCCGCTGCGCCGCAGCCGGATCGCGGGTCTGCTGGTCACCGGCGAACAGGCGGACCGCGAGCAGTCCGAACTTGAACGCGTCGGTGGCCGGGGTGGCCAGTTCCTCGGCGTCCGCGTCCGGCACGTGCCACTCGGGGGTCTCGGCCTGCGCCAGCACCGAGTCGCCATCGAGGCGCATCGCGTCACAGTCGATGAAGTAGCACCGGGGTCGGGCGTCGAGGCTGAACAGCAGGTTGTTCGGCGACAGGTCACCGACGCAGACCCCGAGGCGGTGCAGCAGGGTCAGCGCCTCGGCGGTGTCCCGCAGCAGTTCGAGGCGCATCCGGTCGTCGACGTGCAGGCCACGGCCGCGCAGGTAGTCGTCGTTGTTGAGTAGGTACTGCACCTGTGCCAGCACGGTGTCCGGCCCGCGTGGCAGTTGGATCCGGACCCGGAACCGGTCGGGCACCCGGGGCATCAGGAAGCCCCGCACCACGCCCTCCTTACGGACGACGGCGGTGGGCCAGGCGGCGAGACCGAGCAGCGCGTCCGCGTCCGGTCCGGCGTCGGCGGCGAGTCGGACGAAACGGTTCAGCGTGGTCACGTCGACGTCGTCGACGAGCCGGGTCGCGTACTCCTTGTAGACCCACCGGGGGTCCTCGGTGAGGGCGTAGACCGTGCCCTGACCGCCGACCCCGATGCGGTTACGCGGGCCGAGGGCGGACAGGCTCACCTCGGGCGGCAGTGGGCTGGTCATGGCAGTTCGGGCGGGACCGGCCAGACGGCCAGCACGGTACGGTCGTCGTCCCAGGCCCCGCCGGCGAAGTCGAGCATCCAGGCGAGCCGGGTCAGCGCGGGCGGCGTGGTCAGCCCGTCGCCGAACAGTCGCCCGAGGTCCCCGGTGCCGTGCCCGAGCGGCTCGGCGAAACCGTCGGTGGCCAGCACCAGCACGTCGCCCGCGACGAGGGTCACCGCCACCGGGTCGACCTCGGTGGGCACCCGGGGCAGGGCGGCGACGCCGTCCGGCAGCAACTCGTCCTGCGGGTCGGCCGGGTCGGTGAGCAGTGGCTCCCAGGTGCCGTCGCGCAACCGCCAGGCGGCCGAGTCACCGACCCGGACCAGGTGGGCGACGGCCCGACCGGGCCCGTCCGGCCGGACGAGGGCGACGACCACGGTGCTGGCCAGCAGCGCCTCGGCCCGCTGCGGATCGGGCTCACCCAGCTGCCGCCCGGCGTACTCCACCAGGGCCCAGCCCGCGCAGCGCAGCAGGTCGTGCCAGTCGACGGTGTCGTCGGCGCGCAGCAGGTAGTCGACGACCGTCCGGCACACCATGGTGGCGCCCAGGTGGGACAGCGGGGCGTTGGAGACCCCGTCGGCCACCACCGCGATCACCGAACCGTCCGCCGTGGCCAGCGCGAAATCGTCCTGCCGGGGTACGTCGGACGCCCGGTGGCCGGGCCCGCGCACCGAGGCCGCCCGCACCGCGAAGCCGTCCGTCGCCCACCCGTCGAGCACGGTGTCCGGCCGGTACGGCTGCGTCTGCGGCGCGCGGGCCGGCAGCTCCGGGCCCGTCGCCCCGATCAGCGGAGGAGCCCAGTCGAAGCTCACACCACGTCCACGGCCATCCGGAAGCTGTCCGGCCGCTCCACGACCAGCTCCGCCGTGTCGCCACCGACGGCCTGCCCCGACCTGATGACGCTGCGGGTCAGGGCGGTGCAGAACTCGGCGATCGCGAACCCCACCTCGACCCCGGGGGTGGCCACGAACGCGAATTCCGGCCGGGTCGCCACGTGCAGGATCGTCTCGGCCCGTGCCTCGCCGATGCCACACGCGATGATGTTCGGCGCGGTCGGGGTGCGCTCCCGGTCGGTCAGCTCGGCATAGACCGGCTCCCACTCGCCCGGGTCGGTCGGTTGGCCGTCGCTGAGGAAGAACACCGCCGGCCGGTGCACCGCGAAGCCCTCCCGTTTGAGGGCGCGCACGTCGGCCGGGATCCGGTCGACCAGCAGGCTGAACGCGACGCCGTAGGCTGTCCCGGCCCGTACGGACAGCTGCGGCAGCGCCGACTCGTTGCGCAGGTCGGACAGTGCGGAGTGGACGATCACGTCCTCGGAGAACCCGATGATCGAGAAGCGGACCTTGGCCGCTGCGAGCGGCTCACGCAGCAGGGCGTCGTGGAGTGACTGGAGGCCGGCGTTCAGCTCGTCCACGACCGGAGTCATGGAGACGGACTCGTCCGCCACCAGATAGACCGGCAGGACCCGCCCCATGGTCTCGGCCATGCACACCCCCTCGACCGTCGCTGGTGGACCGCTTCAACGTAACACCGCCTGTCTATGCGAGTTTCGCGCTCCGCAACGGCCCTGAGCGCCCCCGCCCCGACCGCCCCCGTTCCGGCCGGCCTGCTCAGGCCGGGCGATCCGCCCGGTCGGGGCGGGGAGGGATTCAGGCGGGCCGTCCGGCTTTCAGTGCGGCTGCGGTGTCGACCACGCGCCGGGCCTGGTAGCGGGCCGCCTGGAGGGTGACGTCACCGGGCGGGCCGCTGCCGGCCACGTGCGAGGTGCCGTAGGGGTTACCCGACTGGAACTGGATCGGGTCGGTGTAGCCGGGAGGCACGATGATCCCGCCCCAGTGGTAGAAGACGTTCGACAGCGACAGCAGGGTCGACTCCTGCCCGCCGTGCGAGGTGTTCGACGCGGTGAAGGCCGAGTAGACCTTGCCGGCGAGCCGGCCCTGGAACCACAGCGGGCCGAGGGTGTCGATGAACGCCTTGAGCTGGCTCGACACGTTGCCGAAGCGGGTGGGGGTGCCGAGCAGGGCCGCGTCTGCCCAGTCCAGGTCGTCGCCGCTGGCCACGTCGACGTCGGCGGTGTCCTGGACGTGCTGGGCCCACTCCGCCCTGGCGTCGACCGCCTCGGCCGGGGCCGTCTCGGCCACCTTGCGCAGGCGTACGTTCGCGCCGGCCTGCCGCGCCCCCTCGGCCGCGGCCTCGGCCAGGGTGTGCACGGTGCCGGTGGCGCTGTAGTAGATGATCGCCAGGTTCACTGGTTCCATGATCGTTTTTCCCCCGTCGCTGGGATAGTGTTCGGTGCACTGATACGACGACACAGCCCTGCCGAATGTCAGGCGGCGTGCCGGGGTCACCACCGCTGGCGTACGTCGGTCGAGCCGGTGGGCGGGGAGCGGGCGAGGGGGCCGGCGGCAGCATGACCAACCCCACCGGTCTGGGGTCCGACCGGCCCGGCCCGGCCCGGCCCCGAGCGGGCTCGTCGGCGAACGGCGTCAGCTCGTCAATCTCGCGTACCGGCTGCTCGGGTCCCTGGCCGACACCGAGGACGTCGTGCAGGAGACGTACGCCCGCTGGTATGCCCTGACCCCCGGCCAGCGGGACGCCATCGCGGCCCCGGACGCCTGGCTGGCCAGGGTCGCCGGTCGGATCTGCCTCGACCTGCTCGGCTCGGCCCGCGCCCGCCGGGAGCGCTACGTGGGCCAGTGGCTGCCGGAGCCGCTGCCCGCACGTGCGGAGTGGACCAGCGACCCCACCGGTGGTGACCCGGTCGACCAGATCGCCCTCGACGAGTCGGTCGGGATGGCCTTCCTGGTGGTGCTGGAGTCGATGACCCCGGCCGAGCGCGTCGCGTTCGTCCTGCACGACGTCTTCCGCTACTCCTTCGCCGAGGTGGCCGAGGTCGTCGGCCGTACCCCGGCGGCGTGCCGCCAGCTGGCCTCGTCCGGTCGCCGCCGCGTGCGCGGGGCACCGGTACCCGGCGTGCCCACCGCCCGCCAGGCCGGCATCGTCCGGGAGTTCAGGAAGGCGTGGCAGGCCGCCGACATCGACGCGCTCGTCGGTCTGCTGACGCCCGACGCCACCGCTACCGGCGACGGTGGCGGGCTGGTCAGCGCGGCACTCCACCCGATCGAGGGTGCCGGGCAGGTCGCACGTTTCTTCGCCGATCGGGGCGGTGCGGCCTCCGGCGTCCGGCTCCTGGAGTGCACGGTCAACGGGCAGCCAGGTCTGGTGGCGCAGGTGGCGGGTGTCGTCGGGGCGGTGCTGGCGTTCGACGTCGTGGGTGACCGGATCAGGCGCATCTGGACGGTCCTCAATCCCGACAAGCTCCGCGCCTGGACGGCCGGCTGAGCTGCGGGGCGGCTCCCGGGGAGCAGGCGGCCGTCCGGTCGCGGGCCGGTCCGGGCCGCCCCGCAACCGAGCGCGCGAGCCGGTGCCGGACCCGATCGGGTCCGAGGTGGCCCGGAACCACGCACCGGTTGGTGCAAGTCGTTGACAACCTTCGATGTGTTGCCGCACCGTGGACGTATGCCAGGGGTCCGTTCGTCCGCGCCGCGCCGCCGCGTGCGGCCCGGCCTGCTCGCCGCCGTCGTCTCGTCGATCGCCGTGTTCGGCCTGGGAGCGATCGCCGTACCGGCCGCCGGTGCCGGCACCACGACGCTCCCCGTACCGGCCGCCGGTGGGCTCCCCGGGGTCGCGCCCGCACCCGCCGCGGCGCCCCTGGCGGGAGCGGCCACGACTACGCCGCCGACCGCGCCACCCACCACCCCGCCGGGCACACCGGACACCTCGCCCTTCCCGCCGGGCGTGCCCACGAACGTCACCGCCAGCCAGGTCAAGACGAGGTCGGTCACCCTCACCTGGACGGCCGCGACCCGTGGCTGCTGCGCCATCGCCGGCTACGACATCACGTACTACAGCCCCTTCGACGACGTCGTCATGTCGGCAAGCGTCGGCGACGTCACCACCACCACGATCAGCAACTACATCACCCCGGGCCGGCAGTACCTGTTCCGGATCTCCGCCCGGGACGTCGTCGGGCACCGCTCCCTGTCGTCGGAGCCGGTCACCGTGGTCACCCCGGTCACCGACACCGGACCGGACACCACCCCGCCGAGCGCGCCGCAGAACCTGACCCTCGGCGACGTGACCGACTCGACCGCCACGCTCTCCTGGTCACCCTCGACCGACGACGTCGGGGTGAGCGGCTACAACGTCTACCGCTTCGACGGCTGGTACAGCTCGTTCCTGGTCGCCACCGTGTCGACGACGACGTACCCGATCGCGCTCCCGCCGCCGCCTCCGCCGTCGACGCCGCTGCGGTACCAGTTCTACGTGCGGGCCCGGGACGCGGCCGGCAACCTCTCGATCGCCTCCAACGCGGTCTTCGCGCCGACGACGCCCACCCCGCCGACCACACCGCCGCCGACCACCTGCCGGGTGACCTACCAGAACCAGTCCGAGTGGCAGGGCGGGTTCGTCACCGTCGTGACGGTCCGGAACACCGCGACCGCGCCGGTGGACGGCTGGACGCTCACCTTCAGCTTCCGGGGGGACCAGCAGGTCACCTCCGGGTGGAACGCGACGACCAGCCAGAGCGGGGCCACGGTGACGGCCCGTAACGTCGACTGGAACCGCGTCGTCGCGCCGAACGGCTCGGTGAGCTTCGGCATCCAGGGCAGCTGGCACACCAGCAACGCGCCGCCGACCAGCTTCGGGCTCAACGGCGGCCCCTGCACCGTCGGCTGAGCCCGGCCCACCCGGCTCACGTCCGGGCGGGCCGCCGGGTCCGTGGGTCACCCTCCTGCACCGCCTCGACGACGGCGAAGAC
The DNA here is from genome assembly GCF_050942205.1 of Micromonospora sp. CA-248260. Classification (NCBI taxonomy): domain Bacteria; kingdom Bacillati; phylum Actinomycetota; class Actinomycetes; order Micromonosporales; family Micromonosporaceae; genus Micromonospora; species Micromonospora sp. CA-248260. The sequence continues at coordinate 6,900,165 of NZ_CP192021.1, read as the reverse complement.
GACGCCGATCACGGTCAGCAGCAGCAACGAAAGCACGGACGGCAGCGCGACGGTCACCGGCGCGAGGGCGGTGACCACCCCCGCGCCGATGAGCCGGTGGAGGCTGACCGTCCGGAAGATCCGCAGCCAGAACATCTGGTTGCCGAGCAGGTACAACGCCACCCCGAAGAACAGCATGTAGTGGCCCAGCAGGGCGCTGTGCCGCTCCTGGGACGCGGCCAGGGTCTGGTGCAGGCCGTAGGCGATCAGGACGATCCCGGCCATCATCGGCAGGTGCAGATAGGTGTACGCGTCCCGCGCGGCGCGGACCCGACGGTCCCCCTCGTAGGCCTCGAGGGCGATCCGGGCCGCGTCGATGCCGGTGAAGTAGCTCCACCAGATCGTGCCGAGGGCCACCACCGACGCGACGACGACGACCAGCGTGGGGGCGGAGATCGGCACGTTGTTGATGGAGATGCCGACGGAGAGGACCGCCTCGCCGACGGCGATCAGGATGACCAGGGCGTGCCGGTCGGCCCAGTGCCGGACCAGCCTGATCCGCCACAGCCGCCCACCGGCCCAGTACCCGGCGACGTACTGCACGAGCAGCGCGGCCACCCAGAGCAGCGTGATGGCGGGGTGCCGGGCGGCCGTGTCGGGGGCGGCCAGCTCGACGACGGCGATCACCAGCAGGATGGCGATGGTGACGGTCGTGGCGACGAACCGTTTCCGGGTGCCCCGCAGGTCGGAGTTCTCCCGGACGAGCTGCCGGAAGATCAACCCCTGCATGAGCTGGATGCCGATGTAACACCCGACGACCAGCAGCGGGCCCGAGAGGCTGCCGGGCAGGGGGACGAAGGCCTGCGGGATCGCCAGCCCGATCAGCAGCACCGCCGTCATGATGCCCGCCGTGCACAGTCGCACCACCGTGCTGTCGTGCCGTACGGAGTTGGCGAGCCAGGTGTACGACGTCCAGGCCCACCACAGCAGCGCCAACAGGAGCATGCCCTGGGCCAGGCCGAGCAGGGTGGGAAACCGGTTCATCACCGCGGTGACCTCGATGAAGGCGTACACGAACACGAGGTCGACGAAGAGTTCCCGAGGGTCGACCGTCCCGACGTGGAGGCGCTCCTGCTCGATCGACTCGTGAAGTTGCCGGTGTTTTCGCCGGAAGAGGGTGTTGTCCAGCACCAGCATCGTGCAGACGGCGGCGACGAGCACCACCAGCGCCTGCACCGCGGTCAGCCGTCCGACCACCGTCAGCAGCGCCGTCAGCAGCGCCACCCCCACCAGCGGACCCCGACCCAGCAGGCGGATCGCCCGCCACTCCACCGCGACGAGCGCGCCCAGATAGAGCAGCACACCGCCGTACAGGATGGCGACGCCGGCCGACGGCCACGGCTGGGTGCTCTTCGGGGTGGTGTGTGTGTTGAGGTACTTCAGCCCCAGCGCGAAGAAGATCAACCCGCCGATCATGGGCAGGTGCAGCCCGCTGTAGACGTCCCGACCGACCCTGGCGCGGTCCCGCCCGGAGCTGGCCCGCAGGGCCCGTTCGATGATCACCTTGGCCAGGTCGAAGTAGCTCCACCACAGCGCGAAGACCACGGTGATGCCCAGCACCGCCCCGACGGCCAACTCGGGGGTCACCGGGCGGTCCACCCCGAGCCCCTCGCTGGCACCGATCGAGATGATCGTCTCGCCGAGCGCGATGAGCACGATCAGGGCGTGCCGTTCGGCGAAGTGCCACGGTGAGACGACCCGCCAGCCACCCTTGCTGGCTACCACGAGGATGAGCGAGTCGATCATGAGAGCGCTCGCGAACAGCACAGCCTGCACCAGGGTGGCGTCGACGATCGCCGGCAGCAGCGGCGGCACCAGGTAGGAGGCGAGCAGCACCAGCCCACCGGCGATGAAGATCGACCAGGCGGCGACCACCGACGGCCGGCCGCCCTCGCCCCGGTGGCTGACGAACGTGAGGACGACCATGGCGGTCGCCCGGATCAGCAGATATCCGCAGATCAGCACCATTGGGCCGGGCAGTCCGCCCGCCCGGTCGGTGAACGCCTCGGGTATCGCGACCCCGATCGCCAGCAGGGCGGCGGCGATGCCGAGCATGACCGGGGGCATGATCCCCCGGTCGAGGTGCACCACGTTGCCGAGCCAGACACACGGGGTCCAGCAGTGCCAGAGTAGGAGGATCACGAGCACGCCCTGGACCAACCCGAGGGGGCTGAAATGCTCGGCCATCAGCGTGGTGACGGCCAGGAACGCGAACACGAAGAGTAGATCGACGAAGAGCTCGACCCAGCTCACATCGCCGATGGCCCCGGGGTCACGGGCCACCAGACGCCGACCCCCGGCTGTCGGGTGTGGCGCGGGATCATCCCTCCGCACCCGATAAGCCTCGCAAACCGGACACGGCTTGTCCCGTCAACGTCGATTAGCGGTGCGAACGGTCGGCGCCGAGCGGAAGTCACCTCCGCCGCGTACGCCACCGGGCCGGGCCGGCGCCTCCCCGGATGCGGGAGACGCCGGCCCGGGTCCGCGCGCTGCGGGAGCGGTCGCCGGTCGACCGTCAGGTCAGGGGCGTCAGGGTGAACCGTTGGTTGGTCTGCCCGTGACAGTCGTAGAGCTGGACCTGCGCCCCGTTGGCCGTGCTCCAGACGTCCAGGCACCGCCCGGACTGCACGCTGCTGATGGTGCCGTTGGCGTTGACGTTCCACTGCTGGTTGGTCTGGCTGTGGCAGCCGTAGATCTGGACCGCCGCGCCGTTACCGGAGCCCGCCGCGTCCAGGCACATGTCGCCGTACACCCGGAGTTGTTTGTTCGTGGTGTACGTCCACGACTGGTTGGTCCCGCGGTTGCAGTCCCAGAGCTGGACCCGGGTGCCGTTGGCGCGGGAGGCGTTGGGCACGTCGAGGCACCGGTTGGACTGCGCGCCGACGATCAGGCTGGCGGCGCCGGGCGGGTTGCTCGGCGGCGGCGTGGTCTGCGGCGGGGTGGTCGGGATCGGCGGCGGGGTGTCCGACGGGATCGGCGGCGGGGTGGTCGACGTCGGCGGCAGCAGCGGGCACGTGCTGCGGTAGCTGACCACACCGCTGTTGTCCGCCAGTGGGCAGAGGAACTGGCTGTACCGGGCGTCGTTGTCGACGAACATCTTGAGGAACGGCAGCATGGTCCGGATCAGCACCGGGTTCGACCGGCCGACCATGAACCCGTGGTCGGCCCCCGCGACCTCCAGGTAGGCGCTCTCGGTCGTGGTCGGGAGGCTGTTGTAGAGCCCGGTGGCGTAGGACGGGGTGACCACCGTGTCCGCCTGCCCGGCGAAGACCATCGTGGGCACCCGGTCGTTGGCCAGGTTCGACGACGGCGAGTACGGCGCGATGCCGACCGCCGCCTTCAACGCCGGGCGGCGCAGCGCCGCGCTGAGCGCCCCGCCACCACCCATCGAGTGACCGGAGACGGCCAGCCGGTTGGGGTCGATCCGGTCCCGTACCGGGCTCTGCTGCACCAGGTAGTCCAGCGCGGCGAGCAACTGGGTGCCCCGGGCCGTGTCGAAGTCGTTGCGGCTGTTGGTCTCGATGCCGATCACGACGAAGCCGTGCGAAGCCAGCCACGGCCCCATCCAGGCCAGCTCGACGGAGAACAGCGCGGTGTAGCCGGGCGAGATGGCGACCGCCCCGAAGGTGCCCTGGCTGGTGTCGGTCGGGTAGTAGATCCGGCCGCCGTTGAAGCCGTACCCGGTCGGGACGGCGACCGAGGTGTTGGCGAACGGGCCGTTCACGGCCGCGACGCTGCTCCGGGTGGGGTCGGGGCCCCGTTGGTACGGGTTGTCGGCGGCCGACGCCGTCCCGGTCGCCACCGTCATGGTGAACAACCCGGCGACGGCGGCGGCGATCCCGGCCGTGACCAGCGTGAACAGCCTTCCCCGCCGACGGGGGGACACCCGGGCGGGGTGGGGCTGCTCCGGGGGCGGAGAGTGGGGTACGTGTCCGCGCACTGTCGGTACCTCCTGGTGGTGGATGGTGGGTGGCCCCGTAGCGTGCTGTTTACGTTCACGATTATCGATGGATTTCAGGTTGGCAGGTAATCCCGGGGTTTTCAACCGGTAGTTTCGAGCAGGTGACCCGATAGTTTCGAGGTCGTCTCCGGGGGTCATGGAACGGCCCTCCCCGGACGCCGTGGAGACGTCCGGGGAGGGCCGGTGGTCGGGACGGGGTCCGAGCGCTGCGCCCCGCGCCGGTGACTCGACAGCGGCGTGCCGGTCAGCCCGTGGTGCAGGAGCGGATCTGTGGCCGGGCGCCGCTGTTGCCGTTCATCATCGTGGTGAAGCCGAAGGTGTTGCCGCTGCCGTTGGACCGCATCGTCATCACGTAACCGGAGCTGTCCCAGCTGGGCGTGCCGTTCCAGGTGGTGTTGACCTTCTGCGGCGCGGTCAGCGCCACCACCACCGTCCAGTTGCTGCCGCCCTGGACCGTCACCGAGGTGTTGTACCGGTCGCCCCACACGTTCGGGTACGTCGCCGTCGCGGTGCACGTCCCACCGGCCGGCGGGGTGGTCGGCGTGCCGGTGGGCGGGGTGGTCGGGGGGTTGGTCGGCGGGGTGCCGTCCGGGGCCACCGCCCGGCCGGTGCTCGGCGAGATCATGCCCGGGCAGAGGCCACGGCTGTTCAGGTTGGCCATGATCTGCGGAATCGCGTCGCGGGTGTTCTGGATGCCGTCGTGCATCAGGATCACCTGGCCGTTCTGGAGCCGGCCGGCGTTGGAGACGATCTGGCTGACGCTCGCGCCGTTCCAGTCCTGGGAGTCGACGTCCCAGATCACCTGGCGCATGCCGAGCGACGAGGCGACCGACTGGAGGGTCGAGTTGGTCTCGCCGTAGGGCGGGCGGAACAGTTGCGGCCGTACGCCGGTCGCCGACTGGATCGCCGAGTTGGTCTGGGAGAGGTCGGACTGCATCTGGCTCTGACCCATCGAGGTCATGTGCGCGTGGTTCCAGCTGTGGTTGCCGATCCACATGCCGGCGTCGACCTGGGCCCGGGCGGCGGACGGGTTGCCCTGCACGTTCTGCCCGACGTTGAACATGGTCGCCCGGACGTTGTTGGCGCGCAGCACGTTCAGCAGCGCGCCGGTGCTGCCGGTCGGTCCGTCGTCGAAGGTGAGACCGACGTAGCCGTTGCAGGCGGCGGCGCTGGACGGGGTGGCGGAGACCGCGACGCCGACGGCGCCCAGCGCCACGGTGGTGGCGAGCACCGCCAGCCGGACGGTCAGGCGGGAGGCTCGGGAGCGGGACGGGTAACCGGAGTCACCGGTGCTGGAGATCATGCGCAGGTCCTCCTGGGGGCGGTGCTGCCTGGGGATGCAGGTTTCTATCGAGATACGTTGATGTCGCTGTGAATCGGAGTATTGCAGCGGCGTTTCGAACGCGTCAACGACTTTCGGAAACTTTCGGAAACGTGTTCGGTCGGGGGCGTCGAGGCCGGCGCGCTGCCGGGTACCGCCGTCGTTCCCGGCAGCGTCCCGCCGCCCGGGGTCGCCCCGCGCCGGCTGCTGCCGGACAGTGGAACGGTGGACACCGTCGCGGAGTTGACCATCGTCCGGCACGGGCAGAGCGTCGCCAACGTCGCGTTCGCCGAGGCCCACGCGCGGGGCGTCGCCACCCACGGGCTCACCGGACGCGACGCCGACGTCCCGCTGTCACCACTGGGCCGGCGACAGGCCACCCGGCTCGGCCGCTGGCTCGCGGCGCAACCCGCCGACCGGCATCCCGACCACGTCGTCTGCTCCCCGTACCGGCGGGCCCGGCAGACCTGGGCGCGGGTGGCGGACACCGCCGCCGCCCTCGGCGTCACCCCGGCCCCGGTCGACCTCGACGGGCGGCTGGTCGACCGGCTCATGGGGGAGCTGGAACTGCTGACCCCGCTGATGATCGCCGAACGGTTCCCCGCCGAGGCGGCCCGGCTCGCCGCCGACGGCCTCCACGCCTACCGGCCACCCGGCGGTGAGACGTTCGACGACGTCGCCGCCCGCGTCCGCGCCGCCCTGGCCGACCTGCACCGCCGGCACGCCGGCCGCCGGGTGTGGGTGGTGGCCCACGACGCCGTGGTCGTCGCCGCCCGGCACGTCCTGGAGGGGTTGTCGTTCGCCGACCTCGACGCGGTCCTTGCCACCACCCCGGTCGCCAACACCTCACTCACCCGCTATGCGTCCACCCACGGCCGCCTCGACCTCGTCGAGTTCGCCGCCGTCCCGCACGCACCGTGACCGGCTCAACGGACCGGATCGGGCCACGACCCGACGGCACCGGGTACCCCGGCCAGCCGGGCGAACGGCCCACCGGCGGTCAGCAGCACCCGGGGCGGTCCGCTCTCCACCAACCGCCCCCGGTCGAGCACCAGCACCAGGTCGGCGTCCGCGACCGTCGACAACCGGTGTGCGATGACCAGTCGGGTCATGGGCAGCGTGCGCAGGCTCGCCTCGACGGCCGCCTCGGTCACCGCGTCCAGCGCGCTGGTCGCCTCGTCCAGGATGAGCAGGGCCGGGTCGGCCAGCAGCGCGCGGGCCAGCGCGACCCGCTGACGTTGCCCGCCGGACAGGCCGACGCCACCGTCGCCGAGGTGGGTGTGCAACCCCATCGGCAGGGCCGCCACGTCCTCGTGCAGCGCGGCGAGCCGCAGCGCCCGGGCGACGGCGGCGTCGGAGGCGTCCGGGCGGGACAGCGTCAACGCCTCCCGCAGGGTGCCCGCGCCGAGGTAGGTCCCCTGCAGGACCACCCCGATCTGCCGGCGCACCGAGGACAGGTCCAGCGTGGCCAGATCGTGGCCGTCGACGCGGATGCACCCCCCGGTCGGGGCGTACAGGCCGGTCAGCAGGCCGACCAGGGTGCTCTTGCCGCTGCCCGAACCGCCCACCACCGCCACCTTGCTGCCGGGCGGGATCACGGCGGTGACGTCGCGCAACGCCCAGGGCGACCGCCGGTCGTACCGGAAACTCACCCCGTCGAGGGTGACCAGGCCGGTCAGCCTGGGTGCGGGTACGCCGGGAACGGGTTGCTCCAGCGGTGCGTCCGCGATGTCGGCCAGCCGGTCCATGGTGGGTGCGAGCAGGGTGAACGACGGCAACCGCTGGGCCAGCGCCACCGCCGGGGTGATCGCGGCGACCGCGAGCGCGGACAGCCCGGCCGCCCGACCCGGCGAATCGGCCCGCCCGACCGCCACCAGGAGCATGAGCACCGGGCTCGCCATCGACCAAGCGGCGAGCAGCGCATCCGCGACCGCCGACAACCGGGCCAGCCGGTGCGCCGCCCACACGCCCCGGTCGAACGACTCCTGCCAGCGCTGCCGTACCCGCTGCTGGGCCCCGGCGACCCGGATCGCCGCCATGCCCTGCACCGCGTCGGCCAGCCGGGCCGCCTCCTCACCGGAGGCGAGCAGCTCCTCCCGTTGCAGGGCACCGGAGCGGCGGCCCACCCACAACGCGGTACCCGCCTGGACGGCGATCACGGCGGCGGCCACCAGCCCCAGCACCGGTGCCAGCACCGTCACCACGGTCAGGTAGCCGACCACCAGCAACCCGTCGAGCGCGGTCGCCACCAGCGCCGACGCCAACAGGTCCCGGACACCGGCCACCGCCCGGACCCGGTCGACCAGGTCACCGGTGGACCGGCGGTGGAAGTACCGGTAGACCACCGCGAACAGCCGGTGCACCGTCTCGGTGCCGAGCCGGCTGCCGATACGCCGTTGCAGGCCGGTCACGGTCAGCCCCCGGGCCAGGGAGAACGCCCCGGTGAGCACGGCCAGCGCGGCGACGGCGACGAGCCAGGACGCCGCCGGGGGCACGACGGCGTCGATGAGCGCGGCGGTCGCCCACGGTACGGCCAGGCCGGTCGCGGTGAGCAGCACCGAGGTCGCCGCCAGCAGCGCGAGCAGGCCGGTGTGCCGACGCAGCACCGGCACCAGCAGGTCGCGTACCGGTGACGGGGCCGGTGGGACCGGCGGGGCGGGCCCGTCGGGTGCGGCCAGCAGCACCACTCCGGTGGTCCCGGCGGAGAACTGGGCGGGTGACAGCCGCCGCCGACCCACGGCCGGGTCGACGACGTCGATGCCGCGCCGGCCCACCCGCTCCACCACCAGGTAGTGGTCGCCGTTCCAGTGCGCCAGCAGGGGCATCGCCAGTTCCCGCAGCCGGGTGGCGTCCCGGCGCAGTGCGGGCAGGGCGATCGCCCGGCAGCGCAGCCCGTGCTCCTGCGCCGCGTCGCGCAGGTCACGCAGGCTCAGGCCGTCCCGGCCGACGTCGAGCCGGGCCCGCAGGTACGACGCCGGGACCGCCCGACCGCAGGCGGCGAGCAGCATGGCGAGCGCACTGGGCCCACAGTCGGTGGCGGCGACCTGGAGCACCACCGGCACCCGGCGCGGCCCGGTCACCGGACCCGGGTCGTCCGGTCCCGGGGCAACCAGAACCACTCGACGTCGGTGTCGGCCCGGCGCTGCGCCAGCCACTCGTCGAACATGGCCCGCTCGACCAGCGCCCGGGTGTCGTCGTCGAGGACGGCCGGCTCGCGGTCGACCACCACCGCCGTCACCGCGGTCCCCGCGATCGTGGTCGGCACCGGCCCGGTGGCGTCGCGCAGCTCCGCCGGGGCCGCGACCGCCACCGGCCGCAGGACGCCGGCGGCCCGGCCGGCGCGGACGGCGGCGGCCACCGTCGCGAGCGCCGTCGCGCGGTCGGTGGGGGGCGTCCCCTCGGCGGTCCAGGCGATCAGGAGCCGGTCGAACGTGGACCGGTGCGCGGCGAACCACTCCGGCAGCCGGTCACCCACCACCCGGGCCCGCAGCCGGGCGACCGCCACGGTGTGCGCGACCAGGTCGGCGAAGTCCTCGGCGGAGAGCCCCCGCTCGGCCAGCCACCGGGCGGTCGACTCGGCATCGAGCAGCCCCTTGGCCCGGCGGTACGCGTCGGCCGCCGCCTGTAGTTCGCCGTCGTCGACCTCGACCGGGTGCTGCTCCAGCTCCTCGGCGACCAGGCCGGTGTCGACCAGCCGGGCGAGCACGTCGTGGTCGTACCAGAGGAAGTCGAGGGCGGTGAGCGCCTCGCCCACCCGCAGCGTCCGGGTGCCGACCCGGGCGAGCTGGTGGTCGGAGTGCCGGACCGTCCCACGAAGCGGCCACGGCAGGGCCGGCGTCGGGCTGTACGCCACGGAGACCGTGCCGGCGGGTTCGCGCAGCAGCACGTCGAAGGAGACGGAGCCGTCGGCGACCTCCTCGTCCCGCACGATCGCCGGATCGGCCCCGGGCCAGCGCTCCCGCAGCGGGGTGAGGCGTCGGCGGGCCTCGGGCAGGCCGGCCCGGTCGACGGTCAGCTCCCGCACCAGGGTGAGGGCCGCGTCGAGCAGGGCCGGGTCCAGGGTGGTCATGTGGTGGCTCCGGGGGTGGGGGCGGGCGTGGTGAGCAGGTCGACCACGGCGGCGGTGATGGGCAGCCTGGTCTCCTCCTCCACCCACAGGTACTGGCCGCTGGGGTTGATCTCGAGGTAGACGTACCGGCCGTCAGGGGTGACGATCAGGTCGAGGGCGCTGTAGCGCAGGCCGAGCGCGCGGGTCAGCGCCACGCACCGGGCGGCGACGTCGGCGGGCAGGTCGTAGCGGCTCAGGGGGGTGTTCCGGTCGTCCTGGCGACGCCAGTCGTGTCGGGCGTGGTTGGACCGCTGGGAGTCGATGGCGGCGGTGAACACCCGGTCGCCGACGACGGTGACCCGCAGCTCGACCCGCTTGGGCACCCGTTCCTGCGTGATGAGGGGGCAGTGGCGTACCCCGTCGACGTGGCCGACGTCGCGGTGGGTGACCGGTTCGGTGAAGCGCATCAGTTCGTCGCGGAGGCTGGTCAGCCCGACCTGCTTGGTGATCATCCGACCGCCGGTGTGGTCGAACAGGTCGAGCACGGCCCCGGGGTCGTTGCCGACGGCGGTGGCCGGCACGTCGAAACCGAGGCGCAGGGCGAGCTGGAGCTGGCGGACCTTCTGCTGGGCCCGCAGCACCACCGGCCGGGCGGCGGGCAGCGCCGGCACGTCGAGGGTCTCCCAGACGTCGCCGACGAACTGCCGGCTCTCCTCGACCACGAAACCGGCGTGGGGTTCGCCCAGGTGGGCCGGGGCGACCGGGATGCCGGGGCGGCGGAACCAGACGGCGGTCACCGTGTCGAGGTCGAGGACCCGGTCACCGGTTCCGAGCGGGTCGGCGTGCCGGACCAGGGTGCGGGTCAGCCGACCGTCCCGGATGGTCACCGACAGCGATGCGCGGGACGGCACGTCGGCCGGGTCGAAGCGGACCCAGTGGACGCCGCGCCGGCCCAGCTCCACCTCGGCCGCGTCGGCGTGCACGTCGTCGGGGGCGGTCAGGATGAGGATCATGGGTGCTCCGGGCGGGGGCCCGCCGACGGTCCGGCCACCGGGGGGTGGGCCGGATCGCCGACGGTGACGGATCAGAAGTCGGTGTCGGTGTCCGGTCGACCCCCGCCGGGGATGTCGTCGATGGTCTTCGACGAGCCCGCGCCGTTGCGCGGCAGCCCACCGAGCATCCCGGCGAGCTGCTCGTCGGCCAGCTCCACCCCGTCGGCGGGAATGGTGTCGATCTGTACGGTCCTGCGCTTCATGGTGTTACCTCTATCTGGTTCGCAACGCCGGCCGGCCGGCTGGACCGGCTGGTGCGAGCAGTCTGTGCCGACCGGGGTGAGCTGGGCACCAGGGAAATCCCCAGGGTTGGTCCCGGGTTCTACGCTCGGCCGGTGTCCACCGAGATCACGGCCGAGCGCCTGCTGTCGGCGGCCGACCGTGCCGACCCGGATCAGTCCGCGCGCCTGGTGTTCCAGGCGTTCCTCGCGCTGTCCCGCACCGCCGACCGCGACCGGTTGCTGGCGTTGCTGGACCGGGTGCGGCGGGCCCACGAGGTGAGCGGTTCGGCGCGGACCGAGCTGATCTACCGCACCCTGGCGGGGACGGCGGCGACCCGGGCCGGCCTCGCCGAGGGCCCGGAGCACCTCGACGCCGCCGTACGGATCTTCGACCGGCACGCCTTCGGTGACGACCCGGTGCTGGTCGAGTGTGCGCTGACCGCGGTGATGACCCTGATGCGTCCGCACGAGGCGCGGCGGTTCGCCCCGCTGCTGGCCGACCTGGACCTGACGCCGGTGGACCGGGCCCGGATGCTCGCGCTGATCGGGGTGGGCGACGCCTGGGCCGGCAACCTCGTCCGGGGCCAGGCCGAGCTGCGGGAGGCGGCCCGGTTGGCCGGGCAGTGCGGCAGCCTCGACGTGCAGGCCGAGGTGACCTCCTGGCTGGCCAAGTGCGACGCGCTGCGTGGTGACCTGGACGATGCCGCCGTCCACCTGGACCAGGCCCGCGAGCTGGCCGCGCGGGTCGGGTCGGCGTGGGTCGCCCACCACCTGCCCGAGTGCACGGCCGCGCTGGCGTTCGCCCGGGGTGACCGGGAGACCTGGGCCGGGCTGCTCGAACTCGTGGTGGCCACCGACGTCGGCGCGACCGCCGGCCTGCAGTACGAGCACCGCTGGGAGCTGGCCACCCATCACGCCCTGGCCGGCCGACCCGGGGTGGCCGGTGAACTGCTCGCCGGGGTCGACGACCCGCCCGTCTCCTGGCCGGGTGGGCCGGTGCTGCCGGCCTGGCGGGCCTGGATCCTCGACCCGGACGCGGTCGGGACGACGGCGGCGCTCACGGCTGCGCTCGACCTGCTGACCCGACCCACCGAGCAGCTGCTGGCCGCCCGGCTGGCCTGGCTGCTCGGCACGCACCACGGTCGGGCCGGCCGGCGGGGCGAGGCGGCCCGGTTGTTGGAGCAGGCGTGCGCGGGTTACGCCCGCACGGGTGCCGCCGGGATGCTGACGCTGGTGATGCGGGATCTCCGGGCGCTCGGCGGCGCACCCGTCGCGGGCCCGTCGGGGGTGGACCTCTCCCCGGTCGTCGGGCCGGTGTTCGGGGCGCCCCCGGGCGGGCCGACGTTGACCGAGGCGGAGGCCCGGGTCGCCACCGCGATCGCCAACGGGCTCAGCAACCGGGAGGCGGCCCAACGGCTCTTCCTGTCGGTCAAGACGATCGAGTTCCACCTCGGCAACATCTTCCGCAAACTCGGGGTCCGTAACCGCACCGAGCTGGCCACCCGGCGGGTCCGTGCCCGCTGAGGGCGACGTCTCCGGGTGGTCGGGCGGTGGCGCAGGGTGTCGGGTCGCCAGGACCCTCCCGACACCTGTCGCAGATCGAATGCATTCGATATAACATCACCGCAGGGCAGCGTCACCCCGCACGGGCGTACGACGCGGAGTGTTCGCGATCCACCGGGCGGACCGGGCAGCCGGCCGGTGGTCACCGATGAGGACGCGGCCGGGTGAGTGCCGGCCCGGCGTCCCCTGTGTCGTGCTGGTCCCGCGCGGCGAGTGCGGTGCTCCGGTCGTCGACCCCACAACGATCGGCCGGTTCCGTGTTGGTGCGGCGACGGACCAGACAGAACACCGAGAGGAAACGCACAGATGAACGACGTACCCGCTCCATCGAAACGCCTTACCAGGAGCAGCGTCAGGCTGCTGCTGGGCGGGGCCTGCGCCCTGGCGATCACCGTGACCTCGATGGTCGTGGCCACCACCGCCCAGGCCGACCTCAGCGGGCCGCCCGGGACCACGCTGAAGGCCGCCGCCGAGCGCAGCGGCCGGTACTTCGGTGCGGCCATGGGGGCGGACCGGCTCAACGACTCCGGCTTCCTCAACATCGCCAGCCGCGAGTTCGACATGATGACGGCCGTCAACGAGATGAAGCCGGACGCGACCGAGCCCAACCCCGGGCAGTTCGACTTCAGCAGGGGTGACGCGATCTACAACTGGGCCACCCAGCGCGGCATGCGGTTCCGGGGCCACACCCTGGCCTGGCACGCCCAGCAGCCGAGGTTCTGGGGCAGCCTGAGCGGCAGCGCGCTGCGGCAGGCGATGATCAGCCACATCAACGGCGTGATGGCCCACTACAAGGGCAAGCTCTACGCCTGGGACGTGGTGAACGAGGCGTACGCCGAGAACGGCAGCCGGCGGTCGTCGAACCTCCAGTCCACCGGCAACGACTGGATCGAGGTGGCGTTCCGCACCGCGCGGGCCGCCGACCCGTCGGTGAAGCTCTGCTACAACGACTACAACATCGAGAACTGGACGTACGCCAAGACGCAGGGCGTCTACAACATGATCAAGGACTTCAAGGCGCGCGGCGTGCCGATCGACTGCGTCGGTCTGCAGACCCACTTCACCGGGGGCAGCTCGCTGCCGGGCAACTTCCAGCAGACGCTGTCCAGCTTCGCCGCCCTCGGGGTGGACGTGGCGCTGACCGAGGTCGACGTCACCAACGCCTCGACCAGCCAGTACCAGGGCATGACCCAGGCCTGCATGAACGTCCCGCGCTGCGTCGGCATCACCACCTGGGGCATCCGGGACAGCGACTCCTGGCGGGGCAACGAGAACCCGCTGCTGTTCGACCGCAACAGCAACCCCAAGCCGGCGTACACCTCCGTCCTCAACGCCCTCAACGCGGCCTCCACCACGGTGCCGGGGACGACCACCCCGCCGCCCACCACCCCGCCGACCAGCGCTCCGCCGACCACCCCGCCCACCACGCCACCGACCACCCCGCCGACCAGCGCTCCGCCGACCACGCCGCCGCCCACCGGGCAGCCGGGTGGCTGCGCCGCGACGTACCGCACGGTCAGCAGTTGGAACGGTGGCTTCCAGGCCGAGATCATCGTGACCAACGGCTCCGCCGCCATCAGCGGCTGGACGGTGCAGCTGACGATGGCCAGCGGACAGACCATCGTCAACGTCTGGAACGGCACCAACACCGGCAACAGCGGCGCGGTGAGCATCCGCAACGCCTCCTACAACGGCGCCCTCGGCCCGAACGCCTCGACCACCCTCGGTTTCCTGGCCAACGGCAGCAGCAGCACCGCGCCCGGCAACATCTCCTGCGCCACCGCCTGATCCCCCGCACCACCGCCTGACGGCGGGCACACCACCCACGCCGACCGGGGCCGCAGCCACCAGCTCCGGACCCGGTCGGCGTGGGCCGGCCTGCGGCGACCGGGCGTCGTGGTCGACCAGGGTGTGGGCGGCGCCACCGTCGTGGCCGATTCTTGCCGATGCTTCTGCATGTTCCCGGGGCGGCGGAGTCACTTGACTCTTGGTCATGACGCAAACCTGGAAAGCGACCCCCCGCTCGGTGGTCGCCGGTGTGCTGCTCGGCACCACGGTGCTGGTCGGCCCACTGACGGCGGCCTCGCAGGCCGCGCCCAGCCAGCCGTTCGGCACGTCGGCGACGACGCCGACGTCCGAGAACGGCCGCTCCCTGCTCGACCTGATCCCGGCGCAGACCCGGGACCGGATGATCGCCCAGACCCCGCTCGTCGACGCCGCCAACGTCATCCGCACCGCCGTCGACGCCGGCACCCCGCGCGGCTACGCCGGCATCGGGCTGGTGGACGACCATGTCACGCTCTGGTGGAAGGGCACCCTGCCCAAGGACGTCGCGACGGCGGTGACGACCGCTCGCCGCACCGCCCCGGTCGAGGTGGTCGCGGCCACGTACTCCCGTACCGAGTTGAAGAAGGCGGCGGCGAAGCTCACCCCCGTGGTGGACGCCGACCCGAAGGACGCCGCGCACGCCGTCCGGCTCCGTACCGACGGTTCCGGCATCGAGGTCGCCGTCGACCCGAAGGCCGGCGCGAAGCAGCCGAAGCTGCCGGCGACCGGGGTCAGCACCCGGACGGTCGTCCGGGAGCGGATGGTCGAGCGGTCCCGTTACAACGACTCCGCGCCGTACGACGGCGGAATCGGCATCGGCCTGACCACGTACGCCTGCACCGCCGGCTTCGGTGTCCGCAACTACACGACCAACGTGGGCTACCTGCTCACCGCGGAACACTGCGGCCCCATCGGTCAGCCCTGGCACGTCGGTTGGAACACCAACACCAACACCGGCACGTTGATCGGCTACTCGGTCGCCAGCAACGACGACCACGACACCATGCTGGTGTCGACCTCGTCGCCGGGCAGCCACATCTATGTCGGTGGGCAGAACGACGAGGTACGCGCCCAGGTGACCGGCTGGACCCAGGTCTTCCCCGGTCAGCTGCTCTGCCAGTCGGGTTACACCTCGGCCGGTGAGATCGGCGGCCCGGTCTGCAACCTGCGGGTCGACTTCCACTACGACGACATCGAGGACCTGGTCGAGGCCACCCAGCTCGACGGCGACGAGTCGGCCCGGGGCGGCGACAGCGGTGGGCCGGTCTACTCGGTCAACGCCAACGGCACCGTCCTCGCGGCCGGCACCACCACCCGGTCGGCCGGTCCCGGCTTCGGCTTCCAGGACTTCGCCACCGCCCGGGACGACTACGGCGACATCCGGCCGGCCACCGCCCTCGCGAGCACCTGCCGGGTGTCGTACGTGGTGACCAACTCCTGGAACGCCGGCTTCAACGTCAGCGTCACCGTCTACAACGACGGCCCGGCCGTCAACGGGTGGTCGCTCGGCTGGACCTTCCCCGGCAGCCAGCTGGTCCAGGGCTACTGGAACGGCGTCCTCCAGCAGACCGGCGCTGCGGTCACGGTGGGCAACGAGAGCCACAACGCCAGCATCCCGACCAACGGGGCGGTCAGCTTCGGCTTCACCGCCAGCGGGTCCCCCACCGTGCCGGCACCCTTCAAGCTCAACGGCACCACCTGCAACTGACCCCCTCCCGGCCGTCCCTGGGCACCTCACAGGAAGCGGCGCAGCAGTCTGGTCGTCCGCCACGATCCGGGTGACCACGAAGAGGGCCCCGCCGGTCATCCCGGCGGGGCCCGTCGTGTTCGTCCGCGCCGGTGGGCCCGCCGACGGCACCGGCGGTCCCGGGCTGGCGGGCGATAGGCTGCCGACGGTGTCCGAGTGATCTGAGGGGTACGCGTGAGTGGCGCAACGGTTCGCGGGCTGGTCGTGGTCTGCGGGCAGCCGACGTGAACGACGGGTTGCGTCCCGGCGACCCGGCCCGACTCGGGGGGTACGAGCTGCTCGACCGCCTCGGTGAGGGGGGCATGGGCAGTGTCTTCCTGGCCCGGTCGCCGCAGGGACGCCGGGTGGCGGTGAAGGTCGTCCGTCCGGAGTTGTCCCACGACGACGAGTTCCGGGGCCGGTTCCGCAGTGAGGTGAACCGGGCCCGCCAGGTCCCGCCGTTCTGCACCGCCGAGGTGCTGGACGCCGACCCGGACCACGACCCGCCCTACCTCGTGGTGGAGTACGTCGAGGGCCCCAGCCTGGCCCAGGTGATCCGCGACGGTGGGCCGCTGGGCTCGGCGCAACTGCACGGCATCGCGGTCGGGGTGGCCACCGCGCTCACCGCGATCCACGGTGCCGGGGTGATCCACCGGGACCTGAAGCCGGCGAACGTGCTGGTGGCACCCGGCGGGATCAAGGTCATCGACTTCGGGATCGCGCGGGCGTTCGAGGCGACCAGCCAGCACACCCGGACCCACCAGATGGTCGGGACCGTCTCGTACATGGCGCCGGAGCGGTTCGACACCGCGTCCGGTCGGGCGGTGGGCCCGGCCGCGGACATCTTCGCCTGGGGTGCCGTGGTCGCCTACGCCGCGACGGGCCGGAATCCGTTCGGGGGTGATTCCGCGACCGCGACAGCGATGCGGATCCTCACCCAACCGCCGGACCTGACCGGTCTGCGGGGGCCGTTGCGGGAGTTGGTCTCCCGGGCGCTGGAGAAGGACCCCGACGTGCGGCCCACCGCGCGGGAGCTGCTCGACGGGCTGTTGACGGTCACGGCCCCGGCGGGCGATCCGGCCTCGGCGGGTGTTCCGGCCTCGGCGGGTGTTCCGGCCTCGGCGGGTGTTCCGGCCCCGGCGGGTGTTCCGGCCCCGCCCGTCGCGCCGTCCTCCGCCGGTGCCGACCGGCCGTCGGCCGGGTCGCCGGCACCGGTCGCGGCAACCGGCGTCCCCGGCGACGGCCCGGGTGATCCGGCGTCGGCGTCGGGTGGCTCGGGCGAACCGTCGGCGGCGGGGGTGGACGTGGCGGGTCGACGGGTCTCGTCCCGGCGTCGCCTGTTGGTCGGGGTGGGAGCGGCCGTCGCGGTGGTCGCGGTGCTGGTGTCGGTCGCGGTGTTCGGCCCGCGACTGGTCGGCGACCGGTCGACCCCGGATCCGACCGGCGCGGCAGCCGGTGGGCCGACGACGGGTGGCCCGACGACCACCGCATCCGGATCGGGTACGCCACCCGCGTCGCCGTCCGCCGCGTCGCCGTCCGCCCCGGACCGTACCCGGGCCATCCTGGCCGGGCAGCGGCAGATCCTGCTGCACGTGGTGGAGATCGACCGTGACCTCTCGCTGCCGTTCGACGGTGTGGTGGGGGTCGGCGACGGGACCACGCCGGACGCCCGTTTCGTGCTCGACCCCGGTCGGCGTCGACTTCATGATCAGGTCGCTGAACCCGCAGATCGCCCACCGGCCCTGCCTCGGCGTCAAGCTCGACGCGCAGGGGTACGCCTCCCTGGTGGGCACCGACTGCGAGCCGACCGCGGCGACGCTCTTCGGGATCTCCCGGGAGGGCAAGGACGACAAGGGGCGACTCGCCTACGCCATCGTCAGCGAGCAGTACGGCGTGGTGCAGTGGAGCCCGTCCCAGAAGAAGATCTATGTGGAGGTCCTCGGCGACGCCCCGGTGGGCACCACGTTCAGCCTGGTCGACCGGGGCGCGGTCGGCTAGCTGGGGAGCCGTGCGCCGCGACCCGGTCGGGTGGGGGGCGGTGCCGACCGGGCTCCGCGGGCCGGGAGCGACCGGCTCGCCCGGGCCCACCAGGCGTGCTGATGTCTGTCGATGTTGCCTGATCGGATCCGGTCGTGCTGGAATGGCTCAGATCGCCGCAGCACGGGGGCAACCGCGCTGGCAACGGTGAGCACGGGAGCAGCGCAGTGCCGGCACCGCGCCAGTTCGGCAGCCGCGGGTGCCGCATCGCCGGGCCAGCACCAACGGCGACGGGCAGGTGTCCCGTCGTCGGTGTCCCCGCCTCGCCTTCCCGTACCCGCCGAGACCGCCCCACCTCTGACCGCCATGGGCGTCCGACGCGCCCGGGACGAGGCCGGTGGTGCTCGGGCCGGCCGGGATTTCCCGCTGAGCCCTGCCCGCGTGGTGGGGGTCGGCCGTCATGGAGGAAAGACCATGCGCAGTCTCCTCGCGGTGTTCACCGCCGCCCTGATCCTCGGCACCGCAGCCGGCAGTGTCCCGGCCGGCCCGTCGACGGCCGCCGAGCGGTCGTGCCCCCGTGGCCTGCTGTTCTGTGAGGACTTCGACCGGCTGCCCCTCGGGGGTCCCCGCACGGTGAACTGGGGCGTCGACACCCGCCACGGCACGCTCACCGTCGAGCGCGCCCGGCGCGGCAACCAGGTGCTGCACCTGCACACGGTCGACAACGGACGCGCCTTCCTGCGGGTCGACGACTTCGCCGCGCCCGGCAACCGCTTCTACGGGCGGATGCGGCTGCGGGTCGACGCCTTCCCCACCGCCCCGGACTGGGCGCACTTCACGCTGGTCGAGGCGACCGGCACCGGCAGCACGGAGGTCGTCCGCCCGGTCGGCGGCCAGTACGCGCCGACCGTCCCCGGCACCTTCTGGGGGGTGGGCGCCGACGGTGGCCCGACCGGCGACTGGACCAACTGGCGGGAGTCCGCCCCGGTCGTCGAGGACACCTGGCAGTGCTTCGAGTGGCAGCTCGACCCGGCGGACAACCGGGTCGCCGTGTGGATCGACGGCGTGGCGAACCCGGACCTGACCGCCTCCACCACCGCACACGGCGGCAACGACGTGCCCTTCGTGTTGCCCACGGTCGACACCGTGAAGATCGGCTGGCAGCTCTACCAGGGTGGCACGACCCCGGGCGCGTTCGACCTGTGGATCGACGACATCGCCCTGTCCACCAAGCGGCTCGGCTGCTGACACCTGCCGGTTGCGCCCTCCGGGCGGGACGACGATCCGTCGTCGTCCCGCCCCGGACGGGTGTAGGGCGGGACAGGTCGACCCGGGACGGTTGCCCGGGGGTGGGTTTCCCGACCGGGCTGTCCGGGGTAGAGAGCATCCCGCCCGTTCGTCAACCTCCTGAGGGGACAGTCATGTCGGCACAGGCGTTTCTCTATGTCATCGCGGTCATCCTGCTCGTGCTCGCCGCCCTGCCGATCCCCACCCGGGGGTTCTCGCTGGCCCTGCTCGGGGCGGCGTGCGCGCTGCTGGCCTACGCCTGGCCGGTGATCACCGCCTAGCCGCCGGGCGGCCCGGATGCGGCGGGTGTGGGCCGAGGTGGCTGCGCTCGCCCTCGTGGTCGAGGATGCAGAGGATCTCGGCCGGGCCGTCGTGCGCGCCGAACGCGTGCGGGACCAGGGTGGAGAACTCGGCGGCCTCGTTCGTGCCGACGAGGATCGTCCGGTCTCCGAGGCGCAGCTCGATGGTGCCGGAGAGCACGGTGAACCAGTCCCGGCCCGGGTGCACCCGCAGGTCGGTCGGGACGTCCCGGGTGATCCGCAGCTTGGCGACGGTCTGGTTGCTGTCCCGGGAGAGCAGCCAGGTGGTGACGCCCCGGTCCTCGTCGCAGTGTGGACGGATCACGACGTCGTCGTCGGCGTCGGACTCGACCAGCCGGTCGAGGGTGATGCCCAGCACCCGGGCGATCGTGGCGATCTGGTCCAGGGCGACCCGCCGGTGTCCGGTCTCGATCCGGCTGAGCGTGGACGGGCTGATCAGGCAGCGGTGGGCCAGCTCGTCCAGCGACCAGCCTCGGGCCACCCGCAGGCTGCGGATGCGCTGCCGGACCAGGGTCTCCAGATCCTTGTCTTGCCTCATAGGCAAGATGCTATGCCAGCGAGGCATGGTCGGGCTACCGTTTCCCCATGGCACACGACCATCTCATCGAGCTGCTCGACCTGGACGCGGAGGTGCTCCACGAGTATTTCCGCGACGTGATCGGCTGGGTCGGCCGCGAGGCCACCGCGCAACCCCACGTCGTCGACCTCGGTGCCGGCACCGGCACCGGCTCCCTCGCCCTCGCGCGGGAGCTGCCCGGCTCCACCGTCACCGCGGTCGACCTCTCCCCGGAGATGCTGTCCCACCTGCGTGACCGGGCCGACGCGGCCGGGCTGGGCGACCGGATCCGCACCGTCGAAGCCGATCTCGACCAGCCCTGGCCCGACCTCGGGCCGGTCGAGGTGATCTGGGCCGCCGCGTCGATGCACCACATGAAGGATCCGGCGACCGCGCTCGCGTCCGCGTACGGCATGTTGCGGCCGGGCGGTCTACTGGTGATCGCCGAACTGGAATCGTTCCCGCACTTCCTCACCGGCACCCCGGACGAGGAGGTGGAGCGGCGCTGGCACGCCGAGGCGGCGAAGCGGCGGCAGGAGGCGGGCCTGCACATGCACGAGAACTGGGGCGAGCGGATGAGGCAGGCCGGATTCACCTCGGTCACCGAGCGGCACTTCGACATCGACCTGCGTCCACCGGTACCGGCCGCCACCACCCGCTACGCGCAGGCCACGCTGAGCCGGATGCGCCACGGGCTGGAAGGGCGGCTCCCCGCCCTGGACCTCGCCGCGCTGGAGCAGACCGTGGCAGGTCTGGCGACCCGTGCCGACCTCAGCGTCCGTACCGGGCGGACGGTCTGGCTGGCCCGCCGCTGACGCACCGGTTCCGTACCGCCCGGCCGTGGCCCCGCCCGACCCGCACCCGGTCAGCTCCGGGTGCGGGTCCTGGTCCGGGTCGGTCGCCGGCGGTCGTCGTCGCCACCGGCGAGCCGCGTGTAGGTGAGCATGTTCGCCACGGCGACACCGACCACCCCGAAGCCGACCTGGAGCGCGAGCACGATCCAGTCCCAGCGCAGCACCCAGACCTGCACCGGAGCGTCGTCGGCGATGCCCAACGCCCGGGCGACCACGGTGCCGAGCACGGTCGCACCGACACCGATGACGAAGGTGGCGAAGACACCGATCCGTTGCCGGCCGGGCAGCACCAGCCGACCGAGCAGGCCGACGAGGGCACCGATGAGCACCGCACCGAGATAACCGGTCACCAGCATCGAGTCACTCCCTCCCGAGGGTGGGGGAGTACATGCCCGCCCGGCGTACCACCGGAAACCTCCGCACCGCGCGCCCGGCCCGGGTCGGACCGGGCCGCGCGGGGCACCGCAGGCCCGCGCCGACCGGCCACGTCCGGCGTGCGCCCGCCGGCACAGCGAGGTGTCCTTCAGGTACGCCCACCGCGTCGGGCCGGTCCAGTGGTGGCAGGTCAACGCCTCGGACGGTCATCCGGTCCCCGCCGATTCGGTGCGCGGTCGGAATCGCGTCGCCGGTGTCCGAAGTGGGGTCCGTGTCATCATGGCGTCGAGACCGACCCTTCAGGAGATGGTGTGAATTCCGCCGTACCCCAGACCGAAGATGCCGGTGCCGCTGCCTCAGCCCGGCCGACCGACGTGCTCGGGACATCCGCCGCGCAGGCCCGCAGCGCCGCGCTGGAGGAGCTGATCCGTAAGGACCCGGGGCAGTTCCGGGTGCTCACCGGTGACCGTCCCACCGGCCGCCTGCACCTCGGTCACTTCTTCGGCACGCTGCACAACCGGGTCCGGCTCCAGGAACTCGGGGTGGAGCTGTTCGTGGTCATCGCGGACTACCAGGTCCTCACCGACCGCGACGTGGCGGACAATCTGCTCCAGCACGTCGAGGAACTGGTCCTGGACTACCTGGCCATCGGGGTGGACCCGGCCCGCAGCACGATCTTCACGCACGGGGCGGTGCCGGCGCTCAACCAGTTGATGCTGCCGTTTCTCAGCCTCGTCTCGGTGTCGGAACTCAACCGCAATCCCACCGTCAAGGACGAGATCTCGCATTCGCGGCAGTCCGCCGTCAGCGGCCTGATGTTCACCTATCCCGTCCACCAGGCCGCCGACATCCTGTTCTGCAAGGCGAATCTGGTGCCGGTCGGCCAGGACCAGCTTCCGCACCTCGAACTCACCCGGACGATCGCCCGTCGTTTCAACGACCGGTACGGCTGCGGCAAGGCGGTGTTCCCCCAGCCCGACGCGCTGTTGTCGAGTGCTCCGCTGCTGCTCGGCACGGACGGCACCAAGATGAGCAAGAGCCGGAACAACGCCATCACCCTGGCCGCCACCGCCGACGAGACCGCCCGCCTGGTCAAGGGGGCCAAGACCGACTCGGAGCGGCACATCAGCTACGACCCGGCCACCCGACCGGAGGTGTCGTCGCTGCTGCTGCTGGCGGGCCTGTGCCAGGGGCGTACCCCGGAGCAGGTGGCCGCCGACATCGGGTCGGCGGGGGCGGCGGCGCTCAAGAAGGTCGTCACCGAGTCGGTCAACGAGTACCTGGCCCCGATCCGGGCCCGTCGGGCCGAGTACGGGCAGGACCGCGCCCACCTGCGGGCCATCCTGGGTGAGGGCAACGAGCGGGCGCGCGCGGTCGCCGACGCCACCCTCGCCGAGGTGCGGGCGGCGATGAACACCTGCTACTGACGTCGGCCGTGGCCGGTGGCGTGCTCGGGGAGCCGGCCGCCGGCCACGGGTGTGGCCGGCGGCAGGTCACCGACGGCAGTGCCCGACGTTCAGACCTTGCGGGCCACCCCACCGACGATGGTGTGGTAGGTGGCGGTCTGCCGGGAGTCGTCCTCGCCGTCCGGGTGCCACTCGGCCAGCGGGACCAGCCCGGGCGGGATCAGCTCCAGGTCGCCGAAGAAGCCGAGGATCTCGTCGCGGGTACGCCACCGGCCGGTGCCCAGCGTCTCGTTGAAGACCTTCTCCACCGCCCGCGCCTTCGCGGAGACCTCGGGCTGGGTCTCGCCCGGGTCGTAGAAGTGCGAGATGGCCAGGTAGCTGCCGGTGGGCAGGGCGTCGATCAGCCGGCGGGCCACCCCGGCGGGATCGTCGTCGTCGTGCAGGTGGTGCAGGATCGCCAGGAGCAGCAGCCCGACCGGCTGGTCGAAGTCGATCAGCTTGCGGTCGCGCATCTCCGCCAGCAGCTCGTCCGGCTGCCGGACGTCGGCACCGACCACGGTGGTGGTCCGGGCGTCGGCGAGCAGGGCCCGGCCGTGGGCGAGGGCCATCGGGTCGTTGTCCACGTAGACCACCCGGGCGTCCGGGTCGACCTGGTGGGCGATCTCGTGCACGTTGCCCCGGGTGGGCAGGCCGGAGCCGAGGTCGAGGAACTGGCGGATGCCGGCTTCGGCGGCCAGGTAGCGGACCGACCGGCGCAGGAAGGCCCGGCAGGCCCGCCCGGCCTCCGGACCGTCCGGGGTGACCTGCATCGCCATCTGGGCGGCCTCCCGGTCGACCGCGAAGTTGTCCTTGCCGCCGAGGTAGTAGTCGTACACCCGGGCGATGCTGGGCCGGGTGGTGTCGACGCCCGGCGGCGCCACCTTGTCGCTCGTCAACGCTTCGATCCCTCCGAACAGGGCCATGGTCGGTGAATACTGGCGGGGAGACCACGACACCCATGGCTGCCGAACCGGTGCCGGCCCACGACGTGGGCCGGATCTGCCCTGAGGGTAGATGAGCGCGCTCCCATCGTCGATTCCGCCTCTGTCGGTAACGCGGCAGGAGAGTGCGAATCAGGACTGTCGGTGCGTTTGCGCGACCCGATCGGCGTCCACAGTCGACCGGTCCACGATGGTCGGCGGCGGAACGTCTCCGCCGTTGCGGCGACGGGCCGCGCCGGAGCGACCGGACGGACGCGGGGAGATCCATCGACCAGATCCGATCACCATGTGGACCGGCCCGGTGGCCGGTGTCCGGAAGTTCCCGGCGGTCCATCGGTATTGACCAGCATCTTAGTAAGAAATCCGGATCATTGCCGGGATCGGTGGATCGCCACCCATGCGGTGGGGTGGTTCCTAATTTATGCTGCCCGTGACACATCGATACCGGTGTATCAATGCCGGTGCCACCCCGCGACCGCCAACGACGGCCGCTCCGTTCGCCGATCGGAGTTCCCGATGGTCCTGCAACCGGCCGCCACCGTGCTGGCCAGCCTCCTGCTCGCCCTGCCCGCCGCCGTCCCGGCGGGCCCCGACACCGCGCCCGCACCGTCGGCCGGTCAGCCCGCCGCCCTCGCCGGCCCACCCGGCGCACCGCCCGGTGTCTGCCCGACCGGCACCGGATACGGCCCGCCGCTGCCGTCGACCTCGGTCACGGCCACGAAGATCCGTGGCGGCTTCGCCTTCCTGGAGGGCCCCGTCTGGATCGCCGACCGGGGCTACCTGCTCTTCTCCGACATGGCCGCGGCGACCGGGTCGGAGTGGGTCCAGCCGTCCACGATCAGGCGGTTCACCCCGCCGGCCACCTTCGACACCTTCCTCGGCAACGCCGGCAGCAACGGGCTCGCGCTCACCCCCGACGGGCAGCAGCTCGTGGCCGCCACGCACGACCAGCGCAGCGTCTCGACCTACCGGCTCGACAACCTGGCCCGGGGGGTCGTCGCCGGCAACTACCAGGGCCGGGCGTTCAACTCGCCGAACGACGTGGCGGTCCGCTCCGACGGCGTCGTCTACTTCACCGACCCCAACTTCCAGCGCGGCAACCGCCCCGACCAGATGGGCGGGCGGACCAGCGTCTTCCGTGTCTCGAACGGCCAGGTGTCGCTGGTCGACGACGCGCTGCGCCAGCCCAACGGCATCGCGCTCTCCCCGGACGGCGGCACCCTCTACGTCGGCGCCTACGGCGAGAACAAGATCTACAAGTACGCCGTCCAGCCCGACGGGAGCACCGGCCCCCGCAGCGTGTTCGTCAACTACGTCGGGGGTCCGGACGGCGGCACGATCGACTGCGCCGGCAACGTCTACTGGACGTCCGGCGGCGACGGGCTGGTGCACGTCTACTCGCCCACGGGCAGCCAGCTCGGCACGATCCGGTCCGGCCCCAGCGGCACCACCAACGTGGCGTTCGGCGGGTCCGACCGGCGCACCCTCTTCGTCACCTCGGGCCGTACCAACGACTCCGGCCTGTACAGCGTGCGGCTCAACGTGCCGGGCTACCCGTACTGACCACGACCAGGCTCTGAGAAAGGGACGTATCGCGTGCGAATCAGTCCTCGTCATGCCACCCTGGCCCTGTTGACCAGCGCCTGCACCATCCTGGCCGGCGCACCCGTCTCCGCCGGCCCGCCGACCGGGACGACCGCGCCGACCGGGACGACCCTCGCCCGGGCCGCCGCCGACACCCGGCCGCCCACCGCGCCGGGCTACCTGCGCAGCAGCAGGCTGACCTGTCAGTCCGTCACGCTCACCTGGTCCGCGTCCCGGGACGACGTCGGCGTCGCGTACTACGACATCTACCACGACGGCCAGCTGGTCACCTCGGTAGCCGGCAACACGCTCACCGCCACCCTCACCGTCGCCCAGGGCGTCACCTGGGGGTGGTACGTCAACGCCCGGGACGCCGCCGGCAACGTGTCGCAGGCCAGTGCCACGCTCTCCGTGACACCGCCGTTCTGCCAGTCGGACACCCAGCGGCCCACCACCCCGACCAACCTCGCCGGCACCGCCAACGGCACCGACGTGACCCTGACCTGGACGGCGTCCACCGACAACGTGGCGGTCACCCGGTACGACATCCTGCGCGGCGGGGTGACGGTCGGCTCGGTCACGGGCACGGCCGCCAACCCGCCGGCGACCTCGTTCACCGACACCGGGCTGGCCGCCGCAACCGATTACCAGTACACGGTCGTCGCCCGGGACGCGCAGGGCAACACCTCCACGGCGAGCAGCGCGGTGACCGTGCGCACCGGGTCGGCCTGCACCAGCGCGGTCTGCGGCACGACGGTGGTCACCACCGAGCGGGACCTGCCGTGGGGGCTGGTGCAACTGCCCGACGGCACGGTGCTCTACGGCCGGCGCGACCTGTTCGACGTCGTCGCGATGAACCCGGACGGCAGCAACAAGCGCAGCATCGGCACGGTGCCCAACGTGGCCGGCACCAACGGCGAGGGCGGGGTGCTCGGCCTGGCCGTGTCGTCGAGTTTCACCACCGACCGCTGGCTGTACATCTACCACACCACCACGACCGACAACCGGATCGTCCGCATCCGCTACGACGGCACGTTGCAGACCGGCACGGTGCAGGTGCTGGTCACCGGCATCCCGCGCAACAAGTACCACAACGGCGGGCGGCTGCGCTTCGGCCCCGACGGGATGCTCTACGCCGCCACCGGCGACGGGCAGAGCCCGGACCGCGCCCAGGACGTCAACGACCTGGGCGGCAAGGTGCTGCGGGTACGCCCCGACGGCACCGTGCCGTCGGACAACCCGTTCGGCAACGCGGTGTGGAGCTACGGGCACCGCAACCCGCAGGGGCTGGCGTTCGACTCCCGGGGCCGGCTCTTCGAGCAGGAGTTCGGCAACAACGTCATGGACGAGACCAACATCATCGTCCGGGGCGGCAACTACGGGTGGCCGGCCTGCGAGGGCACGGTGGGGTCCTGCGCCAACCCGAACTTCATCGCCCCGGTACGCACCTACCCGGTGGCGGAGGCGTCGTGCAGCGGCCTGGCCATCGTCCGGGACGTGCTGTATCTCGGCTGCCTGCGGGGCAACCGGATGTACCGGGCGGTGATCAGTGGGAACACCCTCACCGACGTGCAGCAGTACTTCGTCGGCACGTACAGCCGGCTGCGGACCGTCGAGCCGACCCTCGACGGGAACCTGTGGTTGACCACGAGTACCGGCGGCGACAAGGACAGCATTCCCAACAACAGCAACGAGCGGATCCTCAAGGTGACCCTGGGCAGGTAGCCGGGTCCGCTGCGCGTCCGGTAGCCGCGACCGCGTACCACCGGACCACCACCTGCGGTGCGGTCGCCGACCATCCCGGTCGGCGACCGCACCGGCCCGGGCCCGCACCCGAGCCCTGGCGGAGCGGGACCGGACTTCCGGTGGAGCGGGATCTGCCGGTGGGCCGTGTCCACAATGCTGGGACGTGGCGGCGTAGCCTGAATCGGACGTGGTTTCCGTCCACCGTGATGAGACCGTCGCGTGCCGTCAATCTGAGGTGAAAGAGGCGAACCCGGCTGTGTCGACCCAGCAGACCTCGCAGGACAATCCGCTCGCGGATTTCGGTCCCAACGAGTGGATCGTCGACGAGATGTACCAGCGCTATCTGGCCGATCCGACGAGCGTCGACCATGCCTGGCACGACTTCTTCGCCGACTACCGACCGCCACCGGCCACGCCCACCCCGCCACCGGCCTCGACCGCCCCGCCAGAGGACGCGGCCACCCCGCCTCAGGACACCACCCCGCCAGAGGGCGGGGCCGCGCGAGAGGGCGGGGCCGCGCCGCGGGCGGCGGCTGCGCCGGATGTGGTGAGGCCCGCGGACGCCCACGCCGGGGCGGCGACCGGGGCGAGCGCACCGACCCCGCCGACCGCCCGGGCCGGGCAGGCTCCCGCGTCCGGCGAGCGGGCCGGGTCGCCCGGTGGGCGGTCCGGCGGAACCCGGGCGACCGGTGGGAAGACCTCCGGCGGTGGCGCGGCGGGTGACCCGGCCACCGCCGCGAGCACGGTCCCGCTGCGCGGGGTCGCGGCCCGCATCGTGCAGAACATGAGCAGCTCGCTGCATGTGCCGACCGCCACCAGTGTCCGCGCCGTGCCGGCCAAACTGCTGGTGGACAACCGCATCGTGATCAACAATCATCTCGCCCGGGGCCGGGGTGGCAAGGTCAGCTTCACCCACCTGATCGGTTGGGCGCTGGTGCGCGCGGTCGTCGCGCATCCGGAGATGAACAACTCCTACGCCGAGGTGGACGGCAAGCCCGCGCTGGTGCAGCCGGAGCACGTCAATCTCGGTATCGCCATCGACCTGGCCCGGCCGGACGGGACCCGCACCCTGGTCGTACCGTCGATCAAGAAGTGCGAAAGCATGGACTTCCGGCAGTTCTGGCAGGCGTACGAGGACGTGGTCCGGCGGGCCCGGCGCGGCGAGCTGACCATGGAGGACCACTCGGGCACGACGATCTCGCTGACCAACCCGGGTGGCATCGGCACCGTGCACTCGGTGCCCCGGCTGATGCCCGGCCAGAGCGCGATCATCGGCGTCGGCGCGATGGAGTACCCGGCGCCGTACTCGGGCATGTCCGACGAGACGCTTGCCGACCATGGCATCAGCAAGGTCACCACGTTGACCAGCACGTACGACCACCGGGTGATCCAGGGCGCGCAGTCCGGCGAGTTCCTCAAGACGGTCCACGAGTTGCTGCTCGGTGAGCACGGCCTCTACGACGACATCTTCACCTCGCTGCGCATCCCGTACGAGCCGGTGCGCTGGATGCGGGACGTGGCCCGGACCTCCGAGGGGCAGATCGACAAGGCCGCCCGGGTGATCGAGCTGATCCACGCCTACCGGGTGCGCGGGCACCTGATGGCCGACACCGATCCGCTCGAGTTCACGATCCGCCGGCACCCCGACCTGGACGTCCTGCAACACGGCCTGACCCTGTGGGACCTCGACCGGACCTTCCCGGTCGGTGGCTTCGCCGGCCGGCAGAAGATGCGGCTGCGCGACGTGCTCGGCGTCCTGCGGGACACCTACTGCCGCCGGGTCGGCGTCGAGTACATGCACATCCAGGAGCCGGAGGAGCGTCGCTGGATCCAGGAGCGCATCGAGATCAGGTACACCAAGCCGGACCCGGACGAACAGCAGCACCTGCTCAACCGGCTCAACGCCGCCGAGGCGTTCGAGACCTTCCTGCAGACCAAGTACGTCGGTCAGCGTCGCTTCTCGCTGGAGGGTGGCGAGTCGCTGATCCCGCTGCTCGACGAGGTGCTCCAGGCCTGTGCCGAGGGCGGCTTCCACGAGCTGGTCATCGGCATGGCCCACCGGGGCCGGCTCAACGTGCTCGCCAACATCGTCGGCAAGCCGTACGAGAAGATCTTCAACGAGTTCGAGGGCCAGATGGACCCGGACTCGGCGCACGGCTCCGGCGACGTGAAGTACCACCTCGGGCAGACCGGCAGGTACACCACGCCCGACGGCCAGCACTGCACCACCGTCAGCGTGGTGGCCAACCCGTCGCACCTGGAGGCCGTCGATCCGGTGCTGGAGGGCATCGTCCGGGCCAAGCAGGACCGGCTCGACCTGGGCCTGGAGGGCTACACGGTGCTGCCGGTGCTGGTGCACGGTGACGCCGCGTTCGCCGGGCAGGGGGTCGTCGCCGAGACGCTCAATCTGTCCCAGCTGCGTGGCTACCGCACCGGCGGGACCGTGCACGTGGTGGTCAACAACCAGGTCGGCTTCACCACCGCCCCGGAGTACAGCCGTTCGTCGCTCTACTGCACCGACGTGGCCCGGATGATCCAGGCGCCGATCTTCCATGTCAACGGCGACGACCCGGAGGCGGTGATCCGGGTCGCCCGGCTGGCCTTCGAGTACCGCCAGGCGTTCAACAAGGACGTCGTGATCGACCTGGTCTGCTACCGCCGCCGTGGGCACAACGAGGGCGACGACCCGTCGATGACCAACCCCCGGATGTACGAGATCATCGATGCCAAGCGCAGCGTCCGGAAGATCTACACCGAGGAGTTGATCGGCCGGGGCGACATCACCGTCGAGACCGCGCAGCAGCAGCTCCGCGAGTACCAGGCTGAGCTGGAGCGGGTCTTCAAGGCCAGCCGGGACGTGGCCGTCGCGCCGTCGCGGGCCCGCCCGTCCTGGTCCGCGGCGCCCGAACAGCAGGTCGACACCGCCGTCGACGCGGCGGCCGTCCGTGCGGTCGGCGAGGCGCACCTGCACCTGCCGGAGGGGTTCACCGCGCACAAGCGGGTCCAGCAGGTGTTGCAGCGGCGGGCGCGGATGGCGGTCGAGGGCGGTATCGACTGGGGCTTCGGTGAGCTGGTCGCCTTCGGCTCGCTGCTGAGCCAGGGCGTCACCGTCCGGTTGGCCGGCCAGGATTCGCGACGCGGCACGTTCACCTCACGGCACGCCGCGGTCGTCGACGCGGCCACCGGGGAGTCGTACCTGCCGCTGTCCCGCCTGGCCACCGGCGACGCCCGGTTCTTCGTGCACGACTCGCTGCTGAGCGAGTACGCCGCCATGGGCTTCGAGTACGGCTACTCGGTGGAGAACCCCGATGCGCTGGTGCTCTGGGAGGCGCAGTTCGGTGACTTCGCCAACGGTGCGCAGTCCATCATCGACGAGTTCCTCTCCTCCGGCGAGCTGAAGTGGGGTCAGCGGTCGTCGCTGGTGCTGCTGCTGCCGCACGGGCAGGAGGGGCAGGGGCCGGACCACTCGTCCGGGCGGCCGGAGCGCTTCCTGCAACTGTGCGCGCAGGACAACATGCGGGTCGCCATCCCCAGCACCCCGGCCAACTACTTCCATCTGCTGCGCCGGCAGGCCCTGTCGGCCAAGCGCAAGCCGCTGGTGGTCTTCTCGCCGAAGTCGCTGCTGCGGCACCGGCTCTGCGTCTCGGACGTGGCGGCCTTCACCACCGGCGGTTTCCAGCCGGTGCTGGACGACGGCGGGCCGGGTGTCGAGGCGCCGTCCGCCGAGAGGGTCAGGCGGGTGCTGCTCTGCTCCGGCAAGGTCTACTACGACCTGGTGCAGGCCCGCGCCGACCGCGGCATCGGCGACACCGCCATCGTCCGGCTGGAGCAGCTCTACCCGCTGCCGGTCGGGGAACTCCGGGCGGTGCTCGACCGGTACCCCCACGCGGAGGACGTCGCCTGGGTGCAGGAGGAGCCGGCCAACCAGGGTGCCTGGTCGTTCGTGGCGCTCAACCTGGTGGAGCACCTGGACGGGGTGCGGCTGCGCCGCATCTCCCGTCCGGCCGCCGCCGCCCCGGCGGTCGGCTCCGCCAAGCAGCACGAGGTCGAGCAGGCCGCGATCATCGACGCGGCGCTGCCGCAGCCCTGAGGTACGGGTGACGAACGGACGGGGCGGCTCGCCGGTGTGGTGAGCCGCCCCGTCCGTCAGGGTTCGGGTGGTGGGGTCAGCCGGTGACCTCGGTCGTGGCGTACGTCTCGCGGAGCGGACGGGTGTCGCGGTGTCGGCCCGTCCGGGTGCCCGATCGCCTTCCGTCGGGGGTGGCTGGTGGGCCGAACTGGACCAGGTCAGCGACAAGTATTTACAATGGTCTTTGTTAACGCTCACACCCGTCCCGGTGCCGAGACCACCTCGTCCTGTCGAGGTGGCGATCGGCGTGTGCCCGGCGGGACCGGCGGCCGGCGGGCTGTCCGGTCCGGCCGCCCCGCGTCACCGACGTGCCGCCCCTCACCACGGTGGCCGTCCGACCGGCCCACGCCCTCGGCCAGCTCCACCGATCCAGGGGAGAAATCCATGCGAACGAGGGCACGATGGCTCGCGGCGCTCGCCGTACTCGGCGTCATGACCGCCGGGGTGGTGACACCGACCGGCCCCGCCCACGCCGAATCCAACGGCGGGGTACGGGTGATGCCGCTCGGCGACTCCATCACCGAGGGCACCCAGGTGCCGGGCGGCTACCGGATCGGGCTCTGGCAGCGCCTCGCCGCCGGCCGGTACACGATCGACTTCACCGGATCGCAGTTCAACGGGCCGGGCAGCCTCGGTGACCACGACCACGAGGGGCACCCCGGCTGGCGCATCGACCAGATCGACGCCAACATCGTCGGCTGGCTGAACAACCAACGGCCGCAGACCGTGCTGTTGCACATCGGCACCAACGACATCCTGCAGAACTACAACGTGGGCACCGCGCCGAACCGGCTCTCCACCCTGATCGACCGGATCACCACCACCGCACCCACCGCGGAGGTGTTCGTCGCGCAGATCATCACGCTCTCCAACGGCAACCAGGCGGCGGCCGCGCGTACCTTCAACGCGGCGATCCCGGGCATCGTGCAGAGCAAGGTGAACGCCGGCAAGCGGGTGCACCTGGTCGACATGCAGAGCGCCCTGTCCACCGCCGACCTGATCGACGGCATCCACCCCACCTCCGGCGGCTACGACAAGATGGCCGCCCGCTGGTACAGCGCCCTGCAGTCGGTGCCCGGCAGCATCGGCAACCCGGGCAACAGCGGCGGACAGACCACCACGATCGTCGGCACCCCCTCGGGCCGGTGCGTCGACGTGCCCGGTTCCGCCACCACCAACGGGCTCCAGCTGCAGCTCTGGGACTGCCACGGCGGCACCAACCAGCAGTGGACGTA
This sequence comes from Micromonospora sp. CA-248260, assembly GCF_050942205.1. Classification (NCBI taxonomy): domain Bacteria; kingdom Bacillati; phylum Actinomycetota; class Actinomycetes; order Micromonosporales; family Micromonosporaceae; genus Micromonospora; species Micromonospora sp. CA-248260. Next base: position 6,867,958 of record NZ_CP192021.1, on the reverse strand, counting down.
CACCTCCGGCCGGGCGTTGACCGTGCTCGGCACCAAGTGCCTGGACGCCGCCGGCTACGGCACCACCCCGGGCACCCTGGTCACCACGTACGACTGCCACGGCGGCACCAACCAGCAGTGGAACCTCAACGCCAACGGCACCATCACCGGCGTGCAGTCCGGCCTCTGCCTCGACGCCAACGGCGGGGCCACCGCCAACGGCACGAAGCTCGTCCTGTGGACCTGCAACGGCCAGGCCAACCAGCAGTGGAGCCGGCGGTAGTCCGCAGCCCCGTCAACCGAAGGAGAGGCCCGAAGTGACGCTACCGGCAGATCGACCCCCGACCCCACCCCCGGCCGGCCGCCGGACCTCCGTACCCCGGTTCGTGAGCTGGCTCTCGGCCGGCCTCGCGGTGCTCCTCGGTCTCGTGGCGACCGCGAGCATGCCGCACGCCGCGGCGGCGGCGGCGGACAACCCCTACCAGCGTGGCCCGGACCCGACCCCGGCGAGTGTGGCCGCCACCCGGGGGCCGTTCGCCACCACGCAGGCGACCGTGCCGGCGGGCAACGGCTTCAACGGCGGGTTCGTCTACTACCCGACCGACACCAGCCTGGGCACCTGGGGCGCGGTGGCGATCGTGCCCGGGTACTCCGCCCTGTTCGCCAACGAGGAGGCCTGGATGGGCCCCTGGCTGGCGTCCTTCGGTTTCGTGGTGCTCGGGATCGAGACCAACAGCCGGACCGACGGTGCTGACGCCCGGGCCACCCAGCTGCTCGCGGGGCTGGACTACCTCACCCGGACCAGCCCGGTGCGCAACCGGGTGGACCCCAACCGGCTCAGCGTGATGGGCCACTCCGCGGGCGGGGCCGGCACCCTGCTGGCGGCGCTGCGGCGGCCGTCGCTGCGGACCGCTGTCGGCCTCGCCCCGGGTACGCCCGGCAACAACCTGAACATGTCGACCACCCAGGTCCCCACCCTGCTCCTGTCGGGGCAGAACGACGGCACCGTCACCCCGTCCTACGTGCAGGGCATCTACAACACGCTGCCCGCCGGGGTGGAGCACGCCTGGGCGGAGCTGGCCGGCAACGACCACCTGTCGTTCACCCGGTCGAACCCGACCGAGATGCGGCTGCTGATCCCCTGGCTCAAGATCTTCCTGGACTACGACACCCGCTACACCCAGTTCCTCTGCCCGCTGGCGAACAGCACCGGCGTCTCCCGGTACAGCTCCACCTGCCCCCTGGTGCCGCCGGGCGGGCCGACGACCCCGCCGACGACCCCGCCGCCCACCACCCCGCCGCCGACCACGCCTCCGCCCACCACCCCGCCGCCCACCACGCCTCCGCCGACCACCCCGCCGCCGACGACCCCGCCGCCCGGCACCGCCTGCACCGCGACGTACCGCACGATCGGCTCGTGGTCGGGTGGCTTCCAGGCTGAGGTCACGGTGACGGCCGGCAGCGCCGCCGTCGACGGCTGGACCGCCCGTTGGCAGTTGGGCAGTGGACAGGGCATCAGCCAGGTCTGGAACGGCACGCTGAGCACCAGCGGCTCGACCGCGACCGTCCGCAACGTCTCCTACAACGGTGCGCTGGCCCCCGGCACCTCGACGACCTTCGGCTTCCTCGGCACCGGCACGCCGACCAGCCCGTCGCCGACCTGCACCAGCCCCTGAGTGCGTCGGTCGCCCACCCGTCGGCACGACGGGTGGGCGACCCGGTGCGCCACGGGTGGCACGACCGGCAGGTTGCTCACAGCTGATCCACAGCCGACTGCGAGGCCACTCCCCACCATGTCCCGTACGAACAGTGCGTGATTACCCCGATGCCCAGGGTGCTCGTCGTGGACGACGACCCCCATCTCCGGGCGCTGCTCTCGGCGACGCTGGGAAGGCACGACTTCGAGGTCCGGGTGGCCTCCGGCGGCCGGGAGGCGCTGGTCGTGGCGGCGGACTTCGAACCGCACCTGGTGGTGCTCGACGTGGTGCTGCCGGATCTCGACGGTCTCCAGGTCGCACGGAGCCTGCGTGCGGGTCCCGGTCCGGGAGTGCCGGTGCTGTTCCTCACCGCCCGTGACGAGGTGGCCGACCGCATCGCCGGGCTCACCGCCGGGGCCGACGACTACGTCACCAAGCCGTTCAGCCTGGAGGAGCTGGTGCTGCGGGTGCGGGCGGTGCTGCGCCGCTACCGGGCGGATCAGGGCACCCAGGACGGCGGGTTGCTGCGGTACGCCGACCTGGAGCTGGACGAGCAGGCCCACGAGGTACGCCGGGGCGGGCACCCGGTGCCGCTGTCGCCCACCGAGTTCAACCTGCTGCGGTTCCTGCTCGCCAACGCGGGCCGGGTGGTCAGCAAGGCGCAGATCCTCGACGGGGTGTGGAACTACCGCTTCGGTGGCGACGGCCGGATCGTCGAGTCGTACGTCTACTGCCTGCGGCGGAAGATCGACCGCTGGGACCCGCCCCTGATCCACACCGTCCGGGGTGTCGGTTACGCGTTACGGCTGCCCCCGCGGGCGCAGGATGCGGCGGGGTCTGTTGCGGGGCCGCCCCGGTGAGACGTCTCCTGGCGCGCGCCCGGATCCCCGTGGAGGGTGGGGTGGAAGTGCCGACGTAGGGTGCGCTGCCAACGCCCGGCGGGCAGGTCGGGGTCGAGGGCGGCCAGCCCGGTCGCGTACTTGGAGATGGCCACCGGGCGGTGACCCTGCCGCCAGAGCAGCCGGTCGACGTGGGAGGCGGTGGAGCCGGTCTTCGTCTCGATGATGGCCAGTTCGGGCAGCGCCAACCGACGGCCCCGGTGATCCTCCCAGCGCAACGCGACGTCGATGGTCGCCCGGCTCGCGGTAGCCGGTAGATAGAGCGTGCTGCGCAGGTAGCTGGTGGTGAGGGTCGGCGCGAAGGTCAGGGTGGGGCCGGTGCGCAGCGCCGCGAGCACCCCGTCGACGAACGACCGCCCGGGGGTGAGGGTGCCGCTGTCGTCGGGACGGTAGGGCAGCCGTTCCTTGACCGTGCCGCCCCGGGTGCCCTCCGTCTTCACCTCCAGCCAGCAGAGGCCGGAGTCGAGGTACGTCCTCGTCCTGATCTTGAAGCGGCGGCGGCGTCGGCGGGCGGTGAGCCGGAAGCTGACCAGGTCGGCGGTGTCGAAGTAGATCGACTCGTAGCGGAACGCGCGCCTGCCGTCGATCTCCAGCACCTGGTCGGTGTGGTCGAGCCCGGCGAGCAGGTGCGGCAGCTCGGCGAGCGGAAGGAGGTACTTGCGGTCGAACCGGGTCTGTAGCGCGGCGCGTTCGGTCAGTTCCGCGAGCCCGATCGGCGTGAGCTGGGCCAGCGCACCGGTGAGCGGGGTCAGGACCGCGGTGGGCGGGGTCAGCGCCGCGGTGGGCGGGATCAGGGCCGCGGTGGGCGGGATCAGGGCCGCGGTGGGCGGGATCAGGGCCGCGGTGGGCGGGATCAGGGCCGCGGTGGGCGGGTCGGGGGCGGTCACCGGGCGGTGCCCGCGTCGACCGGCCGCCGCCCGCCGGTGGCGGTGACCCTGGGCCGCGAGTAGCGGACGTCCACGATCGTGGTGTCGTTGACCAGGTCGACGCGCTCGACGTTGACGTTGTGCACCCGGGCGCCGAGCAACTGCTCCAGGTGTGCGGTGAGGGCGACCGAGTCGGTGACCGCGCTGTCCAGCACGATGACGTGCCGCCGGTACCGGCGCAGCAGTCGGGGGTGGTCCCCGACGAACATCACGGCGAGGATCAGCACCGTCAGCGCGCCGACCGTCAGGACCGAGGTGCCGGAGAGCGGGCCGAGGATGCCGAGCGCGAGCGCCGAGAAGTAGTACGCCACCTCGTGCTGGTCGAGTTCCGTGGACCGGAGCCGGATGATCGACAGCACCCCGAACAGCCCCAGCCCGAGCCCGGCGCCGACGGTGCTGCTGCTCAGTGAGCTGGCCACGGCGAACACGCCGACGTTGACGCCGAGGTAGGCGACCACCAGGTCCCGTCGTCGGTGGCGCGGGAAGTACAGCGCGAAGACGAGCAGGACCACGGCGACCAGGTCCACTCCGGCCAGGACCAAGCGCGACATATTTGCTCCTTGGGGTGTCCGCCGGCCGTTTGCCGTGTGCGGCGTCCGGCGGTGTGGCATCGGATCTGGCGGTGGTGCAAAGGCGGGCCGGTGGCGCGGTTCGGGCCCGGGCGGGCCCGAACCGCAGGGCCCGGACTCAGAACCGCCCGTACCGGCCGGCGGTGACGCCGGTCAGCACCCGGGTGGCGCCGGTGATGCTGCCGCCGGTGTAGAGACCGCCGACGTTGGTGCCGGTCACGCTGCCGCCGGTGTAGATGTCGTACCGCTGGCCGTTGGTGATCCGGTTGGACGAGAAGACGACCTCCCGGACGGTGGCCGAGGTCCGGTACGAACCCAGCACCGTGCTGCCGGACACCACGTGCACGATGGTGTTGGCGGCCAGGTTGGCGTTGAACCGGGGGGCCACCCAGCCCTGGCCGGTGTTCGGCACCGCCTGGAACACGGCCAGCGAGGTCAGCGCCGCGCCCACCACCGTGCCGCCGGTGAAGGCGATCGGGCCGTCGGCGTCGATCGCGCCCTCGCCGCCGCCCCGGGTGCTGGAGCCCCGGGCCACCACGGTGCCACCGGCGAAGGTGAGCGACCCGTTGGAGTCGAAGCCGTCCGTGCCGCCGCTGGCCACCACCGTGCCGCCGGTGACCTTGATGAACGCGATCGCGGACGGCTCCATGTGGCCGAGGCCCTCCTCGGCGGCGTTGACCGCGTCGTCGCTGGCCACGACGGTGATGTTGCCGCCGCTGATGGTGGTCCGGAGTCCTTCCAGCGCTTCGTAGGACCGGGTGACGTTGATGGTGCCGCCGGAGATGTTCAGGACGTTCTCGCCCTTGATGGCGTCGTCGGCGACCGAGGCGGTGATGGTGCCGTTGGTGATGGTGAGCACGCCCTTGCCGGCCTCGGTGTCGTTGGACTTGAGCCCGTCGCCGCCGGACGAGGTGACGGCGATCGTGCCGCCGTTGACGGTGAGGGAGTCCTTGCCCCGGATCGCGTCGTCCACCGCGTTGACGGTGATGGTGCCGGACTGGATGACCAGGTCGTCCTTGCTGACGATGCCGTCGGCGTGGTTGGCGCGCACGGTCAGCGCGCCGGTGCCGCCGATGGTCAGGTCGGCGGCGCTGAACAGGGCGGCGTCCGGCTCCCCGGTGTTGGTGTACGTCGCCGCGTCGGTGAGGTTGTTGCTGGTGCCCGCGGCCAGGGTGACGGTGACCGCGCTGGCGTTGGTCACGTACAGCGGCGAGGAGGTGGAGTTGGTGATGGAGGCGCCGGCGAGGACGAGTTCCACGGTGCCGGTGATGGCGGTGTCGACAGCGATGTGGCCGTTGTTCAGCGTGCCCCTGATCTCGTAGGAGCCGGGCGCGGTGATGGTGACGGCGCTGCCGGCGACGGTGACGTTGCTGCCGGTGACGCTCGCGCTGGAGCCGTTGAGGGTGATCGTGGCGGTCGCGGCGGCGACGGCGGCGACGGCGAGCGGGCCGGCCAGCAGGGTGGCGGTGAGTCCGGCCAGGACGGCGGTACGACGTGCGGTGGCTGTCATGGGGGGTCCTGTTCCTCGGGGCGGGCGGGGTGGGGCGCGTCGGGCCCGGGCGCGGTGCGGACGCCTCGAAGGCCGGCCGTCGGTAGGGTGAACGGCGGATGAACGAGGCATTGCATCGACGATGGTAAATGAGATTCGTCGCTCGCCGACAGTGCTGGAGCAGGAAATCGAAGCGCTTTCACCATTGCCAGCTGACTGACAGGTGATATTGACGGAACTCTGAGCCGGGCACGCTTGACCGGGGAATCGGGAGCCTGCCCGGCCGGGCCGGCGGATGGCGGGCCGGTCAGATGGTGATGACCACTTTCGCCCTGGCGTGTTCGCCTTCGAGGTAGCCGATGGCATGGGGCACCTCGGGCAACGGATAGGTCCGGTCGATCACCGGTGTGAGGTGGCCGGCCTCGGCGTGGGCGCGGAGCGTGTCGAGGTGCTCCCGGCCGGGGGTCGCCGTCAGGACGACGACGCGCTGCCGGACGAGGGGGGCCAGCAGTCGCCCCCGCGCGATGAGCCGGACCGGCCCGAGGAGGCTGCCGCCCCGGTACACACCGCCGCCGGAGAGCACCAGCGTCCCGGTCGGGGTCAGTGCCCGCCGCAGCGCGGTGAGGCTGCGGTTGCCGACCAGGTCGAACACCGCGTCGTGGCGGTCCCCGTGGGTGAAGTCCTCGCGGGTGTAGTCGACGACGTGGTCGGCGCCGAGCGAGTGGACCAGGTCGACGTTGCGGGTGCTGCACACCCCGGTCACCGTCGCGCCCAGCACCCTGGCGAGCTGCACGGCCAGGGTGCCGACACCACCGGAGGCGCCGTTGACGAGCACGCGCTGGCCGGGCGCGACCCGGGCCGCGTCCCGCAGCCCCTGGAGCGCGGTCACCCCGGCCAGTGGCAGGGCTGCCGACTCCGGCGCGGTCAGGTTCGCCGGCTTCGGCGCGACCAGGGCGGCGGGGGCGCACACGTACTCGGCGAACGCGCCGTTGGCGTCCCCGAGGTCGCCGAACACGCTGTCGCCGGGGCGCAGGTGACGCACGTCGACGCCGACGGCCTCGACCCGACCGGCGAAGTCGCGACCCCGGATGCGGGCCCGGGGCCGCGTCAGGCCCAGCGCCAACCGCGCCATCCGGGGATCGCCGCGCATCACGTGCCAGTCGTACGCGTTGAGCGCGGCGGCCTCGACCCGCACGAGCACCTCGTCGGCGGTGGGCACCGGCACGTCGACGTCCGCGAGGGTCAACGTCTCGGGGGGCCCGTACCGGTCCTGCACGATCGCCTTCATCTCGCCCTCCTCGGAGTGTACGCCGTACACCAGATGTCGACCACGGTAGGTGTACGGCGTACACCTGTCAATGCCGGTTAAGGTTTCCCTCGCCGACCGAGGACAGGGACCGAGATGGCCGAGCAGGCTGAGACGCTGCGCCGGACGCCGCTGAGCAGGGACCGCATCCTGCGCGCCGCCGTCGTGCTGGCCGACGGGGCCGGAATCGAGTCGCTCAGCATGCGCAACCTCGCGCAGGAACTGGGCGTCGTGCCGATGGCCCTCTACAAGCACGTGGCCAACAAGGACGAACTCCTCGACGGCATGATCGACGTGGTGGTCGGCGAGATCGAGCCGCTGACGACGGGCGTCGGCTGGCAGCCCGCCATCCGCCGACGTGTCCTGTCGGCCCGGCAGGTGCTGCGTCGGCACCCCTGGGCGTCGCTCGCCATCGAGTCGCGCACCATGGCGACGCCGGCCGTCCTCGGCTACCTCGACTCGATGATCGGGGCGCTACGCGCCGGTGGCCTCTCCACCGACCTCACCCACCACGTCATGCACGCCATGGGCAGCCGCATCCTGGGCTTCAGCCAGGAGTTGTTCGACGCGTCCCGGCAGGCCGGCCGGACCGGACCGGCCGCCCCGACGCCCCCCGCGCCCCTGCCGCCGGAGGTCGCGGCGCGGTTCCCGCACGTCGCCGAGATCGCCGAGGCGGCCTCGCACGACGACGGGTCCGTCGTGGGGCAGGGCTGCGACGACCAGTTCGAGTTCGAGTTCGCGCTGGACCTGCTGCTGGACGGCATCGAACGGCTGCGCGCGCAAGGCTGGACGTCGGCGCGCTGATCAGCTGAGGTCGGCCCGCCGCTCACCGGCGTGTCACCCCGGACCGCCCCGACGCCGATCGGCCACCGTCCCGGCCCCGACCGCCCCGACGCCGGTCGGCGACCGTCCCCTACCGGGGCCCTGACGCCGACCGCCCGGCCCCGATATCGACAGGCGGCCTGGTGAAAACGTTTCGCCGGGCGCGTTCGCCATTTCGACGCGCGCACCATTTCTTGCTCTCCCAACATATAGCGGACGGGGGGACTTGCCGCAAGACCCGGGTCACCCCGCAGAATCGTCAGCCGAGGTCGCCGCCAGCGGAAATGCATCACGACGGTGCGCCGGCGACCTGTCACCAGCGGAAGGCGAAACGATGTCCACGTACCCGAAGACATATTCGAGGCCGCTGAACCACCCGGCCACCGTCATGCGGCGACGCCCGACCGCCCCGGAGGTCGCCCGATGACCGGTCGGTACGTACGGGGTCTGCGTGAGGTCGACCCGACGCAGCGGAACCTGGTCGGCGGCAAGGGCGCCCACCTCGGCGGACTGACCCGCATCGACGGGGTCCGGGTGCCGGCGGGCTTCTGCGTGACGACGGACGCCTTCCGGCGGGTCACCGCGCTGGCGTCGGGACTCGACGGGCAACTCGATCGACTGGCCCGGCTGGCACCCACCGAACGGGCGGCGATCGGCACCCTCAGCGCGCAGATCCGCCGCACCATCGAGAACGTCACCGTCCCCGACGACGTCGCGACGGAGATCATCCGTGCCCTCGATGCGCTCGGCGGGCACGGCGGGTACGCCGTCCGGTCCAGCGCGACGGCGGAGGACCTGCCGACCGCCTCCTTCGCGGGGCAGCAGGACAGCTTCCTCAACGTGGTCGGCCCGACGGCGGTCCTGCGGCAGATCAGCCGGTGCTGGGGCTCGCTGTTCACCGCACGGGCCGTCACCTACCGCCAGCGCAACGGCATCGACCACCACCGGGTCGCGATGGCGGTGGTCGTCCAGCGGATGGTCCCCGCCGGGGCGGCGGGCGTCCTGTTCACCGCCGATCCCGTCACCGGCAACCGGCGGGTCTCCTTCGTGGAGGCCGGGTTCGGCCTCGGCGAGGCCTTGGTCTCCGGGCTGGTCGACGCGGACGTCTTCCGGGTCCGCGACGACGGTGTCGTCGCCCGGACGATCGCCGCCAAACGCCACGCCGTGCGGACCACGCCGACCGGCGGGACCCGGGTGGTGGCGATCGACCCGCAGCGGCAGGACCAGCCGGCGCTGACCGACCCGCAGGTCGTCCGGCTGGTGCGGCTGGGCCGGCGGATCGAGGCGCACTTCGGTCAGCCGCAGGACATCGAGTGGTGCCTGGTCGACGACGACTTCCAGATCGTCCAGACCCGACCGGTCACCACGCTGTTCCCCGTCCCGGTGGCCGACGACACCGACAACCACGTCTACGTGTCCGTGGGCCACCAGCAGATGATGACCGACCCGATGAAGCCCCTCGGGTTCTCGATGTACCAGCTGATCGCCGCCCGGCCCATGTACGAGGCCGCCGGCCGGTTGTTCGCCGACGTGACGCCCGAGCTGGCGTCGCCGACCGGCCGCGCCGGCCTGCTGGCGGCCCTGGGCAGGTCCGACCCGCTGATCGGGGACGCGTTGCGCACAATCGTGGAGCGCGGTGACTTCGTCCGGGAGGTGCCGGACGAGAAGCCCGCCGGGCCGCCACCCGGGCCGGCGGCACCGCCCGTCGAGACCGATCCCGCGCTGGTCACCGAGCTGATCACCCGGATCGACGACGCCAACGCCGCCCTGGCCCGCGAGATCCGGACGAAGTCCGGGCCGGCGCTGCTCGACTTCATCCGGACCGACTTCCCCCGGCTGACCCGGATGATGATCGATCCGAGGAGCATCCCGGTCATCATGGCCGGGATGGAGGCGGTCTGGTGGCTCAACGAACACCTCCAGGAGTGGCTCGGTGAGCGCAACGCCGCCGACCCGCTCACCCAGTCCGTCCCGCACAACGTCACCTCGGAGATGGGGCTGGCCCTGCTGGACGTCGCCGACGCGATCCGGCCGTACCCGGAGGTCGTGGCCTTCCTGAGCCGGGTGGCGGACGACGGCGGGCCCGGCCGGGAGTGCGACGCCCCCGGCGGGCCGGACGACCTGCTGGCCGGGCTGGACCAGCTCGCCGGTGGCCGGGAGGCCCGGGTGGCCATCGGGTCCTGGCTCGACCGGTACGGCATGCGGGGGGTCGGCGAGATCGACATCACCCGGCCCCGCTGGCGGGAACGTCCCGCCATGCTGGTGCCGCTGATCCTGGGCAACATCAGGAACTTCGCACCGGGGGCCGGCGGGCGGCACTTCGAGCAGGGCCTGCGCACGGCGCGGGACAAGGAGCGGGAGGTGCTGGAGCGGCTGCGGGCCCTGCCCGACGGCGGCGCGGACAAGGCCGAGCGGACCAAACGGATGATCGACCGGGCCCGGACGTTCGTCGGCTACCGGGAGTACCCGAAGTACGGCATGGTCACCCGCACCTTCGCGTACAAGCAGGCGTTGCTGGCCGAGGCCGACCGCCTGGTGGCCGACGGTGTGCTGCGGGGCCGGGAGGACATCTGGTACCTCACGTTCCCCGAACTCGACGAGGTCGTCCGTACCCGCCGGGTCGACGACGGGCTCATCCCTCGACGGGCGGCGGAGCACCTGTCGTACCGGGCGCTCATCCCGCCCCGGGTGCTCACCTCGGAGGGCGAGATCGTCGCCGGGACGTACCAGCGGGACGACGTGCCGGTCGGCGCGCTGGTCGGCCTGGCGGTCTCCGCCGGGACCGTCGAGGGTCGGGCGCGCGTGGTGCGGGACGTGGCACGGGCCGATCTCGAACCGGGGGACATCCTCGTCACGCCGTACACCGATCCCAGTTGGACGCCGCTGTTCGTCACCGTCGCCGGGCTGGTCACCGAGGTCGGTGGCCTGATGACCCACGGCGCGGTGATCGCCCGGGAGTACGGCCTGCCGGCCGTCGTCGGGGTGGTGGACGCCACCCGGCTGATCCCGGACGGGCAGCGGATCCGCGTGCACGGCACCGACGGGTACGTCGAACTTCTCCCGTGAGCGGCCGCCGGTCGGGTGCCCGGGTCACGGGGCCGGGCACCCGACCAGCGCGGCGCGGATGGGGATGACGGACGCTCACCGGTGCCGTCAGCCGACCCGGATCGCACCCGCCGGGCAGAGGTCGGCGGCCCGTTGGACGCGGTCGCGCGACGCGGCTCCCGGGGCGGGGTCGCGCAGCAGCACCAGGCCGTCGGTGTCGTCCTGGTCGAAGACCTCCGGGGCGGTCAGGACGCAGTTGCCCGCCCCGCAGCACCGCTCCCGGTCGACGGCCACCCGCGGCGTCGTCTCCGCCGGTAGCTGTCGTGGGGCGGGCGTCACCAGGTCACCGGGAGAGCGTCCAGGCCGAACACGACCGAGTTGTCCCGGGTGGTCAACTCCTGTGGGTCCGCCGCCACCCTCAGGTCGGGGAAGCGTCGTGCCAACTCCACCAGCGCGACGCGCAGTTCGGCTCGGGCGAGAGGCTGACCGATGCACTGGTGCATCCCGAACCCGAAGGCCAGGTGCTGGTGGGCCTGCCGGTACGGGTCGAACCCGTCGGGGTCGTCGAAGACCTCCGGGTCCCGGTTGGCCAGGGAGAGCAGGGCGATGACGCCCTCGCCGGCCCGGATCAGCCGGTCGCCGATCTCGACGTCCTCGGTGGCCACCCGGAACAGCCCCGTCCGGACGATGCTGAGGTAGCGCAGCAGCTCGTCCACCATGCCCGGGGCGAGGTCGGGGCGGTCGCGCAGGAGCGCGTACCGCCCGGGGTGGCGGGTCAGCAGCAGGACGCTCAGGCCGAGCATGTTGGCGGTGGTCTCGTGGCCGGCGATGAGCAGCAGCAGGGCCATCCCGCCGAGTTCGTCGACGCCGAGTTCACCCGGCTCGACGCGTTCCCGGATCAGCCGGCTGAGCAGGTCGTCGGCGTCGTCGGGCCGGGCCCGCTTGGCGTCGATCAGCGACCGGAGGTATTCCCGCAGCTCCTGGGCGGCGTGCTGGAGCTGGTCCATCGGCGCCTGGCGGTTGAGCAGCAGCCGGCTGCGGGACTGGAAGAAGTCGTGGTCGGCGTAGGGGACGCCGAGCAGGTGACAGATCACCTTGGACGGCAGCGGCAGGGCGAACGTCGACACGAAGTCGGCCGGTGGGCCGGCGGCGGCCAGGTCGGCCAGGGCCTCGGAGACGGTCTGGTGGATCAGCGGTTCGATCCGGCGGACATTCTTGATCATGAACTCTGCGGTGAGCATCCGGCGCAGCCGCAGGTGCGCCTCGCCGTCCATCCGGATGAAGGCCCCCTGGGAATCCGCCGTCACCTCGGGGGGCAGCGGGCGGAGCAGGGGAAAGCCGGGGCGTTGCAGATCGGAGCTGAACGCCGGGTGGCGCAGCAGCTGCCGCACCTCGGGATGCCGGGTGACCAGCCAGGCGGTGGCTCCGGTGGGCAGCTGCACCCGGGTCACCGCCTGACCGGCGAGGCGCAGTCGTTCGGCGTCGTCAAGCAGGGCGAACGGGCTGCGGGCCGGGTTGACCGGCGGCCAGTGGGGCAGGTCGGTCTGCGTGGTCTGTGTCATGTGGAACACTCCTGCCATGACGGTGAGTAGTCGCACCGATTCGTGACGTTACTCATCGGCGAAGGTCGACACAACCCTGCGCCGCGACCGCCGACCGTTGCTCACCCCGCCCGTCTCCCGCGGACCGTTGCTCACCCCGCCCGTCTCCCGCGCCCGACGGCAAGGGGCACCGGGGACCCGGCCCGACGGCAAGAGGCACCGGGGATGCCGGCCCGACGGCGGACGGCCCCACGGTCCGCGCCGGAGAATCGGCGCGGGACCGCAGGGCCTCAGGGGTGGCTGTCGGTCGACGACCGGTGGCTCAGGTCGCGCAGACGGCGTACGCGCGCACCTTCCAGTTGCCGCTGAAACCGTTCTCGTCCTCGGCGGCGCGGACGGTCGCCGTGGTCGACGAGGTGGGCCGCATCTCGGTCAGCCGCACCTGGCCCTCGCCGCCGACGATCTCGCCGCCGACCCCGTGCAGGCGCTTGCCGGCCGGGCAGGTGGCGGTGACCGTGCGGCTGGCCGTGGAGTTGTCGGCGCTGTCCACGATCACCCGCTGCTCACCGGGGAGCGGGTCGACGCAGATCACCGACGCGTCCACCGACCAGTTGCCCGCGAAGGCGTTGCCGGCCTCGACCCCCGCCACCGTCACGCTGCTCTGGTTGATCCGCAGGTCCTCCAGGAGCACGTCACTCGCCCCCGAGCCGAGGGCCAGGGCCGCACCACCGCCGCCGATGGCCCGCTTGCCCACCGGGCAGAACAACTCCAGGAACTTCGGGTTGACCGAGTTGGACGCGGAGTGGCCGGTCACCACCTCCAGACCCGACGGCGCCGGGGCGCAGATCGCGCCGGCGGTGACCGCCCAGTTCCCGGCGACACCGTTCGGGTCCTCCCGGCCGGTCACCGAGTAGAGCCCGGAATTGGCCAGCGGCTGCATGATGTCCATGCCCACCTGGCCGAGACCCGACCCGGTGATCGCGCCGCCCCCGCCGATGACCGTGGTGCCGGTCGGGCAGACCGCGCTCTGCGACTTGGCGACGCTGTTGCTCGGCCCGACCGTCGTGCGGATCAGCAGGCCGGGCACCGCCGCCACCGGCCCGCTGAGCGCGACCTGACCGAGCACCACCGCGCTCAGCAGGGCACCACCCAGGGCGACCGTCCGTCGCGTCCACTCTTGGCTGCGCATGATGTTCTCTCCTCGTGTCGTGCGGTCCCGGAACCGGTCGGTCCCGGGCGGAGTTCGGATGGGGAAACGGACCGTCAGGGGGTGACCCGCCGGATCCGGACCGGCACGGAGTCCGTGCCGACCAGACCCGATGCGTCGAAGACCTCCAGCCACACCGACCAGGTGGTGGTGTCGGTCCCGCTGGTCAGCTGGGCCAGCGCCGCGGTGAAGGACGCACAGTTCTTCGGCGTGCCCTTGTCGTCGACCGGTTCGCCGGTGGGCACCCCGCCGCCCTGGCACAGCACCTGCTTGACGCCGCCGTCGCCGTACGCCGTCCACCGGAACCGGGTCCCGGCGACCACGCCGTCCTCGACGTCGAACCCGGTCCCGACGAACGCGACCGACTTCGGCCCGGACTCGATCGTGGTCAGCTCCAGGGCCGGTGTCGGCAGGGTGATCGTGGCGACCGGCCGGGACTGCCCGGCCGGTGCCGAGGTGACCGCGAAGGCCCGCTGCACGCTCGCCCCACCCGCCGCGAACGTCACGGTGTACGCCCCCGGCGTGACCGCGTTCGCCGGCAGCAGGGCCTGGTGACCGGCCTTCTCCAGGACCACCGTGTTGCCGCGCCGGACCGTCCAGGACACCTCCGCGTCGGGGAGCTGGCCGAAGAGGTCTGGATCGTTCGAGGTGCCGAGCAGTCCGACCGACTGCCCCGCAGTGAGGGTCAGCCCCGCCGGCGGCGAGATGATCCCCACCGTCGTCGGGCTGTCCACCACCGTGACGGTCACCGACGCCGAGCCGGTACGCCCCAGGCTGTCGGTGGCGCTGGCGGTGATGACGTGGCTGCCGGCCGACAGCGACGGCACGAACGTCTGCGACCCGGTGGCCAGCTCACCGTCGAGGCTGCTGGTCCAGGTGAGCGGGATCTCCTTGCCCAGGAAGTCGGTGGCCGTGCCCCAGAGGTCCACCGACTGGTTCACCCCGAACTTCTGCTTGGTCTTCGGGGTGCTGATGGTCACCGCTGGCTTGCCGACGGTCACGCCCAGCGCCTCGGCGACGGCGGCCAGCGCGTCGACCCGGCGCTGGCTGCCGGTCACCTTGTCGCCCAGCCCGCCGACGTGGGCGGTGTCGTTGAGGATCTCGCGGACCTGCTCGGAGGTGAGCGTCGGGTCGGCGGCCATCACCAGGGCGGCGACCCCGCCCACGAACGGCGAGGCGACACTGGTGCCGCAGGTGGTCTTCGTGGTGTTGACCGCAGGCGTACCCGGATCGGTCAGGCCCGCCACACACATCGGACCGTAGATCTCCACCGACGTGGTGAGGTCCTTGGTGCCCCAGTTCGACCCGCCGGACACGGTCGCGTTCGTGTTCATCCCGCCCACGCACATGACGTGCGTGCTCTCGCAGGGCACCCAGAGGGTGTCGCCGTCGACGTTCGTGCCGTTGTTGCCGGCGGCGGCGACGATCAGCGCCCCGGTGTCCCGGACGTGCTTCATCCGCCGGTCGGTCCAGGTGCGCGCGTGGCTGACGCCGAGGTTCACGTCCCGGGTGAAGCTGAGGTTGACCACGTCCGGGTGGGTCGACTCGGCGGCCTTCTCCAGCCGGCGCAGGACCGTCCAGTAGTCGATGCCGTTGCGGACGGCGACCAGTTCCTGCACCACCGGCCCGGCCGGACCGGCGGTGCCGTAGTCGTTGTCGACCCGGCCCATCCCGGCGAGGACCACGCTGGTGGCGTGCCACGGGCAGGGCGTGCCGCCGGTGCAGTCGTTGGTGTTGCTCTCGCCCCATTCCGCCTTGTGCAGCGAGACCTTGCTGGGGAAGTCGGAGTTGAACTGGAAGCCGCCGTCCTGCACCAGGTACTTCACCTGCTTGGTCAGCCGACCCTTGCTCTCCAGCAGCTGCCAGGCCGGCGCCACCCCGATGTCCATCGCGCCACCGGCCCGCATGAACGTCCAGTCGAAGACGTTCTTGCCGATGTCCGGGGCCTCGAACACCTGGCCGTCGGTGATGCCGGATGGCTCCACCAGCCAGTCGAGGACCAGCTCGGTGCCCGTACGCCACTCGGCGGCGGCCAGCGCGAGCAGCCGCAACGCGCGCTCGTCGCCGACCCGGTACCCGCCGGACTGGCGTGGCTCGGCGGCGAGCAGGTCGGCGACCAGCCCCGCCGGGTCGGCCCGGTTGGCGTCCACCCGGACCAGGTGGTCCTGCCCCTGCTCGTCGGGGGCGAACGAGTCGAGCACCTGACCACCCCAGCGGGCCAGGAAGGCGTCCAGTTCGGACTGGCCGGCGACCCGCACCATCACCTCGTCGAGCACCAGGCCGGCGGGCTTCCCGTCCGGCCCGGCCACCACACCGACCTGCCGGTCGGTGCCGACCCGCCCGACGGTGTCGAGTGACAGCCGGGGCGCGGTCAGGCCCGGGTCGACCCGGAAGGCCAGCGGTTCGGCTCCGGCGGCCCCGGGCACCCCGGTCGGGCCACCCGGGACGGTGGCGGCGGTGGCGTCCACCGAGGTGGTCGCGACGAGTCCGGCGGCGAGCGTCGCGACGACTACGGTGGCCAGGTACCGGCGTCGGCCGGTGCCCGGTCGGTGGGTCGAGGAACGTGTCGTTGTCATGGGTGTCTCCCGGTGTCGGCGCTGCGATGACACCCGTGGGAGTGCCGGGGGGTCGGCATGCCAACAGAAAGTTCCCGGGAATTTTTTTCTTCGCTCTACTGGAGCGGTGGACGAGTGGTGGGGGAACGGATGGATGTGACGGCGCTGGACGACCGGGCGCTGGTCGAGGCGCTGCGACGTGGTGACCGGGTCGGCCTGGAGGGCATCTACCGGCGGTACGCCGACCGGCTCTACACGTACGCCCGGGTGATGCTGCGCGAGCCGGAGGCCGCCGCGGACGCCGTCCACGACGCGTTCCTCCTCGCCGGTCAGCGCATCGACCAGCTGCGTGACCCGGACCGGCTGCGGTCCTGGCTGTACGCGATCGTGCGGACGGAGTGCCTGCGGCAGTTGCGGGAGCGGTCCCGCTCCGCTCCGCTGGCGGAGGCGGCCGAGCCGGTCGCCGACACCGCCGACCCGGCCGCCGCCGTCAACGCCGACCAGGTACGCGACCTGGTGCACCTGGCGGTCGCCGCGCTCAACCCCGGTGACCGTGAGGTGGTGCACCTGGCGATCCGCCACGACCTGTCCTCCGTGGACATCGGTGCGGCGCTCGGGGTGCCCGCCAACCATGCGCACGCCCGGTTGTCGCGGGCCCGGTCCCAGCTCGAACGGGCACTCGGTGCGCTGCTCGTCGCCCGGGGCGGGGCGCGGGACTGCCCGGCCCTGGCCGACCTGCTCGACGACTGGCAGGGCCGGCTCACCCCGACCCTGCGCAAGCGGGTCGCCCGGCACATCGACGACTGCGCCCGGTGTGGGCTGCTGCGGCGCGAGCAGTGCAACCCGGCGGCGCTGCTGACCGCGTACACGGCACCGGGTTTTCTGGTGGTCGCCGACTCGGTCTGGCCGCGACTCGCCGACGTGGATCCCGCCACCGGCCAGGTCGCCGGCCCCGACCCCGGCCCCGACCCGGCCGGCGACGAACCTGCCGACGGGGGCTCCGCCGACGGGGGTCCGACCGACGGGGGTGCCGTCGATGCCGCCGCCCCGGGAGAGGCCCCCGACCCGGCCGGTCCGGTCGGGGCGTCCGACGGCCGGACCGAGACGCCTCCGTCGTCCGAGACCGCTGCGTCGCCGGGCGACTCCGTCGTCGCGGGGGACGCCCCGGATGCCGCCGCTGGCGGACGGGTCGTCCACGCGGTGCCGGTCGCCGCGCCCGTGGCGGTGGTGACCTCGGGTGACGCGGCGGCTGCGGGCACCGCCGCCGGCCCGGAGCGGCCGGTCGCGGTCACCGCCGGCCCGCCGGCCCGCCGGCGCAACCGGCGGCGGCTCGCCGGTCTGCTGCTGTTGCTGCTCCTCGGGGCCGGGACCTGGGCGTTGTCGCCCGTCGGGCCGGCCGCCGAGCAGGCGGCGGTGACCTCCGGCGAACTGTCCGGTGGCACGTCGTCGACCGCCCCGACGGGCGGCGGTTCCCCGCAGCGGGGTGCGTCGCCGTCGGGTCCGGCCGGTGCCGGTGTGCCGGCCACGGCGGTCCCGCCGCCGGTCGTCGCTTCGCCGTCGGCCGGAGCCGGGCAGCCGACCGCCGTCGTGCCGCCTGCGGGTACGCCGCCGGTCCCCGCCCCGACCGGAAAACCGGCCGTGCCCCACCCGCCGGCCGCACTGCCGCTGGCCGTGCCCTTCACGGTGACGGCGAACGCGCACGTGCGCTGCGGCGCGGCCACCTGGAGCCTGGTCGTCCGGGCCACCGGCAGTGCCACGCTCGGGACGGCCCGGGTGCGGTGGACACCTGCGGGTGGCCGGGCGGCGAGCCGGGCGATGACCGTGGACGGGTCGTCCGCCCAGGTGACGGTGGGTGGGCTCCGTGCCTCGGCGGTGACCTGGTCGGTGCGGGTGACCGGCACCGACGGCCGTACGGCGGACAGCCCGTCGACCACGACCGCCGACCCGTGCGTCCGGCCCGGTTAGTCGGCCTGCCGTGACCCCTCGCCGGGGTCGGGTGCGCGGACCCCGGCGAGCAGCACGGTCAGGTACAGCTCGTCGCGGTGCCGGGGCGTGCCGGCGATCCGGGCGGCGAACGCGGTACCGCAGACCAGGTGTTGCAGGTCGTCCAGCGTGAGGCCGGGGCGCAGTCGGCCGGCCCGGGTCGCCTGCTCCAGCACGGTCGCGGCCAGGTCGCCCAACTCCGCGCGACCGGCTGTGGTCTGCGTGGTGGCGTCCTGTTCCGCGGGGGTCGCGAGCACCTCGGCGAGGGCCGGATCGTCAAGTTGACTGCGCAGGAAGGCCCGTAGCAGCAGCTCCACGCCGGCCCACGGGTCGTCCTCGCGGGTTGCCGCCCGTGCCTGGTCGAGCAGCGCGGCGAAGGCGTCGGCGGCGAGCGCCTCCAGCAGCGCCCGTCGGGTCGGGAAGTGCCGGTAGACCGTGCCGACGCCGACTGCGGCCCGCCGGGCGATCTCGTTGAGCGGCAACGACAGGTCACCTTCCGCCACCACGGCACGGGCGGTGGTGAGCACCCGTTCCCGGTTGCGGGCGGCGTCCGCACGCAGTGTCGTCGTCACCGCGCCAGCCTAACCCAACGGATGGACCATCCGATCGGATTGACAATCCGTTTACCCCCGGGTTCAATCGGATAGGTAATCCACTTCATTCCTCCACCGGAAGGCACCCCATGGACAGCGCACCCGGTTGGACCGTCGCCGATCTCACCGACCAGTCCGGCCGGACGTTCGTGGTCACCGGCGCCAGCAGCGGGCTCGGCGTGGCGATCACCCGCCACCTGGCCGCCCGCCGGGGCCGGGTGGTGATGGCCGTCCGGGACACCGCCAAGGGCACCCGGGTCCGGGCCGGGATCCTGCGCGACCACCCCCGGGCAGATCTCGTCGTGCGTCGACTGGACCTGCTCGACCTCGACTCGGTCCGCGCCTTCACCGAGGACCTCGGGAGTGCGGTCGACGTGGTGGACGCGCTGGTCAACAACGCCGGCATCGGCACCGTTCCCCGGCGGCTGAGCCCACAGGGGGTGGAGAGCCAACTCGCCACCAACCACCTCGGCCACTTCGCCCTCACCGGGCGGCTGCTGCCCCTGTTGACCGCCGGCCGGACGCCGGTCGTGGTCACCGTCTCCTCGGGTCTCTACCGGCTCGGTCGACTCGACCTGACCGACCTGGCCGCCGAGCGCCGCTACTCCCCGGGCGGGGCGTACGCCACGTCGAAGCTGGCCAACGTGCTGTTCGGGCTGGAACTCGACCGGCGGCTGCGGGCCGCGGGCTCACCGGTGCGCAGTCTGCTCACCCACCCCGGGATGACCAGGACCGACCTCTCCCGGGACCTGCCGTCCCTCGCCCGGCGGGTCGAGACCGTCGTCATGGGGCCGCTGCGCCGCCCTCTCGACGAGGCTGCGGCACCGATGCTCTTCGCGGCCACCGTGCCGGCCGCGCCCACCGGCCGGCACATCGGCCCCGGCAGGCTGTTCCGCCGTGCGGAGCCCACCTTCGCGCCGCTGCGCGGCACCGCCACCGACCGGCAGCTCGCGGCCGACCTCTGGGCCCACTCCGAAGAGCTCACCGGGGTACGCCCACTGCCGGCCCCGCTGCGCTGACGGGGGCACCCCGGGAAACCCGTAACCAATGGGTTACGCTTTCCGGGTGGACGAGGTGGCGGCGGCGATATCCGATCCGATCCGCCGCAGCATCCTCGAGCTGCTGCGCGACGGTGACCTCCCGGCCGGGGAGATCGCCGACCGGTTCCCGGTGAGCAGACCGGCCGTCAGCCGCCACCTACGGGTGCTGCGGGACAGCGGCCTGGTCCACAGCGAGCTGGTGGGTCGGCAGCGGCGCTACCGGCTCGACACCGACCGGCTCACCGAGCTGGTCGACTGGCTCGCCCGGTTGCGTCGTCCGCGCGGTTGGGCGCAGCACCTCGACGCGCTGGAGACAGAGGTCCACCGCACCCGCCGTGAGCGGCGCACCCGCGACACGGCACCCCGAGCAGTAGGAGAGACCGCATGACCGGCATCCCCACCGGGCAGTTGTTCCGCACCCTCACCGGCACCGACCTGGTGCTGGTGCGCACCTTCCGCGCCCCGATCGAGGACGTCTGGGCGAGCGTCACCGAACCCGACCGTACCGCCCGCTGGTTCGGGCGGTGGGAGGGCGACGCCGGCCCCGGCCGCACGATCCGGTTGCAGATGGCCTTCGAGGACGGCACCCCCTGGACGGCGCTGCGGATCGAGGCGTGCGAGGCGCCCCGGCACCTGGCCGTGTCGTCGGCCGACGAGTCGGGCGGCTGGCGGATCGAGCTGGCGCTCACCGAGACGGCCGGCACCACCGAACTGCGGTTCACCCACCACCTCGACAGCGAGGAGCACGTCGGCGAGATCGGCCCCGGCTGGGAGTTCTACCTCGATCTCCTGGTGACCGCCGGCCCGGACGCCCCTGCGGACGCCCCGAAGGCCGACTTCGGTGACTACTACCCGGCGATGAAGCCCCACTTCGAGCAACTGCGCACCGGGGCCAGCTGACGACCCGGGCCGCGCCACCCGGCCCGGCCCGGGTCGACCACGGGCCGGTCGGCTCACATCCGCTCGACGGTACGGATGCCGAGCAGGTAGAGCCCCTGCCGCAGGGTGCGGCCGGTCAGGTCGGTCAGCAGCAACCGGCTGGCCCGCAGTTCCCCGTCGGCCCGCAGCACCGGGCAGCGCTCGTAGAACGCGCTGAACCGGGTCGCCAACCGGTGCAGGTAGCCGGCGAGCTGGTGGAACTCCATCGTCCGGGCCACCTCGTGGACGACGGTGGCGAACCCGAGCAGCTCGAACGCCAGCGCCCGCTCGGCCGGCGCGGTGAGCACGACCCGGGCGTCCGGGTCGACAGCGGTGCCGGCCCGCCGCGACACCGACCTGGTCCGGGCGTACGCGTACTGCAGGTAGGGGGCGGTGTTGCCGTCGAGGGCCAGCATCCGTTCCCAGTCCAGCACACAGTCGCGGGTGCGGTCGGTGACCAGGTCGGCGTACTTGACCGCGCCGATACCGACGGCCCGGCCGATCTCGGCCGCGTCCGCCTCGTCCAGCGCGGGGTTCTTGGTCCGGGCCAGCGCGGTCGCCCGGGTCACCGCCTCCGTCAGCAGGTCGACCAGCTTCACCGACTCCCCGGTCCGACTGCGCAGCATCCGCCCGTCCGGACCGAGGACCGAGCCGAAGCCGAGGTGCTCGGCGCGGGCCGGCGGGCGCAACCAGCCGGCCTGCCCGGCCACCGCGAACACCATCGCGAAGTGCTGCCGCTGCGGCAGGCCGACCACGTAGAGCAGCCGGGTCGCGCCCAGCTCGCCGGTACGCAGCCGCAGCGCGGCCAGGTCGGTCGCCGGATAGCCGTACCCGCCGTCGCCCTTGCGCACGATCAACGGCAGTGGTGTGCCGTCCCGCCCGGTGAACCCCGGTGGGAAGGCGCAGGTCGCCCCGGCGCTGTCGGTGAGCAGCCCGAGCCGGTCGAGGTCGCCCACCACCGCCCCGAGCCGGTCGTCGTACGCGCTCTCGCCCCGGAAGTCGCCTTCGGTCAGGGTGACGTCGAGCAGTTGGTACACGGTCAGGAAGTACCGCTGGGACTGCTCGACCAGCAGCCGCCACAGCCGCCGCGTCTCCGGATCGCCACCCTGCAACGCGACCACCCGCTGCCGAGCCCGGTCCCGGAAGGCCGGGTCGGCGTCGAACTTCGACCGGGCCGCCTGGTAGAACCCGTCGAGGTCGCCGATGGACAGCTCCTGTGCCGCCTCCGCCTCACCGAGGTCCACCAGATGCGCGATCAGCATCCCGAACGGGGTGCCCCAGTCGCCGAGGTGGTTGACCCGCACGACCCGGTGCCCGAGCCAGCCCAGCAGCCGTACCGCCGCGTCGCCGATGACCGTGGAGCGCAGGTGCCCGACGTGCATCTCCTTCGCCACGTTGGGCCCCGAGTAGTCGACCACGACGGTCTCCGGTGCGGCCGTCACCGGCACCCCGAGCCGGTCGTCGGCGGCCAGCGCGGCGACCATGCCGGCCAGCGCGCCGTCGTCGATCGTCAGGTTGACGAAGCCCGGACCGGAGACCTCCGCCGTCGCGCAGACGTCGTCGAGGACCGCACGGTCCAGCACCGCCTGGGCGATCTCGCGCGGCGACCGGCCGAGCCGCCGGGCCAGCGCCAACGCCGCGTCGGACTGGAAGTCCGCGCGCGGCGAGCGCCGTACCACGGGGTCGACCGGGCCGTCGGCCACGGCGGTGAACGCCGGCGTCAGCCGGTCGGTGAGCAGCCTTTCAAGATCCATGGGTACGCCGATCTGCTCGGATCCGTCGACGCGGATCTCCGGGATGGGAGAGTCTGCGGACGGACCGAGGACAGCGGCGGTGACCGGCGGCTCGATCCGCCGGTCGCAGGGAATGGGTCAGCGCGGGCGGGCGACGGATCGCCGGCGTCGCTCCGCACCGACCTGGACGTCGTACGACGTTCCGGGGTGCTGGGCGGGCGCGCTGGTCATGCCGCAACGGTAGCGGGCCGCCCGGCGGCGGGTACACCCGGTTTCTCGACCGCCCGCTGGCGGCGACGCCAGCCCGTTTGACCCGTTCGGCCTGGCCGGCCCCGGCAGGCGTGGCTGGCCTGGGTCGGCCCTGGCTGGCGTGGCTGGCCCCGGCGGGTGTGGCTGGCCTGGTAGACGTGGCTGGCTCGGTCGGCCCTGGTAGACGCGGTTGGCCCGGCTGGCGTGGCCGGCCGGGTCGGGCTTGGTCGGCACGGCGGGCGTGGTCGGCACGGCGGGCTTGGTTGGCCCGGCCGGCCCTGGTCGGCGCTGGCTGGCCCCGGCGGGCGTGGCTGGCCTGGTAGACGTGGCTGGCTCGGTCTGGCTCGGCCGATGGGCATGGTGGAAACGAAGCGACTGTCCGCGTCGGTGCCGACGGCGGACCTGGC
>NZ_CP192021.1:5675000-6840000 GCF_050942205.1 Micromonospora sp. CA-248260 | reverse complement strand
AATTCCTTGTCGGGTAAGTTCCGACCTGCACGAATGGCGTAACGACTTCCCCACTGTCTCAACCACAGGCCCGGCGAAATTGCATTACGAGTAAAGATGCTCGTTACGCGCGGCAGGACGGAAAGACCCCGGGACCTTTACTATAGCTTGACATTGGTATCTGAATGGGCTTGTGTAGGATAGGTGGGAGCCGGTGAAACCTGTACGCCAGTATGGGTGGAGGCAATCTTGAAATACCACTCTGGTTGATTTGGGTATCTAACTTCGGACCGTTATCCGGTTCAGGGACAGTGTCTGGTGGGTAGTTTAACTGGGGCGGTTGCCTCCTAAAGGGTAACGGAGGCGCCCAAAGGTTCCCTCAGCCTGGTTGGCAATCAGGTGTTGAGTGCAAGTACACAAGGGAGCTTGACTGTGAGACTGACAGGTCGAGCAGGGACGAAAGTCGGGACTAGTGATCCGGCACTTGCGAGTGGAAGCGGTGTCGCTCAACGGATAAAAGGTACCCCGGGGATAACAGGCTGATCTTCCCCAAGAGTCCATATCGACGGGATGGTTTGGCACCTCGATGTCGGCTCGTCGCATCCTGGGGCTGTAGCAGGTCCCAAGGGTTGGGCTGTTCGCCCATTAAAGCGGTACGCGAGCTGGGTTTAGAACGTCGTGAGACAGTTCGGTCCCTATCCGCCGTGCGCGTAGGATACTTGAGAAGGGCTGTCCCTAGTACGAGAGGACCGGGACGGACGAACCTCTGGTGTGCCAGTTGTCCCGCCAGGGGCACGGCTGGTTAGCTACGTTCGGAAGGGATAACCGCTGAAAGCATCTAAGCGGGAAGCCTGCTTCAAGATGAGGTATCCCACCCCACTTTGTGGGGGTAAGGCCCCCAGCTAGACGACTGGGTTGATAGGCCGGAAATGTAAGCCCGGTAACGGGTTCAGTTGACCGGTACTAATAGGCCGAGGACTTGATAACAAGGCTGCTACGCGTCCACTGTGCAACTCTGAACAAACACCAAACAACCCCCCACTGTGTGTTGTGTGGGTGTGTGTGTTGTTTGATATGTTCATAGTGTTACGGCGGTCATGGCGGAGGGGAAACGCCCGGTTACATTCCGAACCCGGAAGCTAAGCCCTCCAGCGCCGATGGTACTGCACTCGGGAGGGTGTGGGAGAGTAGGACACCGCCGGACAATCTTTGGTTGAGGCCGACCCTTCGGGGTCGGCCTCAACTGTTTTCACGCCCCGAACCCCTCCATCGGGTCACACCGTCCACCGGCACGGTCGCGGGACCGGTGCAGCCTGGCAGCACGCGGGCCGGCGTCCAGAGCCACGGGGGCCCGCGTAGAGCCACGGGGGCCCGCGTCCGGAGCTGGTGCCGCCTTCGGTGAATCGCCCCGAGCAGCGGGCTTCACCTCGTACCGTCGATGCGGGACCCGGCTCCGGAGGGACCCACACCCAGCATGGCGGGAAACGTGACGTGGAGTACGTCGTGTCCGCAATCGCAGCGGACCGGGCGGGGTACCTGCTGACCGTACGACCGGAACTGACCGTCGGGACCGGCGGAGGCAGGAGTGGTCATGAAGATCGGAATCATTGGTTCGGGGCACATCGGCGGCACCCTCACCCGGCGGCTGAGCGCCCTCGGGCACGACGTGACAGTCGCGAACTCGCGGGGCCCGCAGAGCCTCACCGAGCTGGCCCAGGAGACCGGGGCCACCGCCGGCACGCTGGACCAGGCCGTCCAGGACGCCGAACTCGTCGTGGTGGCGATCCCGCTGCTCGCGGTGCCGGGGCTGCCGCCCCAACCGTTCGACGGCAAAATCGTCGTCGACGCCAACAACTACTACCCGCAGCGCGACGGTGACATCGCCGAGCTGCTCGACCGCAGCCTCAGCTCCAGCCGGTGGACCGCCGACCATCTCAAGGGCGCCCGGGTGGTGAAGACCTTCAACAACATCCAGGCCGCGCACCTGATGGACCACGGCAAGCCGGCCGGGGCCGGTGACCGGATCGCGCTGCCGGTGGCGGGTGACGACGACGACGCCAAGCAGGTGGTGATGCAGCTCGTCGACGCGCTCGGCTTCGACCCGGTGGACGCCGGCACGCTGGACGAGAGCTGGCGGCAGCAGCCCGACACCCCCGTCTACGGGACCGACCGCGACGCCGAGGGCGTCCGCCAGGGACTCGCCGACGCCCGCCCCTGACCGGGGCCGACCCGAAAGAGCACGAGAGCCCCGCCGGTGTCGCCGGCGGGGCTCATCCGTGCCCAGCCCACCCGGGTCAGAGCGGGCGGGTGGGGAGAGGTGAGGGGGATCAGGAGGGTTTGGGACCGCAGACGAAGTTCGGCTCGGGGTCGTAGGTCCAGCTGAACTTCTCCCGCTTGACGACCTTGCCGTCCTTCTTGATGACCCGGAACGCGTCCTGGGTGAAACCGGTGCTGCCGGCGGCAGCGATGCACGTCGGGCCGGGCTCCAGGTAGACGGTCCTGGGACTGGTGACGTTGCGGCGTGGGCCGTACTCGGTCTTCACGCTGTCGTAGATCTTGGTGCTCCACATCGACACCGTGATCGTGTTCGAGGTCCAGGCAGTGTCGATCAGCACCCCGTGCGGGGTGTTGTTGCGGAACTTGAAGTCGAGGTCGGGCCAGAAGATCGTCGACTCGATCACCGCCGGGTAGCGGCTGAAGTAGAACGAGTGCGGCTTGTGCTCGACGTCTTGGAGGCCGGCGTAGTAGCTGGCGTTGAACAGGGTGGTGGTGAACTGGGAGACACCGCCGCCGACCCCGGGGACCAGCTTGCCGCCGAGGATCACCGGGGCGTCCTTGTAGCCCTGGGCGTAGCCGCGCTCGCCGGTGTGCGCGTTCAGCGAGAAGGTCTCACCCGGCTGCACGATCGTGCCGTCGACGTCCTTCGCCGCCTGGATGATGTTCTGGCTGCGCGGTGAGGACAACCCGCCGGGGAACTTCGTGGAGAAGGTGGAGACCCGCTCCTTGATGCCCAGCTCGGCCAGCTTCGCCTCGGTCAGCTCGGGCTCGGCCTCCTTCAGCTGCCCGGTGACCGTCCGGCCGTCCGCCTTCGGCAGCACCGCGAGCAGGTCCCGGCTCAGCGCCGCCGAGTCGAGCTGCTTCCCGGCCCGCCCCGGGACCACCTTCGGCTTGCCGGCCGAGATGGTCAGACCGGCATCCTTGGGCGTCGACTCGATCGCGGCCAGCTTGCTGCCCAGCGCCGACCGGAGCCGCTTCACGTCGACCTTCGGCGTCAGCTTCCCCTCGTCGTCGGCCGAGAAGCGCAGCGCACGGGCGATCGCCGCCGGTGGGACGCTCACCGACCCCTTGTCGGAGGTGATGGTGACCGGAGCGGCGACGGCCGGCTTCGCCAGCTCGGCGACTAGCCGGTCCACCTCCTCCCGGGTCGTCACCGGGTTCTTCTCCACCACCGGCACCGTCACCGGTTGCCCGGCCAGCCAACCCGTGCGGACCACCCGGGCGGACTGCTCCGCATCGAGGGTCAGGCTCGGCTTGGGGTAGACCGGCTTCGGGGTGGTGCCGGTGAAGATGATCGCCGGCATCGTCATGTCCCGGCCCTGCTTACCGAGGATCTGGCGCAACGCCGCGTCCAGCTTGGCGGCGTCCACCGTCACCACCGGCTCGACCGTACGGGAGCCGAACAGCCGGTCCACCGGGTGCGCCTGGGTGTCGGTGGCGGCGGCGACGGTGGCGTCCACGTCCACCGTCAGGCCGACGTCGGCGGGATTGACCTCCGCCCGGTTCTCCCCCACCACCACGGTCAACGGCGCGTTGAGCCTGCCGGCGCGCTTCTCCAGCTCTGCCCGCAGCTCCTTGGCCGCGTCGGCGCGGCTGCGGCCACCCAGCTCGGTGCCGAGCACGCTCGTGCCGCGCGGGACGTCCCCGGCGTACGCCCAGGCGCCCACGCCGACCACCCCGGCCAGCACCGCGGTGGTCACGCCACCGGCGAGCAGCACCCGCCCGCGTCGCCACCACGGCCGACCTCCGGTGCCCGAGCCTGCGGCCCCGCCAGCCGTCGGAGGCTCGTCCTCGCCCGGCCAGCTCACCGCGGTGACCTGCACCGTGGGGCGGTCGTCGGAGACCTGATTGTCGCCGTACAGGGTCACAGCCACCTCGATCGGACGTACCACGTGGGGGGTTGCGGCCCCCAGGGACACCTACGGTAGCCAACCGGACGGCCAGCCGACAGCGTGCGTCCGGCCATCCTCACCACCGCGTGTCGTAGCCGGTCACACGGTGTATGACCGATCGTGGCACGGTGTCCGGATGCGCCGACCGGGGCCGCCCTGCGGGGGCGGACGAATCGGCCGGGCGGGGGCGTCGCGCGGTGACCCGGAGTGGCTGGCGGCACAGTTGCGCACCCCCCGATCAGCCGGCCGCCGCCGGCCACCGCGACCCCGTGGCGTCTGCACGCCGGGGGCCGTGGCGGGGTCGGGACGTTCGCGGCGGAAGCGGAAGCGGGGCCGGGACGGTCGCGGGCAGGGTCGGAACGGCGGAAGCGGAGGCGGGGTCGGCGAGGGTCGACGCCCGCCGATCAGCGGACCCGGACGCCGACCTCCGGGGACGGCGGCCCGTCGTCCCGCCCGTCGGTCACGGCGACCCGGAACCGGTAGTCGTGCCCCCGGGCCAACAGCACCGCCTGGTGCCGGGTCTCCCACACGGGGTACGGGCCGACCCGCCACCGCTCCCCGGTGGTGGCGTCGCGCCAGTGCACCCGGTAGGCGAACCCCGGCCCGGCCGACCGCCAGGTCAACCGGACCTCGCCGCTGCCGGTGGCCGTCACGTCGAGCCCGGTCGGGGTGGGCAACTGCGGGGTGACCCGGACCGGTGCGCTGCGGGGGCCCGCACCCGCCTGGTTGGTCGCGGCCACCGTGAACTCGTACTCGTGCCCGTTGCGCAGCCCCGGCACGACGGCCCGGGTGCCCCGGGTGGGGATCTCCTCGGCGGTGAAGTCGCGTTCCCCGGCGCTGACGTCCCGCCGGTACACCCGGTGCCACCCGTCGGCTACCGAAGCGCGCCAGGTCAGCTCCACGCTGCCGACCCCGGCCTCGGCGCGCAGGTCCGTCGGGGCGACGGTGGGGGCGGTGAACCGGGCGCGGGCCCGCACCGGCGCGGACCGGGCCCCCGCTCCGCCGTCGTTGACCGCGTCGACTGTGAACTCGTACTCGTGGCCGTGGGTCAGGTGCCGGGCGACGTGCCCGGCGCTGACCTCCACCGCCGGTGGGCCGTCCTGCGGGGTGCCGGCGGTCAGGTCGCGGCGGTACACCCGGTAGGAGACACCCGGGCCGAGCGTCCGCCAGGACAACCGCACGGTGCCGTCCGGCTGCCCGACGGCGACCAGCCCCGGCGGTGGGGCGGGCGGGGTGACCAGGGCGGTCGCCCGGACCGGCTCGGACGGTGGGCTGTCCCCGCCACCACCGACCGCGACCACGGTGAACGCGTACGTGTGCGCGTGCCGGAGGAACCCGACGGTGGCGGTGGTGCCGGTGAAGGTGCCGACCGTGGTCTCCTCCCCGGTGCCCAGGTCGTGCTGCGTCACTCGGAAGAGCTGGACGAACGGCACCGGCTCCCAGCCCAGTGCGACGTCACCGGCCCGGCCGGGCACCGCCCGCAGGCCCTGCGGTGGTGGCGGTGGCGGCACCGTGGCGGTCACCCGGCCGACCGGTGAGGGTGCGCTCTCGCCGCGCCGGCCCAGCGTGCTCACCCGGAACTCGTAGTCGTGCCCGTTGGTCAGGAAGTCGGCCGAGAACCGGGGAGTGGTGGTCGGCTCGCCGATCCGGACGAAGTGGGTCTGGCCGGCGGTGACGTCCCGCCGGTGCACCTGGTAGCGCAGCTCGTCGTCGGCGCGTACCGGCGGCCAGTCCAGTTCGGCGGTGCCGGCGCCGCCCGGTCGGGCGGTGAGCGTCGACGGCGCCGGGGGGAGGTCGGCGTGCTCCGGTCGGTCGCGGGGCCACACCAGCTCGACGAAACGCGGCCGGTAGAGGCCCGCGTCGGCGTAGGTGACCGAGTCGTCGACGTCGTTGACGTTGTAGGACAGGAGCAGCCGACCGGGGCGGGCCAGCTCCGGGTGCAGGTCGACGTCGTAGACCAGGTGACCGGCGGCGGTCTCCGGGGCGTGGTGCAGGTAGTCCGGGCCGGTGAACGGGCCGGTCGGCGCGTCGGCCGAGTAGGCCACCAGATCGCCGCTGAACACCAGGTTGTTCTCCTGGGTGACCAGCACGTACCGACCGCCGATCCGCTGTACGCCGTAGGCGGTACCGACGCCGCTGAGCAGCCGGGTCGAGGCGCGGTCGTCGGTGGACCAGCCGTCACCGGTCCAGAACTCCCACCGGCCGGTCAGGTCGTCGCCGGTCACCCGGGCCAGGTGGGCGAACTTCGCCCCGCCGGCCGCCTCGGTGCCGTACACGTAGGTGTGCCCGCCGTCGCGGAGCAGCTCCGAACCCCAGGAGACCCGGGCGCCCAGTGGCAACGGGCGGACCCCGGTGGGGGTGAGCGTGGGCAGTGCGAAGCTGGCCAGTGCGGTGCCGACCAGGGTGTGGTCGAGCGGGCTGAGGCCGGTGCGCCGGTAGCGGTGGACCAGCACCTGGAGGGTGTCGCCGGAGACGGTGGCGTCGCCGATCCAGGAGAACTCGCCGGGTGCCGTCGGGGGCACCAGGTCGCGCGGGTCCTCGGTGGTGCCGCCGTGCACCGTCTCGGCGAGCCGGTCGCCCCGCTGCACGATGGCCGAGTTGTGGATGAAGGGTGCGGTGCGGGGCCGGGAACCGTCGGGGTGCACCGGGCCGAGGAACGTGTCGGAGAAGAGCCAGAGCAGCCGGCCGTCGGGCAGTCGTACCGAGGCCGTCCGGTCGGCACCGTTCCACCGGCCGGAGGTGTCGCCGTAGTCGTCGAAGGCGGCGGTCAGCCGGGCGGCAACCGGCCCACTGTCCGGCAGGGCCCGGTGCGGTGCCGCCCCGGGCACGGTGGCGAGCAGGACGAGCAGCCCGACGACGAGCAGCCAGCGCACCGGCCGGCGGGTGCCGGTCAGCCCACGGCGGACGCCGGCCAGCTGCCGGACCGGGTCGACCACCGCCACCAGAAACCCCCGTCTACCGGTCACCTACCGGCAGGGTGTCACGACCCGGGACGGCGACGGTAGCCGTCGGAAGGGTGGAGGCGACCGACGCATCCGTTCTGCGGTGGATTGTCGACACTGCGGTGCCGACGACGGTGACCGTCGCCGTGACCAGGGCCGCCCCGGCGATACCGGCGACGGTGTGCGGCACGACCGTGGCGGTCGCGGCCACGAAGCCGACCGTGGAGATCCACAGTGGTGCCGAGGGCCACCGGGCCGACGCCGCGACCCGGGCGTTGATCAGCACGAAGACCAACGCGTACAGGGCCCCGGTGGCGGCGAAGAGCGGTGCGAGGCCGCCGTACCGGGCGTACTCCGGGCCACCGGCCAGCCCGAACGCCAGCCCGCCGGCCAGCGCCGAGGCGAGCACCAGCGCCGCCCCGGCCGCACCGACCAGGAGCAGCGCCGTGCGCAGCGTCCCCCGGTCGCCCCGGGCCAGCCGGGGCAGGGCGATGACCGTCACCACCTGGGGGGCCCACAACGCGCCCTTGGTCAGCACCGTGCCGACCGCGTACGTGCCGGAGGCGTCGGGGGGCAGGAACCGGCGGGCCAGCAGCAGGTCGGCGTACGACACGACGAGCATCGCCAGGGTCGCCCCGCTGGCGGTGAGCACCGTGCGGGTGGTCAGGGTCGGGGCCACCGGGTCGAGACCGGCCCCCCGGTTGAGCCGGACCAGCAGCGCCAGGACCAGTACGGAGGTGACCGCCCCGGCCAGCAGCGCCCCGGTCAACCCGCCGCCCAGCGCCAGTCCGGCGATCATCCCGCCGTAGCGGCCGGCGGCGAGTAGCGCCATCCCGCCGGCCAGCCGCAGGAAACGCTGGTCGCCCTGGAGTTCGCCCAGCCACCGGCCGGCGGCCACCACCGCCACGGTCAGCACCCCGAGCAGCAGCACCGCCGGGCCGGTCAGCCGCAGCCCGACGGCGGCCACCGGCAGCAGCACGGCCAGCAGCGCGGCGGTCACCGCCACGGTCAGCAGGGTGGGGCGGGCGGTGGCGGCCCGGCCGTGCCGGGCCCGGTGCACGGCCACCGCGATCTGGAGGCCGGTGCTGGCCACGCCGCCGATCGCGCCGAGCGCCAGCAGGGTGGCCAGCGCGCTCAGCTCCGCCGGGGCGAGGTGCCGGGCAGCGAGGACCGGCACCACGTAGGCGAGCCCGTTGACGAAGACCCCGGCCAGGGTGACGGCCACCCCGGCGACGCCGATCCCGACCGTCCGACCGCGCCCGTCGCCCGACCCCGCACCTGGCCCGTCGCCTGATCCCGTACCCGGCCCGTCGCCTGATCCCTGACCTGGCCCGTCGCCCGACCCCTGACCTGGCCCGTCGCCCGGACCCCGGCCCGTGACGTCGCCGGATCGCCGGCTGTGCCCGTCGGGGGCCTCGGGTCCTCCGACGGCCCCGGGTCGCCGGCCGTGCCCGTCGTCCGATGTTGTGCCCATCACCGCTCCGTGTCGCCGGCCGCGCCGGTCGTCCGCTGCCCGCCCGTGACCGTCCCGGGTCGCCGGCTCCGCCGGTCACCAGCAGCGCAAGTACAGTGTCGCCACGCCGGCGCCGATCGCCGGGTCAGCCTAGTGAGGAGGTCAACCCCTGCGGGAGAGGTCGATCCTCGTCGCCACCGGGCTGGCCGTCACCGCGCTGGTGCTGGCTCCGCTGGCCGCGCCCGGCTATGTGCTCAGCTACGACATGGTCTTCGTGCCCCACCAGCCGTGGCGGGCCGAGCTGGTCGCCCCGGTCGACTCGCTGCCCCGGGCGGTGCCGCTGGACGCCCTGGTCTCGCTGGCCAGCCAGGCGGTGCCGGGATGGCTGCTGCAACGGGTGGTGCTGGCCGGGGTGCTGCTGCTCGCCGCGATCGGGGCCGGCCGGCTGGTGTCCACCGGGCAGCCGGTCGTGCGGGTGGTCGCCGCCGTCGGATACGCCTGGACGCCGTACCTGGCGGAGCGGCTGCTGATCGGGCACTGGGGGCTGCTGCTGGCGTACGGGGCGCTGCCGTGGCTGGTCGACGCCGCGATCCGGGTGCACCGGCCAGGGGGGCTGCGCCGGCTGCTGCTGGTCGCGCTGCCCGCCGTGGTGACCCCGACGGGTGGCCTGATCGCCCTGGTCACGGTCGCCGTGCTGGTCGCCCGACGGGGTGCCGCCCGGACGACCACGGTGGCCGTCGGCGCGCTGCTGGTGCTGAACCTGCCGTGGCTGGTGGTCGCCGGGTTGAGCGCGGCGGACGCCCGGACCGACCCGGCCGGGGTGGCCGCCTTCGCGGCGCGGGCCGAGAACTGGAGCGGGGTGTTCGGCGCGCTGGCCGGCACCGGGGGGATCTGGAACGGGCAGACCACCCCGCTGAGCCGCTCGTCGCCGTTGACGCCGGTGGCGACGGTGCTGCTGCTGGTGCTGGCGGGGTACGGCGTCCGGACGTTGCGCGGACGCTGGCCGGTCGGGGTGGCGGACCGGCTCGCCGGGTTGGCCGCCGCCGGATTCCTGACCGCCCTGCTGGGGGTGCTGCCGGGGGGTTCCACCCTGCTGGGGTGGGCGGTGGCGTCGGTGCCGGGGGCCGGGGTGCTGCGCGACGGGCAGAAGTTCCTCATCCCGTACGCGCTGCTGCTGGTGGTGGCCGGGGCGCTCGGCGCGGAACGACTGGCCGACCGGGTCGCCGCCCGGGGGGCGACCGGTGGCGCGCGGGCGTTGCTCGTCGCCGTCCTGCTGCTGCCCGTGGTGGTGCTGCCCGATCTGGCGTTCGGTGCGGCGGGCCGGCTGCGCCCGGTGACGTACCCGGCGGACTGGGACGCGGTGGCCCGCCGGCTCGACGGCCGGTCCGGGGAGGTGCTGTCACTGCCGTTCGGGGCCTACCGGGCGTACCCGTGGAACGACGGCCGGACGGTGCTGGACCCGTTGCCCCGCTACGTCGACGCCGACGTGCTGGTGGACGACACCCTCTGGGTGGGCGCGACCGGGGTGCGGGGGGAGAACCCGCGTGCCGCCGAGGTGGGCCGGGTGCTGGCCGCCGGTGGCCCGGTCGCGGTGACCGGGGTGCGCTGGGTGGTGGTGCAGCGGACGGTCGACGGCCAGCGGGTCGACCCGGCGGCGCTGGTCGGGTTGCGCGAGGTGTACGCCGGTGTGGACCTCACCCTCTATGAGAATCCGGCCGGGCGCTGACCGGAGCGGTCAGCCGTCCCGGGTGGGCGGCGGGGCGGCCGTCGACACCGACAACGGGCGGGTGCGGGCCGAGGTCCGGTCACCGGCGCTCCGGGCCGCCCGGCGGGCCGGCGGTGATCACCCGCGCGACTCTCCCGGTGTGGGCTACTTGGTGGTAACGTGCCGCGCACGCAGCTCACGAGGAGGAAAACAGCACCATGCGCAGTGCTCTCTCGTTGGTTCTGGTCGCGGTAGCCGCGATCGCTCTGGGTGCCTTCGGCACGGTGGCGTTGGCCACCACGCTGACCGGTACGTCGGCGGCCGAGGCGGCGAAGGCCGAGCAGGCCGCCCGCACCGAGTCCGGCGGCGGCAACGGTGGTGCCAACCAGCCGCTGGTCTACGGCACCAAGTAGGACTGTTCCACCTGCGCGACCGGTGACCCTGCCGGATCCGTCCGCCCGACCGGCGGCACCGCCGGACCCGATCGCCCGACCGGTGACCCTGCCGGCCCTGACTGCCCTGCCGGCGATCCCGCCGGAGCCTGCTGCTCGACCGACGATCCTGTCGTACCGTTCGCGGCCCTCGTGACGAGGGCCGCGAACTTCTTTCCCGAGACCGGCCAGGTGAACCGGGCGGCGTGGGCGCGGGCCGCCGTGCCCATGGTGGCCCGGTAGCCGTCGTCGGTCAGCAGCAGCCGCACCTTGGCCACGAAGTCGTCGACGTCCTCGGCGAGCAGGCCGGTCTCCCCGTCGACCAGGGACTCCTCGACCCCACCGGCACCCCGGAACGCCACCGTCGGGGTGCCGACCGCGCCGGCCTCGACGATGGTGAGCCCCCAGCCCTCCTTGAGCGACGGGGTGAGCGCCACCCAGGCCGAGGCGAGCAGGTGCCGCTTGTCGGCGTCGGAGACGAAGCCGGTGAACCGGACCCGGTCGGTGAGGCCCAGCTCGGCGGCGGTGTGCCGCAGCTGCGCCTCCCACCAGCCCTGCCCGGCGACGGTCAGGGTCAGGCCGGGCAGTTCGTCACCGAGCGCGGCGAGGGTGGCGAGGGCCACCTCGACCTGCTTGTGCGGGACCAGCCGGCCGAGCACCACCAGCGACGGTTCCGGCGAGCGGGGCACCGGGCCGACGGTCATGTCGGGGGTGCCGTTGTGCACGATGTCGACCCGGGCCGGGTCGATGCCGAGGGTGGCCAGCTCGTCACGGGTGGCGGCGGAGACGGTGACGTACCGGCAGCGGCGGTAGACCCGGGGGGCGAGCCAGGACTCCACCCACCAGCCGAACCGGGCCAGGCTCGGGCCGAGCACCACCGGCCACTGCTCCCGGTGCACGTGGTGCACCAGCGCGATGACCGGCCGGCGGGCGTAGAGGGCGGACAGGAAGGGCAGGCCGTTGCCGACGTCGACGATCAGGTCGGGTCGACCGCCGTGGCGGCGGCTCAGCGGGCCGAAGCCGAGCGCGCCGGCCAGGTACGCCAGGGCGGCCCGGAGGTAGACGGTGTGCCGGCCGCCGCGCCGCAGCACCCGTACGCCGTCGGGGGTGGTCTCCTCGGCGGGGCCGGCGGGGTGGGTGGCGCAGAGCAGGGTGGCCCGGTGGCCGTGCCGGACGAGTTCCCCGGCGATCCGCTCGACGTACACCTCCGAGCCGCCACCCTCCGGATTCCGGGTGTCCCGCCAGTTGAGCAACAGTACGTGCCTGGTGGTGGCGGCAGCGGGTGCGTCCAACACTCAACTCCTACTGCCGAGTAGTCTTCGCGGTCGCGTCACACTATGGGCTGCGTCACGCACGTCGCAATGCCCGATCGGAGGCGAGATGCAGCAGTCGCCGGGCCGTCCGGGGGCGGCCGACGGGCCGGACGACACATCCAGCACGGTGTGGCGTGTGCGGTTGGTTGCGGTGTGTCTGGCTTTGTCCGCACTGGCCTTCCTCCAGGACCCCGGCCTGATCGCCATCGACACCAAGGTCGACCTGGCCATCGATCCGGCCGGATGGCTGACCCGGGCCCTGCACGTCTGGGACCCCGACGGCACCTTCGGGCAGTTGCAGAATCAGGCGTACGGCTACCTCTGGCCGATGGGGCCGTTCTTCCTGCTCGGCAAGCTGCTCGCCGTACCGGCCTGGGTGGTGCAGCGGCTGTGGTGGGCGTTGCTGCTGACGGTGGCCTGCGTCGGCGTCGTCCGGCTCGCCGAGCGGCTGCACGTCGGCACCCCGTGGGCCCGGTTGCTCGCCGGGGCCGCCTTCGCGCTCTCCCCCCGGCTGCTCACCGAACTCGGCCCGATCTCGGTGGAGGCGTGGCCCAGTGCGCTCGCGCCGTGGGTGCTCGTCCCGCTGGTCGGGCTGGCCGACGGGGTGCCGCTGCGCCGGGCGGTCACCAGGTCGGCCCTGGTGGTGGCGTGCGCCGGTGGGGTCAACGCGACCGCCGTGCTGGCCGTGGTGCCGCTGGCCGCGCTCTGGCTGCTCGGCCTGCATCCGCTGCGTCTGCGGGTGAAGGCGCTGTTCGCCTGGGGGCTCGCGGTGGGCGCGGCGACCGCCTGGTGGCTGGTGCCGTTGTTGCTGCTCGGCCGGTACAGCCCGCCCTTCCTCGACTACATCGAGACCGCGCCGGTGACCACCACCCCCACCGACGCCACCACCGTGCTGCGGGGCGCCTCGCACTGGCACGCCTACCTCAACGGCGCGTACGGGCCGCCGTGGACGGCGGGTTGGCGGCTCGCCACCGAACGACCCCTGGTGGTCGCCGGGCTGGTGGTCGCCGGGCTGGGCATCGCCGGGCTGGCCCGCCGGGGCATGCCGCACCGGCGGTTCCTGGTCACCGGCCTGCTGGTCGGGCTGGCCCTGGTCGGGCTCGGGCACCTCGGCCAGCTCGACGGGTTCGGCGCACAGACCCAGCGGACCTTCCTCGACGCGGCGGGCGCACCGCTGCGCAACGTGCACAAGTTCGACGTGGTGCTCCGGCTGCCGCTCATCCTCGGCCTGGCCCACCTGGTCGGGCTGGTGCTGCGGGCCGCCCGCACCGGCGACCGGCCCGAACTGGCCGCTCTGCTGCCCCGGCCGCTCCAGCCGGTGCGGCTGCGCGCCGGCCTGGTCACCGGCACCGCCCTGGTCGCGGTCGCCGCGGTGGCCGCGCCCGCGCTCGGCGGCGGGCTGGCCGCCCCGGGCAGCTTCACCGGGGTACCCGGCTACTGGCAGCAGGCGTCGAACTGGCTGGACCGGGCCGTCGGCGACGACCGGGTGCTGGTGGTGCCCGCCGCCCGCTTCCCCCGCTACCTGTGGGGCAGCCCCAGCGACGAGATCACCCAGCCGTTGTCGAACCGGCCGTGGGCGGTGCGCAGCTCGGTGCCGCTCACCCCGCCCGGCACCATCCGGCTGCTGGACACCGTCGAGTCGGCGCTGGCCGACGGGCAGGGCTCCGCCGGCCTCGCCGACCTGCTCGCCCGCTCCGGGGTGAAGTACCTGCTGCTGCGCTCCGACCTCGACTACGGCCACAGCGGCGCCGTCCGGCCGGTGGTGGTCCGGCAGGCGCTGCTGCGTTCCCCAGGCATCGAACCGGTGCGTGGGTTCGGCCCCGAGGTCGGTGGAGGTCGGCTGCCCGGCAACGTCGTCGACCGGGGACTGGACGTCGGGGTCCGGGCCCTGGAGGTGTACGAGGTCCGCCGCGCCGTCGACCAGGTCGTCGCGTACGACGCCGCCGACCTGACCACTGTCGTCGGCGGCCCCGAGTCGCTGCTGCCGCTGGCCGCCGCCGGCCGGCTCTCCGCCGCGCCGACCGTGCTCGCCGGGGACCGCCCGGCCGGGCTGGCCGCGTCACAGGTGACGCTCACCGACGGGTTGCGCCGCCGGGAGGTGGCCTTCGGGCAGCAGCACGACAACGCCTCGGCCACCATGACCGCCCGGGACCGCCCCCAGCTCGACGCCCCGGCCCGGGACTACCTGCCGCCGTGGGCCGAGGGGGAGTCCACCGTGGTGCGCTACCTCGGCATCGGCGGGGTGTCCGCGTCCAGCTCCTGGTCGCAGGCGCAGCCGCTGGGCGGTGGCCGCCCCGAACACCAGCCGTACGCGGCGGTCGACGGTGACCTGAGCACGTCGTGGCGGTCCGCCCCGGGGACCCGCGCGCCGGGGCAGTGGTTCGAGGTGGAGCTGGACCGGCCGCAGGTCGTGCGGCAGGTGCGGATCACCTTCGACACCGGGGCCGATTCGCTGCCCACCAGGATCACCGTGACCGCCGGCCGGCAGCAGGCCACCGTGCAGACCGCCGGGCAGAGCGTCGAGGTGACCCTGCCCGACGGCTACCCCACCCGGTTCGTCCGGGTCACCGTCGAGGAGGTCTTCGACGTCCGGGCCGGCTTCGGTGGGGTGGGCATCGCCGAACTCGTCATCCCCGGTGTCGAGGCCGCCCGGACCCTGGTGGTGCCGGCCCCACCGGCCACCGACCGGCCGGCCACGATGGTGTTCGGCGCCGCCCCGGCCACCCCGGCGTGCGTCTTCGACGAGGGCCGGCCGCTCTGCGCCGGGGCGATGGCCCGCGCCTCCGAGGACAGCGACCGGATCGACCGCACCGTGCAGCTGCCGACCGGCACGGACTACCGGGTCGCACTGTGGGCCCGGCCCCGGCCCGGCGGGGCGCTCAACGCGCTGCTCGACCCCGGTGGGGCGGCGGCGGTCACCACCGGGGTCACCCCGACCGTGGCCGCCTCGACCGTCGGCGTGTCCCACCCGACCGCCCGCCCCGGCGCGGTGGTCGACGGGAACCCCGCGACCATCTGGTACGCCGCCGACGCCGACCGGCAACCATGGCTGCGGTTGACCTGGCCGAAGGCGCGTACCGTCACCGGGCTGCGGATCGCCCTGCCACCCGGTGCGGCGGCGGCCCGCCCCTGGCGGGTCACCGTGCTCGGCGACGAGGGGATGCGCGGCGGGGTGCTCGACGAGGGCGGCACGCTGCTGTTCGACCGGCCGATGCGCAGCGACGACCTGACCGTGCTGATCGCCGACGTGGTGCCGGTGGCGTCGTACGACCCGTACGGGCGGGTGACGCAGGGCCTGCCGGTGGGGGTGGGTGAGCTGACCGTGCTGCCGGACGGCCCGGCCAGCCCGGCGGACCCCGCGAGGCGGGTGACCCTGCCCTGCGGCACCGGCCCGACGGTGACCGTGGCCGGTGGGCAACGCCGGACCGCGCTGGTCGCCAGCCGACGGGACCTGGTGGAACTGCGCGAGGTGCCGGCGGTGCTCTGCGGTCCGGCCGCGAAGACGCCGCTGCGGCTGACCGCCGGGGAGAACCGGGTGGTGGCGGCGGGGACCCGGCTGACCGTACCCACCCTGCTCGCCCTCACCCCGACGGACGCCCCAGCCGGCGGGACCTCCGCCCGCCCGGCGACAACCGGCGGGTCGGGGATCGCCGGCACGGACGGTGGCAGTACGGCGGCACCCGGGGCCGGCGACGCGACGAACGGACCCCGACAACCCGGGGCGACCCGGACGGTGCTGCGGGTCGACGAGTGGTCGGCCACCCGGCGGGTGCTGCGCCTGGAGAGCTACCCCGGCCAGCGGGTGCTGGCGCTGCGGGAGAACGCCAACGCGGGTTGGGTGGCCACCGCCGCTGGCCGGACCCTCACCCCGTTCGTGGTGGACGGCTGGCAGCAGGGCTGGCTGGTGCCGGCCGACGTCGCCGGTGCGGTGACGCTCCACTTCGCCCCGGACCGGGGGTACGTGGCGGCGCTCGGGGCCGGGGCGGTGCTGCTGACCGGGGTCGCCCTGCTGGCGGTGCTGCCGGCACGGCGTACCCCGGGGATGGTGGCGGTGGTGCGGCGCAGGCGCGGACGGGTGCTCGCCGCGCTCGTCGGTGGTGGGGCGTTGCTGCTGTTCGGCGGGCCGGCGGCGGTCGGGGTGGCACTGGCGGTGGTGGTCGTGGTGCTGGCCGGGCGGGCCCTGGAGCCGCACCTGCACCCGCCGGACCGGCGGGGTATGCACCGGCTGCGCCGGGCGACCGTGCGCTGGCTGCCGGTGGCGTGTTTCGCCGTGGCCGGCTGGTGGGCGGCGACCCGGGGTGGGCACACCGCCTGGCTGCCTCAGTTGGCCGCGGTCGCCACCGCCACCCTGCTCTGGCTCTCGCTGGTGCTGCGCCGACGCGGCCACCGCCCACCCCAGCGCTGGAAGGGGCGCTCCACCGCGTAGTAGCTGACCGCCGCGAGGACCAGCCCACCGGCGACGGTGAGGATGAACGTGCCGAGCGGGTCACCGGTGAACTCCGGCCGGCCGTCGACCAGGTAGATCCCCTCCAGCACCAACGGGTGCCAGAGGAACAGCCCGTACGACACCCGGCCCAACCACCGGCCGACGATGCTGTCGAAGACGCCCTTGGTGCGGGTCTGCGGCCCGAACGCCACCGGCACGATCAGCAGCACCGCGACCACCAGGTAGAGCACCAGCTTGGTGGTGAACTGGCCGGCGGTCGGCTCGGCCAGGTCCCGGGGGCCGGTGACCGGGGTGGTGGCGACGGCCAACGCGCCCAGGGCGATCGTCCAGCAGGCCAGCGGGGCCCGGCCCAGGTCGTCCAGGAAGCGCCAGCGCACGCCCCGGCCGGTGCGCAACGCGACCTGCGCGCCGGCCAGGGCCATCCCGGCACCGAACCAGCCGGCGTACGAGGGCAGCCACATGGTGTGCAGGCCGAGGCTGAGTACGCCCGTACCCATCAACGCCACCCAGCCCCCGGTCACCACCGTCGCGGCCACTGCGATCCGCAGCACCCCGTCCGGGTGGGCCGACGCCGGCGGGCCCGGTGTCGGCCGTCGCCGGCCGAGCAGGAGGACCGCCAGCACCGGCAGCAGCAGATAGAACGTGACCTCGGTGGCCAGGCTCCAGGTCTGGCTGATCCCGTGCCGGAGCTGACCGTGCTGGTAGATCTGGGTCAGCGTGAGGTGCCGCAGCCAGTCACCTGTCGACGCCGGCCGGTTCTGCGGCAGCACCAGCAGGCAGACCACCACCGCCACCCAGTAGGCGGGCAGGATCCGGGTGGCCCGCCGCCACAGGTAGCGGCCGGTGCCCGGGGGCTGCTGACCCGTCGCCCGCGCGTGCGCGTACGGCCGGAACAGCAGGAAACCGGAGAGGACGAAGAAGACCGCGACCCCCACGTCGAGCCGGGACAGCCAGGCCCCGACGGCGGTGTCGCCGGTGTTGCGCCCGGTGGCGAAACCGACGTGGTGCCCCACCACGGCGAGTGCTCCGATCACCCGGACGGCGTCGAGCGCGGGCAGCCGCCGCAGGACCTGATCGGGAATCGGGGCAGACATCAACCGTCCAGAGGGTCGCGGGCCTATGTGACTCGGGAGTAACGTGCGGCCAAGTTTTACATTCTCGATCTTCCGCCGGTAACCGGCTGACCGTCTTGTTAGGGGAGGACCAGTGAAGACTCGCCTGGGTGCCGCGCTGTTCGGCATCGGCGTGCTGTCGCTCGCGGTCGCCGCGGGAACGGCGTACTACGTGGCGCCGTCGGTGACGAAGCTGCCGTACGACCTGACGTTCTGCAACGCGGACGGCAAGCCGGACGGTTGCCTGCGGGCGAGCGTCGCGATCGCCGAGAACGCCACCTACATGCAGGTGCTCAACGGGAAGCCGACGATCCAGACCGGTCAGCTCAAGGCCACCACCGAGGTGGTGCCGCAGGCGGCGACGACCGAGAAGGAGATGACCGGTGACCTGCGGGGCGAGGCGGTCGTCTGGGACGTCTACGGCACCGTCGTACGCACCGACAACGGCTCGGACGTCAGTAAGTACGCGGCCGAGTTCGCCCTGGACCGGGTGAGCGCCGCCGCCCGGGACTGGGACAAGCAGTACCTGGACACCGACGGTCCGGGCGGCACCGACGACTCGGTGACCTTCGCCGGGCAGACCTACAAGTTCCCGTTCCGTGCCGAGCGCAGGGACCACACCTTCTTCGACCGGGACCTGCGCAAGGGGCTGCCGATCGCCTTCGACGGCACCGAGCAGATCAACGGCACCGAGGCGTACCGGTACGTGCAGCAGATCCCGGAGAGTGACCTGGTCACCCCGGCGGGCTCGCTGACCGCGCTGGCCGGTGCGCTGGCCCCGGGCGCGACCACCGGAAAGGTCACCTACAGCAACACCCGGACGATCTGGATCGAGCCGGTCAGCGGCAACTTCGTCAAGGTACGCGAGCAGCAACGCAAGAACTTCGTGCCCAACCAGGGCAGCCCGGTGACCCTGCTGGACGCGGACTTCGTCTATGACGAGGCCACCATCGCCAACAGCGTGAAGTCGGCCGGCGTGACCCGGGACAAGCTCCAGCTGATCGGTCGTACCCTGCCGATCGGGCTGGCCGCCCTGGGTGCCGTTCTGCTGCTGCTGGGGCTCTGGCTGATGGTCTCCGGGCGGCGCGCGCCGGTGGCCGAGGCGCGGCGTCGGCCGGACGGGGCTCCGACCGGGGGGTCGGTGCGGGACGCGTCGACCAGGGTCGAGCAGCCGGCTGCGGTGCGCCAGGGCGGCCCGCTCAGCGACGAGATCCCACCCGCGTCGACGAACTGGCGGGCCGAGGACGAGGTCGGCAAGCGCTGAGCTGATCACCTGTCGGCGGGCGGGTCGGGTTTCCGGCCCGCCCGCCGGGTCGGCACCAGCCCGAGGAGGAATCCGTGCAGAATCGATCGACCTGGCGTTCGTCGACTCCGACACGCTGACCGCCCGACCGGCGCTGGCGTCGAGCCTCTCCTGAGCCTTACTCCACCCCCACGGTGCGTCGGGGGCGGGCCCTCGCCCGCCCCCGACCATCCGTCTCACCCGCTGGGCGTCCCCACCTGGCCGGCGGCGCGGTTCGACGCCGGCCAGCGCCCGGTGCGTGCAGCTCAGAGGCGGGCCAGCGCCCGGTGCGCGCGGTTCAGAGGCGGGCCAGCGCCCGGCGCAGCGGATCGAGCCCGAGCGCGCCCAGGTCGAGCGCCTGCCGGTGGAACTCCTTGAGGTCGAAGTCGGCACCCTTGCGGGCCTTCGCGTCCTCCCGGGCCTGGAGCCAGATCCGCTCGCCCACCTTGTACGACGGTGCCTGCCCCGGCCAGCCCAGGTAGCGGTTCAGCTCGAAGCGGAGGTTCTCCTCCGGCACCCGGCAGTGCGAACGCATGAACTCCCAGCCCAGCTCCGGCGTCCACCGTTCGCCCGGGTGGAAGCCGAACGGGTTGTCCCGGGGGATCTCCAGCTCCAGGTGCATCCCGATGTCGATGATCACCCGGGCCGCCCGGAACGCCTGCCCGTCGAGCATGCCGAGCTTGTCACCCGGGTCCTCCAGGTAGCCCAGCTCGTCCATCAGCCGCTCCGAGTAGAGCGCCCAGCCCTCGCCGTGGCCGGAGACCCAGCACAGCAGCCGCTGCCAGCGGTTGAGCAGCTCCGCCCGGACGGCGGTCTGCGCGACCTGGAGGTGGTGCCCGGGAACACCCTCGTGGTAGACCGTGGTCACCTCGCGCCAGGTGGAGAAGTCGGTGACGCCCTGCGGCACCGCCCACCACATCCGCCCCGGGCGGGAGAAGTCCTCGCTCGGCCCGGTGTAGTAGATCGCCCCGTCGCTGGTCGGGGCGAGGCAGCACTCGATCCGGCGGACCTGCTCGGGGATGTCGAAGTGGGTGCCGTGCAGCTCACCGATCGCCTTGTCGGCCAGCGCCTGCATCCAGTCCCGGAACGCCTCCTTGCCCTGGATGGTCCGGGCCGGGTCGGCGTCCAGCACGGCCACCGCCTCGTCGATGGTCGCGCCCCGGCCGGCGATCCGGCCGGACACCGTCCGCATCTCGGCCTCCAACCGGGCCAGCTCCGCGAAACCCCAGGCGTACGTCTCGTCCAGGTCGACCTTCGCGCCGAGGAAGTACTGCGAGGCCAGCTCGTAGCGTTCCCGGCCGGCGGCCTGCTTGTCCCGCCCGCGCGGGACCAGCTCGGTGCGCAGGAACTGGCCGAACTCGACGGTGGCCGCGGTTGCCGCCGCAGCGCCCCGGCGCAGCTCGGCACCGAGCGTGCCGTCGGCGTCCAGCCGCTGCACCAGCCCGTGGAAGAAGTTGTCGCCGTGCGGGTCGGTCCAGATGTCGCACTGCTTGGCCACCTCGGTCAGCTGCACCTTGGAGCTGACCCGCCCGGCGGCGGCGGCCTCACGCAGCGTGGTCTTGTAACCCTCCAACGTGGCGGCGAAGCGGTTGAGCCGCGCGGCGACGGCGGCCCGGCCCTGCTCACCCTCGGTGGGCATCAGGTCGAAGACCATCCGGATCTCGTGCAGGCCACTGGCGATGACGTTCACCTCGCTGGTGATCTCACCCGCGTCGTGCCGGGCCAGCTCCAGCCCCAGGCGCTCCTGCATCGCCTCCTTGGCGGTCCGTTCCGCCTCGGACTCCGGCTCGGTCACGTCCAGGTCGGCGAGGGTGCGCCGGGTCAGCTCGGCCCGTGCCTCGTAGCCTGCGGGCGAGAGGTCGTCGAGTTGGTCGTCGTAGCCGGCGATGCCGACATAGGTGGCACCGGTCGGGCTCAGTGGCGCCCAGTCAGCCACGTACCGGTTCGCGAGGTCATCGATTCGTCCCACGCTGCGACCCTACGTGACCAGCGGGTCCGGTTGTCGAGCGCGTTTGCCGGACCCGGCTGTCGGGTTGCGGCGACCGCCGGTCAGGGGCGGGGCAGCAGGCGGCCCGGAGCGAAGTCGATCGGGAAGGGCAACCGGGTACGTAGCCGCTGGTGGCCGACCGCCCGGCCGACGACCGGGTAGCCGCCGTCCTCCCGGCGGAGCAGGGTCGCGGTCATCCGGTGGGGCCGCCGGTCCAGCTCCACCCGGAGGAACCAGGGCACCCCGGCGGCCGCGCAGCGGCGTAACCGGTCGACCGGGTCGCGTCGGGTGCCGCGCCGGACGAACTCCACCGCCATCGTGCACAGGGTCGCCGGCACCCAGCGTTCCTGCTCGTCGCCGGCCGGCAGGGTGTGCAGGACGGTGACGTCCGGCTGGATCCAGCAGGACGCGGTGAAGGTCAGGTTGACCCGGCCGAGCACGTGCCGCCCCGTCGCCTCGGCCGCCGGGACGAAGGCGCTGGCCAGGGTGGCCGTCGCGACACTCTCGACAGCGGGCGGGAACGGGGTGACCACCAGCCGGCCGTCGACGCACTCGTGTCGGGTGCCGGCCAGCGCGCCGACCGGCAGGTGCCGCTCCGCCCGCCGTACGGTCCAACCACCGGGCAGCTGCGGCACCGGTCCCGTACTGCCCGTCGACGATCTCAACCACGCCACCTCCGGTCGATCAACGAGGCGGGGCCGTCGGGGTTCCTGGCGCGGCCCGGCGGGCTCGCGGTGGGTGCCGGGTCAGGCGCGGCTACGGGCCCAGTCGAGCAGGCGGTCCGCCGGCCAGGTGTTGACCACCCGGTCGGCGGGTACGCCGCACAGCGCCGCCCGTTCGCAGCCGTACCGCTGCCAGTCGAGCTGCCCGGGGGCGTGCGCGTCGGTGTCGATGGCGAACCGGCAGCCGGCCTCCAGGGCGCGGCGGATCAGCCGCTTCGGTGGGTCCTGCCGCTCCGGCCGGGAGTTGATCTCG
Organism: Micromonospora sp. CA-248260; assembly: GCF_050942205.1. Lineage (NCBI taxonomy): Bacteria > Bacillati > Actinomycetota > Actinomycetes > Micromonosporales > Micromonosporaceae > Micromonospora > Micromonospora sp. CA-248260. The sequence goes on along the minus strand of NZ_CP192021.1, from coordinate 6,818,205 downwards.
ACGGCCACGTCGTGTTCGGCGCAGGCGGCGAAGACCGCGTCCGCGTCGAAGTCGCTCTCGGCGCGGGTCCGGGCCCGGTGCCCCTTGTCACCCGGCCCGGTCACCCCGGCGGGCCGGGACGACACCATCCGCCCGGTGCAGTGGCCGAGGATGTCCAGGTGTGGGTTGGCGATCGCGGTGAGCATCCGGCGGGTCATCCGGGCCCGCTCGTCGCGTAGCCCGCTGTGCACCGAGCCGACCACCACGTCGAGCCGGGCCAGCAGCTCCTCGTCCTGGTCGAGGGTGCCGTCGGCGAGGATGTCCACCTCGATCCCGGTGAGGATGCGGAACCCCTCGGGCAGCGCCGCGTTGACCGCCGCCACGTGGTCGAGTTGCCGGCGCAGCCGGTCGGCGGTGAGGCCCCGGGCCACCGTGAGCCGGGGCGAGTGGTCGGTCAGCACCACGTACTCGTGGCCGAGTTCGACGGCGGCGAGCGCCATCTCCTCGATCGGTGACCCGCCGTCGGACCAGTCCGAGTGGGTGTGGCAGTCGCCGCGCAGCGCGGCCCGCAACGCGCCGGCCGCCTCGTCGAGGTCGACGCCCTCGGTGGCGACCAGCCGGCGCAGGTAGACCGGTTCCTCGCCGGCCAACGACTCGGTGACGCAGCGGGCGGTGACGTCGCCGACCCCGGGCAGGTCGGTGAGGGTTGCGGCCCGGTTCCGCTCGGCCAACTCCGCCGCCGGCAGCGCGGCCAGGGCGGTCGCCGCGCTGCGGAACGCGCGTACCCGGTAGGTGGCCTCGTTGGCGCGTTCCAGCAGGAACGCGATCCGACGCAGGTCGGCGACGGGGTCTCTGGCGCTCATGGATGGCAACCTACGCGCCCGCGCCGCCGGTCGGGGGACGACCGGCGGCGCGGGGTGTGGACAACGGGGACCGGATCAGGAGTACGGCAGCTTCACCACCGACTGGTTGCCGGTGCCGAGGGTGGACGGGTTGACGCCGATCGCCGACCAGATCTCCACCTTGACCGTGCCGCCGGCGAGGTTGCCCAGCGTGCCGGTGGCCGAGTGCAGGCCGGCGTTCTGCGTGTAGTGCTCGTAGCCGGGCACCGGGTCGGTGGCGAAGTACCGGTAGGTCTCCACCCGGTCGAAGGTGCCGTCCCCGGTCAGGTCGTAGGAGACCCGGGCCTGCACCCCGTTGCCGACCGACTGGCCGGCGTCGAGGAACAGGTCGAACCCGGTCTGGCCCCCGGTGTAGGCGAGGTTGAGCCGGGTCGCGGTGAACACCACCGGGTTGCTGGGGGTGCCGTCGTGGTTCGCGCCCCCGGAGCCGGGGACGGTGGTCGTCGCCGCGTTGCCGGCGGAGCCGAGGCCGCCACCGGGCAGCAGGAACCGGGTCGGCGAGCCGGGCGGCGGGGTGGTCGGCGGCGGGGTCGGGCTGGTCGGCGTCGGCGACGGCCCGGTCGGGGTGGGCGTCGGGGTGGGCGACGTCGTCGGGGAGGTGGTCGGCGTGGGGCTCGGGTTGGTGCCGCCGGCCGCGTTGCCACCACTCCAGGTGTACGCCCCGGTGGTGGCGGTCTTCCCGGCGGCCACGGTGAGACTGGTCCCGTCGGAGAACCGCACGGTCAGCGGCGCGGCGGTGATGTTGCTGGCCACATAGGTGCGTGCGCCGTTGCGGCTGAACACGGCGGCCAGCGGGTGGCTGGCGGTGACCGTGGTGTCGACCTGGCCGAGCGCGGCGAGGTTGCGGATCCAGTGGAAGGTGTGTGCCCGGCTCTCGCCCTCCTCCGGGGTGTAGCCGGGGTTGGCGCGCAGCTTGGCCAGTGCCGCGTCCGGGTCACCGAGGGCGAGGAACTGCCAGTGGATGTCCTGCCACACGGTGGGTTCGCCGCCGTTGTTGCGGACCAGTTCGGCGTAGTTGGTCCGGTTGTAGGCCGGCCGGTAGCCGAGGTAGAGGTGCCCGCCGGTGACGGGGAGCATGTTGATGCCCTGGATCATCTCCGGTTCGGCGCTGAACCAGGTCGCGTACGCCCCGCCGTCGCCCCAGACCATGCCGACGGTGGAGTGCCCGAACGCGGCCGGGTAGTTCTCGTCGTCGACGTCGAACCAGTACTCTCCGATGGCGGCGGCCTGGGTGGTGTAGATGAACACGCCCGCGTCCCGGACGGCGGTGTCGCCGGTGGCCTGCCCCCACTGGATCAGCGCGTTGGCGAAGTTCATCCCCTCCGACGAGGACTCCTGGTTGTTGCCGGCGTTGAACGAGCCGTGCCCGGCGGCCCAGTCGTGCCCGGCGTAGATGTCGAAGTCCCGCAGGTAGGGGAAGCGGGTGTCGGAGCGCTGGTAGTTGTTGGCGTCCCGGATGAGCAGGTCGACCATGCCGCCGTACTGGTTCTGGGTGGCCCACGTCGGGTCGAACTTGGCGAGCGTCGCCGCCGCCGCGATGAAGTACCCGTAGTGGAAGTGGTGGTCGTTGAGTTCCTGGTCGGACCCGTACGACGCCGGGTAGCCGATCAGGGTGCCCCAGTTGCGGTCGTAGTAGAAGACCTTGGCGGTCTTGCCCGGGGTGGCGGTGAACCAGTCGGTCAGGGTGCTGCGGATGGCGGCCAGCGCCGCGTTGCGGGTCTCGGTGTCGCCGACCTGGTCGGCGATCTCGGCGATCCGGGCGGCCCGGCCGAGGCCCTTGCCGGTCCAGTAGGTGTCGCCGCCGCGCTGGTCCATCGGGTTGCCCCGGACGGCGGCGAGCTGCTCCTTGAGCTGGGCCAGGTCGGTGCCGGAGCCGGTGGCCACGGCGGGCACCTCGGGCAGCACCCCGTGGAACTTCATCGCGGTTCGGAAGGAGGCCACCCCGGTCAGCACCTTCATCCGGCCGCGCGCCGACGGGTAGGTCTGGGTGAGCGGGGTGCTGCCGGCGAGCGCCTTCCACTGGTGCGGGTAGAGGCTGACCACGGTCTGGGTGGCGGTGCCCTCCCGGGCGGTGGTGGTGAACGAGTAGGTGGTGTTCACCGCGCTGGTCGCCGGGTCGTAGGTGTAGCCGACCCGGGTGCCGGTGACGTGCGCGTGGGCGTACCGGCCGTAGCTGGTGGCGAGGGTGGCGCGGGCGGTGGCGTCGGCGGTGGGCGGCAGCAGGGCGATCGAGAAGTAACCCTTGCCGGCCAGGGTGGAGCTGATCCGTCCGTTGGCGACGGTCCAGGTCGCTCCGGTCGGGGCGTACCCGACGTAGTCGTGGCCCCGGACGGTGAAGCCGATGGTGGCGCCGCTGTTGGACCAGACGGTGGCCGCGCCGCCGGTCGGGTTGATCTGGGCGTCGCCGCCGCTGGCCTGGAAGTAGGCGAACGGCAGTCCGTGGCCGATGGTGGCGCGCAGGGTCCGCGACCCGTCAGTCCAGTACGGGGTGACCGTCCAGTCGGACCAGTCGTCGACCTTGACCACCGGTGCGCCGAGCGCGGCCACGCCGACCCGGATGTCCTCGGTGTAGGTGTACTTGAACTCGCCCACCCCGGTCGCGGTGCCGCTGACGGTGGCGGCCGAGGGTGCCGAGAAGCCGAGCCCGTCGCTGAACGGCTGGTAGGACACCGGGTGGGCGTGCAGCGGTTCGCTGTAGGAGCAGTTCGTCTTCTTCCACAGCAGCGACGACCACCAGTCGTTGGTGGGCACCGGCCCGGCGGGGGCGTTGGCGGTGGCGAACTGGCGGGGGTTGGTGGACAGGGTGCCGCAGCCGGTGGGCAGCGGGCCGACCGGGTCGGTGGTGTAGCTGCCGGCGCCGACGGTGGCGGCCTCGGCGGGGGTGCCGGCGGTGGTGAGGGTGAGGCCGCCGACGAGGACGGTCAGCGCGGTGGTGGCGGCGAGCACCCAGGGGGCGCGGCGCCGGGGGACGGGAGGTGTCATCGTGCCTCCTCCGCGCGGGGTCGCCGGAACGACCACCTGCACGCGGTACGTCGGAATTCGGGAGGTTAGTGATTCGAGAGAGCGCTCTCTCACCTCGGGACGTTAACCGACGAGTAATACCCACGTCAATGCGTACGACCGACGACGCGACAGTCGACGCTGGTCAGCCCGCGCCGGACGAGCCACGCGGCGCGCGCGGGCAACCGTGCTCACGTTCCCACGCGGTCACCGCCGCCACCGGTGACCGGTTGCCCTTGCCCCGCCAGGAGTCCAGGTACTTCGCCGGCCACACCACGCCCCGCCGGATCCACCAGTCGTCGTGCCCGGTGCACTTCGGCGACAACCCGAAGTGCAGGTGACAGACGTTGTTCGCGTTCCCCGTCCGGCCCACCTCACCGAGCTGCCGGCCGGCGGACACCCGGACCCCCACGTCGATCCCCGCGCTGATCGCGCTCAGGTGCGACCCGTAGTACCGCACCCCGTCGTCGCCCAGCAACGACACCGACAGGCCACCGTTGTACGGCCCCAGCGGCCCCTTTTTGTCGAACCGGTCCACCCGGCTCACCTCCAGGACCGTCCCGTCGGTCACCGCCACCACCGGCTCACCGCAGTCGGCGAAGATGTCGGTGCCCGGGTAACCCGAGTGCGTCGGGTGGTAGGAGACGTTGCCCGCGCGTACCGGAAAGACCCGGCGCAGGGCCGCCGGGTCCGGGGTGGCCGACGGCGACGCGGTCGGGCCGCCGGTGCCCGAGGGGGTGCCGGCCGGGCCCGTCGGCGTCGCCGGCTGGTCGCCCGTCGCCACCGCCGTCGGAGCGTCCCAGACCGGGGGCGCGGCCGGCTGGTCCGTCCCGCAGCCGGCCAGCACCGCCACCACGACCAGCAGCGCGGGGTACGCCGGACGGGTGCGACGTCGGTCGGGCCGGAGCAGGGACATTCGGACATCCTGACAGACGGCTACCGTGGAGGTCGCACCGCCAGCAGCACCCGGCCGACAGGGTGGCCACCCGTCGGCTCCCCGACGCGGCCGGCCGGCCCGTTACGGCCAGCAGCCCCGGGGCCGGATGCTGCGGGATCCGTCCCGGCCGCCAGGGGGAGCGCAGTGACGACGAACCACCAGCCCGGCCCCGTCGGGGGTCACGTCCCGTACGCCGCCTCGGGTCTGTTTCCCTCCGGGCCGCCCCGACGACCGACCTGGCGGGAACCGCACCCGGTCACCGGCGCCGCCGTGGCCTCGGGCGGCGCGCTAGCCGCCGCCTGGCTGGTGCTCTTCGGCCTGCTCGGCCGGGACGTCGCCAGCTACGCCTGGTGGACGGTGATCGCCGGTGCGCTCGCCTGGCTCGCCGCGCTGGCCCTGGTCCGCTACGGCGACCGGGGTGTCGGCACCGGCGTCGCGATCGTCACCGCAGGCGGCTGGAGCATCGCCTTCGGGATCGTCGTGGTGCGGTGGGCGACGAGCGCGGACTGGCCGATGTGGTGACTCTGCGTCGTTGCACGGCTTCGTTTGCCGCACCATCTTGACGTACCCGCTGTGACTGGGGACGCTCTTCGGTATGGCCTGGAACACCCCGCGGCTCGACACCGAGCGGAGCCGCCGCCGCCTCCAGATTCTCGCCGAGCTGGCGGGAGCCCGCGCGGTACGCCAGCGGGAACGGCCGCAGCGGGAACGCACCGAGCGGCTACGCCAACTCATCGCCACCCGTCGCCGCGTCGCCGGCTGACGAACTTTTCCCGGATCGGCCCGCCCTTCGGGGCGTTGAGCGGCCGGCTGCCGACCCGACCGGTTAACGTGCACGCGTAACGGTCGGCTGTGCCGAGTTCTTTTTTGGGGGAACCATGTCGTACTTCGCTGCTGCCGTGGTGCGCGAAGAGGGCGGCTGGAACGCCGCCGAGGTGAACCTGCGGGGTGCCACCGACATCGACGAGGTCGCCGACCGGCTGCGCGACGTCGAACCGGACGCCGACGTGTCGTTGCTCTTCGTCGAGGCCGACGACGCGTACCTGGTGCTCCTGCGCCTCGACGAGGGGGAGGACCTGCGGGTCTTCGGTTCCGACTCGGCGTACGCGGAGGAGTCCCGCCTCGGTGCGTTGCTCGTCGGCGACCTCAAGACCTCGGTCACCGGCCTCGACGACGTCGACGAACCGCCGTCGGCCACCACCAGTGGCGACGAGGAGAGCGAACAACCGGTCGTGGACCCCGAAGCGGACCCGGTCGGTGACGCCGACATCCTCGCTGACCTGGGCATCTCCGCCCAACGTCTGCTCAAGCTCTGCGCCCACGAGGGCATGCTCCCCGCCGACGTGACCGCCGAGGTCTGCCAGGTGCTCGGCTGCGCCGACGAGGTCGAGGAGCTGCGTGAGGTCTGACCGACCCGCGCAGCCACCCGACGCCGACGATCCGGCGTCGCTGATCGACCCCGGTCCCGCCGGCCGCCGGCAGCGGCACGAGCGGTGGATGCGCCGCGCGCTGGAGATCGCCACCACCAGCCCGGCACCCCTTCCCGCCAGCAGCTCCGCCGGGCCCGATCCTGGTGCGCCTGGTGCCGGGGAGTCGGCCGGGGCGGTGGGGGACGTGCCGGTGGGGGCGGTGGTCTACGGCCCGGACGGCACCGAACTGGCCGTCGGCCGCAACGAACGGGAGCTGACCGGCGACCCGACCGCACACGCCGAGGTGCTGGCGTTGCGCCGGGCCGCCGCACGGTTGGGCCGGTGGCGGCTCGACGACTGCACGCTGGTGGTCACCCTGGAGCCGTGCACGATGTGCGCGGGCGCACTGGTGCTGGCCCGGATCTCGACCGTCGTCTTCGGCGCCTGGGAGCCCAAGACCGGTGCCGCCGGGTCGCTGTGGGACGTCCTGCGCGACCGCCGCCTCAACCACCGCCCCGAGGTCTACTCCGGTGTCCTGGAGACCGAGAACGCCGCCGTCCTGCGCGCCTTCTTCCGCTGACCCCGCGTCGGGTCGACGGAGCCGGGTTGGGTTGGGACGACGGGGCCGATGTTGCGGTATCGCCGGGGCGGGGACACCCCAACATCGGCCCCGTTGCGAGCCGGAGCCGTCGGGGCGGCGGTCAGGAGGCGACGGCGGTGTCCAGGGCGATCTCGACCATCTGGCCGAAGGTCTGCTCACGCTCCTGGGCGGTGGTCTTCGCGCCGGTCTTGATGTGGTCGCTGACCGTCAGCAGGGTCAGGGCGCGGGCCTTGAACCGGGCGGCGATCGTGTAGAGGGCGGCCGACTCCATCTCCACCGCCAGCACGCCGTAGTCGGCGAGGGTGTCGTACAGGTCCGGCCGGTCGGTGTAGAAGGCGTCGGCGGCGAGGATCGGCCCGACGTGCATGGTGATGCCGCGCCGCTCGGCCACCTCGACCGAGGTACGCAGCAGCCCGAAGTCGGCGACCGGGGCGTAGTCGATCAACCCGTCGAAGCGCATCCGGTTCATGTTCGAGTCGGTCGACGACCCGATCGCCGCGACCACGTCCCGCAGTTGCAGGTCCTCGGTGAGCGCACCGCAGGAGCCGACCCGGATCAGGGTCTTCGCGCCGTACTCGTTGATCAGCTCGTGGGCGTAGATGGAGGCGGACGGCATCCCCATGCCGGAACCCTGGACGGAGACCTCGACGCCGTTCCACCGCCCGGTGAAGCCCAACATGCCCCGCACCGTCGAGTAGCACGTGGCGTCCTCGAGGTAGGTCTCCGCGATCCACTTGGCCCGCAGCGGGTCGCCCGGCATCAGGACCCGCTCGGCGATCTCGCCCGGCTTCGCGCCGATGTGCGTACTCATGGCAAAGATCCTGCCAGGCCGGCCGGAGCGATACCGGTGCGGCATCCGAACCGGTGTTCCTGTACCCTCGTCGGCGGTGGCGTGTCCGAGTGGCCTAAGGAGCACGCCTCGAAAGCGTGTGAGGGTTTACGCCCTCCGCGGGTTCAAATCCCGCCGCCACCGCTCGTGACAAGCGAGAACGCCCGGTGCGATCCGTGAGGATCGCACCGGGCGTTCCGCGTTTGCCGGACCGGGTCGGCCCCTGGTCGGAGCCGGCCCGCGACCCGGTCAGGACGTGCCGGCGTTCCGCTGACCCACTCGGTAGGTGGCGGTGTTGCCGTCGGTGCCCAGCAGCACGGTGACCGGGCCGGGAGGCAGCGCGCAGGTGACAGTGCCCTGGGCGGCGCGGTCCGTCCCGCACGTCGACCGACCCGTCGGGTCGAAGACGGTCAGCCGGGCCCGGCCGGTGCCGGCGGTGCGCGCCCAGGTGAGGGTCTGCCGGGCGGCGTGCTGGTCGGCCGGAACGGTGAAGCAGGCCGCGAGGCGGTCCGGGCCGGTGGTCACCGTCGTGTCCGTGGTGTCCCGGGGCAGCGTCGGGCAGGCCGGCGCGTCGGTCCGGGCGAAGCCCACCGTGTACGCCAGCTGCGTCACGAAGGTGTGCCCGGTGAGCAGCGCCGAGTGCGGTGCCGGGCCGTCCAGTACGCAGCCGTGCCAGGTGTACCACCAGAGGCTGCACTCCGGCTCGCCGTCCGCGTCCACGATGTCGACGTTCAGCTCGGCGTCGACAGGCAGCAGCGTGGCGATCGACGCCCCGGACGGGGTGGGCAGGACCACGCAGTCGATCTGGCCGGAGGTGTCGATCCGGCCCCGGTACGGCGCGTCGGCCCAGCCGGCGTCGGAGACGGGTGTGCACCCGGTCGGCCGCAGCGGCAGCAGGGACACCGCGAACTCGGTGGTGCTGGTGGCGTCCCTGCTGGCCAGCAGGGTGTGCCGGCCGGCGGGCAGCGGGCAGCGGACCTGGGCGCAGACCGTCCGGCCGGCGGTGTCGAGGACCCGGGCGAACGTGGTCACGTTGTCGCTGTGCAGGGCGGTCACCCGGTAGACCCCGGCGGCCGGGACGTCCAGGATCCGGCACGCGACCGGGGCCGGGGCACCGGTGGGTGCCGTGCCGTAGCTGCCGGGCCGGACCGTGGGGCAGCCCACCGGGTCGGAGATCCGCCTGATGGCCAGCGGGTACGTCTCGGGGGTGTTCCCGGTCCACTCCCGGTATGAGATCACCCGGTAGTCGCCGTCGGCCGGGAGCACGCAGCCGACCTGGTCGGAAGGCTCAGTGCAGATCCGTTCGCCACCGCTGTCCATCGTCCAGCGTGCGCCGGACACGATGACCCGTTCACCTGCCAGGCCGGTGAAGGGATGGCAGTCGGTCTGTACCCGGGCGAGCTGGCGTACCTGGAGGGCCGGTTGGTCCCAGGGGGTGTAGCCGGTGTTCGGCGCGCATCCGTCGGCCCGGTCGAGCGGGTTCAGCGCCACCTCGTACCGGTGAGGCCGGTCGGCGTAGAGGGGACTGCTGACCAGCAGGGTGTACCGGCCGGCGGCCGGCACGGTGCAGACCGGGATGCCCTCCCGGGCGCAGACCTGAGCGCCCGTGGCATCCAGCACCTGCCAGTCGAAGCTGGTGGCGTCGAGGCTGACGGCGCGGACGAGCAGCGGCCGGGCCGCGTCGGTGCTGAAGGTGTGGCAGGTCGTCTCGCCGGCCGGGGTAACGCCACTGTTCACGGCGCTGCCCGGGTCGCCGTACGGGGCGAGCGGCAGGCTCTGGCAGCCCGCCGGGTCGGACAGTCGCCGCGCCTTGACCAGGTGGGTGCCCTCCTTGCCGTACTGTTCCCAGCTCAGCAGCCGGTAGGGGCCCGGCCGTTCGAGCCAGCAGTCACCGCCGCCGTAGCTCAACTCGCAGAGCGTTCCGAACTGCCCGTCGAGGATCAGCCCACGGATGTCGCGCGGACCGCCCGGGTCGACGAACCGCAGCAGCGCGCCGCGCGGCTGGTCGAACAGGTGGCACCGGGCCGCCGCCCCGGCCGGCAGTGTCACCGTGCTTCCCGGTGACCCGAAGTCGAACAGGTCCGCCGGCAACTGCCCGCAGCTCGACGGGGTATGCGTCGACTCGGCCGCGATCGTGTAGTTCCCCCGCCCGGTCGAGTACGGCAACCGCAGGGTGATCCGGTAGGTCCCGGCGGCACCGACCCGACAGCGGTTCGCGTCCACGCCGAGCCGGCACAACTCGCGACCTGCGGCATCGGCGACCCGGCCGCCGACGGAGTCCGGCCCGGAGCCCCGCCCGAGCTGGATCAGCAGCAGATCGTCGGCGGTGGTGGTGACGGTCCAGACGTCCTGCGCCTGGTCGACGATCGCGGTGCAGGTGAAGACCCTGCCGAGGGCCAGAACGCCGCCGCAGCGGGAGCGGGGTGGCTTGGCCGGCCGGACGATGGTGGTGGACCGGGTACGTGGCTGTCCGGTGCTCAGCCCGGCGGCCTGCGTACCGGGGGCCGGGGTCGTCGCCAGTTGTGGTGCGGTCCGCTCGGCTGCGGGAACCGGCACGTCCCGGTCCGGTGTGTTCCGGCCGGATCCGGTGGCCGGCATCTTCCGGGCGGTGGCGGCCGGCGACCCCGGGTCCGATGTGGCGGGTGCCGGCGGGTGGGTCGCCGCGCTGTCTGACGTACCGACCGCCGCAGCCGGGGTCGGTGCCCCGTCACCTGCGGCGATCGGGCCGACGGCCAGGGCCGGGACGAGCAGGGCGGCCAGCGCGAGGCGTGGCAGTGACTTCCCGGCCCGGATCACCGGGCGGGACAGGACGGTACGTGACATCGATCCCCCGTGTGCTGCCGACGCCGACCGCGTGGCCAGGAGATGGTCCCATCGGGGCCGGTCGCGGACAATCCACGTCGCGGTTGCAGTTCAGCAGGGGCTGTGGCCTTCGTCGAAGAGGCGGCGGGCCCAGTCGGCGTACCCGGCGATGATCTCCCGGACGGCCGTGCCGTCGTGCAGGAAGAGGTAGCCCCGGTCGCCGTCGCGGGCCAGCAGCCCGTCGAACCGGTACGTCCGTGGTGGCGCGTGCAGCCGGACGGATGACGGGTAGCGGCTCAACACCTCGGCGACGGGGGTGCCGACGGTGATCCCCTCCGGGGTGCTCATCGGGTCGTCGAGCCAGAGCAGCACCAGCCGGTCGTCGACGAAGATCGGGCTGGCCGTGCCGTGTCCGGCCAGCGTCATACCGCAGGTGTCGGCACCGGCGCGCAGCACCCCGCGTCGGGTCAGCTCCGTCTCGCTGGCACCGAACTCGGCCCCGGCCAACCCGTGCAGCCCGACCACCTGACTGGCCCCGATCGGCTGCGCCGGGACGTCGGGCCCCGATGGATGGGTGCCGCTGCCCGACGCCGAGGCAGCCACCAGTAACGCCGCAAGGACGGCAAATTGTCGCAATTTCATAGAATCCCCCAGTCCCCAACGGGACCGGGGCGTTCAGGTTGCTGGTCGGGCGGGAATTGCTGCTCTTCCCATTCCTCGGCCAGTTCGTCCCAGTAGTCGGCGGTCAGCCCGCGCCGGCCGTGGGTCAGCCAACCGGCGGTGTTCCGCTCCAGGTGCAGGCCCAGCTCGGCGAACGGGTCGAGCCACCGGCCGGGCTCCACGCCGAGGCGGGCCAGCGCCGCGTTGATCGGCCACTCCTCGCGCGGCAGCGTGAAGGTCGAGTCGAAGCGCGGACCCCAGCTCAACCGGCCGCCCAACCAGACCGCCGACGCCTGGTGGCCGAGCCCACCGGCGAACTCCGCCTCCAGGTAGGCCACCGGCCCCCGCCGCGACCAGCGGTCCAGCAGCCCACCCAGCGCCGGCGAGATCACCAGCTCGAACGGCTGCCCGGCGGTCGGCTCCTCGGGATGGAAATCCGGCAGCCCGCCGGTCAGCTCCTCGACCAGTTGCGGGGTCACCGGCAGCAGCGCGAAATCCTGTCGGAGCGCGGCAAGCACCGCGTGATCCAGGTCGGCGGTCTGCTCGCGCAGCAGCTCGACGTCTGCGACGACCGCGCTGAGCTGGTAACTCATCCGATCCCCCCGCCGTCCACACCCTGTGGATAGCACATGTGTACGACGGGTCCGGGGCCGCCGTGATTGCCCGCACCGTACCGGGGTTCGAGGCGGGAGGCGTGCCGGAGCACTGGCTCCGGTGGATGCCCTGCCCGATGAGTCGGGTGACTACTCGTCGTCTTCCGCAGGTGGGCGGGGCGGGCGGTGGTGGCGTGCCCACTCGTCCACCTCGTCCGCGTCCCAGACCGTGGTGCCGATCAGGCGGGCGAGTGGTTCGGGGAAGCCGGGTCGGCGGGTGATCTGTAGGACCCGTTGCCGCGACACGTTGAACAGGGCGGCCAGTTCGCCCGGTCCGTACAAGCGCGGTCGCTTCACCGTTCGACCGTAAGCACGGCGTCAGCTTGACTATCGCTACTTGCTGATTGACAAGTGCATGCCGGGTGGGGTGAGGTAGAGATGGCCCTTGGCCTGCTGGAGGAGCTTCCCGGCGGGTCGGGGTGCCGTGAAGACCGACCCTCACCTCGGAGGCGAGATGCAGAGACACGCACCGCTCAAACCCCTCTGGATCTGCACGGCCGATGCGCTGCCCTGGCCCTGCGGGAGGGCTCGACTCGACCTGGTCGCCGACTACGCGGGGGAGCGGGTCAATCTCGCTGTCGACCTTGCCGAGTTGTTCCGGGAGGCGATGGCCGATCTCACCCGGATCTGCCCCGAGCCGCCCGACCCGATCGCCACGTACCAGCGCTTCCTCGGCTGGGTGAAGACGACGCCCCGGGCCTGAACCCCCCTGCCCGCCCTGTCCTGGCACAGCTTCGGGAAGCGACGAAAGGTCGGCTCCCGATCAGGGCCGACCCTCGCGCTGGTGCTGTTCAGACGAGCGGAGGATGAACGGTATGCGTCCCGCGCATACGTCGTCAGTCGTGTTCGACGGCGATCTCCCGCAGCAGAGCGGCGAGCAGCTCCGGGTGGGAGAGCATCGGGTGGTGCCCGGTAGCCAGTTCCACAGTCCGCCCCGCTCGTGCCGCCTGGGCGCGCTGCACCTCCGGCGGGGTGGCCCGGTCCCCGGCGCACACCACCGCCGTCGACGGGGTCGACCGCCAGCCCGCGTACCGGGCAGGGGTGGTGAGCACGGCGGCGTCCTGCCGGACCAACCTGGCCATGGCGCCCTCCACCGTCGCCGCGTCACAGTCGTGCAGGAACAGCGGCGGGACCAGTTCGGGCCGGGCCGCGAACGTGCCGTCGGGGAAGAACTCCAGGTGGGGCGCGGGTCCGCTGGGCCCGAGATCGGCCAGGGACTCACCCACGTCGGGCAGGAAGGAGCTGACGTAGACGAGGTGCCGGACATCCCCGGCGTCGGCCGCCGCAGTGGCGACCATCCCGCCGTAGGAGTGGGCGACGAGGATCGCCGGCCCGGCGTCGCGCAGGACCCGACGGGTCTCCTCGACGTCGTCGTCCAGCCCCGACGGTCGGCGCGAGTCCGGCAGCTCGCCGCAGCTCGGTAGCCGTACCGCGACGCTCGCCGTCCCGCCGGCCGCGAGCAGCGCGTCGATCCGGGACCACCACCACGCCCCGTCGCGTACGCACGCCCCGTGCACGAAGACGATCCGCATGGCTGCCTCCTCACCGGGCGGCACCCCACCACCCCACCTGCGCCGACCCTAGAGACCGGGGCGGGGTACGGTACGCCCGTTCTGCCACGGGCATAGCGCAGCGGGACCGGGTGCTACCGGCGGACGCGGACGCTCGGCCGGGCGTCGGAGGAAACAACGAAGGGTCGGTTCCCGACCGGGGCCGACCCTCGCGTTGGTGCTGCTCAGACGAGCGGAGGATACGAGATTCGAACTCGTGAGGGTTTTATCCCAACACGCTTTCCAAGTCTGTTGTCCCACGTTCGCCCAGCGCACAGACCGTACCGAGCCCCAGCGCCCGCGCGGGGCGGAACCTGGCCGGACAACTCTGAACGTGGGCGAACGAGACGACAACTGAGACGGCGAGACCAGAGGTGAAACCGAGCCCGGCCGATCTATACATCCTGTATCAGGCTGCCCTCATAGCGCGGAGACATATCTCGCTTCTTGACGGTGGGCCACCGAACCCCAAGCTCCGCGAGTTCGGAGGCGGTGTAGAGGCCGGTCCCAGTGATCCTGGTCAGCAAGGATTCCTGTTCCGGCTCCAGTTCGACGAGCCGTGTCAATACCGTGAGGAGATCGACCAGGTCCCTGGTCCACTCATTAGGCCATGATTCAACGTGGACAAAGTCCAAAGGACTTGTCTTTTTGCCGCCCGGATTCCTCTTGCGGTAGTTGAACCATGACCAGAGGACGTTCACGCCCCCGACATCGTAGTTCCAAACAGCGGGCAATACTGGCCCCCAACGCCCCTCGCCGAGGCAGAGGATAAGGCGTTCCTCGTCATAAATCATCGCCTCTGGCATTTGGGACACCGGCTCCAGGCTAAGGGGCTGCCGGGAGTCTCCGGCGAGGAACCGTACGTTTCCCTTCGGTCGCCCCTCGTTTTCGTCCCAGAACCGGGCACCATAGGTGTGGAGCCAGATAACTTGCTTACCGAGAGAGACAGCCTTCCCCCAGAGTTCCGCGTCGCGAGTAACCGGAACCCGTACGCCGGGGGTAGTAAGTTCGTCCTGGAAGTGGCTCGTAAATCCCCTGTGGCTTACAACGCCTGCAATGTACGCAGCAACGTCCCACTCGCCAATAGGCAGACCTAGTTCCTCGCTTAGCTTTTCCCGGAGTCTCGGCGGCGCATTGAGCGAGCCATCCGGGTGAAGCATTGGCAAAGCGCGGCCACCTCGGTTATTAAAGTGGTTGGCCTCAGGGACTAGTGCAGTAAAAATGATGCCCGGCCCCGATGAGATGCTCTTCGAATGTTGCTCAATCCCGAAGACCTGGCTCTCTGAGTGCGACGCCCAGAGTGCAGTCGAAGCCGAGTGGATTAACCGGTGATCTGGAATGATCCATTGCCGGTCGAAGGAGCGAAATCCCACGAGAACCGGAACCGGCAGCGGGCCTCGCTCTTCGCGGAATGGGCGCTGCCCAGACTCCACCCGGATCCCTGGCAATGACTTCTTTACCTTCACAAGGTTCGCATCACGGCTTTCCTTGAACAGTTCACGCTTCACTTCGAGGTCGGGCTCGGACGTGATCGTGTTCCATCGCTTCGCTAGGACCTCTTGATCGGCCGAGTAGATCCAGGTTCGATTCGCCAGGATTCCGGTCGTATTCCAAGGAAAGAGATCACCTAGCGCCGGCCATGAATCCCAAGCTCCGCCCGCGGCAGGCGTAAAGGGATCTTGCCATCCGGTTCGAGCTTCACGCCAATCGCCACCATCCAACTCAAGCTGAGCTAGCGCCTCATACTTTTCTTCCTTCCGGCCGTATACCTCGGTGTAGCGGATACGGGCAGGGGCATCGTTGGATGATGAGCCGTCCCGAACGAAGATCCCGATGGCCAGCGTTGCACCAACCCCAGGGAAGAAGCGAGTGGCGGCGTCAGGCCTGATACCTTCCGGCGTAACGTTGATAACCCAACCCTCGGATGCCTTTCGCCGAAGGTATTCGCGCATGCCCTTGAAGGCTGGGCCATGCGTGTAACTGTTCGGCGTGATGAAGCAGACAACCCCCAGGTTGTCTGACTCATGCGCATCGAATACCTTCCAGCAAGCCCAGCGCCAGAAGTAAACGTATGCGGTATTCATGCGGAACTCGGCAAGCCCGTTGCCGTTAGCTCGGAAATCGTCAAGAAGGACCCTGCCGCGCTTGCGACTCGCCTTTCCTTCGGATCCAAACCTCACCCAGCCGCCCTGGCTCTGGTCCCGATCAAGATAAGGAGGGTTGCCGATCACGACGGTAACGGGCACATCCGCCTTGACTTCGTTGGCTCTCTTGCGGGACGCAGCAATGGTGCCCAGGCCAGATCCGAGCTGCTCGACATCGACATATGGGTCGTCCAGGGTGTCAGTTACATATGTTCTCATGCCACTGGCCGAACCCTCGGCACCAAACTTCCGGAGGAGATCCGTTATCCGCAGCTCTGCTACGGCATAAGGGCCCATCTGGAGCTCGAAGCCGATGAGCCGTTGTATCAGCGACTGCACTGCCGACTGAACCGCGCCCTTGACTGCCCCCGGGCCATCCCGCAGGGCTTCCTGACCCTCTACATCGGCCACGCGACTTATGACCTCATGTAGATAGGTCCCGGTGCCCATGGCTGGATCAACCGTCCGCACCCGATCAGACGAAAAGCCAGAATTCTCAGCTAGCCGAGTCTTGAGGACGCTCTCAGTCAGCCGTACCATTTCCGCGACGACCTCGCGCGGCGTGTAGTAAGAGCCGGACCTCTGGCGTAGGTCCGGATCATAGATCTCTAGGAAGTTCTCGTATAGATGGAGGTATGTGTCACGACTGCCGGATCTTACCCGCACCCAGTTGACAGCGCTGATTACCCGAGTAAGGAGGTCAAGCGTGACTCGGAAATCTCCTGCAAGATTGTCTGTCAAGAGTTGTAGCGCACGGCCCATAAGGGAGTGCTCTTCTGCCATGCGCGTGCCGACGTCATGGAGGCTTCCATCGGTCAGTGAGATTCCTTCACTGCGCGCCAAAAGAAGTGCAAACGTCACAGTTTGGGCGTAGCCATCCGCGAAGGTGCCGTCATCTGCTTGCGGAAAGAGAAGGGAGCGCCAGTCGGAAGCCAGGCCAAGAAATGGCTGAGTCCACTTTTCGTCACCAGCCGCAACCCGTCTGCGCTCATCATAAAGCTGGTCGAGTACTTCTCCCCTGAGTAGGCGTGTAAGGGGCGCGATAGCGCGAACGAGTGCACCGACTGAGGTGATAGGGGCAGGGCTCCACCGCAAAAAGTTGGTAACTAGCTGCTCGAATTCCTGCCCCGGCGTCGTAAGGCCGTTGCCTGCTGTCTCTAGAGGGCCACCTTCAAGCGTGACGGTCGCAAGGAGTTCTCCATCTCGCCACAGCCGCCAATCGGAGCCATTCGTGTAAATAAGGTTCGGTAGATCTCGTTGGCGAAGCCACTGATTCAGGTCATGACCTCTGAAAGAGCCCGGATCGATTGACTTCCCGGGTCGCTTCACTTCGACATAACCAGTTATTGCGCCATTCACGCTGATGGCGTAATCCGGGCGCACACCCCGTTCCGTGTCTCGAACCTCATCGTGGGGCACGACTTTCAGGCCGAGACGCTTCCCCACTGCCGCAAGGAGAACCTCAATCGGCGCACGGATGGCCGCCTCAGCGTCACCTGGACCCGACAACTTGTCGGCGCAAGCCTGGCCGAACTCCTGCAACGCGCTGGCCAGCCAAGCTGAGTTCACACCCGCCGCCATTAGCTACCTCCCCCGGGGCACACGTAGCGGTCAGCGTACGGCAAGCCGGTTCTGACGCAAGGACCGCTGGTAGGGGCAAGGTCGTTCTATCGCCAGACCAAGCCGCCTGACAGAGGCTCGTAACGCCGGGCCGGACAACAGGGGAGCGGACGGAGGTGCAAGCTTGAAGCCGGTGACCCTCGCCTTCGCGATTACTTATCGGGTTATCCAGGCCCCGAAGTCAGCTCATCTCAATTAGTGCGTGTGCGACCTCGCGCATACTCGTGACGACCGAATGTGCGGCGGCAGCGCGGAATTGCTCGACCTTCGGTAGTCGATTCGCATAGCCGATTACCCGTACCCCAGCCGCCCGCGCTCCCTCGATGTCTGAAAGCGAGTCGCCGATGAGAACACGGCGAGCGGGTGGCTGGCCCAGGATGCGGACGGCTTGCAGGATCGGTTCCGGGTTCGGCTTCATGCGGGTCGGGTCGGCGTACGCCCGACCGACCACCGGCGACACGTACCCGGCGAGCCGGTGCGCTGCCAGGTAGGCCACCATCGCGCCGGCAGAGTTGTTGCTGACCACCGCAACCGGTAGACCCACCTGCTGTGCAGCCACTATCACCTCGCGGCTGTAGGGCGTCGGTTCGGCGGTCTCGACCGCCCGGCGCTCAGCGGCGCAAAGCGCATCCTCTACCGCTCGGGTGGCGCTCTGTTCGCCGGCCGCCCCGGTGCGGCGCAGTACCTCAAGCGGGTCCGGCTCACTGGCGAGATCGGGCGGCACGTCAACGCCGTGCCGCCACAGCACTTCAACCAGCTCGGCCGCAACCTGCGGCGCGCCCACCGTCTCGACCGCCTGGAGCCGGAGCACCTGGAGAAGCTTTACGGCCGGATGATGGCCAACGGCAGCGCGGCTGGCACCGCCCACCAGGCGCACCGGACGATCCGTACGGCCCTCGGGAAGGCGGTCCGCCGTGGGCACCTCGCCCGGAATCCCGCCGCGCTGGCCAAGCCGCCCCGCCTCCCGGATTCCGAGGTGCAGCCGTACACCATCCCCGAGGTGCAGGCGATCCTTCGGGCGGCAGCGTCGCGGAGGAACAGTGCCCGGTGGGCCGTGGCGCTTCGCCCTGGGGCTGCGCCAGGGCGAAGCGCTCGGCCTGAAATGGCCGGACGTGGATTTGGACCACGGGACGCTCACCGTGCGCCGCGCGCTTCTCCAGCCGAAATGGCAGCACGGCTGCGACGGGAAGTGTGAGCAGAAGTTGCCCGGCCAGTGCCCGGACCGAGTGAACGAACGGCCGGTGGCAGCGGACACGAAATCCCGTGCTGGTCGTCGCTCCATCTGCCTGCCGGACGCCCTGGTCGCCTTGCTGCGGCAGCACCGGAAAGAGCAGGACGCCGAGCGCGAAACCGCCGCCCAGCTCTGGCGCGATGAGGGCTGGGTGTTCGCCTCGCCAACCGGCCAGGCGATCCATCAGGCGACGGACTACGACGAGTGGAAACGACTGCTCAAGCTCGCCGGAGTGCGGGACGGCCGGCTACACGACGCCCGCCACACCGCCGCTACCGCGCTCCTGGTCCTCGGCGTCTCCGGCCGCGCCGTGATGGGCATCATGGGCTGGTCGAACTCGGCGATGGCGGTCCGCTACCAGCACATGACCGACCAGGTACGCCGGGACATCGCGCAGCAGCTCGGCAGGCTGCTCTGGGGCGACCCGCCGACCGGGCCGGGGGAGAGGGTCACCAAGCCGCCGCCCGACCAGCCGGAACAGGGCAAGTGAGACGACAACTGAGACGAGAGCGACGGTAGAGACGATTCAGGGCCGGTCCCCGTGGGGCCGGCCCTGACGTTCGTGCTGCTCGTGTGAGCGGAGGATACGAGATTCGAACTCGTGAGGGTTTTATCCCAACACGCTTTCCAAGCGTGCGCCCTAGGCCTCTAGGCGAATCCTCCGCGAGCCAGGATACAGGTCCCCGCCCGCCGGGCCACCCCACCACCCCCTGAAGATCCACCGGGGGTCGGGTAGGGTGGGCGTTACCTCCCGTGCGGCGGTATCTCGTGAACCTCCCCAGGGCCGGAAGGCAGCAAGGATAAGCGAGCTCTGCCGGGTGCACGGGAGGCCTTTTTGTCTCCGCCCACCGGTACCGTACCTGCGGGTCGGGTCCCGGGGTGGTGGGTGGTCACCCGCGCCCGACCGGCGCAGAATGGCTCGGTCGAGAGGAGGCGGGGCGAGTGACGCTGGCGCTCTACCGCAAGTACCGGCCGCGCACCTTCGCCGAGGTCATCGGCCAGGAGCACGTCACCGAGCCGTTGTCGCAGGCGCTGCGCAGCGGGCGGCTCAACCACGCCTACCTGTTCTCCGGCCCCCGGGGCTGCGGCAAGACCTCCAGCGCCCGGATCCTGGCCCGCTCGCTCAACTGCGAGCAGGGGCCCACCCCGGAGCCGTGCGGGCAGTGCGCCTCCTGCCGGTCGCTGGCCGTCGACGGCTCCGGCTCGATCGACGTCATCGAGATCGACGCGGCCAGCCACGGTGGTGTCGACGACGCCCGTGAGCTACGGGAAAAGGCGTTCTTCGCGCCGGCCCAGAGCCGCTTCAAGATCTATGTCATCGACGAGGCGCACATGGTCTCGTCGGCCGGCTTCAACGCCCTGCTCAAGCTGGTCGAGGAGCCCCCGGAGTACGTCAAGTTCATCTTCGCCACCACCGAGCCGGAGAAGGTCCTCGGCACGATCAAGTCGCGGACCCACCACTACCCGTTCCGGCTGATCCCGCCGAAGGTGCTCCGGCCGTACCTGGAGCAGCTCACCCAGGCCGAGGGCGTCACGGTCGACCCGGCGGTCTTTCCGCTGGTGGTGCGGGCCGGTGGCGGCAGCGCCCGGGACAGCCTCTCCGTGCTCGACCAGCTCATCGCGGGCGCCGGCCCGGAGGGGGTCACCTATCCCCGGGCCGCCGCGCTGCTCGGCGTGACCGACGCCGCGCTGATCGACGAGATGTGCGACGCGTTGGCCGCCGGGGACGGCGCGGCGGCGTACGCCACCGTCGACCGGGTGGCCGAGGCCGGGCACGACCCGCGCCGGTTCGCCTCCGACCTGCTCGAACGGCTGCGCGACCTGATCGTGCTCCAGCAGGTGCCGGATGCCGCCGGCAAGGGCCTGATCGACGGCCCGGCCGACCAGATCGAACGGATGGCCGCCCAGGCCCAGCGGCTCGGCCCGGCCACCCTGTCCCGCTGCGCCGACATCGTGCACAACGGCCTGGTCGACATGCGTGGCACCACCGCGCCCCGGCTGCTGCTGGAGCTGATCTGCGCCCGGATGCTGCTCCCCGGCGTCGACGACTCCACCGGCGCCCTGCTCCAGCGCCTCGAACGGATGGAGCGCCGGCTCACCCTGGGTGGCGGGGAGCTGCCGCCGGCCGCCGCCGGCTCCGCATCCCCCACCCCCACTCCTGCGGTACGTCAGGAGCCTCCCGCCCCGGGCGCGGCTGCCGCCGCGTCCGACCCGCAGACCGCCGGCCCGCCAGCGGCTGTCGATGCGCTGTCCGGGGCGGCTGCCGCCCGCGCCGCTGCCGCGTCGGCCGCTTCCCGGCCCAGCGGGCCCACCCCGCCCGCCCCCACCCCGCCCGCCCCCGCCGGCCCGCCCCGGGACGACTCCGTCCCCACTGTCGGGGGGCCCGCGACTGACGGCTCCACCCCGACGGCCGGTGGTCCGGGCGTCGGTGACCCCGACCCGGCGGCCCGTCGGGTGCCGCCCTCGGCCGTCATGCCCGACCCGGCCACCCCCGAGCCGCCGCGTCCGGGTGCTGCGACACCCGGTGCCCTCGACGCCGTCGCGGTACGCCGGGTGTGGCCGGACGTGGTCGGTAAGGTCGGCCGGAAGAGCAAAAAGGTGGCGGCCTGGGCGCGGGAGGCCACCGTCCGGGAGGTCGACGGGCAGTCCCTCCTGCTCACGTTCCGGTACCCGTTCCACGCCCAGGCTCTCTCCGCCGAGCCGGACCTCCTCCTCGAAGCGCTGTACGAGGAGTTCGGCGGTCGGTGGCAGATCCGCTGCGAGGTGGCCGGTGAACGGGGTGGCGCGTCGTCCGGCGCTCCGTCCCGCCCTGCTGCCGCCCCGCCCCGACCGGCACCCGCCCCACCCACCGCACCGGCCGGGCCGGTCAGCGGCGCTTCGTCCGGCCCGTCCAGCGGCACCCCGGCCGGCCCGTCCAGCGGCACCCCGGCCGGGTCCACCGGCTCGTCCGGCCCCACCGCACCGGGCGGTTCGCCTGGCCCTACCGCCCGAAACGGTGCGGCTGGCGGCGGCGGTGCGGCACGGTCACCGGGTGGGCCGCCCGACCAGGTGGGCAGGGCGGGCAGCGCAGTCACCCCGGCCGACGCGGTCGGTGGGGGCGACGACGAGGGCTGGCCCGAACCGGCCCGCCCCGGCGGGTCCGCCAGCGCATCCTCCGACGAGTGGCCCGAACCGGCCCGCCCCGGTGGGGCTACGGCGACCGCGACGGCAGCCGCCCCGGCGGTGCCCGCTGCGCCCGCCGTACCCAGACCGGCCGGTCCGCCACCGACACCGCAGCCGGCGCCGGCCGGGGCCACCGGTGCGCCGGTGAGCAGCGCGATCGCGGCGGCGCGGGCGGCTGCGGCGGGTAAGGGACCTCGGGCCGCCCCGGCGGGACGCAGGACCGCCGACGCGGAGTGGGCGGGCGAGCCGCCCTACGACCCGGACTACGACGGTCCGGTCCGTGCCGGTGGGGCACCGGCGGGCGCGACCCGGGCCACTCCCGCATACGAGGGGTTCGACCCGGGTGACGAACCGCTGGACGAGGTGATCGACGAGCGGACCGCCCGGCAGTCGAGCGAGGAGCAGGCGGTGCAGTTGCTCCGTGAGGCGTTCGGTGCCGAGAAGATCGACGAGGTGGACGCGCGCTGACGCGCCGTTCCCCGGACCGGACCACCGGTCGCCCCCGACTAGGCTGGGCGCGGCCGAGCAGACGAGTGCGAGAAGGAGCCATCCGTGCGCCCAGGTGGACAGCCGAACATGCAGCAGATGCTGAAGCAGGCGCAGAAGATGCAGCAGCAGATCGCCAAAGCGCAGGCCGAGTTGGCCGAGGCGGAGGTGACCGGCACCGCCGGTGGTGGGCTGGTCACCGCGACCGTCTCCGGCTCCGGTGAGATCAAGGGCATCAGGATCGACCCGAAGGCGGTCGACCCGGAGGACGTCGAGACCCTGGAGGACCTGGTCGTCGCGGCCCTGCACAACGCCGCCGAGGCGGCCAAGGAGCTGACCGACCAGAAGATGGGCCCGGTGGCCGGCGGCATGGGCGGCCTCGGCCTGCCCGGATTCTGACCCGCCGATGTACGAGGGTGCCATCCAGGACCTGATCGACGAGTTGGGGCGGCTGCCGGGCGTCGGCCCTAAGAGTGCCCAGCGGATCGCGTTCCACGTTCTGTCGGCGGACCCGGCCGACGTCACCCGGCTGGCCGGGGCGTTGCGCAAGGTCAAGGACCTGGTCCGGTTCTGCACCACCTGCTTCAACGTCGCCGAGTCGGAGCAGTGCCGCATCTGTCGCGACCCGCGCCGCACCGACGAGGTGATCTGCGTGGTCGAGGAACCGAAGGACGTGGTGGCGATCGAGCGGACCGGTGAGTTCCGGGGCCGCTACCACGTGCTCGGCGGGGCGATCAATCCGCTGGAGGGGATCGGCCCGGACAACCTGCGGATCCGTGAGCTGATGACCCGGCTCAGCGCGGGGACGATCCGTGAGCTGATCCTCGCCACCGACCCGAACACCGAGGGTGAGGCGACCGCGACGTACCTGGCGTTGATGGTCAAGCCGATGGGGATCGCAGTCACCCGCCTCGCCAGCGGCCTGCCGGTCGGCGGCGACCTGGAGTACGCCGACGAGATCACCCTGGGCCGGGCCTTCGAGGGCCGCCGCGCGGTCTGACGCCCGGTCTCCGGTGCCGAGACGGTTCGTGGTCCCCAGGGCAGGCACCACGGCGACACGGTGGACATGCCGATGGCCGGCACCCCGGGCGGGGTGCCGGCCATCGTGTCGTACGGGGGTCAGCTGTTCCAGTGGTGGGCGACGAGCTCGGCGGCCTGGGTTTCCCACTGGGCGTAGTGGTCGGGGTAGGCGGAGACCTGGACGGTCTGGGCGGCCTTGGTCAGGGGCATGTCGTGCCAGCCGTCGACCTGCTTGAGGCCCTTGAGGAACGCCAGGGTGGCGTACTCGGGGTCGGTGATCTGCTCCACCGTGCCCCAGCCGGAGGACGGGCGTTGCTGGAACAGGCCCTGGGAGTCGTGGTCGTTGCGGTCGCCGAGGTGGCCGAGGTTTTCCAGCTTCGACTCCTGTAGGGCGGTGGCGATGGAGACCACGGCGGCGCGTTCGTCCATGCCGGCCTTCTTCGTGGCGGTGATGATGGCCTTGGCGTTGCCGGTCTGCTCGTCGTTCAGGTCGATGTGGGACTGGTCGCCCTGCACGCCGTGGGGGATCAGCTTGGTCTTGTCCACGGCGGGCTTGTCGGCCTGCACGGTGGTGGCGGCGGGGTGGGTGTCGGTGGCGGCGTGGGCGTGGGTGGCGGGGCCGGCGAGGATGCCGCCGGTGAAGGCGAGGCCGGCGATGCCGAGGGCGGTCTTACGCAGGATGGTGGTGTTCATGGGGGTAGCTCCTTCGGGGTTGACGCCCGGGGACCGACCGGGGGGTCGGTGTGCCTGCCGGGGGCAGGCGTAGCGGGCGTGGGCACCACGTCGGGGCGCTCAGGTGGGGGAGTTCGGGGGTCCCGGCCGGGGAGGTGGGCCGCTCGTGCCGGGGTCAGGTGTAACGACCGGGGTGCCGGGGCCATTCCCGCACGGATGCGGGGGGCGGGCCGGTCGGGGGTGTTGCTGCGGTCGTCCGTGGGGGGTGTAACGACCGTCGGTGCCCGCTCATTCCGCCGGGGGGGCGTCGGCTGGGCGGCCGGGGGGTGCTGCTGCGGTCGTACGCAGGGTGTAACGCCTGCGGGCCGGCCCGGATTCCGGCCCGGGGGTGCCGCCGGTCACGGGACGTCGACCCCATGACACGCAGACCGCCCGGGCGGGCGCGCAGCGTACTCCCGGAACCGGACACGGTGCGCACGGCGGCCGTTACGGTCCCCGGCCGTGCCCCGCCGACCGGGCTGCGGGAGACGGCCGGTTGGTCCGGTGCCGGCGGGTGACCGGGAACGACCGCGGACTCGGATGGTCCGGGCGGTTGCGGACATATCTCCGAGGTACCGCTGTGACAGTCCTGTTTGTCGGGAGATCCGGCGGTGTCAGACCTTGCGCTTGGTGTCGGCTTGATAGCGATTGCCTAACGGCCGTTCCGCTTCGGTGTGACGTGTCATAGCCTCCCGCTCACGGACCGAGCCATGGACCGGCGTTGTTCAGGCGGATGACAGAGGTGAGAGATGCAGGCGAGAAGGCTAAGGACGGCCGTGAGCCTCGTGGCCGTTGCAGCCCTGGCGGTCGGCGCGGCCGGCTGTGCGGAGAGCGACCGCGGCGATGACAGCAGTGGCGAGGCCAAGACGGGCGGCACCTTCATCTTCGCCGGTGCCGGTGACCCGAAGAACTTCGACCCGATCTTCAACGACGACGGTGAGTCGTTCCGGCCGGTCCGGCAGATGTACGACACGCTGATCCAGCACAAGCCGGGCACGGCTGACCTGGTGGGTGGCCTGGCCGAGAGCTGGGAGCACGACCCCGACGGCAAGGTCTGGACCTTCAAGCTGCGTCAGGGCGTGAAGTTCCACGACGGCACCCCCTTCAACTCGGCCGCGGTCTGCTACAACTTCGACCGCTGGTACAACATGAAGGGCGCCGCCGCCCAGTCGCAGATGATCTACTACCAGGACGTCTTCGGCGGGTTCGCCAAGAACGAGGCCGAGGGTGCCGGCCAGGCGCTCTACAACAAGTGTGAGGCCAAGGACGAGGGCACCGCCGTCGTCACCCTCAACCAGTACAAGGGTGCGTTCCCCGGCGCGTTCGCGCTGACCGCGCTCTCGATCGCCAGCCCGGAGGCCCTCAAGAAGGGCGACGCCGACACGGTCAAGCAGAACGGCGACTCCTTCGAGTACAGCTCGTTCGCGACCACCACCCCGGTCGGCACCGGCCCGTTCACGTTCGGCGGCTGGGACAAGGCCAAGAACGAGATCACCCTGAACCGCAACCCCGACTACTGGGGCGAGAAGGCCAAGGTCGACAAGGTCATCATCAAGGTGATCAAGGACGAGAACACCCGTAAGCAGGAGCTGCGCGCGGGCACTGTCCAGGGCATCGACTTCCCGGCCCCGGCCGACCGCAAGGCGCTGTCCGGTGAGGGCTTCCAGGTCCTCGACCGCCCGGCGTTCAACATCCTCTACCTGGGCATCAACCAGAAGAACCCCAAGCTGAAGGACCTGCGGGTACGCCAGGCGATCGCCTACGCCCTCAACCGTCAGCAGCTCGTGCAGACCAAGGGCCCGGGTGGCACCAAGGTCGCCGACGAGTTCATGCCGGACACCGTGCTCGGCTACGCCCCGGACGTGCAGAAGTACGAGTACAACCCGGACAAGGCCAAGCAGCTGCTCAAGGACGCCGGCGCCGAGGGGCTGACCCTCAACTTCTACTACCCGCCGGACGTCTCCCGGCCGTACATGCCGAACCCGCAGGAGATCTTCACCGTCCTGGCCAACGACCTGCAGGCCGTCGGCATCAAGGTCAACGGCGTCCCGCGTCCGTGGAACGGTGGCTTCAAGGACGACGTGCAGCAGTTCGGCAAGCAGGACCTGCACATCCTCGGCTGGACCGGTGACTACAACGACCCGGGCAACTTCGTCGGCACCTTCTTCGGCCGGGGCAAGGTCGAGTTCGGCGACCAGGCCATGACCGAGATGTTCGAGGCCATCGCCAAGGCCGACGGCACCGTCGACGAGGCGGGCAAGAAGGCGGCCTGGGAGCAGGTCAACCGCGACATCGCCGCCAAGTGGCTGCCGGCCGTGCCGGTCTGGCACGCCCCGCCGGCCATCGTCGTCACCAAGGACGTGCAGGGGCTGGTCGCCAGCCCGCTGACCGACGAGCGGTTCAACACGGTCAGCGTCAGCAAGTGACGTCCGTCGGCTGACGCCGTAGGCGTGCATCGGCCCGGGTCGGGAGCAAGTGCCGGCCCGGGCCGATGCCGCGAACATCGAGAGTCTGGTGTGTGAGAGATGTTGCGAGTCATAGTCCGCCGCCTGCTGCAGCTGGTGGTGACGCTGATAGCGCTGTCCGCGCTGATTTTCGTCTGGTTGCGCAACCTGCCCGGCGGCCCGGTCGAGGCGCTGCTCGGCGAGCGGGCCACCCCGGAACGAAGGGCGCTGCTGATCAAGGCCCTCGGCTACGACCAGCCGATCCTCGTGCAGTACGGCAAGTTCATGCAGCGGGTCATCACCGGGGACCTGGGCAACTCGATCCGCTCCGGTGACCCGGTCACCGACGTCATCGCCCGCGCCTTCCCGGCCACCATCGAACTGGCCGTCGCCGCCATGATCATCGCGGTCGGCCTGGGCGTGCCGCTGGGCTACCTCGCCGCCCGTTACCGGGGCCGACTCCTCGACAACCTGACCATCGCCGGCACCCTGCTCGGCATCTCGATCCCGATCTTCTTCCTGGGCTATCTGCTCAAGGACGTCCTCACCCAGGACATCCACTGGTTCCCGCCGTCCGGGCGGATCAGCACCGGGATGGACAACACCACCGTGACCGGGTTCTACGTCCTGGACGGCCTGCTCACCCGGGAGTTCGACGCCAGCGCCGACGCGCTCTGGCACCTGATCCTGCCGGCGGTCACGCTGGCCACGATCCCGCTCGCGGTGATCGTCCGGATCACCCGGGCCAGCGTGCTCGACGTGCTCAACGAGGACTACGTGCGGACCGCCGAGGCGAAGGGCCTGCGGCACCGCACCATCCGGGGCCGGCACATCCTGCGCAACGCCCTGCTGCCGGTGGTCACCACCATCGGTCTGCAGACGGGCGCGCTGCTCTCCGGCGCGGTGCTCACCGAGAAGGTCTACAACTGGGGCGGCCTCGGCACCCTGATCACCGACTCGATCAGCGGCGGCCGGGACTATCCGGTGCTCCAGGCGATCATCCTGCTCGCCGCGTTGGTCTTCGTGCTGGTCAACCTGCTGGTCGACCTCTCCTACGCGTTCATCGACCCGAGGGTGCGTGTGCGATGAGTGACCCGACCACCCGCCCCGGCGTGGGCAAGCCCCGCACCGGCGACACCCCCACCGACCAGCCCGCCGAGGGCCCGGCCGCCGACGGGCAGGCCGGCGAGAACCCGACCGGCCAGCCCGGCGACACCCCGGCACAGCGGCGGGAGCGCAGCCTCGGTCGGCTCGGCGACCGTAAGCGGGCCCGGCTCGACGAGCTGGCGCGGGCCACCGCCGACCCGGGCGGGGTCAGCCTCTACCGGGACGCGCTGCGCCGGCTGCGCCGCAACCCGGTGGCCATCGTCGGTGCCGTCATCGTCGGACTGTTCGTGCTGGTGGCGATCTTCGCGCCGCTGATCGCCCCGCACGACCCGGTGCAGCGGTTCGACGAGCTGACCCGGGACCTGACCGTGGACAGCATCCCGGGCGCCACCGCCGGGCACCCGTTCGGCTCGGACCCGCTCGGTCGGGACTTCTTCTCCCGCATGATCCACGGCAGCCGGCAGACCCTCTTCGTCGGCGTACTCGCCACCCTGATCGGCCTCACCCTGGGCGTACTGCTCGGTGCGGTGGCCGGTGCCTTCGGCGGCTGGGTCGACGTGGTGCTGATGCGCCTCACCGACGTGATGCTGGCGCTGCCCAGCCTGCTGCTGGCGATCACCCTGGTCGCGATGGCCAGCCGGTCGAGCCAGTGGACGGTCATCTTCGCGGTGGCGATCGTCAGCGTGCCGGTCTTCGCCCGGTTGCTGCGCGGCTCGATGCTCGCCCAGCGGGAGAGCGACCACGTGCTCGCCGCGCGGGCGTTGGGCGTCAAGGAGCGCAACATCGTCCTGCGGCACATGCTGCCCAACTCGCTGACCGCGGTGATCGTGCAGGCCACCCTGACCTTCGCGGTGGCGATCCTGGACGCGGCGGCGTTGTCCTTCCTCGGCCTCGGCGACCCGGACATCAACCGGGCCGAGTGGGGGCTGATGCTGGGTGTGGACGGCCAGCGCTACTTCGAGGTCCGCCCCGAGCTGGCCTACTATCCGGCGCTCGCGATCATCGTGGTCGCGCTCGGTTTCACCCTGCTCGGTGAGGCGATGCGTGAGGCGATCGACCCGAAGAACCGGCGGTGACGGCGGTGCGGCAGGTCGGTGTGCGACCCGCCCGACCGGGGGCCGGCGGTCCCGGGCCGGGCGGGCACCCGGTGGGCCGGCGACCGCAGCCGGGAGCGAACGACCAGCACAGTGAGGAAGTGACCCGATGAGCCTGCTCGACGTACGCGATCTGAGCGTGGTGTTCCAGCGCCGGGGCGAGCGGCCGTTCGCGGCGGTCGACCAGGTCAGCTTCACGGTGGAGCCGGGGCAGACGGTCGGCCTGGTCGGCGAGTCCGGCTGCGGCAAGAGCGTGACCAGCCTGGCCATCATGGGGCTGCTGCCGAAGCGGGGCAACCGGGTCACCGGCGAGGTGCTGTTCGAGGGCACCGACCTGCTCAAGCTGCGCCCGGACGACCTGCGGGACCGGCGGGGCCGGGACATCGGCATGATCTTCCAGGACCCGCTGTCCTCGCTGAACCCGGTCATCCCGATCGGGGTGCAGGTCGCCGAGGTGCTGGAGCGGCACCGGGGGATGGACCGGCGCAAGGCGCTGCGGGAGGCCCGGGAGCTGCTCGACGCGGTCGGCATCCCCGACCCGGACCGCCGGCTGACGGAGTTCCCGCACCAGATCTCCGGTGGGATGCGGCAGCGTGCCCTGATCGCCATCGCGTTGGCCTGCAAGCCCCGGTTGCTGATCGCGGACGAGCCGACGACCGCGCTGGACGTCACCATCCAGGCGCAGATCCTCACCCTGCTCAAGCAACTGGTCGACGAGACCGGCACCGCGCTCATCATGATCACGCACGATCTCGGGGTGGTGGCCGGTCTCTGCGACACGGTCAACGTGCTCTACGGCGGCCGGGTCGTGGAGCGGGCCGCCCGGCACGAGCTGTTCGCCCGGCCCCGGCACCCGTACACGCACGGGTTGCTCAGCTCGGTGCCCCGGCTCGACTCGCCGCGGGGCGAGCGGCTGCACGCCATCCGGGGTTCGGTGGCCGACAACATCCCGTGGGTCGAGGGCTGCGCCTTCGCGCCGCGCTGCGACAACGTGGTGGACGCCTGCCTGGACGGCCCGCCCCCGTTGGAGCCCACCGCCACCGGCGGCGACCTGCGCTGCAACAACCCTGTTTCGGAGGAGGTGGCGGTGCCGTGACCGAACGGACCGGACCGGAGAACGAGGCCGCGACCCAGCGGTCGGCCACGGACGACGCCGCGACCGGGCGGGTGGGGACGGACGACGCCGCGACCGGGCTGCCGGGAACGGGGGCCGGGACGACCACCGCGCCGGGCGACGCCGGGGCCGGGCAGCCCGGGCCGGGGGACGCCACCGGGCAGGGGCGGCCGCTGATCGAGCTGCGCGACGTCAAGGTGCACTTCCCGATCAAGAGTGGCCTGCTCTTCGACCGTACCGTCGGCTACGTCTACGCGGTCGACGGCGTCTCACTGTCGATCAACGCGGGTGAGACGTACGGCCTGGTGGGCGAGTCGGGGTGCGGCAAGTCGACGCTCGGCCGGGGCCTGCTGCGGCTGGTCGAGCCGACCGACGGTGAGATCGTCTTCGACGGTGCCGACGTGCGCGCGCTCAAGGGCGAGTCGATGCGCAAGGCCCGCCGCCGGATGCAGATGATCTTCCAGGACCCGTTGTCCAGCCTGGACCCCCGGCAGTCGGTGGAGTCGCTGCTGGTGGAGGGGCTCAAGGCGCACGGGCTGGCCGACGACAAGGAGGCGACGAACCGGCGGCTGCGGGACACCCTGAAGGCGGTCGGGCTGCCCGCCTCGGCGTTGAGCAAGTACCCGCACGAGTTCTCCGGCGGGCAGCGCCAGCGCATCGGTATCGCCCGCGCGCTGGTCCTCGACCCGGATCTGATCGTCGCCGACGAACCCGTCTCCGCCCTGGACGTGTCGATCCAGGCCCAGGTGCTCAACCTGCTGGAGGACCTCCAGAACGAGCGCGGGCTGACGTACCTGATCATCGCGCACGACCTGGCGGTGGTCCGGCACATCGCCGACACGGTCGGGGTGATGTACCTGGGTGGGCTGGTGGAGGAGGCGTCCAGCGACGACCTCTACCGGGAGCCGATGCACCCGTACACCAGGGCGTTGATGTCGGCGGTGCCGGTGCCGGACCCGCTGGTGGAGGACCGGCGGGAGCGGATCCTGCTCGCCGGTGACCTGCCGTCGCCCACCAACCCGCCGGCCGGCTGCCGGTTCCACACCCGGTGCCCGTGGGCGCAGCCGACCCGCTGCGCCGACGAGCGGCCGGCGCTGCGGGACGTCGTGGGCGGGCACCGGGTGGCCTGCCACTTCGCCGAGGACATCGCCGCCGGGCGGCTCCGCCCGCACGACGTGGCGCCGGAGCTGGTCCGACCGGACGACGGCGGGGCGCCGGGCGACACCGGTGAGCTGATCCCCACCCTGTGAGCACACGACGAGGGCCCCTTCCCGGGTACGGGAAGGGGCCCTCGTCGTGTGCCACGCCGATCGGGCGGCC
Organism: Micromonospora sp. CA-248260; assembly: GCF_050942205.1. Lineage (NCBI taxonomy): Bacteria > Bacillati > Actinomycetota > Actinomycetes > Micromonosporales > Micromonosporaceae > Micromonospora > Micromonospora sp. CA-248260. Next base: position 6,787,430 of record NZ_CP192021.1, on the reverse strand, counting down.
GGCGGGACGGGTGCGGGCCGCCGCAGGTGCGGCCGCAGCGGCGGTGATCCCGGGCGACGCCGACCGGACCGCTGCGGTGCCGGGTCAGCCCTCGGGGCGGTGCAGCAGGGCCACCGCAATGGTGTGTACGGCGTCCAGGCCGGCCGGGTCGGCCAGCTTGGCGGTCCCGCCCGTCACCGCGTACCACTCGTCGGCGTCCTTGTACTGGACGGCGAGGGTGACCTGGCCGTCGGCGTACCGGGACTTCAGGGTCAGCTCGCCGGTCACCACACCGACCTCGTCGGTCATCACCCCACCGGGGCCGGCGACCAGGTCGGCGGTCAGCTCGCGGGGCGTACCGTCGCCGCCCGCGTCGGCGGTCATCCCTGCGCCGGGCACCTCGGCCGAGCCGGCGGCCCGGCCGTCGGCGGTCATCCCGGCGGTGGCCGCCGTTGCGGCCCCGCCCCGTCGACCCCGTCGCCGGCCGGTGCCGCCCCCTCGGGTGCCGCCCCTGCTCCGGTCGTTGCCGCCCCGGCCGGGTCGGCCCCGGCGTCGGCACCGCCCGGGCCGGTCGGTGTCAGCGCTTGCCCGCCCATGTGCACCCTCCCAACATGTCGGTGATGGCGGCCTTCTCGGCGCTGGTCACCGTCAACTTCCAGTGGTGCTTGACCTCTACCCAGTGTTCCGCGTACGTGCACCAGTAGGCGCGGTTCGGCGGTTTCCACTGCGACGGATCCTGGTCACCCTTGGACCGGTTGGAGCTGGCGGAGACCGCGAAGAGCTGCGGCCGGGTCAGGTCGTTGGCGAAGTCACCCCGCTTGGCGTCGTCCCACTCGTCGGCGCCGGAACGCCACGCGTTGGCCAACGGCACCATGTGGTCGATGTCCACGTCGGAGGGGTCGGTGAAGGTCCGACCGTCGTAGACGCTCTCCCACCGCCCGCCGACCACGTTGCAGCCGGAGAGGCGGATGTCCTTCCCGTCCCGCTGGAGCACGCTGTCGCGGACGTCGCAGTTCTTGCCGGTGTCCCGCCAGTGCGGGAAGCGGTCGCGGCTGTAGCCCTTCATCGAACCGGCCTCGGCGACGGTCAGCTCCGCGAGCTGCTCACCGACGTTGCCGGAGTTGCCGGGTGGCGCCTCCGGCTCGGCCACCGAGACGTCACAACCACCCGCGCCGAGGGCGAGCAGCGCGGCAAGGGCCGCCGCCACCGCCGCGCGGCCTCCTGATCTGGTACGCACAGACGACACCTTTCCAGCTTGCGGGCTTCCGGCGATCCCGCACAGTACCCAAGCACGGTTTCCGCATTTCGTGGCGTCTCCGGATGTGGGCGTGCAGATTGGTACCCATGACGGCACCGGCTCACGCGCTCCGTATCCGTACCACAGCCGGGCGGGGGACGCTGCTCGCCGCGATCCTCGCCTCCGGCATGGTGTTCCTGGACAGCACCGTGGTCAACGTGGCACTACCCCGCCTGGGTGCGGACCTCGACGCCACCGTGGCCGGTCTCCAGTGGACGGTCAACGGGTACGCGCTGATGCTGGCGGCGTTCGTCCTGCTCGGCGGGTCGCTCGGGGACCGGTTCGGCCGGCGGCGGATCTTCCTGATCGGGGTGGTCTGGTTCGCGGTCGCCTCCGTACTGTGCGGGCTCGCCCAGGACACCAACCAGTTGATCGCCGCCCGGTTCCTCCAGGGGGCGGGCGGGGCGCTGCTCACCCCCGGGTCGCTGTCGGTGCTCCAGGCGAGCTTCCACCCGGACGACCGGGGCCGGGCGATCGGCACCTGGTCGGGGCTGTCCGGCGTGTCCACCGCGCTCGGCCCGTTCGTCGGGGGTTGGCTGATCGACGCGCTCTCCTGGCGGTGGATCTTCTTCATCAACCTGCCGCTCGCGGTCGGCGTGCTGCTGGCCGCGATGCGCTGGGTGCCGGAGAGCCGAGACGAGAACGTCTCCCGCAGTGCCGGCCGACGGTTCGACATCGCCGGTGCGCTGCTCGGCGCGCTGGCGCTGGGCGGGCTCACCTACGCCCTGATCGACGCCCCGGTACGCGGGGTCGGCTCCTGGCCGGTGCTGCTCGCCGCCGGTGCCGGTGTCCTCGCCGCAGTCTCCTTCGTGCTGCTGGAACGGCACCGGGGCGAGGGGGCGATGCTGCCCACCACGATCTTCGGCAGTCGGCTCTTCTCGGTGCTGAACGTCTTCACCGTGCTGGTCTACGCCGCGCTGAGCGGGTTCACCTTCTTCCTCTCCGTCTACCTGCAGAACGTCGTCGGCTGGTCGGCGCTGCGGACCGGGCTGGCCACCGTACCGATGACGGTGCTGCTGCTGCTCGGCTCGGCGCGGGCCGGGGCGTTGTCGGCGCGGATCGGCCCCCGGCTGCTGCTGACCGTCGGCCCGGTCGTCGCCGCCGGCGGGTTGTTGCTGCTGCGCCGGGTCGGGCCGGGCGCGTCGTACTGGTGGGACGTGCTGCCCGGGGTGCTGCTGTTCGGGATCGGGCTGACCCTGGTGGTGGCGCCGTTGACCGCGTCGGTGCTGGCTGCCGTGGCGGACCGGTTCGCCGGGGTGGCCAGCGGCTTCAACAACGCCGCGTCGCGCACCGGCGGTCTGCTCGCGGTGGCCGCGTTGCCGCTGCTGGTGGGTCTGTCCGGTACCGGCTACGAGCAGGCCGGCGCGCTGACCGACGCGTTCCGGGGTGCGATGGCCTGGTGCGCCGGGTTGTTGCTCGGCGGCGCGCTGCTGGCCGCCCTGCTGGTCCGCCGTCCCCCGTCCCCGGACCGCGCCCCGGGTCGGGCCGCGCCGTCGACCCGGGGCACGTAGCGGGATGGACGCGCCGGGGTGGCCGGCCGGTGGCGGGGTGGGCTCGGCCGGCCGTGCCGCCCCGGACCGGCAGCCGGCCCGGGGCTGGTGGTCGTGATCCGGGATCGTCCGGTGACGACCACCAGCCCGGACGGCGGCGATCAGGACCGGGTGCGGTTGGCGGCGCTGGTGACGGCCTTGATGGAGGCGGTGACGATGTTGGGGTCGGTGCCGACGCCCCACACGGTCTGGCCGTTGATGTCGCACTCCACGTAGGCGGCGGCCTGGGCGTCGCCACCGGAGGAGAGGGCGTGCTCGTGGTAGTCCAGCACGCGTACGGCCACGCCCACCGACTGGAGCGCGTTGACGTACGCGTCGATGGGGCCGTTGCCGACGGCGGTGAGGGTGCGCGCCGCGCCGTCGACGACCACCTGGGCCTCGATCTCGACCTTGCCGTCGACGGTGCCGATCGTGTAGCCGGTCAGCGTGACGGCCGGGTCGACCTGGTGGTCGAGCAGGTAGTTGCGGGCGAAGATCTGCCACATGGTGCCCGGCTCGACCTCGCCGCCATCGTGGTCGGTGACCTGCTGCACGACGCCCGAGAACTCGATCTGGAGCCGGCGCGGCAGGTCCAGCTGGTGCTCGGTCTTCATGACGTACGCGACGCCGCCCTTGCCGGACTGCGAGTTGACCCGGATGACCGCCTCGTAGGTGCGGCCCAGGTCCTTGGGGTCGATCGGCAGGTAGGGCACCGCCCAGGTGAACTCGTCGATCGGCACCCCGGCCGCCTCGGCGTCGCGGTGCAGCGCGTCGAAGCCCTTCTTGATGGCGTCCTGGTGGGAGCCGGAGAAGGCGGTGTAGACCAGGTCGCCGGCGTACGGGTGGCGCTCGTGTACGGGCAGCTGGTTGCAGTATTCGACGGCCCGCTTGACCTCGTCGATGTTGGAGAAGTCGATCATCGGGTCGATGCCCTGGGAGAACAGGTTCAGCCCCAGCGTCACCAGGTCGACGTTGCCGGTGCGCTCGCCGTTGCCGAACAGGCAGCCCTCGATCCGGTCCGCGCCGGCCAGCAGGCCCAGCTCGGCGGCGGCGACCCCGGTGCCCCGGTCGTTGTGCGGGTGCAGGCTCAGCACCAGGCTGTCCCGGCGGGGCAGGTGCCGGTGCATCCACTCGATCGAGTCGGCGTAGACGTTGGGGGTGGCCATCTCGACGGTGGCCGGCAGGTTGATGATCAGCTTGCGGTCCGGGGTGGGGTCGATCACCTCGATGACCTTGGCGCACACCTCCACCGCGTACTCCAGCTCCGTGCCGGTGTACGACTCGGGCGAGTACTCGTAGTAGATGTCGGTGTCCGGGGTGTGGATCTCGGCGTACTTGCGGCACAACCGGGCACCCTGGGTGGCGATGTCGGCGATGCCGTCGCGGTCCAGGCCGAAGACCACCCGACGCTGGAGGGTGGAGGTGGAGTTGTAGAAGTGCACGATGGCCCGGCGCGCGCCGCGCAGCGACTCAAAGGTCCGCTCGATCAGGTGCTCCCGGCACTGGGTGAGCACCTGGATGGTGACGTCTTCGGGGATCAGGTCCTGCTCGATGAGCTGCCGGACGAAGTCGAAGTCGGTCTGGCTGGCCGACGGGAAGCCGACCTCGATCTCCTTGTAGCCCATCTGCACCAGCAGCTGGAACATCCGGCGCTTGCGTTCCGGCGACATCGGGTCGATCAGGGCCTGGTTGCCGTCGCGCAGGTCGACCGCGCACCAGCGGGGGGCGGCCTCGACGTGCCGGGTCGGCCAGGTGCGGTCCGGCAGGTCGATCCGGAACTGCTGGTGGTAGGGCTCGTAGCGCTGGTACGGCATCCGGCTGGGACGTTGCCGGGCGATCTGATCGGCTTCGGCGTCGGTGGTGACAGGTTGAGCCATGACGGAGTGCTCCCGTGGGTCAGGTGGCGTCAGCATTGCGAATGATGTCGGCAGGGGTCGGGCGGCGATGCCCGGACGGGTGCCGAAAGAAGTTCGGATCTGCTGGACGGCGCGGTTCGACTCCGCGACGGGGTGCCGGCCGGTCAGGCCCCGTCGCGGCGACCAAGGAGAAGGTACGCCTGCCACATGACAGAGTGACCCTACGTGATGAGACGGGGGGTGGGAAGGTCGGTCCGGACTCTGAGATCCGCATCGCACCCGCCGGGATCGGCGTCGGTTCGGCGGTGACCCGTCAACCCAGCAGCAGGGCGTGGACGGGGTGCCGGTGCCGCAGGGCGGTCTCCCGGCGCAGCAACTCCTCGGGCAGCGTGGACGGGTCGCCGAGCCGGCCGACGGCGGTCACCACCAGGGGGCGGACCCCCGGCGGCAGGTCCAGGTCGGCGGCGAGCGCGGCCCGGTCGAGGTCGCGGATCTGGCGCGTGTACAGGCCGAGCGCGGTGGCCTGGACGGTCAGGTGGGCGATCGACTGGCCCAGGTCGTACGCGTGCCGTTCCGGGTCGCCGCCGGTGTGCGCGCCCACCACCAGCGCGGCGGCGTGCCGGGCCCAGCCCTGGTCGGCCTCGGTGAGGCTGACCAGGATGCGTTTCCAGGTCTCGTCGTCGCGGTGGCCGAGGGCGAACCGCCACGGCTGGGTGTTCCCGGCCGACGGGGCCCAGCGGGCGGCCTCCAGCAGGGACGCGGCCTCGTCGCCGGTCAGCTCGGCGGTCGGGTGGAACGCCCGAGGGCTCCACCGGTAGGCGAGCAGCGGAGTGAGATCAGCCATGCGAAGAGAATCCCGTATGAGCTTTTTGACCATTTTCGTTACCCAGGCAAATGTGGTCAAGAGCACCCGTAACGCCTTGACGGGTCAGGACGTTCCCGGGCTCGGGGAGGACTGCTCCGCCTGCTGCCCCAGCGGCTCTCCGGTCACCACCGGCCCCGCCAGCGGCACCGTGTCCGGCGCCGGACCGGGCGGGCCGGCCAGGGTCAACGTGCCCAGCGCCGCCCGGACGAAGGTGGGCGTACCGTCCGGCTGGTAGCAGTAGATCCCCACGTCCAGCGGTGGGGTCAGCGAGGCGGCGGTGCTCTCCACCGCGTAGCAGCTCCCGGGCACCCCGGGCGGGGCCGTCGCCACCGAGACCGACAGTGCGCTACGCCGGTCGGTGAGCACCGCCAACCAGTCGGTGAACGGGTGCTGCACCCGGGGGTCCAGCGGGCGCGGCACCGCGTCGTCGCGTCCGCCGAGCCGCACACAGCTCGCCGGCCCGGGACGGCCGGCCGACGGCAGCCCGCACTGGAAGAGCCCGTCCGGGGTGGCGGCGAGCGCGACGTCGGCCGTACCGCCGAGTGCGCCTCCCGGCACGTCCACCCGCCAGCTGCCGTCGGCGGCGCTGACCACCGTGACGTCACGGGTCGGGCCGTCGGTGCCGGACAGGGTGTAGCGGGCGGTCAGGTGCCGGTCCCGGGCGGCGGCGGCCAACGCGGCCAGCTCGTCCCGGGCGGTGTCCGCCACGGCCGGCGCGGGATCGGAGGGGCCGCGGTCGGCGGTGCGGCCGGGCCGTCGGCGGCGCAGCCGGCCGGCAACGCCAGCAACACGGGCAGCACCAGCAGCAGCGGAGCCGGCAGTGTCGGCCGGGACGGGGCCGGGACGACGATCGACCGGCGGGCCGTGCGGGGGTGGGCTTGCACCGGGTCATTCTGCGCCGGGCGGCCGTCGCGGGCAGCCCCGTGCCCACGGGTCGCCGGGTCGGCGTGTCGGTGCCGCCGCACGGGAAATGCCCGTCCGGATCGGCCGCCCGCGCCGGATGGTGGGATCACCTGACCCGCTCTCGCGTACCGCCCGATACCCTGGGGAGGTCTGACACGCGCCGCCGGACTTCAGCCGGCGGCGTCGGCACGCTCAGGGTCGTCGCTGGGAGGGAGTGCGCCGTCGTGGCACTCGTGGTGCAGAAGTACGGCGGGTCCTCCGTCGCCAACGCCGAGCGGATCAAGCGGGTCGCCGAGCGGATCGTCGCCGCCCGCAAGGCCGGTGACGACGTCGTGGTGGTGGTCTCCGCCATGGGCGACACCACCGACGAGCTGCTCGACCTGGCCAACCAGATCAGCCCGCTGCCGCCGGGGCGTGAGCTGGACATGCTGCTCACCGCCGGGGAGCGGATCTCGATGGCGCTGCTCGCCATGGCGATCCACAACCTGGGGTACGAGGCCCGCTCGTTCACCGGTTCGCAGGCCGGGGTGATCACCACCTCGGCGCACGGTCGGGCGCGGATCATCGACGTCACCCCCGGGCGGCTCAAGGGCGCGCTCGACGAGGGGGCGGTGGTGATCGTGGCCGGCTTCCAGGGCGTCTCGCAGGACACCAAGGACGTCACCACCCTGGGCCGGGGTGGTTCGGACACCACCGCCGTGGCGCTCGCCGCCGCGTTGTACGCCGACGTCTGCGAGATCTACACCGACGTGGACGGCGTATTCACCGCCGACCCGCGGATCGTGCCCAACGCCCGGCACATCCGGCACATCACCTACGAGGAGATGCTGGAGCTGGCCGCCTGCGGCGCCAAGGTGCTGCACCTGCGCAGCGTGGAGTACGCCCGCCGGGCGGGGTTGCCGATCCACGTCCGTTCGTCATACTCGACCAACACCGGCACCATGGTCACCGGATCGATGGAGGACCTTCCCGTGGAACAGGCACTGATCACCGGGGTCGCCCACGACCGCAGCGAGGCGAAGATCACGATCGTCGGGGTGCCCGACGAGCCGGGCGCGGCCGCCAGCATCTTCGACACCGTGGCCGGTGCCGAGATCAACATCGACATGATCGTGCAGAACGTCTCCACCGAGGGCACCGGGCGTACCGACATCTCGTTCACCCTGCCCAAGGCCGACGGCCCGACGGCGATGGCCGCGCTCAGCAAGATCCAGGAGCCGGTCAAGTTCAAGGGCCTGCTCTACGACGACCACGTCGGCAAGGTGTCGCTGATCGGCGCGGGCATGCGGTCGCACCCGGGCGTGGCGGCCGGGTTCTTCGCCGCCCTCGGCGCGGCCGGCGTCAACATCGAGATGATCTCCACCTCGGAGATCCGGGTCTCCGTGGTCTGCCGGGACACCGACCTCGACCGGGCGGTCCGGGCCATCCACGACCAGTTCGAGTTGGGCGGCGACTCCGAAGCCGTGGTGTACGCGGGAACAGGACGGTAGCCCCGGTGGCACCGCAGCCCACCCTGGCCGTGGTCGGGGCGACGGGGGCTGTCGGCACCGTGCTGTGTGACCTGCTCTCCGCCCGGCGCAACGTCTGGGGAGAGATCCGGCTGCTCGCCTCGGCCCGCTCGGTCGGGCGGAAGGTGCGCTGCCGGGGTGAGGAGTTGACCGTCGGCGCACTCACCCCGGAGGCGTTCGACGGGGTCGACGTGGCAGTCTTCGACGTGCCCGACGAGGTGTCGGCACGGTGGGCACCGATCGCGGTCGACCGGGGAGCGGTGGTCGTCGACAACTCCGCCGCGTTCCGGATGGACCCGGACGTCCCGCTGGTGGTGCCCGAGATCAACCCGGAACAGGTGGACCACCGCCCCCGGGGGATCATCGCCAACGCCAACTGCACCACGCTGACCATGATCGTGGCGATCGCCCCGCTGCACCGCGAGTACGGCCTACGGGAGCTGGTGCTCGCGTCCTACCAGGCGGTGTCGGGGGCGGGCCAGGCCGGGGTGGACGCGCTGCACCGGCAACTCGGCAAGATCGCCGGGGACCGGGTGCTCGGCTGCCGGCCCGGTGACGTCCGACAGGCGGTCGGCGACGACCTGGGGCCCTTCCCGGCGCCGCTGGCGTTGAACGTGGTGCCGTGGGCGGGATCGCTGGCCGACGACGGGTGGTCCTCCGAGGAGATGAAGGTCCGCAACGAGTCCCGCAAGATCCTCGGTCTGCCCGACCTGAAGGTCTCCGCCACCTGCGTACGGGTGCCGGTGGTGACCGGCCACTCGGTCGCGGTGCACGCGGTCTTCGCCACCGAGGTCGACGCCGAGGGGGCCCGGGAGGCGCTGCGCAACGCCCCCGGCGTGATCCTGGTCGACGACCCGGCCGCCGGTGAGTTCCCGATGCCCATCGACGCGGTCGGCACCGACCCCTCCTGGGTCGGCCGGATCCGCCGGGCCGTCGACGACCCGCGCGCCCTCGACTTCTTCGTCACCGGCGACAACCTCCGCAAGGGCGCCGCCCTCAACACCGCGCAGGTCGCCGAACTCGTGGTCAAACCCCGCTCCCGCCCCTGACCGACCGGTCGGTCAGCCGGTGGACAGGTGGACGCGGTCCCGGCCCCGGTGCTTGGCGGCATAGAGGGCCTGGTCGGCGCGGTGCAGGGTGCGGTCGGCCGCCTCGCCGGGGTGGGGGAGGGCCACACCGACGCTGATCGTACGGCCGGTGCGCCGGGCCGCCTCGGTGAGCCGCTCGGCGATCCGGACCGCCTCGTCCGGGTGCGCCACCTCGATCACCGCGACGAACTCGTCGCCGCCGGTGCGGTACAGCTCGTCGCCGTGCCGCAGCGCCGCCTCCAGGGCCCGGGCCAGCCCCACCAGCAACCGGTCCCCGGCCTGGTGACCGTAGGTGTCGTTGACGGTCTTGAAACCGTCCACGTCGATGGCGAGCAGTGCGGTACGCCCGGGGGCGGCCGCCGCGATCCGCCGCCCGAACGTGCCGGTGTGCCGCAGCCCGGTGAGCGGGTCCAGGCTTGCCTGTTCCCGCAGCTGGGCCAGGGTGCGCAGCCGCTCCAGGGCGGCCCACGCCTGCCCGGCGAGCAGCTCCATCAGGTTGACCGTGGTCGGGTCGGGGCGCAGCAGCCGTTCGTCGGCGACCAGCAGCACCCCACCGTCGTCCGGCGGACCGACCGGCACCGACACCAGGGTGCGCACCCCGGCACGGGCCAGCGCGAGATGTTCCTCGGTGGGCGGGCACCCCGCCTCACCCAGCGTGTACGCCGCGCCGTACCGGTGGGCCCGCGCGACGAGCCGGTCGAGCTGCGCGGGCGGGGCGTCGGCGAGAGCGGCCCGGATCCGCGACTCCCACTCGGTGGGGACCGTCGTGGGTGCGCCGACCCGGGGGCCGTGCCGACCGGCGAGCACCAGCACGGCGGTGGAGAGGGTGGAGACCTCCCGGGCGGCGGTGAGCGCGGCGGCCATCAGATCCCAGTCGGTGGGGGCCGAGGTCATCGCGGTGGCGTGCCGGAGCAGTTTCTCGCTGCGGCTCTCGGCGGGCGGCCCGCCCAGCGCCGCGATCCGGGCCCCGAGGCGTTCAGCGAGGCGTTCGGCCGTCTCCCGCCACGGGGCCAGCTCGACCGGCCCGCTCCACTGGAGGTCGAGCACGCCGATCACCCGCCCCGCCGGGTCCCGCACCGGTACGCAGACCTCGGCCGTGACGTCGGGGCGTAACGGCAGGTAGTCGGGGTCGGTGGTGACGTCGTCGACGGTGGCGCCCCCGCCGGAGGCGTACACCCGGCCGACGATGCCCGACTTGGGTGCGACGGTGGAGAACACCTGCCAGGCGCCGGTCGCGGCGATGCAACGGAGCCGGTCGTGCGCCTGGAGCAGGACGGAGATCGTGGCGGGGACGTACCGGGCGAGCGCGGTCACCGTCCACCGGCACGCCTCGGCAGCGGTCGACGCCATCGGCAGGCGGACCGTGACGTCCCGGACGACTCGCTCGTGATCCACGTTTTTCCAGGTGAGAAGGCCCGACGGGTGCCGGGGGCTGCAATCAAGCGTACTCAGCGGGAAGGAGCCGGTCACACTAAGATCACTTCGTTCGTACACATGTTTCATCCACAGGGTGTGGACAGGGCCTGTGGGCGATAGCGTGGGAGGCCCGGAGGCGGCGGAAGGGGCCGGGTGGAGCTGCTCTGGTACGTCGCCTACGGGTCGAACCTGCACGCCGCCCGGCTCGGCTGGTACCTCGCCGGGGGCCGGCCGCCCGGCGGGCTGCGGTCGTACCCCGGCTGTCGGGACTGCCGACCACCGCGCCGGACGCGACCGGTGCTGATCCCGGGTGGCATCTACTTCGCCGGGGAGTCCCGGGCCTGGACCGGCGGGATGGCCTTCTACGACCCGGAGTTGCCCGGCGTCGCGGCGGCCCGGGGCTACCTGCTCACCCGGGCGCAGTTCGCCGACCTCGCGGCGCAGGAGATGTACCGCCCGCCTGGCGACGACCTGCCCGCCCTCGACGAGGCGGTCGCCGCCGGCCGGGCCACCCTCGGCCCGGGCCGGTACGAGACCCTGCTGCGGGTCGGCACCGCCGACGGGCTGCCGATGCTCACCTTCACCGCCCCGTGGCGGGCCGCCGACGTGGCATGGACCCCGCCCGCCCCCGTCTACCTGCGGATGATCGCCGACGGGCTGCGGGAGGCGCACGGCTGGTCGCCGGCCGAGACGATCGACTACCTGGCCGCCCGACCGGGGGTGGCCGGGCACTGGACCCGGCACCGACTGGTCGCCCTGATCCACCCGGCGGACGAGTGTGGATCGGTGGAAGGGACGCCCCCGTCGGACCATCGCGCCACCCATGATCGCCATTAGGACCCCACTGCCGGGACTGGCGGATCTGTTTGCCGGCGCGGCGCTTTTCGAGTTAACAGTTGTCGTCCGGCACCTATAGCCTCGGCGCACACTCTCCGTGGTCGACGTCCTCATGACGGCGTCACCGACGGGAGCAAGGGCAGCTACACGTACCCGCCGATCACCGGGGGCCTGGTGACGGTCCGTACGGGAGCACCCACGGTGACCGGCGCGCGGAGGGGCGATCGCCGGCCACCGTCCGACCGTCCCGGGTGAACGGCCGGCGACTCCTCGCACCGGGAGCCGCCGTCCCACCCCGGGGCGGTCGACCCGTTTCCACCCCGACCCGGTTCCGTCCCGCTCCCGCCGCGGACCCCCTTCCGCCGCCGACCCTGGGTCCGCCTCGTGATCCGGGATCCGGCTCCGACCCCGGGCCGTCTCGGATCGACAGGTGGCCGGCGGGCGGTGGGTGGTCCGGGCGGGTGCGGTGTCGGTCGGCTCTGCCATGCTGGCCCGGTGACGGTGACCTGGCGACACCTGCCCGCCCCGGCCCGCGAGATCGCGGTGGCCGCCACCGAGGCGGTGGACGCCGCCCAGGCCCGCGACGGCGCGGCGTACGACCGGGCGGTGGTCCGGCTCGCCGGTGCCGACCGTGCCGGGCTGGTCGTCGGTGGGGTGGTCCGGCTCCTGCTGGAGCAGGCCCACCCCGACGGGCTCGACAGCGACGACGTGCGGCAGGTGCTGGAACGCTGCGTCCGGTCCGCCGCCACCTGGCGACCCGACGTCGACCCGCAGGTGGTGCTGGTCCTGCTGGCCGGGGCGCTCGGCGTCTACGACCCGGGCGACGACGACACCCCGCCCGACCCGGCCGCCGTCGCCGCCCACGCGCCGCTGCTGGTGGTCGACCTGCTCACGGTGACCGGGGCCCCGTTCGCCGGGTGCCTGGAGGCGGCGTTCGCCGAGGTCGCCCGCACCGAACGTCACGACGACTGAGCCTGCCGGCGGGCACGACGCCGCCCGCCCGCCCGCCGGGCAGGGTGGGCAGCTCAGGGCTGCGTCCGCCAGCAGCAGGGCCACCACCGCCACCAGCAGACCCGGCAGCTCGCGGTTCCAGGTGACGAGCAGCAACACCGCGAGGACGGGTACCACGATCGTCCAGTCGGACATCCGGGCGCGGCGCAGCGCAGCCCTGCCGTACACCCTGCCAGGAAGACCGGGTCGTCGTGTCGCGCCGGGCGGCGGACGCCCCCGCGCCCGGGGTGGTCACCGCGCCGGCTCGACCACCGCAGCCTCGCCCGGGACGCCCCGGTCGACCTCGACCGGCGGGTCACCCGGCCGCCGCCACGACCGGTAGTGCCGGAAGGCCATCGGCAAACCCCGGGCGGCGTACGGGTCGGCGGCATCCATCACCTGTAGGTGCAGGTGCGGCTGGGTGGAGTTCCCCGAGTTGCCGCAGTCGCCCAACTCCTGCCCGACGTCGACCGGGTCACCCACCGCCACCCGGACCGACCCGGCGCGCAGGTGGGCGAGCAGGACGTACCCCCGGCCGCCGGCCAGCTCGACGATCACGTGGTTGCCGGCGACGGCGCCCGCGCCCCGGCGGACCCGGGCCGCCTGGGTCAGCGCGTAGCCCAGCAGCGTCGTCGGCGACCGGCGGGCCTCGTGGTCGACCTCCCCGTCGTGCACCGCCAGCACCCGCCCGGCGGCGGGGGCGAGGATCGGCCGCCCGAAGGCCAGGAACCGCTGCGGCGGCTCGGTCGCCAGCAGCGTCCGCCAGTCCCGGACGGTCGCCGTCCGTCGTCCCCGCACCGCCACGAAATCGATCGCGTACGTGGTGGCGAAGAGGTCGGTGCCGTGGCTGGGCACCCGCCGGGCGGGGCTGTTGCGGACCAGCCAGGTGCCCCGGAACGGCAGGGCGAGCACGACCGGATCGGGGATCGACATCGGGCTCCTTCCCGGTCTCCCGGCCACCGACTCTAGGACCGTCGCGCTCGCCTCCTACTCCCCGCCCCACGCGGGCGCGTCGTGGTCGACCCGGAGGGACGGTCTTCGGGTGAGGGCTCCATGCCCCCCAGGCATATTCATGCCTGACAGTCATACTGGTTCGTGGGTGATCGGTGCCCCGCCCCGGTCGAGCCGTCTCACCACGGCACCTTCCCGCCGTCGTCGAAGAACCCGCCGCTGGGGCACTCCCGCCCCAACGTGGCCAGCCGCACCACCACCGCCGCGCCCTCGGCCGGCGTCCGGGACAGCTGGAAGGGCAAACCCTTGGCGAAATCCGTGTCACACGCGCCCGGCGCGATCGCGTTCACCAGGATCCCGTCCCCGGCCAGCGCCTTCGCATACTGCACGGTCAGCATGTTCAGCGCCGCCTTGGACACCGGATAACCCAGCGACGCCGGCATCCGGCTCAAATAATGGGTCGCGTCGGTCATCCACGCCATCGACGACGTGCCACTGGACACGTTCACGATCCGTGCCCCGGCCGAGCGGCGCAGCAGCGGCAGCATCGCCTCGGTCACCGTCACCACCCCGAACAGGTTCGTCTCGAACACCTCCCGGATGCCGTCCAGCCGGGCCGCCCCCGGTGCCTGCGCCGCCAGGTCACCGCCGATCCCCGCGTTGTTGACCAGGATGTCCAGCCGGCCGAACCGGGCCCCGATCTCCTCGGCGGCAGCGGCGACCCCGGCCGGATCGGTCACGTCCAGCCGGATCGCCGACGCGCCCTCGATCCTCGCCGCCGCCTCAGCTCCCCGCTCCGGGTCCCGGGCACCGACCAGCACCGTGATCCCCAACTCGGCGAGGCCTTCCGCGACGGCCCGCCCGATCCCCTTGTTCGCCCCGGTCACCAGCGCGATGCGTGCTCCACTCATGCCCCGAGCCCATCACCGGCAGCGCCTGCGGACCAGGACCGAACCGGTCCGTGGCGATACCTTGGCGGTATGGATGACGTCGAGACGCGCGAACTGCGTTACTTCGTCGCGGTCGCCGAGGAACTCCACTTCGGCCGCGCCGCACAGCGCCTCGGCATCGCCCAGCCACCCCTGTCCCGAGCGATCCGCCTGCTCGAACGCCGGATGGGCGTCACGCTGCTGGAACGCACCAGCCGCGCGGTCCACCTCACCCCGCCCGGCGAGGTGCTGCTCACCGAGGCCCGCGGCGCGCTCGACGCGGTCGAGACGGCGATCCGGCGTACCCGAAAAGCCGCCCGAACCACCCCGCACCTCACCCTGGCCCTCAAGCCCGGCGGCGACGCCGGACTGCTGCGCACCATCCTCGACCGCTACGCGGCATCTCCCGGCGCCGTTCCGGTCGACCTCGCCTTCCGGGTCGGCGAACGCGCCGCCATGGTCCGCGACGGCCGCGCCGACCTCGCCCTGCTGCACCGGCCGCAGAACGACCTGACCGGCCTGGACAGCGACGACCTGCACACAGAGGGCCAAGTCGTGCTGCTGCCCGAGGGCCACCGGCTCGCCGAACGCGCCACCGTGACGATGGCCGACCTGCACGGCGAGCCGATGCCCCGCTGGCCCGAAGCCCGACCCGGCGTCACCGGCCACCCGGTCGCCGACAGCAACCAGCTGCTGCACCTGATCCAGCTCGGCCGCCTGATCGCGGTCGTCCCGGAATCGGTAGGCGAGTACCTGCCCCCGGGCCTGATCAGCCGCCCCGTCCTGGACGCCGACCCGGCCACCCTGGTCCTCGCCTGGTCGCAGACCAGCACGTCGCGCGAGGTCGCCGCCTTCGTCCGCGCGGCGGTTGCCGGCTGACACCGGCTCGCCGCCGCAGCAACACACGCGCAGCCCTTGCCTGCCGACCGCGTCCAGCACCACGTCGACCCCGCGCAGCCGCCCGGACCCGCTTGTACGTCACTGCTGTACAGAAGCACCAGAGGGCACATCCACCGATTGGATGTGCCCTCTTACCTCTGTCGGGGTGGCCGGAACCGACGACCTCTTCGTCCCGAACTGGCGGCGGGCCGGGTGGATCGGGTGTCATCCGAGGTCATCCGGCCTGCTGGGGTCGCCTCGGGTCGGGTTCGGTGGGCTGGGTTGCTGTACTTCGCTGCTGTACTGCTGGCGTCGGATGAGCTGCCTGCACTGAGTCGGTGGATCCTCATCGCATCCAGCCGAGGAATCGGTAGTGCAGGGTGCCTGCGGGGATATGGGCCAGGTCCTGGGCGGCGTCGACGAACTGGGCGGCCAGGTAGAGGGCCAGCGACACCGGGGCGCGGTCGTACTCCGCTCGCAACTCCTGACGACGGGTGGGACAGGGCCATTCGGCATTGCAGCCGCCGCAGGTCCAGCCCGGCGTGAGCGGAAGGTGTGTGGTCATCGCGGTGTCTCCCGGGTGGCCGGTTGATCGGATGGTGGGGCCTCGGCCTGGCTGTGTTCAGAGGGCCAGTGGTCTCGGCTGATCGGAATCCGGTGTGTGGCGTGGCATGGCAGCTCGCTACCGCATCGGCAGACTGTCCGCCATCGCTTCCAGGACCAGACCGGTCGGTGTCGTCTCGACAGGGTGAGCGCGACGGCTGTCAGGTACTCCTCATACGAGACGCGAGGCACTGGTTCTCCCCTCGGTTGTCCTGGTGGTCGGGGTGCCGGGCCGGCCTCTGGGGTCAACGCCACGGCTCATGTCACCGTAACGACGTAGGACTGTAGATACAATAAGATGTAGAACTGTTGGACACGTAGCGTCACTTTCGTGATCGACCCGAGTGCGGATCGCGCCGTGTTCCGGCAGCTCGCAGACCTCCTGCGAGACCGGATCACCTCTGGTGCCCTCGCGCCCGGGGCCTCACTGCCCAGCGAGCTGCGGTTGGCTCAGGAGTACGGGCTGAGTCGTACGAGCGTCCGACAAGCGGTAGCACTGCTCCGGTCGGAAGGGCTCGTCATCGTGGAACCACCGCGCGGTACGTTCGTCCGCGCCATCGAGCCGACCGAAACGGTGACCCTTCTCAAGGGCGACACCGCTACCGCCCGGATGCCTACCCCGGCCGAGCGACGCGAGCTGGAGATGGGCGAGGGCATCCCGGTCATCGTGATCTTCCGCGCCGACGGCTCCCGCGAGCTGTACGCCGCCGACCGCATCCGCGTCGGTCGCTGACCCTTCCCCAACTCTGGGGAACCCCGCCCGGGGGATGGGGTCTGAAGCTGCTGGCCGCTGCCGACTTCTAGCGGCTCATGCTGTCGAGCAGGTGCGCGCCGCTGTCATTCGACGTTCGGTGCCTACCTGGGTCAAGGCTCGTGCTGCCTCTACCTGCCGGGCTGCTGTCGCAG
This sequence comes from Micromonospora sp. CA-248260, assembly GCF_050942205.1. Lineage (NCBI taxonomy): Bacteria > Bacillati > Actinomycetota > Actinomycetes > Micromonosporales > Micromonosporaceae > Micromonospora > Micromonospora sp. CA-248260. The sequence goes on along the minus strand of NZ_CP192021.1, from coordinate 6,770,894 downwards.
GCCGGGTTCACGAACCGATTAGGCTATGAAACCCGACAGTGCTACTGCCTGCCGCTACCAAGCCGGCAATCGCGGAAGCCGGCGTCGTGCCACCTGCTAACGCAGTCAGCACACCGATCGCAAGCCCCGAGCTTGCCCCAAGGGTCAAGATCAGGGCGGTACGGAGACTGAGTAGCGCCTCGGGTCTTCTCGGCGAAGTTTCGGGCTCTGTCATGTCCGGAACGCTACTGACCGCGAACTCTTATGTCGCGAACCTGTGAGCAGGGCTTTTGTTGTACCGGGCCTGATGGCGTCAACATATGTTGATGGCACGACATACTCCTGATCCGGATCGCCCTATCGAGGGGACAACCTTGCGCGTCGCGATCGAGCGGCTTGCAGCTCGCGTAGTCGCGGACACCGGCGGATCTCAGTTGCGAGCCTTGGCCGACATCCGTGCAGCCGTCGAGGAGAACATTCTCGCCCAGGTCGGCCACGGGGCCGAAGGGCTACTCATGCGGGTGCTGGGACTGCCAGGTCGACCCACGTGGCGAGAGGTTGGTGAGGATTTGGGTATATCTACTCAAGCTGCTCATAGGAAGTACGCGCAGCCTGACCAGCCGAGGCGGGCCGGGGGGCGCCGCCCCTCTCGGAAGACCAATCCTAAGTAGAACCGTCTGCCAGTACTTGGCGTTGAACTCTCGCCGGCCGTCGGGCCGACCTGCCGGACGAAGCGGGCCGGGTCGGACGCTGGGCTGCACAAACACTGGGCACCGGTAGCCTTTATTGGTCAACGCTGGTCCACCACTTACGGCCTGTTCACGGCTTTTGCCCCGGCGTCACCCTTCGACCGCAGGGGAGCTGTGCCTTGCTAGCCCTACATACGCTCATCATGTGGTGAAACGGGATGCTGAAGCGATCGCGGCAAGGCTGCATGAAGTAGAGCAAGAGTTGCACGAGGCGTGGGAACGCGAGGCCACATGGCAACTCCATGTCGGTCCGCTCAGGGTCATCCGAGTGATGACTTCAAGGAGTTGGTTCCTCGTCCTGGTCGGCGTCTGTGTCGTTACGTTCGGGTCTGGGATAGCGTTCACGTTCGGCAAGGACACCAAGGAGCTAGGCGTTGCGCTTGTCGTAGGCTCCATCTTCGCACTTGCGTCGTTCATCGGACAGGTGTGGACGGTGCAAGTGCAGCAGGAGCGACAGCTCGACGAAGGTTTGTGGGGCTCTGAACAGCGTCGTTACCTCCGGCGTCTTTTCCGTGAGCGAGAGGAGCTTGCCGAGCAGCTCGGCAGGACTCCTTACTCACCGGACAGCACCGCCGGACGACCATGATCCCTCGCTTGTAAGTTCTGGGCGCTTCGTCCGGACGCGTCCGCGCACGTCCCTGACGTCGGCCGCTGATCCGCAGCCGCCCGCCCCCGACTCTCCGCGTCCGGCCCTGTTGCTGTCACCGTTGCTGTCGACAGCAGCAGGGCCACCGGCATCCGGGACGGACTCTCAGCTTGGGAATCGCCTAGATCTACACCATGGGCAGCCGTACCACCTTGTAGACGCGCACGCAGCGTCCAGATTGCCGCAGCCGCAGCGCCTCTGCACGCCGGCGTTGACCCCTGCATCAGGTACGCGTCGGGCACGGTGACCGCTTCGGCGTGCCAGCGGCTGCCACCCAGTTTCCTCGGTGCGGCTTCATGCACCTGGTGCATGGTCCGTCCGGTATGGGTGCCGGGCAGTAGTGCTGCATTCGCCGCCTTTTCGCTGCCCTTCCAACGCCGGGCGCGCGATTCGCCGTGCTTCTGTTCGCTGTCGCCGACCTGACCACGGTCACCCTCGGCCCAAGTTCATTCGATACTCTGCCGGAGTGAAGTTCACGCCTGGAACCGCCGCCCTGCTCTCGACAGGCGTGGCCGTCTTGTCCGCACTACTCTCGACCAGCATGGCCTGGTACAGCGTGCGGCGTAGTACCAAGAACCTCGCTACGCAGTTGCTATTTCAGCGTGATACCGACAAGGAAAAGCGCTTGTGGGAGAAGAGGGCGGAGGCATACATCAACTGGATGAAGGTAACCTCAGAAATGAGCCTCAATGCGGCTCTAACCCTTCAGGCGGGTAAGCTTGGAGGCCCTGTCGTGCTCGAAATCGAGCAAAGGGCTGCTCTCTCGGCAGCGCTGGCCCAACTCACTGCCTTCGGATCGCCCGAGGTGCACGACCTTATCGGTACAGCTCATTCAATTGAACGTTTGGGCATAATCCTACAAGAGTCAGCGCGACTTGAAGTCGTCGCAGCTCAAATGCGCTCCGAGTTGCAAGGAGTCAGCACCCTTGATAGCTACGCCTAGTCGGGCGGCCGGCTCTCGCACGACTGGGTTCGAAGCATCGCACGAGCCCTCGGCTCCTTGACCCCCGGGCAACGATCGTTAAGCGTTGGCCTGCGGTGACAGCATGTCGCCCTGGTTTACCTTGTCCATCAGCGTCCACGGACGCCGGCCTTGCTCCCGCCCGTCGTCACTCAGTTAGCCTCGGTCTTTCACTTGAGCATGGATCAATAGCCGCCGCTCGATGAGTGCAGTTTGCGTGTTTGCTGATGTTCTGTTGGCATGCCAAGGTCCCGGCGCTGGGCCGGGTTCCTCCGTGGTGATGGTCGGGCGTGCGTCTCGAGGTCAGCCGGTGGGCCGGGGTAGTGCGGTGAGCTTGTTGAACGCGCTGGTCAGGGCGTCGGTCCAGGGCCAGTTGGCGGCGATGGCGAGGCGGGTCCGCCGGGCGGTGCGGGTGATCCGGGCGGCGACGTGCAGCAGCCGGTAACGCAGCTTCTTCGGTTCGGCGGTGGCCAGCTCGCCGTCCAGGAGCAGGTTCTGGGTCCAGGCGAGTAGGTCGATGCCGGTCAGAGCGAGGTGGAGCCAGGCCTGGTTGATGGCGAAGTGTCGCGACGGGAACCGGCCGAAGCCGGTGTTCTTGCCGGTGCGGATGCGGTCCTCGACGCGGGCGTGGGCCCGGTGCCGGGCCTCCAGGAACTGGATGCTGCCGCCGCCGGGTGGGGTGTCGGTGGCGACGACCTGGTGCCGCCAGCCTTCGATAGTGTCGAACAGGGTCAGTTGGGCGCCGGGGTGCGGGCGTTCCCGGCGGACCAGGAGCCGGGTGCCGGGCGGCCATCCGGTGGCCTCGAACAGGCCGGTGATCTCGCAGACCTCGGCATGGTCACGCAGGTCACCCTCGGTGTCGACGGCGGGAACCCAGCCGGTCGCGGCGCGGATCGCCGCCCGCACGCCTTCGGTGATCGCGGCGCCGACGGAGAATCGGATGTCCAGGTGCTGCTCGCGCAAGGCTCGGATGTAGGCGAGGAAGCCGTGGCTGGAACCAGCGGAGTCACTGCGCAGCAGGATGGGGGTGCCGTGCCGGGCCGCGTCGGGGATCTGGGCGAGGGCCTGGTCGAGCACGGTGATGTGGTCGGCGGTGGTGTTGGATCCGGCCCGACCTTCCCGTAGCAGGCCGGCGAGGGCTTCGCCGGTGTTGTCCAGGAAGCACAGCAGCGGGTGGTAGCCGAACGTCTTCTTCCAGGTGCGGGTCGCTGCTTCCTTCTCGGAGTGGCAGATCACGATGGTGGCGTCGATGTCCAGGACCAGGCCGTCGACCGGGCGGCCGGCCACCGTGGGCTGCGGCAGGTCGCCGCGGACCTCGGCGTGCTGGGCCCAGGCGACCTCGCGGGCTCGGGCCCGCGCAGCACGCAGGTGGGCCAGCATCGGCTCGTCCAGTCGGGACAACAGCCGCCACGCGGTCGGGTCGGAGGCCACTGGCCCGAACAGACCGGCCTCGTTACGCAGCACCGCGAGATCAGCGATAGCCTCACCGCCGTCGGCGAGCATCACCGCCAGATCGACCGCTACCCGGCCCGGATCGTGCCCGCCCCGCCGCTGCCGCAGCCCGGCCAGGGCCTCACCGAACGCGCTGGTCAGCCCAGTCGCATCGGCCAGGTCAGCGAGCAGCCGGGCACCGACGTGACCCACCACGCCCCGCCCACCCCCGGTCACCACGATCTTCGGACGTGTTGCGGTAGCCTTCACCCAGCAAGTGCCTTCCGTGACAGGAACATGGGACTCTCGACAAGCCCTATTTTCCCAGATCAGAAGGCACTTCTTCGTTCTCAGCCCAGTCCGTGGACAGCCCTTACTGAAGGGCCGAGGTTAGTCACTCAGGCGTCCTCGTCGACAGCAGCCCTCAGCACTGACTGCATTTCCTTGATGGCCTTATCTAGTCCCACTACGGCAGGGTTTTCCACATCAATCCACATTCGGGACCCATTGTAGTTAACGTCCCCTTCGTGCCATTCCCACCGAATGCGTTCTGTAGCCTCAATCAGAGCGATCCAGCTCTCGATCACTTGAGGTGCCGCGTATAGCCTCACCCGCGCTGTCAGGCGGTCCGGATGCTGAAGGTCTGGCACTTTGACCCGGCTCTCGCTGTACTCGTCGGTCGAAGACTCCAGGGCAGACTGCTCACTCTGCGAGTACTCAGCCAGGTCCACGTAGAGATCGGCCCGACGTTCGCGCTGCCGCGCAAGACGCTCCCGTTCGTGCCGGACCTGGTCCAGCTCGCGTTCACGTTCCCAACGACGGTCCTCCCGCTTCCTGGTGGCCCACTGGGTGATGCCGGCACCGGCTAGAGCCCCCAGGATGCCGAGAGCGCCGGAGGCAAGAGGCACCCAGAGAGCTACTTCGGTTGCTGCCATCCAGCAATACTTGCTGAGCCTCCGAACGGTGTCACGCTCGGGTAGCCAAACTCTCAACTGTCTGCATCGGACAAGGCTCGTGCTCAGCAAAGGGACTCGACGACTGTCCATCAGAGAGCAACGATCAGTAGGTCGAGGTGACAGGAGGTCTCATGGGTAACGAGCAGGCAGGGCAGGTGCTGCAATGCCCTGAGTGTGAGGTAGCCACCCTGGCTGCATCACGCGGCACGGTTGAGGTTCGTAATTCAAGCTACGGTCCACCCAGTCTCTACAGCCTGGTCCGGTGCAGCAAGTGCACGAACCCGGCCCTCCTGGTTCAAGAGGACTTCGGCCAAGGTTGGGATGATCCAGTACGCGTCTGGCCTCACAACGAGCGGCTACTAAGTTCCGCAATTCCGGCGTCGTTACGGCGCGAGGCAGAGGAAGCACGTGCGTGCTACGACGCCAAGGCGTACACGGCGGCTGTGGTGATGGTCCGGCGAACCCTGGAAGGCGTATGCCAAGAACACGGCGTTGACGATCGCCCCTTGGCCAAGGCGCTGCAGAAGATGCTTGAACAAGGTCACCTAGATGCACGCCTGTTGGAGTGGAGCCAAGAGCTACGTGCATTGGGTAACGCAGGAGCGCATTACACCGGAAGCCCTGTGAACAGGGAAGATGCGCGAGATGCACTAGATCTCGCGGAAGCCATGCTCGATCACCTCTACGTCCTCGCGAAGAGGTTCAAGGAGTTCAAGGATCGCCGCAGCGCAAACTGACTCGCCATCCCGTCTGCCGTCGACCCGCACTCCTGTGGAGCGGGCCGCCGCCCGGCCCGCCACGTCAAGGCGGCCTTGACGAACGGTCGGACGCTGGCGGGTCGGGCGGTGGTCTGCTCGGCTCGCCCGGGTCGACGGCGGGCGGGATGGCTCCCCACCGCCACCACCCACGGACCGCAAGCCGCCGACGGACCCCCGACCATCCTGGAGCCGGAGCGCCCCCGCCGGAGGCGCAGTAACGGCAACCCCCACCCGCCCGGCAGCCGCCGACGGAGCCGGCGTCCGCTGCCCCTACGCCGCGCGGTGCTCGCCGCGCGGCCCGGCCGGCTGCCGGCCCCACCACCCCACCGGGCAACGGCCTGTCGTCATCCGGCGGCCCACCGGGCTACCCGCCCTCCGCGCCAGCCGCCGGGCGTGTTGCGTGGCCGGAGTCGGAGCGCCAGCGGAGCGACGGACGCGCGCCCAGGCGGCGGCGCGTGCGGCCCGTTCAGGGCCGCCTTGATAGACGTACAGAAAGTCCTCCCACACCGGTCGGCAGCCGGCCGCTCTGCGGTTTCACGGCGGGTTGACGTGTCGGTACCCGGTGCTACTCTGGCCTTCGTCGAGCACGCCAGCGCGGCCTTCCCGCCGGATCGCTGAACTCGACTTCGGAGTTGCCGAGCGGCCTTCCTGCCGCTGGTGCGGGTCACGTCCCGCCGGCTCTCGATTGCACCGGCCACTGCGCCGGCCCGGAATCCGCTGAGCGGCCCAGCACGGCCTTCCCGCCGTCCACGATGGCCCTCGGATTCGAACACCTCGACGGGTGGGGATCGCCTGCGGCAACCACCGGAAGCCGACGACCAGGCACCCTACCCGTCCCGGCATCACTCAAGATCCAAGAACCTCAGCTCAACGGCGGTCCAAGGCCGATGGCCTGCACCCGTGCTCCGGCGTGAGCCGCCCTTCTCCGGCGGTGCCAGGAGACACCACGAACACCACCACCGGACACCGCTCCGGCGTCCGGTGGCAGTTCGTCGTCCGTCCCCTGCCACCCCTTGAGGAGAAAACCGTGTCCACCCTCACCGCCGGCCGTGACGCCCAGGCCCTGCGCCGCGCCGCCGCCCCGGACTACTTCGGCTGGCTGGAGCACACCCGCGCCGCCGGAGGCTGCACCCGCCCGATCCGCCTGACCGGCACCCTCACCACCGTCGAACCCGGCACCGGCCGAGTCCTGGCCGAGCGGCACACCGACGAACTGCCCGACCGGACGCTCTACAAGGCGTGCGGCAACCGCCGTGTCGCCCAGTGCCCCGACTGCGCCTGGGTCTACGCCGGTGACGCCTTCCAGGTCGTCCGCTGCGGCCTGACCGGCGGCAAGACCATCCCCGCTACCGTCAGCGCGCATCCGGTCGTCTTCGCCACCTTCACCGCCCCATCCTTCGGCCCGGTCCACCACCGGCACATCCCCCGACACACCTGCACACACCGGCGGCGCTGCGACTGCCGCCCCGCACCCTGCCGCGCCCGGAGCACCGCCGGCACCTGCCCACACGGGCAGCCCGTCGCCTGCTTCACCCGCCACGACGCCAACGATCCGCAGCTCGGTCGACCGCTCTGCCTGGACTGCTACGACCATGACCACCAGGCCGTCTGGAACTACTTCTCCGGCGAGCTGTGGCGACGCACCAAACAGGCGATCGAACGCCACCTCACCGCAGTGTGCCGCCGACGCGGCATCCCCCACGTCCAGGTCACCACCGACTCCGGCCGGGTCCGGCGGGTGCCGCCGGTGCGGGTGTCCCACGGCAAGGTCGCCGAGATGCAGCGCCGGGGCGCGGTGCACTTCCACGTCCTGCTGCGCCTCGACGGCGTCGACCCCCACGACCGGCACGCCCTGGTCCCGCCGCCGGCCGGCGTCTCCGTCGACGACCTCGACGCCGCCGTCCACGCCGCCACCCGACAGATCACCGTCACCACCCCACCACACCCCGACCGCCCGCACGGCTGGCCGATCGCCTGGGGCGAGCAGATCGACGTACGCCGCATCGGCCCCAGCGACGGCGACGTGACCGACGCCAAGGTGGCCGCCTACCTCGCCAAGTACGCCACCAAGTCCACCGAGGTCACCGGCCACTGCTCCACCCGACTCACCCCGGAGACCGTCGACGCCTACGCCGACCCGGAAGGCGACCACCTCGCCCGCCTCATCGACGCCTGCTGGCGACTCGGCCGCCCTACCCGGCACCACGTCACCCGGACAGTCGGGAAGACAGAAGACCGTCAAGGCGACCTTGACACCACACCCAACGAATACGCCGGGCTGCGCCGCTGGGCGCACATGCTCGGCTACGGCGGCCACTTCCTCACCAAGGCCCGCCGCTACTCGGTCACCTTCGGCCTGCTCCGCGACACCCGCGCCGCCTACCGCCGCACCGAGCACGCCGGCACCGCCGACAGCGACGACACCGTCGGCACGGTCAGCGTCGGCACGCTGGCCTTCGTCGGCTCCGGCTGGCTGACCGACGGCGACGCCCTGCTCGCCAACACCGCCGCCGCCCAACGCCGCGAACGCCAACGCATCGGCCGGGAAGAACTCGCCCACGAAGCGTGGTCGGGGGTGGCGGCGTGACCCGACCCCTCACCCCACGCTGGTACTCGCCCGCCGAGGTCGCCGTCCTGCTCGGCTTCGGCCTGTCCAAGGTCAAGATGAAGATCGCCACCGGCGAGCTGCGCTCCATCAAGGACGGCAAGTACCGCCGCGTCCTACCCGAGTGGGTCGACGAGTACGTCCGCGAGCAGGTCGAGCGGCAGGGGGCCGCCTGATGCCCGCCCGTACCCGCGCCAACGGCGAAGGCTCGATCTTCCCGTACCGCAACGGCTTCGCCGCGTACGTCTGGGTCACCAAGCCCGACGGCAAACGCACCCGCAAGTATGTCTACGGCCAGACCCGGGAGGTCGTCCACGACAAGTGGATCAAGCTGCACCAGCAGGCCAAGGCCGGGCCGGTCGCCACCCGGGTGCCGACCCTCGGTGACTATCTGACCTACTGGCACCGGGAGGTCGTGTGCCCCAACCTCGCGCCGTTGACCTGCGCCACCTACGAGACGATCCTCCGGCTGTACGTGATCCCCGGCCTCGGCGGGAAGCGGCTCGACCGGCTTCAGGTGCGCGACGTGCAGACCTGGATCAACGAGGTGGCCCGCGCCTGCCAGTGCTGCGCCCAGGGCAAGGACGCCCGCCGCCCGGAACTCAAAAGGCGCTGCTGCGCGCTCGGCCGGTGCTGCGGTGACGTGCCGTCCGCCCGCACCGTCAAGGACGTCCGGGGTGTGCTGCGCTCGGCGCTCAACCACGCCGCCACCGAGGAGTTGGTCACCCGCAACGCCGCCGCCCTGGTCAAGCTCCCACCGGTTCGTCGCCGCAGGGGCCGGGCGTGGACCAGTGACGAGGCGCGTCGCTTCCTGGAATCCGCGCGGGCCGACCGCGATCCGTTGTACGCCGCGTACGTGCTGATCCTGGTGCTCGGCCTGCGCAAGGGCGAGGTGCTCGGCCTCACCGGGGATGCCGTCGACCTGGCGGCGGGGGAGTTGTCGATCGGCTGGCAGTTGCAGCGGGTCGGCGGCCAACTGCTGCACCGGGAGACCAAGACGCAGACCTCGGACGCAACCCTCCCGCTGCCGGACATCTGCGCGGCGGCACTCGCCCTCCGCCAGCAGGCGAGGAAGGCCGACCGCGACGAGGCGGGGATCGCCTGGCAGGGCTCGCCACTGCTGTTCACCACCCGCTACGGGACCCCCATCGAGCCGCGCAACGTCAACCGTTCCTGGGACGCCCGCTGCGCCCGTGCCGGAGTTCGGAAGATCACCGTGCACGACGCCCGGCGTACCTGCGCGACCCTGCTCGTCGACCTGGACGTGCATCCGCGCGTCATCATGCAGGTGCTCCGGCACGCCGAGGTGTCGGTGACGATGGAGATCTATTCGCAGGCGTCCTCGGACGCCACCCGCGATGCCCTCAAACGCCTCGGCGAGAGCCTGCGGTGACCGCTGCTGTACTTCACTGCTGTACAGAAGCACTAGAGGGCACATCCATGGATCGGATGTGCCCTCTGACCTCTGTCGGGGTGGCCGGATTCGAACCGACGACCTCTTCGTCCCGAACGCGGGTGAGCAGCGTCATCGGCTGCCCTTGGCTGTCTTCCGGCATCGGTGAGCGTGGTTGCCCTGCTTGCCAGTGCGGTCTGTTGTCAGCCGCTGGCGATAGGTTCGCTGCCTTCCTGCTGCTTCCTGGGACTAGCGTCGATTCTGCCTGCTCCTGCGCCGCAGGGCGGTACCAAGTGCGCCGATTGCGGCAAGGCCGACTGCGCTGATCGCAGCGATGGCGCTTGCTGCTACTGCGGTGGCTTGAGGAAGGGTCATCGCCACGACTACCAAGATGGCCATGATGGCTCCAGCCGCCACTCCCGCAAGTAGCCGGATGGCGTTGGCATCGGAAGAACCTGGCTGCCCGTGGTTAGTCTCCGAGCGCGGGGATACGATTGTCATGGGTTTCTGTGCCTCCTGTTACACGCTGACGAGGGCTGGATCCCTGCGGCTCTCCGGCTTGCCTCCGGAGGGCCGCATCTCTTCGGCATCGGCCCAGCTTGAGGGCCAGACGCACATGCCGACTGTAAGGGCGAGGCACATAATCACCCACCGGATCGAACTTTCCGCCAAATTCGCCATTAATCGGACATACAGCCCATCGAGCTTGGTTGCGTCAGCCCTGGTTGCTGCGGTGGCCGTCGCGTAGCAGTTGCGTCGGCAGCACCATAACCGCACTGAATACTGTCAGGTTCTAGACAGTGAGCTGTTTTCAAGCTGATCTTGCAGGTCGCCGCTTCCGCCCGAAGCTGTCACGCCGGCAGAAGGCCGTGAACCGCGCCCACGCGAAGGTCCGCGCCCGCGGTGAACGCGCGATCGCCACCCTCAGGACCTGGAATCCTGACCATGCTGCGCTGCTGCCCGCGGCGAGCGACCACGATCGCTAATGCCCTTGCCATCCCGTCTGCCGCCGACCCACACACCGTGGAGCAGGTCAGGGCCAGGGTGACAAGGTGGAGCGCCCTACCGGACGAACGACCTTGTCGCCCTGGCCCTGATCTGCTCGGCTCTGCCTGGGTCGGTGGCTGGCGGGATGGCATCCCACCCCCACCACCCACCACCTACCCACCGCAACGTTCGGCAACTCCATCCTGGAGTCGTCTGGCCCCCGCCGGAGGCACAGCCCTAACCCCAACCCCGCCACCACCCCGCCGCCCCCTTCCCCACCCTCACCCCTTCCCTACCTCGGACCGTGAGCGGCCCGACGGATTCCGTTCGGCAACTTCGCCCGACCGACCGTCGACCGGTCCGAGGTGAGACGTCACGAGGTGGGAGACGGTCGGAGGATCGGGGTTGTGGTCCTGGTCCCGGTGGTCTCCGGGACTCGTCACCGGTTCCTTTCACGGAACCAGGGGGTGACGCGCGGGGCGGGCGTGGGCTTCGGGCCGGCTGACTTTCCGCCCCGCCGCCGAAGGCGAGCGGGGCGGCGGCTCCGCAGGAGCCGGTTACCGCGCCCGGCCCGCGCCGCGCGGAGCGCGCTTGATCTAGTACAGGCCAATTCGGCAACAGATCACCGCAAGCTCCGAGCCAACCCGGACGGGTACGACGACACCAACCACCCGGCGTCTCCCATCCGCAGCAACCTTGCAGCCTTGCTCCCGGTGAGGGTCGTGTCTGTCGATCGAGGGGCACCCGTGCTGTTGCCGGTGGGCCGCTGCCTTCATCTCCACCAACTCATGACAGCTGAGAACCTTGTCGCCTCGCCGGCTACCCTTCTCCACCTGCGGGTCTGCTGCACCGATAGGTGACATCTGAGATGGCTTGCCCTGACGGTGAGCTGGAAGGATGTTGCTGTGCCCAAGCCCTACCCTCGTGAGTTCCGCGATGACGTCGTGCGGGTGGCCCGTGACCGTGATCCGGGCGTGACCGTCGAGCAGATCGCGAAGGACTTCGGAGTCCACCCGATGACGTTGTTCAAGTGGATGCGCCAGGCTGACGTTGACGCCGGAACCAGACCGGGTGTCAGCGGCGGCGAGTCGGCCGAGCTGCGGGAGGCCCGTAAGCGGATCAAGCTCCTCGAGCAGGAGAACGAGGTCCTGCGTCGGGCCGCGGCCTACCTGTCGCAGGCGAATCTGCCGGGAAAAGGCTCTACCCGCTCGTGAGCGAGCTGGCCGCCGACGGGATCCCCGTCGCGGTGACGTGCCGGGTATTGAACATCGCTCGTCAGCCCTACTACCGGTGGCTCGCCCAGCCCGTCGGCGACGCTGAACTGGCTGCGGCGTACCGGGCGGACGCGTTGTTCGACGCACATCGCGACGACCCGGAGTTCGGCTACCGGTTCCTGGCCGATGAGGCCCGCGCTGCCGGCCAGCCGATGGTCGAGCGCACCGCCTGGAGAATCTGCTCTGGCATGGGCTGGCGGAGCGCGTTCAGCAAAAAGAAGCGTCGGGGCAAGGGCGGCAGGGTCGGTCCGCCGGTGCACGACGATCTGGTGCGCCGCAACTTCACCACGGACGGCCCGAACCGGTTGTGGCTGGCCGACATCACCGAGCACCGCACCGGCGAGGGCAAGCTCTACCTGTGCGCGATCAAGGACGTGTGGTCCCACCGGATCGTCGGCTACTCCATCGACTCACGGATGAAGTCGAGGCTGGCCGTCAACGCCCTGCACAACGCCGTAGCCCGCCGTGGTGACGTGGCCGGCTGCGTGCTGCACACCGACCGCGGGTCGCAATTCCGAAGCCGGAAATTCGTCCACGCCCTCAACCAGCACCACATGATCGGGTCGATGGGCAGGGTCGGCGCCGCCGGCGACAACGCCGCCATGGAATCCTTCTTCGGCCTGCTCCAGAACAACGTCCTCGACCGGCGAACCTGGACCACCCGGCAGCAGTTGAGGACCGCGATCGTGACCTGGATCGAGCGGACCTACCACCGCCGCCGACGCCAACGATCCCTGTCCCGGTTGACCCCCATCGAGTACGAGACCATCATGACCCCACCGGCCAGTCAGGCCGCGTGACTACACCTGTCACCTATCGGTGCAGCAGACCCTGCCTTACCCGGCCGGCAACGACTCTCGCCATGAGTCGAGCAACTGGCGTACGCCTGGCCAGTCTTCCACCGTGACGCTGTAGAAGATCGAGTGGCGAATGTGGCCGTCGAGCAGAATGCGGTGGTTGCGGAAGACGCCTTCGCGGGTTGCACCGATTCGTTCGATCGCTCGTTGAGAGCGGAGGTTGCGAGAGTCCGTCTTGAAGACGACTCGAATCGCACCCGCCGTCTCGAAAGCGTGGCGCATGAGTAGATATGACGCCTCACGTGCAGCGCCGGTGCGCCAGTGGCTCGGCGTTACCCATGCCCACCCGATCTCCACGCCTCGGTGCCGGGGTTGAATGTCGATAAAGCTGATGCTTCCGATGGCGTTTCCGTGGAGACGTTCAGTAATTACGTACGGTACTCGCACGCCCTGGCGCTGCTCCTCGATGGCCTCTTTCACCAGGTCTGAGACGGCCTGCTTGGTGTCCGGTGTGGGCTCGTCGAGGTAGCGCCAGATTTCCGCGTGCTTTGCAGCTTCCGCGAGTGCAGCGGCTGAGTCCTCGGTCAAGGGTTCCAGTCGGATGAGCTTCCCGGTGAGGGTGGGTTGTCCAAGCTCCATCGGCTCGTTCATTCGCCCGAAACCTCGTATACCAAGATGTGCTTATCGCCGGCTAGAAGCTGGTCGAACGCCTCAATCGGCGTGTCCTCGCTGTCGTATGCGATGCGGACCGCACGCACGACGCAAACCCCAGGGTCGAGACGTAACGTCGTGGCCTCCTCGGGCGTCGGCATGCGGAAGCTCAGCTCGTCTATGTAGTACGAGATCGGCTTGCCATGCACCCGTTCGAGCACCGTCAAGACGCCCTCCTCGACGGGTGCTGCCTGGGCAATGGCAGTGTCCTTGACTAGTTCGTTGAGGTAGTAGCTGTCGCCAAGCTGATACGGATCGTCATCGACAAGCATCACCCGACGGCGTGCCAGCACTGGCGTTCCCTCCGCGATGCGTAGCCACCGTGCCACCTCGGCTGAGGCGGGTTCCGGGGCGACGCTGAGGATGTTCTGACGCCCGATCCGACCCTGCCGAGCAACCTCGCTGTTGAAGGTCGCCGCATGGTTCTCGGCCCGCCGGGCCCGTCGATCTTGATCCATCGCCATGACGCGAATGGGCCGAGCCTTGCGCACGTACGTGCCCTGCCCCTGCCCAGACCCGATCAGGCCCTGCGACTTCAGGGCGGACAGGGCTAGGCGGACGGTGGTCCGGGAGGCGTTGAAACGGTCCGCAAGCTCACGCTCCGGGGGCAGCCGTTCGCCGGGCGAGAACTCACCCCGGCTGATCGCGTCACGCAGTGTCGTGGCAAGAACGACGTGACGCGGCTCCGGCTCCCGCCCCAGGTCATTCGACGTTCGCTCCGAACTCATGGCGTCCACTCTACGACTTGGTACGGACCAAGTGTTGACGGGGCGCTCTAGTTGTGGTTCCTTGGTAGATACCAAGTGGGCCGCCCAAGCTTTGGGTCGGAACAACAAAGGCCCCGACGGGCTGGCACCCGTCGAGGCCGGTGCACCGCTTCACCTGTCGAAGGGACGAGAACGATGCTGGTCAAGCCTATCTCTGCTCCTCCGGTTTCCTCGCCGTGGACTGCTGACGATGTGGTCTTCGGTGTGTTGGTTGCTGGTCCGTCTGGTGATGCGTGGGCGGGTAGCCCGTCGTGGCGTCAGAGGGTGGCCGAGTTGGTGTCGGCGCATGAGTTCGCGGTGGCGTTGAACGCCTCGGGGCTGTCGACTGACGGGCCGGTGCTGGACGGGGAGCAGCTGTGGTCGCTCTTCGTCGATGGGTTGGCGCTGCTGGGTCTGCCGGAGATGCGCCGGTTGGCGCGAGTGCATCTCGACGCGATCGATGATCCGTATGACGGTCAGCCGTCGGCCGGTGACCGGGCCGCGTATAGGGCTGCGGTGCGGGCTCAGTGGGGCAGTGAGCGCCGTCTGAAGCGGTGCATGCACGTGGCGGTGGACTACCTCGCTGGCCTGTCGAGGATGCTGTGACCGCTCCGACTCTGCCCGGCCTCGCCCCCGAAACCCCCACCGTCATACCCGCCGACATCCCGCCCGCCCCCGGTACCCGTGCCGCGCGGATGGCGCTGCCGATGTCGCGTCAGGTCCTCAAAGAGATGGCCGCCGAGTACGGTGTCTGCCTGCACCCGGTCACCCTGCGCCGCACCGACCTGCACACCGGCCACACCGAAGTCGTGGACCTGCCCTGCGGATCGACCCGCGAGGACAAGTGCCCGCCCTGCGCCCAACGCGCTCTGCGGCTGCGGCGTACCCAGATCCGGGAAGGCTGGCACCGCACCGACGAACCCGCCACCGCACCCACACCCGCCACCGACGCCCAACGCGAACTGATCCTGCTCCGCGCGCACCTGGAATTCGCCCGCGACGACGCCGCCCGTGCCGCCCAACACGACCAAGTCGCCGACGTCGACCAGGCGATCCGCGAGGTAGAGGAAGCCATCGCCGCCGAAGGACTCCGCGGCCACATCGCCCCCACCCACGACCAAGACGACGAAGACGACGCCGGTCCCCGCCGGAAACGGTCCACCCGCCGCCGCCAAGACGCACCCGACCTGCCACGAAAGAAGGTAGAGCCGCGCACCGTCGGCCGCGTCTACACCGCCCCGGACGGAACCGAGCACCGGCCGTCGATGTGGCTGACCCTCACCCTCGACAGCTTCGGCCGGGTCCTGCCCGACGGCACCCCGGTCGACCCGGGCACCTATGACTACCGGCGGGCCGCCTGGGACGCGGTGCACTTCCCCCGGCTCCTCGACCGGTTCTGGCAGAACCTGCGCCGGTGCGCCGGCTGGAACGTCCAGTACGCCGGCTGCGTCGAGCCCCAACGGCGTCTCGCCCCGCACGCGCACTTCGCCATCCGGGGCACCATCCCCCGGGCCATGCTCAAGCAGGTCGCCGCCGCGACCTACCACCAGGTGTGGTGGCCCCCCGCCGACGAACCCGTGTACACCCTGGACCGGCTGCCCGTCTGGGACAACGACCACAACGCGTGGGTCGACCCCGACACCCGCACGCCGCTGCCGTCGTGGGCCGACGCCCTGGACCTGGTCGACGCCGACCCCGACGCCCAACCGGCACACGTCGCCCGCTTCGGTGTGCAGGTTCGAGCCGAAGGCGTCACCCCCGGCACCGTCCACGCCAACCGCACGATCGGCTACATCACGAAGTACATCACCAAGTCCGCCGCCGACTGCCACACCGCGACGACCGACCGGCAACGCCAGCACCACGACCGGCTCTGGCAGCAACTACGGGTCACCCCCTGCAACGAACGCTGCGCCAACTGGCTGATCTACGGCATCCAGCCGAAGAAAGCTCACGGCCGGCTGCAAGCGGGACGCTGCAAGGGCAAGGTCCACCAACGGGCAACCCTCGGCATCGGCGGGCGCCGCATCCTCGTGTCCCGCGACTGGTCGGGGAAGACCCTCGCTGACCACCGGGCCGATGCTCGGGCCTGGGTCCGCAACCTCCTCGGCGTCAGCATGCCCGCCGACGACGCCCCAACGGTCGGACCCGACGACCCACCCGCCTACGCCTGGGAACTCGCCCGACCCGACGACCCCGACATCCCACCCCTACAACACCGCCTCCTCAAAGCGCTGTCCCAACGCGCCCAATGGAAAGCCGCCCTCAACGCCGCCCGAGCCGGAACAACCGCCGGCGACAACCAACGCCCGATCGTCACCCCTTGACCGAAGGAAACTCATGGACAGCAACGTCACTCGCCTCGACTCGCGTTCCCGTCCCGCCACCACTGAGCCTGAGACGCCGGGCCGTGTGCTTCGTCTCGGAGACGCCCGCGTCGTCTATTCCGTCCGTGAGGTCGCCCGTCTGCTCTCCCTCTCCCTGGGTAGCACTTACGCCCTGGTTCGCGAGGGGGAGATACCCGCTCGAAAGCTCGGTGGACGCTGGGTCATCCCCAAGAAGCGATTTCACGCCTGGCTGGACTCATGCGTCGAGCCGGTTGAGGAACCGAGGGGATGGGCCTGATGGGCTTCGTACGCAAGACCCCGGTCGGCCGCCACCGCGCGTGCTGGCGTGACCCGGCTGGCCGGCAGCGGTCGAAGACGTTTCGAACTAAGCGTGAGGCCAACGCCTTCCTAGCGGAAGTTGAGTCCGCGCTCAACCGTGGGACCTATGTCGCCCCTGACGCGGGTCGACTTCGCTTCGCTGAGTACGGAACCCGCTGGCTCAGCAACCGAAACGACGAAAAGGCTACCGCTGCTCGGGATTCCTCGATCATGCGTAATCACGTGCTGCCCAAGTGGGGACCGGTGCCACTGGCGAAGATCGAGCACTCAGCCGTTCAGGAGTGGGTGACCAGTCTGGGGCAAGGGCTGTCGCCAGCCACCGTCCGCGAGTGCTACCGCCTCACCTCCGGGGTCCTGCGTTCGGCGGTCCGCGATCGGCTCATCGGCTTCAACCCCTGCGACGGTGTCCGGCTGCCCCCGCGTAGGCGGACCGATACTGACGAACTGGTGATCTCGCGTTCGGAGTTGTTCGGCAAGTTGCTGCCTGTCGTCCCGGACCGCTATCGAGCCCTGGTCGCCCTCGCCGCTGGCACCGGTCTTCGATGGGGAGAATGCGTGGGGCTCCGTTGGGACGCCGTCGACCTGGCGGTGGGTGAGCTTCGGGTGGTGCGAGTGGCGGAAGAGATTTCGGGGCACGTCACGTTGAAGCCGTACCCGAAGTCACGCGCTGGCCGGCGCACCGTGCCTTTGCCGCCGTTCGTGGTTCAGGCGCTGACCGAGCATCGGCAGGCATTCGAGACGGGCACCGAGGATCTGATCTTCGTCGCGCGTACCGGTGAACCGCTCAAGCGTGGCACGTTTCGGGCGCGGGTATGGAAGCCGTCACTACAGCGCGCCGGTCTGCCGTTCGGGCTGCGGTTCCACGACCTGCGGCACTCGTATGCGACGTGGCTCGTCTCCGACGGAGTGCCCATCAACGACGTTGCCAAGGTCATGGGGCACGAGCAGACGTCGACCACCCTGGACCGCTACACGCACTCAACACGTGACCGCGATCGCAGGGTGCTCGCTTCGTTCGCTGCCTTCTCGCTGCCTCCGGGAGGGCAGTGAGCCCCAGGAATGAATCAAGGCCCCTCCGTGGAGGGGCCTTGACCTGCTCTTACCTCTGGTCGGGGTGGCCGGATTCGAACCGACGACCTCTTCGTCCCGAACGAAGCGCGCTACCAAGCTGCGCCACACCCCGAGGCGTGCGGTGAAATAGTAGCCCACCCGCTCCGCCGAGCAAACTCGGTACCCCCCGGCCCCGGTTGCTCGGTGGCCAGGGGGACCCGATGATCCTCCGCTGCCCGGCTCCACCCCGCCGTCAACCGGCTCGCCGTCTGCCGCCTCCATGATCAGATTGCGTTTTTGCGCAAGTTTGACGGCGTGTCGTCTCCATTTTCGCAATCTGATCATGGAACGGGGGATGGGGCGAGGCCAGCGGGGTGGGCAGCAGAGCGGGGCAGCAGCAGAGCGGGGCAGCAGCAGAGCGGGGCAGCAGCGGAGCGTGGGCAGCAGAGCGGTGTGCGGGTGGGTCAGCGGGCGGTGAGGGTGAGGATGCTGGCCTCGGGCGGGCAGGCGAAGCGGACCGGGGCGGTGGGGTGGGTGCCGAGGCCCGCCGACACGTGCAGCCAGGAGTCGGAGCCGGGCCAGCGGTGCAGGCCCTTCGCCATCGCCCTGGGCAGGCCGCAGTTGGTGACCAGCGCGCCGTAGCCGGGTACGCAGACCTGACCGCCGTGGGTGTGCCCGGCCAGCAGCAGGCCGAAGCCGTCGGCGGCCATCTGGTCGAGTAGGGCCGGTTCCGGGGCGTGGGCGAGCGCGATGGACAGGTCGGCGGCGGGGGTGACCGGGCCGGCGACGGCCGGGTAGTCGTCCTGCCCGATGTGCGGGTCGTCCACGCCGACCAGCTCGACGAGGCGGCCCCCGGCCTTGACCGAGGTGCGCGCGTTGTTGAGGTCCGCCCAGCCGGCCCCGGTGAGGACGTCCCGCAGTTCCTGGTACGGCAGGGCGGCACCCTCGGTGTACTCCCGGTTGGGCAGGAAGTAGGTGAACGGGTTCTTCCAGACCGGCCCGGTGTAGTCGTTGGAGCCGAAGACGAACGCGCCGGGGTAGTCGAGCAGTGGTTGCAGGGCGCGCAGCACCCCGGGTACCGCGTCGGGGTGGGCCATGTTGTCCCCGGTGACCACCACCAGGTCCGGGTCGAGGGCGGCCAGCGAGGCCACCCACTGCTGCTTGCGCCGCTGGTCGGGCATCATGTGCAGGTCCGACAGGTGCAGCACGCGCAGTGGCTCGGCGTCGGCCGGGAGCACCGGCACGTCGTACCGGCGCAGGGTGAGCATGTTGCGTTCGACGAGGGACGCGTACGCCAGGGTGGCCGCCCCGGCGGCGACGGTCCCGGCGGCGAGGCCGAATAGTGTGCGCTTTCGCATGCCGACCAGGGTAGTTTGACCGTCCATGAGCACGCTGAAGGACCGCCTGACCGCAGACATGCGCGCCGCCCTCAAGGCGCGTGACGAGCTGACCACCTCCACGTTGCGGATGGCGCTGGCCGCCGTCGGCACCGCCGAGGTCGCCGGCAAGGCCAAGCGCGAGCTCTCTGACGACGAGGTGCTCGCGGTGCTGACCAAGGAGGCGAAGAAGCGCCGGGAGGCGGCTGCCGCGTTCGCCGACGCCGGCCGCGCCGAGCAGGCCGACAAGGAGACCGCCGAGGGTGCGGTGCTCGACCGTTACCTGCCGAAGCAGCTCGCCGAGCAGGAGCTGGCGGAGCTGGTCGCGGGGGCGCTGGCCGCAGGCGGCTTCACCGAGAAGTCCCAGATGGGCCCGGCGATGAAGGCGGCGCAGGCCGCGGTGGCCGGCCGGGCCGAGGGTGGTCGCGTCGCCGCCGAGGTACGCCGACAGCTCGGCCTCTGACCCATATCAACTCTGGTCGTTTCCCCGGTCACCGGTTTGTCAATTCAATTTTGATTACCGAGAGTGCCTGCAATTGGCTGTTGCGGTGACGGCTGATTCGTGGAAGGCTCGTTTGGCCGGCTTGACATGCAACGGGGGCGTGTTCGACACCGGTTTGAGGACATGACCCTCGTTGCCTCGACCACTTGAGGTGACTATGAAGCCGTTGGCTGTTGCTTCCCTATTCATTTCGACGTGTATGGGTGCCGTTGTCGTCGTGCCGTCGGCGGCGTCCGCTGACATCTCCATCCAGGCCACGTGTTCCCGCACGGTCAACGTGGCTAGCAGTGCCTACAGCACGGTCGATCCCATCGCCATGCCGTCGACCGGCAGCACCGCGTCGAGCACGAGCTGTGGAATGGCGCAGGGCGCCAACAGCAGCGCTGTCGGTGCCCTGCAACGGGCGTTGAAATACTGCTATGGCGCCGGCATCACCGTGGACAACGATTTCGGCCCGGCGACCAAGTCCGCCCTTGTCTCCGCTCAGAAGCGGGAGGGCATCACCGCAGACGGCGTCTATGGACCGCAGACCCGGCTGAGCCTGACGTGGCGCTCGGTGGGCAACCGGTGCGACAAGGCCGCCGATCCCATCTACACCTGATCGGGCTCCGAGAGCCTCGACGCCAGTGGGCGGGCACCCGACCGGGTGCCCGCCCACTGGCGTCGACAGAGGCGTCAGTTGTTGCCGGGTGGACGGCCCGGTGTGTTGCCGGTGTTACCCGGCGTGTTACCGGCCTGGTTGGGGGTGCTGCCGCCGCCGCTGCTCACCTCGATGGTGACCACGCCGCCCTTGATGGTGCGGCCGTCGGGGCTGGTGCCGGCGACGGAGCCGGCCGGGCAGTCCGAGGCGATCTTGTTGTCGGAGACGACGACGGAGAAGCCGGCGTCCTTGAGCCTGCTCCGGGCGCTGTCCACCGACTGGCACTTCACGTTCGGGATGGACCGCTGGTCACCATTGATGATCTTGCCGTTGGGTGGGGTGAACTCGATGCCGGGCTTGCCCTTCATGGCGTCGCGCAGCGTCTGGTAGACCGCCGGGTTGATGCCGGTCGGCGTCTCGTCGTGCCCCATCTTCTGGTTGGTCTGCGGCCAGTCCGGGTCGGCCATGATGCCGGCGACCGCGAACTGCTTGGTCATCGCCACCAGGGCCGAGGTCTTGTCACCGTCGGTGGTGCCGGACTTGCCGGCCACCGGCTTGCCGACGATGCCCCGGACGTTGCGGGCGGTCGCCCCGACACACTTGGAGACCGACGACCGGTCACCGACCGGGCAGCGGGCCGCGTCCACGGCGGCCCGGGCCACCTCGGTGCTGATCCGTTGCTCGCAGCGCGGGTTGGCGACGTCGAGCTTGTTGCCCTCCGGGTCCTTGATCTGCTGCACCGGGATCGGCTCGCAGAACTTCCCGTCGGCCGCCAGGGTGGCGTAGGCGTTGGCCAGCTCCAGCGGGGTGGTCGAGGAGACACCCAGGGTGAAGGCGCCCCACTGGTTGGCGCCGCCCTCCTTGGTGGCCCGGCGGGCGTCGTCGCTGCTGCGGAAGGTGATGCCGAGCTTCTGCGCCGCCTTGATCACGTTCTCCGCGCCGACCTGCTGCTCCAGCGGGACGAAGTAGGTGTTGACCGAGCTGCCGAACGCCGTCCACATGTTGTGCACGCCGGCCATGCTCGCCGAGGCGTTCTTGGGGCAGTAGAAGTGCGTCCCCGAGCAGGCGGCCGGGGAGTTCTGCTGGACGATGTACTCCGACTTGAACACCGGCGGCGAGTTGATCTGGTAGGCGAGCGGGATGCCCTTCTCCAGCGCGGCCACGAGGGTGAACATCTTGAACGTCGAGCCGGCCTGGTAGCCGGTGATGCCCTGGCCGCCGCTGAGCAGCGGGTTCACCGTGTTGGGGTAGTTGCCCCGGATCTTCTTCTTGGCCTTCTTGGGGTCGCTGGAGTACTTGTTCTGCGGCTTCTTCGGGTCATCGATCTTGAAGTTCCGGTTCACCGACAGTGCGCGTACCCGGCCGGTGCCCGGCTCGATCGCGGCGACCATCCGGGCGGCCTTGCTGTTCACCCCGAGGTTCTTGCGGACGGCCC
Source organism: Micromonospora sp. CA-248260 (assembly GCF_050942205.1). Taxonomy (NCBI): domain Bacteria; kingdom Bacillati; phylum Actinomycetota; class Actinomycetes; order Micromonosporales; family Micromonosporaceae; genus Micromonospora; species Micromonospora sp. CA-248260. Next base: position 6,749,232 of record NZ_CP192021.1, on the reverse strand, counting down.
GGTCGGCACCGTTCTGCGCCTGCACGTCGAGCGTGGTGGTGATGGTGTAGCCACCGCTCTTGAGCCGCCGCTCCCGGTCGTACGTGGTGGAGCCGAAGGTCTCCTGCCCGAGCCACCAGCGGTAGAAGTAGTCGCAGAAGAAGCCCCAGTCCTTCTGGTTGGTGGCGACGCAGCCGTTCGGGGTGCGCTTGTCCTTCACCGCCAGCTTGACCGCCTTGGCGGCGTCCGCCTCCTGCTGGGTGATGGCCTTCGTCTTGACCATGTTGTCGATGACGTAGTTACGCCGGTCGAGCGCGAGCGGGTAGCCGCTGCGGGTGGTCGGGTCGTTGGTGGTGGGCGCCTTGACCATGCCGGCCAGCAGCGCCGCCTCCTCGATCTTGAGGTTCTTGGGCGACTTGCCGAAGTACACCTGGCTGGCGGCGAACACGCCGTACGCGCCGTTGCCGAAGGAGGCGAGGTTCAGGTAGCGGGTGAGGATCTCGTCCTTCGAGAACTCCTTGTCGACCTGGAGGGCCAGCCGCATCTCGCGGAGCTTGCGGGCGCTGGTGTCCTCGGTCGCGGCGACCACGTCGGCCGGGTGGGTGGCCGAGTAGGCGATGGCCAGCCGGACGTACTGCATGGTCAGGGTGGAGGCGCCCTGCTGGGAGTTGGTGCCGGACTGGTTGTTGACGAACGCCCGGGCCACGCCGTTGATGTCCACGCCGTTGTGCTTGTAGAAGTCGTGGTCCTCGGCGGCGATGATCGCCTTCTGCATGTACGGGGAGATGTCCGCGAGCTTGACGTCGCGCCGGTTCTCGTCGTACATGGTCGCCAGCGGGGTCTTGCCGTCGCTGGCGAGCAGGTAGCTGATCTGTGGCGCGCGGGCCACCGTCAGCTCCTTGGGCAACGCCCCGAAGGTCTCGGCTCCGGCCTTGGCCGCCAGGCCGGACATCGCCACCGCGGGGAAGGCCGCCGCCGCCACCACCACACCGGCCAGCAGGCCGCAGATCAGTAGCGATGCGGCGTTGGTGAAGACATTGTGGTCACGTTTCCGCATCCAGGTCACCTCGACAGGGTACGCGAGTAGGGAACGAGGGGCGCCGGGGCGTTCTTTCCCCATTTCCTGCGCGCGCCGACCTCGTTGTGCTAAACGCACGACCCCCGGTGTGGGGTTGCGTGTGACCCGCGCCGAGTCTCCACCGATCGGTGGAGCCCGCGCAGCGTTTTCACGTACTCCGGCGGGGTAAGCGGCGATCGAAGGCCCGGTAAGCCGGGACTGTCCGTAATGCTGGATTTCGCCGACAACGTTGCGTAATCATGCGACTACAGAGCATGATGGTGGCGGCGACCCGAGCCACACGTCGTCCGTGCCCCCTGGGGGAAGGAACGGGCCGGACGACCGGGGGAACGACGGCTGGTCGCACGAGGTCGGTAGGTACTGCAAGGGGGGACGTGTACAGATGGGGATGATCACTGACTGGCCGTCGCTGGCGGCGTGTCAGAACGGGGACCCGGACGCGTTGTTCGTACAGGGCGCCGAGCAGAACGTGGCCAAGCGGATCTGCCGCAGCTGCCCGGTGCGCTACGAGTGCCTGGCCGACGCGCTCGACAACCGCATCGAGTTCGGCGTGTGGGGTGGCATGACCGAGCGGGAACGCCGTGCCCTGCTGCGCCGGCACCCGCAGGTGGCGAGCTGGCGCAAGATGTTCGAGGCGGCGATGAAGAAGAACGCCAAGGACCGCACCGGCAAGGACAAGATCCTGGTCACCGCCGCCGGCTGACGCCGGTCAGGGACGGCTGATCGCCGCCCCGATCGTCCGGAGCCCGTCGACGTCGTGCACGTCGGCGGGCTGCGCCGTGACCGACACCGTCGGCACCGCCGGGAACGCCTCGGTGAACCGCCGGGCGACCTGCTCCTCGCGGACCGCCTGCTGCGCCAGCGCGGCGTGCGCGCGCAGCACGTCGACCGTGGCGTCGTGCCCACCCAGGTCGGCCAGCCGGTCGGCCGCCGCCCGGCTCTGCACCGCGCCCAGGGCCACCGCCGGCCGGTGCACCCGGTTGAGCACCAGCCCGGCCAGCGGCATCCGCTCCTCACCCAACCGCCCGGCGAAGTAGGCCGCCTCCCGGACCGCGTCCGGCTCCGGTGTCGCCACCAGCAGGAACGCCGTCTCCCCTGCCTGCAGGATCCGGTAGGTCTGCTCGGCCCGCTGCCGGAACCCGCCGAACATCGAGTCGAGGGCGGCGACGAAGCCGGAGAGATCGGTCAACAGTTGCGCCCCGAGCACCTTCTGCACGACCCGGGAGAACATCCCGAAGCTCGCGGTGACGAAGCTGAACATGCTCCGGCCCCCGCTGCGCGCCGGGGCGAGCAGCAACCGCAGCATCCGGCCGTCCAGGAAGCGGGACAGCCGGGCCGGGGCGTCGAGGAAGTCCAGCGCGGAGCGGGACGGCGGGGTGTCCACCACGATCAGGTCCCACTCGCCCCGGGCGTGCAGCTGGCCCAGCTTCTCCATCGCCATGTACTCCTGGGTGCCGGCGAAGGTGGAGCTCATGGCCTGGTAGAACGGGTTGGCGAAGATCTCTGCCGCCTTCGCCGGGTCGGTGTGCTGGAGCACCACGTCGTCGAAGGTGCGCTTCATGTCCAGCATCATGGCGTGCAGCTCACCGCCGCCGGCCTCGACGTCGATCCCCTTGACCCGGCGGGGGGTGTTGTCCAGCTCGGTCAGGCCGAGCGACTGGGCCAACCGGCGGGCCGGGTCGATGGTGAGCACCACCGTGCGCCGCCCGTGCCGTTCGGCCGCCCGCAGCGCCAGCGCCGCCGCGGTGGTCGTCTTGCCCACCCCACCGGCGCCACAGCAGACCACGATGCGCACGCCGGGGTCGGCGAGGATCTGGTCGACGTCCAGCACGGGCGCCGCGTCTTCGGAAGGCACCATTCGAGCGTATCGGGCCGGTGGGGTCCGTGCGCCCGGGCCGACGTGAGCTGCGCGTCAATCCGCCCGGCGGAGCAGCTCGGCGAACGCCGCCAGCCCTGCCGGGTCCACCCCGTCGGGCAGCAACGGCAGCTCGGTCACCGGTCGCCCCAGCTCCGCCAGGTCGGTCCGCAGCGAATCCTCCAGCTCCCGGCGTACCTGCTGGTCCCGGGCCTCGCCGGCCAGCCCGGCCACGGTCGCCGCGTCGGTGGGCAAGCCGGCGGCGGCCAGCCCCCGCTTCAGCTCCGCCCGGGTCAACTCCCGGCCGGTGGCCAGCGGCGGGCGGGCGGCGTTGACGATCACCCGGCCCACCGGGAAGCCGAGCTGGGTCAGCTCGGTGATCGCGTCCACCGTCTCCTGGACCGGCATCTCCTCCAACAGCGTCACCACGTGCACCGCGGTCATCGGGGAGCGCAGCAGCGCCGAGACCCCCTCGCTCTGGGTCTTGATCGGGCCGACCTTCGCCAGCCGGGCGGTCTCGGCGGTGACGTTGAGGAAGCGGCCGATCCGGCCGGTCGGCGGGGCGTCCAGCACCACCGCGTCGTACACCCGGCGTTGCCCGGCGGTGCGGGTGGTGGCCTCCTTGACCTTGCCGGTGAGCAGCACGTCACGCAGGCCGGGGGCGATGGTGGTGGCGAAGTCGATCGCGCCGAGCTTGCGCAGCGCCCGGCCGGCCGCGCCGAGCTTGTAGAACATGTCGAGGTACTCCAGCAACGCCTCCTCGGCGTCCACCGCCAGGGCGCGCACCTCGCCGCCGCCCGGGGCGTCGGCGAGGTGCCGCTCGGTGTACGGGAGGGGATCGACGCCGAAGAGCTGGGCGATGCCCTGCCGGCCCTCCACCTCGACCAGCAGGGTGCGTCGGCCCCCGGCGGCCAGGGCGAGCGCCAGCGCCGCCGCCACGCTCGTCTTGCCCGTGCCGCCCTTGCCGGTCACCACGTGCAGGCGGGACGGCCATCCGGTGCCGGCCGGGTCGGCCGGCCGCTCAGCTGCTCGCACCGGTCGAGCCTATCCACCCCACGTGGTCAGCCGACCTCGCAGACCCACCAACCCGTCTTCCGTACCACCGTGAACCGCAACGGCTGCTCGGCGATCTTCTCGTCGGCGGTGGTCAGGGTGAGCTTGGTGGAGACGGTGGCCCGGTCACCGTTCTGGCTGTCGACGGTCGGGCTGGACCAGCGGAACCGTGGGTTGGTGTAGAGGGTGGCGTACTTCTGCACCTCGGCGACCTTCGCGCTGATCTTCTGTTGGTCGCGCGACTCCGCGCAGACGAAGTTGGCCGCCCTGCCGGCGTCCCGGTCCTGGTAGACGGCGGTGAGGAAACCGTCCACCGCCACCGTCGGCTCCCGGGCGCCCTCGCCGCCCTCGGCGTCGCGCAGGGTCAGGTAGGCGAGCGTTCCGCCACCACCGCAGAGCACGACGGCCGCGAGCAGCGCGAGCGAGGCGACCAGCACGCCCCGCCGTCGCGTGGGGGCCGGTGTCCGGTACGCCGGGTAGCCCGCCGGTGACGGCGTGGCGGCGCCGGACGGGGAGGTGCCGGGCGTGGAGGTGCCGGGGGCGGTGGTACCGCCCGGGTCGGGTTGGTCCTGCCGTGGCGTCGGCACGCCCGGCGATCCGCTCGCGCCACCGAACGGTGGATGGGTCATGTGGTCCCCCGGGGGATGGGGCGCCGTCGCCGCCCCTGGCGACGACGCGGGTACGGGCGCGGCGGGCGACCCCTGATCGCCCGTCCGAGGCGCAAGGGTAACGGTCGATGGGCGGCGCGTGGCGGACTGCTCACGACCTGCGGTGGGTCGCGATCACCTTTCAGACCAAGCGTCTGTCGCATATGTGACTTTGGGTGAGCGATCGCGCGCGTCCCGTTGTCCCCCGCCCCGGCCGGGTCCTACGTTCGTCCGGGTGTGGGGGAGCGGTTCGGGTCGGCGCCCGGTCCGGACGGCGGTCATTCACGGTACGAGGCCGGAGGCAGGTACATGCGCGACGCGGAGAACATCTCCCGGGCCCACTTCTCACCAGGAGACCGGGGGAGGCGGGGCGGTTCGCCCGGAGACGCGGACGGGTCGGGTGGTTCACTGCCGATGAACGAGCGGTCCTACCGGCGCTGCGCCGAACCGTCCGAGGTGCTGCGGATCCTCGGCCGCCCCGGTGACCGGGGCCGGGACGACGAGGAGCCCGGCTACGTCATCCACCTGCCGATCCGGGTGGCCGACCTGACGGCGGCCACCGCCCTGGCCGGCACCGTGGCCACCTCGCTCGGCTTCCTGGTCGAACTGGACGCCGGCGAGACCACCGTCTCCACCGTCGACGACCAGAACAACCGGCACCGGGTCTTCTGCGACCTGCTGCTGCCCGACCGGTCGCGCTGCCCCCAGCCGTACGACCACACCGGGCAGTGCGGCGAGCTGCCCGCCGCCCCGGAGCAGCGTCCCGCGCCCCGACCCGCACCCGGACCGTAGGCTGTCGGCGGAACATCCACGTCAGGCAAGGGAGCCTTCCACCGATGCAGAAGTGGGAATACGCCACGGTCCCGCTGCTGGTCCACGCGACCAAGCAGATCCTCGACAACTGGGGTGAGGACGGCTGGGAACTCGTCGCCGTGATCCCCGGCCCGAACCCGGACCAGTTGGTCGCGTACCTCAAGCGCCCCAAGGGCTGAGGGCCCGACGATGAGCAACGGACCCCACGCCAAGCTCGCCGAGCTGGGCCTGGCCCTGCCCGACGTGGTGCCGCCGGTGGCCAGTTACGTCCCGGCGGTGCAGTCCGGCCAGCACGTCTACGTCTCCGGTCAGCTGCCGGTGGTCGAGGGCAAGCTGCTCGCCACCGGCCAGGTCGGCGCGGGTGTCTCGCCCGAGCAGGCCAAGGATCTCGCCGAGCGGTGCGCGCTGAACGCCCTCGCCGCCGTCGATTCGCTGGTCGGCCTGGAGAACATCGTCAAGATCGTGAAGCTGACCGGCTTCGTGGCCTCGGCACCGGGCTTCCACGGCCAGCCGGCCGTGATCAACGGGGCCTCCGACCTGCTCGGCGCGGTCTTCGGGGAGGCCGGCCGGCACGCCCGCTCCGCCGTCGGGGTGGCGGAGCTGCCGCTGGACTCCCCGGTCGAGGTCGAACTGATCGTCGAGGTCGGCTGACCGCACCGCCCCACCGCCGCCCGCCGGCCCGGCGCGCACCACGATCCGGGCCGGTCGGCCGGCGGAAAGCCGCGAACGGCCACGAACCGGGTACGCGGGTTCCGCAAGATCGTGGGGAGTGGCGCGCGGGGTCGTACGATCGCAGCCATGACCGGGCATGTGACGGCACCACCGGCCGCGCTGGCCGACCGGCTGCCGGACTGGGTGACGTTGCTGCGCGCCCCCAACCCTGGGCCGATGACCCTGGAGGGCACCAACACCTGGGTGCTACGCGCCCCGGGTGCGCCGCACGCGGTCGTCGTCGACCCCGGCCCGGCCGACGAGGCGCACCTGGCCGCCGTGGCGGCGTCGGGACCGATCGGGTTCGTGCTGATCACCCACGGGCACCCCGACCACACCGAGGGCGCCCCCCGGCTGAGTGAACTGCTCGGCGGGGCACCCGTGCTCGCCGTCGACCCCGCGCACACCATCGGCGGCCCGCCACTGACCGGGGCGGGTACGCAGCTCGGCGGGACCGGGCTGGACATCGACCTGGTCGACACCCCCGGGCACACCGCCGACTCGGTCTGCTTCCGGGTGTCGTACGGCACCGAGCAGGTGGTGCTGACCGGGGACACCATCCTCGGCCGGGGCACCACCGTCGTCGCCCACCCCGACGGCCACCTCGGCGACTACCTGACCAGCCTGGAGCGGCTCTCGGCGTACCAGGGGATCCCGGCGCTGCCCGGGCACGGCCCGGCGCTGGCCGACTGCGGTGCGGCGGCCGCCTTCTACCTGGCCCACCGCCAGGCCCGCCTCGACCAGGTGCGGGCCGCCGTCGACGCGGGCGCGCGCACCGCACCCGAGGTGGTGGCGACCGTCTACGCGGACGTGGACCGGTCGCTGTGGTGGGCCGCCGAGTGGTCCGTCCGCGCCCAACTGGAGTACCTGGGAGTGGAGCAGCCGTGACCTGCCCGGTGTGCGGCACGCTCGCCGTGCCGGGCGCGCGGTTCTGCCACAACTGCGGGGCGGCGCTGCCGGCCGCCGCCGGCCTGCCGACCGCCGAGCGCCGGGTGGTCACCGTGCTCTTCGGTGACCTGTCCGAGTTCACCTCGTGGTCGGAGGACCTCGACCCGGAACGTGTCGGTGCCGTCACCGACCGGGTGCTGGCCGCGCTCGCCGGCGCGGTGAAGACGTTCGGTGGGCACGTCGACAAACTCACCGGCGACGGGATCATGGCGGTCTTCGGTGCCCCGGTGGCCCACGAGGACGACGCCGAGCGGGCCGTCCGGGCCGCCCTGTCGATGCAGCGGGCCGTGCGCCGGGTCCTCGACGACGAACGCGGCGGCGGCGCACCGCTCGGCCTGCGGGTCGGGCTGAACACCGGCGACGTGATCGCCGGCATCCAGGCCGCCATCGAGTACACGGTCATCGGGGACACGGTGAACACCGCCGCCCGGCTCGCCGACGCCGCCGCCGTCGGCGCGATCTACGCCGGTGCCCGGACCTCCTCGGCCACCCGGCACGTCGCCTCCTGGCGGGTGCTGCGCCCGCTGCGGCTCAAGGGCAAGCGCGAGCCGGTCGAGGCGTACGAGCTGCTGGGTCTGCTGGACGCCCCGGGCACCCGGTCGGGGCTCGGCGACGAGGCCCCCTTCGTCGGGCGGGAGACCGAGATCGGCCGGGTCGCCGGCCGGCTCGCCGAGGTGATCGACCGGGGCGAACCCCGGGTGCTGCTGATGACCGCCGAGGCGGGGATCGGCAAGTCCCGGTTCGCCGCCGAGGTGGAACGCCTCGCCGCCGGCTACGACGTCGGCGCCGGCCGGTACGCCGCGCACAGCGGGGCCCGGGTGCTCTCGGTCCGCTGCGCCGCCTTCGGTGAGCGGCGTCGGCTGGCCCCGCTGGCCGACCTGGTCCGGGCCGCCGTCGGCCTGCCCAGCGACACCTCCACCGCGCTCACCCGGCCGGCCGTCGAGGAGCGGCTGCGCCGGCTCGGTCAACGGCTCGGCCGGCTGCGTACCGAGGTACCGCCGATCGCCGCTGACCAGCTGCTGGCGCTGCTGGGTTACGCCGAACTGCCCGGCAACGCGGGTGACCAGGGCGGCTGGGGGGCGACCCCGCCGGCCGCCGACGCCGAGGCGGTGCCGGTCGCGGTGGCCGGGCTGCTCAGCGCGCTGGCCGCCGAGGCGCCGCTGGTGATCGTGGTCGACGACCTGCACGACGCCACCGGCGAGACGATCGCCGCCCTCGGCGCGACCCTGTCCCGGCTCACCGGCCCGGTGCTGGTGATGCTGCTGGGTCGACCGGAGCTGGTCCGGACCGCCGGGACGTTGACCTGGATCGCCGACGCCGAGGTGCAACCGTTGCCGCCGCTGCGCGGCGCGGACGCCTCCCGCCTGCTCACCAGCTATCTCAACGGCGGCAGGCTGCCCCAGTCCGACGCCGACCGGTTGCTCGCCACCGCCCAGGGCAACGCCTTCTACTTGGCCGAACTGGTCACCCTGCTGCGGGAGCGGGGAGCGCTGACCGCAGGCCCGGACGGCGGCTGGCGGTTGGTGCCCGGCTCGCTGGGCAGCCGGCTGCTCTCCCGGGACCTCGCCGCCGTGCTCGCCGCCCGCATCGACGCCCTCCCGCCGGAGGCCCGTTCGGCGCTGCGCGACGCCGCCGTGGTCGGTGACGCGGTGCCCACCGGCGCGTTGGAGGCGCTGCGCGAGCAGCGGGCCGGGCGGGACGGCCGGCCCGCCGCGGTGGCCGCCGTCGAGCTGGAACGGGCCGTCGAGGAGTTGCTGCAACGCCGGATGCTGCACCGCACCCGGACCGGTTTCGCGTTCGCCACCCCGCTGATGCGCGAGGCCGCCTACGCCGGGGTGAGCAAGGCGGAGCTGGCCGAACGGCACGCCGCACTGGCCCGCTGGGCCACCGGTGACCCGGCGGCGTCGGTCGCCGCACCCGGCGGGTTCACCGACGCCGCCCGGGACGACTTCGTGGCCGAGCAGGTCGAGCGGGCCGCCGCCCTCGCCGACGCGGTCAAGCTCCGCCCCGACTCGCCGGCCCGGACGGTCGCCGGGCTGGGGGTGGCCGCGCTGGGCCGGGCCGCCCGCCGGGCGTTGCAGGCCGGTGAGCCGGCACTGGCCGTCGAACACGCCGAACGCGCCACCGACCTGGCCCGCGAGGGGGTGCCCCCGGCCGACCGGGTCGCGCACGCCCGGGCGCTGCTCCAGGTCGGTCGGGTCGGCGACGCGCTGGCCTTCGCCGAGAAGATCGCCGCCAACGCCGGTGACGACGCCGGCACCCGGGCCAGCGCCCTGCTGCTCGCCGGCCAGGCCCACCAGACGCAGGGCGACCATGGGCGCGCGGTGGCCTGCTGGGAGGAGGCGTTGCAGGTGGCCACCGCCGGGGAGGTGACCAACCTGCGGGCCTCGGCCATGCGCCGGCTCGGGATGGCCGACTTCGTCGCCGGTCGACTCGGTCAGGCGAGCAGCCGGCTCGCCGCGTCCTACCAGATCAGCCTCGCCGCGAAGGACCTGCGGGGGCAGGCCTGGGCGTTGCAGAACCTGGCCTGGGTCACCACCACCCGGGGGGACTTCGCCGGCACCGACGCGGTGCTCGGTCGGGCCGCCCGGCTCTTCGCCGAGTTGAAGGACCCGTACGGGCGGGCCTGGCTGCGCGGCACCACCGCCTTCGCCCGGCTGCTGGCCGGCCGGTTGGGGGAAGCCTGCCGGCTGGCCGGGATCTTCCTGCCGTTCGGGGAACGCGTCGGTGAGGCGTGGGCGGTGGGCACGTTGCGCGCGGTCGAGGCGTTCGCTGCGGCCGAGTTGGGCGAGGTTGCCGAGGCGGACCGGTCGGCCCGCCGGGCGTACCGGGACTTCGCGGCGGTATCCGACGACTGGGGGCGCGGGTTCGCGCTGGTCGTCCGGGGGGTGGTGGCGCGGGGGCTGGGCGAGCCGGAGCACGCCGCCGACCTGTTCACCGACGCCCTGGCGTACGCCGGTCGGACGTCGCATCCACTGCTGACCGGGATGGCCGGCACGCTGCGCGGGTTCGTGGCGTTGGACATGGGCGACTGCGAGACCGCCGAGCGGGACGCCCGTGCGGTGCTGACCGCCGTCGAACCGCACAACCCGCAGGCCCCGGCGCAGGCCGCGCCCCGGGTGCTGCTCGCCACCGCCCGGCTCGCCGCCGGGGACCCGGCCACCGCGGTCGGGCTGCTCGCCCCGGTGGCGACGACCGCCGCGAAGACACCGACGCTGCTCTTCTCCCGCCGGCAGACCCTGGCCCGGTACGCTTCCGCGCTGCTCGCCCACGGTCAGTCGGAGCAGGCGTTGGACTGGGCCCGGCGGGCGGTCGCCGCCCCGGCGGAGGACGTCCGCAGTCAGGTGATCGGCGCGGGGGTGCTGGCCGAGGCGTTGGCGGCCTGCGGGCACCCGGTGGAGGCGGCGGCCAGCGCGCAGGAGGCGGTCCGGCTGGCGTACGCGACCGAGCAGCGCAGCGAGCGGGCCAGCGCCGACGCCCTGGCGGCCCGGCTGGCCGGCGGGGTCTGACCGGCCCCGCGTCGCGCCGTCGGCGGCGGGGTCCGGCGTCGAAACGGTAGGTCTGTCGGTTACGGGGATGTGCGCGTATCGGCGGGGACGGTTAGCGTGTCACTTCACGCGACCGCCCCTCGGTGCCGGTCGCGCCGTCAGGTGGGGGATCTAGATGAGGTTGCCGCGTTCGGGCGCCGGTTGGACGATCGCGGTCTTCGGTGTGCTGGCGGTGCTGCTCGGCGCGTTCGGGCTGGTGTGGCCGGAGGCGCAGTTGCGGATGCTCGGCTTCGAGGTGCCGCAGACCCGGGCGGCCGGCGACTACACGGGCACGTTCCTCACCGCGTCCTCGATGGCGTCGTTCAACATGGGCGTCTACTACCTGCTGGCGGTGGCGACCGAGTGGCGGGCGTTCTACCGGTTCACGGTGGTCTTCCGGCTGGTCACCTTCACCGTCTTCACGCTGACCGTGCTGGCCGACGTGGCTCCGGACCGGTTCATCGGGGTGGCGCTGTGGGAGGGGGTGGGTGCGGTGGCGACGGCGCTCGGCCTGCGCTGGGACGCCCGTCGATCCGCTGGTGCGGGCGGAAACGCTCCCATCTCGACAGTGTCCCAGGTCAGTGGGGTCTCCGGGGGTGCGTCGAGCGGGTCGGTCGCCGCCGGCCCGGCCGCTGCCGCCGGTACGGACCGCTGAGCGCCCCGGCGGAACGGGTATTTTCGAGCCGTGACCGAGACCCCGCCCGGCGCCTCCCGGCTGCCCAATGTGCCCGGTCTGACCGACTTGCAGGTCTTTGCCCGGGGCGGCTACGCCACCGTCTACCGGGCCACCCAGATCTCCGTCGGTCGGGAGGTCGCCGTCAAGGTGGAGAACCGCACCCTGGACAACGAACGAGACCAGGCCCGGTTCCTGCGCGAGGCGCGGGCCGCCGGCCGGATGTCCTCCCATCCGCACGTGGTGGACCTCTTCGACGTCGGGGTGACCGTCGACCAGCACCCCTACCTGATCATGGAGCTGTGCGACGGGTCGTACGCCGAACGGATGCGGACCTCGCCGCTCGACGCGTCCGAGACCCGTGACCTCGGCATCAAGATCGCCGACGCGTTGGCCCACTCGCACGCGGCCGGGGTGCTGCACCGCGACGTCAAGCCGGCCAACATCCTGCACTCGCACTTCAACTCGGCGGTGCTGGCCGACTTCGGGCTGGCCGTGCTGGCCGAGGCGCGGGACGCCTCGGTCACCCTGGAGGTGCTCACCCCGGCCTACGCGCCGCCGGAGATGTTCAACCACAGCCCGCCGTCACCTGCCGTCGACGTGTACGCCCTCTGCGCCACCCTCTACGCGGTGATGACCGGCCGGCCCCCACGCTGGCAGTCCGAGCGCAACCCGAGCCTGGTCACCGTGCTGGAGTTGTTCCACCACCCGATCCCCGACCTGCCCGGGGTGCCCACCGAACTGGTCGACGTGCTCCGCGCCGGGATGTCCAACGACCCCGACGCCCGCCCCTCCGCGCTCGAACTGCGCGACCTGCTCACCGCGCTGCCCGTCGACCCGGCCCCCGCCCCGGTCAGCGGTGCGCCGGTCTCCGGCGGGCCCTCCACCGGCGGGTCCGGCGGCACCGGGCCGTACACCCTCGGGTGGACCACCGGTCAACCGGGGCGGATCACCGGCCAGCCCGCCCCCCGCCCGCCGGCCCAGGACGACCATCCGACCGTTCCGCACGGCGAGCGGCGGCGGCGACGCTGGTTCTTCGGCGGGGCCGGGGTGCTCGCCCTGGCCGCCTCGGCGAGCGCCGGGGCGTGGGTCGCCGGCGGTGCGCCACCGGTGGCCGGGCCGACCGCCGCCCCGTCGACCGTGGGCTCGTCCAGCCCGGCCGCCCGCTGGGGCACCCTGCCCGGCTGCGCGGCCGACGGCACGGCCGCGACCCTGCCGCCCGGTGCCCGGTGCGCCCCCGTGCTGGAGTGCTTCGGCCCGGTACGGCTACGCGGCGACCGGGCGGAGGCGCCGCAGGTCTCCTGCGAGGGGCGGCACACCTGGGAAACGTACGTGGAGGGCCAGTTGCCGGCCGCGCTGGCCGGGGCCGGACACGCCACGATCAGCGCCGACCCGACAGTCCGGTCGGTGTGCAACGCCCGCACGTTCCGGCTGACCAGTGGGATCGACTACGCCAACGGCTGGCGGCTGGAGGTGCTGCCGCCCGGCGAGACGGATCTCGACCGGACCTACCGCTGCCTCGCCGGCCGGGGGGTCGACGCCCTGGTCGCCCCCACCCTCACTGGTCGCTGACCTCGCGCATCCGGTGCAGCCGGCTCAGCACCGCCGCGCTGTCCAACGCGTCGAGGGTGTCCGCGTCGAGGAACGATCCCGGTTCCAGGTGCCCCGGCGAGGGCGGCACGGCCGGTGTCTCCTCGTGGTCGCGTTCGCGCAACGCGGCCAGCGCGGTGCCGGTCACCGTCGCGAAGAGGACCCCGAGCAGGGCCAGCCCCACCGTCAGGATGCCGGCGGGATGCCGGAACACCAACGCCACCAGCACCGCGCCGGTCGCCAGCCCCGCGACCACCGCCACGGTCCGCGCGTCCGGCTTCAGGAATCGGCTCACCTGACAAGCATGGCCTGAACGGGCGCGCTGTCAAACCATACGGCTCGGTGTGGTTGACCGTTCTGCCTAGAGTGACGAAACGCCGGAAGACGGTCCCCGCCCTCCGCCCTGCTCCCGCCTTCCGGTCGGGCGGGTGTCGCGGCGGACGACCCGCCACCGGTGCGGCGCGACCGAGATGGACCGGAACGGCTACCCTCGGTGTCCCCCAGGCTGTCCGTCAGCGAGGTGCGCCGATGAACGACACGTCCGCCCGCCACCGGGTCCGTTCGGTCACCACCACCCTGGCGGTGGCCCTGACCCTCACCCTGGCCGCCGCCGCCGGCTGCGAGAACCGCCGCGAACCCTCGCTGCCCTCGGTCCGCGACAAGCTGCGCGAGTCGCACATCGACGGTCAGGCGAAGATCAAGATCGGGGTGGCCACCACCGAGCCGCTGATGGGCGAGCTGCGCAACGGCAAGCACTCCGGCTTCGACGTGGAGATCGCCCGCTACGTCGCCTCCTACCTCGGCTACGAGGGCGACCAGCGCATCGAGTGGGTCTCGGTGACCACCGAGGATCGCATCCCCGCCCTCCAGGGTGGCGTGGTCGACCTGGTGGTCTCCAGCTTCTCCATCACCGAGGAGCGGGAGAAGCTGGTCAGCTTCGCCGGGCCGTACTTCGTCACCACCCAGGAGGTGATGGTGCCGACCCGGCTCAGGGACAAGATCCGCACCATCGAGGACCTCCGTGAACCGGCCTACAAGGTCTGCACCAGTGGTGGCTCCACCACCGAGGCCGAGCTGGCCAAACACGACGTCAAGGTGCTCGTGGTCAAGGAGGTCGGCGACTGCGTCAAGGGCATCCGGGAAGGTCGTTACGACGCGGTCAGCTCCGACGAGACGATCCTCGCCGGCTTCCTCTCCCTCTATCCGACCGAGTTCGAGATCGTCGACATGCCCTTCGGCACCAGCGAACTGCTCGGCATCGGGGTGCCGATCGGCGACCCCGCCCTGCGCGACCTGGTCGCCTTCGCCCTGCAGAAGAGCTACCTCCAGGGTCGCAACGGGATCAGCAGTCCGTGGATCACCGCCTACACCAGGTCCCTCGCACCGTATCTGAAAGCGGAGAAGGCACAGCCCCAACCGCTCAACGTGCCGGCGCTGGTCGACTTCGACGACAAGGCGCCGACGCGGTGACCGCCCCGGCCGTACCGCAGGATCTGGGCGCCACCACCGTCCCGGTACGCGACGGCTGGGACCCGGCGGTGGAGCGGCGGACACGGGCCAGCCAGTCGTTCTGGACGGCGGTGGTGGGCGTCCCCGCCATCTTCTCCGTGCTGCGCCTCGGCGTCGAGGCGGGCGGCGAACTCCAGACCACGTTGTTGCTGGTGGCGAACGTCGGGCCGGTCAACCTGCTGGCCGGCTTCCTGACCACCGCCGCCCGGCTGCTCTCCACCAGCCTGGTCGCGGTCTTCGCCCTCGGCGCGGTGCTGCGGGTCAGCGTCGAACGGATGCCGCCCACCGTCCGCCGCCCGCTCTTCGTCCGCTGGGCGGACCTAACCCCGGCCTGGTTCGTGCTGTCCAGTTTCCTGCTGGCCCTGGTCACCTGGCAACTGCTCTACCTGCCGCTGCTGCTGCCGGCGTTCGTCGCAGCGTTCCAGCTCACCCCGGCGCGACTGCACGAGCACCCCGTGCCCCGGACGCTGATCGTGGTGACGCTCCTCGCCGGCTACGGCTGGCTGCTCGCCCCCACCCTGCTCGACGCCTGGCAGCAACGGGAACTGCTCGCCCTGGTGCTGTTCGTCGCCCCGCCGCTGCTCGCGCTCGCGGTGACCGGCCCACTGCCCGGGGCGGTGATCCGGCCGCTCGCCTCCGTCACCGAGGCGGCGGTACTGGCCATGCTGGTCTGGGCGGCGCTACCGGTGATCACCACACCGGTGCTGCCGCTCACCGTGACCACCGTGGAGTCGAGCCCCGGCGTCACCGAGGACGTCCGGGGGCACGTGGTCACCGTGGACGACGTCAACATGGTGCTGCTCCAGGAACGCGGCGGCGTCCGGTACGTGCCGGTGGACGACGTCCGCGCCCAGGTGCTCTGCCCCAGCGAGGAGGAGCTGCCCCGGCACCGGCTGCGGATCCGCGACTACCACGTGGAGGACTCGCTGCTGGAGGGGTTGGGCCGGCGGGTCCGACCGGTGCACCGCACCGACGCCGCCTGCCGCACCCCGCGCTGACGCCGTCGACCCGCAGGATCAGTAGGACTTCTCCTGACCCAGCACGTGCTGGGCGACGAAGTTGAGGATCATCTCCCGGCTGACCGGGGCGATCCGGCCGGCCCGCACCGCGCCGAGCAGCGTCGCCACGCCGTACTCGGTGGTCATACCGGCCCCACCGAGGGCCTGCACGGCGGTGTCCACGGCCAGCGCGGCGGCCTCCCCGGCCGCGTACTTGGCCATGTTGCCGCAGACGCCGGCCTCCAGGTCGCGGCCCGCGTCGTACAGGGTGGCCGCCTTGTGGATCATCAGTCGGGCGAGTTCCACCTGCACCGCCGCGTGCGCCAACGGATGCGCCACCCCCTGGTGCGCGCCGATGCTCCGCCCACCCCAGACCTTGCGGGTGGCGGTGTAGTCGGTGGCCCGCTCGATGGCGTACCGGCCGGTGCCGACACCCATCGCGGCGACCGTGATCCGCTCCGGGTTCAGCCCGGCGAACAGCGCCGGCAGGCCGGCGTCCAACGACCCGCCGACCAGCGCGTCGGCGGGCAGCCGGACGTCGTCCAGAAAGAGCAGGAACTGGTTCTCCGGGGAGACGATCTCCATGTCCAGCTTGGACCGGGTCAACCCCGCCGCGTCGGTCGGCACCAGGAACAGCGCGGGCTTGAGCTTTCCGGTCGCCGCATCCTCGGTACGCGCCACCACCAGCACGTACTGCGCCTCGTCCACGCCGGAGATGTAGCACTTGCGGCCGGAGAGCAGCCAGTCGTCGCCGTCGCGGCGGGCCACCGTGCCGAGCCGGTGGAAGTTCGACCCGGCATCCGGCTCGGTGATCGCGAAGACCACCTTCAGCGAGCCGTCGGCGAACCCGGGCAGGAAACGCTTGCGCTGCTCATCGGTGCCGTGCCGGTGGACCACCGTGGCGGCGATGGCCGGCGACACCACCAGCAGCAGCAGCGGGCAACCGGCGGCGGCCAACTCCTCGCAGACGATGGCCAGCTCGGTGAGGCCGCCACCGCCGCCGCCGTACTCGGTGGGGACGTTGACACCCAGGTAGCCGAGCCGGCCGGCCTCCTCCCACAACTCGGTGGTGTGCCCGCCGGATTTCGCCTTCTCGACGAAGTAGGAGTGGCCGTACCGGCGGCCCAGCGCGCGGACGGCGTCGCGGAGCTGATCCTGCTCAGGGGTGAGGTCGAAGTTCATCGGGGTGCCTCCTCAGGGTTGACCACGGCCAGCACCGCACCCGTCTCGACCTGCCCACCGGCGGGCACCGGCAGGTCGGCGACCACGCCGTCGGTCGGGGCGAGCACGGGATGTTCCAGCTTCATCGCCTCCAGGGTCAGCAGCAGGTCACCGGCGGCGACCCGCTGACCGGCCGCCACGTGCACCCGGGTCACCGTGCCGGGCAGCGGCGCGAGCAGCGACCCGACCGCCAACGCGGCGCGGGGCAGTGGGAAGCGGGGCAGCTCGGTCAGCTCCGCCGCCCCGTCCGGGCCGTCCACGAAGACCACCGACCCCGCCCGGTGTACGCGCAACGCCCGCCGTACCCCGGCCACGTCGAGCAGCACCCGGTCCGGTGCCGCCGTCACCAGCTCCACCACCGGCGGGGCGTCCGGTGCGTCGGCCGTCGTCGGGCCGGGGCCGGCGACGGCCGGGTCGGTGGACCAGTCGGCGAGCGCGCCGGACCGGTCCAGGCGGTAGCGCACCTCGATCTCGTCCCCGGTCGCCGTGGCGTACCGGACGACCTGGGGGACGGCCGGCACGTTGCGCCAACCCGACGGGAGGCCGGCGAGCACCGGGGCGACGGCCCGGCGCGCGGCGGCCCCGGCCAGCGCGGCAGCCAGCGCGGCGAGCGGGAGCCCGTCGGCCGGCAGCAGCGGCGCGAATACCTCCGGGTGCGCGTCCAGGAACCCGGTGTCCACCTGCGCCGACCCGAACTCCGCGCTGCGCAGCACCCGGACCAGCAGGTCCCGGTTGGTGACCACCCCGTGCAACTCGGCGCGGGCCAGCGCCCCGGCCAGCGCCCGGGCCGCCTCGCCCCGGGTCGGCGCCCAGGCGACCAGCTTGGCGAGCATCGAGTCGTAGTGCACGCCCACCGTCGAACCGGTGTCCACCCCCGAGTCGAGCCGCAGGCCCCGGGTCGGGGTGAACTCGCCGACCACCCCGGGCACCGCGAACCGGTGCAGCGTGCCGGTCGCCGGCCGGAACCCCTGCGTCGGGTCCTCCGCGCACAGCCGTACCTCGATGGCGTGGCCGTCGGCCGGCGGGGTCGCCGGCACCGGCAACGCGCCACCCTCGGCGACCAGCAGTTGCAGCCGGACCAGGTCCAGCCCGGTGACCGCCTCGGTGACCGGGTGCTCCACCTGGAGCCGGGTGTTCATCTCCAGGAAGAAGAACTCACCCGTCGGGGCGAGCAGGAACTCCACCGTCCCCGCCCCGACGTAGTCGACAGCCCGCCCGGCGGCGACCGCCGCCGCGTGCAGCCGCTCCCGCACCCCGTCGGGCAGCACCGCCGGGGCCTCCTCGACGATCTTCTGGTGCCGCCGCTGGATCGAGCAGTCCCGCTCACCGAGGGCCACGACCGTACCGTGGGTGTCGCCGAAGATCTGCACCTCGACGTGCCGGCCGCGCTCGACGTACCGCTCGACGAAGACCGTGCCGTCGCCGAACGCGGCGGCGGCCTCGCGGCGTGCCGAGTCGACGGCCGTCGGCAGGTCGGCCGGGTCGCGGACGATGCGCATCCCCCGGCCGCCGCCCCCGGCGGACGCCTTGACCAGCACCGGGAAGTCGGTGACCTCGTCGCCCTCGGTCCAGGAAGGCAGCATCGGCACGCCCGCGTCGGCGAGCAGCTCCTTCGCCGCCAGTTTGTCGCCCATCGCCGCGATCGCCCCGGCCGGCGGACCGACCCAGGTCAGGCCCGCGTCGACCACGGCCGCCGCGAACCCGGCGTGCTCGGCAAGGAACCCGTAACCCGGGTGGACCGCGTCCGCGCCGGTACGCCGGGCCGCGTCCAGGACCAGCTCGATCCGCAGGTACGTCTCGACGGGCGTGTTCCCCGGCAGCCGGACCGCCTCGTCGGCCTCGGCCACGTACGGCGCGTCGGCGTCCGCGTCGGAGTGCACGGCGACCGTCGCCACGCCCAGCGCCCGGCAGGTGGCGAAGACCCGGCGGGCGATCTCCCCCCGGTTGGCCACCAGCAGCTTCCGAACAACCATGATCACGCCCTCTCGCTGGTGTTCGCGACTGCGGGACTCCGCTGCGCTGCGTTCCTCGCGCTCACGCGCCCCCCTACATCCGGAAGACGCCGAAGCCGTCGGCGCCCTTCACCGGTGCGTTGTGGATCGTCGACAGGCAGAGCCCGAGGACGGTACGGGTGTCCCGGGGGTCGATCACCCCGTCGTCGTAGAGCCGACCGGACAGGAACAGCGCCCCCGACTGCGACTCGATCTGCTGCTCGACCATCATCCGCATCGCCGCGTCGGAGTCCTCGTCGTAGTCCCGGCCCCGGGCGGCGGCGGCCTGCCGGGCGACGATCGACAGCACCCCGGCCAACTGCGCCGGACCCATCACCGCCGACTTCGCGTTCGGCCAGGTGAACAGGAACCTCGGCTCGTACGCCCGGCCGCACATGCCGTAGTTGCCGGCCCCGTACGAGGCGCCCAGGTTGACCGTCAGGTGCGGCACCGTCGAGTTCGCCACCGCGTTGATCATCAGCGCGCCGTGCTTGATGATGCCGCGCTGCTCGTACTCGGTGCCGACCATGTAGCCGGTGGTGTTCTGGAGGAACAGCAGCGGGGTGTCGGCGGCGTTGGCGAGCTGGATGAACTGGGCCGCCTTCTGCGCCTCCGCGCTGAACAGCACCCCCCGCGCGTTCGCCAGCACCCCCACCGGGTAGCCGTGCAGCTCACCCCAGCCGGTGACCAGCGCGGTGCCGTACGCCGGCTTGAACTCGTCGAACTCGCTGCCGTCGAGGACCCGGGCCAGCACCTCACGCGGGTCGAACGGCACCTTCAGGTCGGCGCTGACGATGCCCAGCAGCTCCTCCGGGTCGTACCTCGGCGGTCGGGGTGCCGGGTCGCGCGGCGGCGGACCCTGCTTGCGCCAGTTGAACCGGCGTACGCACCGCCGGGCCAGCCGGATGCCGTCCCGTTCGTCCTCGGCGAGCTGGTCGGCGAGGCCCGACGTGCCGGCGTGCATCGCCGCGCCACCGAGCGACTCGTCGTCGGTGACCTCGCCGGTGGCCATCTTCACCAGCGGCGGCCCGGCCAGGTAGACCTGCGACCGGTCCCGGATCATGATCACGTGGTCGGACATCCCCGGCACGTACGCGCCACCGGCGGTGGCGTTGCCGAAGACCACGCTGACCGTGGGGATCCCGGCGGCGGAGAGCCGGGTCAGGTCGCGGAACACCCGACCGCCCGGAATGAAGATCTCCGCCTGGGTGGGCAGGTCCGCCCCGGCGCTCTCCACCAGGTTGACCATCGGCAGCCGGTTCGCCAGGGCGATCTCGCCGGCCCGCCGGGTCTTCGCCAGCGACCACGGGTTCACCGCGCCGCCGCGTACCGTCGGATCGTTGGCGACGATCAGACACTCGACGCCCTCGACCACGCCGATGCCGGTGACCACGCTCGCCCCGACCGGGAAGTCGCTGCCGTACCCGGCGACCGGCGACAACTCCAGGAACGGGCTGTCCCGGTCCAGCAGCAACTCGATCCGCTCCCGGGGCAGCAGTTTCCCGCGCTGGTGGTGCCGGGCCACGTACTTCTCGCCACCGCCGGCCCGCGCCTGGTCGAGCGCGGCGTCCAACTCGGCGAGCCGGTCCCGCAGCGCGTCCCGGTTGGCCACGAAGGCCGGCGCGGCCGGATCGACCGCACTCTCCAGTGTGCTCACAGATTTCCCCCGTTCGTTCGCGACTGCGGGGCTCGCAAACCCGGCTCACTCCTCGCGCTCACAGGTCCGTCTTTCGTTCGCGACTGCGGGGCTCGCAAACCCGGCTCACTCCTCGCGCTCACAGGCCCAGGCCCTTCGCGATGATCTCGTTCATGATCTCGGTGGTGCCGCCGCCGATGCCGAGGATGCGGGCGTCCCGGTAGTGCCGCTCGACCTCGGCGTCGCGCAGGTAGCCGAAGCCGCCGTGCAGTTGCAGCGCGGCGTCGACCACCTGGTCGCAGGCGGCCACCGCGACGTTCTTCGCCATCGCCACCTCGGTCACCACCGGCTCGCCGGCCGCCACCCGGGCGGCCACCTGGTGCACGTACGCGCGGGCCGCCTCGGCGCGGGTGTGCATCTCGGCCAGCCGGTGCCGGACCAGTTGCCGGCTGGCCAGCGGACGACCGAACGTGGACCGGTCCCGACACCAGCGGGTCGAAAGCTCCACGCAGCGCTGCGCCGTCGCGTACGCCTGGGTGGCCAGGGAGAGCCGCTCGGCGGCGAAGCCCTGCATGATCGCCAGGAAGCCGGTGTCCTCCTCGCCGATCCGGTTGCCCACCGGCACCCGGACGTCCACGAAGGACAACTCGGCGGTGTCCGAGCAGTGCCAGCCGAGCTTGTCCAGCTTCCGGCCGACGGTGAACCCGGGGGTGCCCTTGTCGATCACCAGTAGGTGCAGCGACCCGCTGCCGGGAAAGTCGCCGCAGACCGCAGTGGTGACGAAGTCGGCGCGTACCCCGCTGGTCACGTACGTCTTCGTCCCGTTCACCAGGTAGTGGTCGCCGTCGCGGCGCGCGGTGGTGCGGATCGAGGCGACGTCGGAGCCGCCCTCCGGTTCGGTGATCGCCAGCGCGCCGATCAGCTCACCCGCCAGCGTCGGCCGGACGTACCTGGTGACCAGCGGGTCGTCGGCGGCGGACGGGCGGGCGGCGAGCCGGCCACCGAGCGTGCCGCCGGTCCGCCCGCCGGCCGCCGCGACGATGTGCGGCAGCGCGACACCGTGCGTGAACAGGGCCGCGACCAGCCCGGACGAGCCGCCGGAGCGGATGATCTCCTCGGTGACCACGATCGAGTCGAGCAGGTCGCCGCCGCTGCCGCCGACCGACTCGGGGAAGCCGACGCCGAGCAGGCCGAGCTTCGCGGCGGTGGCGTGCAGCGCGCGCGGGACCTCACCGGCCCGTTCCCAGTCGGCCAGGTGCGGCAGCACCTCCCGGGTCACGAAGGCCCGGGTCAGCTCCCGTAACTGCCGCCGCTCCGGGGTGTCCACGATGGTCACCGGTCGGCCTCCCCGGCTGCGGGCCGTCCGGGGGTGAGGGCGGCGGGCAGGTCGACGATGCGGGAGCGGAGCAGTTCGCCGAGCGCCTTGGCCTGCGGGTCGAACCGGGTGGAGGCGGCCACCCCCGGCCCGAGCAGGCCCCGGATCACGAAGTTGACCGCCCGCAGGTTCGGCAGCTCGTACCGCTCGACGGTCGACGCGGCCGTCTCCGGCAGCAGCTCGGCCAGCCGGTCGACGGTCAGCCACCCGCGCAGCCACGCCCAGGTCGCGTCGGTACGCGCCCAGACGCCGAGGTTGGCGTCGCCACCCTTGTCACCCGACCGCGCCCCGACCAGCTCACCCAACGGACCCCGCCGGGTCGGCCCGGCCACCGGGGTCGGGCCCGCCGTGCCGGGCGTCGGCCCGGCCACGGCCGGTGCCACCGTCCGTGGCGGCGGGACCGGCAGGCGGGTGCCGTCGGGCAGGACGGCCACGTGCGGCACGTCGGCCTGCGGCACGGCGTCGGCGGTGAAGACCCCGTACGGGGTGGCGTCGCCGGGCAGGGTGGTCAACGTGCAACCGGGATAGGAGGCCAGGGCAAGCTCCACCGCCGCCGCCGAGAACGCCCGCCCGGCCCGAGCCCGGTCACCGTCACGCAGGTGTACGTGCAGCAGCGCGCTCGCCGTCTCGGTGTCGACCGCGTCGACATGGTCGGTACGGGCCAGCGTGAACTCCAGCCCGTCCGGGCCGACCGCCGCCTCGACCTGCCCCCGGACCAGGGCCGCCTTGGCCGGGATGTCCAGCCCGCAGAGCACGAACGTCATCGCGTTGCGGAAGCCGCCCAGGTTGTTGACGCCCACCTTGAGGGTGGCCGGCGGTGGGGTGCCCCGGACCCCGTCCACCCGGACCCGGTCCGGCCCGTCCGGGTGCAGCCGTACCGTGTCCAGCCGGGTCACCACGTCCGGGCCGAGGTAGTCGGGGCCGCCCACCTCGTACAACAGTTGGGCGGTGACCGTCTCGACGGTGACCGCGCCGCCGGTGCCGGGGTGCTTGGTGAGCACCGACGAGCCGTCCGGGTGGATCTCGGCGATCGGGAAGCCGGGCCGGTGCCCGCCGTCGGGCAGCTCGGTGAAGAAGCTGAAGTTGCCGCCGGTGACCTGTGCCCCGCACTCGATCAGGTGCCCGGCGACGGTCGCCCCGGCCAGCGCGTCCAGGTCGTCGCGTCCCCAGCCGAACCGGGCGATGGCCGGCCCGACCGCCAGCGACGCGTCGGTGACCCGCCCGGTGACCACCACGTCCGCCCCGGCGTCGAGGCAGGCGGCGATGCCGAACGCGCCGAGGTAGGCGTTGGCGGTGAGCGCGTCCGGCAGGGCCAGGGCGTCGCCCTCGACGTGGGCGACCCGGACGGCGAGGCCGAGCCGGTCGGCGAGCACGCCGATCGCGGCGGCCAGCCCGGCCGGGTTCAGCCCACCCGCGTTGGTGACGATCCGCACCCCCCGGTCGAGGGCGGTGCCGAGGCAACCTTCGAGCTGGCGCAGGAAGGTCTTCGCATAACCGAGGCCGGGGTCGCGCAGCCGGTCCCGGCCGAGGATCAGCATGGTCAGCTCGGCCAGGTAGTCGCCGGTCAGCACGTCCAGCTCACCGCCGTCGAGCATCTCCCGCCAGGCGGTGGACCGGTCGCCGTAGAAGCCGGAGGCGTTGCCGACCCGCAGCACCCCGGTCACCGCAGGACCGTCCCGGCTGCGCCCGCGCGGGGTGCGCGGCCTGCCCCCGGCGGGCCGGCGCGGACCTGCGCCACGTCCAGCCACGCGGCGGCGAGCACGGTACGGCCGCTGCGGTCGGGCAGCACGTCCGGTGGGGGCGGCGCGGCGACGAGCTGGTCGGACCCGTCGGTCAGGTCGACGAGCAGTGCGGTCGGGTCGACCATGGTGCCTCCGGTCGGGTGGGCCGGTGAGTGAGGGTCAGGCCGGGTCGTCGTGGCCCGGTGCTGCTGCTCCGGGGGCGAGCAGGGTGGCGAGCTGGTGTTTCCAGGTGTGCAGCAGGGCGGTGCGCCGGGCCGAGTCGTCGTTGAGCAGGTTGGCCACGCCGAGCCCGCGCAGCAGGTCGAGGGTGGCCTGTACGGCCTCGCGGACGCCGGGGCGGCGCTCGTCCACGTCGAGCAGCGCGACGGTGAGCCGGTGCATCTCCCGACCCACCCGCGCCTCCAACGGCACCAGCGCGCCGCGCAGCTCCGGGTCGGTGCGGGCGGCCACCCACAGCTCCAGCGCGGCGACGAAGAGCGGCCCGGTGAACGCGACGCCGAGCAGGTCGATCACCCGGTCGAGCCGCTGCGGCCCGACCGGCAGCGCCTCGGCCTCGACGCGCAACTCCTCGGCGCGGCGCTCGGCGAGGTGGGCGACGGCGGCGGTGACCAGGGCCGCCTTGGTGGGGTAGTGGTGCAGTTGGGCGCCCCGGGACACACCGGCGTGGGCGGCGACCACGGTCGTGGTGGTGCCCGACCAGCCGTACCGCACCAGGCAGTCGACCGTCGCCTCCAGCAGCCGGGCCTGGGTGGCGCGGCTGCGTTCCTGCTGGGGGACGCGGGTCGACGGGGTGGACACGGGAACAGCGTGCCGTCGCCGAAACAAACAGTCAAGCCTGACTTTTTTAGGCTCCGTGGTGACCCCGGCCGGTGCCGTCGGTCCGTTCCGGTGCCGGTCGCCGGTCAGCGGCCGTCGCGCGGGGCGAAGGCGGTGAGCGCGTCGAGGTCGCTGTGCCGGGAGCGCAGGTACTCGTCCGCCCAGGCGGCGGCGTCCGGATAGCCCGACCCGGCGGCGACCCGGGCACAGGCCGCGTCGACGTCGAATCCCGTACGGCGCAGCTGCACCCCCGGACCGAGCAGTGCCCAGTACGCCCCCGGCCCGCCGTACGGCATGCCCACGCTGCCCGGATTGATCACCAGGCGGCGGTCGACCAGCCGGGTGAACGGCATGTGGGTGTGCCCGCAGACCACGGTGCGCACCTCCGGGGGCAATCCGGCGAACACCTCGGCCCAGCGGGCCGGCCGGGAGTCGACGAGCACCACCTCCTCGTCGTCGCGGGGCGTGGCGTGGCAGAAGAGCACCGGACCGAGGCCGGCGACCGGGAGGGTGAGCGTCAGCGGCAGCGCGGCTAGCAGAACCACCTGGTCGGCCCGGAGCTGTTCCGCCGCCCAGTTCGAGACGTCGTGCTCCGACGGTCGGCCGGCGCGGGCCTGCACCAGCTCCCGGTCGGCGTTGCCGCGTACCCAGCGGACCCGGGCACCCAGCCCGGTCAGCAGGTCCAACACCTCGACCGGCTGTGGGCCGGCCGCCACGTCACCGGTGACCACGATCAGGTCAGCGGCGGCCACCTCCGGCTCGGCCAGCACCGCCTCCAGCGCGGGCAACGCGCCGTGGACGTCGGAGAGCACCGCTACGCGTTCCAGCACCGGTCCAGGGTCTCGCCCGGCGGAGCGGGTTGTCGAGGGATTCTGCGCCGGGCAGAGCGGGTCATCACCGACCGGTCGACCGGGGCGGGCGGAACCGGCGCCGGAATGCCGACGAGCCAGGGCCGCCGGCGAGGGCGGTCCTGGCTCGGACGGTGAGGCGGTGCCGGTCAGACCCGGGCGCGGCGGGCGAGACGCTCCGGGTCGAGGATGATGATGCTCTTGCCGTCGAGTCGCAGCCAGCCCCGCGAGGCGAAGTCGGCGAGCGCCTTGTTGACCGTCTCGCGGGAGGCGCCGACGAGCTGGGCGATCTCCTCCTGGGTCAGGTCGTGGGTCACCCGCAGCACGCCGCCGTCGCGGGTGCCGAACCGGCCGGCCATCTGGAGCAGGTTCTTGGCGACCCGGCCCGGCACGTCGGTGAAGATCAGGTCGGCCAGCGAGTCGTTCGTCCGGCGCAGCCTACGGGCCAGCACCCGCAGCAGCTGCTCGGCGATCTCGGGCCGGTTGTTCAGCCAGGGCCGCAGCGCCTGCTTGCGCAGCCGGACCAGCCGGGTGTCGGTGACCGCCGTGGCGGTGGCCGTACGCGGACCCGGGTCGAAGAGCGACAGCTCGCCGACCATGTCCGACGGGCCCATCACCGCGATCAGGTTCTGCCGGCCGTCCGCTGCCCGACGCCCGACCTTGATCTTGCCTGACAGGAGGATGTAGAGACTGTCGCCGGGCTCGCCCTCGTTGAACACGATCTCGCCCTTGCGGACGTCGA
This sequence comes from Micromonospora sp. CA-248260, assembly GCF_050942205.1. Taxonomy (NCBI): domain Bacteria; kingdom Bacillati; phylum Actinomycetota; class Actinomycetes; order Micromonosporales; family Micromonosporaceae; genus Micromonospora; species Micromonospora sp. CA-248260. Next base: position 6,723,480 of record NZ_CP192021.1, on the reverse strand, counting down.
TCGTCTCCATCTCCTTGGCGAGCGCCTCGGCAGCCTCCGGGTCGACACCCTGGAAGATCCCGCTGCGGGCCAGTACCTCGTCCATCGCGCACCTCCGGTTGCGCGTTGCCGTCCCTCGGCCGGGTCCGCCGTCCGCTGATCCCTCGCGCGCCGCCAAGTCTAGGCGCACGTGAGGACGAATCAGAGCTGCACCCCGGGAAACTTGATCGTTGGGCGTAACCCCGCCGACCCGATCGGCCACTACGATCAGCCGCCCACACCACCTGCTCACCGACAGTTGTCGCCGCTGGTCGTAGGGTGTCCCGGTGCTTGGCGACCCGGTGTTGACCCACCGCTTCGAGGACGGATGGGACATACCGCTCCTGGTGTGGCGGGCCGGCTCACCGCTGCGGGCGGTCAGCTCCGGTCCGCTCGGTGGTGGGGTCGGCGTACGCCACTGGGTGGTCAACGCGACCGTGCCGATGTCGTACCACCGGGACGACCCGGCGGCCCACCTGGCTGAGCTCGCCGACCGGCTCGGCCTCGACGGGCCCGGGATCGGCCTACTCACCGGAGTGGACGTCGCCGAGGTGGTGACCCGGACCGACACCGGCGTCCGCGCCTGGGTCACCGTCGGCCTCGGCACCCCCCTCTGGGCCGCCGCCCCCGCCCAGCCCGCTACCCCCGAGCAGGGCGCTGCTCCCGAGCAGGGCGTCGCCCCCGGCCAGGGCGGGACCCCCGGCCAGGGCACTGCCCCCGGGCAGGGCGGGGCCCTAGCGCAGCGGGTGGGGACGGTCAACGTCGTCGTCTACGTGCCGGTGGCGCTCGGCGACGCCGCACTGGTGAACGCCGTCGCCACCGCCACCGAGGCGAAGTGCCAGGCGATCGGGGAACTCGGCCTACCGGGCACCGGCACCCCCACCGACGCGGTCACCGTGCTCTGCCCGCCGGCCGGCCGGGCGGAGCCCTACGGCGGCCCCCGGTCGACCTGGGGCGCCCCGTTGGCCCGGGTCGTCCACGCGGCGGTCCGCGACGGCGGGGCGGTGCCCTGCGTCCCGTGGTCGCAGCGGCGGTCGTGCTGAACTTCCGTCCGATCGGCCGTCGTCGGTCGATTACCCACCCGGTAGCGTCGCGGGCGATGTACTCTGCCGCCTTCTCCCAGTCCCGTCCCCGCCGCCGCGCCGCGTACGCCACCGGCGCGCTGCTCGCCGTGCTCCTCGCCGGCTGCGCCCAGCACGACACCCCGGACCCGGTCTGGCGTCCGGGTGGTGGCGGTGGCGTCAGCGGCTCCCCGGTACCGACCACCACCGGGGCGGCCGGCAAGGACGAGTCGGTGACCCTGTCGGCAACCGGGGACATCGTGATGGGGATGGCCCCGTCCCGGCTGCCCGCCAACGGCGGCAAGGGCTTCTTCGACGAGGTCAAGGGTGCGCTCAAGGCCGACCTGGTGATGGGCAACCTGGAGGAGCCGCTCACCACCGACACCGGCACCGGCAAGTGCGGCGCGAACGCCAGCAACTGCTACCAGTTCCGCGTCCCCCCGGAGTACGCCTCCCATCTCAAGGACGCCGGGTTCCAGCTGCTCAACCAGGCCAACAACCACGGCTACGACTTCGGCCCGCAGGGCTACGAGAACACCCAGCAGGCACTGGAGAAGCACGGCCTGAAGCACACCGGGGCGCCGGACCAGATCACCGTGGTCGAGGTCGGCGGGGTGAAGGTCGCGGTGGCCGGCTTCTCGTCGTACCCGTGGTCCAACAGCCTGGTCGACATCGACGCCGCCAAGGGGGTCGTCGAGAAGGCCGCCACCATGGCCGACCTGGTCGTGGTGCAGGTGCACATGGGTGGCGAGGGGTCGGACAAGACCCGGGTCCGGCCCGGCACCGAGATGTTCCTCGGCGAGAACCGGGGTGACCCGGTGAAGTTCTCCCACGCCATGATCGACGCCGGGGCCGACCTGATCGTCGGGCACGGTCCGCACGTGCTGCGCGGGATGGAGTTCTACCAGGGCCGGTTGATCGCGTACAGCCTGGGCAACTTCGCCGGGGGTGCCCGGTCGCTCAACCCGACCGGCCGGCTCGGCTGGGGCGGGGTGCTGAAGGTCTCCCTCAAGCCCGACGGCAGCTTCGCCGGTGGCTCGTTCACCTCCACCCGGATGAGTTCCGTGGGCAAGCCGGGGATGGACTCCGCCGACCAGGGGCTCGGGCTGGTCAAGCAGCTCAGCGGCAACGACTTCCCGCGTACCGGGGCGCGGTTCGACGGCAAGGGGAAGATCAGCCCGCCCGACGCCGGCTGACCCGGGGGCGTGCTCCGGCGGCCCGTCGGGGCGGCGACGTAGGCTGGCCGGCGTGACCATCAGCTCTCCCGGCCGGGTCGAGACGGAACTCGGCCGTACCCGGCGTGCCCGGCGGATCGGCCGGGCGCTGACCGAGGCGCACCCGGACGCCCACTGCGAACTCGACCACTCCACCGCGTTGGAGCTGGCCGTCGCCACGATCCTCTCCGCCCAGTGCACCGACAAGAAGGTCAACGAGGTCACCCCGAAGCTGTTCGCCCGCTATTCGACGGCGGCCGACTACGCCGGGGCGGACCGGGGCGAGCTGGAGGAGCTGATCCGGCCGACCGGGTTCTACCGCAACAAGACCGACTCGCTGATCAAGCTTGGCCAGGCCCTGACCGAGCGGTACGACGGCCGGGTCCCCGGCCGGCTGGCCGACCTGGTGACGCTGCCCGGGATCGGCCGCAAGACGGCCAACGTCATCCTCGGCAACGCCTTCGACGTCCCGGGGATCACCGTCGACACCCACTTCCAGCGGCTGGTGCAGCGCTGGGGGCTGACCATCCAGACCGACCCCGTCAAGATCGAACACGAGATCGGGGCGATCTTCCCCAAGCGGGAGTGGACCATGCTCTCCCACCGGATCATCTTCCACGGCCGGCGGGTCTGTCACGCCCGCAAGCCGGCCTGCGGGGCGTGCACCCTGACCCGGCTCTGCCCGTCGTACGGGCTCGGGCCGACCGAGCCGGCCGCCGCCGCCAAGCTGCTCAAGGGCCCCCGGGCCCGGGAGCTCGCGGTCGCCGCCGGGGTCGACCCGGAGCTGGTGCCGGCACAGGCCGTCGTCGCGGAGGCACCGTGAAACGCCGGTTCGCCGCACTGCTCGTCCCGCCGCTGCTGGTCCTCGCCGGCTGCACCGACGCCGCCGAGCCGACAGGCTCCGCCACCGGCCCCGACCGGGCCCCGCGCCCGTCGCCGTTCGCCGACTGCGCCACCCTGACCGCCCCGCCGGCCCCCGGCACCGCCGCCCCCACCGGGTCCGCCGGTGCCGCCGCCCCCACCGGGTCCGCCGGTGCCGCCGCCCCCACCGGGTCCGCCGGTGCCGCCGCCCCCACCGGGTCCGCCGGTGCCGGCGACGGCAGCGGTACGGCCGGCAGCCCGGCTCCGGCCGACGGTGGCGGCAGCCTCCTGCCCGAGCTGACGCTCTCCTGCTTCACCGGTGGGTCCCCGGTGGCGTTGCGCGACATCCACGGCCCGGCCGTGATCAACGTGTGGGCCTCCTGGTGCCCGCCCTGCCGCCAGGAGCTGCCTGCCTTCCAACGGCTCAGCGTCCGCGCCGCCGGCCAGCTCCAGGTGATCGGGGTGAACAGCCGGGACAGCCGGGACGGCGCGCAGGCCATCGGTGAGGACTTCGGCATCCGGTTCCCGGTGCTCTTCGACCAGGGCGAGGCGTTGCAACGGGAGCTGCGTCGCACGGCCGTGCCGCTCACCCTGCTGGTCGACGCGCAGGGGCGGATCCGGCACACCGACAACTCCGGCGCGCTCGACGACGCCCGCCTCGCCGACCTGGTCCGCCGGCACCTCGGTCTGGCGGTGCCCGCGTGAGGCCGACCCCCGGTGCCGGGCCGACCCGGTGAATCCCCGTCCGCCGTCCTGGTTCGACCCGCTGCTGGACCGGCTCGGCACCGCCCGCGCCGAGGACTTCACCCGATTGACCACCCCCGAGGAGGGCGGCCGGGAGAGCGCGGTGCTGGTGCTGCTCGGTGAACAGCCCGGCGTCGGCCCCGACGTGCTGGTCCTGCAACGGGCCGCCACGCTGCGCAACCACGCCGGCCAACCGGCCTTCCCCGGCGGCGCGGCCGACCCGGAGGACGCCGACGCGCGGGCCACCGCGCTGCGCGAGGCCAACGAGGAGGTCGACCTCGACCCGGCCAGCGTGACCGTCCTCGCCGAGCTGCCGAAGCTCTGGATCCCGGTCAGCGACTTCGTGGTCACCCCGGTGCTGGCCTGGTGGCACAGCCCGCACCCGGTGCACCCCCGGGAGCCGGCCGAGGTGGCGCACGTCGCGCGGCTGCCCGTCGCCGAGTTGGTCGACCCGGCCAACCGGCTGCGGGTCCGCCACTCCAGCGGCTGGATCGGCCCGGCGTTCTCCGTCCGGGGGATGCTGGTCTGGGGTTTCACCGCCGGAGTGCTGGCCGCCCTGCTGGAGATGGGCGGTTGGGCCCGGCCGTGGCCCTGGTCGCGGGTGGTCGAGCTGCCGCCGACCGGGGCCACCCCGGCCCCCTCGGCCGGCACCGACGAGGCGGACGAACTGGCCGGCCCGCTGACCTGACCGTCACGTTCCGCATCCACAGCGCCGCACGGGTGTCCGGTGCACGTACCCTTGACCGGTGTCGGCCGTGGATCTCGTTCTGCTCCTGCTCATGCTGGTGTTCGCGATCAGCGGATACCGTCAGGGCTTCGTCATCGGGGCGTTGTCGTTCTCCGGGTTCTTCCTGGGTGCGCTCATCGGTCTCCAGCTCGGGCCGTTGCTGGCCCGACAGTTCGTCGACAGCGGGACACGGGTGCTGGTCTCCCTGGTCGCGGTGTTCGGGCTCGCCGTGCTCGGCCAGGCGCTGGCCGGTTGGCTCGGCTCCCACCTGCGACGCACGATCACCAACGACACCGCCAGGCGGGCCGACGACATCGGGGGCGCGTTCGTCTCGATCCTCGCGGTGATGCTGGTGGCCTGGCTGGTCGCGGTCCCGCTGGGCTCCTCGTCGCTGCCCTGGTTGGCCGCCTCGGTCAAGAACAGCGCGCTGCTGACCGTGGTGGACCGGGTCCTGCCCGACCAGGCCCAGGAGTTGTCCACCGCGCTGCGGGACACCGTCGACACCAACGGGTTCCCCGACGTGTTCAACGGGCTGGGCCGTACCTCGGCGCGGCAGGTCGCCCCACCGGACCCGGCGCTGGCCGGCTCCCAGGTGGTGGCGAACAGCCAGCGGGCGGTGGTGAAGGTGCTGGGTTCCGCGCCGAGCTGCTCACGCCGGATCGAGGGTTCCGGCTTCGTCTACGCCGACGACCGGGTGATGACCAACGCGCACGTGGTGGCCGGCACCCGTACCGTCGCGGTCGAACTGCGCGGCGAGCGGTACGACGGTGAGGTCGTCGTCTACGACCCGGACCGCGACCTGGCCGTGCTGTACGTGCCGGGGCTGCCCGGTCCGTCCCTGCGCTTCGCCGCCGGGCAGGCCGGCAGCGGCGCGGACGCGATCGTGCTGGGTTTCCCCCTCGACGGCCCGTACGACGCCCGGCCGGCCCGGATCCGGGACGTGGACCGGATCGAGGGCCCGGACATCTACAACGCCAGCAAGGTGAACCGGGAGATCTACACGATCCGGGCGCTGGTGCGCAGCGGGAACTCCGGCGGCCCGCTGGTCTCCTCCAACGGCCTGGTGCTCGGGGTGATCTTCGCGGCGGCGGCGGACGACCCGAACACCGGTTTCGCGGTCACCGCCGAGGAGGCCCGACCGGTGGCGCTGGCCGGCGCGGAGCGTACCCGTGGGGTGGCCACCGGCGACTGCACCTGAGCCCGCCGACGCCTCCCGACCGGCCGGGACCGGGGTCAGCCGGCGGTCGGGCGGGACCCGGGGTCAGCCGACGGCCGGAGCGTGGGCGGGCGGGGTGTCCCCGCCCGCCGGGGCGCGGCCGGGCAGCTTGGCCCGGCCCCAGGTCAGTGAGCGGTCGAGCACCGCCCGCGCCATGATCACCACACAGGTGCCGCCGTTGACGAAGGACGCCACCACGTCGCTCGGGTGGTGCATGCCCCGGTACATCCGGGTCACCGCAACCCCGACCGGCACCAGCACCAGCAGGGTCCACCAGGTGACCTTGCCGGCGGTGCTCCTGGCCCGCAGCGCCAGCAGCAGCGCGATACCGGCATAGAGGGCGACCGACGCCGAGGTGTGGCCGGACGGGAAGCTCGACGTCGGCGGGGAGACGTCCATGTGTTCCACCGCCGGGCGCTGCCGGTCGATGGCCATCGTGGTGAGCAGGAAGACCAGCGCCTGGGCGGTCACCGCCGCGCAGAGGAACAGCGGCTCCCGCCAGCGGTGCAGCACCAGCCGGAGCACCAGCGCCACCAGCACGGTGACCACGACGATCAGTTGGGTGCTGGCCAGCGTGCTGAACACCAGCGAGACGTCGTTCCACCCGCCGGTGCGGTCGGCGGCCAACTCCCGGTTGACCGTGTCCTCCACGGTCAACGGCCAGACGTCGTCGAGGACCCGGGTCACCAGCAGCCCGAGCAGGACCATGAAGGCGAGCAGCAGGGTCACCGGGAGAAGGACCCGCTTGGCGACCTGCGCAGCGATGGCGGACATGGCCGCCCAGTACCCCCGCCGGTGGCCCGCTACGCGTACGGGCCCGGTCGATCGGCCACTTCCGGCGACACCCCGTCCACGGTGGCCCGGGTGGCCGGCAGCCCGGCCTGCTCCCGCCAGGTGCGCAACGCCGCCGTGGTGGCCGCCGCCACCGCCACCCCCAGCAGGCAGCCGCCGAACACGTCGCTGGCCCAGTGCACGCCCAGCGCCACCCGACTCAGCCCGGTCACCCCGACCAGCAGCACGGCTGCCGTCCAGAGCAGCACCCGGGCCACCGGGCGGCCCCGGGTGAACGGCAGGAACACCAGCAGCAGCACCCCCGCCGCGAGGGTCGCGTTCAGCGCGTGCCCGGACGGGAAGGAGAACCCGGCGGCGCGGGCCACCGGGTCGAGCAGCTCCGGTCGTTCCCGGCCGACGAGCAGCTTCAACAGCGCACCGAGCGCCCCGCCGACGGCCATCGTGGTGACCACCCAGAGCGCCAGCCGGCGGGCTCCGCGACGCCACGACCACACCACCACGACCAGCGCGGCCACCCGCAGCGGCCCCGGCGAGGCCAGGTGCGTCCACGCCTTCATCGCCCGCACCCACACCGGATGGTCGGCGGCGAACCGGTGCAGGGCGTCGGTGACCGCGGCGTCCAGGTCGTGCAGCGGCGACCAGGCCCCCACCACCAGCACCGCCAGCAACGCGAACGGCACCAGCAGCAGGAACGCCGCCGCCGACGCCAGGGTCAACCGCAACCCGAGCGAGTGGTCCCGGTCCAGGCGGCGGTCCCGCCAGGACCGTTCCGACGGGGGTACGGAGGTACGCGGGCCGGAGGAACTCATGCGCCCTGCTCTACCCACCCGCGCCCGATCTCAGGCCCGGTTCAACGGCCCCACAACCGGAACCGGCGCACCATCAACGCCACCCCGGTGACCAGGGCGACCATCACGGCTACCCCGGTCCACAGCCGGCGGGGGGCGGCGTCGTCGGCACCGCCGGCCGGCTGGGCCGTCCACCGGGTCTGCTGGCGGGGTGCGGCGAAGCCGAGCGGGTCGCTGCCGGTGCCCCCGGCCCGGGTGTCGTCGGCGGCACCGGGGGCGGGGCCGAACCCGACCACCCCGGGGGAGTCGTTGTCGTCCAACGGGTTGCGGTAGATCAGCGGCACGTCGGCGGTGAGCGCGGCGACCGGGTCGACCAGGCCGTACCCGAAGCGGTCGTCCCGGCCGGTCGGACCGATGTCCTTCGCGGTGCTCAGCAGGCGGTTCACCACGTCCCCGGCGGACATCTGCGGGTAGCGGGCGCGGACCAGGGCGGCGGTCGCCGTCACCAGCGGCGCGGCGAAGCTGGTGCCCTGCACCCCCCAGTAGTTGCTCGGCGGGCGGGCCCCGACCAGGCCGGTCGCCGGAGCGGTCAGCGTGGTGGCGTGGCCGGTGATCGAACCGGACCACAGGTTCTCACTGTCGCGTTCCAGACCGGCCACCGCGATCACCCCCGGCTCCCGGGCCGGATACCAGACCTTCGACGTGGTGGAGGTGGCGACGTTGCCGGTGCAGGCCACCACCACCACGTCCCGGGCGAACGCGTAGTCCAGCGCGGCGGCCAGGGCCGGGCTGTCGCCGCTGCCACCCAGCGACAGGTTGATCACGCGGGCGCCGTTGTCGACCGCCCAGCGCACCCCCTTGGCGACGATCATCGCGTCGTCGTAGCGGTTCTCGTCGTCGAGCACCCGGACCGGCAGGATCCGGGCGTCCGGCGCGAGCCCGACCACCCCCCGCCGGTCGTCGCCGCGCCCGGCGATCAGGCTGGCCACCGTGGTGCCGTGCCCCACCGGGTCCGGCTCGTCGCCACCGGCGGGGGAGACCAGGTCCATGCCGGGCAGCACCTGGCCGACCAGGTCGGGGTGGCCACCGTCCACCCCGGAATCGATCACCGCGACCGTCACGCCGCGCCCGGTCGAGGTACGCCAGGCGGTGGCCGCGTTCAGCTCGTCGAGCTGGAACTGGTCGTCGCGGACCCGGTCGGCACGGGCCTGCACCGGGGCGAAGTCGGGTTCGGCCAGCGGGGTGCCGGTGCGCGCCCCGGCCAGCGCGGCCGGACGGCCGGCCACCGTGGAGACCGACGACGGGGCCGGCATGGAGGCGGGGACCGCGGCGGCAGCCGGAGGTGGGGCCGTGCCCAACACGGTGACGGTGGTCGCCGCGACACCGAGCAGCGCCCGCCCGGCGAACCGGTGCAGCGCCGTCGGGGAGCCCTGCCCAACCCTGGTCACATCGTCAGCCATTCATCACGGGACACCTGCTGCACGGAGATTACCGGTTCTCCCCGCCGACACGGCACGTTCCGGCACACCCGGATCACGGTGGCGGCAGATGGGCCAGTTGCACGAGGCGTACGCCCTCGCGTCGGGTGACCAGCCGGCCACGCCCCGCCGGCAACGGACCCGGCCGGACCGCACCCACCAACTGCCCCTCGTCGGGGCTGCCGCTCATCACCAGTCCGGCGGTGGACAACTCGCGCAGGCGCTGCACGATCGGCTCGTACTGGGACCGGCCGGCGCCACCGCAGCGGCGGGCCAGCACCAGGTGCAGGCCGACGTCACGGGCCTGGGGCAGATGCTCCTCCAACGCCCGCAGCGGGTTCGCCGGACCGCTGGCCACCAGGTCGTAGTCGTCGACCAGGATGAACAGTTCCGGGCCGGACCACCAGGAACGGTCCCGCAACTGCGCCGGGGTGACCTCCGGGCCGGGCAGTCGACCCTGCATGTAACCGGCGACCGACTCGATTAACTCGGCGGTGTGTGCCGCCGCCGTCCCGTACCCGATCAGGTGGTCGGTCTCGACGGTGCCGAGCAGGCTGCGCCGGTAGTCGACCAGGATCACCCGGGCCTGCTCCGGGGTGAACCGGTCGATGATCGAGGTGGCCAGCGCCCGCAGGAACGACGACTTGCCGCACTCGGCGTCACCGAAGACCACGAAGTGCGGCTCGGTGGTGAAGTCGAGCAGCACCGGGCGCAAATCCGCCTCGGCGATCCCGACCGGGAACGCCAGGCCGGTGCCGGCACCCTTGTCCAACTCGGCGTACGGCAGCACCGGGGGAAGCAACCGCACCCGGGGGGCGACCGGGCCCGACCAGGCACCGGCGACCGCCTTCACCAGATCCCCGGTGTCCCCGCCGGTGAGCTGCGGCAGGGCCGTGAGCAGGTGCAGGCTCTGCGCGGTGATCCCCCGGCCCGCCTGCTCCGGCACCCCGGCCGCCGCCGCCCGCTTCACCACCGAGTCCGACGGGTCGCCCAGACGCAGCTCCACCCGGGAACCGAACAGGTCCCGGATGCCGGGCCGGAAGTCCAGCCAACGCACGGCGCTCGCCACCACGTGCACCCCGTAGGACAGACCCCGGGTGGCCAGGTCGGTGATCAGGGGTTCCAGGTCGTCGTACTCGCCGCGCAGGGTGGCCCAGCCGTCCACGACGAGGAACACGTCACCGAACGGGTCGACGGTGGGCTGACCGGCGGCGGTGAGTGCCCGGCGGCGGTCACGCCACGCCGCCATCGACTCCACCCCGAGCTCGGCGAAGCGGCGTTCCCGCTCGGCGAGCAGGGTGGCGACCTCCCCGACGGTACGCCGGACCACCGTCGGGTCGGCCCGGCCGGCCACCCCGCCCACGTGCGGCAGCTCCCGCAGCGCGGTCAACCCGCCGCCACCGAAGTCCAGGCAGTAGACCTGCACCTCGGTCGGCGTGTGGGTGAGCGCCAGCGCGCAGACCAACGTCCGCACCGCGTGCGACTTGCCGCTCTGCGGTGCCCCGACCACGGCCACGTGCCCGGCCGGCCCGCCCAGCGCCAACCACAGCAGGTCGCGTCGCTGCTCGTACGGCTTGTCGACGATCGCCACCGGCACCTGGAGGCCACCGTGCAGCTCCGGGTTGGCGAAGCCCAGGCCACGCTGCGGGTCGACGGTGGGCGGACCGAGCAACTCGTCCAGGGTGGGCGCGTGCTCCAGCGGCGGCAGCCACACCTGGTGGGCCGGCGGACCCTGCCCGGCCAACCGGCCGACCAGCGTGTCGAGCAGGGTCTCGGCGGTCTCCCCGACGGCCGGCAGGGCCACCGGGGCGACCGGTTCCGGCACCGGGACGAGGTGGGTGGAGAAGGCGAGCAGCCGGGCCACCCCGCCCGCCCCGCCGCCGGTCCCCCCGCTGCGCCGCCGGACCGGCCCGGAGACGTACGCGGCCCGGAACCGGACCAGCGGGTCGGTGCCGGCGCGCAGGTAGCCGTGCCCGGGGGAGCGGGGCAGCTCGTGGGCGTCCGGCACCCCCAGCACCGTGCGGGACTCCAACGCCGAGAAGGTCCGCAACCCGATCCGGTACGACAGGTGGGTGTCCAACCCGCGCAGCCGCCCCTCCTCCAGCCGCTGGCTGGCCAGCAGCAGGTGCACGCCGAGTGACCGGCCGAGCCGACCGATCTGCACGAACAGGTCGATGAAGTCGGGCTTGGCCGACAGCAGCTCGGAGAACTCGTCGCAGACCAGCAGCAGTGACGGCAGCGGGGCGAGCGGCGCACCGGCCGCCCGGGCCCGCTCGTAGTCGCGCAGGCTGGCGAAGTTGCCGGCCCGGCGTAGCAGCTCCTGGCGGCGCATCAGCTCGCCGTTGATGGCGTCCACCATCCGGTCGACCAGCGGCAACGCGTCGACCAGGTTGGTGATCACGGCGGCGGTGTGCGGCAGCCGGTCGAAGGAGGCGAAGGTGGCTCCGCCCTTGAAGTCGACAAGCACGAAGTTGAGCTGCTCCGAGCTGTGCGTGGCGGCCAACGCCAACACCAGGGTACGCAGCAGCTCCGACTTGCCGGAGCCGGTCGCGCCGATCAGCAACCCGTGCGGGCCCATCCCGTCCTGCGCGGACTCCTTGAGGTCCAGCTCGACCGCGCCGCCGTCCACGCCGACGCCGATCGGCACCCGCAGCCGGTCGCGGGGTGAGCGGGGCAGCCAACCCTGGTCGGCGGTGAACCCCTCCGGATCGCCGAGCCCGAGCAGCTCGGGAAGGTCGAGTTCGGCACCGGGGGTGGCCTCGGTGCCCCGGCTGACGGCGGCGAGCCGCAGCGGGGCGAGCCGGCGGGCGACCGCCTCCGCGTCGGCGACGTCCAGCCGGTCGGCGCGGCCCACCTCGGCGTGCCCCTCGGCCGACCAGGAGTGCAGCCGGCCGGCCCGGACCTCCAGCAGCAGGGCGAACCGGTCCAGCAGGCGCGGCGGCGGGGTGTCCAGGTCGAGCACGGTGACCGCGTCGATGCCGCCGTCGCCGGTCAGTTCGGTGGCGTCGGTCAGGTCGCCGCCGTCGAGGAGCACCACCACGTGCGGGCCGTCGGTGGCCGGCCCGGCCGGGCTGAACCGGGACCGGCTGGCCAGCACCTCGCCGAGGAGCCGTTCCAGCTCGACGGCGGAGCTGGCGACCAGCCGGACCGGGCCCAGCGCGTCGACCCTGCTCGGGTGGTGGGCGTGCGGCAGCCACTTGACCCACTCCCAGTGCCGCCGCCGTTCCGGGCCGGCGCAGACCGCGACGAGCAACTCGTCGGGGGCGTGGAAGACGGCGAGCTGGGTGAGCATCGCGCGGGCCAGCGCCTGCGCGTCGGGCGACCCCGTGCCGCCGCTCTCCGCCGCCCCGCCGGTGCCGTCGGACCGCCCACCCCGGACGAAGACCCGGGCGAAGCTGCGCAGCGACAGCGCCACCGGCAGGTCCGGCACCACCGAGTACGCGTCGAGGAAACGCCGCAGCGCCCCGGCGGTCATCGGCTCCAACTCCTCCAGGGGGCGGGTGACCGGCGGGACCAGCGGGGTGGCCAGCGTCTGCGGCCCGACGGCGATCCGGACCACACCGAAGTCCGGGTCGCCGGGGCGGCGTTCCCAGACCCGGTGGCTGTCCACCGTCGACCAGAGCCGACCCGGGTCCGGGTGCCGGTAGTACAGCCCGGCACGCTGCTGCCGGGCGGTCTGCCGGACCCGTCGCCGCAGCCCGGTCAGGTGCCGCAGGTACTCCCGGCGGGCGGCCATCATCTCCGACTTCCTCGGCGTGCCGGAGGCACTGCCCCAGGAGGTCATCAGCATCGCCACCGAGGAGAGCCCGAACATGCCGCCCACCACGTACGAGTAGGCGCCGCCGCCCCGACCGAACATCATCGCCATCGCCACCGTGCCACCCAGCATCGGCAGCACCATCAGTGCCTGCTGCCAGCGTCCGCCGGTGACCACGGGGATCTCCGGCGGGCCCTCCACGGGCAGCTCGCCGACCGGGATCTCCGGCGCGGGCCGGCGCGGTGGCCGCTTGATGACGACAGTGGACAAAAGGCACCTCCCTGTGGCGCTCGGTAACCCGAACCTGGCTCATCGTAGGTAAAGTGCGCGTCGTCCGTCAGCCACCGCTCCCGATCGATATGGAGTCCAGTCGATGACAACCGGGCTGGCCAGGGTCACCATCAGCGCCCCCGGGCGCCGCGTCGACGTGGCCCTGCCGGAGCAGGTGCCCCTGGCCGAACTGCTCCCCGAGGTGCTGCGGCACGCCGGCGAGGGGTTGGCCGACGACGGCGAGCGGCACGGCGGCTGGGTGCTGCGACGCACCGACGGCGCGGTCCTGGTGACCGCGCAGCCGCTGCTGCCGCAGGGGGTGCGCGACGGCGAGGTGCTGCACCTGGTGCCCGCCCACGACCAGTGGCCCGAGCTGGAGTACGACGACGTGGTCGAGGCCATCGCCGACGGCGCCCGCCGCCGGGGGGCCGCCTGGTCGGCGGCGACCACCCGGGCCGCCGTACTGGCCGGGGCGGGGTGCCGCTGGCCGTGGGGCTGCTCGCCGTCCTGGCCGCCGGGCCGGGGCAACCCGCCGGCTGGCCCGCCGCGGGCGCGGTGGCGCTGCTGCTCACCCTCGCCGCCACGATCGCCTCCCGGGCGTACGGCGACGGCCCGACCGGGGCCACCCTCGGCGGCTACGCCCTGCCGTACGCCGCGACGGCGGGTGCCCTCGCGGTCAGCTCCGGGGACCCGGTCGGGTCGGTGCAGCCGCTGCCCTGGCTCGGCGCACCCGAACTCCTCGCCGGTGCGGTGGCGCTGCTCCTGGCCGCCGTCCTGGGTCTGCTCGGCGTCGCCACCCGGCTGCGGGTCTTCGTGGCCGGCGCGACCGTCGGCGCGGTGGGTACGCTCGCCGGCCTGGGTGGGCTGCTGCTCACCTCGGCCGCCACCGCCGCCGTACTGCTCTGCGTGCTGGTCTTCGCCCTCGGGGTGCTGCCGTTGGCGGCGATCCGGCTGGGCAAGGTGCCGCTGCCGCCGATCACCCTGCCGGACGCCCCGACGGGCGGCCCGGACGGGGTGCGGGACCTGCCGGACCGGGGTCGGGTGTACGCGGCGGTGGCCCGCAGCGAGGAGATGCTGACCGGGATGCTGCTCGGGCACGCCACCCTGGTCGTCGCGACCGTGGCGGTGCTCGCCGTCACCGGCGGCGTCGCCGGGCGGGTGCTGGTGGCGGTCGGGGCGGCGGTGCTGCTGCTGCGGTCCCGGCTGTTCGTGGCGGTCCGGCACCGGGTGCCCCCGGTGGTCGCCGGGCTGGCCGGGTTCGTGGTGCTCGGCGCGGTGCTCGCCGGCCGTTCCGGTGCCCTCGGGCTGCTGGCGTTGAGCGGGGGAGGGCTGTTCGTCGCCCTGCTCGCCGTCGCCGCCGGTACGACGTACGCCCGGCGACCGGTCTCGCCGTACCTCGGTCGGGTGGCTGACCTGACGGACACCGCGCTGGTGGTGTCGGTGGTGCCGGTGGCCTGCGCGGTGCTGGACCTCTACGACACCGCCCGGGGCCTGCTGGGCTGAGGCCGACCGGCCGCCCTGTCACGCCGCAGGCCCGGACCACCGGGGTCCGGGCCTGCGGTGGAGCTGGTGGGTCAGTGGGCGGTGCCGCCCTGCGCCTCGGCGTCGCGGGCCCGCTGGTAGGACGCCAACACCTCGGCCTCGGCCTCGACCCGGCCGACCCAGGTGGCACCCTCGACCGACTTGCCCGGTTCGAGATCCTTGTAGACCTCGAAGAAGTGCTGGATCTCCAGCCGGTCGAACTCGCCCAGGTGGTGGATGTCGCGCAGGTGCTCCTGGCGGGGGTCCTCGTAGGGCACGCAGAGGACCTTGTCGTCGCCGCCCTTCTCGTCGGTCATCCGGAACATGCCGATGGTGCGGCAGCGGATCAGGCAGCCCGGGAAGGTCGGCTCGGGCACCAGCACCAGCGCGTCCAGCGGGTCGCCGTCCTCGCCGAGGGTGCCCTCGATGAAGCCGTAGTCGGCCGGGTACTGGGTCGACGTGAACAGGGTGCGGTCCAGCCGGATCCGGCCGGTCGCGTGGTCCACCTCGTACTTGTTTCGGTGACCCTTCGGGATCTCAACCGTGACGTCGAAATCCATCTCCCACGCTCCCTCGTCTGCCCACGCTGGCTGAACGGAACCACTGACGCCCCCGGTGCGGATGAATGGCCACCCGTCGGCTCCGGACGCCGCATAGTCTTCGGACCGAAGTAGTGTCACCCAGGCGAGTTCGGCGGCGGGAGGAGGGGGTCGTGAGGAGGGAAGATTCACACTACCGCCCGGAGGGGGTTGACGGCCGGGGTTCGGGGCGACCCGTGACCGGCGGGGCCACCGGCCGGGTGTCGGTGCCCGACGCGAACGTCCCACGCCGCCCGGAGTCGACCCCCGAGTCACCGTCGGCCGCTGGTCGGGCCGCCGACCAGCCGCCCCCGCCGGTCTGGCGTCCACCGGCCACGGCCGCCGCCGGTCGCGCGGCCGTCGGCTCCGCCCCGGCAGCCCCGCACTCCGGCTCCGCGCAGGTCCCGCCGCACGCCGGTAGCGCCCCGGCCGCGCCGCACTCCGGCTCCGCGCAGGTCGCGCCGCACGCCGGCAGTGCACCGGCCACGCCGCACGCCGGGTCCGCGCAGGTCGCGCCGCACCGTGGCGCGGCGTCGGTCTCCCCCGGGGGCGGGATGCCGTCGCCGCCCGTCCATTCGTCGTCACCTGCCCAGCCGGGGTCGACTGGTCATCCTTCGCCTGCCCACCCGTCGTCGGCTGGCCAGCCGGGGCCGGCGTCGCGTCCCGTACCCCCCGGTTCCGCGCCGGTCACCGGCCCCCCGGGGGCGGCCGGTGGGCCGCCGCGTCGTCGTCGGCGGTGGGTGCCGGTGCTGCTGGTCGTCGTGCTGCTGGTCGGCCTCGCCGGGGCGGCGGCGGTGCTCCGGCCCGGTCCGGTCGCCGGCTGGCTGGGCGCGGACCCCACCCCGTCGCCCTCCGCGCGTCCCCCCGAGCCCGATCCGTCCCCGGTGCTCGCCGGCCCCGACGCCGCCGCCTCGGTGCCGACCCCCGCCGGGGTACGCGCCGCGGTCGAGCCGCTGACCGGTGCCGCCGCCCTGGGTAGCCGGGTGAACGTGTCGGTGGCCGACGTGGTGAGCGGCGAATCGCTGTACGCCAGGGGCGGCGACGACGGCACCGTCCCCGCCTCGGTCACCAAGCTCGCAACCGGGGTGACCGTGTTGAAGGCGCGGGGCCCCGGCTACCGGATCGCGACCCGCGTGCTCGCCGGGGCGAACCCGGGCGAGGTGGTGCTGGTCGGTGGGGGCGACCCGACCCTGGCCGTCGACAAATCCGGCTTCTATCCCGGTGCCGCCCGGCTCGACACCCTCGCCGCCCAGGTCAAGCAGGCCCTCGGCGGCACCGCCCCGACCCGGGTGGTGGTCGACTCGACCCTCTTCCCCGGCCCGGTCCACGGTCCCGGCTGGGACGCGGACATCCCGACCGGCGGCTTCGGCGCGTCGATCACCGCGCTGATGACCGACGGCGCACGCCAGGACCCGGCGGGGGCGCGGAAGAACTTCGCCGACAGCCACGGTGCGGCCACCCGGTACGCCGAGCCCGACCTGGCCGCCGGCCGCTCCTTCGCCCGGCTGCTCGGCCTGCCGGAGACCGGGGTGGTCCGGGGCACCGCCCCGGCGGCCGGCGGCGCGACGGAGGGTGGCGCACCCGCGCCCGGCACCGAACTGGGCAAGGTCGAGTCGCTGCCCATGATCCGGCTGGTCGACATCATGATCACCGACAGTGACAACGTGATCGCCGAGGCACTCGCCCGCCAGGTCGCCCTGGCCCGCAACCAGCAGGCGTCCTTCGCCGGTGGCGCGGCGGCGATGGACGAGGTGATCGGCGAGCTGGGCCTGCCGGCCGACGAGATCAGCCTCGCCGACGCCAGCGGACTGTCCCGGAGCAACCGGATCAGCCCCTCGCTGCTCACCGACCTGATCGCGTTGGCCGGCAACGGCACCCACCCGGAGTTGACCGCCATCTTCGGTGGCCTCCCGGTGGCCGCCTGGTCGGGCACCCTCGGCACCCGGTACGAGTCGACGTCCACCGCCGCCGGGGCCGGCGTGGTCCGGGCCAAGACCGGCACCCTGACCGGGGTGCACGCCATCGCCGGCCTGGTGACCACCCGCGACGGCCGGCTGCTCACCTTCGCCGTGCTCACCGACCAGGCGCCGGGCGGCGACCCGGAGGTGACCCGGGCGGCACTGGACCGGATCGCCGGTGCACTGGCCGGCTGCGGCTGCCGCTGAACGGGTCCGGTCGCCTGCCGCTGAGCGGTCCCCGTCCGCCCGCTGCCGTCCAGCGGGTCGCGCCCGGGCCGGCCGTCGAGCAGCCCGTCGTGCGGAACCGGCCGGGGTGTCGCGGCGCGGGTACGGTGGGTGGCATGGCGCAGTTCGTGGACTGGGATCTGGCCGCCGCCACCGCGGGGGCGCTGAGCAAGTCGGGCCCCCGCGTGTCGTACGCGGAGGCCACCGAGGTGGTCGGCGATCTACGCCGGCTCACCGACGAGGCGGCCGGGCACGTCGCCGACTACACGGGGCTGCGCCCGCAGGTGGGTCATCCGCCGGTGCGGGTGGTGGACCGGCGGGACTGGGCGGCCACCAACATCGCCGGCCTGCGGGAGGTGATCACCCCACTGGTCAGCCGGCTCTCCGGCGACAAGCCGCCAGGCGTACTCACGGAGGCCGTCGGCTCCCGGCTCACCGGGGTGCAGGCCGGCACCGTGCTGGCGTACCTCTCCGGCCGGGTGCTCGGCCAGTACGAGGTCTTCTCCGCCGACCCGGGTCAGCTGCTGCTGGTCGCGCCGAACATCGTCGAGGTGGAGCGCAAGCTCGGTGCCGACCCGCGCGACTTCCGGCTCTGGGTGTGCCTGCACGAGGTCACCCACCGCACCCAGTTCACCGCCGTGCCGTGGATGCGGGCGTACTTCCTCGGTGAGGTGCAGGCGTTCGTGGACGCCTCCCAGGGCACCGAACACCTGGTCGAGCGCCTGCGCAGGGGGGTGTCCACCCTCTCCGACGCGGTACGCGACCCGGACAGCCGCACCAGCGTGCTGGACATCGTGCAGACCCCGGCGCAGCGGGCGGTGCTGGACCGGCTGACCGCGCTGATGACCCTGCTGGAGGGGCACGCCGAGTTCGTGATGGACGGCGTCGGCCCGCAGGTCATCCCCAGCGTGGAGCGGATCCGGGCGGGGTTCAACCGCCGCCGCGAGGCGGGCAACCCGCTGGAGAAGGCGATCCGCCGGCTGCTCGGCGTGGACGTCAAGATGCGCCAGTACGCCGAGGGGCGCAAGTTCGTGCACGGCGTGGTCGAGCAGGTGGGCATGGCCGGCTTCAACAAGATCTTCGGTTCGCCGCTGACCCTGCCCCGGCTGGACGAGCTGGGTGACCCGGCCGCCTGGGTGGCCCGGGTACACGGCCCGGCCGGCGCCACCCCGACCGCCGGCTGACCCCGGTGGCCGGTCGGCCCAGCTCCGTCGACCCGGTGGCCGGGGACAGCTCCGTCGGCCCGGCCGTGGGTCCGGTGGTTGGGGACAGCGCTGTCGGCCCGACCGTCGGCCCGGTGGTCGGGCAGAGCGGTGCCGAGCCGGTGGGCGGAACCAGTTGCGTCGACCCGACCGTGGCCGGACGGCACGTTCGCGGTGCCCCGCCCGGGGTGGCCCTTGCGCCGTCGGTGGCCACCCTCCGGGTCGCGGTGCGCCGTGCCCTGGCCGGGTTGCCCGCTGACGGGCCGGTACTGGTGGCCTGCTCGGGCGGGCCGGACTCGCTCGCCCTCGCCGTCGCCACCGCCTTCGTGACGTCCCGGCTCGGGCGGCGGGCCGCTCTGGTGACCGTCGACCACGGGTTGCAGGCCGGGTCGGCCGAACGTGCCGCCGCCGTCGCCGACTGGGCTGCGAGCGTCGGGTTCGATCCGGTCGAGGCGGTGCCGGTGACGGTGGCCGGCCGGCCGGGGGCCCCGAGGCGGCCGCCCGGCAGGCCCGCTACCAGGCGCTCTCGGACGCCGCCCGCCGGCATCGGGCCAGTGCCGTCCTGCTCGGACACACCCGCGACGACCAGGCCGAGACGGTGCTGCTGGCGCTCGCCCGGGGGCCGGCCCGCGCGGGCTGGCCGGGATGCCCGCCCGGCGGGACCTGGCCGGGGTGCCGCTGCTGCGCCCCCTGCTCGACGTCACCCGGGCACAGACCCGCGACGCGTGCGCGGCGTCGGGCCTGACCCCGTGGCAGGACCCGCACAACACCGATCCGTCGTACGCGCGGGCCCGGGTCCGCGCCGACGTGCTGCCGGCCCTGGTCACCGCCCTCGGCGAGGGGGTCCTGGACAATCTGGCCCGGACAGCCCGACTGCTCGCCGCCGACACCGCCGCCCTGGACGACCTGGCCGCCGCCGCCCTCGCCACCCCGCCACCCCCATCCGACGGGGCGGCAGTCGACCGGCCTCCCCTGCGGGACGGTGGGGGCTTGTCCGTCGTGGCGCTGGCCGGATTGCCGGGGGCGGTCCGCAGCCGGGTGCTGCACGCCTGGGCGCGGGAGTTGGGGGCCCCACCCGGTGCGCTCTCCCACCGGCACGTGGACGCGCTGGACGCGCTGGTCACCGCCTGGCGGGGGCAGGGTGCGACGGCGCTGCCCGGCGGGGTACGCGTCGGCCGTCGGGGCGGCCGGCTGCTGCCCGTCGGCTGAGCACATCCGATCGGGGTCCGTCGGCTGGGCGCGCCCGAGTGGGGGACCCGTTGGCTGGGCGCGTCCCGAGCGGGGATCCGTTGGCTGGCCGAGTGCGCCTCAGGCAGGGTGGCCGGGGGCGGGGGAGTGATCAGATTGCGTTTTGAGCATTCGGGCCGGCATGTCGTCTCCATTTTCGCAATCTGATCATGATGCGCCGAGCGCCGAGCGCCGAGCGCCGAGCGTCGAGCGTCGAGCGTCGAGCGCCGAGCGTCGAGGCGCCCGCGCAGCGGCGTGGCCGCGTACCCGTGGGGGTGGGTTGGGGTGGTGCGGTAGACAGGGCTGATGGCGTACCCCCGCAGTGCCCTGTTCGCCCCGCACGGTGCCGTCTCGACCAGCCACCCGCTCGCGGCGGCGGCGGGCCTGGCCGTGCTGCGGCGCGGCGGCAACGCCGTCGACGCGGCGCTGGCCACCGCGATCACGTTGACCGTGGTGCAGCCGCCGTCCAACGACATCGGTGGTGACCTGTTCGCCATCGTCTGGGACGGCGACCGGCTGCACGGTCTCGCCGCCGCCGGGCGGTCACCGGCCGGGCTGACCCGGGAGGTGGTGCTGGCCGCCACCGGCGGGGCGGCGGCGGAACCGGTGGCGGCGCTCGGCGGCGAGCAGGCGGCCGGGCCGGCGATGCCCGCCCGGGGCTGGTTGCCGGTGACCGTGCCGGGTGCGCCGGCCGGCTGGCGGGACCTGCACGACCGGTTCGGTGTGCTGCCCTTCGCCGACCTGTTCACCGACGCGGTCGGGTACGCCGAGCATGGCCACCCGGTCTCCACCGGCACCGCCGCCACCTGGGCGCGGGCGCTGGCGCAGCCGGTGCCGACGGGTGCCGAGTTCACCGAGTTCGACCGGGTCTTCACGGTGGCGGGTCGGGCACCCCGGCCGGGTGAACGCTGGCGCAATCCGGCGGCGGCCCGGACGCTGCGGCTGATCGCCGCCAGCGGCGCGGAGGACTTCTACCGGGGTGCGATCGCGGCGGCCCTGGACCGGCACGCCGCCCGGACCGGTGGCTTCCTCACCGCCGCCGACCTGGCCGCGCACACCTCGACCTGGGTCGACCCGGTCAGCGTCCGCTACCGGGGGCACGAGGTGTGGGAGCTTCCGCCGCCGGGGCAGGGGCTGGCGGCGCTGCAGGCGCTGGGCGTCCTCGACGGGCTCGACCCGGTCGCCGACCCGGTGGACCGGGTGCACCGGCAGGTGGAGGCGGTCAAGCTCGGCTTCGCCGACGCGCACGCGCACGTGGCCGACCCGGACCGGGCCGACGTGCCGACCGCCGGCCTGCTCGACCCGGGCTACCTGGCGGGGCGGTGGGCGCTGCTCACCGACCGGGCCGGCGACCCGGTGGCCGGCACGCCCGAACGGGGCGGCACCGTATACCTCTGCACGGCCGACGCCGACGGCCTGATGGTCAGCCTGATCCAGTCCACCTACCTGGGGTTCGGCTCCCGGGTGGTGTTGCCCGGCCACGGTTTCGCCCTGCAGAACCGGGGTACCGGTTTCCGGCTCGACCCGGGTCATCCCAACGTGGTGGGGCCGGCCAAGCGGCCCTTCCACACGATCATCCCGGGCTTCCTGACCCGTGCCGGGGCACCGGTCGGGCCGTTCGGGGTGATGGGCGGGCACATGCAGCCGCAGGGGCACGTCCAACTGGTCGCCGCGACCGTCGACGCCGGCCTCGATCCGCAGGCCGCCCTGGACGCTCCCCGCTGGTACTGGCACGCCGGCCGGACCCTGCTCGTCGAGCCGGCCCTGGCGGCGGAGCCCGGCCTGGTCGCGGGGTTGCGTGCTCGGGGCCACGAGGTCACCGTCGCCGACGAGCCGTCGGTCTTCGGGTACGGCCAGGCGCTGTGGCGTGACCCGGCCGGCGGCTGGGTGGTCGGCGCGGAGCCCCGGGTGGACGGCGCGGCACTGGGCTACTGATCGTCGGCGCGTCCGGTCGGTGATGTGGTCCGTGCCGGATCGGTGGTGGGCTCAGGCGGTGGGGACCCGGTCGCGGAAGGTGGTGCGGTAGCCCTGCGGGGTGGTGCCGAGCCGGCGGGCGAAGTGGTGGCGCAGGGCGGCGGCGTCGGGGAAACCCGAGCGGCCGGCGACGCTCTCCACGCTGAGCCGGGTCTCCTCCAGCAGCCGGCGGGCCAGCAGCACCCGCTGGTTGGTGAGCCAGTCGTGCGGGGTGGTGCCGGTCTCGGCCCGGAACCGGCGGGCGAAGGTCCGCGGTGACATGCCGGCGCGGGCGGCCAGCTCGTCCACGGTGGTCGGCCGGTCCAGGTGCCCCACCAGCCAGCTCAGCACCGGTTCGAGGGTGGGGGCGTCGGGGGTGGCCGGGATCGGCGCCTCGACGTACTGGGACTGGCCGCCGTCGCGGTGCGGCGGGACCACCATCCGCCGGGCGAGCCGGGTGGCGGTGCCCGAACCGTGTTCCTGGCGTACCAGGTGCAGGCAGGCGTCGATGCCGGCGGCGGTGCCGGCGCTGGTCAGCACCGGCCCGTCGGCCACGTAGAGGCTGTTGCACCGGACCCGGGCCGAGGGGTGGCGGCGTTGCAGCTCGTCGACGTACTTCCAGTGGGTGGTGCACTCCCGGCCGTCGAGCAGGCCGGCCGCACCGAGCACGAACGCCGCGGAGCAGACGCTGAACACGTACGCCCCCCGGTCGGCGGCGCGGCGCAGCGCGGCCAGCACCGCCTCGGGCAGCTCACCGTCGCCGTGGGTGTACGCGGGCACCGCGACCAGGTCGGCGTCGTCGACCGGGGCGAGGTCGGCGTGCGGGGTGAGGCCGAAGCCGGAGGCGGTGCGCACCGGGTCGCCGTCGGCGGTGCAGACCGTGAACCGGTAGCCGGGGAAACCGTCGTCGGTGCGGTCGGTGCCGAAGACCTCGGTGAGCACGCCCAGCTCGAAGACGGCCACCTGGTCCAGTGCGATGACGGCCACCGATCGGATCATGTGACGAGGGTAACCGCAGGAGTGGCAGAAAATCGAGGGGGCATGGCATTACTGCCACTGTCCGGCGCTGGGATGGGGGCGGAAACTGGTAGCAGTCCGGTGCGCGCCGGCGGCGAAAACCACGCAGATCCCCGGAAAGTGAGCGCCGCCATGCAGTTGCTGTTGTTCCTGCTCTTCATCGTCGCGCTGGCCGTCGCCTCGGCTGTCGGCCTGACCGCCGACACCCGTGACTCCGCCGACTGGAAGCCCACCGAGGACGGTCGCCGCTGGCGGTCCCACGCCTGCTGAGGTGGTTGCTCCCGGTGTGCCGGAAAAAACCGTGGCGGGGTCGCGCCGAAAGGTGCGGCCCCGCCGACGCGGGTCGGCCGGCGTACGGCAGGCTAGGAGCATGGCTGACGGCTCCTGGTACGACGCCGACATCGATCACGTGATCATCTCCGAGGCACAGATCCGCGAGAAAACGGCGGAGCTGGCCAAGCAGGTCTCGGCGGACTATGCCGGGGTCACCGACGGGCTCCTGCTCGTCTGCGTACTCAAGGGCGCGGTCATGTTCATGGCCGACTTCGCCAGGGCGTTGGGCCGCCAGGGTCCACCCGTGGAGCTGGACTTCATGGCCATCTCCTCGTACGGCCAGGGCACCACCTCCTCCGGCGTGGTACGCATCCTCAAGGACCTGGACCGGGACATCGCCGGTCGGCACGTGGTGGTGGTCGAGGACATCGTCGACTCCGGCCTGACCCTGTCCTGGCTGCTGCGCTACCTGGAGTCCCGGTCGGCGGCCAGCGTCGAGGTGGTGGCCCTGTTCCGCAAACCGGAGGCGGTGAAGGTCACGGTCCCGGTGAAGTACGTCGGCTTCGACATCCCCACCGAGTTCGTGGTCGGCTACGGCCTGGACTTCGGCGAGCGCTACCGCGAGCTGCCGTACGTCGGTGTGCTCAAGCCCGAGGTCTACGCCCGGGCCTGAACGTCCGCTCGTATCGGTCGTCATCGAGCGGACGTTCAGCGGGCTCCCAGCCAATCCGACTACGGTAGGGACGGGTGGCGTGGGGGCAGCTCCGCGCCCGGCACCCCGACCCGCGTGACCGGGCGGTCGACGGAGCCGGTGCGCAGTTCCCCGCCACGTCGGCTGAGACCCCGGTTCGCCGTCCACGCGGGCGCCGGGCTCGCAGGCTCGCAACTCGGGGTCACGAATGTGCCCGACTGCGGGGCTCGCAAGCTCGCACCTGGCGCGCACGGTGTACCGTCGAATGACCGCGGTGCGGCAGTTCGCGCGCCCCGGGGTCGAGGCCGGCCCGCACGGCGGCTCGACGCCGCCTCCGGCGGCGACACCATTCAGACGGTCAGGACGTCGATCAGGAGGATGCGGGCGCCTCGGCGCTCGACAACAGCATGGAACGTACGCGTTTCTTCCGCCGACCGGTGGTCTGGATCATCCTGGTCATCCTCGGCGCCGTTGTGCTCAGTCAGCTGTTCACCGCTGGTCCCAGCTACCACCGGGTGGACACTTCCGTTGCGCTCGACCAACTGCACACCGCCAAGATCAACAAGGTCGTCTTCCAGGACAAGGAGCAGACGCTCCAGCTCAACCTGGCCGAGAAGACCAAGTTCGGCGACACCACGACCGACCGGATCGAGGCCCAGTTCCCGTACCAGGCCGGCGAGCAGGTCTGGAACGAGGTCCTCGAGGCCAAGGCGGCCAACCGGGTCACCGGCCCGGCCGACGCCAAGGTGTCGTCCGACAGCATCTGGGTGAGCCTGCTGGTCAACCTGCTGCCCATCGCGCTGCTCGTGCTCCTGCTGCTGTTCTTCATGTCGCAGATGCAGGGTGGCGGCTCCCGGGTGCTCAACTTCGGCAAGTCCAAGGCGAAGATGATCACCAAGGACACCCCGAAGACGACCTTCGCGGACGTGGCCGGGGCCGAGGAGGCGGTGGAGGAACTCCACGAGATCAAGGACTTCCTCCAGAACCCCGCGAAATACCAGGCCCTGGGCGCCAAGATCCCGAAGGGCGTACTGCTCTTCGGCCCGCCCGGTACCGGTAAGACGCTGCTGGCCCGCGCCGTCGCCGGCGAGGCCGGGGTGCCGTTCTACTCGATCTCCGGCTCGGACTTCGTGGAGATGTTCGTCGGTGTCGGCGCCAGCCGGGTCCGCGACCTCTTCGAGCAGGCCAAGGCGAACGCCCCGGCGATCGTCTTCGTCGACGAGATCGACGCCGTGGGCCGGCACCGTGGCGCCGGCATGGGCGGCGGCCACGACGAGCGGGAGCAGACCCTCAACCAGCTGCTCGTCGAGATGGACGGCTTCGACACCAAGGGCGGGGTCATCCTGATCGCCGCCACCAACCGGCCGGACATCCTCGACCCGGCGCTGCTGCGTCCGGGCCGGTTCGACCGGCAGATCCCCGTCGACGCCCCCGACATGGAGGGCCGCAAGGCGATCCTGCGGGTGCACGCCAAGGGCAAGCCGTTCACCCCCGACGTCGACCTCGACGCGGTCGCCCGGCGTACCCCCGGCTTCTCCGGGGCCGACCTGGCCAACGTGATCAACGAGTCCGCGCTGCTCACCGCCCGCAAGGAACAGCGGGCGATCAGCAACGACTCGCTGGAGGAGTCGATCGACCGGGTGATCGCCGGGCCGCAGCGCCGGACCCGGGTGATGAGCGACCAGGAAAAGAAGATCACCGCGTACCACGAGGGTGGGCACGCGCTGGTCGCCTGGGCGCTGCCGCACGCCGCGCCGGTGCACAAGGTGACCATCCTGTCCCGGGGGCGTTCGCTGGGGCACACCCTGGTCCTGCCGACCGAGGACAAGTACACCCAGACCCGGGCCGAGATGATCGACACCCTGGCGTACGCGCTGGGCGGTCGGGCCGCCGAGGAACTCGTCTTCCACGAGCCCACCACCGGCGCCGGCAACGACATCGAGAAGGCCACCCAGTTGGCCCGCGCGATGATCACGCAGTACGGCATGAGCTCGAAGCTCGGCGCGATCAAGTACGGCACCAGCGGGGACGAGCCGTTCCTCGGCCGCAACATGGGCCACGAGCGGGACTACTCCGACTCGGTCGCCGCCGAGATCGACGGCGAGATGCGGGCCCTGATCGAACTGGCCCACGACGAGGCCTGGGAGATCCTGGTGGAATACCGGGACGTCCTGGACAGGATGGTCCTGGAGCTGATGGAGAAGGAAACCCTCTCCACCGCCGACATGGCCCGGATCTGCTCGCGGGTGGTCAAGCGCCCGCCGATGGCCCCGTACAACGGCTTCGGCAAGCGCCTGCCCTCCACTGAGCCGCCGGTGCTCACCCCGGCCGAGAAGGAGAAGCTCAAGGCGCAAGCCACCGCGGACGGCATCTCCGTCGGCGGCTCCTCGAACAACTCGGACGGTCTGCACTGAACACCGACGCCGCGGCCAGCCCCGACAACGCGGGGCTGGCCGCCTCGTCCACCGAGCCCGGAGACGAGACACTCGACTACGTCGCCGCCCGCCTGATCAGCGGCAAGCTCAACGGTCGTCCGATCGAGGACACCATGGACCTCGGCCGGATCGAGAAGGCGGTCCGCGAGATCCTCATCGCGGTCGGGGAGGACCCCGACCGCGACGGCCTCCAGCAGACCCCCGCCCGGGTCGCCAGGGCGTACGCCGAACTCTTCGCCGGCCTCCGGGTCGACCCGGCCCAGGTGCTCAGCACCACCTTCGAGGCCAACCACGAGGAGTTGGTGCTCGTCCGGGACATCGACATGATGAGCCTCTGTGAGCACCACCTGCTGCCGTTCCGGGGCAGCGCGCACATCGGCTACATCCCCGGCCCCGACGGTCGCATCACCGGCCTGTCCAAGCTGGCCCGACTGGTCGAGGTCTTCGCCCGGCGTCCGCAGGTGCAGGAGCGGCTCACCTCGCAGATCGCCGACCTGCTGATGAGCCGACTGCAACCGCGCGGCGTCATCGTGATACTCGAATGCGAGCACATGTGCATGGCCATGCGCGGCATCCAGAAGAGCGGCGCCAAGACCATCACCTCGGCCGTGCGCGGCGTGCTCCAGCACGACGCGAAGTCCCGCGCCGAGGCGATGTCACTGATCATCCCCCGCTGAGCCCTGAGCCCTGAGCCCTGAGCCCTGAGCCCTGAGCCCTGAGCCCTGAGCCCTGAGCCCTGAGCTGGCGTGCGGGCCGGGGTCAGCGGTGCGGGCCGGGGCCGGCGGTCAGCCGGCCAGCAGGGCCAGCATGATCCCGGCGGTGGTCACCACTGCCGGCACCAGGCAGGTCAGCAGCCCCAGCCGGGGGGTACGCTCCCACCTCCCGTCCGGTCCTGGAGGGAACAGCCGGCTGATCCCGACCCAGCCGGCCGCGAACGCCGCCGCCGGCATCGGCAGGCCCACCAGCAGCGCCGCCACGCTCACCGGGCCGGAGTCGACCGTCAGGAACAGCACCAACTGCACCACCGGCACGATCAGCGCCAGCGGACCGTACACCAGCAGGTTGCGCCACCGGGGTGGCCAGGCCGCCGGACGCGGCGCACCGCGCGCGGCCAACGCCGCGTCCGCGCCCTCCACCCAGCCCTGGGCCGTACGCAGTCCGGCCAGCACCGCCGCCGGACCGCCCAGCATCACCCTGGTGGCCTCGGTCAGCTCCGGCGGCGTCGGGGCCAACGAGATCGCCGGTACGCCCAACTCGCGCAGCCTCGCCTGCTGCGGCACCAACCGGGCGCGTACCTCGGCCAACTCCGCACGGGCCGCCTCCACGGCGCGGGACTGCGCCGCGGCAGCCGTCGCCGCACCCCGGCGTACCCCGTCGAGCTGGCGGGCGGCGGCCAGATACTCGGTCCACGCTGCGGTCATCGACGGGGCCGGCTCACCGGCGGGCCGCTGCCGGACCGGTGCCACCGTCACCGCGTCATCGATGCTCACGCCCGACGCTCCGCACGACAGGTCACGGCCAGGTCCCCCTCGCGGTCGGTCACCTCAGGTCCCCCTCGCGGTCGCCCAGCTGCGGCCCCCGTGGCGGTCGGTCCCTCGCGGTCAGGCCGCGCCCGGTCAGGCCGTACCCGTTCCCCACGCGGCCGGTCACGAGGTTTCCTCCTCGTCGGCGAACGGCACCAGGACGGTGCCCCGGTCGTCGGCACTGTCCCAGAGAACCACCCGGGCCGGTCGGGGACGCCACTGCACCGGATGGCCGAAGAGCGAAGCGAGCTGCGCACCCGGCACGTCGACGGTGGCGACCGCGGCCAGCTTGCCCACCTCGTCGTCCGGCTCCACCAACCCCGCGAACGGCGGAACCGTCCGCCACCAGCCCAACAGGTGCCGACCCGCCGGTGGGCCCTCCCGCAGCAGCGTGCGCAGCCGCTCCGGCGGCAGCTCCTCCGCATTGGGTACGTCCACCCCGAACACCACGAAATAGGTCGGGCCGGTGCCGGTGGAGGCGGTCAGCAGGCCCGGCCCGTCCACCGTCGACACGCGGTGACACCCACCCAACTCGGCGGCGAGCGCGGCGGCCAGCGGGGCGGACCCCTCGGTCAGCGCGGCGACCACGAACTCCGCGCCGCCCGGCGGGTGGTGCGCGGCGACGCTCCGGGCGGCCGTCGCCAGCAGCGCCGCCGCCGCCAGGCCCGGCCCGAGGACCGCCAGGTTGCGCCCGGCCACCGGACCCAGCGGCACCGCCACGGTCGTCCGTGCCACGTCGACCGCCCGACCCAGCAGCGCCGCCGGGGCACCGGACCGCCCGGCGACGGCGGCCCGCATCCGTGGGTCGTTACCGAGTAACGGCCGGGCCCACCCGGCGAACACCACCGGCGGTACGGCACCCTCCGGCCGCGCTGCGAACAGGCGACGCCGCAGCCCTTCGACCACCTCCGGGGCGTCGTGCGGATCGGGGAACCGGACCAACCGCTCGTGCCCCCGGGTCGCGCCGCGTGGACCACCCAGCCCACCGGCCGTGTTCACCACCGCGCTACCCACCGCCAGACCGGCGGCGGCATCGTTGGTCGGCATCAGCACCGCGCTGCCCCCGGCGAGCGCCACCCGCACCGGGAACTGCCCCAGCACCGAGTCCCGGGGGGCCGACCCCGCACCGACACCCAGGTCACCCGCCCCGGCCAGGACAAGGTGGACGCCGTACCCCCGCCCCGAGCGGGCCAGCCCGTCCAACCGGGCCAGCACCTCGGCAGCCACCGGATCCCGATCCGACAACAGCAGCGGAAAATTGTCGAGGACACAGACGATGCGGGGCAGCACCTGATGGTCACGCAGCTCCGCGAACCGTTGACCACCGGCCCGCGCCGCCGCCTCCTCCCGTCGGTGGATCTCCGCCGCCAACTGGTCGAACAGGTCCCGGACGTACTCCGGGTCGGCGGCCATACCCGCCGCGCGGACCTGCGGCAACCACGACCGGTCCCGTTCGGTCTGGAGGAACTCCACGAACGACTCGCCGTCGCCCAGGTCCACCAGGTACAGCGCCAGTTCGTCCGGGCCGTACCGGGCGGTCAGGCCGAGCAGGGCGGTGGTCAGGAACGCCGACCGACCCGCGTCCGACCGGCCACTGACCAACCAGTGCGGGGTCAACTCGGTGAAGCCCACGGTGACCGGCCGGCCCCCGGCATCCCCGACAGTGGTGGACAGGCCGTCGACCGACGTCGTCGTCCACAACTCGGCATCCCCGGGCGGCAACAACTCGGCCAGACCCAACCGGGAACCCGCCTCCACCTGGTCGGCCAGCCGACGACACACCGCCCCGATCAGCTCCGGACCGGGATCCTCGTCGACGAGGACGGGACAGTTCAGCCCACCCGGTGACTCGGTGCCCGGTCCGCTGAACGGGCTGCCTGGCGGATCACCCACCAGCGTGTACGAGGTGCGTAGCCGCACCGGCGTGGCCTGTGGCAACGGCGGCCGACCCAGTACCGGCCAACCGGCCACCACCAGGTGCAGACCGGCACCCCGGCCGCGCTCGGCCAGCGCCACGATCCGGTCCAGGTCGCTCGACCCGGTCGACTCGGGCAACCCGGCGATCACCAGCAACAGGGTCCGGTCGTGCCGACGGGGACGACCGGCACCCGGAGACACCCACTGCTCTGCCTCGGTCAGCACCGACCGAAGCCCGGCCACGTCCGCCGCCGGAGGCGGCAGCAGACCCGCGTCGACCAGCGCCGCGAACGGGGCGAAGACGCCGTCGCCCCCCAACCCGACACCGTCGCCCCGGCTACCGCCCGGGGCGACGCCCGCGCCGGGTCGGCTGGTGGTGCCGTCGACGCCGCGCACCAGCAGGCAACCTGCGGGGATGGCCGCCAGCACCCGCAGCAGTACGGCCCGCAGCAGGCCGCGCACCCGCAGGTCCCGGGCGTCCGCGTCGAGCGTCAGGTGCCCCGACCCGAACAACGGCACCAGGGCCGGGAAACGGGCATCCTCCAACGGTGCCGCCACCCCGATCCGCACGAAGGGCGGATTTTCCTCACCACACGGGGCGTCCGCCGACAGGGTCTCCAGCGGGACGCCGGCCCACCCCGGTGCGAGCAGGGCGGCGGCGCTGCGCAGCCGGTCCGCCAGTTCGTACTGGCGACGCTGGTCGGCGGGGGCGGGACGGATCTCGTCGAGGACGACGGTGGCCGCGGCGACGGTGGCGGCGGCCCGACGGTGCAGGGCTGCGGCGCGGTTCGTACGAGCCTTCGGACCGGCCACCGCGTCCACCCCTCTTTCCGAGGCGTGTCCACCCCTCCTTCGAGGTTGGATACCCCCGACTGCAGACCGTATCCCAGCCCGGGCCGCTCCCCCGGGATGCACGACGGCGATGCGCCGGGCTTGTCGCGAATGGTGGAGAACTCTCACCTGCCGGGGTCGTCCTGTCACGATCTGCAGCTTCCGGGGCATTGGGTACGAGGCGGCCAGCCGATAGCCTCAGGGGGTGGAATCAGTGCAGCCCCCCGCCGGTTCCCAGGTGTCCCGCGTACCGGCGCAGCGGACCCCACCGGACCAGTCGGCACCCCCTGCGCCGCTGCCGGTGCCGCCGCGTCGGCCTCGCCGGCTCCGGACCGTCCTCACCGTCGTCGGCGGGGTGTTGGCGTTGCTCTGTGTGGGGGCCGGAGTGACCGGCTACGTGCTGTACGAGCGGGCCGCCACCCCCGACCGCAGCGCCCCGGACGTCGTGGTGGACAACTACCTTCGCGAGTTTCTGGTCAATGAGAACGACACCCGCGCAGAACTCCTCGTTTGTGGCAACGCCGATCTCAAGGCGGTCGACGCTCTCCGCAGCGAGTTGCGGCAGCGAGAGCAAAAATTCAACGTAGTGGTAAAGGTAGGTTGGGGGCCGCTGACTAGGGTCAAGACCTCCGAGGGTGAGTCGGTGACGACGACCTTGACCATTGCGGGTTCATCCAACGGGCAGCAGCGGAGCAGTCGCAGGGAAGACTGGACCTTCGACGTCATCGATATCCGAGACGGTTGGCGAGTTTGTGGGGCCCGCAGGGGGATCTGAGACAACTACTCGATCCACAGCAGGTGGACCGGAACCTCAAGGGTGGTGGGCGGTTGTCCGCGCCAGGCCCAGCGGTACCACTCCAGTTCCGGAGTGACCCGCACGCAGATGTCGCCGTCGGCACCCGAATACGACTCGGTCACCGCGCGAAGATCGCGGTGTTCCGTGGAGTCCTCGACGTGCACCACCCGTCGGCCGTTGACCGCATCCGTCTCGAAGACCGGGGTGGGGGCGGGGTGTGTCGGTCCGTCCAGGGAGACCAGACGAATGCCCTGGCCACGACCAGCATCAGTGGTCGATGGGCGGGCCCCGAGGGTCTCCACCCAGACCCGTTCCACGGGGACGAGCGGGGCGAAAACTTCGACCTGGTCGGACTCTGCCCGGTACCACTCGTGTTCGGGAATGATCGGCACGTAGGTGCGGCTGCCCTGCACCACCCGTTCGTCGGCGCGTAGGTCTCCCCGCCACCCGAGGCCCGGAAGCCCGACGAGGACGCGGCGGCCACGAAGCTCGACCCGGCTGGTGGCGGGAACGATCTCTATCGGCCTCGGCGGTAGCGGTGCCCAGTCGGGCTGGCCGGCGAAGGGGTCCGGCAGCGGTCCGCTCATCGTCGCGTCGGTCTCATGCCGAGCCGTTCAGCGGTGCACCACGTTGCCGCATGAACGGCACCGGGTTGATCCCACCGGCGAAGCTACGGTCACTGTCGACGTGCACCTCGAAGTGCAGGTGTGGGCCGGAGGAGTTGCCACTGCTGCCCACCAGGCCGATCACCTCACCGGCCTTGACGAGCTGCCCGGGGGTCACCCGCGGCTTTTCGATCATGTGGCAGTAGCGGCTGACGAAACCACCGGCGTGCAGGATGTCGACGAACCAGCCACACCCCCCCTTTCCGGGGAAGCCGTCGACATTACAGCTGAGATTGCCATCGTGGTCCGGATCGCAGCGGGCAACGAGCACCCGGCCGGTGGCAGCGGCATGGATCTCGGTGCGCTTGCGTGCGCCGATGTCTACGCCGTTGTGTCGCGGTCGACTCGCGGTACGGAAGCCGGAGCCGACCCCGCCCTCGATCGGCGCGGTCCATCCGGAAGCGGCGATGGTCCGCGCGGAGGCCCGGTCACACACCGACCGGTCGGCGATCTGGACCGTCCGGGCGGCCCCACCTGCCAGTGCGTTGACGATCTGACTGGCGACGTCCTCGTGCTTTGCGTACGCGTCGGGGTAGGCGCTGATCTGCACCTTCTGCGCGGCCCGGGTCAGGGGCATCCGCTCCCAACCGTCGAGCTTCAGCAGCTTTTCGTAGAACTTGCGGGCCGCATAGTCGGGGCTCATCCGTTGCGTGACGCTGCCCCAGCCGGCCCGCTGCTGGAACAGGCCGAGGGAGTCGTGGTCAGACCCGACCCCCTCGTTGGGAATGCCACTGGAACCGGCGACGGTGCTGTTGGACAGGTTGCGCAACGCCGATTCCTGCATCGCCGTCGCCACCGCGATCACCCAGCCCCGGGGCGGAACCTTCATCTCCTGACCGACCTTGATGATGACTGCGGCATTACGCATCTGAGTGGCCCCGTACACCGACATCCGGGGCATCTTGCCGGTGACACTGACCCGGTGCTCGTCATCGCACTGCTGCTCGTTCGACACCAGGGTCTCCTGGTCGCCACCGAGATTGGTCAGGAAGAACGCGGCGCTGCCGCCACCACAGCAGAGCAGCGCGAAAACGCCGGTCAGTGCGGCGGCGACGGCACCTACCCGGACCCGGCGGCGTGGGGCTCCGGTCGGTGACAGCTCGGCAGTCATTCCCGCTCCCAGTCCACGGCATCCACCAACCAACGGCCGTCGGGTGCAACCAGTTCCAGCCGCAGCCGTCCGCCCTCCAAGGGAACCAGAACCTCCGCGAAGACCGCCGTCCGGGGACGCAGCGTCGGAGCGCCGGCGATCTTGACAGCAGGCACCCCGGCCGGGTCGGCACCGGTCAACTTCTCGGTGAGTTCCGGCGTCGACATCGGCCGTAGAGCCGCCTGCCACTGCTCGGCAGTGGTGGTGGACCCTCCCAGCCAGGCAGTGGTGAACCGGGTGGCCGTCTGCTCGGGGGTCAACTCACCGGGTCGGGTACGCGGTGACTCCGGGGACGGCGTGGCGATGACCCCGTCGTCACCCTCTTCCGGATCGACGGTGGTGATCGGTTCCCGTGGGCGGCTGCTGAGTCCCGCTCTGAGGTCATCGGGACCGGAGACCAGGCGGGCCGTGCCGATCACCCCGAGCACCAGCACGGCGATCACGAGTGCGATGCCGAGTCGCGACCGGATGAGTCGCGTGAAGAGGAATTCGACTGCTCGCCGCATCGCGTCACCTGGCCTCGGAGCGTATACGGGGGCTGGGCTTCACCGGTGTCGGTGCGGGTGTGGCGGAGCCGGGTCGGTAGACCACGAAGGACGGGGCCTCCTCCGGTACGTCCGGCTCGGTCCAGCTCGCCGGAGTGCGGCGCCGGGGGCGGGGTGCGGCCGTCGGCCGGCTGGTCTCCCGCGACGGTGGCTTCGCCTCGGTCTCGTCGGCGCGCTCGCGTCCATCCGGGCGTTCCCGCTGCGCCGGCGTGCTGACCGTGGAGTGGCTGGGGTCCTCGCGTCTGGCCTCAGGACGCAGGGTGACCGGTTCCAGCGCGGCCCCGCGCCGCCGGGTGAGCTTCGGCTCGGCCGTACCTCCCGGCTCGGCCACGTCGAGGCGGGCGGCGACGCGCATGTCCCGGAAGAACCGGCGGTGCCACGACCCGGCCGAGCCGACCGCCTCACTACTGTCCTTGCCGCCGAGCTGGGTGATCCTCCGGTAGGGCCGGAGCAACAACCAACCGACCACACCACAGAGCCAGACCAGCACCACCTGAAGCCAGCCCGGCAGGGTGGGGGTGCTCATGATCAGGTCGACGGCGAACAGGTAGATCGCCGCCCCGGTGCCGAAGATGGCGATGTTGAAGACGGCGGCGACCACGGCGTTCGCAAGCCGCCGCAACCCGGCGCTGGCCGGGCGGAGCAGGCCGATCGTGCCCAGGATCGGTGCGGCGATGACCGCCCAACGGAAGATCATGAAGCCGAGCAACACCAACAACGAGGCGGTGAGGTCGAACATGGCGAAGAGCAGCGAGGCGAGCACCGCGATGAACCCGGAACCGATCCGGTCCATGTCCCGGCTGCCCTGGAGATACTCGTAAGCCTCGGGATCCTCGGCCTTGATCTGCTCGGCGACCGTCATCCACTGCTGCTGCTTGGCCTTGATGGTGGCCTCGCGGGTGGCGGGGTTCTGCCGGAGCTTTTCCGCCTCCTCCCAGGAGAGCGACTTGGCGTCGTAGAGGGCCGCCCCGTACTTCTGCGCGGTCTCACTGTCCGCCGAACCGAGGACCCCACGTAGCCAGTTGCGGTACAACATCGATTCGGTGGCGGTGTCGCTGGCACGGACGGCAGGAGGTCGACTGTCTTTACATGCATCGGGATTGGGGTCGTCGCATTGGTCTGCAGGTGTGTCACGGGTCGCAGGTCCGACGGCGTCGTGTACGACGCCGAGGGAGGTGATGAGGGTGCCGTCAGCTATGTTGGCGGACTTCACCGGCCAGGCCGCGAGCGCGGTCACCGCGACCATCACCAGCAGTGCCCAGCCAGCGGTGGTCATCGCGTTGCTCATGTCCGACTGACGGGAACGCCAGAGCAGGTAGAGGCCCACCACGCAGAGCGTCACGATACCGAAGACGCTGAACACCTTCTGGTAGACGGCCTTGGTCGCCTTCTCCACCAGTGGGTCCGCCCAGTTCCACATCGACCGTGGATCCCAGGCGCGCTCCCGGAGCGCGTTCGAGGCACCCACCACCGCAGTGGCCATCATCAGTTCGCCGTTGGCGACGGTCGTGGTGAACTTGTAGTCCGGATGCAGGACGGTGGAGGCGCAGCCACCATCGACGTCGTACGTGTTGAAGCTGTAGCCGCCGTAGCCGTAGTCGCTGTAGAGGCCCTTCGGCCCGGGGAGCTTCGACGCGTCGGGCCGGGAGGCGAACCAGCCGGCCAGCCCGGAGTCGGGGGCTGAGGGAACCGGTGGCTTGCGGCAGTCCACCTCGGTTTCGCTGACCTGCTTCAGTTTCTTCACGCAGGCGCGGAAGTCGGCCTGCCACTCTTTGGTGGTGCAGAGATCCGCTGCGGCCTGTGCCGTCACGGATGTCGCGGCGTACGCCGGTGTGGCCCCGATCACCGGCCAGGCGATCGTGGCACCGGCGAGTACGCCGAGTGCGAGGAGGAGCGCCGTGATCCGTGCCCGGGTCCTCGCCATTGTCACGCCTCCAGATCAGCCAGGACGGTCGGTAGTATCCCGGCGGCCTGAGCGGCTGCGGCGGGGGTGGTGTCGAGGTGGTCCAGCAGCCCCTCGACGTACGACACGTCAACCCGGACCTTCTGCACCCGGCCGTCGACGTCCCGCATGACGAACTCGCGGAAGCCGAGCCGGGTCGCGGAGGTGGTGTCGACGGCGGACAGGGAGGCCAGGGTGGCTTCGTAGCCGTCGTCGACCGGGACCCGGAGCAGCCGGAGCGCCTCGGAGGCGATCTCGGTGTCCTCGGCGATCCGGCCGACGAAGACGGTGGAGACGAGGTTCTGGACGTCGAGGCCGAGGATGTCCTTGGGGTTCTGTGAGGCGACCAGGGCGGCGAGGTTCCACTTGCGGGAGTCGCGGGCGAGGCGGACCAGGAAGGACCGGCCGGAGCGCCAGCCCTCCATGAAGTGCGCCTCGTCCAGGCCGACGAGCTTGCGGGAGGACATCGACCCGCCGTAGCAGCGGCGTACGGCGAGGCGGTGCGCGGTGTGCAGCATCGGCAGCGCCAGCGCCTCCTCGGCCGACCAGTACTCGCGTTCGATCTTGAGGTCGGGCAGTCGGAGACCGGCCATGGTGATCACGGTGAGCGCCGCGTCGGCACCGAGCAGCCCCTCCGGCGGGCGGCCGAAGAAGAGCATGGCCAGCGGCATCTCGGCGGTGTCGAGCAGCAGGTGGGCCAGTTCCCGGCCGGCGTCGTCGTCGAGCCCCTGCAGGCAGGTGACCACGTCGTCCAGGGTGGAGGTCTCCTCGGCGGGCACCTGGCGTACCGCGTGCCGGAACAGGGTGGCGGTGGACGCCTCCCTGGCCACCTGCGGTGGCACCAGCATCATGCAGATGTCCTGCACCAGCATGCGTCGCTCGGCCCGGGCGTTGGAGACGGCGATCTCGAACTCCCGGTCACCCGCCGCGCCGCTGTTGAACTCGCTGCGCAGCGGGGTGGGGATGAGCGCGTACGGGGCCAGCGTCCCCGGTTCCGAGCCGGTCAGGTTGAGCACCCGGGCGTACGGCTTGAGTTCGGGCATGGCGCAGAGCCGGGCCAACGGGCCGGACGGGTCGAGCAGGGTGACCTGGACCCCCCGCCGGGCGGCCAGGTAGCCGAGCGCACCGAGCAGCGTCGACTTGCCACCGCCGGGTTCGGCGACGAAGACGGCGAGGCCGGACCGCTCGCGTACCTCCATCGGGAAGTGCAGGTCGAGGAAGACCGGCCGGCGGCAGGTCCCGGCGGTACGACCGATCAGGTCGCCCCGCCGGTCACCGACGGTGGACGCCGCCTGGGGGAGCGCGGCGGCCAGCAGCGGCACCGGCATCCGGCGGACGTAGCCGGTGTTGGCGATGGGCTCCCCGGGGATGAACTCCCGGGCCAGCCAGTCCTGGTTCTTGGGGTGTTGCAGCGAGATGCGCAGCTCGCGTGAGTAGAGCTGGATGAGCCGGCGGGCCCGTTCCATGCACTCCTCGCGGGTCCGGCCGCCGACGGCGATCCGGTGCCAGCCGTGCGCCCGGGCGGAGTCGACCGGCAGGCCGGTGGTCATCTCGTCACCGATCACCAGCGCCCGCTTGGCGAGCCGCTCCAGCTCGGGCGGGGCGTCGATGCCGTGTTCGGCGTAGTCGAGCTGCTGCGAGCGGATCATCCGCAGCCGGTGTTCGAGGTTACGGAAGGAGTCACCGGAGCCGAGGATGTCGACCCGGGTGGAGATCTCCATCGGCCAGGGCAGCCGCTCGTGGAAGTGCAGCCACGGTTCGTGCCGTTCGGGGATCTCCAACGGCTCCATCCGGCCGACCGCGAGCACGGCGACGTGCCGTTCCTCCCCGGTCATCCGGTTGACCAGCTTGACCGTGGTGCCGTACGGGGTGCGGTACCGCTCGACCTGTTCGGTGAGGGCGAGCAGGTCACCGCGTTCCCACCGCCCGTTGGTAACCGGGGAGAGCGTGCCGGGCGGGGCCATGCACAGCGCCACCGAGCGGTAGAGCAACCACTCCAGCTCCTGTGCGGTGACCCGCCGACCCCGCATGCCGAAGCTGCCCAGCACCTCGTCGAACTGCTCGACGGTGCGGCCCAGCTTGCGACGCTCCCCGTCGGCGGTGCCCCTGCCGAAGGCGCGCAGCAGGCGTTCGGTGAGGGAGTCGCCGAGCGAGCGACGGGCGAAGGTGACCCCCAGGTAGGTCTGTCCCTCGGCGTGGTTGACCGACATCAGGTGCTGCTGTGCGGCGACCAGGTGGTCGGCCCAGCCGGGTGTGCCGGGGACGTCGGGCAGCGGTGACGCGGTGTGCGCGTCGATGGTGCGGGCCCACTCGTCGGCCGGGAACGGCCGGGTGGTGCGGCGCAGGTGCAGCCGGAAACCGGCCAGGCCGGCGTACTGCTCGGAGATCGCGGAGAGCAGCGCCTCGCGTTCGGCGTCCGGGCGGAACGCCCATCGGACCTCGGGGAGCCAGTACCAGGCGGTGACCGTGTTGGGGGTGAAGGTCAGGTGTCCGGCGATCTCGGTGATCGCCAGGTCGATCGAGGGGTCCCGGTCACCGAACTTGATCTTCGGGGGGCGTACCCGGACGGGCTTGGTCGCCTCGGTCCGGCGGCTCGCCGCACGTTGCCTCGGCGCGGCCAGTTCGCGGGGGCCGGGTTCGGTGGGGTCGGGCTCGACGAGTGCACGCCGGGTCGGTTCGGCGGTCAGCGCGCCGGCCGGCGCGGTCACGGACTCGACGCGGACCGGTTCGGCCGGCTCCGGCCAGGCCGGGTCGGTGGTCTCCGGCCAGACCGGCTCGACGTGGTCGGGCCAGGTCGTCGGCGGGGACTCCACCGGGGTGGGGCGGGGCCGAGCCGTCAGCGCTGCGGCCCTTCGGGCCTGTTCGTCGGCGTCCCGCCGGGCCGACTCGGCGGCCTCGCGCCGGCTGCGCTCGGCGGCCTCGATCCAGGCCGCGTCGGCCGCCGCCCGGCGGGCCTGCTCGGCGGCTTCCCGCTGCGCCGTCTCGGCGGCCTCGTGTCGGGCCTGTTCGGCGGCTTCGCGCTGGGTCTGCGCGATCGCCTCCCGTCGGGCTGCTTCGGCGCTCGCCCGGCGGGCCTGTTCGGCGGCTTCCCGCCGGGCCTGTTCGGCGGCTTCCCGGCGGGCGGTCTCGGCGGCTTCCCGGCGGCTGCGGTCGGCGGCTTCCCGGGCCCGTTCGGTGGCTTCCCGGCGGGCCCGTTCGGCCGCTTCGCGGGCGGTGAGCGGCTCGCCGGTGTCCCGGGGGAACAACTCGGCCGGGACGCGGCGCGGTGCCCGCTGCGGTGGTTCGGTCGGCCGGTCACCGGCGACCGCCGACCGGTCGCCCTGCTGGTGTGGAACCCGGGTACGGGCCGGTCGCTCGGTCGGCGGGGCCGCCTCGATGGCCGCCGGAGGCGCCTGCGCCTCGATCGCCGCCGGTGGCGTCGACGCGGCGGCGATTCGGTGCGGGGCGGGCTGGGGCTGCCGGCCGGGGCCGCGCCGCGCGGCGGTGCCGGGGGGCGGCCCACCGGGTGCCGGGGGGGTGCCGGGGCGTGGACCGCCGCCGAAGAGATCGAGGAAGGGGGAGTCGATGTCGGTGCCGTCACCCACCAGCATCGGCGCGGCGGAGACCGGCTCGACCGGGGGGGTGCCCCCGCCGGGGGTTGGGCGGGGCGCCTGGAAGACGCCGACCTTGCCCGGGCCGGTGAGCAGGGTCGGGTCGTACGGCTCGTCGTCCCGCAACTCCTCCTGGGGGTAGTCGAACGAGCGCGCACGGTTACCGTGTGGGGCGCTGTGTCGTCCGGCCGGGAAACCCGGCGTGGAAGAGCGACTCATTCGACCGCCTCACCCATGTGGTCCGACTGCCCGATGCGGGTACACCCGGTCATGCCAGTTCCTCCCGGATCCTGATCCGGCTGCCGACCAGGCGGGGGTCCCGCAGCTCGGCGGCCGGTTCCCGGGTGCGTCGCCAGTCGGTGAGCGCGGTGCGGATGACCATCCGCGCCGGCCGGTCCGGGTCGACGTACCGGAAGATGAACGAGGTGCTCACGATGGCGAGCGCGATCTCCCAGGCGGGAAACAGCTCGACCTGCAACGTGAACAGCCAGTGGATGAACATGTAGAGGGGTACGAGCAGCATGAACAGGCCGTACTGGGCGTAGGGCAGGTGGACCGGAAGGGTGTAGCCGGGCGGCCCGAGGTAGACCAGGCGGGCCCGGTAGATGTCGTCGTCGGTGCGCAGCCGCATGTCTCGCCCGCGCCTATTCGAAGATCAGATCGATCAGATAGTCACCGATGAAGAAGAGTGTGGCCGCGCCGGCGATGAAGGCCAGCCCGACGATCGCGATGGCCGAGCTGGTGAGCACCTTGGAGATCTCACCCCGGCTGGCCCGCCCGATGAAGATGACCCCGAGCACCGCGAGCAGGATGGGAGCGATCTTGCTGGCGAAGAAGGTGACGACACCGTTGGTGTCGATGCCCTTGGGGGCTGGTTCGGCGAGTGGCGCCGTCGCCAGGGTGTGCAGCACCTGCGCGACGCCGGACGACGTCGTCTCCATCAGCTCGAAGGCGATCACTGGAACCTCCCCATAACGCGGCCGGCGGCGCCGCGGTGGTGCAGTAGGCAAGCCTGGCGGGAATGTGCTCACTGTGCACGGCATCGTTGACGCGGTGCGGGTCTCCCACCACGGAGAGTGGCGAGATTTGGGGGGATTTTCCCGCTTTGGCCCTCCCTCCAGGCTTCGCCATCTCTTGATGCTGGGCAATTCCACAGCGTACGGGCCGCCCCCCTTTGCGACAAGCCGCGAAGAGTCGACCCGATTCGGCCCGGAAGACCGATAGTACACCTGTTCTAATCGGCACGTCAGTCCGGCCGTGGAGAGGGCCGGTGGGGGTTCCCGGGACGCCCCGGCGCGACCGGTACCGTCTAGTCGTGACCGATCTGGTACGGGCGCAGGCCCCGGTGGTGATGGGCGTCCTCAACGTCACGCCCGACTCCTTCTCCGACGGCGGCCGGTACGCGGATCTGGACGCCGCCGTCGCACACGGGGTGCGACTGCGCGACGAGGGTGCGCACCTGGTCGACGTCGGTGGCGAGTCCACCCGACCGGGCGCCGACCGGGTCGACCCACGGACCGAGGCGGCCCGGGTGCTGCCGGTGATCCGGGAACTCGCCGCCGCCGGCGTGCCGGTCAGCATCGACACCACCCGGGCACCGGTGGCCGAGGCGGCCGTCGCCGCCGGGGCCGCCGTGGTCAACGACGTCTCCGGCGGACTGGCCGACCCCGACATGGCCCGGGTGGTCCGCGACGCCGGCTGCCCCTGGGTGCTGATGCACTGGCGGGGACACTCGCGCGGAATGGCCGAGCTGGCCGCGTACACCGACGTGGTCGCCGACGTCCGGGCCGAGCTGGCCCAGCGGGTCGACGACGCGCTGGCCGCCGGGGTGGCCGCCGACCGGCTCGTGATCGATCCCGGGCTCGGCTTCGCCAAGACCGCCGCGCACAACTGGGAACTCAGCGCCCGCCTGCCGGAACTGCTCGAACTCGGCCTCCCCCTGCTCTTCGGGGCCAGCCGCAAGTCCTACCTGGGGCGGCTGCTCGCCGCACCCGACGGCACCCCCCGCGACACCGACGGCCGGGCCGCCGCCACCGTCGCCACCAGCGTGCTCGCCGTGGCCGCCGGCGCCTGGGGGGTCCGCGTGCACGACGTCCTGGGCACCGTCGACGCGCTCGCCGTCTGGTCGGCCACCGGCCACCCCCGGCTCGCCACCACCCCCATCGGGAAGGACCCGGCCCACGCCGGCCGGGCAGAGGGAGGACGACGATGACCGACCGGATCGCCCTGACCGGCCTGCGGGCCCGGGGCCGACACGGCGTGTACGACTTCGAACGCGCCCAGGGGCAGGAGTTCGTGGTCGACGCCGTCCTCGAACTCGACCTCGCCCCGGCCGCCCGCTCCGACGAGGTGACCGACACCGTCCACTACGGCGAGCTGGCGCAGCGGCTGGTCGCGGTGCTCACCGGCGAGCCGGTCAACCTGATCGAGACGCTCGCCGACCGGCTGCTCGCGGTCTGCCTCGCCGAACCGTTGGTCACCGCCGCCACCGTCACCGTCCACAAACCCGAGGCCCCGATCCCGCACCCCTTCGCCGACGTGTCGGTCACCCTGCGGCGTACCCGGTGACCCGGGCGGTGCTGTCGATCGGCAGCAACCTGGGCGACCGGCTTGGCCACCTGCGGACCGCGGTGCACCGCCTCGGTGACACGGTGCTGGTGCTCTCCGGCGTCTACGAGACGCCCCCCTGGGGGGACGCCGACCAGCCGGCGTACCTCAACGCGGCGGTGATGGTCGCCGACCCGGCGGCGGCCCCGGGCGACTGGTTGGCCCGCGCGCAGGCCGCCGAACGGGCCGCCGGTCGGGTCCGCGACCCGGCCCGCCGGTTCGGCCCGCGCACCCTCGACGTGGACGTCGTCGCCGTCTGGGACGACAGCGGCCAGCCGGTGCTCAGCGACGACCCGGAGCTGACCCTGCCGCACCCCCGCGCCCACCAGCGTGCCTTCGTGCTCCGACCGTGGATCGACATCGACCCGCACGGGCGACTGACCGGCCACGGCTGGCTCACCGACCTGCTCAACGCCGAACCGGTCGCCGGTGACGCCCTGGAACTGAACCCGCGCCCCGATCTGACGTTAGAGTCGGACTTATGAACCAGTGGAGCCGGCCGGCATGACAGCGCCCCGACCGCCCCGTGACCAGGAACCCGACGGGTCGAGGATGGGCCCCACCCGGTTCTCGACCCTGGTGGTCGCCGCGCTCGCCGCCGCGGCCCTG
Organism: Micromonospora sp. CA-248260; assembly: GCF_050942205.1. Lineage (NCBI taxonomy): Bacteria > Bacillati > Actinomycetota > Actinomycetes > Micromonosporales > Micromonosporaceae > Micromonospora > Micromonospora sp. CA-248260. The sequence continues at coordinate 6,681,299 of NZ_CP192021.1, read as the reverse complement.
GCCTGGCTGCTGATCAGCAGCTTCTACTACAGCGGGATCCCCCGGTTGCCCTGGCTGCCGGTGGTCACCCTGGCCGCGCTGGCCGTGCTCGAGGCGTACGCGGCGGTCAACACCCGGGGCCGCATCGAGCGCAAGCCCGGCCGGGAACCGGTCAACCCGCTGCTGGTGGCCCGGTTCGTGGTGCTGGCCAAGGCGTCCGCGCTGGCCGGGGCGATCTTCCTCGGCTTCTACGCCGGGCTGACCGGTTGGCTCTTCGTCGAGCCGACCAACGCGGCGATCGAGGACCGGCCGGCCGCCGGGGCCGGCGCGCTCGCCTCCCTGGCACTGGTCGCCGCCGCGCTCTGGCTCGAACGCTCCTGCCGGGTCCCCGAGTCCGACGACGACGCCGACGACCGGCAGGACCGATCCGGCCGCTGACCGAGGGGTTACGCCCGGCCCTGCGCGCGGGTACGGTGCCTGGCGACCGGAGAACAGTCAGCCGTCACCGGGGACGGCCGGTCACCTGGGAGGCGCACCGCATGGTGTACGACGAACCGGGCCGGGCGGCGTCGGCAGAGGTGCCCGTGACCGCACTGGACACCGTCTTCGACGACCCGACGCACGGGGAGCCCGGCCGCGACCGGCTGGGCGTGCACGTGGTCTGGGAACTGGTGCTGCTGCTCGCCCTCGTCGCGTTGGCCTACCTGCTCTGGCGGGAGAACCCCGACGCGTTGCGCGGGGCGGGCCTGCGCCGGTTGCTCGTCGACGCGGTCGCGTTGGGTCTGCTCGTCGTCGCCGCCGGGCTGAGCCTGCGTACCGCAGCGGTGAACCTGGCGATCGGCCCGGTCGCGCTGGCCGCCGCGCTGCACTTCGCCGAGCAGGGCGACCGGGGGGTGTCCACGGCGGTCGTGCCGGCCCTGGTCGCCGCCGCCCTGGGTGGGCTGGCCCTGGCCTGGGCGGTGGTGGTGCTGCACGTGCCCGGCTGGGCGGCGAGCCTCGCGGCCGCCGCCGGAATGATCGTGTGGATCGAGCGGTGGACCCTGCCGGTGGCGGTGCAGGCCGACTACGACCCCCGGCGCAACGCCTACTACCTGTTCGCCGGCTTCGCCGCGGTGGCCGTCCTGCTCGGAGCGTTCGGCGCGATCCGGGCGGTACGTCGGCTGGTCGGCCGGTTCCGGCCGGTGGCCGATCCGGCCCTGCGTCGCGGGATGGCGGCCGCCCTGGTGACCGCCGCCGCGCTGACCGCCTCCACCGTGCTCGCCACGCTCGCCGGGGTGCTCGTCGCCGCCAACGCGACCGGCCCGGTGACGCCGGGGTCGGGGCTGGACTGGACGGTGCTCGCGGTGGGCGTGTCCATGCTCGGCGGTGCCAGCGCGTACGGCCGGCGGGGCGGGATCTTCGGTGCCCTCCTCGCGGTCGCCCTGGTGGTGACCTATCTGGCCTGGGCGACCGGGACCGGCGCTCCGACCGACCGGTGGGCCGTCGGTGGGGTGGCGCTCGCGGGTGGCCTGGTGGTCACCCGGATGGTCGAGACGTGGGGCCGACCCCGGACGGCCCGGGGTGAGCCGGTGGAGCTGCCGCCGGTGCGGGACGGGGCGATCAGCTCCGGGTGGTCGATGCCCCCGGCCGGCGAGGCGCGCAACTGGACCCCGGCGCTGCCGGAGCGGACGACCGACGCCGACACCCCGCCCGACCCCTGGGAGGCCCCCCGTTGGCAGAGCGGCCCGCCGCGCTGGGACGCCGACGAACGGTGACCCCGATCGGGCGGCGGACCATCCCAGCGGGGCCCGGACCGGTGGCGACCGTACGGGCGGGCGTGGACGACGGGCCGGGAAGGATCTCGCCGGTTAGGCTCGCGGGCATGACCGAGACTCCTTCCGCCGGCACCGGCCACACCTTCGACCAGCTCGACGCCCTCTCTACGGAGGAGTTGCGGGAGCGGGCCTTCGCGCGGGCCCGGGAGCGGCGGGACGTCGGCTTCTTCTGGTCGGTGCTGCGGCACCTGCCGAACGCCGACGAGGCCGCCGCGCTCGACGGGGCGCCCAACTCGGTCGGGCCGACCATCGACGAGGCGGCGGCGCTGTGGCGGGAGCTGACCGGGCACGGCTACGAGGAGTCCGCGCCGCTGCTGCGGGCCGCGTTCATCGACTACCTGATGAAGCACTGAGCGGTCGCGTCGCCGGCTGGCGGGAGAGGTTTGCCGGTCGGGGCGGGTCGGGCACTTCCCGCCGCATGGCCCTCACCCAACGTCCCCGTACCGTGCGCGGGTACGGCACCGCCGCCGGCACCGGCACCCTCGCCGCGCTGATCCTCGTCGGCGTCTGCGGCAGCCCGTGGTATGTGAGCTGGGCCGAGGCGCACACCGACCCGAACTCCGCCGGTGGCTGGTATCTGCGGCTGCTCGCCTGGCCGGCCTGGCGGGTCGAGTCGGCGGACCCGGCGCACGGGGTGCTCGCCACCGACCTGCGGGCCATCCTGCTGCTGGTGTTCGCCGCCGCGCTGCTTTACCTGCTGCCGACCGGCCAGGTGGCCCGGGTGCCGGGTTCGGCCAGCCAGTTCTTCTCCGGCTGGGCCGCGTACACCCTGGCCGGGGCGGCGGCGACCCTGGTGGCGGCGCTACTCACCACGGACGGACCGCTGCAGGCCGCGTTCGAGGCCACCGGCACCGGTGCCGGCTACGGCTTCTTCGCCGGCTGGATCATCGGGCTGGCCAGCCTGGGCGGCCGGGCCTGACCCGTAGGCGGCCGGCCCGCCCCCGCACCGACCCGCTGGACCGGGTCCGGGTGGCACTTCCACGCCGGCTAGCTGCCGGGCTGCCCCAGATCGAGGACCCGGGCGCGGCTGAGCGTGCCGGCCAGCCGGCCGTCGGCGGTGACCAGGACCGCGTCGGTGCCGGCGGTGAGCATCGCGGCCAGGGCGTCGTACGCCGAGCGGCCCAGCGGCAGCTCCGGCAGGGTGGCGTCGGTGGCCTCCCCGTCGAGCACCTCCCGGGTGACCGGGGTGACCGCCAGCCGGCGGATGCCCCGGTCCGCCCCGACGAAGTCCCGGACGAACTGCGAGGCGGGCGTGCCGAGCAGGGCCGCCGGGGTGTCGTACTGCTCCAGCCGGCCGCCCTCGGACAGCACCGCGATCCGGTCGCCCAGCCGGACTGCCTCGTCGAGGTCATGGGTGACCAGCACGATGGTCTTGCGGACCTCGGCCTGGAGCCGGAGGAACTCCTCCTGCAGCCGGGTCCGCACGATCGGGTCGACGGCGGAGAACGGCTCGTCCATCAGCAGCACCACCGGGTCGGCGGCCAACGCGCGGGCCACCCCGACCCGTTGCCGCTGCCCGCCGGACAGCTCGTGCGGGTAGCGGCGTCCGAACTGGGCCGGGTCCAACCCGACCAGCTCCAGCAGCTCGCCACTGCGCTGCCGGATCCGCTCCTTCGACCAGCCGAGCAGCCGGGGTACGGTGCCGACGTTGGTGGTCACCGTCTGGTGCGGGAACAACCCCACGTTCTGGATGACGTAGCCGATCCGCCGCCGCAGTTTCACCGGGTCGACGCGGGTGATGTCCTCGTCGCCGAGCATGATCCGGCCGCCGGTCGGCTCGATCAGCCGGTTGATCATCCGCAGCACCGTCGACTTGCCGCAGCCGGACGGGCCGATCAGCACCACCAGCTCGCCGGCCGGCACCTCCAGGCTCAGCTCGCGGACGGCGTCGGTGCCGTCGGGGTACCGCTTGCGGATGCCGTCGAGCGTGATCGAGGCGGCAGTGTGTCCTGCGTCGCCGGTGCCCCCGGGGGTAACGTCCACGTGTGTCCTTCCACCTGAGTTACCGGGCCGAGCCGGGTAATCCGTGGTTCTCCTGGCAGTACGTGCGGGACAACTCTGACACCATTCTCGCCGCGCTGCGCGAGCACGCCTCCCTGACCGGCCGGGCCGTGCTGCTCGCCGCGCTGGTGGCCCTGCCGCTGGCGGTGGTGGCCTACTGGTACCGCCGTCTCGCTGGGCCGATTCTCGCATTGACCGGCGTGCTGTACACGATCCCCTCCCTGGCCCTGTTCGCGTTCATCGCCCCCTATCTGGGCATCGGCGCGGTGACCGTGTTGACGGTGGTGGTGCTGTACGCGCTGCTGGTGATCGTCCGCAACGCGGTGGCCGGGCTGAACCAGGTGCCCCCGGAGGTGCGCGACGCCGCCGAGGGCATGGGGTACGGCCGGTGGGCCCGGCTGTTCCGCATCGACCTGCCGTTGGCCCTGCCCGGCATCCTCACCGGGGTACGCCTCGCCACGGTCTCCACCGTCGCGTTGGTCACTGTCGGGGTGGTGATCGGTCGGGGTGGCCTGGGGCAGTTGATCTTCGCTGGCTTCCAGAACAACTTCTACAAGGCGCAGATCATGACCGGCACGCTGCTCTGCGTCCTGCTGGCCCTGGTGCTGGACCTGATCCTGGCCGGCGTGGGCCGCCTGCTCACCCCCTGGCTGCGGAGCCGTCCCCGGTGAGCGCGAGGAGTGCAGCGCAGCGGAGCCCCGCAGTCGCGAACGGAAGGTCGGTCCGGTGAGCGCGAGGAGTGCAGCGCAGCGGAGCCCCGCAGTCGCGAACGGAAGGTTGGTCCGGTGAGCGCGAGGAGTGCAGCGCAGCGGAGCCCCGCAGTCGCGAGCGAAAGGCATATCCAGTGAACCCGGTGCAGCAGGCGGTGGTCTGGCTCAACGACCCGCTCAACTGGACCAATCCCGGTGGGGTGCTGGACCGGGTCGGGGAGCACCTGAGCATGTCCGTCGCGGCGGTGCTGCTGGGCTGCCTGGTGGCCTGGCCGGTCGGTCTCTGGCTGGGGCACTCGGGGCGCGGCGGCGGAGCGGTCGTGTTGATCTCCAACCTGACCCTGTCCATCCCGACGCTGGCGCTGCTCACCATCCTCCCGCTGACCTTCCTCGGATTCGGGCGTCCGGCGGTGGTGGTCGCCCTGGCCGTGTTCGCGGTGCCGCCGCTGCTGGCCAACGCGTACACCGGGGTGCGGCAGGCCGACCCGGAGGCCCGGGACGCGGCGCGCGGGATGGGGCTGTCCGGGTGGCAGGTGCTGCGGCGGGTGGAGTTGCCGCTGGCGGTGCCGTATCTGGCCGCCGGGTTCCGGACGGCCGCCGTGCAGGTGGTGGCGACGGCGGCACTGGCCTCGTTCGTCAACGGTGGTGGGCTGGGCCAGATCATCCGGGCCGGCTTCGGGCTGGACATCGCGGCCGGTGGCGGGCAGATCATCGCCGGTGGGGTGCTGGTGGCCGGGCTGGCGTTGGCGGCGGAGGGGCTGCTGGCACTGGTCGAGCGGGTGGTGACTCCGCGACCGCTGCGGCGTACCCGGCGGGTGGCGAACCGGCGGGCGGCGGACGCCACGGCGGGGAACTGATCCCTTTCCGTGACGATCACGTTACGAAAGCGGTTCAGAGTTTGTCGGTCGGTCCGGAAGGATATTGGCTGAACCCGCGGGCGGCGGCCGTCGCCCGTCGGACACGCGGCCGGCCCTGCCCGGGCCGTGCCGGGACACGGAAGGCGGGCACGATGCGCGTACGGACACGGCTGGCGGTGGGTGCGGTGGGCGCCCTGACCATGGCGGGTCTGTTGACCGGGTGCGGAGACGCCGGCTCGTCCGGCACCGATGCTCCGGAGCAGGGCGCGAGCGGTGCGGGTTGCGCCCCGGTCGCCGGTGAGCAGCTGGTCGTCCTCGACGACGACAAGAAGCTCCAGAACACCGACAACATCATTCCGGCGGTCAACGCCAAGGTGGCGAACCCGCAGCTGCTCGCCGCGCTGGACAAGGTCTCCGCCGCGCTGGACACCCCGAAGCTGATCGCCCTCAACAAGGCCGTCGACGTGGACCGCAAGACGCCGAAGGCGGCGGCCGAGGAGTTCGCCGTCGCCACGGGTCTGACCACCGGCATCGCCAAGGGGCCGGGTGGGCAGATCGTCGTCGGGGCGGGCAACTTCTCCGAGAGTCAGACCCTGGCCGAGCTGTACAACATCGCCCTCACGGCGGCCGGCTACCAGGTCAAGGTGCAGCAGATCGGCAACCGCGAGCTGTACGGGCCGAGCCTGGAGAAGGGCGAGATCCAGGTCGTCCCCGAGTACGCGGCGACCATGGCGGAGTTCCTCAACACCAAGGCCAACGGCAAGGACGCCACCCCGGTCTCCTCGCCGGAGCTGGACAAGACGGTCAGCGCGTTGAAGTCCGAGGGTGACAAGGCGGGCATCACGTTCGGCACCCCGTCCTCGGCGCAGGACCAGAACGCCTTCGCGGTGACCAAGGCGTTCGCCGACAAGTACTCCCTCAAGACCCTCTCCGACCTGGCGGCCAAGTGCTCCGGCAAGGACACCGTGCTGGCCGGCCCGCCGGAGTGCCCGCAGCGGCCGAAGTGCCAGGCCGGTCTGGTCGAGGTCTACGACTTCAAGGCCGGTTCGTTCAGCTCGCTGGACGCCGGTGGCCCGCAGACCAAGAACGCGCTGAAGACCGGCACCGCCAGCGTGGGCCTGGTCTTCTCGTCCGACGGCGCGCTCGCCACCAGCTGATCGTTCCCGGTCGCGGTCGGCTCCCCCCGACCGCGACCGGGCCCGTCCTGAGTCGTTTCTCACTTTCCCCGTCTACGGGTGCGGCGACGACCTCGGTGCACGGGGCAGGTCAGCCGGGCCCGCTGCGCCGTACCGGCCGAGATCGGGGCATTTCTGCCCTGGGACCGTTCCCAGCCCGCGTACATCTCGGTAGGCTGCACAGCCATGCCCTCCCCGGTCGTCTCCGAGAAGCGCAGCCCGCAGCTCCTGACCGTCCTGTTCTGGATCGGGGTGGCGTTCGCGCCCATCGCCGCGCTGATCCTGTTGTTCGCCGACGGCAACGGTCCGCTGCGGTTCGCCGCGGTGCTGGCCATCACCGCCGTGGTGCTGATCGGCCTCTCCATCGCACTGCGGGCCGACGGCGGCACCCGGTCGTCCGACGCGGAGGTGCTCGACGAGCTGGCGCAGCTGCGGCGCGAGCTGCGTAGCGAGATCGTCGCCGCCGCCCAGCGCGGCAACCAGGCGTTGGACCAGTCCCAGCGGGCCGAGGAGCAGGTCACCGCGTTGCGTCGCCGGCTGGATGCGGTGACAGCCGATCTGGCGACGGCCGCCGGCGACCCGCCGGCCGTCGAGGATCGGGCCGTCGGTGCGGGCCGGGCCCGGGTCCCGGCCGTCGAACCGGCGCCGGAGGTCCCGGTCGGCCGTCGGCGGGCCGTCGCCGAGGAGAGCCCGCCGGACTGGGGCGCGGCGGATGACGCCGAGCCGGTCGCGACGGGCCGGGGCCGGGTCGCCGCCGACCGGGAGACCCCCGCAGCGTCCGGCCGCCGGTACGCCCCGGACCGCCCGGCCACCGGCCAGTCCGGCCAGCCCGGCGGGTACGGGGCGTCCGCTCGCGAACCACGTGGCCCGGTGCCCGGTGCCGAGTCGACGTCGCGTCCGCTCGGCGTGGTGCGGCACACCGAGACGGTGCACGTGACCACCCGGCACACCGTCGTCGACGGTCCCGATCCGGCCGGCGGCTACGGCGGTGGGTACGCCGGTCGTTGGACGCCTGGCGCGGAGCAGCCGTCCTGGGCCGGTGGGGAGCCGCAGCACCCCTGGTCGGGTCAGGCGGAGCCGCCCGGCCGGGACTGGTCCGCCCCGTCGGACGACCGGTCCCGGGCGTCCCGCCCGCCGTCCCGCGACGAGCGGGCCTGGCCGGCCGCGTCCGGCCCCTCGTGGGGTGCCCCGGCCGACGACCGTCCCGAGCAGCCCCGTCCCGAACCGGCCCGCACCGAGTGGTCCCGTCCCGAGCAGCCCCGCCCCGAGTGGTCCCCGGTCGGTGGGGAGGGCGGCGTCAGGTCGTCCGGCGGCCGGTCCGGCTGGACCGAGACCCGTGGCGAATCGTCCGCGCCCGAGGTGCCGGCCGGTGACCGGTGGGCCGAGAACAGGGCCGACCCGCCGGCCCGCGAGGTACGCGCCGGTGACCGCTGGGCCGAGGTGCGCGACGACGGGCGTGCCCGGGAGCTGCGGGTCGGGGAGCGCCGGGCGGAGGTGCACGCCGACGGCGCCGGTTACCACTACTCCGACCGGTGGGCCTCGGTCCGGCAGGAGGACCCGTACCGGCAGGAGGACGCCTACCGGGAGGAGCCGGCGCGGACCGGTGAGCGGTGGGGTGGCGGACGGTCGACGCCGGAGGGCCGCCCGGCGTTGCCGGCGGGTGGTGTCCCGGTGCCGCAGCAGTGGCGGGAGCCGGCGCGCAGTCACCGGCCGGCCGAGCAGTGGTCGGCCGGGGCCGCCCAGCCCGCGCCGTCCGCACCGGACTGGTCGGCGTCGGTTGCCCAGCCGGCCCAGGAGCGGCCGGGGCGGGCCGTCCCGCCGGGCGAGGAGTGGCCGGGCGGCGTACGACAGCCGTCGCCGGACTGGTCCACGCGCACCGGGCAGTCCGCTGTGGACCGGTCCGGGCGGTCCGGACCGGCGGCTGCGGACCGGTCCGCTCCCGTGGACGACCAGCGGTGGGGCGGGCAACCGGCCGAGCAATGGCGGGACCGGGAGCCGGTGGTGTCGTGGCGTACCCCCGACCCCGAACCACGCGGGCACCAGCAGTCCGACGGCGAGGAGCGGTACGGCTACCCCCCGCAGGACGACGCCCCGCGCGCCGGCGGCCACTGGCGCTGACCGTCCGGGTACCGGGCCGGGCCCACGTGCCGGGCAGGGCCGGATCAGGCCCCCGTTGCCGGACCAGGTCGGGCCCGGGTGTGGTGTTGGCCCCGGTCTACTTGTCGATGTCGCCGACCACGAAGAACATCGAGCCGAGGATCGCGATCAGGTCGGGCACCAGGCAGCCGGGCAGCAGGGTGGCCAGCGCCTGCACGTTGGCGTACGACGCGGTGCGCAGCTTGAGCCGCCACGGCGTCTTCTCGCCCCGCGAGACCAGGTAGTAGCCGTTGATCCCGAGCGGGTTCTCCGTCCAGGCGTAGGTGTGCCCCTCGGGGGCCTTGACCACCTTGGGCAGCCGGGTGTTCACCGGCCCGGTGAGCCGGTCGACCCGGTCGAGGCACTGTTCGGCGAGGTCGAGGGAGGCGTACACCTGGTCGAGCAGCACCTCGAAGCGGGCGTGGCAGTCGCCCGCGGTGCGGGTGACCACCGGCACGTCGAGCTGGTCGTACGCCAGGTAGGGGTCGTCGCGGCGCAGGTCCAGGTCGAGCCCGGAGGCGCGGGCGACCGGCCCGGACGCCCCGAACGCGGCGGCGTCGGCGGCCGACAGCACCCCCACCCCGACGGTACGGGCCAGGAAGATCTCGTTGCGTCGGATCAGCCGGTCCAGGTCGGGCATCCGGCGGCGGACCTCGCCGATGGCGGCGCGGGCCCGTCCGGTCCAGCCGGCGGGGACCTCCTCCTTGAGCCCGCCGACCCGGTTGAACATGTAGTGGATCCGGCCGCCGGAGACCTCCTCCATGACCGCCTGGATGGTCTCCCGTTCCCGGAAGGCGTAGAAGACCGGGGTGATCGCGCCGATCTCCAGCGGGTACGAGCCGAGGAACATCAGGTGGTTGAGCACCCGGTTCAGCTCGGCCAGCGCCATCCGCAGCCAGGTGGCCCGCTCGGGCACCTCCATGCCCATGAGCCGTTCGACGGCGAGCACCACACCCAGCTCGTTGGAGAACGCCGACAGCCAGTCGTGCCGGTTGGCCAGCACGATGATCTGCCGGTAGTCGCGGACCTCGAACAGTTTCTCCGCGCCCCGGTGCATGTACCCGACGATCGGTTCGGCGGCGACCACCCGTTCCCCGTCGAGCACCAGCTTCAGCCGCAGCACGCCGTGCGTCGAGGGGTGCTGCGGGCCGATGTTGAGCACCATGTCGGTGCCGAGCTGCTCCCCGCCGGCCCCGGTGCCGACGGTCAGCTCGCGCAGTTCACCGGTGTCCGTGGTCATGCCGGTCATCGTGCCATGAGCGCATCGACGGCGACGCCGACCGGCTGGAGCAGCCAGTGGTGCCCGCCGAGTCCGGCCGGGTCGGTCAGCTCGGCCACCGCCGAGGCGGCGGCGAGGGCCCGCACGTACCCGGCGGGGTCGCTGCCGGCCAGGCTCAGCGCCGGTCGCCCACTGTCGGCCCCGAGCGCGAGCAGCGCCTCCCGCTGCGACACCAGCGTGTACGCACACCCGGCGACCTGCGCACCGGCGGCGGCGACGGAGTCCATGGCGACGTGCGCGGTGATGTCGCACGACCCGTCCGGCACCGGAGGCACCTGCCGTCCGTTCCGGTACCCGGTCAACGTCCCGTCGACCGGCCGCCGCTCGCGCAGGTGCCCGTAGTCCACGGCCAACGCCACCCCCTGCCGCAGCCGCCCGACGGCCCGCCCCCACGCCTCGTCCCGACTCCGCCCCACCTCAACCCGCCCCCCTCGCTCCCCCCGCCCGGTGATCAAGAGGTTTGCGTCAGGTTCGGGCCCCTCCGTTGACGCAAACCTCTTGATCACCGGGGCGGTGGTGGGGGGCGCGGCCGGGGTTGGGGTGGGGATTGGGGTGGGGTGCCAGGTGGTCAGCCAGGTGAGGTCTTCCGGGGTCAGCGGGGGGCCGGGGGTCTCCTCGCCGGTGCTCGGGTCCACCAGGTGGTAGCGCCAGCCGGTGCCGGTGGGGACGGCCACGTCCAGGGGGACGTTGTCCAGCCATTCGGTCGCGGTCAGCAGGCCGGTGATTCCCGCCGGGGGTTCGGTCGTCCAGGCGATGTCGGGCGGCAGGTCCGCCGGGCGGGGGGCCGGTTCCACGGCCGTGAGGCGTAGGCGGTGGGCCAGCGGCGTCGCAGCCGCGCCGGGCGTCGCCGACCCGTGGGCCAGGGCGGCCAGGGCGCGCAGCAGCTCACCCCGGCCCGCACCCACGTCCACCACGTCGAACGGGGTGGGGAAACCGAGGGCGGCGTCGAGGCGGGACACGAGCCGGAACACCGCCGCCGTGAACGCCGGAGAAGCGTGCACGCTGGTCCGGAAGTGGTCGGCCGGGCCGGACCCGGAGACGAAGAAGCCGCGCGGCCCGTAGAGGGCGGCGTCCATGGCGTACCGCCAGCGAATCGCGTTCATCCCGTGTTCAGCGTCCGTCACCGTGCCGACCCTACGGTCTGCGGGCATGAGACGAATCGTGATCTCCGCGCTGGCGGTCGTACCGCTGCTGGTGACGACCACCGGTGCCGCCGCCGCGCCCGCCCGCGACGACGTGCCGCGTGCGGTCCGGGCGGTGGCCGAGACACCCGCCCTGTTCGCCGACGCCGCCGGTGGCGACGCCGACGCCGACGATCCGGCGATCTGGGTGCACCCGACCGACCGGGCCGGCAGCCTGGTGGTCGTCACCGCCAAGAACGGCGGCCTGCGGGTGTACGACCTGCGGGCCCGGGAGCGGCAGGCGATCGCCACCCCGCCGGCACCCGGCCCGGACGACGAGGCGGGCCGGTTCAACAACGTCGACCTGGTCAGCGGCTTCCGGCTGGCGGGCCGGCCGGTCGACCTGGCGGTGGTCACCGACCGGGGACGCGACCAGCTCCGGTTCTACCGGATCGATCCGGTGTCGCGGCGGCTGGTCGACGTGACCGCGCCGCAGCCGCCGTTCGCGTTCAGCCGGGACCAGGCGGAGGTGAACACCCAACGCACCGCGTACGGGTTGGGCACGTTCACCGACCGGGACGGGGCCGCGTACGCGGTGGTGAGCCGGCGCAGCACCCCGGAGGTGGGGGTGTTCCGGCTGGTGGAGCGGGCCGGGAAGGTCAGCTACCGGCCGGTGGGGCGGCTGGTGCTGCCGTCGACGTTCACCCTGCCGGACGGCTCCGCCTGGTCGCCGTGCACCGACCCGGGGGACGGCCCGCAGGTGGAGGGGACGGTGGTGGACCCGGCCACCGGCGTGGTGTACCTGGCGCAGGAGAAGGTCGGCCTGTGGCGGACCCGGATGGTCGCTGGCCGGTTCGTGGGCGTACCCCGGTCGGTGGAGCGGGTCCGCGACTACGGCGTCCCGGCGGTCTTCGACCCGGCGGCCGACGACTGCGTGGCCGACGACACCGCCGACCCGGGCTTCGGCGGGCGGATCGCCCAGGACGTGGAGGGGCTGACGATCCTGCCCACCGGTCGGGACGCGGGCACCCTCGTCGTGTCCAGCCAGGGCGACGACACGTTCTTCACCTACGACCGGGTCACCAACCGGCCGACCGGGCGGTTCGCGGTGGTCGACGGACGGGTCGACGGCGTGCAGGAGTGCGACGGGGCGGCGGTGACGGCGACGCCGCTGCCGGGCTTCCCGGGCGGGCTGCTGGTGGTGCAGGACGGCCGTAACACCCCGACGACGCCGGACGGGGACGACGGGGTACGCCCGGACACCAACGTCAAGTTCGTCGACGCCGGGTTCCTGGCCGGCCACCGGTGAGCTGCCGCACCGGGTGGGCCGCCGCACCGGGTGAGCTGCCGCCGTCGGGCCACCCGGTGCCCGGGGTCGGTGAAGGTTTTCACACATCCTTGTTCGGGTTCCCTGCCCCCGGCGCATACTTGCGATCGACCGGTACCCCCTTCGAGGACTGGATCGTTGCCATGAGCGCACCGCTGCGCCCCCGTCCGGCTGCCCCCGGCGTCGCCGTACCGCAGGGCCCCGCCGCACCCGGTGTCCCGTTCGTCCTTCCCGCCCAGCTCACCGTGGGTGTGGTCGGTGCCGGCCGGGTGGGTGCGGTGCTCGGGGCGGCGCTGGTCGCCGCCGGGCACCGGGTGGTCGCCGCCTCCGGCGTCTCCGGGGCGACCCGGGCCCGGATCGCGTTGCTCCTGCCGGACGCGGTGACCCGGTCGGCGACCTCGGTCGCCCGGGAGGCCACCGACCTGCTGCTGCTCGCCGTCCCCGACGACGCGCTGGCCGGTGTGGTCGCTGGTTTGGCCGACACCGGGGCGCTGCACCCCGGCCAGGTGGTCGCGCACACCTCCGGCGCGCACGGCCTGACCGTGCTGGCCCCGGCCGCCGCCGTCGGTGCCCGGCCGTTGGCCCTGCACCCCGCGATGACCTTCACCGGTACGCCGGACGACCTGTCCCGGCTGGCCGGCATCTCCTACGGGGTGACCGCCCCGGTGGAGTTGCGGGCGGCGGCGGCCCGGCTCGTCGCCGACCTGGGCGGGGTGCCGGAGTGGGTGGGGGAGACCGACCGGGTCCTCTACCACGCGGCCCTGGCGCACGGCGCGAACCACCTGGTGACCCTGGTCAACGAGGCGGCCGACCGGCTGCGGGACGCCGGGGTGACCCAGCCGGAGAAGGTGCTGGCCCCGCTGCTGCGGGCGGCGTTGGAGAACGCCCTGCGGCTCGGCGACGACGCGCTCACCGGCCCGGTGTCGCGTGGCGACGCGGGCACCGTACGGCGGCACCTGGCCCGGCTGGCGCAGACCGCGCCGGAATCCGTGGCCCCCTACCTGGCGTTGGCCCGACGGAGCGCGGACCGGGCGATCGCGGCGGGCCGGCTGCGCCCGGTCGACGCCGAGTCCCTGCTCGACGTGCTCGCCGGCATCCACCGCGAGGTGGCGGCGTGAGCCGGTTTTGCGAGCCCGGCAGTCGCGAACGGAGGGCGGGTTGGTGGGTGCGAGGAGTGAGCCGGTTTTGCGAGCCCCGCAGTCGCGAACGGAAGGCGGTTCAGTGACGGAACTGGTGCACACCCGGGTGGAGCTGGCGAAGGCCCGGGCGGGGCTGGCCGGCACGGTCGGTGTGGTGATGACGATGGGTGCGCTGCACTCGGGGCACGAGGCGCTGATCCGGGCGGCCCGGGAGCGGGCCGACCACGTGCTGGTGACGATCTTCGTGAACCCGTTGCAGTTCGGCCCGAACGAGGACTTCGACAGGTATCCGCGCACCCTCGACACCGACCTGGAGGTGTGCCGGCGGGCCGGTGCGGACCTGGTGTTCGCCCCGGCCGTGACCGACATGTACCCGGACGGGCAGCCCACGGTCCGGGTCAACCCGGGTCAGCCCGGTGAGGAGTTGGAGGGGCAGAGCCGGCCCGGCTTCTTCCACGGGGTGCTGACCGTGGTGTTGAAGCTGCTCCAGCTCACCCGGCCCGACGTGACCTTCTTCGGGGAGAAGGACTACCAGCAGCTCACCCTGGTCCGTCGGATGGCCCGGGACCTGGACGTGCCGGTCGAGGTGGTCGGTGTGCCGACCGTACGGGAGCCGGACGGGCTGGCCCGGTCCAGCCGTAACCGCTACCTGTCGGCGGACGAGCGGCAGGTCGCGTTGAGCCTCTCGGCCGCGCTGCGGGCCGGGGCGGACGCCGCCGGGCGGGGCGCGGACGCCGGTGACGTGCTGGCCGCCGCGCACCGGGTGCTCGGCGAGGTGCCGGGTGTGCGACTGGACTATCTGGTGCTCACCGATCCGGATCTGGAGCCGGGGCCGGTCGCCGGCCCGGCCCGGCTGTTGATCGCGGCCTGGGTGGGCACCACCCGGTTGATCGACAACCTGGCGATCGACCTCGCCCCCCGCTCCTGACCACGCACACCACCTGTCGAGAGGCAAGCCGATGTTCCGGACCATGCTCAAGTCGAAGATCCACCGGGCGACGGTGACCCAGGCCGACCTGCACTACGTCGGCTCGGTGACGGTGGACCAGGATCTGCTCGACGCCGCCGACCTGCTCCCGGGCGAGCAGGTGGCGATCGTGGACGTGACCAACGGGGCCCGGCTGGAGACGTACGTGATCCCGGGGGAGCGGGGCAGCGGGGTGATCGGCATCAACGGCGCGGCGGCGCACCTGGTGCACCCGAACGACCTGGTGATCCTGATCTCGTACGGTCAGATGGACGACGCGGAGGCCCGGACGTACCGCCCCCGGGTGGTCCATGTGGACGCCGACAACAGGGTGGTTGAGCTGGGCGGCGATCCGGCGGCTGCGGCCCCGGGGACGGCCGGGGACCCGGTGCCGAGTCCGCTCGCCGTCGTGGGCTGACCGGAATTCCGGTCTGTTACCGGAAGGTCATTTTTGGTTACCCTGGACTGACCGTCGGATTGACGGTCGTCGGCTGGGGGAGGCCGCGTTGCGTCGTCCGATGAGGGTCTTGATCGCCGCGTTGGCGGTGGGTGTGGTCCTGGCGGGCTGCGGTGCGCCGGGCGGCCTCGACGGCGATCTCACCGACGACTGGGCGGCCCTGCCGCCGGCCGGGCCGTTCACCCCCGAGGCGGGGGTTTGTCAGGTCGCCGACTTCACCGACACGGTCGCCCTGGCGGCGTACGCGCCGGTGGACTGCGCGGTGCCGCACCGGGTGGAGACGGTGCACGTGGGCGCGTTGCCGGGCGAGCGGGTCGTCGCGCCGGTCACCGGTTCGGCGGAGTTGCGGGGTGCGTTCGCCGAGTGCGACACCCGGGCCGCCGGTTACCTGGGCGACGACTGGCGGGCCGGCCGGCTGCGGCTGGCGGTGGCGCTGCCGACCGCGCTCGGCTGGACGGCCGGGGCCCGTTGGTTCCGGTGCGACCTGAGCGAGGTGACCACCGTCGAGGCGGCGGCCACCGTGGTCACCCGTACGGGCAGCCTGCGGGACGCGTTGAAGGGCCCGTCGCCGCTGCGGTTGGGCTGTCAGCGGGCCAAGAGCGGCCGGGGTGCCGGGGTGCAGGTGCTGGTGCCGGTGGAGTGCTCGACCGTCCACGAGGCGGAGTTCGTGGGCGCCTGGAAGGCCCCCGACCGGGCCTATCCGGTCAAGGACGTCGACTGGCTGCCGCTGTACGCCGGCTGCCGCAGCCTGCTGGGTCGCTACGTGGGTGTGCCGGACGACGCCGACCTGCGTTTCCGCAGCGGCGTGGTGGTGCGTCCGCCGGGGCCGGGCCGGTGGCGGGTCGGCGACCGGGGGGTCCGTTGCTACCTGTGGTTGAGCGACCGGACGGTGACCGCCTCGCTGAAGGGCGGCGGACCGGCCGCCCTGCCGGTGCGGACGAAGTAGCGGACGGGGTAGCCGAAACCACTCGTCCCGCCCCCGCCGCCCGTCGCGAGGATCGTTCGGGTTGACTGTGGCTATGGAACTCCCGCCGACCGTCGACCTGCCGGCCCTGCCCAGACTGTTGGCTGCTCCCGCGCCCGGTTGGGTGGAGACCACCGATGTGATCGTGGTCGGCTCCGGGGTGGCCGGGTTGACCGCCGCGCTGCACCTGCGCGAGGCGGGCCTGCACGTCACCGTGGTCACCAAGGTCAACATCGACGACGGGTCGACCCGCTGGGCGCAGGGCGGCATCGCCGCCGTACTCGATCCGGCCGACTCGCCCGCCGCGCACGCCCGCGACACCGAGATCGCCGGGGTCGGACTCTGCGACCCGGCGGCCGTGCGGCTGCTGGTGGAGGAGGGGCCGCTGCGGCTGCGGGAACTGATGCGCATCGGCGCGGAGTTCGACCGCAACCCGGACGGTTCGTTGATGCTCACCCGGGAGGGCGGGCACCGGGCCGACCGGATCGTGCATGCCGGTGGGGACGCCACCGGGGCGGAGGTGCAGCGGGCCCTGCACGCGGCGGTGCGCCGGGACCCGTGGATCCGCCTGGTCGAGCACGCCCTGGTGCTGGACCTGCTGCGCGCCCCCGGCGACGACCCGGACTCTCCCGGCCCGGCCTGCGGCATCACCCTGCACGTGCTGGGCGAGGGCAGCGAGGACGGCGTCGGCGCGCTGCTGGCCCGCGCGGTGGTGCTGGCCACCGGCGGGATGGGGCAGGTCTTCTCGGCCACCACCAACCCGGCGGTCTCCACCGGTGACGGGGTGGCGTTGGCGATGCGGGCCGGGGCGGCGGTCACCGACGTCGAGTTCGTGCAGTTCCACCCGACCGCGCTGATCGTGCCGGAGCAGGCCCGGGTGCCGGGCGCGGGCCTGGCCCAGCAGCCGCTGGTGTCGGAGGCGCTGCGCGGTGAGGGCGCCCACCTGGTCGACGCCGACGGCAAGCGGTTCATGCTCGGCCAGCACGAACTGGCCGAGCTGGCCCCCCGGGACGTGGTGGCCAAGGGCATCCACCGGGTGCTGCTGGCCACCGGCGCGGCCCACGTCCATCTGGACGCCCGGCACCTCGGCGCGAACTTCCTCGCCGGGCGGTTCCCGACCATCGTCGCGTCCTGCCTGGCCATCGGGGTCGACCCGGCGACGGATCTGATTCCGGTCGCCCCGGCCGCCCACTACGCGTCCGGTGGCGTCCGCACCGACCTGCGCGGCCGGACCTCCATCCCCGGCCTGTACGCCTGCGGCGAGGTCGCCTGCACGGGCGTGCACGGCGCGAACCGGCTGGCCAGCAACTCGCTGCTGGAGGGGTTGGTCTTCTCCCGCCGGATCGCCGAGGACATCGCCGCCGGGCTGCCCGAGCAGGCGCAACCGGCGCAGACCGGTGCCTGGGTGGGCGGCGGGGGTGGGGTGCTGCCCGCCGAGGGGGTGCCCGCGTTGCAACGGGCGATGACCCGGGGCGCGGGGGTGCTGCGGTCGGCGTCGACCCTGGCCGCGACCGCCGCCACCCTGACCGAGCTGGGGCAGGGCCAGGGTCGGCCGGGCACCGCCGGCTGGGAGGCGACGAACCTGGTCACCGTGGCGTCCGCCCTGGTCGCCGCCGCGTACGCCCGCCAGGAGACCCGGGGCTGCCACTGGCGGGAGGACTTCCCGGCGGCCGACGAGCGGTGGCGCGGTCATCTCGTCGCGGCCGTCGGTGCCGGGGGTGACCTCACCGAACGCTGGGAGGGCCTGCCCTGACCCGGAGCGGGCCGGGTTTGCGAGCCCCGCAGTGGCGAACGAAGGGGGGCGGGTGAGTCCGAGGAGTGAGCCGGGTTTGCGAGCCCCGCAGTGGCGAACGAAGGGGGGCGGGTGAGTCCGAGGAGTGAGCCGGGTTTGCGAGCCCCGCAGTGGCGAACGAAGGGGGGCGGGTGAGTCCGAGGAGTGAGCCGGGTTTGCGAGCCCCGCAGTGGCGAACGAAAGGAAATGCAGTGCGGGAACCGACGCGACAGGCGTTGACGGCGGGCGGGTTGGACCCGGAGCGGGTCCGGCGGGTGATCGTCGACGCGCTCACCGAGGATCTGGGGGCGGACTTCGTCGACGTCACCAGCGTCGCCACCGTTGCGGCCGGGCAGACCGACACCGCCGACCTGGTGGCCCGGGAGGCCGGGGTGGTGGCCGGGCTGGCGGTGGCGGCGGCGGTGTTCGAGCTGGTCGGCGAGGTGAGCGCTGCGGAGCGTACCGTCGAGGTGGTGGTGGTGGCCCACGACGGCGCGCGGGTGGCCCGGGGTGAGGTGCTGGCGACGGTGACCGGCCCGACCCGGCTGCTGCTCACCGCCGAGCGCACCGCGCTGAACCTGCTCTCCCGGATGTCCGGGGTGGCCACCCACACCCGGGCCTGGGCGGACGCCCTGGCCGGCACCAAGGCGACGGTGCTGGACACCCGCAAGACCACCCCGGGCCTGCGGATGCTGGAGAAGTACGCGGTCCGGGCCGGCGGTGGCACCAACAAGCGGATGGGCCTGTACGACGTCGCCATGATCAAGGACAACCACAAGCTGGCCGCCGGTGGTGTCGGGGCGGCCTTCCGTCGGGTCCGGCAGACCTTCCCGCAGGTGCCGGTGCAGGTCGAGGTGGACACCCCGGCCGAGGCGGTGGAGGCGGTGGAGGCGGGCGCGGACTTCCTGCTGTTGGACAACATGTCCCCGGCGACCCTGCGCGAGGTGGTCGCGGCGGTCGGCGACCGGGCCGAGCTGGAGGCGACCGGTGGGCTGACCCTGGAGGTGGCCGCCGAGTACGGGGCGACCGGGGTGGACTACCTGTCGGTGGGTGCCCTGACGCACTCCTCGCCGATCCTGGACATCGCCCTGGACCTGCGCGAGCGGTGAGCCGGCCGGGCCGCCGGCTACCCGTCGGTGCGGGGCAGCGGGTCCGGCCCACTGCTCGCCTGCGGTGGGCCGGTCGGCGTCTAGGCTGCGTGCGTGCTGCTCTGCATCGACATCGGAAACACCAACACCGTGCTGGCGACCTTCGACGGCGACAAGCTGGTGCACTCGTGGCGGATCAAGACCGACGCCCGTTCGACAGCGGACGAGCTGGGTCTGATGTTCCGGGGGCTGCTCGCCGGTGACGCCGTGGAGATCACCGGGGTGGCCGCCTGCTCGACGGTGCCGGCGGCGCTGCGCTCGCTGCGGACCATGCTGGCCCGTTACTACGCCGACCTGCCGAGCGTGGTCGTCGAGCCGGGGGTCCGCACCGGGGTGCAGCTGGCCATCGACAACCCGAAGGAGGTGGGCGCGGACCGGGTGGTCAACACGCTGGCCGCGTACACCCTCTACGGGGGTCCGTCGATCGTGGTGGACTTCGGCACCACCACCAACTTCGACGTGATCAGCGGTCGGGGGGAGTTCCTCGGTGGGGCGTTCGCCCCGGGCATCGAGATCTCCTTCGACGCGTTGGCGGCCCGCGCCGCCCAGCTGCGTAAGGTGGAGGCCAACAAGCCCCGCTCGGTGATCGGCAAGAACACCGTGGAGTGTCTCCAGTCCGGCCTCTACTTCGGCTTCGCCGGGCAGGTCGACCGGATCGTCGAGCGGATGACCGAGGAGTTGGGCCAGGTCCGGGCGGTGATCGCCACGGGCGGGCTGGCCTCGGTGGTGATCGGCGAGTGCCGGACCATCACCCACCACGAGCCGATGATCACCCTGATCGGGCTGCGCATGGTCTACGAACGCAACACCTGATCACGACGGCCGGTCGCGGCGGTTCAGCGCCGCCGGGCCCGGAAGACCAGCGTCTGGTACGGCAGCTCGACGGTCTCCCGGCCGGCCAGGTCGGGGTGGGTGGCGAACAACTCGCGCAGGTCCCGCTCCAGCCGTTGCCGCTGCTGCGGGGCGGCGACCAACCAGTGTGAGCGGGTACGCAACAGCCCGAGGACCTCGTCGGAGGTGACGGTCGTCCGGTGGGTGAACCGGCCCAGCTCGACCGGGCCGAAGGCCGCACCGAAGGTGGTCACCTTCACCGTCAGGTCGCTGACGTTCTCCCCCATCTGGGCGATCCGCCCCAGCTCGGCCACCCAGCCGACCGTTTCGTCCCGGATGTTCCAGATCGGGGCGAAGATGCCGTGCGGCCGGAGCACCCGGGCGATCTCGACGTGCGCGCGTTCCCGGTCGAACCAGTGGTAGGCCTGGCCGACCAGCACCGCGTCGGCGCTCGCGTCGGGCAGCGGGACCGCCTCGGCGCAGCCGGCGAGGGCGGTGGTCCCGGGAACGGCCGTGTCGAGCCGGGCCCGCATCGCCGGGTCGGGTTCGACCGGAGTGACCCGGTGGCCGAGGGCCCGCAGGTCACGGGTGAGCAGGCCGGTGCCGGCACCCAGGTCGACCACGCTGGCACCCGCACCCGCACCCGCACCCGTGCCGGCCAGCGCCCAGCGCAGCGCCTCGGCCGGATAACCGGGTCGAAACCGGTCGTAGTCGGCGGCGACCGTACCGAAGGACCGTGCCCGGGTGTGCTCGACCATGCCGGGCAGGTTATCCCGTAACGGCCGCTCGGGGGCATGAGTACGCTCATGGGCTGACCCAGTCGAAACTCCCTTAGCCGAGGAAGCGTGCCGTGACCGAGCAGAACGCCGTGCCAGTGGACCCCGCCGACGACCTTCCCGAGCAGATGAAGGTCCGCCGGGAGAAGCGGGACCGGATGCTCGCCGAGGGCATCGACCCGTACCCCGTCGGTTACCCCCGGACCAGCACCCTGGCCGAGGTGCGCGAGCGGTACGCCGAGCTGCCCACCGACACCGCGACCGGGGACCGGATCTCGGTCACCGGCCGGGTGATCTTCGTTCGGAACACCGGCAAGCTCTGTTTCGCCACCCTGCGCGACGGCGACGGCACCGAGTTGCAGGCGATGCTCTCCCTGGACCGGGTCGGCGCGGAGCGGCTGGACGCCTGGAAGCGCCTGGTCGACCTGGGTGACCACGTGGGTGTCACCGGCGAGGTGATCACCAGCCGGCGCGGTGAGCTGTCGGTGCTGGCCGACGAGTGGGCGGTCACCGCCAAGGCGCTGCGCCCGTTGCCGGTGGCGCACAAGCCGCTGAGCGAGGAGGCCCGGGTCCGGCAGCGTTACGTGGACCTGGTGGTCCGTCCGCAGGCCCGGCAGATGGTCCGGACCCGGGCCGCGGCGGTACGCAGCCTGCGTGACTCGTTGCACGGTCAGGGATTCATCGAGGTCGAGACGCCGATGCTCCAGTTGCTGCACGGCGGCGCGGCGGCCCGCCCATTCGTGACCCACAGCAATGCGCTCGGTACTGATCTGTATCTGCGAATCGCGCCGGAACTGTTTCTCAAGCGCGCCGTGGTCGGCGGGGTCGACCGGGTGTTCGAGATCAACCGCAACTTCCGCAATGAGGGAGTCGACTCGTCGCACTCGCCGGAGTTCGCGATGCTGGAGACCTACCAGGCGTACGGCGACTACGACACGATGGCGGCGTTGACCCGTAATCTCGTGCAGCAGGCGGCGGTGGCGGTCAGCGGCTCGACGACGGTGACCCACGCCGACGGTCGGGAGTTCGACCTGGGTGGCGAGTGGCGGTCGGTGACCCTGTTCGGGGCGCTTTCCGAGGCGCTCGGCGAGGAGGTCACGGTCCGCACCGAACGGACCCGCCTGGTGGAGTACGCCGACAAGGTGGGGCTCGCGGTCGACCCGAAGTGGGGGCCGGGCAAGCTGGCCGAGGAGTTGTTCGAGGAACTGGTGGTGCCGAGCCTCCAGGCGCCGACCTTCGTGCGGGACTACCCGGAGGAGACCAGCCCGTTGACCCGGGGTCACCGCACCGAGCCCGGCCTGGCCGAGAAGTGGGACCTCTACGTGCTCGGCTTCGAGCTGGGCACCGCGTACACGGAGCTGGTGGACCCGGTGGTGCAGCGGGAGCGGCTGGTGACGCAGGCGCAGCTCGGTGCCCGGGGCGACGACGAGGCCATGCGGCTGGACGAGGACTTTCTCCGGGCGATCGAGTACGGAATGCCGCCGGCCGGGGGTATGGGAATGGGAATCGACCGGCTGTTGATGGCGCTGACGGGGCTGGGAATTCGGGAAACCATCCTCTTCCCCTTGGTCCGCCCCGAGTAGCCTCCGGTGAGACCTTTGCCGGGTCGTTACGGCGTCCTATTGACGCGGCAAGCGTCGGGGGGGTTATCGTGCTCCTATTGCAGGAGCACCCTGCTCGAAAGGAATGTGGGACGTGGCCAAGCAGATCATTCACAAGCTGGTCGATGACCTGGACGGCGGGGACGCGGACGAGACCGTCAAGTTCGCCCTCGACGGCGTTCAGTACGAGATCGACCTGTCGAACTCCAACGCCGACAAATTGCGGGACGTTTTCGCGCCGTACGTGGCTGCCGGCACCCGGGTCGGCCGGGGCGGCGTGGTCGTGGGTGGCCGGGCCGCCCGGGGCCGGGGCGGCGCGACCGCCGACCGCGAGCAGAACAAGGCGATCCGGTCGTGGGCCAAGAAGAACGGCAAGGACATCTCCGACCGGGGTCGTATCCCGCAGGAGATCGTCGACGAGTACCACGCGACCCGCTGAGCTGTCAGTGGCGAACCGACGCCGGGCCGGAGCACCCCTCCGGGCCGGCGTCGCCGTCTCGGAGCACCCCTCCGGGCCGGCGTCGCCGTCTCGGGGCACCCCTCCGGGCCGGCGTCGCCGTCTCGGGGCACCCTCGGCCGGCGTCGCCGTCTCGGGGCAGCAGCCCGGCGGCCGTCGGGCCCGGCCGACGTCACCCGCCGTCGGGGGCCGGTGGGTGGGGCTGCGGGCGGTGTGGGGGCGGGAAGTTCTCCGGGTCCGCAGGCGTTGTCCACAGGCGGTGGAGACTTCGTCCACAGCCTGTGGACAACCCACGGGACCCCCCGGAGGGCGTTGCGCACCCCGGGTGAATTTCGCTCTGCGCGTACAGGCTGGGGTGCCGGAACACCTCCTGAGCGCGGATGGTTGGTCAAAACGACGTCGGAACGGCTCGGTACGAGGAGACACGACCTCAGCGGAGTCGGTCAGCGGCGATAGAGTAAGGAGGTGCGGACGCCCGTCCCGGACGTCCGCGCACCGGCCCCGCCAAGATCTCGCAGTCGAGGCGCACGGCACGTGAGGAGCACGAGGGCATGTTCGAGCGGTTCACCGACCGAGCGCGACGGGTTGTCGTCCTGGCCCAAGAAGAGGCCCGGATGCTCAACCACAACTACATCGGTACGGAGCACATCCTGCTGGGCCTGATCCACGAGGGTGAGGGCGTCGCCGCCAAGGCCCTGGAGAGCCTCGGCATCTCCCTGGAGGGCGTCCGTCAGCAGGTCGAGGAGATCATCGGCCAGGGCCAGCAGGCGCCGAGCGGGCACATCCCGTTCACGCCCCGGGCCAAAAAGGTGCTGGAGCTGTCCCTGCGCGAGGCGCTGCAGCTCGGCCACAACTACATCGGCACGGAGCACATCCTGCTCGGGCTGATCCGCGAGGGTGAGGGCGTCGCCGCCCAGGTGCTGGTGAAGCTGGGCGCCGACCTCAACCGGGTCCGCCAGCAGGTGATCCAGCTCCTCTCCGGCTACCAGGGCAAGGAGCCGGCCGCCGCCGGCACCGCGCCGGGCGAGGCCGCCCCGTCGACCAGCCTCGTGCTGGACCAGTTCGGTCGTAACCTGACTCAGGCTGCCCGTGAGGGCAAGCTCGACCCGGTGATCGGGCGCGAGAAGGAGATCGAGCGGGTCATGCAGGTGCTGTCCCGCCGCACCAAGAACAACCCGGTCCTGATCGGTGAGCCCGGCGTCGGCAAGACCGCCGTGGTGGAGGGCCTGTCCCAGAAGATCATCAAGGGCGAGGTGCCCGAGACGCTCAAGGACAAGCAGCTCTACACCCTCGACCTCGGTGCCCTGGTCGCCGGCTCCCGCTACCGGGGTGACTTCGAGGAGCGCCTCAAGAAGGTGCTCAAGGAGATCCGCACCCGGGGCGACATCATCCTGTTCATCGACGAGATCCACACCCTGGTCGGTGCGGGTGCCGCCGAGGGCGCGATCGACGCGGCGAGCATCCTCAAGCCGATGCTGGCCCGTGGTGAGCTCCAGACCATCGGCGCGACCACCCTCGACGAATACCGCAAGCACCTGGAGAAGGACGCCGCTCTGGAGCGTCGTTTCCAGCCGATCCAGGTGGGTGAGCCGTCGCTGGCCCACACCATCGAGATCCTCAAGGGCCTGCGGGACCGCTACGAGGCGCACCACCGCGTCTCGATCACGGACGCCGCCCTGGTGGCTGCCGCGACGCTGGCCGACAGGTACATCTCCGACCGGTTCCTGCCGGACAAGGCGATCGACCTGATCGACGAGGCCGGGGCCAGGATGCGCATCCGCCGGATGACCGCGCCGCCAGACCTGCGTGACTTCGACGAGCGGATCGCCCAGGTGCGCCGCGACAAGGAGTCCGCGATCGACGCGCAGGACTTCGAGCGGGCCGCCCAGCTGCGGGACAAGGAGAAGCAGCTCCTGGGGCAGAAGGCGCAGCGGGAGAAGGAATGGAAGGCCGGTGACCTGGACGTCGTCAGCGAGGTCGACGACGAGCAGATCGCCGAGGTCCTGGGCAACTGGACCGGTATCCCGGTCTACAAGCTGACCGAGGAGGAGACCTCCCGGCTGCTGCGGATGGAAGACGAGCTGCACAAGCGCGTCATCGGCCAGGAGGACGCGGTCAAGGCGGTGTCGAAGGCGATCCGGCGTACCCGGGCCGGCCTGAAGGACCCGAAGCGGCCGTCCGGCTCGTTCATCTTCGCCGGCCCGTCCGGTGTGGGTAAGACCGAGCTGTCCAAGGCGCTCGCCGAGTTCCTGTTCGGCAGCGAGGACGCGCTGATCCAGCTGGACATGTCCGAGTTCCACGACCGCTACACGGTCTCCCGCCTGGTCGGGGCCCCTCCCGGCTACGTCGGCTACGACGAGGGTGGCCAGCTGACCGAGAAGGTCCGTCGTCGGCCGTTCTCGGTGGTGCTCTTCGACGAGATCGAGAAGGCCCACCCGGACGTGTTCAACACCCTGCTGCAGATCCTGGAGGACGGCCGGCTCACCGACGGCCAGGGTCGGATCGTGGACTTCAAGAACACGGTCATCATCCTGACCACCAACCTGGGCACCCGGGACGTCGCCAAGGCGGTGTCGTTGGGCTTCCAGCAGTCGGAGGACTCCGAGTCCACCTACGACCGGATGAAGCAGAAGGTCAACGACGAGCTGAAGCAGCACTTCCGGCCCGAGTTCCTCAACCGGATCGACGACACCATCGTCTTCCACCAGCTGCGGCAGAACGAGATCCTCTCGATCGTGGACATCATGATCCAGCGGATCGAGGGCCAGCTCCGCAACAAGGACATGGGTCTGGAGCTGACCGACAACGCCAAGAAGTACCTGTCCAAGAAGGGCTTCGACCCGGTGCTGGGGGCCCGTCCGCTGCGTCGGACGATCCAGCGTGACATCGAGGACAACCTCTCCGAGCGGATCCTGTTCAACGAGCTGACCCCCGGTCAGATCGTGGTGGTGGACTGCGAGGGGGACCCGGAGGACATCGAGAAGTCGAAGTTGGTCTTCCACGGCTCGGACCGCCCGGACGAGGTGCCGGACGCCGTCCCGGCCGACCTGGGTGGCACCGCCACCGCCGGTGAGTAGGACCTGACGGGTCGGTAGGACAGAGCACGAGGGCGACGGCCCGGTGGCGCGAGCCACCGGGCCGTCGCCCTTTCTGCCTGCCGTCGGCCAGCGCAGCCCTCGGCGGGGGCGGGTCAGCCGGGAATCGGTTGGGTGGCGGGACCATCCCCGATGAGCCGGAAATGCTCCTCGCCGACCGGCTCCACCATGCCGTCCTTGACCAGCGCGGCGAGTGCCCGGGCCCGTTGCACGTCGTCGTGCCACACCTGGTCGAGCCGCTGGTGCGGCACCGGGCCGGTGGCGTCCCGGAGCACCCCGAGCAGCAGCCCGCGCACCTGACGGTCGGTGCCCGCGTACCGCTGGGTCTTGCGGGTCGGCCCGGTGGGCGCCGCCTGGCCGGAGGCCCGCCAGGCGCAGACCGCCTCGACCGGGCAGGCCGGACAACGCGGTGAACGGGCGGTGCAGACGATCGCACCGAGTTCCATGAAGGCTGCGCTGGCCAGGGCCGCGGCGGCCGGTTCGACCGGCAGCAGCTCCGCGCAGGCGACCAGGTCGGCCGGGGTGGTGGCCAGGCCGGCATCCGGTGCACCGGCGACGGCCCGGGAGACGACCCGCCGGACGTTCGTGTCGACCACCGGGTGCCGCTGACCGTGGGCGAACGCGGCGACCGCCCGCGCGGTGTACGTCCCGATGCCGGGCAACGCCAGCAACTGGTCCAGTTGGTCGGGCACCCGCCCGCCGTGCCGCTCCACGATCGCCACCGCGCACTCGCGCAGCCGTACCGCCCGGCGGGGGTAGCCGAGCCGACCCCACATCCGGATCGCCTCGGCCGGGGTGTCGGCGGCGAGGGCGGCGGGATCGGGCCAGCGGGTGAGCCAGGCGTGCCAGGCGGGCAGGACGCGCACCACCGGCGTCTGTTGGAGCATGACCTCGCTGACCAGGATCGGCCAGGCCCCGATGCCGGGCGTCCGCCAGGGCAGGTCGCGGGCGTTCTGCTCGTACCACCGGCTGACCAGGGTGGTGAAGGTCGGTTCAGTCATCGCGCCGACGATGATGTCACGCGATGCCTTCCCGCTGATTGGGCGGGCCGGGCGGGGCGTCACCGGACCGCCGGGCGGATCGGGCAGAATGCCCGGATGAGCGAGCTCGCGATCACCGTCATCGGTCGGGACCGGCCCGGCATCGTGGCCGACGTGGCCGAGGTGCTCGCCCGGCTCGGCGCGAACCTCACCGACTCGACCATGACCCGGTTGCGCGGTCACTTCGCGATGACGTTGATCTGTGTCGGCCCGGCCGCCGCCGAGGTCGAGGCCGCCCTGACGCCGCTGGCCGCCGACGGCCAACTCCTGGCCACCGTACGCGCGGTCACCCCGGACGGTACGACGGCTCCGGCGGGTGAGCCGTACGTGCTGGCGGTGCACGGCGCGGACCGGATGGGCATCGTGGCGGCGATGACCCGGGTGGTCGCCGAGAGCGGCGGCAACGTGACGGATCTTTCCACCCGGTTGGCCGGTCCGCTCTACGTGGTGGTGGCCGAGGTGGACCTGCCGCCGGGCAGCGCCGACGACCTGGCCGTCCGACTCGCCGGGGTCGCCGCCGACCTGGGTGTCGGATTCTCCCTGCGCCCCGCCGACCCGGACCTCCTGTGAGCGCGAGGAGTGAGCCGGGGTTGCGAGCCCCGCAGTCGCGAGCGCGGGTGGGTGTTGTGAGCGCGAGGAGTGAGCGGGTTGTGCGAGCCCCGCAGTCGCGAGCGCGGGTGGGTGTTGTGAGCGCGAGGAGTGAGCCGGGTTTGCGAGCCCCGCAGTCGCGAACCGAGGTGAACCCGTGAGCGAGGAACCGTACACCGGGCTCGGTGGCTGGACTCCGGCGGCGTTGGGGGTGCCGGGGGAGGTGCGTCGGGTGGTGTGTGCCCCCGAGCCGGTGCTGAGCCGGCCGGGACCGCAGGTCGACCCGACCACCGAGGAGACCGTCCGGCTGGCGGCCGACCTGGTGGCCACGATGCGGGTGTCGCCTGGCTGTGTGGGGTTGGCGGCACCGCAGGTCGGGGTGGGTGCGCAGGTGTTCGCGGTGGATGTGACCGGTCACCCCAAGGCGGTGACGGTGCATGGCACGTTCGTGCTCTGCAACGCCCGGGTGGTGGAGGCGAGCCGTTGGAAGCCGGGCCGGGAGGGCTGCATGTCGGTGCCGGATCTGACCGGTGACGTGAAGCGGGCCAGCCGGTTGGTGGTCGAGGGGGCGTTGCCCGGCAGCGGCGCGTTGGTCCGGCTGGTCACCGACGGCTTCGAGGCCCGTGCCCTGCAACACGAGATCGACCACTGCGCCGGGCTGCTCTTCCTGGACCGGGTGGCCAGCGCGCACGCGGTGTATCAGCGCAAGGTCTACCTGTGACGCGGGTCGGGGCGGATTCCGGGTGACTGTCGTGAGTGGAGTGCGGTTTCCCCGCCGCCGGCCGATGCCCGGCGAGTCGTGGTCGGTCCTCGTGCGTCACGCCGCTACGGTGGGGGCATCATGCGTCTGACGGTCGGTCCCCTGCCCTCCGCCGTGTACTGGCGGCGTCGCGCCGTCGTACTCGGAGCGGGGCTTCTCTTCCTGGTTGTCCTGCTCTATTCGTGTACCCGATCGGGGGACACCGGCACCACACGGGGTGCCGGGGGCCCGACGTCGGCCCCGGCGGCGGGCGGGGCCTCCCCGACGGTCGCGTCGCCGGCCCCCGGGTCCGCGTCGCCGTCGGGTGCGGCCGGTGCGCCGGACTCGTCGGCCGCGTCGAGCGCCGAGCCGGGCACGAACAGCGCGCCGTCGGCCGCTGCGCCTGCGCCGACGAATCCGGCCCGGGCGGACGACGGGACCTGCACCAACAGCGAGGTCCAGGTGACCCCGGTGGCGCTCCCGGCCGAGGTGCGCCAGGGTGCCCCGGTCGACCTGACCCTCAAGATCAAAAATACGTCCCAGCGGACCTGTAGCCGGGACGTCGGTGCGGACGTGCAGGAGTTGTTCATCAAGTCCGGCGCGGAGAAGGTCTGGTCCTCGGACACCTGCGGCACCGGCAAGGGCTCCGACGTGCAGTCCTTCACCCCCGGCTTCGAACGGACCTACCAGCTCACCTGGAACGGCATGGACGCCAGCCGCTGTAGCCAGGGGGTGGCCTCGGGCCCCAACCCGCCGGCCGGCACCTACCAGGTCTTCGCCCGGGTGGGCACCAAGTTGAGCGAGCCGGTCAAGCTGGTCGTCACCGGCTGATCCCGGAGGTGCCGACCGGCACCGACGAGCCGGTCAGCCCGGGTGGCCCACCCCGGTCAGACGTAGCGTTCCAGGATGGACGCCTCGGCCAACCGGGACAGCCCCTCCCGTACGCCCCGGGCCCGCGCGTCGCCGACCCCCTCGACGGCCTGGAGATCCTCCACGGTGGCCCCGAGCAGCCGTTGGAGGCTGCCGAAGTGCAGCACCAGCCGGTCGACGATGGCCACCGGCAGCCGGGGCACCTTGGCCAGCAACCGGAACCCGCGGGGGCTGACCGCCGCGTCGAGCGCGTCGGAGGCGGCCGGGTAACCGATCGCCTTGGCGACCGCGACCAGGTCGATCAGCTCGGTCGCGCCGAGCAGGTCCAACTCGACGAGAGCCTCGTCGAGGGTGCGCGACTTGCGGCCGGTGGGCAGGTAGTCGCGGATGACCAGGGTACGGTCGGCGTCGACACCGGCCATCAGTTCGTCGAGTTGCAGGGCGAGCAGGCGGCCGTCGGTGCCCAGCTCGACCACGTAACCGGCGATCTCGTCGGCGATCCGGCGGACCATCTCCAGCCGCTGCACGACGGCGACGGCGTCCCGGACGGTGACCAGGTCCTCGATCTCCAGCGCGGACAGGGTGCCGGAGACCTCGTCGAGGCGGAGCTTGTAGCGCTCCAGGGTGGCGAGGGCCTGGTTGGCCCGGGAGAGGATCGCCGCCGAGTCGTCCAGGACGTGCCGTTGCCCGTTGACGTAGAGGCTGATGATCCGCATCGACTGGCTGACCGAGATGACCGGGTAGCCGGTCTGCCGGGCCACCCGCTCCGCGGTGCGGTGCCGGGTGCCGGACTCCTCGGTGGGGATGGACGGGTCGGGCATCAGGTGCACCCCGGCCTGCACGATCCGGGTGCCGTCGCTGGACAGCACCACCGCGCCGTCCATCTTGCACAGCTCGCGGACCCGGGTCGCGGAGAACTCGACGTCCATCGGGAAGCCACCGGTGCAGATCCCGTCGACGACCTTGTCGTAGCCGAGGACGATCAGTGCGCCCGTACGACCGCGCAGGATGCGTTCGAGCCCGTCGCGCAACGCGGTACCGGGCGCCATCAGGGCGAGGTTGGCCCGCAGCGGATCACCGGCACTGCCGGTGGCCCCGGCCACGCTCACGCTGATCGGACGGGTGGGTGAGCCCACGGCGGCGGCGCGGGTGTGGGGCGTCGCGCCGGCAGGCTTGGCGGCGTCGCGGTCGGTCGGCACGCGCACAGTCTACGGACTGCCCTGCGGTGGGTGCTCTCGTGGTTACTGTGATGTGCCACGGCGTCGGATTTTCCCACCCGCCTGACCTGGCGGGCGTTGTCCGGTATGGCCTGACCGGTCCCCGGCGCTTCGCCACCGTCCGTCACTCAGCGGATGCGCGGGCGACCGCCTGGAGCGCCGACCGGACATCCGTGACCTCGATCACCCGCATGGTGTCCGGGCCGGCGCCGGTGCTCTCGGGGCCGCATCCGGTGGGGACGAGGGCCGTCCGGAAGCCCAGCCGGGCCGCCTCGGCGAGTCGCCGGGGGACCGCTCCGACCCGGCGCACCTCACCGGTCAGCCCGACCTCGCCGATCGCCACCAGGTGGGGCGCGATGGACAGGTTGAGCCCGCCGGAGGCGACCGCCAGTGCGACCGCGAGATCGGCGGCCGGCTCGACCACCCGGATCCCGCCGACGGTGGCCGCGAAGACCTCCCGGTCGTGCAGGGTCAGCCGCTCGGTGCGGCGTTGCAGCACCGCCAGCACCATCGCCAACCGGGCCCCGTCGAGCCCCGAGACCGTACGCCGGGGCGAGCCGGCCACCGTAGCGCCGATCAGTGCCTGCACCTCGGTCAGCAGCGCCCGCCGCCCCTCCATCGCCACCGTGACGCAGGTGCCCGGGACGGGCTCGGAATAGCGGGTGAGGAAAAGCCCGGACGGGTCGGCCAGGCTGCTGATGCCCCCCTCGTGCATCTCGAAGCAGCCGACCTCGTCGGCCGCGCCGAACCGGTTCTTGACGCCCCGGACCATCCGCAGCGAGGAATGCTTGTCGCCCTCGAAGTGCAGCACCACGTCGACCAGGTGCTCCAGCACCCGGGGCCCGGCGACCTGGCCGTCCTTGGTGACGTGGCCGACCAGCACGGTGGCGATGCCGCGTTCCTTGGCGACCGCGACGAGAGCGGCGGTGACGGCCCGCACCTGGGTCACCCCGCCCTGCACCCCTTCGCTGCCGGTGGTGGAGATGGTCTGCACCGAGTCGAGGACCAGCAGGCCCGGCTTGACCGCGTCGAGGTGGCCCAGCACGGCGCTCAGGTCGCTCTCGGCGGCCAGCCAGAGCTGCTCGTGCAGGGCCCCCATCCGCTCGGCGCGCAGCCGGACCTGACTGACCGACTCCTCGCCGCTGACCACCAGCGACGGGCTGCCGGCGGTGGCCGCCCACTGCTGCGCCACGTCGAGCAGCAGGGTGGACTTGCCCACCCCGGGCTCCCCGGCGAGCAGGACCACCGCGCCGGGGACCAGGCCGCCGCCGAGGACCCGGTCGAGTTCGCTGACCCCGGTGGGTCGGGCCCGTGCCGGGGCGGCACTGATCGTGGCGATCGGTCGGGCCGGCTCGGCCGGCATCCGGGAGCTGACCACCCGACCGGAGACGACCGGGCCGGTGACCGTGCACTCGACCACCGAACCCCACTCGCCACACTCCGGGCAGCGACCCACCCACTTGGGTGGCTGGTGGCCGCAGGCGTCGCACGCGTAGGCGGGGCGGGGCTCACGGGTGGCCCGGCTCCGGGACGCGCCGGACGCGCCACGGGCGGGAGTCGATCGGGGGGTGGTCACCCCAGGACGCTAACCCTCACCGGTGACGAAAACACCGCCGGCGTGGTCGTCGCCACGCCGGCGGTGCCGGTGTCTCGCTCGCGGGGTCAGCCGCCGTGGCCGGAGCTGCCCTCCTGGCCGCTCTCCTCGCCACCCTCGCGGTGCACGATCGGGGAGGCCGGGGGCGCCGGGCTCAGCGGCACCCCGACCGGGACCGGGGTGCTGACGGTACGACCGCCGCCGAAGTCGAAGGTCAGGTTGACCTGCTGGCCGGTGCGCAGCGCCTCGTTGATCCCGATGAGCTGGAGGTGCTGGCCGTTCTGCACGTTGAGCTGCACGTAGCTCAGCGCCGGGATCTCGATCCGGGCCGGCTGACCGGCGGGCGCGGACGGGGAGGCGCCCTCGGACGGGGAGGCGTTGCCGTCCGGGGAGGTGGTCTCCGCCGGGGAGGCGCTGCCCGACGGCGAGGCGCTCTCGGCCGGGGAGGCGGAACCGGAGGGGCTGGCCGAGCCGGTGGCCCCGGTGAGCACGATCTGCCGGGCGCTGTCGGTGGTGACGGTGACGGTGACCGGGTCCCGGGTGTCGTTGTAGATCACCGCGTTGAGCGCGGCGTTCGCACCGGCGGCGAGGCCGCTGTCACCCGGGTACGCGACGTAGAGGCCGCGCACCTTGTAGGCGTTGTCCGACGTCTGGACGTTCACACCCTGAACCGACGGCTGCTTGTTGGCGGTCTCGGACACCTGGCCCGCCCCGCAGCCCGTGGCCAGCAGGGCGGTCGCCCCCGCCAGGCCGACCAGCAGCAGGGTGGCCCGCCGGGAACCCCTGATCGAGCGCGTCACGTCGGTCCTCCTCGTCACGATCCCCACCCGGTGCATGCCCCGGGCGCGGGGTGGTCATACCCGCGCAGACCGCGCTCCAGGGTAGTTGGGGCTGATCGAGGACCGCACACGGACCCGGTGCCGCCACCCGGGCGGGTGCCGCTCAGATCACCCGACCGCTCGCCACCAGCAGCACCACATCGATCAGGGCCACCACCAGCACCGCCCGGAAGGCGGCCACCGAGCGGCCGTCGCGGCGGGTGGCGGCGCGGCCCGCGTACCAGCCGACGGCCGGCACCGCGACGGCCGCCGCGACGGCCGACCAGCCGACCCACGACGGTGGCCCGGGTGGCCCGAGGACCAGGGCGACGGTGGCGGCGAACAGCAGCCCGGCGGCGGCCAGCCGGCTCCCGGTGGCGCCGAGCAGGTGCGGTAACCCGCGCACCCCGGTACGGGCGTCGTCGGCCAGGTCGGGCAGCACGTTGGCGAAGTGCGCGCCGGCACCCAGGCAGGCCCCCGCGACGACCAGCCAGGCCGGTGGCGCGGGGGCACCCGGCAGGGCGAGGACCACGAAGGCGGGCAGCGAGCCGAAGGAGACCGCGTACGGCAGCACCGAGACCGGGGTGGACTTCAGCGGCCAGTCGTAGAGCAGCGCCGACACCAGGCCGAGGGTGAACCAGAACGCGGCGACCGGGTTGGTGGTCAGCGCCAGCAGCGGGGTGGCGAGCGCGGCCAGCACGGCGGCCACCACCACCGTCCGGCGACCCACCGCCCCGGCGGCGACCGGTTTGTCGGTACGCCCCACCGCGGCGTCCCGCCCGGCGTCCACCGCGTCGTTGGTCCAGCCGACGGCGAGCTGGCTGGCCAGCACGGTGAGCACCACGGCCACCGTCCCGGCCGGACGGTGGCCGACCCCGACGGCGAGCAGTCCGGCCACCGTGGTCACCGCCAGGCCGGGTTCCGGATGACTCGCCCTGACCAGCCCTAACACCGTCCGCGACATAAGGGAAGTCTGGTCGTTACCGGCCGGTCGTGCCACGCTCGATGCCATGCGTGACGGTCCGGTGTCCAACGGTGCCCGGGTGCTGCCCCCCAACGACCCTCGCCAGTACGACGACCTGGCCGGCGAGTGGTGGCGGCCCGACGGCGCCTTCGCGATGCTGCACTGGCTGGCCCGGGCCCGCGCCGCCCTGGTGCCACCGGCGTCCCGGCCCGACGCGGTCCTGGTCGACCTGGGCTGCGGTGCCGGGCTGATGGCCCCGCACCTGGTCGGCAAGGGCTACCGGCACGTCGGGGTGGACCTCACCCGGTCGGCCCTGGAGCAGGCGGCGGCGCACGGCGTCACCGCGCTCGCCGGTGACGTCACGGCGGTGCCGCTCACCGACGGGTGCGCCGACGTGGTCGCGGCCGGTGAGGTGCTGGAGCACGTGCCCGACTGGCGGGCGGCGGTCGCCGAGGCGTGCCGCCTGCTGCGCCCCGGTGGACTGCTCGTGCTGGACACCCTCAACGACACGCTGCTGGCCCGGCTGGTCGCGGTGGAGCTGGGTGAACGCCTGCCCACCGTGCCCCGGGGCATCCACGACCCACGGTTGTTCGTGGACGACCGGGCGCTGGTCGTCGAGTGCGCCAGACACGGCGTCGCCCTGCGGGTACGGGGGGTCCGGCCGGGGCTGCGGGCGACGCTGGGCTGGCTGGTGCGGCGTACCCGTGGGGGTGCCGCCCGCGACGTCTCCCACGACGGGCCCGCGATCCGTCCGACCTGGTCGACGGCGGTGCTCTACCAGGGCCGGGGGGTCCGGCACGGCTAG
Source organism: Micromonospora sp. CA-248260 (assembly GCF_050942205.1). Lineage (NCBI taxonomy): Bacteria > Bacillati > Actinomycetota > Actinomycetes > Micromonosporales > Micromonosporaceae > Micromonospora > Micromonospora sp. CA-248260. The sequence goes on along the minus strand of NZ_CP192021.1, from coordinate 6,647,059 downwards.
CCGCCCCGGTTCGGGGTACCAGGAACACCCAGGAAGGGGACCGTATGACTGTGGACGCTCTGGCGGCGGCCCGCCGGTTGGCGCCGAGGTTCGCCGCGCGGGCGGCCGGGCACGACCGGGAGGGCACGTTCCCGGCCGACGACTTCGCCGACCTGCGGGAGTCCGGGCTGTTCGGGCTGATGGTCCCGGCCGGGCTGGGTGGCGCGGACGCCTCCTTCGCCGGGTACGCGGCGGTCGCCACCGAGCTGGCCCGGGGCAACGGCGCGACCGCGCTGGTGTTCAACATGCACGCCTCGGTCACCGGCGCGCTCGGCGCGGTCACCGAGGAGCTGGCCGAGGCGCTGGGCGTCCCGGACGAGGCGTTGGTCGCCCGGGACCGGCTGCTGCGCGCGGCGGCCGAGGGCGCCTGGTACGCGGTGGCGATGAGCGAGCGCGGCGCGGGGGCCCGGTTGTCCCGGCTCAGCACGGTCTACGAACCGGTCGACGGCGGCTGGCGGATCAAGGGGAGCAAGACGTTCTGCTCCGGGGCGGGGCACGCCGACGGTTACCTGGTGGCCGCCCGCAGCGCCGCCGACCCGTCGGTGGTCTCCCAGTTCCTGGTGCCCGCCGGGGACGGGGTGACCGTAGAGCCGACCTGGGACGCGCTGGGGATGCGGGCCACCTCGTCGCACGACCTGCACCTGGACGTGACGGTGCCGGCGGACCAGTTGCTCGGTGGGGTGGAGGGGCTGGCCCTGGTCGTCGCCCAGCTCATGCCGCACTGGCTGGTGGCCAGCTACGCCGCCGTCTACGTGGGGGTGGCCCGGGCGGCGGTGGACGCCGCCGCCGAGCACCTCACCGCGCGGGACCTCGGTGGCCTGCCGGCGGTGCGGGCCCGGCTCGGCCGGGCCGACGCGGCGGTGGCGGCGGCGCAGCTGGTGGTGGCCGAGGCGGCCCGCCGGGTCGACGACGCCCCCGGCGACGCCGAGACGAACCGGTGGGTGTGGCGGGCCAAGCTGCTCGCCGGCACCACGGCGGCGGAGGTGGCGGCGTCCATGCTGGAGGCGGCCGGCACCTCGGCCACCCGGCGGGGGCACCCGCTGGAACGGCTCTACCGGGACGCCCGCTGCGGCTCGCTGCATCCGGCGACCTCGGACGTGTGCGCCGACTGGCTCGGGGTGGCGGTGCTCGGGGGTGACCCGGACCGCGACGGAACGGCCCCTCGTTGGTGAGGGTGACGGAGGTCGGCGTGGCCGCCGGACGGGCAGTGTGGACGAGAGGTGGGGACAGATGGCCGTGCCGTTGATCGCGGGGCTGGGGGCGGCACATCCGCCCGGCGCCCGGCAGGACGAACTCTGGGCTGGCTACTTCGCGGAGCACTTCTCGGGTCCCACCCGGGCCCTGGCCGAGCGGATCTTCGCCAACTCGGGGGTGTCGCACCGGCAGGCGGCGGTCAACCCGTTGCTGGAGGACGTCTCCGACTGGCCGACCGACCGGCGGATGCGGCGCTACCAGGTGGAGGCGCTGCCGTTGGGCAAGGAGGCGATCGGCCGGGCGCTGACCGCCGCCGGCCTCGCGGCGGGCGACCTCGGACTGTTCGTGGTCTGCTCCTGCACCGGTTACGCCACCCCCGGGCTGGACATCCTCCTCGCCCGTGACCTCGGCATGGCTGCGCAGACCCAGCGGATGTTCGTCGGGCACATGGGCTGTTACGCGGCCCTGCCCGGGTTGGGTGCGGCGGGCGACTTCGTCACCGCGCGGGGCCGGCCGGCGCTGCTGCTCTGTGCCGAGCTGACCAGTCTGCACATCCAGCCGGCGTCGGCCCGGATGGACACCCAGCAGATCGTCTCGCACGCCCTGTTCTCCGACGCCGCGGTGGCCACCGTGCTGGTCCCGGGGACCGAAACCACCGACCGGGGGTACGCGCTGCGCGAGGTCGCCTCGGTCACCGACACCTCGACGGCCGACCACATGACCTGGGACGTCACCGACACGGGTTTCCGGATGGGCCTGTCGCCGAAGGTGCCGCAGGTGCTCTCGGCGCACGTCCGGGGGCTGGTGGACGGTCTGCTGACCCGGCACGGCACGACGATCGCCGAGGTGGACGGCTGGGCGGTGCACCCGGGCGGGCCGCGCATCCTCAACGTGGTGGAGCGGGAACTGGCCCTGCCCGCCGACGCGCTGGCGGCCTCCCGGGCGGTCCTCGACGAGCACGGCAACTGCTCGTCGCCGACGGTGCTGCTGATCCTGGACCGGCTGTTGCGTGCGGCGGTGCCGCCCCGGTGGGTCGTGCTGCTCGCCTTCGGCCCGGGACTGACCCTCTACGCCGCCCTACTCGAACGCCGACCCTGACCTGACCGCCGGCCCTGTGCCGGGCCCCGGTCCGGAACCCCGGCCCCGGGGTGGTCGGTGCCGCCCGGCGAGCCCAGCGGGTCCGGCACCCCGGGCCGGCGGACGGCTGGCCCGGGGCACCGGCGTGTGGGCAGATGACCTGGTCGGGGAGGGTGCGGTCGGCGCTGCGCCGAGCGTCGTCGTCGGCTCCTGGTTACCCTCGCCGGGTGGGGGTCGAGAGGGGCGGCAGTGATCGGCTGCGCGGTGCGGTGCTGGCCGGCGCGGCCCTGATCGCCCTGGTCGGGGGCGGCTGGTGGTGGTCGGCCGCCGCCCCTGCGGTCGACCCGGTCGGGTCGGCGGGGACGGTGTCCCCGGCACCGTCGGCCCTCGCGGAGGCCACCCGGCGGGTGGTGGTGCTCGACAGCCGCACCGGGCGGGTGCTGGGCTCGACCGAACTGCCCGGCTCCTCCGGTGACCCGGACGTGGGGCTGCCGACGTTCACCGACACCATGTGGCGGGAACGGATGACCCTGGTGTCCGGCCGGGCGCCGGTCCTGCGGGAGTCGGCCCCCGACGGCGCACGGCACCTGTTCCAGTACCGCTGCTCGGGCGACGGGACGCTGCTGGTCTCGGTGCTGCACGACGATCCGCCGCAGCGCCGGCAGGCGGACTGCGACGGCGAGCTGGTCGCCTGGGAGCTGACCGGCCCGCTGGGTGGCACCCGGTTGGAGTTCTCGGCGGTGGGCCCCGGCTCGGTCGAGTTGGAGGCGCAGGTCGTCGCGCTGCCCTGAGCGGGCCGGTCGACGTGCCGCCGGCAGCGGCCCCGGGTCCGGGCGGCCCCGGGTCCGGGCGGCCCCGGGTCCGGGCGGCCCCGGGTCCGGGCGGCTCTGGTCCTGGGCGGCCTGCGTCCTGGGCGGCCTGCGTCCTGGGCGGGCGGCCCCGGGTCAGCCGGCGAGCCGGACCAGGTCGTTCCGGTAGTCGGCGGCGGCACCCAGCTCGGGCAGCACCCGGACCACGGTGCCGGCCCGGTCCACCAGCAGGGCCGGGGCGGTGTCGGGTCGGGCGGTCAGGTGCAGCGCGGCGCGTAGTTCCCCGGCGGGGTCGGCGAGGGCGCGGACCGGACCGCCGACCGGCGGGGCGGGCGTCACCTCACGTCCGCCGGCGACGGTGACCACCTGCACGCCGTCGGGTGCCGCGCTGGCGGCGGCGGCCACCTGCGCGGCACACGCGCAGCCGTCCACCAGAACGATCATCGCGGGCAGCAGGCCGCGCAGCGGCACCGGTGTCTGGTCGACGTCGACCAGGTCCAGCGCGGGCAGCGACCGCCCGACCAGGGGTGCCGGGGTAGCCGACTGCGGCAGGACGGTGGGGCGGTCGGTGCCCCGCGACGACCGGGGCCAGGTGACGGTGACCAGGCCGACGCTGGTGGCGAGCACCGCCACCAGCAGCAACAGCAGGGGCAGCCCGAGCGGTGGCCGGCCGTCGGGGCGGGCGGTCAGCCCCAGCCGGCGTCGCCAGCGGGTGGCCGAGGTGCGTCGGCGCAGCTCGCGACGGAGCTGGGCGGCCTCCTCGGCCAGCGCCGACGCGTCGTCCGGCACGACCACCCGGCCCCACTCCGGCGGCAGGTCGGGCAGTTCCTCGGACGGACCCTGTCCCTCGGCGTCGGGCTTGCCCATCGGACCCCCCGGTAAGCGGTGCGGCGAGCGGTGTGCGGTACCCCTCCAGCGTCCCGCACGGACCCTCCTGCCGCTAGACCTGGGCGGTGCGGACGCCCGCGGGCTACCATGGGAAGAGCGCATAGCCCGAGAAATCCACGCTCCGATCACCCGTACCGGGTTGTCATCTGCTGCTCACGGAGCGTGTTTGAACCACTGGTTTGGCCGCCTGTCAAGCCGAAGCAACACCTCTCACAGGGCCCCTGAGCTGCGCCAACGGTCAGGACGGCAGCGGGACATTGGTGCCTGAGCGTGTTACCCTAGACACAGCGAAAGGGGTTTCGAACCTATGGTTTTCAGCGTCGGCGAGACCGTTGTTTACCCCCACCACGGGGCCGCACTCATCGAGGCAATCGAGACTCGGGTCATCAAGGGTGAGCCCAGGGAATACCTGGTCCTCAGGGTCGCACAGGGTGACCTGACGGTCCGGGTGCCCGCCGAGAACGCCGAGATCGTGGGTGTGCGCGAGGTGGTCGGCGAAGAGGGCCTGGGAAAGGTCTTCGACGTGCTCCGTGCACCGCACACCGAAGAGCCGACCAACTGGTCGCGGCGTTACAAGGCGAATCTGGAAAAGCTGGCCTCCGGCAACCCGCTGAAGGTCGCCGAGGTCGTCCGCGACCTGTGGCGTCGGGAGCGGGAGCGGGGCCTTTCCGCAGGTGAGAAGCGCATGCTCGCCAAGGCCCGCGACATTCTCGTCGGCGAGGTCGCGCTGGCCGAGAAGAGCACCAAGGACGAGGCGGAGACGCTGCTCGACAAGGTCCTCACCGAGGCCTGATCCGACCGCATCGTCGTACCCACCCCGCAGCGAAGAATTCCCGAGGACCGCGACGTGACCGCGCAGCTCAATCCGCGCGGTGACGTCGCGGTCCTCGTTCCTGCGGCCGGTGCCGGGGTACGCCTCGGTCCGGGCGGTCCCAAGGCGCTCCGGCTCCTCGGCGGTGAACCCCTGTTGGTGCACGTGGTACGCCGGATCGCCGCCGCCCCGTCGGTGCACACCGTCGTCGTCGCCGCGCCGGCCACCGAGGTCGACGCCGTCCGGCAGTTGCTGACCCCGGTCGCCCCGGTCCTGGTGGTGGCGGGCGGTGCCGAACGCCAGGCGTCGGTGGCGAACGCGCTGGCGGCGGTGCCGTCCGGCCCCGACATCGTGCTGGTGCACGACGCGGCGCGGGCGCTCACCCCACCCGCGCTCGTCGAGGCGGTGGCGGCAGCAGTCCGGGCCGGGCACGACGCGGTGATCCCGGTCCTCCCCGTCAGCGACACGATCAAGCAGGTGGACGCTGCCGGCGTCGTCCTCGCCACCGTCGACAGGTCCGCCCTGCGGGCCGTGCAGACCCCGCAGGGGTTCCGCCGGGAGGTGCTCGCCGCCGCACACGCCGCCGCCGGTGACCCGCTCACCGACGACGCCGGACTGGTCGAGCAGCAGGGGGTGCCGGTGTTCTGCGTCCCCGGCTCCGAGTACGCGCTGAAAGTCACCCGCCCGTTCGACCTGACCCTGGCCGAGCACCTGCTGGCCGCCGGCCACTGACGCGTACCCTCGATCCATGATCGTTCCCCGGGTCGCCGTCGGCACCGACATCCACGCCTTCGCCGCCGGCCGGCCGTGCTGGCTGGCCGGCCTGCACTGGCCCGGTGAGGACGGCCTGGCCGGGCACTCCGACGCCGACGTGGTCGCGCACGCCGCCTGCAACGCGCTGCTCTCCGCCGCCGGGCTCGGTGACCTCGGGGCGAACTTCGGGGTGGCCGAGCCGGAGTGGGCCGCCGCCTCCGGGGTGGCGCTGCTCACCGAGTCCGCCCGTCGGGTCCGCGCCGCCGGGTACGCGATCGGCAACGTCTCGGTGCAGGTCGTGGGCAACCGGCCCCGGATCGGGCCACGGCGCGACGAGGCGCAGCGGGTGCTCTCCGCAGCGGTCGGCGCACCGGTCACCGTCACCGCCGCCACCAGCGACGGCCTCGGTTTCACCGGGCGCGGCGAGGGCCTCGCCGGTATCGCGGTGGCCCTGGTCTATGACGCGGCGGCCGGGTAGGGCCGCGATGACCGACGACGAGTCGCCCCTCGACGGCTACCGGCAGCGGGCCCAACTCCTGGCAGAGTTGGGCCGCCACGACGAGGCCACCGAGGAGTTGGGCTTCGCGCTCGCCCTGGCCCCCGCCGACCCGGCCGCGCTGACGCTGCTGGCCCGGCTGCACCTCGCCGCCGGCCGCCCCGGCGAGGCGCTCGCCGCCGCCGACGCGGCGATCGCCCCACCCCGCCCCCACACCCCACCGCTCCCCGGACCGCCGCACCCGCCTGTGCCCCCAGGCCCGCCTGTGCCGCCTGGTGCGGCTGTGTCCTCGGGCCCGCCCGTGTCCCCAGGCCCGGCTGTGCCGCCTGGTACGGCTGCGCCCCCAGGCCCGGCTGCGCCCTCGGGCCCGGCTGACCGGTCAGGTGGGCCGGCACCGGCCGGCCCTACCGGATCATGGGCGGCGCCGGGACAGGCGGGCCCTCCGACGCTGCCCGACCCGTCCGGATCGTCGCCGGACCGGCCCGGACCGCCTCTCGGCTCCGACCAGCCGGGGGCACCCTCCTTCCCCGGCCCGGCCGGTGCACCCGCCCCGGCCGGCGAATTCGGCCCGTCGGGGGAGGCCCCGGCGAGGGTGCCGGCCGCCGCACTGGTCGTCCGGGCGATCGCCCTCGCCGACCTGGGGGAGTACGCCGAGTCGGCGCGTACCGCCGATCGGATCCTGGCGGCCGGGCCGACCGACGCGTACGCCCAGCGGAGCGCGGCGGCGATCCTGGCCGAGGCGCGCAACGGCCAGCCGGCGCTGAACGCGGCCTGGCGTGGGGTGGAGCTGGCCCCCGACGAGCCGCAGGCGCACCTGGTGCTGGCCCTGGTCGCCGGCCGGCTGGAGTTGTTCGACCTGGCCGAACGGGCCTACCGGGAGGCGTTACGGCTCGATCCGGAGCTGGCTGAGGCGCGGCACGACCCGGGGGTGCTGCGGTTGGAGCGGCGGCGCTGGGTGCTGGCGTTGGAGCAGGTGGCCGCGTTGGCGCCGGTGCAGCCGGCGCGGGCGGAGAAGCTGCCGCTGTGGACCGGGCTGCGCCGGCTCGTCCTGGTCGGCAGCGGCTGGTCGCTGGTCGCCAGCCTGCTGCTCGCGTTCCTGGCCGCTGGCGGGGCGGGGGCGAGCCGGGTGGTGGCGGTGCTGGCGGCGGCCGGTGGCGCGCTGCTGGCCTGGCAGCTGTCCCGGCGGGTGCCCGAGCTGGGTCGGGTGGTCCTGCCGGCGCTGCGCCGCGAGGACCGCGCGTTGGCGTTCGCCGTGTACGCCGTCCCGGCCGGGCCGGCCCTGCTCCTGCTGTTCGCCCTGGTGGGCAGCCCGTGGCCGCTGGTGCTCGCGATCGCCCTCGCGGTGCCGGCCACCCTGATCGCCGCCACCCGTGCGGGCGTCGCCTAGCCTCGCGCCCCACCTCCGACCGGCGACGGCTGGGCGACCCGACGCGCCGGGAAGGCCGCTGCTCAGCGGTGCCTGATCGCGGCACCCGGCGGGTCAGGGCTGGCGGTTCCAGGTCCAGGCGTAGCCCGGGTCCTCGCACTCGACGGCGGCGTCGCAGAGGTCGAGGGGGCGGAAGGTGTCGACCATGACGGCCAGTTCGTCGAAGAAGTCGACGCCGATCGAGCGTTCCGCCGCGCCGGGCTGCGGGCCGTGGGTGAAGCCGGACGGGTGCAGCGAGATCGAGCCCTGCCCGATGCCGGAGCCGCGCCGGGCCTCGTAGTTGCCGCCGGTGTAGAAGAGCATCTCGTCGGAGTCGACGTTGTGGTGGTGGTAGGGCACCGGGATCGCATCCGGGTGGTAGTCGACCTTGCGGGGCACGAACGAGCAGATCACGAAGTTGGGGCCCTGGAAGGTCTGGTGCACCGGCGGCGGCTGGTGGAGGCGGCCGGTGATCGGCTCGAAGTCGTGGATGGAGAACGCCCACGGGTACTGGTGGCCGTCCCAGCCGACCACGTCGAACGGGTGGTGGGCGTAGACGTGCCGGGTCCAGGCGGTGCCGGTGGCCCGGGACCGGTGCCGGACCAGTACCTCCACGTCGGTGTCGTCGACCAGCAGCGGCGCGTCCGGCCCCCGGACGTCCCGCTCGCAGTAGGGGGAGTGTTCGAGGAACTGGCCGCGCACCGACAGGTAGCGCTTGGGTGGGCCGATGTGTCCGGTGGCCTCGATGGTCAGCAGCCGGACCGGGGTGTCGCCGGTGGGCACCAGCCGGTGGACCGTCGAGGTGGGGATGACCACGTAGTCGCCGGCGACCAGGTCGAGCGCGCCGAAGGTGGACTCCAGCCGCAGCGTGCCCGCCTCGACGTAGAGGCACTCGTCGCCGGTGGCGTTGCGGTAGAGCGGGGACGGCCGGTCGGCTAGCGCGTACCCGATCCGGACGTCGTCGTTGGCGAGCAGGTGACGCCGGCCGAGCACCGGGTCGGCCCCCGCGCCGTCGAGCTTGTGGGTCTGTAGGTGGCGCGGCTTGAGCGGGTGGTTGGGCAGCCGGGTGTACCCGGGCGGGGTGAACGCCTCGGCGGCGACGATCGCGGTCGGCGGGTGCCGGTGGTAGAGCAGGGACGAGTCGGCGGAGAAGCCCTCCTGGCCCATCAGCTCTTCGGTGTAGAGGGTGCCGTCGGGCTGGCGGAACTGGGTGTGCCGCTTACGGGGCACCTCGCCGACGCTGCGGTAGTACGGCATGTCGCCTCCCGTATTGTCCCGATATTCGGCCGGCGGCGTCCGATAGTCGGACGTTGCTGTCCGCTCCTTGACAGCGTCCCGTAGATTCTTGTCTCGTGTCAACGCAGGTCCCCCGCCTCCTCGCCGGACTCGTCGACGACGCCGCCGTCTTCCCGCCCGGCAGCGCGTCGCTGCCCGACGCGGTCACCGCACACCACCAGCACCGCGCCTCCTGGTACGCCGACCTGGTCGGCCCGCTGCTGGTGCCCGCCTCCGCCGCCGACACGCTGACCGACCTGACCAGCCAGACCGGCCAGACCGATCAGACCGATCAGGCCGACCAGGCTGCGGGCTTCGAGGTCGGGCTGATCGGTGACACCGGCATCGCCAGGCTGCCCGCCGCGCTGACCCGCCTCGCCGCCGGTGGCCTCGTGGTCCGGCAGGTCGAGGTGGCGGTCGCCCGACGTGGCGAGGACCCGCAGCCCGGCCTGACCGAGCTGCTCCGGATCGCCGGGGACCACCCCGACCGGGAGCCGGCCCGCTCCGAGGGGCCGGCCGTCGCCTGGTACGCCGAGCTACCGCTGACCTTCGGCCTCAGCGCCGCGCTGGACACCCTCGCCGAGGCCCGCGCGGCCGACGTGCCGATCGCCGCGAAGTTCCGCACCGGCGGGTTGGCCGCCGAACTCTTCCCCACCCCCGTCGAACTGGCCGCGGTGATCTGCGCCTGCCGGGACCGGGACCTGCCGTTCAAGCTGACCGCCGGGCTGCACCACGCGGTACGCCACCTCGACCCGGAGACCGGCTTCACCCACCACGGCTTCGGTAACGTGCTGGCCGCCACCCTCGCCGCCGCTGCCGACGCCGAGGTGGACGTCGTCGCCGCGCTGCTCGCCGACACCGACGCGCTGCGGCTGGTCGAGCCGGCCCGCGCGGCCCGTGACGCCGACCGCCCGCTGTGGGTCGGGTTCGGCTCGTGCAGCGTCCGGGAACCACTGACCGATCTGATCCGGCTGGGGCTGGTGAACGGGGGATTCGACCGATGAGCTGGGTGACGGGCGCGGACGGCTCGCCGTACGGCGTGACCAACCTGCCGTACGGGGTGTTCCGGCACGACGGGCAGCCGCCCAGGATCGGCGTACGCGTCGCCGACCTGGTGTTCGACCTGGCCGGTGCGGAGTCGGCCGGGCTGGTGCTCGCCGCCGGGGCGTTGCGCCGGCCCACCCTCAACGCCTTCATGGCGCTCGGTCGCCCGCAGTGGACGTCGGTCCGGCAGCGCCTCGTCGAGCTGCTCACCGACCCGGCGCACCGGGCCGCCGTGGAGCCGCTGCTGGTGCCGCTGGCCGAGGTCGAGCTGCTGCTGCCGTTCGAGGTGGCCGACTACGTCGACTTCTATTCCTCGGAGCACCACGCGGGCAACGTCGGGCAGATCTTCCGCCCCGGCCAGCCCCCGCTGCTGCCCAACTGGAAGCACCTGCCGATCGGCTACCACGGCCGGGCCGGCACGGTGGTGGTCTCCGGCACCCCCGTGGTCCGCCCGACCGGGCAACGGGCCACCGGCCAGGGCCCGACCGTCGGCCCGTCGGTACGCCTCGACATCGAGGCCGAGGTGGGCTTCGTGGTCGGGGTGCCGAGCGCGCTGGGCGACCGGGTGCCCACCGCCGACTTCGCCGACCACGTATTCGGGGTGGTGCTGGTCAACGACTGGTCGGCCCGTGACATCCAGGCCTGGGAGTACCAGCCGCTCGGGCCGTTCCTCGGCAAGTCCTTCGCCACCTCCGTCTCGGCCTGGGTGACCCCGCTGGACGCCCTGGCCGACGCGTTCGTGCCGGCCCCGCAGCAGGACCCGCCGGTGCAGGACTACCTGCGGCAGACCCCGCACCTGGGCCTCGACCTTCGGCTTTCGGTCGAGTGGAACGGCGAGCAGGTCACCGAGCCGCCGTTCGCCGGCATGTACTGGACCCCCGCCCAGCAGTTGGCGCACCTCACCGTCAACGGCGCGTCCCTGCGGACCGGCGACCTGTACGCCTCGGGCACCGTCTCCGGCCCCCAGCGCGGGCAGGTCGGCTCGTTCCTGGAACTGACCTGGGGTGGGGCCGAACCGGTCAGCGTCGGCGGGGAGACCCGCACCTTCCTCGCCGACGGCGACACCGTCACCCTGCGGGCCACCGCCCCCGGGCCGGACGGCACCACCATCGCCCTCGGCGAGGTCACCGGGCAGATCCTGCCCGCCCGCTGAGCCCCGGTCCGGGTCGGGACCGCCGGGCACCGACCGGCCGCCCGGCACCGGGTCGCGCCGGTCGCACCGGCTGTCCGATCTTCGGCGTCTCCTGCCGCGTTTGTTCCACCGGATTCCGTCGGCACACCCCGCGCCGCCCGCCCCCGTCGGCGGCGCGGCGTGCGTCGGCGTGAAACGTCCCAGCGGACAGGAGGTAGGAGCATGAACGATCTCGTCGGCGCAGTGTGGCGCACCAGCAGCCGCTCGAACGACCAGGGGCTCTGCGTGGAGGTGGCGGACAATCTCGTCCGTACCCGAGCAGTGGTCGGGGTACGCGACTCCAAGGACCCGTCGGGCCCGGCCCTGGTCATCGGCCCCCCGGGCTGGACGGCGTTCGTCGACGCCGTCCGGGCGGGGCTGTTGCGGCCCTGATCAACCCCGTCACCGGTGCCTCGACAGGGGCACCGGTGACGGAAATTTCATCGTCCGGCCCCCCGCTGGCCGCTCACCCGCCGTACGGTGGACGACACGGGAGGTGTCATGTCGACGGTTGCGGTCACCGATTTCATCGAGGCGCCGGTCGTCGACGTGTGGGCGCTCCTGACCGACCTGCCGGTCCGCGTCGACTGGCTCTGCACGGTCAGCGCCGTCGAGCCGCTCACCCCGGGCCCGTTCGGCCCGGGGACCGCGTGGCGGGAGACCCGCACCCGGCCGGACGGCGGCGACCAGGCGGAGGAGTTCCTCGTGCTGGCCGCCGAGCCACCGCACCGGCTGGTGCTCAGCTCCCCCGGCATCGGGGTGGACTACCGGATCACCTGGACCCTGCGCGCCGTCCAGCGCCGTCGCCGCGCATGCACCGCCGTCACCGTCGAGCACCGGGCGGTGCCGACCGCCCCGTACGGTCGGATGATGGCGCTGCTCTTCGGCGGTCTGGCGGCCCGCACCGTGGAGGGCGCGATCCGGCGTGACCTGACCGCACTGGCCACCACCGTGCACAGCACCGGCCGGGCCACCGCCGCCTGACCCCGTTCCCGCCCGCCCCGCGTGGCGCGTCCCGCGCCGTCCGCAGGCCGGGGGCGGTGGCGCCGCACCGGAACCGGTCGGCGGAATCCTTCGCACGACGCGACGCGACCTGACCGGTCCCGAGGGGGGACGCCTGGGTAGGGTGCCGGGCGGAGGTGGGCATGGGATTCCCGAAGGGACGGCGGCGACTCGTGGTCGCGGCCACCACGCTGCTCACCCTCGCGGCGGTCGCCGGCATCGGCTACCGGGTGCTCGCCCCCGCCGAGGTCGTCACGCCCGCCCGGGGCGCACCGCCGCCCGCCGGCACCCCCGCGATCGGGGTGGTGGGTCGGCTGCCGGCCGCACCGTTGGTGGTGGCGGGACGGCTGCGGGTCTACGCCGCCGAGCGTCAGCTCTACGCCGACCAGCCGGCCGACGGCCGCAACCGGGTCACCCCGTTCTGGTCGTACCGCCGCTGGCCGGCCACCCTCGACGGGATGCTGGCGGCCGGCACGACGGTGCTCAGCCACTGGTCGGACGGGCAGCTGGTGGCCCTGGACGCGTTGACCGGCCGGGTCGCCTGGCGGGCCGACGGGCCGACGCCGGCCGACACCCCACCCGCCCGGCGCACCGGGGCGGCCACCGTCTGGGACCCGCGCGGCATCTCCGTCGCCCCCGCCCCGGGCGGCCGGACGGTCCTGGTGGTCTCCGGGGTCGGCGGCCTGCGCGGCTACGACCTCGCCGACGGGCGCGCGCTCTGGCGGGTCGACGGCGACCGGGACTGCCGCACCGACCTGGGCACCACCGCCGCCGGGCAGGTCTTCTCCGTCGACTCCTGCGCCGGCCCGACGACGGTCGAGTTCCGGGACGTGTCCACCGGCACGGTCACCACCCGCTGGCGACCGCCGGACGCCCCCGACCGGTTCACCGTCACCCCGGTCGGCTGCCTCACCCCCCGGTCGCAGTGTCGGGCACTGCGCACCGACGGCGGCTCCGGTGGTCGGGGCTGGCAGGTCGGCCCGGGTGCGCCGATGGCCGCCCCCGCCCTGGACGCCGCCGGCACCACCCTGGTCGGTGAGCTGGCCGTCGGCGACGACGGCGGGGTGCTCAAGGGCTGGGAGGCGCGCAGCGGCAAGGGCCGCTGGCAGCGTGGTGACCTGGGCCCGGTGACCGTCCTCGCCACCGAGGCCGGTCGGCTCTACGTGCTGACCGAACGCCGGGAACTGGTCACCCTCGACCCGGTCACCGGCGCCCAGCGTTCCCGGTTCCCGATGACCCCCGGCCGGGACGGCATCGGCTGGAAACCCGGCCGGGCGTACGCGGCCGGCGGCTACGTCGCGGTGGAGCGGCTGCGGGAGCGCGCCGACCCGGACGACGACGACCAGGCGTACTTCCTGACGGCCGAGCCGGTGGTGCTCGCCGCGACCTGACCCCGGCCCCGGCGGGCCCTGACCTGACTGCGGGCCCGGCGGGACCGCCCCGCCCCGCGCCCCGGCGAACTCAGGACAGGGCGGCCTCCGCGGCGGCCAGGAAGGCGTCGTTCTCGGCCGGGGTACCGATGGTGACCCGCACCCCGTCCCCGGCGAACGGCCGGACGATCACGCCACGGGCCTCGCATGCCCGGCCGAACGCCACGGCCCGCTCACCCAGCGGCAACCAGACGAAGTTGGCCTGGCTGGACGGCACGTCGGGGACGAACTTGCGCAGCGCCTCGGTGACCCGGTCCCGCTCGGTGACGACCAGCGTGCAGCGTCGTTCGACCTCGTCGGCCTGGGCCAGCGCGGCCAGTGCGCCCGCCTGGGCGGCGGTGCTGGTGGAGAACGGGGTGACCACCTTGCGCACGGCGGCGGCCACCTCGGGGGCGCCGACCAGCCACCCGATCCGCAGCCCGGCCAGCCCCCACGCCTTGGACAGGGTGCGTAGCACCACCACGTTGGGCCGGTCCAGGTAGGTGAGGCCGTCCGGCACCGCCGGATCGGTGACGAACTCCCGGTAGGCCTCGTCGATGACGACCAGCACGTCGTCGCCCACGGCGTCGAGGAACCGGTCCAGCTCCGGCTTGCGCACCGCCGTCCCGGTGGGGTTGTTCGGGTTGCAGACCAGCACCATCCGGGTCCGGTCGGTCACCGCCGCGGCCATCGCCGCCAGGTCGTGCCCGTGGCCGGCGTCGTTGGGCACCCGCACGCTGCTCGCGCCGCTGGTCGCCGCGATGATCGGGTACGCCTCGAACGAGCGCCACGAGTAGAGCAGTTCGTCACCGGGCAGGCAGGTGGCCCGGACCAGGTGCTCGGCCAGCGCCACCGACCCGCAGCCGGTGGCGATCCGGTCGGGGTCCACGCCGTACCGCTCGGCGAGTGCGGTGCGTAGCGCCACCACGCCCATGTCCGGGTAGCGGTGCGAACCGGTGACCGCCTCGGTGACCGCCTCGACCACTCCGGGCAGCGGCCCGTACGGCACCTCGTTGCTGGCGAGTTTGATCGCCTCGGCCAGCCCCAGCTCGCGGGCCAGGTCGGCGGGGCTGCGCCCGGGGACGTAGGTCGGCAGGGCGTCCAGGTCGGCGCGGGTCAGCCGCAGCGGGGGCTGGTGACGTCCGGTGTCGGTCATGGGGTGTCTCCCGGGGGCTCGGGGTCGGTGCGGTCGGTGGCGGTGTCGTCGGTGGGGGTGTCGGGGTGGTCGGCGCGCGGCACCTGCACCACGACGGTCTGGGCCCGCTTGTCGTGCAGCGCCTGGCGCAGCGGGTGGTCGAACAGCGCGGATACCGCGTCGACGAACTGGAGCAGCAGACCGAAGCCGCAGCAGAACCAGAGCAGGGTGGGCATGCCCATGGTGCTCCACCGCCGGGTGGCCCGACCGAAGCCGAGCGGCTGGTCGGCGTCGACCGGCACGGCCCGGATGCGCAGCAGCCGCTTGCCCAGGGTCTGCCCACCGGAGGCCATCGTCGGCACCTCGTAGGCGAACCAGAGCGCGGTCGCGATGACCAGGATGGCGATCTGGAGGCCGCCGGCCTGCTCACCGATGGCGGGCAGCCCATCCCGGGAGGAGTCGCCGGCCATCGCCCGCCGGACCGCCTCCCGCAGGTAGGGCGCGGTCTCCTCGAAGTACCGCCAGACGAACCAGCCGTTGACCACCGCGTTGAGCCCGAAGACGACCCCGAAGTCGATCAGCCGGGCGAGCAGCCGGGCACCGTAGCCGGCCAGCGGCACACCGTGTGGGCGTGGCTCCGGCGGACGCCCCGGCCAGGTCGGGTACGGCCAGCCGGGCGGCGGCCCGCCGGGCTGCCCGGCCCCGTGACCCTCCGGCTGCCCGGCCCACGGGTGTCCGGGCTGGCCCGCTCCCGGTTGCCCGGTCCAGGGTTGGCCTGCGGTGGGTTGCCCGGTCCAGGGCGGGCCGGGGTGCCCGGTGAGGTGCCGGGAGCGGCCGGGGCCGACGGGTGCCGGCCGGCCGTCGGCGGGGCGTCGGCGGGGGAGGTCGGGGCGGGCGGCTCGGCCGCGGGCTCCGGCTCGGGCGGTGGCGGGCCGTCCGGCGGGGTGGCGTCGACCGGGATCGGGGCACCGATCCAGCCTTCACCGTCCCACCACCGTCGGGTGGTCGGCTCGGCCGGGTCGACGTACCACCCTGGCTGCACGCTCACGGTTTCGCCCTGCGCTGTCCGGTACGGTCGCTCTGCTCGCTCACCCGGCAACCTTAACGACGATGGTGCCGGCGAACTTGTCGTGGAGGCACTGCTGCCACGGCTTGTCCCAGAGCTGCCACAGCCCGTCGAGGTAGCTGAAGACGGGAATGATCGCCCCGCCGATCTGGGCGGCGGCCCACCGCTTGGCCGCGGCCGTACGGGTCAGCGTGGCGGCCGGGTCGAGCGGCACCACCTGGATCTTCATCACCCGCTTGCCGATGGTCTGCCCGGTCTTGTACATCATCTCGACCTGGTAGACGTAGCTCATGGCGAACGCCACCACGAAGATCACGCCCTGCAACACCAGCATCGGAATCAGGAAGTTGGTGAACGGGTCGGAGGTGGGCGTGCCGTCTGCCGTGGTGGTCAGGTCGGGCAGGACCATCTGGAAGAAGACGATGAAGGCCGGCACGATGAAGACCATGCTGGCCGCGGCGAGCACCGCCCCGTCGATGAGCAGGGCGAGCAGCCGGTCACCGAAGCTGGCCAGCGGCAGCCCACGCGGCGACATCCCGGGGAAACCGGGCGGCGGCATGCCGGGTCCCGGCGGCGGGTACCCGGGCATCCCGGCGTACGGGCCGGGTCGCGGGTAGCCGCCGGGCGGGGCGGCGTAGGGGCCGGGTTGCGGCGGCACGGCGTACCCCTGCGGGTGTGGGCCGGCGGGCGGGGCGAAGCCGCCGGCGGCGGGCCCAGGCCCACCGGCCGGCGGTGTCGGGTAGCTCGGAGGTTGCGTCACGCGAGACAGTGTTACAAATTGCCGCGCGCTTCCTGCTCGCGCTCGATGGCTTCGAACAGCGCCTTGAAGTTGCCCTTGCCGAAACCGAGCGAGCCGTGCCGCTCGATCAGCTCGAAGAAGACCGTCGGGCGGTCCTGCACGGGCTTGGTGAAGATCTGGAGCAGGTAGCCGTCCTCGTCCCGGTCGACCAGGATCTTGCGGGACTTCAGCTGCTCGATCGGCACCCGTACGTTGCCGATCCGGGCCCGCAGCTCCGGGTCGTCGTAGTAGGAGTCCGGGGTGTCGAGGAACTCGACGCCGGCTGCCCGCATCGCGTCGACGCTGGCCAGGATGTCGTTGGTGGCGACCGCGATGTGCTGTGCGCCGGGGCCCTGGTAGAACTCCAGGTACTCGTCGATCTGCGACTTCTTGCGGGCCACCGCCGGCTCGTTGAGCGGGAACTTCACCTTCCGGGTGCCGCTGGCGACGACCTTGCTCATCAGCGCCGAGTAGTCGGTGGCGATGTCGTCTCCGATGAACTCCGCCATGTTGGAGAAGCCCATCACCCGCTTGTAGAACTCCACCCACTCGTCCATCCGGCCGAGTTCGACGTTGCCGACCACGTGGTCGACGGCCTGGAAGAAGCGCTTCGGCTGGAGGCCGGCGGCGATCATCGGCTGCCGGTCGACGATCGGGCCCCGGGCCACGAAGCCGGGCAGGAACGGGCCGGTGTAGCGGGACCTGTCGACCAGGCTGTGCCGGGTGTCGCCGTACGCGGCGATGGTGGCGAGCCGGACGGTGCCGTACGCGTCGGTCACGTCGTGCGGCTCGACCAGGCCGGTGGCGCCCTGGGTCAGCGCGTGCGCGTACGCGGCGTCGACGTCCGGCACCTCCAGCGCGATGTCACTGACCCCGTCGGAGTGCTTCGCGACGTGCTCGGCACCGGCCGCGTCGGGGCGGACCGCGCCGGTCAGCACGAACCGGGCCGAGCCGCTGGTCAGCACGTACTCGGCGTGGTCGCGGTAGCCCTGCTCCGGCCCCCGGTAGGCCACGCAGGTCATGCCGAACGCGGTGGAGTAGTAGTGCGCGGCCTGCTTGGCGTTGCCGACCAGGAAGTGCACGTGGTCGAGGCCCTTGACCGGGAACGGGTCACGGGTGATGTCGTGGTCGACTGCGCCGACGAGCGTGTCGACGTCGATGTCCTCGGTCGACTGGGGTCGGTCGATCGCCTGGGTCACGGTGGCCTCCCTCGGTTGTGGCCGGCGTCGTGGGCCGGTGGTCCGTCAGCTCTTGCAGGCAGCATCGCGGTGGGCCCGTCCACTGGGCAACACTCACGTTTTACCCTGGTCAGGTTGCGCAATCGGTAGGGTGTCAAGCCATGAACGCTGCACAGGGTGCACAGCTCGACGCGTTGGACGGCAGGCTGGTCCAGCTCCTCGCCGACGAACCCCGGATCGGGGTGCTGGAATGCTCCCGTCGGCTCGGGGTGGCCCGGGGCACCGTGCAGGCCCGGCTGGACAAGCTGGTCGACCGGGGGGTGATCGGCGGGTTCGGGCCGGAGATCCGCCCGGCGGCGATCGGCTTCGCGGTGACCAGCTTCGTCACGCTGGAGATCAGCCAGCGGCACGGCCACGACACGGTCACCGCGCACCTGGCGGCGATCCCCGAGGTGCTGGAGGCGCACACCATCACCGGGGCGAGCGACCTGCTCTGCCGGATCGTGGCGCGCTCCAACACCGACCTGCAACGGGTCATCGACCAGATCGTCTCGTCCGAGGCGATCCGCCGGGCCTCCACGATCATCGCGCTCGCCGAGCAGATCCCCTACCGCACGCTGCCGTTGCTGCGGTCCGCCGCCGGGTCGTGATCAGGGCAATTGGGCTGATATAGCGGTATTCGAAGGCTCTGTGGACGCTATTTCGGCGATGTTGTGATGCGTCCGGTCTGCCCGCCGGGTGCGTCCCCCGCCAGGGAGAAAGCGGGGCGACACTCCGGCGCGGGGGCTGGGCGGGGAGGTGAACGTCGCTACGGTGTGCGGTGTGAAGGGCCTTGGCGGGGTGCGGGGAGGGCTGCTGCTCGGGCTCGTCGTCGTGATCGCGCTCGCCGTCACCGGAGTGTGGAACCCCTTCCCCGGGGTGTGGGACTGGGTCGACCGCAGCGAGCCGATCTCCGAACCGGACGTGCTGTGGCAGCAGCGGGTCGGCGGCACCCCGAAGAGCGTCACGATCGTCGGTGACACCGTCGTGGTCGAGCAACGTACCCGCACGGAGGTGCGCAGCCTCGCCACCGGCGCCCCGCTGTGGGAGCGCAAGGCGGACTGGTCGGCGGTGGCCGGCGGCGACCGCGACGCCGTCGTCGCCGTGGGCAAGCTCCTGGTCAAGGGGTACGAGCTGCTCGATCCCACCACCGGGGCGGTACGTCGGCGTGACGGCGACGCGGTGGCCGTCTGGACGTACCGGAACATGCTGCTGGACGCCCGGTGCGTGGCCGCCACCGACTGCACGCTGAGCGCCTGGGACCCGCGCGGTAACAGCCCGCTGTGGACGGCCTTCCTGCCCGGGGTCAGCACCGGGCTCTTCGCCGACAACCCGGGCCTGCTCGGCACCCGGCGGTTTACCGCGCTGCGGATCGACGAGGGGGTGGCCGGGCCGGAGGCGGTGCCGCCGCTGCTCGGGTTCCCGGTGGACGGCCGGGTGCACGTGGTGGACACCGCCACCGGCCGGGTCGTGCAGAACGTCGAGCCGGGCCGCGACGAGCGGTTGTCCGTCGTCGGCGGCCGGATGCTCAAGATCACCGCAGTGTCGGTCGACGGCAGCTGCCAGTACGCCGTCTCGGCCCGGGACCCGGCCACCGGGCAGGAGGTGTGGCGGCGCACCGGGCTCAACCTGCGCACCGCCGACAGTGCCGGGTGTGTGCAGCGGGAGGACCCGCAGGGGGCCCGCAGCGTGCTGATCGGGGTGGGCCCCGACGGGCGGGAGACGGTCCTCGACGGCTACGACGGCCGGGTGCTGCTGGTGAACGCCGAGGGGGAGAAGCTGCTCGCCGTCGACGACCGGTACGCCCTGGTGCGCAGCGCCGACAAGGATTCGGTCATCGCCCGGGAGTTGGGCACCGGCAAGGCCCGCTGGACCCGGCCGGCCGGGGCGAAGGCGGGTGCGGCGCTCACCCCGTACGCGGCGGTGCTGACCGGGGACAAGCCGAGTCGGCTGGTCGCCGTGGACCCGCGTACCGGTAAGGAACTGGTGGTGTTGCGGACCAGCGCCAATGCGCTCGCGGTCGGCCGCAACGGCATGGTCGTCGGCGAGGGGCGGGAGATCGGGTACGTCCGGTTCGGCGCGGGTGCCGGTGCGCCGCCACCCGCCGCGCCACCGGCCGGGTCGGACGGTCAAGGCGGGCCCGGCCCGGGGCGTACCGGTGGCGTACCGGACGTCGAGGACAGTTGCGGACCGAAGCGGGAACTCTGCGCCAACGGCGACGGGTGAGAGCGGCGTCCCACGACCCACCCGGCGGGTGTCACCGATCGACCGGTCTGCCCTAGGCTTTTCCGACATGAGCAGTGCCGCCGCGTTCTCGTACGCCCCCTTGCTGCCGACCGGTCCGGATCAGACCGAATACCGCCTGGTCACCGACGAGGGCGTCGACGTCGTCCACGGGCCCGGGGGGCGCCGCTTCCTGACCGTGGAGCCGGCGGCGCTGACCGCGCTGACCGCCGAGGCGATGCACGACATCGCCCACTACCTGCGGCCGGCGCACCTGGCCCAGCTCCGGTCGATCATCGATGATCCGGCGGCCTCCCCGAACGACCGGTTCGTCGCGCTGGACCTGCTGCGCAACGCCAACATCGCCGCCGGTGGCGTGCTGCCGATGTGCCAGGACACCGGCACCGCGATCGTGATGGGCAAGCGGGGCCGGCACGTGCTCACCGACGGCTCCGACGCCGAGGCGATCTCGCGTGGGGTCTACCAGGCGTACACGCGGCTGAACCTGCGGTATTCGCAGCTCGCCCCGCTGACCATGTGGGACGAGCGGAACACCGGCAGCAACCTGCCCGCCCAGGTCGACCTGTACGCCGAGGACCCGGACGGCCACCCCGACGCGTACAAGTTCCTGTTCATGGCCAAGGGCGGCGGTTCGGCCAACAAGTCCTACCTCTACCAGGAGACCAAGGCGCTGCTCAATCCGACGCGGATGATGCAGTTCCTGGAGGAGAAGCTGCGGCTGATCGGCACCTCGGCCTGCCCGCCGTACCACCTGGCGGTCGTCATCGGTGGCACCTCCGCCGAGTACGCCCTCAAGACCGCCAAGTACGCCTCGGCGAAGTACCTCGACACGTTGCCCACCTCCGGCTCGATGAGCGCGCACGGCTTCCGGGACCTGGAGCTGGAGGCCGAGGTGCTGGAGCTGACCCGCAACTTCGGCATCGGCGCGCAGTTCGGCGGCCGGTACTTCTGCCACGACGTGCGGGTGGTCCGGCTGCCCCGGCACGGCGCGTCCTGCCCGGTGGCGATCGCCGTGTCCTGCTCGGCCGACCGGCAGGCGGTCGCCAAGATCACCCCGTCGGGGGTGTGGCTGGAGCGCCTGGAGACCGACCCGGCGCGTTTCCTGCCGGACGTCACCGACGAGACCCTCGACGCCTCCGAGGTGGTGCGCGTCGACCTCAACCGGCCGATGGCCGAGATCCGGGCCGAGCTGTCGAAGTACCCGGTGAAGACCCGGCTGTCGCTGACCGGCCCGCTGGTGGTGGCCCGGGACATCGCCCACGCCAAGATCGCCGAGCGGCTCGACGCCGGTGAGCCGATGCCGCAGTACCTGCGCGACCACGCCGTCTACTACGCCGGCCCGGCCAAGACCCCCGAGGGCTACGCCTCCGGCTCGTTCGGCCCGACCACCGCCGGCCGGATGGACGCCTACGTGGCGAAGTTCCAGGCGGCCGGCGGCTCCCAGGTGATGCTGGCCAAGGGCAACCGCTCCGGCCAGGTGACCCGCTCCTGCCAGCAGCACGGCGGCTTCTACCTCGGTTCGATCGGCGGCCCGGCGGCCCGGCTGGCCCAGGACTGCATCAAGCACGTCGAGGTGCTGGAGTACGCCGAGCTGGGCATGGAGGCGGTCTGGAAGATCGAGGTGGAGGACTTCCCGGCCTTCATCGTGGTCGACGACAAGGGCAACGACTTCTTCGCCGAGGTCACCAAGCCGGTGCTGACCGTGGGCCGCCGCTGACGAGTCAACTCGCCACGCACACGCCTTAACATCGCTTGATGTTCCGACCGACGTACCCGATTCGTACTGCGCGGCTCACCCTGCGTCCGGTCACGCTGGACGATCTCGATGACGTGTGCTCCTGGCAGTGTCGACCGGAGGTCTTCCGCTGGACGCTCAGCGGGCCGCGTACCCGCGAGGAGTCGCGATCGTCGGTGGTCGCCATGGCGGGCGAGGACGCGCTCCGCGCCGAGGGGGACTGCCTGACGTTGGCCGTGGTCACCGACGTCGAGGTCATCGGGACGGTGGAGCTGGTCTGGCGCAGCCAGACCGACCGCACGGCTGAACTCGGGTACGTCTTCCATCCCGACCGGGGAGGTCGCGGGTTGGCTACGGAGGCCGCCACGGCGCTGTTGGACTGGGGGTTCACCGAGTTCGGACTGCACCGGATCTATGCCCGGTGTCACGGGCGCAATGCTGCGTCCGCCCGTCTGATGGCCCGGCTCGGCATGCGTCAGGAGGCGCACCACGTCGAAAGCTATCTGTTCCGAGGCGAGTGGGCCGACCAGCTCGTCTACGCCATCCTGGCGCGCGAGTGGAGCCTACGTGCGCTACGGGGCTGATGGGACTGCTGACGACTTCTTCGCCGTGATGTGCGAGGTTGCCGCACCTGGTGTGCGATGCCGTACATTCGCCGTACAGTAGGTTCGGGAGCGGCACACGACCGGATGGAGTCTCAGATGAGCGCCAAGACTGAGCGCATCGAGGTGAGAGCGGACGAGGCCAGTAAGTCGCGAATCGCCGAGGCGGCCGAGATGCTCGGCGAACCAGTGTCGGCCTTCATGGTGCGTTCTGCCCGTGCGGAGGCGGACAAAGTACTCGCAAGGGCGGAACGGACCATTATGCCCGCAGAGCAGTTTGACCTGCTCATCGCGGCACTCGACGAACCTGACGAGGCGCCGGTGCTTACCGAGATCGCCAACCGCCCCCGGCGTTTCCGGCGGGTGTGAGTTGTTTCTTTCCGGCCGGCTTAAAGACCAACACCAGCTCGCCTGCTTCGACTGTGGCGAGCCGTCGCTGAACATCTGGCTTGCCGAGCAGGCCCGCCGTGCTCAGCGCGCCGGGACGTCCCGCACCTATGTCTGGACCCCGGAGGGCAGCGACGACGTGGTGGCCTACTACTCGATTGCGCCGACGCAGGTCGAACGGGCCGGCTTGACCGGTGGGCAGGCGGGCGGTTTCAGCGTCGTTCCCGCCTACCTGCTGACCCGGTTCGCCCTTGATCGCTCCATTCAGGGACAGGGCCTCAGCGATGATCTTCTGCTGGACGCCGTAGAGGTCATCATCAGGGCGACGAGTGTAGCCGGCGGTCGTCTGATCGTTGTCGACGCGATCAACAGCCGGGTGGCGGCCTACTATCAGCAGCGGGGCTTTCAACCGATCAAGGGCGACGCCCTGCGGCTGGTCATGAAGGTCGAGACAGCCAAGCGGGCACTGAGCACGGGCAAGATGACGGTGAGCGCCGGTGGCGGTCTGGGTGTGGCAGGAATCGTCCTGTCCACCCCGCGCGGTGAGGCGGCGTCGGTCGTCGCTTCGCCAGACGAACTACGGGCGATCGCCAGCGAGCTGGAGAATCGCGCCGACCTCACGGAACCCTTCACCATGGATTCCCTGCGACAGGCCATCAAGGTGGCGCTCGGTAGGGATCCCTTCAGCGAGGTCTGAGAACTGGTTCCTCGTATGCTGCCAGGCAGGGACCCGGCAGTCGTGATTGAGTGCCCATGTGGCGGGGGGCGAGCCTCACCGGTTCTCGTTTCGGTGCAGTTGCTACAGCAGTCGCGAGTCGGGTCGATGCCCCGGGTCTTGCGTAGCGCGAAACCCGGCCCACCCACCGTCCGGAAGGCTGCCGGGCTCACTTCCTACAGGTGGTGCCGCAGGCTCTTCTGCGCTAGCCGACTCGCGGACGCATGCCCGGTAGTAGAGGCGCCGGGCATGCGGGTCAGCCCTGGCGGTAGCGCGTCCGGACTGCGTAGAGCGCGGTCGCGCCCTCCCCTCGGTCCTGCCCGGCAATTCGGAGATCTTTCACGGCGACCACGACGTGCTGTCCGGTTGCGCCACTGCCGGCGTCTACCCAGACCTGCACGGTTCCGTGTTCGGGTAGCTCACGCGGTCCCACCGCCAGAACTTCGGATCTTGGCATGGAGGCTCCTCCTGCAGCATGCGTCTTCATGCCAAACGGTAGACGATAAAGTTGGCACAACTTCAAGTCATTCTATTGGCCTAGTTGCTGGATGCATAGGTTGGCCTACTCTCCGGCCAGGGACGATGGATGAGTGGCCAACCTGGAGTCAGCGGTACGGAAGCTGCGCGCGGCGCAGGCTGGCGTGCCCCGCGCCGAGGAGCGGGCGGCCAAGCTCATCGCTGAAGCCCGCGCCCAGGTGAAAGCTGCGCGTGTCGAGCTGGCCGAGGCGATCCGGGCCGCTGACCGGGACGGCACACGCCAGGTCGACATCGTGACGGCCACCGGCTACAGCCGGGAGCGAATCCGGCAGATCATCCGCAACGGAGAAGACTGACTGGCATGACCGCCGAGATCGACCCGGTGCTGCCGGTGCCGCGATACCGGCAACTCGCCGTGATCCTGCGCAAGGCGATCGAGGTCGGCCTGCCCGAGTTGTAGTTGACCCTTACCTCGAACAACTCTGATGCCTGCTCTGGCGCACCGTCGGGCCTGTGGTCATGGAAGACCGGTCGATGGCTGGTGGCGTACTCCTGCGTGCACCACCCGGGGTGGAGATCCCCTCGGGGGTATGGAGTTGCTCCCTGCGCAGCGGGGTACCGCGTGGTACGGTTGGTACATGATGAAGATTACCCTGCGGGAGTTCCGCGATGGCGCGGGCCGAGTGTTGGACGGGGTCGAGCGCACCGGGGAGCCGGTCATCATCACCAAGTACGAGCGGCCCGTCGCCGTGTTGCTCGGAATCGACGAGTGGGAGGAGATCGAGGCGTTCCGAGACCGCAGGGACTCGGCGGTGATCGCTCGTTCTCGTGCCGAGGGGCAGTTCGTGCCGCTGTCGGCGGCTCTGGAGTCGCTCGGAGTTGATCCCCTCGAGGTGGAAGCGCTGTTGGCCGACCGGGCCGGCGGTGCGGCGGCGTGAAGGTTCAGATCGACCGGGATGTGTTGGTTTGGCTGCACAAACAGCCGCGTAACGTGTTCCTGACTGTCCTGAGCGCGATCCTCGGCCTGGTTTCCGACCCGGTGCCGCAGAGTTCGACCGAGATGCGCGATGGGTCCGGGCGTCGGTTGCGTGTCGGGGACTACCGGGTCCTCTACCGCCTGGACGGCGACGAGTTGACCGTCCACGACGTCGGGCATCGCAAGGACGTCTACTCGTAAGCACCCAGCTCCGGCGACCTTGCCCGGCTGCAACAGTCAAGTGGCCAACCTGGGGCGGCGGGTGACACCACTCTTTCCCTGATCGAGCACGATCTTGCCCTACCGCCCGTTTTCTCCCGAGCCCCGCTGCGAGCAGGGGGAGCGCGGGGCAGGATGGGACGGGTGACGACTCCAGAGGCAGCGGGCTACCGGATCGAACGCGACTCGATGGGCGAGGTGGAGGTGCCCGCCGAGGCGCTGTGGCGGGCGCAGACCCAGCGCGCGGTGCAGAACTTCCCGATCTCCGGCCGGGGCATCGAACCGGCCCAGATCAAGGCACTCGCCCAGATCAAGGGGGCCGCCGCCCTGGTCAACAGCGAGCTGGGGGTGATCGGCGCGGACGTCGCCGAGGCGATCGCCACCGCCGCCGCGCACGTGGCCGACGGCGGGTACGACGACCAGTTCCCGATCGACGTGTTCCAGACCGGCTCGGGCACCTCGTCGAACATGAACACCAACGAGGTGATCGCCACCCTCGCCACCCGGGAGCTGGGCCGGGACGTGCACCCGAACGACGACGTGAACGCCTCGCAGTCCAGCAACGACGTCTTCCCGTCGTCGATCCACCTGGCCGCCACCCAGTTCGTGGTGGAGGACCTGCTGCCGTCGCTGCGCCACCTGGCGGAGGCGCTGGAGGCGAAGGCGGCCGAGTTCGAGACGGTGGTCAAGGCGGGGCGTACCCACCTGATGGACGCCACCCCGGTCACCCTGGGGCAGGAGTTCGGCGGGTACGCCGCTCAGGTCCGCTACGGCGTCGAGCGGTTGGAGTCGGCGCTGCCCCGGCTGGCCGAGCTGCCGTTGGGCGGCACCGCCGTGGGCACCGGCATCAACACCCCGCTGGGTTTCGCCGGCAAGGTGATCGAGAAGCTGCGCGCCTCGACCGGGCTGCCGTTGACCGAGGCCCGCAACCACTTCGAGGCGCAGGGGGCGCGGGACGCGTTGGTCGAGACGTCCGGCCAGTTGCGTACCGTCGCGGTCGGGCTCTACAAGATCGCCAACGACGTGCGCTGGATGGGTTCCGGCCCCCGGGCGGGCCTGCGGGAGCTGCACATCCCCGACCTCCAGCCCGGCTCGTCGATCATGCCGGGCAAGGTCAACCCGGTGGTCGCCGAGGCGGTGCGGCAGGTCTGCGCCCAGGTGATCGGCAACGACGCGGCGGTCGCGTTCGCCGGCAGCCAGGGCGACTTCGAGCTGAACGTGATGCTCCCGGTGATGGGCCGCAACCTGCTCGAATCGATCAAGTTGCTCTCCGCGTCCAGCCGGATCTTCGCCGACCGCCTGGTGGCCGGCCTGGTCGCGGACGCCGAGGTCTGCCTGGCGTACGCGGAGGGGTCGCCGTCGATCGTCACCCCGCTCAACCGCCACCTCGGGTACGACGAGGCCGCCTCGATCGCCAAGGAGGCGCTGGCGAAGCAGGTCAGCATCCGCGAGGTGGTGCTCTCCCGGGGGCACGTCGACTCCGGCAAACTCACCGAGACCCAGCTCGACGAGGCCCTCGACCTGCTCCGGATGACCCACCCCTGACCCACCCCGGCCCCTGCCCGGCCCGGCCCGGCTTGATCGACTCCTATGGGCCGATGGAGCGGTGTCAGACGGATTCGACAGCGCTACATCGGCCCCCATGAGTGGATCATGGCTCGGTCGGTGGGCGGGCGCGGGGAACCCAGGCGAGGAAACGGGCGAAGAGGGTCGCCGGGTCGGGGCCGGTGTCGGGATAGAGCCGGTACAGGTCGGCGGCGGCGTCGTGCAGCACGGTGCACAGGTAGATGTTGAGCGCGACCCGGTCGTGGGCGTACTCGGAGACGAGGGTGAGTCGGGCGGCCCCGCAGGGCCACGGCGCGGCGCACACCCGACACAGCCAGAGTGGGCGCAGCGGCAGGTGCGGGCGCGGTATCCCCTGGCGCGGCCCACTCCGGCCGGCCGGGTCAGGTGGTCCGCCGGGACGGGGTGATCCGCCCGGGGTGACCGCCGGGCTCATCGGCGTCCCCGGTTGGCCCGCCACTCCTGGGCCAGCGTGAGCCAACCGACCCGGCCCACTCGCGGAAACGACACCGTGGTGTCCTCCCACCCGGGCGGAGCCGACCCGGCGGTGGGTGGTGCGGCCGACCCGGCGTCAGGGCGGATAGCGGGTGTTCCGCCCGGGTGGGTTCCGGGCCGGGCCGGGTGGTGGCCGGCGGCTCGCCGGTCGCCCGGGTTCCCGCTCGGGCCGAGGATGGGTTCGTCGGCCCGGCCGAGGGGGTGGGGCATCTCGGGTGGGGCTGCGTCGGGGCGTCGGGTGGAGCAGAGCCTGCGGGCAAGCCGGTGTCGCCAGGTGAGCCGGGGCATCGCGTCGCCTCCATGGTGGGTCGGCTGGTCGTCTCCCCCGGCGGTGGGACCGCCGGCCGGGGAGCGGGCTGTCCCACCGCGACACCGCCCGCCCGGAGGGGTGGGCGGTCGATGTCGCACTTCACAGTCTGCTGATGAAACCACTACGGTGTGAAGGGTTGTTGTCGGCTTCCGGTCTTGTCCTGTGTCTGCGACTTTCCTGGTCGGCGTGGTGTCGGAGTCGATCGTCGGGGCGGTGGAGGGCTGCTGGAGATGACGGACGGGCGGATGACGGCGGCGGCTTTCCTCGTCGCGGAGCTACGGCGGGCCCGGACCCGGCGGGGCTGGAGTCAGGACGACCTCGCCAAGGCGGTGAACTACTCGGCGTCGATGGTCAGCGCGATAGAGCTGGGCCAGCAGCCACCCACCGCGAAATACCTCGAACTGGCCGACAGGGCCCTCGACACCGGCGGCATCTTCAGCCGGATGCTCACCGATCTGGTCGCCCTCGACCGGGCCCGGGTGTGGCAACTCGGCTGGCGACCCTGCCCGACGGCATGGAGCTGGGATGTGTCGGCGGGCAGGTCCGTACCCAGGAGTTCAGCGAGCCCGACGTCCTGACCCGGATGCGGGAGGTCTGGGAGTCGACTCTCGGTGAGGCGTTGCCCCCGGCGGAGTCCATCGAGTTGATGCGGCAGGTGGCGGAGTCGTGGAACTGACCGGCGCGGCAGGTCGCGCGGTTCCCGGGCCGACCGGCCCGGTCTGGCGCAAGAGCACCCGGAGTAGTCAGAACCACGACTGTGTCGAGGTGGCGACGAATCTGGTCGGCATGGTCGGGGTGCGGGACAGCAAGGACCCGGCGGGCCCGGTGCTCACCTTCCCGGCGTACTCCTGGCGGGTCTTCGTGGCGGCGCCGCCGCGCTGACGGGACCGGCTCGCGGTGGACGGTCGCCGCTGGCCCGGTCACCGCCGGGATAACCGGTCGACCGGGCGGCTCGCGGGCGGCATGATGCGGGTCGTGACGGGCCTGGGCGGGGTGTTGCTGACGACGGCACGGCTGCGGCTGCGCCGCTTCACCGAAGACGACGTGCCGCGCCTGGTCGAGCTGGACAGCGACCCGGAGGTGATGCGGTTCCTCACCGGCGGCCGGCCCACCCCCCTCGCCACCGTGCGGGACGAGCAGTTGCCCCGGCTTCTCGCCGGCTACGACCGCTACCCGGGGCAGGGTCGGTGGGCTGCCGAGGATGCTGTCGACGGCACCTTTCTGGGCTGGTTCGCGCTCGACCCGTCCGACGACGGCACCGGGCCGGAGTTGGGTTACCGGCTGCGCCGGGCGGCCTGGGGGCGGGGCCTGGCCACCGAGGGGGCCCGCGCGCTGGTCGGCCACGCCTTCGACACCCCTGGGGTACGCCGGGTGTGGGCGCAGACGATGGCGGTCAACGTGCGGTCCCGGGCGGTGCTGGCGAAGGCCGGCCTGCGGTACGTCCGCACCTTCCACGCCGACTGGCCCGACCCGATCGCCGGAACGGAGCACGGCGAGGTGGAGTACGAGCTGCTCAGGGGCGACTACCAGCCGCCTTCCGGGCCCGGTAGGCGCTGACCGCGACCCGGTTGCCGCAGCCTGCTTCGCAGAATCGGCGGGACCGGTTCTTGGACAGGTCGACCAGCACGTTGGCGCACTCCGGGTGGGCGCAGTGCCGCAGCCGGCCCAGCTCGTCGCCGCGGACCAGGTCGGCGACGGCCATCGCCGCCTCGACGGCCATCCGGGTGGCCAGCGGGGCGTCCCGGGGCACCGCGTGCACGTGGTAGGGCTGGTCGTCGTGCCGGATGAGCTGCGGCAGTGCCCGGGACTCGCGGAGCAGGTCGTTGACCACGGTGACGACGGTGTCCGGGTCGTCGTCCCAGAGCCGGCGCAGTCGGGGGCGTAACGCCCGGACGGCGCGCAGCTCGGCCCCGGTGCGGTCGTGTCGCCCGGTCCACCGGTTCGCGGCGACGAAGCGGTCCAGTGCGGCGATGTCGGGCAACCCTTCGCCGTCCCGGTTGTCGGTGTTGACCAGTGCGGCAGCGGCGGTCAGCCCGCACTCCGTGTCATGAGCGAAAAGCAACTTGACCCCTGTCGTAGTCGGCCGCTAGCGTCACCGGCGTAATCCTACTTTGCTGATGTCACGCCCGAGGAGCCCCGATGCCGCACCGATCCACCGCCGGCACCGGGCTGGCGCTCGCCCTGCTCTCCGCCGTCACGTTCGCCACCTCCGGCACCTTTGCCCGCTCGCTGATCGAGGCCGGCTGGTCGGCCGAGGCCGTCGTGGTCGCCCGGGTCGGCCTGGCCGCCCTGGTGCTGGCCGTCCCCGCCGTGCTCGCGCTGCGCGGCCGGGCCGGCGTGCTGCGCCGCAACCTCGGCCCGGTCACCGTCTTCGGTCTACTCGGCGTCGCCACCGCCCAGGCATGCTTCTTCAACGCCGTCCGCTACCTGCCGGTGGGGGTGGCCCTGCTGCTGGAATACCTCGGCATCATCCTCGTGGTCGGCTGGCTGTGGCTGGTGCACGGGCAGCGCCCCCGCAGGCTCACCGTGGTCGGCTCGCTGGCCGCCCTGGCCGGGCTCGTCCTGGTGCTCGACCTGACCGGCGCGGGCCGGCTCGACCCGGTCGGCGTGCTCTGGGGTCTCGGCGCGGCTGTCGGACTGGCCGGCTACTTCGTCCTCGCCGCGCGGGTCGACGCCGACCTGCCCTCGGTCACCATGGCCAGCGGCGGGATGGCCGTCGGCGCAGCCGTGCTGGCCCTGCTCGGCCTGGTCGGGGTGCTGCCGCTGCGGGCCACCTTCGGCGCGGTCGACTTCGCCGGGCAGCGCACCAGCTGGCTCGTCCCGATCGCCGGGCTGTCACTGATCGCCGCCGTGGTGGCCTACCTGACCGGGATCGCCGCGACCCGCATCCTCGGGGCCCGGCTGTCGTCGTTCGTCGGGCTGACCGAGGTGATGTTCGCGGTGCTCATCGCCTGGCTGGTGCTGGGTGAGCTGCCGGTGCCGGTGCAGCTCGCCGGGGGTGCGCTGATCGTCGCCGGGGTGGCGCTGGTCCGCCTCGACGAGCTGCGCGAGGGCCGCATCGAACGGGCGGCGGAGCGGACGGACGAGCCGGCCCTGACCTGAGCCGGACGAGCGGGCCCTGATCCGGGTGGGCGAGCCGGCACTGACCTGGGCCGGGCGGTCACGCGGCGATGACCTGGGCCGGGGCGGTCACGCGGCGCTGAACTGAGTCGGGTGGATCGGCGCTGCCGTGACCGGGTGGCGACCTGCTCGGCGTGGCCGGGTACGACGACGTGAGAGGGTGTCGGGCATGCTCAGCGTGGTGGTGTTCGACGCCGACGAGACCCTGATCGACCTGCGGCCGGCGGTCACCGGCGCCCTGGTGGCCGTACTGGAGGAGATGCGTCGCCGGACCCCGGTGGCGGCCGGGGTGACCCTCGCCGAGGTGGAGTCCGACTGGCAGGCGGTCTTCGGGTCGATGACCGCCGCACCGGTGATGGAGATCCGCCGGGCCGCGCTGGCCCGGTCCCTCGACCGGGCCGGGCTGGTCGGCCAGCTCGACGAGTTCGCCGAACTCTTCTTCACCAGGCGCTACGCGCTCAGCCACCCGTACCCCGACACCCTGCCGGCGCTGGCCGCCCTGCGCGCCGACTTCACCCTCGGGTACGCCACCAACGGCAACAGCCGGGCCGAACGCTGCGGCCTGCCCGGGGAGTTCGCCTTCGAGTTGTATGCCCACGAGGGCGGCCTGCCCAAGAAGCCCGACCCGGCGTTCTACGCCGCGGTCGTCGCCGCCGCCGGGGTGCCGGCGGAACGGATCGCGTACGTCGGCGACTCGATCTCCCACGACGTGCTCGGCCCCCAGCAGGCCGGAATGCGCGGCATCTGGCTCAACCGGCTCGGACTTCCTCTCCCCGAAGGGGTGCGCCCCGACGCCGAGGTAGGCACGCTCACCGAGTTGCCGGCGGCGCTGCGCAGCCTGCAACCGACGAATGCCTGATGCGAGGCCAAATCCGACTTGTATCTGGCGGAATTGCCGCCGGTGCTATGGGATGGCTGCCACGTCCCTCAACGAGAGGATCTGATGTGGTGAGCAAGCGCTTCACCGCCGGAGCCGTCGCGACCGCGGCGGCCCTGGCACTTACGGTGACCGGCCTGACCGTCCCGGCGAACGCCGGGCCGACCACCAGCCGTACGTTCACCGTGGTGGCCGAGGACGGCGTCTCGGCGGACGCGGCGATCGCCGCGATCCGCGCCGCCGGTGGCACCGTCGTGTCCCGTACGGACGACGTCGGTCTGTTCCAGGTCACCAGCGACCGGGCCGACTTCGCCGGCCGGGTCACCGCCGCTTCCGCGCTGGTCGGCGCGGCCGAGCAGCGGGCCATCGGCCGTAAGCCCAAGCTGGACCGGGTCGCGCAGGAGAACCTGCTGACCCAGACCAAGCAGGCGGTCAAGGCCAAGGGCAACGCCAACGGCAAGAAGCTCGACCCGCTCGACGACAAGCTCTGGGGCCTCGGCATGATCGGGGCCGACAAGGCCCGCAAGGTCATGCCGGGCGACAAGCGGGTCACCGTCGGCATCCTGGACACCGGCGTCGACGCCAGCCAGCCCGACCTCGCGCCCAACTTCAACTGGGCGCTGTCGCGCAACTTCGCCCCGGACATCGCCGACGTCGACGGCCCGTGCGAGGTGGCGAGCTGCCTCGACCCGGTCGGCACCGACGACGGCGGGCACGGCACCCACGTCGCCGGCACCATCGGTGCGGCGGCCAACGGCTTCGGCCTGTCCGGTGTCGCCCCGAACGTCTCGCTGGTGGAGCTCAAGGGCGGCCAGGACTCGGGATACTTCTTCCTCAACCCGGTCGTCAACGCCCTGGTGCACGCCGGCAAGTCCGGCCTCGACGTGGTCAACATGTCGTTCTACGTCGACCCGTGGCTCTACAACTGCACCGCCAACCCGGCCGACTCGCCCGAGTCGCAGGCCGAGCAGCGGGCCGTCATCAAGGCGATGAAGCGGGCCCTGAACTTCGCCCACAACAAGGGCGTCACCCTGGTCGGCTCGCTCGGCAACAACCACGAGGACCTCGGCGCACCCCGTACCGACGTGTCCAGCCCGGACTACGGCGCCGACCCGTACCCGCGCCCGATCGACAACGACAGCTGCTGGGACTTCCCGGTGGAGGGTCCGCACGTGATCGGCGTGTCCGCCGTCGGCCCGTCCGGCAAGAAGTCCGACTACTCCAACTACGGCACCGAGCAGATCTCGGTCGCCGCGCCGGGTGGCTGGTTCCGCGACGGCTTCGGCACCGACACCTACCGCACCGACGCCAACATGATCCTCTCCACGTACCCGAAGAAGGTGCTCCAGGAGGAGGGTTCGGTCGACGAGAACGGCAACGTCGTGCCGGGCTTCGAGAACTCGGTGTTCAAGCAGTGCACCACCGCCGGTGAGTGTGGCTACTACACCTACCTGCAGGGCACCTCGATGGCGTCGCCGCACGTCAGCGGGGTCGCCGCGCTGATCGTCAGCAAGTGGGGCAAGAAGGAGGGGAAGGACGGCTACGGCCTGGCGCCGGCCAAGGTGGAGCAGCACCTCTACCGGACCGCCGCCGAGCACGCCTGCCCGGAGCCGCGCCTGCAGAGCTACGCCAACGAGGGCCGGTCGACCGAGTTCGACGCGTACTGCGCCGGGTCGCTGAACTTCAACGGCTTCTACGGGTACGGCATCGTGGACGCGAACGCCGCGGTGCGCAGCCCGCTCAAGCCGAACGTCGCTCCCTGACGCGCGGCACCCCGGCTGACGCCCGACACCTGGGCTGACGCTCGACGTTCCCAGTAGGGGCCCGGACGACGGAGGTCGTCCGGGCCCCTCCGCGTCCCGCCCTGGCCGGTCGTGGTCCGTCGATGATCGACTCAAGGGGGGCGATATTGCGGTTTCGGGGTGGGCGGGATACCGCAACATCGGCCCAAGGGAGTGGATCATCGGCGCCAACCCCGTTGGGCGAGGACGTCGCGCACCTCGCGGAGCACGGCGGGGAAGTCGTCCCGCAGGCGACGGCTGGTCACATGCAGCACGACCCAGCCGGCAGCGATCAACTGGTTGAGCCGGCGGCGGTCCCGGTGCATCTGGTCCGGGTCGGTGTGCCAGTGGCCGTCGTACTCCACCGCCACCCCGAACTCCGGCCACGCCAGATCGGGATGCAACACCAGACCGGACGGCAGCCGTACGGGATGCTGGGCGACCGGCCGGGGCAGGCCGGCCAGCACGAGCCGGACCCGCAGGTGCGACTCGGGTGGCGACTGTGCGGCCGGGTCGGCCAGGGCGAAGACCCGGCTGGCCCGTCGACCGCCCCGCCGGTCGGCGAACCGCTGCGCGATCTCGGCGAGCGCGGCCGGGCTGGTCAGGACGCCACCGAGCAGTGCGTCGACGATCCCCACCGCGCGGACCGGCTCCAGCCACGCCGCTGTCTCCCAGGCGGCGAGCGCAGGAGACGACCGGGGCGGGCTGAGCGGCATCGGAGGCGGGCCGAGCGTGGTGGCCGCAGGCAGCCCGGGTGGGACGGCTGCAGAGCGGTCGAGCCTGGTGGTCCGAGGGAGGTCGAGCCTGGTGGTCCGAGGGAGGTCGTGCCTGGCGGTCCCGGGGAGGTCGAGTGGGGTGGCTTCAGGGTGATGGTCGGACGGGGGCGGTCGCCGGGACCCGGCCGGTCCGCCGGGGTCGGCTACCGAGTGCACCCGGATACCACCCGGGGAGCCGAGCCGGACCCCACCGGGGGAGCCGAGCCGGACCCCACCGGGGGAGGTGACCGTGGTGGCTCCCTGGGAGCCGACCCGCGCCGCCCGGGGCACGAGCACGTGCACCTCGTCACCGAAGCCGGCGGCGTGCTCCACCCCGTGCAGATACGCCGCCGACGGGCCGGCGATGACCGATCCGGCGGGCATCCGAAGGATGGCGGCGCGGCAGATCAGGGCGTGGTCCCGGTCGAGGCGGGCGTCGGCGTACACGTCGTGACCGAGGCGGAGCCAGGCTGCCCCGCGTAGTTGGTGTCGGGTGAGCAGGCCACGCCGGATCGCGTCCGAGCCGCGGAACACCTGCCAGGCGAGGGCCTCCGGCCGATGCGGTTGAGGTGGCATGACACCAGCCTCGGGCCGCCCGGCCGTCCGGCGACACCCCTGTGGACAACCGCGCCCGCCCGCGCCCCCCGCCCCTGTGGACAAGCCCCCTCACACCGTGCCATGTGGTAAGGCGGCGCAACCGATCCGCCGCCCACGATCCAGCCGCCCCCTTCCGTCGCGCGGACAGGTGGGCGGCCGGCGATGGCGCGTCTTGATCGACTCACCTGGGCCGAAGTTGCGGGGTGAGACTCGGCGGGAGACCGCTACCAAGGCCCACGTGAGTCGATCATCCTCGCTCTTCCCGACGGTGCGGGCGGTCAGGACAGGGCGGTGGCGATCGTCCGGGCGGCGGTGGTGACCTGCGGGCCGACGGTGTCGACCGGCAGCGGGGCCAGCGAGATCACCCCGACGCTCGCCTCCAGGCCGGGCACCCCGAGCACCGGCGCGGCCACCCCGTACGCCCCGGCCTGGAGTTCCCCGGCGGTGCTCACCGGGGCGGTGAGGCCGGCCCGCCCGGCGAGGACGGCCCGCCCGGCGGCCCCGCGTTCCAGCGGGTGCCGGGTCCCCGGCCGGTACGCCACGTGGAACGACGTCCAGCTCGGCTCGACCACGGCCAGGGCCACCCCTTCGCCGCCCTCCACCACGGTCAGGTGCGCGGTCGCCCCGGTCTGCTCGGCGAGCCGCCGCAGCGCGGGCAGCGCCCCTTCGGCGAGCAGCGGTTGGGCCCGCCGGGCCAGGTGCAGCACGCCGACACCGAGACGCAACCGACCGTCACCGCCCCGGCGCAGCATCCCGTGCCCGGTCAGCGCGCCGACCAGCCGGTAGACGGCGGCCCGGCCGATGCCGAGCCGGTGGGCGGCCTCGGTGACGGTCAATCCGGCCGACGCGTCGGCGACCAGGTGCAGCAGGCGCAGGCCCCGGTCCAGGGTCTGCGCCGTCTCGCCACCCGCAGGCGTCTGGTTGCCCGGCTCGCCGGGGGCCGTCGTCTCCACAGCAGGAGCGTACGACCCGGCTCGGGCAGACCCCGGGGAGCACGGACAGCTACCCTTGTACGGTGACGCTACGCCTGTATGACACCGCCACCCGATCGGTGCGGGACTTCGTCCCGCGGGAATCCGGCAAGGTGGGGGTCTACCTGTGTGGTCTCACCCTCCAGGCCCCGCCGCACATCGGTCACCTTCGCTCCGGTGTCAACTACGACGTGTTGCGGCGCTGGCTGTCGGCCGCCGGCTTCGAGGTCACCTTCATCCGCAACGTGACCGACATCGACGACAAGGTCCTCGTCAAGGCGCAGGAGCAGGGCCGTCCGTTCTGGTCCATCGCGTACGCCAACGAGCTGGCGTTGGCCCGGTCCTACCGGGCGCTGAACGTGCTGCCGCCGACGTACGAGCCGCGGGCCACCGGGCACATCCCGGAGATGCACGAGCTGATCGCCCGGCTGATCGAGACCGGGCACGCCTATCCGGCCACCGACGGCTCCGGCGACGTCTACTTCGACGTGGCCTCCTGGCCGGCGTACGGGTCGCTGTCCGGTCAGTCGCCGGACGACATGCAGTCCGCCGGGGACGCCCCCGAGCGGGGCAAGCGGGACCCCCGGGACTTCGCGCTGTGGAAGGGCGTCAAGCCGGACGAGCCGGCCGACGCCTACTGGCCGTCCCCGTGGGGCCGGGGCCGCCCCGGCTGGCACATCGAGTGCTCGGCGATGTGCCAGCGTTACCTCGGGGCCG
Source organism: Micromonospora sp. CA-248260 (assembly GCF_050942205.1). NCBI lineage: Bacteria > Bacillati > Actinomycetota > Actinomycetes > Micromonosporales > Micromonosporaceae > Micromonospora > Micromonospora sp. CA-248260. Next base: position 6,610,949 of record NZ_CP192021.1, on the reverse strand, counting down.
AGTTCGACATCCACGGCGGTGGGCTCGACCTGATCTTCCCGCATCACGAGAACGAGATCGCCCAGTCGCAGGCCGCCGGGCTGCCCTTCGCCCGCTGGTGGGTGCACCACGGGCTGCTCAGCATCGGCGGCGCCAAGATGGGCAAGTCGCTCGGCAACGCCCTCGACCTGAGCTACGTCGACTCGCTCGGGGTGCGCCCGGTGGAGCTGCGTTACTACTACGCGGCGGCGCACTACCGGTCCCGGATCGACTACTCGGAGGACGCGCTGCGCGAGGCGGCGGTGGCCTACCGGCGGATCGAGGGGTTCGTCCAGCGGGCCGTCGAGCGGGTCGGCCCGGGGCAGTTCGGGGAGCTGCCGGCGGCTTACGTCGCCGCGATGGACGACGACCTCAACACCTCCGCCGCACTGGCCGTCCTCCAGGCGACGCTGCGTGACGGCAACACCGCGCTGGCCGAGGGGGACGATGTGACCGTCCGCACCACCCTCGCCGCCACCCGGGCGATGCTGGATATCCTCGGTGTGGACCCCCTCGACCCGGCCTGGGCCGGCGGCGGCCGTGCCGACGACCTGCGCGGCGTGGTGGACTCCCTGATCGCGCTGGCCCTGGAGCAGCGCGCGCAGGCCCGCAGCCGTAAGGACTGGGCTGCCGCCGACGCTGTCCGCGACCAGCTCAAGCTGGCCGGCGTGGTCGTCGAGGACACCCCCCAGGGCCCCCGTTGGACTATTGGAGAGCAGGACTGATGGCCGGCAACTCGCAGCGCCGTGGCCGGCGACTGACGCCGAAGGCGGGTGCCCCCAAGGGCTCCGGTGGCAAGAACAAGGACTCCCTCGCGGGTCGGGGCAAGACCCTGCCCGCCGACGAGCGACCCTGGCACAAGGCGTACTCGGGCACCGAGAAGCTGCCCCAGCGCACCGCCTGGAAGCAGGACAAGGAGCGCAGGGCGGCGGTCGAGGAGGGCCGGGCCCCCAAGATCGGCCAGCCCGGCACCAAGGACACCACCTGGGGCAAGGGCACCCGGGGGATGGCCCCGGTCCGGGCCAGCGCGGGCGGTCGCGGTGGCGCGGGTACGGGTCGCGGTGGCGCAGGCGGTCGGGCCGGCGCGGGTACGGGCCGTGGTGGTCCCCGGGTCGCGCCGGGGCGTAAGTCGAACCCGTCCCGGGACACCCCGGAGCTGCTCGTCGGCCGGAACCCGGTGCTGGAGGCGTTGCGCGCCCAGGTGCCGGCGACCGCGCTGTATTCCGCGCAGGGCATCGACGCCGACGACCGGATCAACGAGATCACCCGGACGGCCGCCGACCGGGGCATCGCCATCCTGGAGATCAGCCGAGCCGAGCTGGACCGGATGACCGGCGGTGTGCTGCACCAGGGCGTCGGCCTCCAGGTGCCGCCGTTCGCCTACGAGACCTTCGAGGACCTGGTGGCCGTCGCGCTGGAGCAGGCTGCTCCGCTGCTGGTCGCGCTGGACGGGGTCACCGACCCGCGCAACCTGGGTGCGGTGATCCGGTCGGCTGCCGCGTTCGGTGCGCAGGGTGTCTTCGTACCCGAGCGTAGGGCCGCCGGGATCACCGCGACCGCCTGGCGGACCAGTGCCGGTGCGGCGGCGCGGGTGCCGGTCGCCCAGGTCACCAACCTGACCCGGTCGCTCAAGGCGTGCCAGGAGGCCGGCTTCATGGTGGTCGGCCTGGACGCCGACGGCGACACCGACCTGTACGACCTGGAGGCGGCCGTCGGTCCGCTGGTCGTGGTGGTCGGCTCCGAGGGGCGTGGCCTGTCCCGGCTGGTCGGGGAGACCTGCGACCTGACCGTCAGCATCCCGATGATCTCCGAAGTGGAGTCGCTGAACGCCAGCGTCGCCGCCGCCGTCACCCTCGCCGAGGTGGCCCGCCGCCGCGCTGCGGAAGGCTGACCGGCCGCTGGCACCGGTGCGACCCGGCCGCCGGCACCGGTGCGAACCCGGCCGGGTAGACCGGCCGCTGGCTCCGGTGCGAACCCGGCCGTCCCGGGGCGGTCACGCGCCGGCACGGCCGGGGGACGACAGACGAAGAAAGGGGCGGTCCGCCGAAGCGGACCGCCCCTTTCGCGTGGTGGAATCAGATGCGCTGGCCGGTGGCCGCGTTGAAGACGTGGTTGCGGCCGGCACGCGGCTTGACGAACACGGTGTCACCCATGTTCGGCATGGTCCGCCGGTCGGTGCGGACCACGAAACGCTCCTCGTGGCCCTCCAGCGCGGCGTGACCGTAGACGTTGGCGTCCGAGCCGAGGTCCTCGACCAGCTCGACCACGACCGGCATGCCGCCCTCGGTCGGGCTGACCAGGTCGCAGTCCTCCGGCCGGAAGCCGACGGTGACCTTGTCGTTGCCACCCTCGCCCCGGGCCGCCTCGACCTGCTCGCGGGTCAGCGGGATGTGCAGCTCGGCGAAGGCCGCGCCCCGCTCGTTGAGCGGAACGGTCTTGATGTTCATGGCGGGGGAGCCCATGAAACCGGCGACGAAGACGTTGGCCGGGGTGTCGTAGAGCGCCCGGGGGGTGTCCACCTGCTGCAGGACGCCGTCGAGCATGACCGCCACCCGGTGGCCCATGGTCATGGCCTCGACCTGGTCGTGGGTGACGTAGACCGTGGTGATGCCGAGCTTCGCCTGGAGCGAGGCGATCTGGGTACGGGTCTGCACGCGGAGCTTGGCGTCGAGGTTCGACAGCGGCTCGTCCATGAGGAAGACCTGCGGCTCGCGGACGATCGCCCGGCCCATCGCGACGCGCTGGCGCTGACCACCGGAGAGCGCCTTCGGCTTGCGGCTGAGGTACTCCTCCAGCTGGAGCAGGCCGGCGGCCTCCTTGACCCGACGGTCGATCTCGGCCTTGGGGGTCTTGCGCAGCTTGAGGGCGAACGCCATGTTCTCGTACACCGACATGTGCGGGTAGAGGGCGTAGTTCTGGAAGACCATCGCGATGTCGCGGGCCTTCGGCGGGAGGTGGGTGACGTCCCGCTCGTCGATGTAGATCGCGCCGTCGTCGACGTCCTCCAGGCCGGCGAGCATCCGCAGGCTGGTGGACTTGCCGCAACCCGACGGACCGACCAGGACGAGGAACTCCCCGTCGCCGATCTGGAGGTCGAGCTGGTTGACCGCGGGGCGTTCGGTGCCCGGGTAGATCCGGGAGGCCTTCGCGTACGTGACCGTAGCCATGGTGGTGCGCTTCCTTTCACCGGCAGGAACGTGCCGGACGATCCGAGTGAAGGAGCTGTCGGCACCCACGGTGCCGACCCACGGACCACCTCCGGGAGGCAGCCGCAGCCGACCCCGGGTGTCATCCGTGTCACTGCACGGTAAACGGGATTTCCAGCCGTGCCAAGACGGGATACATCGAGTGGGACGGACGGCATACGCATTTCGGTCAGGCGGGCACGGCCGGGCATCAATCCCCTCGCCTGACGGGCGTGCGGTACGCCGATTCGTCGGTGGGACGGGCAGAAGATTGACGTTTTCCATGCTCGGGGACCCTGCCGGCCGGGATTTCCCGACGTCAGTCGCTATGCTGACGTCGCACCACGCGCCCCTGTAGCTCAGCTGGCCAGAGCACTCGCCTTGTAAGCGAGATGTCGCCGGTTCGATCCCGGCCGGGGGCTCCAATTCCACAGCACGGCCGCCATTGGCGTTGCCGCCTGTCGATCCGTCGACACCCGCCGGGCACGCTCCTGCCGCCACCTCCGCCCTGCGTGACCGAATGGTCACTTCCGGTGGATGAATCGAGCTGGTTGAGTGGAAGGACCCACCCCACCGGCTGAGACGGGCTGCCTCATGATCCTTATCGCCCCGCGTCGACTGTGCACCATCCTCACCGCCGGTCTGCTGGCGGCGACGTTGCTCGCGCCCGGCGTCGCCATGGCCGCGCCGAGGACGGGCAGTGTCCCGGCCTGCCTGATGCATCCGCTGCCCCTGCCGGCCGGTGGGGGCCTGGCCTGGGACGCGATGTTCGTCGACCCGGCCGGCCGGTTCATCGTCGGCACCGGTCGGCGGGCCACCGACCAGGGGCAGGAGCCGGTGCTGGTGCGGTGGGACGGTCCCCGCGTCACCGTGTTGACGAGATCACCCGGGCTGCTGGTGGCCGTCAACCGGCACGGCGTCCTGGTCGGTGACAGCTCCACCGGCGCCGGCAACCGACCGTGGCGTTTCCGGGACGGCCGGGTGGAGTGGCTGCCCCTGCCGCCGAGCGGGATCGGCGGCTATGTCACGGCCGTCAACAGCCGGGGGGACATCGTCGGCTTCGGCGGCTACCTGGAGGAGCCGGTGACCCTGCGCTGGCCGGTCGACCGGCCGGACACCGTCGAGGTTCTCGAGCCCGGCGGCCTCCCGGTGGCGATCCTCGACGACGGCACCATCGTCGGCGAGGTCCCCGGCGAGGAGGACCGTTCGTCGCACGGTCCCGGAGCGCACGGTCCCGGAGTGCGTGGTCCCGGTGCGCGTGGTGCCGGCGGGGAGCGCGGGGTCGCCCCGCCGCCCGTCGCCTGGGTGCGTCGTCCCGACGGACGGGTCGACCGGCTCACCGCGCCCGGCGCGGTGAAGTCGACGGTGCGGGTGGCCCGGGGGAACTGGGCGGTCGGCCAGGTCGCCGACACGGCGGACGGGCAGTACGGGCAGATGGTGCGCTGGGACCTGCGCACCGGGGTGGCGACGCCGGTCAGACCGGGACTGATCGCAATGACGGGCGTCAACGCATCCGGTGGACTGCTCTCCGACTCGGTGGTCGATCACCTTGACCGTCGGGTGCCGCTGCGCAGCGTCGTCTCGGACCCGGTGACCCGCGTCGTCGCCGAGGCGATCGCCGACAACGGTCTGGTCGTCGGCCGGGCCGCCGGCCGGCAGGTCTCCTTCCCGGTCCGGTGGAGCGGCTGCTGAGCGGTCCGGATCTCCGCAGGACGCATCGTCGCCGGTCGCGGCGGGGCCCCGCCGGTCGGTCCGGCTGGGTAGCCTGGTCGGCGCGGGGCTAGGACGACGGGCGGGGGCCGATGAGTCGTGCGGTGGAGCAGTCGAACCGGGCCATGTTGCGGGCCCGGGACGCGATGGACCGGGTGTACGCCGAACCACTGGACATCCCGGCGCTGGCCCGGATCGCGCTGGTCTCCGAGGCGCACTTCATCCGCACCTTCCGGGCCACCTTCGGCGAGACCCCGCACCGCTACCTGCAACGACGTCGGGTGGAACGGGCGATGTCGATGCTGGTGGAGACCGACCGGGACGTCACCGAGATCTGTTACGCCGTCGGGTTCAGCAGTCTCGGCTCGTTCAGCCGTACCTTCCGGCAGATCGTCGGCGAGTCGCCCACCGGATACCGCAGCAGCCGGTCGGCGGGCGACGGGCCGGTGCCGAGTTGCTTCGCCAAGGCCTGGACCAGGCCCAGCAGTTTTGGATAAGCAGCAGGTCAGGGGCCTGGCATAGCGTTCCCGGCATGACGATGAACGCGATCACCCGGTCCCAGCTCTACGTCCTCGACCAGGACGAGGCGCTCGACTTCTATGTCGGCAAGCTGGGCTTCGAGGTCAATACCGACCAGGATCTGGGCTTCATGCGGTGGCTGACGGTCAACGTGCCCGGCGATCCGCAGCGGGAGGTGCTGCTGGAGAAGCCCGGCCCGCCCGCGCTGGACCCGGCGACCGCCGAGCAGGTCCGGGAGCTGCTGACCAAGGGCGCGATCGGCGGGTGGCTGAGCATCACCACCGACGACGCCCACAAGACGTACGAGGATCTGGTCGGCAAGGGCGTCGACATCACCGACGAGCCGACCGAGCGCCCGTACGGCATCGACTTCGGCATCCGGGACCCGTTCGGCAACCGGATCCGCATCGGCCAGATGTTCCCCCGGGCCTGAGGGCGGCGTGGTCGGGAAGCGCGGGTTACGCTCGCGCCTCCCGAGCCTGACGAGGTGGCGACGGGTGTGCGGCTGCTCTACCTGGCCCGGCACGGCGAGCAGGAGGGTCGTGCGGCCGACGGTGGGCTCTGCGCCCGGGGCCGCCGGAATACCGGGTGTGGGCGGCGTGGTCGGCGGCTACCGTCGCCCGATGACCACGCCGAGTTTTCCCGATCTGCCGAAGTGTGAGTTCGCCTTTCCCGGTCCGCTGCGCGACCAGCTCGTCGCCGCCGTGCTCAGCGGGGAGAAGACCTCCACCACCGGGCTGCTCCAGGATTACGAGCGTGACGGTGAGCCGTTGCCCGTCGTGGGTGACCGGGCGGTGGTGGTCGACTCCGCCGACCGTCCGGTCGCGGTGATCGAGTTGACCGAGGTACGGCTGGTCCGGCTCGGTGACGTCGACCTCGATCACGCCCGGGACGAGGGCGAGGGGTACGACTCGGTGGCGGCCTGGCGGGCCGGCCATGAGGGGTACTGGCACGGGTCGGACTATCTGGGCTGGCTCGGTGACCCCGGGTTCCGGGTGGACGACGACACCGTCGCCGTGGCCGAGCGTTTCCGGGTGGTCGGGTGAGGCTGGCCGGTCAGCCGGTGGGCTGTTCCAGCTCGTCGCGTACCGCCAGGAAGTCCTCCTTGCGGTCGGGCTGCTTGGTGGCGGTCAGGAAGACCACCACCCCGGCGATCTCCGGGTCGGCCCAGGCGCAGGCGGTGAGATGACCCTCGTCGGCGGTCCGGCCCCGCCCGCAGCGGGCCTCGCCGCCGAACCGGCCGAACTCCACCGTCCTGAGCTTCGGAATCCGGTACGGCTTGAGTAGTCGGGCCAGGGTGGCCTGCGGGTCGGTGATCCGGCCCGAGACGGCGCTCACGATGATCGTCTCGGGGCCGTTCCGGCCCCGGCCGTACGTTCTCTCGACGGTGCTGGTGGCCGGGCTGGCCTCCTGGGCCAACTCGTTCAGCCGGAACCGGGGCAGTCCGGCCGGCAGCGGGGCACCCGAGCGGGGCAGACCGAGCAGGGTGTCCGGGGTCCGCAGCGTCCGTGCCGCCGCTGTCGGGGCGGGGTCCGCCGGCTGCCCGGCGTCGGCCACCGCGCAACCGGAGACCAGGACGGCGGCGACCACCGCCGGCAGCACCCCGGCCAGGCCGACCGGTCGACGCGCACCGGCCTGGTGACGCACCCCGGCCAGGCCGACCGGTCGACGCGGGCCGGCCTGGTGGCGCACCTCGGCCGGGCCGACCGGTCGACGCGCACCGGCCGGGCTGGCCGGGCGGCGCGGATCGGCCGGGTCGAGCGGGCGGCGCGGACCGGCGGGTCGTCTCTTCGGCACAACGCTCCTCGCGGGAATCGGAGCGGGTAGGTTATCCGACCAGTGTCGCCCCGGTTTGTCGTCGGTCCCCCGATTTCGCGGTGGGCGGTTCTCCGGTCCGGGGCGGCGGAATCGGGTGTGGTCGGGCACCGCACCCGGGGTCGGGTGCGGTGCCCGCTCGGAGGGTCGACGGCCACCGCGTCGGTGGTCAGCCGGTCGTGGTGGTCTTCAGCAGCAGGGCGGCCAGTTGGGGTGCGGCGGCCGGCGGTTGCGGACCGCTCGGGCAGTCGGACCACTCGACGATGCGGGTCCCGACGGTGAGTTGGTAGGAGTAGGTGTCCGCGCAGCGGCCGTCGGGCGGGCCGCCGCGGCTGCGGGTGGCCGGGCCGGTGAGCGTCCGGAGCTGGTCGAGCTGTGCCGGGGTGAGCTGGCCGGTACGGGTCGTGCCGGCCCGGTCGGTCGTGGTCCACCGACCGTCGGGCTCGACGGTCACCGTGTCGCGGTTCCCGGCGAAACCTCCGGAGCGGGTCAGGGTGACCCGGTCGACGGTGGTGGCGGACCCGGTGCCCCCGGGGCCCCGCGTGGTGCCGGCTTGGGTCGTCGCGCCCGGGGTGACGCCACCGGCTGCGGCGGTCGGAGCGGCGGGGGTGGTGGTGGTCGGGGTGCCGGGGGTGGTGGCCGTCCCGGTGGGGGCGGTGGACGGCGTCGCGGGTGAGCCCGGGTCACTCGCTGAGCAGCCGGTCAGCAGGCCGAGGGAAACCGTGATCGTGGTCAGGACCAGGGCGGATGATCTCATGCCGTTCCGACGCGCATCGACGTCAATCGGTTCCCTGGGCAAGGTGCCTCCTCCGTTCGGCCAGTGTCGTGTCATGGAACCGTTCCATCCCTTCTCTTTTCTTCGATGTATCGCTATATCTACATGCGTGACCACCCCCGTCACATCTTTCCCTTGCCAGGAGGGCACGTGAAAAGACCCCTCGCCGCCGTCAGCACAGCTCTGCTCACCAGCGGATTGCTGACCTGCGTCGCCACCGCAGCGCAGGCGGCCCCGGCCGCCCCCGCTCCGGACACCGCCCCTGCCGCCCGCGCCGAGAGTCTGCTGCGCAGCAACCCCGGTGCCGTGCAGGGCGCCAGCGGAGAGGCCTACCAGGCCGTCCGCACCAAGGTCGACGCCAACGGCGCCGCGCACGTCCGCTACACCCGCACCTACCAGGGTCTGCGGGTGTACGGCGGTGACTTCGTCATCCACACCGCGCCCAACGGGACCCTTGCCGGCACCTCGGTCGGCCTGTCCGCTCCGCTCGCCCTGGGCACCACCGCCAAGATCAGCCCGGCGGCGGCCAAGGCGACGGCCCGCAAGGCGTTCTCCGGCAAGATCACCGAGGTGGGTACGCCGGAACTGTTCGTCGACGCCACCTCCGGTAAGGGCCGGCTCGCCTGGGAGACCGTGCTGTCCGGCTGGAAGGCCGACCAGCAGACCCCGTCGAAGCTGCACGTCATCACCGACGCCAGCACCGGCCGGGTCATCGGCGCGCACGACGAGATCGAGTCCGTGGTCGGCAGCGGCCAGGGCATCTACACCGGCTCGGTCAGCATCGACACCACGCTCTCCGGCAGCACCTACCAGATGATCGACCCGTCGCACGGCAACGGCCGCACCTGCGACATGAACAACGGCACCAGCACCTGCACCACGTTCACCGACGCCGACAACGCCTGGGGCGACGGCACCAACACCAACCGGCAGTCCGCCGGCGTCGACGCCCACTTCGGTGCGGCCAAGACGTTCGACTACTTCAAGAACGTGCACGGCCGCAACGGCATCTTCGGCAACGGCACGGGTGTGCCCAGCCGGGTGCACTACGGCCGCAACTACGTCAACGCCTTCTGGGACGGCGCCCAGATGACCTACGGCGACGGCGCCAGCAACTCCCGGCCGCTGGTCTCCCTCGACGTGGCCGGCCACGAGATGAGCCACGGCGTCACCGAGGCCGTCTCCGGCCTGGTCTACTCCGGCGAGTCGGGCGGCCTCAACGAGGCCACCAGCGACATCTTCGGCAACATGGTCGAGTTCTACGCCGCCGCGCCGAGCGACCCGGGCGACTACCAGGTCGGCGAGAAGATCAACATCAACGGCAACGGCACCCCGCTGCGCTACATGTACAACCCGTCGCTGGACGGCTCGTCCGACTCGTGCTGGAGCACCAGCACCAAGAACAAGGACGTGCACTACTCCTCCGGCGTCGGCAACCACTTCTTCTTCAACCTCGCCGAGGGCACCGGTGCCACGTCGTACGGCACCTCGCCGGTCTGCGGCTCCGCCCCGGCGGTCACCGGCATCGGCCGGGAGAAGGCCGAGAAGATCTGGTTCCGCGCCCTGGACGTGTACTTCACCTCCAACACGTCGTACGTCAACACCAGCACCCCGGCCAACACCGCCCGCGCGTACAGCCTCAAGGCGGCGACCGACCTGTACGGCAGCTGCTCCACGGAGTACAAGGCCGTCCAGGCGGCGTGGACCGCGGTCAACGTCGCCGGCAGCGACGCCCCCTGCTCCTCCACCGGTAACGACTTCTCCGTCTCGCTCTCCCCGACCTCCGGTTCGGTGACCGCGGGCGGTTCGGTCGCCACCACCGTCGCCACCGCGACCACCAGCGGCACCGCGCAGACCGTGACGTTCTCCGCGTCCGGCCTGCCGACCGGCGCGACCGCGTCGTTCAGCCCGGCCTCGGTGACCTCGGGCGCCTCGTCGACCCTGACCATCGCCACCTCGGCCAGCACCCCGGCCGGCAGCTACCCGGTGACGGTCACCGGCACCGGCGCGGTGGCCCACTCGGCCAGCTACACGCTGATCGTGAGCAGCGTCGGTGGCAGCTGCACCGCCGGCCAGCTCCTGGGCAACCCCGGCTTCGAGTCGGGCAACACGGTCTGGGCGGCCAGCACGGGCGTCATCGGGCAGAACGGCGCCAGCCAGCCCACCCACGGTGGCACCTGGAACGCCTGGCTGGGCGGCACCGGTGGCACCCTGACCGAGACGCTCTCCCAGTCGGTGAGCGTGCCGGCCGGCTGCTCGACGTACAACTTCAGCTTCTGGCTGCACATCGACACCCGGGAGGTCAGCTCCACCACCGCGTACGACAAGCTGACCGTGCAGGTGCTCAACTCCTCCGGCACCGTGCTGGCGACCCTGGCGACCTACTCGAACCTGAACAAGGCCACCGGGTACACCCAGCGCTCGTTCTCGCTGGCCGCGTACGCCGGCCAGAGCGTGACCCTGAAGTTCACCGGCACCGAGGACGCCTCGCTGCGGACGTCCTTCGTGGTCGACGACACCGCGCTCGACGTCTCCTGACCTGATCGTCGTGCCAGCGGGCCCGACGGCCACCCCTCCCGGGTGGTCGTCGGGCCCGCGCCGTTATGGTCGCCGCACCGACGCGGCACGTGCCGGTGCGGCGACGAGAGGGGTGGTGGCGGTGTCGGACGCGGAGTTGACCGTCGGGGTGACCGGCGCGGTGGCGACGGTGACGATCCGGAACCCGGGCCGGCGCAACGCGATGACCCCGGCCATGTGGCGTCGGCTGCCGGTGCTGCTGGACGGGCTGGAGTCCGACCCGGCCGTGCGCGCCCTGGTGCTCACCGGTGCCGACGGGGCGTTCTGCGCCGGTGCCGACCTCGGCGCCCTCGACGAGCTGCTGGACGAGCACGGGGACGCGGGCATCGCGGTCGCCGCCGAGGAGCGGTTGGCGGCGTTCGCCAAGCCCACCGTCGCGGCGGTGCAGGGCCCCTGTGTGGGTGGTGGTTGTCTGCTCGCGGTCGCCTGTGACCTGCGGATCATCGCCCCGGACGCCCGTTTCGGGGTGCCGCCGGCCCGGCTCGGGCTGGTCTATCCGGCACCCAGCACCCGACGGTTGACCCGGCTCGTCGGCCCGTCCACGGCCAAGTTCCTGATCTTCACCGCCGAGTTGATCGACGCCGAACGGGCGCTGCGGGTCGGCCTGGCCGACGAGGTGGCCGACGACCTGACCGGCCGGGTCACCGCGATCACCGCCGCCATCGCCGCGCGCTCCCAGCTCAGCGTCGCCGCCGCCAAGGAGATCATCGACGACCGGGCCGGACCGGCCAGGATCGCCTGGTGGCACCGCAAGGTGCAGGACAGCGGCGAGGCCCGGGAGGGCGTCGCCGCCCACCACGAACGCCGCCCACCCGACTTCCCCTGGTCCCCGACGGGCGCTCACTGACCGTCAGTCACCCCGACTGCCAACGGCGGGTGGTGAGGCCGGTGGGATGGTGAGGGCCGGCGGGCGTCGCGCCGGGGCGTACCCGACGCGACCCCCTGTGCCCGCCGGCCGGTCCCGTCACCGCCCGGCGAGGCTCGCCCAGCTCGGCGTCGCCGGCTCCCGCCGCAGCGGCATTCCGGCCTCGGCCGGCGTCCGGTCCCCCTTACGCTGGTTGCACCCGTAGCAGGCGGCGGTGGTGTTCCGCCAGGTGTTCCGGCCGCCGCGCGAGCGGGGCAGCACGTGGTCGACGGTGCCGGCCAGCCCGCCGCAGTACGCGCACCGCCCACCGTCGCGGCGCAACACCCCCGCCCGGGACCAGGCCGGCCCGGCGCTGAACCGCCAACGGGTGACGACGTACCGGACGAGGCGGACCACCCGGGGGACGGGGAAGACCCCGATCACCCGGTCCGGCTCGGCCTCGTGGATCTCGGCGACCCGACGGCACAGCATCCGGATCGCATGTTGGACGGTGACCCGGTGCAGCGGGCCGAGGTCGGCGTTGATGACGAGGACGGCGTCCACCGGGCTCTCCCCTCACGGTCGGCGGTCGATCGGTGGGCCCGGACGACGAAGGCCGCCCGGTCCTCAGGTGGGACGGGGCGGCCGGCGCGTACGGGCACGCGTCAGTCGGGATTCCCGTCCCGGGGGTGTTCGGCTCGGTAACCGTCGATGGGTAGCGTCGACCACGCGCTGGTGTGGTGCGGCGACGTCATGGCGTGCTCCCGGTTCGACTGGTTGACCTTGCGCGGACCACGGTAGGCGTGGCGCTTTGGGCGGGCAACGCATTTCGATGCCCAGGCTGCTCCAGGCCCCGCACCCGACGCGGGTCGACCGGAGCCCCGCCCTGCTGCCACCCCGCCGTGGGGCGGCCGCGCGCCCACGCGGCGACCCCGCCGACGGCTACGGGCAGGTCGACCGGGCGGTGCCGGGGCGGCCATGTGCAGACCGGTCGATGCCGTGGGCAGGTTACGAGCGGACCGACCAGACGGTGACGTCGACCGAGGCCGGCTGCGCCTGGTAGCGGTTGTGGTCGATCCGGACGTAGTTGACCACCGTCGGGTCGCCCGGGTCCGGCTGGCAGTAGGTGACCGGGGTGGGTTCGAGCTGTTCGAGGTCGATGCTCGAATACCGCTGCGCCTTCGGGTTGCGGCAGCCCTCATAGCTGAGGTCGGTCGGGTCGTCGGTCCAGTTGTAGAGGGCGAGCTGGTGGTCCTTCCCCTGGAAGATCAGGGTGCCCGCACCGGTGCCCTTCGCCAGTCGGGGCTTCGGCAGGAAGTAGACCGAGTCCCCGTCGAGCAGCTTCCAGTGCGGCGCGTCCTTCGGCGGCACCCAGTCCGGCCCGACCGGCCCGGGGGTGGGCGCCGGCCGGGTCGTGGGGGTCGGGCCGGGGCCGGCCGTGGGCCCGTCCGGCCCGGGGGTCGGGATCGCCGGGGTGGTGGTGGGCGTCGCCCCGGACGGATCGACGGTGGGTGTCGGCCCGACCGGGGTCGCCGTGACGCTGGGGTCGGCCGACGAGGCGTCGACGGAGGTCGTGGGGGAGGCGCTGCGCGCGTCCGGCGTGCGGTCCGTCGGCCAGGAGAACACGGCCACCGTACCGACGATCACCAGCAGCAGCGCGGCGATCCCCGCCGGCAGCCGCCAGCGTCGCCAGCGGCGGCGCAACCCCGGTGCCGACGCAGTGGCGTCTGCTCCGGTCGGTGCGTCGGACGCGGGCGGGGTCGGCCCCGGCGGCAGGGCGGCGGCGTCCGCCGCCGCCCGGGACAGCCGTGGGTCGATCGCGCTGAACAGGGACAACAGCCCGAGCGCGCTCGCGGCGAAGACGCCGGCCAGGCCCACCAGGGCATTGGCCTTGTCGACCCCGATCCGCCAGGCCAGCACCGCCACCCCGATGGCGGCCACGGTGAGCAACGTGTAGGCCTTTCGCGGTCCCGTCATGCGAATCATGGTGGCCGGGGGCGACGGGACACGGTGTCGGGTAGGCGACGCTGCGTGCTCGCCGGGTGACATCGGGACCTTCGGCCGACCGGAGGCACCCGGGACGGCGTGACGACGGGACCTTTGGCCACCGTCGGACGGGTCCTTGCGCCCCACCGCCGAGACGGCCGTCGATGGATGCTGAGGGTGTCCGAGACGCCGCCAACCGCCGAGGTGAAACATGTCGACCGAACTCGCCACCACGATCGACGCCCTGGTCGCCGCCGGCCTCAAAGCCCTGGCCGACTACGACCGGTACGACCAGGAGCAGATCGACCACATCGTCCGCAAGGCGTCGGTGGCCGCGCTGGACCGGCACGCCGCCCTCGCCCAGCTCGCCGTCGCCGAGACCGGTCGGGGGGTGTTCGAGGACAAGGCGGTGAAGAACATCTTCGCCTGCGAACACGTCACGCACAGCATGGCGAAGACCCGTACCGTCGGGGTGATCAGTCGGGACGAGATCAGCGGCATCGTCGAGATCGCCGACCCGGTGGGCGTGGTCGCCGGGATCACCCCGGTCACCAACCCCACCTCGACCACCATCTTCAAGGCGCTGCTGGCGCTCAAGACCCGCAACCCGATCATCTTCGCCTTCCACCCGGCGGCGCAGCGGTGCAGCGTCGAGGCCGCCCGCACGGTACGCGACGCGGCGGTCGCCGCCGGAGCGCCCGAGCACTGCATACAGTGGATCGAGGAGCCGTCGGTCGAGGCGACCACCGCGCTGATGCACCACCCCGGGGTCGCCACCATCCTCGCCACCGGCGGCAACGCCATGGTCCGGGCCGCCTACTCGGCGGGGAAGCCGGCGCTCGGTGTGGGCGCGGGCAACGTGCCGGCCTGGATCGAGGCGAGCGCCAAGCTCAAGCGCGCGGTCAACGACATCGTGCTGTCCAAGTCGTTCGACAACGGCATGATCTGCGCCTCCGAGCAGGCCGTCATCCTCGACGCGGCGATCCACGACGCCGCCATCGACGAGTTCCGCACCCTGCACGCCCACCTGGCGACCCCGGCGGAGAAGGAGAAGCTGGAGGCGCTGCTGTTCCCCGCCGGGAAGCTCAACCCCGACGTGGTGGGCCGGACGGCCGCCTGGATCGCCGACGCCGCCGGGATCACCGTCGCCCCGGACACCTCGATCATCCTGGTCGCGGTCGACCGGGTCGGCCCCGACGAGCCGCTGACCCGGGAGAAGCTCTGCCCGGTGCTGGCCGTGCTGCGCGCCGACAGCCGCGAGCAGGGCCTACGGTACGCCGAGCAGATGGTCGAGTTCCACGGGCTCGGGCACAGCGCGGTCATCCACACCGCCGACGAGGAGCTGGTGGAGGAGTTCGGCCGCCGGGTCAAGGCAGTCAGGATCATCTGGAACTCGCCGGCCTCGCAGGGCGGCATCGGCGACATGTACAACGCGTTCCTGCCGTCGCTGACGCTGGGCTGCGGCAGCTACGGGCGTACCTCGGTGTCGGACAACGTCTCGGCGGTGAACCTGCTCAACATCAAGCGGATCGGCCGGCGGAACAACAACATGCAGTGGTTCAAGGTCCCGTCGAAGATCTTCTTCGAGGCGAACGCGATCCGCTACCTCGCCGAGATGCCCGACGTGCACCGGGTCACCGTGGTCACCGACGCCACCATGACCCGGCTCGGCTTCGTCGACCGGATCAACCGGGTGCTGCAACGCCGCCCCGAGCGGATCGCCCTCCAGATCATCGACGACGTGGAACCCGAGCCGAGCGTCGACACCGTCGACCGGGGGGCCGCGCTGATGCGGGCCTTCCGCCCCGACACCATCGTCGCCCTCGGCGGCGGCTCGGCGATGGACGCGGCCAAGGTGATGTGGCTGCGCTACGAGCACCCGGACGTGGTCTTCGACGACATGCGGGAGAAGTTCTTCGACATCCGCAAGCGCGCCTTCACCTTCCCCACCCTCGGCGCGCTGGCCCGGCTGGTCTGCGTACCGACCACGTCGGGCACGGGCGCGGAGGTGACCCCGTTCGCGGTGATCACCGACCACCGGACCGGCAAGAAGTACCCGCTGGCCGACTACGCGCTCACCCCGACCGTGGCGATCGTCGACCCGGTGCTGACCGCCAGCATGCCGGCGACCATCGCCGCCGACAGCGGCTTCGACGCCCTCACCCACGCCATCGAGGCGTACGTGTCGGTGTACGCGAACGACTTCACCGACGGGCTCGCCCTGCACGCCATCCGGCTGATCTTCGGCAACCTGGAACGGGCGGTGGTCGACGCCGACCCCGAGGCGCGGGAACGGATGCACAACGCGGGCACCATCGCCGGTATGGCGTTCGGCAGCGCTTTCCTCGGCATCGTGCACGCCATGTCGCACACCCTCGGCGCGACGTTCCACATCGCCCACGGGCGGACCAACGCGGTGCTGCTGCCGCACGTGATCCGCTACAACGGCACCGTCCCGGCGAAGCTGTCCGGCTGGCCGCGTTACGAGAGCTACCGGGCACCGGAACGCTTCGCCGAGATCGCCGCCCAGCTCGGCCTGCCGGCGGGCACCCCGGCGCAAGGGGTGGCGTCGCTGGCCGAGGCGGTGGAACGGTTGCGCGACGCGGTCGGCATCGAACCGTCGTTCGCCGCGATCGGCGTCGACCGGGCGGCGTTCGAGGCGGCGCTGCCACAGCAGGCCCTCAACGCCTACGAGGACCAGTGCGCCCCGGCGAACCCCCGGATGCCGATGCTCGACGACATGCAGCAGCTCATGCGGGACGCCTACCAGGGCACGTCGCGCTGACCGGGTGGCCCGACAGCCCGCCCGGCCAGGGGGCCGGGCGGGTTCGGCGGGCGGTTCACTTCCCGGCGAGCAGTCCCCGGGGGCGGATCGAGCGGACCGGCTCGGTGGCGACCCCGGCGGCGCGCAGGATGTGGTTGGCGGCGATGATCCCGGTCGCCGCCGACCGTTCCATCAACGCGCTGGGGAAGTCGGTGCCGATGCCGTCCCCGGCCAGGTAGAGGCCCTCGGCGTCGGTGCGTACCCCCGGCCGGCCGGGGTGGCTGCCCGGGGTGAACGCCGGGGCCTGCGCCTCGACCCGGGCACGCAGCTCACGGACGCCCAACCCGGCGACCTCCGGCCAGAGCGTGACCAGTTCGGTGCGCATCCGTTCGGCCAGCTCCTCGGCCGGCACCCCCTCGTCGCAGGCGTACGCGTGCAGCTCCACCACCGCGCCGCCGGTGCGCTGCGCCCACCGCCGGGACTCGTTCTCCAACCGGTGGTAGAGGGTCACCGAGTCCAGGGTGGGCTGGCGGGACACCCCGCTGAACACCGCCCGGTCGGCCCGGACGTCCCCGTCGAGCCAGTACCGCGCCACCGCGTACGGCGGGCCGGGCCGACCGAACGCGGGCATCCGCGCCACCAGCTCGGGCGCCACCGCGACCAGGCCGGGGGAGGCGTCGACCAGCGCCGCCAACGCGGGCGGGTCGACGGCCAGCACCACCTGCCCGGCGGGGTGGACCGTGCCGTCGGCGGTGGTCACCCGCCAGCCGTCCGGCTCCCGGTCCAGCCGGGCGACCGCCGAAGCGGTGTGCACCCGGCCGCCGTGCTGCTCCACGTACCGGGTCAGTGGCTGCCAGATCGCCGTGGCGTAGTCCTCGTCGGGGCAGTCGAACGCCAACCCCTCCGGGTTGCCCAGCAGATAGAAGTGGAACTGGGCGATCATCTCGGCGGCCGACATCTCGGTCTCGTGGTTGAAGAACGAGTGCGAGAAGACCTCGAACAGCATCGCCCGCGCCCGGTCCGGCAGCTTCAGCGAGGCGAGCAGCGCGTCGGCGGTGGTGTCGTCGAACTCGGCGTAGGTGCGCACCGGGTCGTAGCTGAGCAGCGGCAGCGCGGCGTCCCGGTCCATGGTGCGCAGGTCGGCCAGGCGCAGGCTGGGGCTGCGCAGCAGTAACGCGAGCAGGTTGGCCGGCGGGGCCGGGGGCAGCCGGCCGAACTCCTCGGTGGGCCACTGCGCGGACAGGATCGGATAGCCGGGGATCGGCTTGAGGAAACCGAGCGTCGGATCGACCCGCCGCAGGATCGACCGCCAGTTGTAGTACTGCCGGAAGAACGCGTGGAAGCCGTGCTCGTTGACCTGGCTGCCGTCGGCGAGCGCCTCCGGCCACGCGCCGAGCCGGCCACCCAGCGTCGGCGCGGCCTCCAGCACCGTCACGTCCACCCCGCGTTCGGCGAGCACCACCGCCGCCGACATGCCGGCGATCCCGCCGCCCACCACCACGGCCGTGGTCGGCCGGACCACCCGGGGGGCGCCACCCCCGCCCGGGTCCACCACATGCTCGCGTACGCCGATGAGCCGGCCCAGCTTCTGCGACAGCGCCATGTGCACCTTCCGACCCGAGGGACCCCCAGTCTGCCCGACCAGGCCCGATCCGGCCCGGTCAGGACGGTGCGGCACCGCCACCGGAGGCGTCGGCGGGTCGGCTGGCGGCGGCGAGCGGGGGACGGTCGGACGGCGGCCAGACGTACTCCAGATCGGACGGCACGTCGCCGAACTGCGGGCGGTAGTGCTCCGGGTCCTTGCGCAGCAGCGCCGACCGGTGGCTGCGGTGCAGGTCCTCACGACCCAGCCAGGGTGGCAACTCACCGGCGGCGGCCAGCTCGGCCTGGCTGCGGACCCGGCCGTCGCCCCGGGCGGCGGTCAGGTCGGTGACCAGGGTCGACGCGCAGGTGTCCGCCCGGCCCGCCGCCGCCCAGACCGCGCACACGTCCAGCCCGTACCGGGTCAGCGCCTCCTCGTAGCCGGCCCACATCTTCACCGCCGGGTGGTTGCGCCAGCCGTACCCCGGCCGGGTCAGCCCGCGCAGCACCTGGAGCGCCTCCACCCGCTGCTTGCCCAGCCGCCGCTGGTCGAGGGACCGCGCGCTGGCCAGAAAGTCCGGGTACGGCAGGAACGTCTGCACGCCCGCTGCTCTACCCGCCGCCACGCCCACCATGCCTGCCTGACCGACCGGTACCGTCCGGTGCGCGCACCAGGGCTGCGTCCCCGGCGACCGGCTGGCTACCATCCGGGCATGGCCGAACCCCTGCGGGACCGGGCCCGGCGCGCGACCGGCTGGCGGTTACGGATGAACGGCGACACCCGTCCGCACTACGTGGTCTGCGGCAACGACCCGCTGGCGTACTGGGTGGTCCGGGCGCTGCTCGGCACCGAGCTGGCCCACGGCCGGGTGCGGATCACCCTGGTGGTGCCGGAGCGCCGCCGCTCGGAGGGGCCCGACGGGCGGGACGTCGACGGGGTGCAGGTGATCCGGGCCGACCGGCTCGACGAGGCCACCTTCCACCGGGCCGGCCTGGCCGGGGCGGACGGGTTGGCCCTGCTGCACCAGGACGACGTGGGCAACATGCACGCCGCGCTCTGCGCGCAGGAGGTGGAGCCCCGGCTGCGCTTGGTGGTCCGGATGTTCAACACCAGCCTCGCCAACGGCCTGCGGCAGCTCTTCCCCGACTCGGCGGTCCTCTCCGACGCCTCGATGGCCGCCCCGGCGTTCGTCGCCGCCGCCCTCGGTGAGGTGGCCCCGACCCACTTCCGGCACGGCGGTCGCACCCTCTACGTGGCCCGCCGCGCCGACGTCCGCCCTGCCGACGTGGTCTGCGGGCTGGCCGTCACCACCGATCCGGACCTGGTCCGGGTGCTGCCCGCCGACGAGAAGGCCGCCGACGTGGTGCTCGCCGAGGCGACCGGGCAGCCCGCCGGCACCGAGCTGGCGGCCCGCCGGCTGGTCCGGGCCCGACGTCGCCGCCGACCCCTGGCGGTGCTGCTGCGGGCGGTCCGCAGCTTCGCCACCCGCAAGATCGGCATCGCGGTGCTGACCCTGCTCGGGGTGATCGCCCTGCTCGGCTGGCTCAACGCCCGTGCGGTCGCGGTGAGCTGGACGGAGGCGCTCTACCTGACCCTGGTCACCACGCTCAGCGGCCAGGACCCGGACGTCACCAAACCGGCCGCCGCCCAGATCATGCAGGTGGTGCTCAACCTGGCCGGGCTGGCGCTGATCCCGCTGATCACCGCCGTGGTGGTCGACGGCATCGTCAACGCCCGGCTGGCCCTGCACGCCGGGCGCATCCAGCCGGAACGCACCGGGCACGTGGTGGTCGTCGGGCTGGGCAACATCGGTACCCGGGTGATGGCGCAACTGCACGACTTCGGCGTCGAGGTGGTGGCGATCGACCGCAGTGCCGAGGCGCGGGGTGCGGCGTTGGCCCGGCGGCTGGGCGTACCGCTGATCGTCGGGGACGCCGCCCGCGAGGAGACGCTGCTCTCGGCCTCGGTGGAACACTGCCAGGCGCTGGTGGTGGTCTCCACCGACGACGGGGTCAACCTGCGGGCCGCGCTCAACGGCCGGGCGCTCAACCCGGAGCTGCGGGTGGTGCTGCGGCTCTTCGACGGCGACTTCGCCGAACGCATCCAGCGGGCGTTCGGCATCGGCATCTCACGCAGCGTGTCCTACCTGGCTGCCCCGTCCTTCGCCGCCGCCCTGCTGGACCGGGCGGTCATCGCCACCATCCCGGTCGACCGGCACGCCCTGCTGGTGGTGGAGGTGCCGGTGGTGGCCGGTGCCGCGCTGGACGGCCGCCCGCTCGGCGCGGTGGCCCGCCCCGGCGAGGTGCGCCTGCTGGCCCATTCCCGGGTCGGGCAGAAGACCGACTGGCGGGCGGACCCCCGGATGGTGATCTCGGCGGGGGACCGGCTGACCGTGGTGGCCCGCCGGGCCGGGCTGGCCGCCCTGCTCCGCGAGACCACCCCGCCGCCACCGGCCCCGCCGCCGTCCGCCGGGGTGCCGGCCTCGCGTGATCCGCAGGAGTGACTAGCGGGGGCGCAGGGCGTACCAGAGCGCGCCGAGGGCGAGCACCCCGAAACCGGCGAGGACGCTGGCGGCCGGCAGGTTGACCGCGAGCAGCAGGCAGCCGACCAGCCCCAGCGCGGCGAGCGCCCGGACGGGCACCCGTCGGGTCGGGTCCGGGCCCAGGGTCCACGCGGCGGCGTTGGTGATCGCGTAGTAGACCAGCACCGTGCAGCTGGAGAAGCCGATCGCGCCCCGGACGTCGCCGAGCGCCACCACCGCGACCACCACGGCGGCCACGGTCAGCTCCGCGCGGTGCGGGACGGAGTGCACCGGGTGTACGGCGGCCAGCGCCCCCGGCACGTCCCGGCGGCGGGCCATCGCCAGCAGGGTGCGACCCACCCCGGCGAGCAGGGAGAGCAGCACCCCGGTCACCGCCACCGTGGCCCCGGCCCGGACCACCCAGGCCAGGCCGGGCAGCCCCGCGACGGTCACCACGTCGGCCAGCGGCGCGACGGAGGCGGCCAGCCGGTCGGGGCCGAGCACGCCGACGGCGACCACGGCGAGGACCAGGTAGACCGCCAGCACCACCCCGAGGGCCAGCGGCACCGCCCGGGGGATCGTGCGGGCCGGGTCGCGGACCTCCTCACCGAGGGTGGCGATCCGGGCGTACCCGGCGAAGGCGAAGAAGAGCAGCCCGGCGGCGGTGAGCACGCCCCGGGCCGTACCGCCGCCCTCGGCGAGCCGGTCGAACCGGACGTCCCCGGCGGTCAGGCCGGTCACCGCGACCAGGGCCAGCACCGCCAGCACCACGACCACCAGCACCTTCGTGGCGGCGACCGTGCGGGTGACGCCGCGCAGGTTCACCCCGGTCACCGCGAGCACCGCGCCGACCGCGACCAGCCGGGCCTGCCCCGGCCACAGGTACGCCCCGATGGTCAACGCCATCGCCGCGCAGCTCGCCGTCTTGCCGACCACGAAACCCCAACCGGCGAGGAACCCGGCGAACGGGCCGAGGCGCTCCCGGCCATAGACGTAGCTGCCGCCCGATTCCGGGTAGCGGGCCGCCAGCCGGGCCGAACTGGTCGCGTTGCAGTAGGCGACGAACCCGGCCAGCGCCAGCGCCACCAGCAGCCCGGCCCCACCGGCTGCGGCGGCGGCCGGGGCGAAGACCACGAACACGCCCGCGCCGAGCATCGCCCCGAGCCCGACCACCACCGCATCGGGTACGCCCAACCGCCGGCTCAGTCGATCCACCAGCGCAGGTTAGAGACCGGAGGTGAACGGGTGGTACCCGGCGCGCAGCCGGTCAGGAGCAGATGCTGAAGTTCGCGTAGGTGTACGAGAGGAGTTGCCACTCCAGGTCGGGGCCGAGGCTCATGTCCCACCTGCCGTCGGCGCGGCGATCGAAGTAGATGAAGTTGGTGCCGGCACCGTCGTAGTAGAACCACGACTCGTAGACGCTGAGGCGGGTTGCCGCCTTGGCCAGGGTCCCGGAGCCGACCACGCCGTCGCTGCGTAGGCCCCGGTCGCTCTGCCACTTCGTCGTGGCGGAGGTCGTGACCGGCCCGAACCGACAGTCGATTCCGGAGCGGTCGAGATAGCCGTCGGCCCACAGGATCATCTGCCACATGGCGACGACGTTGCTGTGCGGGCGCGTCGAGGCGGAGACGGGGCCCTCATCCGCCCAGTCGTCCGCCCATGCCCCCGCACCCGCGACGTACCCCTGGCTGACGGAAGCCGACGCCGGCGCTGCGGAAATGGCGAGAGCGCCGAGCACGGCGACGACCACCGCCGTCGCGACGACCCTGATGCGCAGAAACATGGGTATCCCCCTCTGACTGCCGGACGGGCTCCGCTGGACACAGGCTTGACGATTTCTCGTCCGTTGTCAGGCAGCCTTCCGTCGTCAGGAAGGCGGGAAGCGGACAGCTGGCCCGGGGCCGGGTGGGGCGACCATCCTCGTATCCCCCGCTCCGCTCTGCCGGGGCGAGGCGTCGGGTCCGCAACCGGACGACAGCGCGGCCCAGTTAGGCGTCGGCGGTGAACGGACGGTCCCGGCCGCGCAACCGGGCCGGTAACGGCAGGTCGTCCCAGGGGACGCGGCGCAGCAGCCGGTCCAGCAGCAGCCCCAGCAGCAGCCCGGCCACCGAGTCGGTCAACCAGTGCCAGCCCAGGTAGGTGGTGGTGCACAGGACCACCAGCGGCGGCACCACCCGCACGGCGGTGACCAGTCGGGTGGGCATCCGCCGGCCCACCGTGCGCAGCAGTGGGACGAGCAGCAGGGCGAGCACGCCGTACCAGACGATCGCGTTGGCCACGTGCCCCGACGGGTACGACTGGGCGTAGCGGACCGGCAGGTCGTGCTGGAACAGCGGCAGGGTCTGCTCCGGTGACAGGAAGGGTTCCTTGACGCTGGCGCTCGGGGCCGGGCGGGCCGTCCACACCTTGAGCGGCCCGATGGTCAGATTGGTGAGCGCGAAGGCGACCACGGGGGGCAGCATCGGGCGCACCGAGCGGAGCCGGACGGCCAGCAGCACCCCCAGGGCGGCGGCCAACAGCGTCAACGGGGTGCCCTGGCCGAGCAGGTTGAGCACCCGGGCCACCCAGTACGCGGCGGTCGGCCGGTGCGCGTCGGCCCAGTCGGCGACCGCCCGGTCGACACCGAACAGGTGGCCGGTGGCGAGCGCCCACGTCAGGCCGACCAGGGCGGTGAGCAGCAGCAGGTCGAACCACCAGCCGGCCGGGCGGACCGGCCGCAGCCGTACCCCGCCGCGTACCGTCGTGGTTCGCTCCCGCACGCGATCACGCTACCGGCCGACCACCGGGGCCGTGGTGGCAAGGGGCGTGGCCAGCCCCGCCGGGGCCCCGCGTGGGACGGTGGCGCGGCCCCGGCGGGTGGTGGTACGGCCCCCGGCGGGTGGTGGCGCGGCCCCGGTCGATGTGTGTCGAACCACGAAGGGAGGCGCACGCCGGGGAGCACCCGGCACACTTGTCCCCGTGCGGATCACCTCGGCCCTCGTCGACCCGGCGCTGCTCGACCTTCCCTGGTCGACCCCGCTGGAGCAGTGGCCTGCCCGGCACCTGGTGGCACTGCCGCAGGGCATCTCCCGGCACATCGTCCGGTTCGTCCGCCTCGGCGACTACGTGTACGCCGTCAAGGAGACCGGGGAGCGGGTCGCCGAACGCGAGTACGACCTGCTGCGGGCGCTGGAACGGATCGACTTCCCGTCGGTGGAGGCGATCGCGATCGTGGCCGACCGGCAGGCCGACGACGGCACCCCGCTGGACCCGGTGCTGATCACCAGGCACCTCCAGTTCTCGTTGCCCTACCGGGCGCTGTTCTCCCGCACGCTGCGCCCGGAGACGATGGGCCGGCTGCTCGACGCTCTCGCCGTGCTGCTGGTCCGGATGCACCTGACGGGCTTCTTCTGGGGCGACTGCTCGCTGTCCAACACCCTGTTCCGGCGGGACGCCGGGGCGTTCGCCGCCTACCTGGTCGACGCGGAGACCGGTGCGCTGCACCGCACGCTGTCCAACGGGCAGCGCGGTGAGGACCTGGAGATCGCCCGGGTCAACATCTTCGGTGAGGCGCTGGACCTCCAGGCCGCCGGGCTGCTGCACGAGTCGATCGACCCGGAGGTGGTGTGCGAGGAGGTCGTGCAGCGCTACGAGCGGCTCTGGCACGAGATCACCTACGAGCAGCAGGTCGAGCGGGAGGCCCGGCACGACATCGAGGGCCGGATCCGCCGCCTCAACGACCTGGGCTTCGACGTGGCCGAGGTGGCCCTGTCGACGGTCGACGACGGGCGTTACCTGGTCCGCCCGAAGGTCGTCGACGCCGGCTACCACACCCGGCGGCTGATCCGGCTCACCGGCCTCGACGCCGAGGAGAACCAGGCCCGTCGGCTCCTCAACGACCTGGACGCCTACCGGGTGGAGAGCGACCTCACCGACGAGCAGCAGGCGGCCCACCGCTGGCTGACCGAGGTCTTCGAGCCGGTCGTCCGGGCCGTCCCCGCGCACCTGCGGCACAAGCTGGAGCCGCAGGAGATCTTCGCGCAGATCATCGAACACAAGTGGCTGCTGTCCGAGCGGGCCCGCCGGGACGTGGGGATGGGCCCGGCGGTGCAGTCGTACCTGGCCGACGTGCTGGTGCACCGCCCCGACGAGCAGGCCGTCCTGGGCGTCGAGGTCCCCACCGCCTGACCCGTCCCGCGTTCCGGCCGGGGGACGGTACTGCGTCGACCGGATGACCGGCCGGCTGGCACCGCAACACCGGCTCCGTCAACACCTCCGCCGCCAACACCTCCGCCGGTCAGGATGTGTGTTGCGCGTCCTTTAGACCTGATGACGTAGACGACTCGGGTACCCGGTGCGGCGCGTTCGCCGCACCGGGTTCGATGCGTCGGTCCGCTGTCGTCGGCCTTCGGGCACCGGCGCCTTCGGGCACCGGCGCCTTCGGGCACCGGCGCCTTCGGGCACCGGCGCCTTCGGGCACCGGCGTCTTCGGGTGCCCCGTGAACCGTTGACGTCATCAGCTCGAAAGGACGTGCACCGCACCCCCGGTGCTCGCCGGTCCGCACCTGTGAGCAGGTCGCCGGGGAGCCAGCGGGCCGCGTCACGGGGTGGCGGATGACCGGGGTCCCCGCCCAGGCCCGTCGCGTCGCCGTGTCGCACCAGCTGGGCGGGCGCGGCGGAGCGGTCAGTCGAGCCAGGTGCCGGCGCGCATCACCCGGACGACGTTCAGCTCGTCGTCGAGCACCACCAGGTCGGCGCGCAGACCCGCCTGGAGGGCACCGACCCGGTCGCCGAGGCCGATGGCGCGGGCCGGGGTGGTGGCGACCATGCGTACCGCGTCGGTGATCGGGATTCCGGCGGTGACGGCGTGCCGCAGCGCCGCGTCCATGGTGAGGGTGCTGCCGGCGATCGCCCCGTCGCGGGCCAGCCGGGCCACCCCGTCGGCCACGGCGACGGCCTGGCCGCCCAGCTCGTAGTCGCCGTCGGGCATGCCGGCGGCGGCCATCGCGTCGGTGATCAGCGCGACCCGTTCCGGGCCGGCCACGGCGGTGGCGAAGGTGAGCATCCCGTCGTGCAGGTGCACCCCGTCGGCGACCAGCTCACAGACCACGTTCGGGGCCTCCAGCAGGGCCACCACCGGGCCCGGTTCGCGGTGGTGCAGCGGGCGCATCCCGTTGAACAGGTGGGTTCCGACGCTCGCCCCGGCCGAGACGGCGGCCCGGGTCTGCTCCCAGGTGGCGTCGGTGTGGCCGACGGCGGCGACCACCCCGTGCGAGGTGAGCAGCTTGATGGCGTCCAGCGCGCCGGGGCGCTCCGGGGCCAGGGTGACCATACGGACCGTCCCCGCCCCCTCGGCGATGAGCTGCTCCAGCTCCTCGGTGGACGGGTCGCGGAGGAACTCCGGGTTCTGCGCGCCGCACCGGGCCGCCGACAGGTACGGGCCCTCGAAGTGGACGCCCGCCAGCACACCCTCGCCGACCAGCGGCGCGAAGGCGGCGGTCGCCGTGCGCATCAGGTCGAAGGGGGAGCTGACCAGGCTGGCCAGCAGGGTGGTGGTGCCGTGTCGCCTGTGGAACGCGGCGGCCTCCCGGGCGGCGTCGGCGTCACCGGTGGTGAAGGTGTACCCGCCCCCGCCATGGGTGTGCATGTCCACGAAACCCGGCACGATCCAGTGCCCGTCGCGTTTGGCCGGGTACTCGGCGACCGCGGTGATCCGCTCGCCGTCCAGCTCCACGCACCCCTGTCGGACCACGCCGGTCGGGGTCACCACCTTGCCGGTCACCCGCTGGGTCATCATCTCTCCAGAGTGTCGAGGGCGAGCAGGGCGGCACCGAGGCAGCCGGCCTCGTCGCCGAGGGCCGCCGCGACCAGGCGCGGCTCCCGATGGAAGGTCATCCGGTCGTGCAGGGCGGCGCGGAGCGGGCCGAGCAGTTGCTCGCCGGCCCGGGCCAGGCCGCCACCGATGACCATGGTGTCCACGTCGTAGAGGGCCTGGCCGGTGGCGAGCCCGTCGGCGAGCGCCTCGACGGCCTCCCGCCACACCCGCCCGGCCAGTTCCTCCCCGGCCGCCGCGCGCCCGGCCACGTCGGCCGCACTCGCCGCGCCCCGGGCCGGCATGGTGCCGGTCGGGACTGCCACGGGGTCGGTCGCGGGCGGGTCGGGGGGTGTACCGGCGGCCAGTTCGGCGTAGCGGCGGGCGATGGCCGAGGCGGACGAGACGGCCTCCAGGCAGCCGGGCCGGCCGCAACCGCAGCGCGGGCCGTCGGGGCGTACCAGGATGTGGCCGATCTCGCCGGCCGCACCGTGTGCGCCGACGGCGGCCGACCCGGCAACCACGTGCGCGGCGGCGATGCCGGTGCCGATCGCGACGAAGAGCACGTGCCGGGCGTCCCGGCCGGCACCGAGCCGGGCCTCGGCGATTCCGCCCACCCGCACGTCGTGGCCGAGCGCCGCCGGCAGCCCGAGCCGTGCACCCACCAGCTTGCGCAGCGGTACGTCCCGGAAGCCGACGTTGGCCGACCAGACCGCCACCCCGGCGGCCTCGTCGACCACCCCGGGCACGGCGACGCCGCAGGCCACCGGGGTCGACCCGGCGGCGCGGGCCCGGTCGGCCAGCCCTTCGGCGACGGCCAGGACGGTCTGCACCACGGCGTCCGGGCCGCGCCCGGCGTCGGTCGGGTGCCGTTCGGCGTGCGCCACGCTGCCGTCCGGGCGGACCAGGGCGCACTTCATGCCGGTGCCGCCGACGTCCAACGCGACGACGACCCGGTCGTCGCCCGTCGACCCGTCGGTCATGCCAGCACCACTGAGCGGGTCAGGTGCCGGGGCGCGTCCGGGTCCAGTCCCCGGCTGGTCGCCAGGGCCACCGCGAAGCGTTGGGCGAGGATCAGGTCGGCCATCGGGTCGACCGGGGTCCGGCCGGCCGCCCAACTGCCCAGCACGGTGTGGCACCCGTGGTGCCGGCTGTGCACGAACGCCGCCCCGGTGGCCGCCACGTCCTCGGGCAGCCCGTCGGGCAGCTCACCGAAGGCCCAGACCAGCCGGCCGGGGCCGGCGATCGAGATGGGGCCGTGCCGGTAGTCCATCGCCGGGTACGCCTCGGCCCAGAAGGTGGCCGCCTCGCGGCACTTCAGCGCGGCCTCCTGGGCCAGCCCGACCGTCCAGCCGCGACCGAGGAAGGTGGCCTGGTCGATGCGGGCCGGGTCGAGCGGCAGCGGGGCCCGCACGGCGACCTCGGCGTCGGCGGCCAGCGCCTCGACGTTGTCGCCGAGGTGGGCGCGCAGCAGCGCCAGGGCGCTGGTGGCGAACCGGGTCTGCACCACCGAACGTTCGTCGGCGAAGGGCATCGGCACGGCCGTGTCGGCCAGCGTGGCGGCGGGCGAGGCGGGGTCACCGACCAGGACGGTGGTGGGGGTCCGGTCGCGCAGCGCGGCGAGCAGGTCGAGGACCTCGGTGGTGGTGCCGGAGCGGGTGACCGCGATCAGCCGGTCGTAGTGGCGGTCGGCGGGGAACTCGCTGGCCTGGAAGGCGTCGGTCTCGCCGTGGCCGGCGCGCTCGCGTAGCCCGGCGTACGCCATGGCCATGAACCACGACGTGCCGCAACCGACGACGGCGACCCGCTCGCCGGGGCGGGGGAGGCTGGTGGCGACGGTGCCGGCCAGCCGGGCGGCCTCCCGCCAGCAGTCGGGCTGGCTGGCGATCTCCGCGTCGACGTACGCCATGGGGAACTCCTCGCACAGGGGAGGGAGGTGCGCAATACGGCTCATTACTACCGTCTTTCGCGCGTTATTCTGCGCGAAACGGGGTGCGCGTGGCAACCTGCCCCGGGACCGCGCAGAGGCGGGTTTTGCGCACCGGGAGTTTCGCGCACTACTGTGCACGCCATCGATCACCCTTCGTGCAGAGTCGGAGGCCCCCCGTGGACCGGTACGCCAGGTGGAACGCTCTGCTCGAAATGCTCACCGGCAGCGGGCGGGTCAGCGTCGAGGAGGCCGCCGAGCGGCTCGACGTCTCGCAGGCCACCATCCGACGCGACTTCGACCAGCTCGCCCAGCAGCAGATGATCACCCGGACCCGGGGTGGCGCGGTCGCCAACGGCGTCTCCTACGACCTGCCGCTGCGGTACAAGACGGCCAAGCACTCCGCCGAGAAGCAGCGGATCGGGGCCGCCGCCGCCGCGCTCGTCTCCCCGGGCACCGTGGTCGGCCTCAACGGCGGCACCACCAGCACCGAGGTGGCGCGCGCCCTGGCCGTCCGCCCCGACCTGAACACCAGCGCCGAGGGCGCCCAGCTCACCGTGGTCACCAACGCGCTGAACATCGCCAACGAGCTGCTGGTCCGCTCCCGGATGAAGGTGGTGGTCGCCGGGGGTGTGGTGCGGCCGAAGTCGTTCGAGCTGGTCGGGCCGCTGGGTGGGGCGCTGCTGCGCGAGGTCACCCTCGACGTCGCCCTGTTGGGCGTGGACGCGCTCGATCCGCAGCTGGGTGCCGCCGCCCACCACGAGGGGGAGGCGGCGATGAACAACCTGATGGTGGCGCGGGCCAAGCGGGTCGTGATCATCGCGGACTCGTCCAAGCTGGGCGGTCACGCGTTCGCCCGGATCTGCCCGGTGGAGCGGGTGGAGACCCTGGTGACCGACTCCGGGGCGGCCCCCGAACTGGTCGATGCGTTCCGCGCCGCCGGAGTGGCCGTCATCTGCGCCTGAGTGGCCCGTTGATACACCGTCGGTAGTGAATTGCGCACCGATGCATACCGGGTATTGCCCTGGCGGGTATACCGAGTATGGTGACCGCTGTCATCAGCCACCATCGGGGGAGGCGCAGCTTGTCGGCTGTCCTGGAGATCGAAGGTCTACGTAAGACGTACAAGAGCCGTCGGCGCGGTGTCCGCAACGCGCTGGACGGTTTCGACATGCGGGTGGAGGCCGGTCAGGTACACGGCTTCCTCGGCCCCAACGGGTCGGGCAAGACCACCACCCTGCGTACCCTGCTCGGGCTGATCCAGCCCGACGGCGGGCGGATGGCCATCCTCGGCCACGAGGTGCCCGGCGCACTGCCCACCGTCGCCGGCCAGGTCGGCGCGATCGTGGAGAGCCCGCAGTTCTTCCCGCACTTCTCCGCCCGGGACACCCTGTCCCTGCTGGCCGGGGCCGGCGACGTCCCCGCCGTACGGGTCGACGAGGTGCTCGAACTGGTCGGGCTGCGGGACCGGGCCGGTGAGCGGGTCAAGACGTACTCGCTCGGCATGAAGCAGCGGCTCGCCGTCGCGTCCGCCCTACTCAAGAACCCCAAACTGCTGATCCTCGACGAGCCGGCCAACGGCCTCGACCCGGGCGGCATCCGGGAGATGCGCACCCTGATGCGCACCCTCGCCGAATCCGGGATGACCGTGGTGCTGTCCAGCCACATCCTCGGCGAGATCCAGCTCATCTGCGACGAGGTCACCATCATCTCGCTGGGCCGTCGGGTTGCCGCCGGTCCGGTGGAGCAGGTGCTGGCCCAACACTCGCACGGTGGCGTACGGGTACGCCTGGACACCGCCGAGGACCTCGCCGCCGCCGCCGAACTGCTCGGCCGGGCCGGTGTCGCGGTCACCCGTCACCCCGACCACCTGATGCTGGCCGGCGTGGACAAGCCGGCCGCGGTCAGCCGGCTGCTCGCCGAACAACACCTGTACGTCAGCGAACTGGCCCCGGTCGCGGTGGACCTGGAGAGCGTTTTCCTGGAGATCACCGCCACCGCGCCGGTCCCCGGTCAGCACCGGCAGGTCGACCAGTCCGCCAAGATCGGCGAGCCCGGCCACGCCGGCGGCACCACGGGAGGGTGGGGCGCATGAGCCTGTACGTCACCGAACTGCGTCGGCTGGCCAAGCGCCGGCTCACCCGGGTCATGCTGGTCCTGCTCGTACTCGGCCTGACCGGCATCGTCACCGCCTTCGCCTTCTCCAGCCACAAGCTCTCGCCTGCGGTCATCGCCCAGGCGCAGGCAGAGTCGGACGCGAACTTCCGCGACGCCGTCAAGGAATGGGAACGCTCGATCGCCGACTGCGACGCGGCCAAGGCCCGGGGCGAGCAGACCGAGGACCGGTACGGCCCGAACTGCGGCCGGGACTGGAAGCCCACCCCGGAGATGTTCGACCCGAAGTGGAACCTGCCCTACCAGTTCGACTTCCGGGCCGAGTTCGGGGTCTTCATCGCCGTCTTCGCCGGGGCGGTGGCGCTGTTCGCCTTCCTGATCGGTGCCTCCTTCGTGGGGGCCGAGTGGAGCACCGGCGGGATGATGAACCTGCTGCTGTGGCGGCCGAAACGGCTCACCGTGCTCGGCACCAAACTGGCCGCCGTGCTCACCACCCTGACCGGGGTGACCGTGGTGCTCGGCGCGCTGTGGACCCTGGCCTTCTGGCTGATCGCCTCCAACCGGGGGACCACCGAGAAGGTCACCTCCGGGGTGTGGCAGTCCGCCGGGATCAGCGGTCTGCGGGCATGGGGGCTGATCCTCGCCGTCGGCGCGGTGGCCTTCGCGCTGGCCTCGCTGGGCCGGCACACCGCGATGGCGCTCGGCGTGGCCGTCGGCGTGGGAGTGGTCAGCGAGATCGGCATCCGGATCGCCATGACGATCGCCGGGGTCCGGTTCGGGGACCGCTGGGTGCTGTCCACCTATGCGCTCGCCTGGTTCGAAAAGAAGTGGACGCTGGTCGACTACCGCTCCTGCGAGCTCGTCCAGGGCGAGTGCACGCCGAAGGAAATGCTGGTGACCTGGCAGGACTCGGCCCTGGTGTTCGGCATCGGCACCGCCGTGGTGATGGTGGCCGCGTTCTGGATGATGCGTCGGCGCGACATCACCTGAGCCGGGTGCCGCCCGGTTCGGGCGGCATCCCGACGCGGCGGGCCCGTGTCGACCGACGGTCGACACGGGCCCGCCCGTCGTCTGCGGTGCCTCGCCCGTTGCGGGTGGAGCGTCACCCACCCTGGTTAAGCTGGGTTTACCCCGCCCAGCCGCCCACCCTGCCGAGGAGCGCCATGCCGCCCGCCGATGCCGTTCCCCGGTCCGACCCGTCACCGGAGCCGGTCGACACGCCGCCGCAGGTGCCCTCGCCGCGGTCGGCCCCGGCCGCCGAGCGGGCGTTGGCCCCGACGGCCGAACGGGCGTCGATCCCGGACGCCGAGCGGGCGTTGGCCCCGGCCGCTGAACGGGCGTTGGCCCCGACGGCCGAGCGGGCGTCGGCCCCGGCCGCCGAGCCGACTGGTGGGCAAGCGTCGGTTGACGGCGACGAGCCGGCCGGTGCCGTGCGTGCCGGTGCGCGACCGTCGGTCGATGTCGACGAGCTGTCCGAGCGGGAGCTGCGCATCCTCGCCTTCGAACTGCAGTGGT
Organism: Micromonospora sp. CA-248260; assembly: GCF_050942205.1. Lineage (NCBI taxonomy): Bacteria > Bacillati > Actinomycetota > Actinomycetes > Micromonosporales > Micromonosporaceae > Micromonospora > Micromonospora sp. CA-248260. Next base: position 6,579,305 of record NZ_CP192021.1, on the reverse strand, counting down.
GGCGGCACGCTGGAGCGAAGGAGCAGGCCATCCGGGACACGTTCGGGCTCTCCGCCACTCGCTACTACCAGTTGCTCAACGGGCTGTTGGACCGCCCTGCCGCCCTGGTCGCCGAGCCGCTGCTGATCGGCCGCCTGCGTCGACTGCGCGCCTCCCGGGCCCGCAACCGACGTCGCTGAACCCCGGGACACCGATGGCCCATCGAGACGGCGTAACGCCCCACCGGCCGGCGGTCGGTCCCGTCGCCCCCCGGGCCGCACGGCGGTCGGTCCCGCCACCCGGCCGCATGGTGGCCGGTCCCCGCTCCCGGGCCGCACGGGTCGGGGTCGCGCCTGCCGGGTCGCGCGGCGGTGTGACGCCGCTTCGTCGACCGGTGCGTGGAAGGGGTGTGGCGGACGCTCCTGACAGCGGAGCGTGAGGTGAGCTGCGCTGATGGGACGACCGGCCGAGACCTACGACCAGACCGACAGTCACCTCCCAAAGGGGTGGACGACAGCCGGCAGGGGCGGCAGACTGCGGCACGTGGTAGGCGCGGTACGACTGGAACCGGTCGACGAGACGAACCTGGAGTCGTTGCTATCCGTAGCGGCGGCCGAGGCCGAGCCGAGTGATGTCATGCCCCCGGTGGACGCCCCTGCCGGCTGGTCGCACGCTCGTCGGGAGGCGTTCCGGGAGTTCCACCGGGCCAGCTTCGGTGGCCTGGACGGGCCGACCCGCACCCTGATGTTCGCCGTGTGCGTCGGCGGCGAGGTGGTGGGCATGGTGCGGATGGCCCGCTGCGACACCCCCGGGGTGGCGGAGACCGGGATGTGGCTCGGCCGGTCGGCCCGGGGCCAGGGCCTCGGCGCGGCGGCCCTGCGGGAGTTGCTCAACGTCGCGGCGGCCGCTGGTATGCACTCGGTCGTCGCGGACACCACCCCGGACAACGGGGGAGCCATCGCGGTGCTGCGCAACTGCGGCGCGCAGCTGCGCGAGAGCGGTGGCAAGGTGTACGCGGAGATCTCGCTCGACGCGACCCCGCCCGCCGCCGGCTGACCCGCTTCCGTCGGGAGCACCATCGGCGCGGGCAGCGGAGCGCTGGTCGCGGGCGAACGCGACGCGGCCGGTGTGTCACACCGGGCGACGACGGAGCGCTTCGATTGCGGCCCGTGGTCTTTGTGGCATACGGAATGCGTCAGCCGGAGCGCCGAAGCGCCGGAGGGGCGGTGCGGCGAGGCGGCGAAGCGGCGGTGCGGCGGTGCGGTGAAGCTGCGGTGCGGCGGTGCGGCGGTGCGGCGGTGCGGTGAAGCGGTGGTGTGGTGAAGCGGTGGTGCGGCCTGCACGACACCCATGCTTCCCACGATCAGTGATATGCCAGGCTGGCATACTTATGCCGCTCAGGCATACCGCTCAGTGCAGGATCTACTTGTCCGCAGCGACACGCCCGAACGGCAGGATCTACTTGTCCGCGGCGACACGCCCGAACGGGTGGCCCAGACACCCAAGCCGCCAGGCATCACCCGGTCGGCCAGGCTGGCGGCCGGCTGTCCAGCCCGGAGGTCCGCACCTTCCCGCCCGCAGGCCCCGGCCCGGTCCACCGTGCGAAGTCCGCCGGCCCGGCTCACCGCCCGCAGGCCCCCGGCCTGGCCCACCGTGCGAAGCCCGCCGGCCCCGGCCCACCACGCCAAGCCCGCCGACCCGGAGCAGGCCCTGTTCAGCCCGCGTGTTTGTCGGCGTAGGCGGCGAGCCAGGCGACCTGCGCCGGGTCCAGGGAGGGGCGGACCCGGTCGCGGGCGGTGGCCACGTGCGCGGCGGTGACCGTGGCGGCGGACAGCGACTCCCGCATCGCGGCCAGCGCCGCCTCCCGCACCAGCGCCGCACAGTCCGCCGCCGAGAATCCGGTCAGCTCCTCGCCGAGCGTCGCCAGGTCCACGTCCTCGGCGAGTGGCACGGCGCGGGACGCGGCCCGGAGGATCTCCGCGCGGGCCGGGCCGTCCGGCGGCGGCACGTACACCAGCCGCTCCAGCCGGCCGGGGCGCAGCAGGGCCGGGTCGACCAGGTCCGGCCGGTTGGTCGCCCCGATCACCACCACGTTGCGTAGCGCCTCCACCCCGTCCAACTCGGTCAGCAAGGCGGCGACCACCCGGTCGGTCGTACCGCCGTCGGTGGCCTGGCCGCGCACCGGGGCCAGCGCGTCCATCTCGTCGAGGAACACCAGCGTCGGCGCGGCCTCGCGGGCCCGGCGGAACAGCTCCCGGACCGCCCGCTCGCTCTCCCCGACCCACTTGGAGAGCAACTCGGCGCCCTTCACCGACAACACGTTCGCCCGGCCGGTCCCGGCCAGGGCGGTCACCAGGTAGGTCTTGCCGCACCCGGGCGGCCCGTAGAGCAGCACCCCCCGGGGTGGTTGCACCCCCAACCGGGCGAAGGTGTCCGGGTAGGTCAACGGCCAGAGCACCGACTCGGTGAGGGTCTGCTTCACCTCACCGAGGCCGCCGACGTCGTCGAGGGTGACCGTGGCCAGTTCCAGCGTGGACGCCGCCATGGTGGTCGGTCGGACCACCTCCAGCGCCGCCGAGAAGTCCGCCATCGCCACCGTCGGTGTCTCGGCGGTCTTCTGCCGCAGCGCCGCCCGCACCCCGGCCTCCCGGACCAGCGCGGCCAGGTCGGCGGCGACGAACCCGGGGGTACGCCCGGCCACCTCGTCGAGCCGGACGTCCTCGGCCAGCGGCACCTGCCGGGTCAGTACGGTCAACTGCTCCCGGCGCAACGCCGGGTCGGGCAACGGCACCGTGATCCGCAGCGACAGCAGGTCGGGCGCGCGTAACCCCGGGTCGACCGACTCCGGGCGGGACGTGGTGCACACCACCGCCGTACCGGATCGGACGGCCCCGGCGAGCACCTGCCGGAACACGGTGGCCAACGGGCCGGCGTCCTCCGCCGGGGCCAGCGCCTCGACGTCGGTGACCAGCAACACGGCCGGCCCGCCGTCTGCCAGGTCGGCGACGGTCTCGCGCAACCGGCGGGCCGCCGCGTCGTTGGTCAGCGCGGCGAGTTCCGGGGCCCACAGCGGGCGGACCCGGGCCCCGACCGTCCTGGCCACCGCCCGGACCAGCGCCGACTTGCCCGATCCGGCCGGCCCGCTGAGCAGCACACCGAGCGAGACCGTGGTGCCCAGCCGGCCCAGCACCTCACCGTGGTGGAAACCCAGGTCCAGCAGTTCGGTCAGTTCCTCGGCCTGGGCGCGTAACCCGGGCAGCTCGTCCACGTGTGGCACGTCGTCGTCCGCCGCCTCGGTGACGGTGCCGGCCGTCGGCCCACCGGCCGTCGGACCGGTCGGGGTCCCCGCCGCCGAAACGGAGGTCTCCGCCGCCGAAGTGTCGGTGGTCCGGCCGCCGGGCCGGGGACGGTCGGCACCTGCGGTGGTATCCCGGTGCGGTCGGGCCGGGCCGGAGGAGCCGTGCGTGACGTGGCCGTGTTCCCAGCCGACCACGGTGTCCATGGTCACCAGGGCGCCGGTCTCCGGTTCGGCGGCGACCACGGTCAGCAGGGTGCTCGTCCAGGCGTACCCGACGGTGTTGGCGAGGCTGCGCCGGGCGGCCTCGACCAGGCCGCGCACCGAGGCGTCGGGGAGGACGTCCTGGGGCAGCAGGGAGACGTTGTCACCTTCGGTGACGACCTTGCCGAGCAGGGCGAGTCGCAGCATCTCCGGGGACACCGCGGCGACCACCGCCACCGGGCCGGCCAGGGTCACCCGCCGGGCCGGGGTGACCGGGGCGGGCGCGACCGTCACCTGGCCGCCGTCGCGCAGCCCCAGGTTGCCCAGGGTGAGATCGTCGGCGTAGAGCAGGGCGGCGCTCGTGGTCGGTTCGGCGGGCGCGACGATCCCGGCGGTCACCCGCCTGCCGGCCAGCCGTACCGGGTCACCCGGGCGCAGCGCCAGAGCGGTCAGCACCTCCGGGTGCAGCCGGACGATGCCGCGTCGGGCGTCCAGCGCGGCCGGGCGCAGGCTGGCGGTCAGGGTCAGGTCCGGTTCGGGCATCGCCCGACAGTAGCCGCCCGCCGCAGCGGACGGTCCGCTGGTCAGCCGTCGTGGTCGAGCAACGTCGGGTCGCGACGGATCAGCTCGGCCAGCCGGGCCGCCGGGTCGACACCGGGCATCTCCCGGGCCGGCGTCCAGGCCGGTGGGGTCCGCTCCGCCAGCGGCCAGGCAGGCGGTGGGGTGTTCCGGGGGTCGCTGCCGCCCTGCACCCCGGGCTCCGCCCGCTCGTTGCGGGCACCGGGCTCGGTCCGTTCGATCCGCAGCGGGTACGTCCGCCCGGCGTACTCGACCCGCAGCGCCACGGTCAGCCCGGGGTGGGCGGCGACCACCCGACGTACCGCCTCGGCCACCTCCTCGACCGGGTCGGACCCGCCGGCGGCGGGCTCCCCCGGCCCGGTCCAACCGGGCCCGGCCCGGACCAGTTCCGCCGGCGCGGCACCGGGGCGCCCCGGACCGGCAGGTGCCACCGGGTGCGCTGGTCCGGTCGGTGCCGTCGCCGGGTGCACCGGTTCCGTCGTGGCCCGGCCGGTGGTCGTGAAGGCCAGGGTCGACCCGCCGTCGTCGGCCTCCGCGCCCTGGTCGGCCGACCGGCGACGGCGGGCCTCCTCACGGCGTGCCAGCCGGGCCAGTGTCTCGTCCAGACCACCTCTCATGACGTCCCCCTCTCCCGTGGAAACGGCCCCGAGCGCCGATTCGTTCAGATGCCCTTCTCCCGCACCGCCCGGTCCAGTGCCCGGTCCAGGACGACCAGCAGGGCGTCCCGCACCGAGAGCCGGTCCCTGGCGTCGAACTGCACCAGCGGTACGTGGTCACCGATCGCCAGCGCCCACCGGATCGCGCCCAGCTCGTGCGTCAGCCGACCGTCGAAGGTGTTCACCCCGACCACGAAGGGCAGGCCGGCCCGCTCGAAGAAGTCGATCGCCGGGTAGCAGTCGTCCAGCCGGGAGCTGTCCACCACCACCAGCGCGCCGAGCGCCCCCCGGGCCAGGTCGTCCCACATGAAGCCGAACCGGTCCTGGCCCGGTGTGCCGAACAGGTAGAGCTTCAGGCTCCGGTCGATGGTCACGCAGCCGAAGTCCATCGCCACCGTGGTGGTGGTCTTCGTGCTGCGGGTCCCCGGATCGTCCACGCCGATGCCGGCGCTGGTCATCTCGGCCTCGGTGGTGAGCGGGGCGATCTCGGAGATCGCGCCGACCGTGGTCGTCTTGCCCACCCCGAAACCGCCGGCGATCAGGAGCTTGACCGGGATCGGTGGGGCGACGGCCGGCCCGGTCCCGGTACGGGTGTCCGGCGCGGGCACGGTCGCCGCCGCCGGTCGGTACGCCGGTGGCGGCGACGGGTGCGGCGGTGCCGTCGGGGGGCCGCCCACCGGCTGCCCGTAGCGGGCGGAGGCACTGTTCGCGGCGAGCCCGCCGAGCGGGGCGACCGGCCATTCAGGAGATCGCACGGAGTCCATCAATCACTCGCAGGATGAGGTCGGGGTCAAATGCGTCGTCGACGGCGCCGACGTGCACGTCGAGGTGGCCGGCGGCCCGCAGGTCACCGACCAGCACCCGGGTCACGCCGAGCTGTAGCCGCATCCGGGCGGAGATCTCGGCCACCGAGATCGGTTCAGCGCACAGGGCGACGATCGCCTGTAGCTCGGGGGCGAGCAGGGCCGACAGCAGCGCCGCCCGGGCCGGCTCGGACCGGGCGGTGACCTGGGTCTCCAGGCCGATGGCCGGGTCCGCGCCGGCCACCCGTCCAGCGGTCAGTACGAACGGGCGGGGGCTGGCCGGTCGGTCGGTCTGCGGTTCGGGGGCGGGGACCGGTGTCGCTGTCCCGTCCCCCGTCGGGGCGCGCAGGTAGGGGCGGACCCGGACCGACGGTTCGGGTTCCGGTTCCGCACCGGCGGCGTCCCGGGTCATTGCTGAACGGCGTTCTTCAGCTCGGCGATGAGTCTCGGTGTCAGTGCCCCGCCGGCCCGGCCGGCGAAGAGCGTCATCTCGTACGCGACGGTGCCCAGGTTGGCCGACCGGTCGGCGATCACGCCGAGTACCGAGCCGCTGCTGATCGCGGTGATCAGCAGGTAACCGTCGGCCATGTCCACGATCACCCGGTTGAGCCCGCCGAGGGCGTACCAGCTGGCGGCACCGCCGGCCAGGCTGGTCATGCCGGAGACGACGGCCGCGAGGCGTTCCGCGTTGGACCGGTCCTTGATCGACGACATGGCCATCAGCAGCCCGTCGGAGGAGACCGCGATGGCTTCCAGGACACCGGCGGTGCTGGAGGTGAACGAGTCCAACAGCCAGTTGAAGGTGCGCGCCTCCGCGCTGAGATCCCCGGCCGGGTGGTTCTGGTAGTCGACGTTCTCGTGTACGTGCGGGCTGGTCACCGTGTCGTTCCTTCTTCAGTGCGGTGGTCGGGACGGACTTCGCGTAGAGCCCGGGCGACGCCCGTCTCGAACGCGTTGATGAGATCGCGGACCTCGCCGGGATCTCCCGGATGCTGGCTGGGCGGTTGCCGAGGGGGTGAGACGGCCAGGTTGGCGCCCGGTACCCGTCGGGTCAGGCGGGGTGTCGCCGGCTCGGCTGGGGGTGCGGCGGCGGGCCTTGCCTGTTCGGCCCGCTGCACCCCGGACTGGAACTGCTCGACCAGGGCGCGGGCGGCGGCCGGGTCGGCCCGGGTGCCGTCCACCGGGCCGACGACGGGGGCGGTGTGCGGCAGGCTGGCCCCGGGAACCCGCTGCCGGATCCCGGGCGGCGGGGCGGGCCGGTCCGTGGGGAGCGGGGTGGCCTGCGCGACCGTGGGGAGCATGGTGGCCTGCGGGACCGTCGTACGGGGCTGGGCGTCTGCCGGGGTCACCGTGGCGGTGCCCCGGACCGGCGGGGCCGCCCCGGCGACGACCGGGTCGGTGTCGGCGGGCGCGGCCGGTTGCGGGTCGGCCGGCACGGTGCCGAACGCGTCCCAGGGGCCGGCGGATTCCATGCTGCGGGTCGCCTTGCTGAGCAGCGTCGGATCGAATCCGGGCAATGCCGTGGGGTCGACCAGTGGCCAGGTCGGCCCCGCCTCCACCAGCGGCCGGCTCGGCGCCGCGTCGACGGGTGGCCGGGTCGGCGTCGCGTCGAGCACGGCCGGTGTCCGGCCGGTCCGGGCCGGTCCGTCGACACCGGGCGCGGCGGTGGTCCCGGCCCGGTCCCGCGACGGGAGTACGGCGGGGCCGGCCGTGGTGGGCCGGTCCCGGGAGGACAGGGCGGCGCGGGCGACGGGTTGCCCGTGACGCCCGGTGGTGGCGCGCACCAGGGCGGAACCGGGGAGCACCAGGCTGGCGGTCACCCCACCACCGGCGGTCGGGGTGAGTTCCACCGCCCAGCCGTGCCGGCGGGCCAGCCGACCCACCACGAAGAGCCCGAGCACCTCGGACGGGGCCAGGTCCAGCCGTTCCCGGCGGGTGAACCTGGCGTTCTCCTCGGCCAGCCGCTGCTCGCTCATGCCGATGCCCTGGTCGATCACGGCCAACCGGGCACCGTCGTCGGTCGGTTCGGCGGTGACCACGACCCGGGTGTGCGGCGGGGAGAACACGGTGGCGTTCTCCATCAGCTCGGCCAGGGCCAGCACCAGGTCGCCGATGATCGCCGGTACGGCGACCACCTCCGGGGGGACCCGCACGTCCACCCGGGTGTAGTCCTCGATCTCACCGAGCGCCAACCGGACCACGTCGGCCACCGGGACCGGTGCGACGTGTGCGTCGTCGCCCGCCGCGCCGGAGAGCACCACCAGGCTGCCCGCGTTACGGCGCAGCCGGCTGGAGATGTGGTCGAGCCGGTACAGGTGCTCCAGCCGGCCCGGCTCGGTCTCCTGCTGCTCCAGTCGGTCGATCAGGGCGATCTGCCGGCCGACCAGGTTCTGGGTACGTCGGCCGACGTGACCGAACATCTGGGCCACGTTGCGTCGGCTCGCCACCTGCCGTTCCACCAGCCGGGCGGCGGTGTTCTGCACCCGTTCGAAGGCGCGGGCCAGGTCGCCGATCTCGTCGCGGGCACCCACGTCGACCGGGTCGAGGCGGACCGGTGGGACGGTCTCCGACTCGTCGTCGGCGACCCGGACCAGCTCGGACTCGGCGACCCGGGCGACCCGGTCGGCGGAGCGGGTGAGCCGGGTGAGCGGCCGGGCCACCGCCCGGCCGACCGCGATGGTGAGCAGGATGACCGCGATCAGGACCAGGACGATCAGCAGGGTCACCCAGTACGCCCCGGCGAGCGCCACCTGCCGGTCGGCGCGCACCTCGGCGGTGACGTCGGCGGCCAGTTTCTTCTCCACGAACTGGCCCAGGGTGATCATCGAGGAGACGGTGGGGAAGAGGGTCGCCACGTCCAGCGAGCCGATCGCCGTGGCCGGGTCCAGGGCGCTCTGGTTGATGAAGTTCGGGCCGGTGCGGTTGGCGACCGCCACTTCCTCCAGGGTGAGCAGGTCGAGCTGCTCGGGGGTGACCAGGGCCTGGAGCCGGGCGCTCTCGTCGGAGAGGACGGCGAAGTTCGCCACGTAGGCGGTGACGGTCTGGGCGCTGGGCCGGGCGGCGACCAGCACGATCAGGGTGGCGCCGGCGCTGAGGCTCTCACCGGTGCGCAGCAGGCCGTCCAGGGCCAGCACCTGCCGCCCGGTCGGGGTGCGGGTGTCCGCGTTGAGGCGGAGCTGAAGTGAGTTGATCAGGGCGGTGTTCACCGGCCCGTATCCGGCCATGAGCTGGTCCGGGCCGGTCTGCCCGGCCACCGCCGCCGTCCGCAGGGCGGCCAGTTGGCGTACCCCGTCCAGGGCGGTGTCGACCTCTGCCGGCAGGGCGTCGCCGAACTCGGCGCGCAGGTCGGCGATCCGGTCGTCCACCTCGGCGACCTTCTGCACCAGGTCGGTGCGCTCGACCTGCTTGAGCAGCAGGCCGATGGCGAGCAGGCGTTCCTGCTGGAGGTGTTGGAGGATCGTGCCGACCCGGCTGGCGATCCGGACCCGGTCGGCGAGGTCGCCGGCCCGCTGCGCCACGGTGGCCCGGTCCCAGACCACCGGCACGGTGAGCCCGACCATGCAGAGCAGGGGGACCATCAGCAGTAGGGCCAGCTTGCCCCGGATCCGGAGCCTACCGAGCAGCATCGAAGGGCCTCCACCGGTCGGGTTCGGAGCTCTGGCCCACCGGCTGGAGCACCGGCACCGGTCCGGCCGGTGGCCGACCGGACCGCGTCGGCGGCTCCCACCGGGTGGCGGCGGTGGTTTCGGCCGGGTCGCCGGGTGCGGCGTCCCGGCCGGGCGGGGTGCCGGTGCGGCGCGGCAGCCAACCGCTCGCGCCGAGCGCCGCCAGGAGCAGCACGGCCACCCCGCCGGCGGCGAGGATCAGCAGGGCGTCGCGGTCGAGCTGGTCGATGCGCTGGCGGAGGAGCCGGTCCAGTTCGTCGAGGATGACCGGCTGGAGTTCCCGGGCGGCGGTCTGCGCCTGGCTCCGGGCAGCGGTGAGTTTCGTCAGGTCGACCGCTTGCGTACGGTTGTCTGGCTGGGACAGCGCCGCCAACGCCTCGACCGCCCGCTGGTAGTTGTCGAACGGGGTGAGCACGTCCGCGCCGATGCCGGCGCTCTCCGAGGTCTCCACCACCGTCTGGAGGTCGTCGACCAGGTCGCCCGCCGGTTGCAGGGCGGCGAACCGGAGGGTCGCCAGTTGGCCCAGGGAACGGGCCTGTTCGGCGGCGGGTCGTCGTGGCATCAGCACGGCCAGGTCGACGAGCCGGCCGGCGGCGACCACGGCCTCCGGCATCTCCTCGCCGACGCCGTCCTGGAGGAAGTACGAGTCGGAGCCGGGGTCCCGGATCAGGCCGGAGGTCTCCCGGATCTTGCCGTGCAGGGCCAACAGCAGATCGGTGACCTCGCCGTACGCGGTGAAGGCGACCTCCGGGTCGGTGAGTGACCGGCTCGGCAGTCCCTCCAGTTTGGCCCGCAGCCCGGCCCACCGCTCGGTGCTGCGCAGCTCGCCGCCGATGCGGGTGTCGACCGCTGCGGCCGCCTCCACCGCCCGGTCCAGGGCGTCGCGGGGCACCGAACGGCCGGCGACGGCGGCGGTCTGCACGTTCACCAGCGCCTCGGTGACCGGGCCGAGGACGCGCAGGTACTCGACGCCGAGGCGTTCCCGTTCGGCCAGCTCCCGGTCGGCGTCCACCAACTGGTGACCCCGTACGACGAGGAACGCCACCGGCAGCAGCAGCGCGGTGGCGAGTAGCAACGGCAACAGGCGGCCCGGTGTCCTGGGCCGTCGACGGACCCGCGAGGCGGGAACGGTCATGGTGGTCTCCTCCGGCGGCGGCGCAGGGGGTCGGGGATGGCGTGGAACTTCGGTCCCGTGCGTCGGACCGGAACCTAATCGAAGGGCGATCCCTGGCCGGAGGTCTGCACCGGTCAGTTTTGCGTCACTTCGAGTGATGTGACGCGACATCAACCTTCCCGACACGCTCCGTACTGTTGTCGGAGTGACATGCTCGTTTCCATTGTGATATAGCGCATTAAGCGTGAATTCACGGAGTCCGAACTCGTTCTGGGTGAACGCCGGGTGACCTTGTGCGTTTGACCTGTCCGGCCGACGATTGGCCGACCAGGACGGACGTACGGCGGATCTCAGCCAACGCTCAGGTTCCGGGCCGTACCGTGAGCCGAATGAAATCGCCGCTGTCGGCTGCCCGGCTCCGCCGTGCCCTGCCCACCGGCCGCCGCGCGGTCGCCGCGTCGGTGGGCGTCGTCCTGCTGGCGGGGGTCGTCGGCTGGGCGGTCTGGCCGGACCGGCCGGACTTCCGCACCGAGTCGACCGCGCTCACCGTGCGCTCCGGGCCCGGCGGCGACGAGCCCGTCGACCTGGACACCACGCTCTACCTGCCGCGCGGCGCTACGGCCGACCGGAAGGTCCCGGCCGTGCTGCTGGCGCACGGCTTCGGCGGTACGAAGGACTCCGTCCGCGCCGACGCCGAGGACCTGGTGGGGCAGGGCTACGCGGTGCTGACCTGGACGGCGCGGGGCTTCGGCCGCAGCGGCGGGCAGATCCACCTGGACAGCCCCGACTACGAGGTGCGCGACGCCCAGCGGCTGCTGGACTGGCTGGCCGCCCGCCCCGAGGTGCGTACCGACGCCGCCGGTGACCCCCGGGTCGGGGTGGTCGGCGGCTCGTACGGCGGCGGGCTGGCCCTGCTGCTGGCCGCGCAGGACCCCCGGGTCGACGCGATCGTCCCCATGATCACCTGGAACGACCTGTCCCGCGCCTTCCTGCCGGAGAACACCGGCAAGCCGGCCACCGAGGGCGTGTTCAAGAAGGGCTGGGCCGGCATCTTCTTCGGCGGTGGCGGCAGCGCCGGTTCCGGGCCGGCCGGGCTGTCCGGCAACACCGCCGCGGCCCAGCCGGAAGGGGCACCCGCGTCGGCCGGTGCGCCCAGCCCTCGGCCCGGTGGCGGCCCGGGCAGCGGATCGTCGCGCGCCCCGGGGGCCGCCGCCGACCCGTCCTGTGGCCGGTTCGCCGCCGACGTCTGCGCCGCGTACCTGCGGATCGCCACCACCGGGCGGGCCGACCAGGCGGCGGTGGACCTGCTCCGGCGTTCCTCCCCGGCCGACGTGCTGGGCCGGATCAAGGCCCCCGCCCTGCTGGTGCAGGGCGAGGCGGACACCCTCTTCCCGCTCACCGAGGCGGACGCCAACGCACGCGGCATCGCCGCCGCCGGCACCCCCGTGCGGGTGGCCTGGTTCACCGGCGGCCACGACGGCGGCACCGGCCCGACAAGCGACTCCGACCGGGTGAAGTACCTGACCGTGCAGTGGCTGGACCACTACGTCAAGGGCACCGGCGCGGCCCCCGGCGACGACTTCACGTTCTCCCGGATCGCCGGTTTCGACGCCCTCGACCGGGGCCTCGTCGCCACCGGTTACCGCACCGCCGACTATCCCGGGGTGACCGGGGACGCCCGGCGCGAGGTGCCGGTCACCGGGTCGGCCCAACCGGTCGCCAACCCGCCCAACGGCAACCCGGCGGCGATCTCGGCGATCCCGTTCGCCGGGTCGCTCGGCTCCCTGCTCGACGGGGTCGCCGGCGACGTACCCGGCCAGCACGCCCGGTTCGAGTCGACACCGCTGACCGAGGCGGTGGACGTGGTGGGTGCACCCACCGTCACCGTCCGGGCCGCGTCGGCGACCGGCGAGGCGGTCCTGTTCGCCAAGCTCTACGACGTCGACCCGGCCGGTGCGGCGACGCTGCCCGACGGGCTGGTCGCCCCGATCCGGTTGACCGGCCTGCCGGCCACCATCGATGCCGCGCAGCCGGTCCAGGTGACCCTGCCGGCGATCGTCCGCCGGGTCGAGGCCGGGCACCGGCTGCGGGTGGTGCTGGCCACCGCCGACCAGGCGTACACCACACCTGCCGAGCCGGCCGTCTACACGGTGGCGGTCGACGGGGCGGTGAGCCTGCCGACGGTCACCGCCACCCCGATCCCGACCACCGCCACGGTGTGGCGCTGGGTGCTGGTCGGCCTGCTGGCCGCGATCCTGATCGGGCTCGTCGTGGTCGTCGCCGTGGTCCGCCGCCGGCACCGCCGCCAGGACGACTCCGTCCATCCCGAGTACGCGGGCATCCCGCTCGCCGTCCGTGATCTGCGCAAGGAGTACGCGGACGGGTTCGTCGCGGTGTCCCGGGTGGACTTCGAGGTGCACCCCGGCCAGGTGATGGGCCTGCTCGGCCCGAACGGCGCCGGCAAGACCACCACCCTGCGGGTGCTGATGGGGTTGACCCAGCCGACCGCCGGGGAAATCTACGTCTTCGGACACCGGCTGGTGCCCGGCTCGCCGGTGCTGTCGCGGATCGGCGCGCTGGTGGAGGGGCCCGGTTTCCTGCCGCACCTGTCCGGCCTGGACAACCTGAGGGCGTACTGGCGGGCGACCGGGCGGCCGTGGGCCGACGCGCACTTCGACGAGGCGTTGGAGATCGCCGGCCTGGGCGACTCGGTGCACCGGCGGACCAAGAACTACAGCCACGGCATGCGGCAGCGGCTGGCCATCGCGCAGGCCATGCTGGGCCTGCCGGAGCTGCTGGTGCTCGACGAGCCGACCGACGGGCTCGACCCGCCGCAGATCGCCGAGATGCGCCGGGTCCTCCAGCGGTACGCCACCGACGGCCGGGCGGTGCTGGTCTCCAGTCACCTGCTGGCCGAGGTGGAGCAGACCTGCACGCACGCGGTGGTGGTCAACAAGGGCCGGATCGTCGCCTCGGGCCCGGTGGAGGAGATCGTCGGCGAGTCGCCGAGCACCCTGTTCGAGGTGACCGACCAGGCCGCCGCGCGGGCGGTGCTGAGTCGCCTCGACGCGGTGCAGGTGCTGACCGCCGACGACGCCGGTGGGCTGGTGGTGGACACGAACGGGACCGCCCGCAGCGAGGTGGTGGCCGAGCTGGTCCGGGCCGGGATCGGGGTGGACCGGGTGGTGCCACGGCGTCGCCTGGAGGACGCGTTCCTCGCCCTGGTGGGCGAGAACTCTCGGGGAAGCGGTGACCGGTGATGGCAGGTTCTGCGGCGGGTTCGGCGTCGGGCCGGGGACCGGACGGCGGCACGACGGCGGGCGGCTCGGCCTCCGTCGGCACGGCTCCGGGCGGGTCCGGGCGGGGATCGTTCGGGCCGGGTGGGGCGGCGGTCGGGTACCGGCCGGGGGCGACCCTGCCGTTCGGGGCGGAGTTCCGCCGGCAGGCGTCGCGGCGGCGTACCCAGTTGGCACTCGGTTTCATGGTGCTGCTGCCGTTGATCATTCTGGTGGCGTTCCAGTTCGAGTCCGGGGACGACGACGGCAGCGGGCGCGGCGAGTTCTCCAGCCTCGCCGACCTGGCCACCTCGGGCGGGCTCAACTTCACCCTCTTCTCGATCCTGGTGTCGGCGTCGTTCCTGCTGGTCGTGGTGGTGGCGCTGTTCTGCGGTGACACGGTGGCCAGCGAGGCGAGCTGGGGCAGCCTGCGCTACCTGCTGGCGGTGCCGGTGCCCCGGGCCCGACTGTTGACGGTGAAGCTGCTGGTGGCGCTGGCGTACTCCGGGCTGGCCCTGCTGTTGTTGGCCGGCACGGCCCTGCTCGCCGGCACCCTGCGCTACGGCTGGTCGCCGCTGACCAGCCAGGTCGCCGCCGAGCTGACCCCGACCGAGGGGCTGGTACGGCTGCTGGCGGTGCTCGGCTACCTGGCGGTGGTCCTGCTGGTGGTGGCCGGGCTGGCGTTCCTGCTGTCGGTGATCACGGATGCTGCGCTGGGCGCGGTCGGCGGCGCGGTGCTGCTGTGGATCCTGTCCAGCATCCTGGATCAGATCACCGCGCTGGGGGCGCTGCGCGACTTCCTGCCGACCCACTACAGCAGCGCCTGGCTGGGCCTGCTGTCCACCCCGATGCAGACCGACGACGTGGTCCGGGGCGCGATCTCGGCGATCAGCTACGCCACCCTGTTCTGGGGGCTGGCCTTCTGGCGCTTCACCCGCAAGGACGTCACGAGCTGACGGCCGGTCTGACCCGGCCCGGCGGGCGGGGCAGTCGGGCGGCTCGCGGGCCGATAGTGCGCCATCACTGCTGTCGGACACCGCACCATCGGCCCCGTTGAGTCGATCATTCCGTCGTCAGGGCGCACCCGCCGTCGTGGCCGGCGGTGCGACCGCAGCGGCCGGGGCCGCCGAGCGGGGCGTCGCACCAGATCCGGGTACGCACGGACTGCCGGTCCTCCGGCGACAGGGTCGTCTCGCCGAAGTCGACGGCGAGCACGTGCCCGAGCGAACGACGCAACGCCATCGCCAGGGCGGCGACCTCGTCGACACTGGTCAGCCTGGTCGGCAGGTGGATGATCCAGCACGGGTCGGTCACCGTGGCCACCACCTGTTCCGGGCCGCTCTCGTCCGGCGGCAGTCGGCGTGCCCCGATCCCCACCGCCGCAGCGCCACCCGGATGCGCTCACCCTCGGTGGTGGCGGTCGCCAGGTCACGGGTGACCCGTTCCAGCTCGTCGGCGACCTGGTCGAGGAAGGCGTACACCTGCTCGGGGTCGAGGCCGCGCCACCGACGGGTGCCGAAGGTGACGGTGCGGACGTGCTGCGGCAGCAGCCGCCGCCCGGCTCGATAGATCATCCTGTCTCGCCCTTCCTGGCCGGTCGGGGTGCCGCACCTGACAACCCGTCGGTGTACGACCCCAGTGCGGCGACGGCAGCGGCCAGACACTCGGCCATCAGGTCGAGCTGCTCGGCGGCGCACCGCCACTGCCGCGCGGTCGTCTCGGTGTCGTGCCGCCCCGGTGGGGTGGTGACCCCGGTGGGGTCGGTCGGCGCGGCCTCGGCGGGGGCCGCGTCGCGGAGCTGCTGGCCGGCGGCGGTGACCCGGCCCGGGAGCTGCCGAATCCGACCGGCTGCCGCACTCCACCGGCCACGGACGGTATCCAGCGTCTCGACGAGGTCGCCGATGGTGCCCGGCTCGACGTGCCCGGCGGCGACCCGCAGCCGGCGTACCCCGTCGGTGACCTGCTGATCGACCTCGGCGGCCAGGTCGAGGGCGTCACCGCCGCTGCGTCGGGCCAGCCGGAGCGCCGGGTGGGTGCATCCCCCGCCGACGCGTTCCAGCAGCACCATCCCGGCGGCCACCTCGAGGTACGTCTCCCGCAGCTCGGCGGCGACCTGCTCGGCCGCCCGTATCGCGCTGGCGACCGGCACCTCCGTACTTGTCTCCACCGTGTCTCCTCTGCCTACGTGGGTGCCGGGGCAGCGCGCCGACCAACCTGGAAGGGGGTTCCAGCCGATCCGTACGCGCTGCCCCGGCCCTGTCCGGGTGTTCTCCCGGAGGGTGAACCGGCCCTGGTGCCAACCCGGGTGGCTCGGTCCCATGCTATTGCGCCTAGTGACATAGGTCAACCAAGCGCTTGAGGTGAAGTCGCAGAACGTGATCAGATGGGATTGCCAACCCGGGAGGATCACCATGCCCGCGATTCCGCTGAGCTACACCGACATTGCCGCCGACATCACCAGCCGGATCAGGGATGGCGAGTATGAGCCGGGGGCCAAGCTGCCCTCCTACTCGCAGCTCGCGGATCTCTACTCCGTCTCGTTCTCCACGGCTGCGCGAGCGGTGGCGCTGCTGCGTGACCGGGGTGTGGTCGTCGGTGCGCCCGGTCGGGGAGTGTTCGTCCGCGACACGGGCAACGCGTGATGCCTGACACGAGGGAACGGGTTGGGAGCTTTGGGGCCGGTTCAGCCGGTGGTGGGCAGGGCGACGGTGACCACCAGGCCGCCGTCGGGGCGGGGGACCGCCCGCACGGTCCCACCATGGGCGCGAGCCACCGCCCGGACGATGGACAGCCCCAGGCCGAAGCCCCGCTGACCGGCGACCCGTTCCCGGTTGAGCCGGCGGAACGGCAGGAACATCGTCTCGATCTCGTACCCGGGCACCACCGGCCCGCTGTTGCTGACGGTCAGGGTGGCCCGACCGTCGACCACGGCCGTGGCGACCGAGAGCCAGCCGCCGGTGTCGACGTTGTGCCTGACGGCGTTCTCCACCAGGTTCTGGGTGAGCCGTTCCAGCAGGACCGGGTCGCCGGCCGTCCGCGCCGGGGCCAGTTCGCGGGTGACGGCGAGCGTGGTGGACCGGCCGGTCTGTTCCGCGACGTGACCGGCGACCTCGGCGAGGTCCACCTCGGTGTGTTCGGCCAGCGCGTTCTCCGAGTCGGCGAGGGTGAGCAGCCCGTCGATCAGTCGTTCGTGGCGTTCGTTGACGGCCAGCAGGGTCTCGCCGAGCTGTCGTAGCTCGGGCGGGGCGTCCGGGCGGGTGATCGCCAACTCGACCAGGGACCGGTTGATCGCCAAGGGGGTACGCAGCTCGTGGGAGGCGTTGGCGACGAAGCGCCGCTGCCCGTCGAAGGACCGGTCGAGGCGTTCGAGCATCAGGTCGAAGGTGTCGGCCAGCTCCTTCACCTCGTCGGTCGGCCCGGCCAGGGCGATCCGTTCGTGTAGTCCCCGGCCGGCCCCGTCGGCTCCGGCGATGCGACGGGCGGTGCCGGTGATCTGCTGCAACGGCTGCAACGCCCGGCCGGCGACCAGCCAACCGAACGCGACCGCGGCGATGGTCACCACGGCCAGGGCCACTCCGCCCTGGGTGAGCAGCGAGTCGAGGGCGTCCCGGCGGGCGTCGTCCTGCACCTGGCGGACGATGGCGCGCAGGTGTTCGGCCTGGTTGGCGTTGATCTGGGTGCCCTGGGGCAGCGAGATCGACTCCTTGCCACCGGTCCCGCGCAGGTTGAACCCGAGACCGTGGGCGAGCCGCTGGTCCACCAGCACGTACGTCACGGCGAGCAGTACCGTGCCGGCGAGCAGGAACAGGCCACCGTAGATGAGGGTCAGCCTGGCCCGGATGGTCGGTTTCCTCATCGGATCTGGTATCCCACCCCGGGCACCGTCTCGATGACGGGTGGGTCGCCGAGCTTGCGCCGCAGCTTCATCACGGTGACCCGCAGCACGTTGGTCATCGGGTCGATGTGCTCGTCCCAGGCCCGTTCGAGGAGGTCCTCGGCGGAGACCACCGCGCCGTCGGCGCGTAGCAGCTCGGCCAGCACGCCGAACTCCTTGCGGGACAGCGGCACGAAGTTCCCGTCCCGGGTGACCTGCAACCGGGACGGGTCGAGGACGATCCCGGCCCGGGTCAGCTGCGGTGGGGCGGCGGGGCGGGTGCGTCGGGTCAACGCGTGCACCCGGGCGCTCAGCTCGACGAACGCGAACGGTTTGGTGAGGTAGTCGTCAGCGCCGATGGCCAGGCCGGCGACCCGTTCCCGGACGGCGGCGGCGGCGGTCAGCATCAGGATCCGGGTGTCCCGTTCGGCACTGACCAGGGCGCGGCAGACGTCGTCGCCGTGCACGACCGGCAGGTCCCGGTCGAGCACGACCACGTCGTACCCGTTGACGCCGATGCGTTCCAGGGCGGCGTCGCCGTCGTAGGCGACGTCGACCGCGAACGACTCCCGGCGGAGCCATTCGGCGATCGCGTCCGCGAGCAGTTTCTCGTCCTCGCACACCAGTACGCGCACCGTTCCATCCTCGCCTATGCCGGGATAACCACCGCGTTAACGTTGCCGTTTACGCCCTGGATACCGCCTCAGGAGTTGAGTTATCCCTAATGCCGGCTGTCTGCCGGTCGGAAGGGAGACCAACGATGCGACGAAATCAGCTGAGCCTGCTCCTGGCCCTGCCCGTGGTGGCGGTCCTCGCCCTGAGCGGTTGTCAGTCCGATGCCGCCGACGACTCCGGGGTGGCCAGCGCCGGTGGTGGCGGCGCGGAGCCCTCGCTCTCCGCCGCTGCGGCGATGAGCGACGAGGAACGCCAGCTCAAGTTCACCACGTGTCTGCGGGAACAGGGGCTCGACGTGCCGGACCCGCAGCCGGGGCAGAAGGGGCCCCGGTTCAACGGCGGGTCGGACGTGGACCCGGCCAAGGTGCAGTCGGCGCTGCAGCAGTGCCGCGAGTTCGCCCCCAACGGCGGGCAGCCCCGGCAGCTCGACGCGGGCCAGGTCGAGCAGGTCCGCAAGCTGGCCCGGTGCATGCGGGAGAACGGCGTGCCGAACTTCCCGGACCCGGCCGCCGACGGCCGCATCCAGCCCGGTCGGGCCGACATCGACCTGAAGGACCCGGCGGTGCGGACCGCGTTCGACAAGTGCCGGGAGACCGTGCCCAACCTCGGTGAACGTCGGGGGACGTCATGACCGGCGCATCCCGATCCGCTGACCCGTCCGTCACCGGCCCGGCTGCGTCTGCGGTCCGGCGGCGACGCCCGCGACCGGTGTTCCTGCTCGGGGCGGCGGGGCTGCTCGTGGTGGCGGTGGCGGCAACGGCGGTCACCTTCGCCAGTGACGGCCACGCCGACCGTGCGACGTCGTCCGACCGCAGGCCGCCGTCGTCCGCCAAGGTCACCCGGCAGACCCTGGTCGACCGGGAGACCAAGAACGGCGAGCTGGGGTACGGCACCCCGCGCGCCCGGGACAGCCGGCTGAGCGGGACGGTCACCTGGCTCGCCGAGGGCGGCGCGACGGTCAAGCGGGGTAAGACGCTCTACCGGATCGACGACGAACCGGTGGTGCTGCTCTACGGTGGCCTGCCCGCGTACCGGGTGCTGCGTTCCGGGGTCAGCGGCACCGACGTCAAACAGTTCGAGCAGAACCTCGCCGCGCTCGGGCACGACGGTTTCACCGTCGACGAGGATTTCACCTCGGCGACCGCCGACGCGGTCCGGGACTGGCAGGAGGACCTGGGTCTGCCGGAGACCGGGCAGGTCGAGCCGGGCCGGATCGTCTACGCCCCCGGTGAGGTCCGGGTGGAGAGCCACGGCGTGGAGGTGGGCGACACCGTCGGTGCGGGCAAGGTGGTCCTCTCGACCACCGGTACCACCCGCCTGGTCACCTGCACCCTCGACGTGGAGGACCAGCGGTTGGCCCGCAAGGGCGCGGAGGTGACCATCACGCTGCCCGACGGCACCCGCAGCACCGGCAAGGTCGACACGGTCGAGACGGTGGTGCAGACCTCGGCGGCGACGACGGGCAAGGAGTCGGAGACCGACACCAAGATCGAGGTGACCGTCACCGGGGACGACGCCAAGGCGCTGGCCGGCTACGACAAGGCGGCGGTGGACGTCGGCCTCGTCGCCTCGGAACGCGCCGACGTGCTCACCGTGCCGGTCGCGGCACTGCTCAACCTGGCCGAGGGCGGCTACGGGCTGGAGGTGGTCGAGGAGGGTGGCACCCGGATCGTCGCGGTGCGTACCGGCCTGTTCGCCGACGGCCGGGTGGAGGTCTCCGGCGACGCGGTCACCGAGGGGCTGACCGTGGGGATGCCCGGTGACTGAGCCGCCCCGGGCCGACCACCCGGACCACGTGGTCGAGCTGCGTGACGTGACGAAACGCTACGGCGACACGGTCGCCGCCCTCGGTGGGGTGTCGATGAGCGTCGACCGGGGGGCCCTGGTGGCCATCGTCGGCCCGTCCGGCTCGGGGAAGTCCACCATGCTCAACGTGATCGGCACCCTGGACCGGCCCACCTCGGGCGCGGTCCACATCGACGGGTACGACGCCGCGCGGTTGTCCGACCGGGAACTGTCCGCGCTGCGGGCCAGCCGGATCGGCTTCGTGTTCCAGCAGTTCCACCTGGCTGCCGGCGTACCCCTGGTGGAGAACGTGGCGGACGGCCTGCTCTATGCCGGGGTGCCCCGGCGGGAGCGGCGGCGGCGGGCGGAGGCGGCGCTGCGACGGGTCGGCCTGGGACACCGGCTGGACCACCGGCCGCACCAGCTCTCCGGCGGGGAGCGGCAGCGGGCGGCGATCGCCCGTGCGGTGGTCGGTGAACCGCCGCTGCTGCTGGCCGACGAGCCGACGGGCAACCTCGACTCCAGCTCCGGCGCGGGGGTGATGGAGCTGCTGCACGAGCTACACGCGGCCGGTACCACCATCGTGGTGATCACCCACGACCGGGAGATCGCGGCGAGCCTGCCCCGGCAGGTGCAGATGCGCGACGGGCTGATCGTGGCGGACTCCGCCGCCCTGACCGAGGGGGTGCTGCGATGACCACCACGCCGCTGCGGTCGACGGGCGCGGCCCGGCGAAGCGGTGCGGGGCGACCGGAGCGGCTGCGACCGGCCCGGATGAGCCCGCAGGACGTGCTGCGGGTCGGTGGCGTGGGGCTGCGGACCCGGCCGCTGCGGGCGTTCCTGTCCGCTCTGGGCATCGCCATCGGCATCGCCGCGATGATCAGCGTGGTCGGCATCTCCTCGTCGTCCCGGGCCGACCTGGACCGGACGCTGGCCGCCCTGGGCACCAACCTGCTCACCGTCGCGCCGGGGAGCACCCTCTTCGGTGCGGACGCCCAGTTGCCGGTCGAGGCGGTCGGCATGATCAGCCGGATCGGCCCGGTACGCCAGGTGTCGGCGACCGCCCAACTGGCCGACATGCCGGTCTACCGGTCGGACCGGATCCCGGCGGCGCAGACCGGTGGCCTCGGCACCCAGGCGGTGGAGCTGGACCTGCTCGACACCGTCGGCGCTTCACTGGCCAGCGGGACCTGGCTCAACGAGGCCACCGGGCGGTATCCGGCCACGGTGCTCGGGTCGGTGGCCGCGGAGCGGCTCGGCCTCGGCGCGGCCGGGCCGGACATCCGGGTCTACCTCGACGGCCGCTGGTTCACCGTGATCGGCATCCTGCGACCGGTCCCGCTCGCCCCGGAACTCGACTCGTCGGCCCTGGTCGGTTGGTCGGCCGCGACCACCTATCTGGGCCTGGACGGGCACCCGACCCGGATCTACACCCGCTCGGCCGAGCAGCACGTCGAGGCGGTCCGGGCGGTGCTGGCGGCGACGGCCAACCCGGAGCAGTCCAACGAGATCCAGGTTTCCCGGCCGTCCGATGCGCTCGCCGCCCAGCAGGCCACCGACGAGGCGTTCACCGGTCTGCTGCTCGGGCTGGGTGCGGTGGCGTTGCTGGTCGGCGGGGTGGGGGTGGCCAACACCATGGTCATCTCGGTGATCGAACGGCGGGCCGAGATCGGGTTGCGGCGGTCGCTGGGTGCCACCCGGGGGCAGATCCGCACCCAGTTCCTCGCCGAGTCGCTGCTGTTGTCCGCCCTGGGTGGGCTGGGCGGGGTTCTGCTCGGTGGCCTGGTCACCGCCGGTTACGCCGGTTCACAGGGGTGGCCGACGGTGGTGCCGCTGTGGGTGGTGGCCGGCGGCATCGGGGCGACGATCGGCATCGGTGCGTTGGCCGGGCTCTACCCGGCGATCCGGGCCAGCCGGCTGGCCCCCACCGAGGCTCTCGCCACCCCCTGACCGCCCCGCCCGACGGGTGGCCCGGCGGCCGGTGGGGGACCTCACCGGCCGCCGGACCACGATCAGCCGGGCCGGCTCAACGTCGGCTCACCCGGATCAGTTCCCAGCCGCCCTTCGGGACGCCGGGCGTCGGGTCGGTGCGCAGGTTCATCGGGTTCGCCATCCCGAGGTAGAGCGTGGAGCCGTCCACGACCATGGTGCGGACACCCTGGTTGAGCGGGTTGCCGAAGCCGCCGGTGTCGACGGCGCGGGCCGGCCGGCCGGGCGCGTCGAACGACCAGAGGTCCGCCCCGAAGGTCGGCGGGCTGGGCGCCGTGCCGGCCGGGGGCGTCGGCATCTCACCTTCCAGCGAGATGTAGGCGAAGTCCATGGTGCCGACGTAGAGCCGGCCGCCGGCCACCGCCATCTTCCAGGCGTACAGGTTGAACGGGTCGCCGAAGCCGGAGCCGCCGTAGACCGGGGTCGCCCCGGTCGGGGCCGGGGCCCACGCGCCGACGCCGTTGTTCGCGGTCGGGTCGTACGCCGGCAGCGTCGACTCGCCGTAGAGCGTCTCGATCCGTTCGTGTGCGCCACCGAGGTCCTGGCCGCGGAAGACGGCGAACGCCCGCTGGGTGTTCTGCACGGTGGCCTGGAGCTGCGCCTGACTGCGCGGCGGGTACACCGACAGGTGCAGGGCGGTCGCCTGCAACGGCACGTGCATGGTCCCCCAGTGCAGCCGGCCGCCGTAGGAGGCGAGACCACCGAGGGCGTACGCCCGGCGGACCACCGGGTCGGGCTCGTAGTCGGCGGCGGACCAGACCTGCGACCAGTTGCCGGCGTCCTCCGGGTTGAGTCCGGGTGCGCCGGCCGCCAGCGGCGGGCTCATCCAGATGCCGGCCAGGTCGGCCGGGTCGGTGCCGTCACCGGGGTCCGCCGCCGGGGCGGCGCCGACGGCGCGCGGTGCCTGCTCGCCCACGTCGGAGTACGACGGGCCGACCGGGGGCGGCGTCGGGAGGATGCCGGCTGCGGCGCGCTCGGCCACCGAGCCGTCGACGATCGCCTTGGGCCAGGTCGAGACGTAGAGCCGCCCCTGGTGCTCGGTGAGGTCGGCGACCTGGGTGGGCAGGTCGGCGACCTCGGTGAAGGCGAACGGGTCGGTGCGGTCGCCGGTCCAGCGCAGCACCCGGCCGGCCTCGCCACCGTTGGCGCCCAGCCCGACCCCGGCGTAGAGCACGCCGCCGGCAACCACCCAGTGCCGGATGTTCTCGTACGCGGTGAGGTTGGTCGAGCCGAGGTAACGGCCGGTGACGGTGTCGAAGGCGAACACGTTCACCCCGCCGACCACGCTGGGGCCACCGAGCAGTACGACGCCCTGGTGGGCGGCGGCGCTACGCAGGCCGGCGGTGGTGTTCAGCAGGTTCGCGTCCGCCGGGGATGCGGACGTGATGTCGCCGGTGCGTTCGGTGAGCCGTTCGGTGGCGAGGTCGTAGGTGTAGACCTCGGGGGTGCGGTGGTCACCGAGGGTGGCGGGCAGGGCGGGGTTGCCCCGGGCCGGTTGGCTCTGACCGAACTCGCAGACGTAGTCGTCGTTGAGGATCGGTTCGCGGACCTGGTAGCCCTCGGGCTTCAGGCAGAGCACGTTCGCCCCGGTGCCGAACCAGAGCCGGCGGCCGGCCTGGGCGAGCCCCCAGACGTACGACTGGTTGACCTTGGGCTGTCCCACGGTGCAGGGCGGTCCGGGTGGATAGTCGACGCCGACGCCGGCAAAACACTCGTCAGCGGCTGCCTTGGCGAGCAGTCGTACCGTTTCGGGGCGAATGTCGGCGTGGGCCGGAGTGGCGAGCAAGGGCAGCAGGATCAGGGTGGCAAATGCGGGCAGCAGTCGTCCCGGTAGGGGTGGTCGACGTCGCACGGTGGTCCTTTCCGTGAACAAACGGTCGGGCTGGCGATAGCCGGGACGGGTGGGCTGGATCGCTCTCGACCAGGGGAGATGGGTAATCGTTGGTGCACCCGGAGGGGTGGTGCAGGTTGCCGGATCGCGTCGGTCGACGGGAATGGCAAATTGCCGGCGCGAGGTTACGGGCCGGCTCGGTGGGGTGGTTTTGGCGGGTGATTCCGAGGGTGGTTGTCGCAGATCCGGGGGCAACGTGGTGCCGAGGCTAACGTATTACGCAGCCCGTTATCACCGGAAAAATTGTTAAGGATTTTTGAACTGGCGGCCGTGCCGGCTACTGCCGTGAGTCGATGTCGAGGTGCGGCGCTGGGTGCCGCGGCCGGGCCTCGTGAAAATTGCTGACGGGTGGGGCGTTCCGGGTGTCGCGGGTAAACCGCGCCAACCGCCTGCTGTCGTCCGAAGTTGGCGCACAGTGCGGACACCTAGCGCTGGCGGCGGTGTCGGGGCCAGGCCCCTCGCCGCTGGTCGGGTGGGCCGGGCCCGGTCGGGGTTTCCCGGTGACCTCCCGGTGGCTTCCCGCGCGAATTGCGTGCATATTCATTTTCCATAAACGCGGCGTATGAACTTCGTGACAGTTAATTCATAGTTAACAATCATTACGTTCCGAGCCGCTCCGGCTCGCGGCGGGGAGGTGGTCGGGGTCGGCCGGTGGTGGTCGCGGGTGCGTGGGCCCGGCGTCGCTCCCGACGCGACGTAGGGGTGACACCGGGACGTCGGGGTGGGGTAATGTCTCGCACCGAGACCTTCCCAGTAACAAAGAATTTATCGATTTAACTGCTTCGATGCCTCATCATGAGGGGACGTAATCCCTTCCATGGAGGTTCCCATGAACGTGTCTCGGCTCGGCGGGCCGACCCTCTCGCTGTACCGCATCGTCATCGGCCTGCTGTTCATGCTGCACGGCCTGTCCTCGGTCTTCGGGTTGTTCGGCGGCAACCCCGTGACCGGCAAGGCTGTCCCGGTCGGTGCCTGGCCCGGCTGGTGGGCCGCACTGATCCAGCTCGTCTGCGGTGCGCTGGTGCTGGCCGGGCTCTTCACCCGGCCCGCCGCGCTCCTCGCGTCCGGCTCGATGGCATACGCCTATTTCGTGGTGCACCAGCCGGAAGGGCTGCTGCCGCTGCGCAACGGAGGCGAGCTGTCGGCGCTCTTCTGCTGGTCGTTCCTGCTGATCGCGGTGCTCGGCCCGGGCTCCTGGGCGCTGGACACGCTGCTCGCCCGCCGCAGCGCCGACGCCCCGTCGGCACCGGTGGCGGAGCGAAGCTCGGTGCCTGCCTGACGCACTGACCGGCGTCGCCGGAGCCGCAACGAGGCGGCTCCGGCGACGCGTGCGGTCAGGGGTTGTACGGCGCGTCGGTGTGACTCACCTCGGCGAGGGTGCTGCCGGAGAGCTTGTAGACCGACGTCCGCTTGATGTCCAGCTCGGCCATGCCCCGGCTGGGGCTGCGGGTCAGCCAGACCACGGTGGCCTTGCGCCCGGCCACGCTGATCGAGACGACCGGGGTCCGGTCGCCGAGGTCGGTCAGCGCGCGGAACACCGGCAGGCCACCGCTGTTGCGCCACGCCGCGAGCGTGTAGAAGGTGCCGCTGCCTCCGGTCTTGATCGCCACCGCGCCCACCGCGTCCTCCGCGCCGTCGCCGTCGAGGTCACCGATGCCGCAGGGCTTCTGGAGCGTCACGGTGGCCCCGTCCTCGCCCGACCACTGCCCCCCGGCCAGCGGCAGGTAGTCCGGGTAGCCGTTGTAGGGCGTCTTGCTGCTGCCGAGCCGGGCCTCCGCCAGATGGGCACAGGTCAACGGTGCCTTGACCGGCGCGGCGGCGGTGGTGGTCGGGGCGGCGGCCGGCGGGGTGGTGGGGGCGGCCTTCTTCACCTCCGGCGACGGAGCCTCGCTGGTGGGAGTCGCCTCGGGGGAGACCTGACTCAGCACCGAGGCGGTGGAGGGCCCGGTGGACGGGCCGACGGTGGACGCTGCCTCGTCCGTCCCGCCCTGCTCACCCCCGCAGGCGGCGGTCAGTAGGCAGACCATGGTGAGGGTCGCAAGGCTCGACGGAATCCGTCGCATGGGCGGGGGGTCCTCTCTCGACGTCAGGTCTCCCGCACCGTACTGATCGATGGCAATGTCGGTCATCGGCTCGTCGGCCGGCCCCCCACCGGCCTGTCGGAGCGCGGTCAGGGGCCGACCGGAGGGCCGGTGCGCGGATCCGCACAAGGGCGTACTGAGCTGGAAACTTGCCCGAAACATCAATGGCTTCCGGTGCGGCCGGCGCACGCCCCGCCGGCAGGTGGTTCACACCGTGGGAAGCAGACTGGGCGATGGCGGCGAAGCTGCCTAGACTCGACGGCACAACTGCATACCTCATCCAGAGGGGCTGAGGGATACGGCCCGACGACGCCCCGGCAACCACCCCGCGCGCTCATCGCTGAGCGTCCCGCGGGGCAGGTGCCAATTCCGTCCCCGCCGCAGGGTGCGATGCGGGGAAAGATGAGAGGAATCCGCCATGACGTCGACGCTCGCCGCCCCCGGTATCGACACCACCGCCAGCCCGGCCCGCGCCCTGGTCTGCCGCGCCTGCTCCGCCCGCTACCCGCTCGCCGCGCAGCACGCCTGTTACGAGTGTTTCGGCCCGCTGGAGGTCGACTACGACGCCGCCGCACTGGCCGCCGTCACCCGGGAGCAGATCGAGGCCGGCCCGCAGAACATCTGGCGGTACGCCGCCCTCCTGCCCGCCGGCCAGGACCCGGCCACCCGGGTCACCCTCGACCCGGGGCTCACCCCGCTGGTGGCGGCCTCGAACCTCGCCGCCGAACTGGGCATCAGCGCGCCGCTGTGGGTCAAGGACGACAGCGCCAACCCGACCCACTCGTTCAAGGACCGGGTCGTCTCGGTGGCGCTGACCGCCGCGAAGGCGCTCGGCTTCACCCGGTTCGCCTGCGCCTCGACCGGCAACCTGGCCAACTCGGTGGCCGCCCACGCGGCCCGCGCCGGAGCGCCCTCGGTGGTCTTCATCCCGGGTGACCTGGAGCAGGGCAAGGTGATCACCACCGCCGTCTACGGCGGCGACCTGGTCGCCATCGACGGCTCGTACGACGACGTGAACCGGCTCTGCGGGGAGCTGGTGGAGACCGACGAGTTCGAGGACACCGCGTTCGTCAACGTCAACGTCCGGCCCTACTACGCCGAGGGCTCCAAGACCCTCGGGTACGAGGTGGCCGAGCAGCTCGGCTGGCGTATCCCGGCCCAGGTGGTCGTCCCGATGGCCTCGGGCGAGCTGCTCACCAAGATCGACAAGGCGTTCTCCGAGCTGGTCGAGATCGGGCTGGTCGAGGCGCCCGCCGGGGGTTGGAAGGTGTTCGGCGCCCAGTCGGCCGGCTGCAACCCGATCGCCGCCGCCCTGCACGCGGACACCGACACCATCACCCCGGTCCGGCCGACCGGCATCGCCAAGTCGCTCAACATCGGCGACCCGGCCGCCGGCCTGTACGCCCTGGAGGCGGTGCGGCGGACCGGCGGCTGGATGGAGTACGTCGACGACGAGGAGATCCGCGCCGGCATCCGGTTGCTGGCCCGCACCACCGGGGTCTTCGCCGAGACGGCCGGCGGGGTGACCGTTGCGGTGCTGCGCAAGCTCGTCGAGTCCGGCCGGCTCGACCCGACCGCCGAGACGGTCGTTTTCAACACCGGCGAGGGCCTGAAGACCATCGACGCCGTCGCCGGCCAGGTCGGCCCCACCCACCGGATCAAGCCGTCCCTGCGGGCCGCCCGCGACGCCGGCCTCCTCTCCTGATCCCCGGGGAGTGGATCTCCGAGTGACCGGAATTTCGCGGTGAGTGGCGAAAACCCGCCGGGAAGGACTTGACGGCAGGAACCGGGCGGCGCAAGATGCTCCGTGCGGGAGGGCTTTCGCCGGAGACTTTTCAAGTTCTTGCGACCCAACGCCGGAGGCGTTGTGCGAACGTCCCTCCCGACCAACGTGCAAGGGGGCCAGCGGAAATCCGCTGGCCCCCTTCGTCGTCGACAGGAAGACTCCCGGCGTGACCGTGGACATCGCAGCAATCGATCCGACCGACCAGCCGGCCCTCGATGCGGCCTACCGGATCGCGGCCACGGTCGAAGCGACGGAGTCACCCGACCTGCCGCCGCTGTGCCGTCGCCGGTTCGAGGCGCCGCTGCGGCACCCGATGCCCGGCATCGACACCCGCTGGTCGGTGGCGCGACTGGACGGCGTGGTCGCCGGCTGGGTCCGGCTCAACCTCCACCTCCTGGACAACACCGACAACGCCAGCGTCGAGCTGGTGGTGGACCCGGCGCACCGGCGGGTGGGAGTGGGGCGGGCGTTGTTCACGCACGCCCGCGAGCAGCTGCGGGCGGCCGGCGGCAAGCGGATGGTCGGCTCCGCCGTGGCCGCGCTGCCCGGCGAGCCGGGTGGACAACTGCCCGGGGCGGCCTTCGCGGCGGCGCTCGGCGCGAAGGCGGCGCTGGTCGACGTCCGCCGTCGACTCGACGTCACCGCGCTCGACCGGGACCGGCTGGCGGCGCTGCGGGCCGGGGCGCGCTCGGCCGTCGCCGGCTACCGCACGGTCCGCTGGCACGGGCACCCGCCGTCGGAGCACCTCGCCGACCTCGCCTACCTGGAGGGCCGGATGATGACCGACGCACCCCTGGGTGACCTGGAGTGGGAACCCGAGCGGATGGACGCCGAGCGCATCCAGGGCATGGAGCGGGCGCTGGACGCGCGGGGCGTCCGCCGCTACAGCGTCGCCGCCGTGCACGAGGCGTCCGGCCGGCTGGTCGCGTGGACCGTGCTCAGCCTGGCCGCGAACACCACCCGGCACGCCTGGCAGCAGCTCACCATCGTCGACCCGGCCCACCGGGGGCACCGGCTCGGCCTGCTCTGCAAGGCCGAGAACCTCGAACACACCCTGACGTACGAGCCGGAGCTGAGCGTGGTCGACACCTACAACGCGGCGGCGAACACCCACATGATCGCGATCAACGAGCTGCTCGGGTTCCGGCCGGTGGCCGGGTCCACGGAGTGGCAGTCGACCATCTGATCTGTGACACGCCCCTACTGATCTGGTCAGCATCTGTTGCATGATGGCGGGCATGACGGAGACCCCGCACCCGCTGTACGACAGGCACGCCGACACCCTGCACCGCGCGCTGACCGCGATCACCGAACGCGGGTACTGGTCCGCCTACCCCGAATCGCCCAGCCCCCGGGTGTACGGCGAGACCGCCGCCGCCGACGGGAAGGCCGCCTTCGAGGCGTACCTCGGTGGCGACTTTCCGCTCGACCAGCCCGGCACGGCCGACCGGGTCGCCACCGAGACGAGCCCGTTCGGGGTGGCCCTGGACGTGCGCTACCCGCACCCGGGCGCCGACGAGGTGGTCGCCGCCGCCTCCGCCGCCCTGCCGGCCTGGCGCGACGCCGGCCCGCAGACCCGGGCGGGGGTGTGCCTGGAGATCCTCGACCGGTTGCACAAGCACGTCTTCGAACTGGCCAACGCGGTGCAGTTCACCAGCGGCCAGGCGTTCGTGATGGCCTTCCAGGCCGGCGGCGCACACGCGCTGGACCGGGCCCTGGAGGCGATCGCCTACGCGTACGCCGAGATGACCCGGCACCCCGGGACGGCCAGCTGGGAGAAGGCCGCCGGCAAGGGCGACCCGCTGCGGATGACCAAGACGTTCCACGTGGTGCCGCGTGGGGTGGCCCTGGTGATCGGCTGCAACACCTTCCCGACCTGGAACTCGTACCCCGGGCTGTTCGCCTCACTGGTCACCGGCAACCCGGTCGTGGTCAAGCCGCACCCCCGCGCGGTGCTGCCCCTGGCGATCACCGTGCGGTACGCCCGGGAGGTGCTCGCCGAGGCCGGCTTCGACCCCGACCTGGTGCTGCTCGCCCCCGAGGCCCCCGGCGAGAAGCTGGCCTCGACCCTCGCCCTGCACCCCGCCGTGAAGATCGTCGACTTCACCGGCTCCACCGGGTACGGCGACTGGCTGGAGGCCAACGCCCGGCAGGCGACGGTCTACACCGAGAAGGCCGGCCTGAACACCGTCGTCATCGACTCCACCGACGACTTCGCCGGCATGTGCCGCAACCTCGGTTTCACGCTGACCCTCTACAGCGGGCAGATGTGCACCACCTCGCAGAACATCCTCATCCCCGCCGCCGGCATCACCACCGACCAGGGGCACAAGAGCTTCGACGAGGTGGCCGCCGGCATCGCCGCCACCGTCGGCAAGCTCACCGCCGACCCGGCCCGGGGCGTCGAGCTGACCGGGGCGATCGTCAACGACGGAGTGCTGGAACGCCTCGACGAGGTCACCAAGGTCGGCGAGGCGGTGCTGGAGTCGCGTACCGTCACGCACCCCGCGCTGACCGACGCGGTGGTCCGGACGCCGACCATCGTCAAGCTCGCCGCCACCGACACCGAGGTCTACGGCCGGGAGTGGTTCGGGCCGATCTCCTTCGTCATCGCCACCGACTCGACCGCGCACAGCATCGAGATCCTGCGGTCCACCGTCGGAGAGTCCGGCGCGCTGACCGCCGCCGTCTACTCCACCGACGAGGCGGTGCTGGACGCCGTCGAGGCCGCCGCGATCGACGTCGGGGTGCACCTGTCGGCCAACCTCACCGGTGGGGTCTTCGTGAACCAGTCCGCCGCTTTCTCGGACTTCCACGGCAGCGGCGCGAACCCGGCCGCCAACGCCGCCCTCACCGACGGCGCCTACGTCGCCAACCGCTTCCGCATCGTCCAGTCCCGCCGCCCCGCCTGACCCCACCGTCCCCTTCCCCCACCCCCGCCTTCCCACCACCCCCACCCCCGTCCGCGCTCCGGCTGCGGGCGGGGGTGGTCCGTGGTCGGTGGTCCGTGGTCGGTGGTCCGTGGTCCGTGGTCGGTGGTCCGTGGTCCGTGGTCGGTGGTCGGTGGTCGGTGGTCGGTGGTCGGCCGTCGGTGGTCCGTGGTCGGTGATCAAGAGGTTTACGTCAGCCTGAGTGGCTGATTTGACGTAAACCTCTTGATCACCGGCCCGGCCCGGCCCGGCGCGGCCCGGCCCGGCGCGGCGCGGCCCGGCGCGGCGCGGCGCGGCGCGGCCCGGCGCGGCGCGGCCCGGCGCGGCGCGGCCCGGCGCGGCGCGGCGCGGCGCGGCGCGGCGCGGCCCGGCGCGGCGCGGCCCGGCCCGGCGCGGCCCGGCGCGGCGCGGCCCGGCCCGGCGCGGCCCGGCGCGGCGCGGCCCAGCCCGGCGCGGCCCGGCGCGGCGCGGCCCAGCCCGGCGCGGCCCGGCGCGGCCCGGCCCGGCCTGGGGTTTGGGGTGGGGGTCAGGCGGGGCGGCGCATCTGGAGTTCGGTGAGGGCGGGGATCTTGGGGTGCGGGACGCGGACGCCGGTGTCGGTGAAGCCCAGACGGTGGTAGGCCCGGTAGGCACGGTCGTTGCCGACCACCACCTCGAGCATGAGCTGTGGTCGGCCGCAGGCGCGCGACCAGGCGGCGACCTCGTCGATCAGCGCGCCGAGCAGGCCGGTGCCCCGCCACGAGGGGTTCACGTAGACCGCGTAGACGACCGTCAGGTCCGGCTCGTCGGGGGCGACGGTGCCGCCCGCGTGGCCGACCAGCCGGCCGCCGGGATCGGCCACGAACTGGGCGGTGTGGCACCCCTGGGACACGTACGCGATCCGGGCCGCGTAGTCGGCGTGCGGGCGGGCGGCGGCCTCGGCGACGGTCTCCAGGAAGGCCAGCGGCGCATCCGCGAGCATCTCCAACCGCAGCGCCCGCATCCGGGCGGCGTCCTGCGGGCGCACCCGGTGCACGGGTGCCGTCCGGGTCACCGGTGGGGCCGGGGCAGATGTCATGTGCGCATGCATACCGCAGCGATGAACGCCGATGGGTAACCGGGTCGATACCCGTCCGATTTAGGCCGATTTGAGGTCGTGCGCGGTCGTCACTCCTCGTGTAGCGTGCGATTTCGGTCACCGATTCAGCGGCCTTCACCGATCGCCGAAACGGTGGTTCTCCGCTGTCGGCCCGCCGGCATCCCGGGGTTGTGGAACGCCGCGCAGAGTGAGGAAGTGCACCGTGGCACAGGGCACCGTCAAGTGGTTCAACTCCGAAAAAGGCTACGGCTTCATCGCCGTCGACGGCGGGCAGGACGTCTTCGTCCACTTCTCCGCCATCGAGATGGACGGCTACAAGGCGCTCGACGACGGTCAGCGGGTGGAGTTCGAGATCGCCCAGGGTCAGAAGGGGCCGCAGGCCGAACGGGTCCGCGTCATCGCCTGACCTGTCCTGCGGGTCCCACCCGCCGGGCCACCCGTGGGACGGTTGGCGGCGGGGGTCGGTGCGGGGAAAGATCGTGAACCGTCCAGGCGTCCTCGCTGAGGAGGGTTCATGTCCGACCAGTCACCTCCGGGTCCACCCGGCCCCGCTGCCGGGTCGCCGGGCGGACCATGGGGCCCGCCGCCGGGGGGCCCGCCGTCGGGCCAACCCTCGTGGGGTCCGCCGCCCGGGGGGCCGCCGTCGGGCCAACCCTCGTGGGGTCCGCCGTCGTGGGATCCGTCCGCAGCGGGGCCGCCGGGCTGGAGCTATCCGGCTCCCGGTGGCCCGTACCCGGGCTATCCCCCGGGTGCCGACGGCGGTTTCCCGCCGCTCGGGAGCTATCCGCCGCTCGGGGGTCATCCGCCGGTCGCCGGGGGCGGCTCCTGGGGGCCGGCGGACCCGCTGGTCAATCCGCCGTACGCCGGGCTGGAAGGCTGGTTCGCCCGGTGCACCGGAGCGTTGCGTCGAAGTTGGCGGACCCTGCTGCCGTTGATGCTGCTCACCCAGGTCGTGCCGGCGGTGGCGGTGTCCCTGCTCTCCCTCGGCACGGGGCCCGACGCCGCCCCGCTGCCCGCCGACGGCTCGATTCCCGACGGCTACCTCAGTGACCTGGTGATCTACGGGGTCTCGGTGTTCCTGGTCGCGCTGGCCTTCGGGGTGGTGCAGGGCATCGGCTGGGCGGGTGGCACCTGGGTGGTGGCCCGGCAGGCCGCCGGCCAGCCGGCCGACCTGCCCGGCGCGCTGCGCTACGGCGCGCGCCGCTGCCTCGGCCTGTGGGGCTGGATGCTGGTGCTGGGCCTGCTCATCGGCGTCGGCTTCTGCCTGTGCCTGCTGCCGGGCATCTACCTGGCGTTCGCCCTCGCCCTCGCCGGCCCGGTCTACCTGTTCGAGGGGCAGAACCCGATCGGGCGCTCGTTCCGCATGTTCCACGACCGGTTGGGCATGGTGCTCGGCCGGGTGGCGCTGGTCGCACTCGCGGTGCTGCTCGGCAGCGTGCTCGGCGGGGTGGTGGAGTCGGTCGGCACCGTGCCGTTCGGCACCGACCCGTTCACCGCGCCCGGCACCGCCGTGGGTGCGGTGGCGGTGATCCTGGTGAGCGCCGTGCTGGTCGTGCCGGTCTACCTGGTGCAGCTGGTCGGCCTGGTCGTGACGTACGCCGAGCAGCGCGCGCAGGAGGGGCCGGTGAACGTCGCGCGACTGGTGGCGGAACTCGGCTGACCGGCCCCATCGTGCTTGCACTCGGCAGGGGAGAGTGCTAAACAGGTCATTGGCACTCGCATACGGTGAGTGCCAATGGTCGGGGCGGTAGGGCCACGGTCACATCGGCGTCTCGATGGCGTCGGGTGGCACATGGCCGGTCGTCGCGGGCTGTCCGGCCCGACCGAGGAGGACGTCGTCGTCGCCAGGTGGCGACGTCCCCAAGGTGCGTACACCAGGCGGCCCGTCCGGGGACACAAACCCCCGGGTGGCCCGTGAGTGTCCAGGAGGACAACGCCGTATGGCCAAGATGATCGCGTTCGACGAAGAGGCTCGCCGCGGCCTCGAGCGGGGCATGAACCAGCTCGCCGACGCCGTAAAGGTGACCCTCGGCCCCAAGGGCCGCAACGTGGTGCTCGAGAAGAAGTGGGGTGCCCCCACCATCACCAACGATGGTGTGAGCATCGCCAAGGAGATCGAGCTCGAGGACCCGTACGAGAAGATCGGCGCCGAGCTGGTCAAGGAGGTCGCCAAGAAGACCGACGACGTCGCCGGTGACGGCACGACGACGGCGACCGTCCTGGCCCAGGCCCTGGTGCGCGAGGGTCTGCGCAACGTGGCCGCCGGTGCCAACCCGATGGCCCTGAAGCGGGGCATCGAGGCTGCCGTGGCCAGCGTCTCGGAGGAGCTGTCCAAGCTCGCCAAGGACGTCGAGACCAAGGAGCAGATCGCCTCCACCGCCTCCATCTCCGCCGGTGACAGCACCGTCGGCGAGATCATCGCCGAGGCGATGGACAAGGTCGGCAAGGAAGGCGTCATCACCGTCGAGGAGAGCAACACCTTCGGGCTGGAGCTGGAGCTCACCGAGGGCATGCGCTTCGACAAGGGCTACATCTCCGCGTACTTCATGACCGACCCGGAGCGTATGGAGGCCGTCTTCGACGACCCCTACCTGCTCATCGTCAACAGCAAGATCTCCTCGGTGAAGGACCTGCTCCCGATCCTGGAGAAGGTCATGCAGTCGGGCAAGCCGCTGCTGATCATCTCCGAGGACATCGAGGGTGAGGCCCTGGCGACCCTGGTCGTCAACAAGGTCCGGGGCACCTTCAAGTCGGTCGCCGTCAAGGCGCCGGGCTTCGGTGACCGCCGCAAGGCCATGCTCGCCGACATCGCCATCCTCACCGGTGGCCAGGTCATCAGCGAGGAGGTCGGCCTCAAGCTGGACGCCGTCGGCCTCGACATGCTGGGCCGGGCCCGCAAGGTCGTGGTGACCAAGGACGAGACCACCATCGTCGACGGTGCCGGCGACGCCGACCAGATCCAGGGCCGGGTCAACCAGATCCGGGCCGAGATCGACAAGAGCGACTCCGACTACGACCGCGAGAAGCTGCAGGAGCGGCTGGCCAAGCTGGCCGGCGGCGTCGCGGTGATCAAGGTCGGCGCGGCCACCGAGGTCGAGCTGAAGGAGCGCAAGCACCGCATCGAGGACGCCGTCCGCAACGCGAAGGCCGCCGTCGAGGAGGGCATCGTCCCGGGTGGTGGCGTCGCGCTGGTGCAGGCCGGCAAGACCGCCTTCGACAAGCTGGACCTGGCCGGCGACGAGGCGACCGGCGCGCAGATCGTCAAGATCGCGCTGGACGCCCCGCTGCGGCAGATCGCCGTCAACGCCGGCCTGGAGGGTGGCGTGGTCGTCGAGCGCGTCCGCAACCTGGACGCCGGTCACGGCCTCAACGCCGCCAGCGGTGAGTACGTCGACCTGCTGGCCGCGGGCATCATCGACCCGGCCAAGGTGACCCGGTCCGCGCTGCAGAACGCCGCGTCGATCGCGGCGCTCTTCCTCACCACCGAAGCCGTCGTGGCGGACAAGCCGGAGAAGACCCCGGCCGCCCCGGCTGGCCCGGGTGGCGGGGACATGGACTTCTGAGTCCAGCTCCAACGCCGAACGGGGCGGGCCGCGCGAGCGGTCCGCCCCGTTCCGTGTCCGAGGACCGTACCCAGCCGGGCCGGCTCACCCCGGCGACCGGGGCGGTCAGCGGCGGGCCGCCCGCACCGCAGCGTACGCGTCGACCAGACCGGCCCCGGTCGACGCCGCCACCGGGCCGCAGCTGAGGTCGGCGGGCCCGGCGGGTTGCGCGGTGTCCCGCAGGATGTTCCGGGTCCGGTCCAGGTCACCGACCAGCGCCGGGTTCGCCGACCACATCAGTGCCACCACTCCCGCCACCTGCGGGGTGGCCATCGAAGTGCCGTCCAGGGCGGCGTAACCGCCGCCGGGCATCGCGGAGAGGACCTCCGCGCCGGGGGCGACCAGGTCCGGCTTGGCCGCCCCACCGGCGGCGGGCCCCCGGCTGGAGAACTCCGTGACGCGCCGGTCGCGGCCCACGGCACCCACCGTCAGCACATCGGGGTACGGCGCCGGCGGGTCGACGATCGACCCGCAGTCGGGTCCGGTGTTCCCTGCGGCGGCCACCACCAGAATGCCTGCGGCCGTCAACGCGGCGGTGGCCGGGCGCAGCGCACCCGCATCACAGCCCTCGACCGGTGGGCACCCCCACGAGTTGGTGAGCACGTCGGGGGCCCGCTCCGGCCGACCGTCGGTGAACGGGTCACCGCCGGCCGGGAACGGGGCCAACATGAACTGGAGGCAGTCCAGGTAGTGCGCGGGGCTGCCCAGGTTGCGGTCGAGGTTGACGCAGCCCACCCACTGGGCTCCGGGGGCGACCCCGATGCCGTCGCGTCCCACCGCGCTGGCCGTGGTGTGGGTGCCGTGACCGCCGGAGTCGGTGGGGGCGCGGGTGTGGTCCCACGGGTCGTACCAGGAGTCGTCGCCGCCCCGGAAGTTGGCGGCCAGGGTCGGATGGGTGCCGTCGACCCCGGAGTCCGAACTGCCGACCACCACCCCGGCCCCGGTGACGTCCAACTCCGACCAGACCCGGTCGGCGCCCAGCATCCGGATGTTCCACTCCGGCCCGGTCGGCGCGGGCCGGTCACCCCGGCTGGCCGGTGCCGGCGCGGGCAATGGTCGGAGCCGCTGGCTGACCAGCACCCGGGCCACCTCCGGCCGCCCGGACAGCCACGCCCGCACCGCTGGCCCGCCGTCGGTCTCGATCGCGTTGACCAGGTAGTACGGCGTCGGGTCGAGGTGTAGCCGGGTCAGGTCCCGGCGCAACGCCCCCTGGGTGCGTTCGGCGGTGGACACCAGTCGGCGGTAGACCTCGGCGGTCCGCGCCTCCCGGCCGGCGCGACCTGGCGTACCGGCGGGGATGCCGGTGAGGTCGGCCTGCTCGCGGAGCACCACCAGCAGCCGTTCGCCGTGCAGGCCGGGCTGGCCGGCGACCACGTCGACCACGCCGACGGTGAGCAGCAGGACGGCTGCGCTCGACGCGGCGACCAGCCGGCGTGGTGCGCGCCCGCGTGGCCGGGCGAGCAGCACCCCGTACCCGATGGCCAGCACGACCGCGACGGCGAACCCGACGCCGGATGCGACCGCGACCCAGTAGGGGACGTCGCGGGTGGTGGCCAGCAGGACCGAGATCTCCTCCGGGTCGGCGAGCGCCAACGGGCCGAACGCCGCCAGACCGACCAGCCACCGGACCGGCGCGGCACCGGCCGGTGCGCCGGCCCGGCGGGCCGCCACCTGGCACGCGCCCAGCACGAAACCGAGCGGCGGGACGAACAGCAACCCGGGCAGTTGGGCGCCGGAGTGGCCGGTGCCCGCGACGACCAGCAGCAGGACCACCCCGGCGACCAGGCCGCCGACCAGCACGGTACGGGCGGCCCGGGGTGGCCCGTCGCCGGTGAAGGGGGACCAGAACCGGTCGCCCAGCAGCGCTGCGGCCAGCAGGCCGACCGCCGTCGCGGCGAGCGCGGCGAGCGCGGTCTCCAGCAGACCGCCCAGCGCGCCGAACCGCACCCACGGCAGCAGCAGGGCCAGTCCGGCCGCGATGGCCAACAGGGTGACCGCCCTGGGTCGGCCGGCACGATCCGTGGCCGTGGCCG
Organism: Micromonospora sp. CA-248260; assembly: GCF_050942205.1. NCBI lineage: Bacteria > Bacillati > Actinomycetota > Actinomycetes > Micromonosporales > Micromonosporaceae > Micromonospora > Micromonospora sp. CA-248260. Next base: position 6,542,011 of record NZ_CP192021.1, on the reverse strand, counting down.
TGGCCGTGGCCGTGGCCGTGGCCGTGGCCGTGGCCGTGGCCGTGGCTGTGGCGGTGCCCGTGGGCTGGGGTGGGGTGGTGGCGGCCGGGCCGGACAGTCGGGCGGTCAGCAGCGCGAGCAGGGTCGCGGTGACGGCCAGCGCGGCCAGGTACAGCTCGTGGTGTACCTGGGGAAGCGCCCGCAGGGAGCCGAGGGCGAGCAGGGCGAGCGCCGCGCCGAGCCAACCCCACCCGGTGGCCCGTACCCGGGGTGAACGGGGGAGCAGGGCCAGCAGCAGGGCGGGTAGGCCGACCAGCAGGGCGGTGGCCAGGCTGAGGGCCGGCCAGAGCCACGCCTGCCGGTCCCATCCCGCGGCCACCTGCAACTGCTCGACCGACCAGCCGACCGCCTGGAGCAGGACGGCGAGCACGACCGTCCAGCCGCCGGCCAGTGCGGCCGCCACCACCGGCCACGGGCTCGACGGACGGCCGGCGGCCGATGGTGGGCCGTAGCCCGGCGGAGGTGGTGTGTCGGCCAACATCCGGAAACAGTACGACGCACGTCGCCGTCCGACGGCTTTGCCGGTCCGACGACCGTCCCCGCCCGTCGCCGGTGGACCCGGGGAAACGCGGACCTGCGCGGTCCCCGCCCTCGCGTGGGCTCGGCTCCGCCCGGTCCGCCGCTGCGTCCACCTCCCGCGTTCCGTCGCTTCTCCCAGGTCGCCGGCACCGTTCCGTGGTCACGGAAAGTGACGGAAGGTGGGGGTGTGGACCTCCACCTTCGGATCCTTTGCTCTGCTGCCCTGGACGCACCGGTCACGGAACGTGCGCGTTGCGTGGAGAGCAGCAGAGCAAAGGATCCGAGGGAGCGATGTGGGGGATGGGCGGGGGATGCGGCGATCGGGCTGGTCACGGCGATGGAGAGGTGGCGTGAGGGGCGAAGGGGCCGGCGAGAAGCCGATTACGGAGAGTCATCGAGGCGATCCGGAGGAGTCTTGCTCAGTGTCACCGGATCGGCGGTGCGGATCTCGGCGGGCTCCAGGCCTGCTGCGGGTGGGACCCGGCGGGTTACGGTGGACGGGTGCGTGACCCCAATGTGACCCGATCCGCCGCTGGTCAACTCTCGCCCGAGCGCCGTGCCGCCGACCTGCGCCGGCTGCGGTCCGAGCGATTCGACGTGCTGGTCATCGGCGGTGGGGCGACCGGTGCCGGTGCCGCGTTGGACGCCGCCTCCCGGGGGCTCAAGGTCGCCCTGGTCGAGGCCCGCGACTTCGCCGCCGGCACCTCCAGCCGGTCCAGCAAGCTGATCCACGGCGGCCTGCGCTACCTGGAACAGTTGGAGTTCCACCTGGTCCACGAGGCGCTGACCGAGCGAGGGCTGCTCGCCACCCGACTCGCCCCGCACCTGGTCCGACCGGTCCCGTTCCTCATCCCGCTCCCCGCCGGCCGGGGGCTGCGCGACCTGCCGGCCCGGCTGTTCCGCCGCTCCTACTACGGGGCCGGGGTGGCCGCCTACGACGCCTTCGCCGGCCTCTTCGGCACCGGCCGGGGAATGCCGCTGCACCGGCACCTGACCCGCGAGGGTGCCCGCCGGGTCTTCCCCAGCCTGCGGGCCGACGCGCTGGCCGGGGCGATCCGCTACTACGACGGCCAGGTCGACGACGCCCGGCTGGTGGTGACCCTGGCCCGCACCGCCGCCAGCCTCGGCGCGACCGTGGTGACCAGCGCCCGCGCCGTCGGGCTGGTGCGGCAGGCCCGGGAGGTCACCGGGGTCCGGGTCCGCGACCTGGAGGCACCCCCCGGCAGCCCGGATGCGGAGTTCGAGGTACGCGCCCGCACCGTCATCGCCGCCACCGGCGTGTGGAGCGACGACATGTCCCGGATGCTCAACGACGTCGGGCTGCGCCCCGGCATCCGGGTCCGGGCGTCCAAGGGGGTGCACCTGGTGGTGCCCCGCTCGGCGATCACCGGCGAGACCGGGCTGATCGTGCGGACCGCGACCAGTGTGCTCTTCGTCATCCCCTGGGGCGGGCACTGGATCATCGGCACCACCGACACCGACTGGCGGCTGGACCGCTCCCACCCGGCCGCCTCCGCCCGCGACATCCAGTACCTGCTCGACCAGGTCAACCTGGTGCTGGACCGGCCGCTGTCGAGTGCGGACATCGAGGGCGTCTACGCCGGGCTGCGCCCACTGCTGGCCGGTGAGGCCGACTCCACCTCCAAGCTCTCCCGGGAACACGCGGTCTTCGAGCCGATGCTCGGGCTGCTGCTGGTCGCCGGCGGCAAGTACACGACGTACCGGGTGATGGCCACCGACGTGGTCGACCGGGCCGCCCACCGGCTCGGCGGCGTACGCCCCTCGCGCACCGCCGACCTGCCACTGCTCGGCGCCGACGGGTACGCCTCGATGTGGCGGGACCGGGCCGACCTGGCCCGCCGGCACGGGGTCCCCGTCGGTGTGGTCGAGCACCTGCTGGAGCGGTACGGCACGCTCACCCTGGAACTGCTGGCGCTGATCGCCGCCGACCCGCTGCTCGCCTCACCACTGGCCGGTGCCCCCGAGTACCTGGCCGCCGAGGTGACCTACGCCACCCGCTCCGAGGGGGCGTTGCACCTGGAGGACGTGCTGACCCGGCGTACCCGGATCTCCTTCGAGACGACCCACCGCGGGCTCGACTCGGCCGGGCACACGGCGGAGTTGATGGGGGCGGTGCTCGGCTGGGACGCGGCCACCCGGGACCGGGAGATCGCGCACTACCGGGCCCGGGTCGAGGCGGAGCGGGAGTCCCAGCTCATGCCGGACGACGCGACCGCCGACGCGGCCCGGTTGGGTGCGCCCGACGTCCGGGGTTTCGCCGCCGACCGGGGCGTCGACGGCGTCGAGGGTGGCCACGTCGGACTCCCGACGTCCACCCGCTGACCGGTCCCGGGCGGCGGCACCCGTCGATGCCGGGCCGGCGGTGGGCGGTCCCACCCGCTGGCGGCGGTCCGGTCGGCCGGTTCCGGACGGCACCCGGGGTGGGATAGGTTCCGCGCGTGGTTCCCCCTCAGTGGTCGCGTGCGCTCACCGTCCCCGCCGTCGCCGCCCTGACGGTCACCCTGGCCGGCTGCGCGATGGCCGACCGGGACGGCGGTTCCACAGCGGAGGGCCGGGGCGGGACGACATCCCCGGGGGTGACCGCCAACCGGGTCAGCCTGGTGCAGAAACTCGGCGACGACGGTCCACTGCGGTCCTTGACCGTCGAGCCGGACGGCCGGTGGGAGTGTGACGACTGTGCGGGCGACGGGGTCACCTCGACCGGCTCCCTCGACGCCGAGCAGGTGCAGCGGTTGCACAAGCTGCTCGCCGACCCGCGGCTGGCCCAGGAGACCGACCAGGCCCGCAGATACCGGGCGAGCTGCATCGACGCGCTGACCTCCAGCCTGCTCACCACGACCGGTCTGGTCACCTCGCAGGACTGCCCGGGCGAGGAACGACCGGCGGTGGCCGGGGAGATCCTGCTCCTGCTCACCCAGGCCACCCCCGCCGAACCCACCCGCTGAGCGATCCGGGCCCGCCACGCCCGGTCCGGCGGGTCGGCTCAGAGCACCTTGCCCGGGTTGAACAGCCCGGCCGGGTCGAGCGCCGCCTTGATCGCCTGGTGCACCCGGACGCCGACCGGGCCGATCTCCCGGGCCAGCCAGTCCCGCTTGAGCAGCCCGACGCCGTGCTCACCGGTGCAGGTGCCGCCCAACTCCAGGCCGAGCCGGATGATCTCGTCGAAGGCCAGTCGGCCCCGCTCCAGGCTCGCCGGGTCGGCCCGGTCCACCACGATGTTCGGATGCAGGTTGCCGTCCCCGGCGTGGCCGACCACCCCGATCGGCACCCCGCACTCGACGGCGATCCGGGCCACCCCGTCCAGCAGGGTGGCGAGCGCCCCCCGGGGCACCGCCACGTCGTCGATGATCAGGCCGCCGTTGCCGTCCGGGTAGGTGTCGGCGGCGAACTTCTCCATCGCCGGGTGGGCCAGCCGCCGGGCCTGGAGCAGCGCCGCCGCCTCCACCGCGTCGGTGGCCGCATACACCTCCGCGGCGCCGGCCGCCGTGCAGACCTCGGCGATCCGGGCCAGGTCCGCCGCCGCCCGGGGGCCGGTGTCGGCGGCCGCGAGCAGCAGCGCCTCGGCGTCGGTCCGCAACCCCATCGGCCGGTACGCCTCGATCGCCCGCAGGTGCGTCCGGTCGAGCAGCTCCAACAGGCTCGGGGTGAGCCCCCGCGCGGCGATCCCGGCCACCGCCGTACCCGCCCCGGCGGTCGAGGCGAAGACCGCCACCATGGTCAGTGACTCCTCGGGCACCGGCCGCAGCGACACGGTGACCTCGGTGATCACCCCGAGGGTGCCCTCCGCGCCGACGAAGAGCCGGGTCAGGTCGTACCCGGCAACCCCCTTGGCGGTACGCCGGCCGGTGCGCAGCACCTCGCCGGAGGCGAGCACCACCTCCAGCCCGAGGACGTACTCGGTGGTCACCCCGTACTTGACGCAGCACATCCCGCCGGCGTTGGTGGAGACGTTGCCACCGATCGTGGAGGACTCCCAGGAACCCGGGTCGGGCGGGTAGTACAGGCCCTGTTGCCGGACGGCGCGGGCCAGTGTGGCGTTCACCACGCCCGGCTGCACCACGGCGATGCGGGCCACCGGGTCGATCTCCCGGATCGCGGTCATCGCGACGGTGCTCACCACCACCGCGCCGTCCACCGCGTTCGCCGCGCCGGCCAGGCCGGTCCGCGCCCCCTGCGGCACCACGGGTACGCCGTGCCGGGCCGCCGCCCGGACCACGGCCACCACCTGTGCGGTGTCCCGGGGGCGGACGACCACCAGCGGCGTACCGGCGGCGCAGAGGTCCGCCTCGTCGCGCCGGTGCAGCCGTAGCAGGTCCGGGTCGGTGAGGACGGCCTCGTCGCCGAGGGCCGCCCGCAGGTCGTCGAGGAGGGGGGAGCCAGCCATGCGGCCGAGGCTAACCGGCGGCTAGATTGGCCGCCATGCTCTACCTGGACCGGCCCGCCTGGCCGTGGCGCGGCCGGCTCTGGTCGCACCTGATCAGCGACGTCTCCCCGGCCGAGCTGCACGTGTTCGCCGAGACGCTGGGGGTGCCCCGGCGCGGGTTCGACCGGGACCACTACGACATCCCCGCCGACCGGTTCGCCGTGGCGGTGTGGCTCGGCGCCCGGGTGGTGCCCAGCCGGGAGATCGTCCGCCTGCTGTACGCCGCCGGCCTGCGCCGCCCCAAACACCTCAACCCCCCCCGGGGCGCCGGTGACGCCGGACGGTTAATCAGCGCAGAGACGCCAGCTCGCGGTGGAGGTTGGCGCGGGCCGGTTCCTCCCAGTGGGCGGCCAGCGGGGGCAGCCGGAACAGGGCGGGCAGGGCGAGCAGCCCGTCGAGGACCCGCGCCCGGCCGGTACGGAAGTCCGCCTCGGGCACATGCGCGTACTCGGCGCGGATCGCGGCGGCGTACCCGTCGTACACCTCGGGGGGTGTGGCCAGGATCGCCAGGTCGGCGTCGCAGAGCAGCGCGCCGTCGCGGTCGCCCGGGGTGACCCGGTGCCCGGCGGTGAGCAGCACCAGCCGGCGGACCTCGGCCACCGTGGCGGCCGGCACCCCCAGCCCGGTGAGCAGGGTGCCGGCCAGCGCGGCACTGGCCTGCTCGTTGGTGTCCCCGGCCGCGCGTGGGTCGTAGACGGCGTCGTGCGTCCAGGCGGCGAGCGCGACCCGCTCCGGCCGGTCGGCGAGGTCGGCGTGCCGGTCGGCCACGTCCAGCACCGCCCGCAGGTGGCGCTCCGTGTGGTAGCGCCGGTGCGGTTCCCGCCAGCGGGCCAGCAGGTCGACCCCGGCGGCGGTCAGCGCCGGCCCGTCGACGGCCCCGCAGGCGAGCGCCGCCGCCACCCACCTGTCGATCAGTCCGGTCACCCGGACGATTGTGCCGCAGGGATGAACCGGTGCGACGTGGGTAGTCCCCGCCATGGCGCTGGCCCGGGACCGACAACCGTCGCTGCTGCGTCGGGCCGGGCTGCGTGACGCCGGGAACGACGTCGACACCGCGCGGATCGCCGGTGCCATGGCCTACCTGCGCACCCGGGGCCGGGCCACCCTGCACGACCGGCTGCACCAGGTGCACCTGGCCCTGGGCCTGGCCGTGCAGGCGGGCCTGGCCGCCGCGCTGGCCTGGATCGTGTCGCACCACCTGCTGGGCAACCCGCAACCGGTGTTCGCGCCGATCTCGGCGGTCGGCACCCTGGCCGCCTCGGTGGGCCAGCGGCTGCGCCGGACCGTGGAGCTGATCGTCGGGGTGGCGGTCGGGGTGTTCCTCGGCGACGTGCTGATCTACTTCCTCGGCACCGGGGGCTGGCAGCTCGGGTTGGTGGTGACCGCGGCCATCGTGCTCACCACCTTCTTCGGGGCCAGTGTCGCGGTGGTGATCCAGGCCGCCGCGACGGCCGTGCTGATCGTCACGCTGAGCCCGTCCACCGAGGATCTGGAACTGCCCCGGTTCGTCGACGCGTTCGTCGGCGGCGGCATCGCCCTCCTGGTCACCGCTATCCTGCTGCCGCTCAACCCGCTCCGGGTGATCAACCGGGCGGCCCGGCCGGCGCTGGACCTGCTCGCCGGCCAGCTCGACGTCTGCGCCCAGGCGCTCCGCGACCGGGACCGGGGCGCCGCCCAGCGGGCGCTGGACCGGCTCCGGGAGAACAAGGAGGAACTGGCCACCTTCACCGAAGCGATCGAGGGAGCCAAGGAGACCAGCACGCTCTCCCCGGCCCGGTGGCACCGGCGCAGCGAACTGACCCACTACGCCGAGGCGGCCGACCCGATCGACCGGGCGATGCGCAACAGCGGCACCCTGATCCGCCGGTCGGTCACCATGATCGAGGACGACGAGCCGGTGCCGGAGCCGATGCCGGACGCGGTCGCCCACCTGGCCGAGGCGGTCCGCCTGCTGCGGCACGAGTTCGCCGTCGGGGACGAGCCGGAGCGGGCCCGGGAGCGGTCGCTGCGCGCGGTCAGCGAGGCCGGCCGGGCGTACGACCAGGGGGTCGGGTTCTCCGGCAGCGTGGTGATCGCCCAGGTACGGACCACCGCCAGTGACCTGCTGGTCGCCTCGGGGATCGAGCAGGAGGACGCCAACCGGCTGATCCGGCAGGCGTTCGGCGACAAGGAGAAACCGGGCGGTAGTCCGGCCGAGCAGCACGCCGCCCCGAAACCCCCGACCGCGCCGCCGCTGGGCTGACCCGGCCCCGGACCGGGCCGACCCGCCCGCAGCGCCGGCCGGACCGCCCACCGCGCACCGGGAGAGCCCGGCCGAACGGGCCGGGGATGACTACGCTGATCCGCATGGCCGACACCCCGCCCGGCGGGCCCCGCTGCCCGCGCCCGCCGTACCGTCGCCGGACGCCGCCGCGCCCCGGATGCCGCTGCGCCGCCTCGGCTGGCGGCGGGTCCTGGCGCTGGCCGGGGTGGTGCTGTTGATCGCGGCCTGCGCGGTCTACATGCTCTACACGCTCGGCTCCAACCTGGGCCTGGACGCGCTGCTGGTCGGGGTGACGGCGGCGATCCTGCCGGTGCCGGTCCTGGTGGCCTGCTTCCTCTGGCTCGACCGGTACGAACCTGAGCCGCTGAAGTACCTGATCTTCTGCTTCGCCTGGGGCGCGTTCGTCTCCACCGCCGCCTCGCTGACCGTCAACAACAGCTTCGCCGCCCTGTTCAAGGAGTGGGGGGTGTCGTCGTCGCTGACCGGGGTGCTGGTGGCCCCGTTCATCGAGGAGCTGACCAAGGCGCTCGGCCCGATCCTGCTATTGATCTTCCGCCGCCGGGAGTGGTCCGGGATCACCGACGGTCTGGTCTACTGCGGGCTCTCCGCCGTCGGGTTCGCCATGGTGGAGAACATCCTCTACCTGGGCGGCCTCGGCTACGCCTCGGGCGTCGACCAGTGGGGGCCGGCCACCGGCGTCCGCAACGTCATCGTCATCTTCATCTCCCGGATCCTCTTCTTCGGCTTCGCCCATCCGCTGTTCACCTCGATGACCGGGGTGGGGCTGGGCATCGCCGCCCGTACCGCCGACCGGCGGATCCGGGTGCTCGCCCCGATCGCCGGCCTGCTGCTGGCGATGATGCTGCACGGCACCTGGAACCTCATCCCGACGCTCGTGCAGGCCACCGGCCAGGCGGTGATCTTCTTCTACGGCATGGTCGCAGTGATGGTGCCGATCTTCTTCGGCATGGTCGGTTTCGCGGTCTGGTTGCGGGCCTGGGAGGGGCGGCTCACCGAGCGGACCCTGCCGGACTATGTGCGGGCGGGTTGGTTGAGCCCGCCCGAGGTGGCCGCCCTGGGCAGCCTGGCCCGCCGGCACGCCGCCCGGACCTGGGCCCGGCGGGTGGGTGGGGACGCCGGGTTGCGGGCGATGCGCGGTTACCAGTTCGCCGCGACCCGGCTGGCGTTGTTGCGCGACGGGATGCGGCGCGGGCTGGACCGTAAGCCGGCGGAGCGGGAGCGCACCCTGCGGGAGGAACGGCAGTTGCTGGAGACGATCGCTGCGTACCGGTCGTTCTTCGTCGGCCGGGACCCGCAGACGCCGGTGGGGGTCTGGGACGGTCAGCGCTACCACCTGCGGTTCCCGGACGGTAGCCAGCGGACGGTCGACGCCCCGGACTCGCCGGTGGTGCCGATCCCGGTGGTGCTGACCCCACCGCCGCCCCCGGCCTACCCGGCGGGCTACGGCCCGCCCGGCTGGTACGGCCCCCGCCCGGCCGCCCCGTGGCCGCCCGGCCGGTACTGAGCGGCCAACTCCGGTCGAGACCGACCCGCCCTCGATCGCCGGAGGCGGACGGTTCCGTCGGCGTGTGCGCATCGCCGCCGGTTGCCACCGCCGGCCGCACCACGATCGGGGCACGTTCGGGTGCGGGGATCGTGCCGTAGCTTCACGAAGAATGTCCGCCTTTCCTGAATGCCTCCCGCCTTAGCGGAAACCCCTCTTATTGGACGAATCGGTCGAATAAGCTACAACTCGCCCGTAAGCGTCCTTAGGTCGCAGAAGGGCAACTCTGGGTATCTGGGTGGCTCTCTGGAGGGGTTCATGAGTAACAGCCGACGGCTGCGGCGAGGACTGAAGCGTGGTCGCGCCGCTTCAGGGCTGAGTTCCGCCCTGATCGTGGTCGGGATGACGGGTGGGCCCGCGGTCGCGGCGCCACCCCTGGAGACCACGCCGTCCGCGCAGGGCGTGCGTACCGGCACGCCCGGTCCGCTGGGCCAGTACGGCGGGTGGCCGGCGTCCCGGTCGACGGTCCGCCAGGACGGTGTCGGACCTGATGATTCCTGGGAGAGCTACCCCGACGATCCGGCGGACTGCGGCCCGCAGGGCTGGCAGGGACCGTGGGGTGGGCACGACGGGGGCAAGGGCCACTACCCGCCTGGCCCGAAGAAGGGCCCCCAGGGCCCCCAGGGTGACGCGGGGGCGCAGGGTGACACCGGCGCGCAGGGTGCTCAGGGTGACACTGGTGCTCAGGGGCCTCAGGGTGCGGCTGGTGCGCAGGGTGCTCAGGGTTTTCAGGGTGCGACCGGTGCTCAGGGTGCGACCGGTGCTCAGGGTCCGCAGGGTGATGCGGGGGCGCAGGGTGCTCAGGGTGACACCGGTGCTCAGGGGCCTCAGGGCGCGGCTGGTGCGCAGGGCGCACAGGGTTTCCAGGGTGCTCAGGGCGACGCAGGTGCTCAGGGTGCGACCGGTGCTCAGGGTGCGACCGGTGCTCAGGGTGCGACCGGTGCTCAGGGTGCGACCGGTGCTCAGGGGCCGCAGGGTGATGCAGGGGCGCAGGGTGCTCAGGGGCCGCAGGGCGATGCGGGCGTGCAGGGGCCGCAGGGTGTGCAGGGTCCGCAGGGTGTCGCGGGTGTGCAGGGTCCGCAGGGTGTCGCGGGCGAGACGGGTGCCCAGGGGCCGCAGGGTGTCGCGGGTGCGGCAGGCGCGCAGGGTGCGCAGGGTTTCCAGGGCGACGCCGGCGCGCAGGGTGCTCAGGGACCGCAGGGCGATATCGGTCCACAGGGTATCCAGGGCCCCCAGGGCGTTCAGGGTGCCCAGGGCGACGTGGGCCCGCAGGGTGCTCAGGGACCGCAGGGCGACGCGGGCGTCCAGGGCGCGCAGGGCGCGCAGGGAACGGCGGGTAACGGAATTCAGGCGGCCTACATCCAGGGCCCGCTGACCGTGATCGCGGACACGCCCGTTGACTTCGGGTGTGTGCCCGGAGACATCGCTGTCGGCACCGGATACCAACTGTCGGGTGCGGGCGTGAATCCGGTGCTGATCCAGCCGCTCTCGATCAGTGGCTACCAGTTCACCTTCACCGGCGGGGGTGCCGACATCTGGGTGTCCTGCATCTCGCCCAGCACCCCGCTGGCGTTTGCCCCTACCGCCGACAGGTCGGATCGGGCAACGGCGGACAGCAGCCGTACCAGCCGGCCGAACCGCAAGTCGGACCGCCCCGGTTCCGTCAAGGAGGAGAAATGAGCACACGTCAGATCCTGGGTTCACTCGCCTGTGGTGCGGTCCTGCTCGCCGGAGTCCCGGCATGCAGTGCGAAACCCGACGACAAGCCGCAGGTCAGCAGTTCCGGCAGCAGCGACAGTGCGAACGGCGGTTCCCCCACCGGAACCACTGCGGCTGATCTGTTGAAACTCGGTGTCGAGCAGGGCCAGGCCGGTGACTACGACGCGGCGAAGACCAGCTTCGAGAAGGTGCTGGCCGCCGAGGCCGACAACAAGTTCGCCTGGTTCAACCTGGGCTTCATCGCCCAGTCGCGCAACCAGGCCGACGAGGCGATCAGCAACTACGACAAGGCGTTGTCGGCCGACGGCGAATACAAGCCGGCCCTCTACAACAAGGCCATCGTCCTGGAGGGCAGTGCGCCGACGACGTCGATGGAGATCTACCGCAAGGTCGTGTCCATCGACGACAAGGCGTCGACCGCCTATCTCCGACTGGGCGTGCTGCTGTCCAAGTCCGGTGACGACGCGGCGGCGCGGGATGCCTTCAAGGCGGCCATCCGGCTGGACAAGCGGCTCACCTCTGCCGTTCCGGCCAAGTACCGGCCGGCCCCGACGGCTCGGGCCTCCACGCCGGCGGGCAGGTGACTGACCCGATGCACACACCGCGCGTCACGGTCTTCACCGGGAGCAACCGTACCCGGTTCATCGACGAGTGCTTCCGTTCGCTGGTGGCGCAGACCTTCACCGACTGGGAGTGGGTTGTCGTTCTCAACCAGGGGTCCCGGTGGCGGCCCGAGACTCACGACGATCGCATCCGGCTCATCGTCCAGGACGACCTCAATGGTGTGGGTGCCGTGAAGGGGTTCGCCTGCGCCGAGGCCGTCGGGGACATCCTGGTCGAACTCGACGACGACGATCTGCTCAGCAGCGACTGCCTGCAGGAGATCGTCGAGGCCTTCGACTCCCACCCGGAGGTGGGGTTCGTCTACAGCGACACCGCCCAGATCCAGGAGGACGGTGGTCGCTGTGAGGACCGCTTCGCGAGTTCGTTCGGCTGGCGGCACTACGACGAGAAGGTGGATGGCCGCGAGGTGCTGGTCTGCCGAGCGTTGCCGCCGACGCCGCACAACGTGAGCTACATCTGGTACGCGCCGAACCACGTGCGGGCCTTCCGTCGGGACATCTACGAGAAGGTCGGCGGATACGACGAGTCGCTCGACGTCGCGGACGACGCCGACCTGATGGCTCGGATCTACCAGGTGAGCGAGTTCCACCACATCCAGAAGTGTCTCTACCTGCAGCGCATGCACGCCAAGAACACGCAGCGCATGCCGGAGTTCAATGCCCGTATCCAGCAGCGTACGGTCGAGATCTACGACCGGAACGTCCAACACAACGCGTTGGCCTGGTCGCGGCGACAAGGACTTCTGGCACTCGACCTGGGTGCGGCCCACAACAAGCCGGAGGGCTATCTCGGCCTGGACTGTCGCGACGGGCCGGGCGTCGACCTGGTTGGCGACGTGACGAAGGGGGTCGACCTGCCGGACGGGAGCGTCGGGGTCATTCGGGCCGTGGACTTCCTGGAGCACATCCCGGACAAGATCGCGCTCTTCAACGAGCTGTACCGGTTGCTCGCCCCGAACGGGATGCTGTTGTCGCTGACCCCCAGCACCGACGGCCGGGGTGCCTACCAGGACCCGACACACGTGGCGTTCTACAACGAGAACTCGTTCTGGTATTTCACGGACGCCAACTACTCCCGTTTCGTGCCGGAGATCCGGTGCCGATTCCAGGCGTCGCGGTTGGTCACGTACTTCCCCAGCGAATGGCACCAGGCGCACAACATCCCGTACGTCTCGGCGAACCTCATCGCGATCAAGGACGACGCCCTGCGCAACGGCGGCCTGCTGAACATCTGACCCCGCGTCCCGCGCCGGCGATCGGGTCGTGCCCGGCCGGGACCGGTCAGGTCAGGTCATCAGGGTGGTGAGGAAGTCGCCGAGGCCCTGGGCCATCGCCATCAGGGCCGCCCCGATCCCCTTGAACAACTGCGCCGCCCCGTCCGGGCGGAACGCCATGAAGTAGATCAGGAAGGCGACGCTGCCCCAGAGCAGCACCTTCTTCACGAGAACCGGCATCGTCCCTCCCCAGGGCACCTGGATGTGCCTGGCTTCCCGCCAGGAAGCCGGACAAACCGGGAAGCAGGCCGGGTCGGGGAGAGCGCGACGAACCGGGAAGCAGGCCGGGTCGGGGGGCCGCGACGAACCGGGGAGGCCGGTCGAGCCGGTGGGCCGTCCTACAGGTAGAGGCCGGTGCTGCCGGTGGACTCGCTCTCCACCCGCTCGGCGGCGACCGCGTGCACGTCCCGCTCACGCAGCAGGACGTACCCCCGGCCGTGTAGTTCGACCTCGGAGCGGTCGTCGGGGTCGAAGAGCACCCGGTCGCCGGCCACCACGGCCCGCACGTGCGGGCCGACCCCCACGGCGGTGGCCCAGGACAGTCTCTTTCCGACGGCGGCGGTGGCCGGGATGACGATGCCTGCGGTGGAACGGCGTTCGCCCTCGCTGCCGTCCACCTTCACCAGCACCCGGTCGTGCAGCAGGCGGATCGGCAGGCCGGTGTCGAGGTTCGGGTCGACGGTCACGCCAAGACGCTACCGTGTGCTGCGGCGGCGTCCACCTGGTGGTGGAGCCGACGGGGTGCGGGCGGTGGGGTCGAGGCGGGCGCGGGTGGCTGGAGATGGTGCGGTTCGGGCAGGTTGAGCCGGTGCCGCGCGGGGCATTGGGTGGCGGAACTGCCCTACGGTGGCGGGCATCCGGGCGTACCCTGTCCGGGCCGTCGCCGTCGGCGATCCGGCGTCGTTCTTCAGGAGGTGCGCTTGAGCCGCTTCGAGCGGGTACGCGGCCGGCTCCGCCGCGCGTACGAGTCCGGACGGGAGTCGGTCCGCGCGGGGCGTGCCGACCCGGTCGACGTACCCGAGGGCGCCGCAGTGGCCACCCCCGCGTCGCCCGGCCCGCCGGCCGCCCCGTCGGCGACGGTGGTCGGGGTCGAGCCTCCGGCGGCCATGCACAACTCCACCTCCAGCCGCGACGACGCGGACGTGCCGCACGCGCTGCGGATCGCCGCCGCCTGGTCGTGGCGGTTGATCGTGATCGGCGTGGTCACCTGGGCGCTGCTGAGGATCGTCGGGACGATCAGCATCGTGGTCATCCCGCTGGCGGTGGCGCTGCTGCTCTCCGCGCTGCTCGCCCCGGCGGTGGGCTGGCTGCTGCGGGCCCGGTTCCCCCGCTCGCTGGCCACCGCCGTGGTGATGGTCGGCGGGCTGGTCGCGGTCTTCGGCACGCTGACCCTGGTGGTCAACGAGTTCATCCAGGGTGTGCCGGAGCTGAGTGAGAAGTCGTCGCAGGGGGTGCGGCAGATCCAGGACTGGCTCAAGACCGGCCCGCTGCACCTGTCCGACAGCCAGCTCAACCGCTACATCGAAGAGGCGCAGACCTGGATCAACGGCAACACCGAGAAGTTCACCAGCGGGGCGCTCGCGACCGCCACCACCCTGGCCGAGCTGCTCACCGGTGCCGTCCTGGTGCTCTTCGCCACCTTCTTCTTCCTGCGTGACGGCAGCCGCATCTGGCGGTTCCTGGTCCGCCTGCTGCCGGTCGCCGCCCGGTGGAAGGTCGACGACGCCGGTCGGGCCTCCTGGGCGACGCTCGGCGCGTACGTGCGGGCCACCGTGCTGGTGGCGTTCATCGACGCGGTGGGCATCGGCATCTTCCTGGTGGTCTTCGACGTCCCGTTCGCGTTCCCGCTGGCCGCCCTGGTGTTCCTCGGGGCGTTCATTCCGATCGTCGGCGCGTTCCTCTCCGGGGTGGTGGCGGTGCTGGTGGCGCTGGTCGACAGCGGCCCGGTGACCGCCCTGATCATCCTGGGTGTGGTGATCGGTGTGCAGCAGGTCGAGGGGCACCTGCTCCAGCCGTTGATCATGGGTCGGGCGGTGGCCATCCACCCGCTCGCGGTGATCATCGGGATCGCCGCCGGGGTGGTGCTCGCCGGCATCACCGGCGCGCTGGTCGCGGTGCCGCTGATCGCGGTGCTCAACACCGCCGTCCGCCGGCTCGCCGCCCGCAGCGTGCCGGACACCCCGCCCGACGCCGTGGTGGTCGCCGCCCAGGCTCCCTGACCACAGACCGACGACACCCCGGCAGCCGCCCGTTCCCCTGTGGGGGCGGGCGGCTGTCGCGTGGTCAGAGCTTGGCGAGGCGCTCCAAGGCGCCCTGGGCGACCTCGGGCCGGGTGGTGTACCAGAACGGTGGCAGGGAGCGGCGCAGGAACGGGCCGTAGCCGCGCGCCGTCTCCAGCCGCGAGTCGAGCACCGCCACCACCCCCCGGTCGCCGGTGGCCCGGATCAGCCGACCCACGCCCTGGGCCAGCCGGACCGCGGCGATCGGCACGCTGACCGCCGAGAAGCCGGAACCGCCGCCCGCGTCCACCGCCGCCGCCCGCGCCGCCGCCAGCGGCTCGTCGGGGCGCGGGAAGGGTAGCCGGTCGATCACCACGAGCTGGCACGCGTCGCCCGGCACGTCCACCCCCTGCCAGAGCGACATCACCCCGAACAGGCAGCTCGACCGATCCTCGCGGAACCGGCGCACCAGCAGCGGCAACGCCTCCTCGCCCTGGAGCAGCACCGGCAGGTCGGTGCGCGCCCGGACCAGCTCCGCGGCCTGCTGCGCGGCCCGCCGGGAGGAGAACAATCCGAGGGTACGACCACCGAGCGCGCCGACCAGCCGCAGCAACTCCTCGCCGGCCGCCTCGGGCAGCCCGGAGACGCTGGGCCGGGGCAGGTGCGCGGCGACGTACAGGATGCCCTGCCGGGCGTAGTCGAACGGTGAGCCGACGTCGAGGGACGACCAGCCCGGCCCCGACGTGGCCGGTACGACGCCGGTGGCGGCCCGGCTGCCCGGTGTGGTGGCGACCCCACCGGCCTGGAGTGCGGCGGACGCGGTGCCCCCCGGGACGACGCCGGTCGACCGGCCGGCGGCGGCGGTGGCCAACGCGGCGGCGGCCGGGGACGGTGGGGCGGGCGGCGGCGCGTCCA
Organism: Micromonospora sp. CA-248260; assembly: GCF_050942205.1. Lineage (NCBI taxonomy): Bacteria > Bacillati > Actinomycetota > Actinomycetes > Micromonosporales > Micromonosporaceae > Micromonospora > Micromonospora sp. CA-248260. The sequence goes on along the minus strand of NZ_CP192021.1, from coordinate 6,526,432 downwards.
GGCCCAACGCCCGGGCCACCGTGTCGAACCGGCCGCCCAGCGCCAGGGTCGCCGAGGTGGCGACCACGGTGCGCTCGTCGTACAGGTGGGTGGCGAGGGTGCCGGCGACCGACAGCGGCGCGACCACCAGCGCCCGGCGGCTGCCGTTGTCCGGCTTCTCCACCCAGGCCACGTCGTGGTCACCCTCCTCCAGCAGCCGCTGCGCGGTGGTCGACAGCTCGTCGAGCACCGCCTTGGCCTGCTGCTTACGGACCGGGTCCGGGTCGTCGGCCTTGACGTCGCCGATCGCGTCGAGCGCGGCCCGGGTGGCCGCGTCGAGCAACGTGCACGCCTCGCGCAACGGGCCGGGCAGCCCACCGGTGAGCCGACCGGCGGGTGCCTCGGCCAGCCCGACGGCGAGCGCGTCACCGGCCTCGGTGAGCCGGTCGGCGACGTCCGGTCGCAGCAGCGGGCGGGCCCGCCGGGCGGACCGGTCGATCAGCTCCGGCACCAGCTCGGCCTGCGCGGCCGAGGAGACCCGGTCGGCCAGCTCGTGCGCCTCGTCGACGATCAGCAGCTTGTGCGGCGGGACGATGTGCCGGCCGGCCAGCATGTCCACCGCGAGCAGGCTGTGGTTGGTGACCACCACGTCGGCCTCCCGGGCGCGGGCCCGGGACGCCTCGGCGAAGCACTCCTGGCCGAACGGGCAGCGGGACGCCCCCACGCACTCGCGGGCGGGCATCGAGACCAGCCGCCACGCCTGGTCGTCGACCCCCGGGTCCAGCTCGTCCCGGTCGCCGGTGTCGGTCTTCTCGGCCCAGTCGCGCAGCCGTTGGATCTGCTTGCCCATCCGGCCGGCCTCGCCGAGCCACTTCGTCCCGCCGGCGGGACGGGCGGCGGGGGCGTCGAAGAGGGTGTCCTCCGGCTCGTCCTCGGTGGAGTTGTCCAACCGGGCCAGGCAGAGGTAGTGGTGCCGGCCCTTGAGCACGGCGAAGGTGGGACGGCGACCGAGCAGCGGCTCGACCGCGTCGGCGAGCCGGGGCAGGTCGTGCTCGACCAGCTGGGACTGCAACGCCAGGGTGGCGGTGGAGACCACCACCGGCCCGTCCACGGTCAACGCCGGGGCCAGGTAGGCAAGCGACTTTCCGGTGCCGGTGCCCGCCTGCACCAGCAGGTGCTCGCGGGCGGCGACGCTGCGCTCGATCGCCTCGGTCATCTGCTGCTGGCCCGGCCGGGTCGCGCCGCCGGGGACCGCGCCGACCGCCGCCGCGAGCAGTTCGGTGCCGCTCGGTCGGCCACCGCGCCGTCGGCCGGAGCGGGCCGACGGGGTGCTGGGGCCGGCGGCGGTACGGGGCGGAGTCACCGTGCGACGGTACCCGCCGCCGCCGACAGTGGACGCGCCGCTGCCCCCCCGCGTGGCGCGGTCACCGTCCGGATTGTCGCCACCCCGTACCGGTCAATTCCCTACGGCGACGAGTGGGTGGAATCGGCTAGGGTGCGACTCATGCCGAGCGACACGATCCGTGTGATCTACCGCAAGTACGACGGCAGCGCCCACCGTGACTACCCGGCCCGCCGGCTGGCCGAGGACGACCTCGGGGTGTGGCTGGGGGTGACCGAGGGCACCGAGTCGGTCTACCACGGCCGCCCCTCGGTGGAGCGGATCCCCTTCGTCCTGCTGGTGCCGCACCGGGCCTGGTGGACGGGGATGTTCAACCCGCCGCCACGGACCAGCGAGGTCTACTGCGACATCGCCACCCCGGCCCGCTGGGAGGGCGACGACACCGTGCACCTGATCGACCTCGACCTGGACGTGGTGCGCCGCCGGGGCACCGGGCTGGTGGAGCTGCGCGACGAGGACGAGTTCGCCGAGCACCGGGTCCGGTTCGGCTATCCGGACGAGGTGGTGGCGCAGGCCCAGGCGGCGGCGGCCCGGCTGCTCACCGCTCTCGGTGACGGCACCGAGCCGTTCGCCTCGGCGTACCGGAAGTGGCTGGCCCTGGTGGTCTGATCCGGGGCGGGCTGGTCCGCCCGGGGCCGGTCGGTCGACGGGGGCGGGTCACCAGCGCGGTGGCCAGGTGGCGTCGGGGGCCAGCTTGGGCAGCCGGGGGAGCTTGTCCGGGTTGAGCTGGTGGAACAGGCCGGTGACCCGGCCGTCGTGCACGGCGAACCCGGTGACCATCCGCAGCAGCCGGCCGTCGGGCTGGACCGTCTCCAGGTGCAGGCCGAGCACCCCGTCGACCAGCACCGGCGCGGCGCGCAGGCGTTGGCCGTACCGGCCGGCCCGGGCGAAGAGGCCGAGCAGGAAGCGGGCCACCGGGTCGACGCCGACGATCGGTCGCCGGGCCGTCGGGAAGTGCCCGCCGCTGTCGCCGATCAGCACCACGTCCGGGGCGAGGACCCGGACGAGCGCGTCGAGGTCGCCGGATTCGGTCGCGGCGGCGAAGGCGGCGAGCACCCGGCGCTGCTCGGCGGGGTCGGCGGTGTGCCGGGGCACGTCGTCGGCGGTGACCGCCCGGCGGGCCCGGGAGGCGTGCTGGCGGGCCGCCTCGGGGGTGCTCGCCAGCACCTCGGCGATCCGGGCGAACGGCACCGCGAACACGTCGTGCAGGACGAAGGCGACCCGCTGCTCGGGGCTGAGCCGTTCCAGGACGACCAGCAGGGCGGTGCCGAGCTGGTCGCGCCGGACGGCCCGGTCGGCCGGGTCGGGGGCGAAACCGTCCGGTCCCGGCACGCCACCGCCCAGCGGGGTGACCACCGGCTCCGGCAACCACTGCCCCGGGTACGTCTCGCGGCGGACCCGGGCCGAGCGGAGCACGTCGAGGCAGATCCGGGCGCAGGTGGTGGTGAGCCAGCCGCCCAGGTGCCTGATCTCGGCCCGGTCGGCCGGGTCGGCGAGCGCCCCCGAGTACCGCAGCCAGGTTTCCTGGACGGCGTCCTCCGCCTCGCTGCGGCTGCCGAGCATCCGGTACGCCACCGCGGTGAGCCGCCCGCGTTCGGCCTCGAACTCCGTCACCAGGTCCACCGTCACCACAACCTCCCCGGGGTCGAGCGGATTCTCCCCCACCCACCGGACGGGCCGGCGGCGGCGGATGTGACACCGCCCCCGGCCACGCCCGGGAGGCGGTGGGTGCGGTGGTGGGCGAGGATCGGGGGATGCGCGCAGACGAGCAGACGGAGATCGTCGCACCCGAGGGTGGGACGGTGCGGGAGTTGTTGCGGGTGCCCTCCGGCGACGGACCGGTCGACCTGGGGGCGGTCGACCCCCGGTCCACCCCGGGTCTGCCGGCGGCGGCGGGCGGGGGGAAGGACCGTAAGCCCTGGGCCCGCCGGCAGGTCGAGCTGATCGGTGCCGGGTTGGCCCGGCAGCAGGAGATGCTCTTCGCCACCGCCAAGGCGGCCGGTGAGCCGGACGCGCCCACCTCGGCTCCGACCGGTGGCGGGTCGAAGCTGCGGCCGGGGCGGCCGGGGCGGCTGCTGCTGGTACTCCAGGCGATGGACTGCGGGGGCAAGGACGGCACCGTGAAGCGGGTGGCCGGCGCGATGAACCCGCTCGGCCTGCACATCCGGTCCTTCGGCCCGCCGACCCGGCAGGAGCTGCGGCACGACTTCCTGTGGCGGATCCGCCGGGCGCTGCCCCCACCCGGGTACGTCGGGGTCTTCAACCGGTCGCACTACGAGGACGTGCTGGTGGCCCGGGTCGACGCCCTGGTGCCGGAGGAGACCTGGCGGGCCCGGTACGACCGGATCAACGCCTTCGAGCGGGAGCTGACCGACGGCGGGGTGACCCTGGTGAAGGTGATGCTGCACATCTCCCCGCAGGAGCAGGCGCGGCGGTTGGCGGATCGGTTGACCGACCCGACGAAGTTCTGGAAGTACCAGCCGAGCGATCTCGACTCCCGGGCCCGCTGGGGCGACTACCAGGCCGCGTACGCGGAGGCGCTGGGGCGGTGCGACACGGATGCCGCGCCGTGGTTCCTGGTGCCGGCGGACCGTAAGTGGTACCGGGACTGGGCGGTGGCGCATCTGCTGCGGGAGACGTTCGAGGGTCTTGATCTGGGGTATCCCGCTGCGGCTTTCGACGTGGAGCGGGAGCGCCAGCGGTTGGCGAGTGGCGGCGGTGGCGGCCGAGGTGAACAGCAGATGAACGAGCGGTGAATCGGGTCTGACCAGGGGTGGGCCGACGGAGGCCCACTCCGGTGGGGTACCTAGCATGCTTCAGCGGGCGCCCCCTGGGGCGGCGGCCACCCTTCCACCGACACGACGAGGTCCGTGCTGTGAAGTTTTCCTTCCGTCCCACCGAGGGCGCTTTCTACGAGCTCTTCACCAGGGCCGCGCAGAATCTGGTGAAGGGCACCGAGCTGCTCAACGAGCTGGCCCTGCCCGGCGTCGACGTGCAGTCGGTCAGCGAGCGGCTGACCGAGGTCGAGCACGACAGCGACCAGATCACCCACGATCTCTACAAGAAGATCAACTCCACCTTCATCACCCCGTTCGACCGGGAGGACATCTACCGGCTGGGCTCGCTGCTCGACGACGTGATGGACCACCTGGAGGCGGTCGGCAACCTGCTCTACCTCTACGGCCTCACCAAGCTCCCGTCGCTGCCGCGCGAGCTGCACGAGCTGGTCAACGTGCTCGACCTCCAGGCGAAGCTGACCGCCGAGGCGATGCCCCGGCTCAAGTCGATGAAGGATCTGGAGGACTACTGGATCGAGTGCAACCGGCTGGAGAACGACGGCGACCAGGCGTACCGGATGCTGCTGGTCCGGCTCTTCTCCGGCGAGTACGACGCGCTGACCGTGCTGAAGATGAAGGAGGTCGCCGACGAGTTGGAGGCCGCCTGCGACGCCTTCGAGCACGTGGCGAACACCGTCGAGACCATCGCGGTCAAGGAGTCCTGATCCTGTGAGTCCCGAACTCATCGCCGTGCTGGCGGTGATCGCGGTGGCCCTGGCGTTCGACTACACCAACGGCTTCCACGACGCCGCCAACGCGATCGCGACAAGCGTCTCCACCCGGGCGCTGACCCCCCGGCTCGCCCTGGGCCTGGCCGCGGTCGGCAACTTCGTCGGCGCGCACTTCGGTGCCGGCGTGGCCAAGACCGTCGGCGACGGCCTGGTCACCCTGCCCACCGGGGTGGGCAGCCTCGGAGTGGTCTTCGCCGGGGTGCTCGGTGCCATCGCCTGGAACCTGATCACCTGGTACTTCGGCCTGCCCTCGTCGTCCTCGCACGCGCTGTTCGGCGGGTTGGTCGGGGCGACCCTGCTCTCCACCGGCGGTGTGGTGCAGTGGGTCACCATCGGCGAGAAGGTCATCCTGCCGATGGTCCTGTCGCCGATCGTCGGCCTCACCCTCGGTTACCTGCTGATGCTGGCCATCCTGTGGGCGTTCCGCAAGGGGCAGCCCGGCAAGCTCAACCGGGGCTTCCGCTGGGCGCAGACCGCCTCGGCGGCGGCCATGTCGGTCGGCCACGGCATGCAGGACGCCGCGAAGACCATGGGCATCGTGGTGCTGGCCCTCTACACGGGCGGTTTCCAGGACGACAAGACGCACATCCCGGGCTGGGTCTTCTGGACCTCGGCGACGATGCTGGCGCTCGGCACGTACGCCGGTGGGTGGCGGATCATCCGGACCCTCGGTCGCAAGATCATCGACCTGGGCCCGCCGGAGGGCTTCGCCGCCGAGACGGTGGCCAGCGCGGTGCTCTACTTCAACGCCCTGGTGCTCAAGGCCCCGATCTCCACCACCCACACGATCACCTCGGCGATCATGGGGGTAGGCGCCACCAAGCGGCTCTCCGCCGTGCGCTGGAACGTGGCCGGCAACATCGTGCTCGCCTGGATCATCACCTTCCCGGCCGCCGCGCTGATCGCCTGCCTCACCTACCTGGTGGTCCGCCCGCTGTTCTGACCGCCGTCGGGAGGGGCGCCCCGGTCCCGGGGCGCCCCTCGGCGACGCCGTGCTCAGGCGTACTCGACGCCGATCCGGGTCCGGATGTCGTCCAGCAGGGCCATCACCTCCAGGGTGACCGCGTGCGGCACGAGCGGGCTTTCGGTGAGCCCGGCGGCCAGGCAACGCTGCACCTCGGCGGCCTCGTACTGGTAGCCGCCGCCGGCCGGGTCGTCGGTGAGCGTCTCCGGCTCGGCCCCGGCCCGGTGCAGCACCGCCGACCCGGGGCGGAAGAACGGCTCGGGCAGTTCGATCCGGCCGGTGGTGCCGGTGATCGCGGCGGTCAGCGGGGTCGCCCCCACCATGCCGCAGCCGAGTGTGGCGACCGCACCCGAGTCGTACCCGAAGACGATGCCGGTGTTCTCGTCCACCCCCTCCGGGCTGAGCTTCGCCCAGGCATGCACGTGCTGCGGCGCACCGAGCAGCAGGTGGGCCAGGCTCACCGGATAGACGCCCAGGTCCAGCAGGGCACCGCCGCCCAGCGCCGGATTGCGCATCCGGTGCTCCGGCGGGAACGGCCCGGCCACCCCGAAGTCGGCCCGCACACCGGTCACCTCGCCGATCGCCCCGGCCCGGACCAGCTCGACCAGGCGCAGGATCAGCGGGTTGGTCCGCATCCACATGGCCTCCATCAGGAAGACCCCCCGGGCCCGCGCCAGGTCGACCAGCTCGGTGCTGGTGGCCAGGTCGAGGGTGAACGGCTTCTCCAGCAGCACCGCCCGCCCGGCCTCCAGGCAGATCCGGGCGGCCTCGTGGTGGGCGGCGTGCGGGGTGGCCACGTAGATCGCGTCCAGCTCGTCGTCGGCGGCCAGCTCCGCCCAGGAGCCGTACGCCCGGCCGGCGCCGTACCGGGTGGCGAACCGCTCGGCGCTCTCCGTCGTCCGTGAGCCGACCGCGACCAGCTCGGCCCCGGGCACCAGCCGTAGGTCCTCGGCGAACCGGCCGGCGATGTGGCCGGTGGACAGAATCCCCCAACGTGTCATGGGTTCACGCTAACCCGCCGCCCAAGCCGGCCCGCCGCCACTGTCCGGCCGGCCCGCCGCTGTCGCCCGGGCCTGCCCGCTGGCCGTCGTCTGCCCGCTCGCCGCCGTTGGTCCGGTCGCTGTCCGCCCAACCGTCACCCCGGCTGCGGCCCGGTCGCTGGTCCGCCCGGCGGCGGCGTACCACCGGGGTCGTCGGCCCCGGGGTGGTCGGTGTGTCGGGGCTAGGCTCGGCCCATGACGATCGACAGTCCCGGTTTTCCCGCCCCGCCGGCCCTGGTCGAGCACGCCCGTCGGTTCCACGCCGAGGGGGCCACCCCGGTGTCGCCCCGGGTCGCGGCCACCGTGCTGCTGCTCCGCCCGGCCGGCACCGACTTCGAGGTGTACGTCATCCGCCGGGTCGCCGCGATGGCCTTCGGCGGGGTGTACGCCTTCCCCGGCGGTGGCGTGGACCCGTCGGACTCCGAGGCGCACCTGGACTGGGCCGGTCCCGATCTGGCGGCCTGGGCGGAACGGCTGGGTGTCGCTCCCGACGCCGCGCAGGCGGTGGTGTGCGCCGCCGCGCGGGAGGTCTTCGAGGAGGCCGGCGTGCTGCTGGCCGGGCCCGGCGGCGGAACGGTGGTCGGTGACGTCAGCGGGGACGACTGGGAGACCGCGCGGCAGGACCTGGAGGCACGTCGACGGGGCTTCGCCGGGCTGCTCGCCGAGCGGCAGCTCACCCTCCGGTCCGACCTGCTGCTGCCCTGGAGCCGGTGGATCACCCCGGAGTTCGAGCCGCGCCGCTTCGACACGTACTTCTTCGTTGCTCTGCTGCCCGAGGGGCAGCGGACCCGGGACGTCTCCGGCGAGGCCGACCACACCATGTGGGTCCGCCCGGCGGATGCCCTAGCCCGCGCACGGGCCGGTGAGCTGACCATGCTCCCGCCCACCCTGGTCACCCTGGCCGAAGTGGCCGCCGCCGCTGCTGCTGCCGACGGCGCTGCCGGTGCCGGCGCCGGTGTTGCCGCCGGTGATGGTGCCCGTTGCATTGCTGCGGTGGCGCGTGCCTCGGCGGCCCGGGACGCGGCCACCCCGGTGACCCCCCGCCTCCACGTCCCCGAGGACGGTACCCCGCACTTCACCCTCGCCTGACCCGGCCACGTTCCGCGTCGGGCGGTCCAGCGGCTGCCGGCCTCCACCGCAGCTGGTCGGTCTGGGCCAGCCTGCTCCGGTCGGTGTGAGTCGCGGTGGTCGGGCCGGTGTGGGCCAGCCTGCTCCGGCCGGTGTGAGTCGCGGTGGGCCGGCCGGTGCGGGTCGGTGCCGCTGTGCCCCCGCCGCAGCCGGTTCCCGCCGCAGCTGGTGCCGCTGCGCCTCCACCCGTGTAGGTCCACCTCGGGCCCTTTCGAGTTGATGACGCTGGCGGCTCACCAGCACCGCCGGTGCGGGCACTTCGCCATGGCACCGGGGCGGGACCCTCGTCAGGACGGTGGTACCGGTGACGTCGCCGGGCGGGTGAATCGTCGACGTCATCAGCTCGACAGGGCCCGAAGGAGTGTTCCGAAACCCCGCCCCCCTGCTCCGGCGGTCGCCCCCCGCAGGGACTCCCACCCCCGCAGCACGCCCCACCCCGCATGCCCCACCCCCGCACGCCCCGGCGCAGCGGAGCGGCCGGGGTCAGCCGGAGCGGCCGGCGTAGCGGAGCGGCCGGGGTCAGCCGAAGCGGCCGGTGATGTAGTCCTCGGTCTTCTTCTGGCTCGGGTTGCTGAAGATCTTCTGGGTGTTGTCGTACTCGATGAGCCGGCCGGGGTCGCCGGTCTTCTCGATCGAGAAGAAGGCGGTGCGGTCGGAGACCCGGGCCGCCTGCTGCATGTTGTGGGTGACGATGATGATGGTGAACTTGTCCTTGAGCTGGAACATCAGGTCCTCGATGGCCAGCGTCGAGATCGGGTCCAGGGCCGAACAGGGCTCGTCCATCAGCACCACCTGCGGCTCGACCGCGATGGTCCGGGCGATGCACAGCCGCTGCTGCTGACCACCGGACAGGCCCGCGCCGGGCTTGCCGAGGCGGTCCTTGACCTCGTCCCACAGGTTCGCCGCGCGCAGCGCCTTCTCGGCGGCCTCGTCCAGGATGGACTTCTTGCGCACCCCGTTGAGCCGCAGCCCGGCCACCACGTTCTCGAAGATGCTCATGGTGGGGAACGGGTTCGGTCGCTGGAACACCATGCCGATCATGCGGCGGACGGCGGTCACGTCGACGTCGCGGTCGTAGACGTCCTGACCGTCGATGGTCAGGCTGCCCTCGACCCGGGCGCCCGGCAGCACCTCGTGCATCCGGTTGATCGACCGCAGGAAGGTCGACTTGCCGCAGCCGGACGGGCCGATCAGGGCGGTGACCGTCTTCGGCTCGACCGTCAGGTTGATGTTCTCGATCGCCTTGAAACCGCCGTAGTAGGCGGTCACGTCGGTGGCGTCGATGCGCTTGGCCATGGTGGTACCTCCGGGGTTCATCGGCCGAGCCGGTTGCGGCGGGCCAGCAGCTTCGCGGCGACGGTGAGCACGAGCACGAGGACGACCAGGGTCAACGCCGCCGTCCAGGCCCGTGCCGGTGAGTACTTCGACGCCTCGCCGGCCTGCTGGTAGACGAACAGGGCCAGCGACGACTGGTTGTTCTCGAACGGGTTGAAGTTGATCGCCGCACCACCACCGGCGACGAGCAGCACCGGGGCGGTCTCCCCGGCGGCCCGCGCGATGGAGAGCATGATGCCGGTGACGATGCCGGGCAGCGCGGTGGGCAGCACCACCCGCAGGATGGTCTTCCACTTGGGTACGCCGAGGGCGTACGCCCCCTCGCGCAGCGGCGCGGGGACCAGCCGCAGCATCTCCTCGGTGGAGCGGACCACCGTCGGCAGCATCAGCACGCTCAACGCGAGCGCGGCGGCGAAGCCGGAGAAACCGGGCTGGCCGTCGTTGAACCACGGGGACACGATCAGCACCCAGAAGGCCAGTACGAACAGGCCGGTGACGATGGACGGGATGCCGGTCATCACGTCGACGAAGAACCGGATGGTGAAGGCGAACCGGCCCCGCCCGTACTCGACGATGTAGATCGCGCAGAGCACGCCGAGCGGGACGGTGATCGCGGTGGCGATGCCGACCTGCTCCAGGGTGCCGACGATGGCGTGGTACGCGCCGCCGTTGGCGTCGCGGGCGCCGATGTTGTTCATCGAGCTGCCGAAGAAGTCGCCGTCGAGCCGGGCGGTGCCCTTGCTGAACAGCGTCCACACCACCGAGGCCAGCGGCAGCACGGCCAGCACCAGGGCGGAGTGGATCAGGGCGCTCCAGAACCGGTTGCGGGCCGACCGGCGGCCCTCCACCGCGTTGGCGGCGGCGAACAGGCCGGCCAGGTAGAGCAGCGCGCCGAGCACCACGACCAGGACGGGGCCGCCGAGGTCGACGCCGTAGACGAGGCCGGCGGAGACCAGCAGGGCCAGCACCGCCAGGGCGGGGGCGGCGTACCCGGGCAGGCGTTTCGCCCGCAGGCTGTCCGGCTGGGCCGGTGGGCGGGAACGGCGGGGGGTGAGCGTGGTGGTCATGCGGCCGACTCCGTGAACTCGCGGCGGCGGTAGATGATCGCCCGCGCGGTGATGTTGACGACCAGCGTGATGGCGAAGAGCACCAGGCCGGACGCGATGAGCGCACCCCGGCCGGTCTCGTTGGCCTCCGCGAACCGGTTGGCGATGTTCGCGGCGATGCTGTTGCCGCCGTTGGCGAGGATGTTGAACGAGATGGCGTACGTCGAGCCAAGGGTGAGCGCGAGCGCGATGGTCTCGCCGAGCGCCCGGCCGAGGCCGAGCATGACGGCGGCGATGATGCCGGGCCGGCCGTACGGCAGGACCGCCGTGCGCAGCATCTCCCAGCGGGTGGCCCCCAGCGCGATGGCGGCCTCCTCGTTGGCGGTCGGGGTCTGGAGGAACACCTCGCGGGAGAGTGAGGTGATGATCGGCAGCACCATGATCGCCAGGACGAGGGACCCGAGCAGGATCGAGTTGCCGTACGGGCCGTCACCGAAGATCGGGATCCAGCCGAAGTACCGGTTCAGCCAGGCCGACAGGTCGGCGACCGGCCCGACCAGGTAGTCCCGCCCCCACAGGCCGAACACCACGCTCGGCACGGCGGCCAGCAGGTCGATCACGAAGCCCAGGGCGGTGCCGAGCCGCCGCGGCGCGTAGTGCGACAGGTAGAGGGCGATGCCCAGCGCCACCGGCACCGCGACCAGCAGGGCCAGCAGCGCGGTGAGCAGGGTGCCGAAGGCTAGCGCGCCGATGCCGAACGTGGGTGGATCGTCGTTGGGGAACCAGCCCTCGAAGGTCCAGAAGTTCGCACTGTTGGCCCGCAGCGCCGGCACGGCCTTGGCGACCAGGAAGACCGCGATGGCCGCGATGACGACCAGCACGGTGACACCGGCGGCCAGGGTCACGCCACGGAACGCCCGTTCCGCGCCGAACGCGCGGGCCCGGGGCAGCCCGCCGCCCCCGCCCAGGCCGTGGTCGTCGTCGTGGGGGGTACGGGTGCTGACTGGTGCCTCGGCCACACGCGCCGAGGCACCGGCGGACCGCTCGTGACCCTGGGTCACGGCATGCCCACCGGTGCCGGCGTGTGCCGAGCGGTGAGGGGTTTCACCCATCTGCTCGCTCGCTTCGACTTGAGGAGGTGTTGTCGCTCGGGAGGGTCAGCCGAGGTTCTTGACTGCGGTCTCGACCTTGGTGCGGACCGAGTCGGGCAGCGGGGCGTAGCCCAGCTCCACCAGCTCGGCCTGGCCCTCGGTGCTGGCGGCGTGGCCCAGCAGGCCCTTGACCAGCGGCAGCTTGTCGGCGGCGAGGCCCTTGCTGCAGACGATCTCGTAGGTCACCAGGACGATCGGGTACGCCCCGGCCTCCTTGGTGGCGTAGTCGATCGACATCTTGAGGTCGTCGCCCTGGCCCTCGATCTTGGCCCCGGCGATGGTCTTGCCGGCCGACTCGGCGGTCAGCTCGGCGTACTCGCCGGCACCGTTCTGCACCTTGGCCTTCTTGAGGCCGGAGTTCTCGGCGTACGACCACTCGACGTAGCTGATCGTGCCCTCGGTGCTCTTGACCTTGGCGGCGACACCGTCGGACTTGGGGGCGCCGAGCCCGCCCGGGGCCTTCCACGCCTTGTTGTTGCCGAAGGTCCAGTCCGTCGCGGCGGTCTTCGACAGGAACTTGGTGAAGTTGTCGGTGGTGCCCGACTCGTCGGAGCGGTGCACCGTCTGGATCGCGGTGGAGGGGAGCGTGGCGTTCGGGTTGTCGGCCTTGATCGCCGGGTCGTCCCACTTGGTGACCTTGCCGGCGAAGATCTGCGCCAGGGTGGCCGGCTTGAGCTGGAGGTTGTCCAGGCCGCCGACGTTGTAGACGACCGCGACCGGGCCGATCACCATCGGCAGGTTGAGTGCCGCGCCGCCGGTGCACTTGGCGTCGGCCTGCGGCTGCTCCTCCGGCTTGAGGGCGGAGTCGGAGCCGGCGAAGTCGGCGGTGCCGGCGATGAACGCCTGGATGCCCGCGCCGGAGCCGCTGGCCTCGTAGTTGATCGTGGTGCCGGCGCACTTCTGCTGGTAGGCCTTGATCCACTCGGCCATGGCGTTCTTCTGCGCGGAGGAGCCCTGCGCGTTCAGGGTGCCCTTGCCACAGTCGGCCGCGCTGGCCGAGCCGGAGGCGGAGGCGCTGGCCGGCTCGTTGTTGTCCGAGCCGCAGGCGCTGAGGCCGAGGACCGCGGTAAGAGCGAGGCAGGCAATGGCGCCGTGCCGCTGGAGCTTCACCTGAGGGGTTTCCCTTCACGTCTTTGGTCAGGTCGCCCGGATTGGGGCCCGAGTGCCGGCGCGCTGACCGGCTGACACGAAAGCTAGAAGTGCCAGGTAGACGGTTCGCCGGTCGGAAGTGAACGGGGCATGAACAGCCCCGGCCGGGAAGGTGACCGCTGCCTGAGGGAGGGTTGTCCGTTAGGTGAACTGCCGTCCCGGTATCCGCATTGATGCGATATATCCGGGCAGCCGTTATCCGGGCGTGGCCCCGCCGTTACCGCACGGAGACCGCACCTGTCGTGCCCCGGCCGGGGCGGAGCGGACGGGAGAGCGTCAGCCCCGGTGGTAGTTGACGTGCCCGCACCAGCGGGCGAAACCGAGCCGCTCATAGAGCGAGACGGCCGCCGTGTTCGACTCGTCGACATAGAGCATCACCCGGTCCAGCCCGCGCCGGTCCCGCAGGTAGGCCAGCCCGGCGGTGGTGAGTGCCCGGCCCAGGCCGCCACCGTGCGCGTCCGGGTCCACCCCCACCACGTAGACCTCGCCGATGCGGGCCGAGCCGGGCCGCTCGTGCACCTTGGTCCAGTGGAAGCCGAGCAGCCGCCCGGCGGCGTCGACGGCGAGCAGGAAACCGGCCGGGTCGAACCACGGCTCGGCCAGTCGGGCCCGCAGGTCGTCGGTGGTCCACCGGCCCTGCTCCGGGTGCCCGGCGAAGGCGCGGGCGTTGAGCGCGAGCCAGGCGTCGTCGTCCTCGCCGGGGCGGAAGGAACGCAGCGTCGCCCCGGCGGGCAGGTGGGGTTCCGACACCGGGTCGGTCAACGAGCGGCGCAACTGCCAGAGGACCCGGGCCCGCGCGAAGCCCAGGTCGACTGCGAGCGCCGCGGCGGCCGGGTGGTCGCCGTGCGCCCAGGCCCGCAGTGGTCCGGGAGTCGCCGCGAGTACGCCCCGGGCCAGCGCCCGTCCGGTGCCCCGCCGCCGGAAACCCGGGCGCACCACCAGCTCCACCCCGACACCGGACGTCGGGTCGGTGGTGTCCAGGTGGGCGTACCCGGTCAGGGTGCCGTCGAGGGCGTGGATGGTCAGGTGCCGGGCTGCCGCCTGCGGGTCGCGCAGCCGCAGCAGGGTGTGCTCGTCGAAGGGGTCGGCTCCGTCGGTGTCGCCCGCGAGGCGGGCCAGGGCCAGCACCTCGGTCACCTCGGCCGGGGTGAGCCGGTCGCTCTGGGTCAACCGGTCGGTCGTCGACTCGCCGCTGCTCATCTGATCACCGTAGCGGGATCCGCCCGATCGTCCCGCCCGTCGATCGGTTCAGTTGGCCCCGCCGGGCGGCAGCGCCTCCAGGCGGAACCGGGCGAGCAGGTCGGGCAGGATCCGGCGCAGCGCGTCCACGGTGCCCTGCCGGTCACCACCGGCGTCGTGCATGAGCACGACCGCGCCCGGCCCGGTGTCCCGGGTGACCACCGTGGTGATCTTCGCGGCACCGGGGACCTGCCAGTCGTTGGGGTCGACGGTCCAGTGCAGCGGGGTCATCCCCAGCCCCTCGGCGACCGACACCACCGGGTACGTCCAGGCCCCGCCGGGCTGCCGGAAGTAGCTGATCCGGGCGTCCGGCACGGCGGCGTGGATGGCCTCGTTGGTCCGGATCAGGTCGGCCCGGATCAGGGCGGGGGAGCGCTTGCCGAGCAGCACGTCGTGGTGCCACGAGTGGTTGCACAGGGTGTGCCCGTCGGCGACGATCGCCTGGAGCAGCTCCGGATGGTCCTGGGCGTTCTCGCCGACCACGCAGAACGTCGCCTTGACCCCGTACGCGCGGAGCACGTCCAGCACCTGCGGTGTGTACGTCGGGTCCGGCCCGTCGTCGAAGGTCAGCGCGACCTCGCCGGTGCCGGTGCTGGCGTGGCTGCCGAACGGGCCGTCGCCGCCGCTGGCCGGCTGGGCCGAGTCCGGATCGGTCCCGTCGGCGGTGGGGGCGCCGGTGGGGCCGGTGCCGTCCGGGCCGGTCGGTGCAGCGTCCGGGTCGGCGGGTTGCTCGCCGTACTGGGCGCCGGCGATCTGCGTCGACGCGCCGGTCGGCTGCCGGGGTGGGCCCGGGGTCATGCTGCGCCCGAGGGCGTAGGTGGACCCGAGCAGGGCGGCCAGCACCAGGGTGACGACGCCGACGGTCCCGCCGGTGGACCGGGGGCGCATCAGTGCCCCCACCGGTCAGGATGACGGGACGGCCCTCTCGTCGCCCCCGTGGTCAGTGCACGCACCGTCGCCCCTTTCACTCCTGCTGATTACGGCAATAAGAATAGAGCCGACAACAGGTGCAAAAGGGGCGTATCGGAAACAGTGCGCTCGGCCGGTGGTGCTGCGGACCGGGATCAGACCGGCAGCGGCGCGGGCTCGGACTCCGGCAGGGACCGGGACGACGGCGGGACGACGAACTTGTAACCCACCTGGCGCACGGTGCCGATCATCGACTCGTACTCCGAGCCGAGCTTGGCCCGCAGTCGTCGGACGTGCACGTCCACCGTGCGGGTGCCGCCGAAGTAGTCGTAGCCCCAGACCTCGCGGAGCAGCTGGTCCCGGGTGAACACCCGGCCCGGGTGCTGCGCCAGGAACTTCAGCAGCTCGAACTCCTTGTAGGTGAGGTCGAGCGGCCGGCCCTTGAGCTTGGCGGCGTAGGTGTCCGGGTCGATGTTCAGCTCGCCGGCCCGGATCGAACCGCCGGCCCCGGAGGTGGCGTTGCTCAGCCGGCCCACCGCGAGCCGCAGCCGGGCCTCCACCTCGGCCGGGCCCGCACCGGCCAGGATCACGTCGTCGACGCCCCAGTCGGCGTTGAGGGCGATCAGGCCGGCCTCGGTGACCACCGCGACCAGCGGCACACCCAGGCCGGTGGCGTGCAACATACGACAGGTGGCACGGGCCTCGCTCAACTCCGACCGGGCGTCGACCAGCACCGCGTCCGGGCTGGGCCCGGAAACCAGGGTGCGCACGTCGCGCGGCGCGGTACGCACCGAATGCGGCAACAGGTCGAGTGCCGGCAGCACCGCCGAGGGCTCACCTGCACGCGCGGTCACCAGCAGCAGGAGCTCCACACGATCACCTCCGTCCCGGCGGCTCAATGGCCGCACGCGACCAGCTGACCCGCCGGTGGGCGGGGCGCTGAGAACTTGCGTGGGTCCCGGCGTCGCTGACGGGCGGGTAACGGCTTGAGCGTAACCGATCGCCCCGTCGTCGCCCCGGCGTCCTTTCCTGTTTGTCGGATCTGCCCGTGATCACCGCCCAGGTTTTAACGTCGCCGAAACCGTGATCCCCCGCCGGACGCCCCGTGATCCCCGCCGGACCCCGTCGGTCTGGCACGATCGGGGCGTGTTTCCCTCCACCTCGCCCGACACCGGCCGTGACCCGTGGGCCGACGGCGCCCCCGACGGGCCCGCCGGCCCGGCCGGCGGACCCGCACCCGGGCCGCGCCCCGCCCCGGACGACGACACCGGGAGCCGCCGCGAGCGTGGCCCGCGCCGGTTCCGTAAGGGCGGTGCCCCGCGCCGGAGCGAGGACGACGACGTCGAGCCGGACGAGGAGCCGATCGAGCCGGTCGAGGTGCACCGGCCGCTCTCGCTGACCGTCGCCGGCTTCGCGGCGCTGCTCGGCGTCGGCCTGGTGCTCGGTGCGCAGACCGCCGGGCCCGGACACCGGCTGCCGTTCGCGGTCATCGTGTTCGGCGTTCAACTGCTCTTCGTGCTGGCCTGGACCATGGCCATGCGCCCACCCGCGCTGCTGCTGGTCGCGCTGACCAGCGGCGTGGTCGCCGCGGCGGCCGACGTCGCCGCGGTGCAGACCGACGTCGCCGGGCTGGCCCCGCTCGGGTTCGTGGCGCTGGGCGGGTTCCTGCTCGGCGTGCTCGGTCAACTCGTCCGCCGGGTGGACCGGGTCCGGGTGACCGACTCGCTCGGCACCACGCTGCTGATCGTGGTCGGCGTGGTGGCGTTCGCCACCCTGATCACGCTCAGCCGGATTCCCGCCGGCACCCAGGCGATCACCGTCTGCCTGGTCGCCACCGGCGTCGCGCTCACCGTGGGGCGGCTCACCGACGCCGTGCTGGCCTGGCCCCGGCTGGCGCCGCAGGTGCCCCGGGGTGCCGCCGGGGTGGTGGTCGGCGCGATGGCCGGCACCCTCACCAGCGCCCTGCTCGGCAGTTACCTGGTGGGCTTCACCCCGACCAGCGCCGCGCTGATCGGGCTGGTCACCGCAGCCACCGCCGTGCTGGCCGACCTCGCCGTCGGCTACGCCGAGGCGGGCCGGCTGATGGCGGGCGAACCACCCACCATGTGGATCGCCCGGCACATGCAGGGCCCGCTGGGTGGCTTCGCGTTGGCCGCTCCTGCGGCGTACGCCATGTGTGTGCTCTTTCTCTGACGCCGGTCGACGGCGGTGGGCGCGCGGCGCGGTTGGGCGCGACGGCGCTCGGGTAGTAGCGGTGCGCCGCGGGCGGCGGCATCGATGACGGCACGTCGCGGGACCGCGACGGCCACGACGGCACGTCGCGCGACGGCGACGGCGACGACGGACGGAGACGGGCGTGGCGCAGACGTACGAGGAGCGGCCCCGGCGGCGCGGGCGCAGGTGGCTCGTCGTACTGGTCGTCCTGGTCCTGATCCTGGGCGGGCTGCTGGTGGTGGCCGACCGGGTGGCGGCCGGCCTGGCCGAACGGGCCATCGCCGACCAGGTCACCCAGGAGGTCGCCAAGCAGAACGCCAGCTCCGCGCCGCCCCAGGTGGACGTGGGCGGGTTCCCGTTCCTCACCCAGGTGGTCGACGGCCGGTACGAGCGGATCTCGATCGTGCTGACCGACGTCAAGGGCTCCGTGGAGGGCAACGCGGTCAGCCTGCCCCGGCTCGACGTGGACGCCCGCAACGTGCGTGCCTCGCTGGACACCATCCGCTCGGGGCAGGGTGAGGTGGTGGCCGAGACGGTGGCCGGCACCGGCACGGTCACCTACGACAGCCTGGCCAAGCTGCTGGACCGGCCGGGGCTCAAGCTCGGTGAGCAGAACGGCAAGCTGGCCGTCACCGCGCCGGTCGACATCCTCGGCCAGAAGCTCACCGTCACCGGTACCGCCGAGGTGACCGTGGCGGACGGCGGCAAGGTGGCGTTGAAGTTCAGCGACCTGAATGCCCAGGGGCTGCCGAACGTGGCGCTGGCCCGGACCCTGCTGAACAACTACGCCCGGGGTATCTCGGTCGATGTGCCCCTGCCGGCGCTGCCGTTCCAGCTCAACGTGCGCAAGGTCGAGCCGCGCCCGGAGGGGCTGACGGTGACCGCCGACGCGAAGGACGTCCCGATCAACTCGGCAAGCTGACCCACCGCTCAGTTCTGAACGCGGCCCGGCCCCGGGGTCCCTTGCCGGCCGGGTCGCGTCCCGTATGGTGGTCGGCCCCTGGCACTCTCCGGGACGGCTGGTAGGCTCCGAAACCATGGGGACGCACCTCACCAAACGGCGCGCGGTCGACCTGTGCCGCGTGGCCACCTGCCTGTGTCGCTCCGTCATCTGACGGCGGGGCTGTCTCCGGCCGCCCAGCGGCCACTGCACCCGGGGTCCCACTGATCCTGCGGTGCCCACCCTCCGAAACGCCCGGCAGCGGCGCCGTCGCACGAACCCGTGATCCGTTCCTCTATGGGTCCCGCGCATGGTGCGACATCACCGATCTCCACCACCCGCGCTGGCTCACCACCCATCCTCACCAGGGAGTGATCTGATGAGTCGCGACACCGCACTCGTCTCGGCCGAATGGGCCGAGAAGAACCTCGACGCCCCGGGCGTCGTCTTCGTCGAGGTCGACGAGGACACCTCCGCCTATGACACCGGCCACATCGCCGGTGCCATCAAGCTCGACTGGAAGACCGACCTCCAGGACCAGGTCCGCCGGGACTTCGTCAACAAGGCCCAGTTCGAGGCGCTGCTCTCCGAGCGGGGCATCGGCAACGACGACGTCGTGGTCCTCTACGGCGGCAACAACAACTGGTTCGCCGCGTACGCGTACTGGTACTTCAAGCTCTACGGCCACCGCGACGTCAAGCTGCTCGACGGCGGTCGCAAGAAGTGGGAGCTGGACGCCCGTCCGCTGGTCAAGGACGCGGTGACCCGCCCCGCTACCCAGTACGTCGCGCAGGAGCCGGACACCTCGATCCGCGCGTTCCGCGACGAGGTCGTCGCCGCGATCGGCACCAAGAACCTGGTCGACGTGCGCAGCCCCGACGAGTTCGCCGGCCGGCTGCTGGCCCCCGCCCACCTGCCGCAGGAGCAGGCGCAGCGGGCCGGGCACATCCCGACCGCGATCAGCGTGCCGTGGTCCAAGGCGGCCAACGAGGACGGCACCTTCAAGTCCGACGACGAGCTGCGCAAGATCTACGCCGACGCCGGGCTGGACGACGGCAAGGAGACCATCGCCTACTGCCGGATCGGCGAGCGCTCCTCGCACAGCTGGTTCGTCCTGCAGGAGCTGCTCGGCCACCCCAACGTGAAGAACTACGACGGTTCCTGGACCGAGTACGGCTCGCTGGTCGGTGTGCCGGTGGCGCTCGGCGACGAGCCCGGGGAGGCCTGAGCCATGACCGCTCCCACCGCCGCCGGTTGCGCCGCGCCGGACCAGTCCGCGCCTCTGCCGGCCAGCCTGGACCTGGAGAAGGAAACCGTCATCACCGGCCAGGTGCTGGCCGAGTCGGGCGACGTCGTGCCCGGCGCGTACGTCCGGTTGCTGGACTCGACAGGTGAGTTCACCGCCGAGGTCGTCACCTCGCCGACCGGGCAGTTCCGGTTCTTCGCCGCGCCGGGCAACTGGACCCTGCGGGCGCTGTCCCGGCACGGCAACGGCGACACCGCCGTGACCGCCAACCGGGGCATCAACGAGGTCTCCGTCACGGTGGCCTGACCCACGCATCGATCGGCCCGGGGCCGGTCACCCCACCCGGGGTGACCGGCCCCGGGCCGTTGCGCCCTCCGGCGGCCCGCCCGGCAACCCGGGTGGCCGCGCCCGGCAGGCGCGAGGTGCCCGTCGCCCGGCAACCCACCGGGCCGTCGCCCGGCAGCCCGGTGTCACGAGGTGCAGCCGCCCTGGTGATCGATCCGCCGGACGCAGCGGCGACGCCCACCGAGCCGCCTGTCGCAGAAGACCTGATGCTGCGGTTGCGATCCACCCTCCTCGGAGACGGTCGTCTCACCGAGCACCAGCTCCGGCAGGAACGCCAGCGACCGGCCGATCGCACGGGCCAGCAGCCGCGCCGCCGGCAGGTCGTCGGCGGCGACAGTCAGGTGTACGACGTACCGCTCCCGCTCGGTCGCGGTGGTCACGCCCGCACCACCCGGGGCGCGAACCGGGACTGCCAGTCGCGCAGCGCACCCTTGATCCGCGCGTTCTCCTCCCGGGTGCGGGCCAGCTCGGCGTGCAGCACGGTCAGCTCGTCGGCGACCCGGTGCAGGAACCCGTCCACCTCGCCCGGGTCCAGCCCGTACCGGGACCGCCGGAACCGTTGCTGCCGCACCTGGCTCGTGCAGAGCGGCCGGTACCCCACCGGTTGGTGGTGGTGTGCCACGGGTTGGTGGTGGTGTGCCGCCGGCCCGTGGTGGTGCCCGGTGTTCTGCCGCCCCGGCGGCCCGGACCGCCTGACGGGACGGTTGCCGGTCCGGCTGGCCGGGGCTTGGTTGGCCGGGGGCCGGTTGGTGACCCGGTGTCGGGCGGACGGCCGCTCGGCCGCCTCGGGCTGCTCGGCCGTCTTGGGCTGCTCGGCCGTCTTGGGCTGCTCGGCCGTCTTGGGCCGGTCGTTTGTCACGGGCCGGTCGGTTGCCGTCGACCGGCTCCGGCGGAACAGCCGGAGGAACCTGAACACGATGGGACCACCTCTCCGCAGGGGGCAGCGGGGGATCGTGCTGCCGTGGAAGGTGACCGGGGCGGGCGGTTTCCCTTCCACTGCACCCACCCCGGCCGGGGAGAGCCCTGCTCGTTGCCACGCGAGGAGCGCTCGCCGACCAACTTAGTCACGGAAGTCTTCTAAGGCAACCTCCAGTTGTCTTGTGTCTTCCGCTTGTTCAGTGCACTTGTTTTGTGATCGAATCGGAGGTGCCACGCGAGGAGTGCTATGCCTGCTTTGCCTGATTACTTCAAGATCGCCAACGAGATCATGTCGGACACGCGGAGCGGTCGCCTCAAGCCGGGGGACAAGCTGCCGTCGATCGCTGAGCTGTGTGAACTGCACAAGGTGAGTGCATCGACGATCAGGATGGTTTTCGTGCGCCTTGAGGCGCTTGAAGTGATCGACCGCCATCAGGGCAAGGGTGTCTATGTGACCGACCCGGAAACCTGGCTGCGCAAGCCCTGAACTGAATCTGACGGTGCTTTCGGAGCTGCGCCGGTCTGCTTACGTTCCGCTGTCGCTGTCGCTGTCGCTGTCGCTGTCGCTGTCGCTGTCGCTGTCGCTGCGCGCTTGCCGCTGAGTGGCCTGTCCTCGGTGGCCGTCGTGTGCCGGCGCTTCAGGGCAAGGCTGGTGCTGCTCTGCTGCCCTGCCACTCTGCTGACCCGGCGGGGGGACTATGTGTCCCCAGAGGCGGTTATGCCTGTCCGTCATATTTATGACCCACAGGCATAACCGGTTCAGAGCATAGTGTGGCTACCCCGGGCTGACCGAGAGGGCGGCCCCGGCGATTTCGGTGGCGGTCGAAGGGTTGATTCGTGTGGTGGGCGCCCCGACCTGGCCGAGAGGGGTGGGTCCCCGTGAGGAAATAGCGATCCCGACCGAGCCCGGCCCGGCCCGGCCCGGCCCGGCCCAACCCGGCCCGGCCCGGCCCGGCCCAACCCGGCCCGGCCCGGCCCGGCCCAACCCGGCCCGGCCCGGCCCGGTCGATCCCGGCCCGGTCGATCCCGGCCCGGTCGAGGCGGGGGCGGCCGAGGCGGGGGCGGGGATGGCGGTGGCCGCCGACCCGGGAGGGGTCGACGGCCACCGTCAGTGCGGCTGTCCGGTCAGAGGCCGGACGCCCGTGCGCCCGCACAGGTCGACGTCGGAGCCAGGCGGAAGTCGAGCGTGCCGACGATGCCTGCTTCCACGACGGCCCGCTGGACCTGGGGCACCCAGCTGTCCTTCGCCACGATCACCTCGTACTTGCCCTTCGGCAGCCACCAGGCGTAGCGGCCCTGGGCGTCGGCGGTGAGCGTGGTGCCGGTGGTCGAGCCGACCAGGTTCAGCCGGATCGTGGCCGGGACGCCGACGGTCTGGCCGCCGCAGGTCACCCCGGTCACCGTGCCCTGGATCTTGCCCCAGTTGTTCGGCGGCGAGACGTTCATCTCGACACCGACCGACGACACCGGGTACGGCGTGTCCGAGGTGATCCCCAGTTCACCCGAGTATGCCCCGGGCTGGAGCACCCCGGCCGCCGCCGTGGCGGTCAGCGTGACGGTGACCGTCTGGGACGCCCCCGGAGCCAGCGTGAAGCTGGTCGGTGCGGTGGACAGCCACGGCAGGTCACTGGCGTCGGCGCAGCCTTCCAGCCCACCGAGCCGCTCACTGTCCGCCGAGCCGACGAACGAGCTGGGCGAACCACCGATCTTGTACGCCCCGCAGGCGGCAGCGCCCCGGTACCTGTTGAACTGGGCGTTCGGCAGGTTCCGCCACGCCCCGGCGACCGGGTCGAAGCCGACCGTCCGGTTGGTGACCGACGTCGAGCCGCCCGTCACCCCGCCGGCCAGCACCAGCATGCCGCCGGCCGACGCGTACTGGGAGCCCCACAGGTCGACCGGGAGGTTCGGCAGCGGGCTCCAGGTGTCCGACGCCGGCTCGTACCGCCAGGCGTCGGTGTACTCGTCGTCGGCGACGCCACCGGCGCAGTACACCTGGGCACCGATCCCGCCACAGGACAGCCAGGAGACCGGGTGCGGGTAGGCCGCTCCGGCCCGGAACGTCCCGGTACGCGGGTCGAACACCACCAGCTTGTTGCTCTCCGTGCAGGTGGTGTCGACGCAGCCACCGACCAGGTACACCTTGCCACCCGCCACGGCGGTGCCGGCTGCGGCGGCAGGGGCCGGGTTGACCGCCCCGGCCAGGGTGCTCCACGAACCGCTGGCCGGGTCGAAGACGTCCACCGTCGGCTCGGCACCGGTGCCGTCGCCCCAGCCGCCGAGCACGTACAGCTTGCCGCTGATGCCCACGGCGGACGGCTTGGAACGGGCGTGCGGCAGGTCGGGCAGCGCCGTCCAGACGCCGGTAGCCGGATCGAACACCCAGGCCTTGCGCTCGTTGCCGGTGTCGCCACCGCCGCCGACCGAGTAGACCTTGCCGTCCAGGTTGGCCGCCGCGTTGTCGTAGATCGCGGCGGGCAGGTTGGTGATCCGCGTCCAGGCGTCGTCGGCCTGCGGCGCGGCGTCGGCGTTCCCGCCGCCGTACCGGGCACCGGTACGGCCGGTGCTGATCCCCTTGACCACCTGCTCCCGCAGCGGTGCGCCGCCGGTGGACAGCACCTCGAACCCGCCACCGCGTTCCAGCAGCTCCACGGTCGCCGGGGCGGAGCCCGTGTTGCGGACCGTCACCTTGGCGTTGCGGGTGCTGCCGTACGGCTGGTGGGCCTCGATCGTGGTGGTGCTGACGGTGAGCCGCCCCGCGGCCAGGGCCAGGTCGGCCCGGCGGGTGCTGTCGGCCACCACCGTCACCTGCTGGGTGACCGGGGTGTACGGCGGCCGGGACGCGGTGAACGGGTGGGCGCCGGTCAGCCCCGAGAAGAGGTGGTAGAAGCCGTCCGGCAGGTTCGGGTCGTCCGGGGTGGCCGCCGAGACGGCCGTGTCGGTGGGCCGGTCGACGCTGGTCACCGTCACCCCGTTGACGGCCGCGCCGGTGTTGCGGTCGGTGGTGTTGCCGACCACCAGGCCACCCGGCACGGGGGTGCAGTCCCGGTTGACCAGCTGGACGTCGTCCACCTGCCACCACCAGGCGAAGGTGCCCTTGAACCGGAAGCGCACCAGCGCCCCGGTCGCGCCGGCCGCCGGGGTCAGCGGCACCTCCTCGACGCGGGGGCCCCGCCGGCTGGCGGTCTGGTGCCACACGTTCGTCCAGCTCGCCCCGGCGTCGGTGGAGACGTCCACGTCGGCGGTGTCACTGATCCCGACCGCCCGCCAGTCACTGCGGAACCGCAGCAGCGGAGCGGCCGAGGCGGACAGGTCGACCGGCGGGGCGATCAGGTCGGTGTCCTGGGTGTTGCCGGTGCCCAGCTTGTCGCTGTCGACGATCGCGAACCCGCCGGTGCCGCCGGTCAGGTTGCCCCGCGCACCCGGGTCGTTGAAGACCCAGCCGCCCTTCTCGGTGCGGTTGCGCACCGACCAGCCCTCCGGTGCGGTGGTGCCGTCGAAGCTCTGCGACAACAGCGGCGCGCTGAGGCTGCCGGTGTAACCGGCGGCGACACAGGCCGCCTCGACCGGGACCGGGATGTCCGCGGTGGTGGCCGTCGCGCCGACGGTCAGGTCCTTGGTCACCGTCCGGTAGCCCGGGTATTTCGCGGTGACGGTGAGCTTGTAGTCGGTGTTGCCGGCCACGGTGAAGGAGTACCGGCCGGTCACCGGGTCGGTGAAGACCGGTGCGCCGGGGCGGCCGGCAACCTCGATCTTGGCGTACAGCGGCCAGCCGTGCCCGGAGCCGTCGGTGACCCGACCGGAGACGGTGACCGTCGGGGTCGCCGTCAGGGCGAAGTCCCGGGTGACCGTGCCGTCCTCCGGGACGGTCACGGTGCCGGTCGCGGTCCGGAAGCCGTACGCGGACACGGTCAGCGTGGTCTCGCCGGCCGGCACGGTCAGCGTGTACCGGCCGTCCGTGCCGGTGGTGACGCTGCGCTCGCCCGTGGCGACGGTGGCACCCGCCACCGGGTCGCCGCCGGCCGCGTCGGTGACCCGGCCGCTGACCTGGCCCACCGGCCCGCGCGGGGCCTGCCGGACCGCCTCGTACGCGTTGAGCCGGCCCTCGCCGAAGACGTTGTTGTCGGCGGCGGTGCCCCCGCAGGTGGTCGCGTCGACGTCGGTCGCGGTGCGGTCGAGCAGTGCCTCCGTGGCGGCGATGTCACCGCGCAGGCTGGGCGCGGCCGACCAGACCAGGGCGACCGTGCCGGCCACGTGCGGGGCGGCCATCGAGGTGCCGTTGAACGACGCGTACCCGTTGCCGGGGACGCTGGAGCGCACGTTGCTGCCGGGCGCGGCGATGTTCGGCTTCAAGCCGGCCGGGTCGGTGGCGTTGCCCCGACCGGAGAAGCCGGAGATGTTGTTGTTCACGTCGTACGAGCCGACCGCGTACGCGTTGGAGTTGTCACCGGGGGAGCCGGCACTGCCACAGGCCGGGCCGTCGTTGCCGGCGGAGAAGACCGGGAACATCCCGGCGGCCCGCCAGGCGGCCACGGTCTGCTGGTACCACAGGTCGCCGCCGTCGCCGCCCCAGGAGTTGTTGACGATGTCGGGGCGCAGGTCGGGGCGGGGGTTCTGGCCGTTGAGGTCGGTCGGGGCGAGCACCCACTGGCCGGCGGCCAGCAGTGAGGCGTCCGAGCAGTTGTTGGACTCGCAGCCCTTGGCGGCGATCCACTTCGCGCCGGGGGCGACCCCGACCTGGTTGGCGGACCCGTCGGTGCCGACCATCGTGCCCATGGTGTGGGTGCCGTGGTCGTTGTTGTCGCAGGGGGCGTCCTGCGGGCAGACGTTGGCCGGGTCGTACCAGTCGTAGTTGTGGTCGAAGGTGCCGCCACCGAGGTTGCCCCGGTAGGAGTTGACCAGCGCCGGGTGGTCGAACTGGACGCCGCTGTCGATGTTGGCGACGACCAGGCCCTCACCCCGGTCGCCGAACTCGTCCCAGACACGGGGTGCGCCGATGTTGGTCAACCCCCACTCGACGGCGTCGGTGCCGGCCCGCGCGTCAGTGCTGCGGACCGGGCGGATCAGCGGGTAGCTGCGGGTCGGGGAGATCCGGGCGACCTCGGGACGGGCGGCGACGACGTCCAGCAGCGCCCGGTCGCCGGTCACCCGTAGCGCGTTGGCGATCCAGTACGCGGTGTAGGTGGCCTTGCGGTCGTCGAGCACCGCGCGCAGGTCGCGCTGGGTCCGCTCGGCGGTGGTGGTGAGCAGTCGGTGCACCTCACCGGCGCGGGCGTCCGGGCTGCGCAGCCGGGCCGCGTCGGCGAGCGGGGCCTGCTCGCGCAGGTAGACCAGGAAGGTTTCGGTGCCGTCGGCGAGCCCGTCGAGGACCTGCTGGTCCACGGTGGCCCGGGGCGCGGCCGGTGCGGCACCGGCGGGTAGTGCGGGCTGGGCGGTGAGACCCAACAGTCCGGCCGCGAGCGCGGCCACCAATCGCCACCGGGACGGTCGTCCGGTCGGTCGTCTGAGCACGCTGTTCCTCCCCACGTCGTCGGGCCCGATCGGTTCGGACCCGGCCGCGTGTGCCGTGGTGGTGGCCACGCGGAGCGGCTGGGGGAGACGGCCGGTGGTGGGTGCTGGAGGGCCGGCCCCCCACGGCCGCTGTGCATCATGCTCAGCCGGAGAACCATACTGATCAATGGATCGGGTCGGTCAGTATTTGGTCAGTAACCAGGCGCCACGCTGACCGTTAGGCTGACTCCAGCCGCGTCGGCACCTGTCGTGGGCGGACGGGACCGTCGGCAGCGGGCGGCAGGTGCGCTCCTGGGGAGGACGTGTGACCGGTGTCGACATCCCGTTCGTGGTCTGTGTGAGCGCCGACGTCTCGGTCCGGGAGCGGGTGGTCCGCCGGCTCGACGACCTCGGCCCGGTGGTGATCTGTGCCGACCTGGCCGAACTACGCGCCATGCTCTTCCCGACCCCGCCGGCGTCCGCCGCGCCACCGACCGGGCCGACCCCGGTGCGCTGCGGCGACCTGGTCGTCGACCCGGCCGGTCACCTGGTCACCTGGCGGGGGGAGCCGTTGGCGCTGACCCGGTTGGAGCGGGAGCTGCTGGCCCGGCTGGCCGGTGACCCGGGGGCGGTCTGGAGCTACGAACGGATCTTCGGCTCGGTCTGGGGCGGTGCCTGGCTGGGCGACGCGGCGATCCTGCACTCGGCGGTCAAGCGGCTGCGCCGCAAGCTGCGCGCGGTGCCGGGCTGCCCGCAGGTGCAGACCGTGCGCGGTGTCGGCTACCGGCTCGGCGTACCGCCCGGCCGGCCTGCGGTGGGGCCGTGACACGATGATCCGGTGAGTGGTGCCGTCCATCCGGGGTACGCCCCACCGCCCGGCCCGTCCGCGCCGCGCCGCCGGCTGCGCTGGCTGCTGGTGGTGACGGTGGCCTGGGCGGTGCTGCTGGGTGTGCTCACCTGGTGGTCGGCGCGCAACGACGCGCCGACCGTGCGGGAGCAGCGCACCCTCGCCGAAGCCGGCCCGGTGGTGGACCGGGCCCTCGGTCGACTCGTCGCGGCGGTCGGCGACGGGGCCTGGGCGCTGACCGGGCCACAGGTCGAGCGCGGTTGCCGGATCACCCCGATGTCCGCCGGTGCGACCCTGAGCCGGGGGCTGGACGTGCTGGTGGCCGAGGGTGGCGAGCGGGCGTTGCTGGACCGGGTCGCCGACCGGCTGCCGGCCGACTGGCGGGCCGGGGTGCGCTCCGGCTCGGCGGGGCCCGGCTGCGCGCCGACGCGGGGGTTCGTCACCGTGCAGGGGCGGGTCACCAGCGGCGGCCGGGTCCGGTTGACCGCCGACACCGGTTGCCGCCCGGTCGGTGCCGGCTATCCGCAACCCCGGCTGCGTCGGCCGATCCGACGCTGGACGCCGCGCTGGCGGCCCTGGGCCGCGCGGCGCAGACCGCCCCGCAACCGGTCACCGCCCCCTGCCCGGGCGGCGGCACCGCCCGTACCGTCGCCGTCACGGCCGGGGCCGCACCGGCCGCGCTGACCGGCCTGCGTCCGTTGGCCGCCGGCCCTCCGGTGGTCGACCTCCCCGAGGTGTACGCCTACCGCAGCGGCCCGACCACCGTGCTGGCCGACGGCACCGGCGCGCAGCTGCGGCTCTCCGTCTCCACCGGCTGCCCCGCCTGACCGCCCGGCTGCCCGCCTGGTCCGGTCGACGCCCGCCCGGCTGCCCCGCCTGATCCGGTCGACCCCTGCCCGGCTGCCCCACCTGATCGGGCCGACGCCCGCCCCGCCTGATCGGACCGACGCCTGCCCCACCTGATCGGGCCGTGGCCCGCCCCGCCCGCCGGTCCGTCCGTTGCCGGGTCAGTCGCGGTGATCGTGGTCGTGCGGGGTGCGGCTGCGGCCCAGGGCGTCGACCCGACCCCACCGGCCCGGGATGTCCAGCAGCTCGACCCGGCCCATCCCCTCCGGCACCAACGGATCGATGATCAGATGCTCGCCCTGCGGTTCGAGGCCGAGGATCACCCGCAACAGCAGCAGCGGGGTGCCGGCCGACCACGCCTGCGGACTGCACGCCGTCGGGTACTGCACCGGATAGTCGGTGAGGGTGCGGTCGAAACCGGCGAACGCCTCGGGCAGCCGCCCATCGAAGTACCGCGAAGCGTTGATCATCGCCTCGCAGATCCGGCCGGCCTCCTCACGGAAGCCGTACCGGCTCAGACCCCAGGCGATGAAGGCGTTGTCGAACGGCCACACCGTGCCCACGTGGTAGCCGATCGGGTTGTAGCGGCCCTCGTCGGTGGCCAGGGTGCGGACCCCCCAACCCGAGAAGAGCCTCGGGCCGAGCAGGTGCTCGGCGACCAGGGCGGCCCGGGGCTCGTCGACGATGCCGCTCCACAGCAGGTGACCGATGTTGGAGGTGAGCGAGTCGACGTGCCGGCCGTCCGGGTCCAGGGCGAGGGCGTAGTGGTTCTTCTCGGAAATCCAGAAGTCCCGGTTGAAGCGTTCCTTGAGCGCCTTCGCCTCCCGTTCCAGCCGGTCGGCGTACTCCGGGTCGTTCCAGAACAGCCGGGCCATCCGCGCCCCGCGCCGCTTGGCGTCGTAGGCGTACCCCTGGATCTCGCAGGTGGCGCGGGGGAAGCCGGGCAGCCGGCCGTCGGCGTAGGAGATGGCATCCCAGGAGTCCTTCCAGCACTGGTTCTCCAGGCCGGTCTCCGGGTTGCGGCTGCGGTACCAGACGTAACCGGTGCCGAGCAGGTCGCCGTAGGTGTCGATCCAGTGCAGCGCGGCCCGGACCGGGGTTTCCAGTTGCTTGACCAGCGTGGCGTCCCCGGTCCAGCGCTCGTACTCGTCGAGCAGGATGACGAACAGCGGGGTCGAGTCGGCCGCACCGTAGTAGGGGGAGTGCGGCTGCTCCTCGAAGCCGGCGGTCTCGCCGTACCGCAGCTCGTGCAGGATCTTGCCGGGTTCCTCGTCGCGGAAGTCGTCGAGCCGGTAACCCTGGAGCCCGGCCAGCATCAGGATCGTCGGCGGGACCAGCTCCGGCAGGAACGGCAGCACCTGCAACGAGGTGAGCATGCTGTCCCGCCCGAAAAGGGTCATGAACCAGGGCAGACCGGCGGCGAGCAGCCGGACGCCCAACGTGATCGACTCGTACCGCAGCGCCGCCAGGTCGTGCAGACTCTGCCGGTACGCCCCGGCGAGCGGTTCGCAGTCGCAGCCGAGTTGCGGGGCCCGACCGACCAGCGCCTCCTGCTCGTCACGGATGACGGCCGGGCCGCGCGCGGCGCCCAGCGCGGTGATCGCCCGGACGTCCTCGCCCCGGGCCCCGTGGATGATCGGCGTCACGGTCACGCAGGTGCTCCACCCGGAGTGCGGCTCGACGGTGATCGACCAGGTCATCCCGCGCTCGTCGACGTGGGCGTCGGTGCTGCTGACGATCAGCGCCTCCCGGTGGAAGGCTTCGCGGCGGTAGGTCAGCCGCAGCTTGTTCTCACCGGCCTCCGCGCTGGTCCGACCCTTCTTCGGCCGCTGGTGCTTGATCTCGAACAGGTCGGCGAAGTCCGAGCCCATCTCCAGCCGCAACTGGAACCGCGCCTCCCGGCCGGAGTGGTTGAGCACGGTGAGTTCCTCGGTGAAGACGCCGCCGATCGACCGGCTGCGGATGATCGACACCTTGGCGTCGAGGTAGTGCGTCGGCTCGCCGGGGACGAGGAAGAACCGGGTCTGGTAGGAGTGCGCGTCGTCGACCGAGAGGGCGTGCAGGCGCTCCCCGTCGAGGGTGAGCAGCCAGGTGGAGAGGAACCGGGTGTCGAAGGAGAACATCCCGGTGGGAAAGTCGAACGACGGCTCGACGTCCCCGCTGCTGTCGCAGACCAGGAAGGTGTTGCCGTCGAGGATGCTCACCCGCTGCTGCATCAGGCCCGCCCGGTCTGCTCGCGGGCGGTCTCCCGGGGGTCGCGGACGCCGGGCGGGGTGGGGAAGAACTGCCGGAAGACCAGGAACAGCATCACGTTCCCGCTGAACGTGGACTCGTTGCGCAGCACCGCCGAGATGCTCTGGGCGGTGCCGGTGGCCAGCCGTTCGAAGAGGTCGGCGCTGCTGCTCCACACCGCGTCCGCCGGGCCCCGGGCCCGGTCCACCACGGCCCTGCCGGGGCTGAGCCGTACCAGCCAGTGGTCGGTGCGGTTGTCGGTGGTGAGATCGATCTGGAGGGTGCCGGTGACCGGGGCGCGCAGGATCGCCGGGGCGCGCGCCGGCAACGATGCGAAGAACTCCTCCGTCGCCTGGCTCACCCCCGAATGGTAGGCAGCAAAACGACAATTGGGTTCAGGATCGGCAGTGCGCGTACAACGGGCGAACGGTGTGGCCGAACGGTGGAGGCGGGTGCGTTCCGCAGCCGGCTGTCAGTAAACCAGCGCCTGCGCGCCCTCGGCCATCGCCTCCTCGACGAAGACGGCCGCCCCGGCGATCCGGACGCCGGGCAGCACGTCGTCCGGGCCGATGTCCCGCCGGGCGACGCACTGCGTGCAGGCGGTGACCTGCCCGGTGGCGAGGATGACGCCCAGCAGGTCGGCCAGCGGCGCGGAGTGCGGCAGGGTGAACTGCTCGGCCCGGCCGGGCACGGCGAACCAGGCGGACTCACCGGTCAGCCAGAGCGACACCGGCACCCCGGCGGCGGCGGCCGTGGCG
Source organism: Micromonospora sp. CA-248260 (assembly GCF_050942205.1). Classification (NCBI taxonomy): domain Bacteria; kingdom Bacillati; phylum Actinomycetota; class Actinomycetes; order Micromonosporales; family Micromonosporaceae; genus Micromonospora; species Micromonospora sp. CA-248260. The sequence goes on along the minus strand of NZ_CP192021.1, from coordinate 6,495,689 downwards.
GCCACCGTGAACGCCTGCGCGCACCGCTCCGGGGCGTCCGCTCCGGCGGTGGCCTTGACGACGAGAGTGCGGCCCATGGGACCCAGCATAGGATGACCATGATGGTTACCGAGATCGGGTTCGTCAGCCTGCTGGTCGCCGGCCTCGGCGCGCTCGCCGGTGGCCTGGTCTACCTGGCCGTACGCCTGTCGAGAGGTAAATGGTGAGCGCGAGGAGCGAGCCGGGGTTGCGAGCCCCGCAGTCGCGAACGAAGGTGGCCGGGTGAGCGCGAGGAGCGAGCCGGGGTTGCGAGCCCCGCAGTCGCGAACGAAGGAGAGCCGGTGAGCGAGAATCCCCTTCAGCCGCCGTGGTTGAACGCGCCGCCGGTCGAGGAGTACCCCTACCAGGAGAGCCACGACCTGCGGGTCGGTCCGAAGCTGCACCCGGCGCTGGACGGCCTGCTGCCGTACGTCGGGGTGTGGCGGGGCCGGGGTCGGGGCGGGTTCCCCACCATCGAGGACTTCGACTACGCCCAGGAGATCCGGATCAGCCACGACGGCCGGCCGTTCCTGTTCTACGAGTCGCGGGCGTGGCTGCTCGACGAGGAGAGCCGTCCGATCCGTCCGGCCGGGCGCGAGGTGGGCTGGTGGCGTCCGGTGCTGGATGGTGAGCGGGTCACCGACGAGTTGGAAGCGCTGATGACCACCCCGACGGGGATCATGGAGCTGCACATCGGCAAGCGCACGGGCACCCAGATCGAGTTCGCCACCGACGCGGTGGTGCGTACCGCCACGGCCAAGGAGGTGACGGCGGGCGCCCGGCTCTTCGGCATCGTGGAGGGGGCACTGCTCTACGCCCAGGAGATGGCGGGTGTGGGTCACAGCCTTTCCCCGCACCTGTCGGCCCGCCTGGTCCGGGTCGCCGGCTGACCCTCCGCCACCGGCCACCGGACTCAGCCGACCGGCGGCTGACCTCCGCTAACCCGCCGGTCGGGCCGGTCAGGCGAAGCCCAGCAGTTCCTGGAGGCGGGGGGTGTGCGGGGCGGGTGGGCGGCCGGTGCCGTCGAGGGACCTGACCTCGACCAGACCGCGTACCGAGGAGGTCAGCCAGATCCCGGCGGCGGCGTGCAGCCCGGTCGGGGTGACCATCCGTTCGGCCCGTCCCAGGCCCAGCCCGGCGGCGTGGTCGAGCAGCCAGCCGCAGGTGGTGCCGGGCAGGATGCCGGTACGCGCGGCCGGGACGGTGCAGAGCGTGTCGCCGTCCAGCCAGACGACGTTCGCGCTGGGCCCCTCCAGCACGTAGCCGTCGGTGGAGACCCAGAGCACGTCGTCCACCCCGCTGCGGGCGGCCCAGCGGCGGGCGGCGCTGTTGGTCGCGTACGAGATCGACTTGATGCCCGCCGGGAGCCAGGACAGTTCGGGGCGGGCGGTCGCCGGCACCCCGAGGGGCAGGGTGGCGACGGTGACCCCGACGTCGCGGAGCCGTTTCGCGGCGGCCGGCACCTCGGTCAGGGTGGCGTACACGGTGGGCAGCCCACCCCCCTCCGGCCCCCGCGTGCAGACCAGGCGCAATGCGCCCTCGACCTCGGTGGGCCAGCCGGCGGCGATGCCGTCCAGCAGTTCCACAAGCGCCCCGTCCGGGGGCAGCGGGAGTTCCAGGGCGGCGGCCCCGGCCCGCAGCCGGGCCAGATGGGCGGTACGCAACCAGGGGTTTCCGCCGCGCAGGTGCATGGTCTCGAACAGCCCGTCCCCGCGCAGCACACCCAGGTCGTTCCCGCGTAGCACCGGCTCCGTCGCGGGGACGACGCCCCGACCGAGCACGGCGACCCTCGATGCCACCATGACCGCCGAGCCTAACGGCGTGACCCGTCGCACCCCCGAGCCCGGTGACGTGACCCGCCCGGCGGCCCGGTGGCGGGCGGGCGGTGACCGGCGCGGGCCGAACTATGATCGGACGGTGTCCGAATCCTCCCTGGCGGAAATGCTCCGCTCGCGTGGGCTGCGACTGACGGCGCAGCGGCAACTGGTCCTGCAGGCCGTGCTCGACCTGGGGCACGCCACACCCGAGCAGGTGCACACGGCGGTCCGGGAGGTCGCCGCCGGGGTCAACATCACCACCATCTACCGGACGTTGGAGCTGCTGGAACGGCTCGGCCTGGTGACCCACACCCACCTGTCGCACGGCTCGCCGACCTATCACGCGGCGGGTGAGCACCAGCACATCCACCTGGTCTGCCGGGAGTGCGGCGCGGTCGACGAGATCGACCCGGAGCTGATGCGCCCGCTGGCCGACCGGCTCGCCACCGAGCGGAACTTCCAGGTGGACATCGGGCACGTGGCGCTCTTCGGCGTCTGCGGCAACTGTGAGGACGGGGAACCAACATGATCGACATCGCGGGAGCGGTGGCCGTCGAGGCGATCGACGAGGCCAGCCGGGACCAGCCGGACGCCGGGCACCGGGCGGCCGGGGTGCGGGGCGTCGCCGCGCACTACGGCGACCCGATGCGCGAGCAGCGCACCCTGGCCACCGGGGTCGGCCTGGTGGACCGCTCGCACCGGGGTGTCGTCGCCGTCACCGGCCCGGAGCGGATCGGTTGGCTGCACACCCTGACCAGCCAGCACCTCGCCGCGCTCGGCCCCGGCCAGGGCACCGAGCTGCTGGTGCTCAGCCCGCACGGGCACGTCGAGCAGCACGCCATGGTCGCCGAGGACGGCACGACCACCTGGCTGGACACCGAGCCGGGGATGACCGCCGACCTGCTGACGTACCTGGAGAAGATGCGGTTCTTCAGCCAGGTCGAGCCGCGCGACGTCACCGCCGGCCACGCGCTGCTGTCGCTGGTCGGGCCGCAGGCCACCGAGGCCGTCGCCACGCTGGGCGTCACCGGCCTGACCGCCCCCGAGGTGCTCGCGGTGCCGGGTCCGAAGTTCCGCTCCGGCGAGCTGCCCCCCCGCCCCACCGTCTCGTACGACGTCCAGCCGCTGACCGGTGGTGGCTGGGCCCGTCGGGTCCCGCTGGGGGTGGACCTGCTGGTGCCCCGGCCCGCCCTGGACGAGGTCGTCGCCGCGCTGCGCGAGCACGGCGTCCCCCCGGCCGGCCTGTGGGCGTACGAGGCGGTGCGGGTGGCCGCCCGACGGGCCCGGGTCGGGGTGGACACCGACCACCGGACGATCCCCGCCGAGGCGGGCCTGATCGCCCCGGCGGTGCACCTGGACAAGGGCTGCTACCGGGGGCAGGAGACCGTCGCCCGGGTGCACAACCTGGGCCGGCCGCCGCGTCGGCTCGTCCTGCTGCACCTGGACGGGGTGACCACCGACCAGCTGCCGGCGTCCGGCACCCCGGTCACCCTGGACGGCCGGACGGTCGGCTTCGTCGGCACCGCCGTGCACCACTACGAGCTGGGTCAGGTCGCGCTCGCCGTGGTCAAACGCAACCTCGCCGACGACGCCCGGCTGTCGGTGGGCGACACCGCCGCGGCCATCGACCCGGAGTAGCCCGTCCCGGCCGGTGGGTGGCGCTTTCCGGCATGGTCCGGGCGGTGGGTCCGTGCTTCCCGGCGTCGCCCGGGCGGTGGGTCCGTGCTTCCCGGCGTGGCCCGGGCGGTGGGTCCGTGCTTCCCGGCGTCGCCCGGGCGGTGGGTTCGCCTCCGGTTGTGCTCGTCGGCGAAGTAAGGATGCCTACCGCTAGCCGATTCGGCGGGAATTTCTTCGCGTCTCTCTCTCCTGATGTGCGGTTCTTCCTGTCGGGCCGGCCTGCGGCGTCGACCGGGGGCGGCCGGGGCGGCTACCATCGCCGGCATGACGACAGGGACGTTGATCACGGTTGCCCCGACGGGCGCGGAGTCGGCCAAGGAGCAGGTGCCGGCGCTGCCGGTGACCCTCGACGAGTTGCTGCTCACCGCCAAGGAGTGCGAGGCGCTCGGCGCTTCCGTGATCCACGTCCACATCCGCGACGACCAGGCCCGGCCCACCCTCGACCAGGGGCGGCTGCGGGAGACCGTGGCGGCGCTGCGGGAGAGCACCGACCTGATCGTGCAGCTCTCCTCGGGTGGGGCGGTGACCGATCCGGAGGCCGACCGGCTGGCCGTGCTGGACGCCGCGCCGGACATGGCCTCCTGCACCATGGGCACGGTCAACTTCGGCGACGACGTCTTCCTCAACCGGTGGGAGTTCATCGTCGACCTGCACACCCGGATGCAGGAGCGCAGCATCCTCCCCGAGTACGAGATCTTCGACCTCGGTCACCTCACCGCCCTGCAACGCCTGCTGGACCGGCACGGCCTGCCGTACGGCGGGCACGTGCACGTCGACTTCGTGATGGGGGTGCCGGGCGGGATGCCGGGCACCACCGCCACCCTGGTCGCCGCCCAGCAGATGCTGCGTGACCTGCCGGCGGGCACCACCTTCTCGGCCACCGGCGTCGGTCGCAGCACCATCGCGGTGCTGCTGGCTTCGCTCTCCACCGGCGGTCACCTGCGGGTCGGTATGGAGGACACCGTGACGTACGCCAAGGGTCGCCCGGTGGAGTCCAACATGCAGCTGGTGGCCCGCGCGGTCGGGTTCGCGCAGCTCGCCCAGCGCCCCCCGCTGACCACCACCGAAGCCCGTCAGTTGCTGTTCCGCTAGCCCGCCCGGCGGGCCGGACCGGTCCGGCCGGTGCTGCGGTTCCGGGTCGGGGCCCGCCGTGGGCCCGGCCGGGGCAGGTCCGCCCGGTAAGCCGCGCCTGCCCCGGCACTCCTGTACGCCGGTGGTCGACGTCGCAGGTCACCCGGGTGTCGGGGTGCCGGCCCCCGTCGGTACCTTCGCCAGGTGTCCAAGACGTACGAGGGTGGCGAGCCGCTCGCCGAGGTGGTCCGGTCCGGGTTCGTGGAGGGTGTGCACCGGGGCTCGGTGGTGGTGCTCGACGCCGCCGGTGCGCCGGTGGCCGGTGCCGGGAACGGCGTCCCGCCGATCTTTCCCCGCTCGGCCAGCAAGCCGTTGCAGGCGCTCGGGATGCTCCGGGCCGGGCTCGCGGTGACCGACCCCGCCGACGTCGCGGTGGTCTCGGCCAGCCACGCCGGTGAGGAGTTCCACCTGGCCCGGGTCGCGGCGCTGCTGGGCTCCGCGGGCCTGGACCCGGGGGCCCTGCACTGCCCGCCCGACCTGCCGTTCGGCGAGGCGGCCCGGGAGGCCGTGCTGCGGGCCGGTGGTGGCCCGAGCCGGTTGGCGATGAACTGCTCCGGTAAGCACGCCGGGATGCTGCTGACCTGCCTGGCGGCCGGCTGGCCGGTGGACGGGTACTGGCGGCCGGAGCACCCGTTGCAGCAGCGGCTGACCGCCACGATCGAGGAGTTCACCGGCGAGCCGGCGGCGGCGGTCGGCGTGGACGGTTGTGGTGCGCCCGTGCTGGCGGTCTCGCTGACCGGGCTGGCCCGGGCCTACCTGCGGCTGGTGGCCGCCGAGCCCGGCTCCCCGGAGCGCACGGTGGCGGACGCGATGCGGGCGTACCCGGAGGTGGTCGGCGGCACCGTGGCGGACGACACCCGCCTGATGCGCGGCGTACCCGGAATGCTGGCCAAGATCGGCGCGGAGGGGGTGATCGCGGCGGCGCTGCCCGGCGTCGGCGCGGTCACCCTCAAGATCGACGACGGTGCCACCCGCGCCCGGATGCCGGTGCTGGTCTCCGCGCTGCGCCGGCTCGGTGTGCGGGCCCCCGTCCTCACCGAGTACGCGGAGGTTCCCCTGCTCGGCGGTGCTCTTCCGGTCGGTGGAGTGCGTCCCGTCTGGTGAGCTGCGGGCGATCCGTGGCCGGGCCGCACCAGGGTGCGGGACGGGCCCGGGGTGCGGGGCCGGTCAGGGCAGGAAGGCGCGGAGGGCCTCGGCCACCTCGGTGGGGCGTTCCACCGGGATCAGGTGCGCGGCCTCGGGGATGTCGGGCAGGCGGACGGCCCGGGGGGCCTCGGCGGCGATCCGGTCGGCCAGCCGGATGATGTCCGGGATGTCGACGGCACCGGCGGTGACGAGGACCGGCAGGTCCAACTCGTCGAGGCGGCCGATGGCGGGCGGGTCGAGGTCGACGACGTCGACCGCGCTCAACGCCTGCTCGGCGGCGAGGGCCCGCCGGTCCGACTCCTCGGCGAAGGCGATGAGCGCCGGGTCGAGATCCTCCGGACGGCGGTGCGGGCCGACCACCCAGAACCGGACCTCACCGGCCGCGCTCGCCGCCAGGTCCTCCTCGTCGATCTCACCGACCAGCCGGTCCCACAACTCCTCGGTGTCCGGCGACCACTCGTGCCCGGAGACGGCGGTGCCGAACAGCGCCAGGGCCGACACCCGCTGCGGGTACGCCAGCGCGGTGTCGATCGCCACCGCCCCGCCGAAGGAGCAGCCGACCAGGGCGGCCCGGTCGATGTCGAGCGCGTCCAGCACCGCCACCACGTCGTCGCGGTGGGCGAAGGACTCCGGCGGCAGCGCCGAGTCCCCATAGCCGCGCAGGTCCAGCGCGATCGTCCGGTGCCGGTCGGCGAGGGCGGCGCACACCTCGCGCCACATCCGCCGATCGGCGATGCCCGCGTGCAGCAGGAGCACCGGCGTGCCGGTGCCGACCTCGTCGTAGCCGAGGGTGGTGCCGTTGACAGCGATCTGTTGGGTCACGCCGTGCAAGTTACGACCGGACATCCCGGGCCGCAACGTACTTTGCCTCCTGTTACCTTGCTAACTCTGGCTAGCGTTTTGCTTGCTGGAGCTAGCAGCGCGGACTACCGTTGGGGTATGGCCGCACCCAAGGATCTACCCGACGTCGGCGGATTCATCCGTGACCTGCGGCGGAACGCCAAGATCTCGCTCCGCCAGCTCGCCGAGCAGGCCGGCGTGAGCAACCCCTACCTCAGTCAGATCGAGCGGGGCCTGCGCAAGCCCAGCGCCGAGGTGCTCCAGCAGCTCGCCAGCGCGCTGCGGGTCTCCACCCCGGCGATGTACCTGCGGGCCGGGCTGCTCGACGACAAGGAGGGTCAGGGAGTGCTCGCCGCCATCGCGGTCGACCCCGACCTGACCATGGCGCAGAAACAGTCGCTCAGCCAGATATACGAGACCTTCCGGCGGGAGAACACCCGGCTGTCCGAGGCCACCGCCGACCACTCCGCCCCGGCGGAACCCGGCACGGACGAGCCGGCCGGCACGAACCGCCCCGGCACCGACCAGACGGTCCCCGATGGGGTCGCCGGCACGGATCAACCGGTCGTCACCGATCGGACCGCCGCCGCGGTGGACCGCCCGGACGCCGGCCCCGGACCGGCCGCGCCGACCTCCGCGTACGCCGTACCGACGCCGACCGGGCCGACGGAGGCGGCGGCCACGGTGACGCCGGCCGCCACCGGACCGGTCACCCCGGAAGGCACCCCGACCGAGGCCGTCCTCGAATCGGTCGCCGTCACCGAGGCGGGCACCGCCCCCGCCCCCGCGACCGGTGAGACGCGCACCGCACCCACCACCGGTGGGGTGGGGACCCCACCCGCGACCGGTGAGACGCGCACCGCGCCCACCGCCAGCGGGACGCGCACCGCGCCCACCGCCGGCACCCATGACGGCACGGCGGATGCCGCGCCCACGACCAGCAACGACAAGGCCGCCGGAGCGGCCGAGGAGGAGTTGTCATGACCCAGCCGAAGACCAACCGCATTCCGGCCCCCGTCTACGCCGCCGCCGGTGCCGGGGAACTGGCCATCCAGCAGCTGCGCAAGCTGCCGACCGTGGTGAGCGAGCTGGGCAACCGGGTCGTCGCCGACGGCACCAAGGTCGCCGCCGAGTGGGGCGGCAAGGCCGTCGTGACCGGGTTCGAGCTACGCCAGAAGGCCACCGAGACCTTCCGTACCGCCAACCTGACCGCCACCGGCCTGCGCGAGAAGGCCACGCCCACCGAGCTGAACCTGGACAAGCTCCGCGCCGAGCTGGACCTCGACAAGCTGCGCGGTGCCGCCACCCGCAACGCCGCCGTGGTGCTCGCCGGGGCGCAGGCGGCCCAGGAACGGGCACTGGCCGCGTACGGCGCGTTGATCGCCCGGGGTGAGCGGGTGGTCGGTGCCGGGGTGCTGGAGGCCGCCGAGACCGTCAACGCCGACATCGAGGCGACCGACGCCACCGTCCCGGCCGGGGCGCAGGCCGGGACCGACCAGCACCGCACCCCGACCCCGGCTGCCGTGGCGCAGGCCGACACGGACCACCCGCCGACCCCGGCGGACGTGGCGCAGGTCGTCGAGGCCAAGCCGGCCGCAGCCAAGGTCACCCGGTCCCGGGCCACCAAGGCCGCGACCAAGCCGGCCGCGACCAAGGCCGCCGCCAAGCCCGTCGCCACCGACCCGACAGCGAAGCAGCCGAAGACCACGAAGCGGACCCGCCCGGCCGCCGAGTGACCGTCGCCGACACCGGCCCCGGGGGCGTCCTGACGGACGTTTCCGGGGCCGTCGGCATATGCTGGCCGGCATGGCCATCGCCGCGCCGATCTTCGTGTTCCACCTCGTCTACGTGATCGATCTGATCCTGCTCGTGTTCGCCCTGGCTGTGCAGGGCATCTCGCTGGTGCACGCGTTCACCCAGCGCTCGGACGCCTTCCCGGCCATCGGCACCCTCCCCAAGGGCGGCTGGATCGCCATCCTGGCCGTCTGCATGCTGCTCACCCTGCTTGGTTTCGGCGCGCTGAGCATCTTCGGGCTGATCGGCATCGCGGCCGGCCTGATCTACCTGCTGGACGTCCGGGTCGGGCTGCGTGACCTGCACGACGGCAAAGGGTTCTGGTGAGGGGTTTCCGCTGGCCGCCACCGCCGGACGGCGGACCCCGCACCTGGGGGCCCGGGCCCGGCGCACCGCGTACCGGGCGACCCGCCCTGCCGGAACCGGAGACCGAGCTGGTCGCCACCCCGCACGACGTACAGCTGGAACGGCTGGTCACCGGCGTCGGTGACCCGGTCACCGTGTTTGCCCACGGATTCGGCAACGGCATCGCCACCACCCGCCCGTTCGGCAGCGCCGTCACCGGCCGACGGGTCTTCTTCCAGTTCCGGGGGCACGGCCGCTCCGACGCCCCGCCCGGCCCGTGGAGCTACCTCGACCTGGCCCGCGACCTGCGGGCGGTGGCGGACCTCAGCGGCGCCACCCGGGCGTTCGGCGCCAGCCTCGGCGCGGGCGCGCTCTGCCGGCTGCTCGTCGAGAGCCCGGACCGGTTCGAGAAACTGGTCTTCCTGCTGCCCGCCGTCCTCGACCGGCCGCGTGGCCCGGTCGCCCGGCAACGACTGGCCGACCTGCTCGACGCGGTCGCCGGGGGCGACGCCTCGGCCGTGGCGGACGTGGTCGCCCTGGAACTGCCGCCGTCGGTCCGCAACACCCCGGCCGGTTGGGCCTACCTGCGTCAGCGACTCGACCAGCTGCTGCGGGACGGGCTCGCCGCCGGTCTGTCCGACCTGCCGGAGCAGTCCCCGCTGGCCGACCTCGCCGCCCTGGCCGGGGTGACCGCACCGGCCCTGGTGATCGGCTGCGTCGGCGACGACCTGCACCCCACCCACATCGCCGCCGAGCTGGCCGACGCGTTGCCGCAGGCGACACTGCACGTCTACGACCGTCCCGGGTTCGCCTGGACCGACCGCGCCGACCTGCGGGACCGGATCTCCACCTTCCTCAACGACTAGCCCCGGGCCGGGCCCGGGACGCGTCCTGTCCGCCCGTGGCCTCCGCCCGGTCGGGATCCGGCGGACCGCCGGATCCGAGCTGGCAGTCCGGTGTGGACGGATGTCCCCGGTGCCGGCCCCGGCAAACTCGTTCCAGGCGTTCGCCCGCCTCCGGCCCGCCCGCCTCCGGCCCGGCCCGCCCGCCCCGGCCCGCCCGCCCCGGCCCGCCCGCCCCGGCCCGCCCGCCCCGGCCCGGCTGCCCCCGGCCCGCCCGCCCCGGCTCGGCTGCCCCCGGCCCGGCTGCCCCCGGCTCGGCCTGCCGCCTGTGCGGCCCCGCCTGCCGCCGTTGCCGTCCGTCTGCCCGGACCGGTAGGCCCGCGATCGCCCCGCCACCACTCCGCTACTCCGCTCGTGTTGACGTCAAATCACTGTAGTTATAGGCTATAACTAAAGCGAGCTGATCTCATTCATGGAGGAGTCATCATGAACCGCAGGTCCACCGTCACCCTCACCGCGCTCCTGATCGCCGGTGGCGTGCTGACCGGCAGCAGCGTTCCCGCGCTGGCTGGCGGCACCGCCACCACCCACACGCGGCCCGACGGGCCCGACGACACCCGCCGGACGCAGCAGCAGGTGACCCGCGACTGGGTCCAGCTCTGGAACGGCGACTACGCGCTGGCCGAGCACCTCATCGCGCCGGACGTCCGGGTCCGGGCCGCGCTGCTCGACGGCGGCGACGGCAGTGCCGTGCACGGCCCGGCCGGCATGGTCGACCTGATCGGCCAGATCCGGGGAGCCTTCCCCGACCTGCGCTTCACCGTCGAGGTCGGCCCGATCATCGACGGCAGCCACGTGGTCGTGCGGTGGGTCGCCGACGGCACGTACGGCGGAGGATTCCCCGGGGCGACAGCCGCGCCCGGCACCACGGTCCGCTTCACGGGCACCGACACGCTGCGGACGAGGCACGGCCTGATCACCGACTACTGGCTCAACGCCGACACCCTGCTGCTCACCACCCAGCTCGGGGTGGAAGCAGTCTGATCGCCTCGTCGCGGGCCCGGCACGGACCCCGGCAACGGCTGCCGTGGGTCAGTCAGGCGGCGGCAGGTGGGCGGCGCGGACGGCACGCAGCCAGCGTTCCACCGTCGCCTCGTCGGGCCGGTCGGGCAGCGGGGTGCGGAGCCGGTCGAAGTCCCGTTCCGCCTCGGCGACCAGCGCTTCCGCCTCGGTGAGCGCGCCGCCCGCGACCCGCTCACCGAACGCCCGGAACCACGCCGGGTCCGCCAGCCGGATCTCCAGCACGCCGGTGGCGTAGAGGGTCCGCCCCTGGTGCAGCAGCCGGGCCAGGTGCCGGGCGTGCTTGGCCGAGCGGCGCCGGCCGCCCACCGTCGAGTCGCGGGTGGTCAGCTTGCGGAACTGCTGGCTCGCGTAGCCGAGGTAGGCGTCGCGGACACGCGGTGCGCTGAGGAACGCCGACCGGATGGCGATCAGGCGGTCACCGAGCTCCGTACGGGTCTCGTAGCAGTCGTCGGGCAGCCAGATCAGCTCGGTGGCCGTCGGGTTGCCGCTCAACGCCAGCCGGGCGTACTTGCCGGCCTCGTGCAGGGTGACGTCCGGGTCGGTGGTGACCACCGACTCCCGGGGCGGCCGCAGGCCGTGGAAGGCCACCGTCGGGGCGGCGAAGACGCCGATCCGGTCCACGTCGGAGCCGGGGCCGGCCAGCCCGTAGGCGACCGAGCCGACGATCCCGGAGAGCAGCAGGTGCATGCCGGGAGCATGCCGGACCGAACCGCTCCGCGAAACCGGACTTCGGTTGTCAGGTATCACTGCCACCCTCGACGGTATGACGACGACACCGTTGGAAGGAAAGGTCGCGCTGGTGGCCGGCGCGACCCGGGGCGCGGGCCGGCAGATCGCGGTCCAGCTCGGCGCGGCCGGGGCGACGGTCTACGCCACCGGCCGCAGCAGCCGGGCCGGCCGCTCCGAGCTGGACCGCGCCGAGACCATCGAGGAGACCGCCGAGCTGGTCACCGCCGCCGGAGGCACCGGCATCGCGGTCCGGGTCGACCACCTGGTGCCCGAGCAGGTACGCGACCTGGTGGCCCGGATCGACACCGAACAGGGCCGGCTCGACGTGCTGGTCAACGACGTGTGGGGCGCCGACCCGCTGATCACCTGGGAGAAGCCGGTCTGGGAGCAGCCGCTGGACGCCGGGTTCCGCACCCTGCGGCTGGCGGTGGACACCCACATCGTCACCAGCCACTTCGCGCTGCCGCTGCTGATCCGCCGCCCCGGCGGCCTGGTCGTCGAGATCGGCGACGGCACCCGGGCGTACAACGACACGCACTACCGGCTGTCCGTCTTCTACGACCTGGCGAAGGTGTCGGTGACCCGGCTCGCGTACAGCTGGGGGCACGAGCTGGCGCCGCACGGGTGCACCGCCGTGGCGCTCACCCCCGGCTGGATCCGCTCCGAGGCGATGCTGGAGCACTTCGGGGTGACCGAGCAGACCTGGCGCGACGGCGCGGCGACGGACCCGCACTTCCTCATCTCGGAAACCCCGGCCTTCGTCGGGCGGGCGGTCGCCGCACTGGCCGCCGACGAGGACCGGGCCCGCTGGAACCAGGCGTCCGTCTCGGCCGGCGAACTGGCCCGGGTGTACGGCTTCACCGACCTCGACGGCAGCCGGCCGGACGCCTTCCGCTACCTCACCGAGGTGGTCGAGACGGACCGGCCCGCCGACGTCACCGGCTACCGCTGACGGCTCGTCGGCCCGGTCGCCGTCAGCGGGTCGGGTGGTCCGGGCCGACGCCGTATCGGGCGGCCGAGCGGGCCGCCGCGTCGGCGAGCAGGGCACGCAGCTGCGGTGGGTCGAGCACCTCCACCTCGGGGCCGAGGCCGAGCAGTTGCGGGTACGCCACCTCGACGGACTCGACGGGCAGCTCGGTCACCACCCAACCCTGCCCGTCGGGTGTGCCGGCGGCGGCCACTGCCTCGTCGTACGCGAAGGGGGTGTCGGCGAGGAAGCGGAGCTGGCGCAGACCGGCGGGGCTGAGTCGCACGGTGACCCGTGCGGCGAGCATGTCCCGCAGAAACGCCTCGGCCTGCTCCCGCCAGTAGCCGCCCAGGTCGAAGCCGTCGTGCCGGGTGAAGGTCGCCGGGTCGGCGACGACGTCGAGCACCCGGTCCACCCGGTAGGTGCGCATCGTGTCGTCGACCCGGCCCACGAGATACCAGGTGCCGCTCTTGAGCACCAGCCCGTACGCCTCGACCCGGCGGGTCACCTCCCGGTCGCCGCGCCGGTACCGCAGGGCGACCACCCCGTCCCGCCACACCGCCCGGGCCAGTTCGGCCAGCCAGCGCGGCGGGGTGGACTCGCGGAACCAGCCCGGGACGTCCAGGTGGAACCGCTGGCCGGTACGGGCCGGGGCGTCACGCAGGCCCGGTGGCAACGCGGCGAGCATCTTCAGCTCGGCGGACGCCACCGCGTCGGCCAGTCCCAGGTCACCGGCGGGGCCGGGCAGTCCGGTGAGGAAGAGCGCCTCCGCCTCGTCCCGGGTCAGCCCGGTCAGCCGGGTCCGGTAGCCGCCGAGCAGCCGGTAACCCCCGGCCCGCCCCCGGTCGGCATAGACCGGCACCCCGGCGGCGGAGAGCGCCACCACGTCCCGGTAGACGGTCCGCTCGGAAACCTCCAGCTCACGGGCGAGTTCGGCGGCGGTCATCGTCTCGCGGGACTGCAACAGCAGCACCAGGGAGATCAACCGGGCGGCGCGCACCCCCGTATCCTGCCGGCCCGACCCGTCGGGCGGTGCCGTCGGGTGCCCGGTGGCGGTGGCCCCCGGCCAGTAGGCTCTGCGGTCGTGAACGGACCCCGTACCCTCGCCGCGCCGGTCACCGGTGCCACCCGCCGCTTCTTCGGCGGCGTGGGCCTGCTCGTGCGTGGCCTCGGCCTGTATGTCCGCAGCCCGGGGCTGATGCTGCTCGGCGTGGTGCCGGCGCTGTTGTCCGCCGCGCTCTTCGTCACCGCGTTCGCCACCCTGGTCTACTTCGTGGACGAGCTGGCGGCGTGGGTGACCCCGTTCGCCGACGACTGGTCGGACACCCCGCGCAGCCTGGTCCGGGTGATCGCCGGGTTGGCCTTCCTCGGGTTGGGCGGGCTGCTCACCGTGGTCGGCTTCACCGCGGTCACCCTGGTCATCGGGGACCCGTTCTACGAGAAGATCTCCGAGCGGGTGGAGGACCGGCTCGGCGGCACCCCGGGCGCGGTGGAGGTGCCGTTCGGGGCGTCGTTGCGGCGCAGCATCGTCGACTCGCTGCGGCTGGTCGGGCTCTCGGTGCTGTTCGGCATTCCGCTCTTCGCGGCCGGGTTCATCCCGGTGGTCGGGCAGACCGTGGTGCCGGTGGTCGGCGCGGCGGTGGGCGGCTGGCTGCTCGCCGTGGAGCTGGTCGGTGCGCCGTTCTCCCGGCGCGGGCTGCGGCTGCCGGACCGGCGGGCCAGGCTGAAGGCGGACCGGGCCACCTCGCTCGGTTTCGGTGTGGCGGTCTTCCTGTGCTTCCTGATCCCGCTGGGTGCGGTGCTGGTGATGCCGGCCGCCGTCGCCGGGGCCGCGCTGCTCGCCCGCCGCTCGCTGGGCCAGCACATCGAGGAGAGCCGAGCCGGCGGCCGGCCGACGGCGTGACCATGGTGGGCGGCCCGCCGGTCGTGGTCGAGCCTCTCAGCGCAGCTCGCGCAGGCAGGACCAGGCGGTGGCCACCGGCCGGTAGCCGAGGCGGGTGTTGACCGCCAGCATCGGCGCGTTGGCCTCGTCGTTGGAGGTGTAGGCCGTGCGTACTCCGCGACCGGCGGCCCGGTGCAGCGCGACCTGCTTGGTCAGTCGGGCCAGCCCCCGACCCCGGTATTCCGGCCGGGTCGCGGTGAAGTCGGACCACATCCGGTCGCCGTCCCGCTTGACCAGGCTGAGCGCGACCAACGTGCCGTCGACCTCGGCGACCGTGCTGGCGTCCCGGTCCAATCCCGGGTTCTCCCAACACTCGGAGCGCCAGTGGGAGTAGCTGATCGCGTCCACCGGCACGTCGCCCGGCTCGCTCGTCGAGGCGACGGCGTCGAGGAGGTAGACCTGGTACGGATCGATCCCGGCGAGCGGGAGCAGCCGTACCCCGGCGGGCGGCTCGGGCATCGGTGGGGCCGGGTGCAGGTCGAGCGCCGAGTAGCGCAGCTCCCGGCTGGGGGCGAACCCGTGCCGGCGGGCGTACGGCAGCGAGTCGGTCTGCGCCCAGGTCCGCACCCGGCGGATCCGGAGGGATTCCAGGTGGGCCAGCGCGGCGGCGAGCAGTGCGGTGCCGGTGCCCCGGCCCCGGTGATCCGGATGCACGTGCAGGATGGAGATGTCCCCGAAGTCGGGCACTGAGGTCTGCGTGTTCCGGTACGCCGAGGCCCAGCCGACGAGTTGGCCGTCCGCCTCGGCCACCCAGGCCGCCCACTTCTCCTCGGGTGGTGGCTGGGCGATCATCTGCCGGGTCGACGCGATGCCCCGCACCAGGTACGGATGGACCAGGGACCGCAGCGCCACCACCCCGGGCGCGTCGTCGGGCCGGGCGGTGCGGATGCGCCACCCCACCCCCGGTTGGCCGGTGGACCGCGCGGTGTGGTCGCGGGCGGGCGGCAACTGGTGCCGGCGCTGCCGCTCGGTGCTGGTCGGCACGGGCTGCGGTGCAACGGCGTCAGGCATGCCCGCGAGCGTAGGCACCGGCCGGAGTCCACAGCCACACCTTTTCCCCAACCGCCATGCCGATGACTCTGGGTAACGCCTCTCTCTGGTTGCGACTTTCCCACTCTCCGTAATCCACGGTCGACCCCTGCCCTATCACCCTCGCCCCCTTTGCTCTGCTGCCATGGAGGCGACAGGCATTTGAGCTGCTAATGCACATTTATGGCTCGGGCGGATGTGGCGTCAAGTCGGTCACCCTCGGTGCCTGTCGCGTGGATGGCAGCAGAGCAAAGGGGGTGAACCTGGGTGGGGTGGGGTCGACGAAATGTTGCTGAGGGTGACGGTCGCGGTCGACGTTCAGCCGTCGCGTGTGGGTGCCCGGTGGGCAGGGGCGGCCCGGCTCACGTGGCCGGGGCGTGCGGCCAGGCCGGAAACCGGGCGGGGCAGGCCGGTGCAGGGGTCAGGCGGACTGTCGGATCACCAGCTCCGTCGGCAACACCACCGCCCGCTCCACCTCCGCACCGTCGGCGAGGGCCAGCAGCAGCCGGGTCATCTTCCGGCCCAACTCGACGATCGGCTGCCGCACGGTGGTCAGCGGCGGCTCGGTGTAGGCAGCCGTCTCGATGTCGTCGAAACCGATCACCGCGACGTCCTCCGGTACCCGCCGGCCCGCCTCGTGCAACGCCCGCAGGGCGGCGTGCGCCATCAGGTCGGAGGCGGCGAAGACCGCATCCAGATCGGGGTACGCGGCGAGCAGCCGACGCATCGCGATGGTCCCCGACTCGCGGGTGAAGTCGCCGTACTCGATCATCTGGGGCAGGCCGGCGGCGACCACGGTGTCCCGGTAGCCGGCGAGCCGTTCGATGCCGGCGACCATGTCCTGCGGGCCGGCGATGGTGGCGATCCGGCGGCGACCGTTGTCGATCAGGTAACGGGTCGCCGCGGCCACCCCGCCGATGTGGTCCACGTCGATGTACGGCACGTCGGCCGCGTCCAGCGGTCGGCCGCTGCACACGACCGGTATCCCCAGCCGGGCGAGCCGGCCGGGCAGTGGGTCCTCCCCGTGCAGCGAGGCGAAGAGCACCCCGTCGACGTGCCGGCCGGTGGTGTACCGGGTGACCCGGTCGTGCCCGGCGGGCGAGCCGGCCAGCATCAGCACCAGCTGCTTGTCGGCGGCCTCCAACTCCTGGGCCGCACCCCGGATGAGCCCGGGGAAGACCTGGTCGTCGGAGAAGACCCGGGTGGCGGCCTCCGGCAGCACCAGGGCGATCGAGTCGGTCCGCTGGGTGACCAGGCTGCGGGCGGCCAGGTTCGGCACGTACCCCAGCTCGGCCACCGCCCGACGGACCGCCTCCTGGATCGGCTCGGCGACCGTGGTGGAGCCGTTCACCACCCGGGACACCGTCGCCCGGGACACGCCGGCCTGCCGGGCGACCTCCTCCAGGGTGGGCCGCTGTGCCGCCGTCATACCCGTTACCACCGCCTCGTCACAGCCCGTTCCGGGAGATCACCTCCTGGTACCACCGGGCGCTCGACTTCGGCGTGCGCCGCTGGTTCAGGTAGTCGACGTGGACGATCCCGAACCGCTTCCGATAGCCCTCGGCCCACTCGAAGTTGTCCAGCAACGACCATACGAGATAGCCGCGCAGGTCGACGCCGCGGGAGATGGCCTCGTGCGCGGCCCGCAGATGCCCGTCAAGGTAGGAGATCCGGTCGGTGTCGTCGATCCGGCCCGATCCGTCGGCGTCGTGGCCGGCACTGTCGTCCGGGAACGCGCCGCCGTTCTCCGTGATCATCAGTGGCAGCCCGGGATAGTCGGTGCCGATCCGCACCAGCAGCCGGGTCAGCCCGGCCGGCTCGATCTGCCAGCCCATGTCGGACACCGGGCCGGTGGCCGGCAGGAACTCCACCGCCCCCTCGGTGCCCGGGTAGGCGCTGCTGCCGCCCCCGTCCGGGCGTCCCGCGACATAGGTCGGTGCGTAGTAGTTGATCCCGAGCAGGTCCAGCGGCGCCGCGATGATCTTTTCGTCGCCGGGCCGGATGAACGTGGGCTCCACCATCCGGGCGACGTGTTCGAGCACGTCGGCGGGGTAGCCGGCCCCGGTCAGCGGGTCCAGGAAGATCCGGTTCTGGAGGCCGTCGACGAGACGTACCGCGGCGGCGTCGGCGGCGCTGTCCGGGTCGGCCGGTGCGACGTCCGCCGGGTTGAGGGTGATCCCGACCGTCTGCGCGCCCGCCGACCGCAGCGCCCGCGCCGCCAGGCCGTGCCCCAGCAACAGATGGTGTACGGCCCGGAACGCCGCCCCCGCGTCCTGCTCACCGGGGGCGTGCACCCCGTTGCCGTACCCGAGGTACGCCGAGCACCACGGTTCGTTGAGCGTCGTCCAGGTGCGGATGCGGTCACCGAGCCGGGCGTGCACGGCCAGGGCGTAGTCGGCGAAGTGTTCGGCGGTCTCCCGGCTGGTCCAACCGCCCCGGTCCTGCAAACCCTGGGGCAGGTCCCAGTGGTAGAGCGTGACGATCGGGTCGATGCCCCGGTCGAGCAGCGCGTCGGTCAACCGGTCGTAGAAGTCCAGGCCGCGCGGGTTGACCGGGCCGGTGCCGTCCGGCCTGATCCGGGGCCAGGCCACCGAGAACCGGTACGCGGCCAGGCCCAGCTCGGCCATCAGCGCCACGTCGTCGGCGTACCGGTGGTAGTGGTCGCAGGCGACGTCACCGGTGTGCCCGGCGAACACCTTGCCCGGCGTACGGCTGAAGGTGTCCCAGATCGACTCGCCGCGACCGTCGTCCCGGGCCGCGCCCTCGATCTGGTATGCGGCGGTCGCCGCGCCCCACACGAAGCCCTCCGGAAATCGAACCTCATTCACGCGGCTACCTCCTTCGTTCGCGACTGCGGGGCTCGCAAGACCGGCTCACTCCTCGCGCTCACGCGGTGCTTCCTTTCGTTCGCGACTGCGGGGCTCGCAAGACCGGCTCACTCCTCGCGCTCACGCTTTGACCGCACCTTCCATGATGCCGCCGATGATCTGGCGGCCGAACACGACGAACACCAGCAGCAGCGGCAGCGTCGCGATCGCCGTGCCGGTGAACACCTGCGACATGTCCTGGTAGTAACCGTCGGAGAGGGCCCGCAGCGACAACTGCACGGTCGGGTTCTCCGGGTCGTTGAGCACAGCGTACGGCCAGAGGAAGTCGTTCCAGGTGGTCATGAACGTGAGCAGGCCGAGCACGGCGGCGGCGGGCCGCAGCGCGGGCAGCACCACGTTCCAGTAGATCCGCAGCGTGTGGCAGCCGTCGACCCGGGCCGCCTCGATCAGCTCGGTGCTGACCGCCTGGGCCGCGTACTGGCGCATCATGAACACGCCGAATCCGGTGACCAGGGCCGGGACGATCACCGCCGGCAGCCGGTCGTTCCAGTTCAGCTTGGTCATCAGCAGGTACAGCGGGATGACCCCGAGCTGGGTGGGCACCATCATGGTGGCAATGATGATCATGAGTAGCGCGTTGCGTCCCCGGAACCGCAGCTTGGCGAAGGCGAACCCGGCCAGGGTGGAGAAGAGCACCACCGAGAAGGTGACGCTGACCGCGACGATCGTCGAGTTGACCAGGCCGGTGAGGAAGTGCGCGTCGGGGTTGGCGAAGAGCCGGGTGATGTTCGCGCCGAGGTTGCCGCCGGGGGTGAGCGGTGGCGGCACCTGGCCCATCGCGTCGCTGCTGCGGCTGGCGACCACGAACATCCAGTAGATCGGGAAGATCGACAGCAGGGCGGTGAGCGTCAATGCCGGGTAGGTGAGTCGGCCGGCCGACCAGATGCGGGTCATCGGTCCCCCTTGCGGGCGCCGCCGCCGAGCCGGCGCAGGATCAGTACGTTGATCGCCGCGACCACCGCGATCAGGGCGAAGAGCAGCCAGGCGACGGCCGAGCCGTAGCCGAAGTTGTAGTGCGGGGCGAAGGCGTTCTCGAACATGTACATGGTCATCGTCTGGGATTCGCGCAGCGGCCCGCCCCGGATCGCGTTGGTGCCGGAGTTGAACAGCCGGGGCTCGGTGAACAGTTGCAGCCCACCGATGGTGGAGATGATCACCGCGAAGATGATCGTGGGTTTGAGCAGTGGCACGGTGATCGACCAGAACTGCCGGGCCCGGCCGGCCCCGTCGATCGAGGCGGACTCGTACAGGTCGCGGGGGATGGCCTGCATCGCGGCCAGGAAGATCAGCGCGTTGTAGCCGGTCCACCGCCAGTCGACCATGGCGGAGATCGCCGTCCAGGCGGCGAACCGGTTCGCCTTCCAGTCGATCGCGTCGACGCCGACCAGATCGAGCAGCCAGTTGATCATGCCGAACTCGCGGCCGAAGAGCACCGCGAAGACGATCGCCACCGCCGCCGTCGAGGTCACGTTGGGCACCAGCACCGCCATCCGCCAGGTGGTCCGCGCCCGTAGCCGGCGGTTGAGCAGGTTGGCCAGCCACAGGGCGGCGAGCAGCTGCGGCACCGTGGAGAGGACGAAGATGCCAAGCGTGTTCACCACCGAGTTCCAGAAGTCGGCGTCGGCCAGCAACTGGGTGTAGTTCTGCGCGCCCACGAAGGCCGGGTCCACCCCCAACAGGTCCCAGTCGTGCAGCGACACCCAGAACGTGTACGCCAGCGGATAGAGCCCGAAGATCGCGAAGAGCAGGAAGAACGGCGTCACGTACAGGTAGGGCGAGTACCTGACGTCGAGCCGGGCCAACCGGTGCTCCCGCTCGGGCCGTCTGCTCCGGGTCCGTACCGCCCCCGGCGGCGGACCGTCGACCTGAACAACCATCTCCCGTGCTCTTCCTCTCGTGGTCCCGGCCTGCACCTGCCCGCCTGTCCGGCGGCGGGGCCACGGCGTGAACCCGTGACCCCGCCCCGCACGGGGTTACTTGGCGGCGGCCTTGCGGGCGTTGGTGGTGGCGTCGGTCCAGCCCTGGGTGGGGTTGCGCTGACCCAGCTCGACGGTGCGCACGGCGTTCTCCACCTCGGTGCGGACGGCCTGGTTCTTGGGGCCCATGTAGACCGGCTTGAGGCTCTTCGCACCGGCGGCGAAGATCTTGCCGACCGGGGCGTCGGAGAAGTACGCGTTGGTCGAGCTGACGACCGCCGGGTCGTCGAGCGCCTGCGGGGACGACGGCAGTGGCCCCTTCTCCTGGAACGCGCCGATCTGGCCCTTGGCGCTGGTCAGGAACTTGGCCAGCTCGATCGCCTCGGCCTGGTGCCGGCTCTGCTTCGGCACCGCCAGGTAGGAGCCGCCCCAGTTGCCGCCGCTGCCGGGCACCTGGGCGATGTCCCACTTGCCCTTGGCGTCCGGCCCGGCGTTGCCCTCGATCACCCCGGTCATCCAGGCCGGGCAGGCGATGGTGGCGAACTTGGCCTGCTTGAAGGCCGACACCCACTCCTCCGACCAGGCCCCGTACCGGCCGGAGAGCCCGGAGTCGATGATGTCGACGGTGGTGTCGTACGCCTGGCGTACCGCCGGGTTGCTGTCGACCACCAGCTTGTCGGCGGTGTCGTAGTAGCTGTAGCCGGTGGTGTTGCCGGCGGTCTGCAACAGGATGGTGTTGAAGGTGTTGGTGGCGGCGTCCAGGAAGGCCGCGCCGGTGTTCCTGGCCTTGAACTGCTCGCCGACCCGTACGTAGTCCTGCCAGGTGGGCCAGAGCTTGGACACGGCCTCCCGGTCGGTGGGCAGGCCGGCGGCGGCGAAGAGGTCCTTGCGGTAGCAGATCGCCATCCCGCCGACGTCGGTGCCGAGCCCGATGAGCTGCTTGCCGTCGGCGGTCAGCCCGCCGTTCCACTTCCACTCCAGGAAGTTGCCCTTGAGGTCGGCGGCGCCGTGGTCGAGCAGGTTGACGAAGTTCTGCGGGTTGGCCTTGTACTCGACCAGCAGCCCCTCCTCGATGGCGACCACGTCACCGGCGCCCTTGCCGGCGGCGAGCCACTGGGTGAGCTTGGGGGAGTACTCGTCGAGGTTGCCGCCGGTGCCCCGCTCCACGATCTTGATGCCGGGGTGGTCGGCCTCGTACTGCCGGTAGAGCTTCTCGTAGCCGAACTGGCCGAACACGTCGACGGTCAGCGTGACCGGTCCGCCGTCGGCGGCCTCGTCGTCGCCGCCGCAGGCGGTGGTGGTGAGCAGTGCGGTGGTGGCCACCAGGGCGATCGCCGCGAGACGGCGGCGGGTGAAGACACCCATGGGTCGGACCCCTCTCAGGTCGGGTGGTGGGGTGTGGACCTGCGTATGAGCGGGCCGTACGGATCGTCGGCCCGGATTCGATCTCTGTGAGAGAGCGCTCTCCCGACAGGGTGGTGGGTCGATGGACTCCTGTCAAGAGAGCGCTCTCTCGGATCGTCGCCGAACCGCAGGGCCGACCGCCCGAGCTACACCGGGGACCCCGAGAGCGGCCGTCCCGCAGCTACGCCGTGCGCAACCGACCCCGATCTACGCCGGGAACGCCGAGAGCGGCCGTCCCAGTCGGAACGGCCGCTCTCGGTACACGGCATGTGGTGGCGGGCGTCAGCCGACGCGCAGGCCCTCCAGCAGGGAACGGTCCCCCGCCACCCCGAGGGTGTCGAAGCTGACCCGGCCCCACAACGCCAGCAGCAGGTCGCTGGCCGAGCCGGTGACCTGCACCCGGGCGTGGTGGTCGTCGTGCCCGAAGACCGTCGCGGTGTCCAGCAGGGCCACCCCCTCGCCGCGCATCCGCAGGTACCAGTCCTGGGCGGCGTCGGTCGCGGTCAGGTGCACCACCCCCTGCCACTGCCCCCGGTTGCGCCGACGGCCGGACGGCAGCCAGGTGTCCAGCACCTCGCTCACCCCGTCGGCGGCGAGCTTCGTCTCGATCGGGTCACCGGCGGCGATGGCGAGCTGGGCGTCCCACCGGTGCACCGCCGTCTCGTGCGCCACCCGCCGCGGCCAGAAACCGGCCTTCTTGGGCTGCGGCATCGGGTTCCAGGCCGGAGCCTCCGGGTCGAGCGCGTCGAACAGGGTCACCAGCTGGTCGTACTCGTGCTGCCAGAGCTGGAGCGGGGACACCCCGGCGGGCAGCTCGGCGGTCTCGTCGCGGCGGGCCGGCTGGGCGGTGTCACCGGCACCGGCGAAGGAGTGCACCCAGTGGTAGAGGCCGGCCAGGTGCAGGGCGAGATCGGACACCGTCCACCCCGGGCAGGACAGCACAGGTGTCTCCGGCGGGGCCTCGGCCACGGCCGCGGCGAACGCCGGGCCGTCGACCCGGAGCGCTCCCAACCAGAAGTCCTTCGTGGCGTGCAGTCTGCTCATCGCAATCCTCCCCGGGGTGACCCGGCGACCAGTGGGTGCCGTGGCTACCCCTCAGCCTAGGGTGAAAGGCGTGTCAGACGTCTACGCCAAACCGACAACGAGCGCCGAACCCGCCGATCCGGCCGCCCTCGCGGAATACACCACCCTGCGCCTCGGTGGCACCGCCGCCCGGTTGGAGACCGCGACCAGCGCCGACGAGATCGTCCGCCGGGTCCGCGAGGCGCACCGCCGCGACGAACCGGTGCTGGTCCTCGCCGGCGGCAGCAACGTGGTCGTCGGAGACGCCGGCTTCCCCGGCACCGTCGTGCTGATCCGGTCGCGGGGCTACACCGTGGTCGCCGAGGACACCGACACCGTCACCGTACGGGTCGAAGCCGGCGAACCCTGGGACGACCTCGTCGCCGCGACCGTCGGCAACGGCTGGTCCGGCCTGGAGTGCCTCTCCGGCATCCCCGGCTCGGCCGGTGCCACCCCCATCCAGAACGTCGGCGCGTACGGCCAGGAGGTCGCCGAACGGATCACCGCCGTTCAGGTGTACGACCGCGCCGAGGACCGGCTGACCACCGTCGCCGCCCCGGACTGCGGGTTCGCCTACCGGGGCAGCATCTTCAAGTACAGCGACCGCTGGGTGGTGCTCTCGGTCGACTTCCGGCTGGACCGCTCGCCGCTGTCCGGGCCGGTCCGCTACGCCGAACTGGCCCGCTCGCTGGGGGTCGACGTCGGTGACCGGGTGCCGTTGGCCGCCGCCCGGGACACGGTGCTGACCCTGCGCGCCGGCAAGGGCATGGTGCTCGACCCCACCGACCCGGACACCTGGTCGGTCGGCTCGTTCTTCACCAATCCGGTGCTCGACCGGGCGGCGTACGACCTGCTGCGGGAGCGCGCCGCCGACCTCGGTGACCCCCCCTCCTGGCCCTGCCCCGGCGACCTGGTGAAGGTCAGCGCCGCCTGGCTGATCGACAAGGCGGGCTTCGCCAAGGGCCACCCCGGCCCCGGTGGCACCGCCATCTCCGGCAAGCACACCCTGGCCCTGACCAACCACAGCGGCACCGCCCGTACCGCCGACCTGATCGCCCTCGCCCGCGAGATCCGCGACGGCGTCCACACCCGCTTCGCCGTCCCCCTCCACCCCGAACCCGTCCTCATCAACTGCACCCTCTGACCCCCCTGCCCCACCCCCACCCCCACCCCGCCCCCGCCCCCACCCCGCCCCCACCCCCGCCCGCTCTGCCCGTGTTGATCAAGAGGTTTGCGTCATCCTCGCCCGCCCCCGTGACGCAATCCTCTTGATCACCGAGCCCATCCCCGCGGGGGCGGCGCGCGTTGCGGGTGGCCGGTGCCGGTGGGCGTGATCAAGAGGTTGGAGTCGTTCTCGGGCGGCCGGCTGACGCAAACCTCTTGATCACCGGTGCCGCCCCCGTCGGGGCGGGGCGGGCCGGGCCGACTGGTCGGGTGATCAAGAGGTTTGCGTCATGCCGTTGGCGGATTTTGACGCAAAGCTCTTGATCAACACGGGCAGGCGGGGGGGCGGGGTGGGGTGCGGGGTGTGGGGGTGCGGGTGGGGTGGTCAGGTGGGGGTGATGGCGGGCCAGGGGAGGGTTAGTTCGCCGTGGCGCCAGCGGTGGGGGCGGTCTAGGACGGGCCAGCCGGTGGACCGGAGGGTGTGGACGGCGGCCAGCCAGCGTTGGCGGGGGCCGAACGGGGCCAGCCCGGCGGCGGCGTGCCAGGCGTCGTCCAGGGCGCGGAGCAGGGCGTGGATGCCTTCACCCGGCACGTTGCGGTGGATCAGCGCCTTCGGTAGGCGCTCGGCCAACCGGGCCGGGCTCTCCAGCGTGGCCAGCCGGGCGGCCAGGGTCAGCGTCCGGGGGCCGGTGGAGTCGATCAGCAGCCAGCCGGCCAGCCGGCCCAACTCGTCGCAGGTGCCCTCGACCAGCACCCCGCCGGGGGCGAGCCGGTCGGTGACCGTCCGCCAGGCGTCGGCGACCTCGCGCTCGTCGTACTGGCGGAGCACGTTGAACGCCCGGACCACGGTGGGCCGTAACCCGGCCAGTTCGAAGCCGCCCCGGGCGAACGTCAACCCCGGTGGGTCGGCGGCCGGCGCGGCGGCGGCCACCCGTACCGGATCGATCTCCAGGCCGACCACCCGGACGTCGGGGCGGACCCGGGCGGCCAGCCGGTCGCGCAGCTCGACGGCGGTGACCGGGGTGGCACCGTAACCGAGGTCCACCACCAGCGGGTCGGCGGCGGCCCGTAACCGGTCGCCGCAGGTCTCGACGATCCAGTTGTCGACCCGGCGGAGCCGGTTCGGGTTCGTCGTCCCCCGGGTCACCAACCCCACCGGCCGTTGCCGGCCCCGGTCAGCCATCCCGGGTCACCAACCCCACCGGCCGCTGCCGGCCCCGGTCAGCCATCCCGGGTCACTGCCCGACCCGGTGCACCTTGTGCTGGGCGGCCTGGGCCAGCGGGCGGACCACCAACCGGTCCACGTTGACGTGGTGGGGGAGCGTGGCGCACCAGGCGATGCACTCGGCGACGTCCTCGGCCACCAGCGGCTGCGCGACCCCGGCGTAGGTGGCGTCGGCCTTCCCGGCATCCCCGCCGAACCGGTTCAGGCTGAACTCGTCCGTGCGGACCATCCCGGGGTCGATCTCGACCACCCGGACCGGTCGGCCGCACAGCTCCAGCCGCAGGGTGCCCGCCACGGCGGTCTGCGCGTGCTTGGCCGCGCTGTAGCCGCCCCCACCCTCGTAGACGGTGAAACCGGCGGTGGACGAGACCACCACGACCGTCCCGGTCCCGGAGCGCTCCAGGGCCGGCAGCAGGGCCTGGGTGACCCGCAGCGTGCCGAGCACGTTGACGTCGTACATCCACTGCCAGTCGGCGACCGAGCCGGACTCCACCGGGTCGAGCCCACGGGCCCCACCGGCGTTGTTGACCAGCAGGGTGACCGGCCCGGGGGCGTCGGCGGCGGCGCGGGCCAGCCCGGCCACCGACTCGTCGGAGGTGACGTCGCAGGCCACGGCGGTGGCGCTGCCGCCGGCCGCCGCGATCTCGGCGACCAGGTCGGCGAGCCGGTCGGTGCGGCGGGCGGCGGCGAGCACGTGGAAACCCTCGGCGGCGAGCCGGCGGGCGGTGGCCGCGCCGATCCCGCTGGACGCCCCGGTGACGATCGCGACAGAGGTCATCCGGCCATTCTCACCCTGGCAGCGGGGCTGGCCGCCCCGGGTCCCGTGATGAGGTCCGTCACGCCCGCGACCCGGGGCGAGGTATTTCCGAAGCCCGATGGGGAAGATTGCATCCGGCGTGAAGGTTGACCGAGGAGCGCCGGTCGTGCGGGACGGCATCAACCGTGACAGAGGGAGCGGACGTGGCGGATCAGCACATCGGTGTCGGTCGTCAGCGAGGTGCCCTGCCGTGGCCCCGGCCCCGTCGCATCGCCACCCTGTCGGTGCACACCTCGCCGCTGCACCAACCGGGCACCGGCGACGCGGGCGGCATGAACGTCTACATCCTGGAGGTCGCCAGGCGGCTCGCCGAGGCGAACGTCGAGGTGGAGATCTTCACCCGGGCCACCTCGGGTGACCTGCCACCGGTGGTGGAGATGGCCCCCGGCGTGCACGTCCGGCACGTCACCTCCGGCCCGCTGGAGGGGCTGACCAAGGAGGAGCTGCCCGGTCAGCTGTGTGCCTTCACCGCCGGGGTGCTGCGTGCCGAGGCGGCCCGCCCACCGGGGCACTACGACCTGATCCACTCGCACTACTGGCTGTCCGGGCAGGTCGGCTGGCTGGCCAAGGAGCGCTGGGGGGTGCCGTTGGTGCACACCGCGCACACCCTGGCCAAGGTGAAGAACGCCCAGCTCGCGGCCGGTGACCGGCCGGAGCCGAAGGCCCGGGTGATCGGTGAGGAGCAGGTCGTCGCCGAGGCCGACCGGCTGGTGGCGAACACCCGGGTGGAGGCGTCCGACCTGATCGACCGCTACGCCGCCGACCCGGCCCGGGTCGCGGTCGTCGAACCGGGGGTGGACCTGGACCGGTTCCGTCCCGCCGTCGGGGACCGGGCCGCCGCGACCCGCGCCGCCCGCCGCCAGCTGGGCCTGCCCACCGAGGGGTACGTCGTCGCGTTCGTCGGCCGGATCCAGCCACTGAAGGCCCCCGACGTGCTGGTCCGTGCGGTCGCGGCGTTACGCGAGCGCGATCCGGCCCTCGCCGAGCAGGTGACCGTGGTGATCTGTGGTGGCCCGAGCGGCAGCGGCCTGGACCGGCCCACCTCGCTGATCGAGCTGGCCGCTTCGTTGGGGGTCGCCGACCGGGTCCGGTTCCTGCCGCCGCGCACCGGGGACGACCTGCCCGCCCTCTACCGGGCCGCCGACCTGGTGGCGGTGCCCTCGCACAACGAGTCCTTCGGGCTGGTGGCCCTGGAGGCGCAGGCCTGCGGCACCCCGGTCGTGGCCGCCGCCGTGGGTGGCCTGGTGACCGCTGTGCGGGACGAGGTCAGCGGCGTGCTCGTGCACGGCCACGACCCGACCGACTGGGCCCGTACGCTGGCCCGGCTGCTGCCCGACCGGGTGGGCCGGGAGGCGTTGGGTCGGGGGGCGGCCCGGCACGCCCGCAGCTTCTCCTGGGAACGCACCGTGTCCGGGCTGCTCGCCGTGTACGGCGAGGCGGTCACCGGTCACCGGGCACGGTTGGCGGCCCGGCTGGCCGAGGGGCCGGCCCTGACCGGATCCTGGTGACCGGGCCGGATCCGTGGCGCGGTCACCGGACCGGGGGTGCGGTGACCGGGCGCTGTCCGGTGGGTTCGTCACCCCGGCCGTAGAGTGGGTCCGATGAGCGCGAAGAGCGAGCTGGCGGCCCTGATCGAGGCGGTCTGCACCGAGCGGGAGCTGGAGTGGGAGGCCACCGGCGAGGGGTCGTACGCGGTCACCCTGCCCGGCACCCACAAGCTCAAGACGATCTGCAACCTGATCGTCGGCGAGCACGCGCTGCGGGTCGAGGCGTTCGTGATGCGCCAGCCCGACGAGCGGCGCGAGGAGCTGTGGGCGTGGCTGTTGCAACGCAACGCCCGGATGTACGGCGTCGCGTTCTCGATCGACGCGGTCGGGGACGTCTACCTCACCGGCCGGGTCAACCCGTCCGGCGTCGACGCCGACGAGCTGGACCGGTTGTTCGGTGCGGTGCTCAGTTATGCCGACGAGTCCTTCGACACCATGCTGGAGATCGGCTTCGGCAGTTCGATCCGCCGGGAGTGGGAGTGGCGGGTCAAGCGGGGCGAGTCGACCGCTAACCTCGCCGCCTTCGCCCACCTCTTCACCCCGTCCTCGGGAGGTTCGGACCGGTCCTGACGGGTATGCCGCACCGCTGCGGTGCGGCAGTGTGGGACCCGCCGCAGGCCGAGGACGGACTGTCGAGGAGCGTGTCATGGCTCAGCGGAACAGCTCAGGTCGCGGCGCGTCGGCGACCAGGACCACGCGTCAGGCCGGCAATCAGACCCCGAACACGCCGGGCATCTCCGAGTCGGAGATCTCCCGGATGAGGGTCGACGACATCCGGGGTCAGTTGCGCCGCAGGGGAGTCTCCGGGATCTCCGCGTTGCGCAAGCCGGACCTGGTGAAGACGCTCGCGCGGACGTTGCGCGCGGAGGGTCGGGCCGGCGGTGCCGCCCGACGCAGCACCGGCCCGTCCGGCCGGGCGCCGGCCAGGAAGAGCGCCGGGGCGACCGGTGCCGGTAAGGGCACCTCCACCCGACGGGGGACCTCGGCACGGGCGAAGACGTCGGCGGCGTCCCGGGTGAAGACGTCCGCCGCGTCCCGGGCGAAGGCGACGGCGGCGTCCCGGTCGGGACGAGCCGCCCTGTCGCGGCCGGGAGCGAAGGCGGCACCGGCAAGGGCCGCCACCCGCGCTGCGGGCGTGCGTACCGGGCGGGCCACCTCGCGGTCGGTACGGTCCTCGCAGCTCATCACCTCCCCGGCGGACCGGCCGGAACGCCCGGGGCGCAGCCTGGTCACCACCAACCACCAGGTGATCCGGAACTGGGCCGCGGCACGCGGGGCCCGGCCGGCCACCATCGTCGGCACCGAGCGGGCGGGCCGGCCGGGGGTGCTCACGTTCGACCTCCCGGGTTACCGGCAGAGCCGGCAGGTGCGGGTGGTCAGTTGGGACGACTGGTTCCGGACGTTCGACAGCCGCAGGCTGAACCTGATCTTCCAGGAGCAGCTGCGGGACGGCCGGCAGAGCAACTTCTTCCGCACCGAATCACCCGATCGGGAAGACGGCTGAGGGGTTTGCGGGAATCGCTGCCGGGTAGCCGCGTGTTGGCAGTCACGAGACCCGGAAACGGCGTCAGCGCAGCTGGGACGGCCGGTGTTGTGACCGGCGGAACAGTGCTCGCGGGTTGAATCCGGAATCTGGGCGAACTAACTTTATTGCACCGCGTCACGCTCGGAAACGTTCGGGGGAGCGGCGGATCGATCAGATCCGTGCACCGGGCGAGGCGCGCATCGGGTGGAGCACACCGTTGGGGGACGGTGCCACCCGGGAACCGGCGGCGCGAGCGGGCGACGCTTACGGGGGTGAGGGTCGCCCGCCGCCGCCGGGCAGGCGGTACGAGCGCCCACCGCGACTTCCGGTCGCGGTGGGCGCTCTGCCGTTGCCGGTTCCTTCGTGGGCGGGCGGTGCCAGGCCCGGGTGGGCGGGTAGCGCCACGTCGTAGTGTCCGCCGGACCCGTGTGGGCGGGCGGTGCCAGGTCCGGAGCGGGTAGCGGGCAGATGACCTGCCCCCCGAGATCGCTGGGCCTGTGTTGCCGGGCCGTCGCCCGGGTGCGGGTAGCCCCGGGTGCGTCCTTTCGAGCTGATGCCGTTGACGATTCAGGGGCGGTGGCACCTCACCCACGTGGTCCGCCTGCCCGATGCGGGTACACACCTCCCGGTGAGGTGAGTCGTTTGCGTCATCAGCTCCACAGGACGCTGATGGGGTATGCCCACGCTCTCGCGACTGCCCGGTGTGCGGTCCCGGGCGGGTCCGGGCCGTCGACCCGGGTGAGCCGCCGTGTTCGGGCCGGCTCGGGTGGGCGCGCTGGTGTCGTACTCAGGCGGGGGTGCGGGCGCCGACCGGCTCGGCGGGTGCGGTCGCGGCGGCCTCGGCCGACTGCGGGGGAGGCGGTTGGACGGCGGTGACCGGCACGACCGGGGCCCCGGGGTGGCGCAGGCGGGCCGCCCGACGTTCCCGGGCCGGCCCGGAGAGCAGGTGGGCCAGCGCGGTCGCCATGCCGATCGCGGCGCAGCCCAGCCAGAGTGCGCCGTTGCCGGCGTGTTCCCGGACCACCCCGCCGAGCACCGGGGCGACCGCCCCGGCAACCTGCCAGGACAGCGAGAAGACACCCTGGTAGCGGCCCCGCAGTTCGGCCGGGGAGAGTTCGGCGATCAGGGTGGCGTTGGACGGGGAGTTGAGCATCTCGCCGAGCGTCCAGATCAGCACGGTGAGCCCGAAGAACCAGGCGGCGTCGGCGAACGCGGTCAGCCCGAAGCCGACGCCCATCACCACCGAGGCGAGGGCGAGCACGTGCGAGCGGCTCCGGCCCCGGATCAGCCGGGGGACGAAGAGTTGGCCCGCCACGATCAGCACCCCGTTGAGCGCGATCACCGAGCCGTAGGTGGCGGGGGAGAGCCCGGCGTCGCCCATCGCGATCGGCAGCATCGAGATGTGCTGGAGGAAGACCAGCGCGCCGAACAGGTTGAGCACGACGAACCCCAGGAACACCCGGTCGGCGGCGATGGTGCGCAGCGCACCCGCCCGGGGCGGGCCGCTCGTCGCACCCTTGACGGCGCTGGTCGCCGGGGCGCGGCGGGTCTCGCCGACCTTGACGAAGATGATCAGCGCGGTGGCCAGGGTGGTGGCCGCGTCGACGACGAACAGCAGCAGGTAGCCGGCCTCGGCGGCGAGGCCGGCGAGCACTGCGGCGCAGGCGAAGCCCAGGTTGATCGCCCAGTAGTTGAGCGAGAACGCGCGCAACCGGTCCCGCTCCGGCACCACGTCGATCATCATGGCCCCGAACGCCGGCCGGGCGGCCTCGGCGAACGTGCCGAGCAGCAGCGCACCCACCGCCACCGCCCAGAGGGGCCGGGCGAAGCCGAGCGTCAGCATCATGGTGGCCGCGCCCAGGTGGGCGGTGAGCAGGGTCGGCCGCCGCCCCCACCGGTCGACCAGGGTGCCGCCCACGGTGGTGCCGACCGCGCCGCCGACCCCCCACAGGCCGATCACCAGGCCGGCCTGGGCGGCGGAGAAGTGGCGGGCCTGGGTCAGGTAGATGGCAAGGAAGACCAGCACGAACGAACCGAGCCGGTTGATCAGGGTGCCGGTCCAGAGGTACCAGAAGGTCCTCGGTAGTCCACCTGTGGTGTCCCGGAACCAACTCCGTACCGTCCGCACGCCCGCGCCCCCGCTCAGGTAATGACTGTTGCCCTCGTAGCGCCTTACAACCTAGTTCCGGGGTCTGACACCGGTCACCCGGTTTTCCACGTGGTGGTCGTCACCACCACTGCCCGCGTGTCCCCGCGCCGCGTGCGGCAGGATGATCGGCATGACTGCGAGCGAGGGACCCACCGTCGGGACGCTGGTCCTGCTGCGGCACGGCGAGAGCGACTGGAACGCGAAGAACCTCTTCACCGGCTGGGTGGACGTCGACCTGACGGCCAAGGGCGAGTCGGAGGCCCGCCGTGGCGGCGAGCTGCTGCGGGAGCACGGCCTGCTGCCGGACGTGGTGCACACCAGCGTGATGCGCCGGGCGATCCGCACCGCCGAGTTGGCGCTGAACGCCGCCGACCGGCACTGGATCGCGGTGCGCCGGTCGTGGCGGCTCAACGAGCGGCACTACGGCGCCCTGCAGGGCAAGAACAAGAAGCAGACCCTGGACGAGTACGGCGAGGAGCAGTTCATGCTCTGGCGTCGCTCGTACGACACGCCGCCGCCGCCGATCGCCGACGACGACGAGTTCTCCCAGGTCGGCGACCCGCGGTACGCGTTGCTGCCGACCGAGCTGATGCCGCGCACCGAGTGCCTCAAGGACGTGGTGGAGCGGATGCTCCCCTACTGGTACGACTCGATCGTGCCGGACATCCTCGCCGGCCGCACCGTCCTGGTGGCGGCGCACGGCAACTCGCTGCGCGCCCTGGTCAAGCACCTCGACCAGATCTCCGACGAGGCGATCGCCAAGCTGAACATCCCCACCGGCATCCCGCTGCGCTACGACCTCGACCCGCAGCTGCGCCCCATCACCCTGGGCGGGGCCTACCTCGACCCGACGGCCGCCAAGGAGGCCGCCGCCGCGGTCGCCAACCAGGGCCGCTGACCCGCAGTGAAGTGCTCCCCGCCCGGCGGAGGTCGCCGGGCGGGGAGCACTTCCCGTCGCGCGGTGCGGGTCAGCTCGTGGCGGGGACGGTCTCCCCGGTGATCAGGTAGACCACCCGCTCGCCGGCGTTCACCGCGTGGTCGGCGAACCGCTCGTAGAACCGGCCGAGCAGGGTGGCGTCGATCGCCGTCTCCACCCCGTACGGCCACCCGTCGCCGAGCAGCATGCCGAACAGGCTCTTGTGCAGGTCGTCCATGACGTCGTCGTCGCGGTCCAACTCGGCGGCGATGTCGGCGTCGGGGTTGGCCAGCACCTTGCCGATCTTCTCGGCCATCCGGTCGGCGACCGACGCCATGTCGGTGAAGACCGGTCGCAGCTCGGCCGGCACCGCCGGGGACGGGTGCCGGCGCAGGGCGGTCTTCGCCACGTGGTCGGCCAGGTCGCCCATCCGCTCCAGGTCGGCCGCGACGTGCAGGGCGGTGATCATCGCGCGCAGGTCGGAGGCGACCGGCGCCTGCCGGGCGAGCAGGTCGCAGACCCGCTCCTCGACGTGTTGGTAGAGGTCGTCGATCTCGGCGTCCCGCGCGATCACGGTCTCGGACGCCTCGCGGTCGGCGGTGAGCAGCCCGCGGGTGGCCTGGCGCATCGCGGCGCGCACCCCCTCCGCCATGTCCACCAGCAGTTGGCTGACAATCTGCAGGTCGGCCCGGAACTCGTCGCGCATCGTCACTTCCTGGGGTCGGTGCCGCCGGCAGCCCCGAGGACCGTCGGCGTACGGGTTGAGCAGGTGCGGGACCCACCGTAGGCGGGGGCGACGGACCGCAGATGAACCCGGGTGAACGACGCGGGGCCCGGGAGTGAATTTCTCCCAAAGCGAGTGTGGTTCGTCCTGTTATGGGCGATAGCCAGGTTAACAATGACCCTACGATCGCCGGGTGGAGTGGGCGGTGGCGATCGTGGTGGCCCTGGGGACCGGACTGGTCGCCGGGCTGCTGCTGTCGCGAACCGTCCACGACTGGCGACGCCGTGCGGCGTCGTCCGGGAGCGAGGGCTCCCGCTGGAACCTGGGGAGGCGTGCGATTCCCGACGACCAGTCCGGCGGGCTGACCGGGCTCGGCCGCAAGACCATCGACTCACTCCGCGCCGGTGTCGTGGTGCTCGGCCCGGACGACGTGCCGGTGCTGGTGAACCCGGCCGCCCGGGCGATGGGACTGCTCCGTACCGGCGCCACCCCCGGCACCATCGCGGCCCATCCGCTGATCCGTACCCTCGCCGGGCAGGTCCGGCGGACCGGGGTGCGGCGCGAGATCGAGCTGGACCTGCCCCGGGGTCGCGACAACGCCGGGGAGAACCCGCTCGGCGTGCACCTGCGGGCGATGGGCATCGGCGGCGGGTACATCGCCGTCGAAGCCGCCGACGTCACCGAGTCGCACCGGCTGGCCCGGGTGCGGCGGGACTTCGTGGCCAACGTCAGCCACGAGCTGAAGACCCCGATCGGGGCGCTGCAACTGCTCGCCGAAGCCCTCGTCGACGCCACCGAACCGGCCGACGGCGCACCCGACCTCTCCGAGGACATGCTTGCCGCCCGCCGGTTCGCCGAACGCATCCAACACGAGTCGACCCGGCTCGGCCGGCTGGTGCAGGAGCTGCTGGAACTGACCCGGCTCCAGGGCGCCGAGCCGCAACCCGCGCCGGAACCCGTCGCGGTCGACTGGGTGATCGCCGAAGTGCTCGACCGGACCCGCACCTCGGCCGCCGCCCGCCGGGTCCAGGTGATCACCGAAGGACAGCGGGGGCTGACCGCGTACGGCAGTGACAGCCAGCTCGCCACCGCCGTGTCCAACCTGGTGGAGAACGCGATCACCTACTCCGGCGAGGACACCACCGTGCGGGTCACCACCCGGGCGGACGACGACCACGTCACGGTCTCCGTCACCGACCAGGGCATCGGCATCGCCCCCACCGACGTCGACCGGATCTTCGAACGGTTCTACCGGGCCGATCAGGCCCGGTCCCGCGCCACCGGTGGCACCGGCCTCGGCCTGGCCATCGTCAAACACATCGCCAGCAACCATGGCGGCCGGGTGGAGGTGGCGAGCACCCTGGGAGGGGGCTCGACGTTCACCCTCCGGCTACCCGCCGGCCCGCCGGACGCCCTGGAGACGATACTGCCGTCCGCTGGGATCGAGCCCGGCCCGGCCGAACTGCGCCGGTCCTGACCGTAGGAAGGAAACACCCCGTTGAGCCGCGTACTGGTGGTCGAGGACGAGGAGTCGTTCTCCGACGCCTTGTCGTACATGCTCCGCAAGGAGGGTTTCGAGGTCTCCGTCGCCGCGACGGGCACCTCCGCCCTCACCGAGTTCGACCGGACCGGCGCGGACATCGTGCTGCTCGACCTGATGCTTCCGGAGATGTCCGGGACGGAGGTCTGCCGGCAGCTGCGACAGCGCTCGCACGTGCCGATCATCATGGTGACCGCCCGGGACAGCGAGATCGACAAGGTGGTCGGGCTGGAAATCGGCGCCGACGACTACGTCACCAAGCCGTACTCGCCCCGGGAGCTGGTGGCCCGGATCCGGGCGGTGCTGCGCCGGCAGAGCCCCGAGGTGACCGAGTCGGGTGCGCCGACGCTGGCCGCCGGCCCGGTCCGGATGGACATCGAGCGGCACGTGGTGACCGTCGACGGGACGACCGTGCAGCTCCCGCTCAAGGAGTTCGAGCTGCTGGAGCTGCTGCTGCGCAACGCCGGCCGGGTGCTCACCCGGGGGCAGCTCATCGACCGGGTCTGGGGTGCCGACTACGTCGGTGACACCAAGACCCTGGACGTGCACGTCAAGCGGCTGCGATCCAAGATCGAACCGGAGCCGTCCGCGCCCCGGTTCATCGTCACCGTGCGCGGGCTGGGCTACAAGTTCGAGCCGTAGGCCGGCGGTGCACGGCGTTCACCCCTGCGGGCTGGCCGGGTGCGGGGCGATCTGACCCTGGCCCAGCCGGGCCGCGCACAGCTCGGCCAGCCTCGCGTACGCGGGTGCGCCGATCAGCGCGGTCAGCTCCGGGCCGTACGACAGGTACATCGGCTCGGTGCCGACGTGCGCGTCGGTCGACGAGGTGCACCACCAGTCCAGGTCGTGCCCGCCGGAACCCCAGCCCCGCCTGTCGAACTCGGCGAGCGTCGACACCAGCACCTTGGTGTCGTCGGGCCGCTTGGTCCACTCCTGGTCCCGGCGGATCGGCAACTGCCAGCACACGTCCGGCTTGTATTCCAGCGGGTGCACGCCGTCGCGCAACGCCTGGCCGTGCAGGGCGCACCCGCCTCCGCCGGGGAAGTCGGCGTCGTTGAGGAACACGCACGGGGCGTCCTCACCCCGGGTGGCGGTACGCCGGGCCGGATTCTTGCCGTCGATGGTGTCGGTCGCGGTCCAGTTCTTCGTACCCTTGCGGAAGTGCTGCCAGGTCTGCGGGGTGAGCCGCTTGACGGCCGCGCGGACCCGCTTCTCGTCGTCGGTGTCGGTGAAGAACGCGCCGTGCGAGCAGCAGCCGTCAGCGGCCCGGCCGGCGACGATGCCGTGGCAGCCCTGGCCGAACACGCACGTCCAGCGGGACAGCAGCCAGGTGAGGTCGGCGCGGACCAGGTGCCGCTCGTCGGCCGGGTCGACGAACTCGATCCACTCCCGGGGAAAGTCCAGCCCGACCTCCCGGCTGCGGGGGTCGCCGGGGTCGTCCACCAGCACGTGCAGCTCCACCTGGCTCGTCACCCGGACCAGCGTACGCGCGCCCGATGCGGCCGGCCGGCGTGCCACCGAAACCCGGTGGCCCTAGGGTCTTCCCATGCGGCTGGGTGTGCTCGACGTCGGTTCCAACACGGTTCATCTGCTGGTGGTCGACGCCCACCACGGCGCGCACCCGTGGGCGGCGCACTCCGAGAAGGTGGTGCTGCGGCTGGCCGAGCAGATCGGCCCGGACGGCGCGCTCACCCGGGCCGGCGCCGACGGGCTGGTCGAGGCGGTCGGCGCGGCGCGCGCGTCGGCCACCGCGCTGGCCGCCGACGACCTGCTGGCCTTCGCGACCAGCGCGGTGCGGGAGGCCACCAACGCGGCCGAGGTGCTGACCCGGGTGCGGGAGGAGACCGGCGTACGGCTGGAGGTGCTCTCCGGTGCGGACGAGGCGCGGGCGACGTTCCTCGCGGTGCGACGGTGGTTCGGCTGGTCGGCGGGGCGGTTGCTGGCGATGGACATCGGCGGCGGCTCGTTGGAGTTGGCGGCCGGCATCGACGAGGACCCGGAGGTGGCGGTGTCGCTGCCGTTGGGGGCCGGCCGGTTGAGCCGGGACCGGCTGCACGTCGACCCGTCGGGGCTGACCCCACCGACCGCCGAGGCCGTGGAGGAGTTACGGGAGTACGTCGACGCGCAGCTCGACCCGGTGGTGGAGAAACTGGCCGGGGTGGGCTGGGAACGGCCGGTCGCCACCTCGAAGACCTTCCGGACGCTGGCCCGGTTGGCCGGGGCGGCCCCCTCCTCGGCAGGGCTGTGGGCGCGGCGCAGCCTCACCCGGACGGGGCTGCGGCAGGTGTTGGGGTTCGTCCGGCACATCCCACCGGGCAAGCTCTCCGAGCTGGAGGGGGTCAGCGCCGGGCGGGCCCACCAACTGCTGGCCGGGGCGGTGGTGGCCGAGGCGGTGCTGCGCCGGTTCGACGTGCCGGCGGTGGACATCTGCCCGTGGGCGCTGCGTGAGGGCGTCATCCTCAGACGGTTGGATCAGCTGGCACCGATGTGACGTACACCGGCGGTTGCGCGGCTTTTGCGGTTGCTCGTCCGGAACTGTGGTGGCGGGCCGGGCTACCCTCGGGGATGTGACTTCCCGCGTCCCGGTGCTCCTGTCCAGTTCCTCGGTCTTTCCTGAGCGGACCGCGGCGGCGTTCCAGCTCGCCGCGGCACTCGGCTACGACGGGGTCGAGGTGATGGTCTGGACCGACGCCGTCAGCCAGGATGCCGGCGCGCTGCGTGGCCTCGCCAAGCACTACGGCGTCCCGGTGCTGTCGGTGCACGCCCCCTGCCTGCTGGTCACCCAGCGGGTGTGGAGCCCCGACCCGTGGGAGCGGCTGCGGCGGGCCGCCGAGCTGGCCGACACGCTGGAGGCCCCGACGGTGGTGGTGCACCCGCCGTTCACCTGGCAACGCGACTACGCCCGGACCTTCGCCGACGGGCTGGGCACCATCGCCGCCCGGTTCACCGGGCTGCACCTGGCGGTGGAGAACATGTACCCGGTGCGGATGGCCGGTCGGCAGTTCGTCCCGTACGCGCCCGGTTGGGACCCGACCGACGTCGGCTATCCCGCGTACACCCTCGATCTGTCGCACTGCGCCGCGTCGCACAGCGACCCGCTGGCGATGGCCGACCGGATGGGTACCGGCCTGGCCCACGTCCACCTAGGCGACGGCACCGGGGAGGGCCGCGACGAGCACCTGGTCCCCGGCCGGGGCACCCAACCCTGCGCCGAGCTGCTCCGCTCCCTGGCCGGCCGCGGCTTCACCGGCTCGGTCGCGGTGGAGGTCACCACCCGGGGCGCCAAGAGCCGCGCCGTCCGCGAAGCCGACCTCCGCGACTCCCTCACCTTCGCCCGCGCCCACCTGACCGCCCCCACCCCCCTAAACGCCTAACCCACCCCCTCCCCCCACCCCACCCCCACTTCGCCCCGGTGATCAAGAGGTTTGCGTCATGTCCGAGCCCGAATCTGACGCAAAGCTCTTGGTCAACTGACGCAAAGCTCTTGATCACCGGGGCGGGGCGGGGCGAGCGAGGCGGAAGGGGGGAGAGGGGTCAGGGGACCGGGGTGAGGGTGGGTTGCTCGGCGGCGCGTTTGCGGGCGCGGTGGGCGGCGACGTGGGAGCGGGTGGCACAGCGCTCCGAGCAGAACCGGCGGCAGCAGTTGGACGAGGTGTCCAGGTAGACGTTGCGGCAGCGCTCGTCGGCGCAGACCCCGAACCGGGCGCTGCCGTACTCGCAGAGCCACACCGACAGGCCCCACGCCGCGCCGGCCAGGTATTCGGCGCTGACCGACGCGCCCCGGCTGGTCACGTGCATGTGCCAGTCGCTGGAGTCGTGACCCGAGATGCGCGGCTGCACCGGGAACGCCTCCAGCATGGCGTTCAGTTCGGCCACCGCCTGGGCGTCGCGCCCCGAGGTGCCGTACTCGAAGACGTCGCGCAACCGCTTCTGCGCCCGCCGGAAGATTGCCAGGTCCCGGTCGGCGACCTCGTCGCGCATCCACGCGTTGTCGTCCGGAAAGAGGGCCCGCAGGTCGTCGAGGTCGTCCAGGTGGGCGTTGACTAGGTCAACCCCGGTCCTGGCGTACGCGTCGAAGTTCACCCGACCAACGGTAGACGACTCATGCGGCACGCGGCGCGTCGATGTAGTGCGGCAGGAAGCGCGCGTAACCGTCGGTGATCAGACTTTCGCTCTCCCGGATGCCGACGCCTGCGGACCCGCCGTCGACGATCCAGCTGCCCAGCACCATCCGACCCCCGTCGAACTGCGGCAACGCCCGGAACTCCTGATAGCAGAAGCCCTCGTCACCATAGATCCCCGGATTGCTGATCTCCGTGTCGCCGGTGACGATGCGTACCGAGCCGCCCTCCCGGCCGAGCAAGGGCTTCGCCACGTACTCCGGCATTCCGCGCGGTGAGTCCAGGTAGGCCGGGAGCAGCAGCTCGTGCCCCGGGTACAGCTCCCAGAGCACCGCCAGCAGCGCCTTGTTCGACAGCAGCAGCTTCCAGGCCGGTTCGATCCAGGTGGTCGGGGTGCCCGGCTCCAACGCCGGACGGCCGTACGGCTCGGCCAGCATCCACTCCCACGGGTAGAGCTTGAAGCAGGTGGTGACCGGCCGGTCGGCGGCGTCGACGAAGCGCCGGCCGTCCCAGCCGACGTGCTGGATCGGCAGCAGCGTCACGTCGAGCCCGGCCTGCCGGGCCGTCTCGGCCAGATAACCGGCGGTGATCTGGTCCTCGCCGGACTCCTCCTCGTTGGACCAGCACACGTGCACCCGCCGGTCGTGCAGCCCCGCTCCGATCTTGGCCCACGCCCCGACCAGCCGCTCGTGCAGGCTGTTCCACTGGTCGGCGTCGGGGCGGGTGTCCTCCAGCCAGTACCACTGCACGATGCTCGCCTCGACCAGGGCGGTCGGAGTGTCGGCGTTGTACTCCAGCAGCTTCGGCGGCCACGAGCCGTCGTAGGCCAGGTCGAACCGGCCGTACAGGGTGGGTGGGCGTTCGTGCAGCGACCGGGCCACCGCCTGTGCCGCCCAGTCGGGGATGCCGAACTCGGCGTACCGGTTGCGGGCCACCACGTGCTCGGCGGCGGCCACCGACATCCGGTGCAACTCCTCGGTCGCCTCCTCCAGCCGGAGCACCTCGTCGAGGTCGAAGACGTACGCGGCGGACTCGTCCCAGTACGACATGATCTCGCCGTCGGGCAGTTCGGTGTCGACGTACACCAGGCCCTGGGTGCGGATCACCGCGTCGAACTCCGGGCGGGGGGTGACCCGCTCCCGGCGCACCGTCAGCCGCCGCAGGAGGCGAGATGGGTGCCGAAGCCGCCGCGCTCCGGCAGCGCGCCGGCCACCGGGTCGGGTGCGGCGGCCCGGGGGTCGATGCCGACGGTCGGCACCTGCATGGCGAGTGCCACGGTGTCCCCGCCGCCGACCGGCCCGAGGGCGCAGTCGTCATCGTCGTCGTCGGAGGTGAGGTTGCAGCCGGAGAGGGCGAGTGCCAGCGCGGTGAGCGCGCCGATCTGCACGGAGGCCGACCGCAGCCGGCGGCGGGGGTGTCGTTCCACGCTCATGGTTGTAACTGATCCACGCCACCGGCGCGTCCCCTGACCGGCCCGTACCGTGGCCGGAACCGGTGCGCCCCGCCGCCGGGCACGGTCCGCCCCGCCGCCGGGCGCGGTCCCACGGTCGGGCGTTACGCTCGGCTCATGCTCCGTTCCGTCATCCTCGCCGCCTCCCGGTCATCCCAGGTCGAGCGGCTCGTCGCGACGGCCCCCCTCACCCGGGACGTCGTCCGCCGGTTCGTCGCCGGCACCGGCACCGACGACGCGTTGCGCGCGACCCGCGAACTCGTCGCCGACGGCCTGACGGTCACCCTCGACAACCTCGGCGAGGACACCGTCACCCCCGACCAGGCCACCGCCACCCGGGACGAGTACCTCGCCCTGCTGCGGGCACTCGACGCCGCCGGGCTCACCCCGGCCGCCGAGGTGAGCGTCAAGCTCTCCGCCCTCGGTCAGCGCTTCGACGAGCAGTTGGCCTACGACAACGCGCGGGCGATCTGCGCGGCGGCCGACGAGGCGGGCACCACGGTCACCCTGGACATGGAGGACCACACCACCACCGACTCGACCCTGGACACGCTGGTCAAGCTGCGTAAGGACCACCCGTCGACCGGGGCGGTGCTCCAGGCGTACCTGCGGCGGACCGAGTCGGACTGCCGGGAGTTGGCCGGTGCCGGGTCGCGGGTCCGGTTGTGCAAGGGCGCGTACGCCGAGCCGGAGTCGGTGGCGTACCAGTCGGCCCGCGAGGTGGACAAGTCGTACGTGCGCTGCCTCAACGTGCTGATGTCCGGGGCGGGCTACCCGATGCTGGCCACCCACGACCCGCGCCTGATCGCCATCGGCGAGGACCGGGCCCGCTGGTTCGACCGGGGCCCCGGCGAGTTCGAGTTCCAGATGCTGTACGGCATCCGCCCCGACGAGCAGGCCCGGCTGGCCGGTGAGGGCTACACGGTGCGCACCTACCTGCCGTACGGGGAGGACTGGTACGGCTACCTGATGCGCCGCCTCGCCGAGCGCCCCGCGAACCTGGTCTTCTTCGGTCGGGCCCTGGCCTCGAAGAAGTAGGCCATCCGGGAACACCAGGTCACGACCGGGTGAACGACGCCCGGTGCGCGATGAGTTGTGGGAAGGGATCGCGCAGGTCACAGCCGCCCCGCTACCGTACTGGTAACACGCGCGTTGCCGGCCCGTGCGGAAGCTCCGTCGGGTGGCGCGCGCCGGGCATGGGATGGGTCGGGTGAGCCATGGCCGGGTCGCAGTCCTCCGACGGTCGGCTGTCGGATGTCAGGTTCCTCACGGTCGCCGAGGTCGCCGCGGTGATGCGGGTGTCCAAGATGACGGTCTATCGCCTGGTGCACAGCGGTGAACTCACCGCCGTCCGGGTGGGCCGTTCGTTCCGGGTGCCCGAGCACGCCGTACACGACTATCTGCGTGGGGCGTTCCAGGAGACCGCCTGATCGCGCCGGTCGCGGCCGTACGACCGCACCGATCGCGACGTAACGGGCATCGGCTGGGGGCGCGTTGGTCCTGCTGACGCTCTCCGGCTACCCTGGAGCCGATCCTGAACCGTGCGCCGGTGTGCCCCGCCGCCACCAGGCTGGGTCCAGGTCCGTTGTCCGCAGAGCGGCCACCGGCGTCACCATCTCGACGCCGGGCGTCCGTGCCGAACGTTGCATCGAAAGGCTGTCGTATGGGCTCGGTGGTCAAGAAGCGCCGCAAGCGCATGGCTAAGAAGAAGCACCGCAAGCTGCTGCGCAAGACCCGCGTCCAGCGTCGCCGTCTCGGCAAGTGACCGACGCCGGGTCACCACCCGGCGTCCGGCACCACTTGCCATCTGTCGACCCCCGGAGGCTCAGGTGATCAGGCCGCGGACATCCCGGCTCGATCTCGCCTGCCGGTCAGGGCGTGCGCGATGACCCCCGGTGGCACCCCAGGTGCTCCGGGGGTCGTCGTCGTGACCGGGGTCGGTCGTTATCTGGGGGCGCACGTCGCCGCCCGGCTCGCCGC
This sequence comes from Micromonospora sp. CA-248260, assembly GCF_050942205.1. NCBI lineage: Bacteria > Bacillati > Actinomycetota > Actinomycetes > Micromonosporales > Micromonosporaceae > Micromonospora > Micromonospora sp. CA-248260. Next base: position 6,453,901 of record NZ_CP192021.1, on the reverse strand, counting down.
CGACCCCCGCATCGAACGGGTGATCGGCGTCGACCCGGCCACTCCCGGCCCCGAGTTCGCCGGCCTGCTCGACCGGGTGGAACGCATCCGGCTGGACCTCGACTCGCTCGGCGGCCTGCTGGCCGACCTCGACGTCGTCGCCGTGGTCCATCTCGCCCTGGTCACCGCCCCCGACCCGCAGCAGGGCGGCCGGTCGGGGATGAAGGAACAGAACGTCATCGGCACCATGCAGCTGCTCGCCGCCTGCCAGCGGGCACCCCGGCTGCGCAAGCTGGTGGTCCGGTCGTCGACCGCCGCCTACGGCGCGTCCTTCCGCGACCCGGCGGTCTTCACGGAGGAGACCGAGCCCCGCGAGGTGCCGCGCGGCGGTTTCGGCCGCGACATCCTCGACATCGAGGGGTACGTGCGCGGCTTCCGTCGCCGTCGACCCGACGTGACCGCGACGGTGCTGCGCTTCGCCCCGTTCATCGGCTCCACCGCCGACACCACACTCACCCGGTACTTCTCCCAGCCGGTGGTGCCCACGGTCTTCGGCCGCGATCCCCGGCTCCAGTTCGTGCACTTCGACGACGCCCTGGAGGTGCTGCACCGGTCGGTCGCCGAGGACCACCCGGGCACGTACAACGTCGCCGGGCCGGGGGTGCTCTCGCTGTCCCAGGCGATCCGCCGGGCCGGTCGGGTGGCCGTGCCGGTGTGGGAGCCGGGGCTGTCCGGGGCCGCCGCGATCGCCCGTAACCTCGGCTTCGGCCGCTACGGCCTCGACCAGGTCGACCTGATCGTGCACGGCCGAGTGGTCGACACCCGCCGGCTGACCCGGGAGTACGGCTTCACCCCGCGCTCCACCGCCGTCGCGTTCGACGACTTCATCCGCGCCCACCACGGTGGTGCCGTCCTCAGCCGGGACCAGCTCGCCATGGCCGAGCAGATGGTGCTGGAGAGCATCCGGCAGGTCCGTTCCGCGGTCCGGGACCGTACGTGACCGAGCAGAACGGCCACCGTCGGCTCACCACGCCGCCCGTCCCCGCCCCGCCGTCGCGCAACGGGGCCCGGCCCGAGCCCACCGCCCCCGACCTGGCCCGCCCCGCGCCCAAGTCCGAGCCCGCGCCCGCGCCCAAGTCCGCGCCCGCGCCCGCGCCCGCGCCCAAGTCCGCGCCCGCGCCCGCGCCCAAGTCCGCGCCCGCGCCCGCGCCCGCCGAGCCTGACGCGGCCGGCCCTTCGGTGGCGGACCGGCCCGGTGACCAGTGGGACCGTCGGGTCGCCTCCGGCCTGGCGTTCCTGCGCCGCCGCCTCTCCGGCCAGTACGAGGTGGACGAGTTCGGGTTCGATCCGGAGCTGACCGGGGCGGTCTTCCATCCGCTGCTGCGGCTGCTCTACCGCGACTGGTTCCGCACCGAGGTGACCGGCCTGGAGCACGTGCCCACCGACGGGGCCGGCCTGGTGGTCGGCAACCACTCCGGCACGGTGGCCCTGGACGCGCTGATCCTCTCCGCCGCCCTGCACGACCAGCACCCCGCCCGCCGCTACCTGCGGCTGCTCGGCGCGGACCTGGTCTTCCGGATGCCCGTCGTCTCCGAGCTGGCCCGCAAGACCGGCGGTACGGTCGCCTGCAACCCGGACGCCGAGCGGCTGCTCGGCAACGGCGAGGTGGTGGGCGTCTTCCCCGAGGGGTTCAAGGGCATCGGCAAGCTCTACTCCGACCGCTACAAGCTGCAACGCTTCGGCCGGGGTGGTTTCGTCTCGGCGGCGTTGCGCACCGGCACCCCGATCGTCCCGGTCGCCATCGTCGGCGGCGAGGAGATCTATCCGATGCTGGCCGACATCAAACCGTTGGCCCGGCTGCTCAAGCTGCCCTACTTCCCGGTCACCCCGACGTTCCCGTGGCTGGGGCCGCTGGGCATGGTGCCGCTGCCCAGCAAGTGGCTGATCGAGTTCTGCCCGCCGATCCCGACCGCCCACCTGACCGACTCGGCGGACGACCCGCTGGTCGTGTTCAACCTCGCCGACCAGGTCCGCGAGACCATTCAGCAGACCCTGCACCAGCTGCTGGAACGCCGCCCCGACCCGTTCGGCCCCTGAGCCTGCGTCTCCGGCCGCCCGGCGCGGGGGTGTGGCGCGGTGGCCCGGTCCGGGGAGGGTGCGGCGCGGTGGCCCGGCGGGTCGGCTGCGGTCCGGGTGGCGCCGGGGTCAGGCCGGGTGGCGGCGTCGGTGCAGCGCCCGGCCGGCGGAGACCGCGCCGGCCAGCAGCCCCAGCGCCGCCGTCGACGGTACGGCGATCCGGGCGGCCCGGCGCCCGGTGCGGAAGTCCCGGACCTCCCAGCCCCGCTCCCGGGCGGTACGCAGCAACGCGCCGTCCGGGTTGACCGCCACCGCCCGGCCCACCGCGTCGAGCATCGGCAGGTCGTTGCAGGAGTCGCTGTAGGCGGTGCAGCGGGCCAGCTCCAGCCCTTCGACCGTGGCGAGTTGGAGGACCGCCTCGGCCTTCGCCGGCCCGTGCATCAGGTCACCCACCAGCCGGCCGGTGTACGCGCCGTCAACCACCTCGGCGACGGTGCCGATCGCGCCGGTCAGGCCGAGCCGGGCGGCGATCACCCGGCCGATCTCCACCGGCGCGGCGCTGACCAACCAGACCCGCTGGCCGGCGTCGAGGTGGCGTTGGGCGAGCCGTCGGGTGCCGACCCAGATCCGTGGTGCCATCAACTCGTCGAAGATCTCCTCGGCCAGCCGTTCGACGTCACCGACCCGCCAACCCTCGACGAAGGCGAGGGCGGCCTGTCTGGCCTTCGACATGTCACCGGCGTGCTCGGTGGCCAGCAACCGGAACCGGGCCTGCTGCCAGGCGAACCGGGCCAGGTCACCGGTGGTGAAGTAGCGGCGGGCGGCGAGCCCACGGGCGAACCAGTAGATCGACGCGCCCTGCATCATGGTGTTGTCGACGTCGAAGAACGCAGCGGCGAGGGAATCCGCCGGGGCGGGCCCGAGCGTCGGCGTCGCGTCCGCCCAGCCGGCGGTGTGCCCGTGGGCGTCGGTGCTGACGGTCACCTTGCGGGTGTCGGCCATCGCACCTCCTCCCGCGCCGTCGAGCGTGCCTTCGTTGACGAGCCTAGTCGGGCCGGGACGCCGGTCGACCGGTCCACGCAGGAACTGTGGCGGGTGACTCTGCCGCCGGTCAGCGGTCGATCGGGCAGCCGGCCGGGACAGGGCCGAGGGCGTCGCTGTCGACCGGGGCGGGTGACGCGCAGCTGATCGCGGCGCGCAGCGCGTCGGAGCGCTTGCGGATCGCGTCGAGCAGGGCGAGGGACTGCCGGGTGCGTTCCCGCTCGGCGGAGCCGGCCCCGTCGAGCAGGCCGGCCACCGCCCGACGTTGCCCGGTGACGAAGGTGTTCACCGCGTCCAGCGCCGCCGGATCGGTGTGCTGCGCGGCACCGGTGGTGAGCAGCCGTACGCCCTGCCGGGTGTCGGCGTCCATGTCGTCGAGGACCGCGCTGAACCCGGTCGCGTCGTCGCGGAGCGTCGCCGCCTCGTCGAGCCGGGTCCGGGCGAAGTCGAGGAAGAGTTGCCCGCGGCTGAGGTCCGACTTGGCCAGGGCTAGCTGGGCCCGTTCGGTGGAACGCTTCATGCCGTACAGGGCGTCGCCGGGCACCGCGTTCTCACTGGCGGCGGAGATGCCGGAGACGGCGATCGCCCCGGCCGCGATGCCCACCAGGATGGCGCCCCGGGCCCGGGCCCGGCGGGCGGTCGCCCCGCCCAGCAGCGAACTCCGGCCGGTGGCCTGCGGGGTGCCGGCCGCAGCCGGGTCGGTGGTGTGTTCCCGCTCGGCGGCGGCCACCAGCATGGCCCGCAGGCCGGCGCGGAACTCAACGTCCACGTGGATGTCAGGTCGCTCGGCGACGAGTCGCTGCCCGACCGCCACGAGCCTGGTGAGCTGGTCGTCGGCGCGGGATCGGACGTGGTGGCGTCGGCCGCCGTTGGCCTCGTCGAGAAGCTGGGCGAAGCGTACGGCCCGACGACGGGAGAAAAGGTCGCTGTCCACCGCAGGCACCCCCTCTCGCTGGTCACGGCCGGTCGGCCGCGGTGGTTCCCAGCGACCGGCGGCGGCGTGCACCGTCGTACCAGGGTCGTGGTCGGCGGCGCTGCCCTGGACCGGGACGGATCCGGGGGCGCCGGGACAACCACCGGCCGCACCCGGAGAAACGCTCCGTGCCGGGCACCGGTTACGGGGCGGCCGGCAGCGAAATCACGAAGAGTGATCGTTGCCGCAGGTCAGGGCTGGAAACCGTCGGGTAGCAGACGGGCCAGCGCGCGGACCGCGCGGTACTGCAACGCCTTGATCGCTCCCTCGTTCTTGCCCATCGCCCGGGCCGTCTCCGCCACCGAGAGGCCCTGGAGGAAGCGGAGCACGATGCACTCCTGCTGTTCCGGGTTGAGCCGGGTGACGGCGGTGAGCAGCGCGACGTTGGTGATGTGCTCGACCACCGCCGCCTCGGGGCTGCCCTCCGGTCCGCGGTCCTCCCGGTCGGCGTCGAGTACGTCACCGGTGGTCACCTCCAGCCGGTAGCGGCCGGACTTGAAGTGGTCGGCGACCAGGTTGCGGGCGATGGTGACCAGCCAGGCGCCCAGGTCGCGACCCTGCCAGGTGAAGCTGCCGATCCGTTTGAGGGCGCGCAGGAAGGTGTCCGAGGTGAGGTCCTCCGCCAGTTGGCGGTTGCCGACCCGGAAGTAGACGAACCGGAAGACCGTGTCCACGTACCGGTCGTAGATCAGTCCGAACGCCTCGGCCTCGCCGGCCTGCGCCCGTTCGACCAGCGTCCAGACCTCGGTGGCCGGGTCGGACGGGTCGGGTCGGCTCGGAAAGCCGGTGGGCGGGGTGCCGGTGGGCGTCGCGGTGGTGCCGGTCGGGGCGGGGGCCGGGGCCGTCGGGCGTGCGGTGCCCTCGGTCGGTACGGCCGGGACCAGTGCGGTGTCGTCGGTCGGTACGGCCGGGATCAGTGCGGTGTCGTCGGTCGGTACGGCCGGGATCAGTGCGGTGTCGTCGGCCGGTACGGCCGGGATGACGGCGGTCTCCCCGCCGGTCGGATCGGTCACGGCGGGGGGGTCGCCGACCCGCCGGCTCTGCGTGGGCATGGTGGGTGGCCGGGCGGGTGAGGTCACCCGCCCGGCCGGGGTGGCGTTGCCACCGGGCGCGGCGGGCCGGGGTGCCGCCTCGTTGGGGTGTGGACGCTGGTGCACCCGGCGGGACGCCGCCTCCGGGCGGGCCGGGTCCAACCGTTCGTTCACCGATGCGCGGGGCGTCGGCCCGGTCAGCCCGGTGGGATGATCCGGGTAGCCGAAGGCGGTCATCGGGCCTCCCGAGGGCGCGGCACGGCCGGGTCCGGACGGCGGCGGGCAGCCGCCGCGCCGGGTCTGTCCCTGTCGGACAGGGCCGTGTGGTGGGGTGCCGACGCGCGGCAGATCCCCTTGAGGTGCTGGTCCAATGCGCGCACAGGCACGGGGGCCTCCTCGGGCTGAGGGGTGTCGACTCACGGCAAATGGGGTGAGCCGACCCGAGTGATGATAGGGCCAACGTCACCCGTGTGTGCCAAGTCCGTTACACAGGGCCAAAGTATTTGCCGGGGCCGCACAGCCTTGGCGGACCGGTTGTCCGTCGTGGTCGGTTGACTTTCACGTCGCGACTTGATCCGGGGTGGAAATTGCAGCTCAGTGGGGTGGTTGGCGGTCGACGACACGCCGCGGCGCCGGTCCGTCCACCGGTGTTCCCGGCCCCGTCCCGGCGCGGTCGGGGACCCGGATCGGCCCTCCGTTCGGGCGGGCCCGCTGACGCTGCGTGACCGTACGGTGTGTGGGCCTGGCCGGGCGGTCGGGGGCGTGCCAGACTCAGCCACCGCGCGACCGGCTCGGCCGTCCCGGGTGTGGCGCACCGGTGGACGGGCGAGACTGGGCGGGCGTGCCCGGCGTGTGTCGCCGGGCATCCGGCACCCGTGCGCACCGGTCCGTGCACCGCGCGCATCCCCGTCGCGGCCGAGTTCGGCCGCCCCGTACCCGGAGGTCCCGATGTCCACTGCCGCCCGGCTCGCCCTGATCACCCGACCCGGTTGTCACCTGTGCGAGGACGCCAAGGCCGCCCTGGAGCGGGTGGTGGCGGTCACCGGCGACCGGTGGGTCGAGAAGGACGTGACCGGCGACGTCGAGCTGGAGCGCGAGTACGGCGACCGGCTGCCGGTGGTGCTGCTCGACGGCAAGGAGCACGGGTACTGGCGGGTGGAGGAGGAGCGGTTGCTCAAGGATCTGACCACTCCCCAGCTCTAGGGTGGCGCGGATCACGGTGGGTCAGCAGTCGCGCGCGATTGGTGAGGGAAGTCGGGATTGCGCAATAATCGCGCGGCGGCACCCTTGGCGTGCCGGATCGATCTTGCGGGATGGGGGAGCTGGTGGAGGAGCGCCGCGATTCAGCAAGATCGCGATTTGTGCACGTCTTCACAAGCGCCTACTCTGTAGTTTCGACGCGCCCTGCTAGCACGGCCGGCTCACCCGGCCACCGGCGGGGGTCCCCCAACGGGCGGGCACCGGAGCCGGCCGAGGATCGCACCGCACGGAGTCTCATGAGTCAGCACCGTCACCCTGGCGCGCCCGGCCGCGCCGGTGCCGTACCGGCGCTCCCGGACCTCCCGGAGGCGACCGTCGCGCGGCTCCCCGAGTATCTCCGCGCCCTGCACAACCTCGCCGACGCCGGCCACGAGACGGTCTCCAGCGAGGGCCTGGCCGGGGCGGCCGGGGTCAACTCCGCCAAGCTCCGCAAGGACCTCTCCCACCTCGGCTCGTACGGCACCCGGGGCGTCGGCTACGACGTCGTCCTGCTGATCGACCAGATCGAGTTCGTGCTCGGGCTCACCCAACGGCGGGCCGTCGCCCTGGTCGGGGTGGGTAATCTCGGTCACGCCCTGGCCGGCTACGCCGGCTTCGCCGGCCGGGGTTTCCGGATCGCGGCCCTCTTCGACGCCGACACGTCCCGGGTCGGCGAGATGATCAACGGGTTGGTCGTCCGGCACGTCGACGAGCTGCCCCGGGTCGCCGCCGAGGAGGCCATCTCGATCGGCGTGATCGCCACCCCGGCCCCGGCCGCCCAGGCGGTGGCCGAGCAACTGGTCGCCGTCGGCGTCACGAGCATCCTCAACTTCGCGCCGTGCGTACTCTCGGTGCCGGACGGGGTCGACGTGCGCAAGGTCGACCTCGCCATCGAGCTGCAGATCCTGTCCTTCCACGAGCACCGCAAGGCGTCGCTGACCGCGCTGCCCGCCACCGGCGGCTCCGCCCTCACCGCCCTGCCCGGCGGGCTCACGACCCCCGACACCCAGGAGGCGATCGGCACGTGAAGCTGCTCGTCGTCGGCGCGTCCTACCGCACCGCTCCCGTGGCTACCCTGGAGCAGTTGGCAGTCGCCCCCGCCGACCTCACCCGCACCCTGGACCGCCTGGTCGCCCAGCCGTACGTCGCCGAGGCGGTGCTCGTCTCCACCTGCAACCGGGTGGAGGTCTACGCCGCCGTGTCCGGTTTCCACGGCGGCCTGGGCGACATCTGCGCGGTCCTCGCCGAGCAGGCCGGCGCCCCACCCGCCGCGTTCGCCAACCACCTCTACGTGCACTACGACGCCGCCGCCGTCGACCACGTCTTCCGGGTCGCCGCCGGACTGGACTCGATGGTCGTGGGCGAGGCGCAGATCCTCGGCCAGCTCCGCGACGCCTACCACTGGGCCTCCGGCGCGGACACCGCCGGGCGGCTGCTGCACGAGCTGATGCAGCAGGCGCTGCGGGTCGGCAAACGGGCCCACGCCGAGACCAACATCGACCGGGCCGGGCAGAGCGTCGTCACCGCCGCCCTGGACCTCACCGCCGAGCTGCTCGACGGTGGCCTCACCGGCCGGCCGGCCCTGGTGGTCGGCGCGGGTGCGATGGGCGCGCTGAGCGTGGCGACGCTGTCCCGCCGGGACGCCGGCCCGCTCACCGTCACCAACCGGGGCGTCGACCGGGCGGTCCGGTTGGCCGAGTCGTACGGGGCGAACGCCGTCCCGATCGCCGGACTCGTCCCCGCGCTCTCCACAGTGGACATCGTAGTGGCCGCCACCGCCGCCACCGAACCGGTCCTCACCGTCGACGTGGTGACCGGTGCGCTCGCCCGCCGCGACCCCGACCGGGGGCCGCTGGTCCTGCTCGACCTCGCCGTCCCCCGCGACGTCGCACCCGAGGTGGCCGGGCTGCCCGGCGTCGAGGTGATCGACATCGACCGGATGGCCACCCTGCTCGCCGACGGCCCGGCCGCCGCCGACGCCGCCGAGGTCGGCCGGATCGTGGCCACCGAGGTCGAGGCGTTCCTGAGCTGGCTGCGCGGCGCCGACGTGGCACCCACCGTGGCCGCCCTGCGCGGACGCGCCGACGACGTGGTGACCGCCGAGCTGCGTCGGCTCACCCAGCGTCGCCCGGACTTCAGCGACGAGCAGCGCGCCGAGGTCGCCCGGACCGTGCACCGGGTGGTGCAGCGGCTGCTGCACCAGCCCACCGTCAAGGTCCGCCAGCTCGCCGCCGAACCGGGTGGCGACCAGTACGCCGCGCTGCTGCGCGAGCTGTTCGACCTGCAGGTGCCGCAGACCTCGCCGGTCGACTCGGTGCCCGACGTGGTCGAGACCGGCCATGGATCGTTCGAGGTCGCCGACGTGCCGACGACCGACTCCGACCAGCCGCCCACCGGAGGTGAGCGATGAGTACCCCCCTGCGCCTCGGCACCCGGGGCAGCGCCCTGGCGATGGCCCAGTCCGGCCACGTCGCCGAGGCGATCACCGCGGCGACCGGCCGCGCCGTCGAGCTGGTCGAGGTGGTCACCGCCGGGGACCGGTCGTCCGCGCCGGTGCAGCGCCTCGGCGTCGGCGTCTTCGTCTCGGCGCTGCGCGACGCGTTGACCGCCCGCACCATCGACCTCGCCGTGCACTCCTACAAGGATCTACCCACCGCCGAGGCGAGTGGGCTGCACGTCGCGGCGGTGCCGCCCCGGCAGGACCCGCGTGACGCGCTGGTCGCCACCGGTGGTCGTACCCTCGCGGAGCTGCCGCCCGGGGCTGTGGTCGGCACCGGCGCGCTGCGCCGCATCGCCCAGCTGCACGCCCTCGGCCTGCAACTGGAGGTCACCCCGATCCGGGGCAACGTCGACACCCGGCTCGGCCGGGTGCTCGGCCCGGACGCCGACCTCGACGCGGTCGTGCTGGCCCGGGCCGGGCTGGCCCGGCTCGGCCGGACCGACGTGATCACCGAAACGCTCGACCCGATGCTGATGCTGCCCGCGCCCGCCCAGGGCGCGCTGGCCGTGGAGTGCCGGGCCGACGACTCCGACCTGGTCGAGCTGCTCGCCGTGCTCGACCACGCACCGTCGCGGGCCGCGGTCGTCGCGGAACGGGCGCTGCTGGCCACCCTGGAGGCCGGGTGCTCCGCCCCGGTCGCCGCCTACGCCGAACTCGCCGAAGGTGAGAACGGTGACGAGATTTACCTGCGCGGGGCGGTGATCAGCCCGGACGGTTCCCGAGACCTCCGGCTGTCCCGCACCGGAACGCCCGCCGACGCGGCGGAGATCGGCAAGGCACTCGCCGCCGAACTCCTCGAACTCGGCGCCGACTCGATCCTCGGCCACGAAGGAAGCACCGGCCCGGGGACCCAGCAATTTGGGAGCACAGAATGACCCGCACCCGTAAGCCCGTCGGCCGCATCGCGTTCGTCGGCGCCGGACCCGGTGACCCGGGCCTACTGACCCGCCGGGCCCACGACGCCCTGACCGACGCCGACCAGGTGGTGTACGACCGGGGAGTCCCCGAGTCGCTGCTCGACGTCGTGCGCGCCCAGGCCCGGGCCGACGCCCAGTTCAGCCCCGCCGAGGGCGTACCGGGCGACGTGGCGAAGATGCTCATCAGCGCGGCCCGCTCCGGGCTCAACGCGGTGCACCTGGTCGCCGGTGACCCGTTCGGCCACGACTCGGTGGTCAAGGAGGTGCAGGCCGTCGCGCGGACCGCCGCGCACTTCGAGGTGGTGCCGGGCGTCGGCCAGGCCGAGGGCGTCGCCACCTACGCCGGGGTGCCGTTGCCCGGGGTACGCACCGCCGCAGACGTCGAGGACGTCGGCACGCTGGACTTCGACGCGCTCGCCGCCGCCGTCGCCCGGGGCTCGCTGGCCCTGGCGGTCGACGCCGGTGACCTGGCCGCGGTGCGCGACGGCCTGCTGGCCGCGGGGGTGGACGGCACCACCGGGGTCGGGGTGACCGGCGACGGCACCGGCGAGACGCAGTACACCACCACGTCGAGCGTGGACTCGTTCGTCGCGGCGGCGCTCGGCTTCACCGGCCGGGTGGTGCTCACCGTCGGCGAGGGCGTCGGCCAGCGGGACCGGCTGAGCTGGTGGGAGAACCGCCCGCTGTACGGCTGGAAGGTGCTGGTCCCCCGGACGAAGGAGCAGGCCGGGGCGATGAGCGCCCGGCTGCGCGCGTACGGGGCGATCCCGTGCGAGGTGCCGACGATCGCGGTCGAGCCGCCGCGTACCCCGGCGCAGATGGAGCGGGCGGTCAAGGGGCTGGTCGACGGCCGGTACGCCTGGGTGATCTTCACCTCGGTCAACGCGGTCCGGGCGGTCTGGGAGAAGTTCGCCGAGCACGGGCTGGACGCCCGGCACTTCGGCGGCGTCAAGATCGCCTGCATCGGTGAGGCCACCGCCGACGCGGTACGCGCCTTCGGCATCCAGCCGGAGCTGGTGCCCGCCGGGGAGCAGTCCTCCGAGGGGCTGCTGGCCGAGTTCTCCCCGCACGACGAGATCCTCGACCCGGTCGGCCGGGTGCTGCTGCCGCGCGCCGACATCGCCACCGAGACGCTCGCCGCCGGGCTCACCGAGCGCGGCTGGGAGGTCGACGACGTGACCGCCTACCGGACGGTCCGGGCCGCCCCGCCGCCCGCCGAGATCCGCGACGCGATCAAGTCGGGCGGGTTCGATGCGGTGCTCTTCACGTCCTCCTCCACGGTGCGCAACCTCGTCGGTATCGCGGGGAAGCCGCACGCGCGTACCGTTGTCGCTGTCATCGGGCCCAAGACGGCGGAGACCGCGACGGAGTTCGGCCTGCGGGTCGACGTGCAGCCGCCGCACGCCTCGGTGCCCGACCTGGTCGAGGCGCTCGCCGCCTACGCCGTCGAACTGCGCGAGAAGCTCGCCGCGATGCCGGCGAAGCAGCGTCGGGGTTCGAAGGTGCAGGGGCCGACCGCGCTCAGGTTCCGCTAGTCGTACTGGGAGGCCCCTCATGCCGTACCCCGAGATCCGGCCCCGCCGGCTGCGCCGTAACGCGGCCGTGCGGCGGCTGGTCTCCGAGACCCGCGTCGACCCGGCCGAGCTGGTCGTGCCGATGTTCGTCAAGGAGGGGCTGACCGGGCCACGGGCCATCGCGTCGCTGCCGGGGGTGCTCCAGCACTCCCGGGACTCGCTGCGCAAGGCGGCGGTGGAGGCGGTCCAGGCCGGGGTCGGCGGGATCATGCTGTTCGGGGTGCCCGAGCAGCGGGACCCGACCGGCTCCGGCGGCACCGACCCGGCCGGCATCCTCAACGTCGCCATCCGCGACGTGGTGGCCGAGGTCGGCGACGCCACCGTGGTGATGAGCGACCTGTGCCTCGACGAGTTCACCTCGCACGGGCACTGCGGGCTGCTCACCCCCGACGGCGGGGTGGACAACGACGCGACCCTGGCCGCGTACGCCGAGATGGCGGTGGCGCAGGCGGACGCCGGGGTCGGCATGGTCGGCCCGTCCGGGATGATGGACGGCCAGGTGGGCGTGGTCCGCCGGGCCCTCGACGCCGCCGGTCACGCCGACGTGGCGGTGCTGGCGTACGCGGCGAAGTATGCCTCCGCCTTCTACGGTCCGTTCCGCGACGCCGTCGAGTCGGCGCTCGACGGCGACCGGCGCACCTACCAGCAGGACCCGGCCAACCTGCGGGAGTCCCTGCGCGAGGTCGAGCTGGACGTGGCCGAGGGCGCCGATCTGGTGATGGTGAAGCCCGCGCTGCCCTACCTCGACGTGGTGGCGGCGGTCCGGGCCGCCGTGGACGTCCCGGTCGCCGCCTACCAGGTCTCCGGCGAGTACGCGATGGTCGAGGCGGCTGCCGCGAACGGGTGGATCGACCGCGAGCGGGTGATGCTGGAGACGCTCACCTCGATCCGGCGGGCCGGCGCGCAGGTCATCCTCACCTACTGGGCGGTGGAAGCCGCGACGCTGCTCCGTCAGCGTTACTGACTCCCGGGGCGGCTTGGTCCGTGCCGCGAGCGCCGTGGCCCACCCTCGTCGGCGTCCCCCGCCCCCGGTCCGCCCTCCGTGCCCTGCCCTGGCCTCTGGGCTTGTGGCCCTCGTTCCTTGCTCCGGCCCCCGTTCCTTGACCTGGCCCCCTGTTTCCTGCCCTGGCTCCTCGTTCCCTGCCCTGACCTCTGGGCTTGTGGCCCCCGTTCCTTGCTCCGGCCCCCGTTCCTTGACCTGGCCTCCCGTTCCCTGATCTGGCCCCTCGTTCCTTGACCTGGGGCCTCCCGGTCCTCGCCACGGCACCCGGTCCCGCTCTCCTGACCCGGTCCCCGCTCCGGCCTCGACCCCGGTCCACACCCCGCCCCGTCCGGGATCCGGCCCTCGGCCCAAGGTCCCCGGCCCAAGGTCCCCGGCCCAAGGTCCCCCGCCCTGCCGTCGGTGAGCTGCTGTCGCTGGCGATGCTGGGTCTAAATTCGGCGGCACCGTCCGGTCGGCGGGCAGCCGTCTTGATTACTCTCCGCGTTTTCTGGCCTCCCTCCACCTACCCTCATTCGCGCACTTTGCTCTGCTGCCATCCGCGCGACGCTCGCTCTGGGTGCCTGTCGCGGATGGGGCGGCAGAGCAAAGCGTCGGTGGGGCAGTGGGGCGGGGTGGAGAGGGGTTAGACGTTCTTGCTGTTCACGGTGTTCTGATGGATCTTGGGGGGGCGGTGGGGTCGTCCAGGCTTGCGTTACCCAAAGTAATTGAGGCGATGAGGCGACCGAGTAACCCAGCGTGATCGGAAGGGGTCTGTGGAGGATGCGGGTTTTCCACAGGTCGCGGAGTTGTCCACAGGTGACGACGGCGGGGTTGCGGCAGGGCCTGGCCGGGCGCGACGGTGGCGCCATGACCGACCCCGCACTGCCGCCCGAACCCGCTGCCCATCCCACCTCGGGCTCTGGCCCGGCTTCGGCGTCCCACCCCGTCCTGGGCTCCGCTCCGGCCCCGTCCGCTCCGGCCCCGTCCGCTCCGGCGCCGTCCGCTCCGGCGTCGCCCGCTCCGGCCCCGTCCGCTCCGGCTCTTGCAGCTCCGTCCGCCCCGGCTGCGGCCCCCTCTCCCGCTCCGGAGGGGAAAGGGGACGAGCCGCCGACCTTCCTCAGCAGGCCGTTCGACCTGCCCTGGCCGGCGGCGGGCATCGTACGGGCGGTCCGGCGGCGTGCCGACGCGAGTCAACGGGAACTGGCCCGCTGGGCGGGGGTGCACCACGGCACGGTCGGGCGGATCGAGGCGGGTGCGCTCACCCCGAGCATCGCCCTGCTACGCCGGATCATCGCGGCGGCCGGCTTCCGGCTGGCCGTGGTCGACGAGTTCGGCCGGGTGCTCACCCCGATGCGGGACCGCGACGACACCCGGGACGGTGCCGAGCGCCGCTACCCGTCGCACCTCGACACGATTCTCGACCCTGAACCGGGGGAGTGGTGGGCGGACGTCTACGGGCTCGCCCGACCGCCGGAGACGTTCCGCCGTAACCGGGCCGTCCGGGACGCGATGCGACGCCGGAGCCAGTGGGAGGTGCGGGTGGCGAAGTACCGCAACGTGCCACCGCCGCCCCGCGTGGTGCGCCCACAATGGTGACGGCCCGCCGATCCGGCGGGAAGCCGGACCGACGGGCCGTCGGAGGTGTGCAACCGTCAGTCGTCGTCGGTGATGGTGCCCGTCGCCAGCAGATCGGCGAACCGCAGGTTCAACGGGCCGGCCACCGCGAACGCGATCTTCTCGTCCGCCTCCCGCTTCCGGTCACCGCGCACGGTCACCGGGAACGCCAGCGAGGTCTGCCCGGCGGGCAGGGTCCGGCAGCCGACGTACGGGGTGAAGTCCAGCACGACCGTCGCGGTCAGCCCCACCGTGGCGGCGCAGAGCGTGGTCGGCTGGGACAGCGGACGGGACACGGTGACCTGGAACGTCATCGTGCTGCCACCCTGGTCGCCCTCCACCACGGTGGCGTCGGCCACCCGCAGCGACGGCTGGCTGCGGAACCGGGCCACCTGCGGGTCGTGGTCGCTGGCCCCCCGGGTGCCGTCCCCGGTGAACTCCGCCGGCCAGTCCGCGTTGACGTGCGCCGCCCGGATCTGCACCAGGTCGGCGTGCAGCGCGTCGTTGACGAACAGGTTGTCCAACGTCTGCGCCGCCCCCTGGAAGCTGTACGAGTACGCCGCCGACGGTACGTCGGCCACCAGGTCGTCCCAGAGGTTGTGCAGGCCGGCCCGGTAGAGCGGCCCGAGCTGGTCCGACGGGGTCGGGTTCGCGCCGGTCGCGATCGGGTCGTCCGGGCGGGGGAAGACGTTCAGGTCCCCGCCGTACACCACCCGGGCGTCCGGGTCGGCCGCCTCGATCGCGGTGACGATCGCCGCGCCGTACGCGGCCTGCTCGGTGCGCTGCCCGACCCGGCTGTCCGGCCCGGACGAGTAGTGGTTGCTCAGCGCGTACAGCAGGTAGGACTCCGAGCCGCCGGGCGTCGACTTCACCACGAACTTGCCCAGCTGCGGGGCCCGGGTGAAGACGTTGTTGCCGTCCTTGCCCGTCGAGGTGTCGGTGTCGGCCGGCAGCACCGCGTTGAGCGCCTTCGGGTTCTGCACGTCCGCGTTGGACGCCAGCCCCGCCGACCGGTACTGCACCGTGGGCGCGGAACCCAGCAGCGGATCGGTGGCGGTCGCCCCGGCCAGCGACAACCGGTCCGTGCGGTACAGGAACGCCGAGGTGATGCCCCGGGCGTCCGCGCCGGTGCGGTCGTACGCCGCCGCGTAGGCGGGACCACCGGCGGCCCGGATCGCCAGCGCCAGATCCTGGAGGGTGTCCGGTGCGCCGTCGGCGTTGTCGGTGGTGCCGCAGACCAGACTGGTGCCGGAGACCGAGCAGATGTCCTGGTCCTCGGCCTCCTGCACCAGGATCAGATCCGGGGCGTGCAGGTCGGTGCGGATCTGCGCGGCAAGCTCCGACAGGTGCTCCCGGTAGTCGGCCTCGCCCGCCGGCACGTAGTCGAACGGCGGGGACACCCCCGGGCAGCCCGCGTTGCCGGTGAAGTCGCAGCCGTCGAACGGGTCGTCGCGGAAGTCGTACAGGTTCTCCACGTTGTAGGTCGCCACCGCGACCTCCCGGGCCCGGTCCGCCGGGCGCGGCGGGTTGTTCGTCGCCGGGTCCACCCCGGCGGTCAGGGCCAGCGACTCCGGCTGCACGCTGAACTTGCTGAAGCCGTACGACACCGCACCGAACGCGTCGGCGGTGAGGGTGTCGAAGGTACGCGCGGGCGGGAGCAGCGCCGTCGAGTCACCGGCGGTGGCCTTCACGCCGCCACCGCCGAGCAGGATGCGCTGCCCGTTGCCGTTGTCGAAGAGCTGCCCCGGCACGTCGTCCAGCGGGTGGGCGTCCCGGAAGACCCGGCGGGCGTACGGGTCGGCCCGCTTCAGCAGCGGATCCGCCCGGTCCACCACCCACACCTCGGAGTCGGCGGTGGAGCCGAACACGTCCCGGGGGCCGGTGACGCCGGAGCCGCTGCGGACCCGCAGGCGGGCCCCCTCGTGCCGCTCCCAGAACCGGTCGGCCGCCGAAGCGTCGGCCGGCGGGACCGCGTCGTCCACCGTCACGGCGGTGTTCACGTCGAGTCCGGTGTCGAGCCGGCGGACCAGCGAGGCACCGGAGAGCTGGGTCTGGTCGAAATACTCCGACACCCGGCCGCGCAGCACCACCTCGTCGCCGACGGTCGGCGCGTAGCCGCCGATCAGCGTGGTGAACGCGCCCATGAAGACGAAGATCCCGTCCGAGCTGAGCGGGTCGCCGTCCTCGGTGCCGGTACGGCTCTGCAGGTAGAAGCCGTACTGGTCGGCGCCGGCCGAGGTGCGGGTCAGCGACTTCTGGGTGATCACGCCCCGCACGTCGTACAGCAGCGGGCTGGTGCCGGTGCCGGAGGGCGGGGCGAGCGGCGACCGGTCGGTGCGCGGGTTCTCGTCGTCGCGGGTCGGGCCCTGCACCTGGCCCACCGACAGCACCCCGTTGGCCTGCACGGTGAGCGGGCAGCTGGCGGTGCCGCCGTCGGCGTCCGTCGCGGTCACGGTGACCGTGTAGGTGCCGGCGGGCAGGCCGGTGGCGGTCACCGTTGCGGTCGCCGTGCCCCCCGGCGCGGTCGCCGGGGTGAACGCGGTACGGCTGATCGAGCCGCTCGCCGGGGCCGGGGTGACCGCGGTGACCGCCAGGTCGACGATCGTGTCGTCCGGGTCGGTGCCGGTCACCTCCCGGGTGCCGGTCGCGCCGGCCTCGATGGTCAACGTCCCGCCGCAGGTCAGCACGGCCGGCTGATCCACCGGGCCGCCGCCGTCGAGGGTGTGCGCGCCCAGCCCGTCGAAGGTGTCGGTGGCGAACCCGGCCCACTGGGCGGCCGGGTCGAACGCGTCCGACGGGTCGGTGTCCCCGCTGGACACCGCCGGCAGCCGGCGCAGCGTGTTGTCGGCGGTGCTGGTCAGCCCGCTGCCCCACTCGCTGCCCGGGTCGACGCCCACCTGCCCGATCGCGTCGAGCACGACGGCACCCCGACGCAGCACGATCGCGTCGTCGCCGTTGAACAGGCTCGCGCCGGTGGTCTGGTCGGCCTGGGCGAGGATCGCCGGCCCGGCCGAGGCGGCGGCGAAGACGAAGACGTCCCCGGCGGCGACGGTGCCAGCGAGGGCGATGGTGGTGGCCGTGGTGGCCCCGTTGAAATAGAGCTGGAGCTGGTAGCCACCGGCGGTCAGGTCGACCGCCGCGCCGGTGCCGTTGTACAGCTCGATCGCCTTGTTGTTGGACGAGCCTTCGACGTACTCGGAGATGAACAGGTCGGTGGGCGCGGCGGTGGCCGCGGTGGGAGCGACGCCGAGCACCGGTACGGCGACGACGGCGACGGTGGCGAGCGCGGCGAATCTGCGGCGCAGGCGCATGGGGCCTCCACGATGGGTGGACGGGAACCAACGCACGTTAAGGTGCGTCGCTGTCCGCCGTCCATCCCCCCGGGGGCGATGTGGTGAATTCGCGACAGTGCCGCCCGACGCCCCCGATCGGACGCCGCCGGCCGCCCTGCTCAGCGCTGGGCGTCGAGCCGGTGCACCAGTTCGGCGACGTCCACGCTGTATTCGCACCAGTCCCGGTCGGCCTGGTAGCCCAACTCGGCGTTGACCTTCAGCATCGCCTCGTTGGCCTGGGCGTTCCAGGTCTGCACCTCGGTCAGCTCCGGCTCGGCGGACCGCAGCTCCAGCAGCATCCGCGCCTTGATCGCCCGGTCGATGCCGTAGCCCTGGTGGTCCCGCACCACGATGGTGTCGTACTGGTCGGCGCGGGTGGGGTGCTGGACCGGCACCACTACCTCGGTCAGGCCGGCCACCGTGCCGGTGCGCTCCTGGAGGGCCAGCACGATGTACGGCTTCATGCCCCGGCGGTGCAGCGTGTCGAGGCTGTCCCGCAGCCGCTGCGGATCGTACGAGCTGGGGCGCAGTTCGCCGTCGTCGACGTCGCGCACCTCGGCCTTGGCCCGCGCGTACGCCTCGATCAGGTCGTCGGACGGCCCACCCGGGTAGAACTCCAGGTGGTAACCCGGGTCGACGCCGGCCGCCATCTCGGTGAGCGCCGTCCAGTCGACCGTGCCCAGGTCGAGCACGCTGCGGGTCTCGACGTACTCGCGGGTGAAGCCCAGCGACGAGTAGAAGCCGATCGCGGGGGTGTCCCCGACGACCTCGACCCCGATCGACTGGAAGCCCTCCTGGTAGACCCGTCGGGCGGCGGTGCGCACCAACTCCCGGCCGAGCCCGCTGCGGCGCACCGCCGGGTGCACCAGGACCTCCAGCACGCCGATGTCCCCGAGCAGCAGCACGTGCACGTGCCCGAGGATGGTGCCGTGGCCGCCCCCGGCCGGCGGATCGTCCTCCGCCACCCAGGAGATGCGTCGTTCGCCGGGCATCACCTCGGAGAGGTACTCCCGCAGGGAATCCTCCCGCCAGGGCGGGTCCTGCGGGAGATCGGCGGCGAGGACCGCGTTCAGCGTGTCCAGTACGGAGCCGATCTCGGCGGACGACGCGGTTCGGGGATCCCACTCGCGCACCATCACGCGTCTAGCTTGCCGTCAACGGCTCTTCGGGGGAAGTGTCCGGTCCGCCAATGTATGCGAACGATCACCTCACGTACGGCTTGCGCGCCCGTACTCGTGGGCCTTGTCGAAGACGTCCTGTGCGTACCGGCGGACGTCGTTGTAGGAGAGGATGGCCCCCCACCAGTCGCCGGGGATGGTCATGTTCCGGCCGCCCTGGCACAGGTAGTTGCCGGCGGCGAGCGCGGTGTCGTCCAGGTCGTGCGGGTCCTTGCGGCCGTCGTTGTCGGCGTCCGCCCCGACCTGCTCCCAGGTGGTGGGGATGAACTGCATCGGTCCGATCGCCCGGTCGTAGACGGTGTCCCGGTCGAACAGCCCGCCGTCGGTGTCCCGGATCAGGGACCGCCCGCCCTTGCCGTCGAGCGGATCACCGATGATCTCCGGTACGGCCCGGCCGTCCGGTCCGAGCGTCGCGCCGTTGGCCTGCCCGTGCCGGGACTCCACGTAGCCGATCGCGGCGAGTGTGGTCCAGCTCAGCCGGCAGCTCGGGTTCGTCCGGGCGAGCACCAGCTCGGCGTAACCGTACGCCTGCATGGCGATCGGGGAGACGGCCACCTTGGTGCCGGTGACCCGGGCCCAGTCACCCAGCGCGTCGGCGGGCCGGCCGGCGGCGGTGGGGGCGACCGGTCCGGTCGGCGCGACCCCGCCCGGTGGGAAGCCGGCCGGCGGCAGGGAGGGGACGCCTCCGCCCGGGAGCACCGGGATCCCGGTGGTCGTGGCGACCGACGGCAACCCGGAGCCGGTGGTGGCGGGGTCGTCCACCGCCACCGGTCGGGGTGCCCGGACCGCGCCTGGCACCACCACCGCGCCGACGGCGGCGGTCGCCGCGACCAGCGCGAACAGGAACAGGGCGGGCAACGTCAGCCGGCCGCTGGGACGACGGGACCAGGCCCGGGTGGCCCGGGTCGCGGCGCCCACCGCCTGCCGTGGTGGCGGCAGGCGGACGGCGTGCGCGAACGGGATCCGCCGCCGCCGACCCGCCACCGCACCGCCACCCGCCGGCGGCTTCGTACCCGGCGTGGCCTCGTCGTCCCCGTCGCCCTTCGCGGCCGACCCGCCCTCGTCACCGGGACCGGTCTTCGCGGCCGGTTCGGCGTCGGTCTTCACGGCCGGTTCGGGTGTGCCGTCGGTGCCGGTCGTCGGGGTCGGCTCCGACCCGGGCGTCGTCGGCTGCGATTCGGGCGTCGTCGGCTGCGGCCGGACCTCGGGGGTCCGGGGTTGAGCGGCGGCGTCGGCCGTCGGGGAGGCGGGGGCCGTAGGGGCCGGCGTGGACGAGGGGGCCCGGTGGGGTCGGCGGGGCCGGGGGATCCAGCCGCGCCGCGGAGCGGGGGGTACGTCCTCGGGTGGGGTCGCCGCCCGCAGGGGCCGTACCGTCGAATCTTCGCCGCTCACCACTGTTTGAGTATCACCCATGTCGGCCAGGGAGTCAGGTCCGGCCGTAGGGTGGGGGCATGCCCCGGTACGAGTTCCGCTGCCGCGCCTGCGGCGACACCTTCGAGGTCAACCGGCCGATGGCCGAGGCCGGTGCGCCGGCCGACTGCCCCCAGGGGCATGCCGACACGGTCAAGCTCCTGTCCACCGTGGCGGTCACCGGCCGTGGTGGCGGCTCCGGCGCCGGTGGCGCCCCTGCGGGTCCCGCCTCCGGTGGCGGTTGTTGCGGGGGCGGCTGCGGCTGCTGACCGGATCGTCCGGTGACCGGACCGGCTGGTGACCGGGTCGGAAACGACCCGATGTAACGGTGCGGCGCGTCGGTGCGCCAGGGTCAGTGACCCCCTTGGGTCCGATATCGCCCAACCGTTCTCACGATGCGTGACCGGTTGACCATAGGGCAGCATGAACCCCGACGTCAGGGCGGAGGTGCCACGAATGTCGCCACGGATCCACCTCCCGAGCGGTTGGGTGACCTTCGTGTTCACCGACATCGAGGGTTCCACCCGGCTGGCCCAACTGCTCGGGTCGGACTATCGCCCGGTGCTCTGGGAGCACCGTCGCCTGCTGCGCGACACGCTGGCCGAGACCGACGGCGCGGAGCTGCTGACCGAGGGGGACTCGTTCTTCCTGGCCTTCCCGGACGCGTCGGCGGCGCTGACCGCCTGCCTGACCGCGCAGCGGGCGTTGTCCACCCACGAGTGGCCCAACCCGGAGGCAGCCCCGAAGGTGCGGATGGGACTGCACACCGGCTACGCGGAACCCCGCGACGGCGAGTACGCCAGCCCCGAGGTGCACCGGGCCGCCCGGGTGGCCGCCGCCGCGCACGGTGGGCAGGTGCTCTGCTCGGCGTCGACCGCGCGGCTGGCCGAACCGCTGCCCACCGGGGCCACCCTGATCGACCTGGGCCTGCACCGGCTCCGGGGCTTCGACGACCGGGAACGGCTGTTCCAACTCGTCGCGCCGGGGCTCGGGCGGCAGTTCCCCCGCCCGCGTACCGCCGAGGCGTTGGCGCACAACCTGCCCACCCAGGTCACCTCGTTCGTCGGCCGGGAGACCGAACGGGTCGAGCTGGATCTGCTGATCCGTCGGCACCGGCTGGTCACCGTGGTCGGTGCGGGTGGCGCCGGCAAGACCCGGCTCGCCGTCGAGGTGGCGTCCGGCCAGGTGGAGGCGTACCCGGACGGGGTGTGGTTCGTCGACATCGCCACGGTCACCGACCCGGGGCTGGTGGCGTTCGCGATCGCCGCCGTGCTCGGGGCCCGTCCGGAACCGGGCCGCCCGATCCTGGACACCCTGGTCGAGTACGCGGCCGTCCGGCGGATGCTGGTGGTCCTCGACACCTGTGACGCCCAGCCGGCGGCCTGTGCCGAGGTGATCTCCCGGCTGCTCGCCGGTGGCAGCGGACTGCGGGTGCTGGCCACCAGTCGGGAGGCGTTCGGCCTGCTCGGTGAGGTGGTGTGGCGGATTCCGCCGCTGGCGGTCGACCCGCAGCCGGGGCGTACCGAGAGCGACGCGGTGGCGTTGCTGCTGGACCGGACGGCGGCGGCCCGGGGCGGTCGCCCGCCGGAGTGGACGGAGGCCGCCGACCTGCGCCGGGTGGTGCAGCGGCTGGATGGGCTGCCGTTGGCGATCGAGTTGGCCGCGGCCCGGCTGCGGGTGCTCTCCGCCGGTCAGTTGGCCGCCCGGCTGGACGACATGCTGGGCACTCTCGACGCCGGGCGGGACGCCCCGGAGCCACCCGCCGAGCGGGGTTGGGCGGGCAACCAGCAGGACACCGTGGACCTGGTCGCAGCAGCCTCCGGGCAGACGCCGCCGAGCCCTGCGCACCGGGCGGTGCAGCGTTCCGCCACCGAGCGGCACCTCACCATGCAGGCCACGGTCACCTGGTCGTACCGGACGTTGGGGCCCCGGTCCGCCCGGTTGCTGCGCTGGTTGGCGGTCTTCGCCGGGCCGGTGGACCTGGCCACGGTGGAGTGGCTGTTCGCCGACGACCCGCTCGATCCGCTGTCGGTGCTGGTGGACAAGTCGATGGTGCTGGCCGAGCCGCACGCCTCCGGCAGCACCTACCGGATGCTCGACCCGATCCGGGCGTACGCGGCGCGTCGGCTGGTCGAGACCGGCGAGGAGCAGGCTGCCCGGGACCGGCACGTGGCCTGGGCCCAGCACGCGCTGCACCGGGCCCACCTCGGGGCGGACGGCCGGCCGGTCACCCTGTCGCTGTACGCGGTGGACCCGCTGGCCCGTGAGTTGCGGGCGGCGCTGCGCTGGTCGGCCACCGGGGGCAGTGCGCGGGCCGGGCTGCTGCTGGCCGGTGGGCTGGACCAGTGGTGGCGGGAGCGGGGGCTGTCCCGGGAGGCCCGGCTGTGGCTGTTCCGGCTGTACGGGCGGATCGCCGAGACCGGGGAGGCGATCCCCGAGGCGGAGCTGGCGGCGGCGTACCACCTGCACTCGCTGCACGCCGGTGCGGACGGCGAGTTCGCCGAGGAGCTGCGGTTCTCGCAGCGGGCGGAGGCGGCGGCCCGGCAGGCCGGTGACGCGGGGCTGCTGGCCCGGGTGCTCGCCGGGCGGGCCGCGCCGCTGGTCGACATGGGGCAGTTCGCCGAGGCGGAGCGGGTCTGCCGGGAGGTCATCGACTGGGCGGGCGAGTTGGAGGTCAGCGGGGACGCCCTGCTGGCCGTCTACAACCTGGCGGAGCTGCTGTGGCGGCGGGGTGCGTTGGCGGAGGCGGCGGAGCTGCTCGGGGCGGCCCGCCCGGCGGAGGCGGCCCGGCCGGTGGAGCGGGGCTACCGGTCGGTGGACATGCTGCTGGGCATGGTGGCGTTGGCCCGGCACGACCTGGTGGCCGCGCACGACCACCTGTTGGTGGCGCTGCGGGCCCGGATGGGGCACGGCTACCACGGGCGGGCCTGCGACACGGTGAACGCGGTGGCGGTGCGGTGTGCGCTGGGCGGGGAGCCGGTGACGGCGGCCCGGTTGTTCGGCGCGGCCCAGGCCACCCGGGCCCGGTTGCGGGGCACTCCGGGCATCTTCGCCACGTACTGGCAGGAGCGGCAGGTCGAGCTGCGGCGCACCCTCGGCGACGCGGCCTTCGACGCGGCCTACGGCGAGGGCGGCGAGTTGGGTCTGGAGGAGGCGGCGGCGTTGGCGTTCGCCGTGGAGCACCCGGATCTGGCGGCGGACTCGGTCCGGTTCCGGGCGACCGGTGTGGTGACGCCGCGACCGACCGGCACGGCCACCCCCCGACCGGCCGGCGCGGTCACCCCTCGACCGCTGGCCCGCCGCGATGCGGAACGTCGGGAGGAGTGGGCCTGACCCGCCGCGCCGTCCGACGGACGCGGCGGCGATCCGGCGGACATGAGCGCGGCGCACAGACCGACCGGTGGGCGTGGGCGTCCGGCGGCGCGGCCCGCGCCGCCGGACGCCCGGCTGCCGGTGGGTCAGCCGCGTCGGGCGGCGGCCCGCTCGGCGTCGGCCTTCATCCGGGCGGCCCGGTCGAGGTCGGCCTGCGAGACGGCGGCGACCGAACCGAAGATGCTGACCGCCTGGTAGTACGTCCAGGCGAGGCTGGTGCAGGCCGGGCGGACGACTGAGTTGTAGGTGGCGCAGACCCGCTTGAGGTCCTCGTAGAAGGCGCTGTCCAGGCGGGCCTTGTTGGCCGAGAAGATCCCCATCGCCTTGTGGTTGCGGTAGCCGAAGTCGTGCCGGTAGCAGGAGAGGTTGAAGGTGAAGCCGAGCGGGTTGTCCGGGCTGGACGAGCAGTAGTCGGTGGACCAGTCGAAGCCGTAGTCCGCCCAGGCGGCCTGGTTGAGGCGACCGGAGTTCCAGGCGTTGTAGCTGCTGGCGCTGGTCTGGGTCCAGCTGCTCAGCACGCTGAGCTTTTGCGAGGTGCTCACCGCGGCGGATGCGGGTGAGCCGACGCCGAGCACGCTGAGCAGGGCGAACGTGCCGGCGGCGAGGGCGGTGGCGAGACGACGGGACAAGTTTTCCTCCGCGGGATGGGCGGTACGGTGTGTCACCGGTTGGTCACCGGAGTTAGATCAGTCTCGATCAATGTCCCGTCGGTGGGGCGTGGTGGAGGCGACGTATTGGTGACATACGTCGAAACAGACGAATGCACCGGGTGCCGGAGCACCCGGGGCGTCCGAGGACGATCAGCGCACCACCCGCGCCGACGAGGCGGCACTCTCGTTCCACGACCGGTCCAACGCGGTCACCTGGTAGGTGTACGCCCGACCCGGCTCGGCGGTGCCGTCCACCCAGGACTGCGGCTGCCCCGGGGCGGCCCGGACCGTGCCGACCAGGTGTGCAGCGTCGGCCCGCCCGCACCCCTCGACCGGGCCGGGCCCGTCGAAGCGGTAGACCGCGTACGACGTGGCGGTGCCGAGCTGGCCCGTCCCGTCGGCCGGCTGCCGCCAACGCAGACGTACCCCCTCGGTGGTCCGCTCGGCCCGGGTGAGTGCCGGACGCAGCAGCGGCTTGGCCGGCAGGTGCGCCATGGTCGGCACCAGCGCCGGACGGGAGTAGTGCGCGGCGGCGTAACGGCTCGTCGCGCCGAGCCGGTCGGCCCGCACCTGCACCGCCGAGAAGTGCACGTTGCCGAGCACCTCCGGGTACGCCCGGTTCAGCGTCAGGTGGTCCGACAGTTCCTGCGGGTTCATCCAGTACGTGCCGTAGGCCGGGTCGCCGCTCTTGTAGTCCGCCTGGCCGATGTAGAGCTGCACCCGGGTGCCGCGTACCGTCTGCGCCCACCAGGGCACCAGTCGGGCGTAGTCGGCGGCCGGATACTGGCCGATGTACCAGTAGAGCTGCGGCACGACGTAGTCGATCCACTCCTGCTTGACCCACCTGCGGGTGTCGGCCGAGATGATGTCGTACGACTGGCTGCCGGTGGTGTCCGAGCCGTCCGGGTCGGCGCTGGCGTTGCGCCAGATGCCGAACGGGCTCACCCCGAACTTCACCCACGGCTTGACCGCCTTGACCCTGACCCCCATTTCCTGGATCAGCAGGTCGATGTTGTCCCGCCGCCAGGCCGCCCGGTCGGTGAACCCTCGGTGGTACGCGGCGAACGTCGCATCGTCCGGCACCGGGTACGTGCCGCTCGGGTACGGGTAGAAGTAGTCGTCGAAGTGCACGCCGTCGATGTCGTACCGGCGGACCGCGTCGAGTATCGCGGTCTGGACGAACTCACGGACCTGCGGGACGCCCGGGTCGTAGTAGAGCCGGCTGCCCGCGACGCCGGCCGGCGGGTAGGCGAAGGTCCACTCCGGATGCTGCCGGGCCGGATGGTCCGGGGCGAGCTGTCCCAGGTCGGCACCCGCGCCCCCGGGTGCCGGCATGGAGATCCGGTACGGGTTGAACCAGGCGTGGAACTCCAGGTTCCGCAGGTGTGACTCGGCGACCAGGAAGGCCAGCGGATCCCAGCCCGGGTCCTGCCCCCGTACCCCGGTCAGGTACTCCGACCACGGCTCGTACGGCGACGGCCAGAACGCGTCGGCGGTCGGCCGGACCTGCACCACCACCGCGTTGTGGTGCAGTCGCTGCGCCAGGTCGAGCCAGCCCCGGTACTCCGCCTGCTGGGCGGCGATCCGGTCCGGGGCGGTACGGGAGGCCGCGCTCGGCCAGTCGATGTTCACCACCGACGAGATCCACATCGCCCGGAACTGCCGCTTCGGCACCGCCGGATCGACCGCACAGACGACACCACCCCCGCCGACGGTGCCGCCCCCGCCGCCGAACCCGGCCCCGGCCGCGTCGACCGCCCCCACCGGCCCGCCCCACCCCACTCCGCCGACCAGCCCCAGTATCAACCCCACCACACCGACCCGAGCCACCTTCACACTCCACATCCCTTCACCATCTCCCCATCCCACCCCCCACCCCCACCCCCACCTCGCCTCGTCCCGGCTCGCCTCGTCCCACCTCGTCCCGCCCCGGTGATCAAGAGGTTTGCGTCATCCAGCGCGCGAAAGTTGACGTAAACCTCTTGATCACCGGGGCGAGGGGTGGGGTGGGTGGGGGTGGGGGTGGGGGGAAAGTTTCATATTGGGGTGGGTGGGCGCAAGGGGTGGCGGGTGGTGGGTGGGGCGGTTGGGTGATGGGGGTGGGGTGACCGAAAGCGGTCGTTGGGGGACACGGGGTTGATGTTTTGGTGGTGGGGAGGGGGCGATTGGTGGTCGGTGTGGGTGGGTAGCAACGCGCGGCACCGGTCGCCAGCAGGGCGGTCGCGGTGGTGGGAGGGGTGAGTACGGTGTCTGTGCTGCGAACCAAACCGATCAAGGATGTGGTTGCCCAGGGCAACGCGGACGGCAGCGACGGCAGCCCCGGTCTCAAACGCCGGCTCGGTGCCCGCGACCTCACCGGCTTCGGCATCGGCATCGTGATCGGCACCGGCATCTTCACCCTCACCGGCATCGAGGCACGCGACAGCGCCGGGCCGGGCGTGGTGATCTCGTTCGCCATCGCCGGGGTGGTCGCCCTGCTCGCGGCCCTCTGCTACGCCGAGTTGGCGTCCAGCGTGCCGACCGCCGGCAGCGCGTACACCTACGCGTACGCCACGATGGGTGAGATCGTCGCGTGGATCATCGGGTGGGACCTGCTGCTGGAGTTCGCGCTCGGCGCGGCGGTGGTGGCCCGGGGTTGGTCCGGTTACCTGGCCGAGCTGTTCGGCCTGCCGAGCACCTGGTTCGCCGAAGAGGGCAGCGTGGTCAACCTCGGCGCGATCGGCATCGTGCTGCTGCTCGGTGTGGTCGCCATCATCGGCATCCGCGAGTCCGCCCGGATCACCAACATCCTGGTGCTGGTAAAGGTCGCCATCTGCATCTTCGTCGTGGTCGCCGGGCTGTTCTTCGTCAAGTCCGCCAACCTCAGCCCGTTCATCCCGCCGGCCGAGCCGGCCGGTGCCGGTGACGACGGCATCAAGCAGCCGGTCGTGCAGGCGTTCTTCGGGCTGGAGCCGTCCGTCTTCGGTTTCGTCGGGGTGCTCAGCGCCGCCGCCGTGGTCTTCTTCGCGTACACCGGGTTCGAGGCGGTGGCGAACCTGGGTGAGGAGACCAGGCGGCCCAAGCGGGACCTGACCCTGGGGTTGTTCGGCACGCTGTTGATCTCCACCGCGCTCTACGTCGGCGTCTCGCTGGTCGTGGTCGGCATGGTGCCGTACGGCGAGATCGACCGGGGTGCCCCGATCGCCGCAGCCTTCAACGCGGTCGGTGCGAGCTGGGCCGGGGTGCTGGTCTCCATCGCGGCCGTGGCCGGCCTGACCAGCGTGATCCTGGTCGACCTGGTGGCCATGGGCCGGATCGGGTTCGCCATCTCCCGGGACGGGTTGATCCCGCCCGCCGTCGCCAAGATCCACCCGCGTTGGGGGACCCCGTACCGGATCTCCGCCGTGATGACGGTGGTGGTGGCGCTGCTCGCCGGGTTCCTGCCGCTGTCCGCGTTGGCCGATCTGGTCAGCATCGGCGCGCTCTGCGCCTTCATGATCGTCGCCATCGCGGTGCCGATCCTGCGCCGTAAGCGCCCCGACCTGGAGCGGCCGTTCCGGGTCCCGTTCTCCCCGGTGCTGCCGATCTTCACCGCGCTGGCCTGCCTGTACCTCACGCTCAACCTGTCGATCGAGACCTGGATCAGGTTCCTCATCTGGATGGCGCTCGGCGGGATCATCTACTTCGGCTACGGCTACCGCCGCAACCGTCTCGCCACCGGCGAAGCCGAGGACCGGGCCAAGGAGCGTGCTCCGGCCTGACGACCCGGGGGTGCCGGCCACCCCGGGCCGCCGGTCGGTCGTTCCGGTGGCCCGGGGTGGTCAGGGTCGGGGGGCGAAGCGCAGCAGGTTCCAGGAGATCGCCGGCAGGCGTACGGAGCAGCGGTCGCCGTCGACGGTGACGGTGGGCAACTCCCGGGGCGTCACCCGGTCGGGCTCCGCCTCGGTGTTGATCGCGTCCGGGTCGTCCCCGGCGGCCAGGCTGAGGTGCTGCACCTGGTGCAGCCCGGACAGGCCCCGCAGGTCGATCTCCACCGGGAGGGCGTCGGTGCCCCGGTTGACCGCGAACACGGTCAGCCCGCCGGACTCCTCGTCGTGCAGCGCGACGGTGTCCAACACCGGCACGTCGCCGTACCGCTTCGTGGCGTAGTGCGGCGAGACCGGCTCGGTGCGCAGCACGGTGCCGGTGGCGTGGCGGGCGGTCAGGGCGAACGGGTGGAAGATGCTCTGCCGCCAGGCCGGCCCGCCGGTGCGGGTACGGATCGGGGCGATCACGTTGGCCAGCTGCGCCTGGGCGGCGACACCGACCCGGTCGGCGTGCCGGAGCAGGGTGATCAGCAGGTCGCCGACCACCACCGCGTCGACGGCGGTGTAGTCGTCCTCAAGCAGTGCGGGTGCCTCGACCCAGCCGCGCGCGTCCAGGTCGCCCTGGACGCGGGACTGGTACCAGACGTTCCACTCGTCGAAGGAGATCTTCAGCTTGCGGGTCTGGCGCAGCCGGGCGGCCACGTGGTCGGCGGTGGCGACGACCTCGGTGATGAACTGGTCCATGTCGACGGCGGAGGCGAGCAGGCTGGCCCGGTCGCCGTCGGTCGGGTCGTAGTAGGAGTGCGCGGAGATGTAGTCGACCTGCTCGTAGGTGTGTTCCAGCACGGTCGCCTCCCAGGAGGCGAAGGTGGGCATGCCCCGGCCGGAACTGCCGCAGGCGACCAGGCTGATCGAGGGGTCGATCAGCTTCATCGCCCGCGCGGTCTCGGCGGCGAGCCGGCCGTACTCCTCGGCGGTCTTGTGGCCGACCTGCCACGGGCCGTCCAGTTCGTTGCCGAGGCACCACAACCGCACGCCGTACGGCTGCTGCGCGCCGTGTGCGCGACGCAGGTCGGACAGCCGGGTGCCGCCCGGGTGGTTGGCGTACTCCAGCAGGTCGCACGCCTCCTGGACGCCCCGGGTGCCGAGGTTGACCGCCATCATCGGCTCGACCTGCGCGGCGGTGGCCCAGGCCATGAACTCGTCGAGGCCGAACGCGTTGGTCTCGATGGTCTTCCAGGCCAGGTCCAGCCGGCGGGGGCGGTCGTCGACCGGGCCGACACCGTCCTCCCAGCGGTAGCCGGAGACGAAGTTGCCGCCGGGGTAGCGGACCATCGAGACGCCCAGTTCCCGGGTCAGCTCCAGCACGTCGCGGCGCAGGCCGAGCGGGTCGGCCCCAGGGTGCCCCGGCTCGTAGATGCCGCCGTAGACGCAGCGGCCCAGGTGTTCGACGAAGGAGCCGAAGAGCCGGCGGTCCACCGGGCCGACCGTGAAGGCCGGGTCGATCGTCAACCGTGCTGCACGCACGGGCCCACCTCTTCCCCTGAGCTGCTCGGAGCGACTACGGTCGATGCGCTGCTCCGCGTTTGTATACCGTTGTCGCCAACGTTGTAAAGGATCTCTCGCGCGATTCGGTCCGGTGGCGGACGCGGGAAGGAGCCCACGTGCGGCACCGACTGAAGGACGTGGCCGAACGGGCCGGGGTGTCGGTCAAGACCGTGTCGAACGTGGTCAACGGCTACCAGCACGTCCGGCCGGACACCCGGGCCCGGGTCGAGGCGGCCCTCGCCGAACTGCGCTACCGGCCCAACCTGTCGGCTCGCAACCTGCGCAAGGGTCGTACCGGCGTGATCGCCCTCGCCGTGCCGGAGCTGGACATCCCCTATTTCGCCGAGTTGGCCCGGCACGTGGTGGCCGCCGCCGCCGACCACGGCTGGACCGTGCTCATCGACCAGACCGGCGGTGGCCGGGAACGGGAACGGGTCGCCGCCGCCGGCATCGGCGACCACCTGATCGACGGTCTGATCTTCAGCCCGCTGTCGCTGACCGCCGACGACCTCACCGACCTCGACGGCGTACCGATGGTGCTGCTCGGCGAGCGGGTGGACCACGGCCCCGCCGACCACGTGGTGATCGACAACGTGACCGCCGCCCGGGAGGTGACCGCCCACCTGATCGGCCTCGGCCGTCGCCGGATCGCCGCCGTCGGCGCGCAACCCACCCCCGAGGGGGCCGGCGCCCGCCTGCGGCTGGCCGGCTACACCGCCGCCCTGACCGAGGCCGGCATCGGGTACGACGAACGCCTCGTCGCCGCCACCCCGGCCTGGCGTCGCGCCGACGGCGCCGCCGCCCTGCGCCACCTGCTCGCCTCCGGAACCCGCCCGGACGCGGTGTTCTGCTTCAGCGACACCCTCGCCCTCGGCGCGCTGCGCGCCCTGCACGAGGCCGGCCTGCGGGTCCCCACCGACGTCGCCGTCGCCGGCTTCGACGACATCGAGGACGGGCGGTTCAGCGTCCCCACCCTGACCACTGTCGCCCCGGACAAGGAACGGATCGCCCGGCTCGCCGTGGACCTGCTCGCCGGCCGGCTGGGCGGGGACCGGGACGCGCCACCCCGGGAACTCACCGCCCCGCACCGCCTGACCCCCCGGGAGAGCACCGCCTGACGCCCGCCCTGCCCGCTCGGCCGAACCTGCCGTCCGGGCCGAACCTGCCGTCCGGGCCGAACCTGCCGTCCGGGCCGAACCTGCCGGCTGGGCCGGACCGGTCCGCTGAGGCCGGATCTGCCCGTTGGGCAGGAACGGGCCGCTGGCCGGAGCCGTGGCCCGGCCGGCTGTCAGTCGAAGAAGCGGGCCAGGTGGGCCGGTGCCGGCGGTGGGGCGTCGGCGGGCAGCGGGGTCAGATCGGCGAAGATGGACGCGCCGTCGCAGCCGGCGTGCAGCGGATGCCAGCGCGGGGTGCCCGGCGGGCGCTGACCGCAGACCCCCTTGATCGTCTGTACGTCCAGCAGCCGGACGTGGGTCGGGTCCGCCACCGCGTTGACGTGCCCCCACCAGGGGCTCATCACGTGCAGCACGCCACCCGGGCGGAGCACCCGGTGGCACTCGTCCAGCAGCGGCAGGAAGTCGATCAGGTGCTCCAGGATGTGCACGGTGAAGATGACGTCGACGGAGTCGTCGGCCAGCGGCAGCGACCCGGACAGGTCCGCCACCGCGTCCACCCCGGGGGCCGGGAAGATGTCCAACCCCAGGTTCGTCGGGTACTGCTTCTGGCCGCCGCAGCCCAGGTCCACCACCACCGGGTCCCGGCCGTCGACCCGCACCCGCCCCCACACGCCGTACACCCCGGCCAGCCGGCCGACCAGCTCGCGGACCAGCCGCAACTGATCCGGTTCGGCCACCTCCCCGCTCAGGTGGGCGACCCCCCGGTCGAACCGCACCTCGACGGGGAGCCCACGTAACCGCTCGTCGTGGCGGGCCTGCTCGGCCCAGGCCGCTTCGAGGAACCCGTCGAGCGCCCGCAGCCGTTCGGCCGAGGGCGGTGCCTGCGCCAACGCGACCATGGCCACCTCCCGCCGGCCGTTACCCGCTCTCCGGTCCCGCACACCAGTCGCCGCCAACTCTCGCCGCTCTGCTGCCCATCGCCGCTCTGCTGCCCATCGCCGCTCTGCTGCCCATCGCCGCTCTGCTGCCCATCGCCGCTCTGCTGCCCATCGCCGAGCCGGTGCCCGGGGCGGACCCCACCGTGACCGTGACCGTCCAGCCGGGCGATGGCTCCGCGCGCGGAGCGCGTACCCGTGGGTCAGCCGCCGGTGCGGCGGGTGGGCCGGCCGACGGCCCGGATGCGCTGCCGGGGCGCACCGGCCGCCTTCGGCCGCTTGAGGTGGTAACGGTGCAGCTCGTTGTGGCCCTCCAGGGACGGGTCCTCGCTCATCCCGACAAGTTCCCAGCCCTGGTCACCGGCCCGGTTCAGGTGCGCCAGCGCGGTGTCGCCGTAGGCGGTCACGTCGGTCATCGAGCCGTCCGGGCCGTACCAGACGAAGACGACCTCCCAGCTGAGGTCGGAGGCGGTCGGCTGGCGACGGCGCACCAGCAGCGCGTACTCCCATCTGAGCATGACCCATTGTCACCCGGCGGTCGTCGGGCGGCACGGATCAGTCCTCGGCGATCCGCCCGTCGGCGACCCGCAGCCGCCGGTGCACGCTGACCGCCTCCAGCATCCGCCGGTCGTGGGTGACCAGCAGCAGCGTCCCCGGATAGCCGGCCAACGCCGACTCCAACTGCTCGATGGCCGGCAGGTCGAGGTGGTTGGTCGGCTCGTCGAGCACCAGCAGGTTGACCCCCCGGCCCTGCAGCAGCGCCAGCGCCGCCCGGGTCCGCTCGCCCGGCGACAGCGTCGCCGCCGGCCGCAGCACGTGCGCGGCCCGCAGACCGAACTTGGCCAGCAGCGTCCGCGCATCCGCCGGTGCCATCTCCGGTACGGCGGCCCCGAACGCCTCCAGTAGCGGCTGGTCGCCGAGGAACAGCCCCCGGGCCTGGTCCACCTCGCCGACCACCACCCCCGGCCCGAGCGCGGCGTGCCCGGCGTCGAGCGGCAGCCGACCCAGCAGCGCGCCGAGCAGGGTGGTCTTGCCGGAACCGTTCGCCCCGGTGATCGCCACCCGGTCGGCCCAGTCGATCTGGAGGTTCACCGGCCCCAGGGTGAAGTCGCCCCGGCGGACCACCGCGTCGCGCAGCGAGGCCACCACCGCACCGGCCCGGGGCGCGGCGGCGATCTCCATC
The DNA here is from genome assembly GCF_050942205.1 of Micromonospora sp. CA-248260. Classification (NCBI taxonomy): domain Bacteria; kingdom Bacillati; phylum Actinomycetota; class Actinomycetes; order Micromonosporales; family Micromonosporaceae; genus Micromonospora; species Micromonospora sp. CA-248260. The sequence continues at coordinate 6,421,467 of NZ_CP192021.1, read as the reverse complement.
CGCAGCTCCCACTCCTTGCGGGGCTCCTCGACCACGTCGAGGCGTTCGATCAGCCGCTCGGTCTGCTTCGCCTTGGCCGCCTGCTTCTCCGTCGCCTCGGCCCGGAACTTCCGGCCGATCTTGTCGTTGTCGGTGGCCTTGCGGCGGGCGTTCTTCACACCCTTCTCCATCCAGGCCCGCTGGGTGCGGGCGCGGTTCTCCAACGCGGCCCGGGTGTCGGCGTACTCCTCGAAGTCGGCGCGGGCGTGCCGGCGGGCCACTTCCCGCTCCTCCAGGTAGGCGCCGTAACCGCCGCCGTAGTGCCGCACCTGCTGCTGCACGAGGTCCAGCTCCAGCACCCGGGTCACCGTCCGGGTCAGGAACTCCCGGTCGTGGCTGACCAGCACCGTGCCGGCACGCAGGCCGGTGACGAACCGTTCCAGCCGGTCCAGACCGGCCAGGTCCAGGTCGTTGGTGGGCTCGTCGAGCAGGAAGACGTCGTACCGGCTGAGCAGCAGCGAGGCCAGCCCGGCGCGGGCCGCCTGACCACCGGACAGGCCGGTCATCGGGTGGTCCAGGTCGACCGTCAGTCCCAACTCCGAGGCGACCTGCTCGGCGCGTTCCTCCAGGTCCGCCCCGCCGAGGTCGAGCCACCGCTCCAACGCCCCGGCGTACGCGTCGTCAGCCCCGGCCGTGCCTGCGGTGAGCGCCTCGGCGGCGGCGTCCAGGGCCGCCTGCGCCCCGGTCACCCCGGTCCGGCGGGCCAGGAAGTCGCGGACCGTCTCGCCCGCCCGCCGTTCCGTCTCCTGCGGCAGGTAGCCCACCGAGGCCCCCGGCGGGCTCAGCGTGAGGCTGCCCTCCTCCACCGGCTGCACCCCGGCCAGCGTGCGCAGCAGCGTCGACTTGCCCGCCCCGTTGACCCCGACCAGCCCCACCACGTCCCCGGGTGCGACCACCAGGTCGAGGTCACTGAAGAGCATCCGCTCCCCGTGCCCGGCGGCAAGTCCTTTGGCGATCATCGTGGCGCTCATGAGGCCCCGAGCCTATCGCCCGTCGATCCGGGCGGGGACGCCACGCGGCCCGGCCCACGTCGGGCCCGCCTGCCGACCCCGGTGACCGGCCCACCGCCGCCGCTCCCGCCGCTCCCGCCGCCCGTCACCACCGTCGTCGGGTCTCCCGGGCCGGTGGTCGGGTCGGGGCTGGGTCGGTGGTCGGGGGGCGGGCTGTCGGCACCGGTCGGCGAAAGGTGGGGGAGGGGCGGGAGGAACGGGGCGGGTGGGGCAAGGTGAGGGGGTGGGATTGACGCTGGCGGTCGACTGCGGTGGCGGAGGCATCAAGGGATCGGTGCTGGACGGGGGTGGCAACCTGCGGGCACCGGTGATCCGGGTGGACACCCCGTACCCGTTGCCGCCCGAGTTGTTCGTCAAGACGCTGGTGGAGCTGGCCGGGCGGCTGCCCTCGGCCGACCGGGTCACGGTGGGGATGCCGGGCATGATCCGGCACGGGGTCGTGGTGGCCACGCCGCACTACGTGACCCGCTCCGGGCCGCGCAGCCGCGTCGACCCCGACCTGCTCGCCGAGTGGTCCGGGTACGACGCCCGACGGGCGGTCACCGAGGCGTTCGGGATGCCGGCGCTGGTGCTCAACGACGCCGAGGTGCACGGTGCGGGGGTGGTCGCCGGCACCGGCTGCGAGCTGGTGCTGACCCTCGGCACCGGGCTGGGCAGCGCGCTGTTCGACGGTGGGCGGCTCGCCCCGCACCTGGAGCTGTCGCACGCCCCGGTCCGCTGGGGCACCACCTACGACACGTACGTGGGGGAGCCGGAGCGGCGGCGGCTCGGCGACGCCTTCTGGTCCCGGCGCATCCGGCAGGTGGTGGACGGGCTGCGCCCGGTGTTCCGCTGGGACCGGCTCTATCTCGGTGGCGGCAACTCGCGGCTGATCCGGCCCGAGCAGGTGGCCCGGATGGGCGACGACGTGGTGATCGTGCCCAACACGGCCGGAATCGTCGGCGGTGTCCGGGCCTGGCAGTTGACCGGCGAACGGGACGACCCGGCCTCCTGAGCCACAAGTCCACCCCCAGGAACACTCGCGGTACGCCCGGTGTTGTGCCAGCGTCGGAGCAATGGCGACGTGACGCGAGGGGGTGGGTCGGGATGGATCTTCTGGCGGAGTACCGACGGGCGACCATGTACTTCGAGATGGGTGACCCGAGCGGAGCGGTCCGGCTGCTGGAGCCGATCGTGGCGGCCGAGCCCGGCAACTCCTCCGTACGTCAGCTGCTGGCCCGGGCGTACTTCCAGACCGCCCAGCTCGGCCGCGCCGAGGAGCAGTTGCGGGAGCTGGTCGACCGGGACCCCAGCGACCACTACGCCCACCACGTGCTGGGCCGGACGCTGGAGCGGCTCAACCGCTACCCGGACGCGTTGCGGCACCTGCGCATCGCGGCGGCCATGCACTCGACCAACGACGACTACGTGACCGCGCTGCGCCGGGTGGAGAGCCGGGTCGGCAACGGTCGCTGAGTCCTGATCACGCCGGGCCGGGGGCGGGTTCCTACCCTTCTCCCGGCCCGGGTCCGCGTCTGGTCCAGGCCAGGAACCTGTCGAACAGCTCCGCCGGGGCCGGGACGGCGTTCGGGTTGAGGGTGACCAGGTCGCCGGTGGCGTCGTACAGCCGCCCGGCCATGTAGACGGACAGCCCGACGCGGTCCCCCCGGTAGTCCATGGTCAGCATCAGGCGGGCGGGCTGACACGGCCAGGGAGCGGCGCACACCCGGCACAACCAGAGCGGCCGCATCGGTACGTGTGGCCGCACGGCCCCGCCGGGGCGGGCATGCACCCGGGAAACGTTCAGCGGTTTCACCGTCTCAGAGTGGCCGCTACGCTACCCCCTAGTCAAGGCCCTAGTAGGGTGTCGCCCAACTAGGGCCTCGCCCAGTGGGGACGTGTCTAGCCTCCCGTTCATGGGCCGGAATCTCATGGGCGCGTACGAGATCCGGATGAGGCTGGGCGTGAGCAGGCAACGCGTCGAGCAGTTGATGAAGCGCCCCGACTGGCCGAAGCCCTATGAGTCGCTCGCCACCGGTCGGATCTGGCGTACCGAGGACATCGAGGCCTGGATCCGCGAGCACCGGCCGAACCTGCCCGACGAAGCCTGAGCCTCGCCCCGACGCCTGTCGGCCTACGATGGGCCTGCCATGGCGGCTGCGCAGGTGGGGGAGGCGGGATGAAGCTCAAGCTGGACCTGCACGACATCTTCAACAAGGGCCACGACATCGACCGTGCCCTGCGCGGGATCATGGACGAGGCGGTGGCGAAGAAGGCCACCCTGGTCGAGATCATCCCCGGTAAGGGGTCCGGCCAGCTCAAGAAGAAGGTGCTGCGCTTCCTCGATCAGAAGGACGTCAAGCAGCTCTATCACCGGGTCGAGAAGGACTCCAAGAACTTCGGCCGCCTCTTCGTCCACTTCCGCTGGAAGTGACGTTCCCTAAAAGGACCGGTACACCTCTCTGCGGTGAGCGATTCGCACGACTGCGATCAGGACCTGGTCGTCCAGGATCAGGTAGACGATCCGGAAATCACCCACCCGGATTCGCCACTTGGTATCCCCACCGGACAGCTTCACGCAGCCAGCAGGCCGAGGGTCGACTGCCAGCTGATCGATCGCGTTACCGATGCGGACCTGGGTGGAGCGATCAAGCTTGGCCAGTTCGCGCGCCGCAGCGTTGGTGAGCTCAACCTTCCATGTCACAGGTCCAGCTCCCGCTTGACCGCGCTCCACGGCTGCGTCGACTCACCAGCACGCATCGACGCCAGTGCGTCGTCGCACGCCTGGGCGTCCTCCTCGTTGATCACCTGTTCCATGATCTCGTCAAGCCGCGTCAGCTGCTCACGAGCCAAGGCGCGGGAAGCGTCCGTCCGGTTCGGGTTTCTGGCTATCGCTTCCAGCGACTGCCTGATCTTCTCCAGACCCTGCGGATCGAGCGACGTCGGTGGTCCCATCGCCGCCACCCGCTGCCCCTGGCGAGTCAGGTAGACGACGTTGCCTTCCTCAGCCGCCTCGACAGCTTCAGGCGGCGGACCGGCATGAGGCGGAACCTCATACTCGAACGCGTGTGCGGCGGTCATGAGGGTCATGTTAGCGCTGAAGAATCCCGCAGCCGGACAACCAGCTGAGGCGGTGTCGGCCAGGATCCGTCAGAGATTGACGCGGGCCGGCTGGGTGGCCCGTTCCCACATCAGCACTGTCAGAAATCCAGGACGGCGACCGTCTCCCCTTCGCTCTGCTCGCCGGTCGGCCGGAAGCCCAGCTTCAGATAGAAGCCCTCCGCCCCGCCCTCGCGGGGCACCCAGGTGACGTACGCCCGGTTGCCGCCCCGGGCGCGGATCTCCGCGCACACCGCCTCGACGGCGAACCGCCCGTAACCCTTGCCCTGGGCGTCGGCCGCGATGTTGAGTTTCCAGAGGCCGGACCGGACGTCATCGGGGTTGTCGCCCCACGCGTAGTCGAGGAAGGCCATCAGGAAGCCGACCAGCCGGTCGCCGTCGAAGATCAGCCTCGGCCAGGCGATGTCCGGGAAGACGTATGCCTCGGCCAGTGACTTGACCACCGGCCCGACCAGATCCTCCTGATCGGGGCGCACTGACAGATTGAGCGCCGCCTCGTAGTTCTCCGGGGTGACCTTCTCCAGCCGCATCCTGCGGACCGTAGTCCGCCCCGCCGGTCCGGGCGACCGGTTATCCGGGCCATCCCGCCCTGTTCAGGCAGCCGACAGCTTCCGTACGACGTACTGGTTGAGGCTCATCCCGTCTTCTGCGGCATGGATGGCCAACTCGCGGTGAAGGCTTTCGCCGACGCGCACGTTGAACTTGCCCGAGTAGCTCCGATCGGCAAACGGCTTCGGTACTTCCTCGCCCTGCTGCTCCAGGTCCGCGACCACCTCGCTCAGCAGGTCCTGAAGCCCTTGCAGGGCTTCGATCTGAGAGGGGGCCAGCCAGGACAGCGAGGGAAACTCGGCGCAGGTGGCGACGAACTCGCTGTCCTGGGCCGACCACGTGACGCGATAGGAGTAGTGACTCACCTCGGGGCGAACATCCTGCATCACAAGGCCTCCTTCTTCTCGATCGCCTTGAGAACCTGCCGTACCTGGTACGCCTTGTCGTTCTGAATGTTCACGCGTGGGTCTCCGGCCCACGGCATCTTGAACACCGCGTGCGAGGTGCCGTCCTGCCGAGGCTTCCCGAAGTAGTGCTCGCACACCCGCTTCAGGTCGTTGTAGGCGACGCCCTGAGGGTTGGTTCGCATCGCTTCCATGATTCGACTTACCGAAGACACGCGCTCGATGGTACTACCGGCAGTGCTATCGGCCAACGCTTCAGGCGCGACGTCAGAACGGGTAGGTGCGGGCGACCGCAAGCATCTCCGAGGTGTGCGACCCGACCACCCCCACCCCCGCCGGCCGCTTCCGGAACCCCGGCAGACCCTCCAGCCCGTCGCTCGCGTCCATCGCCCGCAGCGCCACCTTGGCTGCCCGGGGCCGCACGGTCAGGGTGATCTCGACGCCCTCCGCTGGCGGGGCGTGGAACACGATCCCGAAGCCCCACCGGTCGAGCGAAGCCTCCTCGACGCCCGACTGCCGCTCGACCGGCACCTCACGCCCGGCCACCTCGGCCCGGGTCACCTCGGCGGTGGTCGCGTCGACGTGCAGGGTGGCCAGCCTCACCGTCCGTTGGGGGAGCAGCCGCAGACGCAGGGTGCGCAGTCCACCGGCGGTGGTGTCCGCCAGCACCTGCACCGTCGGCGCGGGCAGGTTCGCCACCGGTGCCGGGCCGCCGCGCAGGTCCGGATCGCCCAGGCCGGGGAAGCCGTCGACGGCGGCAGGGCCGTCGACATACCCGTCGGTCCACGGCTGGGGGTCCACCTCCCGGGTGAGCCACTGTGCCTCGTTGGTGTCGGCGTCCAGGGCGTACATCAGGTGGGTGGGGACCGGGTGGTCGGCGTCGAAACGGTCGACCGCCAGGCCGACCCCGGCGAACACCGTGGCGGCGAGCGCGGCGGCGACGGCCGGCAGTGCGCCGAGCCGGCGGGCGCGGGCGGCGACCATGCCCCGCTGGCCGCCGGCTGCCGGGTGCAGCAGGTCGAGCACCGGCAGCGCGGCCAGCCCCAGCAGCACCGCGAACAGGGCCGCGACCCCGCCCATCGCCATCCCCAGCGCGGGGAAGAGCAGCACCACCGTGGGCAGCAGGATCACCACGGCGACCGCCCCGGCCAGGGTCACCGCGACCACCGGCCACGGGCCGTCGATCCGGGTGCGCAGCGCGACCAGGCCGGCGAGCGCCCCGGCCAGCGCCGGCAGGGTGGCCAGGTACGCCCCGCCGGGCACCAGCGCGGCCAGCACCACCCCGAGCAGGGCCAGCCAGCCCAGCCCGCCGACGGCCAGCGCGGCCGGGCCGGACCAGCGGCGGGCCAGCGCGTACCAGGCGAGCAGGATCGTGGCGGCGAGCGCCACCACCGCCAGCCGGTACCAGACCGGCCGGTACGGGTCGAGCAGCTCGGCGTAGCCGGGGCGCAGTGCGGTGATCCCCGCCCAGAGCAGTTGGGCGGCGACCGGGGCGGCCACGATCGGCACCAGCGCCAGCCCGAACCCGGCGAACAGGCGACCGGTCCCGGCCCGGCCGGTGCGCCGGACCAGCCAGCCCAACGCCAGCACCCCCAGCACCGCCAGGGCGGCCAAGGGCCAGGTCAGCCAGCCGGGGTAGCGGACCAGCCCGCCCGGCACCGGGAAGTAGCTGGCGTCGTGGCCTGCGCGCAGCGCCGTCAGGTCGGCGCGGCCGAACTCCCGGGCCAGCCCGAGCGCGTTGTCGCCGTGCATCTGGAGGCTGCCCCGGTCCATCGCCGCCGGGGTGTCCAGCGGGGTGTGGTAGATCGCGCCCCCGTCGATGTAGGCCGAGTTCAGCCCGACGAAGTCGTTGTCGAGGAACGCGGTGAAGTCGGTGTCGTTGGGCAGCGCCCGGTAGATCTCCACGGCGAACGAGGTGCCCACCGGGTGCGGGGCGCCCCGGCCGAAGGCGGCCACCAGCTCGGCGTTGTTCCGGGACGTCTCGAACATGATCACCGGCCCGGTGGAGCCCCGCGCCTCCAGGTTGAGCACCACCCCGCCGTCGGCGGCGAGCGGGTGGCTGGCGGCGAACGCCGCCGCGCCGCACAGGCACGCCTCCTCGGCGTCGGTCAGCACGAACACGACGTCGTTGCGGGGGCGGGGGCCGGCGGTCAGCGCGCGGGCCACCTCCAGCACGGTGGAGGTGCCGGCCGCGTCGTCGTTGCCACCCGGGCCGGTCTGCACCGAGTCGTAGTGCGCCACCAGGAAGACCCGGCCGGTGGAGGCGGTGCCGGGCAGCCGGGCCACCACGTTGCGGACCCGGGCGACGGTGGCCCCGCCGGCCGCCCCGCTGAGCTGCCCGGCCTCCGGGGCGACGGTGTCCTGCACCTCGGTCTCCAGGCCCAGCCCGCGCAGCGCCCCGACCAGGTGCTCGCGGACCTGGTCGTTGGCGGCGCTACCGGCCGGGTGCGGGCGTTGCGCCACCGTCTGCACGGTCCGGTAGGCCCGCCCGGCGCTGAACTCGCCGGCCGGGGCGTCCGCCGGTCGGGGCGTCGGGGTGGCCAGGGTGACCAGCATCGCGGCACCCACCGCGACCAGCGCCAGCAGGGCGGCCAGGGCGGCGAGCGGACGACGCCGGGGCCGGGCCAGCGCCCGGTCGGCGGCGGAGACGGGGGGTGCGCCCACGGGAACTCCTCGGGGGGTGGTGCGGGGGTGGGGATCATCCTGCCCCGGCGGGGCGCAGCCGGGGCGTACCGGAACCGAACCGTGACGCGCCGCGTCGACTGGACGCTCACCTGGTGACGACCCTGCCTGGGTACGCCCGGACCGGACGGACCGTGTTGTGTGCGACCGTTGTCTAATACAGGATCAGCAGGGCACTCGGAAGGAGCCCGACATCACCAGCGAACTCCCGCGTCTCGCGGCGGTGACCCGGTCGCACCGGGGGCCTGGCCTGGCCGGGTCCTCCGTCGCGCCGTACCCGCACGGCGGGCTCGGGCCCCACCCCAACCTGCCGCCGGGTGAACGGCTGCGGGTGCTGCTGGTCGAGGACGACGAGGGCGACGCCTTCCTGGTCGGCGAGCTGCTCGCCGAGACCAACTCGATGATCGACCTGCTGGTCGCCACCAGCCTCAGCGAGGCCCGGCGGCGCATCGCCGGCGTCGACTGCGTCCTGCTCGACCTCGGGCTGCCCGACGCGCAGGGCCTCGACGGGCTGCGCCGGGTGCTGGAGATGTCCAGCGGCGCGGCGGTCTGCGTGCTGACCGGCCGCTCCGACGAGCACCTCGGCATCGTCGCGGTCGCCGAGGGCGCCCAGGACTACCTGGTCAAGGGGCAGGTCGACGGGGTGCTGCTGACCCGTGCCCTGCGCTACGCGGTGGAACGCAAACGGGCCGACGAGAACGCCCGCCGGCTGCGCGAGGTCGAGCTGCGCCAGGCCGAGTCGGCCCGCCTGGAACGGGGCCTGCTGCCCCAGCCGCTGATGACCACCGACGAGGTGGCGGTGCACACCTTCTACCGGCCGGGCCGGCACGCGGCGCTGATCGGCGGGGACTTCTTCGACGTGGTGCAGACCCAGCCGGACCGGGTCGACCTGATCGTCGGCGACGTCTGCGGACACGGGGTGGACGAGGCCGCGCTCGGCGTCGAACTGCGGGTCGCCTGGCGGGCGTTGATCCTGGCCCGGGTGCCCGACGACGAGGTGCTGCCCGCCCTGGAACAGGTGCTGATGAGCGAGCGCCGGCTCCAGGAGATCTTCGCCACCGTCGCCACCGTCCGACTCGACCTGGCCGCCAACCGGGCCACCGTCCGGCTGGCCGGTCACCCGCCGCCGCTGCTGCTGTCCGGCGGCAAGGTCGCGCCCGTCCCGGCCCGTGGGGGCCTGCTGCTCGGCGTACGACCCCGCCGTCCCGTCGCGTTCGACCTGGAGTTCGACACCGATGACTGGTCCCTGTTGATGTACACCGACGGCCTGATCGAGGGGCGGGTGGGTGACGGCGACGACCGGTTGGACGTCGACGGGCTGACCGGTCTGCTCCAGGAGCGCGCCAACCACGCCGTGCCGCTGTCCGAGCTGCCCGCCTGGCTGGTCGGGCGGGCCGAGCAGATCAACGGGGGGCCGCTCGCCGACGACGTCGCCATGCTGCTGGTCAGCCGGGGCGGTGGCCGGTGAACACGTACCACCGGGGGTGGACCCTGCGTCGTCGGGTGCTGGCGTTGCTGGCCGTGGTCGGCGTGCTGCTGGTCGGGCTGGCCGTGGCCGAGGCGGTGGTGGCGGCGAAGAACCGCGCCTACACCGACGCCGTGCTCACCCGCACCGGCCCGCTTCGGGTGCAGGGGCAGGAGCTGCTCAACGCACTGCTCGACCAGGAGACCGGCATCCGGGGGTACGCGGTCAGCGGCAACCGTGCCGACCTGGCCCCGTACGAGCAGGGGGTGCGGCAGGAGCGCGACGTAGCCGCCACGATCGCCGACCTGAGCCGTGACTACCCGGCGGTCGCCGGTGCGCTGCGCACCGCGCAGCAGCAGGCGGCGGACTGGCGGCGGACGGTGGCCGAGCCGGTGATCGCGACCACCGGGAGCAGCGGCACGGCCGCCGGCCAGGCGTTGATCACCGCCCAGGCCCGGCAGGAGTTCGACCAGATCCGGGCGTCGGTGGGTGACCTCCAGACGGCGATCCTGGCCGAGCGGGAGAAGGGTGCTCGGGACATCGAGCGGACCGGCAACATGCTGGTGATGCTGCTGATCGTCGCGGCGGTGGTGGTGGTGCTCGCCGGCACCCTGATGCTGCTCTCCCTGGAGCGGATGGTGATCCGGCCGCTGACCGGCCTGGCCCAGCAGGTGCGGGAGGTCGCCGCCGGTGACTACCAGCACCACATCGCCGGGACGGGGCCGCCGGAGTTCCGTCGGCTCGCCGACGACGTGGACGTGATGCGGCAGAAGATCGCGAAGGACCTGGCGGAGGTGCGGGCCGCCCGGGAGAACATCGAGTGGGTCAACAGCCAGTTGCAGAAGCAGGCCGAGGAGCTGACCCGCTCCAACCGTGACCTGGAGCAGTTCGCCTACGTCGCCTCGCACGACCTGCAGGAGCCGTTGCGCAAGGTGGCCAGCTTCTGCCAGCTGCTCCAGCGGCGGTACGCGGGGCAGCTCGACGAGCGGGCCGACCAGTACATCGCGTTCGCCGTCGACGGCGCGCAGCGGATGCAGCGCCTGATCAACGACCTGTTGGCGTTCTCCCGGATCGGCCGGCTCACCACCGGTTTCGTCGACGTCGACCTCAACCGGACGATGGGCGACGTGGCCAGCCAGACCGAGCCGGGCCGGCAGTACGCCGACGCCGAGCTGACCTGGGGCGAGCTGCCGGTGATCCGGGGCGAGGAGCCGCTGCTCACCAACCTGCTGGTCAACCTGGTCAGCAACTCGGTGAAGTTCCGCCGCCCGGACGTCACGCCGAAGGTGCGGGTCTCGGCCCGGTTGGTCGACGCCGAATGGGAGATCACCTGCGAGGACAACGGCATCGGCATCGAGCCCGAGTTCGCCGACAAGATTTTCGTGATCTTTCAGCGGTTGCACGCCAAGGACGCCTACCCGGGCACCGGCATCGGCCTGGCCATCGTCAAGAAGATCGTCGAATATCACGGCGGTCGGGTCTGGGTGGACACCGACCGGGCCGAGGGGACCGCGATCCGGTTCACCCTCCCGGCCCGGCCGGAGGACGTCGAGGCGGCGAAGGCCGCCGCCGAGGCGGGCCCAGCGGCGGCAACCGGTGCGGACGCCCCGGCAGGGCCCGACGGGGACGCCACGGTGACGCCCGAGGGAGACGCCCCGGCAGGATCCGACGGTGACGCCACGGCAGCGCCCGACGGGGACGGCGCGGCGACGACGTCCGACGACGACGCCGCGTCCCGCCCGGCCGGGGGGACGCCCGCGCCGGCGGACCGGCCGATCCCGGTCGGCCGACAGTCGGGCGGCACGCAGGACGAGGACCCACCCGGCGGGCCGCCGGGGCACGGCACCACGGGTGGCACGAAGGAGGGGGTGGGATGACCGCGCCGGCGGACGGCAAGAGCCCGATCGAGGTCCTGCTGGTCGAGGACGATCCGGGTGACGTGCTGATGACCCAGGAGGCATTCGAGGAGCACAAGCTCCGCAACCGGCTGACCGTCGTCTCCGACGGCGCCGAGGCGCTGGCCTACCTGCGGCGCGAGGGCCGGTACGCGGACGCGGTGACCCCGGACCTGATCCTGCTCGACCTGAACCTGCCGCGCCGCGACGGCCGGGAGGTGCTGGAGGAGATCAAGAACGACGAGCAACTGCGCCGCATCCCGGTGGTGGTGCTCACCACCTCCCAGGCCGACGAGGACATCCTGCGCAGCTACCAGTTGCACGCCAACGCCTACGTGACCAAGCCGGTGGACTTCGAACGTTTCATCTCGGTGGTCCGTCAGATCGACGAGTTCTTCGTCAGCGTGGTGAAGCTGCCGCCTCGTGGCTGACCAACTGCTCGCCGACGTCGGCACGCTGCTGCGGGAGACCGCGGCGGACGTGGTGTTGCCGCTGTTCCGCAAGCTGGACGACGCCGACGTCACCGAGAAGGCACCGGGTGACCTGGTCACCGTCGCCGACCAGCGGGCCGAGGAGCGGATCTCGGCGGAGTTGCGCCGACTGCTGCCGGGGTCGCTGGTCGTCGGCGAGGAGGCGGTGGCCGCGGACGGGTCGTTGCTGCGGCACCTGCGCGGCGGCGGCGACGTGTGGGTGGTCGATCCGGTCGACGGTACGGGCAACTTCGCCGCCGGCCGTCGGCCGTTCGCGCTGATGGTGGCCCTGCTCACCGACGGTGAGCCGGTCGCCTCGTGGGTGTTCGACCCGCTGGCGGAGACGATGGCCGTGGCCCGGGCCGGGGCGGGGACCCGGTTGGACGGCCGGCCGGTACGCAAGACCCCGGTCGTGCCGCCGGAGCGGCTGCGGGGCACCGCGATGGTCCAGTACCTGCCCCGGGCCACCCGGGACCGGGTGGCGGCGGGCGAGGGCCGGATCGGGGAGCTGCTCGCGGGCCAGCACTGCGCCGGCCGGGAGTACCTCGACCTGCTCACCGGTGACCAGCAGTTCGTCATGTTCTGGCGGACCCTGCCCTGGGACCATGTGCCCGGTGCGTTGCTGGTCCGCGAGGCGGGTGGGGTGGCCCGCCGGTTCGACGGCACCGACTACCACCCGGCCGACGACGGGCACGGGCTGCTGGTCGCCTCCGACGAGCAGACCTGGCACGAGGTCCGCGCCGCGCTGCTCGGCGACTGACCGCCCGCCGCCTGCACGTTCGTGGGTGCCGGTCGGTGGACCGGCCGGCCGGCGTGCGGGTCGCCGGGCGTGGGACGGACGGGCCGCCCGGCCGGTGTGGCGGGGTCGGTCGAGCCGGGCGGTGGGCCGCCCCCGGGGGCGGCTGAGGGATCGACGAGATGGACTCTCGGCGACGGGCTCGGCACGCCGTGTCGAGCGTTGCTGTCCGGTGTCGTCACGGGCCTGGTCACCGGGCGTGATTGCGGTAGTGTGACCGGCGGTCTCCGCCCCCAGGCCGCCAACCGGGGCCGGCGGGACCGCCGCCGTACCGGCCCTGTGGCGGGCGTCGGCGGCAGAGGGAAGGACAACCTCCGTGCCCAGGACCAGCCTGACCCGGCCACGCGTGCGTCGGCCGTTGACCGTGCTGCTCGCCGCACTGGCGCTGCTGCTCGGTGTCGGCGCGGTGCCCGCCTCGGCGGAGCCCGGTGAGGGTGGCACCAAGCAGCTCAAGGATGCGCTGACGGCGGCGGCGAAGGGGCACATCGAGGCCAAGGCCAAGCTGGACAGCTCCAAGCGGCGGCAGACCGCGCTGGCCGCCGAGCTGAAGGTGATCGAGGGCCGGTTGGGTGAGCTGACCGCCCAGGTGGGCGAGGTGGCCGCGCAGTCCTACCGGGTGGGCCGGTTGACGCCGACGTCGATGCTGCTCAACACGGCAAGCCCGGAGGCGTTCCTCAAGCGGGCCGCCGACCTGGACATGATGGCCCAGCGGGACGGCAAGCAGCTCCGCGCGCTCGCCGAGGCCCGGCACGCAGCCGCCCAGGCCACCCTCGACATCAACGCCGAGGTCCGCGAGCAGCAGAAGCAGCTCGCCACGCTGGCGAAGAAGAAGCGGGACGCCGAGCGCGCCCTGGCCACCGTCAGCTCGGGCAGCAGCGCCGGCTTCAGCGGCGGGTCGAGTTCGGCCGCGCCGGCCCCGCGCAACTCCGACGGGTCGTGGCCGGGCGAGTCGTGTTCGGTGAACGACCCGACCACCTCCGGTTGCATCACCCCGCGCACCCTGCACGCCATGCAGCAGGCCAAGGCCGCCGGCTACAAGCGGTTCGTGTCCTGCCACCGCAGTGGCGGGGGCGGCGAGCACCCGAAGGGCCGGGCCTGCGACTTCTCGGCCGCCACCAGTGGCTTCAAGGACGAGACGGCCACCGGCGGGGACAAGGCGTACGGCGACAGCCTGGCCAACTACTTCAAGAACAACGCCAACCGGCTCGGCGTGCTCTACGTGATCTGGTACCGGCAGATCTGGATGCCGAACACGGGTTGGCGGGCGTACAGCGGGTCGGGCAGCCCGGCCGCCGACCACACAAACCATGTTCATCTTTCGATGTACTGACCGTCCGGCCCAGGAACGGGACGTAGCATCGCGACGGTGAGCAGCTCATCGTCCGACGTCGTGACCGCTCCGACGCCTCCCGCGCCGGTTCCCTCCCGCGCCCTGCCCAACGGGCTCGCCGCGTTCCTGGTCTTCTTCTCCAGTGGTGCGGTGCTGGTGTTGGAGACGGTCTCGTTGCGCCTCGTCGGCCCGTACGTCGGGGTGACCCTCCAGGTGACCAGCTCGGTGATCGGCATCGCGTTGGCCGCCATCGCGTACGGGGCGTGGACGGGCGGCTGGCTGGCCGACCGGCGGGACCCGCGCGGGCTGCTCGCCCCGGCGCTGATCCTGGCCGGCATCGCCGCCGCCGTCACCCTGCCCGTGGTCCGGTACGCCGGTGAACTGCTGCGCGGCGGTGCGGTCAGCGGCATCCTGCTGCTCACCGCGTTGGCCGTGTTCGTGCCGGCGGCGCTGCTGTCGGCGGTCACCCCGCTGGTGGTGAAGCTGCAACTGGCCGACCTGCGGCGCACCGGTCAGGTCGTCGGGCGGCTGTCCGGCATCGGCACCCTCGGCGGCATCACCGCCACCCTGTTCACCGGGTTCGTACTGGTGGCGGCGCTGCCCAGCACCGTCATCCTGATCGGGCTGGCGGCGGCGCTCGGGGTGGTCGGGCTGGCGCTCGGGGTCTACCTGCGCCGGCAGGAGGCGGCGGGGTTGCCCGGTCCGGCCCGGCTGAAGGCCACCCTGGCGGTGCTCGGGTTGGTCGCGGCGGGGCTGAGCGCGGTCGCACCGAACCCGTGCGACGTGGAGACCGCATACCACTGCGCCCGGGTGGAGCGTGATCCGGCCCGCGACGGTGGGCGCACCCTCTACCTCAACTCGGCCCAGCACTCGTACGTCGACCTGGACGACCCGACCCACCTGGAGTACGAGTACACCCAGTGGATCGGCGCGGTCGCCGACGTGGCCGCCCCGAAGGGGCAGCGGCTGGACGCGCTGCACCTGGGCGGGGGCGGGTTCACCATGCCCCGCTACCTGAGCGCCACCCGGCCGGGCACCGACAACGTGGTCTTCGAGATCGACGGCGAACTGGTCGAGCTGGACCGGCGGGAGTTGGGCGTCCGCACCGGGCCGGGGCTGCGGGCGGCGGTGGGCGACGCCCGGATGCTGGTCGGTGGGGAGCCGGCGGACAGCCGGGACCTGGTCGTCGGGGACGCCTTCGGGCACCTGGTGGTGCCGTGGCACCTGGCCACCCGGGAGATGGCGGCGGAGGTCGACCGGGTGCTGCGCCCCGGCGGGGTCTACGTGCAGAACGTCATCGACTACCCGCCGGGCCGGTTCATCCGCTCGGAGCTGGCCACGGTGGCCGCCGAGTTCGAGCATGTGGCGCTGGTCGCGCCACCGGAGGCGATCGCCGGGCGGCAGGGCAGCAACTTCCTCATCGTCGCCTCGGACGCGCCGCTGCCGCTGGACGCGCTGCGGACCCGGCTGGGCACCGTGGCGAAGATCCCCGACATGGTCGCCGGCAGCGAGGTGACCCGGTTCGTCGACGGGGCACTGGTGTTGACCGACGACTACGCCCCGGTGGACCAACTGCTCGCGACCGCCTGATCGGGTGACTTTCCTGACCGATTACGACCACCGAGGTGTAGGTCGGGCCGTCCCGGGCAACTCGGTCGACCATGGGTGCAGGAGTCCGGAACGCAGCCCAGCTCCTCGGTGAGCGGTACCGGCTGATCGAGCAGCTCGGCGCGGGCGGC
The DNA here is from genome assembly GCF_050942205.1 of Micromonospora sp. CA-248260. Classification (NCBI taxonomy): domain Bacteria; kingdom Bacillati; phylum Actinomycetota; class Actinomycetes; order Micromonosporales; family Micromonosporaceae; genus Micromonospora; species Micromonospora sp. CA-248260. Next base: position 6,405,989 of record NZ_CP192021.1, on the reverse strand, counting down.
ATGTCCGTGGTGTGGCGCGGCTACGACCAGGTGCTGGGCCGGCAGGTCGCGGTGAAGGTGCTCGCCTCCCGGCTGGCCACCGACCGGGCCTTCCGGCACCGGATCAGGATCGAGGCGCAGGCCGCCGCGCGGCTCTGCCACCCCAACATCACCAACGTGTACGACTACGGCGAGTCCGAGCAGGTCGGGCTGACCGTGCCGTACGTGGTGATGGAGCTGGTGGACGGCGGTCCGCTCACCGCGCGGCTCGGCCGCGACGGGCAGCTGCCCTGGCGGGAGGCGGTGACCATCGGGGCCGAGGTGACCTCGGCACTGGCCACCGCGCACGCCCGGGGGGTGGTGCACCGCGACGTCACCCCCGGCAACGTCATGTTGACCGCGACCGGGGTGAAGGTGGTCGACTTCGGCATCTCGGCGTTGGTCGGCGAGAGCGAGAAAGGGCCGGACGGCACCCTGCTCGGCACCCCCGCCTACCTCGCCCCGGAGCGCCTCGACAACGGCCAGGTCTCCCCGGCCACCGACGTGTACGCCGTCGGGCTGCTGCTCTACCGGATGCTCACCGGAAGGCTGCCCTGGCAGGCCAGCACCACCACCCAGATGCTGCGGGCGCACATGTACCACGACCCGGAGCCGATGCCCCCGGTACGTGGGCTCCCCGACGAGGTGGTCGAGCTGGTCGGCCGCTGCCTGGCCAAACGCCCGGAGGACCGGCCGGCGACCTCGGAGGTGGCGCGTACCCTCGCCTCGGCGGCCGGGATGGTCGCGGCCGTGCCGGTGTCCCCGGCCCCCGGGCGGCTCGACCCGGCGTTGCTCGCCAACGCCGGCACCACGATCCTGCCCTGGTCGGCCGACACCGACGCGTTGCCCTTCTCGGGACGGACCCGGAGCCGCCGCGCCGCCACCCGCCGCCGCCGGATCGAGGCCGGGGTGGCCGCCGCGAGCCTCGTCGCCGTCACCGCGGCGATCTGGGGGGTGACCTCGCGCAGCCCGGCCAGCGGCGGCGTCGACCCGCCCACCGAGGCCCGGATGGGGTTGCCCGAGACCATCCCCTGCGAGGTCGAGTACGCGCTGCGCACCGACTCCGGCAAGGACTTCGCCGCCCAGCTCACGCTGACCAACACCGGTCCCCGGGAACTGCGGGACTGGACGGTGAGCTTCGCCTTCCCCGGCCAGCAGGTCGTCACCGGGCCCACGCCCCAGGTGCGTCAGGAGGGGCGTCTGGTCCGGGTCACCGCGGCGGCCGGCCGTGCCGCGCTGGCCCCGGGCGCGTCGGAGAAGCTCGCCCTGACCGGCCGGTACACCGGCGGCAACCCGTTGCCGTTGGAGTTCTCCCTCGGCGATTCGAGCTGCGGGGTGCGGGTCTCCGGGGTGGCCGGCAGCGCACCCGTGGTGAAGCCGCCGACGGTGAAGAAGCCGGCGGCGAAGAAGCCGGCGAAGACGTCCGGCAAGGGTGGGTCCGGCGCGGCCGGCCCGGCGAAACCCACAACGAAGGCCGAGAAGCCCGGCAAGGGGCCGGGCAAGGGGGCGGGTGCGGCCAAGGGAAAAGCGGGAAAGTGACGGGGAAGGGAGGCAAGGGCGCAGGTGGCGGCGGCCCGGGTGGCGGTCCCGGCAAGGGACACCGGGGCTGAGGCCGGGCACCGGCTCCGGGGCGTTGACCGGGGGTGCCGGCTCTGCGGCGGCGGCCGGGTGCTGCGGCCGGCCGGGTCGGCGGGCGGACGGTGCGGTCAGCGTAGGGCCGCGAACCGTTGCACCTGGGCGATCCCGCCCTCCACGACGAGGATGCTGCCCGGCCCGAGCACCGTGTCCGGGTCGGCGTACCGGAAGCGTTCCCCGGCCGGTTTCGCGCCGACCACCATCACCCCGTAGCGTTCCTGCACCGCCAGGTCCCGCAGCCGGTGACCGACCAGCGGCGGGGGGACCGGCACCTTGGCGATGGCGAAGTCGCCGCCGAACTCCATGAAGTCGAGCATCCGGCTGACGATCAGGTGGGCCACCCGTTCCCCCGTCTCCGCCTCGGGGAAGACCACGTGGTGGGCGCCGACCGAGGCCAGGATCTTCGCGTGCTTGCGGGAGGTGGCCCGCGCCCACACCTGCGGTACGCCCACCTCGGTCAGCGCCAGCACGGTGAGCACGCTGGCCTCCACCGAGGCGCCGATGGCGACCACCACCCGGCAGAACTCGCCGACGCCGAGCTGCCGCAGCGCCTGCTCCTCGGTGGCGTCGGCCTGCACCACCCGGTCCAGCGACGCCGACCAGCGTTGCACCCGGTCGGGGTCGCGGTCCACGGCGAGCACCTGGTGGCCGAGCCGGGTCAACGCCCCGGCCAGGTGGCAGCCGAACCGGCCCAGCCCGATCACGGCGATGTCGCCGTCGCCCTCACCCCTAGCCGACAACGGGTTGCTCCTTCGGGTAGCGGTACAGCCGGTGCCGGGTGTTCAACGCGATCGCCGAGCCGACGGTGAGCGGGCCGATCCGCCCGATGTACATCAGCACGGTCAGCACCAGTTGCCCCGACGCGGGCAGGTGCTGGGTGAGCCCGACGGTGAGGCCGGCGGTGCTGAACGCCGAGGTCACCTCGAACAGCGTCTCGTTGGCCCGGACGTCGGTGGTGAGCACCGTCAGGCCGAGCGTGCCGACCGTCACCAGTGCGACGCTGAGCAGCGCCACCGTCAGCGCCTGGCGTTGGCTGGCCACCGCGATCCGGCGGCGACCCACGGTGACGTCCGGCTCGCCGCGCAACTCCGCCCAGATGACGAAGCCGAGCAGGAAGAACGTGGAGACCTTGATCCCACCGGCGGTGCTGGCGCTGCCACCGCCGATGAACATCAGGGCGACGAGCAGCGGGTAACTCTCCTCGCGCAACGCGGCCACGCCGATCACGTCGAATCCGCCGGTACGGCTGAGCGCGACCTGGGTGAACGTGGCGAGCAGCTTGCCCGGGGTGTCGTAGGTGCCGATGGTGAACGGGTTGTCCCACTCGGCGGCGAGCAGCCCGACGAACCCCACGGCCACCAGCACCACACTGCCCCAGATGGTCAGCTTGGTGGCCACCGCCCAACGGGCCGGCCGGCGGCGTCGGCGGAACGCCTCGAACAGCGCGGGGAAGCCCAGCCCGCCGACGATCGCGCCGAACGCCAGCGGCAGCGCCACCCACGGATCACGGGCGAAACCGACCAGCCCGTCGGTGTAGAGGGTGAAGCCGCCGTTGTTGAACGCCTGGACCGAGTGGAACGTCCCCGACCACAGCGCCCGGCCCGGCGGGTAGTCGTAGGCGAGCCGGAGCCGGGCGGTCACCACCGCGGTCATCACCAGCTCGCAGCCGAGCACCGTGCCGGCGATGCGCATCAGTAGGCGACGCAGGTCGGCGGAGCCGTACTCGGCCGTCTCTGCCTGCACCAGCAGCCGGTTGCGCAGCCCGAGCTGCCGGGTGACCGCCAGGCTGACCAGGGCCGCACCGGTGAGGATGCCCAGCCCGCCGACCTGGGTGAGCACGGTGATCATCACCAGCCCGAACCCGTTCCAGTAGTTCGGGGTGTCGGTGACGGCCATGCCGGTGACCGAGACCGCCGAGGTGGCGGTGAACAGCGCGGTCACCAGCGGGGTGTAGCGGTGTTCGCTGGTGGCCCAGGGCAGCATCAGCAGGCCGGTGCCGATCGCGATCGTCACCAGGAAACCGAACGGCACCAGCCGGACGGGGTGACGAAGGAACCGGCGCACCACACAATCCTGTCGACTACGGCGCGACCGGGCCGGTGAATCGCGTATCCCGGGCCGGTGCCGGCTTCCGCGCTCGTCTCCCCGCAGGGTTCACCTGCCGGCCAGTCGACGACCAACTGGCGGTCAGCCGCGCCCGGTCTGCTGGCATCGCCCCATCGGCACCTGCCGGGGCGTCCCGGGCTTCGACCGGGGTGCCCCCCGACGAAGGAGACCGCGTTGCGACGTACCCTTTCCGCCCTCGGTGTGGCCGGCGCGCTGCTCGCCGTGGCCGTCGCCGTGCCCGGCGCGGCCTCGGCCCGCGAGGACGACGCCGACCGTGCGGACCGGGCCACCCACCGGCCCCTGGTGATCGGCCACCGGGGGGCCAGCGGCTACCGCCCGGAGCACACCCTGGAGGCGTACCGGCTGGCGATCCGGATGGGCGCCGACTACATCGAGCCGGACCTGGTCTCCACCCGGGACCGGGTGTTGGTCGCCCGGCACGAGAACGAGATCTCCGGTACGACCGACGTGGCGGCCCGCCCCGAGTTCGCTGGCCGCAAGGCCACCAAGACCATCGACGGGGTACCGGTCACCGGCTGGTTCACCGAGGACTTCACCCTGGCCGAGCTGAAGACGCTGCGGGCCAAGGAGCGGCTGCCCCAGGTGCGGGTGGCGAACACCGCCTTCGACGGCCGGTTCGAGGTGCCCACCTTCCAGGAGGTGCTGGACCTGGCCCGCGCCGAGTCCAAGGCGCGGGGCCGCACCATCGGCGTCTACCCGGAGACCAAGCACCCCAGCTACTTCGCCTCGATCGGGCTGCCCCTGGAGGAGCCGCTGGTCGCGGTGCTGCGCCGCAACAAGCTGACCCACCGCAACGACCCGGTCTTCATCCAGTCCTTCGAGACGGGCAACCTGCGCAAGCTCGACCGGATGATCGACGTGCCGCTGGTGCAGCTCCTCGACGCCACCGGCCAGCCGTACGACCTCGCCGCCGCCGGTGACCCGCGCACCTATCAGGACCTGGCGACCGCCGCCGGCCTGCGCGGGATCGCCCGGTACGCCGACGGGGTCGGCCTGAACAAGAACCTGATCGTCCCCCGGGACGCCACCGGGAAGCTGCTCGCCCCGACCACGGTGATCCGCGACGCGCACCGGCACCAGCTGGTGGTGCATGCCTGGACGTTCCGCGCCGAGAACCAGTTCCTCCCGGTCGACTTCCGGATCGGCACCGACCCGAACGCCCGGGGCGACATCACCGCCGAGTACGAACTCTTCCTCGGTCTCGGCCTGGACGGCGTCTTCGCCGACCAGCCGGACACCGCCGTCGCCGCCCGCGCCGGCCTGTCCACCCGCTGACCCGCCCGCTGACCCGCCCGCTGACCCGCCCGCGCCCGGTCGGGTCCGGTCGGGTCCGGTCGGGCGCTTGATCAACTCAATGTCGCCGAGGTAGCGGTGTCCCGTCGCCCGGGACACCGCTACCTCGGCCCACGGGAGTGGATCAATCGCCCAGGCGCGATCCCGGACCGGCCAGGAGTCGCTCCGGCCGCGTACACCTGGTCTCGCTGGCACGTGGTGACGGCCGGAACCTACAGTCGGGCCATGGGCATCGACGGGCCACCGCCGGCAGGAACTCCCGGTCGGGTACGCGTGCGTGCCGTCTACCCCGGCAGCTTCGACCCCTTCACCGCCGGGCATCTGGACGTGGTGGGCCGGGCGCGCACCCTTTTTGACGAGGTGGTCGTGCTCGTCGCGGTCAACGGCAGCAAGCAGCCGGGCGTCGACGAAGAGCAGCGGGCCGCCGCTGTCCGGGCGAGCCTGCCGATGGGATGGACCTCCGTCACCGTCGCCCCGTGGCGTGGGTTGACCGCCGAGTACTGCCTCCGCCACGGGGCGGGAGTGATCGTCCGGGGCGTGCGGAACACCACCGACCTCCAGACCGAATGCCGGCTCGCCGCGATGAACCAGTCGTTGGGCGTCCCCACGGTCTTCCTGCCCGCCCAGCCCGAGCTGGCGGCGATGTCATCGACCGCCGTACGCACGCTGGGGAAGTCGCTGCCGCGACCGGGGTAGCGCGGACACCGGACGGCCGGGGCGCTCCGACTGTGGAGAGTTGTTGTCGCCTGGGCCGCAACAACTCTCCACAATCCAACGGCACGGGTGGGGAGGCCGGCCGGATACCGCTCCATCGGTTCAGGAGAGTGGCGTGACCCAGGATCTCGGGCTCGGGAGTCCGGTCAGAGACTTCCGCCCCCGGTGCTGCGGAGGTTGCTGCCGTCCGTCGGGTTCCGGTGGTCGTCCAGGCGGCGGCGGGCCTGCTCCGATGCCGCCAGGTCCCGTACCTGCCGGTCCCCGTCGGTCACCGGCCGGCGGCCACGACGCCACCATGCCACGGCTGCGAGGGCCACGAGTACGACGATGAGGATGATGAGCCAGCGCATGTCTGCCTCCAGTGGGTGAGGACTCTGCCACCCAGAGTGGACCCCCAGGTCAAGGACCACCGACAGGGCGGCGGAGCGGTTCTCCACGCTGGCGGGTGCGCCGGTCCTGTGGCCGGCGATGCGTGCACGTCGGTTTGCCGTGCACGCCAGTTGGCCGGGCGCGGGTTTGCCGCGGGGCGGGTCAGCGCGTCGCAGGCTCGGTGACGTAGGTGCCCCGGCCGGGCTGACCGGTGATCAGCTCTCGGTCGTGCAGCAGTGAGAGCGCACGCGAGGCGGTGTTCATGTGCACCTGGTATGCCTCGGCAAGCTCGCGGGTGGACGGCAGTTTGTCGCCAGGTTTGAGTTCGCCACTCTTGATCTTCGCGGCGAGTTCGTTGGCGATCTGGCGGTATGGGGCTTCGGCTGTAGGCATGGTGAGACTCCGGTTGGTTCGGCGTCTCTGATCATGCCGGGCCTGCACCAGTAACTGCAACAAGTTGTCGTGTCGCCGCCACAGAGGGTCGACCTACACAAACATTTTGGGTATCTTGTGGATGTCCGGTTCCGGTTGGTTCGGCAGACCTCGGGGGCGGACACCAAGGGTTGGCTCCGGGGCCGTACCGCCGAACAGGGCTGCGGTCCCGAGGCCGGTGACCCGGTCCGCGTCCCCTATCGGCGGACCGGGTCACCTTCCACTGCACCGAATGGAACGCGACCCGGAAGGTGACCCATGCGCATCCTGCTGTCCCTGCTCCGCCGCCCGTGGCGCGGTCGATCCGGCCACCGTCCGTGGCGCGACCTTACCCTCTACCGCCCGTGGCGCGGCCTTACCCTCCCCCTGTGGCATCGCCCGGAACCTCGTCCGCACCGTCGCCGGGCGGGACGACGCTGGTCGGAGCGCCCGCCGAACGGTGGTTGGTACCGCTCGCAGGCGTGTCGGCCGCTGACCGCCCGGCAGGTCGAGGAACGACAGTTCGGCCTGGTCAAACGAGGTCTCGACCCGGTGGAGGTGCACGCCTTCCTGCACCGGGTGGCCGCCGACCTGGCGGCAGCCCGGCGTGACCTGGCCCTGACCAGGGAGGAGAACCAACGGATCAAGCGCGCGTTGCGCTCCTGGCGAACCCACTTCACCTCGGACGTGCGCTGGTGACCCGGACGGGCTTCGCCGCCGAGCAGCACGCACGTACGGCGGTGAGCCGGACAGGCTTCACGGTCGGTCAGCCGGGCGTGCGGCGGTGAGCCGGGAACGGTTCGTCGTCCACCTGCCCGTGACCGCCGACGACCTGGTCTCCGCCCAGGGACTCGCCCGGGCGATCACCCGGGCACTCGGCTTCCTGCCTGACGTCGACCGGGGCGGCACCACCCTGTCCCGCGAGGACGCCCAGTCCGTACGCCACTGGGTCTACTGCGACCGACCGCTGGCACCCGCCCAGCGCTGCACCCGCCCCGCCGACCACCCCGACGCCTGCACCCCCCACCCCCACCCCCACCCCACCACCGCCCCTCCCTCCCGGCAGCCCCGGTGATCTCCCTCCCTCCCTCCCTCCCTCCCTCCCTCCCGGTCGCCCCGGTGATCAAGAAGTTTGCGTCACCTGGAGGGCGGATCATGACGTAAACCTCTTGATCAACTGCATGGGAGGTCGGGGTGTCCGGCCGGGGTGGTAGGAATGGCGGGTGGAGGTGCGGGAGCGGGTAGAGCAGGACCGGGTGGCGGTGCGGGAGCGGGCCGAGGGGGTGCTGCGCCGGCTGGCCGGTGAGCACGCCCGGCTGCGTGAGGACCAGTGGCGGGCCATCGAGGCGCTGGTGGTGGACCAGCGGCGGGTGCTCTGCGTGCAGCGCACCGGGTGGGGCAAGTCGGCGGTCTACTTCGTGGCCACCGCACTGCTGCGTGAGCGTGGCGAGCACGGCCCGACGGTCATCGTCTCGCCGCTGCTGGCGCTGATGCGCAACCAGGTGGAGGCGGCGGCCCGCGCCGGCATCCGGGCCCGCACCATCAACTCGGCCAACCTCGACGAGTGGGACGAGATCACCGCCGAGATCCACGCCGGGGCGGTCGACGTGCTGCTGATCAGCCCCGAGCGGCTCAACAACCCCGACTTCCGGGACACCGTCCTGCCGAGGCTGGCCGCCACCACCGGCCTGCTGGTGGTCGACGAGGCGCACTGCGTCTCCGACTGGGGGCACGACTTCCGGCCCGACTACCGCCGGCTGCGTACCTTCCTGGGCAACCTGCCCGAGCGGACCCCGGTGCTCGCCACCACCGCCACCGCCAACGAGCGGGTGACCCGGGACGTCGCCGAGCAACTCGGCACCGAACCCACCGCACCCCCCGCCGACCGCCACGCCCCCCGCGCCGAACTCTCCGCCGACCGCGCCGGTTCGCCCGCCGCACCTCGCGCCGACGGGAGTGCACCGACCGCCGATCCTGCCGCGTCGCCCGTCGATCCTGCCGCGTCGCCCGCCGACGCCGGTGGCCGGCGGGCCGACGTGCTGGTGCTGCGGGGCACCCTGGACCGGGAGTCGCTGCGGCTGGGCGTGCTCGACCTGCCCAGCCCGGCGCACCGGCTGGCCTGGCTCGCCGACCACCTGGACGCGCTGCCCGGCTCCGGGATCATCTACACGCTGACCGTCGCGGCGGCCACCGAGACCGCCGAGTTCCTGCGCGGGCGCGGCTGGTCGGTGGCTTCCTACACCGGCCAGGCCGACGACGCCGACCGTCGCGCCGCCGAACAGGACCTGCTCGACAACAAGATCAAGGCGCTGGTGGCGACCAGCGCGCTCGGGATGGGGTTCGACAAGCCCGATCTCGGTTTCGTGGTGCACCTCGGTGCGCCGCCCTCGCCGATCGCCTACTACCAGCAGGTCGGCCGCGCCGGTCGCGCCGTCGAACACGCCGAGGTGCTGCTGCTGCCCGGTGTCGAGGACGCCGCCATCTGGCGCTACTTCGCCTCGCTCGCCTTCCCGCCCGAGGATCAGGTGCGCACCGTGCTGGCCGCCCTGCACACCGACCGGCCGCTCTCCACCCAGGCCCTGGAACCCATCGTCGACCTGCGCCGGACCCGCCTGGAGTTGATGCTCAAGGTGCTCGACGTCGACGGCGCGGTCCGCCGGGTCCGTGGTGGCTGGCTCGCCACCGGCGAACCCTGGACCTATGACGAGGCCCGGTTGCGCCGCGTCGCCGAGGCCCGCACCGCCGAGCAGCAGGCCATGCGCGAGTACGCCAGCACGCCCGGCTGCCGGATGCGATACCTGCGGGACTGCCTGGACGACAGCGGTGCCGGCGACTGCGGCCGGTGTGACCGCTGTGCCGCGCCGCTGTTCACCGCCGACGTGTCCGGTCCCGCGTTGACCGCCGCGCAGACCTTCCTCGGCCGCCCCGGGGTGCAGATCGCCCCCAAGAAGCTTTGGCCGACCGGCCTCGACGCGGTCGGCGTACCACTGAAGGGGCGGATTGCCCCGGCGGAGCAGGCGTTGCCCGGTCGGGCGGTGGGGCGGCTGTCCGACCTGGGCTGGGGTGGCCGGCTGCGCGCACTGGTCGGCCCGGACACGGCCGACGGCCCGGTCCCCGACGACGTGGCGGCGGCCGTGGTGGAGGTGCTGAAGGCGTGGGCCCACGGCGACGACCCGTGGCCGCGCCGCCCGGCCGGCGTGGTCGCGGTCGGCTCCCGCAGCCACCCGACCCTGGTCGCCTCGCTCGCCGAGCGGATCGCCACGGTCGGCCGGCTGCCGCTGCTCGGCCTGGTCACCCCCACCGGCCCGGCCGGGGCCGGCGGGCCGCGCGGCAACAGCGCCCAGCGGGTACGCGCCCTGCACGACGCCTTCACCGTCACCGACGAGGTGGCCGGCGCATTGGCCGGGCTGGACGGCCCGGTGCTGCTCGTCGACGACCTGGTCGACTCCGGCTGGACGATGACGATGGCCGCCCGGCTGCTGCGCCGCGCCGGTGCCCCCGACGTCCTCCCGCTGGCCCTCGCCGTCGCCGGCTGATCCGGCCGGGCCGATGCCGGTGGCGGGCGGCCTCGGCAGGCGGCCGACAACGGGCTGAGCCAGCTCGGGTCGCCACGCCGACCAGCGGGCCCAGCCGACCAGCGGGCCCAGCCGACCAGCGGGCCCACCGGAGATGGTTCCCCGGCCGGCCGTAGTGCGACCGCCGCCACGGTGCCCGGCCGTCGCCCCGGTGCCGAGGGCCTCGACGGTACGGTGGGCGGATGGCCGACCAGCGATCCGTCACCCGGCCCGCCGGCCCGGCAGGTAGCGGCGGCCCGGCCACTGACCGGGGCACCCCGCAGCCGGTGGACCGGCAGGACCGGGGTACCCCCGACGCGGAACCGGGGGACCGGCCGGGACGTGGCGACGCGGAGCCCGGCGGATGGGTGCTGTCCGCCGGGGGGACCTCGGCCGGGGACGAGGCGTCGGCGGTCGGACCGGACCGGGCCACCCTGCGGTTGGCACTGGTGGTGGGTGGCCTGGTGCTGGCCGTCCTGCTCGGCTTCGGCCTCGGCCGGGCCAACGGGCGGCCCACCGACCGTACGACGGCGACCGCCGCCACCGCCGCCGGTGACCACACCCATGCTCCGGGCACCGGGGCGCACCAGCACGACGGCACCGCCGGGCAGTCGGGCGGCGACGCGGCCACCGGCCTGTCGGTCACCTCCGGCGGCTACACGCTCACCCCGTCGGGTGGGGAGTTCGTCGCCGGGCGGGCGGGCGAACTGCGGTTCCAGATCCGGGACGCCCAGCGACGGCCGGTCACCCGGTTCGCGATCGTGCACGACAAGCCGATGCACCTGGTCGTGGTCCGCCGTGACCTCACCGGCTTCCAGCACCTGCACCCGACGATGGCCGCCGACGGCACCTGGTCGATCCCGCTGACCCTGCCGGAGCCGGGCGTCTGGCGGGCGTACACGGACTTCACCGCGCTCGCCGACGACGGCCAGCAGACCCCGGCCACGCTGGGCGTGGACCTGGTCGCTCCGGGGGACTACACGCCCCGCCCGCTGCCGGCCCCGGCCACCCGGGCGACCGTGGCCGGGTTCACCGTCGACTACGAGGGCACGGCGCAGGTGGGTGCCGCCGTACCGCTGCGGTTCCGGGTCCGGGACGGGGCGGGACAGCCGGCGACCCTGGAGCGCTACCTCGGTGCGTACGGGCACCTGGTCGCCCTGCGTGAAGGGGACCTGGGCTACCTGCACGTGCACCCGGGACCCGGGCCGGCCACCGACACGGTGACGTTCTGGCTGACCGCGCCCGGCCCCGGCAGTTACCGGATGTACCTGGACTTCCAGGTGGCGGGCGTGGTGCGGACCGCCGAGTTCACCCTCACGGTCCGCTGACCCCCGGCAACCTCCACCCGGCCCGGCGAGGCGCTGCCGTCCCTGCCTGGTCAGCCGGCGAGGCGCTGCCGTCCCTGCCTGGTCAGCCGGCGAGGCGCTGCCGTCCCTGCTTGGCCAGCCGGCGAGGCGCTGCCGTCCCTGCGTGGTTACTCGGCGAGGCGCTGCCGTCGCCGCGTGCTCGGCCGGCTCAGCCGGAGCGGCCGCCCGGCCCGATGAAGGGTCCCAGCCGAAGGGCCTCAGCCGGCGAGGGGCAGCCGGAGGAGTCAGCCGGCCCGGCGGATCGGGCGGCGGGCGAGGTAGCGGAGCAGGTCGCGGATGTGGTGCTTCTCCTCGGCGGGCACCGTCGGATCGGCCAGCCGGTCGAGGATCACCCGGACGTCCGCCTCCACCGGGCCGTCGTCGGCGCGGCGGCGGGGGACGGGTCCCGCGTCGGGCAGGCCGAGGGCCCGGAAGGCCGCCGCCACCGGCAGGTCGAGGGCGGCGCAGAAACCGCGCACCTTGGCCAGCTCGGGATAGTCCTGCCAGTCACCGGCGAGCCAGCGGAAAACGGTGGATCGACCGACCCCGGTGTGGGCAGCGAGGTCGCTCACCGTCCAACCCCGCTCGTCACGGGCGTCGTCGATGGCCCGTCGCACGAACCGTGCGAACGCCATCTGGGGTGATACCTCTGTCGAACCCATGCCGGTGAGATCGTCCCTTCCGGTGGGAGTCGGGTGTCCGGTGCGCCCTTCGAGGGTAGTACGGCGGGACGTCGTGACAATTGCCCGACAGTCCGTCCCTTCCGCGCCGACGGCGTCGCCGCACCCGGGGCAGCTGGCGGGCGGGTGCGGACTGCCGCAGTTGTCACCAACCCAGGACGGTCGGTGGGGCCCCCGCCCCGTCCCGTACGCCGAGGAGGAGCAGCTATGGCCGAGCCCGACCGTCCGGTGCCGCACCGCCCGGGTGCGGTCAGCCTCTTCTTCGTCGCCAAGGCGGGGGTGTTCGCCCTGGGCTTCTGGAGCTGGCTGCTGGTGCTGGTGTTGACCGGTGACGGGGCGACCGGCGGGCACGTGCTGGCCGCCGCCGGTGCCGTCACCACCACGCTGGTGGGGGTGGTGCTCGGCGTGCGGCTGGCCCTGCAACGCAGCGCCGCCGCCCGGCACGCCGAACTCAAGCGGCTCCTGGTCGACATCTCGTGGAACGCCTTCGCCGCCGCCGGCAACGCCGAGTCGGCCGGCACGGTGGTGCCGTTCCCCACCACGTCCGTCGAGGGCGAGCGTGGGGAGCGTGATCGGGTCCCTACGGTCTTCGCCCGGGGGCCGGGGGAGCGGCCCGGCGGGCGACGTCGCTGAGCCTGGTCACGCCCCGCCGACGGGTGCGGGCCGGTCGTCCAACAGGATCGACAGGCGCGGGGTGACCTGCCACTGGTCGACCAGCTGCTGATACTCGGCCCGCTGCGGCCCGGTGTCGGTGCCGGACCCGGTGCGGCGGGCGCGGATCAGCAGGTTGCGGGGGGTGTGCCGGGAGTCGACGAACTCGACCACCTCGGCCCGGTAGCCGTGCACCCGCAGCAGCCCGGCGCGTAGCGCGTCGGTGAGCACGTCGGCGAAGCGTTCCCGCAGGATGCCCTGCCGGGTCAGCAGCTCGTACGGGGCCGGCGTCGGCCGGGAACGCAGCTGTGCCGCCAGGTCGTGGTGGCAGCACGGCGCGGCGAGGATCCACCGGGCGTCCCAGCGCACCGCCCGGGCCAGCGCCTCGTCGGTGGCGGTGTCGCAGGCGTGCAGCGCGAGCACCAGGTCGGGGGCGGGTTCCACCACCGCGTCGGCGATGGTACCGGCCACGAAGGAGACCCGGTCGGCCCAACCGAGGCGGGCGGCCAGTTCGCTGTTGCGCTGCCGTTGATCTTCCCGGACGTCCACCCCGACCAGTTCCACGTCCAGCCCGCGACCGGTGAGGTACCGGTAGGCGGCGAAGGTCAGGTAGGCGTTGCCGCAGCCCAGGTCGACCACCCGCAGCCGCCCGGTGAGATCGTCGGGCAGGGTGGCGGCCAGCGCGCGGAGGAAGGCGTCGACCTGGCGCCGTTTGGCCGCGTTGCCGCCGATCGTCGCGAAGATCGGGTCCCCCGGATCGAGCAGGTAGTCCTTCACCCGGTCGTGGCCCTCCGGCCCGGCCGCCGGTCGGTCGGCGGTGGCCCGGTGCACCTGGGCTTCGCCGGACTTGGTCACCCGCAGTTGGAGGGTCGCCCCGGCGGTCTCCACGTGCCAGTTGCCGAACGGCTCGGCGAGCAGCGCGTCGACCGCCGCGTCGGCCTCCGCGCCCGGCGACACGTTCCGGGTGTACGGCCGGACGCCGTCGGACGTGGAGATCTGCAACCGGGGGCCGGTCTTGAGGGCCACCGGGCGTAGTTCGGCCCGGACCAGGGAGGGGCGCTGCCCACGGCGTCGACCGGCGGCGACGGCGCGGGTCAGGGCGGGGTCGAGCAGCAACGCCCGGACCTCGGTGAGGGCGGCGTCCAAGGGTTCCGGCATCGCTCCATCATCCTTCCCGGCCGATCGGTCCCGCGAGCGGGCGGACGCGGGGTGACCCGAACCGCCGTGGTGACCGGGCGGACACGCGACATCCCCCGGGCCGTCCGTACGGGCCGGGGGATGTCGGTGGTGCCAGTCAGTCGGCGGTGGCCTCGGCCGGCGTGTCCGTGCCGGAACCGCCACCACGGCGACGCCGCCGACGACGGGGCCGGGTCGACTCGCCCTCGCCGGCCGGCCCGGAGGCTGCGACTGCCGGCTCGGAGGCTGCGGCGGCCGGCTCGCCCGCCGTACCCGTCGGGGTGTCGGTGGACTCCCCACCGGTCACGGTGGTCGGCTCGCCCACGACGACCTCGCCGGCCCGGCGGCGACGCCGGTGGCGCGGGGTACGGGGGCCTTCGTCGGTGGACTCCACGGGCGTCTCGGTGGCGCCCGGCGCATCGGTGTCGGGGCGGCCCCGTCGGCCCTCGCCGCGACCGCCGGTGGCGCCCCGACCGCCGCTGTCACCGCGGCCTCGGCCCTCGCCGCGTCGGGAGCCCCGGCCGCCGCCGCTCTCACCCCGGCGGGAACGGCCACCGAGGTCCTCCTCGACCTCGGCGGAGAGCCCGGCCCGGGTCCGCTCGGCGGTCGGCAGGGTGCCGGTCATCTCGGCGGAGATGTCCAGGTCGGTGTAGAGATGCGGGGAGGTGTGGTAGGTCTCCGGCGGCTCCGGCATGTCCAGGCCGAGCGTCTTGTCGATGATCCGCCACCGGGGCATGTCGTCCCAGTCGACGAAGGTGACCGCGACGCCGGTCGCCCCGGCCCGACCGGTACGACCGATCCGGTGGGTGTAGGTGTCCTGGTCTTCGGGGCAGTCGTAGTTGATGACGTGGGTGACGCCGCTGACGTCGATGCCCCGGGCGGCCACGTCGGTGGCGACCAGCGTGTCGATCTTGCCGGCCCGGAACGCGCGCAGCGCCCGTTCCCGCGCGCCCTGGCCCAGGTCGCCGTGCACCGCGGCCACCGCGAAGCCGCGGAAGTCGAGATCCTCGGCGACCCGGTCGGCGGCCCGCTTGGTGCGGGTGAAGATCATGGTGAGCCCGCGCCCCTCGGCCTGGAGGATCCGCGCCACGATCTCGATCTTGTTCATCGAGTGGGTGCGGTACGCCAGCTGCTGGGTCTGCGGCGACGGGCCGGTCTCGGCGGTGTGCCCGGCGTGGATCGTCACCGGCCGGCGCAGGAACCGCCGGGAGAGGGTGACGATCGGGTCCGGCATGGTGGCCGAGAAGAGCATGGTCTGCCGGTCGTCCGGCAGCATCGCCAGGATCTTCTCGACATCGTCGAGGAAGCCCAGGTCGAGCATCCGGTCGGCCTCGTCGAGCACGAGCGCGCGGACCCGGTCGAGCCGCAGGTGCTTCTGCTTCTGCAGGTCCATCAGCCGGCCGGGGGTGCCGACCAGGATCTCCACGCCCTTGCGCAGCGCGTCGATCTGCGGCTCGTAGGCCACGCCGCCGTAGATCGGCAGCACCCGCACGCCCCGGGTCCGCCCGGCGGCGGCGAGGTCCTTGGCGACCTGGATGCCCAGCTCGCGGGTGGGTACGACGACCAGCGCCTGGGGCACGCCGTCGCTGCCCTCGGCCGGCGCCAGGACCCGCTCCAGCAGCGGTACGCCGAAGCCGAGGGTCTTGCCGGTGCCGGTCGGGGCCTGGCCGATCATGTCGGTGCCGCGCAGCGCGATCGGGATGGCGTACTCCTGGATCGCGAAGGCGCGGGTGATGCCCGCCGCGGCCAGGGCCTCGACGGTCTCGGGCCGCGCGCCGAGCGCGGCGAACGTGGGGGCCTCCGGGCGGACCGGGGCGGTGGGGACCAGTTCCTGGCCCTCCAGTTGGTCGAGAATCTGTTCGCTCATCTGGATCTGGGGGTGCCCTCTCGTGGTGCGCCCCGTTTTGTCCTCAGGGCGCGTTCGGTGTGACGCGGGCCACGCGATCGGCGGCGGAGAATCGCCGCGCCGGACCGGGCCGCACGCGCGCCGTGGGCAGGACTTCGATCAGATCGGCGCCCACGGCAACTACCTCATCCTACCCGAGCAGGTCGGCACACGCTCCTGACCTGGACCCACGGCTTTTCGCCGGGGGTGGGAATTGTGACCTGAGTCACCGTTAATGTCGTCGGTGACGCCGACGGCACAGGGGTGGGCCAGCGCGGCGACCGGATTCGACACGGTCGGTGACCCGCCGCCCACCGGGCCCGGCCTGCGACGGGGTCACCCGCCGCAGGGGCCGGACCGGTTCAGCGGACGGTGAACCCGACCGAACGGGGAGACGCCTCGGCGATCTCGACGTAGGCGACCTTGCCGACCGGCACGATGACCCGTCGACCCTTCTCGTCGGTCAGGGACAGCGTCCCCTCGACCTTGGCGAAGGCGTCGGTCACGATCTGCTCGATCTCGGCCGGCGACTGCGCGCTCTCCAGTACCAGCTCGCGCGGCGCGTACTGCACGCCGATCTTGACCTCCACTGTGCCTCCTCAGGTGGGCGAGATAGCCGCCGGTCCGAAGGCTATCCGATCTCGGGGCGGGATGTTCAGGCTGACTCACCCTGGAGCGGGAAGCTCGCGATGCCCCGCCAGGACAACGCCGCGACCAGCGCCTCGGCCTCGGCCTTCGGCACCTGCCGGCCACCGGCCAGCCAGAACTGGGCCGCCGTCTCCGCCGCACCGACCAGGCCGGAGGCGAGCAGCTCGGCGTGCGACCGGCTGACCCCGGTGTCGGAGATGATGGTGTCGGTGATCGCCGCGATGCAGCCCTGCTCCACCCGCTCCACCCGCTGCCGGACCGCCGGATCGTTGCGCAGGTCCGACTCGAACACGAGCCGGAACGCCTCGCTCTCGTGGTCGACGAAGTCGAAGTAGGCCCGCACCGACGCGCCGACCCGCTCCTTGTTGTCGTTGGTGCCCCGCATCGCATCGTGCACCTTGGCGACGATGGCGTCACAGTGCGTGTCGAGCAGCGCCAGGTAGAGATCCATCTTTCCGGGGAAGTGCTGATACAGCACCGGCTTGGAAACCCCGGCCCGCTCGGCGATGTCGTCCATCGCCGCGGCGTGGTACCCCTGGGCTACGAACACCTCCTGAGCCGCCGCGAGTAGCTGCTTACGGCGTGCTGAGCGGGGCAGCCGGGTGGGCCGGCCGGTAGTCTGCGCACCGTTCCCCACAGCGGTCATGGGAACCTCCGAGTTTCGTCATCCAGCCGGCACTTTTACCCCGTACCGGTCAGGGCACTCACCCCGGCCCCGGAATTGGCCCGCCGCTGTAACTTATCGCCACTGTCACCACACGGTAGCCTCAGCGGGGGCGACCAAGGAGCGCGCGGTGAGTGAATCAGGGCAACCCGGTGCCGCCACCCCGGGAGAGCATGACGACGGTACGGGTCAGCAGGACGACCTGGCCCGTTCCGTCAACGGGTGGGCACCTGCGACCGGGTGGTCCGGCGGAACCGACGCCCCGGGTTACCGGGAGTCGGCCTCACCGTGGAACCGGACCGATCCCACCGCCGGCTGGGGTGGTCAGCCGTCCCGGCACGGTGACCTGCCTGCGCCGTTCCCCGTTCCCCCGGCCGGCGACGAGGTCCCCCGCAACGGGCGGGCCCACCGCAATGGTCACGACTCGGCACCGGAATTCCCGGCCCCGCTGCGTCGCCCGGTGAGCGCCCCGCCCGGCGGGCCGGGGCACCCCGCCGACGACCCCGGATTCACCGACGGTGACCGACTGGTCGTGCCGGCCCAGCGGCCGGCGTCCCCGGCTGAGCCACCGCACGATCCCGAGTCCGCCCGGCACTCCTCGGACGATCCCGCCGCGCCCCGGCGCGGCCACTGGCCCGACAGTGGCCTGCCCACCTCCGCCCCGCCGGCCGTGCAGGTCCCGCCGGTCGGCACCGCCGCCTCCGGGTTCGAGGTGCCCCCCGGTTTCCACGCCCCCGAGCGGGGCGAGGCCGGGCCGCTGCCGACCGACGCCCCCCGCGACTGGAGCAACCGGCTGCCCGCCGAGGGCGGCCCGCGCGGGGCCGGCCGGTTCGCCCCCACCGAGCCCACCGCCGGCACCGAGCAGCCCGGTGCCGATCCGTACGGCACCGAGCCGCGTGGTGCCGATCCGTACGGCATCGAGCCGCGTGGTGCCGGGCAGTACAGCGGGGAGCAGTCCGCTGCGGGGCGTCGGCCCGCCCCCGGACCGGACGAGCCCGACTGGTCCGGCCCGAGCTGGAACCGGCCCAGCTGGGGCGGCAGCTGGGCACCCGCCTGGTCACGGGACGAGGAGCCGCCCGCCGGCCGACCGACCCGCGCCGAACGGACGGCCGAGTGGTCGGCCGAGCCCGCCCGCCCCTACGAGCCGGTCCGTGCCGAACCCGCCCGCCCCTACCAGCCGGTGCGCGCCGAGCCCGCCCGGCCGTACGAGCCGGTGCGCTCGGAGGTGCCCCGCCCGTACGAGCTGACCCGCTCCGAGCCGGTCACCCCACCGGCGCTGCCGGAGCCCGCGCCGCCGGTGGTCGCCCGGCCCGGCCGGGACCAGCCGCCCGTCGCGCCGGTCGTCGACCGGGTCGCCCCGGGCCGCCCCGGCACCGACCACCCCGAGCCCGACTGGTCCGACCGCACCGGTCACGACCGCGACCGGCCCGAGCGGGACTGGTCCGGGCGTACCGGCCGGTCCGAGCGGGACCTCCCGACCCGCACCGACCGGCCCGAGGGCGGCTTCTCCGGCCGGTCCGAGCGGGACTTCCCGGACCAGGTGGACCGCAGCGGTCGAGCGGAGCGCTCCGAGCGGGACTGGACCGCCCCCGTGAAGCGGGACTGGACCGACCGCCCCGAGCAGGACCGGTCCGGCCGGGACTGGACCGACCGGTCCGGGCGGGACTGGCCGGAGCCCGTCGAGCGGCCCGACCGCGGCCGGCCGGCCGGCGAGTCCGCCACCGAGGGGTCGCCCACGCCGGACCGACCGGCCGAGCGACGCCCCTGGGCGGTGGGCCCGCCCGCCGACGCGCCACCCGTACCCCCGAGACGTTCACCGGCCCACCCCCGGCGGCCCCCGAGACGTTCACCGGCCTGCCCCGCGACGAGCCGGCCGGTCTGTCGCCCGCCTCGCGGGCCGAGCCGCCCGCCGTGCCGGCCCTGCCGGGGCCCGAACCGGTCGGGCCGGTGGCCGCCTCCGGCCCGGAACGGGGCACCGGACTGCCGCCCGCCGTCCGGGCCGACCAGCCGTTCCGACTCCCCCGCGACGAGCCGGCCGCCCGTCCCGTCGGCCGCGCCGACCAGCCGTTCCGACTCCGGTCGGTGCCGACCGAGCCGGCCACCCCCACCGATCTTCCCGGCCACCCGCCGGAGCCTCCCGTCTCCGCCGTCGGTGCCCCCGCCACGAGCGGGCCACACCGCCTGGACCGGATTCCCCCCGCGCCCGTCCCGACGAGCGCTCCCCCCTACGCGGCCCGCCGATCCGCCCCTGACCCGCTGACCGCCACCGAGCCGGTGGTGGACGAACGGCAGCCGGACCGGGGCACGGCGGTGCTGCCGCAGCGCGTCCCCGCCGAACCGGACGTGCCCGTCGTGCCGGAGCCGCCAGCCGTGGAGCCCCCCGCAGAGACCCCGGAGCTCGCCCGAATCGCCACCCACCTGCGTCGTGACGACGAGCCCGCCCCGCTGCGGGAACGCCCCGAGGGCTTCGACGTCAACGCGATCCTGGACGCCGTACGGGAGGTGGCCGGGGTGCGGGACGCGGCGCTGCGTCGCACCCCCGCCGGGGCGCACAGCCTGCGCCTCGACCTGTCCGACGGGGCGGACCCGGCGGAGGTGAGCCGACTGGTGGCCCGCCTGCTCCAGGAACGGATGGGCCTCGCCGCCGCGCCGCAGAACCTGTCCGGTGAACCCAGCGCCCCGGTGCCGCCGCCGCTGCGTCGGCGTACCGGTGAGCCGCGTCCGGCTGCCGGCGAGCGCCCGGGTGACGCCCGGGGCCGTGACGAGTTCGGCCCGGCCGACCGGCGGGATCCGAACCGGGGCGGTGCCCCGACCGGCCGGGCCCGCGCCGTCGAGCCACCCGCCGCGTCGCCGGTGGTCTCCCCATCCGCTGCGGCACCGCCCGTCGTCGCGTCGTCCCCGGTCGAGGAGCGCCCGGTCGGTGACCCCGCCCGACCGGCGGGTGAGCCGACGGCCCGGTCGACCGCTGCGGCCCGTGCCGACGGGGTGTCCCGCGCCGACGGTCCGGCCTGGGACGGCGAGGAGCACCCCGCCGAGGAGTCGCCGACCGCGTCCGGGGTGCCCCGGCGACGTCGGCAGCCCGTCCACCGGGGTCGGGCCAGTGTGGAGGAGACACCCCCGGGGGCGCTGCTGGTGCCGACCGGCAGCCCGGCGACGCTCAACGCGTCGTACTCCGGTGGGCAGATGACCACGACGGAGACCGCGCCGTCGCGACCGCTGGACACCGGCGGTGTGCCGGGCCCCCGGGTGGTGATCGACCACGTCCAGGTGAGCACCTTCGGCCTGGACGCCAACGTCGAGGTACGCCTGCTCACCGCCGGTGAGCCGGCCGCCGGTCACGCCACCGGGCCGGCCGTGGACGGGTACGTGCTGCGGCTGTGCGCGGTGGCCGCCGCGGCGGCCGTGGACGAGTTGCTGCGCCACGCCGAGCGCACCGCCGAGCGGGGACGTTGCTTCGTCGAGCACGCCGCCGTGGTGCCGTTCGGCAACTGCGAGGTGGCGACCGTGGTGGTGCTGCTGGTCTGCGACGGCTGGGTGGAGCAGTTGGCGGGGTCGGCGCTGGTCGCCGGTGATCCGCGTCAGGCGGTGGTCCGGGCGACCCTGGCGGCGGTCAACCGACGCCTCGAAGCGTTGCTCGCCTGACCTGGCACGTTGTCGGCGAGGGGTCGGGGCGGTAACACTGCCGGTATGAAGCGCGCCGCCCTCTGGCCCGAGGAGCACCTGCCCCCGCACCGGCTGCCCCCACCGTGGCCCGGCCGGGCGGTACGCCTCGACGGCACGGTCACCTACGTCCGGGACACCCCGGCCACCGGGCCGGACGCGGAACCGGCGCTGTACGTGCACGGGCTGGGTGGTTCGTCGCAGAACTGGACGGACCTCGCCGGCCTGCTCGCCGGCCGCCTCGACGGGCAGGCGATCGACCTGCCCGGTTTCGGGCGCAGCGAGCCGGGGCTGCGCTACACCATCCCGGCGTTCGCCGACCGGGTGGTGCGCTGGATCGAGCACTCCGGCCGGGGCCCGGTGCACCTGTTCGGCAACTCGTTGGGCGGGGCGGTCTCGGTGTACGTCGCCGGTCGCCGGCCGGACCTGGTGCGGACCCTGACGCTGATCTCGCCGGCCCTGCCGTTCCTGAACTTCGGGCGTTCGTTGCAGGGGCGGATGCTGCCGCTGCTGGCCATCCCGCGGGGGGAGCGGTTGGCTGCGTGGCGGCTCGCCCAGCTCGCCCCGGAGGTGATGGCCCGGCAGGCGATGGAGGCGTGCGTGGCCGACCTGAGCCGGATCAGCGACCAGCGCCGGCAGGAGGCGCTGGAGGAGATCCGGGTCCGCTACGAGGCGACGCACTACGCCGCCGCGTACGTCCGGACGTTCCGGGGGCTGGTGGCCAGCTTCCTGCGGTCGTACCTGCCGGGGCCGGGGTCGCTGTGGCGGATCGCCGCCGCGATCGAGGCGCCCACCCTGGTGGTGGGGGGCATGAAGGACCGGCTGGTGGACGTCAGGGTGGCCCCGCAGACCGCCCGGATCATCCCGGACAGCCGGTTGATGATGCTGGCCGGCGTCGGGCACGTGGCCCAGTTGGAGGTGCCGCGTACGGTGGCTCGCGCCGTGCTTCACCTGCTCGCGGAGACGACGGGGTCCCCGCCGCCCGCCCGGCCCGGCAGGCCACCGGCCGGCGGTGCGGACCCGACGTCTGCCGGGGACGCGGCGCCGACGACCGGCGGTGGGGCGGACGTGCCGTCGGCCGGTGCGGGTGCCGCGCTTGAGTTCGGCGGGGGCGACGCGCCGGAGTCCGGTGGTGACGTGGCGTGGCGGCCCGGGGTGGCATCCTGACCCGGATGACTGCCCTCCTGCGCCACGGCCTGCGATGGGCCCGTGGCATCCGCCGCCCCGGGACGGTCCTGCGCCGTCCGTCCGTCTTCACCGGCCGGTCGCGTCCGGCGCTGTCGGCGACCGTGCTGCTGTTGGTGGTGGTCTCCGGCGGGCTGGCGGTGACCACGGGTGCGGGGTCGGGCACCGGTCGGTTGGTCGCCCGGCCGGTGGTGCCACCCGGCGGGTCGGCCGCGACCGGTAACGCGTCGGACGCCGTGGGGTCGGCCGGCGACTTCGGGCGGGCCGGGCCCGCCGACGGTGCGGGTCCGCAGGGTGCGGCCGGGCCGGTGCCGCCGGTCGCGGTGCCGTCGGCGGAGCAGGCCGGCGTGGGTGGCCCGACCACGGCCGTGCCGCCGTTGGCGTTGTCCGGGCCGGTCCCGGCGACGGGCCGGGGCACCTTCGCCTACGACGACCGGGCCGGGGCGACGCTGGGCCGGTCCGGTGTGCTGCGGCGGTACCGGGTGGCCGTGGAGGTCGGCTCCGGTGAGGACGTCCGGGACTTCTCCGACCAGGTGCAGGCGGCGCTGGCCGGGCCGGGTAGCTGGGTGGACGGCGGGCGGTTGCGGCTGCGCCGGGTGCCGGGGGACGCGCCGTACGACTTCACGGTCCAGTTGGCGACCCGGAACACGGCGGGTCGGTTGTGCCGGGCCGGTGGGGTGGACATCCGGGTCGGTGGGGTGCCGTTCACGTCGTGCCGCGCGCCGGGGAAGGTGATCGTCAACCTGGACCGGTGGCGGACGTCGGTGCCGCACTTCGTCCGGGCCGGGGTGCCGTTGGCGCTCTACCGGACGTACGTGGTGAACCACGAGGTGGGGCACCAGTTGGGGCACCGCCACGAGGGGTGCCCGGGGGTGGGCCGGCCGGCGCCGGTGATGCAGCAGCAGTCGTTGTTCCTGCGGGGGTGCACGGCGAACCCGTGGCCGTACCTGGGTGGGCGTCGGTACGCCGGCCCGGCGCGCTGAACCCGCCGGGGCGGGTCGTTCCGGTGTATGTGAAACATCCTCTCGTAAGAAGTGGCAATAACGCTGATATGCCCGATTAGTCTGCCATGCTGGACGGGTGACCACCCCGACCGACTCCGCCGGGCGTCCGGAGCCGCCGGCCGCCGGCCCACCCGACCCACGCCCATGCGACCGCACCGCGTCGCAGCCCGCCGACCAGCGCCACCGCGACCCGCACACCGAGCCGCACCACGGCGGGCCGAGCCACGGCGGGCGAAGCCACGGCGGGCCGAGCCGCGGCGGGCCGAGCCACCCCACGGAGGGGCGGCGAGGGTCGTACCGCAGTCGTCGGTTGCGGCGTCGGCGTCGCCGGGCCGTGCTGCTCGGCCTGGTCCTGCTCGGCGCGGGCGGGTTCGTCGGCCTCTACCCGGACGACCCCCAGGGAGACCCCGCGCCGGTCGCCGGGCGGCTGGCCGACGGGACGGGCGGTGGACGACCGACCGGTGGACCCGACGGCGGGCAACCCCCCACCGGCTACCCGCGCAGCGGACCCGGGCGCTTCACCGCCGCAGACGGCCGCTCCGAGGTGTACGGCTCCGACGGCCCGCTGCACCGCTACCGGATCGAGGTGGAACAGGGCACCGGTCAGGACGTGGACGCGTTCGCCGCCGCCGTGGACGCCACCCTGGGTGACCCGAACAGCTGGATCCGCTCCGGCGAACTACGGTTCCAGCGGGTGCCGGAGGTGGCCGCCGCCGACTTCACCATCTATCTCGCCACCCCGGCCACCTCCGAGCGGATCTGCGCGGAAGGTGGGCTGGACACCGAGGGCTACACCTCCTGCCGGCTGCCCGGTCGGGTGGTCATCAACCTGGCCCGCTGGATGGACGCCGTGCCGGACTACGGGGCGCCGCTGTCGGTCTACCGGACGTACGTGGTCAACCACGAGGTGGGGCACGAACTCGGCGAGGAACACCAGGCCTGCCCCGGGGTCGGCGAGCCGGCCCCGGTGATGCAGCAGCAGACGTACGGGCTGGACGGCTGCGTGGCCAATGCCTGGCCGTACGTCGACGGCTCCCGCTACTCGGGCGAGCTGATCCCCGGCGCCTGAGTTATTCCCCTCCCGTATGTCGGACGGGGTGTCACTGCTCATGGCCGAGGGGTGGTCGGCCGAGCGACAATGGCTCGGTTCGCCATCAGCCGATCACCGGGGAGTCCACCGTGTCGTTGCCCCCGCTCGTCGAACCCGCCGCCGAGCTGACCGTTGACGAGATCCGTCGTTACTCCCGTCACCTGATCATCCCCGATGTGGGGGTCGAGGGGCAGAAGCGGTTGAAGAACGCCCGGGTGCTCTGTGTGGGTGCCGGTGGTCTCGGCTCGCCGGCCCTGATGTACCTGGCCGCCGCCGGGGTCGGGACGCTCGGCATCATCGACTTCGACACCGTCGACGAGTCCAACCTCCAGCGCCAGATCATCCACGGCGTCTCCGACATCGGCCGGTCCAAGGCCGAGTCCGCCGCCGCGTCGATCCGCGAGATCAACCCGCTGGTCCAGGTGGAGATCCACAACACCGCCCTCGACCGGGAGAACGTCCGGGACATCTTCGCCCGGTACGACCTGATCGTCGACGGCACCGACAACTTCGCCACCCGCTACATGGTCAACGACGCGGCGGTGCTGCTCGGCAAGCCGTACGTCTGGGGGTCGATCTACCGGTTCGACGGTCAGGCGTCGGTCTTCTGGGCCGAGCACGGCCCCTGCTACCGCTGCCTCTACCCGGAGCCCCCGCCGCCCGGCATGGTGCCGTCCTGCGCCGAGGGCGGCGTGCTCGGCGTGCTCTGCGCGTCGATCGGCTCGATCCAGGTCAACGAGGCGATCAAGCTGCTCGCCGGGATCGGCGAGCCGCTGGTCGGCCGGCTGATGGTCTACGACGCGCTGGAGATGGAATACCGCAAGATCAAGATCCGCAAGGACCCGAACTGCGTGCTCTGCGGCGAGAACCCCACGGTCACCGACCTGCTGGAGGACTACGAGGACTTCTGCGGCGCGGTCTCCGAGGCGGCCCAGGAGGCGATCGTCGACTCGACCATCACCGCCACCGAGCTCAAGGAGTGGCAGGACGCCGGCAAGGACATCTTCCTGGTCGACGTCCGGGAGCCCGCCGAGTACGAGATCGTCCGGATCCCCGGCTCCACCCTGATCCCCAAGGGCGAGATCATCTCCGGCGAGGCGCTGGCGAAGCTCCCGCAGGACAAGCAGGTCGTGCTGCACTGCAAGTCCGGGGTCCGCTCGGCCGAGGCGCTCGCCGCGCTGAAGGCCGCCGGGTTCCGCGACGCGGTGCACGTCCAGGGCGGGGTGCTCTCCTGGATCAAGCAGATCGATCCCTCGCTGCCCGCGTACTGACCGGTGACCGGGGCCGGGGGCGGCGACGAACCGCCCCCGGCCCCGACCGATTCCCCGAGGCGGGATCGCGTCCGCGCCGGTAGCGTCTGCGCCGTGGTGGACTTGGATGCGGCGATAGGTTTCGTCGTGGCGCACGGTGACGCGGTGGACCGCGCCCGGCTGTCCCGGCTGCGCACCGGTGCGCCCGTGCCCCCCGACCTGCTCGACGCGGCCGAGGTCGGGCAGACCGTGGACGGCGGCTGGCCGGCGGTGCTCGGCGGTGAGGTCCCGTCCATCGACGCCACCTGTTTCCGCCTGGCCGAACTGGACGATCTCGGCGCGCTCGGCCGGCCCGCCGCCCGGCACGCCCTGGACTGGCTGGCCGCCCGGCAACTGCCCGACGGTGGCTGGGACGAGGACCCGCGGCTGGCCGGCAGCGCCCCCGAGTGGGCCACCCCGGGCGACCCGGAGGCCCGGCTCTACCTCTCGGCCAACGCCGCGTTCTGGCTCAGCGTCGCCGGTCGGGACGCCCGTGCCGCGGGCCCGCTGGACAACCGCGTCGGCGGCGCGTACGCCGGGGTGGTGCAGGCGGCGGCGCAGGCCCTGGCCGGGCAGCTCGCCCCGGACGGCAGTTGGCCGTCCTTCCTCGCCGCCGGCTGGCTGAGCGCGGCGGTGCTGCACCGCCAGCAGCTCTACTACGAGTCGGCCCGGATCCAGGCGGTGCTGGCCGAACGGATGCCGCAGCTGTCTCCGGCGGACACCGCCGCGCTGGCCGCCACCCTGCGCCGGGTGGAGGTGGGCGAGGAGCAGTGGGTGCTGGTGTCGGCCCGCAGGCGGCTCGCCGAGACCCAGCGCAGCGACGGCGGCTGGGACAGCGACGACGGCCACCAGTTCGACGTGCACACCACGCTGACCGCGATCCGTGCCTGCCGGCCGATCGGGCCGGTCCTGCCGCCGGGCTCACCGGTCGTCCCGCCGGGCTCACCGGTGGTGCGCCGGGCCCGCGTGGTCCCGCCGACCGACGACGAGCCCGGCACCTGGTGACCCCGGGCCCGCAGCGCCCGGCTGCGGGCGACCGCCCCCGGGCGTAGCCGGGCCGGGGCGGTCCGCTCAGCGCAGGTGACCGTCGCCGGTCACCACGTACTTGGTGGAGGTCAGCTCGGGCAGCCCCATCGGCCCCCGGGCGTGCAGCTTCTGGGTGGAGATGCCGATCTCCGCACCGAAGCCGAACTCGCCGCCGTCGGTGAACCGGGTGGAGGCGTTGACCATCACCGCCGCCGCGTCGACCCGGGCCACGAACTCCCGGGCGGCGGCCTGCGAGTCGGTGACGATCGCCTCGGTATGCCCGGTGCCGTAGCGGCGGATGTGCGCGACCGCCGCGTCGAGCGAGTCGACCACGGCGACGGAGATGTCCGCGCTGAGGTATTCGGTGGCGAAGTCCTCGTCGGTGGCCGGCACCACGGCGGGGGAGTGGGCGACGACCTCGGGGGAGCCGTGCACGGTCACCCCGGCCTCGGCGAACGCGGCCAGCACGACCGGCAGGAACGCGTCGGCGACGTCGGCGTGCACCAGCAGCGACTCGGCCGTGTTGCAGGTGCTCAGCCGCTGGGTCTTGGCGTTCAGGGCGATCGCCACCGCCTTGGCCTGGTCGGCGGCGGCGTCCACGTAGACGTGGCAGTTACCCACCCCGGTCTCGATCACCGGCACCGTCGACTCCTCGACCACGGTGCGGATCAGCGACGCGCCACCGCGCGGGATCAGCACGTCGACCAGGCCCCGGGCCCGCATCAGCTCCTTGACCGACTCCCGGGAGCCGGCGTCGAGCAACTGCACCGCGTCGGCCGGCAGCCCCGCCCCGGCGACCGCGTCACGCAGCACCGCCACCAACGCCGCGTTGGAGTGCGCGGCCGAGGACGACCCGCGCAGCAGCGCCGCGTTGCCGGACTTCAGGCAGATGCCGGCCGCGTCCACCGTCACGTTCGGCCGGGCCTCGTAGATGATGCCGACCACCCCGAACGGCACCCGCACCTGCCGCAGCTCCAGCCCGTTGGGCAGGGTCGAACCCCGGACCACCTCGCCCACCGGGTCGGGCAGTGCGGCCATCTCGCGCAGCGCGTCGGCGATGCCGGCCACCCGACCCGCGTCGAGGGCGAGCCGGTCCAGCACGGCCGCGCTCAGCCCCGCCTCCCGCCCGGCCGCCAGGTCCGCCGCGTTCGCGGTGAGGATCTCCGGCGTACGCGCCACCAGCGCGTCGGCCATCGCGTGCAGCGCGCCATCCTTGACCGTACGGGTGGCCACGGCGAGGGCCTCCGCCGCGTCCCGGGCCCGCCGGGCCTGCTCGACGACGCTCATTGCGTACTCCTTCGGATCTTCCGGAGGCGCCCGTGCGGGACGCCTGACGTCACAGCAGCACCAGGTCGTCGCGGTGGACGACCTCACGTTCGTACGCCGGGCCGAGCGCCGCAGCGAGTTCCCCGGTGGACCGGCCGAGCAGGCCGGGCAGCTCCACCGCGTCGTAGTTGACCAGTCCCCGGGCCACCGACGCCCCGTCGACGTCCACCAGGTCCACCGGGTCGCCTGCGGTGAAGGTGCCGTCCACGGCGGTGATCCCGGCCGGCAGCAGCGACTTGCGCCGGCCCACCACGGCCTGCACCGCGCCCGGGTCGAGGTGCAGCCGCCCCCGGGGGGCGGTGGCGTGCGCCAGCCAGAACAGCCGGGCCGCCGGGCGTCGCCGGGCCGGGTGGAAGAACGTGCCCACCGGTTGCCCGGCCAGCGCGTCGCCGGCCAGCGGGGCGGCGGTCAGCACCACCGGGATGCCGAAGCCGGTGGCGATCCGGGCCGCTTCCACCTTGGTGACCATGCCGCCGGTGCCGACCCCGGCCCGGCCGGTCCCGCCGATGTCGACGCCGGCCAGGTCGGCCTCGCCGCGTACCTCGGTGATCCGGGTGCTGCCGGGGCGGGTCGGGTCGCCGGTCCACAACGCGTCGACGTCGGAGAGCAGCACCAGCAGGTCGGCGTCGACCAGGGCGGCGACCAGGGCGGCCAGCCGGTCGTTGTCGCCGAACCGGATCTCCTGGGTGGCGACCGTGTCGTTCTCGTTGACGATCGGCACCGCCCGCAGGTCGAGCAGCTTGCGCAGGGTCCGGTACGCGTTGCGGTAGTGCGCCCGCCGGGTCACGTCGTCGACGGTGAGCAGGACCTGCCCGACGGTGAGCCGGTGCCTGGCGAAACCGGCCGCGTACCGGCCGATCAGCAGGCCCTGGCCGACGCTGGCGGCGGCCTGCTGGGTGGCCAGGTCACGCGGGCGGCGGGGCAGCCCGAGCGGGGCGAGCCCGGCGGCGATCGCCCCGGAGGAGACCAGCACCACCTCGCGGCCGGCGGCGGCGAGCGCGGCGAGGGCGTCCACCAGGGTGTCCACCCGGGTCTCGTCCAGGCCGCCGGTGGCGGTGGTCAGCGAGGACGAACCGATCTTGACGACGATCCGCCGGGCCTGGGTGACTGCTTCACGCACCCGCCCATTCTGCGTGGTCGGTCCCGACGGACCCCGCCGCGTTCCCATATCCTGGCCGGTCGTGACGCCTGAGGAGTACGTGGAGGCGGTGCTCGCGCTGGTCGAGCGGATACCGCCGGGCCGGGTGATGTCCTACGGGGCGATCGCCGACGCGCTGGCCGAGCGGTCCGGGCGGGCCTCGGCCCGGCTGGTCGGCTCGATCATGGCCCGGCACGGCGGCGGGGTGCCCTGGCACCGGGTGGTGAACGCGGCGGGTCGGCTGCCACCCGGGCACGAGGTGCGGGCGCGGGCCCTGCTGCGCGCCGAGGGCTGCCCGTTGCGGGGTGCCGGGGTGGATCTGGATGCCGCCAAATGGTGGCCGGATGAGGGGCGGTGACCAGGCGGTAACGTGAGTAGCATTCGGCCGCATGGACGTGCCACCGGCCGAGCCCGGCTCCCCACCCGCCGGCCCGCCCGCGCCGGTCCCCGGGGTGTCCGCGTCGGCCGCCGGCCTGCCCGCGCCAGCTGCCGGCCTGCCCGCGTCGGCCGCCGGGGTATCTGCGTCGGCCGGCGGCCTGCCCGCGCCAGCTGCCGGGGTGTCCGAGTCGGCCGGCGGGTCGGCCCGGTCGGCCGGTGCCGACGGGGTCGGGTTGCCGCGTCGGGTGCATGCCGGCTACGCGCTCGGTTCGTTGGCCACCGGGGCGTTCGGCACGGTGCCCGGGTTGCTGCTGCTGCCCTACCTGACCGACACGCTCGGGGTGGCCGCCGGGCTGGCCGCCCTGCTGGTGCTGTTGCCCAAGGCATGGGACGTGCTGGTCAACCCGGTCGCCGGGCGCATCTCCGACCGGACCCGCTCCCGGTGGGGGCCACGCCGGCCGTGGCTGCTCGGTGCCGGGATCGCCCTGGCGGTGCTCTTCGCCGCCATCTTCGCCGCGCCCTTCGGCGTCGGGCCGGCCGCCGGGGCGTACGTGGCCGTCGCGTTCCTCGCCACCGCCACCGCGTTCGCCTTCTTCCAGGTTCCGTACGTGGCGATGCCCGCCGAGCTGACCGACGACGCGGCGGAGCGTACCCGGCTGATGGGCTGGCGGGTCGCGGTGCTGGCGCTGGCCATCCTGATCTCCGGGGCGGTGGCCCCGATGGTGGTGACCGCCGGTGGCGAGGGGGTGGCCGGGCACCGCTGGATGGGGGTGTTCGTCGCCGCGCTGATCGCGCTCGGCGCGCTCGGCGCGTTCCTCGGCACCCGGTCGGCGGCGACCGGCACGGTGACCGCCACCGAGCCGACGCTTCGCGCCCAACTCGCGGTGGTCGCCGCGGACCGGCCGTTCCGGGCGCTGCTGCTCTGCTTCGTGATCCAGTCCGCCGGGGTGGCGACCATCCTGGCCGGGGTCAGCTACTTCGCGGCCCAGATCCTGCGGGACCCGACCACCGGGCCCACCGTGCTGTTCGCCTGCTTCGTCGGGCCGGCGTTGCTGGTGATGCCGCTGTGGACCCGGCTCGGCACGCGCCTGGGCAAGAAGACCGCGCTGGTCGCCGCCTCGCTGCTGCTGGCCGCCGGTGCGGCGACGCTCGTGGCCGCGCCGGTGCTGCCCGCCGCCGCCGTCTACGCGGTGGTCGCGCTCCTCGGCGTCGGGTACGCCGGGCAGCAGGTCTTCGCGCTGGCGCTGCTGCCCGACTGTGTGGCCGCCTCGACCGCGCGCACCGGTCGCCGACAGGCTGGCGTCTTCACCGGCCTGTGGACCGCTGGAGAGACCTTCGGTCTGGCCCTCGGCCCCGGCCTCTACGGCCTGGTCCTGGCCCTCTCCGGCTACGTCTCCTCAGCCACCGGCACCGCCGCCCCCCAGACCCCCACCGCCCGCCTGGGCGTCCTCCTAGGCTTCACCCTCGTCCCGGCCCTCCTCATCGCCCCCGCCACCCTCCTCCTCCGCCCCCACCCCTACCACCTCCCCCCACCTCCCGCCCCCACCCACCTCGTCGATCATGGAGTTGTGGCGGGGGCGAAAGCCGCGAAAACCTACGGAAAGGCCACCACAAGTCCATGATCGACAAGAACGGGGTGCCTGCCGAGCGGGTGCTGGACGAGATTCGGCAGCTCAGGGCGGGGGATCGGCCGGTGCACGGGGGGCGGTTGTTCGCCTACGTGTACGACCCGGGCGTCGGCGGGCTCGACGCGTTGGGGGCGGCGGCCCACGCGGAGAGCGCCCACGTCAACGGGCTCGATCCGACCGCCTTTCCGTCCCTGCTGGCGATGGAGAACTGGCTCGTCGGGGCAGCCGGCGGGCTGCTCGGCGGCGGACCGGGCAGCGCCGCGCCGGACGTGGTCGGCAGCGTCACCAGCGGCGGGACCGAGTCGCTGATCCTGGCCGTCAAGGCCGCCCGGGACGCCCACCCGGAGCTGACCGCACCCCGGATCGTGGTGCCGGCCAGCGGGCACGCCGCCTTCGCCAAGGCCGCCCACCTGCTCCGGGTCACCCTGGACACGGTTCCCGTCGACCCGGTCACCCTGCGCCCGTCGGTCGCCGACGTGGCCACCGCGATCCGCCCGGAGACGGTGCTGGTGGCCTGCTCCGCCCCGTCGTACGCGCACGGGGTGATCGACCCGGTGGCCGGGATCGCGCAGGTGGCGGCGGCGGCCGGGGTGCGTTGCCACGTGGACGCCTGCTTCGGCGGCTGGACCCTGCCCTACCTGCGTCGCCTCGGCGTGCCGGTGCCACCGTTCGACTTCACCGTCGACGGGGTCACCTCGATCTCCGTCGACCTGCACAAGTACGCGTACGCCCCGAAGGGGGTGTCGGTGCTGCTGCACCGGGACGCGACGCTGCGCTCCCCGCAGTTCTTCGCGTACGCCGGCTGGCCCGGCTACACCATGGTCAACCCGGTGCTCGCCTCCACCCGCTCGGGTGGCCCGATCGCCGCCGCGTACGCCACCCTGCGGCACCTCGGCGACGACGGCTACCTGCGGTTGGCCGCAACCACCCGGGACGCGGTCGACACCCTGGCCGCCGCCGTACGCGGGGTCGACGGGTTGCGGCTGATGGCCGAACCGGAGTCCACCGTGGTCTGCTTCACCAGCACCGACCCGGCGCTCGACCTGTTCATCCTGGTCGACGAGCTGACCGCCCGGGGCTGGCACACCCAACCCCAGCTGCGGTACGCCGACCTGCCCGCCAGCGTGCACCTCACGGTGACCGCCTCGGTGGCCCCCCGGGTGGCCGAGTTCGGCCCGGACCTGGCCGCCGCGGTGGCCGCCGCCCGCCAGGCCGGGCCGGTCGAGCTGCCGGCCGAACTGGTCGCCCTGGCCGGATCGCTGACCCCGCAGACGCTCACCCCGGAACTGATCGGGGGGCTCGCCGCCGGCCTCGGGCTGGGTGCCGGACCGCCGGACCGGATGGCGATGGTGAACACCCTGCTCGACGCCGCCCCCGCCGCGTTGCGCGAATGCCTGCTGGTGGAGTTCGTCGGCCTGCTGCAACGCCCCACCTGGTGACGGTCCGGGGGCTGCCTCCGCAGCCCCCGGAACGCCCCGAGCCCGTCTGATCCACTTCGGGTCCTGCCCACCCTCGGCCCTGCCCACTTCGGGCCCTGCCCACTTCGGGCCCTGCCCATGCGCGGGCCCTGCCCATGCGCGGGCCCTGCCCACTTCGGGCCCTGCCCATGCGCGGGCCCTGCCTGCTTGGGGCCCTGCCCCGGGGTGGGCTGCCCCGGGGGTGGCCCGGCCGGGCACGACGACCGCGCCCGGCTGGCTGGTCACCGGTAGGGCAGCGGGGTGACGTTGTCGTACTCGACCACCTCCGCGACGACCCGGTTCTCGGCGTCCAACGCCTGCGCGGTCAGCTCGGCCGTGCCCGCGCCGAGCGGATCGTCGGCCGCCACCCGCAGCCCCAGGACCAGCCGGAACTCGGCCCCCGGGGCCAGCGCGCCCAGCTCGCAGCGCACCGGCCCGCCGGTCGTCGCCGGGGCGGTCCGGCAGGCGGCCCAGCCGTCGCCGTCCGGGCGCAGCGCCACCGGCAGGTCGAACCGGAGCGCCACGGACCGGGCCGGCCCGGTGCCGGTGTTGCGGACCCGCACCGTCGTGTATCCGGCCCGGGAGCCGTCCGGTGCGACGCCGAGCACCAGGTCGGTGGCGGTGACCACGAGATTCACCTCGTGCGGGTTGGGCGGGAAACCGGTCGGCCCGGAGACCTGGCGGAAGGACCCGCCGTCCCAGCGGTAACCGCGCCACTGCCGCTGCGACCACTCGCCGGCCCAACCGCCACCCGGGTAGATGTCCCCGACCTGCACCCGGACCACCCCGTCGCCGCGCACCTGCATCCCGATCAGCCACTGGGGCCGCTCCCGGGCGCTGACGACCACCCGCCCGACGGTGACGATCCGGCCGGCGGCGTCCCGGTCGAAGGCCACCACCTGCTGCCAACCGTGGGTGCCGAAGACACACTGCACCAACGCCACCGTCTCCTGCGCCCCGTCGGCGTCGACGTCACCGTGGTCCACGGCGAGTAGGGCGTTCTGCCCCTCGTGGCCGTCCGCGGTCAACCGGACGCCCTCGGTGCGGCACTGCGCCCCGGCCGGCCACCCCGGCAGCGTAACCGTGGTGGCCAGCAGTTCGTTGCGGCCGATCCGGCCGTCGGGTGGCGTCGTGGGGGCCGCACCGGTCGGCGTGGGGCTGCCGGTCGGGGTCACCGGTCCACCCGGCGTCGGCGTACCGGTCGGTTCGGGTGCGGGCAGCACCGGGCCGGGCCGGGGCTCCGGACGGTGCAGTGCGACGTACCCCAGGGTCGGTCCGGTGAACAACGCCAGCACCGCCGCGACCAGCGCGGCCCACCGGCGCCGGCGACGCGACCGCACGGTCCGCCGGACCGCGGCCGGGCCGGGCACCACCACCTCCGCCAGCACGGTACGGCGGTAGCGGGCGAACTCCACGTTCGGATCGAGGATCTCCGGGTCAGGCATCTCGCACCTCCCCGGTGCTCTCGCGCAGTTGGGTGGCCAGGGCGGCCCGGCCCCGGTGCAGCCAGGACTTGACCGTTCCCTCGGCGACCCGCTCCTGGGCGGCGATCTCACTCACCGACATGTCAGCCAGATAGTGCAGGACGACCGCCCGGCGCTGCTTCGGTGGCAGCTGCGCCAACGCGACGTCGACCGCGACCCGGTCCGGTGTCGGTCCGGCCACGTGGGTCTCCCGTTGCCGGGACAACCACGCCTGGGCGGTCCGCAGCCGCCGCCACCGGTGGTGGCCCAGGTTCCAGGCGACCTTGCGGACCCACGCCAGCGGGTCGTCGTAGCCGGACACCCGGTCCCACCGCGCGTACGCCCGACAGAACGCCTCCTGCACCAGGTCCTGCGCCTGGCCGAGGTCGCCGGTGTAGGCGGTGAGCTGGACGACCAGCCCACGGAAATGGGCATGGTAGAACCCGTCGAAGCTCAGTTGCGGGGCTGCGGGCCGGGGGTCCGGTGGTGGATCACCGACCCGCGCGCTTCTCGTCACCGTCACTCGTCCTCCCCGTGGTCGCCCGACGGCCCGCACCCCGGGACACGGCCCGCCGTCACACGGGTAAGAGCCCGCTGCCTGCGCACAGGGTTGCGTCCGTCGGCTGTGGTTGACTGTCCGTTGGGAGACAGCGCAGCGGCCACGGCGACGTAACGGTCGTCGACCGGCCGGACGAGGAGGCGGTCGTGCAGTTGCCGGCAGTGCTCGGCGAGCCGATCCGGTTCGTCCTCAACTGGGGTCGCCGCTACTCGCTCTGGGTGTTCAACTTCGGCCTGGCCTGCTGCGCGATCGAGTTCATCGCCACCAGCATGGGCCGGCACGACTTCATCCGGCTCGGCGTCATCCCGTTCGCCCACGGGCCCCGGCAGGCCGACCTGATGGTGGTCTCCGGCACGGTCACCGACAAGATGGCCCCGGCGATCAAGCGGCTGTACGACCAGATGCCCGAGCCGAAATACGTCATCTCCTTCGGCGCCTGCTCCAACTGCGGCGGCCCGTACTGGGACTCGTACTCGGTGACCAAGGGGGTCGACCAGCTCATCCCGGTCGACGTCTACGTGCCCGGCTGCCCGCCCCGGCCCGAGGCGCTGCTGCACGGCATCCTCCGCCTCCAGGAGAAGATCGCCGCCGAGCAGTCCGGCATCGGCGGCGTCGACCGCACCGACCCCCTCGC
Source organism: Micromonospora sp. CA-248260 (assembly GCF_050942205.1). Lineage (NCBI taxonomy): Bacteria > Bacillati > Actinomycetota > Actinomycetes > Micromonosporales > Micromonosporaceae > Micromonospora > Micromonospora sp. CA-248260. The sequence goes on along the minus strand of NZ_CP192021.1, from coordinate 6,370,981 downwards.
CCCCCTGGCCGACGTCACCCCCTCCGACGGAACCCCCCCACGCCCAGCCGACTCCCTGACCGCCCCCCTGATCCACCCCCCCACCCCCTCAGCCCCCTGACCCCCCGCTGCCCCCGCCCCCGCTGCCCCCTCCGCCTCGCGCTCCCTCCGTCTCGCTCCGGTGATCAAGAGCTTTACGCCATCTCCACCCGGATTCTTGACGCGAACCTCTTGATCACCGACCCGTACCCGTCCGGACGCGCGGGCCGCGCCCCAGCCGTCACTTTCTCCGGGATCCCTGCCCGTCGGGGCGTGCGGGCTCGCGCCCAGCCGCCGCTTTCTCCGGTGATCAAGAGGTTTGCGTCAGCATCCCGGCCGGAATTGACGCGAACCTCTTGATCACCGGGGCGAGGGTGGGGTGGGGGCGAGGGTGGGGTGGTGGGTGGGGGTTAGCGTGCGGGGCATGAACGACTCTGGGGACCGGCGGTCCGCCTTCATCGTCGACGTGTTGACCGAGGAGTTCGGCGCGTCGATGGCACTCGATCCGGCGGCATTCCGCCGCAAGTTCCGCAAGATGGCTGCGTCACCGTTCGCCTTCTACCGGGGCAGCGCCGCACTGTTCTACGCCGACCAGCGTGGGGACTTCGCCGACGACGCGTTCCTCGACAAGGAGACCAGCCGGGTGTGGATCCACGGCGACCTGCACGCCGAGAACTTCGGCACCTACATGAACGGTTCCGGGCACCTGGTGTTCAACGTCAACGACTTCGACGAGGCGTACGTCGGGCCGTTCTCCTGGGACCTCAAGCGGCTCGCCGCCAGCGTGGCGTTGCTCGGCTACGCCAAGGCCCTGTCCGACCAGGCGATCGGTGAGCTGGTCACCGGGTTCGCCCGGTCGTACCTGACCGAGTTGCGGGCCATCGCCGCCGGTGGGGACGACGCGATCGGGTCGATCACCCTGGACAACGCCGACGGGGTGTTGCGCCGGGTGCTCCAGGAGGCCCGCCTGAACACCCGGGTCGACCTGCTGGCCGCGCAGACCACCGTCGACAACTACGAGCGGCGGTTCTCCCTCGGCGACGGGGTCTACGAGATCGACGGGGAGACCCGGGAGCGGGTGTGCGCCGCGTTCACCGGCTACCTCGCCACGCTGCCCGAGGCGACGGCCCGGCTGCGTCCGGTCGCCACCCAGATCAAGGACGTGGTGCTACGCAAGGGCGTGGGCATCGGCTCGGCCGGGCTGCCGTCGTACAACCTGCTGCTGGAGGGGCACACCGAGGCCCTGGAGAACGACGTGGTCATCTACATGAAGCAGGCGCAGGTGCCGGCGGTGGCCCGGTACGTCGACGACGAGCGGGTCCGGGGCTACTTCCGGCACCAGGGTCACCGGACGGCCGAGTCGCAACGGGCGTTGCAGGCGCACGCCGACCCGTGGTTGGGCTTCACCGAGCTGGACGGGGCCGGTCAGCTCGTCGCCGAGGTCTCCCCCTACGCCGCCGACCTGGACTGGTCGGACGTCAACGAGCCCGAGGAACTGGCCGGGGTGCTCGCCGACCTGGGTCGGGCGGTGGCCCGGATGCACTCGGTCGCCGACGACGAGTCCAGCCACGACCTGGTCGACTACTCCACCGAGGAGGCGATCGTCGCGGCGATCGGCGACGACACCGACGGCTTCGTCGGGCACCTGGTCGAGTTCTCCCACGCGTACGGCGTCCGGGCCCGTACCGACCACCAGCTCTTCGTCGACCTGTTCCGCAACGGCCGGCTGCCCGGCATCTGAGCCGGCCGGTCGGGGTTCACCTGTCGAACTCCAGCACCACCTTGATGTCCTCGTCGGCGTGGGCGTACGCCTGGGCGTACGCCGACACCGGCACCCGGCGGGTGATCAGCGAGTTCAGCCACGACTGGTCGGCCCGGGCGAGCGCCTGCGCGGCCAGTTCCCAGTGCCGCCGGTTGGCGTTGACCGAGCCGAACACCACGTTGTTCTCCAGCACCAGCTCCCGGTTGAGGGCCCCGGCGTCGAAGTCGATGGTCCGGCCCCCGCTGGACACCCCGGTGAGGCAGACGATCCCGGTGGGGCCGACCTTGCACATGGCGTCCAGCACCACCGTCGGAGCTCCGGTGCACTCGACCACCACGTCCGGCTCGACGTCCAACTCGTTCACCGACTCCGTGTGGTAGGTCGCTCCGAGCGCCCGGACCAGGTCCGGTTTCGGGCCGGTGGTGCTGCGGTCCAGCACGTGCACCGACAGCCCCCGCTGGACGGCCAGCAGAGCCGCCAGCAGCCCGATCGGCCCGGCACCGGTGATCAGCGCGGTCTGCGGTTCCCACCTGGCCCGGGTGCCGATCCGCCCGATGTGGTCCCACGCTTTCGCCACCACGCTGGTCGGTTCCAGCAGCATGCCCACCGGAGCGAGGACCGGGTCCAGCCCGATGGCGAACTTGGGTTGCACCCGCCACCGGTCCCGGGCGAAGCCGGGCAGCGCCTTGATCCCGTGCTCGGTGTACCGGCCGTTGCGGCACATGTCCCACTCGTCGACGGCGCAGTTGGGGCAGGGCACCGGATCGGGGTGGCGGACGATGCCGGCCACGAGGTCACCGGGTTGCAGGGTGCCGGACGGGTCTTCCAGCACCCGGCCGAGCGACTCGTGGCCGAGCACCAGCTCCCGTTGGCCGGGTGGGGCCTCGCCGTAGTGCCCGGCGATGATCTCCTGGTCGGTGCCGCAGATGCCGACGGCGAGCGCCTCGACCAGGATGACCCCCTCCTCGGCTGCCGGCTCCGGCCAGTCCTGTACCAGCCGCAGCGAGTCACGGACCTTGGGAGTCACCGTCACAGCGCGCACGGCCCCATCTTTCCCCGCCCCGTCCCGCCCCGCCCGGCAAAGCGCCAGATGCCCGCCCCGCCCCTGCCCGGCACAGCCCCGGACGCCCGTCCGACCCGCCCGGCACAGCGTCGAACGCCCGCTCGCACAGCGCCGGACGGACCGTCCGGGTCGCTCCGCGACACGGCGGAAGGCTGTCCGTTCACCTCATCCAGGTGTCCGCCGGGCGCGTACGACCGGGCGGGCGGACCCGGGGCCGGGGCGGCGGCCATAGGATCAACCGCATGACTCCGGAAGAGGTCGGTCGGCGGGTGGTCGCGCTGCTCACGCCGGTCGAGGCGACCGCGTCGGTGTCCGGCGGGCAGGCCCACGCCCGGGCCACCGTCGACGTACCCCCGGCGGCCTGGGCGGACACCCTCCGCGCGGTCCGCGACGACGCCGAGCTGGCCTGCGACTTCTTCGACTGGCTCTCCGCCGTGGACGAGCTGGCCGGCGGCTTCGACATCGTGGCCCACCTGTGGTCGACCCGGCACCGCCACGGCGTGCTGCTGCGGACCCGGGTGCCACGGCAGACGCCGACGGTGGGATCGGTGGTCGACGTCTTCCCGGGCGCGGCCTGGCACGAGCGGGAGACCCACGAGATGTTCGGTGTCGATTTCGCCGGCCACCGGGGGCTGGCCCCGCTGCTGCTGCCTCCCGAGTTCGAGGGGCATCCGCTGCGTAAGGAGTTCGTGCTCGCCTCCCGGGTGGCGAAACCGTGGCCGGGTGCGAAGGAACCGGGTGAGTCCGAGGCCGGTGGCGGTCGCCGGGCGGTCCGTCCACCCGGGGTGCCCGCCCCGGGGGAGTGGGGTGTGGTGCCCGCCCCGGCCGGTCCGGTGACGGTGGGCGACGGGCCGCGCGGCGGCGCCCCGGCCCGCCCGCCCAGGGACCGTCCGGCCCGGCCCACTGCGGGGGCCGTCCGCCGCGTACCCCGCCTCCGGCGCGACCGGCGACGCCCCGCCGGCCACCGGACGCCTGGCCCCCGACGGCCCGGCCGGCGACGGCCCGGCGCGCGTTGACCAGGGTGGCGACGAGCAGGGTACGGACTGATGCCGACCTGGTTGGAGCTGGTGATCCGGATCGGCGGGGTGCTGGTCGCGTTCCTCACCCTGCCCCTGATCGTCGGCCAGGCCGAGCACAAGGTGATGGCGCACATGCAGGGCCGGCTCGGTCCGATGTACGCCGGTGGCTTCCACGGGTGGGCGCAGCTCGTCGCCGACGGGATCAAGTTCGTCCAGAAGGAGGACATCACCCCCCGCGAGGCGGACCGGGCGGTGTTCCGGCTCGCGCCGGTGGTGGCCCTGGTGCCCTACCTGCTGGTGTTGCTGGTGATCCCGCTCGGCCCGAACGACCTGGTCGGGCAGCCGCTGGACATCGGCCTGTTCTTCGTCCTGGCGGTGGTCGGCGTCGGCGTGGTGGCGGTGCTGATGTCGGCGTGGGCGTCGGCCAACAAGTACAGCCTGCTCGGCGGGCTGCGCGGGGCGGCCCAGCTGCTCGGCTACGAGCTGCCGCTGGTGCTGGCCGCCGCCTCGGTGGCGATGGCGGCGGGGACGCTGAGCCTCGGCGGGATCGTCGAGGCGTGGCAGCCGTGGTGGCTGCTCTGGCAGGCCCCCGCGATGATCGTGTTCTTCGTGGCCGGGCTGGCCGAGATCCGGCGCCCCCCGTTCGACATGCCGGTTGCCGACTCCGAGCTGGTGTTCGGCTACATGACCGAGTACACCGGCCTGCGGTTCGCGTTCTTCCTGCTCGCCGAGTACGTCGGGATCGTGGTGATCGCCGCGCTGACCACCGTGCTCTTCCTCGGTGGTTGGCAGGGCCCGTTCGCCGACGCCCAGCTCGGGTGGCTGTGGACCCTGCTGAAGGTCTTCGCCGTCTCGTTCGTGATCATCTGGCTGCGGGTGTCGTTCCCCCGGCTGCGCGAGGACCAGCTCCAGCGGCTGTGCTGGCTGGTCCTGGTGCCGGCGGCGCTGGCCCAGCTGGTCCTCACCACCGCCGTACGGCTCACCCTGAACTGAGCGCCGGCCCGGAGGGGCCCCGGGACACTCCCCGGGGCCCCTCCGGCACGCTCACGGCGCGGCGTAGAGCAGACGGTTCGGGGAGCCGACCCCCGGGTTGACCACCTTGCCGGTGGTGGCGGCGGTGATCAGCGCGCTCTTGGCGGTGGCGAGGGTCGCCGACGGGTTGGTCTGCCGGTAGCGGGCCAGCCAACCGGTGACGTGCGGGGCCGCCATCGAGGTGCCGGACCAGCCGCTGGCCACTGCGGTGTTCGAGGCGATGCCGGCGGAGGTGATGTCCACCCCCGGGGCGAAGATGGTGACGCAGGTCCCGTAGCTGGAGAACGACGCCCGGTTGTCGTTGATGTCGGTCGCCGCGACGGTGATGCCCCGGCTGGACCGGGGGCCGTTGGTGCAGGCGTCGGTGTTGAAGTTGTTGGCGATGAAGACTGGGTACACACCGTGGTCGATCAGGTTCTCGATCGAGGTGTTCGCCGACGTGCCGTAGCCCTGGAGGCTGAAGTTCGCCACCGAGACGGCCGCGTGGTTGGTGGCCAGCCAGTCGACGCCCTCGATCAGGTCGGTGCTCCACCCGGAGTTGTCGCACTGGAGCACCCGGACCGCCCGCAGGGTCACCGACTTGGCGACCCCGTAGGTGGTGCCGCCGATGGTGCCGGCGACGTGCGTGCCGTGGCCGTGGCAGTCGTTGGTGCCGTTGCCGTCGCCGACCGCGTCGTAGACCCCGGCGGCCCGGGTGCCGAAGTCGACGTGGGTGGCCCGGATGCCGGAGTCGACGATGTAGGCGGTCACCCCGGAACCGGTCGAGGTGTAGCCGAAGCTGTTGCTCAGCGGCAGGTTGCGCTGGTCGATGCGGTCCAGCCCCCACGACGGCGGGTTGCTCTGCACGGCCTGAACGGACACGCCTCCGGCCTGGGCCCGCCCGGTCCGGGCCGGCGTCGGGCCGGTCCGGTCCGGGGTGGTGCTGGTCAGCCCGCCCTGGATGCGGGTGTCCCGCTCGACGTACTGCACGGCCGGATCGTTGCGGACGGCGGCGAGGGCGGCCGGCGGCAGCACGGCCGCGTACCCGTCGAGGACCTGGGTGTAGCGGTTGAGCACGGTGCCGCCGGCCCGCTCGGCGACGGCGGCCGACTGGGTGGTGCGGGCGAGGCGGGCGGTGCGCTCGCCGCTGACCGGCTTGTCGGAGAGGACGACGATGTACCGGTCCGGTGCGGCTTCCGTGCTGCCGGCCAGCAGCGGCGCGGGTGCGGTCCGCCCCGGGCCGGGGGTGGCCGGGGCCGCGACGGCGGCGTTGGTGGTGGTGGCGAGCGCGCCGGCGAGAACACCGGCGAGTACGCCCAGACGTGCGGTCCTGCTACCCAGCTTGCGCAAGGTTCGTTCCTCCTCAAGAGGGGAGTCCGTAGTGGACAGGCGGCCCGCCGACGGGAGTCGCATCGACGGACGTCCCATAGTCGAACAGGTCATATTGACCACCGTGTTAACTCTTGGGCACCGAAGGTGAATGTGCGACAGCTCTCAGTGGCGGGACCGAACGTCGTCCCCGTCGGTGTCGAAGTCCTTGCGGCGGTGCCAGGCGCTGGTCTACGCCACGTCTGTCCGGGCTTTTGTGTTCGAGCCGGATCGCCTCGGTTGTCCGACCGTGGACCTCGGGGTGGTTCGCGCTTCGATGACCAGTCCCGCTGGCTGTACGAAGATCGATCGGCGCGTGACGGCGTCCCCTCTGGCGTTGAGCTGGTAGCCCTCCAGCCAGACCCACCCGTCGTAGGTGGGCCAGTCGAGCACGCGGATGACTCGGAACGCGATTGGGTTGATGAACTGGACACTGGCCGACCGGTTCACATGGAGCAGGTCACCGGATCGGGGGGTGTGCGACGCCACTGGGCCGTGTGTGGTCATCGGCCCTCGCCCGGCCAGTGCCCCCGGTTGATCGGCACCCGGTGTCGGATTCTGCACGGCAGTTCGCGTCCGCAGCGGCAGACGATCCGCTTCCGGTCGCTGGACCATACGGGCCGGTGCCTGCGTCGCAGCGTCAGTGCGACGGCGGCCAGGTACTCGTGGTAGGTGACGTGCCTGGGCATGTCGTGCTCCTTGCGGAGGGTCAGCATGACCAGATCACTCTAAGTGTTGTATTGACGTAAACACAACACTGCGACAGCATGAGGTCACCTAGCGTGCGCCTGTGAGCAGCGAGAGCGACTTCAATCCGGATGTCGCTACCTGGAAACAACTGGCGGATCGGCTGCGACAAGCCATTCGTTCCGGCCAACTCGCCCCTGGTCAGCGAGTCCCCACCGAGCTGAGCCTCACCCAGGAGTTCCAGCTCAGCCGACTCACGGTCCGCCGCGCGCTCCAGCAGTTGCGAAGCGAGGGCCTGATCGTGGTCGTACAGAGTCGCGGAACCTTCGTCCGGGGAGAACAGGATCGCGTCGAAGTGACCCTGAGTAAAGGCGATCGGGTTCAGTCGCGGATGCCCGATCCCGAGGAGCGGCGCAGACTCACCCTCCACGAAGGTGAGCCCGTCATCCTGGTGAACAGGGCGGATGGCGCGGTGGAGGGGTACGGGGCGCACCGCGTGACCATCGTGGTCGGATAAACACGCGCCCCCACCCATAGGCCGGGCGGGGGCGCGTGTGGTCGGGGCGGTGTCTCAGCCGATCGGGGTGTGCTCCGGCGGCACCTGCTCGGCCGGCAGCGGGGGCGGCGGGGGAGTGCCGTCGCCGAACGGCCGGCCGCCGAGCGCCTCCCGCCCGTGCGGGCTGAGCCAGTTGACCAGGTCCGGGCCCAGCGGCACCACCCCGGTCGGGTTGATGTCGCGGTGCACCTCGTAGTAGTGCCGCTTGATGTGGTCGAAGTCGATGGTGTCGCCGAAGCCGGGGGTGGCGAACAGGTCCCGGGCGTACGCCCACAGCACCGGCATCTCGCTGAGCTTCTGCCGGTTGCACTTGAAGTGGCCGTGATAGACCGGGTCGAAGCGGACCAGCGTGGTGAACAGCCGCACGTCGGCCTCGGTGATGGTGTCCCCGACCAGGTAGCGCTGGTCGGCGAGCCGGTCGCTGAGCCAGTCCAGCCGGTCGAACAACCGTCGGTACGCCTTGTCGTACGCCTCCTGCGAGCCGGCAAAGCCGCACCGGTACACCCCGTTGTTGACGTCGGCGAAGACGACCTTGTTGACCTCGTCGATCTCGGCCCGTAGGTGCTCCGGGTAGAGCTGCGGGGCACTCTCGCGGTGGTGTGCCGTCCACTCGGTGGACAGGTCCAGGGTCATCTGCGCGTAGTCGTTGGTGACCACCTGCCCGGTCGGCACGTCGACGATCGCCGGCACGGTGATCCCCCGGTCGTACCCGGGGTACCGGGCGAAGAACGCATCGGCGAGCCGTTCGATGCCGAGCACCGGGTCCCGCCCGCCCGGGTCCAGGTCGAACGTCCAGCTCCGGGCGTCGTGGGTGGGCCCGGCCACCGCCATGGGCAGCGCCTCCTCCAGCCCGAGCAGCCGCCGTACGATGATCATGCGGTTGGCCCACGGGCAGGCCCGGCTGACCACCAGCCGGTAGCGTCCCGACTCGACCGGGTAGCCGTCCCGCCCGTCGACGGTGATCCGGGTGGCGATGTAGCGCTGGTCCCGGGTGAACTCGCCGCCTGGCTCGACGTACTTGCCGCCGCTCTGGGTCGCCGTCGTGCCGTTGCTCTCCGCCATGGTGTCGCCCTTCGTCCGCTTCGGCTCCCATCATGGCGGTTCTTCCGCCCGGGGGCAGCACAACGGCGTCCGGGTCGGTCCGCCTAGGCTGCCCGCATGATCGACGTTGCGGCGGTGGCCCGACGGTTCGTGGCCGACGTGTGGAACGCCGGCCACGAGGAGTCGGCGCACGAGTTGGTGGCGCAGGAGTGCCCGGGGCTGGGTGGCACCGGCCCGGCGGCGGTGCTGGCCTGGCACCGGGACCGCCGGGCCGCCTTCCCCGACCTGCGCTACAAACTGGTGGACGTGGTGGCGGCCGGGGACCGGGTGGCGCTGCGCTGGCGGGCCGCCGGCACCCAGGCGGGACAGTTCGGCCCGGTGCCGCCGACCGGGCAGGTGGTCAGCTATTCCGGGGCGACGTTCCTGCGGTTCGACGCCGCCGGGCGGATCGTCGACGTGTGGAGCGTCAACGAGCTGTTCCAACTGTTGCAACAGTTGGGTGTGGAGATGCTGCCGCCGCTCACCGACGCCGGGGCGTGATCCGGTCGACCGACAGGTTCACCGGGAACGGCTCACCGGTGTCGACGAACTTCGTCCACCGCCCGGTCTCCAGGTAGACCTCGTTCACCGCGTCGATCTTGTAGGTGTGCACGACCAGGCCGTCGTCCTCCACCTCGATCCGCCAGTAGAACGGGATGCCGGCCTGTGCGTAGAGCGTCGGCTTGAGCACCCGGTCGATGGAGCGGGTGCTGGGGGAGACGATCTCGACGGCCAGCACCACCTCGTGCGCCTCGTAGCGGGACGGCTCGCGGGCGGCGGCGGTGGACGTGGTCACCAGCACGTCGGGGATGAAGGAGCGGGTCCGGTTGATCCGCACCTCCACGGCCTGGGTCACGTCGTAGTCGTCGGGACACTCCTCTTCGAGCGCGACCATCAGGCGGCCGGCGATGGTCTGGTGGATGCGGGTGGGGGAGGGGGCACGATCAGCACTCCATCGAGAAGTTCGCGGCGGCGGCCGTCCTCGGGCAGTGCGTCCAGATCGTCGGTCGTCCAGCCGCCCTCCGGCGGATGGTCGCTCTGCAACGCGGCGGTCATCGGTCGGTCCTTCCCGGTGCGTCGTTCTCCCCGCCCGTCACGGTAGCGCCGGCAAACGCCGGGTGGTGGTCGCGCGCGCCGTGGCCACAGGGCAGGATGACCCCATGAGTGAGCGCAGTGGGCGAGCCAGCCGGCTCAGTGCGGCGGCATCTCACGGTGTCGGTGAGCGCAGCGGGGCGACGCCGTGAGCGAGCGCGGCGGGGTCCCCGGTGAGGGGCTGGTGAAGGGGCTGGCGGTCACGTTGAAGACGATGACCCGCCGGTCGACCACCCAGCAGTATCCGGACGTCGCCCCCGAGCTGCCGCCCCGCTCCCGGGGCGTGATCGCGTTGCTGACCGAGAACTGCACGGTCTGCATGCTCTGCGCCCGGGAGTGCCCCGACTGGTGCATCTACATCGACTCGCACAAGGAGGAGGTGGCGGTGGCCGGCGCGGCCCGCCCCCGCCAGCGCAACGTCCTCGACAAGTTCGACATCGACTTCTCACTCTGCATGTACTGCGGCATCTGCATCGAGGTCTGCCCGTTCGACGCCCTCTACTGGTCGCCGGAGTTCGAGTACGCCGAGTACGACATCAAGGATCTGCTGCACGACAAGGATCACCTCGGCCAGTGGATGGCCACGGTGCCGCCGCCGCCCGCGCACGACCCGCACGGCGAGCCGGCCAAGGAGGAGACCACCGCCGCGCGCAAGGCCGCCGCCCCGACCAGCTCCGCCGCCCGCCCCACCGTGGTACGCCCCGAGCCCGGCCCCGCCGACGGAGGTGCCCCCCGGTGACCGGTGCGGACGTGCTGCTGCTCGCCCTCGGCGCGGTGGCGGTCGGGTCGGGTGTGCTGGTGGTCGCCACGAAGCACCTGGTCCGGGCCGGCCTCTATCTGGTGCTCTGCCTGGGCGCGCTGGCCGGCGACTACCTGGTGCTCACCGCCGAACTGGTCGCCTGGGTGCAGGTGCTGATCTACGTGGGCGCAGTCGTGGTGCTGCTGCTGTTCGCGGTGATGTTGACCCGGGCGCCGATCGGGGCCTCCGACGACCTGGACCGGCCGGGCTGGCCGGCCGCGCTGATCGGGGCAGGCACCGGGCTGGGCCTGACGGCGCTGCTGGTCGACGCGTTCCGTTGGTCGACGGTGGAGCTGCCGGCGGCGGGCACCGCCGAGGGCATCGGCGAGCAGGTGTTCCGCTCCTGGGTGCTGCCGTTCGAGGTGCTGTCGGTGCTGCTGCTGGCCGCCCTGGTCGGCGCGGTCATCCTGTCCCGCCCGGACATCGGCCGCCGCCCCGACGCCGCCGCGTCGTCGTCGCGAACCGAGGCCATCCGGTGAGCGCGAGGAGTGAGCCGGGTTTGCGAGCCCCGCAGTCGCGAGCTGAGGCCACCCGGTGAGGCCGGTCATCCCGTACGTCACGGCCGCCCTGCTGTTCGGCTTGGGCGTCTTTGGCGTGCTGCGGCGACGCAACGCGGTGCTGGTGCTGATGGCGGTGGAGTTGATGCTCAACGCGGTCAACCTGATCCTGGTCACCGCCGACACCACAGTGCGGGCGGTGCTGCCGCACTCCGGTCAGGTCTTCGCGCTGTTCGTGATCGTGTTGGCCGCCGCCGAGATCGGCGTCGGGCTGGCCATCGTGCTTCAGCTCTACCGGCTGCGGGCCAGCGTCACCGTCGACGACGTGCCGCTGACCGAACCGGCTGTCGACCGGGCCGGGTCGGCTGTCGACCGGGCCGGGTCGGCTGTCGACCGGGCCGGGTCGGCCAGCGACGTCGCGGCCGGGTCGGCCGGCGCGCGGGCGGAGGCCGGGCGGTGACGGGGGTGCTCGGGGCGGCGCTGCCGGTCGTACCCCTGGTTGCCGGGTTGCTCGGGTTGCTGCTGCCGCCGGCACCGCAGAGGGCGACCACCGGGGAGAGCGCGGCCCGGCGGGCGGCGATCGGCCTCGGGGTGGCCGGTGCGGCCGGTGCGTTGCTGGTCGCGGTGCTGCTGCTGGTGCGGGTCGGCGACCCGGTGGAGACCAGCACCAGCTGGATCGACCTCGGCGGGCTGCGGGTCACCCTCGGGGTGCGGCTGGACGGCGTCGCCGCGCTGGTCGCGGTCGCGGTGACGGCGGTGGCGTTGGCGGTGCAGGTCTATTCGGTGGCCTACCTGCGGCGCGGCCCGCACGACGACGTCGAGGTGGACCACCGCTATCCGCCCTACGCGGCGCAGATCAGCCTGTTCACCGCCGCGATGCTGCTGGTGGTGGTCAGTGGGGACCTGATCCTGCTGCTGGTCGGCTGGGAGGTGATGGGCCTCTGCTCCTATCTGCTGATCGCCCACGACCGTCGGCTGCCCGAGGCGCCCGCCGCCGCGATGAAGGCGTTCCTGGTCACCCGGGTGGGTGACGTCGGGTTCCTGCTCGGCATCGCCCTGCTCGGCGTCTCGGCGGGCAGTTTCCGGATCGCCGACGTGCTCGCCCACGACCACTCCACCGGCACGTTGACCGCCGCCTGCCTGCTGCTGCTCGCCGGGGTGGCCGGCAAGAGCGCCCAGTTCCCGCTGCACACCTGGCTGCCGGACGCGATGGCCGGCCCGACGCCGATCTCCGCGCTGATCCACGCCGCGACCATGGTCGCCGCCGGGGTGTACGCGGTGACCCGGCTCTACCCGCTGTTCACCCGGGCCCCGGTGACGTTGGCGGTGCTCGGGGTGCTGGCCTCGGTCACCCTGCTGCTCGGCGCGCTCGCCGCCACCGCCCAGGACGACCTGAAACGGGTGCTCGCCTGGTCGACGGTCTCCCAGCTCGGCTACATGACCGGCGCGCTCGCCGTCGGTGCCCCGGCCGCCGCGCTGTTCCACCTGCTCACCCACGCCGCGTTCAAGGCGCTGCTGTTCCTCGCCGCCGGTGCGGTGATCCACGCCGTCGGCACCACCCTGCTGTCCCGGATGGGTGGGCTGCGGCGCAGCATGCCGGTCACCTTCTGGTGCACTTTGATCGGCCTCGGCGCGCTGGCCGGGGTGCCACCGCTGTCCGGTTTCTGGAGCAAGGACGGCGTCCTCGCCGCCGCCGAGGCCGCCGCGCTCGACGGCACCGGTCCCGCCCCGGCCTGGGTCGGTTGGCTGGTCTGGCTGGCCGGGCTGCTCGGGGTGCTGCTCACCGCCGCGTACGCGACCCGGCTGCTGCTGCGCGCCTTCTTCGGCGAGGCCCGGCTACCGCTGCTGCACCCGCACGACCCGCCGGCGCTGATGCGTTGGCCGGTGCTGCTGCTGGCCGTACCGGCGGCGCTGCTCGGGCTGGCGGCGTTCTGGCCGCCGTTCACCGACCGGTTGCGGGGCACCGACGCCGACGTGGAGCTGGTCCACCTCGCCCCGGCGGTGCTGCTGCCACTCGCGCTGCTGGTGGTCGGGGCGGGGCTGGCCTGGGCCGGCTGGCGGCGGGACCCGGCCGCCGATCCGGCCCGCGCGCTGGGTCCGCTGCGGCCGGTGTTCGCCCGCGCCTTCCGCCTCGACGACCTGCAACACACCCTCGTGGTACGCCCCACGACGACGCTCGCCCGGGTGACGCGTACCGGTGACGAGGTGGGGGTGGACGGCCTGGTCGAGGGGGTGGGCCGGGGCGCGTCCGCGCTCGGTGCCGGGCTGGCCGCGCTGCACCGGGCGGCCCTGCCCCGCGCGACGGCGGCGGTACTGGCCGGCGCCCTGCTGATCGGCCTGGCCGCCGCCCTGATCGGAGTCTCCTCATGAGCGCGAGGAGTGCAGCGCAGCGGAGCCCCGCAGTCGCGAGCGAAAGGTCGGTCCGGTGAGCGCGAGGAGTGCAGCGCAGCGGAGCCCCGCAGTCGCGAGCGAGGGGCCGATCCGGTGAGCGTGGGGCAGGTGTTGCTGGTCGCGCTGCTGGTGCTGCCGGCGGTGGGGGCGGCGCTGGTGGCCGTGCTCCCTGGGGAGCGGGCGGCCCGGCTGCTGGGTACGGCGGTCGCCGGCCTGACCCTGGTCGGGGCGGCGCTGCTGGTGCTCGGCGACCATGGCTGGTTCGGCTACGGCCCGGCCCCCGCCGTGCAGCCCTGGCACGAGGTCGACCTGCCCTGGGTGCCCGGTCTCGACCTGCGTTTCCACCTCGGGGTCGACGGCATCTCCTGGCCGCTGGTGGTGCTCACCGCCCTGCTCACCCTGCTCTGCTGCGGCTACACCGTGCGCCGGGTGCCCGAGGGTCGGGGGAGCGGCCGGGCGCTGGTCGCGTTGCTGCTGGTGGTCGAGGTGGGCATCCTGGGCACCTTCCTCGCCCTCGATCTGGTGCTGTTCTTCGTTTTCTTCGAGGTCGTCCTGCTGCCGATGTACGCGATCATCGCCGGTTGGGGCGGCACCGGCGATGATCTGCCGGCACGGGACGCGGCCCGGGCGGCGGCCCGCAAGTTCGCCCTCTACACGCTCTTCGGCTCGGTGCTGCTGCTGGTCGGCGTGTTCGTTGTGGTGGCCGCCGCCGGGACCGCCGACATCGTCGCGCTGACCGGCGGGGTGGGGCTGTCCCGGGGCACCCAGTTGACCGCGTTCGCCCTACTCGGGTTGGCGTTCGCGGTGAAGGCCCCACTCTGGCCGCTGCACTCCTGGCTGCCCGACGCGCACACCCAGGCACCCACCGTCGGTAGCGTCATCCTCGCCGGGGTGCTGCTCAAGATGGGCACGTACGGCCTGATCCGGGTTGCCGTCGGGGTGGCCCCGGAGGGTGCCCGCTGGGCCGCGCCGATCCTCGGGGTGTTGGCCGTCGCGGCGATCCTCGTCGGCTCCCTGGTCTGTCTGGCCCAGGAGGACCTGAAGCGGCTGATCGCCTATTCCAGCGTGGGGCACATGGGGTTCGTGCTGCTGGGGGTGGCGACGCTGACCGCCACCGGCATCCAGGCGGCGCTGATCGGCAACGTGGCCCACGGGGTGATCACCGGGCTGCTGTTCTTCCTCGCCGGGGCGGTCAAGGACCGGTCCCACACCGGGGCGCTCGCCGAGTTGTCCGGGCTGCGGGAGACCGCACCCCGGCTGGCCGGTCTGCTCGGCTTCGCGGCGGTCGCCTCGCTCGGCCTGCCCGGGTTGGCGGGTTTCTGGGGTGAGGCGTTCGCGGTGGTCGCGGCCGTCGAGCGGGGCGGGCCGCTGTGGACCACGCTGGCGGTGCTGGCGGCGGTCGGCGGGGCGCTCACCGCCGCGTACTTCCTGCGGTTGCTGCGTCGGGTCACCCACGGTCGGCCGAGCCCGGTGGTGGGCCGGTTCACCCCCGCCCTGGCCGGGGTGGAGCTGACCGCCTGGGTTCCGCTGGTCCTGCTCGCCCTTGCCGTCGGCCTGGCACCCACCCTGGTGCTCGGCTATGCGAGCGGCCCGGTGGACGCCCTGGTGGCGGTGCTCCGGTGAGCGCGAGGAGTGCAGCGCAGCGGAGCCCCGCAGTCGCGAGCGAAGGGCGGGTGCGGTGAGCGCGAGGAGTGCAGCGCAGCGGAGCCCCGCAGTCGCGAACGGAGGTGAGCACCGGTGAGTCTCGTGCAGAGCGTCGACAACGTGGCGTTGCTGCCGGCGTACCTGGCGGCCGGCACCGCCGTACTCGTGCTGCTGGCGGATCTGCTGGTCGGCCGGGCCGGCGCGACGGTGGCCGTGGCCTGCGCGGGCGTCGTCGCCACCGGGGTCGGTGCGGTGGTGGTGGGCGCGGCCGGCACCCGGCGGACCTTCTGTGCGGGTGCCGACTGCTCGTGGGTGTTCGACGGCCGGGCGGCCCTGGTCGCCGGGGTGTTCGCCCTGCTCACCCTGGGGGTGCTCGGGCTGTCCGGGCCGCTGCTGCGCGGCGGCCCGACGCCGGTCGGGGAGTACTGCTTCCTGCTGGCCTGCTCGATGACCGGTGGCGTGGTGCTCGGCGCGGCCGGTGACCTGATCACCCTGATCGTCGCCCTGGAGACCCTGACCCTGCCGTTGTACGTGCTGGTCGGCCTGCGTCGGGGCAGCCTGGCCAGCGCGGAGGCGGCGGTCACCTTCTTCGTGGTGAGCGTGGTGGCCACGACGGTCACCCTGCTCGGCGCGGCCCTGCTCTATGCGGCGACCGGCGGCCTGCACCTGGGCCGGCTCGGCGGGTTGCTGGCCGACGCGCCCGACCTGCCGTTGATTCCGGCGGCGGTGGCGTTGCTGGTGCTCGGGCTGGCCTTCAAGGTCGCCGCGGTGCCGTTCCACGCCTGGGCCCCGGCCACCTACGACGGAGCGCCGCTGCCGGTGGCCGCCTACCTGTCCACCGCGTCGAAGCTGGGTGGGGTGGTGGCCCTGCTGGCGGTGGTGCAGCGGGCGCTGCCGGCCGAGGTGACCGGCCCGGTGCTGGCCCTGCTGGCGGTGTTCACCATGACCGTGGGCAACCTGGTGGCGCTGCGCCAGCGGCGTGCCGTCCGGCTGCTCGCCTGGTCGTCGGTGGCCCAGGCCGGTTACATCCTGGCCCCGCTGGGGGTGTTGGCGCTGGCCGCCGGCCGGGTCGACGACGTCCGGGCCGGGGCGTACGCCGCCGTGGTGGCGTACGCGGTCTTCTTCGTGGTGGTGGAGCTGGCGGCGTTCGCGGCGCTGGTGGCGTTGCGGCCAGCGGGTGCGGACGGCGGCACGCTGGCGGACCTGCGTGGGGTGGCCCGGCGGCGGCCCTGGGCGGGGGCGGCCTTTGCGCTGGCCCTGGTCGGGTTGGCCGGCCTGCCTCCCGGGCTGGCGGGGCTGTTCGCCAAGGTGACCGTGGTCCGGGCGTTGCTGGACGGCGGGGCTGGTTGGCTGGCCCTGGTGGTGGCGCTGAACGCGGTCATCGGCCTGGCCTACTACCTGCGGATCGCCGCGACTCTCTACGCCGACCCGACCCCACTGCCGGCCGCCCCGACGCACCCCGGGGAGTCGGCCGCCCTGACGCCTTCCGGGGAGTCGGCCGTCACGCCCCCCGCCGGGCCGGCCGTCGCACCCGGGGTGGGGTCCGGTCGGGTGGCCTGGCCGGTCACCGTGGCGCTGACCGGGGCGACCGCGCTGGCCGTGGTGATCGGCTTCGCCCCGCAGTGGGTGCTGGACCTCGCGTCCCGCTGAGCAGCCGCCGAAGCTCCTGACCCGGGCGCCTCGGGATACCCCTTGAGCTGGTGTCCCGGGTCGTCCCCGGTGTCCGGTCCGTTCAGCGGGTTCCCAGCCTCTGTCAGTCAACTGCCAGTCATGAGCTGGATGGTTGACGGGTACCGGTGACGTTGTACCGGTCAGCGGGTCCCGCGCGACCCGCGCACCGAAGGAGCGATCGTGCATCACAACCGTCTGAAGACCGCAGCGCTGCTGGGCCTGCTGACCTCGCTGATCCTCGCGGTCGGCTACTGGTTCGGTGGGAGCGGTGGCCTCGTCGTCGCCGTCGTCGTCTCGTTGCTGATGAACGGCGTGACCTACTTCTTCTCCGACAAGCTGGCATTGCGCTCGATGAAGGCGCAACCGGTCACCGAGGCCCAGTTCCCCGAGTTGTACCGGATGGTCCGGGAGCTGGCCACCGAGGCCGGGCAGCCGATGCCCCGGCTGTACGTGAGCCCCACCTCGCAGCCCAACGCGTTCGCGACCGGGCGTAACCCGGCCAACGCGGCGGTCTGCGTCACCCACGGGATCACCGAGATCCTCGACTACCGCGAGCTGCGTGGGGTGATCGGCCACGAGCTGTCCCACGTCTACAACCGGGACATCCTGATCTCCAGCGTGGCGGCCGGGCTGGCCGGCATCATCACCATGTTGGCGAACCTGGCGTTCTTCATCCCGCTGGGTGGGAGCAACGACGAGGATGGCCCGAACCCGGCGGTGCTGCTGCTCACCATCATTCTCGGCCCGATCGCGGCCACCGTGATCCAGTTGGCGATCAGCCGGAGCCGGGAGTTCCAGGCGGACGCGTCGGGTGCGCAGCTCACCCGGGACCCGTTGGCCCTGGCCAGCGCCCTCCGCAAGATCCACCTGGGGACTCAGGCCCGGCCGCTGCCCGCCCAGGGGCAGCTCACCAGCACCGCCCACCTGATGATCGACAACCCGTTCAAGCGGGGTGGCGGCATCGCCGCGCTCTTCTCCACCCACCCCCGGATGGAGGAGCGGGTGGCCCGGCTGGAGCAGATGGCCCGCAACTCCGGCCCCGTGCAGTTCCAGCGCTGATCCGCACCGACCCCGCGCCCGCGTCCACGTCCCGGACGCGGGCGCGGTCGTCTGCGCGGTACCTCCGCCGGGACCACGGGCGCGGTGGTCCCGTCAGCGGGCCGGCGCGTTGCCTCCCGCCGGGAGCCGGGCCGCCGGAGGGCGTCAGTGCGGGGAAACGGTCGGTTGCGGGCCAGCGTCGGCCGGCAGCCGGTCGGGGCGGGTCAGCAGCACCACGACCAGCAGCAGCACCCCGGCCAGCAGGTACGCCACGGCCGGCCCGAACAACGCGGCGGCCGACCCGAGCAGGAAGATCCCGCAGCCGGCGACGACGATGTTGGCGGCCACGATGGTCGCCTCCACCTGCCCCATCCGTTCCACCGGTGCCAGCCGGGCAAAGGTGGCCTGCGCGCCGATCAGCCACCCGCCACCCGCGCCGATCAACGCGTTGGCGCAGGCCAGCGCCCACACCGGGGCGTGCGTGGCGACCAGCAGGGCGGCCAGCAGCAGCGCCCCGGCCAGGGCGGCGGCCACGGTGACCTGCCCGGTCAGCCGGCCCAGCCAGGTGCCCCGCCCCAGCACCAGCACGAAGACCGCGCCGCCCAACGCCGACGAGGCCAGCACCACGGGCCGCCAGGCCCCGTCGGCGAGGTCCGGGGTGAGGGTCTCGGGCAGCGCGCCGGAGACGACCGTGGCGAGGGTGAGCAGGGCGACGCCGCGCAGCACCGGGTGCCCGGCGATGGTCCGGATGCCGGCGGTGGCCGGTGGGCGTGGCCCGCGCCGCCGCTGCTGCCCGGTCGGCAGCCCGGCCAGCACCACCGCCGCGAGCAGGAACGAGACCAGGTCGATCAGGAGCGCCACCCGGGGGCCGAGGGCCACGGTGATGCTGGCCCCGGCCAGCAGCCCCACCACCTGGCCGACCTGGTTGGCGAAGGCGGACAGGCCGAACAGCGGCAGCCGCAGCGGGGCGTCCACCGACTCGGCGGCGACCGCCACGTTGACGCTGGAGTAGGCGGCCCGGACCGCGCCGAGCAGACCCGCCGCGATGATCGCCGGCACCGGCCGGGGCGACACGAGCGGCACCGCGATCAGCACCGCGCCGGCCAGCGAGAGCCAGACCAGCAGGGTACGGCGGGCCGGCACGTCCAGCCAGCCGCTGAACACCGTGGCGACCAGCAGGGCGGGCAGGGCTCGGGCGGCGTACACGGCGGCGGGCCCGAGGACCGACTGCGTCTGGTCGTACGCGAGCAGCAGCAGCGCGGCCAGCCCCACGAAGTCGCCCAGCTCGGAGATGCCCCGGGCGGTGACCAGACGGGAAGCCACCGGGTGGCGGAACAGCGCCAGGTAACCGGGTGTCGGCGAGAGCCGCTCGTCGGCGTCGGTCATCAGGTCGTCAGGTTCGCTTCCTCGACCCCGTTCTGCCGGTGACGGCTGCTTTCCCGGAGCACCCGGGTCGGCTGGTGGCGCTGGCCGTCGCGGCCGGCCGGGCCGGATCGGCGCTGGCTGTCGCGGGGCGCCGGGCCGGGCCGGCGGTGCTCGATCGTGGTGCCGACCATCGGACCTCCTACGGCGTCGGGGGCGATTCAGCGGTGTATGTATCTGGGTCGATCAGCAAGTTACCCTCTCGCCGCCACCGGGTCAGCGGCCCGGGGTGTGAGTGAATCGACCATTCCCGGAGCGACCTGCGGCGTTAGGGTCTACAGGGTTCTGAGTCGTTACCTGATCGTCTCCTGGGAGGTGCCACCGTGGCCGCACTGCGCCAGTACCTGGGCGTCTGGCGGATTCCCGGGGCGCCGCTGCTGCTGCTCCTCGGTGTCGTCGGTCGCCTCGGCATCGGGATGACGCCGCTGGCGTTGCTGCTGGTCGTGGAGCAGGTCACCGGCCGGTACTCCCTCGCCGCCGTGGCCGGCGGCATCTACGCGCTGTCCGGTGCCGCACTCAGCCCGGTCGCCGGCCGGATCGCCGACCGGGTCGGCCCCACCCCGGTGCTGCTGGTCACCGCCGTTGCCCACCCGCTGGCCCTGTTCGGGCTGCTCGGAGCGAGCCGCGCCGACAACGCCGACCTGCGCCTGATCTACCTGGCCGCCGGTCTGGCCGGGGCCACCTACCCGCCGCTGACCGCCGCCATCCGGGGTGCCTGGAACGACCTGACCGCCCCGGCGAGCGGCCGGTACCAGCTGCGCAACACCGCGCTGGCCGCCGAGACGTCGCTGTTCGAGGTCGTCTTCGTGCTCGGTCCGCTGCTGGTGGCCGGGTTCGTCCTGCTGGCCGACGCCGCCGCCGCACTGCTCGGCGCGGCCGTGGTGACCCTGGTCGGCACCGCCGGGGTGGCGCTGGGCCGGGTGATGCGCGGCTGGCGGCCCCACTCGCGTGAGCACCATGCCCGGGGGCTCGGCCCGCTGCGGGTGGGTGGCTTCCCGGCGCTGCTGGTATGCGTGGCGAGCCTCGGCATCGCCTTCGGCGCGGCCGGGGTGATCGTGCCGGCGTTCGCCGGCAACCAGCCCACCGACGACCCGGAGAGCCTGGCCGGCCTGCTGCTCGCCGTCTGGGGGGTGGGCAGCGCCGCAGGCGGTTTCTGGTTCGGGGTACGCCGCCCGGCGGCCAACATGACCCGCCAGTTCGCCTGGCTGCTCGCGGCGGTGGCCGGCACCCTGGCGATCTTCGCGGTGATGCCCGGCCCGGTATCCCTCGGCATCGCCCTGGTGATCGGCGGGGCCACCATCGCCCCCGCGTTGACCCTGGAGAACACCCTGGTCGGGCGGATCACCCCGACGGGCATGCTCAACGAGGCGTACACCTGGGTGGTGACCATGTCGGTGGCGGCGAGCGCGGCCGGCGGCGCGGTGGCCGGCCTGATCGTCGACCACGCCGCCGGGGTGCCCTGGGCGTTCCTCTTCGCCGCCGGGGCGGTCGGCGTCGGGGCCGCCGTCGCGGCCCTGCCCGGCGGCCCGATCGCCCGCGCCGAGGCCGCCGCCACCCGCGCCGAACACCCCGTCACCGTCTGACCATCTCGCGCGCCCCTCGGGTGTACGCGGCCCCGCCGTCTTCCGGGGTTTGTGCGGCGGGCGGCCGTCCCCGTGGGGGACGACCGCCCGGTCGTGTGGAGCCCGGCTAGCGGGTCAGCGGTAGTTGGTGAACTGGAGGGCCACCCCGAAGTCCTCGCCCTTGAGCAGCGTGATGACGGCCTGGAGGTCGTCCTTCTTCTTGCCGGTCACCCGGAGCTGGTCGCCCTGGATCTGCGCCTGGACGCCCTTCGGGCCCTCGTCGCGGATCTTCTTGCTGATCGCCTTGGCCTTGTCCGACTCGATGCCCTGGATCACCTTGGCGTCGATCTTGAAAATCTTGCCCGAGGAACGCGGGTCACCGGCGTCCAGGGACTTCAACGAGATGTTCCGCTTGACCAGCTTCTCCTTGAAAACGTCGAGCGCGGCGGCGACCCGCTCCTCGGTCTCCGCCTGGAGGCTGATCGCCTCCTCTCCCGACCAGGAGATCTCGGCGCCGGTGCCACGGAAGTCGAACCGCTGGGCAAGCTCCTTCTCCGTCTGGCGGAGGGCGTTGTCGACCTCCTGCCGGTCGACCTTGCTCACGATGTCGAACGACGGGTTCGCTGCCATGCTGATGCTCCTGCTTGTCCGGCGGTCTGTCAGGGTCGTCGCGGTGCTGACCAGCCCCACGACCCTCTGACGGTACCCGGTTGCCATCCCCCCGGGGGCGACCGCTATCCTTGCTCCGCTGCCGCGTTGCGACGCGGTGGTGTGCCCTGGCGGGTTGCCCGAGCGGCCAATGGGAGCGGACTGTAAATCCGTCGCGAAAGCTACAGAGGTTCGAATCCTCTACCCGCCACCAGGTGCACGAACGGCCCTGTGAACAGCGGAAACGCTGACCACAGGGCCGTTCTCGTTGATCTAGCCGAGTCCAGTGCGGTCTAGCCGTCTACGAGCCTCCACGGGAACATGGCGGGAACGCTGATCATGGTCCGGTGTCTATCCGTGGTGCGGCGGCTACGTCCGCGTTGATCGCTACTGAGCGGGCACCGGCTCAACGCTCCTTGACGAACGCGCCTTTGCCGGGCACCACGTAGATCAAGCCTTCCTCCACCAGCACGCGCACCGTGTGCAGGATGGTGCCGCGCGCCAGGCCGTATTCCTGTTGGAGCCGGGCAACGCTCGGGATCGGCCGGTTGGGCACCAGGTCGCCGCGCTCGATCCGCTCGCGCAGGATTGCCGCCAACTGCTGATACAGCGGCACCGGCCCTTCGGGGTCAATCACGTCTTGACGGTAGGTGGGCAGGGAGGACGCTGGTCAGGCTTGGTAGACCATGGACCACCATAAACCGGTTGGGATAGGGTGCGGCTATCCCGCTGTGCTGGTCGTGGAGGACCCGAACCCGCCCCGGTGCGGCGGTACCCCTGCCCGGCCGGTCTCCTCCGACACCGGTCGGGCAGGGCCACCGCAGGAAGGGGAGATCATGTCTCTTGAGGCACGGGGCCTTCCCCGTCTCCAGCCCCCGACGCCGGGTGAGGAACTGCTGATCAGCCGGGAAGCGTCGGTGCAGTTCGCGCGGACACCGGCCTTCGTGTTCCGGGTGATCTCGGTCTGCCCCCGGCCCACCTATGACGGCTGGGCGTGGGTGACCGGCTACCAGCTCGACGGCCAGGGCCAGGCCGTCACCAAGCGGGAGATCTTCGTACGGCTGGCGGGCCTCAAGCGGGTCCGTCGTTCTGATGGGCGCCTGACGTCGGGCTCGGCTTTCGTGTCACGGCCGAACACCCGGTGGACACCGCCACAGCAGCGCCGTTGACCTGACCCGGACCAGCAACGCAGCCGGCCCCTGGTCGACTACCTCGCCCACGGCGGCCCCCACCCCCTTCCCAGGTGCCGGTTTTGAACTGACCTGGACAGCGGTAGGAGCTGGCACGGGGGGTCACCAGCCGGGGCACCGTGACCGCCGCCCCCATGCTTGGGGCTTGCCGGTCCTCCCCCGCGCGGCATTCTCGGAGCCCAGCTCCGGCGGCGGCCCGTCGTAGCGCCGGGGTACACGGGGTTGTCCGGCAGGCGTCGGGCGCTGCGCGTGCCCCGGCATCCCGCGTGCGTCCGGCCCGCCCGGCTGCGGCTGTCGATCGCTCCTCTTGCTACGCCGTGCGCCGGGGCGCGACCGGCCGCCAGGCCGCACGCGCGCCCCGGCGCGACACGGCGGCGGGCCGCAGGCCCGCCCTTGACCAAGTAAAGAAAGTCTGAACACGCTACGCCCGGACCACGCGCTAAAGCCGACAGATCACCGCCGTGGCGTCGTCCCGATGCTTGTACCTTGGCCAGATCAAACCATCCGGATCACGGTCCTCATACTCCCGAGTGGCCGCGATCAAGGCGGATGGGCCCTGTTCGTAGGAGAAGGCCAGTAGTGCGGGCCAATCCATCGCTTTGAAGTCGGTCACCAGAAGAGCGGCACCATCCGACAGCAGGGCAGCGCCGCGTACCTCTTCTACAAGTCCGGACATCGCATGATCGGCCGCCGACGGGTCGACCTGCGCTACCCAGTAGCCGCCGGGCTGGTTTCTCACCTGTTGCTGTTCACGAATCAGCGTGAAGAGCGCGCTTTTGTCACTCTTGTCTTTGCCGGAACTGGCGGCCCGTGCGCTATCTGAAGCGTAGGCGTTGACCGACTTGTCCTGTATCACTACCGGCTCACCGTTGGTTCGATCAAGCGCTATGACGGAGTCCGAGAGAACAAGATACTCCAGCGATTCTCCGACGTTTCTCACTATGGCTACCGTCGAGCACGGGGAGCCCGGATGGGCGAGGTCGCAGGAGTCGCGATGCATGGCCGCTACAGCGTCGATGGACTCTGCCAACACCTCCCCTAAGCCACGACCAGAGCTGCCCGCAAGCCACAACAGCTTGCTTCCAAGCTGGTGCACGTACCAGGGCGTTCCATGGACACAGCCCGTCTCGGACGCCTCTGACAGTCCGTCAAGGACAACGGCAACGCTCGTCGTGGCTCCGGCCCAATCCTCGTTCCTGCCATCGGGACGTCCGGATTCACTGGCTACGCTTACGTGCACTCTTCCTCCCGGGCTGATGGATTGGTGCCAGAAGTTCCGCGCGCTGGATCTGGCGCGATTCGGGGTCCCACTCGCATTCGACCAGACATGACCAACGAGTAGCCTTCACGTCCCGATACAGGTCGCTTAGCTCCTGTTCGAGATACATTGCCGCACCCTGACCGCCTGGCGCATGGATTCCAGCCATGTAAAGCCAGTAACCCCGCCCGTCCGGCCTCGGTAGGCGACCCAGATAGGCATAGTCACCGGGCTTGCCCGAATCCTCCGGGGAACGGTACTGACGCCCGGTCGCCTTATCATGCAGATACCAACCATCGGCATCCTTCTCGAACCCGTAACGCTCGTCCGCCGCTAGCATCTGCGCGATTAGTGGCGACCGTCGCGGACCACAGATCACCACCAACCCCTCGCGGTTGAGATCAATTAGGCCGGGAGGAACGATGTACTCGACCTCGACGGGTTCCAAGCCAGTTCGGCGAACGGTGCGGTTAAGGATCTCGATCGCAGCCGCGTGCTCCTGGTGCACGACCGGACGCCCAGACCCGCTCTCCTGCTTGGTATCGACTGCGAACGTCACGGTCGACCCCTCCGAGAACAGGATGCGCTCCGGGGCTCTCTTCGGCGCGGCGCTGAGCTGTGACAGCCGTGCGCGACTTACGCCTGCTTTGTCGGCAATCTCCGCCAACGTCATACCTTGGCTGCGTAGGTAGTCCACGGCGTCCCGGCGCAGCTTGCCGAACTCGGCGATCGCAGCCTGATAGTCGGCCATCGCCTCAGTCGCCAGCCGAACCCGATCCAGCGGGTCCGGGGTGTCTCTGACCCTCTGTAGCTCTTCCACAGACTCTCCCTCCGGGGTGGTGAGGCCAGTCTAGTAAGGGGGGTTACGGAAACCTAGAGTGGCCCCTTGACGAAGGCGGAAGCCCGACTTACGGTTGTGGCGTAAGGGGGGTTACGGAGGCAACTCCAGACCCCT
The DNA here is from genome assembly GCF_050942205.1 of Micromonospora sp. CA-248260. Lineage (NCBI taxonomy): Bacteria > Bacillati > Actinomycetota > Actinomycetes > Micromonosporales > Micromonosporaceae > Micromonospora > Micromonospora sp. CA-248260. Next base: position 6,346,250 of record NZ_CP192021.1, on the reverse strand, counting down.
CCGAGGCTGGGGACCGCTGTGTCCGCCCTACTCGGACCCACCTAAGGCAACGACGTCCGACCACCTGAGGGTCGACCGAAGGAGAGAAGCCCAGATGCGGAACATTCCTGTGAACCTGTCCGGCTACAAGCTGCGGGTGGTGGAGGAGCCGTCGATCAAGGCGGATCAGGAGGGGAAGGTGCTCACGGCTTACGGCACGAACGACCCGCTCTACACGGTGGCGGTGTTCGCCAAGCCGGTAGCGACCGAGGACGGCTACCGGGGCAAGGGCGAGGAACTGAAGGTCACCCTCTCGACCGAACCGGGCGTGGTGGAGGAGGGCGAGTTGGTGGAGCTGATCGGGCCGACGGTGTCGCACTGGGAGCGGGACGGCCGGTCGGGTCTGACGTGGAAGGCGCAGGGCCTCAAGACTGCGCGGTGAGTCGGGCGCGTTTCTGATCGTTCGCCCCGCCCCTGTCTGGTGGGTGACCCGTTCGAGTCGGGTCGGGGCACTTTGTCGAGGCAATGGGCCGTTGATCGGTCCATCCTCGGCAGCATGTTCATTGAGAATTACACAGTGGATAGAACCTTGCCTAAAACAGGTTGATATCACTATTCGACAAATTGAGGGGAGGTTGCTATGTCTGATTTTGAGTTGACGCTTATCGGGTTGCTGATTCTTTCGGTTTCGGTGAACTTCGGGCTGATTCGTCGTGAGACGCGTCGGTGGCGGCGGGTGTGGCGTCTGACGGGCCGGGAGTGACCGCCTGGTCGGTGGTTTCCATCCCTCCTGGGTGCGGGTTCCCGGGGGTGGGTGGTGTCCACCGATCGTGTGGGCTTCCGTGACCGGAAGGAGCAGGTGTGGATTTGGTGCCGGAGATGGTGAAGTCGATGACCGGCCGGCGGCGGTATGAGGCGCTGGTCGGCAACGTGCAGGGCTTGGCGTTGCTCCTCGACGGCGTGAAAAGCCTGATCAAGTCCTGTGAGCCGCCGCCGGGGACGCTGTACCAGTTCGCCGCCCGGATCGAGGACCTGGAGGAGGCGCACCGTCAGGCGGTGGAGTCGCTGCGGTCGTTCAGCGTGCGGGTCAAGACGTATGAGGCGGATCTGATCGCTAAGCCGTGGAAGGTGAATTGATGTCGTACCGGGTCACTGACACCTATGACGGGGTTGATCAGGCGATGCGTCTGCTGCGCAGGTCGATGAAGGGAATGCCGGAGCGGTACCGCTACATGAAGCACTACGACGAGTTGCGTCGATCGGTGGCGGTGCTGCTGATTCTCCTCGAAGAGGCCACGCCGTGGCTGGAGGAAACCGACAAGGCGAAACGGGCGACGACGCTCGCGAAGAAGATGCTCGAAGCGGTCCGCTGACCGACAGTTGTTCGACGGAGAAGGCCCGGGTTGGTAATCCGATCCGGGCCTTTTCCATGCCCAGAACATCAGTAATGGAATTGCATCCGATTTGATGAAGGTAGGTGCGGGAGATGGGTAAGCGCGTTCGGGGTTGGGAATGGCGTGTGGCGGGGTGGGCTGCCAGGCACCCGGGGTTCGTGGCGGCTCCGGCCGTGCTGGGCGCGGGGATGCTGGAGTTCGGGCCGGCGACCACGGGCGGTGTGATGGCCGGTGCGGTCGCTGCCGGGGTGGGCTGGTACCGGGGTCACCCGGACTCCTGGGAGCTGGTGGCGGCACCTCGGTTGCGGGCGGTGCGGCGGCGGTGGCTGTCGCGGGCCTACCTCGGGCCGTGGTGGAGCCGGGTGGTGGAGGCGTGCAACCTGGTCACGGTCCACCGCACGACGGGTGTGATCAACGTGCCCCGGATCATCCGCATCCGCTCGCACTCCCCGTCCACGGAAACCGTCTACGTGCGGCTGTTGCTGGGGCAGACGCCGAAAATGTGGGAGGAAGCCGCTGAGGCTCTGGCGGTCGCGTTGCAGGCGGAGCGGGTGGGCGTCGAGCGGGTGCGCCCCCAGGTGATCGCGTTGGTCGTGCAGCGGTCGGAGCCGTTCACGCAACCGATCATCCCGCCGGACCTCCTGGGCGACTCCGATGCGGTGGACCTGTCCCGGGTGTACCTCGGTGAGACCGAACACGGCACCGATTGGGTCGCGCCGCTGCTGGGTCAGCACTGGCTTGTTGGTGGGGCCTCCGGGTCGGGGAAGAACTCGGTGACGTGGATGGCGTTGCGGGCGTGCGCGCCGCTGATCCGTGACGGCCTGGTCCGCCTGCACGTGGTCAACCCCAAGGGCACCGAACTCAACGCCCTCCAGCCGGTGTCGTACCGGTACGCCGAGACCGACGGCGACATCGTCGAGGTCATCCAGGGCTTCTGGACCACGATGCAGGAACGTAAACGCACCTTGGCAGAGCAGGGCCGGCGGACCTTCACCATGTCCCGGGACACCCCACTGGACGTCCTGGTCCTCGATGAGTTGGGCGCGGTGACCGGGTACGGCGACCGGTCATTGACCAAGGGCGCTCAGGCCGTCCTGCCGCTGATCCTGTCGCAGGCTCGCGCGCTGGGCGGCACCGTGATCGGCGCGCTCCAGGAACCCACCAAGGACGTCATCCCGCAAAGGGATCTGTTCTCCCTGCGGGTGTGCCTGCGGACCACGTCGTCCGGGCACGTCGACATGGTTCTCGGTGAGGACATGCGCCGCCGGGGCGCTCTGGCCGATGAGATCCCGAACGTGCCGGAGTCGGCCGGGATCGGGTTCGTCGTCAAGCAGCGTTCCCGTACCCCGGTGCGTGTCCGGGCCGCGTACTGCGACGACTCCGACATCGCCGAACTCGTCCGCGTCGCCGGCTGGCCGGTATCCGAACTCGCCGCGACGGGCCAGCGATGAGCGACACGCGGCAGGGCGCCAAACCGCCTCGGCCGGTCCGCAAGCTGTCCCGCCGGCTGGACGTGGCGCGGCAGCTTCACGACCTGGAGCAGGACGCCGCCGCGCTCGACATCGTCGACATCGAACGCCTACGGGTGTCGGTGACCCGGTCGCTGTGGGTGTTCCTGGCGGTCGGGTCGGTGTTCACCACCACCGGCGTTCAGGACTTCCTGGCCGGTCACCTCACCCCGGCCGACCCGGTGTGGTGGGGCTGCTGGGGCGTCGAACCGTGCCTGGTCGGCATCCTCATCACGATCCTGCGATGGGAAGCCGCGATGATCGCCCGGAGCATCGACATCGACTCCGGGGCCGTCGACTGGCTCAAACGGTTCCTCCTCGGCTCCACCCTCGTCATGAACGTCGTACCGGCGCTGTGGCCGCGTGAAGGCTCGATCAGCGCGGGGATGCTCGCCGCGCACATCATGGTGCCGGTCCTGGTGTTCTTCCTCGCCGAAGTCATGCCCATCGTCCAGGCGCGCTGCACCCAAGCACGCCGGGCCATCGTCCTGACCAAGCCTGACGCCAAGGTGACCGAACCGACCGTGTCGGCTCCGGCTGCGGTGGTCAACGTCCCGACCGTTCCGGTCATGCCCCAGCAGACCACCCCCACCCCGGCCCCGGCCCCGGTCCCTCGGGCGGAGACTCCGCCCCCGCCCCTGCCCCCGGTTCCGGCTGCGGTGGTGGAGCTGGAGGGGCTGGGCATCCCGGCCGGAATGCAGGCGCAGATCCGGCAACTCGTCGCGGACTCGCCCACTCCGGTAACCGCCGTCGACGTCCAGCGCGTCACCCGTCTACCGCTGCCGATCGCGGCCCGGGTGGTCGACCGGCTCACCCCGGTCACCGCCAACGGCTACACGCACTGACCTTCTCCCACCGGTTCCCTCTGGTCCTGCCGCGCTCCTTTTCTGCGGGCGCGGCAGGACCACCGGCCCCCTGATCGGAGACCTGCCGTGTCCTACCTCCCGTCGCTTACGCTCGCGCTCGGTCTGCTCCTGGCCGTCGCTGTCGTCCTGGTCCTGGTCCTCACGCGCTACCGGCGAACCGTGGTCCGCGTGACCGCCCTCCACACCGAGCTGACCACCCTCCGGCAAGCCCTGCTGCGTGACCCGCTGTCCGGTCTAGCGAACCGGGCCGGGCTCACCCAGGCGTGGATACGCCTCGCCCCCACCCGGCCGCACGTGGCGGTGATCGACCTCGACGGGTTCAAGCCCGTGAACGACACCCACGGCCACGCCGCCGGAGACCTGGTGCTGACCACCGTCGCCGGCCGGCTCCGCACCATCACCACCACGGCAGCCCGACTCGGCGGAGACGAGTTCGCGGCCCTGATCGACGGCCCCGACCCGGCCGGCGTCGCTGACCGGCTCGCCCGAGCAATCGCGGCTCCGATCCCGCTGCCCACCGGCATCACGGTCACGGTCACCGCCAGCATCGGCCTCGCCCGGACCGCCGATGACCTACCCGCCGCACTCGCGGACGCCGACGCGGCCATGTACCGGGCCAAGACCACCCGGGCCGCAGTGGCCATGTTCGACCCCCATCGGGACGACCACACCACCCCGACCCCGGACATCCGACCCGCCGTCCGGGTCCGTGACCTGAACCCCATCACGGTCACCAGCCCCGCCGACCTTCTCTGACTCACCCTGGCCCGCCGTGCTCCTCGATCCCGGGGAGCGCGGCGGGCCCTGCCTCCGAAGGAACCTCATGCCATCACCACCCCGTGCACCTCAACGGGTGCACGACCCTGAGGCGGCCCTGACCCGGTGGATGCGGTCGCCGGCGTACAAGGAATGGCGGGCCGGCGTCGAGTCGGTTCGTGGTTGCCTCCAGCCCGTCCGCCTCGTCGGCAAGTGGGAGGTCCGCCACCTCGGCACCGGGGACCTGATCGCCGCGCGGCAGGGCCGGGTGTGGGCCTCCTGCGGCACCCGCCGCGCTGCGGTCTGCCCGACCTGCGCCGACCGGTACGCCGCCGACGCCTGGCACCTCATCCACGCGGGCATGAACGGCGGCAAGGGCGTCCCCGACACCGTCGCCCGGTCAACCCGACTGTTCGTGACCCTCACCGCTCCGTCGTTCGGCGCGGTCCACAACCGGCCCGGCAAGCGGCCCTGCTCCTGCGGGCGCTGGCACCCGGAAGGGCATCCGCTGCTGGGTAGCCCGCTCGATCCGGGCACCTACGACTACATCGGGGCGGTGCTGTGGCAGGCACACAGCGGGCAACTCTGGCACCGGTTCACCATCGCCCTCCGCCGGGCCGTCGCCGCCGCCGGTGGCCTCACCGTCCGCGCGTCCGGGGCGCACCTGCGGATCTCCTACGCGAAGGTTGCCGAGTACCAGCGGCGCGGCCTGGTCCACTTCCACGCCGTCATCCGCGCCGACGGACCCTCCGGCCCGGACTCGATGCCTCCGGCCTGGCTCACCCCGGACGTGTTGACCGACGCGGTCCGTACCGCGGCTTCGTCCGTCGAGCTGGACACCGCACGACCCGACGGAACCGCGCTGGTCCTCCAGTGGGGCAAGCAGGTCGACGTCAAGGACATCACCGCCACCGACATCGACGTCACCAACGACGGCGACGATGGCGACCAGGTCGTCAACGACACCCGGCTCGCCGGCTACATCGCCAAGTACGCCACCAAGGGCACCGGGGCCACCGAAACCGGTGACCGGCGCATTCGCTCACAGGCGCACATCGGTCTGCTGCGGGTGTCCGACCACCACCGGGCCATGATCCAAACCGCCTGGGACCTCGGCGGCCTCGACCAGTACACCGAACTCAAGCTGCGCCACTGGGCGCACATGCTCGGCTTCCGGGGCCATTTCCTCACCAAGTCGCGCATCTACTCGACGACCTTCAAGAACCTGCGGGCGGAGCGTCAGGCCCACCAGCTCCGCACGGCGCTCACCGACGCCGGCCTGCCCGAGGACACCCACGTCCTGGTCGCCAACGACTGGCAGATCCTCGGCATCGGCTACGACACCCCCGAGCAACTCGAACTCGCCTCCGCGATCGGTGACCGCATCCGCACGGCCCGACAGCAAACCAGAAAGGACGATGGTGATGGGAGTCGATAACAGTTTGCTGACGGTATCTGAGGTGCTGAAGGAGCTGCGGATTCCGCGTTCAACCTGGTACCTGTGGCGACAGACCGGCAGGGCTCCGCGTGTCTACAAGCTGCCGAATGGTGAGCTGCGGGTACGTCGCTCGGTGCTTGAAGCCTGGCTGAGTGACTTGGAAAGCGAAGCGGCGTGAAGAGCTTCGAGGTTCGGATCTGGGACATTGGCAAGCGCACGATCCGGGGAAAGGTGTGGTACCGGGTTCGTTGGACGGTGCAGGGTGCTTCCCGACCGTTCGAGGAGCTGTTTCAAAAGAAGGCGCTTGCTAGCTCCTTCCGCGCAGAGCTGGTCAAGGCTGCTAATGACGGCCAGCCGTTCGACACCGACACTGGTCGGCCGCTGGCTGAGGTGCGGGCACGTAACGCTGTTACCTGGTACGTGCACGTCCGTGAGTACATGGGCCGCAAATGGCCTCGCTTGGCCGCGAAGTCACGTCGAGGGACGGTCGAAGCGCTCACCGATGTAACGCTCCTCCTGGTCGGGTCGAAACGGCGCAACCGTCCCGACATGGCCGTGCTCCGCGAGGCGCTATACCGCTACGCCTTGATTCCTCGGAACTGGACTGAAGAGGTGCCCGCGTCACACGCTGACGCTCTGGCCTGGATCGAGCGTTCCTCGTTGCTCGTCACCGAGTTGGAAAGTCCGGCCACGGTGCGCCGTGTTCTCGACGGGTTGTGCCTCAGACTCGACGGTAAACCTGCGGCTGCGAGCACGGTCCGCCGTAAGCGGGCGATCCTCTACAACGCGATCGGGTACGCGGTCGAGCTGGGTCGTCTGGACGCGAACCCGATCGATCGTATTCAGTGGACTGCCCCTGAGGTTGCCTCAGCCGTCGATCGGCGGGTGGTCGCCAACCCGGCTCAGGTCGTTGCGCTCTTCGCGGCGGTGGCGGCGCTCGGCAGCCGGGCCGATCGGGTGACCGCCTTCTTTGGCTGCCTCTACTACGCGGGTACTCGTCCTTCGGAAGCCGCCGACCTGCGCCGTTCTGATTGTGAGCTGCCGGGCCGTTGCGTCATCTGCGGTGACGGCCTGGTCGACGTGACCGCCTTGCCGGCTGGCTCGTGCCAGCACGAGAAGATCGAGTATGGCTGGGGCAGGATCACCCTTAGCGGTACTGCTCCCAGGGCCGGCAAGGCGTGGACCGACGATGGACAGCCTCACGAGCGGCGCGGCCTTAAGCATCGGGCACGCAACGACACCCGTCCGGTGCCGATCCCACCGCCGCTCGTCGCGCTCCTGCATCGACACATCACCGAGTACGGCACAGCCCCGGACGGCCGGCTGTTCCGAGGTCTGCACGGCGGGCCGTTGTCCGAGTCCGTCTATGACCGGTGGTGGAAGCTCGCGCGGGAGAAGGCGCTAACCCCCGCTCAGGCCGCTTCGCCTCTGGCACGCCGCCCGTACGACCTGCGCCACGCGGCTGCCTCGCTCTGGCTGAACGCTGGCGTCCCGGCTACCGAGGTCGCTCGCCGGCTGGGCCACAGCGTCGCCGTGCTGCTGCGGGTCTACGCCAACTGCATCGACGGGGGAGAGGACGGGGTTAACGACCGGATCGGCAAGGCGCTCAGCTGAGACGTTCCCGCTGCGGGAGCATCACGGGAACGCGGGGGGTTGAGTCCTCATGATCGACGCAAAGTAGCTGGTCGGAGGGGGTGTGGTTCCCAAGATCGTGCGTTCCCTGTAAATCCGTCGCGAAAGCTACAGAGGTTCGAATCCTCTACCCGCCACCAGGTGCACAAAGCGGCCCCTGACCAGCGAGAACGCCGGTCAGGGGCCGCTTTCGTGAGTCTCGCTCGATCAGGCGGTTCTGGCGAGGACTGTCAGGAACACGAGACCGACCGCGGCGAAAGCACCGCCAATCACCCGTTCCAGCAGGATGAATCGTGCCAGGCGCTTATCGTGCGAGACGTCAGGCAGCCAACGCCACGGCGGAACCCGCCGGCTCACGCTCGCGGCGGACATCGACCGTTGCACGTGCCATTCAGTCACGCCACGAAAATTGCTGGCAAGAGCGACGCCCAAGAGGCACATGGCCACGCTCATGGCAGCGCCCGCGAGGACTCGCCAAGTCTCCATGCTGATCCCCTTCTATGAGTGACGATTATCGCCCCGGCCCTGCGGGCGTACGTCGGGCGGTAAACCGGGTGCACACGGCCAGTGTGGCGTCGTCGTACGCCTTGGCGCGCGGCCACCTTCTGCCCTGAGGATCGCTGGTCTCTGCCGCCCGGACCTGCCGGATCACCTCAATCGGCCCTTCCTCGGCGATGAGCGCGAGAACTTCCGGCCAATCCGCCAGAGCGAACTGGTCCACGATGCGGCTGGCCCCGTCACTGAGCAGGACGGCACCCCTAAGTCCTGACACAGGCCGGCTTCCGGTCAGCGCTTCCGCCGCCACCCCCGGATCGTCGGCGGCGACCCAGAACCCGCCGGGCTGGTTGCGGTGGGCGCGGAGGGCTTCGATGTATTCGCGGAGCGCCCGGTCGTGTTCGACAGTTCCGTTCGGGGCGGCGTCCATCGCGGCGCGGTAGCGGCTGCCCACGGCGTCCACCCGCCCGTCGGTGATCACCTCGGGAACGTCCCCGGCGTGGTCGAGGACCAGCACGGAGTCGGCGAGCGCGAGGTAATCGGCGCGGTCGTCGTCGATCCGAAAGATGGTGACGGTTGCTGACGGACTGCTCGGATCACTGATGTCGCAGGTGTCCCGGTGCGCGTCGGCAACCTCCACGATCGCCTGGCCGAGGATGGCGGTGAGATCCTGGCCGTCGTCGGCCGCCAGTTGGCCGAGCAGCGCCCCGCCGAGCCGGCGGGTGTACCAGGCGACGCCGTGGAGACAGGTAGATGTGGTGCCGGACAGGCCGGCACCGTCGAGCAGGACGACGGCATTCGGTACGGCACCGGTGAAGTCTTCGTTGGGCTGGTCGGGCTTGGCCGGGCGGGTTGCCATGACGACCTGCATCAGCGTCCTCCACGCGGTTCAGAGCCGACGATCCGATTCAGCGGGGAGCGTCGGTGGCCGGCTTCGACTCGGTGACCATCAGGACGGGCGGGCCATCCGCACCACCCGGGTACGAGGATTGCTGATCGATGTGAAGTGTGGGTTATCCGATTTCGGTGGACCGTCGCCGGGTCAGGGTGACTCCGGCGAGGACCAGGGCGATACCGACCACGATCACGGTCGTGACAGCCTCGCGGAGGATCACCCATCCGAGGACCACTGCGACGACGGGCAGCAGGTAGGTGACCACCGATGCGGCGGTCGGCCCCTCGTCGTCGATGATGCGGTAGTTCAGGACGTAGGCGGCCCCGGTGCCGAGCACCCCGAGGACGAGCAGGCTCGCCAACGCGTCGAGCCGCCACACCGGCGACTCCAATCCGGCAAACGGCAGCGCCGGCACCAGCAGAACCGTGGCCGCGCCGAGCTGGGCCGCCGACAGCACGAGCGGCGGGATTCCGCGCCCGGACAGGAACCGGCCCATGTAGACGTAGCCGAGCCCGTAGCTGGCGGCTGCGGCGAGGCAGGCGAGGCCGCCCCAACTGGCGATCTCGCTCGCGGACTCCCACGGCGAGAAGATGACCACGACCCCGAGGAACCCGAGGGCGAAGCCGGCGGCCTTCTTGACGGTGACGGCCCGGTCGACGCCGACGAGGAATGCCAGCAGCAGCGTCCACAGCGGCGTGGTCGCGTTCAGCACCCCTGCCACGTTCGACCCGATCGTCTCCTCCGCGATGCTGAACAACAGGTACGGCACGGCGTTGGCGACCATGGCGGCCACGAACAGGTGACCCCAGAGTCGCTTGTGCCATGGAAAGCGGAGTCCCCGGGACAGCGCGATCGGGGTCAGGACCAGGAAGCCGAGCAGGAGCCGGGCGAACACGATCTGCACCGGGTTGAAACCGCGCAACGCGAGCTTGATCCAGAGAAAGCCGGACCCCCACAGCAGCGCGAGACCGGCCACCCGGGCGATACCTGCCCGGCTGACCCGCCGGTGGTCAGTCCTCAACGGGCATGTCGTAGTCCAGGCCGTTCACGTCGGCGCGCATGACGAACCGGGTCACCTCGAAGGCTCGTCCATCACCATCGAGACTCGTGTGCAGCAACTCGATCACGGGCACGCCCGGCGGCATCGAGAGCCCCTTCACCTCGTCCGGCGTCGGCATCCGGGCGCTCACCTCCTCCCGGATACGCGCGATCGGGTAACCCAGATCCTCGAACCGCTGGTAGATGCTGCCTCGGCCGAGCTTTTTCTCACTCGCCAGTGGTGATCCCTCGACCACCGTGGTCGGGATGTAGGTCACTCCGACCTGCATAGGCTCGTCGTCGGCGAAGTACCAGTTCTCCCGCCGGATGACCTCCTGGCCGGCGGCGAGCCCCAGCCGCTGGGCGACCTCGGCGGGCGGCTGCACGGTGGTCACCGACCGGCACTCCGTGTGCGGGGTCCGTCCCTGCCGCTCCACCTCGATGCGGAACGGCGAAAGCCCGGTCTCGTTCCGCGCCCGGCGGGAGTACCGGTCGCGACCCATCCTCATCAGCGGACGCCGCAGGCGTACGAACACGCCTCGGCCGTGCTGCGCCTGGGCAAGGCCCTCGGCCTGCAAGATGCCCAATGCCTCCCGGGCGGTGTTGCGGGCCGTGGCGTATCTGGCTGCCAGATCGCGTTCGGAAGGTAGTTGGTCGCCGTCGCCGAGGTCACCGCGCATGATCGCGGCCCGTAGCTCCTCGGCGATGCGGCGGCTCGGAGGCTGCCGCTCCTGCTGGTCACTCATCGGATCACCACTCCTCAAGGTGGTATCCAGGCTAGCGCAACTGGCTCAAGCCAGCTATTGACAGCCTGCCACCCTTCATCGAAGCTGGCTTAAGCCAGTTGCCGCCAATGTCGGTCCTGTCGTGAGCCGGTCTTGGACTCAGGCCGTTCGGAGGGCCAGGCCATGCCGCTGGCAGCCAAGCAACCCGGGGTCCTCGCCCCGGTTACCTGTGGAGGTGTGATGTCCGGCACTCATCGTCGATGCGATTGGTTCTCGTCCTGGCGGTCTCGAAGGCGTTCACCGTCACGACCTGTCCGCCGCAACGCCCCGCCGGGCCCGTCCACTGCACCTCCGCTCGCCACGCCATGGTGGTCGGTCGAGGTGACCCGCGAACTGCCCACCCTGCGGTGTGCCCCGCTGCTGACGGTGGGCCAGGCACGTCGGGGTAACGGTGGGCGGTGGCGGCGATGACCCGTACCGGTAAGCCGACCACCACCCACCCGCCGTGGTGTACCCCCGAGCGGTGCGGTTTCCTGGTTCCGCCGGTGATGCCGCACATGGCCCGCCGGCATCGTGGCCCGATGCTGCGGGTCGGTGAGAGTCGGGCGAGTGGCCTCGTCGTCACGTACCTCATCAGCGCGGAAGTCCCGGGTGCGCCGCTCGTCGGGGTGCACGCGACCTGTCGGGCCGGCAATGCCTGGGCCGAGTTGTCCCTGCCTCAGGCTGCCGAGCTGGCGGACCAGTTGCGCGACCTGCTGACCCAGGCGGCCGACCAGGGCGATCCGGGCCGGGGCGACGGTGGCCCGTCGGGGGCCGATCGGGTCGCTGGTCAGGGTGACGGCCGTCCGGGGGTCGGCGATGAGTGAGGGTGGTCGGCCGGTCGTCTGTCCGGTGTGGTGCCGGGGGTGCGGGCCGAACGACCCGATGCACCGGGGGTTCCTCGCCACCGTGGGGCGGGAGCGGACCGGCTGGGTGAGCCTGCAACTGCTCGTCGACCGGTTCATCAGGCGCGAACCGTCGATCAAGCTGGACGCGACCCGGTACGGCGGCACCCAGGCGGTGCTGCTGTCGAGCGGGCAGGTGGACCGGCTCATCGAGGAGTTGACCCAGGCGCGGCGGCTGATGCGGGCACCGGTCGGCCCGCCGGGGCGGGCGGGGGAGCGGCGGTGAACGGCGGTGGCCCGCAGCGCCCCGGGGCGGCGGCGTCGGCGAGGATCGCGGGATGTCCGACGAGCGCTTCATGCGCATCCACAGCCCCGAGTTCCAGGCGATGGCCGCGAGGGTGTTGCGGGCCACCGAGTTGACCTCCCGGCTGAACGTGCTGCCCTTCACCGACGAGGCCGGCCGGGCGGAGTTGTTGGCGCAGCTCCTCGGCCGGCCGCTGCCGGCGCGGGTGACCATCTATCCGCCGTTCTACACCGATCACGGCCTCAACCTGGAGATCGCGGAGCGGGTGTTCATCAACCAGAACTGCACGTTCCTCGACTACGCCGGCATTCGGCTCGGCGAGGGCGTCATGGTCGGCCCGAAGGCCACCTTCATCACCCTCGGCCACCCGGTCGACCCCGTGCAGCGGCGGGAGTGGCTGACCGGTGCGCCCATCGACGTGGCGGAGAACGTCTGGATCGGGGCCGGCGCGACGATCCTCCCCGGCGTCCGCATCGGCCGGGACGCCGTGGTGGCGGCCGGCGCGGTGGTCGCCGACGACATCCCGCCCGCCACCCTGGTCACCGGCCCCAAAGCGACGGTACGCCGCCAGTGGTGACCCCACCCGCCTTGCCGGTGGGCCGGGATGACCTCACCCGCCTCGCCCGGGGGCCGATGTAGCGGTATTCAGGCTGGCCGGACACCGCTACGTCGCCTCCCCTGAGTCGATCGTGCGTCCCGCTCCGCCCGGCGCCGTCGGTTCCGTTATGCAGCCCGTCGCGGCCGGGTCGGTCAGCGGCCGTCGCGGTCGGGCCGCGCCGACTCCGGCGTGGCCTCGTGGCCGGGCATGCCGTGGGTACGCCGCCGCTGCTTCATCTCGGCCTCGTAGAGGTGCCGCCGACCGCCGGCCAGCTTCTCCCGGGCGTCCCGCTCGATCTCCTGGAACGTGGCGTAGTAGCCGTCGTCGAACTCCTCCACGATCTGGAACGTCCACCGGCCGGGCAGTAGGTTGCGCCCCAGCAGCTCGTGTTCGACCCGGTCGGCCACCTCGTCGTGCCCGGCCCCGCGCAGCAACTCCACCACCCGGTCCAGGGTGAGATCCGCGCCGCCGACGAGCTGGTGCGCGGAGTAGAGATGCCCGCGCACCCGGTGGATCGTCTCCAACGCCTCACTCAGCTTGCCCAACGCCTCGACCGTCGCGTCGTCGACTCCCGCCGGCCGCGCGTGCTCCTCGTCCATCGCACCGTTCTGACCTGCCATAACCCCCGACATACCCCCAAACCATCCCAGGTATCCCCTGGTCGCGGTGCGAGCAGCGCGGCCGGGCGGAGTCCCTGGCGGCCGGAACACCACGGACGTCGAGGCGGCAACTCGGCTGACGGCGGTGGCTCAGTCGTTCTCCGCTGTGCCGCCGATCAGCCGCCGCGCTTCGGCGACCACGTCCGCATCGACTCCGGCAGCCGCATCGTCCGGGTACGGCTGCCCGTCGTGGACGACGGCCTCGACGATCTCGTACGCGTACTCAAGGTCGATGAGCCCGGCCGCCAGCGGAGTCCCGTCCCGGGTGATGAACCCGTACGCCCAGGAGGTGAGGGCGCGGGCGGTGATCGTCCGGTCGAGCAACCGGCGGGCCATGATCCGGACGGCTTCGTCCTCACCCGCCCGGCTGCCCTGCGGGAAGAAGGTCAGCGAGAGTTCCGCCAGCGTATCCCCGAGCCACCGACGTAGTTCGTCGCTCTCGCCGCCTGGATCGGCCGAAATGCCCGCAAGGATCCGAAGCGTCGGGCTGTCCACCCCCGCTATCAGGCAGTCGCAGGCCGCCTCGACCACCTCGGCCGGCGTGCCCGACCCGACGCTCCACAGGACGGCGGCCTCCTGGAGGCGGGTGAGCACATCGTCTGGTTGCACCGGCACATGGTCCGCCGTCACGCCGACGTTGTCTCCGGGATAACCACCCGGCGAGCCATCCGCTTCTCGCAGTAGCTCGCCGTACTTGAAAACCCTGGCCCGAAATTCAAGTAAAGCGGCAGATACTGCAAATTGCCTGATAGCAGTGGTGCTGTGCGGATGGCGTACGGATGGTCCGCCCGTCCTCGTCAGTCCGCCAGTCGGAAGGCCAGCTGCGTCTGCCACGTGCTCCGGTCCGGGTCGTCGTCCGGGCCGAGGTGGTAGATCTCCAGCCGGCAGCCCCAGCGCTCGCCCGCCCCGGTGTCGCTGACGTCCCAGCGCAACCCGTTGCGCTCCGCCCACTCCAGGAACGCCCCGGTCACCGCGACCAGTTCGTCGGGGTCGCCGACGTGGGTGGTGGTGAGGTAGCGGCCGGCCGGCAGCACGCCGGTCCGCATGGGCGTCTCGACCGTGATCTGCGCGTCGGCCGGGACCGGCACCCCCGCCTCGACCTCAAGCTCCCGCGCCATGTCGATCACGTGGTAGCGCAGGAAGTCCGGGCCGGCCGGGGCGATCCCCTGCGCCGCCAGCCAGCCGAACAGGTCCGACAGGGCATCCGCGGCATCGCCGATGGTCCCCATCGTCACCGTGCGTCGGATCCCCACGTAGGGCTGGACCGCCCGTTCCTCGATCACCGGCGTCACCGGTGTCTGCGATGTCATGGATTCACGACACCATCGGGGTGCGACATCACGGGGTCCGACCGCCTCTGGCGGGTGTTTCGCCTGCTCGCGCCAGCTCGCCACTGTTAGCGCGTTTTGTCGTTGATCTGGTGCGGAGTCCGTCGACTCCCGACAGGCCGCTTCCGTACCTGACGAAATGAGCTATGGTGATCGATGTGACGGTTCCGGGAGCAGTCGTCGCGACCCTCGAATACGACGGTCGCCCTGCCGCCCGGGCAGCGGCCCCGCGCCGTTAAAGATCGGGTTTGCGTCGATAGTGACATTGGGCGATTCGTGGAGGCTGTTACCCGTCCTGGTGCCGCTGATCTGGCACGGGGAGGTGACGGCGGTGGTCCGAACGGCGGAACCTCTCCGCTGCTCGGACCAGCGCCGCTCTCCCCGCTTTTCTGGGTACCCGAGGTGTGGCACGATCGTGGAACCTCCACCATCCCCCGTGAACACTCTCTCGACAGGAGCAATCATGTCTGGTCGAAGGCTGGGCCGGCTGTTTGGCTCGCTCCTCGTGCTCGCCACCATCCTCGGTGGACTCGCCGTAGCCGGCGTTCAGTCCATCGACGGCAGCGCGCAAATGGCGGACGTCGTCTGGACGATGGGCGGCGCGCGCTAAGCCCCCGCGTCGTCCCCGCTCCCGGTGTCCTGGGGGTGACGTCTCTCAGGGAGAGGGTGGCGCATGGCCAGCCGAGATCAGCGGCGTAAGTCCACCGAACGCGCCTGGTTCATCACCGCCCCCTTGGCCTTGCTGGCCATCGTCTTCAGCACCGCGATCGGTGTCCTGCTTCCCGAGTTCGGGGAGTGGGGCTTGGCGTTCGTGCTCTTCGTGGCGATGACGGGGATCAGCATCCCGGTTCTCAACGTGATCGTCCGGCGGCAGTCGGTCGGGGTGACGTTGACCGAGGTGCCCCTCGTCGTCGCGCTCTTCTTCCTGCCACCGCTGACGGTGGTGCTGATCTACACGCTCTCCGTGCTGATCTGGAGCGCGTCGCACCGGTTCGCTCCGGCCAAGCTGTGGTTCAACGTCGCGAAAGCGGCGGCGGCCACCTCGCTGGCCGGGCTGCTCCTGCTGGCCCTGCCCCCGATCAAGGGGGTCGGGCCGGGGACCTGGGGCAGCCTGTTCCTGGCGGTCAACACCATCACTCTGGTCAGTCTGCTCTCGGTGGCCGGGGTGCACGTACTGCTCCAGGGCTGGCAGGCCGGCCGGGAGGCGCTGCGTACCGCGCCGTCGGTCTTCCTCACCACCTCCATCAACGCCTCGGTCGGCCTGCTCGTC
Source organism: Micromonospora sp. CA-248260 (assembly GCF_050942205.1). Classification (NCBI taxonomy): domain Bacteria; kingdom Bacillati; phylum Actinomycetota; class Actinomycetes; order Micromonosporales; family Micromonosporaceae; genus Micromonospora; species Micromonospora sp. CA-248260. The sequence goes on along the minus strand of NZ_CP192021.1, from coordinate 6,330,481 downwards.
CTGATCGCGTTGAAGACCACCTGGTGGTCGGCGCTGCTGCTGGCCGCGTTGTTCGCGGCGTTGTTCCAGGTCTACCGCTCCTACTCGCAGTTCTTCCGGCAGCACCGCACCCTCACCGGCATGTACGACCTGACCCGGTTGCTCACCAACAGCGCCGAGGGGGCGATCGCCGACATCCTCCTGGACCGGGTACGGGGCCTGATGCAGGCCGAGTACGCCACCCTCTGGCTGCCCGCCCAGCGCCGGCACCCCGAGGTGCTGCTGACCGCCCGGGTCGACACCCCGGGCCTGCTCGACGTCGCACCCACCCCGACGGTCTTCCGGGAACAGGCCCGTGAGCTGGGCAAGACGCTGTCCATCGGCCGACTGCTCGGCGACGACACCGCGCTGCGTCGTGAGGTGGGCGCCCAGCAGGTCAAGGACGCCATCGTGGTGCCGTTGCGGTCCGGCCAGGCGGTGATCGGCACCCTGGAGGTGACCAACCGGCTCAGCGACATCGGCCACTTCACCACGAGCGACATCCCCGTCTTCGAGACCGTCGCCGCGCACGCCGCCGTCGCCCTGGAGAATTCCCGGCTGGTCGACCGGCTGCGGCACGACGCCTACCACGACGCGCTGACCGGCCTGCCCAACCGGCGGCGGATCACCGCCGCGCTGGCCGAGGCGGTCAAGATCCGCGCGCCGGGCGAGGTGGTCGCCGTGCTGCTCTTCGACGTGGACGGGCTGCGGCAGGTCAACGAGTCGTTGGGGCACGCGGCGGGGGACAAGGTCCTCGTCGAGGTGGCCGAGCGGTTGCGCGCCTGCGCCCCGTCGTCGGCCCTGGTGGGTCGGGCCGGGGGCGACGAGTTCCTGGTGACGCTGCGGCTGGAGAACGCCGAGGCGGCCCTGGAGCTGGCCGGCCAGCTCCGCGAGCAGATCCGCGACGAGATGGTCTTCGACGCGCTCACCCTCGACGTGGACACCGCCGTCGGGGTGACCGTGCATCCGGATCACGGCAGTGACGCCGCCGTGCTGCTGCAACGGGTCGACCTGGCGGCCACCGCGGCCAAGGCGGTGCCGGGCAGCGTGCAGCTGTTCAACCCGGCGCTGGAGTCGCGGTCGCTGCGCCGGCTCGGGCTCGCCGGTGACCTGCGTCGCGCTCTCGACGAGGGGGAGCTGGAGGTCTACTTCCAGCCGAAGGTGACCCTGCGGGACCGTCGCCTGCTCGGGGTGGAGTGCCTGGCCCGCTGGGAGCATCCGGCGCACGGCACGGTCTCCCCGGAGGACTTCGTCGCGGTGGCCGAGCACACCGGCCAGCTGGGTCGGCTCACCGAGTTCGTGCTGCGCGAGGGGCTGCGCCGCAGCCGGGACTGGAGCCACACCGGGCAGCCGCTGGCGGTGGCGGTCAACATCGCCGCCCGTTCGCTGACCGACCGGCACTTCCCGGACCGGGTGGGGGAGCTGCTGACCGAGTACGGCGTCCCGCCGCAGCTGCTGACCGTCGAGATCCCGGAGGCGGCGGTGCTGGACGGCACCGAGCGGCCCATCCCCACCCTGCGCCGGCTGCGGGACCTCGGCGTCCGGCTGGCGGTCGACGACTTCGGCACCGGCAACTCGTCGCTGGCCCAGCTGCGCCGGCTGCCGGTGCACGAGGTGAAGGTCGACCAGTCGTTCGTGCAGGGCATGGCGACCGACCCCGGGGACCTGGCGATCGTCAACGCGGTGGTGTCGCTGTCCCAGCAGTTCGGCCTGTCCGTGGTGGCCGAGGGGGTGGAGAGCGAGCTGACCCTCGAACTTCTCCAGGACATCGGCTGCGAGATCGGGCAGGGCTTCCTGTTCAGCCGGCCGCTGCCGTACGAGCGGTTGGAGGCCTGGTTCGGTGCCCAGGCGGACCAGGAGGCGACCGGCGCGGATGAGCTGCCGAGGCTCCGCGTAGTGCCCTGAGCTGTGCCGACGCGGTATCGGGGGATCCCATTTCACCCCCGGCGCGGTGCCGTGTAATGTATCCCCTGCGCGACGCCCTCCGGGGTGATCGGGTAGGCCCCCTTAGCTCAGTCGGCAGAGCGTCTCCATGGTAAGGAGAAGGTCTACGGTTCGATTCCGTAAGGGGGCTCAGAGGGTCCTTTGGGACCCGCCTCGGCGGTGTAGCTCAGATGGCAGAGCAAGCGGCTCATAATCGCTGTGTCGCCGGTTCAATTCCGGCCACCGCTACTCTCGTCCTCCGGGCTCATCCCCGGTGGTGAGTGGGACGGGCGCCACAGGCGCCCACTTTGCATGTCCAGGCATCTTCCGCGTAGGCTGATGCGCTGTAGTTGATATCCGTAGCGAGGAAGGCACTCCGCCGTGGCGAAGGCGACCGATGTCCGGCCGAAGATCACTCTGGCGTGTGTGGAGTGCAAGGAGCGCAACTACATCACGCGTAAGAACCGCCGTAACGACCCGGACCGCATCGAGCTGAAGAAGTTCTGCCCCCGGGACGGCAAGCACACCGCCCACCGCGAGACCCGCTGACCCTCGGTCGGCCACCTGGCCAGCCCGGTCCGCAAGCGACCAACCCGGACGCCGATCCGCACGGATGGCGCGGCCTTCACAGCCGCCTGCCCGTACGGGTCGGCGTTCGTGCGTCCCGTGTAGGTTCGGCGGCATGTCCCTGGACCCGTCCTTCGTCGGCCGGACGTATCCGCCGACCGCCCCCTACCAGGTGGGCCGAGAAAAGATCCGCGAGTTCGCCACCGCCATCGGAGCGACCGAGCCGGCCCACCACGACCCGGCGGCGGCCCGTGCCCTCGGCCACCCGGACGTGGTCGCCCCGCCCACCTTCCCGGTCCTGATCACCATGGCCGCCAGCCAGCAGATCGTCGACGATCCGGCGCTCGGGGTCGACTACAGCCGGGTGGTCCACGGCGACCAGCGCTTCGCGTACACCCGGCCGGTGGTGGCCGGGGACGAGCTGGTCTGCGTGAACACCATCGAGGAGATCAGCAACCGGGGTGGGCACGCCTTCCTGACCACCCGCACCGACGTGACCACCTCGGCCGGTGAGCCGGTGGTCGCCGTCTGGTCCAAGCTCGTCGTACGTGGGGAGTCCTGACGTGGAACTGTCGACCCGGACGTTCCGGGTGACCCGGGCGGACCTGGTCCGCTACGCGGGCGCCTCGGGCGACTTCAACCCGATCCACTGGAACGACCGGACCGCCACCAGGGTGGGTCTGCCCGGGGTGATCGCCCACGGCATGTTCACCATGGCGCTGGTCGGTCGGGCGGTCACCGAGTGGGCCGGCGCACCCGACGCGGTGGTCGAGTTCGGGGTGCGCTTCACCCGGCCGGTGGTCGTCCCGGACGACGACGAGGGCACCGAGATCACCGTGGACGCGGTGGTCAAGGAGGTCACCGAAGCCGGGCTGGCCAGGCTCGATGTGACCGCCCGGTGCGGTGAGGAGAAGATCCTTTCGCAGGCGCGGGCGGTCGTGCGGACGACCGGCTGACGGCCTGTCGAAACGTACCGGGCGGGACCGGTTGGGAAAGTCGGGGCGCTACCCGTACACTGGTCCGCCGTGGGGCAAGTGACCCCTGCCCGGCCGTGCAGGTCGGGTGGGGAGAGCGTTGCCGCACAGGGGTGTAGCTCAATTGGCAGAGCAGCGGTCTCCAAAACCGCAGGCTGCAGGTTCAAGTCCTGTCACCCCTGCGCCTCAGGCCTGACCGTTCCCGTGGGTCGCGCCGCCGCAAGGCGGCGTCCGGCCCGTGGTGGTGGCATCGGCGGGGTGGTTCCGGGGCGACCCGGGGCCCTTCGTCCGGTCCGCCGGCCGCGGCCCGTCGCGGGACGGTTGGTCCGGCCGGCGTGACCAGCGCCGCGTACGCCTCCCGGCGTACGAACCGACATCCCGCGACGGAGGGCGAAGTGGCCGAGAGCAAGCGGCGCGGCGAGGACGCCGGCGACGACGGTCTGCGCGACGAGCGCGACGAGGTCGTCGACGAGGTGACCGCCGACAACGACGCCCCCGACGACGACGCCACCGACGCGGACGAGCCGGTATCCCGGGGCGGCACCGCGACCCGGTCGCGGACCCGTGCGGGTGCTGCCGACAGCAAGCCGAAGACCCGGTCCGAGACCGACCGGGTGGGGCCGTTCGCCCGCATCGCGCGTTTCTTCCGCGAGGTCGTCGCCGAGCTGCGTAAGGTCATCTGGCCGACCCGCAAGGAACTGCTGACCTACACCGCTGTGGTGGTCACCTTCGTCGCGGTGATGCTGACGATCGTGGGCCTTCTCGACTTCGCCTTCGCGAAGGGCGTGCTGTGGGTCTTCGGCAGCCCCAGCTGACCGGCCGACTGAGCCGATAGTGACGGAAGTGAGCAAGCGTGCCTGAGTACGACGAGACCGCCGGGACCACGGACGACCAGTCCACGGTCGCGACGGCGGCGAGTGACGAGTCGGTCGAGGCCGCCAGCGAGCCGGAGTTCCCGACCACGGAGCCCGAGCCGGACGAGGACTACGACCCGGTCGCCGAGCTGCGCCAGAAGCTGCGCTACGCGCCCGGCGACTGGTACGTGGTGCACTCGTACGCCGGTTACGAGAACAAGGTCAAGACCAACCTCGAGACCCGGATCACCTCCCTCGACATGGAGGAGTTCATCTACCAGGTCGAGGTGCCGACCCGGGAAGAGGTCGAGGTCAAGAACGGCAAGCGTTCCCAGATCCAGGCCAAGGTCTTCCCCGGTTACATCCTGGTCCGGATGGAGCTGACCGCGGAGTCCTACTCGTGTGTGCGCAACACGCCGGGGGTCACCGGCTTCGTGGGGGCGACCGACCGGGCCGACCGGCCGGCACCGTTGAGCCTCGACGAGGTGCTCAAGTGGCTGGCTCCGGCGGTGGAGACCGAGCAGAAGAAGGCCAAGCCCGAGATCAGGGTCCTCGACTTCGAGGTGGGCGACTCGGTCACCGTCACCGACGGGGCGTTCGCCTCGCTGCCGGCGACGATCAGCGAGATCAACGCCGACCAGCAGAAGCTCAAGGTGCTGGTGTCGATCTTCGGCCGGGAGACCCCGGTCGAGCTGAACTTCAACCAGGTCGCCAAGATCTGACGACGTTCGTCGCCGGCGGTGGGGCAGCAGCCCGCCGCCGGCGACGTCGTTACCCCCGGCGCGGACCTCGGCGCGGGGCGCTGTCGGGCGCTGCGCTACTCTTGAACGTCGTCGCTGTGGTACCGCGCTGACCGTGCGCGCCCGTGGCCGGCACCTTTCCCAGTTCCAAGCCCCAGGAAGTGACATGCCTCCGAAGAAGAAGCTCGTCAAGACGTTCACGCTTCAGCTGAAGGCGGGCCAGGCGACTCCGGCTCCGCCGGTGGGCCCCGCGCTCGGTCAGCACGGCGTGAACATCATGGAGTTCTGCAAGTCCTACAACGCGCAGACCGAGGCCCAGCGGGGCGACATCGTCCCCGCCGAGATCAGCGTGTACGAGGACCGGTCCTTCACCTTCGTCCTGAAGACCCCGCCCGCCGCCCGGCTGCTGCTCAAGGCCGCCGGCGTCGACAAGGGTTCCGGTGTGCCGCAGAGCCAGAAGGTCGGCTCGGTGAGCCAGGCCCAGGTGCGCGAGATCGCCGAGAAGAAGATGGTCGACCTCAACGCCAACGACATCGACCAGGCTGCGAAGATCATCGCCGGCACCGCCCGGTCGATGGGCATCGTCGTCAACGACTGACCCCGGTCGGTCCCCAAGATCAGTTCGTGGGAGGGCGCGCGTCACCCGCGGCCCGCCAGAGACCACAGGAGTAACCCGAGATGCAGCGCAGCAAGACGTACCGCAAGGCCGCCGAGGCGGTCGACAAGTCGAAGCTCTACACCCCGGCCGAGGCGGTCAAGCTCGCCAAGGACACCACCAGCGCCAAGTTCGACGCCACGGTCGAGGTCGCCATGCGCCTCGGCGTCGACCCCCGCAAGGCGGACCAGATGGTCCGCGGCGTGGTCAACCTGCCGCACGGCACCGGTAAGACCGCCCGCGTGATCGTCTTCGCCGCCGGCGCGAAGGCCGAGGAGGCCGTCGCCGCCGGTGCCGACGAGGTGGGCACGGACGAGCTGGTCGCCCGGATCCAGGGCGGTTGGCTGGACTTCGACGCGGCGATCGCCACTCCGGACCAGATGGCCAAGATCGGCCGGATCGCGCGGATCCTGGGCCCGCGCGGCCTGATGCCGAACCCGAAGACCGGCACGGTGACCATGGACGTCACCAAGGCCGTCTCGGACATCAAGGGCGGCAAGATCACCTTCCGGGTGGACAAGCACTCCAACCTCCACCTGATCATCGGCAAGGCCTCGTTCTCCGAGACCCAGCTGATCGACAACTACGCCGCGGTGCTCGACGAGGTCCTGCGCGCCAAGCCGTCCGCGGCCAAGGGCAAGTACCTCAAGAAGGTCACCCTGGCCACCACCATGGGTCCGGGTGTCCCGGTCGACCCGAACGTGGTGAAGAACCTCCAGGAGACCGGCGCCGAGGGCTGAGCCCGGCTTCTCCCGCGAAGGGCCCCGCCACGGACAGTGGCGGGGCCCTTCCGCATGTCGCACTGTGGCAGGCTCCTCCCATGCGACTGGAGAACGTCCGGCTTCGATACGGCCGGGGCGGCCCATGGGTGCTGCGCGGCGTCACGGCCCGGCTCGACCCGGGCGAGGTGGCGGTGGTGCTCGGCCGCAACGGGGCCGGCAAGTCGACCCTGCTGCAACTCTGCGCGGGGGTGCTGCGGCCGGCCCGGGGCCGGGTGGTCGACCGGCCCCGGCACGTCGGCTGGGTGCCCGAGCGGTTCCCCGCCGACCAGCCCTGCACGGTGACCCGCTATCTGACCGCCATGGGCCGGGTCGCCGGCCTCGGCCGGGCCGACACCGACCGGGCCGTCGACCGGTGGACCGACCGGTTGGGGCTGACCCCGTTCCGCGAGGTCCGCCTGCCCGACCTGTCCAAGGGCACCGCGCAGAAGGTGGGCCTGGCTCAGGCGATGCTGCGCACCCCGGGCCTGCTGGTGCTCGACGAGCCCTGGGAGGGGCTGGACTCGGCCGCCCGGGGCCTGGTCCCCGAGCTGATCGACGAGGTGCTGGCCGACGGGGGAGCGGTCCTGGTCAGTGACCACCGCGGCGAGACGGTCCGGCTCCCCGGCGCCCGGCACTGGACGGTGGCCGACGGACTGGTCACCGAGGAGGCGGCCAGCGGCGATGCGGCCGTCGCCGTGGTCGAGGTCGCGGTGCCGGCCGCGCGGGTGGCCGGCACCGTCGCCCGGTTGCGCGCCGACGGCCACCACATCCTGCGGGTACGCGAACCCGCCACCCCGCCCACGCCGGTGCTCGTGCCGCCCACACCCGTCCCGTCCTCGTCGGTGGCTGACCCGTCTCCGGGGCGGGCCGGGGCCCCGGCCACCGGTGGGCCTGCGGGGGCGGCGGAGCCGTCGGTGGGCGCCCCGCCTCCTGACGCCGGGTCGACAGCCGACCCGGCGCGCAGTGGCCGGCCCGGGGAGGTGGCCCGGTGAGCGCGCTGGTCCGGATGCGGCTGGCCGGCTTCCTGCGTACCGGACGGGCGCTGGCACCGGTGCTGGCCGGCCTACTCACCCTCGGCATCCTGTACGGCGGCGGCCGGGCCCGGCCGGCGGAGGCGTACGGCGTCAGCGCCGTGGTGCTCTTTCCGGTGTTGGCCTGGCAGGCCAAGATCCTGCTGGACGTCGAACCGGACGTGCAGCGCCGGCTGGCCATGGTGTCGGTGGGGCCGGCCCGCGAGTGGATCGCCGGGCTGCTCGCGGCCCTGGTCGCCGGGGTGGGCACGGTGCTGGTGGCGTTGGGATTCCCGTGGCTGGTCGGCGGGGTGACCACGCCGGGCCCGGGTGACCTGCCGGTGGTGGCGGCGCTGGCGCTCGGGCTCTGGGCCCACCTGCTCGCCCTGCTGCCGGCGGTGGCCCTGGGCGCGCTGGCGAGCCGGGCGCTGACCCGCACCGCCGGCTACGGCGTCGCGGTGCTCGCGGTGGGTGCGGTCGGCACCCTGGCACTGGGCCTGCGCGGCTCGGTGGCGCCCTGGCTGGTGCCGCCGGTGCTGACCACTGCCCGGGCGCTCGCCGGCTCCCTGCCGGCCGGCACCGCCCTGCTGCTCTCCGGCTGGGCGCTCGCCTGGGCCGGGGTGGCGCTGACCGGCTACGCCTGGTGGCGGCGGACCCGCCCCTGACCCGGACCTGGAGGCAGCGATCCCCTGACCGTCCGCCGACCACCCACCCACCGTGGCGGGGCGGGGTGGGGTCCGATCTGGTCCGGCGTGTGATGGCTCCGCCTGGTCCGACGCGGCCTGACGTGCGGGGTGGGGCCCGATCTGGTCCGGCGTGTCATGGCTTCACCCGGCCTACGCGGCCTGACGTGGCTGGGGTCGGCGCGGCCCTGTCCTGATCCGGCTCGACGTGGCCTGACGTGGTTGGCTCGGCGCGGCCTTCTCCTGATCGGCTCGGTCTGGTCGGGCCGTTGCTGCTCGACCCCGCACTGCTCCCGACCTGCCGGCAACAGTCGCGGGCTCGCCAAGATCGTGCTCAATCCAGGATGTAGTGGCCTCAGCGCCCGCCGCGCGAGACCACTACAACCAGGAAGCTGCACGATCTTGGCGCTGGCGCTGGCGCTGGCGCTGGGGCTGGGGGTGGGGCTGGGGGTGGGGGTGGGGCTGGGGGTGGGGGTGGGGCTGGGGGTGGGGGTGGGGCGAGAGGGCGGGTGGGGGCGATTTGGCGATGGGTGGACGTGTCGCGTAACCTGGGCCGGTAGTTCCACCCAGAGACCGCTGGTCACCGTGCTCCGGCACGGTCGAAGGCTCCGCGACGACGGGCGACCCGCGCAGGGCGGTAAGCGTAATACGGTTCCTCCCCGTGGTCTGCCGACCATGGTGATCGCTCCGGTCCTCGCCCCGCGCGCCCTGCGCCGGGGCTTTTTCGTTGTCGTGACGCCTTCGGCGCCGTCGCAGGGCCTTGTGCTCCCCGACGGCGACCAGCTCCGAGTAACGAGAGAGGAGGGACATGGCGGACAAGCCGATCCGGGCCGACAAGGCCACGGCCGTCGCTGAGCTGACCGAGAGCTTCCGTACCTCGGGCGCTGCGGTGCTCACCGAGTACCGTGGTCTGACGGTTTCCCAGCTCACCCAGCTGCGGCGCTCGCTCGGCAAGGAGACCACCTACACGGTCGCGAAGAACACGCTGGCAAAGCGTGCCGCGACCGAGGCGGGCATCTCCGGCCTCGACGAGCTGTTCACCGGTCCTACCGCGCTGACTTTCGTTTCGGGCGACGTCGTCGAGGCGGCGAAGGGTCTTCGCGACTTCGCGAAGGCCAACCCGAAGCTCGTCATCAAGGGCGGTGTCTTCGAGGGCAAGGCCATTTCCGCGGCCGAGGTCACGAAGCTCGCCGACCTGGAGTCCCGTGAGGTGCTGCTGGCCAAGCTGGCCGGCGCGATGAAGGGCAACCTGAGCAAGGCCGCAGCCCTGTTCCAGGCACCGCTCTCCAAGGCCGCCCGTGCGGCGGCCGCCCTGGCGGACAAGAAGCGCGAGCAGGAGGGCGCCGAGGCGGCCTGAGGCCCTCCCGGCGCACCACGTTCTTAATTTTCATTGCGAGAAAGGACGCCAGACATGGCGAAGCTCAGCACCGACGAGCTGCTCGACGCGTTCAAGGAGATGACGCTGATCGAGCTCTCTGAGTTCGTGAAGCAGTTCGAGGAGACCTTCGAGGTCACCGCCGCCGCCCCGGTCGCGGTTGCCGCTGCCGGTGGTGCCGGTGGCGCCGCCGCCGCTCCGGTCGAGGAGGAGAAGGACGAGTTCGACGTCGTCCTCGAGGCCGACGGTGGCAAGAAGATCCAGGTCATCAAGGTCGTGCGTGAGCTGACCGGCCTGGGCCTCAAGGAGGCCAAGGACGCGGTCGAGGCCGCCCCGAAGGCGATCCTGGAGAAGGTCAACAAGGAGACCGCCGAGAAGGCCAAGGCCAAGCTCGAGGGCGAAGGCGCCAAGGTCACCCTCAAGTGACCTGAGGTCGACCTCGGGTCGACCTTGGCGGGGGCCGGCTCACGTGAGCCGTGGCACACCGCAAACTGAACGGGCGGTGATCCGACAACGGATCACCGCCCGTCATGCTTGGTGACTCCGGGTATCAGTGGCGTGAGCAGGGTGTTCGCACCCGGTGCGTGATGCGGTGGGGACTCTGGCGGGTAGCCCGTCCGTGGGAAACCCGCCGAGCAGCCGGAAGCAGGCTCTTGACGTGGCCCCGACCTGCCAGGCACGCTGACACCAGCAAGACCTTCCGCGCTTGCGACGGCCACCTCTTGGGTATTGGCTGCGGCAGTACCAGCAGCCGCTGCATCCGAGCGGCCCGACAGGAACTCGCGTTCCGAGCGGCCGGTGCGACCCCGGTTTTCCGGGGTGCCGAGGCACGTTCCGCGACGACCTGCGGGATGGGCTGGACAGCGGTTAGCCTCTCGGCTACACTGCTAGTTTGCGCTGCCTTCCGACTTGACCCCTGCTCGGAAATGTCCGGTTACGGATATTTCTGGTGGGGTCATTGGAGTGCACGCGTACCAGCCGTTCTGCAGCACCGGTCCTCGGAAGGACGCATCTTGGCAGCTTCCCGCCCTGCGAAGACCAGTCGTACGTCGAGCGCTTTCGCTCCCCGCCGAGTTTCTTTCGGCAGGATCACCGAACACCTCGAGGTCCCCAACCTCCTTGCCATCCAGAACGAGTCCTTCGACTGGCTCGTCGGCAACGAGGCTTGGCAGGGCCGGTCGGCGGACGACCCGCACGCACGCTCGGGTCTCGCGGAAATCCTCGACGAGATCAGTCCCATTGAGGACTTCTCCGGCACCATGTCGCTGTCCTTCTCGGCACCGCGCTTCGACGAGGTCAAGGCCTCGATCGAGGAGTGCAAGGAGAAGGACCTGACCTACTGCGCCCCGCTGTTCGTGACGGCGGAGTTCACCAACAACACCACCGGCGAGATCAAGAGCCAGACGGTGTTCATGGGTGACTTCCCGATGATGACGCCCAAGGGCACCTTCATCATCAACGGCACCGAGCGCGTCGTGGTCAGCCAGCTCGTCCGGTCTCCGGGCGTGTACTTCTCCAAGGAGCCGGACAAGACCTCCGACCGCGACCTCTCCAGCGTCAAGGTCATCCCCAGCCGGGGTGCCTGGCTGGAGTTCGACATCGACAAGCGTGACACGGTCGGCGTCCGCATCGACCGTAAGCGCCGGCAGGCCGTCACGGTCCTGCTCAAGGCCATCGGTTGGTCCGCCGAGCAGATCCGCGAGAAGTTCGGCTGGTCCGAGCTGATGATGACCACGCTCGAGAAGGACCACATCGCCGGCCAGGACGAGGCCCTGCTCGACATCTACCGCAAGCTCCGCCCTGGCGAGCCGCCGACCCGCGAGAACGCCCAGACCCTGCTCGACAACCTCTTCTTCAACCCGAAGCGGTACGACGTCGCCAAGGTCGGGCGCTACAAGTTCAACAAGAAGCTCGAGCTCAGCGTGCCGATCACCACGGGCACGCTGACCGAGGACGACGTCGTCGCCACCGTGGAGTACCTCTGCCGGCTGCACGCCGGTGAGGACGGCTACGAGGCCGACGACATCGACCACTTCGGCAACCGTCGCCTGCGTACCGTGGGCGAGCTGATCCAGAACCAGGTCCGGGTCGGTCTCTCCCGGATGGAGCGGGTCGTCCGCGAGCGGATGACCACCCAGGACGTCGAGGCGATCACGCCGCAGACCCTGATCAACATCCGCCCGGTGGTGGCGGCGATCAAGGAGTTCTTCGGTACGTCGCAGCTGTCCCAGTTCATGGACCAGACCAACCCGCTGGCGGGCCTGACCCACCGGCGGCGGCTGAGCGCGCTCGGCCCGGGTGGTCTGTCCCGGGAGCGGGCCGGCTTCGAGGTCCGTGACGTGCACCCGTCCCACTACGGCCGGATGTGCCCGATCGAGACGCCGGAAGGCCCGAACATCGGCCTGATCGGCGCGCTGTCCACCTTTGCCCGGGTCAACCCGTTCGGCTTCATCGAGACGCCGTACCGGAAGGTCGTCGAGGGTCGGGTCACCGACCAGATCGACTACCTGACCGCGGACGAGGAGGACCGGTTCGTCAAGGCGCAGGCCAACGCGCCGCTCAAGGCGGACGGCACGTTCGCCGAGGACCGGGTGCTGTGTCGCCGTAAGGGTGGCGAGACCGAGGACGTGGTCCCCGGTGCCGTCGACTACATGGACGTGTCGCCGCGGCAGATGACCTCGGTCGCGACCGCGATGATCCCGTTCCTGGAGCACGACGACGCCAACCGCGCGCTGATGGGCGCCAACATGCAGCGTCAGGCGGTGCCGCTGGTCAAGGCGGAGTCGCCGCTGGTGGGCACCGGCATGGAATACCGTGCCGCGGTCGACGCCGGTGACGTGGTGGTGGCCGAGGTCGGTGGCATGATCGAGGATCTCTGCGCCGACTACATCACCATCCACCAGGACGACGGCCACCGCCGGACGTACCTGCTGCACAAGTTCCGCCGCTCCAACGCCGGCTCCTGCGTCAACCAGAAGCCGGTCGTCTTCGAGGGCGACCGCGTCGAGGCCGGCCAGGTCATCGCCGACGGTCCGTGCACCGACGAGGGCGAGATGGCGCTCGGACGCAACCTGCTGGTGGCGTTCATGTGCTGGGAGGGCCACAACTACGAGGACGCGATCATCCTGTCGCAGCGCCTCGTGCAGCAGGACGTGCTCACCTCGATCCACATCGAGGAGCACGAGGTCGACGCCCGGGACACCAAGCTCGGCCCGGAGGAGATCACCCGGGACATCCCGAACGTCAGCGAGGAGATGCTCGCCGACCTCGACGAGCGCGGCATCATCCGGATCGGCGCGGAGGTCGTCCCCGGCGACATCCTGGTCGGCAAGGTCACGCCGAAGGGCGAGACCGAGTTGACCCCGGAGGAGCGGCTGCTCCGCGCGATCTTCGGTGAGAAGGCGCGTGAGGTCCGGGACACCTCGCTGAAGGTGCCGCACGGCGAGACCGGCACGGTCATCGGGGTGCGGACCTTCTCCCGCGAGGACGGCGACGAGTTGCCGCCGGGCGTCAACGAGCTGGTCCGGGTGTACGTCGCCCAGAAGCGCAAGATCCAGGACGGCGACAAGCTCGCCGGCCGGCACGGCAACAAGGGTGTCATCTCGAAGATCCTGCCGATCGAGGACATGCCGTTCCTGGAGGACGGCACCCCGGTCGACATCGTGCTGAACCCGCTGGGTGTGCCGTCCCGGATGAACATCGGCCAGGTCCTGGAGACCCACCTCGGGTGGGTGGCCAAGACGGGCTGGAGCGTGGACGGCGACGACACCGACTGGAAGCGTCAGCTCCGGTCGATCGAGGCGCACGAGTCCGAGCCGGACACCAACGTGGCCACGCCGGTCTTCGACGGTGCCCGCGAGGAGGAGATCTCCGGTCTGCTCTCGTCGACCCTGCCCAACCGGGACGGCAAGCAGCTGATCGGTTCCTCCGGCAAGGCGCAGCTGTTCGACGGTCGTTCCGGCGAGCCGCTGCCCGACCCGATCGCGGTCGGTTACATCTACATCCTGAAGCTCAACCACCTGGTCGACGACAAGATCCACGCGCGTTCGACCGGTCCGTACTCGATGATCACGCAGCAGCCGCTGGGTGGTAAGGCGCAGTTCGGTGGCCAGCGTTTCGGTGAGATGGAGTGCTGGGCCATGCAGGCGTACGGCGCCGCCTACGCCCTGCAGGAACTGCTGACCATCAAGTCCGACGACGTCCTGGGCCGGGTCAAGGTCTACGAGGCGATCGTCAAGGGCGAGAACATCCCCGAGCCGGGCATCCCGGAGTCGTTCAAGGTGTTGCTCAAGGAGCTCCAGTCGCTGTGCCTGAACGTCGAGGTGCTCAGCAGCGACGGGGTGGCCCTGGAGATGCGCGAGACCGACGACGAGGTGTTCCGGGCCGCGGAGGAGCTGGGCATCGACCTGTCCCGGCGCGAGCCGAGCTCGGTCGAAGAGGTGTAGGTGGTGGCGGTGGGGGTCGGCCGATTCGTTCGGGCGGTCAGGCGTGAGTCCGACGCGAGTCGGCCGGCCCCCACCCCCGCCCGTGATCTAGCTGTACAGACGACGACATAGGGGACATAGTGCTCGACGTCAACTTCTTCGACGAGCTGCGTATCGGCCTCGCGACCGCGGATGACATCCGCCAGTGGTCGCACGGTGAGGTCAAGAAGCCTGAGACGATCAACTACCGCACCCTCAAGCCGGAGAAGGACGGGCTCTTCTGCGAGAAGATCTTCGGCCCTCAGCGGGACTGGGAGTGCTACTGCGGTAAGTACAAGCGGGTCCGGTTCAAGGGCATCATCTGTGAGCGCTGTGGCGTCGAGGTGACCCGGTCCAAGGTCCGCCGTGAGCGGATGGGGCACATCGAGCTGGCCGCTCCGGTGACCCACATCTGGTACTTCAAGGGCGTCCCGAGCCGGCTGGGCTACCTGCTGGACCTCGCCCCCAAGGACCTCGAAAAGATCATCTACTTCGCCTCGTACGTCGTGACGAGCGTGGACGCCGAGGCGCGTCACCGTGACCTCTCGACGATCGAGAACGAGATCCTCGCCGAGAAGCGGCAGTCCGAGAACAGCCGCGACTCGGAGATCGAGAAGCGGGCCGCGAAGCTCGAGGCCGACCTGGCCGAGCTGGAGGCCGAGGGTGCCAAGGCGGACGTCCGGCGCAAGGTCAAGGAGGGCGGAGAGCGCGAGATGCGCCAGATCCGCGACCGGGCCCAGCGCGAGATCGACCGCCTCGACGAGGTCCTCGACACCTTCCGCAAGCTCGACTCGAAGCAGCTGGTCACCGACGAGCTGCTCTACCGCGAGCTGCGTGACCGGTTCGGCGAGTACTTCACCGGCGGCATGGGTGCCGAGGCCATCAAGGCGCTGGTCCAGAACATGGACCTCGACGCCGAGGCCGAGAGCCTGCGCGAGACCATCCGCTCCGGCAAGGGCCAGCGCAAGATCCGCGCGCTCAAGCGGCTGAAGGTCGTCGCGGCGTTCCTGAACACCCGCAACTCGCCGCTGGGCATGGTGCTGGACTGCGTCCCGGTCATCCCGCCGGACCTGCGCCCGATGGTGCAGCT
The DNA here is from genome assembly GCF_050942205.1 of Micromonospora sp. CA-248260. NCBI lineage: Bacteria > Bacillati > Actinomycetota > Actinomycetes > Micromonosporales > Micromonosporaceae > Micromonospora > Micromonospora sp. CA-248260. The sequence continues at coordinate 6,315,368 of NZ_CP192021.1, read as the reverse complement.
CGACGGTGGCCGCTTCGCGACCTCCGACCTCAACGACCTGTACCGCCGTGTGATCAACCGGAACAACCGGCTCAAGCGGCTGATCGACCTCGGCGCCCCCGAGATCATCGTCAACAACGAGAAGCGGATGCTCCAGGAGGCCGTCGACGCACTGTTCGACAACGGCCGTCGGGGCCGGCCGGTCACCGGTCCGGGTAACCGCCCGCTCAAGTCGCTGTCCGACATGCTCAAGGGCAAGCAGGGCCGGTTCCGGCAGAACCTGCTCGGCAAGCGCGTCGACTACTCCGGCCGTTCGGTCATCGTGGTCGGCCCCAAGCTGAAGCTGCACCAGTGCGGCCTGCCCAAGCAGATGGCGCTGGAGCTGTTCAAGCCGTTCGTGATGAAGCGGCTGGTCGACCTCAACCACGCGCAGAACATCAAGTCCGCCAAGCGGATGGTCGAGCGGCAGCGCCCGGTCGTGTGGGACGTGCTGGAAGAGGTCATCGGCGAGCACCCGGTGCTGCTCAACCGCGCGCCGACCCTGCACCGCCTGGGTATCCAGGCGTTCGAGCCGCAGCTGGTCGAGGGCAAGGCGATCCAGATCCACCCGCTGGTCTGCACCGCGTTCAACGCCGACTTCGACGGTGACCAGATGGCGGTGCACGTGCCGCTGTCGGCCGAGGCCCAGGCCGAGGCGCGGATCCTGATGCTGTCGTCGAACAACATCCTCAAGCCGGCCGACGGCAAGCCGGTCACCATGCCCACCCAGGACATGGTCATCGGTCTCTACCACCTCACCCACCTGACCCCGGGTGGCATCGGTGAGGGTCGGGCGTTCAGCTCGGACGCCGAGGCGCGGATGGCCTTCGACGCGGGCGAGCTGCACCTGCAGACCCCGGTCAAGATCCGGTTGCGGGACGTGATCGGTGTCGACAACGGCAACGGCGGCGAGCCCTGGGTCGCCCCCGAGGGCTGGGTCGAGGGTCAGCCGCTGACCGTGGAGACCACGCTGGGCCGGGTCCTGTTCAACGAGACGCTGCCGCAGGGCTACCGGTTCGTGAACTACGAGATCCGCAAGGGCCAGCTCTCCGCGATCGTCAACGACCTCGCCGAGCGCTTCCCGAAGGTGGCGCTGGCCGCCACCCTGGACGGGCTCAAGGAGGCCGGCTTCCACTGGGCCACCTGGTCCGGCGTCACCATCGGCATGGAGGACGTCATCGCGCCCCCGCGCAAGGCGGAGATCCTGGCGAAGTACGAGGCGGAAGCCGACCGGATCGACAAGCAGTACCAGCGTGGTCTGATGACCGCCGAGGAGCGTCGCGGCGAACTCATCGAGATCTGGACCAAGGCGACCAACGAGGTCGCCAAGGAGATGGACACCGCGCTGCCGCAGGAGAACCCACTGTGGAAGATGATCAACTCGGGTGCCCGCGGTAACCTGCTCCAGCTCCGGCAGATCGCGGCGATCCGTGGTCTGGTGGCCAACCCGAAGGGCGAGATCATCCCGCGGCCGATCAAGGCCAGCTACCGGGAGGGTCTGTCCGTGCTGGAGTACTTCATCTCCACCCACGGTGCCCGTAAGGGTCTGGCCGACACCGCGCTGCGTACCGCCGACTCGGGTTACCTGACCCGTCGTCTGGTGGACGTCTCGCAGGACGTGATCATCCGCGAGGAGGACTGCGGCACCGACCGGGCGATCCCGATGCAGATCGGCGAGCGTCTGGAGGGTGGCCGGCTGGTCGTGCACGAGCACGCCGAGACCAGCGTGCACGCCCGTACCCTGGCCGACGACATCAAGGGGCCGGACGGCACCGTGGTGGCCCACCGGGGTCAGGACATCAACTCCATCGGGGTCGACAAGATCGTCGCCGCCGGGGTGGAGACGGTCCGGGTGCGCAGCGTGCTCACCTGCGAGTCGAAGCTGGGCGTCTGCGGTGCGTGCTACGGCCGCTCGCTGCCGACCGGCAAGACCGTGGACGTCGGCGAGGCGGTCGGCATCATCGCCGCCCAGTCGATCGGTGAGCCGGGTACCCAGCTGACGATGCGTACCTTCCACACCGGTGGCGTCGCGGGTGAGGACATCACCCAGGGTCTGCCGCGTGTGCAGGAGATCTTCGAGGCCCGGATCCCGAAGGGCAAGGCGCCCATCGCCGACACCCCGGGTCGGGTCCGGATCGAGGACGGCGAGCGGTCCCGCAAGATCATCGTGGTGCCCGACGACGGCAGCGAGGAGATCGTCTATGACAAGATCTCCAAGCGGGTCCGGCTGCGGACCCACGACGGGGACCACGTCGCGGTCGGCGAGAAGCTCACCGAGGGCACCATCGACCCGCACGAGCTGCTGCGGATCATGGGTCCGCGGGCGGTCCAGGTCCACCTGACCCAGGAGGTCCAGGAGGTCTACCGCTCGCAGGGTGTGCTCATCCACGACAAGCACATCGAGATCATCATCCGCCAGATGCTCAAGCGGGTGACGGTCATCGACTCCGGCTCGACCGAGTTCCTGCCGGGCGTGCTGGTCGACCGGGCGCTGTTCGAGTCGGAGAACCGCCGGCTCGTCGGCGAGGGTGGCGAGCCCGCCGCCGGTCGTCCGGTGCTGATGGGTATCACCAAGGCCTCGCTGGCCACCGACTCCTGGCTCTCGGCGGCCTCCTTCCAGGAGACCACCCGGGTGCTGACCGACGCGGCGATCAACTCGCGCAGCGACTCGCTGGTCGGCCTCAAGGAGAACGTGATCATCGGTAAGCTCATCCCGGCCGGTACCGGCATCAGCAAGTACCGCAACGTCCGGGTCGAGCCGACCGAGGAGGCGAAGGCCAAGGTCTACTCGATGACCGGCTACCCGGAGACCGACTACGGCTTCGGGCCGGCCAGCGGCCAGGCAGTTCCGCTGGACGACTTCGACTTCGGGTCGTACCGCTGAGCAAGCTCTGACGAAGGCCCCCGGCAGCACGCCGGGGGCCTTCGTCGTTTCCGGGGCCCGGCGGGACCCGCCATCGGGCCCGCCGGGGGAGTGCCCGGTACGGCCGTCGGCCGGGCATGATGGTGGGCATGACGACCGCTGCGGGGCAGGTGCCGGTGGCGCACCAGCCGCCACGTCATCCACTCGACCCCGACCCGGTGCGCGCCACGAAGGCGCGGGCCGTCTTCGCGCTCGGGCTGATCGGGGCGTTGACCGGGCTCTTCGTCGGTGGGGTGGTGCCCGCCACGATCGCCCTCCAGTTGGCCCGGCAGGCCCGCCGGGAGGCGTACGCCTCGGGTGGTTTCCTCACCGGCGCGGCCTGGCTGCGGCGGGGGGAGCGGTTGGCCTGGGCGGGCCTGGTGCTGGTCGCGGTCGCGGTGGTGACGCTGGTGGTGATCGGCGTGGTCCGGCTGGCCGGGTCCCCCTACGGGCAGGACTTCGCGCCGAACGTCGACTGACCCGTCGGGGTGATGATCCGGCAGGGGGCACCCGCGGTGCGCGGCGGCGGTAGCCTGGCCGGTGTCCGTCGCGTGACGGTGGACCCCACATCGCGACAGGAGGACCCCGTGACGGAACCGGCGCCGCCGTCGGGAGGCGACCCGGGCGGACCGCCCGCCGGCTCCCCGGGTCCCGGCAACGACGCCGGGGCACCCGACCGGCGCGATCCCTGGGCCGTCGGCCCCTGGGGGGCACCGTCGGTCCCCGGGCCCGTCCACGGCACCGGCATCCCGCCGGAGGCCGCTCCGATCGGGTACGCCCCACCGCCGGCCCAGCCAGCCCCCTCCGCCGCCGGGCCGTTTCCGGCAGTTGGCGGATCACTGCGGGGCCCGCTGTCCCACCCACCGCCGGGCGGGGCCTACCCGGGGCCGGGTGGGTCGTATCCCGGGGCGGGGTCGTCGGGGATGTCGCCCGGGTCGTACCCGGGACAGCCGGCCGGGGCGGGCTGGCCGGCGCCCTCGGGGCACCAACCCGGGCCGCTGCCCCCACCGCCACCGGACGCCCCGCGCCCCCCGAAGCGGGTCGAACCGGTCCCCGGCACACCCTTCGCGGTGGTCCACCTCGACGTTCCGGCGGTCACCTCCGGCCCGGCGGTGGGGTCGCTGATCGCCGGGGTGGTGTCGATCCTGGTGTCGTTCCTGGTGATCTGCTTCGGGGTCGGGGGGGCGCAGCTCGGCGGGGCCTGGGCGGCCGGCGCGTTCACCGTGCCGGGCGCGCTGGCCGGCGCGGCGGCGATCGTCGCCGGGTTGCTGGCCCGTCGGCAGATCCGTCGGGCCGCGCCACCGCCGGCGGTGCGGTTCACCGGTCGGGGCCTGGCCACGGCCGGGATCAGTTGTGGCGGGGTGGGGCTGGTGCTCAGCCTGCTGGGGTTGGGGCTGGCGTTGCTGGTGCAGCTGGCGTGACCCCCGTCGCCCGGGGGTGACGGGCTGCGGCACGCGGCAGCCGGTACACTGGAGGTCCTAGGGGCCCGCCACGGGCGAGCAGCCAGGGCGTACGGCGTGGCCGACGGGGATCTGAGACCCGGCGGACCAGCCCGTTTTGACCTGCGAGGCTGTGGTAGGTACTCTTTCCCCTTGCGCCCGGGCATGCCCGGGCAACTCGTGCGTGCGCGGGATCCGGATCGGTCCGGAGATCACGCGGCCGTACGACACAGCCCAGGACCCGGCGTGCGGACGACCACGCGCCGGTGACAGAAATCCGGTGCGCGCGCGAGCGACCGCGCTGGAACCGTGAATCGGGCGACACGCCCGACCGCGGGTGCCGGGACTTCCGTGAGGTGGTCCCGGTCGGAATGTAGGAGAGTCGGCCATCAGGTCGGCTAACGAGCAGACGGCGCGGTCGCGTGAGCGGCCGAAGGGAGCGGAGAAACCCGGTGCCCACCATTCAGCAGCTGGTCCGAAAGGGCCGCCAGGCCAAGACGACCAAGACCAAGACCCCGGCGCTGAAGGGATCCCCTCAGCGGCGCGGTGTGTGCACCCGCGTGTACACCACCACCCCCAAGAAGCCGAACTCGGCGCTCCGCAAGGTCGCTCGTGTCAAGCTCAGCAGCCAGATCGAGGTGACCGCCTACATCCCGGGCGTGGGTCACAACCTGCAGGAGCACTCGATCGTGCTCGTCCGCGGCGGCCGGGTGAAGGACCTCCCCGGCGTGCGTTACAAGATCGTCCGCGGTTCGCTGGACACCCAGGGTGTCCGCAACCGCAAGCAGGCGCGCAGCCGTTACGGCGCGAAGAAGGAGAAGAGCTGACATGCCGCGTAAGGGACCCGCTCCGCGGAAGCCGCTGGTCGCTGACCCGGTGTACAACTCGCCTCTGGTCACCCAGCTGGTCAACAAGATCCTGATGCGCGGTAAGCGTCAGCTCGCCGAGCGCATCGTGTACGCGGCCCTGGAGGGCTGCCGCGAGAAGAGCGGCACCGACCCGGTCGTCACCCTCAAGCGGGCGATGGACAACGTCAAGCCGACCCTGGAGGTGCGCAGCCGCCGGGTCGGTGGCGCCACCTACCAGGTGCCGGTCGAGGTCCGCCCGGCCCGCGCGACCACCCTCGGTCTGCGCTGGCTGGTGACCTACTCCAAGGCCCGCCGCGAAAAGACCATGATCGAGCGGCTGATGAACGAGCTGCTGGACGCGAGCAACGGTCTGGGTGCCGCCGTCAAGCGGCGCGAGGACACCCACAAGATGGCGGAGTCCAACAAGGCCTTCGCGCACTACCGCTGGTAACAGCCTGGTTCCGGCGCCGGACCGGCGCCGGAACCGCCATCGGTCGAGTCGAGACGACGATAAGTAGGGATTGAAGTGGCCGCCGCAGACGCGCTCGCCAACGTACGCAACATCGGCATCATGGCGCACATCGATGCCGGTAAGACCACGACCACCGAGCGGATCCTGTTCTACACCGGTATCACCTACAAGATCGGTGAGGTCCACGAGGGCGCTGCCGTCATGGACTGGATGGAGCAGGAGCAGGAGCGTGGCATCACGATCACCTCCGCTGCCACCAAGTGTGAGTGGAAGGGCCACACGATCCAGATCATCGACACGCCCGGTCACGTCGACTTCACGGTCGAGGTCGAGCGGTCGCTGCGGGTGCTGGATGGTGCGGTCGCGGTCTACGACGGCGTGGCCGGCGTGGAGCCGCAGACGGAGAACGTCTGGCGGCAGGCCGACAAGTACCACGTCCCGCGGATGTGCTTCGTCAACAAGCTCGACCGTACGGGCGCGGACTTCTTCCGCTGCGTGCAGATGATGATCGACCGGCTCAACGCCACCCCGCTGGTGCTCCAGATCCCGATCGGGCTCGAGGGCGACCACATCGGTGTCGTCGACCTGATCGGCATGCGCGCCCTCACCTGGCGCGGGGAGACCCAGAAGGGTGAGGACTACGCGATCGAGGAGATCCCGGCCGACCTGGCCGACTCCGCGGCCGAGTGGCGCGAGAAGCTGATGGAGACCCTGGCCGACGTCGACGACGCGGTGATGGAGAAGTACCTGGAGGGCGAGGAGATCTCCGTCGAGGAGATCAAGGCCGCCATCCGGCGGGCCACCATCGCCAGCAAGGCCAACCCGGTGCTGTGCGGCTCGGCGTTCAAGAACAAGGGCGTGCAGCCCATGCTCGACGCCGTGGTCGACTTCCTGCCGTCGCCGCTGGACGTCCCGGCGATCGAGGGTACGGCCACCGACGGCGAGACCCCGATGGTGCGTAAGCCGTCGAAGAACGAGCCGTTCTCCGGTCTCGCCTTCAAGATCCAGACGGACAAGCACCTCGGCAAGCTCACCTACGTCCGGGTCTACTCCGGCCTGCTCGAGTCCGGCTCCCAGGTGGTCAACTCCACCAAGGACCGCAAGGAGCGGATCGGCAAGATCTACCAGATGCACGCCAACAAGCGGGAAGAGCGTCCGTCGGCGCAGGCCGGCGACATCATCGCGGTGCAGGGTCTCAAGCAGACCACCACCGGCGACACGCTCTCCGACCCGGCGAACCCGGTGATCCTGGAGTCGATGACCTTCCCGGAGCCGGTCATCTCGGTGGCGATCGAGCCGAAGACCAAGTCCGACCAGGAGAAGCTCGGCACCGCGATCCAGCGGCTGGCCGAGGAGGACCCGACCTTCCGGGTCCGGCTCGACGAGGAGACCGGCCAGACGGTCATCTCCGGCATGGGCGAGCTGCACCTGGACATCCTGGTCGACCGGATGCGTCGCGAGTTCAACGTCGAGGCCAACGTCGGCAAGCCGCAGGTGGCCTACCGCGAGACCATCCGCCGCAAGGTGGAGAAGGTCGAGTACACGCACAAGAAGCAGACCGGTGGCTCCGGCCAGTACGCCCGCGTCATCGTGAGCATCGAGCCGCTGCCGCTGGACAACGAGTCGCCGACCTACGAGTTCGCCAACGCGGTCAGCGGTGGTCGTATCCCGCGGGAGTTCATCCCGTCGGTCGACGCCGGTGCGCAGGACGCCATGCAGTACGGCATCCTCGCGGGCTTCCCGCTGGTCGGCGTCAAGCTGACCCTGCTGGACGGCCAGTACCACGAGGTCGACTCGTCGGAAATGGCATTCAAGATCGCCGGCTCGATGGTGATGAAGGACGCGGCCCGCAAGGCCGACCCGGCATTGCTCGAGCCGATGATGGCCGTTGAGGTCACCACTCCTGAGGAGAACATGGGTGACGTCATCGGCGACCTCAACTCCCGCCGCGGCATCATCCAGGCGATGGAGGAGCGCAGTGGCGCCCGCATCGTGAGGGCCCTGGTGCCGTTGTCGGAGATGTTCGGCTACGTCGGCGACCTGCGGTCGAAGACCCAGGGCCGGGCTAGCTACAGCATGCAGTTCGACTCCTACGCCGAGGTTCCGCAGAGCGTGGCGAAGGAGATCATCGCCAAGGCGACGGGTGAGTGACGCTCATCCGCTGCTGATCCGGTGAGTCGGGGCAGGTCGCGGGCGGGAATCCCGCCCGCGACCACCTCGGTCGGGTTGGATGAATCCGGGCCTGTAGGCTTCATCGCCGCAGAACCCACCAAGCTCTCCGGCCGCAGGCCGGAAAGGCTGTCGACAGAGTCCTAAGCGCCGTCCGGCGCGCCGGGGCGCGAACCAAGAAGTCCACAGGAGGACACCAGTGGCGAAGGCTAAGTTCGAGCGGACTAAGCCGCACGTCAACATCGGCACCATTGGTCACATCGACCACGGTAAGACGACGCTGACGGCGGCCATCACCAAGGTCCTGCACGACCAGTACCCGGACCTCAACCCGTACACGCCGTTCGACGAGATCGACAAGGCGCCGGAGGAGAAGGCCCGCGGTATCACGATCTCGATCGCACACGTCGAGTACCAGACCGAGGCGCGGCACTACGCGCACGTCGACTGCCCCGGGCACGCCGACTACATCAAGAACATGATCACCGGTGCCGCGCAGATGGACGGCGCGATCCTGGTGGTCGCGGCGACCGACGGCCCGATGCCGCAGACCCGCGAGCACGTGCTGCTGGCCCGTCAGGTCGGTGTGCCGTACATCGTCGTGGCGCTCAACAAGAGCGACATGGTCGACGACGAGGAGCTCCTGGAGCTCGTCGAGCTCGAGGTCCGCGAGCTGCTGTCGGCGCAGGAGTACCCGGGTGACGACCTGCCGGTCGTCCGGGTCTCGGCGCTGAAGGCCCTCGAGGGTGACCCCGAGTGGACCGGTCGCCTGCTGGAGCTGATGAACGCGGTCGACACCGCGATCCCGCAGCCCGAGCGTGAGACCGAGAAGCCGTTCCTGATGCCGATCGAGGACGTCTTCACGATCACCGGTCGTGGCACGGTCGTCACCGGTCGCGCCGAGCGCGGCATCCTCAAGCCGAACGAGGAGGTGGAGATCGTCGGCATCCGCGAGAAGTCGCAGAAGACGGTCTGCACCGGCATCGAGATGTTCCGCAAGCTGCTCGACGAGGCCCGCGCGGGCGAGAACGTCGGTCTGCTGCTGCGTGGCATCAAGCGCGAGGACGTCGAGCGCGGCATGGTGGTCGTCAAGCCGGGCACCAGCACCCCGCACACGGAGTTCGAGGCGACGGTCTACATCCTCTCCAAGGAGGAGGGCGGCCGGCACACCCCGTTCTTCCAGAACTACCGTCCGCAGTTCTACTTCCGGACCACGGACGTCACCGGTGTCGTCACCCTCCCCGAGGGCACCGAGATGGTCATGCCGGGCGACAACACCACGATGGCCGTGAAGCTCATCCAGCCCATCGCGATGGAGGACAACCTCAAGTTCGCGATCCGCGAGGGTGGTCGTACGGTCGGCGCGGGTCGCGTCACCAAGATCATCAAGTGAACTAGGTAACCCCGATTAGCGTTGCCGCCGGTCGTGCGGCATACTGGTCAGGTTGCGTAACGACGGTTAGTCGCCCGTGTCCGGCGCAAGTTGGACCTCCGGGACACTGACAATCGCGCGTAGGGTGGTTGATCGCCCCTGGCGGTCAACCACCCTCGCACGGCGTCCAGATCGCTGTGATGCGATCGGCGTCCAGACCCACCGGGTGACCAGATAGCTGCTCCGGAGACCCGGGGCGGAGCCTGGTCCGAGGGCGCGACACGCCCGACCGCGGGGGTCGGCGAAGCGGTCCTGTGCCAGCCGGTACAGGCACCCGCAACACAGCGGCATCGAGAGAAGGAACAGAAGCCACCATGGCGGGACAGAAGATCCGCATCCGGCTCAAGGCCTATGACCACGAGGTCGTCGACTCCTCGGCGCGGAAGATCGTCGAGACGGTGACGCGCACCGGGGCGCAGGTCGCGGGCCCGGTGCCGCTGCCCACGGAGATCAACCGTTTCTGCGTCATCCGCTCGCCGCACAAGTACAAGGACTCGCGCGAGCACTTCGAGATGCGTACGCACAAGCGGCTGATCGACATCATCGACCCGACCCCGAAGACGGTCGACTCGCTCATGCGCCTCGACCTGCCGGCTGGCGTCGACATCGAGATCAAGCTGTAGGGACCGGACAAATGGACAGGCAAGTCAAGGGGATCCTGGGCGCCAAGCTCGGTATGACCCAGGTCTGGGACAACAACAAGGTTGTGCCCGTGACCGTGGTTCAGGCCGGCCCGTGCGTCGTCAGCCAGGTGCGTAGCGCCGAGAAGGACGGTTACTCCGCGGTCCAGCTCGCCTACGGCACGATCGACCCGCGTAAGGCCAAGAAGCCGCTCGCCGGGCACTACGCCAAGGCGGACGTGGCGCCGCGCCGGCACATCGTCGAGCTGCGCACCTCGAACGCCGCGGACTACTCGCTGGGCCAGGAGGTCACGGTCGAGGAGTTCCCGGTCGGCGTGACCATCGACGTCACCGGCAAGACCAAGGGCAAGGGCTACGCCGGCCCGATGAAGCGGCACGGCTTCCACGGCCTGCGCGCCAGCCACGGTGTCGAGCGCAAGCACCGCTCGCCGGGCTCCATCGGCGCCTGCGCGACCCCGGGTCGCGTCTTCAAGGGCACCCGGATGGCGGGCCGGATGGGTGGCGTGCGCTACACCGTCCAGAACCTGACCGTCCAGGCGGTCGACACCGAGAACAACCTCCTGCTCGTCCGTGGTGCCATCCCCGGCCCCAAGGGCGCGCTGGTCCTGGTCCGCACCGCGGCCAAGACGAAGGTGAAGAAGGGCGGTGTGGCCAAGTGACCACCGTTGACGTCCGCAACGCCGAAGGCGCCACGAGCGGCTCCGTCGAGCTGCCCGCCGACATCTTCGACGTCCAGGCCAACATCGCGCTGATGCACCAGGTCGTGGTGGCTCAGCTCGCGGCGGCCCGGCAGGGCACCCACAAGGTCAAGACCCGCGGCGAGGTCGCCGGTGGCGGCAAGAAGCCGTACAAGCAGAAGGGCACCGGTCGGGCCCGGCAGGGCTCGATCCGCGCGCCGCAGTTCGCCGGCGGTGGCGTGGTCCACGGCCCGACGCCGCGCGACTACAGCCAGCGGACCCCGAAGAAGATGAAGGCCGCCGCCCTGCGTGGCGCCCTCTCCGACCGGGCCCGCGCCGGCCAGGTGCACGTCGTCGAGGCGTTCGTCTCGGGCGAGAAGCCGTCGACCAAGGCGGCCCTGGCGACGCTGGCCAAGCTGACCGAGGCCCGTCGGGTCCTGGTCGTGCTGAGCAGCACCGACGAGCTGAACTGGGTGTCGCTGCGCAACGAGCCGCGGGTGCACCTGATCGAGTCCGGCCAGCTCAACACGTACGACGTGCTGGTGGCCGACGACGTGGTCTTCACCAAGGACGCCCTGGACGAGTTCCTGGGCGTGCCCGCGGAGGACGGCCCTGCGGCCGAGTCCGCCGCCGAGACCACCGAGGAGGGTGGCAAGTGAGCACGATCGCCGACCCGCGGGACATCATCGTCGCGCCGGTCGTCTCGGAGAAGAGCTACAGCGAGCTGAACCGGAACTGGTACACCTTCCTGGTGCACCCGGACGCGAACAAGACCGAGATCAAGATCGCTATCCAGCAGATCTTCAACGTCCGCGTCCTGACGGTCAACACGCTCAACCGCCAGGGCAAGCGCAAGCGCACCAAGACCGGCTTCGGTCAGCGCAAGGCGACCAAGCGGGCGATCGTGAAGCTGGCTGACGGTGACCGTATCGAGGCCTTCGGCGGCCCGGTCAGCTGAGGGGTGTAGACAATGGCTATCCGTAAGTACAAGCCGACGACGCCGGGCCGACGCGGCTCCAGCGTCGCCGACTTCGCCGAGATCACCCGGTCCACGCCGGAGAAGTCCCTGCTGGCTCCGCTGCCCAAGAAGGGTGGCCGCAACGCCCACGGCCGGATCACCACCCGGCACCACGGCGGCGGTCACAAGCGGCAGTACCGCCTGATCGACTTCAAGCGGGTCGACAAGGACGGCGTGCCGGCGAAGGTCGCGCACATCGAGTACGACCCGAACCGCACCGCGCGCATCGCGCTGCTGCACTACGCCGACGGCGAGAAGCGCTACATCCTCGCGCCGAAGGACATGAAGCAGGGCGACCGGGTCGAGTCCGGTCCGGGCGCCGACATCAAGCCGGGCAACAACCTGCCGCTGCGCAACATCCCGGTGGGTACCACCATCCACAACGTGGAGCTGCGTCCGGGCGGCGGCGCCAAGCTGGCCCGTTCGGCCGGCGTCGGCATCCAGCTGCTCGGCCGGGAGGGCGTCTACGCGACCCTCCGGATGCCGTCCGGTGAAATCCGGCGGGTCGACGTGCGCTGCCGCGCCAGCATCGGCGAGATCGGCAACGCCGACCAGTCGAACATCAACTGGGGCAAGGCCGGCCGGATGCGCTGGAAGGGCAAGCGCCCGACCGTCCGTGGTGTCGCGATGAACCCGGTCGACCACCCGCACGGTGGTGGTGAGGGTAAGACCTCCGGTGGTCGTCACCCGGTGAACCCGCAGGGTAAGCCCGAGGGCCGCACCCGTCGTAAGGGCCAGCCGAGCGACCGGCTGATCGTCCGCCGCCGCTACGCCACGCGTAAGCGCGGCTGAGGGAGATAGAGCATGCCTCGCAGCCTGAAGAAGGGCCCGTTCATCGACGACCACCTGCTCAAGAAGGTGGAGACGCAGAACGACAAGGGCTCGAAGAACGTCATCAAGACCTGGTCGCGCCGCTCGACGATCATCCCCGAGATGCTCGGGCACACGATCGCCGTGCACGACGGACGCAAGCACGTCCCGGTGTTCGTGACCGAGGCCATGGTCGGGCACAAGCTCGGCGAGTTCGCGCTGACCCGCACGTTCAAGGGTCACGAGAAGGACGACCGGAAGAGCCGCCGGCGCTGACGCCGCGGGCATACGGATAGAGGAACAAGGGGTTACAGCGATGCCAGGAAAGGGCGACGCTCCGGTGCTTCCGGGCGCGCGGGCGGTTGCGCGACACGTGCGCATCTCGCCGATGAAGGCGCGCCGGGTGGTCAACCTCGTCCGCGGCCTGCCCGCGAAGGAGGCGCTCACGGTGCTGCAGTTCGCGCCGCAGGCGGCGAGTGAGCAGGTGTACAAGGTGCTCGCGAGCGCGATCGCCAACGCGGAGAACAACGAGCGGCTGGACCCCGACGCGCTGCTCGTCAGCGAGGCGTTCGTCGACGAGGGCCCGACGATGAAGCGGTTCCGGCCGCGGGCGCAGGGCCGGGCGTACCGGATCCGCAAGCGCACCTGCCACATCACCGTGGCGGTCGAGGCGGTCGCGCCGGCCGCGCCGAAGAAGTCCGCGGCGAAGAAGGCGGCACCGGCGCAGCAGGCCGAGCCCGCGGCGACCGAAAGTAAGACGGAGGGTGCCGAGTAATGGGTCAGAAGGTTCACCCCACTGGATTCCGGCTCGGCATCTCGACCGACTGGAAGTCCCGCTGGTTCGCGGACAAGCTCTACAAGGACTACATCGGCGAGGACGTCAAGATCCGCCGGATGATGTCCAAGGGGCTCGAGCGCGCCGGCATCTCCAAGGTCGACATCGAGCGCACCCGGGACCGCGTCCGGGTCGACATCCACACCGCCCGGCCGGGCATCGTCATCGGCCGTAAGGGTGCGGAGGCCGACCGGATCCGCGGCGAGCTGGAGAAGCTCACCGGCAAGCAGGTGCAGCTGAACATCATCGAGGTGAAGAACCCCGAGTCGGACGCGCAGCTGGTCGCCCAGGGTGTCGCCGAGCAGCTCTCCAGCCGGGTCAGCTTCCGTCGGGCCATGCGCAAGTCGATGCAGTCGGCGATGAAGAACCCCGTCTGCAAGGGCATCCGGGTGCAGGTCTCGGGCCGCCTCGGTGGCGCCGAGATGAGCCGCACGGAGTTCTACCGCGAGGGTCGGGTCCCGCTGCACACGCTGCGGGCCAACATCGAGTACGGCTTCTTCGAGGCCCGTACCACCTTCGGCCGGATCGGCGTGAAGGTCTGGATCTACAAGGGCGACGCCGTCCCGGGCCGGGAGGCCCCGGCCGAGGCCGGTCCGTCCCGCCCGCGTCGTGGTGAGCGTGGCGACCGGCCCGAGCGGCCGCGTCGTGGCCGGTCGGGTTCGTCCGGTACGACCGCCGGCGGTACCGAGGCCGGCCGGGCTGCCGCGACCACCATCGCGCAGCAGGCCGAGACGCCGAGTGGCGAGCCCGTCGACAGTTCCGCTGTCGCCGCGGCCGCCACCCAGCCGGCAGAAACGCAGCAGGAGGGCTGACAGATGCTGATGCCGCGCAAGCCCCCGAAGGGCTTCCGCAAGCCGCACCACCCGGACCGCCACGGCGCGTCCAAGGGCGGTAACCGGGTGGTGTTCGGCGAGTTCGGGATCCAGGCTCTCGAGCCGGCGTACGTGACGAACCGGCAGATCGAGTCGGCACGTATCGCCATGACCCGGCACATCAAGCGTGGTGGCAAGGTCTGGATCACGGTCTTCCCGGACCAGGCCCTCACCAAGAAGCCGGCCGAGACCCGGATGGGTTCCGGTAAGGGCTCGCCCGAGTGGTGGGTCGCGAACGTCAAGCCGGGGCGGGTGCTCTTCGAGATGTCCTTCCCCAACGAGCAGATCGCGCGAGAGGCGATGCGTCGCGCGATCCACAAGCTCCCGATGAAGTGCCGCATTGTTACGCGCGAAGTGGGTGAATCCTGATGGCAGCGGGCGTCAAGCCTTCCGAGCTGCGTGAGCTCTCCGAGGAGGAGCTGGTCACGAAGCTGCGCGAGGCCAAGGCGGAGCTGTTCAACCTCCGCGTGCAGGCCGCCACCGGTCAGCTGGACAACAACCGGCGGTTGCAGGTCATCCGTCGGGAGATCGCCCGGATCTACACGATCATGCGTGAGCGCGAGCTGGGTCTCTCGGCCGCGCCGACTGAGGTGACTGCATCATGAGCGAGACCGAGAACACCACCGCCGACGTGCGGGCCCGCCGTAAGGTTCGTGAGGGCCTGGTGGTCAGCGACAAGATGGACAAGACCGTCGTGGTCGAGGTCGAGGACCGCGTCAAGCACGCGTTGTACGGCAAGATCATGCGTCGTACCCGCAAGCTGAAGGTGCACGACGAGCCGAACGCCGCCGGCATCGGCGACCGGGTCCTGATCATGGAGACCCGGCCGCTGTCCGCCACCAAGCGTTGGCGCATCGTGGAGATCCTCGAGAAGGCCAAGTAGCGAAGGCTCGAGCTCGGCCGGTTTCGGTCGGGCGCAGGTTCCGCCAGGCTCCGGCCGCCCTCGACGGGCGGCCGGAGAACCGGCAGACATAGGAGATAGACGTGATTCAGCAGGAGTCGCGACTGCGCGTCGCCGACAACACGGGTGCCCGGGAGATCCTGTGCATCCGGGTTCTCGGTGGCTCCGGTCGGCGCTACGCGAGCATCGGCGACGTCATCGTGGCCACCGTCAAGGACGCGATCCCGGGTGCCGGTGTGAAGAAGGGCGACGTCGTCAAGGCCGTCGTCGTCCGCACCGCCAAGGAGAAGCGGCGGCCGGACGGCTCGTACATCCGTTTCGACGAGAACGCCGCCGTCATCATCAAGGACGGCGGGGACCCGCGCGGGACCCGTATCTTCGGCCCGGTGGGTCGTGAGCTGCGGGACAAGCGGTTCATGAAGATCATTTCCCTCGCGCCGGAGGTGTTGTGACCGTGAAGGTCAAGAAGGGCGACACGGTCATCGTCATCGCCGGCAAGGACAAGGGTGCCAAGGGCAAGGTCATCGCGGCCTACCCACGGCAGGACAAGGTCCTCGTCGAAGGCGTGAACCGGGTCAAGAAGCACACCCGTATCAGCACCACCCAGCGTGGCGCCAAGACCGGTGGCATCGTCACCCAGGAGGCCCCGATCCACGTCTCGAACGTGCAGGTCCTGGACTCCGACGGGAAGCCGACCCGGGTCGGTTACCGCTTCGACGACAACGGCCAGAAGGTCCGCATCGCGCGTAGCACCGGTAAGGACCTGTGATGACCACGGCTACCGAAACCAAGACCCTGCCGCGCCTCAAGGAGCGGTACCGCAACGAGATCGTGGCCAAGCTGCAGGAGCAGCACAACTTCGGCAACCCCATGCAGGTGCCGCGGTTGGTCAAGATCGTCGTCAACATGGGCGTCGGCGAGGCCGCCCGCGACGCCAAGCTGATCGACGGCGCCGTGCGCGACCTGGCCACGATCACCGGCCAGAAGCCGCAGGTGCGGCGGGCCACCAAGTCGATCGCGCAGTTCAAGCTGCGTGAGGGCATGCCGATCGGCGCGAAGGTGACCCTGCGCGGCGACCGGATGTGGGAGTTCCTGGACCGACTGCTGTCGATCGCGCTGCCGCGTATCCGTGACTTCCGCGGCCTCGACGGACGCAAGCTGGACGGGCACGGCAACTACACGTTCGGCCTGACCGAGCAGTCGGTGTTCCACGAGATCGACCAGGACCGGATCGATCGCCAGCGGGGCATGGACATCACGGTGGTCACGACCGCCACGACCGACGACGAGGGCCGGGCGCTGCTCAAGCTCCTGGGCTTCCCGTTCAAGGAGAACTGAGATGGCCAAGAAGGCGCTGATCCTCAAGGCCGCCGCGAAGCCGAAGTTCTCGGTTCGCGCGTACACCCGCTGCCAGCGGTGCGGGCGTCCGAAGGCGGTCTACCGCAAGTTCGGTCTCTGCCGGGTGTGCATCCGGGAGATGGCCCACCGCGGTGAGCTGCCCGGCGTGTCCAAGGCTTCCTGGTAATAGCCCGGCGCGCTTCGCGCGTCAGCTGAACTGTCTCTTCGCCGTAGGCCCCGGGCCGTGCCCGGGGAACCCCGGCGAGAAAGGTTGACGAATTTCATGACGATGACCGACCCGATCGCAGACATGCTCACGCGTCTGCGTAACGCCAACCAGGCGTACCACGACCGGGTGACGATGCCCTACTCGAAGATCAAGGCGAACATCGCCGAGGTCCTCAAGGCCGAGGGTTACATCGCCACCTGGTTGGTCGAGGAGCCCGAAGAGGGTGCCGTCGGCAAGCGACTGGTCGTCGAGCTGAAGTACGGCCAGAACCGGGAGCGGAGCCTGGCCGGCATCAAGCGCGTGTCCAAGCCCGGTCTCCGGGTGTACGCCAAGTCGGACGGGCTCCCGCGGGTGCTCGGCGGGCTGGGCGTGGCGATCATTTCGACGTCCCAGGGGCTGCTCACCGACCGGCAGGCCCGCAAGCGGAGCGTTGGCGGGGAAGTCCTCGCCTTCGTCTGGTAACGGGAGACAGGTAGAAATGTCGCGTATTGGACGTAAGTCGATCCCGGTGCCTTCCGGCGTCGACATCACGATCGAGGGCCAGACCGTCAAGGTCAAGGGCCCCAAGGGCGAGCTGTCGCACACGCTCGCCGAGCCGATCAAGGCGGAGCGGGGCGAGGACGGCCAGTTGCACGTCAACCGGCCGAACGACGAGCGCAAGGCCAAGGAACTGCACGGCCTGAGCCGCACCCTGGTCGCCAACATGATCGTCGGCGTGACCGAGGGCTACCGCAAGAGCCTGGAGATCGCCGGCACCGGTTACCGGGTCACGGCCAAGGGCAAGGACCTCGAGTTCGCGCTCGGGTTCTCGCACCCGGTGCTGGTCCCCGCGCCGGACGGCATCACCTTCACGGTGGAGCGGCCGACCCTGTTCCACGTGGCCGGCATCGACAAGCAGCAGGTCGGTGAGGTCGCCGCCAACATCCGGAAGATCCGCCCGCCGGAGCCCTACAAGGGCAAGGGCGTCAAGTACCAGGGCGAGGTCATCCGCCGCAAGGCCGGAAAGGCAGGTAAGAAGTGAGCGCCACGCTGCTCAAGCGCCGCCGCGGCGTCGCCGCCAAGCGCGCCGTCGGCCGTGCGCGTCGACACTTCCGGGTCCGCAAGAACGTCAGCGGCACCGCCGAGCGTCCCCGCCTGGTGGTCACCCGCTCCCTGCGGCACATCGTCGCCCAGATCGTCGACGACACCAAGGGTCACACCCTGGCGTCGGCCTCGACCCTGGACGCGTCGCTGCGCGGTACGGACGGCGACAAGAGCGCCCTGGCCGGCAAGGTCGGCGGTCTGCTCGCCGAGCGGGCCAAGGCGGCCGGTGTGTCCAAGGTCGTCTTCGACCGCGGTGGCAACCGGTACGCGGGGCGGGTCGCCGCGCTTGCCGACGCCGCCCGCGAAGCCGGGCTCGAGTTCTAGAAACCCCGTCACGAGAGATAAGGAAGGCTGCTGATGCCAGGTCAACAGCGCCGTGGCGGCGGGTCCGGTGGCAACGAGGGTGGTCGCCGCGACAACCGCCGTGAGGGCGGCCGCGGAAACGCGCCCGTCGAGAAGACCCCGCACCTCGAGCGGGTCGTCGCGATCAACCGCGTCGCCAAGGTCGTGAAGGGTGGTCGTCGCTTCAGCTTCACCGCCCTGGTGATCGTGGGCGACGGCGACGGCACGGTCGGCGTGGGCTACGGGAAGGCCAAGGAGGTGCCTGCGGCGATCGCCAAGGGCGTCGAGGAGGCCAAGAAGCACTTCTTCAAGGTGCCGCGGATCGGTCAGTCGATCCCGCACCCGATCCAGGGTGAGGCCGCGGCCGGCGTCGTGCTGCTCAAGCCGGCGTCCGCCGGTACCGGCGTCATCGCCGGTGGCCCGGTGCGTGCCGTGCTGGAGTGCGCGGGCATCCACGACGTGCTCTCCAAGAGCCTCGGCTCGTCCAACCCCATCAACATCGTGCACGCCACGGTGGCGGCGCTGAAGGGGCTCGAGTCCCCGGAGGCCGTCGCGGCCCGTCGTGGCCTGCCGGTCGAGGACGTCGCGCCGGCCGCCATGCTGGCGTCGCGGGCGGGGGTGGCGTCCTGATGGCACGCCTGAAGGTCACCCAGCTCCGGTCCGCGATCGGGCGTAAGCAGAACCAGCGGCACTCGCTGCGTTCGCTCGGCCTGAAGCGGATCAACGACGTGGTGGTCAAGGAGGACCGTCCCGAGATTCGGGGCATGATCTTCGCGGTCAGCCACCTCGTGAAGGTCGAGGAGGTCGAGTAATGACGATCAAGGTTCACCACCTGCGTCCGGCCCCGGGCGCCAAGACCGCGAAGACCCGGGTGGGTCGCGGTGAGGGCTCCAAGGGCAAGACCGCCGGTCGCGGCACCAAGGGCTCCAAGGCCCGTAAGAACATCTCGGCGGCGTTCGAGGGTGGGCAGATGCCCATCCACATGCGCCTGCCGAAGATGAAGGGCTTCAAGAACAAGTTCAAGGTCGTCTTCCAGGTGGTCAACCTGGACCGGCTCGCCGAACTGTTCCCCAACGGCGGCCAGGTCGGCCCGCTGGAGCTGGTCGAGGCCGGCGCGGTCCGCAAGGGCCACCCGGTCAAGATCCTCGGCACCGGCGATCTCGGCGGGGTGACCCTCCAGGTGTCGGCGCAGGCGTTCAGCGCGTCGGCCAAGGAGAAGATCACCGCCGCCGGCGGCTCGGTCACCGAGCTGTAGGACAGGCAAACCAGGGCGCCCGCTCAGTTCTCCGTAACTGGGCGGGCGCCCTGGTCTCCCCGGAGCCTGTGCGCCGGGTAACATCGGATTCGGTTTATGTAGCCGGGCACACCTGCCCGGAGCGGGATCGGGCTGTTAGAGTCCCTTCCCAGCCATGGATATCGGGCACTCGCCCGGCACCCACCCCGACCCGCCAGGGACCACCACCGGGCGGCCCGCGCGCAGGAGGAAGAAGTTGCTGTCCGCCTTTCTCAGTGCGTTCCGTACGCCTGACCTGCGCAAGAAGCTGCTGTTCACAGTAGGCATCATCGCGGTCTACCGGCTCGGCGCCACTCTGCCCAGCCCCGGCGTCTCGTACGGCAACGTGCAGAAGTGTCTCGACAGTCTGCAGGGCCAGAACACGGGCGTGCTCAACCTGCTCGACCTGTTCTCCGGCGGCGCGCTGTTGCAGCTCTCGGTCTTCGCGCTGGGCATCATGCCCTACATCACCGCGTCGATCATCCTGCAACTGCTGACAGTGGTCATCCCCCGGCTGGAGCAGCTCCGCAAGGAGGGCCAGGCCGGCCAGGCGAAGATCACCCAGTACACCCGCTACCTGACCCTCGGCCTGGGCATCCTCCAGTCGTCGGCGTTCGTGGCGCTGGCCCGTTCCGGCCAGCTGTTCCAGAACCGCTGCGACCAGTTCCCGATCGTGCCCGAGGGCACCGGCATCCCGGACTGGCTGACCCTCAGCATCCTGGTCATGACGATGACCGCCGGCACCGGCATGGTGATGTGGCTCGGCGAGCTGATCACCGACCGGGGCGTCGGCAACGGCATGTCCGTCCTGATCTTCACCTCGATCGCGGCCCGGCTCCCCAGCGAGGGCTGGAAGATCAAGACCAACGAGGGCTGGGGCAAGTTCGCCCTGGTGCTCGCCCTGGTCCTGGTGGTCATCACCGCGGTCTGCTTCATCGAGCAGGCGCAGCGCCGCATCCCGGTGCAGTACGCCAAGCGGATGATCGGCCGGCGGATGTACGGCGGCACCTCCACCTACATCCCGCTCAAGGTGAACCAGGCCGGTGTCATCCCGGTCATCTTCGCCTCGTCGCTGCTCTACCTGCCGCAGCTGGCGCTCCAGTTCTTCGACCAGACCGACCCGGGAAAGACCCAGGCCTGGATCCAGAACAACATCGTGCAGGCCGACGCGCCGCTGCACATCGTGATCTACTTCCTGCTGATCATCTTCTTCACGTACTTCTACGTCTCGATCACGTTCAACCCGACCGAGGTCGCGGACAACATGAAGAAGTACGGCGGCTTCGTGCCGGGCATCCGCCCCGGCAAGCCGACCGCCGACTACCTCGACTTCATCCTCAGCCGGATCACCCTGCCGGGCGCGCTCTACCTGGGCATCGTGGCGGTCCTGCCGAACTTCTTCTTCATCTGGCTGAACAGCCAGCAGTTCCAGAACTTCCCGTTCGGCGGCACCGCTGTGCTCATCATGGTCGGCGTCGGTCTGGAGACCGTGAAGCAGATCGAGAGCCAACTCATGCAGCGGAACTACGAAGGGTTCCTGCGGTAGATGCGACTCGTTCTGGTTGGCCCGCCGGGCGCGGGCAAGGGCACACAGGCGGAGTTCATCGCCGCACACCT
This sequence comes from Micromonospora sp. CA-248260, assembly GCF_050942205.1. NCBI lineage: Bacteria > Bacillati > Actinomycetota > Actinomycetes > Micromonosporales > Micromonosporaceae > Micromonospora > Micromonospora sp. CA-248260. The sequence goes on along the minus strand of NZ_CP192021.1, from coordinate 6,294,452 downwards.
CTCGGTGCCGAAGATCTCCACCGGTGACATCTTCCGGGCCAACGTCTCCCAGGGGACGCCCCTGGGGGTCGAGGCGAAGCGGTACATGGACGCGGGCAAGCTGGTTCCGGACGAGGTGACCATCAACATGGTCCGGGACCGGCTCGCCGAGCCGGACGCCTCCGAGGGTTTCCTGCTCGACGGCTTCCCGCGCACCACGCCGCAGGCCGCCGCGCTGGACAAGCTCCTCGCCGACCTGGGCACCGCCCTGGATCTGGTGCTGGAGCTGGTGGTCGACGACGACGAGGTGATCCGGCGGCTCTCCGGGCGGCGCACCTGTCGGGGTTGCGGCAAGATCTGGCACGTCGAGTTCGACGCCACCACCAAGGACGGCATCTGCGACCGGTGCGGCGCCGAGCTGTTCCAGCGCGACGACGACAAGCCGGAGACCATCGCGGCCCGCCTGCGGGAGTACGCCGACAAGACCGCGCCGCTGGTCGACTACTACGGCGCCCAGAACAAGCTGGTCGGGATCGACGCCACCGGCCCGGTGGAGGACGTCACCGTCCGTGCCATCGACGCGCTGCGCTCGTACGGCGGCTGACCGCCCGCCGCAGCCCGGCGGATAGAGTGCGAACAGCGGGGTACGCCACGTACCCCGCTGTTGCGCTGTGTAATCGGCAACGAAAGGTGACTGCTCCATGCGCCGTGCCCAGCTGGACATCCAGCTGAAGACCCCTGACCAGATTCAGAAGATGCGCGCCGCCGGCCTGGTGGTCGCCGAGGCCCTGCGTCGGATGAGCGCGGCAGTCGCCCCCGGGGTCAGTACGGCCGACCTCGACGCGATCGCCGAGGCGACCATCCGGGAGGCGGGCGCGGTCCCCTCGTTCAAGGGCTACCACGGCTTTCCCGCCTCGATCTGCTCGTCGGTCAACGAGCAGGTGGTGCACGCGATCCCGGCAGCGGACCAGTTGCTCCGGGAGGGCGACCTGATCTCGATCGACTGCGGCGCGGTGCTGGACGGCTGGCACGGCGACGCGGCGGTCACCGTCGGGGTGGGCGAGGTCGACCCGGCGCTGCTGAAGATGGCGTCGGTCGCTGAGGACGCCATGTGGGCCGGGATCGCCGCCGCCGCCCGGGGTGCCGCGAACGGCAGGGGCCGGCTCACCGACATCTCGCACGCCGTCGAGACCGCGGTCCGTCGGGGTGGCCGGTACGGCATCGTCGAGGGCTACGGCGGCCACGGCATCGGCACCGAGATGCACCAGGACCCGCACGTGCTCAACCACGGCCGCCCCGGCAAGGGTCCCCGGCTGGTGCCGGGCATGGCGTTGGCGATCGAGCCGATGATCACGATGGGTTCCCCACGTACCGTCGAGTTGTCCGATGGGTGGACGGTGGTCACCCGGGACCGGTCGATGGCGGTGCACGTCGAGCACTCGATGGCGCTGCTGGAGGACGGGGTCTGGGTGCTGACCGCGTTCGACGGCGGACGGGCGCGGCTCGGCGACCTGGTGACCGCCCGGCAGCCTGCCGATTCCCCGGCCACCTGACCGGTCATCAGGCCTCTCTGCCCTGCGGCTCTCTGCCCTGCGGGCCCCTGAGTAAGGTCCGCTGAGGAGCGTCCGGGCCCGCCCCCTGCCGGGCGCTGGCAGCCTCGTCCGCGCCCCCTCGTCGCCGACCCGGTCGGGGCGTGTCCGGATGGGGATGTCCGGCAGGGGGCGGTGCCGAGCTGTGCTCGTCTCGGCGGTTCACGCCGCCGTGGTCCGTCTACGGAGGGCAGCTGCCGAACCAGGGGTCACACCGCCGCTGTCGTCGCCCGCCGCTGTCGTCGCCCGCCGCTGTCGCTGCCGCCGCCCGCCGCTGCCGTCGCCCGCCGCTGCCGCCGCCCGCCGCTGCCGCCGCCCGCCGCTGTCGCCGTCCGCTGTCGCCCCTGTCGCCGTTGCCGCCGTTGCCGCTGCGTGGCTGGCTGTCGTACCGGGCCCGACGGGCCGGTGCCAGTTGACCACCCCGGGTCCTTTCGAGCTGATGGCGTTGACGACTCAACCGTCGGTAGGGGGAAGCACATGAACGTCGAGTGTCAGCCTGAGCAGGGAGAGGACCTCGCGGCGGCGGTCCCCTCCTGACCGATCCCCTCCTGACCGATCCCCTCCTGACCGAGGTGGGGGTGCTGGCTGAATCGCTGATGTCATCAGGTCGAAAGGGCCCGAGGACAGATGCGGTGGGGGAGGGCGGTCACCGGTGGGCGGACGGGCGGCCCCTCGAGTGGAGAGTCGGGGCGACCCGTCGACCGCATGGGCTCGTTACCGGAGGAACCGCCCGGTGGCAGCGGTCGCGCTGGCCGGTTCCGGCGTCGTAGCCGGACGAGCATCCGGCTGGCCGTGGCCGTGGCCGTGGCCGTGGCCGTGGCCGTGGTGGTGGCGGGGCCGTGGTGGTGGCCGTGGCGGTGGTCTTGGTGGTGGCGGTGGCCGTGGCCGAGGTGGTGGCGGGGCCGTGGTGGCGGTGGCCGTGGTGATGGTCGTGGTGGTGGTGGTGGCCGTGGTGATGGTCGTGGTGGTGGTGGCCGTGGCCGAGGTGGTGGTCTTGGCGGTGGTCGCGGGGCGGTGGCGGTGTGGCCTCTGGTCCGGCAGCCGACCTGTGGCCCGGTGGGCGGTGACGGGGTTCGGTGGCGGTGGACCCGTGGTGTCATGCTTGCCGGCATGGAGAGGCGGGCCGGCAAGCAGGAGCGGGACCGGATGCGGGCGGCGGACACCGACCGGGAGGCGACGGCGGAACGGCTCCGGGTCGCCCTGGAGGAGGGCCGGCTCGACCTGCACGAGTACGACGAACGCCTGCAACAGACGTACGGGGCGAAGACCTACGCGGAACTGGACACCGTCCTGGCTGATCTGCCGGCACCGGCGTCCGCGCAGCGCTCCGCGCTGGCCCCGCTCGGCCCGCTGGCCCCGCTCGGCCCGCAGGCCCCGCCGGTGTCCGGTTCCGGGGCGTCGGAGCCCGACCGGGAGGTGACGCCGGAGCCGCCGGTGACCGGGAGCACCGCAGTAGGTGAGCCGGTGCCCGTGGGTGTCGGCTCCCGGCGGTGGCCGGTCGAGGTGTGGGTGCCCTGGCTGCGGGTGGCGGCCCTGCTCACCGTGATCTGGGCGATCTCCTCGGTCGGCAGCCGGGAACTGCTGTTCTACTGGCCGGCATGGGCGCTCGGCCCGTGGGGGGTCCTGCTGCTCCTGCGTACCACTGGCGGGTTCGCCGGCGGTGCTCCCGCCCGGCGGGACCGCCGGCGGGTGGCGCGCGACACGCGGCGGCGCAAGCGCCGCAAGTAGCGCCGCAACGACCGCCGACCGCCGGGCGTTGCGTGGGAGGGTGCCCAGTTTCGTCCGGTTGGGTGACACCACTGGTGGCCGGTTTGGCGACCACCAGTGGGCGGGCGTACACTTTCAGATCGGCGCACAGCGTCCACTCCGGCATGCCCACCCCGCGCTTCGGTGGGAGCCCGGAGCCGCGGCTGGCGCGGGCCCCCGATGACCATCGGGAGGTCCGTGTAAGGCGTTGTGGGCCGTCCGGAGCAACCGACGTCAGGACAGCGGAGTACATGCCGAAAAAAGACGGAGCCATCGAGATCGAGGGTCGGGTCATCGAGCCTCTGCCGAACGCAATGTTCCGGGTGGAGCTCGCGAACGGCCACAAGGTGCTGGCTCACATCAGCGGCAAGATGCGGCAGCACTACATCCGCATCCTGCCGGAGGACCGGGTCGTCGTCGAACTCTCGCCGTACGACCTGACCCGCGGGCGCATCGTCTACCGCTACAAGTAAGCCTGACGGCGGCCGGGAAGTCCCCGTGTCCGTCTTCGACGTCCGGAGTCGCGGTCATCGCGTCGCCGGGCCAGATGGGAAGTAAGGCAACCGTGAAGGTCAAGCCGAGCGTCAAGAGGATCTGCAACAAGTGCCGGGTTATCCGCCGGCACGGCCGGGTCATGGTGATCTGCACCGACCCGCGCCACAAGCAGCGCCAGGGCTGATCCGATTCCGCCGTCCGTGACGAACGGAGGGCGGCGGACCGGTCCGGGTCGCGCAGATCCGACGACAACACGTCACCAGCTCGTCCCAGCCGCGGAACGTACGCACGCGTACCTTCTCGTGGCCAACCCCCGGTCGGAGGCCGGGGCCCGCTCGGGCAGCGGCCGTTCGGTCGCCGGCGCACACCGCGTCGGAGTCGGACAGGTCGGTAGCGGGGTGGGACGGGTCCACACCTCCGCCACACATCACGAGGAGTACGCCCGCACATGGCACGTCTAGTCGGCGTGGATCTCCCCCGCGAAAAGCGGATGGAGATCGCGCTCACCTACATCTTCGGGGTCGGTCGCACCCGTGCCCAGGAGACGCTCGCTGCTACCGGCATCTCGCCGGACAAGCGCGCTCGGGACCTCACGGACGAGGAGCTGGTCCAGCTCCGCGACCACATCGAGTCGAACTACAAGGTTGAAGGCGACCTGCGCCGCGAGGTCGCCGCTGACATCCGCCGCAAGGTCGAGATCGGCTGCTACGCCGGCATCCGGCACCGCCGGGGCCTGCCCGTGCGTGGCCAGCGGACGCGGACCAACGCCCGCACCCGCAAGGGCCCGAAGCGGACCGTGGCCGGCAAGAAGAAGCCCGGCAAGAAGTAACTTCCCAGCCGGGATTCAGGCGAAGAGCCAGCAGTCGATCGAGAACCCATACAGGAGCGCAGAAGACTTATGCCACCTAAGGCTCGTGCCGGAGCCGCAGTCAAGAAGGTCCGGCGCAAGGAACGCAAGAACGTCGCCCACGGGCAGGCGCACATCAAGAGCACGTTCAACAACACCATCGTGTCCATCACGGACCCGACCGGTGCGGTCATCTCCTGGGCCTCCGCGGGCCAGGTTGGCTTCAAGGGCTCCCGCAAGTCGACCCCGTTCGCCGCGCAGCTGGCCGCCGAGGCCGCCGCGCGTCGGGCGATGGAGCACGGCATGCGCAAGGTCGACGTGTTCGTCAAGGGCCCCGGCTCCGGCCGGGAAACCGCCATCCGCTCGCTGCAGGCCGTCGGGCTGGAGGTCGGCCAGATCGCCGACGTCACCCCGCAGCCGCACAACGGGTGCCGTCCGCCGAAGCGTCGCCGGGTCTGAGAGGTTAGAGAGAGATGGCTCGTTACACCGGTGCTGACTGCCGCCGTTGCCGGCGGGAGAAGATGAAGCTGTTCCTCAAGGGCAGCAAGTGCGATGGCCCGAAGTGCCCGTTCGAGTCCCGGCCGTTCCCGCCCGGGCAGCACGGTCGTGGCCGCACCAAGGAGACGGAGTACCTGCTCCAGCTCCGCGAGAAGCAGAAGGCGCGTCGGGTCTACGGCGTGCTGGAGAAGCAGTTCCGCGGGTACTACGAGGAGGCCGTGGCCAAGCAGGCCAAGACCGGTGAGGTCCTCCTGCAGATCCTCGAGTCGCGCCTCGACAACGTGGTCTACCGGGCCGGTTACGCGCACTCGCGGGACATGGCCCGCCAGCTTGTCAAGCACGGTCACTTCACCGTGAACGGCAAGAAGGTCGACATCCCGTCGTACCGCGTCAAGGAGCACGACATCATCGAGGTCCGGGGCAAGAGCAAGGAGCTCACCCCGTTCATCGTGGCGCAGGCCCAGGCCGGCTCGAAGACCGTTCCGGCGTGGCTGGAGGCGATCCCGAGCCAGATGAAGGTCCTGGTGCACTCGCTCCCGGCCCGTCAGGTGATCGACACCCAGGTCCAGGAGCAGCTGATCGTCGAGCTCTACTCCAAGTAGGGCCCGTTGCGGTGGCCCGTCCTGCGGGGCGGGCCACCGGAACAGTTCGTGTCGTGGACGTCATATAGCGGGCGTCCCGGAAGAGAAGAGAAAAGATGCTCATCAGCCAGCGACCGTCTCTCTCCGAAGAGTCGATCAACGAGACCCGTTCCCGGTTCACCATCGAGCCGCTGGAGCCCGGCTTCGGCTACACCCTGGGTAACTCGCTGCGGCGTACGCTGCTGTCGTCCATCCCGGGTGCCGCGGTCACCTCGATCAAGATCGACGGTGTGCTGCACGAGTTCACCACGATCCCCGGGGTCAAGGAGGACGTGGTCGAGCTCGTCATGAACATCAAGGAGCTCTGCGTCAGCTCCGAGCACGACGAGCCGGTCAGCATGTACCTGCGCAAGCAGGGTCCGGGCGACGTCACCGCAGGCGACATCCAGCCCCCGGCCGGTGTCTCGGTGCACAACCCCGACCTCAAGCTCGCCACCCTCAACGGCAAGGGCCGGCTCGACATGGAGCTGACCGTCGAGCGGGGTCGCGGCTACGTGACGGCGGCGCAGAACAAGCAGGCCGGCGCCGAGATCGGCCGGATCCCGGTCGACTCGATCTACTCGCCGGTGCTCAAGGTGACGTACCGCGTCGAGGCGACCCGCGTCGAGCAGCGGACCGACTTCGACCGGCTGATCATCGACGTCGAGACCAAGCCGTCGATGGGCCCGCGTACCGCGCTGGCCTCCGCCGGTTCGACGCTGGTGGAGCTGTTCGGGTTGGCCCGGGAGCTGGACGAGACCGCCGAGGGCATCGACATCGGGCCGTCCCCGCAGGACGCCCAGCTGGCGGCGGACCTGGCCCTGCCGATCGAGGAGCTGGACCTCACGGTCCGTTCCTACAACTGCCTCAAGCGCGAGGGCATCAACTCCGTTGGTGAGCTGATCGGGCGTACCGAGGCCGACCTCCTCGACATCCGCAACTTCGGCCAGAAGTCGATCGACGAGGTCAAGATGAAGCTCGCCGGGATGGGTCTGGGGCTGAAGGACTCGGCCCCGAACTTCGACCCGGCACACGTCGTGGACGCCTTCGGTGAGGCCGACTACGACACCGACGACTATCGCGAGACCGAGCAGCTCTAGTCCGCGCTGCCGCCACACCTGAGGAGCACCAAGCATGCCCACGCCCACCAAGGGCCCCCGCCTCGGCGGCAGCCCCGCGCACGAGCGGCTGATGCTGGCCAACCTGGCCACCGCGCTGTTCCAGCACGGCAAGATCCAGACCACCGAGACGAAGGCCCGGCGGCTGCGTCCGCTGGCCGAGCAGCTCATCACCAAGGCCAAGCGGGGCGACCTCGCCTCGCGGCGGCGGGTGCTGGGCGTCGTCAAGGACAAGGACGTGGTCTACTCCCTGTTCGACCAGATCGCGCCCCGGTACGCCAACCGCAACGGTGGCTACACCCGGATCGTGAAGACCGGCCCGCGCAAGGGTGACGCCGCTCCGATGGCGATCATCGAGCTGGTGGAGGAGCTTCAGGTCGCCGAGCCCAAGGCGAACAAGAAGACCGCCGCCCGCAAGGCCGCCCAGCAGGACAAGGTCGAGGCGCTCGCCCCGGCCGAGGAGACCCCGGCGGCCCCGGCCGACCAGGACTCCGAGGCGCCGGTCTCGGCGTCCGGTGACACCGCCGCCGCCCGCGAGGACAGCGACGAGGCTACCGAGACCGAGGCCACCGAGAAGAAGGCCTGAGCAACGGCAGCACCGTCGGGCCCGGCATCCCTTCCTGGGGTGCCGGGCCCGACGTCGTGAACGGGAGGTACGAGGTGGACGAGCGGATCCGGCTGCGGCTGGACGTCTCGTACGACGGCACCGACTTCTCCGGCTGGGCGGTCCAACCGACCCGGCGCACCGTGGCCGGGGTGCTGGTCGAGACGCTGGACCTGGTGCTCGGGGCGGGTGCCGTCACCGGGTTGACGGTGGCCGGGCGGACCGACGCCGGGGTGCACGCCACCGGGCAGGTCTGCCATCTCGACGTGCCCGTCGTCGTCTGGGCGGAGCACCGGGGGCGGCTGTTGCGCCGGCTGGCCCGGCTGCTCCCCGGTGACGTGCGGGTCCGGGCGATGACCGAGGTGCCCGTCGAGTTCGACGCCCGCTTCTCGGCGACCTTCCGCCGGTACGAGTACCGGGTGACCGACGCGCCGTGGGGTGTCGAGCCGTTGCGGCGTCGGGACACCCTCGCCTGGCCCCGACCGTTGGACCTGGGCGCCCTGAACGTCGCGGCGGCCGGGCTGGTGGGGGAGCACGACTTCGCGGCGTACTGCCGGCGCAAGGAGAACGCCACCACCCTGCGTGAGGTGACCCGGCTGGACTGGCGGCGGGACCCGGACGGCATTCTGGTCGCCACCGTGCAGGCCGACGCGTTCTGCCAGGCGATGGTGCGCAGCCTGGTGGGGGCGATGCTGACCGCCGGGGACGGTCGACGTCCGGTCGAGTGGCCGGCGGGGCTGCTGGCCCGGCGGGAACGCTCCAGCGAGGTGACGGTCGCGCCGGCGCACGGGTTGACCCTGGTGGCCGTCGGCTATCCACACGACCCGGCCGAGTACGCCGACCGCGCCGACCGTACCCGCCGGTTGCGGCTCCCCGTCCAGTCCTGAGGGCCGGGGGACGGTCGGGTCCCGGGCGGCGGATCCCGTTCCCTCCGGGCCGGGCACGACGCAGGCCCGGCCGCGCCGGCCGGGCCTGCGTCGGTGGTCGTCAGTCGCCGGGCAGCTCGTCGGTGTCCGGGTCGCCGGCGCGGGGGGTCGCGGTGGGGGTGGGGGTCTTCCGGTTCCCGGCGTGCGGGGTGGCCGAGGGGCTGGTGGCCTTGGCGGTGGGTTGGTCGACGCTGACGCCGGCCGCCCGGCGGTCCAGGACGCCCTTGTCGAGGTGCAGTTCGACCAGGTCGTAGATGATCTCGCGGACGGTCTGGTCGCCGGCCGGGACGGCACCGGCGTCGTCCCTGGTCACCAGGCAGTAGGCGACGTAGTGGCCGCGCACCTGCCAGGCGACGCGGGCGGCGGCGGTGGCGACCGACTCGGTGTCTTCCCTCGCGGGCATGCCCCGGAACCGGCCGCGCCGGTCGTCGAGCAGTGGGCGGATCCGGTCCCGGACGCGTTGCGCGGTGGCCAGGTCGGTCAGGTTGAGCAGGCCGACGGTGACCAGGTGGTCCTCGTCGGGGGAGCGCAGGGTGGCCCGGACCACCTGGCTGCACCCGAGGGTGACCAGCAGGTCGGCTATCTCGCCGGTGGCCGCGACGGCGCAGCTGGCGTTCGACTGGGTCTTGAGCACCTGGTATTCGTGCCGGTCGACGCCGATGACCAGCTTGCTGCCGGGGAAGACCTCCTTGGCGGTCAACGGCTGCCGGTCGACCTCCCGGGAGTCCAGTGGCCCGTCGGCCTGGTCGTCGGGGGTGGCGGTGCCCGGTGCCGTCGGCGCGGCCTGCCCGTTCGGCGACGTGTCGTCGGTCGGGGTGCGGTCGATGAGCAGGACGGCCCCGCCGAGCCCGCAGAGGCCGAGCAGCATCAGCACGGCGGCCCCGCCGACGACGATCTGCCAGCCGCGGCCACCCCGGCGGCCCCGGCCGTCGCCGGAGCGGCGGGACCTGGCGCGGTCCGGTGCGGACGTCGCGCCGGGCACCTGGACGGCGGACCGGATCGGGACGGGGTCGACCGTCGGCGGTGCCGGTTGGTTGACCCGGGGCAGCGACGGTGCCGGGAAGCGGGACGGGGAGGGCCCGGCCGCCGTGGTCGGCGGGGGCTGGAACAGCGGCAGGTCCGCGTCGGGCCGCGGGTTCTCCTCGAATGCGTCCTCAGCGGACTCGTACCGATATACCATGTCGCCCAGAGTAGGGTTCATTGCCCCTTTAGGGGGTAATAACAGGAAATACGGTCTGTGGCGCGTCGGGCGGGGACGCCGGCCGACGGCAGCCCCGCTCCGGACCGGTGGAACAATGCCCCGGTGACCGGCGACCACTACTTCACCGCGGAGCCCAGCGCCCCGGCCCACCCCCGCGAGGTGGAGTTCCACGTCGCCGGGCGCGACTACACACTCGCCTCCGCCAGCGGGGTCTTCTCCGCCACCCGGCTCGACCCCGGCACCGCCGTCCTGCTGCGCAAGGCCGACCTGCCGACCGCCGCCACCGGTGGCCACCTGCTCGACATCGGCTCCGGGTTCGGCCCGATCAGCTGCGTGCTGGCCGACCTCGCGCCGACCGCCACCGTCTGGGCGGTCGACGTCAACGAACGGGCCCGCGCACTGACCGCCGCGAACGCCGCCCGCATCGACGCCGCCGACCGGGTCCACGCGGTCACCCCCGACGAGGTGCCGGCCGACGTCACCTTCACCCAGGTCTGGTCCAACCCGCCGATCCACGTCGGCAAACCCGAACTGCACGGACTGCTGCGCCGCTGGCTGCCCCGGCTCGCCCCGGACGGCGTCGGCTGGCTGGTGGTGGCCCGCCACCTCGGCGGCGACTCGCTGCACCGCTGGCTGCTCGACGAGGGCTTCGCGGTGACCCGGCACGCCAGCCAGAAGGGCTACCGGGTGCTGCGGGTCACCCGGTAATCCGGTGTCCTCCGGCCCCACGCCTCGGGCAGGATGCCCGCGTGGGATACGTGGACGTGGCAGCGGTCGGGCACATCCTCCCGGACGGTCGGGAACTCTTCGCCGACGTGTCGTTCCGGGTCGGTGAGGGGGCCAAGGTCGCCCTGGTCGGGCCGAACGGCGCCGGCAAGACGACGCTGCTGAGGATGGTCGCCGGGGACCTGCCGGTGCGCACCGGCGCGGTCGCGCGGGCCGGCGGGCTCGGCGTGATGCGGCAGTTCATCGGCATGATCGGTGACGAGTCGACGCTGGCCGACCTGGCCCTGTCGCTGGCCCCGCCGGCGCTGCGCGACGCCGGCCGCCGGCTCGTCGACACCGAACAGGCCATGCGCGCCGCCGAGCTGCGCGGCAAGTACAGCACCGCCGCCGGCAAGGCCCAGCTGGCGTACGCGGACGCGCTGGCCGCCTGGGGCGAGGCCGGCGGGTACGACGCCGAGGTGCTCTTCGACACCGTCACCACCACCGTGCTCGACCTGCCCTGGGACGCGTCCCGGGACCGCCCGGTGCGGACCCTGTCCGGTGGCCAGCAGAAGCGCTTCGCCCTGGAGCTGCTGCTGCGGGGCACCGACGAGGTGCTGCTGCTCGACGAGCCGGACAACTTCCTCGACGTGCCCGGTAAACGTTGGCTGGAGCAACGGCTGCGCGAGTCCACCAAGTCGGTGCTGTACGTCTCACACGACCGGGAGCTGCTGGCCCGTACCGCCGACCGGGTGGTCGCCGTCGAGGGGGGCAGCGCCTGGGTGCACCCGGGGAGCTTCGCCAGCTGGCACGAGGCCCGCACCGCCCGGCACGCCCGCCTCGACGAGTTGCGTCGCCGCTGGGACGAGGAGCACCAGAAGCTGCGTGAGCTGATGCTGATGTACAAGCAGAAAGCCGCGTACAACGACGGGCTCGCCTCCCGTTACCAGGCGGCGCAGACCCGGCTGCGCAAGTTCGAGGAGGCCGGGCCGCCACCCGTACCGCCGAAGGACCAGGACATCCGGATGCAGCTGGCCGGCGGGCGGACCGGCAAGCGCGCGGTGATCTGCGAGCAGCTGGAGCTGGACGGCCTGACCTACCCCTTCGACCTGGAGCTGTGGTACGGCGACCGGGTGGCGGTGCTCGGGGCCAACGGCACCGGCAAGTCGCACTTCCTGCGCCTGCTGGCCCGGGGCGGCACCGACCCCGACCCGGCCAACGGCCCGGTCGACGGGGCCGCCGCGCTGGCCCCGGTGGCACACGGCGGGGTGGTCCGGCTGGGTGCCCGGGTCCGCCCGGGGCACTTCTCGCAGACCCACGACCGGCCGGAGCTGATGGCCAAGACCCTGGTCGAGGCGCTGTGGCGGGGCGACGAGCACCGGGCCGGAATGGACCGGCACGCGGCGATGGCGGCGCTGAGCCGCTACGAGCTGGCCGGCCAGGGCGACCAGCGCTTCGGCACCCTGTCCGGCGGTCAGCAGGCCCGGTTCCTGGTGCTGCTGCTGGAGCTGTCCGGGGCGACCCTGCTGCTGCTCGACGAGCCGACCGACAACCTCGACCTGGCCTCGGCCGAGGCGTTGGAGGCGGGACTGGCCGCGTTCGCCGGGACGGTCGTCGCGGTCACCCACGACCGCTGGTTCACCCGCTCGTTCGACCGGTTCGTGCTGTTCCGGGGGGACGGTGAGGTGGTGGAGACCCCGGAGCCGGTCTGGGACGTGGGCTGAGTCACCCACGCGGACCGTGAGGTGCCGACCCCGGCCGGTCGTCGGGCGGGGTCGGGGCCGGTCCGGGCGGCATAGGGTGGATCTCGTGACTGAGATGACCTACCGCCGGTTGGGCGACTCCGGGCTCGTGGTGTCCGTGGTCGGCATCGGCTGCAACAACTTCGGCCGCAAGCTCGACATCGACGGCACCCGGGCGGTGGTCGACGCCGCGCTCGACGCCGGGATCACCTTCTTCGACACCGCCGACATCTACGGCGAGCCCCCGGGGGGTTCCGAGGAACTGCTCGGGCAGGCCCTCAAGGGCCGCCGGGACGACGTGGTGCTGGCCACCAAGTTCGGCATGTCGATGGGCGGGCGCAACGGCCGCGACTTCGGGGTACGCGGGTCCCGGCGGTACGTGGTGCGGGCCGTCGAGGCGTCGCTGCGCCGGCTCGGCACCGACCACATCGACCTGTACCAGCTGCACGAACCCGACCCGGACACCCCGATCGACGAGACGCTCGCCGCGCTGGACGACCTGGTCCGCGCCGGCAAGGTGCGCTACCTGGGCAACTCCAACTTCTCCGGCTGGCAGATCGCCGACGCCGACTGGACGGCGAAGACCCGGGGGCTGACCCGGTTCGTCAGCGCGCAGAACCACTACAACCTGCTCCACCGCGACGCCGAGGTCGAGATCATTCCGGCCTGCGAGCGGTTCGGCCTGGGCCTGCTGCCGTTCTTCCCGCTCGCCAACGGGCTGCTCACCGGCAAGTACCGGCGGGACACCGCCCCACCCGCCGGCAGCCGCCTCTCCGGCGGTGGCCGGTACGCCGAGCGGCTCGCCGCGGCCCGCTGGGAGACCATCGAGGCGCTGGAGACGTTTGCGGCGCAGCGGGGGCTGACGCTGCTCCAGGTGGCCATCGGCGGGCTGGCCGCCCGACCGGCGGTGGCCTCCGTCATCGCCGGGGCCACCACCGCCGAGCAGGTCCGGGCGAACGCCGCCGCCGGCACCTGGCAGCCCACCGACGACGACCTCGACGCCCTGGACGCCCTGCTCTGACCGGCCCGGGTCGGACGCGGTCGGGCCCGGACACCGTCGCGGTGTCCGGGCCCGACCGGGTACCAGGTCGTCAGCCGGCCAGGCCGGTCGGCTCCCCGGGGTGGGCCCGGCGACGCCACCACAGCAGCGTCGACCCGGCGACGACGACCACCGCCAGCGCACCGGCCAGCCACGGCCAGCCGCCGAAGCCGTCGTCGGCGTCCCCGCCGGTGGGCGGCAGCGTGGCGGCGACCGGCGACGGCGACTGGGCCACCCGGGCCTGCACCTGAGCGGTCGCCGTGCTCTGGTAGGGGGCGGGGGCGCGGACCGTCACCCGCCAGTCGCCGGGGGAGAGCAGCGGGCCGCTGCTGTAGAAGCCCTGCCCCTCCCCGGACGGCTCGATCTGCACCGGCCCGGCCGTCCGGCCCCCCTCACCCTCGGCTGTCACGGTGAGCCGGACCGGCTGGTCCAGCCGGTGCCCGTCGGCGTACACGGCCATCACGGTCACCCCACCGGCGCCGTCACCGGCCACCGTCAGCTTGACCTTTCCGCCGTGCGCCGCCGCCGGACCCGCCGGCAGGGTCACCAGGGCCGCCACGACCAGCGCGGCGAGGGCTCTCAAGGTACGCATCGACGTCTCCCTTGCTATGTGGAGGGGCCGCCCCCACCGTCGGTGTCGACGGTGGGAGCGGCCCCGTGGTGCTCCTTACAGCGAACCGCCCTTGGCGATCCGGGTGGGGTCGGCACCGAGCCGGCCGGCCCCGTTGACCGACTTGTTGGCGTTCGCCTTGACGCCGGCCTTGGTGGCCGCGCCACCGAGCCGGACGATCATGGCGTCGGCGTCCCGGACCAGCACGTCCCGCACGTCGGTGTCGGTCACCACCGCGGGGTCGGTGGCCAACGCCTTGAAGGCGGTCAACTGCTGCACCGCCCGCTTGTCGTTGCCCGCCGCCTCGGACTCCCGTACCGCGTCCAGCTTGTTGGACAGCTGACGGTGCGCCTTGGTGGAGAGTCGTCCGGTCGCCTTGAACCGGTCCAGCAGGTTCTGCATGTCCCGGAACGAGGTGGTGACGAAGAACCGGACCGTCGAGGTGGTGGAGTTGCCCGCCTTGTCGGTCGCGGTCACCGTCAGCTCGTGCAGGCCGAGCGGCAGCTCGTACAGCGCCTGCAGGGTGCCGCTGGCGTACGCCCGACCGTCCAGCACGCCGGAGGTCGTCTTGATGCCGGAGGTCGGGTCGACCGCCTGCCACGAGATCCGGACGTCCTGGCTGTCACCGTAGAGTTGGCCGTCGGCGATGCCGGAGACCAGCAACGTCGGCTTGGTGCCGTCGATCTTGACGACCGCCGACTTCAGCGCCTCGACGTTGCCGGCGGCGTCGGTGGCCCGGTACAGCAGCTCGTGCGTGCCGTCCCCGGTCACCTCCACCGGCGTGGTGTACGCCGTCCAGGCGCCACCGTCGAGCGACCACTCCAGCTTCTTGACCCCGGAACCGGCGTCGGTGGAGGTGATCACCACCGGGACGGTGCCGTTGTGCCAGCCGTCGTCGTTGGCCGGGGCGAACGACGCCGAGCTGACCGGCGCGGTGGCGTCGATCTTCACGGCGACCTTCTTCGTCGCCTCCACGTTGCCGGCCGCGTCCGTCGACCGGAACCGCACCTCGTGGGTGCCGTCCCCGCTGACCTGCACCGGCTCGGTGTACGCGGTCCACGTGGTGGCCCCGTCGAGCTGGTACTCGGTGCTCGCCACCCCGCTACCGCCGGCCTCGTCGGCCGCCGCCAGCGTCACGGTGACCGGGCCGGTGTGCCAACCCTCGGTCGGGGTGCCGGAGACGGTGGCCGTGGTCACCGGGGCGGTCGTGTCGGCCGCCCTGGTGGAGAGCCGGAAGTAGTCGAACGAGGCCGTCTTCGAGGTGGCCGCGTTCGCGCCGAGGGTGAACAGACCGATCTTCGGGGTGGCCCCGACGGCGGTGTTCGTCACCGTCTCGAACGTGGTCCACTCCTGCCCGTCCGCCGAGTACGACGCGGTGAAGGTGTCACCGGCGCGGGCCAGCCGCAGGTACCACACCCCCGAGGTCAGGTTGGAGACCTGGGGCTGCGGGTTCTGCGTCGCCCCGGCGAGTTCGCCACGGAACTCGATCCGCCGGGAGACCGCCTGCCCGGCCTGGTTGTCCACGATGTAGTCCAACTTGACGTAGTTGTCGTCGTCGGCGTGGACGATCAGACCGGCCTGCTGGTACTGCTCGGCCAGGGCACTGCCGTCGACCTTCGTCTCCAGGGTCCAGTCACCGCTCGGCGCGGTCTGGAGGATGAAGTTCTTCGGCCCGGTGTTGTTGGTGCCGTAGATGTCACCGGACGGCACGTCGATCTTCAGCGCACCGTCGACCACCCGGTAACCGGCCGGGTCCTCACGGAGCACCGCGTTCCACCGGCACTTGTCGAGCGTGGTGCCGGTGAACTCGTCCGACGGGGTGACCGGGCCGGCCGGGGCGTCCGGCGAGACCAGGAACGAGTCGAACACCGCGTCCACCACCGGGGCGGTGGTGCCACCGTTGAGGGCGAGCAGGCCGATGCGCGGGTTGGTGATGCCGGCCAGCGCGGCGGACCGGCCGACCGGGGTGAACGTGACACCGTCGGTCGAGAACTGCGCGGTCAGGTTGGTGCCGTCGCTGATCAGCCGCAGCCAGATGGTGTCACCGGCCGGGGCGGCCACGGCGTCGGCCGCGTCGTTACGCGGAGTCCCGGCGGTCTCCCGGATGAACTCCACCTTGCGCGAACCGCCGTAGAGCAGGTCCACCTTGGCGTAGTTGTCGTCGTCGCCGTAGATCAGCAGGCCGGCCTGCTGGTAGTCGGCGGTGACGGGCACGGTGACCTTCGTGGTGGCCTGCCAGGCCCCGCTGGGTGCGGGCTGGAGCACCAGGTTGGTCGCGTCGTTACGGGAGCCGTACAGGTCACCCGAGGAGGTGGGCAGCCGCAG
This sequence comes from Micromonospora sp. CA-248260, assembly GCF_050942205.1. Classification (NCBI taxonomy): domain Bacteria; kingdom Bacillati; phylum Actinomycetota; class Actinomycetes; order Micromonosporales; family Micromonosporaceae; genus Micromonospora; species Micromonospora sp. CA-248260. The sequence goes on along the minus strand of NZ_CP192021.1, from coordinate 6,278,408 downwards.
CGCCCCACCGGAGACCGAGTAGAGCTGGTTCTCCCGGACCACCGACCAGCGGTCCTTGTCGAGGCTGTTGCCGAGGAACTCGTCCGACCGCGCGCCGAGGCACGAGTTGGTCGGCGCGTCCACCTTGACCGGGACGGTCGCGTAGGACTTCGCACCCCGGTTGTCCGTCACCGTCAGGGTGGCGGTGAAGGTGCCCGGGGTGGTGTAGGTGTGGGTGGCGTTCAGGGTCGTCGCCGTCCCGCCGTCACCGAAGTCCCAGGCGTACGTCAGCGGGGTGTCACCCTCGGTGTCGGTGGCCGTGCCGGTGAAGGTCACGGTGACCGGCGCGGTGCCGGTCGCCGGGGTGGCGGTGGCCGTCACCTGCGGCGGCGCGTTGTCGGTGACGCCCCGGCCGATGAAGTCCATCCAGTTGACGTTGAACAGCGAACCCGCGCCACCGGCGGGGTCCTTGGCGACGAAGTACAGCGCGCCCTCCGCACCGGCCGTCACCGGCGCGGTCACGTCGACGAACTGCTGCCAGCCACCCGTGCTCGGCACGGTGGCCGTGGCCACGACCGGGCCGTCGACGGCACCGGCGTGCACGTCGATCCGACCGCCCTGGACCTCGGAGGCCACCCGGAACCGGATCTGCTCGACCCCGGTCAGGTTGGCCGGGACGAGCGACCACCAGTCGCCGTCCTCGATGAAGCCGATGTTCTGGCCGCCACCGGCGGGGTCGGTGGTGGTCTCCTTCTGCACGCCCGGGTCACCGCCGCCGGTGCTGCCCGGGGCCCGCCCGGTGGCCGTGTAGTACTCGGCCTGCTTGCGCTTGGGCTGGAGGATCTCGATCGCCCGACCGGTCAACGGGCCGGCGCCGCCGGTGCCGCCGTCGTCGGTGTAGGTGGCCTCGAAGACCGCGAAGACGTTGGCCTCCGCGCCGTGACCCGACGCCAGCGAGGTCTGCACGGTGCCGGTGCAGCCGGTGTGCTGCTCCAGCGGGTGGGCGTGCTCGTCGTGGCCGAGCAGCACCTGCAGCTGCACCCGGTCACAGTCGACGGTGCCGTCCTCCGGGTCGGTCACCTTGATCGTGTACTTGACCTGGTCGCCCCACTCGAAGAAACCGCCGCTGGGCGGGAACTCGATGGTCACCGTCGGGGCGGTGTTGCCGACCGTCACCGGCACGTTCGCCACGGCGGTGCGGCCCTTGGGGTTGGTGACGGTGAGCTGCGCGGTGTAGTCGCCGGCCGCGGTGTAGGTGTGGGTGGGGTTCGCCTCGGTGGAGGTCTGGCCGTCACCGAACTTCCACGCGTAGGTCAGCGTGCCGCCGTCCGGGTCACGCGACCCGGCGCTGGAGAAGTTCACGGTCAGCGGCGCGGCCCCGGAGGTGGGGTCGGCGCTGGCCTCGGCGATGGGGGCGCGGTCACCGGCGGTGTAGTCGATCCGGTAGACCCCGGAGTCGTCGTTGTTGCCGCCGAAACCGGTGCCCCACTCGATCATGTAGAGCGCGCCGTCCGGACCGAACTCGAAGTCCATCGGACGGATCATCGGCATGCCGGTGAGCAGCTGGTTGATGTCGACCAGCGTCTTGCCGTCCGCGCTGACCTGCATCGTGTACATCTTCGACTGGTTCCACTCGCCGAGCAGCGCCTTGCCGTCGTAGTACGCCGGCCACTTGCGGCTCGACGTGCTGTCGGCGTCGTAGCGGTAGACCGGGCCGCCCATCGGGGCACCGCCGCCACCGATCTCGGGGAAGCGTGGGTCGCCCGCGTAGCCGTAGTCCACCGTCGCCGCGATGGCCGGCGGCAGGTTGGTCAGGCCGGTGTTGTTGGGCGAGTCGTTGACCGGCGCGGCGCAGTCGAACTTCGCCCCGCTCGGCCCGGACGGGAAGGTGTAGTCGTTGTACGCCTTGTTGTTGCCGGTGCAGTATGGCCAGCCGTAGTTGCCGGCGGTGGCGACGATGTTCCACTCCACCAGGCCCTCGGGGCCCCGGTTCGGGTTGGCCGTCGAGGCGTCCGGCCCGTAGTCGGCGACGTAGAGGGTGTCGGTCTTCTGGTCGACGCCGATCCGGAACGGGTTACGGAAGCCCATGCCGAAGATCTCGGGACGGGTCTTCGCGGTGCCCGGGGCGAACAGGTTGCCCGTCGGGATCGTGTAGGTGCCGTCGTCCTCCGGGTGCACCCGGATCACCTTGCCGCGCAGGTCGTTGGTGTTTCCGGCGCTGCGCTGCGCGTCGTAGTCCTGCCGGCCGGCCCGCTCGTCGATCGGGGTGAAGGCGCTCGACTCGAACGGGTTGGTGTTGTCGCCGGTGGCCAGGTAGAGGTTGCCCTGCGAGTCGAAGGTCATGCTGCCGCCGGCGTGGCAGCAGGTGTTGCGCTGCGTGTCGACCTGGAGGATGACCTTCTCGGTGGCCTTGTCGATGGTGTCACCGTTGACGGTGAACCGGGACAGGTAGTTGCGCGGGGCGCCACCGGCCGGTGCGTAGTACAGGTAGATCCACTTGTTGGTGGCGAAGTCCGGGTCGAGGCGCAGCCCGAGCAGGCCGTCCTCGTTGCCGGTGAAGACGTCCAGCCGGGTCGCGGTGACCGTGTTGCCGGTGTCCGGCTTCACGATCTGCACCCGGCCGTCGCGCTCGGCGTAGAACACCCGGCCGTCCGGAGCGATGTCCAGCTCCATCGGGTTGTTGGTGTTGCTGTCGAGGGTGACCTTCTCGAAGTTCGCGGTCTTGGAGGCGCCGCAGTCGGCGTTCTCGACGCCGGCCGCGGTGCGGATGCCGCCGAGCAGGTGGCTGAGGAACTCCGGCTCGGTGTACGACGCCTGGGTGTGGCCGCCGCCGGTGTACCAGGACCGACCGCCGTCGTAGTCCTGGCACCAGGCGGTGGGGTGGTCGGCGCCCATCGCGCCGGCACCCGGGCTGTAGGACTTCTCGTCCAGGCTGGCCAGCACGTGCACCTTGGAGCGCGGGTTGGTGCGGAAGTTGTACCACTCGTCGAACCGGGACCAGCGGTCCGGCAGGTCGGCGGTCGACGGGTGCGCGTGGTCCTCGACCTTGACGGTGGCCTGCTGGTTGGCGGGGTGGCCGGAGAAGTACGCGCCGACCAGGTTGCCGTACCAGGCCCAGTCGTACTCGGTGTCGGAGGCGGCGTGCACGCCGGCGTAGCCGCCGCCGGCCTTGATGTAGCGCTCGAACGCGGCCTGCTGGGTGGCGTCGAGGACGTCACCGGTGGTGGAGAGCCAGATCACCGCCTGGTATTTCGCCAGGTTGGTGTCGTTGAAGGCGGCTCCGTCCTCGGTGGTGTCGACGGTGAACCCGTTGTCAGTGCCGAGCTTCTGGATCGCGGCGATGCCGGCCGGGATGGCGTCGTGCCGGAATCCGGCGGTCTTGGAGAAGACCAGGACCGAGAAGGGTTCGGCGGCGGCTGCCGCCGGTGCCGGTGCGGCCTGTGGCTGGGCCGCCGCGACGGGAGCGGCCTGGGCGGCGGTGCCGCCGATCAGGCCGCTGGCGAGTAGGGAGAGGGCCAGTAGACCGGCACCCAGTGGGCCGCGACGGGCGCGGCGATGGCGGGATGGAGACACTCCATGCTCCTTTTGTCCGTGCTGGACAGTGGTGGGGGCATGGGGACGACTCGCCGCAGACCGTCCCCGGTCGGATCGGTGTGGGCCCGCCGAGGTCCGCACCAGTGGCGATCAGGTGCGGGCCACGCCGAGGCTCCGCACCGGAATAATGTCGATCGGTTGAACAAATTAGCGCCGCTGGATTGGTTTCCGGCAAGGCATGAGCATGTAACGATTCGGTATCGGCGACTCGCTTTTCCGGCTTATGTGGATACAAGCCCACAACCGTACGCATCGATAGTCCTGGATCAATCTAACATCCCTTGGCGGATCAGCGGATCTGTCGTACGGTCACAGGCACGTGACCCACGGGAGCCCGGTACACCGGGCTGAGAGGGGGGCTGAGAGCCCCCGACCGTCGAACCTGATCCGGGTAATGCCGGCGCAGGGAGGAGAGTTGCCGTGCCGTCCCTCGGCCGACTGCATCTGATCACCGACACCCGACCCGGGTGCGACCCGCTCGCCGTCGTCCGCGCCGCCCTCCCGGTGGCCCGCGCCGACCTCGTCGTCCAGGTCCGGGTGACCGACGACACCACCGACCGGCAGGCGTACGACCTGGCCCGACGGGTACGCGCGCTCTGCCTGCCGTACGAGGCGACCTGCCTGGTCAACGACCGGCTGCACGTCGCCCTCGCGGTGGACGCCCACGGCGGCCACGTCGGCGCGGACGACCTGCCCGTCGCGGCGGCCCGCCGGGTCCTCGGCCCCGCCGCCGTGCTCGGCGCGACCGCCCGGGAACCGGACGCCGCCGCCCGGGCCGTCGCCGCCGGGGCCAGCTACCTGGGCGTCGGCCCGTGCCATCCCACCGCCACCAAGACCGGCCTGCCCGACCCGATCGGCCCCGCCGGCATCCACGCCGTCGTCGCCGCCGTCGCCGTGCCGGTGATCGCCATCGGCGGGGTCACCGCCGCCACCGTGCCGGCGCTGCGGGCCGCCGGGGCGTACGGCGTGGCGGTGGTCGGGGCGCTGTCCACCGCCGCCGACCCGGGCCGGGCCACCGCCGAACTGATCGCGGCACTGACGTGCTGACCCGGCCCGACGTCGCCATCGTGGGCGCGGGGCCGGTCGGATTGGCGATCGCCTGGCGCTGCGCCACCCGGGGCCTGCGGGTGACCGTGCACGACCCGGCCCCCGGCTCCGGCGCGTCCCGGGTCGCCGCCGGGATGCTCGCCCCGGTCGCCGAGGCGTACTTCGGGGAACGGGAACTGACCGGGCTGCTCACCGCGTCCGCCGCCCGCTGGCCGGGTTTCGCCGCCGACCTGACCGCCGCCACCGGCAGCGAGTTCGGCTACCGCACCGACGGCACCCTCGTCGTCGGGCTCACCGGGGACGACCTGGCCGAGGCCCACCGGCTCTGGTCGTACCAGCAGGGGTTGGGGCTGCCGATCAGCGCGCTGCGCCCGTCGCAGCTGCGGGAGCGCGAACCGGCGCTGACCCCCCGGCTGCGCGGCGGCGCGGTCGCCCCCGGCGACCACCAGGTCGACCCGCGCCGGCTGGTCGACGCGCTACGGGTCGCCGCCGAGCGGGCCGGCGCGACCCTGCTGCCCGGCGCGGTGACCCGACTGGCCGAGGTGGACGCGCCCGTCGTCGTGGTCGCCGCCGGCTGCGGCGCCGCCGCGCTGACCGGGCTGCCGGTCCGCCCGGTCAAGGGCCAGGTGCTGCGGCTGCGCGCGCCCGACCACCGCCCGCCCGGCTTCCGGCACGTCATCCGGGGGTACGCCGACGGCGAGTCGGTCTACCTCGTCCCCCGCGACGACGGCGAGGTGGTGCTCGGGGCGACCGTCGAGGAACGCGCCGACACCGAGGTGACCACCGGGGCGGTGCTGCGGCTGCTCCGGGCCGCCGTCGACCTCGTCCCCGAACTCGCCGAGTACGCGCTGACCGAGGCCACCGCCGGGCTGCGCCCCGGCACCCCGGACAACGCGCCGATCCTCGGCCCGCTGCCCGACCGGCCCGGCGTGCTCGCCGCCACCGGCCACCACCGGCACGGCATCGTGCTCACCCCGGTCACCGCCGACCTGATCACCGACCTGATCGTCACCGGTCAGCCGGACCCACTGCTCACCCCCTTCACCGCCGACCGGTTCCACTGAGGAGGAAGACGTGCGACTGATCGTCAACGGCGTCGGACGCGAGCTGACCGGCGGCACGACCGTCGCGGACCTGGTCGCCACGGTCACCGGGCAGCGGCGCGGAATCGCCGTCGCGGTCAACGGCGAGGTGGTCCCCCGGGGCGGCTGGCCCGCCACCGAGCTGCGCGACGGCGACCGGGTCGAGGTGCTCAGCGCCGCCCAGGGCGGGTGACCCGGATGCCCCTCACCATCGCCGGACAGACCTTCTCCTCCCGGCTCATCCTCGGCACCGGCGGCGCGGCCAACCTGCACGTGCTGGAACAGGCGATCCGGGCCTCCGGCACCGAACTGGTCACCCTCGCCCTGCGCCGCGTCGACACCGCCCCCGGCACCGCCGGTGGCCTGCTCGACCTGCTCGACCGGTGCGCGGTGCGGCTGCTGCCCAACACCGCCGGCTGCTACACCGCCGCCGAGGCGGTCAAGGTCGCCAGGCTGGCCCGGGAGGCGTTCGACACCGACTGGGTCAAGCTGGAGGTGATCGGCGACGAACGCACCCTGCTCCCGGACGGGGTGGAGCTGCTGCGGGCCGCCGAGGAACTCGTCGCCGACGGCTTCGTCGTGCTGCCGTACACCTCCGACGACCCGGTGCTGGCCCGCCGGCTGGCCGACGTCGGCTGCGCGGCGGTGATGCCGGCCGGTGCGCCGATCGGTTCCGGACTGGGCATCACCAACCCGCACCACATCCGGCTCATCCGGCAGAGCATCGACGTGCCGGTGATCCTCGACGCCGGGATCGGCACCGCCTCCGACGCGGCGCTCGCCATGGAACTGGGCTGCGACGGGGTGCTGCTGGCCAGCGCCGTCACCCGGGCCGCCGACCCGACGGCGATGGCCACCGCCATGCGGTACGGCGTACGGGCCGGACGGCTCGCGTACAACGCCGGGCGGATACCCCGCCGCTTCCACGCCCTCGCCTCCACCCCCGACGACGGAAGACCCGACCTGTGACCCGCCCGGCCGCCCCACCCCTCCTCCGGCCGGCCGGGGTGGTGCTGCTGACCGACCGGCTGGTGGCGCGCGGTGACCTCGTCGACGTCGTCGCGGGGGCGGTACGCGGCGGGGTGCGGTGGGTGGTGCTGCGGGAGAGGGACCTGCCCCGCGCCGAACGGGCCGCCCTCGCCGTCGACCTGCGGGCCGTCCTGGCGCAGGCCGGCGGCACCCTGATCGTGGCCGGCCCCGACCCGCTCGACGACGGCTCCGACGGCTCCGACCCGCCCGGCCCGGACCCGGGTGGTGCCGGTGGGGCGGTGCATCTGGCAGCAGTCGGGCCGTACCCGCCGCCGGCCGTGCGGCTCGTCGGTCGGTCCTGTCACGACCCGGCCGAGCTGGCCCGGCTCAGCACCGAGCACTACGTGACGCTCTCGCCGGTCTGGACCACCCGCAGCAAACCCGGCTACGGCCCACCCCTGCACCCGGACGGGCTTCGCCGGCTGGTCCGGCTCAGTCCGGTGCCCGTCCTCGCCCTGGGCGGTATCGAGACGCCGCAGCAGGTGACGGCCTGTGTCGAGGCGGGCGCGGTCGGGGTGGCGGTGCTCGGCGCGATCATGCGGGCCGCCGACCCGGCCGAGGTCGCCGCGACCCTTACCGGTGTCTTCGCCCCACGCCCGACGGACCGCACCCCGATCAGCGACACGTGGCCCGAGGAGGGGACATGACACCCACGACCGTGCTCACCATCGCCGGCTCCGACTCCGGCGGCGGCGCCGGCATCCAGGCCGACCTGAAGGTGTTCGCCGCCCTCGGCGCGTACGGGACCAGCGTGCTGACCGCCGTCACCGCGCAGAACACCCGGGGCGTGGACGCCGTGCTGCCGCTACCCCCACGCACCGTCACCGAGCAGCTCGACAGCGTGCTCGGCGACTTCGCGGTCCGGGCGGTGAAGACCGGGATGCTCGGCACCCCGGCGGTCGCCGACGCGGTGGCCGAGGCGGCGAAGGCGGGCCGGCTGCCGCACCTCGTCGTCGACCCGGTGCTCGTCGCCACCAGCGGACACCGGCTCGGGGTGGTCGCGGCCGTCGAGCGGCTGCTGCCGTACGCCCGGGTGGCGACGCCGAACTGCGCGGAGGCCGCCGCCCTCACCGGACGCCCGGTGACCACGGTCGAGGAGATGGTCGCCGCGGCGCAGGCCCTGGCGGCCGGCGGCCCCGAGTACGTGGTGGTCACCGGCGGTGACGTCGACGCGGCCGGCGAGTCGGTCGACGTGCTGGCCGACGGCGCAACGACCACCCTGCTGCGCGCCCCCCGGGTGGACACCCGGCACAGCCACGGCACCGGCTGCTCGTTCTCGGCGGCGATCGCCGTCCGGCTGGCCGCCGGCGACCCGGTGCCGGTCGCGGTCGCCACCGCCAAGGAGTACGTCACCCGTGCGCTGACCGGCGCGCGGGGTTGGGAACTGGGCGCGGGACGCGGCCCGCTGGACCACTTCGGCTGGTCCCGATGACCAACAGGGAGGCTGTCATGCAGGCACGTCGCAAGGTCTACGTCGAGGGGTCCCGGCCGGACGTCCGGGTGCCGTTCGCCGAGGTGGAGCTGGCCGGGGACAACCCGCCGCTGCGCCTCTACGACACCTCCGGCCCCGGCTCGGACCCGGAGGTGGGGCTGCCGCCGCTGCGCGGACCGTGGATCGCCGAGCGGGGCGACGTCGCGCCGGTCCGGGGCGCGGGCACCCCGCTGGCCGGCGTCGACGCCAAACGCCCCACCCAGCTCTGGTACGCCCGCGCCGGGGTGGTCACCCCGGAGATGGAGTTCGTGGCGATCCGGGAGGGGCTGCCGCCGGAGCTGGTGCGCGACGAGATCGCCGCCGGCCGGGCGGTGCTGCCACTCAACGTCAACCACCCCGAGTGCGAGCCGGCGATCATCGGCAAGGCGTTCCTGGTGAAGGTCAACGCCAACATCGGCACCTCGGCGGTGACCTCGTCGGTCGCCGAGGAGGTGGAGAAGCTGACCTGGGCCACCCGGTGGGGCGCGGACACCGTGATGGACCTGTCGACCGGCAAGCGCATCCACGAGACCCGGGAGGCGATCGTCCGCAACTCGCCGGTGCCGATCGGCACCGTGCCGATCTACCAGGCGCTGGAGAAGGTCGGTGGCGACCCGGTCAAGCTGAGCTGGGAGGTGTTCCGGGAGACCGTCATCGAGCAGGCCGAGCAGGGCGTCGACTACATGACGGTGCACGCGGGGGTGCTGCTGCCGTACGTGCCGCTGGCCGTCGACCGGGTCACCGGGATCGTCTCCCGGGGCGGTTCGATCATGGCGGCCTGGTGTCTGGCGCACCACGAGGAGAACTTCCTCTACACCAACTTCCGGGAGCTGTGCGCGATCCTCGCCCGCTACGACGTGACGTTCTCCCTCGGCGACGGGCTGCGACCCGGCTCGATCGCCGACGCCAACGACGAGGCCCAGTTCGCCGAGCTACGCACCCTCGGCGAGTTGACCCGGATCGCCTGGGAGTACGACGTGCAGGTGATGATCGAGGGCCCCGGCCACGTGCCGATGCACAAGATCAAGGAGAACGTGGACCTCCAGCAGGAGTGGTGCCACCAGGCCCCGTTCTACACCCTCGGCCCGCTGACCACCGACATCGCGCCCGCGTACGACCACATCACCTCGGCCATCGGGGCCGCGATGATCGGCATGTTCGGCACCGCCATGCTGTGCTACGTCACCCCGAAGGAACACCTCGGCCTGCCCGACCGGGACGACGTGAAGGCCGGCGTGATCGCGTACAAGATCGCCGCACACGCGGCCGACCTGGCCAAGGGGCACCCCGGCGCGCAGGCCTGGGACGACGCGCTGTCCAAGGCGCGGTTCGAGTTCCGCTGGGAAGACCAGTTCAACCTGTCGCTGGACCCGGAGACCGCCCGCGCCTACCACGACGCGACGCTCCCGGCGGAGCCGGCGAAGACCGCCCACTTCTGCTCCATGTGCGGCCCGAAATTCTGCTCCATGAAGATCACCCAGGAGCTGAAGGAGTACGCCGCCCAGGGCATGCAGGCCAAGTCAGCCGAATTCCGCTCCACCGGCAACCGCGTCTACCTCCCCCTAGCCTGACTCCCGCCCCCGCCCCCGCCCCCGCCCCCGCCCCCGTCCCCGCCCCCGCCCCCCTGCCCCCGTCCCCGCCCCCCCTGCCCCGGTGATCAAGAGGTTTGCGTCACGGGACGGCCGGAATCTGACGTAAACCTCTTGATCACCGGGCCGGGGCGGGGCGGGGTGGGGGTGAGGCAGGGCGGGGGTGGGGCGGGGTGAGGGGGGTTAGTCGTGGTGGTGGTGGCGGCCGCTGGTGCGTAGGGAGCGGCGGCCGCTCTCCCGTTCCGGTTCGTTGTCGGCGAGGGGCTTGCTCAGGCCGGCGACCCAGTCGACGTACTCGTCGTCGGCCGTCGCCGGCTCCGCGGGAGGATCGCCTGCCGACTCACCCTCGGGTGACCGGTTCCGTCGGAACAGTCCTCGTCGGCCCTTGGCCCGGCCGGCTGGCTGCTGACCGTCGCCGCTCGGAGCTGGGCCGGCGGGAGCCGCACCGGGGGAGGTGTCGTCCACCGGCGCGGTGCTGCGGGAGCTGTCTCCTTCCCACCGGAGGCTGACCGGCCCCGGGGGCTCCGTTCGCTCGGTGGTGTCCGGTTCGGGAAACGGCAGGGAGGCCCGGGCTGGTTCCGGGCGGGGGGAGTCGGCCGGGCCACCCGTACCGCTGAGGTCTGGTAGTTGGTGGCGGGGGCGCGGCATGCTTTCGACACCGTCCGGTGGGACGTGCCGCGTTCCGGCCCTTGCCGGGTCCGCTTCGGCGGCCGTCGCATCGGGACGGGCACCGCCCGGCCCGGCGACACCCGGGCGGTCGGACGCGGTGCTGCCCGTCCCGCTGCGGCCCTGTCGGGTGGGCTGCGGCCCGGTGCCTTCCAGCCCACCGCTGGCGGGCCGGGTGTGGCGGGGTTCGGTGACGGCCGGTCGGTCCGTCTCCGCGCTGCCGGTGCCGGTGGGGGCCGCTGGATCGGGCGCGGGCTGACCGGTCTCGGCCACCGGGACGACGGCGGCGGGACGGGTCCGGCTGGTCCGCTTCGCCCCTGGCCTGGGCGCGGCCTCGGGTTCTTCCCCCGTGGCCGGTCCGGTCGCCTTGCGCTGCTTCGCCGCGGTGGGTGCGGTCTGGCTGGTCTCGGCCCGCGTCGACCTGGCGGGGGCCGGCTCGACCCTGGGCGGCTCGACTCTGGCCGGTTCGACCCGGGGCGGCTCGGTCGGGATCGGCTCGGTCGGGGTCGAGCCGATCCGGGCCGGTCCGCCCGGGGTCGGGGCGGGGCGGGTCGCCGGCCGGTCGGTGACGGTAGCGGCGGGATCCGGCCAGTCCCAGTGGGCGGGGGTGCGGCCGACGCGCGGCGGCTCGGGGTCGAAGGCCCGTGCGGCGGCGCTCAGCTCCACCGTGACCGCCTCGTCCGAGCCGGTCCCGGTCGTGCTGCCGGTTCCAGTCGGGCTGCCGGTCCCGGTCGGGCCGGTTGCCGGGGAGACGGCTCCGGTCGGGTCGGGCCGGGGCGGGTCGGGGGCGGTGGGCAGGGGCGCGAGGATGTCGGTCGGCTCGATCGCCGCGTCGTCGGCGGCCGGGCGGGCGGGCAGCAGCGGCCAACGCAGCAGCGTGGCGGCGACCGAGCCGAGCGCACCGGTGGCGACCGCGATCACCGCGGCGTAGTAGGGGGCGAGCTGGTAACGGTCCACCGCGTCGCCCGGCCCTGCGGTCAGGTAGGCGAAGGCGAGCAGCACCGGGCCGGCCGCCCCGGCGGCCCCGCCGATCAGCGGGACGTGCCCCCGCCGCCGGGCCACCCCGCCGGTCACCGCGCCGGCCACCAGCGCGACCACGGGCAGCAGCAGCATCGCCAACTGCTGCGCCCGGTCCGCGCCGAGCCAGGCCGGCTCCAGCACGCCCAGGCGTACGGTGCGCAGCGGCTCGGTGGAGAGCACCCCCGGTGCGGCCGAGACGAGCGCGACCAGCCAGACCGCCCCGCCCATCAGGGCGACGTTCCAGCCCAGCGGGGGGCGCAGCAGGACGGCCGAGGCGGCAGCCGCACCGACCACCGCCCCGGCGACCGCGCAGATGCCGACCGCCCAGACCGGGTCGACGGCGCTCAGCTCGGCGGCCCAGGCGGGTTGCATGCACAGCGGGGCGACGACCAGCGCGCCGAGCGCGGCGGCCCCGGAGATCGCCAGCTGCACGGGGGTGTCCTGCGGCAGCCCTTCACGGCGGACGAGCCGGCCGGTGAGGACCGCGCCGACCACGGCGGCGGTCACCGCGAACCAACCCACCCAGGCGAGCTGGGCCGGCCACCGGTTGACGTCGGTGAAGTCGCCGGTGAGTCGGACGATGCCGAAGCCGTACGCGATGCCGAGCTGGCCGGCCCCGGCCAACATGCTCACCCCGAGTGCGGTGAGCAGCAGTTTGCCCCACGTCCGAAAGGCCATGTCGCGCACGTTACGGCCCGGTGCGCCCGATCGCCACTGTGGCGCGGCGCGGCCGGGACCAGCTGTTACCCAAGCGCTACCAGCGACTACTTGAGTTCCACCAGGCGGGCCAGATAGGTCGTGTCCCCGACATTGGTGAGCATGTGGACGGCACCCGGGTCCCGGTAGACCACCCCGCCGGTGGGCTCGTCGGCGTCGATCCGGGTCCCGTCGATCGTCTGGACCACGTTCTTCGCGCCCTCGATCGCCACCACCAGGTACGGGTGGTCGTGCCGGTGCAGCGGCTGCCGCTCACCCGGGGCGAGCCGGATGTGCCACACCCGGACCCGGTCGTTCTCGAAGACGATCTCCTGGCCGACCGGGCCGAGTTCGAGGTCGTGGGTCACGTCGGTCATCGGGTTCCGTCCAGTTGGGGGAGCACCTCGGCGGCGATGAGCTCCAGGTGGTCGAGGTCATCGAGTTCGATCAACCGCAGGTGGACCCGGGTGGCCCCGATCGCGGCGAACTCGCCGATCCGGTCGACCAGTTGGGCGGGGGAGCCGACCACCGGGTCCTCCGGCGGCAGGGCGCTCTTGACGTGCAGCGGTGCGGCCCGGCGCTGGGCCTGCGCGTCGGTACGCCCGATCGCCACCACGATCCCGGCGGAGAGCACCAGCGGTGCCCGTCCCGTCCCGTCCCGGCCGGTCCGGTCGCACGCCTCCCGTACCCGGTCGTACGCCTCGGCGGTCTCCTCGACCGACTTGAACGGCATGTTGAACTCGTCGGCGTACCGGGCGGCGAGGTCGGGGGTGCGTTTCGGGCCCCGGCCGCCGATGATGATCGGCGGGCCGGGCTGCTGGACCGGCTTGGGTAGGGCCGGGGCGTCGACGAGCTGGTAGTGCTCGCCGGCCCAGCTGTAGGTCGCGCCGACCGGGGTGCGCCACAGCCCGGTGACGATCTCCAGCTGCTCGGCGAGCCGGTCGAAGCGTTCGCCGACCTTCGGGAAGGGGATGCCATAGGCGGTGTGTTCCCGTTCGTACCACCCGGCGCCGATGCCCAGCTCGACCCGGCCGCCGCTCATCTGGTCGACCTGGGCGACCATCACGGCCAGCGGGCCGGGCAGCCGGAAGGTGGCCGAGGTGACCAGGGTGCCGAGCCGGATGCGGGAGGTTTCGCGGGCGAGTGCGGCCAGGGTCAGCCAGGCGTCGGTGGGGCCGGGCAGCCCGGGTTCGTCGCCCATCGCCCGGTAGTGGTCGGCCCGGAGGAACCCGTCGAAGCCGCCGGCCTCGCAGAGCTGGGCGAACCGGAGCTGGTCGTCGTAGCTGGCGCCCCGGTGCGGCTCGGTGAAGATCGCCACTCGCACGGTCATCGTCCCTCCACCCCGGCGGTCGCCGGTGTCTCCCGTTCCATCAGCAGTTCGTGCAGGTCGGCGCTGACCCGTGCGACGTCGGCCAGGTGGGCGTTGCGGCCGAGGGTGCGGGGGCGGGGGATGTCCACGTCGACGATCTTGCGGATCCGTCCGGGGCGGGGGCTGAGCACGACCACCCGGTCGGCGAGCAGCACCGCCTCGTCGATGGAGTGGGTGACGAAGACGACGGTCGCCCCGGTCTCCATGTGCACCCGTTGCAGTTCGCCGGAGAGTTCCTCCCGGGTGAGCGCGTCCAGGGCGGAGAAGGGTTCGTCCATCAGCATCACCCGGGGTTCGCCGATCAGCGACCGGCACAGCGACACCCGCTGCTGCATGCCACCGGAGAGTTCGTGTGGCAGCCGCTTCTCGAAGCCGGCCAGGCCGGAGAGTTCCAGCAGTTGGCGGGCGCGTTCGCGGTGCTTGGCGCGGCTCCAGCCGAAGATCTCGGCCGGCAGCAGCACGTTGTCGAGCACCGTGCGCCAGGGGAGCAGGGCGGGTTTCTGGAAGAGCATCGCGACGTCCCGGCGGGGCCGGGTGATCGGGCTGCCGGCGACGGTGATCTCGCCGCTGCTGACGGGCAGCAACCCGGCGATCATCCTGAGTAGAGTGGACTTGCCGCAACCGGAGCGGCCGAGCACGGCGACGAACTCGCCCTCGGCCACGTCGAGGTCGATCCCGCGCAGCGCCTCCACCCGCCCGGAACGGCCGTCGAAGGTGCGCGACACATCGGACAGTCTGATCATCGCCGTCGGTCTCCCCTGAGTCGGCGGTCAGGAATCCGACAAGGATATCCCCAGCGTGCCGGCCGCTCACCGTCCGGGGTGGAGTCGAGTTGTTTCCGTTCCGCAACCCGATCCGCCTGGTGTGGTGACGGTAAGTGTCTCGTACGCTGTGCCAGCGAAGAGTCCCTTCACGACGGCTGCGTCGGCGCCCCCTCACGCCGTCCCGCCGGAACGACAACCCCCTCCGGGCACACCGCCCGGTCGGAAAGGACATGGTGCACAGATGACAAGGCTGACCCGCACGGTCGCCGCGGCCACCCTGGCCACCGCCCTCGCTCTGGTATCCGCCTGCAGTGGCGGGTCCGACTCGGCGGACGCAAAGACCGGCGACGGCAAGTCGCTGGAGAAGGTGACCTACCTCACCTCGTTCGGCAACTTCGGTCGCGACTCCTACGCCTGGGTGGCGAAGGACAAGGGCTTCTTCAAGGAGGCCGGCTTCGAGGTGGAGATCAAGCCCGGTCAGGGCACCGGCGCGGTCATCCAGACCATCGTCGGCGGCCAGGCCGACTTCGGTCCGATCGACCTGACCGGCGGCCTGCTCCAGGTCGGCAACGGGGTGGCCAAGGACTTCGTGGCGGTGGCCGCGATCCAGCAGCGCACCATGGCCGCCATCGTCTCGGTCGAGGGCAAGAACATCGCCACGCCCAAGGACCTCGAGGGCAAGAAGCTCGCCGACACCCCCGGCTCCGTCGTGCGCAACCTCTTCCCGACGTACGCCCGGATGGCCGGGGTGGACTACAACAAAGTCACCTGGGTCAACGGTGACGCGCAGACCCTGATGGGCACGCTGGCCTCCGGCCAGGTGGACGGCATCGGCCAGTTCGTCGTCGGCCAGCCCACCGTCGAGGCGGTCACCAAGAAGAAGCCCGTCGTGCTGCCGTACAGCAACGTGATGCAGGACCTCTACGGCAACGCGCTGATCACCTCCAGCAAGATCGCCAAGGAGAACCCGGAGAAGGTGAAGAAGTTCACCGCCGCGCTGCTCAAGGGGCTTGAGTACGCTCTGGCCCACCCGCAGGAGGCGGCCGACATCCTGAAGAAGAACGTGGACACCACCAACCCGGCCGCCGCCGCTGCCGAGTTGCAGCTGATGGCCGGCTACGTGCGTTCCAGCAACTCCGGCACGGCGATCGGCACGCTGGACAGCGACCGGGTCGCCAAGAGCATCGCGATCCTCCAGGGCGCCGGCGCGCTCAAGTCGAACATCACCCCGGACCAGATCATCGACTTCAACCTCGTCCCGAAGGCCTGATCGACGCCGAGGTGCCACGGGGGTGCGACCCAGCGGGACGACCGGTGGGCGCACCCCCGTTCGCGTGCCGGCCAGCGTGCCGGCAGGAGAGGAGGATCCTGTGACGGACTCGATCCGGACCCGTCCCGTACCCGGCTCGGCCGGCCTGCCGACCCCCGCGGGTCGGCCCGTGCCGACCGTCCCCCCGCCGCCCGCCCGGTCACCCTGGTCCCGGATACGCCCGGCGGCGGTCGGCCTGCCGCTGGCCGGCCTGGTGGTCACGGTGGCCGTCTGGTGGGTGGTCACCTCCGGGCTGCACCTGGTGCACCCGGCGTCCCTGCCGCCACCGCAGGCGGTCTGGACGTCCCTGACCGCATCGGCGGACGTGCTCTTCCCGGCGCTGGGCACGACGACCCTGATGACGGTCCTCGGTTTCCTGCTGTCGACGGTCGCCGGGGTGCTGATCGGGATGGCGCTGGCCGCCTCCCGGCGGGCCGAGCGGATGTTCGCCCCGCTGCTGGTGGCGATCAACGCGGTGCCCAAGATCGCGCTGGGGCCGCTGCTGGTGGTCTCGGTCGGCTGGGGTTCGAAGCCGATCCTGACCATGGTGTTCCTGCTCTGCTTCTTTCCGATCGTGCTCTCCACCGCCACCGGCCTGACCACCACCCCGGCGGACCTGGCCGAGCTGGCCCGGTCGCTGAACGCCTCCTGGTGGCAGTCGTTCCGCAAGGTGCGGTTCCCGGCCGCCCTGCCGCAGATCTTCGTCGGGCTGAAGGTGGCGATGCCGCTGGCCGCGATCGGCGCGGTGATCGGGGAGTTCTACTCCGACAAGCCGGGCCTGGGCTACCAGATCCTCCAGTACAACGGGGTAGGCGACACCGCCACGGCCTGGGCGGCGATCGTGCTGATCGCGGCGATGAGCATCCTGCTCTATTCGGCGTTGTCGCTGGTCGAGCGGCTGGCCCTGCCCTGGGTCCGGGCCACCACCTCGGCCCGCTGACCCTCGCAGCCACCCGACCCGAAGCACCGACGGGCCGACCCCACCCGGGGGCCGGCCCGTCGGTCGGGGGCGGTCAGCTCGCCAGCCGCCACCGGCCGCCCCGGGCCACCAGCGTGGTCAGCGCCTGCGGCATCAGCCCGGAGTGGTTGTCCGGGGTCATCCGGATCGGCCCGGACAGGCCGTCCAACTGGGACGTCTCCAGCACGTCCCGCAGGCCGTCCCGGTTGACCCGGCCACTCGGGCCGCCAGCCCGTACCGCCGAGTCGGCGATCAGCTGGACGGCGTCGGCGGCGAACGACGAGAGGCCGTTGTAGCCGCCGAACCGGGCCGTGTAGTCCTGGAACCACTGCCGGCGGGCGGCCTTGGCCGGGGTGGTGGCGATGACGTCGTCGATCACCATGGTCTGGGTGAAGATCAGGGTGGCCCGCTCGGTGGCCCGGCCGGAGCCGCCCAGGAAGAGGTCACCGGCCGCGGCGGCGTCGAGGAAGAGCGACCCGGAGTAACCGGACTGGTCGGCGGCGGTGGCGGCGAGGGTGGCCTGCTCCGGCGGGGTCCAGATGACCAGCCCGGTGGGGTCGCGGTCGACCAGCCGGCGAACCGGTGCGGCGAGTTCGGTGTCGGTGGTGCGTACCGCCTCGGCGCGGACCCGCTCGATGCCGACCTTGCGGAACTCGCCCTCCAGCGCGGTCAGCCCCTCGCGGCCGTAGTCGTCGTCGCTGTGCAGGATGCCGACCTCGGTGATCCCGCGCCGCCGCAGTTCGGCGGTGAGCGCGGCGGCGCTGTCGCCCGCGTTCGGCGCGAGCTTGAACACGTACCGGCGTTCGGGGACGGGGCTGGCGACCGCGCCCGACGGCGCGAGTGCGATCGTCGGCACCTTCCGTTCGTTGATGGTGCGCGCGGCGCCGACGGCGCATTCGTTGCAGCCACCCATGATGATGGCGTTGACCGTGGAGTCGTTGCTGAAGTCGCCGATGTTGCGCAGCGACTCGTTGGCGTCGGACCGGTTGTCCTTGACCACCAGTTTGATCTTCCGGGAGCCCAGGGCGCCGGAGGAGTTCAACTGCTCGACCTTCAGATCAAGGGCGCGCTGGTATGCCTTGCCGACCGGCGCGGCGACGCCGGAGAGTTCGAGATCGGCGGCGATCGTGATCGGGCTGTCGTCCTCCTCTGTCGCGCCGAACGAGCAGCCGGTGAGCGTGGTGGCCAGCACGGCCGATGCGAGCGCCACGATGGTCGCGGAGCGGATGGGGCTCAACTCAGTCCTCCAGGTGCGGCGCGGGACGGGCCCGGTCACCGCCGCTAGTCCGTCCTCAGTGGAGAAACGGGATTGTGTGCCGTACGGTGTGCGCGAAAGCCTGCAAAACCTTGCCAATGCCGGGGCGTGCGGTCAAGCGCGGATGCTGTCGGCGGTTTCGGGACGCGAATCTCACATTGTGGGGACATCAGATATTTACCCATGCTCACTCATCAGAGGCGTACGAACACTCTGGAGTGACATGCCCTGTTCAGGGGTGGCCTGCTAAGCAGGGAAAACGGTGATCAGCATGCTGGTCGACCGATTCCTGTCCGAACGCGGCTTCCCAAACAGGATCTTCTCTGATGAAATCGCGGCCGTGCCGCGCGTGGCGCTGTCCGTCGCACCAGGCGCGGGTCGGCGGGTCAGGCGTGTGGAAGATACGACGGAGGCGATGTCGTGAGCACCGGACCGACGACCCTGCCCGAGCCAGGCGAAAGCGCCGGAACCGAACGGGAGCGCCGACTGCCCCGGCTGCGGGATGCGCGGATTCGTTCCAAACTCGCCCTCATTCTGGTCGTACCGGTCGCAGCGGTCATCGCACTGGCGACAATCCGACTCGTCTCCACTACCGAGGGTGCGGTCGACGCCACCCAGATCCGCTCGCTGACCGCGCTCTCCATCGACGTTTCGGCGCTGACGCAGGATCTGCACAAGGAGCGGATGGCCGCCGCCGGCTACCTGGCCAACCCGCAGCTGCTCCCGGACGACTACAACCTTCGGGTCCGGGCCACCGGTGAGCGGATCAACGCTTACCGGGCCGAGCGGGCCGACCTCGGTGAGGTCCCGGCCGCCGTGCGGGACCGGCTCAAGGTGATCGACGACCACCTGCGGACGCTCGACGCGACCCGGCAGGAGGTGCTCGACCGCCGGCAGATGCCCGTCGCCGAGGCCACCCTGCGGTACGGCGTGATCCTCACCGACCTGGTCTCGTACGGCGACACCCTGGCCCAGCTGCCCGGCCAGGAGAGTCTCGCGGACGCCCGCCGCGCGGTGGCCGCGTTCAGCCGGGCCAAGTCCGCCGTCGCCGAGGAGGAGGCGGTCGCCTACACCGCACTGGTCAGCGGACGCCTCGACGAGGAGCAGTTCTCCTCGTTCGTGGCGACCCTGACCAGTCAGCAGGAGGCACTGCTCGGCTTCTCCCTCGCCGCCGACCCCACCCAACGTGCGCTGGTCTTCAGCGCGGTCTCCGGTGACGCCGTCGGCCTCGCCGACCGGGTGGCCGCCGACATCACCCGCTCGGTCGGCCAGCGCAGCCCGATCAGCGCCGGTGACGCCAGCGCCGCGATCGGCGCGGTCAACGACCTGATGCGGTGGACCGAGATCCAGCTCCAGGACACCCTGCTCGCCCGCTCCGAGCAGGCCCGCAGCGACGTCATCCAGCAGGCCGTCATCGAGACGGTGCTGGTGCTGCTCACCCTGATCGTCGCGATCACCCTCGCCGTGGTGCTGGCCCGCTCGCTCAACCACTCGCTGCGCCGGCTGCGGGAGGGCGCCCTCTCGGTGGCCAACCACGACCTGCCGGACGCGGTCAAGCGGTTGCAGAACATGGGCAGCGTCGGCGACGGCGGGGTCGAGGAGATCGTCCGCCAGGTGCGGGACCCGATCCGGTTGACCAACCGGGACGAGGTCGGCCAGGTGGCCCTGGCGTTCAACGTGGTCCACCGGGAGGCCGTCCGGGTCGCCGCCGAGCAGGCGGCGCTGCGGACCAGCGTCTCGGCGATGTTCCTCAACCTGGCCCGCCGCAGTCAGACCCTGGTCGACCGGATGATCGGCGAACTGGACGCGATCGAGCGCGGCGAGGAGGACCCGAAGCGGCTCGCCCAGCTCTTCGAGCTGGACCACCTCGCCACCCGGATGCGCCGCAACGACGAGAACCTGCTGGTGCTGGCCGGTGCCGACTCGGCGGTGCCGCGCCGCGACGACGCGCTGCTGGTCGACGTGCTGCGCGCCGCCCAGTCCGAGGTGGAGCTCTACAACCGGATCGAGTTCGGCACCGTCGACACCGACATCTCGGTCGCCGCCCACGCGGTCAACGACGTGGTACGCCTCGTCGCCGAGCTGCTGGACAACGCCACCCGCTTCTCGCCGCCGACCACCACCGTCGTCGCCGACGGCCGGCGGATCCGCGACTACGTGCTGATCCAGATCGAGGACCGGGGACTCGGCCTCACCGACGAGCAGCTCGACTCGCTCAACCGCCGCCTCGCCGCCCCGCCGACCGTGGACGTGGCCGCCTTCCGGCTGATGGGTCTGGCCGTGGTCAGCCGGCTGGCCAGCCGCTACGGCGTCCGGGTGGAGCTGCGACGCAACGTCGAGGGCGGCACCGTCGCCCAGGTGACGCTGCCCAACGCCACCGTGGTCCTGCCCGCCCACCGGGGCCGCGACCAGGCGATCAGCCGTCCGCGCCAGCCGCTCGCGGTCGAGCAGCCGACGCCCGCGTCGTCCGGCATCGGCGGGGCCTTCAGCGGTGCCCGCAGCGCGGCGGCGACGCTGAACGACCAGTGGCGCACCGCCCCACCGGCGCCCGCGCCGTGGCAGCCGCCGGTGGACGCCCGGGAGACCGCCCCCGCCGTGCAGTTCGGCGGCCCGGTCTCCGCCCCACCGTTCGCGCCGGTCCCCGCCCCGTCGGCCGACTCCGGGTTCGGGGCCTTCTCGGCCGGCAGCCCGACGGTGGCGAACCCGACCATCGACCCGCTGCCGCGCCGGGCCGCGCCGGGCGAGTCCGCCCCGGTGCTCCCGGTCGGCCCGGTCGCCGGTGCCACGCCCGCCCCGACGGAGTCCTACGGTGCGCCGGCCATGCCGTTCGCCGGTGCCCCGGCAACGACTCCGTACGCCGGTGCCCCGGCGGCGACCCCGTACGCCGGTGCGCCCGCCGCCACCCCGTACGCGGGTGCTCCGGCGGCCACCCTGTTCGCCCCGGCCGCCGCCGCGGCGGCGTTCGCCCCGGCGGCCCAGCCGGCCGCGTACGCCGCACCGGCCGCCCAGCCGTACACCGCACCGGCCGCGTCCTACACCCCGCCGGCGCCGGCCGCACCGGTGGTCGCCCGCCCGGACCGGCCGGCCGACTCGCCGATCTTCCGGGAGATGGAGGCGGTGTGGTTCCGGTCGCACGGCGACGACGCCACCGCGATCTTCACCCGGCCCCGCTTCGACGAGGAACCGCCGGCCGCACCGCCGCGGTCCAACGGCGCGAGCAAGCCGACCCGCCCGCCGCTGCCCACCCGGGTACCGACGGCACCCACCGCCGCCGGCACCCCGACCGTCACCCCCGCCCCGGCGGCCCCGCAAGCGCCCGCCGCCACCGGACCCGTACCGCCGGCCCCCACCGCGGCGTCCACATTCGGCACCACCGCGCCGGCCGCCCCCACCACGGCGTCGACATTCGGCACCACCCCGCCGGCCGCGCCCGAGGCGCCGGCAGGCCCACCGGCCGCCGACGCCGACGCCTGGCGGACAGCGGCCGACGAGGGCTGGACCCGGGCCAGCCAGGCGGCCGAACCGGCCAACGCCGGCACCACCCGTTCCGGCCTGCCGAAGCGGGTGCCGCAGGCGCAGCTCGTCCCCGGCGGGATCGAGCCGAAGGAGGGCCGGGACCGCAGCCGCCGCACCCCCGACGAAGTACGCGGTCTGCTCTCGGCCTACCACCGCGGCGTGCAGCGCGGACGCACCGCAGGCGCGGACCTCAACAGCACCTCGACCAAGGAGACGAACCGATGAACAGGCCAGCTGCCATGCAGGACATGGGTTGGCTGCTCACCAACTTCGCCGACAGCGTGGCGGGCATCGCCCACGTGGTGGCGGTGTCCGCGGATGGGCTGCTGCTCGCCTCCTCGCGGGACCTGCCCACCGACCGGGCCGACCAGCTCGCCGCGATCACCTCCGGCGTGGTGAGTCTGACCGAGGGTGCCGCCCGGATGTTCAGCGCGGGCGGGGTGCTGCAGACAGTGATCGAAATGGACAGCGGTTACCTGTTCCTCATGTCGATCAGCGACGGTTCGTCGATGGCGGTGCTCGCCGCCCGCAGCTGTGACGTGGGTCAGGTCGGCTACGAGATGGCGTTGCTGGTCGAACGGGTGGGTGCGGCGTTGGTGCCGCTGCCCCGGGACGCCGTGCGTTCGTAGCACCGGTGAGGCCGGGCGCGACCGCGTCCGGCCGGAGGGACGACGCATCCGGGCCGGACCCGGGCGGAAGGAGGTGATCGCGGCATGGACCCCCGACGGGACCCGCGCGGGGCGTTGGTGCGTCCGTACGCGGTCACCCGGGGCCGCACCGAGCCGAGCCGGGACATCGCACTGGAGGCGGTGCTCACCTCCAGTGCGACCCAGGTGGCCGAGTCCCGCTTCGCCGGCCACGACAAGTACCGGATCGCCACCGTCTGCGAGGGCCGGGCGCAGTCGCTGGCGGAGATCGCCGCTTACACCCGGATGCCGTTGGGCGTCGCCCGGGTGCTGGTCGCCGACCTGGTCGCCGACGGTCTGCTCACGCTACACACTGCCGCTCCCGCCGAGGGGTTCGAGGAGCGAATGGAAATCCTTGGAAGGGTGCTAAGTGGACTTCGCAGGCTATGACCCCGTCGGGTCGCGCCAGAGCCGGGGAATCGTCTCCGCGAAGATCGTGGTCGCGGGCGGCTTCGGCGTGGGCAAGACGACCCTGGTCGGGGCGATCTCCGAGATCACTCCGCTGACCACAGAGGCGCTGATGACCGCCGCTGGCGTCGGCATCGACGATCCGTCGAAGGTGCCCGGCAAGGAGACCACCACGGTCGCCATGGACTTCGGCCGGATCACCATGGCGCAGGACCTGATCCTGTACCTGTTCGGCACCCCCGGGCAGACCCGCTTCTGGTTCATGTGGGACGAGATCATCCGGGGTGCGGTGGGTGCCGCCGTGCTGGTGGACACCCGGCGGATCACCGACGCCTTCGCCCCGTTGGACTACTTCGAGAACCGCAAACTCCCGTACGTGGTGGCGCTGAACCGGTTCGACGGCTCGGACCTGTACGAGCCGGACGAGGTCCGCGAGGCGTTGGCCATCTCGGCGGACGTGCCGCTGGTGATGTGCGACGCCCGGGACCGGGAGTCGGTCAAGCAGGTGCTGGTGACGGT
The DNA here is from genome assembly GCF_050942205.1 of Micromonospora sp. CA-248260. Lineage (NCBI taxonomy): Bacteria > Bacillati > Actinomycetota > Actinomycetes > Micromonosporales > Micromonosporaceae > Micromonospora > Micromonospora sp. CA-248260. The sequence continues at coordinate 6,255,451 of NZ_CP192021.1, read as the reverse complement.
GGTCGAGCACGCCATGATCCGGCTGCAGGCCGAGCACGGCCGGGGCTTCCCGACTCCGGTGGGCTGAGGGCAAACCTGTCACCATTTGTAACGACACGGCGTGGCCGCGCTCAATCCGACGACGCCCTCCGGGTGCGCCCAGAAACTGGATGAACCCACTCTGACCTGCAGCAACGTACGCTTTTCCACGAATGTAACGCCCAGTGAGAGGTTCCTCACTGGAACATTGGTGGAGGTGGCGTCATGCGCACAGTGACAGTGATGTCGATCATTGCGGCCGGGGTCGTGCTCGGGGCCGGAGTCGCCGGGCCGGCCCAGGCGGCCGGTCTCGATCCGCAGACCCGGGCGGACGCGTTGACGGCGATGGAGGGGGAGGCGTTCGCCCACGCGAAGTACCTGGCGTACGGCGAACAGGCGGCGCGTACCGGCGAACGGCGGATCGCCCGGCTCTTCGCCGACACGGCGCGGACCGAGCGGTACGACCACTTCGCGGCCGAGGCGAACCTGATCGACTTCGTCGGCAGCAACGTGGACAACCTGCGGGAGTCGATCGCCGGCGAGGAGCACGAGGCGACAGTGGTCTATCCCGGCTTCGCCGCCCAGGCGCAGCAGGACGGCTGTGCCGAGGCGGCCGAGCTGTTCACCGAGCTCGCCGCCGACGAGGCGGTGCACGCGGCCCGGTTCCGCACCGCGCTGCAAGCGCTTACCGATCCGGGCTCCGGGGTACGCATCCCGGTGGGCGAGGCGGTGCCCCCGGTGCCGATCCTGCCGAGCCTGCCCGCCTGCACCGGGGCGACCCAGGAGAACCTGGAGGCCACCCTACGGGGTGAGGCGTTCGCCAACGCGCGCTACACCTCGTACGCCGGGCACGCCCGCGCCACCGGTGTCCTCCGGCTGGCCCGGCTCTGGGACAACACGGCCGGCCAGGAGCTGGGCGAGCACTTCGCCCAGACCGCCGAGCTGGCCGGACTGGTCCGCGACAACGCGGCCAACCTGCGGGAGTCGATCGACGGCGAGCAGTACGAGGCCACCGTCATGTACCCCACGTTCTCCCGGCAGGCGGCTGCGGCGGGTGACCGCCGGGCGGCGGCGCTGTTCCGGGAGATCGCCTTCGACGAGGCCGACCACGCGTCGGCCTTCCTGCGGGCGCTGGTGCGACTGGAGGTCTGAGCATCCCGCCCGCGCGACGTCGACCGCACTCCACCAACCCCCGGCCTCACTCCACCCGGAGCCGGTAGCCGCGCTTGACCACGGTCTGCACCACCCGGGGTGCCCGCAGCCCCACCCGCAGCCGGGCCACCGCCATCTCCACCGCGTGCTCGTCGGCCCCCCGGGGCAGCGTGCGCAGCAGTTCGGTCCGGGACAGCACCCGACCGGGCTGGGCGGCGAGCGCCCGCAGTACCGCCATCGGCGCGGGCGCCAGGGGCCGCAGCTCCCCGTCGATGACGGCGGCGTGCCCACGCAGGGTCAGCAGGTGCCCGGCCGCCTTGACCGTGACGGTTCGGCGGGGCAGTTCGTCCACGATGGTGCGGACCAGCGCGCCGAGCCGGGCCCGGGTCGGCGCGCTGACCGGCACGCCCCGCCGCACCAGCGGTTCGGCGGTGACCGCGCCGACGCAGCTGACCAGCACGTCGCCCCGCAACGCGGCCAGCACCGTCTCGGTACGGTCCCCGGCGGCGCGCAGCAGCGCCTCCGCCGCCGGGGCGGAGGTGAAGGTGACGGCGTCGACCAGCCGGCCGGCGACGAGGTCGATCAGCCGGTGCAGCGGGGCCGGGTCGGTCGGTGGGGCCCACCGGTAGACGGGCACCTCGATCACGGTGGCCCCGGCGGCCTCCAGGGCCTCGGTGCACTCCGGTTGCCGGTCGCCGTGCAGCTGCATGGCGATCACCTGCCCGGCCACCCCACGTCGGCACAGGTGCTCGACCACCTCCTCGCAGCTCTCCGAGGCCGGCGACCACTGGTCGTGCAGGCCGGCGGCCCGGATCGCGCCGCGCGCCTTGGGGCCCCGGGCCACCACGTAGGCCCGGGACAGCACGTTCTTCAGCGGCTCGGCCAGCCCCCAGCCCTCGGCCGCCTCCAACCAGCCGCGCATCCCGATGCCGGTGTTGGCCATCAGCACGTCCGGTGGCCGGTCCAGGCAGGCCCGGGTGGCGTCCCGCAGGTCGGTGTCGTCGGCCAGCGGCACGATCCGCAGGGCCGGGGCGAGCACCACCCGGGCACCGCGCCGTTCCAGCAACGCGGCCAACTCGTCGCGTCGCCGGTCGGCGGTCACTCCGATGGTGAAGCCGGCCAGTTCGTCCCGCATCACTCCTCCTGTCGCAGCCGCACCTCGACCAGGCCGTCCCGGCAGCGGACGTCGTACCGGGGCAGGGTCACCCCGGGCAGGTCCAGGCACAGCCCGGTTCGCAGGTCGTACACCTGCTTGTGCAGGGGGGAGGCGACGGTGGGCACCCCGCCCCGGCTGCCGACGATGCCCCGCGACATCACGTACGCGCCGCTGAGCGGGTCGAGGTTGTCGACCGCGAACAGCTCGTCGTCGGTGCGGAAGATGGCCACCTGGACGCCGTCGACCAGGGCGGCGACGCCGCGCTCGGGTTCCAGCCTCTCCAGCGGGCAGACCGGGGCCCAGCCGATGGTGACGGTGTCGCTCATCGCCGCACCTCCGGCAGGCCGAGGACGACCGGCTGGCGACGCCGGGTGGGTGCCCCGGCGGGGGCGGCGGCCCCGTCCGGTGGTGCGGCCCCGGCGGCGACGGGACCGCGTGTCGGTACCGGCTGGCCGCGTTCCACGGCGAAGGTGATCGACGGGTCCGGCACCTCGGGGGCGTTGACGAAGGAGGTGAACCGGCGCAGCCGTTCCGGGTCGTCGAGCACGTCCCGCCACTCGTCGGAATAGGACGTGACGTGCCGGGCCATCGCCGCGTCGAGTTCGGCGCAGAGCCCGAGCGAGTCGTCGACGATCACCGACCGGAGGTGCTCCAGGCCACCGTCCATCGCCTCGATCCAGGCGGAGGTGCGTTGCAGCCGGTCGGCGGTGCGGACGTAGAACATCAGGAACCTGTCGATCAGGGTGATCAGCTCGTCGGTGGTCAGGTCGGTGGCGAACAGGTCGGCGTGCCGGGGCCGGAAACCGCCGTTGCCGCCGAGGTAGAGGTTCCACCCGGTGTCGGTGGCGATGATGCCGAAGTCCTTGCTGCGGGCCTCGGCGCACTCCCGGGCGCAGCCGGAGACGGCGGACTTGAGCTTGTGCGGGGCCCGCAACCCCCGGTAACGCAGTTCCAGCGCGACGGCCAGGCCGACCGAGTCCTGCACCCCGTAGCGGCACCAGGTCTCGCCGACGCAGGACTTCACCGTGCGCAGCGCCTTGCCGTACGCGTGGCCGGACTCGAAGCCGGCGTCGACCAGCCGCCGCCAGATCTGCGGGAGCTGCTCGACCCGCGCGCCGAACAGGTCGATCCGCTGCCCGCCGGTGATCTTGGTGTAGAGCTGGAAGTCGCGGGCCACCTCACCGATCACGATCAGCTTGTCCGGGGTGATCTCGCCGCCCGGGATCCGGGGCACCACCGAGTAGCTGCCGTCGCGTTGCAGGTTGGCCAGGAAGTGGTCGTTGGTGTCCTGCAACGACGCCTGCTCGCCGTCGAGCACGTGCCCGGTGCCCAGCGACGCGAGGATCGAGGCCACCACCGGCTTGCAGACGTCGCAGCCCCGGCCCCGGCCGTGCTCGGCGACGAGCTGCGAGAACGTCCGGATGCCGCGCACCCGGACGATGTCGAACAACTCCTGCCGGCTGGCGTCGAAGTGCTCGCACAGCGCCGTGGACTGCTGCACCCCGGCCGCGTCGAGCAACTGCTTGAGCATCGGCACGCAGGAGCCGCAGCTCGTCCCGGCCCGGGTGCACGCCTTCAACGCCGGCACGTCGCACGCCCCGCCGACGATGGCCGCGTCGATGTCGTCGCGGGTCACCGCGTTGCAGGAGCAGACCTGCGCCGCACCGGGCAGCGCGGTCACCCCGCCGCCGCCCTCGCCGGCCGGGGCCAGCAGCGTCAACGGGGGAGCGGGCAGCGGCCCGCCGACGCTGGCCCGCAACGTCGGGTAGGCGGTCGCGTCCCCGACCAGCACCCCGCCGAGCAGCGTCCGCGCGTCGTCGGAGAGGACCAGCTTCGCGTACGAGCGGGTGACCGGGTCGGTGAACGTGACGTCCAGGCAGCCGGGGGTGGTGCCGTGGGCGTCACCGAACGAGGCCACGTCGACGCCGAGCAGCTTGAGCTTGGTGGCGCTGTCCGCGCCGGGGAAGGTGGCCGCGCCGCCCAGCAGCCGGTCGGCCACCACCTCGGCCATCGCGTACCCGGGGGCGACCAGGCCGTGGCAGGTGCCGTCGACGGCCGCGCACTCGCCGACCGCCCAGATCCGCTCGTCGTCGCTGCGGCAGCTCCCGTCGACCAGCACCCCGCCCCGGGGGCCGAGGCCCAGCCCGGCGGCGCGGGCCAGCTCGTCGCGGGGCCGGATGCCGGCGGCCACCACCACCAGGTCGGCGTCGACCGTGCCACCGTCGGAGAGGTCCAACGCGGCGACCGTGCCGGTCGGGCCGGGCCGCAGCGCGGTGGTGCCCACCCCGAGGTGGGTGGTGACGCCCAGCTCTTCCACGTAGCGCCGCAGCATCGCGCCGCCCGCCTCGTCGACCTGCACCGGCATCAGCCGGGGGGCGAACTCCACCACGTGGGTGCGCAACCCCAGCAGCCGCAGCGCGTTGGCGGCCTCCAGACCGAGCAGGCCGCCGCCGATCACCGCCCCGGTCACCCGGCCCCGGGCGTGCTCCCGGATCGCCTCCAGGTCGTCCAGGGTGCGGTAGACGAAGACGCCCGGCAGGTCCGTGCCGGCCACCGGCGGGACGAACGGGTACGACCCGGTGGCCAGCACCAGCGCGTCGTACGGGTGCTCCCCGGTCGCGGTGGTCACCACCCGCCGGTCCCGGTCGATCCCGGTGACCGGCTCGCCGAGGTGTAGCCGCACCCCCTCGTCGGGGGTGTGCAGGTTGAGCTCCTCGGCGGACACCCCGTCGAAGAACGCCGACAGTCGCACCCGGTCGTACGCCGGGCGGGGTTCCTCGGCGAGCACCGTCACCTGCCAGCGCCGGTCGTGGTCGCGGGCGCGCAGCGCCTCGACGAACCGTTGGCCGACCATGCCGTTGCCGACGACGACCAATCGTCCACCGGTCATCGGGTCACCTCCTCGTGGTGTCATCACGGTCATCGGGTCGTCCCCACCGAGTCCACCTCGGACAGCCAGCCGACGATGCCCTCGACGGCCTGCCGGCAGCCACCGCAGCCGGTCCCGGCCCGGGTCGCGGCGACCACCTCGTCGACGGTCCGGGCGCCGGAGCGCCAGCAGCGCACCAGGGTGCCCTTGTCGACGTCGTTGCACTGGCAGACGGTCACCGCGTCCGGCATCAGCGCCGGGGAGGCGGCGGGTGTCGCGGGGGCGCTGCCGAGCGACCGGCCGAGCAGCAGCGCCCGCCGGTCGGTGGGGACCGGGGCGCCCCGGTCGAAGAGCTGCACGACCGTGCCGACCGCCGGGTTGTCACCGAGCAGGATCGCCCCGGTCAGCCGGTCGTGGTGGATACGCAGCCGGGCGTACGTTCCCCGGGCCGGGTCGGCGAAGGTCAACTCCTCGCCGGGGCCGCCCGTCGGGTCGCCCATCGCGGCCAGGTCGATCCCGGCGGCCTTGAGCCGGGTCACCACCGGTCGGGGCCGGTAGCGGGCCGCCGGGTCCTCGCCGGTGAGCAGCCGGGCCACCACCCGGGCCTGTGCCCAGGCGGGTGCGACGAGCCCGGTCGGGCCGCCGGTGCGGGCGCAGTCGCCGATCGCCGAGATCGACCCGTCGTCGGTGCGTAGCCGGTCGTCGACCAGCACCCCCCGGTCGACGGCCAGCCCGGCGGCGGTGGCGAGGTCGGTGTCGGGGCGCACCCCGCAGGAGAGCACCAGCAGGTCGGCGTGCAGGGTGGTGCCGTCGGCCACGTCGAGGCGGACCCCGTCGTCGTCGGTGGCCAACCCGGTCGCCGGCACCCCCCGTCGGGTGGTGACGCCGAGCCTGGCGAGCGTGGCGGCGAGCACCTCCCCGGCGGCCGGGTCGAGCTGGCGTTCCATCAGGTGCGGGTGGGGGTGCACCACGGTCACCGCCAACCCCCGGGCGGCCAGGCCGCGCGCCGCTTCCAGGCCGAGCAGCCCACCGCCGAGCACCAGCGCGGTGCGGGCGGTGCGGGCGGTGGCGAGGATGCGGCGGCAGTCGGCCAGGGTGCGGAAGACGGCGACCCGGGGCGGCAGGGCGGCCGGGTCGAGGCCGGGCAGCGGGGGCACCACGGCCCGGCTGCCGGTGGCGAGGACCAGGTGGTCGTAGTCGATCCGGTCGCCGTCGGTGGTGTGCACCGTCCGGGTGGCCCGGTCGATCGCGGCGGCCACCACCCCGGTCCGCACGTCGGTGCCCTGCCCGGCGACCTCGGCCAGCTCCACGTCGGGCTCGTCGACCTTGCCGGCCAGCAGGGTGGAGAGCATGATCCGGTTGTACGCCCGGTGCGGTTCCGCCCCGAGCACGGTGACCTTCCGGTCGCCGTTGCGGGCGTGCAGCTCGGTGGCGAGCCGGGCGCCGGCCATCCCGTACCCGACGATCACGATCTGCCCGGTCATGCCCGCTCCACCCGGACCGCGCAGATCTTGAACTCGGGCATCCCGGAGACCGGGTCGAGGGCGTCGTTGGTGACCGAGTTGGCGCGCGCCGCCCCGGGCCAGTGGAACGGGGCGAAGACGGTGTCGGGCCGGATGGTCGGGCTGAGCCGGGCCGGTGCCCGCAGCTCACCCCGGCGGGAGGCGACCCGGACCTCGTCGCCCTCGGCCACCCCGAGCCGGTCGGCCAGGTCGGGGTGCAGCTCGACGAAGCCGTGCGGGGCGGCCCGGTGCAGCGCGGCCACCCGCCGGGTCTGCGCGCCGGACTGGTACTGGGCCAGCACCCGCCCGGTGGTGAAGTGCAGCGGGTAGTCGGCGCAGACCTCCTCGGCCGCCGGCCGGTGCTGCACGGCGTGGAACCGGGCCCGGCCGCTGGGGGTGGGGAAGGTGTCGGCGAAGAGCCGGGGGGAGTCCGGCCCGTCCGGGTCGGGGCACGGCCAGAAGACCCCGTCGGCGGATTCGATCCGGTCCCAGCTGACCCCGGCGTAGTCGGCGACGCCCCCGGCGGAGGCCCGCCGTAGCTCGGCGAAGACGACCCTCGGGTCGGTCGGGAACCGGTCCGGCGCGGTCCGCGGGGCCGGGACGTGGTCCGCAGGGGTGCGCGGGGCCGGGACGGCGGGCCGGGTGGTCGTCGGGGTGGTCGGGGCCGGGCCGTCCGGCGTCGTCGCCGGGGCCGGTGCGTCGGGGGCGTCGTCGAGGCGGGCCGCGAGCTCGGCGAGGACGGTCAGGTCGGTGCGGACGCCGGGGGGCGGTGGGCGCAGCGCCCGGCGGCGCAGCACCCGACCCTCCAGGTTGGTCATCGTGCCGTCCTCCTCGGCCCACTGGGCCACCGGCAGCACCACGTCGGCCAGCTCGGCCGTCTCGGAGCGCAGGAAGTCGGCCACCACCAGCAGGTCCAGCCCGCGTAGCCGGGACTCGACCCGGGCCGCCCGGGGCGCGGAGACCACCGGGTTGGAGCCGAAGACCAGCAGTGCCCGGGGGCCGTCGGGGGTGCCGAGCGAGTCGAGCAGCTGGTAGGCCGGCACCCCGGGGCCGGGCAGTTCGGCGGGGTCGACTCCCCAGACCCCGGCGACGTGGGCGCGGGCCGCCGGGTCGTCGATCTTGCGGTAGCCGGGGAGCTGGTCGGACTTCTGGCCGTGCTCGCGTCCACCCTGGCCGTTGCCCTGACCGGTGAGGCAGCCGTAGCCGGAGTGTGGGCGGCCGGGCAGGCCGAGGGCGAGGGCGAGATTGACGTACGCGCTGACGGTGTCGACGCCCTTGGCGTGCTGTTCGGCGCCCCGGGCGGTGAGGATGACCGCCGAGTCGGCGGTGCCGAGCGCGCGGGCGGTCGCCTCCAGGTCGGCCACCGGCACCCCGGAGAGCCGTTCCACCTCGGCCGGCCAGTACCCCGCGACGGTACGGCGTACCGCGTCGAAGCCCTCGGTACGGGTGGCGACGTACTCCCGGTCGATCAGCCCTTCGGTGAGCGCGATGTGCAGCAGTGCGTTGGCGACCGCGAGATCGGTGCCGGGCAGCGGTTGCAGGTGCAGGTCGGCCTGGCGGGCGGTGGCGGTGAGCCGGGGGTCGACCACGATCAGCCGGCCGCCCCGGGCCCGCTGGTCGGTCACGTGGCGCATCAGCGGCGGCATGGTCTCGGCCGGGTTCGCCCCGACCAGCAGCAGGGTTCCGGTGCGGCCCAGGTCGGTCAGCGGGAACGGCAGCCCCCGGTCGACGCCGAAGGCGCGCAGTCCGGCCGCCGCCGCGGAGGACATGCACCACCGGCCGTTGTAGTCGATGTGCCGGGTCCGCAGCGCCACCCGGGCGAACTTGCCGAGGGCGTACGCCTTCTCGTTGGTGAGCCCGCCGCCGCCGAAGACCGCGACCGCGTCCCGGCCGTGGGCCCGCTGGATGGTGCGCAGCCCGTCGGCGATCCGGTCCAGCGCGACGTCCCAGCTGGCCGGGCGCAGCGTGCCGGACGGGTCGCGGACCAGCGGGGTGGTCAACCGGTCGGGGTGGTCGAGCAGTTCGGCGGCGGTCCAGCCCTTCTGGCACAGCCCGCCGCGGTTGGTGGGGAACTCCCGGGGCCGGACCTCGATCCGGCCGTCGGCGTCCCGCAGGATCATGCCGCACTGGAGCGCGCAGTACGGGCAGTGCGTTTCCGTCTCCCGGGGCGGGGGCTCCGTTCGTGTCGCGGCGCGTGCACCGTCTGTCATGTCCGCAAAGCGTGCCGCCGGGCGGTTTCCGACCGGGGTCCCTTCTGTTTCGGTCCTGTCAAGAGCGGTTCACACCGCACGGGGGCAGGGGACCGGTCGGTGGGGTCTATAATGTGAGACAAGTTTCTTAATATGTGAGAGGGGTGGATCGTGGACGTGACGGCGGCCTTCGATGCGGTGGCAGGTTCCTACGACGGGGCCCGCCGCCGGCTCGTCCCCTGCTTCGACGACTTCTACGGCACCGCCGTCGAGGTGGCCGCCCCACCGCTGCGGGCCGCGCTCGCCGCCGGCCGTACCCCCGAGGTGCTCGACCTGGGCGCCGGCACCGGACTGCTCTCCCTGCTGCTCACCGCAGCGCTGCCCGGGGTGCGGGTGACCCTGGTCGACGGGGCCGCGCGGATGCTCGCGGTGGCCGCCGACGGGTTGGCCGCCCGGGGGGTGGCGCACCGGACCGTCGTGGCCGACCTGGCCGACCCGCTCCCCGCCGGCCGCTACGACGCGGTGGTCTCCGCCCTGGCCGTGCACCACCTCGACGACGACGGCAAGCGCGCCCTCTACCGGCGGGCGGCCGACGCGCTCGTCCCCGGCGGGGTGTTCGTCAACGCCGAGCAGGTGGCCGGCCCCACCCCGACCCTGGACCGCCGCTACGACGACGTCTGGCTGGCCCAGACCGCCGCGCGCGGCTCGGATGCCGACGAGATCGCCGCCGCCCGGGAGCGGATGCGGCACGACCGCCCGGCGTCGGTGACCGACCAGTGCCGGTGGCTGGTCGACGCCGGCCTGGTCGACGTGGACTGCTTCTACAAGGCGTGGCGGTTCGCGGTCTTCGGCGGTCGCCGTCCCGCCTGACCCGGACCCCCTGCGGCGGGCGGGCCGGGCGGTGGCACACGGCGGTTTGTCGGGTTCGTCGAGGCGGGCGAACGGAACGACCGGCGGTCATACCGGGAGTAGGATCGCAGGCATGACTGCCAAGGTGACCCTCTCGTTCTCCGACGAGACGATCGAGGAGGCCCGCCGGTTCGCCAAGCGGGAAGGACTCTCCCTCTCCGCCTGGATGGACCAGGCCGCCCGGGAGAAGGCGCTGCGGGAGGTCTTCACCGCCCACGCCGAGGCGGTCGGGCGGGCCGGGCTCGACCTGGAGTCCGCCGCCCTCGCCGACGCCCGCGAGGTGGGCATGGTCGCCGACGTGCTCTTCGGCGGTCGCCCGCGTGCTGCGTAGGGGAGAGGTCTGGCGCATCGAGGGCGCCCGGGAACGGCTCGGCCTGGTGATCAGCTCCGACGTCTACAACTCCACCGACGTGCCGATCGTGATCGTCGCCGAGGTGGTCGAGACCGCCCTGCTGCGCGACTCCCCGCTCGCCGTGCCGATGGGTGCCAACGTGGTGATGCCCGACCGGCTGTCGGCGCCGATGAAGAAGTGGTTCACCGAGTGCGTGGACGTCGCCGACACCGAGACCATGCAGCGGGTGGCCCGCGCACTGCGCATCCTCCAGGAGCTGTGACCCGCCCCGGCGGGAGCGGCGACCCACCGCAACGGTGGGCCCCTCACCACCGGTTCCCGGTCGACGTGCGGTCTCCGTTTCCGGCCCGACCCACGTGGGGCACCGCCGGGAAACCGACCCTGCCTAGCGTCCTGCTCACATCGACGAGGAGGAGTCGCCGTGAGCACGCTCGCCAGCAGCAGTAACGCCGCCGCCGATCCACCGGCCGCCACCACCGACCCGCTGGCCGCCGCCACGGTCGGTCCGCCGGGCGACACCGACGTCCCGCCGACCGCCGACGCGGCTGTCACCGCCGCCGGACCCGACCGGCCCGCCGGGCGGCGGCACCGGATCGACGACTGGCGACCCGAGGACCCGACCTTCTGGCAGACGACCGGAGCGCCGATCGCCCGTCGCAACCTCTGGGTGTCGATCTTCGCCGAGCACGTCGGCTTCTCGGTGTGGAGCCTCTGGTCGGTCACCGTGCTCTTCCTCGGCCCGGCGTACGGCATCGACCCGGCGGGGAAGTTCCTGCTCACCGCCGTACCGGCCGCGCTGGGGGCGGTGCTGCGGCTGCCGTACACCCTGGCGGTGGCGCGCTTCGGCGGGCGGAACTGGACCATCGTCAGCGCGCTGCTGCTGCTGGTGCCGGCGGTGCCGATGGCGCTGCTGCTGGAGCCGGGTGTGTCGTACACCACGCTGATGGTGCTGGCCTGCCTGACCGGGGTCGGCGGCGGCAACTTCGCCTCGTCGATGGCGAACATCAACCTGTTCTTCCCGGACCGGCTCAAGGGTCGCGCACTCGGGCTCAACGCCGGGGGCGGCAACCTCGGCGTGCCGGCGGTGCAACTGGTCGGGCTGGCGGTGCTGGCCACCGCCGGGGCCGCGTACCCCCGGCTGGTGCCGGCGGTGTACCTGCCGCTGATCGTGCTGGCCGCGCTCGCCGCCGCCCGCTGGCTGGACAACATCCCGGACGCCCACAACGAACCCGGCGCGTTGCGGGAGGCCGCCCGCGACCGGCACACCTGGGTGATGTCCCTGCTGTACATCGGCACCTTCGGCTCGTTCATCGGCTTCGGCTTCGCCTTCGGCCAGGTGCTCCAGCTCCAGTTCGCCGAGCGGTTCCCCACCCCGGTCGACGCGGCCTGGCTGACCTTCCTCGGGCCGCTGATCGGTTCGTTGATCCGACCGTTCGGCGGTCAGCTCGCCGACCGGCTGGGCGGGGCCCGGGTGACGTTCTGGAACTTCGTCGCGATGGCCGTCGGCGCCGGCCTGGTGCTCTACGCCGCCCGGGAGCAGTCGTTCCCGCTCTACCTCGTCGGGTTCCTGGCGTTGTTCGTCTTCTCCGGCATCGGCAACGGGTCGACCTACAAGATGATCCCGGCGATCTTCCGGGTCCGGGCGGCGGCCGAGGCGGAGCTGACCGGCGACCCGGTCGCGGCGCAGCGCCGGGCCCGGCGACGCTCCGGGGCGCTGATCGGCATCGCCGGGGCGGTCGGCGCCTCGGGCGGGGTGCTGGTGAACGTGGCCTTCCGGCAGTCGTTCCTCACCTCGGGCAACGCGGACGCCGCCTACCTGGCCTTCATCGGCTGGTACGCGCTCTGTTTCGTGGTGACCTGGGTGGTCTACCTGCGGCCCGGCCCGGGTAAGCTGATCGGCGTGTGACCCTGGTCATCCGCCGAAACCGCAGGCCACGCCGGCCGACCCCCCGTTTTGACCAGCAGACCGGGCGCCGGGTATCGTTGCCTGCTGTTGTACGACATCCAGAGGCGTGCCGCTCAGGTACGCTTGGTCGTTCGTGCGCGCTGGTCCGGCCGGGAAGCCTCTGGTCACCTCGGCGCGCGACCCCAGACCGACGACGAGACAAGGTAGACCTGTGCGTACGTACAGCCCGAAGCCGGGTGAGATCGAGCGTCAGTGGCACGTTATCGACGCCTCTGATGTCGTGCTGGGCCGCCTGGCCACCCACGCCGCCACGCTGCTGCGCGGCAAGCACAAGCCGACTTTCGCGCCGCACGTCGACACGGGCGACTTCGTCGTCATCGTGAACGCGGGCAAGGTGGCGCTGACCGGCAACAAGCGGCAGACCAAGGTCGCCTACCGGCACTCCGGTTACCCGGGCGGCCTCAAGCAGATCGGCTACGAGGAGCTGCTGACCAAGCGGCCCGAGCGGGCCATCGAGCTGGCCGTGAAGGGGATGCTCCCGCACAACAAGCTCGGCCGTCAGCTGATCAAGAAGCTGAAGGTCTACGCCGGTGCCGAGCACCCGCACCTGGCGCAGCAGCCGGTGCCGTTCGAGATCAAGCAGATCGCGCAGTGAGCGAGGGCGAAGGAAACAGCATGACCGACATCACCGAGACCGAGGTTGCCCCGGAAGCCCCTGAGGCCACCGAGGCGCCCGCGCCCGTCGCCCGCGCGCCTCGTGGTGACCGGCCGATCCAGACCGTGGGCCGCCGCAAGGAGGCCATCGTCCGGGTCCGTATCGTCCCCGGCACCGGCAAGATCACCTGCAACGGCCAGGAGCTCGAGTCGTACTTCCCGAGCAAGGTGCACCAGCAGCTCATCAAGGACCCGCTGGTCACCGCCGAGAAGCTGGAGCAGTTCGACGTCATCGCCAACCTGCGTGGCGGCGGCACCACCGGCCAGGCCGGTGCGCTGCGGCTGGGCATCGCCCGTGCGCTGATCGTCAACGAGCCGGACGACCGCCCGGCCCTGAAGAAGGCCGGCTTCCTGACCCGGGACGCCCGGGTCAAGGAGAGCAAGAAGTACGGTCTCAAGAAGGCCCGTAAGGCGCCTCAGTACTCGAAGCGCTGATCACCACCAGCGCGTTGTACTTCTGACGGACGGCCGGGTCCGCCTCCCCTCCACGGGGAGGCGGCCCGGCCGTTTCCGTTTTCTCCACTCATCGCAGGTGCACCGGAGGTTCGCGGGTATGGGGCGGTTGTTCGGCACGGACGGCGTACGCGGGCGGGCGAACGTGGATCTCACCCCGGAGTTGGCGCTCGCGGTGGCGGTGGCCGCCGCGCACACGCTGGCCGAGTCGGACCGCAGCCACCCGCCGCTGGCGGTGGTCGGGCGGGACACCCGGGCCAGCGGCGAGATGCTGGAGGCCGCCGTGGTCGCCGGGCTCACCAGCGCCGGGGCCAGCGTGGTCCGGGTCGGCGTGCTGCCCACCCCGGCCGTGGCGTTCCTGACCGCCGAGGCCAAGGCCGACCTGGGCGTGATGCTCTCCGCCTCGCACAACCCGATGCCGGACAACGGGATCAAGCTGTTCGCCGCCGGTGGGCACAAGCTGCCCGACGAGATCGAGTTGCGGATCGAGGCGGCCGTCGAGGCGAACGCCACCACCGCCTGGGACCGTCCGGTCGGCGCGGGGGTCGGCCGGGTACACGACCTGCTCGACGGTGCCGACCACTACGTGCAGCACCTCGTCGGGACCGTGCCGCACCGCCTCGACGGCATCAAGGTCGTGGTCGACTGCGCCAACGGCGCCGCCGCCGAGGTCGCCCCGGTGGCCTACCGGGAGGCCGGCGCCGAGGTCATCGCGATCCACGCCGAACCGGACGGCCTCAACATCAACGACGAGTGCGGCTCCAACCACCTCGACAGCCTGCGGGCCGCCGTGGTCGAGCACGGTGCGCACCTGGGCCTCGCCCACGACGGCGACGCCGACCGCTGCGTGGCGGTCGACGCCACCGGCGCGGAGGTCGACGGCGACGAGCTGATGGCGATCCTCGCGCTGGCCCTGCGCGACGCCGGTGAGCTGACCCAGGACACCCTGGTCGCCACCGTGATGAGCAACCTCGGCCTGCGGCTGGCCATGTCCGCGCAGGGCATCCGGCTGGTCGAGACCAAGGTCGGCGACCGGTACGTGTTGGAGGAGCTGCGCGCCTCCGGCCTCGCCCTCGGCGGCGAGCAGAGCGGCCACCTCGTCATGCCCGCGCACGCCACCACCGGCGACGGGGTCCTCACCGGCCTGCACCTGATGGCCCGGATGGCCGCCACCGGCCGGTCCCTGGCCGAACTGGCCTCGGTGGTCACCAAGCTGCCGCAGGTGCTGATCAACGTGCCGGTCGGCGACCGCACCGCCGGTGCCACCGCACCCACCGTCAAGGCCGAGGTCGAGCGGGCCGAGGCGGAGCTGGGGGAGACCGGCCGGGTGCTGCTGCGGCCGTCGGGCACCGAACCGTTGGTCCGGGTGATGGTCGAGGCCGGCACCGAGGAGACCGCCCGGTCGGTGGCCGAACGGATCGCCGCCCAGGTCAGCGCCGCCAGCCCTGCCAACTGACCGTCCCCGTTGCGGGCGGGTCCCGCCTGCTCCACCCCTCGTTGTGCTGCCGGCGTCGCCGGTGGGCCCGGGGAGCGTCCCGGTGGCTGCCCCACCGCGTGCCCCCGGTTGTGCCGGTGCCGGCTGACCCTGCTGGCGGGCGCGACGATGCCGGCCCGCGTGGGTGGTCAGCGGGCGTCGGACGCCTGTCCCGCGTGGGTGGTCAGCGGGCGTCGGACGCCAGTCCCGCGCGGGTGATCAGCGGGGGTCGGACAGGGCGCGTAGCCGGGCGACCGCCTCGGTCAGCACCTCGGGACGCTTGCAGAAGGCGAACCGGACCAACCGCCGGCCGGCCTCCGCGTCGTCGTAGAAGACCTGGGTGGGCACCGCCACCACACCGCAGCGTTCCGGCAGGGACCGGCAGAACTCCAACCCGTCCCGACCGCCGAGGCCGGTGATGTCGGCGGTGACGAAGTACGTCCCCTCCGGGGTGAGCACCGCGAAACCGGCGTCGGTCAGGCCACCGATCAGCAGGTCCCGCTGCCGCTGGAGGCTGTCACGGAAACCGGTGTAGTAGTCGTCGGGCAGGGCCAGCGCCACGGCGACCGCCGGTTGCAGCGGTGCCGCGTTGACGAAGGTGAGGAACTGCTTGACCCGCAGCACCGCCGACACCAGCGCGGCGGGGCCACTGACCCAGCCCACCTTCCAGCCGGTGCAGGAGAACGTCTTGCCGGCCGACGAGATGCGCAGGGTCCGTTCCCACATCCCCGGCAGGGTGGCCAGCGGCAGGTGCGCGGCGGCGGCGTCGGTGAAGACGAGGTGCTCGTACACCTCGTCGGTGACCGCGTACACGTCGTGCTCCTGGCAGAGGTCGGCGAGCAGGGCCAGCTCCGGCGCGGTGAACACCTTCCCGGTCGGGTTGTGCGGGGAGTTCAGCAGCATCAGCCGGGTACGCGGCCCGAACGCGGCCCGCAGCTCGGCGGGGTCGAAGGCGTACCGGCCGTCGTCGCCGGGGCGCAGCGTCACCGGCCGTCGTACCGCCCCGGCGAGGGCGATCGACGCCGCGTACGAGTCGTAGTAGGGCTCGAAGCAGATCACCTCGTCGCCCGGCTCGCAGAGCGCGAGGATGCTCGCGGCGATCGCCTCGGTGGCCCCGGCGGTGACGATCACCTCGCCGTCCGGGTCGTAGTCCAGCGCCCAGAACCGCCGTTGGTGCGCGGCGACGGCAGCGCGCAGGGCGGGAATGCCGGGGCCCGGCGGGTACTGGTTGTGCCCGGAGCGCAGCGCCTCGGCGGCGGCGGCCAGCATCTCCGGCGGCCCGTCGGTGTCCGGGAAGCCCTGGCCCAGGTTGACCGCACCGGTCCGGACGGCGAGCGCGGACATCTCCGCGAACACCGTCGTCCCGAACGGACGCATCCGGGTCACCAGCGGGTCCACATCGGTCGACGTCGTCACGCCCGTCAGCCTACGGCCCGCGACCACCCCTGCCACCGGGTCCGGTCGCCGCCATTCTTCCCCTGACGGGGTCTTCCCCTGGTCCGGCGGGTCAGCGGACCCGGTTGGCGTGGCACTGCACCTGCCAGTCGTCCGGGCCGGCCACGTCGGTGACCGGGGGCCGGGTGCCGACGGTGGTGGTGCACCGGAACCCGCCCGGGTTGCCGCCGGAGCGGGTGGCGCTGACCAGCACCCGGTTCGGATCGTCGACACGCAGCGTCATCCGCCAGGGCAGCCGCACCTTGTCCTGTCGGATGAAGTAGCCGTCCCCGTCATAGAACTGGAGGTCGACGGAGCCGGTCCCGGTCACCTCGTACGTCACCGGGTACCGGCCGGGGCCGTCGGCCGGCGCGGTGGCGGGCGCGGGCGGCTGGAGCGGCTGCGGCGGGCTCCAGCTCGGCTCGGGTTCGTCGTCGTAGTAACCGTTGTCGTAGGGCTCCGCGGTTGCCGTGTCCGGCCCGGAGCTGCCCAGCAGGCGACCTCCCCCGCAGAAGCAGGCGCAGACGACGAGGACGAGCACCACGACCACGGCGACCACGATGCCCACCACCGCACCGGTGCCGGTGGAGCTCCGCCCGCCCGGCGACGGGTGGGCCGGATAGGCGAACGGCGGCGGATACCCCGGCGGTGGCCAGCCGGGACCGGGTGGCCCGCCCGGCATTCCCGGGGTCGTGCCGGGCCACCCGGTGGGCGGGCCGCCGGGCAGCCCGGGGGCCGCGCCGGGCCAACCGGTGGGTCCGGGGCCGGACCGGACCAACCGGTGGGTCCCGGCGCCGGACCGGGCCAACCGGTGGGCGGGGTGTGCCGGGCCAGCCGGGAGCGGGTGCGCCGGCAGGGTCGATCGGCGGGTCGGGAGGGACCGGCCCGGCGGGCGCGCTGCCGGCAGTCGGACCGCCGGGCCACGGGTCGGGGGCCGCCCAGGGCTGCGGGACCGCGAACGGGTCCGGTGGAGTCCAGGGGGACGGGCCGGGCGACGGGTCGTTGGACGCCGCCGGGGCCGGGTCGCCGGGCGGGGGCGGGGGATCGCTGGGGGGTGGCGCGTCGGACATGGCGGCTCCGGGACGGAAGTGGAGGAAAGGGGCGAGCGGGCCGTCCCAGGGACGTTCCAGGGGTCGCCGAGAGACTCTCGTACCGCCGGGCCGCCCGCAACCCCGTCCGGACGGCCGGGTGCGCCGGTAGTCCGATTGCCGCCCGTCACCGACCGATCGCTCAAATTCGGTGATTGATTGCCCGACTTCCGCGCACGCGAGGTGAGCGAAACTGGGTTAGGCTGCGAACCATGTGTGGAATCGTGGGTTACGCCGGCGCACGTCCGGCGCTCGGCATCGTGCTCGACGGATTGCGGCGGCTGGAATACCGGGGCTACGACTCGGCCGGGGTCGCGATCGTCTGCGACGACGAGCTGCTCACCGAGAAGAAGGCCGGCAAGCTGGCCAACCTGGAGAAGGTCCTGTCCGAGCGGGCCGCCACCAACCCGGACGACTGCGCCGCCAGCCCGGTCGGCATCGGCGACGGCACCACCGGCATCGGGCACACCCGGTGGGCCACCCACGGCGGCCCGACCGACCGTAACGCCCACCCGCACCTGGCCCCCGACGGCCGGGTCGCCGTGATCCACAACGGCATCATCGAGAACTTCGCCAAGCTCCGCGCCGAGCTGGAGGACGACGGCGTCCAGTTCACCAGCGACACCGACACGGAGTGCGCCGCCCATCTGCTCTCCCACGCGCTCGCCGAGCTGCGGGCGGCCGGCGGGACCGACAGCCCGCAACTGCTCGCCGCCGCGATGCGGGTGGTGTGCCGGCGGTTGGAGGGCGCGTTCACCCTGCTCGCCGTCGATGCCGCCATTCCCGGTGCGGTGGTCGGCGCCCGGCGCAACTCGCCGCTGGTGGTGGGCCGGGGCGAGGGGGAGAACTACCTGGCCAGTGACGTGGCGGCGTTCATCGAGCACACCCGCGAGGCGGTCGAGCTGGGGCAGGACCAACTCGTCCTGATCACCGCCGACAGCATCGAGATCACCGACTTCGACGGTCAGCCGGCCACCGGCAAGGACTTCCACATCGACTGGGACTCCTCGGCTGCCGAGAAGGGCGGCTACGACTGGTTCATGCTCAAGGAGATCGAGGAGCAGCCGCAGGCCATCGCGGACACCCTGCTCGGCCGGCTCACCGAGACCGGCGAGATCGCCCTCGACGAGGTCCGCCTCAGCGACCAGGACCTGCGCGACGTCGACAAGATCTTCATCGTGGCCTGCGGCACCGCCTACCACTCCGGCATGGTCGCCAAGTACGCCATCGAGCACTGGACCCGGATCCCCTGTGAGGTGGAGCTGGCCAGCGAGTTCCGCTACCGCGACCCGGTGCTCGACCGGTCCACCCTGATCGTGGTGATCTCGCAGTCCGGCGAGACGATGGACACCCTGATGGCGCTGCGGCACGCCAAGGAGCAGAAGGCCCGGGTGTTGGCCATCTGCAACACCAACGGCTCCACCATCCCGCGCGAGTCCGACGCGGTGCTCTACACCCACGGCGGCCCGGAGATCGCCGTCGCCTCCACCAAGGCGTTCCTCACCCAGCTGGTCGCCTGCTATCTGATCGGGCTGCACCTGGCCCAGGTACGCGGGATCAAGTTCGCCGACGAGGTCGGCGCGGTGGTGGCCCAGCTCCAGGAGATGCCGGGCAAGCTGCGGGAGCTGCTGGGCCGGATCGAGCCGGTGCGGGAGCTGGCCCGGGAGCTGAAGTCCGAGCCGACGGTGCTGTTCATCGGTCGGCACGTCGGCTACCCGGTGGCCCTGGAGGGCGCGCTCAAGCTCAAGGAGCTGGCGTACATGCACGCCGAGGGGTTCGCCGCCGGTGAGCTGAAGCACGGGCCGATCGCCCTGATCGACCAGGGCACCCCGGTGATCTGCGTGGTGCCGTCCCCGGTCGGCCGGGGCATGCTGCACGACAAGATCGTCTCCAACATCCAGGAGGTCCGGGCCCGAGGTGCGCGGACCATCGTGATCGCCGAGGAGGGCGACGAGGCGGTGGTGCGTTACGCCGACCACCTGATCTATGTGCCGCGTACGCCGACCCTGCTCGCGCCGCTGGTCACCACCGTGCCGTTGCAGGTGTTCGCGGCCGAGATCGCCGCTGCCCGGGGCCACGACGTCGACCAGCCGCGCAACCTGGCGAAGTCGGTCACCGTCGAGTAGGTGACCCCGCGCCACCGACGGTGACCCGGTCACCGGCCGAGCACGATCCGGGCCATCCCGTCCAGGGCGGGGTTGCCGGGCTCCCAGTAGCCGGTGTGGCCGTACCGGCCGCTGGGGAAGGTCCGGCCACCGAAACCCGGATCGCTCGGGTCGTGCCCGAACCACAGTTGGTGGTCGTCGGGGCGTAGCAGCCAGGCGGCGCTGGCCAGCGGCGAGGCGGCCAGCACCGCCCGGCCGGCCAGCTCCCGGGGCGGCTCGACCAGCCTGATCACGTCGTCGCCGGCGGTGCTCGACCAGACCTGCTGCGGTGGCAGGCCGAGCGCCCCGGCCCGGTCCACCCCCACTCCGGGTGAGCCGACGAAGGCGAGCGCGTCGGCGGCCAGCCCGTGGTCCCGGGCGGCGCTGCCCACCACCAGTGAGCCGTAACTGTGCCCGAGCACGGTCTGCCGGGCCGGGGGCCCGTCGTGGGTGGCGCGCAGCCCTTCCTGGAAACGGTGCAGCGCCGGACCGGCGTCCCGGGCCTGGGTCGGCGAGGACGCCTCGGGCAGGAAGTCGGGGGCGTCGTAGTCCAGCCAGAGCACCGCCGCCGTCTCCGCGCCGGGGGCGATGGCGGCGCACCTGGCCTGCACCCGGGCGGCCCGGCCCAGCTCACCAGGGACGTCGGCGAGGTCGCTGGTCATCCCCGGCACGTAGGTGAGCACCCGGCCGGCCCGGTCCGGATTGCCCAGCGCGACGATCGCCCGGCCGTCACCGCGCGGGTCGAGCCCGAGCAGGTACGCCCGGGGCGGTGAGGTGGCGGCCAGCCGACCGGCGAGCCCGTCCAGGACGGCCAACGCCGCATCGATCCGCCGCCGACCGCGCCCGCCCGGCGTCGCCCGGCGGGCGGTCAGCAGCGCCTCCCGGTGGCCGGCCAGCAGCAGCCGGTTCGCCTGGTCCCGGGCCGAGGTCGGCACCCCGTCGCGCGGGCCGATCCGGGTCGGCTCGTGCAGCACCAGCCAGCGCCGCTGGGCCGGGGTGAGGGTGGCCCACCAGGCCCGGACCGTCGCCGCACTGGCGTCGTCGGCCGGTCGGCCCGGTGGTGGCCGCTCGACCCAGCCGGTGCGGGCCGCCCCGGACAGCTCGGCCAGCCGGGAGGCCGCCTCCCGGTCGGCCGCGTCGGCCAGCGCGAGCGCCTCCCGCAGCGCCGCCGCCACCTGCCCCACCGCCACGGGCGAACCCACCCCGCCGCCCCCGCCCCCGCCGCCTGCGCCCGCAGCCGCCGCCCCGTTGCCGCCCCCGGCACCCGCGCCGCCGCCGGCGGCGCTCCCACCGGCGCGGGGGTCCGGGGCCGGACCACGGACCTGGCCCCCGCGCCGACGCCACCGCCCGTCGGAGAAGGGCGGGCACCCACCCCGACCGGGAGCTCACCCGCCTCGGGGCCGCGCCAGAGCAGGGGTGCCGCCCGGACACCGCCGTGCCGGTCCACCGCCACGCCGGTGCGGTCGGCCAGCGCCACCGCCTCGGCGAGCCGGGCCTTCGCCACCCGGAGCCGACCGGCGAACTCGGCGAGCACCTGGTCGACCTCGACCAGCGCCGGCAGGATGGTGGCCAGTTCCGACCGGAGCCCGTCGAGCCGCCCACCGGCCGCTGTCGCCGCCCCGCCGGCCCAGCCCGCCCGCAACGCCGCGGCCCGGTCGGCCAGCCCGGCCCGTCGCCGCCCGACCGGTGCGTCCACCCCGCGCCAGGCCACCCCCGCCGCGTCCCAGTCACCCGGGAGGCGGACCAGAGCTGGGCGTACCCGATCATCGGGGTCGGCCGACCAGCCGCCCGGCGGCCCGGTCGTCGGCCGCCGTGTACGCATCGGCGGCGGCGCGCAGGGCCGCGCCGGCCTCCGCCACCCGGACGCCGAGCGCCCCGTGCCACGCGTGCACCGCCGACTCCAGCCCGGCCAGGGCAGAGCCGGCCCGCCACCCCGGTGCGGACAGCACCAGGCCGGGTCGGCCCGCCAACCCCTGGGCCAGCGCGTACGCCTCGTCGGCCAACCCACCGGCCGCCACCCGCAGCACCGACAGGTCGACCTCCACCGGCTCGTTCGTCACCCGCCCGCCTCCTCCACCCCCGTGGTCGGTCCCGCCGCCCGACTGCCGCACCGACGCTAGGCGGACGGGCAGCCGGTGGACCTGCCCTGTGGACGACGGGCGGCGGTCGTACCCCCGGGTTGTCCACAGGTCTTGCCCGGGGCGTCGCCGGTGGCTACTCTGCCGCCCGGCCGCCGGTAGGGTGATCTCGGCCACGACGGAGCCGGGACGTGGGTCGAACCGGCCGTCCCTCCGCGACGGGACGCCGTGGCCGGGAAGACGGCCGGCGGCAGGGACGGGGACGGCATGAGACCGGTGTGGCGGGTATCGGACGTACGTGCGGCGGAGGCCGGCCTGATGGCCACCCTCCCGCCCGGGACGCTGATGCAGCGGGCGGCGGCCGGGCTGGCCCGACGTTGCGCCCTGCTGCTCGCCGGCCGGGGCGGGGTCTACGGCGCGCGGGTGCTGGTGCTGGCCGGTTCCGGCGACAACGGCGGCGACGCGCTGTACGCGGGCGAGCGGCTGGCCCGGCGCGGCGCGCAGGTCGCCGTGCTGGCGACCGCCCCGGCCGGACGCACGCCGACGGGTTGGCGGCGCTGCGGGCCGCCGGTGGCCGGCTGGTCGACGCCCCACCGCCCACCGTCGATCTGGTGCTCGACGGGATCGTCGGGATCGGGGGCAGCGGTGGGCTGCGGGAGGCCGCTGACGACCTCGTCGCCGGCCTGCCCGCGCTGCGGGGACGCGACGGCGGCCGGGCCACGGTCGTCGCGGTGGACGTGCCCAGCGGGGTGGCGGTGGACACCGGGGACGTGCCGACGGACGGGTCCGGTCGGCCCGGCGCCGTCCGGGCCGACGTGACGGTGGCGTTCGGCGCGCTCAAACCTGCCCTGGTGGTCGGCCCGGCGGCCCCGCTCGCCGGTCAGGTCGAGCTGGTCGACATCGGGCTCGGGCCGTGGCTGCGCGGCACCCCTGCATCGTGGGTGACCGAATGGTCGGACGTGCGCGACTGGTGGCCCCGCACCGGGGCGTCCTCGGAGAAGTACAGCCGGGGCGTGGTCGGGGTGGCCACCGGGTCGCGGACCTACCCGGGGGCGGCGGTGCTCTCGGTGGGTGGCGCGCTGGCCGGCCCCACCGGGCTGGTCCGGTACGCCGGTGGCGCCCGGGGCGAGGTGGTCCGGCAGCACCCGTCGGTGATCGCCACCGACCGGGTCGCCGGGGCCGGCCGGGTTCAGACCTGGGTCTGCGGCTCCGGCCTGGGCACCGACGAGCAGGCCGGGGCGGAGCTGCGCGCGGTGCTGGCCGCGCCGGTGCCGGTGGTGCTCGACGCCGACGCGTTGACCCTGCTGGTGGACGGTTCGCTCGCCGGCCGGCTGCGCAACCGGGACGCCCCGATCGTGGTCACCCCGCACGACCGGGAGTTCCGCCGGCTCTCCGGGGAGGAGCCGGGGGCCGACCGGGTCGCCGCCGCGCTGCGGCTGGCCGCCTGGATGAACGCGACGGTGCTGCTCAAGGGGGACCGCACGGTCGTCGGGACGCCCGACGGCCGGGCGTACGTCAACCCGACCGGCAGCCCCGCGCTGGCCACCGGGGGCACCGGGGACGTGCTGGCCGGGTTGCTCGGTTCGCTGCTCGCCGCCGGGCTGGCCCCGGAACGGGCGGCGGTCGTCGCGGCGTACCTGCACGGGCTGGCCGGTCGGGAGGCGGCCCGGGGCGGCCCGGTGACCGCGCCGGACGTGGTGGCCGCGTTGCGCCCGGTGGTGGCCCCGCTGCTCTGACCGGCCCGGGTCGGCGTCCACCGGCCGGTGATCAGCGACGCCAGTAGGCTGGGCGCATGTGGCAGGCCGAGGTACGCGTCGATCTGGACGCGATCCGTGCAAACGTGACCCGACTCCGGTCGGGCACCAGCGCCGAGCTGATGGCGGTGGTGAAGGGCGACGGGTACGGCCACGGCATGGTCCCGTCGGCGCGGGCCGCGCTCGACGCGGGGGCGGACTGGCTGGGGGTGTGCACCCTCGACGAGGCGTTGACCCTGCGCCGGGCCGGGATCACCGTGCCGGTGCTGGCCTGGCTGCTCGACCCGGGGCTGCCCCTGCACGAGGGGGTGGCGGCCGGGGTGGACCTGGCCGCCGCGAGCCTGTCCCAGCTCGACGAGATGGTCGCGGCGGGCCGGGCCGCCGACCGGCCCGCCCGGCTGCACCTCAAGATCGACACCGGCCTGTCCCGGGGCGGCGCCACCGTGGCCGACTGGCCGACCCTGCTGGAGGCCGCCGCGAAGGCCCAGGCCGACGGCCTGGTCGAGGTCGTCGGCGTGTGGAGCCACTTCGTGTACGCGGACTCGCCCGGCCACCCCACCACCGACCGGCAGTTGGCGGTGTTCCACGAGGGGCTGGCCATGGTCGACCGGGCCGGCCTGCGCCCGCGTTACCGGCACCTGGCCAACTCGGCGGCCACCCTGACCCGACCCGACACCCACTTCGACCTGGTCCGGCCCGGGATCGCCGTGTACGGGCTGTCACCGATCGCCGGGCAGCAGTTCGGGTTGCGTCGGGCGATGACCGCGCGGGCCCGGGTGATGCTCACCAAGCGGGTCCCCGCCGGCACCGGCGTGTCCTACGGGCACACCTACACCACCGAGGAGGAGGCGAACCTGGCGGTGGTGCCGCTCGGCTACGCCGACGGGGTGCCCCGGCACGCCTCCAACGTCGGCCCGGTGCAACTCGGCGGGAAACGACGCACCATCTCCGGCCGGGTCTGCATGGACCAGTTCGTGCTCGACTGCGGTGCCGACGAGGTGGCCGCCGGTGACGTGGCGACCCTGTTCGGCAGCGGCGACGACGGGATGCCCACCGCCGACGACTGGGCCGAGGCGGTCGGCACGATCAACTACGAGATCGTCACCCGGTTCGGCGGGGTCCGGGTGCCCCGGATCTACGACGGGGAGCGACCGTGAGCGCGGTCAGCCGGTTCCGGGTGCCCCGGCCGAGGACGGCCGCAGGCAGGGTGGCCGGCGTGGTCGGGGCCGCGGTCGGGGTGGCCGCCGCCGGGCTGGCCGCCGGGGTGGCCACCGAACGCGCCCTGGTCCGCCGGCTCAAGGCCGACCCCGCCGACCCGTACGCGGGGGAGGACTTCGGCGCGCAGCGCTACGACGAGGCGTACCGGCTGGAGTTGCCGGACGGCACCGACATCCACGTCGAGGTGGTCGAGCCGACCCGGCCGGTGCCGGGGCACCCGACGGTGGTGCTGGTGCACGGCTTCTGCCTGGACATGGGGACGTTCCACTTCCAGCGTCAACTGCTCGCCGAGCGGGGCGACTACCGGGTCGTCGCGTACGACCAGCCGGGGCACGGCCGGTCGGGGCGGTTGGAGAGCGGCGAGTACGACCTCGCCGCGCTCGGGCACACCCTGCGCCGGGTGATCGACCGGACCGCCCCGGAGGGGCCGTTGGTGCTGGTCGGGCACTCGATGGGCGGGATGACCATCATGGCGTTCGCCGAGGCGTACCCGGAGTTCTTCGGTGACCGGGTGGTCGGCACGGTGCTGATGGCCACGTCGGGCGGGTTGCTCGCCGAGACGAAGCTGGTGGCGCCGGCCCTACTCGGCCGGGTCGGCTCGCCGGTGCTGTTCATGATGAGCACCACCACCCGGTACGGCGGGCTCGTCATCGACCGGGCCCGGAAGTCCACCTCCAACGTGGCCTGGCTGCTGACCCGCCGGTACGGCTTCGGCACCCCGAAACCGAGCCCGGCCCTGGTGTCGTACGTGGAACGGATGAACTCCCGCACGTCGGCCGACACGGTGACCCGCTACCTGCGGACCCTGGCCACCCACTCCCGGTTCCCGGCGCTGGCCGCGCTGAGCGGCACACCGGTGCTGGTCGTGGTGGGCGACAAGGACATGATCACGCCGGTGGTCCACTCGGACGAGATCGTCCGTCGGCTGCCGCACGCCGAATACCTGAAGATCCGAGACAGCGGGCACGTGGTGATGCTGGAACACGCCGACGAGGTCAACGCCGCGCTGGAACGCTTCCTGGAGGCGCTGTGAGCTGGTCCGTCGTTCCTGCGCCGGTCGCCGGCGGACCGGACCGACCCGGGGTGGCCCGGTGACCGTACGCGTCACGCTACCCACGGTCGACGACACGCACGCCTTCGGCCGGCGGCTCGCCGGGGTGCTGCGCGCCGGTGACCTGCTGCTGCTCACCGGCCCGCTGGGGGCCGGCAAGACCGCGCTCACCCAGGGCCTCGGTGCCGGCCTGGGGGTACGCGGCGACGTCACCTCGCCGACCTTCGTGATCGCCCGGGTGCACCGGCCCGACCCGGCACGCGGCGGCACGGTGGCCCTGGTGCACGCCGACGCGTACCGGTTGGGTGACGCGACCGACCCGCGCGCCGAGATCGACGACCTGGACCTCGACGCCTCGGTGGACGACTCGGTGACCGTGGTCGAGTGGGGCGAAGGGCTGGTCGAGCAGCTCGCCGACGCCCACCTGCGGGTCCGCATCGACCGGCGCGACGACGACACCCGGGTGGTCGAGTTGGAGCCGGTGGGCGGGGACTGGTCGCGACGGTTGACCGCGCTGGGCTGACCGGCTCCGGAAGGGCCGCCCTGCGCCGAGGGCTGTCGTACCCGCTGCCTAGAGTGCCGTGGACTTCGTTGTGAAAGGTTGCCGATGCCCGACG
This sequence comes from Micromonospora sp. CA-248260, assembly GCF_050942205.1. Classification (NCBI taxonomy): domain Bacteria; kingdom Bacillati; phylum Actinomycetota; class Actinomycetes; order Micromonosporales; family Micromonosporaceae; genus Micromonospora; species Micromonospora sp. CA-248260. The sequence goes on along the minus strand of NZ_CP192021.1, from coordinate 6,229,373 downwards.
ACACCCCCGCCCTCGACCTGCTGTCGCTGCTGCCGCAGGAGTGGCGTGCCGTGCTCACCCCGCACCTGGACCCGGCCCGGACGGCGGCGCTGGCCGAGTTCGTCGCCCACGAGTACGCCACCCAGACCGTCTTTCCGCCGCTGGACGATCTCTTCTCGGCCTACCGGCTGTGCGGTCCGCAGCAGTGCCGGGTGCTGATCCTCGGCCAGGACCCCTACCACAAGGCGGGGCAGGCGCACGGGTTGAGCTTCAGCGTCCGCGAGGGGGTGTCCGTGCCGCCGTCGTTGCGCAACGTCTTCAAGGAGCTGAGCGAGGACCTCGGTGTGCCCAAGCCGCGCAGCGGCAACCTGGACGGCTGGGCGGCGCAGGGTGTGCTGCTGCTCAACGCGGTGCTCACCGTCCGGCAGGCCAGCCCCGGTTCGCACGCGAACAGGGGGTGGGAGGAGTTCACCGACGCGACGATCCGGGCCCTGGACGCCCGGGACGAGCCGGTGGTCTTCCTGCTCTGGGGCGGCTACGCCCGCAAGAAGGCCGCCCTGGTCACCAACACCCGGCACGTCGTGCTGGAGGCCGGCCACCCGAGCCCGATGAACCCGCGCGGCTTCCTCGGCAGCCGCCCGTTCAGCGCCACCAACAAGGCCCTCGCCGACGCGGGTGCGCCCCCGATCGACTGGGAGCGCACGGCCGGCTGACCCGCCCACCCCGCCGCCCGCCCACCCGGCCCGCCATACCGGTCGCCCGGCCCGCCCCTCGCGGCCACCTGGCCCACCGTTCTCGGCTGTCGGCCGCCCGGCTCACCTCCTCGGTCACCGGCCACCTCCCTGGCTCACCTCCTTCGGCCCGCTGCCCAGGGAGGTGGCCGGTGACCGAGGTGTGGGTTGAGTCAGGTGCGGTCGGCGGCTGAGCGTTGGCGGTGTCGGCGCAGCAGGGCGGCGGCCTGCGGGTCGGTCAGCTCCACCATGACCAGCGGGACCACCCGGTAGCCGCGGCCCCCGTGTCGCACCTCGATCGCCTCCGGGAACTCGTCGCACAGTTGGGCACGGATCCCGCCGTACCGGGTCATCCAGTAGTGCTCGCCCGGCTCCTGCGGCTCCAGGTACAGTCCGCCGAACTCCCGCCACCTGGCGTTCCAGCGCTGCCCGTAGGCGGCTTCCAGCCAGGCCGTGAACCGGGCGGAGTCGCGCCACCGGACGGCGATCTCGACCGCGTCGACCGGTACCGGCGCGCCCTGGAGCAGTGCGGCGGTGCCGCCGGTGACCAGGTGGGGCAGATCGCCCAGCCGCTCCAACATCCGGTCCAGCCCCAGTTCGTCGATCCGCTCGTCGAGCGACCGTGCGGCAAGGGCGTCCATCCGGGCGTCGAGGTGGCTGTCGAGCGGCTCGGCGGTAACGGCGAGTTGTTGGCCGAGGGCGGCGAAGAGACGCTCCACCAACGGGAGGGCCGGCACCCGTTCCCCGCGCTCGATGCGGGCCACCGCGCTCTGACTCGTCCCGGCTCGATCCGCCAGTTGCTGCTGGGTGAGCGCGGCGGCATGGCGTTCCCGGCGCAGCAGGGCGGCGATCTCTGTGGTGAGGCGACCACTCTCAGGCATCCCAGCATGATGAGGTGATGGCGGTAACCGTTATGCCTGTGCGTCATAAAAATGACGGAGAGGCATAACGGTTACCACGGACTACTACACCCCGCGCCGGCCCACCCCACCGTCTGCACCCCGTTCCGGCCCACCCCCACCGTCCTGCGTCCTGCGGCCGGCCCCTCCCGACGACCGGCTCCGGCGATGGCGGCACCGGCGTTGCCCGACCGGGGGTGGGGCGGGCGTGGGCGTGGCTGGCGGGCGGGGTGTGGGCGGGCGGCGCGGGCGGACGGCTAGGCTGGCTTACCGTGCTCGTACTGGTGGTGGACTCCTCGACCCCCGCGGTCACCGCGGCGCTGGTCGAGGTCACGGCGGACGGCGTCGCGCTGCGGGCGTACCGGTGCACGATCGATGCCCGGGCCCACGGTGAGCTACTCGCCCCGCAGGTCGAGGCGGTGCTCACCGACGTCGACGCGCGACCGGGTGACCTCGGCGCGATCGTCGCTGGGCTCGGCCCCGGTCCCTTCACCGGGCTGCGGGTCGGCCTGGTCACCGCCGCCACCATGGGCCAGGTGCTCGGCATCCCCACGTACGGCGTCTGCTCGCTCGACGGCATCGCCCACCCCACCACCCCGACCACCACGGCGGATGCGTCGCCCGGCCACGCCGTGTCCGGTAAGGCCGAAGCCAGCAGCGCCACGGCCGGGCCGGCCGGAACCGGCGACGCCACGGGCGGGCAGGCCACAGCCGGCGACGCCACGGCCGGACAGGCCACAGCCGGCGACGCCACGGGCGGACAGGTCGGAACAGGCGGGGCGACGGTCGGCGACGCGGCGGCGGGGGAGCGGCGGGTGCTGGTCGCCGCCGACGCCCGGCGCAAGGAGGTCTACTGGGCGGTCTACGACGGCGACGGCCAGCGGATCGTCGGGCCGGAGGTGGACGCCCCGGCGGTCGCCGCCGCCCGGGCCCGGGAGTTGGCCGTGACCGTCGCGGCCGGCGACGGTGCCCACCGCTACGCCGACGTGCTCGGCCTGCCGCTGTGCGCCGAACCCCGCTACCCCGACGCCGTCGCGCTGGTGACCCTGGCCGCCGAACGGATCCGGGCGGGTGCCCCCGGCGAGACGCTCACCCCGTTGTATCTGCGCCGCCCGGACGCGGTCGCGGCGACCAGCCGCAAGTCGGTGCTGCCGTGACGGTACGCATCGACCGGTTCCGCTGGTGGCACGTCGCCGAGGTGCTGCCGATCGAGGAGGACCTGTTCGGTGCCGAGCAGTGGTCGCCGGCGATGTTCTGGAACGAGTTGGCCAGCGGCCACTACTACCGGGTCGCCCTGGACACGGACGGGTCGTTGCTGGGCTACGCGGGTCTGACCGTCGACCCGGACGGCGAGTCGTGGGTGCAGAACATCGCGGTCCGCCGGGACGCCCAGCGGCGCGGGATCGGCCGGGCGCTGCTGGTGGACCTGCTCGCCGAGGCGGCCCGGCGCGGGATCGGCAGCGTCCTGCTGGAGGTGGCCGTCGACAACGCCCCCGCCCAGCGGCTCTACGCGACGTACGGGTTCGAGCCGATCGGCGTACGGCGGGGCTACTACCAACCGAGCAACACCGACGCGCTGGTCATGCGGCGTGACGCGGAACCGGCCGCAGACGGGACGGACCATGGCTGACGAACCGCTGATCCTCGGCATCGAGACCTCCTGCGACGAGACCGGGGTGGGCATCGTGCGCGGGCACACCCTGCTCGCCGACGCGCTCGCCTCCAGTGTGGACGAACACGCCCGGTTCGGTGGGGTGGTGCCCGAGGTGGCCAGCCGGGCACACCTGGAGGCCATCGTGCCGACCATGGACCGGGCGCTGCGCGAGGCGGGGGTGACCATCGCCGACATCGACGCGATCGCGGTCACCTCCGGGCCCGGCCTGGCCGGTGCCCTGCTGGTCGGGGTGGCCGCCGCCAAGGGTTACGCGTTGGCCGCCGAGAAACCGGTGTACGGGGTGAACCACCTGGCCGCGCACGTCGCCGTGGACACCCTGGAGCACGGCCCGCTGCCCGCGCCGGCGATCGCGATGCTGGTCTCCGGTGGGCACTCCTCGCTGCTGCTCGTCGACGACCTGGCCCGGGGGGTGACCCCGCTGGGCGCGACCATCGACGACGCGGCCGGGGAGGCGTTCGACAAGGTGGCCCGGCTGCTCGGCCTGCCCTTCCCGGGTGGCCCGTACATCGACCGGGAGGCGCGGTCCGGCGACCCGGCGTCGATCGCCTTCCCTCGCGGCCTCACCGCCGCCAAGGATCTCGCCGCCCACCGGTACGACTTCTCCTTCTCGGGACTGAAGACGGCGGTGGCCCGCTGGGTGGAGGGCCGGCGGCGCTCCGGTGAGCCGGTGCCGGTGGCCGACGTGGCCGCGTCGTTCCAGGAGGCGGTCTGCGACGTGCTCACCGGCAAGGCCCTCGCCGCGTGCCGGGCACACGGGGTGGACACTTTGGTCATCGGCGGGGGAGTGGCGGCGAACTCACGGCTGCGGTCGATGGCCGAGCAGCGGGCGCAGCGGTACGGCATCCGGGTCCGGGTGCCCCGGCCGGGGTTGTGTACCGACAACGGGGCGATGGTCGCCGCACTCGGGTCGCACCTGGTGGCCGCCGGGGTACGCCCGAGCCGGCTGGACCTGCCCGCCGACTCGGCGTTGCCCCTGACCACGGTCAGCGTGTGACGGGAGGGGCGACGTGATCGTACGGATGTGGGAGGCGCGGGCCGAGTCGTACGGCTTCGCCGACCTGATCACCTGGGTGTGCGAGACGGCGCTGCCGGAGTTCGAGCACGATCCGCTGCACCTGTCCAGTGAGGTCTTCTCGTCCACCGACCACCGGGTGGTGGTCATCTCGAAGTGGCGCAGCAACCCCCGCGCGTTGCCTGATCCGCCGGCCACCCTGGTCGCCCGTCCCCCGCACTCGTGGGATTTCACCCAGGTCGACCGCTGACCGACCGCCCCCAACCCGGTGCGCCCGGACAGCCGGCCGTCCCCAACCCGGTGCGCCCGGAAGTCGGCCACCCCGGCCGGAAAATCGGCCGCCCCGGCCCGGACAGCCCGACGGCCCGCCGGCGGTGGTGCCGCCTGCGGGCCGTCGGGTCAGGTGCGTGGGGTCAGCTGCGGCGGGTGATCCGCCAGGTGGCGTAGCCGCCCGCGCCGAGCGCGAGCAGGAAGACCGCCCAGACGACGGTGGTGCTGATCGCGACCGACGGGCCGGCGGCCCCGGCCTGGGCGGCGGCGACCAGCGAGTCCTGCTGCGCGGCCGGGATCGCGGCCGGCGGCATCTGCTGCCAGCGGACCAGGCCGGTGCTCTCCAGCATGGCCATGTGGTCGTTGACGAACTTGTTGGCCTCGTCGGCGAGCTTGCGGACGGTGTTGTCCCGGGTGCTGGCCCGGACCGCGCCGATCACCGGGAAGATCTTGCCGTGGGCCACCCGGAGCCGGGTGACGAAGATCTGGTCGAACTGAGCACCGGAGGCGTTCTGCATTTCGGTCAGCCACCCCTTCTGCTCGGTGGTGGGGTCGCTCGGCAGCGTCGCGCCCAGCTTGTTGGCGGCCTGCACCACCAGTTCGTCGAGGACGCCGTGCTGCCGGGCGATCTCCGCGCCGACTTCCCGTACCCGCGCGGACTGGCCCTTGTCGGCGGCCATCGTGCCGGCCGGCATCTCCCACAGGCCGGCCAGTCGAACGCCGTTGAGCAGCGCCACGTCGGCGGCGTTCATCTGGACGCCGGGAGCGGCGACGGCCATGCCGGGTAGCACGACCAGCCCGGCCAGGAAGGTGACGACCAACACCGCCACCCGGTGGGTCCGGTGCCCTCGCCGACGACGTACGGAATCCAGCGATGCCATGCTGCGGTGCCTCCTCGATCCGGGCCGACCTGTCCTGCCGGGCAGCGACCTGCCGGCTGCCCGTCCGTCCACTGGTACGGACTGTCGGGCCGATCAGTTCACCGGGTGGCGCACGAGTCGGGAGGTATCCGTTCAGGCGGCGTCGAGCGGGTCGGCGAGGAGCCGTTCGAAGGCCAGCTCGGCCGCGCCGATCAGGGCCGCGTCGTCACCGAGTTTGGGGGTACGCAGCCGGACGTGTTCCAGGCAGGCGGGCAGCCCGGTCTCGTTGAGCCGGCTGCGGACCTGGGCTGCGGCGGCGAGGTAGAGGTCCCGCATGGTGCCACCGAAGATGACCATCTCGGGGTTGAAGATGTTGACCAGGTTCGCCACGCCGAAGCCGAGCCAGTCACCGGCGTGCCGTACGGCGGTCTGGGCGCGGGCGTCACCCCGGTCGGCGGCGTCGAACACGGCCAGCAGCGCGTCGCGGCCCCGGGCCTCGGAGCGGCCGGCGGCCCGCAGCAGCCCGTACTCGCCGATCTGGGTCTCCCAGCAGCCCCGTGAGCCGCACTCGCAGGGCGTGCCGTCGCGTACCACGACCATGTGTCCGACCTCGCCGCCGTAGCCACCGTGGCCGGTCAGCCGGCGGCCTCCGGCGATGATGCCGGCACCGACGCCGACGTCCCCGTAGAGGTAGATGACGTTGTCGCAGCCGGCGGCGACACCCCGGGCGTGTTCGGCGAAGGCGGCGACGTCGGCCACGTTGCCGACCGTGACCGGCAACTCCACGCCCACCTCGGCGGCGAGCGCCGCGCCGATCGGCTCGTCCACCCACCCGGTGGTGGGGCCGAGCCGGACCAGCCCGTCGGCCTTGCGGACCATGCCGCAGACGGCGACCCCGGCGCCGACGCAGACCGACCCGGGTGCCACCCGTTCCCGCATCTGCTTGAGCGCGCCGGCCAGCATCGGGGCGGTCTCCGCGGCGTCCAGGTCACGCGGCCGGTCCAGCTCACGGCGGTCGAGCACCTCGCCGCCGAGACCGACCCGCGCGGCCCGCAGCCGGTCCACCTCGATCGAGTACGCGTACGCGTAGACCCGGGCCGACTCGGGCCGGACGACCAGTGAGGGTCGTCCGGCCCGGCCGGTCTCCTTGGGCGTGCCCTCGCTGACCAGCCCGGCGCCGGCCAGGTCGGAGGTGAGCGCGCCGATGGTGCTGCGGTTGAGGCCGAGGGCGGTGGTGAGTTCCGCGCGGGAGGTGGCGCCGTGCACGTGGACGTGCCGGAGCAGGGCCCCGAGGTTCTGCCGCCGGATCTCGTCCTGGCTCGGTCCTACCCGCATCGTTGGTGGCACCCCATGTCCCGCCGGTGGCGTACGCGGATCAGCGGGTGCCGGAGGCGGAGGCGCGGCGGCGCGACAGCGCGTCCACGCTGGCCGCGAGGAGCAGCACCACGCCGGTGACGACGTACTTCACCCCGGCGCTGTAGCCCATCAGGCCCATGCCGTTGTCGATGACGGCGACCACCGCGCCACCGAGCACGGCGTCGAGGACCCGGCCCTTGCCGCCGAAGAGGCTGGTGCCGCCGATCACCGCTGCGCCGACAGCGTAGAGCAGCACGTTGCTGCCGCCGGTGTTCGGGTCCACCGAGTTGGCCCGGCTGGCCGCGACGATGCCGCCGATGGCCGCCATGGACGAGCAGATCACGAAGACCGAGATGCGGATCTTGTCGACGTTGATGCCGGCCCGGCGGGCGGCCTCCTTGTTGCCGCCGACGGCGTAGACGTGCCGGCCGTAGCTGGTGCGCTGGAGCACGAAGGTCCAGACGATCAGCAGCACCGCGATGACCGGCACCACGATCGGTACGCCCTTGAGCGAGTTGATCAGGACGTTGCGGCTGCGTTCCTGGTTGAGGATGTAGACCGCGATGCCGAGGATCAGGGTCAGCCCGCCGATGCGGGCGAGCACCACCGCCATCGGGTCGGTGGTCAGGCCCCGGGACAGCCGCTTGCGGTGGCGCAGCAGTTGCACGGCCGCGTACCCGCCGATGGCGATGGCGGCCAGCGCCCAGCCGAGGGTGGGCGGCAGGTTGCGGTTGGCGATCGCCACCAGCACCTCGTCGTTGACCGAGATGTTGGCGCCCCCGCTGATCAGCATCAGCACGATGCCCTGGAAGGCGAGGAAGCCGGCCAGGGTGACCACGAAGGACGGGATGCCGATCTTGGCGACCAGGAAGCCGAGCACGGTGCCGATGACCACGCCGGTGAGGATCGCGGCGAGCACCGCCACGTACCAGGGGTAGCCGGCCTTGGTGGCGACGTTGGCCAGGACGGCCGCGCAGACCCCGCTGGCGAAGCCGGCCGAGAGGTCGATCTCGCCGAGCAGCAGGACGAAGACCAGCCCCATGGCGATCAGGGTGACCGCCGCGCCCTGGGTGAACAGGTTGGCGAAGTTGCCGGCGGTGAGGAACGACGGCCGCATGACCGAGAAGACCGTGCAGAGCACGATCAGCCCGAGTACGGCGGGCAGCGCGCCGATGTCGCCGCCGCGTACCCGGCCCCAGTAGCCGCGGAGGTGGCTGCCGACGGTAGGCGGTGGCGTGACCGCCGCCGGGCCTTCCTTGCGCACGGCGGTGGTGGTCATCGAACGCCTCCTGCAGTGGTGTCGGCGGGTCCTGCGCCGTTGCCGGCGGTGACCGGCTCGCCGGTCAGACCGAGATTGCCGGAACGACCGGCGGTGATCAACTCGACGACCTGTGAGTGGGTGATGTCGGTGGTCTTCACCTGGGCGACCATCTGGCCGAGGTAGAGCGCGGCGACCCGGTCGGACACGGCGAAGACGTCGTTCATGTTGTGTGAGATCAGCACCACGGCCAGCCCGTTGTCGGCCAACCGGCGGACCAGTTCGAGCACCTGGGCGGTCTGGGCGACGCCCAGCGCGGCGGTCGGCTCGTCGAGGATGACCAGTTTGCTGTTCCAGAGCACCGCCTTGGCGATGGCGACGGTCTGCCGCTGCCCGCCGGAGAGGCTGGAGACGTGCTGGCGCAGCGACTTCACGGTCCGTACGGAGAGCCCGGCCAGGGTTTCCGCGGCCATCTGCTCCATGGTCGGCTCGTCGAGCACCAGCCCGCTGTGCTTCTCCCGGCCGAGGAACATGTTCTGCACGATGTCGAGGTTGTCGCAGAGCGCGAGGTCCTGGTAGACGACCTCGATGCCGAGCGTGGCGGCGTCGCGGGGGCTGTTGATGCTCACCGGTCGGCCGTCGAAGAGGAACTCACCGGCGTCGGCCGGGTAGATGCCGCTGATGCACTTGACCAGCGTGGACTTGCCGGCGCCGTTGTCGCCGACCAGTGCGGTCACCTCTCCGGCGTGGGCGGCGAGGGCGACGTCGCGCAGGACCTGGACGGGACCGAAGCTCTTGTCGATCCCGCGCAGTTCCAGCAGGGGGGTCGCGGACACGGGGGTCTCCTTCGTACGGAGGGAAGATCTCGGGACCCGTCCGGCGGCGAGCGCCGCCCGGCACGAGGTTCCGTGCCGGGCGGCGTCGCGTCGGCGGGGTACGACGCTCGTCGTACGGGTCAGCTGATGCCGTTGGCGGTGCAGAGCGCGGCGTACGCGCCGGTGCAGAGCTTGGCCTTGTCGACGTAGCCGTCGGCCACGACGTCCTTGACGGTCGACTTGTCGATCGCCTTCGGCTCCAGCAGCACGGACGGGACGTCCCGGCCGCTCTCCGGGTCCTTGACGGTCTGCCCGGTCTCCTTGCGCTCGCCCTTCGCCACGGCGATGGCCAGCTCGGCGGCCGCGTCGGCCTCCTTCTTGACGGCCTTGTAGACGGTCATGCACTGGTCACCGGCGAGGATGTTCTGCAGGCCGGTCACGTCGGCGTCCTGGCCGGTCACCGGGACCTTGCCGTTGAGCTTGTTCTTCTTGAGCACCGAGATGGCCGCGTTGCCGAGGCCGTCGTTGGCGGAGAGCACGCCGTCGATCTTGCCGCCGGTCTGGGTGAGCATCTGCTCGAAGATGGTGGCACCCTGCGCCGGGTCCCAGTCCGGGACGGCCTGGTCGGGGCCCTTGGTGTATTCCTTCGACTCGAACTTCGGCTTGAGCACCGAGTCGTAGCCGTTCTTGAACAGGGTGGCGTTGTTGTCGGTCGGCGAGCCGTTGAGGTAGGCGACCGTCGGGTTCTTGACGCCCTTCTCGGTCAGGCACTTGGCCAGGCCCTCGCCCTGGAGCTTGCCGACGGCCTCGTTGTCGAAGCTGACGTAGTACTGGGCGGAGCCGCCCAGGGTGAGCCGGTCGTAGTCGATCGTCGCGACGCCCTGCGACTTCGCCTTGTCCAGCACGGCCTTGCCGGTGCCGGAGTCCAGGTTGACGATCATCAGGGTGGTGACGCCACCGGTGATCATCTGGTCGGCGATGGTCTGGAAGGCGTTCTTGTCGTTCTGCGCGTTCTGGATGTCCGACTCGACGCCGGCCTTGTCGAACGCCTCCTTGAGGAACCGGCGGTCGGCCGTCTCCCAGCGGGCGGAGGACTTGCTGTCCGGCAGGATCACGCCGATCTTCGGCTTCTTGGCGGCGCTGCCGCCGGTGTCGTTGCTGCTGGAGTCGTCGCCACAGGCGGCCATGCTGCCGGTGGCGAGCAGGCCGACGGCGGCGAAGGTGAGGAAGCCCTTGCGCATGTCTGCACGGGTCCTTTCGAGGGTGGGGGAAGGAGTGGTCGGTGTTTTGTTGTGTCCGGCAACGTATTCCCGCTCACATCTCGGGCGCAAGACTGCCGAGGTCAGAAGTTTGTTGGCGGCGGTAACAATTCAGCAACGCGGTTGTCACCCGCAGGACACCCGTCCCGCAATCACGCTGCGTGTCCGGTCTGCGACCGCCCTGCCGGGGCTGGTCAGCGGGTGGCGATCCGCGCGGTACCGGCCCCGGTGAGGGCGACCAGGTCGGTCGGGGCGAGCTGGAGCTGCAGACCCCGACGACCCGCCGAGACATAGACGGTCTCGTGGTCCAGCGCGGAGACGTCCACCACCGTCGGCAACCGTCGCCGTTGACCGAGCGGACTGATCCCGCCCCGCACGTACCCGGTGCTCCGCTCGGCGACGGCCCGGTCGGCCAACGTGGCCCGTTTGCCACCGACCGCCGCCGACAGCGCCTTGAGGTCCAGCTCGCCGGTGACCGGGACGACCGCCACCGTCAGCGCCCCGTCCACCTCGGCGACGAGGGTCTTGAACACCCGCTGCGGTGGCACCCCGAGCGCCGCCGCGACCAGCGCGCCGTAGTGGGGCGCATCCGGGGAGACGTCGTACGGATGGATGCTGTGGGTGATCTTCTGCCTGGTCAGCAGCGCTGTCGCCGCGGTGGACCGTCCCGCCATGCGGTCACGCTAGCCCGGCCCGGCCCCGTCCGCGACCGGTCGACCGACCAGCACCGTCGGTGCCCCGGCCACCCGGGTCAGCACCAGGCTGGCCGGGTTCTCTCCGGCCAGCCGCAGGTCCCGGCGCAGCTGTTCGGGCACCAGCGCCGAGCCCCGCTTGAGGATCTCGACCCGGCCGACCCGGCGCTCCCGCAGCAGTGCGCGCAGCCGCTTCAGCGAGAACGGCAGCACGTCGACGATCTCCAGGCACCGGCCGAACGGGGTCGGCCGCGGGGCGTCGGCGTAGAGGTAGGCGATGCTCGGATCGGCAAGCGTCGCGTCGAGCGTGCCGGCCAGCTCCGCGACCAGGTGCGCCCGGACCACCGCCGGGTCCGGGTCGTACAGGTAGCGCCGCACCGGTCCGACCGTGGCCTCGGCCGCACCGGTGCCGGTCAACTGGTGGGCGGCGACCGGATCGCGGTCGGCGGTACGGCAGGTGGGAGAACCGTCTGCCGGGCGCTGCCGGTCGGCGGTCCCCGCCCTCAGCACGGTCGCCCGGCGGGGCACCTCGGCGAGCGGGCCGCCCCAGAGGGCCGCCTCGACCAGGTCCCCGTCGACGCTGACCCACTCCGCCTCGGCCCCGGCCGGGATCAACGCGTGGTCGACGCCGGGGGCCACCTTCACCACCGTGTGCGGCACCCTGCCGGCCAGCCCGGTGACGAAGTCCCACGGCGGCGAGTAGGCGTTCGGGTCGAAGATCCGTCGTCCGGTGCCGGCCCGCCGTCGGGCCGGATCACAGAAGACCGCGTCGACCCGGGTCACGTCGAACGCCGTCGCGTCGCCGCACTCGACGGTGAACCGCCCGGCCAGGCCGGCCGCCTCGGCGTTCGCGGCGGCGAGCGCGGCGGTGACCGGGTCGGCCTCCACCCCGTACACCCGGATGCCGGCGCGGGCGGCGGCGAGCGCGTCGGCGCCGAGGCCGCAGCCCAGGTCGGCGAGGGTGCGCACCCCGGCGGCGGCGAGCCGCCCGGCCCGCCGGTCGGCGACGACCCGACGGGTGGCCTGCTCCAGGCCGGGGCGGGTGAGGAACATCCCGGCCGCCTCGGGGCCGAACTTGCCGACCGCCCGGCGACGCAGCTCGGCCTGGGTCAGCGCGGCGGCGGCCAGCCCGGGGGCACCCCACGCGACCGCAGCGCCGCCGCCGCGACCAGCGGGTCGCCGCCGGCCACCTCGGTCGCCGCGGCGAGCACGACCGACCCCTCGGGGGTACGCAGCGCGGCGAACTGGTCGAGATCCACGCCCTCATTGTCCGGCCCGGCCGGCGGGCCGACTCGGTCGGGCCGGTGTCGCGGCCTCCGGGCGGTGTCCGCACCGCCGGATCGCCGCCGTCGGGTCGGGCACCGCCCGGTCGACACGAAGGGCGGCGGATTGGCACTCTCCTTGACGGAGTGCTAGCCGAGGAATAACCTGCGATTAGCACTCTCACCCTGAGGGTGCCAGCGTCCGGGCCACCTGGTCCGGGTGCTGAACGCCAGGCGGACCGGCACCCGCGACGACGGCCCCGCCCGGTGGCATGTGGCAGATTGACGCTGGTCGGACTCTCGGCCGGCAACGAAACCAAGTACCCCAGGAGGGTATGCCCGTGACTACCGCGACCAAGGTTGCGATCAAGCCGCTCGAGGACCGCATCGTGGTCCAGGCGAACGAGGCTGAGACCACCACGGCGTCGGGCATCGTGATCCCCGACACCGCCAAGGAGAAGCCGCAGGAGGGCACCGTCCTCGCCGTCGGCCCGGGCCGGATCGACGACAAGGGCAACCGCGTGCCGCTCGACGTCAAGGTCGGCGACACCGTTCTCTACTCGAAGTACGGCGGCACCGAGATCAAGTACGCCGGCGAGGAGTACCTGGTGCTCTCCGCCCGCGACGTTCTCGCGGTCATCGAGAAGTAACCAACCGATTCCAGTGTCGTCGCCCCGGTCCGGCTCGCCGGGCCGGGGCGACGACGCTTCGAAGGGACATTCATGGCGAAGATCCTGAGCTTCTCGGACGACGCCCGACACCTGCTGGAGCACGGTGTCAACGCCCTCGCGGACACGGTCAAGGTCACCCTCGGCCCGCGCGGGCGCAACGTCGTCCTGGACAAGAAATTCGGTGCGCCGACGATCACCAACGATGGTGTGACCATCGCCAAGGAGATCGAGCTCACCAACCCGTACGAGAACCTCGGCGCGCAGCTGGTCAAGGAGGTGGCGACGAAGACCAACGACGTCGCCGGCGACGGGACCACCACCGCGACCGTGCTGGCCCAGGCGATGGTGCGCGAGGGCCTGCGCAACGTGACCGCCGGGGCCAACCCGGCCGGCCTCAAGCGGGGCGTCGACGCGGCGGCCGCCAAGGTCTCCGAGGCGCTGCTCGGCCGGGCCGTCGAGGTGGCCGACAAGGAGTCGATCGCGCACGTGGCGACGATCTCCGCGCAGGACGCCACCATCGGCGAGCTGATCGCCGAGGCGATGGAGCGGGTCGGCCGCGACGGTGTCATCACCGTCGAGGAGGGCTCCACCCTCACCACCGAGCTGGAGGTGACCGAGGGTCTCCAGTTCGACAAGGGCTTCATCTCGCCCAACTTCGTCACCGACTCCGAGTCGCAGGAGTCGGTGCTGGACGACCCGTACATCCTCATCACCACGCAGAAGATCTCGGCGATCGAGGAGCTGCTGCCGCTGCTGGAGAAGGTCCTCCAGAACAGCAAGCCGCTGCTGATCGTCGCCGAGGACGTCGACGGCCAGGCGCTGTCGACCCTGGTGGTCAACGCGATCCGCAAGACCATCAAGGTCTGCGCGGTCAAGGCCCCGGGCTTCGGCGACCGTCGCAAGGCGATGCTGCAGGACATGGCGATCCTGACCGGCGCCGAGCTGGTCGCCCCGGAGCTGGGCTACCGCCTCGACCAGGTCGGCCTGGAGGCGCTCGGCACCGCCCGGCGCGTCGTGGTCGACAAGGAGAACACCACCGTCATCGACGGCGGCGGCCAGTCCGCCGAGGTCGCCGACCGGGTCGCCCAGATCCGCAAGGAGATCGAGGCGTCCGACTCCGACTGGGACCGGGAGAAGCTGGCCGAGCGGCTGGCGAAGCTCTCCGGTGGCATCGCGGTCATCAAGGCGGGCGCGGCGACCGAGGTCGAGATGAAGGAGCGCAAGCACCGCATCGAGGACGCGATCGCCGCGACCAAGGCCGCGGTCGAGGAGGGTACGGTTCCCGGCGGCGGCGCCGCGCTGGCCCAGATCCGTTCGGTGCTCGACGACGACCTCGGCCTGACCGGTGACGAGAAGGTCGGTGTCTCGATCGTGCGCAAGTCGCTGGTCGAGCCGCTGCGCTGGATCGCCCAGAACGCCGGCCACGACGGTTACGTGGTGGTCGAGAAGGTCGCCGGCAAGGAGTGGGGCCACGGCCTCGACGCCGCCAAGGGCGAGTACGTCGACCTGGTCAAGTCCGGCATCATCGACCCGGTGAAGGTGACCCGTAACGCGGTCACCAACGCCGCCTCGATCGCCGGTCTGCTGCTGACCACCGAGAGCCTCGTGGTGGAGAAGCCGGAGCAGCCGGAGCCGGCCGCCGCCGGTGGGCACGGCCACGGCCACGGTCACGGCCACCAGCACGGCCCGGGTTTCTGACCCGGTAGTACGCCTGTTCAGGGCGCACCGTCGTACCTCGGCGGTGCGCCCTGACGCGTCCGGGGCCGGCTGCTTACGGATCGGTGACGTGGTTGGCGGCCGGCCCGGTCGATCGACGACACTGGCCGGATGAGCACCACCCCCCGCGGCTTCGCCGCACTGGCCGGGGTCACCGCCGCCGTGGTGGCCATCGGTGTCGCCGAGCCGGTCGCCGTCCTCACCGGCCCACGTTCCGCCCCGCTGATCGCGGTCGGCGGGGTGGTGGTCGACACGGTCCCCGAGCCGCTCAAGCAGTTCGCCATCGACGTCTTCGGCCGGTACGACAAGATCGCCCTGCTGGTGGGTACGGCGGTGCTGCTGGCGGCGTTCGCCGCCGGGATCGGTGTGCTCGCCGCGCGCCGGCTGGCCGTGGGGCTGTTGGGCATCACGGTGTTCGCCGGTCTCGGTGCCGCCGCCGCGCTCACCCGGGCCGGCGCGGACGCTGCCGACACCCTTCCGGCCCTGCTCGGCGGAGGGCTGGGTGCGCTGGTGCTCTGGGCGTTCGTGGCCGGCCCGTGGCAGCTCGACCCCTGGCCCTGGCAGCCACCCACCGCGCTGCCATCCACCGCCCTGCCAGCCACTGCGGCGGCTCACCCCGCGCCGGCTCCTTCCGGTGAGCCGGCTCCGTCCGTCGGGCCGTCCCCGGCGGCGGAGGTGTCCCCGTCCCCGGCCGCAGGGGGGCCCGCAGCCGTCGGGTCGTCCGCCACGTCGATGGGCGAGCCGACCCCGGGGCCTGCGGCGGAGCGGTCCGTCGGGTCGGGCGGTCCCCCGGCCGCCGGGCCACCGGCCGGCTGGGAACCGTTGGAGTCGACCGACCCCGAGTCCCGGCGGCGGTTCCTGCGGGGGGCCGGCCTGCTGGCGGGCGCGGCGACCGTGGTGGGGCTGGGCGGGCATTGGCTCGCCGGGCGGCGGGGGGTCTCGGCGGCCCGGGAGGCGGTCGCGTTGCCCACCCCGTCGGCGGCGGCGCCTACGGTGCCGGCCGGCGCGGACCTGTCGCTGGCCCAGCTCGCCCCCTACACCACGCCGAACGGTGGCTTCTACCGGATCGACACGGCGCTGGTGGTGCCGCAGGTCGATCCGGAGACCTGGCGGTTGCGCATCCATGGCCGGGTACGCAAGCCGATCGAGCTGACCTTCGCCGAGCTGCTCGCCCGCCCGATGGTGGAGCGCTACGTCACCCTCGCCTGCGTCTCCAACGAGGTGGGCGGGGACCTGATCGGCAACGCCCGCTGGCTGGGCGTCCCGATCAGGGAACTGCTCGACGAGGCGGAACCGGAGGAGGGGGCCGACCAGGTGGTCGGCCGCTCGGTCGACGGCTGGACCTGCGGTACCCCGACGGCGGTGCTGCGCGACGGCCGGGACGCCCTGCTGGCGGTGGGGATGAACGGCGAGCCGCTGCCCGTCGAGCACGGGTTCCCGGTGCGGATGGTGGTGCCGGGCCTCTACGGGTACGTGTCGGCCTGCAAGTGGGTCACCGAGTTGGAGTTGACCAGCTTCGCCGACTTCGACGCGTACTGGGTGCCACGTGGCTGGTCGGCGCAGGGGCCGGTGAAGACCCAGTCGAGGATCGACACCCCCCGCCCGCGCAACCGGCTGACCGCCGGTGAGGTGGTGGTGGCCGGGGTGGCCTGGGCGCAGCACCGGGGGATCGCCCGGGTCGAGGTACGGGTGGACGGCGGCGCGTGGCAGGAGGCGACCCTCGCCCCGGCGGTGTCGGTGGACACCTGGGTGCAGTGGTCGTGGCGGTGGCCGGCGACCCCGGGTGAGCACACCGTCCAGGTGCGGGCGACCGACCGGGACGGCGAGACCCAGACCCCGCTGGCCGCCCCGGTGGCCCCGGACGGCGCCACCGGTTGGCACAGTGTCACAGTCACCGTCCGCTGATTCCGCACCACCTCTCGGTCATCAGCCATGATCGATATGTTGATTACTGGAAAATCCTCCGCGGTGTCGAGGGTTGAGGCTGTGGGAGCGCTCCCGTAACATCCCTGATGCGACTGTTAACGTTCACCTAACAACGACCACCACCAATGTGCACGTTCCGTCCCGTCAGGAGGGTGTTTTATGTCCAGATCCAGATCGGCCAATGTCGGCCTGATCTCGGCCGGTGTCGCGTTGCTGGCGTCGGCATCGATCGTCACCGCGTTGCCCGCAGGCGCGGCGGCGGCGGGATGCTCGGTGAACTACGCCGTCTCCTCGGAGTGGGGTGGCGGCTTCGGGGCCAACGTCGCCATCACCAACCTGGGTGACGCGCTGAGCAGTTGGACGCTGACCTGGTCCTTCGCCTCCGGGCAGTCGGTGACCCAGGCGTGGAACGCGACCGTGACGCAGAGCGGCTCGGCGGTGACCGCCAAGAACGTCAGCTACAACGGCGCGATCCCGACCAACGGCTCGGTGTCGTTCGGTTTCAACGGCGCGTGGACGTCCAGCAACCCCGTCCCGACGAGCTTCGCGCTCAACGGGGTGGCCTGCAACGGTGGCCCGAACCCGACCACCCCGCCGCCGACCACCCCGCCCCCGACGACCCCGCCGCCGACCACGCCGCCCCCCACGACCCCGCCGCCGACCACGCCTCCGCCGACCACCCCGCCGCCGGGCAACTGCTCCCTGCCGACGTCCTACCGCTGGTCGTCGACCGGCCCGCTGGCGCAGCCGAAGTCCGGCTGGGCGTCACTCAAGGACTTCACCATCGCCCCCTACCAGGGCAAGCAGTTGGTGTACGCCACCACCCACAGCAGCAGCGCCACCGGCGGCTGGGGTTCGATGAACTTCGGCCTGGTCGACAACCTCAACCAGCTCGGCTCGGCCAGCCAGAACACCATGAGCCAGAGCACCGTCGCGCCGTCGCTGTTCTACTTCGCGCCGAAGAACATCTGGATCCTCGCCCACCAGTGGGGCCCGACGTCGTTCTCGTACCGCACGTCGACCAACCCGGCCAACGCCAACGGCTGGTCGGCCGCGCAGACCCTGTCGACCGCGAAGATCACCGACTCCGGCACCGGCGTGATCGACCAGACGATCATCGGCGACGACCAGAACATGTACCTGTTCTTCGCCGGTGACAACGGCAAGATCTACCGCCAGATCATGCCGATCGGGAACTTCCCGGGCAGCTTCGGCTCCAGCTACACGACGATCATGAGCGACACCTCGGAGAACATCTTCGAGGCACCGCAGGTCTACAAGGTCGCGGGCCGCAACCAGTACCTGATGATCATCGAGGCCAGGACCAGCTCCTGGGAGCGCTACTTCCGCTCGTTCACGGCGACCAGCCTGAGCGGCACCTGGACGCCGAACGCGACGACCTACAACAACCCGTTCGCAGGCAAGACCAACAGCGGTGCCACCTGGACCAACGACATCAGTCACGGTGAACTGCTGCGCACCAGCGCGGACCAGACGAACACGATCGACCCGTGCAACCTGCAGCTGCTGTACCAGGGCCGCGCCACGAACTCGGGCGGTGACTACGGCCTCCTGCCGTACCGGCCGGGTCTGCTGACCCTGCAGCGCTGACGGTGTGATGCAGGTGGGACCCCGCTGTTCCTGACTCCCGCGACCGGCGGCGTACGCCGCACCGGGTGAGCCGTAGGACGGCTCGGAGCGGGATCGGGTGGAATGAGGGGCGGGTCCGGCGATGCCGGGCCCGCCCCGCTCTTCGTGCATGTCGGCCGGCCCGGCGTCGGGACCAGGGGCCGGGGAAACGACGAGGCCGCGCTCCGGAGATCGGAGTGCGGCCTCGTCGAGGTGTGGGGTCGGTCAGGCGATCTTGTGCTGGGCCGGTACGGCGGTCTTGTGCGGAGCGCCGAGGCGGGCCTCCATCCGGGCGATGTCCACCCGGGTCTGCCGGCGGTCGGCCAGGTCCTCCCAGCCGAGGGCGAGCAGCCGCAGCCGCTCCGACTCGCTGAGCCCACCCCAGACGCCGTACGGTTCGCGGACCGCCAGGGCGTGCGCCGCGCACTCGGCGCGTACCGGGCAGGCCTGGCAGACGGACTTGGCGCCGGACTCCCGGCGCAGCCGCGAAGAACCGCGCTCGCCGTCCGGGTGGAAGAACTGGGCGCTGTCGCGGCCCCGGCAGGCACCGAGACGCTGCCAGTCCCACAGGTCGACGATGGGTCCGGGCAGTCTGCGTACGTTCGACATCAGCACCCCTCCTCCCGCGCGGCACCGCGGAGATCCTCGTTGAACCGGTGTCCGGGCTGTGGTCCGCGCTGCGTACCGCCTTCCGGCCTGGAGCATCGGTACCCGAACCCGCGTCGACTCACACGTGATGAGATCGAAAACCCGAGCCGGCTGCGGCCTATGACCCAAATGTCGGAAAAGTTCGGAGGATTGCCCGGAACCTCCTCCCCGGTGGACCCCGTCATGGTCTGCTCGTGTCCGGAGAGGAGACCACCGTGCGTACCGTTCTCGTATGCGTCCGGACACCGGCCGCCGCGCAGCAGTTGACCAATGCGGCGTCGCGACTCGGCCTGGCCGCGGTCGTCCGGACGGCCGTCTCCGATCCCGAGGTGATGCTGCGCCTCGCCGAACGCCCGGTCGACGTGGTGCTCGCCGACACGGCGCTCACCCGGCCGGACAGCGCCGGTTTCGTCCGCCGGGTGCTGGCCCGCGCACCGCATGCCGCGGTGCTGCTGCTCGGCGTCGAGGAGTCGGAGGCCGCAGCGGCCACCATCAGCGCCGGGGCGCGCGGCCTGATCCAGGGTGCCGACCACGACCTGACCAGCGCGGTGGCCAAGGCACTGCTGCTGCTCTCCGCACCCGGCCGGCCCGCCCGGCACCGGGTCGCCGACCCCGCCCGGGATACCGCGGCGGTCGGTGCACCACCCCGACCCACCACCGGCCGTACGCCGACGGCGGGCTGGTCGCAGGCGGCGGCCGAGGGGCCGCCCGGAGCGCCGTCGGTGGTGCCCGTGCAGCGTGGTGACGACGAGGTCGACGAGGAACCGGAGACCGGCCCGGTCGAGGCGGGCCCGGCCGGTGGGGTATCCCGGCCGGCCCCCGGCGCGCGCGGCGGGCGGACCTCGGTCGGGCTGACCGAGCGTGAACTCCAGGTGCTGCTCGGCATGGCCGAGGGTAAGAGCAACGCGGAGATCGGCCGGGAGTTGTTCGTCTCGGAGGACACCGTCAAGACCCATGCCCGACGGCTGTTCCGCAAGCTCGGTGCCCGGGACCGGGCGCACGCGGTGGCCGCCGGCTTCCGCGCCGGCCTGGTCGCCTGAGCGCTGCATCGGCCTGGTCGTCAGACCGTCGTGTCGCCTGGGCGTCGTGCCGGCCTGGTCGTCGGATCGTCGTGCGGGCCTGGGCGTCGTACCGGCCTGGTCGTCAGAGTGCCGGCCTGGGTGCCTGGGCGTCTGTCGTGCCGGTCAGTCGTCCGGGTCGGGGTCGTCGTCGCCGGTGGACTCGGTCAGGGTGTCGTGCACCCCGTCGGCGTAGCCACGGGCGTAGTCCCAGGTGACGTAGTGGTCCGGGTCGGGGTCGTAGGCCGGCTCGTGCACCCGGGGGCGGCCCGAGCTGAGCAGGTGCCGCAGGTTGCCCCGGAGCAGGTCCCAGTCGAAGTAGTGCGGCTCGCGGCAGTCCTCGCACTCGATGACCAACCCGCGCACGCCGATCGGGGCCAGCAGGGCCTGGTAGATCTCCAGGTCGGCGAGGTCTTCCAGCACGTCCTGCCGCTCGACCTCGGTCAGCGGGTCGAGCGGGGCGTCGTCGCCCGGATCGTCCAGCCCCGCAGCCGGATCGGCCGGGTCGCCGTTGAACGGGTCGATGGGCTCGTCGTGCACCCCCTCACCGTAGACCCAACCCTCGCCGCACGCGCCCCCCGGCGGTCGCTGTGGCCTCGCCGACGCCGGCCGGTCGCCGACGAGGGCCGCCCAGCTCAGTGGGTACGATGAGACGACTCGCCGTCACCCCGGCGTGCGCCGGTGCCGCGCGCGCCGCCTCGCTGAATCCCGTCCGAGCAGCTCAGGGGAGCAATCGTGGAGAATTCGCCCAGCACCGATCTTCCGGCCGGCGTCGACAGCGGCGAGTGGGGCGGCCACCTGCCGGAGCTGCCCGCCGGGTCGGCGCGGGTGGTGCCGCTCGGGCTGACCTTCGACGACGTGCTGCTCCAGCCGGGCGAGTCGGACGTGGTGCCCAGTCGGGTGAACACCCGCACCCGGCTCACCCGCAACGTCGAGTTGACCATCCCGCTGCTGTCCAGCGCGATGGACACCGTCACCGAGGCCCGGATGGCGATCGCCATGGCCCGGCAGGGCGGCATCGGCGTGCTGCACCGCAATCTGTCCCTGGAGGACCAGGCGCTCCAGGTCGACCTGGTCAAGCGCTCCGAGTCCGGCATGATCACCAACCCGGTGACGGCCAGCCCCGAGGACACCCTGCGCGAGGTCGACGAGCTGTGCGGTCGCTACCGCATCTCCGGCGTCCCGGTGGTCGACGGCGACGGTCAGCTGGTCGGCATCGTCACCAACCGGGACATGCGCTTCGTCTCCGACCCGGCCACCCCGGTCCACGCGATCATGACCCGGACGCCGCTGGTCACCGCCCCGGTCGGGGTGAGCAAGGACGACGCGCTGGCGCTGCTGCGCCAGCACAAGGTCGAGAAGCTGCCGATCGTGGACGAGTCGGGGCGGCTGCGCGGCCTGATCACCGTGAAGGACTTCACCAAGAGCGAGCAGTACCCGGAGGCCACCAAGGACGACGCCGGCCGGCTGCGGGTCGCCGCCGCCATCGGGGTCGGCGAGGACGCCTACAAGCGGGCCCGCACCCTGGTCGACGCGGGCGTCGACGTGCTGATCGTGGACACCGCGCACGGTCACCAGCGGGCCGTGCTGGACATGGTCCGCCGGCTCAAGGCCGACGTCACGATCGACATCGTGGGCGGCAACGTGGCCACGTACGCCGGGGCGAAGGCCCTGGTCGACGCCGGTGCCGACGGCGTCAAGGTGGGTGTCGGCCCGGGGGCCATCTGCACCACCCGGATCGTCGCCGGGGTCGGCGTGCCGCAGGTGACCGCGATCATGGAGGCGGCCCGCGCCGCCCGTCCGGCCGGCGTCCCGGTGATCGGCGACGGTGGCATCCAGTATTCCGGCGACATCGCCAAGGCCCTGGTGGCCGGTGCCGACTCGGTGATGCTCGGCAGCCTGCTGGCCGGCTGTGAGGAGAGCCCCGGCGAGCTGATCTTCGTCAACGGCAAGCAGTTCAAGGCGTACCGGGGGATGGGGTCACTGGGCGCGATGCAGTCCCGGGGCCAGGCCAAGTCGTACAGCAAGGACCGCTACTTCCAGCAGGACGTGCTCAGCGACGACAAGCTGGTCCCGGAGGGCGTGGAGGGTCAGGTGCCCTACCGGGGGCCGCTGTCCCGGGTGGCCCACCAGTTGGTCGGTGGGCTGCGGCTGGCGATGGGGTACGCCGGTGCGGAGAACATCCCCGACCTGCACCACCGGGGCCAGCTCATCCGGATCACCGCGGCCGGGCTCAAGGAGAGCCACCCGCACGACATCCAGATGACCGTCGAAGCCCCCAACTACCACACCCGCTGACCCACCACCCCAACCACCTGGAGTCCCTCATGCGTGACGTGGTCGAGATCGGGCTGGGCAAGACCGCGCAGCGCGGTTACCACCTGGACGACATCGCCATCGTGCCCAGCCGCCGGACCAGGGACGTCGACGACGTCTCCACCGGCTGGCAGCTCGACGCCTACCAGTTCGACATCCCCTGTGTCGGCCACCCGTCGGACGCCACCATGAGCCCCGCCTCGGCGGTCCGGCTCGGTCAGCTCGGCGGCCTGGGCGTGCTCAACGTCGAGGGCCTGTGGACCCGGTACGAGAACCCGGCCAAGGTCCTGGAGGAGCTGGCCGGTCTGGGGGAGGACGCCCGGGCCACCAAGCGGCTCCAGGAGGTCTACGCCGAGCCGATCCGCCCCGACCTGATCGCCGAGCGGGTCCGTGAGCTGCGGGCCGGTGGCAGCACGGTGGCCGTCCGGGTCTCCCCGCAGCACACCCTGGCGTTGGCCCCGGTGATCCTGGACGCGGGCGTCGACATCCTGGTCATCCAGGGCACCATCGTCTCGGCCGAGCACGTCTCGACCACCGACGAGCCGCTGAACCTCAAGGAGTTCATCGCCGACCTCGACCTTCCGGTGGTCGTGGGCGGTTGCACCGACTACAAGACGGCGCTGCACCTGATGCGTACCGGTGCGGCCGGGGTGATCGTCGGCATCGGCGGCGACGACTGGTCGACCAGCGAGTCGGTGCTCGGCATCCGGGTGCCGATGGCCACCGCGATCGCCGACGCCGCCGCGGCCCGCCGCGACTACCTCGACGAGACCGGTGGACGCTACGTGCACCTCATCGCCGACGGTGACATGCAGACCTCCGGCGACATCGCCAAGGCGCTCGGCTGCGGCGCGGACGCGGTGATGCTCGGTGAGCCGCTGTCGCTGTGCGAGGAGGCCCCGGCCGGCGGGGCGTGGTGGCACTCGGCGGCCAGCCACCCGTCGCTGCCGCGCGGTGCCTTCGAGGTGGCCGGTGAGCCGCTCGGCTCGATGGAGCGGCTGCTCTTCGGCCCGGCCGACGAGCCGGACGGCCAGCTCAACCTCTTCGGCGGGCTGCGTCGGGCGATGGCCAAGTGCGGCTACCGCGACCTCAAGGAGTTCCAGAAGGTCGGCCTGGTCCTCGACCGCTGACCCGGGTCCGTCCCGGCCGGCCGGTCCCGTCGTGGGCCGGCCGGCCGTACCGTCGTCAGGCGTTGCGGGCACGCGGGGTCGGCCGGCTCGGTAGGCTGCGCGGACGGCGGCGGTGAACGGGGGACGAAGGTGGCCATCAGCCGGAACCGGCGCGGGCTCGCGCTGCTCGTCACCGGGGCGCTCGCCCTGGCCGGCTGCACCGCCGACCCGGCACCCCGGCGGGAATCCCGGTCGGCCCCGACGCCCGGGGCGACCCCGAGCGTGACCCCCGGACCGGCGGGCGTGGGCGACCCGTACTTCCCGACCGCCGGCAACAGCGGGTACGACGTCGAGCGGTACACCCTCAAGGTCCGCTACGACCCGGCCAGCGACGAGTTGCGCGGCGACGCCACCGTCCGGGCCACCGCGGGGGCCGACCTGCCGCTGTTCCACCTCGACCTGGCCGGGCTGACGGTGCGTCGGGTGACCGTGGACGGCGTCCCGGCCCGGCACACCCGCGAGGGGACCGAGCTGGTGGTCACCCCGGCCGCGCCGGTCCGTGCCGGGGCGGCCTTCACCGTCCAGGTCGGGTACGACGGCCGGCCGGTGCCGCTGCGCAACGAGACGATCGGCGAGGGTGGCTGGCTGCACACCGCCGACGGCGCGGTCGCGCTCGGCCAACCCGAGTCGGCGAGCACCTGGTTCCCGGTCAACGACCACCCCTCCGACAAGGCCGCCTACGACTTCGAGATCACCGTGCCCAAGGGGCTGGTCGCGGTCGCCAACGGGGTGCCCGGGGGGCAACGTCCGGCGGCCGGTGGTTTCACCACGTGGCGCTGGTCGGAGGCCGCCCCGATGGCCAGTTACCTGAGCACGGTGGTGATCGGGAAGTACCGCACCAGCACCGGCGAGCACCAGGGCCGGCCGGTGTTCAGCGCGGTCGCCAGCAGCCTGCCCCGGGGGGCCGCTGACGGTTCGATCGCCCGCACCGTGGCGGTCGCCGACTACCTGGAGAGCGTCTTCGGGCCGTACCCGTTCGCGGCGTACGGCGGGGTGGTGGTCGACGAGCCCCGGATCAGGTACGCGTTGGAGACGCAGAGCCGGCCGGTCTACTCGGCCAACTTCTTCCGGGGCGGTGAGAACACCGGGGTAGTCGCGCACGAGCTGGCCCACCAGTGGTTCGGCGACAGCGTGTCGGTGGCCCGCTGGGCGGACATCTGGCTCAACGAGGGGCTGGCCACGTACGCCGAGTGGCTGTGGGCCGAGCACGAGGGCCGGAACACCGCGCAGGCCACCTTCGACCAGGAGTACACCACCGCCGACGACGCGGTGTGGCGGGTGCCGCCGGCCGCGCCCGGGGCGGCCAACCTGTTCAGCGAGTCGGTCTACCAGCGGGGCGGGATGGCGGTGCACGCGCTGCGGGTGACGGTCGGCGACGACGCGTTCTTCCGGCTGCTGAAGACCTGGGCGGCGGAGAAGCGCAACGGCAACGCCACCACCGCCGAGTTCGTGGCGACCGCCGAGCGGGTCAGCGGGCAGCAGCTCGACGACCTCTTCGCCGCCTGGTTGTACGGCACCGAGCGTCCCCCGCCCCCGACCCGGGCAGGGTGACCCTCCGAGCTGTCGAATCTGCGGGCGGCTCAGACGGGTCGTCTCCGATCCTGGGCGATAGTTGCGGCTGAGACAATCGTGGTGCCGATGTCGCGCTCCCCGAGGGACCTGATGGCCTGGGGTGCGGGCCCGAATCGACGACCAGCCGAAAGAACGGATCCTGTCTGTAGGTGTGACCGCCTCGCCTTGCGTCACGCCACGGTATTCACTTGTCCGCGTCACTGGATCGCCAAGGCCGCGATGTCATCGACCGGTGCTTCTTGGGCGACGGCCCGTGCCGTCGCCCAAGAAGCGGTCATTCGGGGATCTGGCGATCCGCTGGGGGTCGGCCGTTGCGCAAACGGCGAATGGCTAGTCCGATAAGGCGGGTCAGGGTCGTCAGTCCGTTGATGACCTGGAGCACGACTGCCACTTCGGGTAGCGACTGCCTGACCGCGTCGGCCGCGGTGTCGAGGGTAGACCTCATGGTTGTCTTTCCTCCGGTGATCAGGGGTTCGACAACCACGGTTGCCGTCCGGCAGGGCGTCCGGCAAGGCTCCGGACGAAGGCCGGATGGGATCCGGACGCGAATGAGGGGTCGGGTCCGGGGCACCGAGCGCCGTCAAAGCCGGTCCGGGGGCGTTAGAGTGCGCGGGTGTCGCATCACGATCGCAGCGTGGGACGGGAACAGGGCGGACCCCAAGGCGCTGATCCGGAAGCCGAATTCGTCGAGAAGCTGAAGGATTTGAAGCGTGCGGTAGGAGAACCTTCTTTCAAGGAGATTGCGGACTACGCGGCGGGAGGTCGATCGACTTACAACGACTTGATTAACGGGAAGACCAGGCCTACCTGGCCGAACGTCAAGGAGTTCGTCCAAGCCTGCTACCGGATCGGGAAGCGCGACGATCTGGATCTGGATCAGTGGGGGCGTGACTTCCAGCGGATGAAGGAGCGGCAGGCGCTGTCCACCGCCCCGCGGGTGGCGGGTTCCCCGGCTGTTGCCGAGGAGGCGGGTGCCCTCCGTCCGAGTCGACCCGCTGTGGCGGTGCCCCCCGATGACGAGCCGATCGAGATGCGGCCCGGCGCGGAGCACGTAAGCCTGAAGGGCTTCTGGATGGGCGTGAACGTATCCGCCTCGGTCAGCCTGTTGCTGCTTCTGCTGTTCTTCCCCGACCTCCCCAAGCGGGCTAACGGGGCGGACCCATCCGGTGCGGACCCGATCGAGGTTGCTGCAGAAGTGATCACCCAACCTTGCATGTCGAACTGGGTGGTGCCGGTGACACCCCGACAGCTCGGGTCGGTGTCACTCGATGTCGAGAGGGTGAATCGGTGGGAGGAGTGGCCCCCGGGGAAAGGTGGGGTTGCGGCGGCCCCCGGGATTGTGGACCTTCAGGTCCGAGGCACGAGCTCCGCACCGGTGACCATCACGAACGTGGAGGTCCGCGTCGAAGAACGCCGTCCGCCGATGAGCGGGACCCTGCTGGACGTGCCCTGCGGAGATCCGGGCGAGTTCCGCGGCCTGGAGGCAGACCTTGATGTGCGCCCGCCGCGTGTGAAACCGTACTTCAGCCCCGAGGCGATCGACCCGGAACTGAACCTGCCGCCCCATGTTGTGCAGCCCATCAAGTTCCCCTACCAGGTTTCGGCTACCGAAGTGGAGAACTTCAGAGTCGTTTCGGAGACAGAAGAGTGCGACTGCAGCTGGAGAGTGGTGGTTTCCTGGTTGTCCGAAGGTCGAAGTGGTCAGACCTCGGTCACCGGGCCCGACGGCAAACTCTTCAGGACGACGAGTGTGAGGGGCGCGGCGGAGTGTGGCGTGGGATTGGAAGGACTGTATCCCGCTCGTGAGAACTCTTGTCGATGATGCCTCGTGTGGCCGTGGCACTGTTCGGATGACAGGAACCGGTGCCCCGTCGGCTGGCTGATCTGCGGGCGTCAAGGACGGCTAGTTCTTCACCCGCAGCTCGGGGTGGGCGTCGAGGTAGGTTTCGGCCTTGCCGGCCTTGAGCGCGGGCAGGAAGCCCTTGCCGACGCTGGTGAGCTGCTCACCCCGGTAGCTGCTGCCCTTGCCCACCCCGTCGCCGGGCAGCCCGACCAGGGTGATCCGGTCGGCGCTCATCCCACCCAGCGCGTACGCCAGGTCGACGATGCGCGGGCCGCCGGCATAGACCAGGGTGTCGCCGAGCGCCGCCACCACCTGGTCCACCCGGTCGGGTTCCCGGGCCAGGTTCTCGCTGAGGATCTTGGCGGCCAGCGCCCGGAGGAGTTGCTGCTGGTGCCGCTGCCGGGCGTAGTCGCCGCCGGTGATGTACCGCTGCCGGGCGTAGTCCAGCGCCTGCCAGCCGTTGAGGTGCCGCTCGCCCTTCTCGTAGACCATCTGCGGGCCGGTGTACCCGCCCCCACCGGGGGCCGGGTCGCGGTACTTGCCGTCCGGTCGGCGGTGCAGGGAGGGGACCCGCTGGTCGACGTAGAGGTCCACCCCGCCGAGGGTGTCGACCAGCCGGTCGAAGCCGTTGAAGGTGATCACCGCACCGGCGTCGAAGCGCAGCCCGGTGTACCCGGCGACGGTGCTGCGCAGCAGCTCGTACCCCTGGGCGGCGCTCGGGTTCTTGGGCTTGCCCGGCACCCGGCTGCCGTAGCTCATGGCATGGGTGAGCTTGGTCCGGCCGCCCTGGTAGCCCGACTTGGGGAACGCCGGGATGTCGACCACCAGGTCGCGGGGGAGCGAGAAGAGGTACGCCCGGTCCAGCCCGGCCGGCACGTGCAGGATCAGCACCGAGTCGCCGTGCGGTTCCCAGCCGGGCACGCTGACCCGGGTGTCCACCCCGACCAGCAGCAGGTTGAGCGGGCCGGTGATGGCCGCGCCGGGGGGCGGGGTCGGGCTGGGGGTGGGGCTCGGTGTGGGGCTGGCGGTCGTGGCGACCGGCCCCGCCGTACGCCGTGGCCCGTCGTCGCGGACCTGCCGGGTCACCACCAGGGCGACCACCGCCACCAGTACGACACCGACCAGGGCGGCCAGCCCCCACACCCATCGTGGGCGTCCCGTTCCGGTTTCCTGAGTCATCGCTCGCCACCCCCGTCTGCACAACGCGTCGACCGGCCCCCCGGGTTGCGGTCGGCGACGGTCAGCATGATCGCGCGAAATCCGGCACTGGCGCGATGGCTACCCGCCGGTAATGATGCGTTCATGCGGTACGACGTGCTCGTCATCGGCTCCGGCTTCGGCGGCAGCGTCACCGCGCTGCGGCTGGCCGAGAAGGGCTACACCGTCGGGGTGCTGGAGGCGGGCCGGCGGTTCGCCGACGACGAGTTCCCGCAGACCTCCTGGCGGCTGCGCCGGTTCCTCTGGGCACCCCGGCTCGGCTGCTACGGGCTGCAACGGATCACCCTGCTCCGCCCGGCCGACCGGAAGCACGGCGGCGGTGTGCTGGTGCTCTCCGGCGCCGGGGTGGGCGGCGGCTCCCTGGTCTACGCGAACACCCTCTACCAGCCGCCGGACGCCTTCTACACCGACCCGCAGTGGCGCGACGTCACCGACTGGCGGGCCGAACTCGCCCCCCACTACGACCAGGCCGCCCGGATGCTCGGGGTCACCACGTACCCCCGGCACACCGGCGCGGACCGGGCGATGCGGGCGGTGGCCGAGCGGATGGGGGTGGGGCACACCTTCGGGCCCACCCCGGTGGGGGTGCACCTCGGCCACCCCGGCCGACGCGTGGCGGACCCGTACTTCGGCGGGGCCGGTCCGGAGCGCACCGGCTGCACGCACTGCGGTTCGTGCATGACCGGCTGCCGGCACGGTGCCAAGAACACCCTGGTCAAGAACTACCTGTGGCTGGCCGAACGGCTCGGCGCGCGGGTCCACCCGCTGACGACGGTCACCGCCGTCCAGCCGGCCGCCGACGGCGGCTACCGGGTGCACACCGTACGGACCGGCGCCTGGCTGCGCCGCCGTCGCCAGGTGTTCCGGGCCGACCAGGTGGTCTTCGCGGCCGGTGCGCTCGGCACCCAACGGCTGCTGCACGAGATGAAGCAGACCGGTGTGCTGCCCCGCCTGTCGGACCGCCTCGGCGAGCTGACCCGCACCAACTCGGAGGCGATCCTCGGCGCTTCGGTCGGCCGGCGGCAGGCCCGGCTGCGGGGGCTGGACTTCACCGACGGGGTGGCGATCACCAGCTCGTTCCACCCCGACCCGCAGACCCACGTCGAGCCGGTCCGCTACGGCCGGGGCGCCAACGCGATGGGGCTGCTCCAGTCGCTGCTGGTCGACGGTGGCCCGCACCGGCTCCGGCGTTGGCTGGTCGGCCTGGCCCGGCATCCGGGGCAGGCCGTCCGGATGCTCTCGGTGCGGCACTGGTCCGAGCGGACGGTCATCGCGTTGGTGATGCAGTCGGTCGACAACTCGCTGACCACCCGCTGGCGGCGGGGGTGGCTGGGCCGGCGGCGGCTGGTCTCCGGGCCGGGGCACGGCACCCCGAACCCGACCTGGATCCCGGCCGGCAACCGGGCCGCCCGACTGCTCGCCGAGGAGATCGGCGGCACCCCCGGCGGGGCGCTCACCGAACCGTTCGACATCCCGATGACCGCGCACATCCTCGGCGGTGCGGTGATCGGGGTCAGCCCGGCCGACGGGGTGATCGACCCGTGGCACCGGGTGCACGGCCATCCGGGACTGCACGTGGTCGACGGGGCAGCGGTCTCGGCGAACCTCGGGGTGAACCCGTCGCTGACGATCACCGCGCAGGCGGAGCGGGCCATGTCGTACTGGCCGAACAAGGGCGAACCGGACCCACGGCCGCCGCTCGGGTCGGCGTACACCCGGGTGGGTGTGGTGGCACCGCGGCACCCGGCGGTCCCGGCGGACGCCCCCGGCGCGCTGCGTCACGGGCCGCGCTGACCGGGTGCGGCACGCCCGGGGGCGGCCCGTGCCCGGGGCGGGTGTGACTGTCGGTAGGCTTTGCGCACATGAGCACGCCTCGCCCAGTCCTCGTGGTGGACTTCGGAGCCCAGTACGCCCAGCTCATCGCGCGCCGGGTGCGCGAGGCGAAGGTCTACTCGGAGATCGTCCCGCACTCCATGCCGGTCGTCGAGATGCTGGCGAAGGACCCGGCCGCGATCATCCTGTCCGGCGGCCCGTCCAGTGTCTACGCCCCGGACGCCCCGCAGATCGACGCCGGGCTGTTCGACGCGGGCGTGCCGGTCTTCGGCATCTGCTACGGCTTCCAGGCGATGGCCCAGGCGCTCGGCGGCACGGTCGCCCGGACCGGCAACCGGGAGTACGGCGGCACCCCGCTGCGTCCCCGGCTGCTCGACCCGGGTGTGCTGCTGCGGGACCTGCCGGCGGACCTGCCGGTCTGGATGAGCCACGGTGACGCGGTGACCGAGGCCCCCGCCGGGTTCACGGTGACCGCCGAGTCGGCCGGGGCCCCGGTCGCCGCCTTCGAGGACCTGGCCGGTCGGCGGGCCGGTGTGCAGTTCCACCCGGAGGTGGGGCACACCGCGCAGGGGCAGGAGATGCTCCGCCGCTTCCTCTACGACATCGCCGGCATCGCGCCAACCTGGACCCCGCAGAACATCATCGACGAGCAGGTGGCCCGGATCCGGGCCCAGGTCGGCGACAAGGAGGTCATCTGCGGCCTGTCCGGCGGGGTGGACTCGGCGGTCGCCGCCGCGCTGGTCCACGAGGCGGTGGGGGACCAGCTCACCTGCGTCTTCGTCGACCACGGCCTGCTGCGCGCCGGTGAGGCCGAGCAGGTGGAGAAGGACTACGTGGCGGCCACCGGCATCAAGCTGAAGGTGGTCGACGCGGCCGACCGGTTCCTCGGCGCGTTGGCCGGGGTGACCGACCCGGAGCAGAAGCGGAAGATCATCGGCCGGGAGTTCATCCGGGTCTTCGAGGCCGCCGCCCGGGAGATCGCCGCCCACGGCGACGTCGAGTTCCTGGTGCAGGGCACCCTCTACCCGGACGTGGTCGAGTCCGGTGGCGGCACCGGCACCGCCAACATCAAGAGCCACCACAACGTCGGCGGCCTGCCGGAGGATCTGAAGTTCGCCCTGGTCGAGCCGCTGCGCACGCTGTTCAAGGACGAGGTCCGGGCGCTCGGGCTCCAGCTGGGTCTGCCCGAGGCGATGGTGTGGCGGCACCCGTTCCCGGGGCCGGGGCTGGCCATCCGGATCATCGGCGCGGTCGACCGCGAGCGCCTCGACCTGCTGCGCCACGCCGACCTGATCGCCCGGGAGGAGCTGACGGCCGCCGGCCTGGACCGGGGTGTCTGGCAGTTCCCGGTGGTGCTCCTGGCCGACGTGCGCAGCGTCGGGGTGCAGGGTGACGGGCGCAGCTACGGGCATCCCGTGGTGCTGCGCCCGGTCTCCAGCGAGGACGCGATGACCGCCGACTGGTCCCGGCTGCCCTACGAGGTGGTGGCCCGGATCTCCACCCGGATCACCAACGAGGTCGCCGAGGTCAACCGGGTGGTCCTGGACGTGACCAGCAAGCCGCCGGGCACCATCGAGTGGGAGTGAGCCGGGCTCAGCCGGCCGTCGGCGGGGTCGTCGGCGGCTGCGGCCCGACCGCCGGCCCGCCCGGCTGAGGCCCGGCGGTCGGGCCGTCCCGCTGCGGCCAGGTGGTCGGCCCGCCCGGCTGGGGTCCGGTGGTCGGGGCCGTCGGCTGCGGCCAGGTGGTCGGAGCCGTCGTCGCCGGCTGCGCCGCCGGGTCCGTCGGGTGCGGCCAGGCCGGTGCGCCGGCCGGCTCCTCGGGCATCAGGAACCACATGACCGGGTACGCCAGCGCGGCCAGACCGCCGGTGACCAGGGTCGCCACCGCGAACAACACCCGGACCAGGGTGGGGTCGACGGCGAAGTAGCGGCCGAGACCGCTGGCGACGCCGGCCACCATCCGGTCGGTGGTCGGCCGGCGGAGCTGCTTGTACGGGGCGTGAGGGGTGCTCGTCGAAGTCATGTCTCCACGGTCCGCGCCGACCACCCCGACGACCTCGGTGACTGCCCCGATCCCTACCCTGATCGATCCCCGAGAGGCCAGCCCTGAGTCAGGAATCCGACTCTTTTCCGCACTGGTAACGCGACCCGGGGAGAATTTGGCCCCGTGACCACCTTGCTGGAGCCGCTCCGCAGGATCGCGGCATATGCAGTCTGTGCTGATTCAGTCGGCCGAGTGTTACTGGTCCGCGCATCGGAGCGCTCCGGCACCCCCGGCGTATGGTCCCTGCCCGGCGGGGCGGTCGACCACGGCGAGGACCCGAACCACACCGTCGTCCGGGAGACCGCCGCCGAGACCGGTCTCTCGGTCGCCGTCGCCGGCCTGGCGGACGTGCTGGCCGACATGCGCGCGCTGCCCGAGCGCCGCATCACCATCCACACCGACCGCCTGATCTACCAGGTGTCGGTGCGCGGCGGCACCCTCACCGACCGGGTCGACCGCTCCACCGACCTGGCCCGTTGGTACACCCTCGACGAGGCACGGGAGCTGCCGCTGCGGGCCTTCACCGCCCGTGCCCTCGGGCTGCCGGCGTCCTCCGCCGACGTGGTCCCCGACGAGGCCCCCGAGTTCCCCTCCTTCTACGCCGTCCCCGGCCCGGACGGGCTGCACCGGGCGCAGCGCTTCGCCGCGTACGCGGTGGCCACCGACCCGGCGGGTCGGGTGCTGCTCACCCGGGTCTCCGACGGCTACCCGGGCGCGGGCTGCTGGCACCTGCCCGGCGGCGGCACCGACTACGGCGAGCAGCCGGGCGCGGCGCTGATCCGGGAACTGGTCGAGGAGACCGGGCAGACGGGGCGACTGGTCGAGCTGCTCGGGGTGGCCAGCCACCGCGACGCCGCCTCGCTCGGCCCGGAGGGCTACCCGATCGACTGGCACGGCGTGCGGGCCTTCTACCGGGTGATGGTCGACCAGCCCGCCCCGCCCACCGTCACCGACGTGGGCGGCTCCACCTGCGAGGCCCGCTGGTTCGGCCGCGAGGAGTTGGGCGCCCTGCCCACCGACCGGCTCACCGAGGTCACCGCCGAGGCGGTCCAGGCCGCCCGCCTCACCGCCTGACCGGCTGCGCCCGTCGCACCGGCCGGACAGGCCGGTGCGACGGCACCCACCCCGCTCGGGCGACCGCTAGCCTCATGATCGACGGGGCGGAACGCGGGCGGGGGAGTACACGTGCAGGAGCGACGACGGATCGCGGCGTACGGCTGGTGTGCGGACGACACCGGCCGGGTGCTGCTGGTGCGCGGGGCCGCAGCCGATCCGGCACCGGGGCTCTGGCGGCTGCCCGGTGGGGGTGTGGCGCACGCGGAGCATCCGGCCGACACGGTGGTCCGCCGGTTCACCGGGGAGACCGGGCTGGGCGTCGCCGTCGGCGGGTTGCGCGCCGCCGTCGCCGACCTGTCCACCCGCCGCCTCGGCGCGGTCGAGGTGCCGGTGCACACCGACCGGTTGGTGTTCCACGTCACGGTCCTCGATGGTCAGCCGTCGCACGGTGACCAAACGACCGCCGACGGTCCCGCCGAACTGGCCTGGTGCACTCCGCAGCAGGCCGCCACGCGGCCGCTGATGCCGTTCACCGCCGAACTGTTCGGCCTGCCCGCCCCGCCCGCCGCCGGACCGCCTGGACCGCCTGGACCGCCACCACCTCCGCCCGCCGCCGGACCGCCGACCGGGCCAGCCCCGTCGGATTCACCGGCCGGGTCGGAGTCGGCGGAAGAGGCGGGGTCGGCGGAAGTAACGTCCGCCGGGGTGGAGCCCACTGCTGACCGACGGCAGCGGTTCGCCGCGTACGGGCTGGTCACCGACCCCGACGGACGGGTGCTGCTCACGATGATCGCGCCCGGCTATCCGGGTGCCGGTCTGTGGCACCTGCCCGGTGGCGGCACCGATCACGGTGAGCAACCGGTTGACGGTCTGTTACGGGAGTTGGTGGAGGAGTCGGGTCAGCGGGGCCGGATCGACCGGCTGATGCTGGCCGACAATCTGCACAATCCGGTCGCGCTGGGCCCGGAAGGGCGTCCGTTGGACTGGCACGGGGTGCGGGTGATCTATCGGGTGCTGGTTGACGAGCCCACCGATCCAGTGGTCACCGAGGCGGCCGGCGGATCGACGCAGGCCGCCGCCTGGTTCACGTCTGCCCAGCTCAGCGGCCTGGCGATGACCGACGTCGCGGAGTTGGCCACCGGGCGGACGGTCGGATGACGGTCGCTCGACGAGCCGACTGTGGGGTGCTCCGGTAAAGTCGGCACTGCGGTTGGCGAAGAAAACGGGCGATGAAGCCCGAGATGGGAATAAGCGAGCGGTTTGCGCGGTTAAGAGTAGTTACCAGTACCGCCGGCAGCTATCGCCAACCACCACGCCGCTGTGCAATGGTGTACTCCGCTCGAACGGCTGCCGGGCCAAGAGCGGTCCGGCACGAGACAGCCGGACACCCGCCCACACGGGCGGCCAGCCGATCCGGTGATGGAGGAAAACGTGCCGAGAGCCCCATGGCGCCGGCGTCGTACGACTGACAGTCCGCGCCCCGCAGGGCGTCGCTGGGCGGGCCGGTTGCGCCGCAGCAGCACATTCGCCCGCCAGGTGCTGCTGGTCCGGGTGGGTCGCCGGGATGGCGACCAGCTCAACGGCACCGACCTGGTTCTTCCCGAGCACCGCGTCGACCGGCAGCGTCGCCGTTACGGTTTCGACCGTCGCGGGGTCACCCTCGACCGTGCCGAGATCGCGGCGGTCGCCCCGGTCAGCCCGGCCCTCAGCCCCGCCGCGCCGGTCGACGAGTCGCCCGCGATGGCGATCCCGCTGCTCCCCGGCGCGCGTACCCCCGCCCGCCGGATGAAGTTCGCGCTGGTCAACGCCTGCACCCTGGCCAGCCTGGTGCTCGGCATCAACGCCATCTTCGTCGCCATGAACGGCCAGACCCGGATCGCAGCACTCCTGCTGATCGCCTGCGTCATCTTCGACGGCCTCGACGGCGCGCTCGCCCGCAAGTTCGGCGTGGCCAGCCCGTTCGGTGCCCAGATGGACTCGCTGGCCGACATGTGCTCGTTCGGCCTCGCCGCCCCGGTGGTGGTCTACGCCGCACTGGCCGGATCGGCCCCCACCGCCGCCGCGGCGGTCGCGGCCGCCCTCGTCGCGTCCTGCGCCGCGATCCGGCTCGCCCGGTTCAACGTCTCGCCCAAGGACGGCCGGTTCTTCTGCGGTGTGCCCACCACGATGGCGGCGGCGGTGCTCGCCCTCACCGTGGCCATCGGGCTGCCGCTGCCGGCGAGCGTGCAGATCGGCGGGGTGGCGCTGCTGGCCTTCGCGATGGTCTCCAGCTTCCCGTACGCCAAGCTGGCCCGGCTGGTGAAACTGCCGCCGTGGCTGTGGCTGGCCCCGGCCGTCGGCGCGCTTGTCGACATCCGGCTCACCTTCGCCCTCGTGGTGGTGGGCTACCTGGTCAGCGGTCCGCTGCTCTGGCTGCACCAGCGCCGCACCGCCTGACCCGTCCGCAGCTACACGACAGGGGCGCCGCGACCGCGGCGCCCCTGTTCGCGTTCGTGTCGACTCAGCTCCAGCGGGCGATGACCGAGGAACCGCCGACCACCTTGTCGCCGGGGCCGACCAGCGGGGTGGCGGCGTCGGCCGGCAGGTAGACGTCGGTACGGGAGCCGAAACGGATCAGCCCGAACCGCTCCCCCCGGGCCAGCAGCGCCCCCACCGGTGCCCGCTGCACGATCCGGCGGGCGATCAGCCCGGTCCGCTGCGCCACCACCACCGTGCCGTGCGCGGTGTCCAGCACCGTGTAGGCGGCGACGTTGTGCTCGGCGTCCGGCTTCATGGCGTTGACGAAGCCGCCGTCGGCGACGAAGTAGTCGACCACCTTGCCCGCCACGGGGGAGCGGTTGACGTGCACGTCCAGCACCGACAGGAAGACCGCGATCCGCAGCCACTCACCGTCGCCGAACCGTTCGTCGTGCAGCCGCTGCACCGACAGCACCTGACCGTCGGCGGCGGCGACCACCGCGGACGGGTCCTCCGGCACGTCCCGCTGCGGGTCCCGGAAGAACGCGGCCACCGGGGCGGCGGCCAGTGCCGGCACCAGCCACAGCTTCGACTTCGGCCGGACGACCCGGGCGACGGCGGCCAGGCCGAGCGCGATGCCGGCCGCGGTGACCCCGTTCGAGTCGATGTGCATGCCCCGGGTCAGCGGCACGCTCGACGGCCGGTACGCCGGGGCCAGCTGGGCGGCCGAGGCGGCGGCGGCCGGGGTGAACCGCAGGTGGTGCACCCGTACCGGCGGGGAGTTACGCAGCACCAGGTCGGTGCGGACGCCGTGCAGCACCCCGATCCGGTCCAGTTCGGCGGCGGCCCCGTCGGTGCGGAACACCGGTGCGGCGACGCTGAGCACCGCGCCGTCGGTCAGGTACTTGGTGAGCCCGTCGACGACGTCGCGGGTCTCCTCGTCGGTGCCGGTGAACGGCTCGGCGGCGATGACCAGCTCGGCGGCGTCCGCCTCGGCGAGGGAGTCGACCACCCGGACCCGGTCGGCGACCCAGCGGCCCTGGACCGTCACGTGCTCACGCAGCGTGGCGGCGTCGGTCGTCGCGGCCGGCACGACGGTCAACGTGTCGCCCGGCAGCAGCGCGTCGATCGCCTCGGCGAGGGCCGCGGCCCCGGGGGCCGCACCCACCAGCAGGGCTGCCTTCGGGTCGTTGCGTCGGGCGAGTTCGGCGACGAGGGTACGGGCGGCACGCTCGCCGATGCGGACCGGACCGGATGGACCGGAGGGGCGCACGGCGGGGAACTGGGTCATGTCGGGCGGACTCCTGACGGGTAGAGACGGACGTCGCGGCGGGACCGCCTCGGACGCCCGGACGAGGCGCATCCGGGCCGGTGCCGGGGCACCTGGTGCGCAGGCACCGGCGGAGCCCGACGACGTGGCGCGTGCCGGCGGAGGCGGGATCTCCCCGGCCAGCATACGAGCCGTCGGACGCCGCCCGCACCGGTGCGGTCAGCTGGGCGCCCCGGGTGGGCCGGTGACCGGGGGGTCCACCAGGTCGCCGGACGGCCGCCGAGAAGCGTCCTGGTCGTCGGACCGGGCCGCCGGTTCGTGCTCGGGTCGGTGGTCCGAGCCGTGCTGTCGGCCCGGCTCGCGCGCCGGGTCGCCGAGGTGCAGCTCGGCGGTGTCCCGCCAGCCGGCGCGTTCGTCGTCCCCGCCAGCCGGGCCGGTCGGCGCGCTGCTCACCGAGCTGCCCGGGGTGGTGCTCACCGGGCCGGTCGGCGTGGCGCTCACCCGGCCGGCCGGAGTGAGGGCCGGCTCGCCGTCGGCCGGCGGGACCAGGCGGTCCGGGGTGCGGGCCGAGCGCACCGCCCCGACCAGCCCGAGCACTCCGATGAGCACCAGCGCGCCGGCCAGGAACCAGCCCACCGCGGGCAGGGCCAGCCCGAGGATCTGGGCGAGCAGCCACCAGAGGGAGAGCCCGACGAAGAGCAGCCCGAAGACGAACGACACCAGATCGGTGCGATGGCCCTTCACCGGATCACCTCCAGATTGCCCGCGTTGACGTGGACGGTGAGCCGCAGCGTGCCGCCGCCGGCCCCGTCCAGCCCCAGATCGGTGACCTGGCGTCCCTGCCCGTCCAACCCGGAGCTGCTCTTCCCGAAGACGGTGGCCTCCCCGGCCTTGACGTTCGTCACGGCCGTGACGTCCACGTTCGGCGGCACCACGATGGTGGCCTCCCCGAAGTTGACCACCACGGTCAGGTCGGTGTCCCGCTTGTCGAAGTCCACCGCACGCAGGTCCAGGGTCGCGTCACCGAAGCTGTTCTCGTAGCGGTCGGCCAGCTCCTGGTAACTGGTCGGGGCCCAGGTGACCGCCCCGTCGACACCCCGAACCCGGTCGTAGGACTCGGCGACCGTGGCGACACCGAGAGCGGCGGCGGCGACCAGGCCGAGGGCGATCAGCCAGCGGGCCCGGCCGAACCAGGTGCCGACCAGCAGCCCGAACCCGATGGTGGCGAGCACCGCCGCGAAGTAGCCGGCGGCGCCGATCGGGAAGACGTCCAGCAGGTCCAGGATGGCGACCACGCCGAGGGCCAGGAAGATCAGCGAGAAGGTCGCGGCACCCAGCGCCGACCGTTCCTTCGGTTTCTTCGGCGGTTTGACCCGGGGTGCGGGCGGCGGCGGTGGGGGAGGGCCCCCGGCGTACGGGCCGTGGGGCGCGAACGGCGGCCGGTAGCCCGTACCGGTGGGTGGGACGGTCACCGGCGCGGTGGCGGGCACACCGGTCAGCGGTGGCCGGGGCGGCCAGGCCGGTGCCTCCGCCCGGGTCGCCGCCAGCTCCATCGGCGCGGCCGGTGGCCAGGCCGGAAGCGGTGCGGTACGGGTCTGCGCCGGCCAGCCGGTGCGGGCCGCCGGCCACCCCGCGGGTTGCCCGCCACGATCCGACGGGAACGGGGATGCCGGCGGGGCGGGCGCCACCGGGGCGAAGGGGGCCGGCCAGCCGACCGGGGGGACCGGTCCGGGCGGGGCGGCCGGGCCGGGCTGTGGACCGGCGGCGGCCGGCACGCCGGGGCGGCTCTCCCGGTTGAGTAGCAGCGCACCACCGATGAGGATGGCCGCGCCCAGCAGCACCGCCCGGAACGCGTCGGTGACGATGTAACCGAAGCCCACCGCGACCGTGATGGTCAGCAGGATCACGGTGATCGGGGACATGCTCGACCGGCCCCGACCCAGCATCGACTCCAGCGGCGAGGCGCTGTCCCCCTCACCCGGGATGATCAGCCAGGCGGCCACGTAGACCAGGATGCCGACCCCGCCGAAGAACCCGAGCACCGCGAGGAGCACCCGCCACAGCACCGGGTCGGTGTTGGTGGCCCGGCCGATGGCCGCGCAGACCCCGGCCAGGTAGCGGCCGTCACGGGGCCGGACCAGGCCGTACCGTGAGGTGAAGCTGGCACCTCCGGACGGCGGGGGATACCCCCCGGGCGGGTTCGGCGCGTCGTCGCCCCCCGTGGGCGACGTGGGCGCCGGGGGCGGCCCGGCGGCGGAGCCGGGCGGCGGCATACCACCCGGTGCGGCCACCTGAGGGTACGGCGGCGGGGCAGGGTCCTCGGTCATGACTCGATCCTGCGGCGTCGCCGGGCCGAGTCGCCTCCGGAACCGACCCTGACCCCACCCTGAGATCCCGGTGGGCGGATGTCCGGGGCGTCCCCGTGGTCGGCACCGTCTCCCCCGTGTGACGATCGGAGCGGCACCGCACTCCGGGGTGTCCGTCCGCCACCCACCGTGACCTGGGAGCCTCCGATCAGCGTCGTGACCCCGCCGCCGCGCCTCTACCGGGCGCCCGAGCACCGGCTGGCCGCCGGTGTGGCCGCCGGCATCGCCGACCATCTCGGCATCTCGGTGCTGCGGGTACGCGTCGCCTTCATGGTGCTGCTCGGGCTCAGCGGACTGGGGCTGCTGCTGTACGCGGCGTTCTGGGCGGTGGTGCCGCTGCGGCCGGGTGACACCGCGACCCCGCCCCGGCGGGACCCCGGGCAGTTGCTGCCGTTCGTGGCGATCGGCCTCGGTGTGCTGCTGGTCCAGGTGCTGGTCTTCGACTCGGTCGGCGCGGCGGGCACCGCCGGTTGGCTGGTGGCGATCATCGCGGTCGGTGCCGGGGTGATCTGGCACCAGTCCGCGCCGGAGCGCCGCCGGCAGTGGAGCGGGTCGATGCCGGTGCCGTGGCTCGGCGCGGTGGTGGAGGAGAGCGACCGGCGGGCCTTCGTGCTCCGCTTCGCCGGGGGCGCGGTACTGGTCGCCGTGGGCATCATCGGTGTGGCGGCGGTCTACTCGCCGGTGCAGAACCTCGACGCGGTGGTCAACGGGGTGATCTTCGCGTTGGTCGGGCTGGTCGGCGTCGGGGTGGTGGCCGCCCCGGTGCTGTGGCGTACGTGGAACCAGCTCCGCTCGGAGCGGGAGGGGCGCATCCGCGAGCAGGAGCGTGCCGAACTGGCCGCCATGGTGCACGACCAGGTGCTGCACACCCTGGCCCTGATCCAGCGCAACGCCAGCGACGTCAAGACGGTGCAGCGGCTCGCCCGGGGCCAGGAGCGGTCGTTGCGCAACTGGCTCTACAAGCCGACCGCCTCGCCGACCGAACGGTTCGCGGCAGCGCTCGAACAGGCCGCCGCCGAGGTGGAGGACACCTTCGCGATCACCGTCGAGGCGGTGGTGGTGGGTGACCGGGAGACCGACGAACGGGTCGGGGCGCTGGTGGCGGCGGCCCGGGAGGCGCTGGTCAACGCGGCCCGCCATGCCGGGGTGCAGACGGTGTCGCTCTACGCCGAGGTCGAGCCGGAGCAGGTGAGCGTCTTCGTCCGGGACCGGGGCAAGGGATTCGACCCGGATACGGTGGAGGATCACCGGCACGGCGTCCGAGGGTCGATCATCGGGCGGATGAAGCGGCACGGTGGCCGGGCGGAGATCCGTTCCGAGCCCGGGGAGGGGACGGAGGTCCGGTTGATGCTGCCGATCACCGGCACCGGCTCCACGGCGGAAAGGGACAGCTGAGATGGCGGAGCAGTCGATGGAACCGGGTTCGGACGCCCCGACCCGGGTGGAGCGTTTGCGGGTCTTCCTGGTCGACGACCACGCCATGTTCCGGGCCGGGGTCCGGGCCGAGCTGGGCGCACACGTCGAGGTGGTCGGGGAGGCGAGCACGGTGGCCGAGGCGGTCGCCCGGATCGCCGCGACCGGGCCGGAAGTGGTGCTGCTCGACGTGCACATGCCCGACGGTGGGGGTCGGGCGGTGCTGGAGGCGATGCGCCGTAGCCACCCGCAGGTGAAGTTCCTGGCGCTGAGCGTGTCCGACGCCGCCGAGGACGTGATCGGGCTGATCCGGGCGGGTGCCCGGGGCTACGTGACCAAGACCATCTCCCCGGACGAGCTGACCGACGCGATCCGCCGGGTGGCCGACGGGGACGCCGTGTTCAGCCCCCGGCTGGCCGGGTTCGTGCTGGACGCCTTCGCGGCCCGGCCGGACGCCCCGGTCGCCGACCCCGAGCTGGACCAGCTCACCAACCGCGAGCGCGAGGTGCTGCGCCTACTCGCCCGGGGGTACGCGTACAAGGAGATCGCCAAGGAGCTGTTCATCTCGATCAAGACGGTCGAGACGCACGTGTCGAACGTGCTGCGCAAGCTCCAGATGTCCAACCGGTACGAGTTGTCCCGCTGGGCGGCGGACCGACGACTCGTCTGAGACCTCCCATTCCGGGAGCATCGCCCCAGGGCTGACAAGAGATCAATTCGTGTCGCATAATGCCCCGTCGCCTTCGCGCGTGCGGGTGGTGTCACGACCCCGCCCGGGGGCGACGCACACCGGCCCGCCGGGAGCGGGCCCACCCCTGGGGAGAGGTGCACGGAACTGATGTTCGGACAACGAGGACGACGCTGGGCGGGTATCGCCACGGCGCTCGTCACCGGTGGCGCGCTGGTGCTCGCCGCAGCCGGTCCGGCCGCCGCCGAGCCGGCGACGAAGGGCGTGGCGCGGGCGGTGCCGGGTACCGGCGTCACGCTGAAGCTGGACGGTCGGGCGCAGAAGACCTCGGCGCTGGCCCTGGAGTTGAAGGACGGCACCGTGCCGGTCTTCTGCATCGACTTCCACACCCCGGTGGCCCGTGACGGCGAGTACGCCGAGGGCACCTGGGGCGAGTCGGAGGTGAAGAACCTCGGTCGGGTGCAGTGGGTGCTCACCCACGGCTACCCCAACGCCGACCGGGCGAAGCTGCTCGCCGCCGCCGGGGCCACCCTGCCCGCCGGGCTGCCCGACTCCCGGCGTGACACGCTGCTCTACTTCGGCACCCAGACGGCCGTCTGGCACTTCAGTGACGGCATCACCCTGGGCGACTGGGAGCGGGGGCTGACCGCCGCCGCCGAGTACGACGTGATCCGCCGGGTACACGACTACCTGGTGCGCAACGCCACCGACCAGCCGGAGCCGAAGGCCGAGCTGAGCCTGGACCCGGCGTCGGCCACCGCGACCACCGGCGGGCGGGCCGGGCCGTTCACGGTGCACGGGCCGGCGGGGGAGATCGCGCTGAAGGTCGAGGGTGGCCGTGCCGTCGACGCCGAGGGGCGTCCGGTCGGTACGACCACCAACGGTGGCCGGTTCTGGCTGACCGCAACCGCCGCCGGTCGGGTCACCGTGACGGTCTCCGCGCCGGACTCGGTCTCCTTCGGTCGGGTCTTCCTCTTCTCCGGCGGCAAGAACGCCAAGCAGAAGCTGATCCTGGGTGGCAGCACCGGCACCTCGGTGAACGCCGACGCGGCAGCGAGTTTCGCCGCCGCCCCCGCCTCTCCGTCGCCGTCGGCCACCCCGTCCGGGTCGCCGTCGCCGTCGCCGTCCCCCTCGGCCGGGTCGCCGTCGCCGTCGGCCACCCCGGTCGAGTCCTCGTCGCCGGCCAGCCCGGCACCGTCGACCTCGCCCGCCAGCAACGGTGGCGGGCTGCCGTTGACCGGTTCGCCGGTCGCGCTGGCCGCCCTGGCGGGGCTGGCGTTGCTGGCCTTCGGCGCGGTGGCCGTGCTGCTGGTCCGTCGTCGCAAGGTCCACTTCACCGTCTGACGTACGGCTCCCTGCGGCCCCGGCACCCGACGGTGCCGGGGCCGGCTGTTTCACCGGTCACCCCTGCGGGGGCTCCGAGACCCGGTGGCGTGGGGGCGGTGTGGCGGAGGGCCGGTCGTCGGCGGGGTGGGGCGTCGCGGCGGCCGGCAGTCAGCTGCGGTGCAGGTGTGTCGACTGTCTTCGGCCGGCTGGCTGGGACTGTGCTCCGGCTGGCCGAAGCCGCCCTCAGCCGGACGGGCAGAATGCGGTGACGCCCGGTGGAGGTCGGAGCACGCCAACCGGACGGCGGTAAAGCTCACACTGCTGACCCGGGGGTCACCACCCGGTCGAGCGGACTTGCTGTCTTTCCTGCTCAGAGCGGTACGACCAGGGCATCTCATGATCTTTTCTCAAGTATCGGCAACACGGCAGGCAACTAACGGCTTGATAACGGCACCTTCACGTAATGGGCCGGTGGGTGTCACAGTGGCAGCACCTCACCCCTGATGTGAGGCACCCGTGTGTCCCGGCCGACCACGTCGCCGCTGCCTCCGGCACGGATCGTGGTCGTCGAGCCTGCCCGGGAGCCGAGTACGGGGGTGTGGTGGCCCGGCGGATCGGTACCCCTGGGGTGTCCCGATTTCTCTGCGGTAACCGGTGATCTGCAACACATGATCGCCGTGCGGTGTCACCCCCCAACGTGCGTGAAACCCACGACGGAACCAGGTTAGAAAGAGGAGGCCCCTCGGAATGAGAGTCTCGAAGCGGGCGAGCGGCGCCATTGCGATGGGTGCGGCGTTCGCGCTCATCGCGTCCGGCTGCTCCAGCGGTAACGACGACGAAGGCAGCAGCGGCGCCAGCAGCTCGGACGGGGCCATCGTCGTCGACGGCACCGAGCCGGAGAACCCCCTGGTTCCGGCGAACACCACCGAGACCGGTGGCGGCAAGATCATCGACTGGCTCTGGACCGGTCTGGTCGAGTACCCCAACAACGGTGGTGCGCCGCAGAACGCGCTGGCCGAGTCGATCGAGACGACCGACTCCAAGGTCTACAAGATCAAGATCAAGCAGAACACGAAGTTCCACGACGGCACCGTCGTCAAGGCCAAGAACTTCGTGGACGCCTGGAACTGGGGCGCGTACTCGCCGAACGGCGCGCAGAACGCCAGCTTCTTCGCCGACATCGCCGGCTTCGAGGACGTCAACACCTCCGACCCGGACGGTGACGGCCCGAAGAAGGCGCCCGAGCCCAAGGCCAAGGAGATGTCCGGCCTCAAGGTCGTCGACGACTGGAACTTCGAGGT
Organism: Micromonospora sp. CA-248260; assembly: GCF_050942205.1. Classification (NCBI taxonomy): domain Bacteria; kingdom Bacillati; phylum Actinomycetota; class Actinomycetes; order Micromonosporales; family Micromonosporaceae; genus Micromonospora; species Micromonospora sp. CA-248260. The sequence continues at coordinate 6,185,786 of NZ_CP192021.1, read as the reverse complement.
CACGCTCGCCGCGCCGACCGCCGTGTTCCCGACCAAGCTCGGCTACAGCACCTTCATGCCGCTGCCGGACGCCTTCTTCTCGCAGGGCGCCGAGGCATTCGGCAAGAAGCCGATCGGCAACGGCCCGGTCAGCTTCGTCTCGTGGGAGAACAACGTCGCGATCAAGCTGACGCGGTTCGACGACTACAACCTGCGCGACAAGATGAAGATCAAGGACGTCAACGTCAAGATCTACCAGGACGACACGGCGGCCTACAACGACCTGGTCTCCAACAACCTGGACTTCCAGCAGCAGGTTCCGGTCTCCTCGCTGGCCGGCGACAAGTGGAAGGCCGACCTGGCCGACCGGGCGATCCCGTCGACCACGCCGTCCACCGGCATCATCGCGTTCCCGATCTACGACAAGCGCTTCCAGAACCCGAAGCTGCGCAAGGCGATCTCGCTGTCGATCAACCGGCAGGAGATCACCGACAAGATCTTCTTCGGTAACCGTAAGCCGGCCGACAGCTGGGCCAACCCGCTGACCCCGGGTGCCAAGCCGGGCAACTGCACCGCCTGCCAGTTCAAGCCGGACGAGGCCAAGCAGCTCCTGAGCGAGGCCGGTGGCTTCACCGGGCAGCTGAAGATGTACTACAACGCCGACGCCAGCCACAAGGACTGGATGGAGGCCGTCGCCGGGCAGATCAAGAACACTCTGGGTATCGACGCGGTCGCCGTCGGTGTGCCGACCTTCGCGGTCTTCCGGCAGAACATCAACGCCCACAAGATGGACGGCGCCTACCGTGCCGGCTGGCAGCAGGACTACCCGGACGTGGAGAACTGGATCAACCCGCTCTACGTGACCGGTGGCTCCTCGAACGACGGTCTCTACAGCAACCCCGAGGTGGACGCCCTGTCCAAGCAGGCCAGCTCCGCCCCGAGCCTGGAGGCCTCGCACGAGCTGTTCGCCAAGGCGGTCGAGAAGATCGACCAGGACGTTCCGTCGATGCCGATCTACTTCGGTGGCCAGCAGTCCGGTCACTCCGAGAAGATCAAGAAGATGGAGCTGACCAACGTCGGCGAGCTCGACATCACCTCCGTCGAGCTCTGATCCGTTCGATCTGACCCCGGGTCGGGCTCGCCTACCGGTGAGCCCGACCCGGGGCCGTTCCGCGAGTGCGTGCACCCCACCCCTCGCCACGTTGTCGCCACCCGTGTCGGCCGCACCCCCGCCCCCGGCACACCCCTTGTCAGGAGGACCACCCCATGGGCCGTTATCTGGTGAGACGGCTGCTCCAACTCGTCCCGGTCTTCATCGGGACGACGCTGATGATCTACCTGCTGGTGTGGAAGGTCCCCGGGGACCCGTTCGCCGGCAAGTGCGGTGACCGTGGCTGCCCGGACAACTACCGGGCCATGATGACCGAGAAGTTCCAGCTGGATCAGCCCTGGTTCGTGCAGTACGCCACCTACATGAAGAACCTCCTGCAAGGCGACTTCGGGACCACCTGGTCGGGGCGCGACGTCGGCGAGATCATCGCCACCGCGTACCCGAACACCCTCAAGCTGGCCCTGGTGGCCCTGGTCATCGAGGGTGTCATCGGTCTCACCGCCGGTGTGCTCACCGGCCTGCGCCGCAACGGCTTCCTGGACAACCTGGTCCTCGTCTCCACGCTCTTCCTGATCGCGCTGCCGGTCTTCGTGGTCGGCTTCGTGCTCCAGTGGTTCTTCGGTGTGAAGCTCGGCATCGTCAAGCCGACCGTCTCCAACGAGATGCGGATCACCGAACTGCTCCTACCGGGCTTCGTGCTGGGTAGCGCGTCGATGGCGTACATCGCCCGGGTGTCACGCACCAGCATCGCGGAGAACCGCCGGGCCGACTACGTGCGTACCGCGATCGCCAAGGGGCTGCCGATGCGCCGGGTGGTCGGTATCCACCTGCTGCGCAACTCGCTGATCCCGGTGGTGACCCTGCTCGGCACCGACCTCGGCGCCCTGATGGGTGGCGCGATCATCACCGAGGGCATCTTCGGCATCAACGGCATCGGCCGCACCGTGCTGCGGGCGATCGTCACCAAGGAGAGCGCTACCGTTGTCTCCATCGTGGTCGTGCTGGTACTCGTCTACCTGGTGATGAATTTGCTGGTGGACCTGCTCTACGCCGCACTTGACCCGAGGATCCGCTATGAGTGAGCGCAGCAGCGAACGAATCGTCATTGCAGTGTGCGCGGGCAACCAGGCCGGCGCCGAGCGCAGCGAGGTGCAGGCATGAGCGACCCGAGTGCCGCTTCGATCGTGAGCACGCCCCGTCCCGAGCAGTTGACCGAGGCAAGCTCCCCGGCCCCCGTCGGCCCGGCGGGCAAGAAGGAGAAGCCGCGCAGCCTGCTCGGCGACGCCTGGATCGACCTGCGCCGCAAGCCGCTGTTCTGGATCTCCGCCATCTTCATCGTGCTCTTCGTGGTGATGTCGGCCTTCCCGTCGCTGTTCACCTCCGGTGACCCGGACGCCACCGCGCTCTCCCGCAGCCGGCTCGAGCCCTCCGGCGACGCGTGGTTCGGCTACGACGTGCTCGGGCGGGACGTCTATGCCCGGGTGATCTACGGCGCCAACGCCTCGATCGTGGTCTCCCTGCTCTCCACGATCGGCACACTGCTGATCGGCGGGGCGGTCGGCATCATCGCGGGCTACAAGGGCGGCTGGGTCGACGGCCTGCTCTCCCGGATCACCGACATCTTCTTCGGCCTGCCGTTCGTGCTCGGCGCGATCGTCATCCTCACCACGTTCAACGGCGCCGGCGCCAACAACGGCGAGTGGGAGATCAAGTTCCTGGTGATCGGCTCGCTGGTGCTGCTGAGCTGGCCGGTGGTGATGCGGCTGATGCGCTCCTCGGTGCTCGCCACCAAGGAGGCCGACTACATCGTGGCGGCCCGCGCGATGGGTGCCAGCACCGGCCGGATCATCTTCAAGCACCTGCTGCCGAACTGCCTGGCGCCACTGCTGGTCTACGGGACGATCATGATCGGCTCCTTCATCGGCGCCGAGGCCACCCTGTCCTTCCTGGGTATCGGCCTGCAGAGCCCGGTGGTCTCCTGGGGCATCATGATCAATGAAGCGCAGAACTACCTCCGGGTCTCGCCCTTCCTGCTCTTCTTCCCCTCCGCGTTCCTCGTCACCGCCGTGCTGAGCTTCGTCATGCTCGGCGAGGCGGTCCGCGAGGCCCTCGACCCGAAGCTCCGATAGGGGAGACTGAGTTGTCCGACATTCTCGTGTCCGAGCAGTCCGCGCCCGGCGCCGACGGATCCGGTCGCCCCTCCGGCCGGCTGCTCGAGGTCGACGACCTGCGGGTGGAGTTCCGCACCCGGGACGGCGTCGCCAAGGTCATCAACGGAGTGACGTACCACGTCGACGCGGGGGAGACCCTCGCCGTGCTCGGCGAGTCCGGCTCCGGTAAGAGCGTCACCGCGCAGACCATCATGGGCATCCTGGACATGCCGCCCGGCTTCGTCACCGGCGGTCAGGTCCGCTTCCACGGCAAGGACATGCTCACCATGTCCGCCGAGGAACGTCGCCGCATCCGTGGCGAGGGCATCGCGATGATCTTCCAGGACTCGCTCTCCGCCCTGAACCCGGTCTTCACCGTCGGGTTCCAGATCGCCGAGCAGTTCCGGATCCGGCGCGGGATGAGCCGTTCCGACGCCAAGAAGCGCGCGATCGAGATGCTCGACCAGGTCAAGATCCCGAACGCCAAGGGCCGGTTCAGCAACTACCCGCACCAGTTCTCCGGGGGCATGCGGCAGCGCGCGATGATCGCGATGTCGCTGGCGCTCGACCCCGAGGTGCTGATCGCCGACGAGCCGACCACCGCGCTGGACGTGACCGTGCAGGCCCAGATCATGGACCTGCTCGGCGAACTCCAGCGGGAACGCCGGATGGGCATGATCCTGATCACCCACGACCTCGGCGTGGTCGCCGACGTCGCGGACCGGATCGCGGTCATGTACGCCGGCCGGATCGTCGAGGAAGCCGACGTCTACGACCTGTACGCCAAGCCGGCGCACCCGTACACGCTCGGCCTGCTCAACTCGATCCCCCGGCTGGACGAGAAGGGGCAGCAGCTCCGCACCATCAAGGGCCTCCCGCCGAACCTGATGAACATCCCGCCGGGCTGCCCGTTCAACCCGCGCTGCCCCATGGCGCAGCCGGTGTGCCGGGAGACCGTCCCCCCGCTGTTGCAGATCGGCACCGGTCGGGCCAGCGCCTGCCACTTCGCCGAGGAGCTGGTGAACCGTGACTGACAACATCATCGAAGTCCGTGACCTGGTCAAGCACTACCCGGTCACCCGGGGCATCGTGTTCAAGAAGACCATCGGCCAGGTCAAGGCCGTCGACGGCGTCTCGTTCGACCTCAAGGCCGGCGAGACGCTGGGCGTGGTCGGCGAGTCGGGCTGCGGCAAGTCGACGCTGAGCCGGGTCCTGATGAACCTGGAGAAGCCCACCGCCGGCACGGTGCACTACAAGGGCCAGGACATCGCCAAGCTCTCCGGTGGCGCGCTGCGGCGGCTGCGCCGGCAGATCCAGCTGGTGATGCAGGACCCGTACACCTCGCTGAACCCGCGGATGACCGTCGGTGACCTGATCGGTGAGCCGTTCGAGATCCACTCGGAGGTCGCGCCGCGGGGCAGCCGCCGGGACAAGGTCAAGGAACTGCTCGACCTGGTCGGCCTCAACCCGGAGCACATCAACCGGTACCCGCACCAGTTCTCCGGCGGTCAGCGGCAACGCATCGGCATCGCCCGGGCGCTCGCCCTGCGCCCCGAGGTGATCGTCTGCGACGAGCCGGTCTCCGCCCTGGACGTCTCGATCCAGGCCCAGGTGATGAACCTGCTGGAGAAGCTCCAGAACGAGCTGGGCCTGTCGTACGTGTTCATCGCGCACGACCTGTCGGTGGTCCGGCACCTGTCGGACCGGGTCGCGGTGATGTACCTCGGCAAGATCGTGGAGATCGGCACCGAGGACGAGATCTACGAGCGGCCGACCCACCCGTACACCCAGGCGCTGCTGTCGGCGGTGCCGGTGCCGGACCCGACGCTGCGGGAGAACAAGGCGATCATCCGGCTCACCGGTGACGTCCCGTCGCCGATCAGCCCGCCGTCGGGCTGCCGGTTCCGCACCCGGTGCTGGAAGGCGCAGGACCTCTGCGCCGAGCAGCCGCCGCTGCTGGAGATCCGCCCCGGCTCGGACCACCCGAGCGCCTGCCACTTCGCCGAGAAGCGGGAGATCGTCGCCACGCACGACGCGTGAGCCACACCCGGGCCGCCTGCCACCGTCACCCCGACGGCGGCAGGCGGTTCGTCGTTGCCGGCCCGTGGTCCGGCAGCTCCACCCCCACACCCGGCGGCCCGCCCTTCCGCAGCGCCCGGCGGTCCGCCCTTACAGCGGGCCGCGCCCCGCCCGCAGCAGCAACAGCGCGAGTTGGGTACCGTCGGCCCCCAACTCGGTGCGGAAGCGCTCCAGGATCTCGCGCTCCCGGGAGAGCACCAGCCGGGTGCCCCCGGAGGCCATCCGGGTCACCCCGACCTCCTGGGAGAGGGCCGCCCGTTCCTGCCAGAGCGCGATCAGCGTCCGGTCGATCTCGTCGATCCGTTCCCTGATCGCCACGATCCGCTCGGCCGCCGCCGTGTCACCGGTGCCGGTACGGGCGGCAGCGGCTCCGGTCGGGTCGGTCTCCGTGGGATCGGCCCCGGCCGGCTCGTCGTGCCGCGCGGGGCCACCGCTGGACTCCACCACGTCAGTCATCATCGTCGTACCCCTCGGGTCTCGGGCCCGGTGTTCGGATCCCGGGACGAAAAAGCCCCGGGCTCTCCGAGCCCGGGGCTTTCGTAGGTCCTGTCGATCAGGCGCGACCCACGGCTGCCGGACTCCCGGTGCCGTAGTAAAAGAAGAACCGCCGCTCGATCACGTCGTCGAGTATGCCGACCGGAAGCCGGTCCGCGCAAGCAGTCCCCGGCCGCTGGGTTCGACCGTGTCCCCCGCCGACGGGATCGGGCCGGGCCCCCGTCGGCGCGCGGACGCGCCGACGGGAAGCCCGGCCCTCAGGTCAGCCCAACCGGGTGATGCGGTCCGCCGCCGTGGGGGCGACCGGCTCCCCGGCACCCAGGTACGCCACCAGGGCGTCCACGTCGAAGCCGGGGGCGGTGGTCCGGCCGGTGCCGCCCGCCAGCTCGGTGAACCCGTCCCCGCCGTTGGCGAGGAAGTCGTTCGTGGTGACCCGGAAGCTGGCCGCCGGGTCGACCGGGGTGCCGTTCAGGGTCAGCGCGCTGACCCGCGAGCCGGCCGGCGCGGTGCTGTCGTACGAGTAGGTCAGCCCGGCCGACGGCTGGAGGATGCGCTGGGTGGTCTGCCCCTTGAAGCCGACGAACTGCTGCTCCAGCACGTCCTTGAGCTGCGCGCCGGTGAACGTCTGGGTGACCACCAGGTTGTTGAACGGTTGCACGGTGAACGCCTCGCCGTAGGTCACCTCGCCCGGCGCCTCACCACCGGCCGACGCCCCGTACGACAGGGAGGCCCGTACGCCGCCCGGGTTCATCAGCGCGAGCTGCGCCCCGTCGCCCCTGGTGTACGCCAGCTGCGCGTCGGCGATCACGTCACCCATCGGGCTCTCCCCGTTGGGCCGGACGTCCCGGACGAGGTCGGCGCTGATCTTCCCGACCACCCGGTTGGCGATCGGGGCGACCGCCGTGCGGTACTTGTCGGCCAGCGTCTTCGCGCCCGCGTCGACCAGGGCCGGGTTCTTGGCGAACACCCCGCCGGTCTGCTGCCAGGTCCCGTCGGCGTTGCGCACGCCGTTCTCCACGATCACGTTCTTCGCGGTGATGCCGGTGAACCGGCCGGACCGCCGGTCCAGCGAGTAGTCGATGTCGGTGACCAGCTGGCCGTTGTTGCCGGCGCTGGTGACCACGCTCGGCTTGCCCGAGGAGTTCGGCAGCGAGCAGGAGTAGAAGCGGTGGGTGTGCCCGGAGACCACCACGCCGAACTCCGGCCGCAGGCCCTTGACGATGTCGACGATCGGGCCGGAGAAGTTGGCGCAGTCGGAGACGCCCGGGGTGGCCGGCGGCGCGGACTGTGCGCCGCCCTCGTGCACCAGCAGCACCATCGCCTTGACACCGAAGAGCTTGAGCAGGCCGCCCCACTTGTTGGCGGTCTGCACCTCGTCGGTGAAGGTGACGTCCTTGATACCGGCCGGGTTGACGATGCCCGGGGTGCCCTCCAGGGTGACCCCGACGAAGCCGACCGGCACGCCACCGACGAACTTCACGTCGATCGGGGGCAGGATCGGCAGCTTGGTCTTCTTGTTGATGGTGTTGGCGGCGAGGTAGGTGAACTTCGCGCCGGCGAAGCCGTCGCCGTCCTGGCAGCCGTCGACCGGGTGGCAGCCGCCCTTGTCGATCCGGAGCAGCTCCTTGACGCCCTCGTCGAACTCGTGGTTGCCGACCGAGCTGACGTCCAGGCCGATCTGGTTCATCAGCTCGATGGTGGGCTCGTCGTGGAAGGCGGCGCTGACCAGCGGGGTGGCCCCGATCAGGTCGCCGGCGCCGACGGTGGTGGTGACCCGGCCCTCGGCCTTCGCCTCGGCCCGCAGCTTCTTCAGCCAGGTGGCCAGGTATTCCACCCCGCCGGCCGGGGTGCCGTTGACGGTCGCGCCGCTGCCGCCGGGCGGGTCGATCGCGCCGTGGAAGTCGTTGTAGCTGAGGAACTGGCCCTTGACCTCGCCACCCGTCGCGGTGGCGTACGAGACGGCGACCGGGGCGAGGCCGGCCCCGGGGGCGGCGTCGGCCGGCGGCGTGGTGGTGCGGCCGGTGCTGGGCAGGCTGGCCACGACGGCCAGGGCGAGGACCGGCGCGGCGAGGTGACGCAGCACGGCCCGACCGCGCGAGCGCGGTTGACTCATGGTTGTTCTCCCAAGTCGTCTACGGGGGAGCAGGCGGGGATTTCCCGGGTCATCGTCGCGCCTCGGGACCCAAGATGCCAGTGGGGCCAGCGTGACAGGTTCGTCTCAGTCCTGGCCGACGCCGTCACCGGGTCGTGGCGTGACAGCGGCGGCAGGTGGCCGTGGCGCGGCGGTGGTGACGGGGCTCGGGCGCCCCGGGCGTGCGCGGGCGGGAAGTGTCCGGCCGACGGCATAGACTCGCCGTGCGATGCATCCTCTCTTCGACATCCCCGCGTCCCCGCCCGCGCCCGAGCCCGCGTCGGTTCCGCCGCGCCGGCCCGGCCCCGCCCGCCGCCTCGACCCGCAGGACCTGGTGGAGGGCCTGAACGGTCCCCAGCGGGATGCGGTCACCCATTCCGGCTCGCCGTTGCTGATCGTGGCCGGGGCCGGCTCCGGCAAGACCCGGGTGCTCACCCACCGGATCGCCTACCTGCTCGCCGCGCGGGACGTCCACCCCGGCGAGATCATCGCGATCACCTTCACCAACAAGGCCGCCGGTGAGATGAAGGAACGGGTGACCCACCTGGTCGGCCCGCGCGCCCGGCTGATGTGGGTGTCGACGTTCCACTCCGCCTGCGTGCGCATCCTGCGCGCCGAGCACGAGCACGCCGGCCTGAAGTCGACCTTCTCCATCTACGACGCCGACGACTCTCGCCGGCTGATGCAGATGGTCGCCCGGGAGCTGGATCTCGACCCGAAGCGCTACCCGGCCCGGGGGCTCGCCGCCCAGGTGTCCAACCTGAAGAACGAGCTGACCGACCCGGAGGAGTTCGCCGGCCGGGCCACGGGCCCCAACGAGCGGGCGCTCGCCGAGGCGTACACCCTCTACCAGCGGCGGCTGCGGGAGGCGCACGCGCTGGACTTCGACGACCTGATCATGACGACGGTGCACCTGCTCCAGTCGCACCCGCACGTCGCGGAGAGCTACCGCCGCCGGTTCCGGCACGTCCTGGTCGACGAGTACCAGGACACCAACCACGCGCAGTACACCCTGATCAAGGAGCTGGTCGCCGGCACCGAGGGGATCGCGCCGGCCGAGCTGTGCGTCGTCGGTGACGCCGACCAGTCGATCTACGCGTTCCGGGGCGCGACGATCCGCAACATCCTGGAGTTCGAACGGGACTTCACCGACGCCCGGACGATCCTGCTGGAGCAGAACTACCGCTCCACCCAGACCATCCTCAACGCGGCCAACGCGGTGATCGACCGCAACACCTCCCGCAAGCCCAAGCGGCTGTGGAGCGACGCCGGGGCCGGTGAGCAGATCGTCGGCTACGTCGCCGACACCGAGCACGCCGAGGCCGACTGGGTGGGCCGGGAGGTCGACCGGCTGGTCGACGCGGGAGAGACCCGCCCCGGCGACGTGGCCGTCTTCTACCGCACCAACGCCCAGTCCCGGGTCTTCGAGGAGGTGTTCATCCGGGTCGGCCTGCCCTACAAGGTGGTCGGCGGGGTGCGCTTCTACGAACGCAAGGAGGTCCGCGACGCGCTGGCCTACCTGCGCGCGGTGGTCAACGACGACGACACGGTCAGCCTCCGCCGGGTGCTGAACACCCCACGTCGGGGCATCGGCGACCGGGCCGAGGCGTGCGTCGAGGCGCTCTCCAGCCGGGACCGGATCTCCTTCGGCGCGGCGCTGCGCCGGGCCCGGGAGGCACCGGGCATCTCCACCCGGGCCGCCAACTCCATCGCCGAGTTCGTCGCGCTGCTCGACGGTGCCCGCGAGCTGGCCGAGGAGGGCACCCCGGAGGAGGTGCTGGAGGCGCTGCTGACCCGGTCGGGCTACCTGACCGAGCTGGAGGAGAGCGTCGACCCGCAGGACGCCGGCCGGGTCGACAACCTCCAGGAACTGGTCAGCGTCGCCCGGGAGTACACCGAGCGGATCGAGGCGCTTGGCGAGGACGGTGAGCGGGCCACCCTGGCCGGTTTCCTGGAGCAGGTGGCGCTGGTCGCCGACGCCGACCAGATCCCGTCCGACGACCCCGACCACCAGGGGGTCGTCACCCTGATGACCCTGCACACCGCCAAGGGCCTGGAGTTCCCGGTGGTGTTCCTGACCGGCCTGGAGGACGGCGTCTTCCCCCACCTGCGCTCGCTGGGCGACACCCGGGAGTTGGAGGAGGAGCGGCGGCTGGCGTACGTGGGGATCACCCGGGCCCGGCAGCGGCTCTACCTGTCCCGGGCGGTCACCCGTTCGGCCTGGGGGCAGCCGTCGTACAACCCGCCGTCGCGCTTCCTGGAGGAGCTGCCGCCGGAGCTGGTCCGCTGGGAGCGCACCGAGGGGACGTACACCTCGTGGGCCGGTGGGGGCGGCGGCGTCGGGGGGCGTGCGGACCGCGTGCCCGGCGGGCGTGGCGGCTTCACCGGGGGCACGCCGAGGGCGACGGAGCTGGCGAAACGGCTCGGGGTCGACGCCAGTCGGCTGGCCACCGCCAGCGAGCTGCCGCAGGGGCCGAAGGTGTCTGCCGGCGACCGGGTCAACCACCAGCGCTACGGCCTGGGGCGGGTGCTCGCGGTCGAAGGGCACGGGCCGAGCGCCCGCGCGCAGATCGACTTCGGCGACCAGACCATGTGGCTGGTGCTGCGCCACGCCCCGCTCGACAAGCTCTGACCGACGCCGAAGGGCCCGGTCCGGCGCGTTGCCGGGCCGGACCCTTCGCCGGTACGGCTCAGCAGGCCACGTCGATGCCCCGGGCGCGCAGGAACGGCGCCGGGTCGATCTGGTTCCACATCTGCCCCTGGTGCACCTCGAAGTGCAGGTGGGGGCCGGTGGAGTCGCCGGTGGAGCCCTCGTAGCCGAGCACCTCGCCGACGCCGACCCGGTCGCCGACGCCGACCTTCACGCTGCTCTGGTGGGCGTAGTGGGTCAGGTAGCCGTTGCCGTGGTCGACGAAGACCGAGATGCCGTAGCCGTCGCCGACGTCGCCGGCCTTGACCACGGTGCCGGCCGCAGCGGCGTGGATCGGGGTACCGGCCGGCATGGCGAAGTCGATTCCGGCGTGCAGGGCGCCCCCGCGCTGCCCGTAGCAGGAGGTGATCCCGGCCCCCGCCATGGGGATCACCCAGGACGGCTTCGGCTTGGGAGCGGTGGTCTTCCTGGCGACGGCCTTCGGCTTCGCGGTGACCTTCGGCTTGGTCTTCGGCTTCCGCGTCGGGGCGGCCGTCGGGGTGGGACTGGCGCTGGTGGGGGTCGGCACGGCGCTGGGGCTGGCCGGGGCGGTCGACTCCCGGGTGGACCGGTCGGCACGGTCGGCGGCCTCGGCACGGGCCTGTGCGTCGAGCGCGACGGTGGCCGGCTCGGGGGCGTCGTCCCGGTCGAGGGCGGCCGTGGCGGCCCCGGCCAGGCCGAGGCCGACCAGGGCGACCACGCCGACGGCGAGGGCGCGCGCGCCGCGTGGGTGACGCCGCCGGTGCCGGATCACGGCGGCGGAAATCCGCGCGTTGCGGGTGGTGCTGGCACTGCGGGTGGTGCTGTCGGCGTTGCCGGTGGTGCTGTCGTTGTCTTCCTGCACGGCGGACCTTCACACACTCAGGGGATTCGGACCGGACCATCCTGGGTGTCGGAGCGCGCCGGGACGGGAACCGGTACCGGCGGGTAGCCCCGACCGCCCCGCAGGGCTGCCCGGCTATGTCCCGCCGGGGTGTCGTCTGCCCCGTTGACCGGGCCGGGTCGCCAGTGCCGTCGGTCACATCGCGGTGTGTGACGCAGCAGACTTACCCGCACGCGAAACCGCCCGGATCCGTAGATCCGGGCGGTCAACAGGCGTCACGCAGGGTCAGGAGGCGGCTTTCTCGGTGTAGTACGCCTCGACCTGTAGCTTGATGTCCACTCCGCGCTCCTGGAGCCACGGCACCGGGTCGAGGGGCTGGCCCTTGACGTGGACCTCCAGGTGCAGGTGCGCGCCGTACGAGTGGCCGGTGTTGCCGACCAGGCCGAGCTGGTCGCCCGCCTTGACCTGCTGGCCCTCGTGCACGCTCACCGCGGAGGAGTGACCGTAGATGGCCTCGCTGCCGTCGGCGTGCTGGACGATCACCGCGTAGCCGTAACCGCCGAACCAGCCGGCCTTGGTGACCGTGCCGGAGTGGATGGCCACGTACGGGGTGCCCTCCGGCGCGACCAGGTCGATGCCGGTGTGCAGCTTGCCCCACCGCATGCCGTACGGGGAGTTGAAGTCGTAGCCCTGCATGGGCAGCAGCCACGGGTCCTGCTCGTCGACGCCCGCCGCGGTGTCCCGGGCGTTGTCGCGGGTGGCCCGGTCGGCGGCGTCGGCCCGCGCGGCGGCGTCCTGGCTGGTGATCGAGGCCTGCCGGAGCTCGTCGAGGACCGACGGGCTGACGCTCTTGGCGTCCGGCATCGCCCCCGCGCCGAGCGCGACGATCCCGGCACCGACGAACGCGGTGGTGACGACCGCCGCGTAGCGGCTCCGTGGGGGGGTTGGTACACGGCGGCGGCCGCGATATCTATCGGGCTCAGACGACAGGCGCTGGCGCACGCACACCCTCCGTTGTCGGGGATCCGATGCAATCTCCGACCGTTCGGTGCAGCTGATCGAACGGTCGTAGATCGCGTCATCACCCGTCCGTGGACCTGATGACAACCGTGGACACGTTAGCCCTCCACCGCTCCGGTCACAAGCGTAGGCACCGAAGCGGCGATTCCTTCTGTCCCTTTCCGTCCCTCATTGTCATAGCTCCAGACGCCGGACGGCTGTCCCTCTTCCTGCCCGTTCGTCGCGCACCGTGACCGTTCGGCGGAGGCGTCCGGCTTCCGGGTCGCCGGTCGGCACGGTAGGGGTCCGGCCCGGGTTCTCCACCCCGGGTCGGTCGGGTTACCGTTCGTTCAGCTGGTAGCCGCGGAGCCGTGAAGGGTGTGCGCTGATGAACTCTCGTATCCGGGTAGTCGTCGCGAAGCCGGGCCTCGACGGCCACGACCGGGGCGCGAAGGTGGTGGCGCGTGCGCTGCGTGACGCGGGCATGGAGGTCATCTACACCGGCCTGCACCAGACCCCGGAGCAGATCGTCGAGACCGCCATCCAGGAGGACGCCGACGCGGTCGGCCTCTCGGTGCTCTCCGGTGCGCACATGACGCTCTTCCGCCGAGTGCTGGAGCTGCTCGCCGAGCGGGACGCGCGGGACATCGTCGTCTTCGGCGGCGGCATCATCCCCGACGCCGATCTCCCCGAGCTGGTGGAGCTGGGCGTCAAGAAGATCTTCACGCCGGGTGCGACCACCCAGTCGATCGTGGAGTGGGTCCGGGCCAACGTGGCCCAGCCGGTGGGCTGACCACCCGGGTGCGCCGCACCCCTTCGTACGCCGACGGTGGTGTGCCGGTTTCCGGTCGCCGCCGTTTTCGTCGTGCCGTGACCCCGGCGGCGGTGTGCTCCCCGCGGTGGTGTGACCCGGGCGGCGGTGTGATCCCGGGGGCGGTGTGGCCCGGCCGGGGCGACGGATCGGGAGGCATCCGAATCCGGGCAGGGTGAAGGGCCGGACGCACCCCTCACACGCCCGGCCCTTCTATGCACGATGCCCCGCCGCCACCCCTCGACCGACAGGGCATCGGCCGCTCCCGTCTTCGCGCTGACCAGCGCTCCGACATCAGACTCAACGACGCCCGTACGGTGGGGTTACGCGTTGCTTGGGACAACCTGTGGACCAATTTGTGTCACCGGCGAGTCGCCAGCGGCGCGCTGTGCATTACCGCACACCGCGCACCCGCTCGGTTGCCGCCGGTGCCCACCTCGCTAGGCTGCGGCCAATGGCCTGTTTCAACTGATGACAGGCGTCAACGGAGTTTCACAACGCTGGCGGCGGCGCGACGGCGCGCCGCGGAGACGGGACGGGACGCGCAATCGTGGACCTGTACGAGTACCAGGGGCGGGACCTGTTCGAGCGGCACGGCTTGCCCGTGCTCGCCGGCGGCGTCGCCACGACCCCGGAGGAGGCCCGCGCGATCGCCGAACGCCTCGGCGATCGGGTGGTCGTCAAGGCGCAGGTGAAGGTCGGTGGCCGTGGCAAGGCCGGCGGCGTCAAGCTGGCCGAGGGCGCCGACGAGACGGTGGCCAGGGCCACCGACATCCTCGGCATGGACATCAAGGGTCACACCGTCCACAAGGTCATGATCACCGTGACCGCGGACGTGGCCGAGGAGTACTACTTCTCCTACCTGCTCGACCGGGCGAACCGCACCTTCCTCTGCATCGCCAGCGTGGCCGGCGGTATGGACATCGAGCAGGTCGCGGCCGAGACCCCCGACAAGGTGGTCAAGGCCCCGATCGACGCGGTCGAGGGCGTGGACGAGGCAAAGGCCCGGGAGATCGTCGCCGCGGCCGGGTTCCCGGCCGAGGTCGCCGACCAGGTCGTCGCGGTCGCGGTCGGGCTGTGGAAGGCGTTCGTCGCCGAGGACGCCACCCTGGTCGAGGTGAACCCGCTGGCCAAGACGGGCGACGGCACGATGCTGCTGCTCGACGCCAAGATCACGCTGGACGAGAACGCCGGTTTCCGGCACCCGGACCACGAGGCGCTGGTCGACCAGGCCGCGGTGGACCCGCTGGAGCAGGCCGCCAAGGAGAAGGACCTCAACTACGTCAAGCTCGACGGCGAGGTCGGCATCATCGGCAACGGCGCGGGTCTGGTCATGTCCACCCTCGACGTGGTGGCCTACGCGGGCGAGCGGCACGGCAACGTCAAGCCGGCCAACTTCCTCGACATCGGCGGCGGCGCGAGCGCCGCGGTGATGGCCAACGGTCTGGAGATCGTGCTGTCCGACCCGTCGGTTCGCAGCGTCTTCGTCAACGTCTTCGGCGGCATCACCGCCTGCGACGAGGTCGCCAACGGCATCATCCAGGCGCTGGCCCTGCTGGAGGAACGCGGCGAGAAGGTCACCAAGCCGCTCGTCGTCCGGCTCGACGGCAACAACGCGGAGGCCGGTCGGGCGATCCTCGACGGCGCCGGCAACCCGCTCGTGCAGCGGGTCGACACCATGGACGGCGCGGCCGAGCGGGCCGCCGAGCTGGCAGCTGCGGGGGTCTGACGATGGCGATCTGGCTGACCAAGGAGTCGAAGGTCATCGTGCAGGGGATGACCGGTTCCGAGGGTTCCAAGCACACCCGGCGGATGCTCGCCGCCGGCACCAACGTCGTCGGCGGGGTCAACCCGCGCAAGGCCGGCACCACCGTCGACTTCGACGGCACCGAGCTGCCGGTCTTCGCCTCCGTCGCGGACGCGATGCGGGAGACCGGGGCGGACGTCACGGTGATCTTCGTACCGCCGCAGTTCACCAAGGGCGCGGTGGTCGAGGCGATCGACGCGCAGATCCCGCTCGCCGTGGTGATCACCGAGGGCGTGCCGGTGCACGACACCGCCTCGTTCTGGGCGTACAATGTGGCCAAGGGGGAGCAGACCCGGATCATCGGGCCGAACTGCCCCGGCATCGCCTCGCCCGGCGCGTCCAACGCCGGCATCATCCCGGCCGACATCACCGGCTCCGGCCGGATCGGCCTGGTCAGCAAGAGCGGCACGCTGACCTACCAGATGATGTACGAGCTGCGCGACATCGGCTTCTCCACCTGCGTCGGCATCGGTGGCGACCCGATCATCGGGACCACCCACATCGACGCGCTCGCCGCGTTCGAGGCCGACCCGGAGACCGACGCGATCGTCATGATCGGCGAGATCGGCGGCGACGCCGAGGAGCGGGCCGCCGACTTCATCAAGGACAACGTCACCAAGCCGGTGGTCGGCTACATCGCCGGCTTCACCGCGCCCCCCGGCAAGACCATGGGGCACGCCGGCGCGATCATCTCCGGCTCGGCGGGCACCGCCGAGGCCAAGCAGCAGGCGCTGGAGGCGGTCGGGGTCAAGGTCGGCAAGACCCCGACCGAGACCGCCAAGCTGATGCGGGAGCTGATGTCCGGCCGCTGAGCCGTGGGCTGCACCAGCCCGAACGAGCGACGCACAGCTGAAGGGGGCGACCGGAGACGGTCGGCCCCTTCAGTTGTTCCAGAGCGGGTAGTTCCCGCTGGCCCGCCAGATCGCGGTGCCGATGATGTTGATCACGCCGAACGCGATGGCCAGGTAACCGAGCAGCGGCGACTGGCCGTACCGCTTGGCGTCGCGGATCGACAGGTAACCGAAGACGATGCCCAGGATGCCGCAGCAGATCAGGCCGAGGACGATGCCGAGCACCCCCCAGAGCGTGGTGCGGTCCCGCCCGGCCGCAGCCGGTGGCGGTGGGTACGGAGCATTCACGGCTTCCTCCGGGCGATCGGTGCCGCGACTTCGGTCGCGTCCCTGCGCCGAGGCTAGACCGGATCGGGGGCCCATGGCGGTGGATCACGGAACTCGCCGGAGCCGGGCGGCCCCGGCGGGCAGCCACCACCGGCGCGGCGTGCCAGAGTAGACCCGATGTCCTCGATCACCCCTGATCAGCCCCGCCGTCCCAGCGGTGCCCGTGCCGGCGGCCGGCCGCCGGGCCGTGCCGGTGGTGCCCGGGTGCCCGCCCCCCGTCGGCCGGAGCAGCCCGGACGCTCCCGGGCGCCGTTACCGGTCGCCGCCGGGGTGGCCGCCGCCGGTGCCGCCGTCACCTCCTATCTGCCGGTGGCGGTGGTGCTCGGGCTGGCCCAGTTCACCGAGGACGCCGGCTCGGTGGTCGGTGCGCTGCGGGCCGGTCTCGCCGGTTGGCTGCTCGGCCACGGGGTGCCGCTGGGGACCACCGCCGGCCCGATCGGCCTCGTCCCGCTGGCGCTCTCGGTGTTCGCGTGCTGGCGGCTGAGCCGGGCCGGGGTGCACGCCAGCCGGGCGGTCGGCGCGCGCGGCGGCCGGTCCCCCGGCAGGCGGCCACCGTCGCCGTCGCGGTCGGCATCGGGTACGCCCTGTTCGGCGTCCTGGCCGCGCTGCTGGTCGACAGCACCGGCCTGCGGGTCTCCCCGGTCCGGTCCGGGCTGACCCTGCTGCTCTTCGGCACGGTGGCGGCCCTGGTCGGGGCGGCACGCACCACCGGGGTCGCCGGCCTGCTGGCCGAGCGTGCGCCGGCGGTGCTGCGCGACGGTGTCCGCACCGGCCTGGTCGCCGCTCTGCTGCTGCTCGGGGCGGGTGCCGTGGCGGCCGGCCTGGCGGTGGCGACCGGCGGGGGAGACGCCGCCGACCTGATCGGGGCCTACCGGACCGGGGTGGCCGGGCAGGCCGGCATCACCCTGGTCAGCCTGGCCTACGCACCGAACGCCACCGTCTGGTCCACCGCCTACCTGCTCGGCCCCGGGTTCGCCGTCGGCACCGGCACGGCGATCCGCCTCAGCGAAGTGTCCGTCGGGTCGCTGCCGGCCGTACCGCTGCTCGCCGGCCTGCCCAGCGGCCCGGTCGACGGGCTCGGTGCGGCGCTGCTGGCGGTGCCGGTGCTGGCCGGCATGACGGCGGGTTGGCTGCTCGGCCGCCGGCTGCTCCGCCCGGACCCCGACGACCGGGCCGGGCCGGACTGGCCGGCGCTGCTCGGCCCGGCGGCGCTCGCCGGGCCGGTGGTCGGCCTGGTCGTCGGGCTCGCCGCGGTGGCCTCCGGCGGATCGCTCGGCGGCGGCCGGCTGGCCGAGATCGGCCCGGTGCCGTGGCAGGTGGCGGCAGTGGCCACCGCCGTGGTCGCGGTCGGCGCGCTGCTCGGGGCCGCCGCCGCCAAGGTGCTCGACCGTCCGTCGTCGGCCCGCCCACCCGCCCGGCCGCGGTCGCCCGTCACCCGCCCCCGGCCGGCTGCGGACCGGCCGGGCCCGGTCGAGGACCGGTCGCGTACGGGCCGGGACCGCCCCGATCAGCCGCCGACCGGCCGCCCCGCCCGGTCGTCGACTGAGCATCCGCTCCTGCCGGCTGCGCGGTCCTGCCGGCTGCACCGCGCCGCGCACCCTGCTGCCGGCTGCGCGGTCCGGCCGGCCTGGCCGGGTCGACCTCGCCGTCTCGTGCCGGCCCGCCGGCCTCGCGGTGCTGCCGGCCTGGCCGTCTCTTGCCGGCCCGGCGGTCTGGCCTGGCCGTCCCGTGCCGGCCCGGCGGTCTCGCGGTGCTGCCGGTTTACGGCGAGGGGCGCCCCGGACGGTGCCGGGACGCCCCTCGATGTCGCGCCCGGTCAGGGCGAGGTGGGCAGCGTGAAGCTGCCGATGAGGTTGAGCAGCAGCAGCAGGATGCCGAGCCCGACCGCGATCGCGCCGCAGATCAGGCCGGCCTTGGCCTGACCGGCGTTGCTGGCCAGACCCTGGTTGGCCTTCTGCATCCCCAGCCAACCGGTGATCACCGCGCCGATGCCGAGCGGGATGCCCAGGAAGAGGCAGCAGAGCAGCGGAAGCGACGCGATGCCGAGGATCAGCGACACCAGGCCGAGGGTGTTCTGCTGCCCCTGCGGCGCCGGATAGCCGGCCCCCGGATAGGAGGCCGCCGCGGCGTACGGCTGCTGCCCGTAGGGGTCCTTGTGGACGGGCTGGCCGTACGGGTCCGGCTGGAAGGGCTGCTCGTACGGCTGGCCCGAGGTGGGCTGGGGGCCGTACGGGTCGTGCGGGGGCTGCCCGTACTGCGGAGGCTGCCCGTACTGCGGAGGCTGCTCGCCGTACGGTGCCGCCGGTTGCTGCCCGTACGGTGCCTGCGGCGCGGCGTACGGGTCCTGCGGCTGGCCCGAGACGGGCTGCTGCCCGTACGGATCGTGCGGGGGCTGCTGGCCGTACGGGTCGTGGCCGGGGTTTCCGGGCTGCATCTCGGCTGCTCCTCAGTCGTGGGCCGTCAGTAGCTGCTGGTGCTGCTGCCGTCGATCGCACCCATCACACCACCGAAGATGCAGCACAGCAGCACGATGACGAGCCACACACCACCGATGATGAAGGCCAGCTTCGACCACTTCTTGGACTCGCGGGCGGCGGCCTCGGCACCCGCGTAGTCGCCCTGCTGCAGGGCCGGGTTGACCTTGGATGCGTTGATGATGGCGGGGATCGCCAGCGGCCAGAAGAAGAAGATGGCCACGATCGACGGGGTCATGTTGTTGTTGATCGGCTGCTGCGGGTTGGGGTAGCCGGGCTGCATCTGTGGTACTCCTCGTTCACGTCGGTACGGCGTCCGTACCTGATCATTGGCTATGGGGTGCGGTGGCGGGCGCGGCCCGGCCACCGGGCGACCGGCAGCGTACCGTGTCCGGGCGACACGCGTGATCACCCGAAACGTCGCCGCCCGCAGGATGGGCGGGCCGACCTGCCCGCTAGGGTGGCCCGTGTGACCGAGCCCGCGCCCGTCGCCCGCCTCGTCGTCCTCGTCTCCGGCTCCGGCAGCAACCTCCAGGCGCTGCTGGACGCCGCCGCCGACCCCGGCTACGGGGCCCGGGTGGTGGCCGTCGGCGCCGACCGGGACGGCATCGTCGGGCTGGACCGCGCCGCCGCCGCCGGGGTGCCGACCTTCGTCGACCGGGTGAAGGACCACCCCACCCGCGCCGACTGGGACAAGGCCCTCACCGCGCACGTCGCCGAGCACCAGCCCGACCTGGTCATCTCCGCCGGTTTCCTGAAGCTGGTCGGGCCGCAGTTCCTGGCGGCCTTCGGCGACCGCTATCTCAACACGCACAACACGCTGCTGCCGGCGTTCCCCGGCATCCACGGCCCCCGGGACGCGCTCGCCTACGGCGTCAAGGTCACCGGGGCCACCCTCTTCTTCGTCGACGCCGGGATGGACACCGGCCCGATCGTCGCGCAGGTCGCGGTGCCGGTCCTCGACGACGACGACGAGGAGACGCTCACCGAGCGCATCAAGCAAGCCGAGCGCCGCCAGCTCGTCGAGCAGGTCGGTCGCCTGGTTCGTGCAGGTTGGACGATCACCGGAAGAAAGGTCACCGTTCCGTGAGTGCCCCGCAGGACTCCCGCCGCCCGATCAGGCGGGCACTGGTCAGCGTCTACGACAAGAGTGGTCTGGTCGAGCTGGCCCGCGCGTTGCACGGGGCCGGGGTGGAGATCGTCTCGACCGGTTCCACCGCCTCGACGATCTCCGGCGCGGGCGTGCCGGTGACCCCGGTCGAGCAGGTGACCGGCTTCCCCGAGATCCTCGACGGCCGGGTCAAGACCCTGCACCCCAAGATCCACGGCGGTCTCCTGGCCGACCTGCGCAAGGACTCGCACGGCGCGCAGCTCGACGAGCACGGCATCGCCGGCATCGACGTCCTGGTCTCCAACCTCTACCCGTTCCAGGAAACCGTCGCCTCCGGCGCGTCGGCGGACGAGTGCGTCGAGCAGATCGACATCGGTGGGCCGGCGATGGTCCGGGCCGCCGCCAAGAACCACGCCTCGGTCGCCGTGGTGACCGACCCGGCCGCGTACCCGGCGCTGGTCGCCGCGCTGGCCGAGGGCGGTTTCACGCTGGCCCAGCGGCGGGCGCTGGCCGCCCGCGCGTTCGCCGACATCGCCGAGTACGACGTCGCGGTCGCCGACTGGTTCGCCGGCACCGCCGCCCCCGCCGAGGACGGCTGGCCGCACTTCGCCGGGCTGGCCCTGCGCCGGCAGGCGACGCTGCGCTACGGCGAGAACCCGCACCAGGGTGCCGCCGTCTACGCCGACCCGGGCAGCCCGCCGGGGCTGGCCCAGGCCGAGCAGTTGCACGGCAAGGAGATGTCCTACAACAACTACGTCGACGCGGACGCCGCCTGGCGGGCCGCGAACGACTTCCCCGACCAGCCGGCGGTGGCGGTCATCAAGCACGCCAACCCGTGCGGCATCGCCGTCGGCGCGGACGTCGCCGAGGCGCACCGCAAGGCCCACGCCTGCGACCCGGTCTCCGCGTTCGGCGGGGTGATCGCCGTCAACCGACCGGTCTCGGTGGAGCTGGCCGGGCAGGTCGCGGAGATCTTCACCGAGGTGCTGGTGGCACCGGAGTTCGAGCCCGGCGCGGTGGAGATCCTCCAGGGCAAGAAGAACATCCGGCTGCTGCGCGCCCCGGCCTTCGCCCCGCTGCCGGCTGAGTGGCGGCAGGTCACCGGCGGTGTCCTCGTGCAGCAGCGGGACCGGATCGACGCCGAGGGCGACGACCCGGCCAACTGGAAGCTGGCCACCGGCGAGGCCGCCGACGAGGCGACCCTGCGGGACCTGGTGCTGGCCTGGCGGGCGGTCCGCGCGGTGAAGAGCAACGCGATCCTGCTGGCCCGCGACGGCGCGTCGGTCGGGGTGGGGATGGGTCAGGTCAACCGGGTCGACTCGGCCCGGCTGGCGGTCAGCCGGGCCGGTGCGGAGCGGGCCCGGGGGTCCGTCGCCGCCTCGGACGCCTTCTTCCCGTTCGCCGACGGCGCGCAGATCCTGATCGACGCCGGGGTGAAGGCGATCGTCCAGCCCGGCGGGTCGATCCGCGACGAGGACACCATCGCCGCCTGCCAGCAGGCCGGCGTCACCATGTACCTCACCGCCACCCGGCACTTCTTCCACTGATCCACCCCGGCCGGGCGGGCCGCCACCGGCCGGCCCGGCGCACCGCCTGCGTGATCACCTACGGCCGAGCGGCACCCGGTGTGTGCTCGGCCGTAGGTGTCCACACGGCGCGGTGACCGGTGGTCAGGCCCCGCCCGGCGGGTCGCGTAGGGCGGCGAAGTGGCAGGCGCTGGGGTGGGGGTCGGCGGGCCGGGGGACGGTCGGCGGGTCTTCCCGGGCGCAGATGTCCTCGGCTTTCCAGCAGCGGGTGCGGAAGTGGCAGCCGGACGGCGGGTCGGCCGGGCTGGGCACGTCGCCGGTCAGCCGGATGATGCCGGTGGCGTCGCGGGCGGCCGGGTCGGGCACCGGCACCGCGGACAGCAGCGCCTGGGTGTACGGGTGGGTGGCCCGTTCGTAGATCTCCTCCTCGGTGCCGATCTCGACGATCCGGCCCAGGTACATCACCGCCACCCGGTCGCAGATGTGCCGGACCACCGACAGGTCGTGCGCGATGAAGACGTACGACAGGCCCAGCTCGTCCTGGAGTTGCCCCAACAGGTTGATGACCTGGGCCTGGATCGAGACGTCCAGGGCGGAGACCGGCTCGTCGCAGACGATCACCTCGGGGCGCAGGGCGAGCGCCCGGGCGATGCCGATGCGTTGCCGCTGACCGCCGGAGAACTGGTGCGGGTAGCGGTTGACGTGCTCGGGGTTCAGCCCGACCAGGTCCAGCAACTCCTGCACCCGGCCGCGTTTGCTGCCCTTGGGTGCGGCGTCGGGGTGGATGTCGAACGGCTCGCCGATGATGTCGCCCACCGTCATCCGGGGGTTCAGCGAGGTGTACGGGTCCTGCATCACCATCTGCATGTTGCGCCGCAGCCGGCGCAGTTCGCCCCCGGAGGCGGAGAGCAGGTCGCGGCCCTCCAGGGTGGCCCGGCCGGAGGTCGGCGTCTCCAGCCGCATCAGCAGCCGGGCGAGGGTCGACTTGCCGCAGCCGGATTCGCCGACGATGCCGAGCGTCTCGCCCCGACGCAGCACGAAGCTGACCCCGTCGACCGACCGGACCGCGCCGACCTGCCGTTGGAAGAGCACGCCCCGGGTGATCGGGAAGTGTTTGACCAGGTCGTCGACGGCGAGGATGGCCTCGCCCCGGACCTTGGCCGGGCTAGCGGGCGCGGTCATCGTGGACCTCCTGCGCGAAGTGGCACGCGCTGGTCCGGCCGTCGGCGAGGACCAGGTCGTCCGGCACCACGTCCACGCAGACCTGCCGCACGTACGGGCATCGGGGGTGGAACGGGCAGCCGGTGGGGATCCGCATCAGGTTCGGTGGCAGTCCCCGGATCGTGGCCAGCTCCCGGCCGCGCACGTCCAGCCGGGGAATCGAGGCCAGCAACCCCTTGGTGTACGGGTGGGCCGGTGCCCGGTACAACGCGTGGACGTCGGCGTGCTCGACGATCCGGCCGGCGTACATGACGGCGATCCGGTCCGCGACGCCGGCCACCACCCCCAGGTCGTGGGTGATCAGGATCATCGCCATGTCGAGGTCGCGCCGCAGGTCGGCCAGTAGGTCCATGATCTGGGCCTGCACGGTGACGTCGAGGGCGGTGGTCGGTTCGTCGGCGATCAGCACCTTCGGGTCCAGGGCCAGCGCCATGGCGATCATGACGCGTTGCCGCATCCCGCCGGAGAACTGGTGCGGGTGGTCGCCGAGCCGTCCGGCCGCCCCCGGGATGCGCACCAGGTCCATCAGTTCGACGGTCCGCCGTCGGGCGTCGGCGCGGGACATCCCGTCCCGGTGTCGCAGCGTCTCGCCGATCTGCCAGCCGACCGGGAAGACCGGGTTCAACGCCGACAGGGCGTCCTGGAAGATCATCGCGACCTCCTTGCCGCGTACCTGCCGGCGTTGCTCCTCGGGCAGGGTGAGCAGATCGCGGCCCCGGTAGCGGATCTGACCGGAACGGATCGCCGCCGGTGGGGTGTCCAGGATGCCCATGACCGCCTGGGCGGTGACCGACTTGCCGGAGCCGGACTCACCGAGCACGGCCAGCGTCTCGCCCGGGTCCAGGTGGTAGGAGACCCCGTTGATCACCTTGGCCACCCCCTCGCCGGTGCGGAACTCGACGTGCAGGTCTCGTACCTCCAGCAGGTGACCGCCGGGCGGGGTGGGTGAGGCCGGCGTGGGCCGGACCGCGGACTCGGTCACCGGATCTGCCTCTCGCTCGCGACTGCGGGACCCGCTGCGGGCGTGCGGGGCGTGGGTGCCGGGCCCGTTGCGGGCGTGCGGGGCGTGGGTGCCGGGCCCGTTGCGGGCGTGGGGGGTGGGGGCGCTGTGGCCGGCACGGTGCTCACCGCAGCTTCGGGTCGAAGGCGTCGCGGATCGCGTCGCCCAGCATGATGAAGGCCAGCACGGTCAGCGCGAGGAAGGCGGACGGGACGACCAGCGGGGTCGCCGACTCGCGCATGTGCACCCGGCCGGCGTCGATCTCGATGCCCCAGGAGATGGTGGGCGCCTTCAGTCCGATGCCCAGGAAGCTCAGGGTCGCCTCGGCGGCGATGAACGAACCGAGCGCGATGGTCAGCACCACGATCGCCGGGGCGAGCGCATTGGGCAGGATGTGCCGCCACATGATCCGGCCGTCGCCCGCGCCGAGCATCCGGGCGGCGGCGACGTAGTCCTGCTCCTTGGCGGTGATCACCGAGGAGCGGACCACCCGGGCGGCGGTGGTCCAGCCGAGCACCGCCAACACGAAGATCACCGCGAACAGCCGGACCGTGTCGCTGCTGGTGCTGACCCGCTTGAGCAGCACGATCGCGGCGAGCAGCAGCGGGATGCCGAGCACGATGTCGATCACCCGGGAGAGCACCGCGTCGACCCAGCGGCCGAAGTAGCCGGCCACCATCCCGACCACCAGCGCGACGACCCCGGTGAGCAGGGCGGAGAGCGCGCCCACAAGCAGCGAGGCGCGGGCCCCGTAGACCGCCCGGGCGTACGTGTCGCAGCCCTGGAAGTCGTACCCGAAGATGGCCCCGCCGGACGCCCCGGCGTGCTGGCGGGACAGCACGCAGTCGCGCGGGTCGTTGGCGGTGAACAGCGACGGCACGGCGGCCATCGCGGCGACCAGCACGACCAGCACCAGACTGATCCAGAAGACCGGCTTGCGGCGCAGCTCACGCCAGGCGTCCCCGGCCAGGCTGCGGGGTTTCTGCGGTACGCCGACCCGGTCGGGGGTGCCGGGCTCACCGGAGACCCCCCGGCGGGCGGCCTGGTCCTCCGTCGCCGCCACCGTCTCGAAGTCGCTCATGCCCGTACCTCGTCGCGCTCACTCATAGCGGATCCTCGGATCGAGTACGGCGTACAGGACGTCCACCACCAGGTTGGCGACCAGGTAGACGACGACGAGCACGCTGACGATGCCCACCACCAGCGGGCCGTCCTCGGTGCGGATGCCCCGGAACAGGTTGAAGCCCACCCCCGGGATGTTGAACACGCCCTCGGTGATGATCGCGCCGCTCATCAGGTTGCCCAGCTCGACGCCGAGGAAGGTGATCACGGGGATGAGCGAGTTACGCAGTACGTGCACCCCGATGATCCGTCGCCGGACCAGCCCCTTCGACCGGGCGGTGCGGACGTAGTCGGCGCGCAGGTTCTCGGCGACCGAGGTCCGGGTCAGCCGCAGCGCGGTGGCCAGCGACAGGGAGCCGAGCACGATGCCGGGCAGCAGCAGGGCCCACAGGTCGGGGTCGGCGCCGGCGGTCGGGGGGAAGATCGGCCAGCGGACGCCGAGCAGGTACTGCGCGAGCGGGGCCAGCACGATGGTGGGGATGCCCAGCACCAGCAGGGTCAGCACCAGCGTGGCGTTGTCGAAGAGGCTGGCCCGGCGGATGCCGGCGAGCACCCCGGCGGTGACCCCGAACAGGATCGTCACGGCCATCGCGATCACGGCCAGCTTGACGGTGACCGGCCAGGCGGCGGCGAGGATGTCCCCGATCGACCGGCCGGTCAGCGACTGGCCGAGGTCACCCTGGAGCAGGTTCTTGAGGTAGTCGAGGTAGCGGTAGAAGAAGCCGCCGATCCCGGTCCGGTCGAGGTGGAACTTCTCCGTGAGGTACGCCCGCTGGGCCGGGGTGACCGGCCGTTCGCCGGCCAGCGCCTGGATCGGGTCGCCCTGGCCGGCGAACATCAGGGCGTACACGATCAGCGTGGTCCCGAAGAAGGCGAGGACCATCTGGAGCAGACGCCGCAGAACGAAGCGGAACATACTGTGCAGTCTTGCTGATAAGGGGCGGAGACGGAGGCGGGTCGGGCCACCGTCCACCGATGACCCGACCCGTTGCTCCCGTCGACGGCCCCGTTGCCGCCGACGCGCCCTGCACGTGCCGGTCGGCCGTTCGCCGCCGCCGCGCCTTCATCTGCCGGCGGCCGTTCGCCGACGCCGCCCCTTCACCTGCTGGCGGCCGTTCGCGCCGCCCGGACTAGCTGACCGCCTCGATCTTCAGCAGGTCGATCCGGTCGAAGAGGTCCATCTGGACGTTCTTCACCTTGGTCGAGTGGCCGAAGTTGTTCTGGCCGTAGCGCAGCGGGATCACCGGCAGGTCCTTGGCCAGCAGGTCCTCCGCCGCCTGGTACTTCGCGATCGCGGCCTCCTCGTTCGGGGCCTTGGCGCCCTCGACGAGCAGCTTGTCGAACTCCGGGTTGCTGTAGCCGTAGTAGTTCGACGAACCGTTCGTGCTGTACAGCGGGCCGAGGTAGTTCTCCATCGACGGGTAGTCCATCACCCAGCCCATCCGGAACAGGCCCACCGGCTGCTTCGCCTTGACCTTGGTCAGCAGGTCGGCGAACTTGGGCTCGGCGGTGCCGACGCACTCCACACCCAGGTTGGCCTTGAGCTGGTTGCAGGTCGCGTCGATCCAGTCCTTGTGCCCACCGTCGCCGTTGTACGACAGCTCGATCTTCTTCGGGCCACCGGCGGCCTCGTACGCCGACTTCGCCTTGGCCGGGTCGAACTCGCCGGCCGCGCCGATGGTGTTCTCCCGGTAACCCGCGACCACCGGCGAGACGAACGAGCGGGCCGGCTGCTGCGAGTCCTTGAAGATCGACTTGGTGATCTCGTCCCGGTCGATCGCCATCGAGATGGCCTTGCGCACCTCGGGCTTGCTGAACTCCTTCTGAAAGGTCGGGAAGGCCAGCACCTGCAACGACGATGCCGGGCTCTGCTGGAACCGGTCGCCCAGGTCGGTCGCGGCGGTCGACAGGTTCTCGGTCGGGATCGTCTTGATCACGTCGAGGTTGTCCGACAGCACGTCCGCGTACGCGGCGGTGGGCTGCTGGTAGATCCGGAACTCGACCCCGCCCACCTTCGGCTGCTCGCCGGGGAAGGCGTCGTAGCGCTCCACCTCGACCTTGGCGTCGTGCTGCCAGGAGCCCTTCATCCGGAACGGGCCCTGCCCGATCGGGGCCTGCTCGTAGCCCTCCTTCAGCGTGCCGGGCCCCGAGAAGGCGGCCTTCGGCAGCGGATAGAAGGCGGTGTACCCGAGCATCGTCTTGAACTCGCTGTACGGCTCGGTCAGCGTGACGGTGAAGGTCAGGTCGTCGACCTTCTTCAGCCCGGACAGCCGCTCGGCAGCCGGCTTGTCGCCCTGCAGGTCGGCGTACCCGGCGATCTTCTCGAAGAAGTAGCTGGAGTTCTGCCCGTTGGGGGCGTACGCGCCGTAGTTCCAGGCGTCGAGGTAGTTGTCGGCGGTGACCTTCTCGCCGTTGTGGAAGGTGTAGCCGTCCTTGAGCTTGACCGTCCAGACCTTGTTGTCCGACGAGGTGACCGACTCGGCCGCCACCTCGTAGGGCTTGTTGGCCTCGTCGTAGTCGACCAGTGGGCTGAACAGGGCGGCGAGCACCTGCGAACCGCTGGTCTCGTTGGTGTTGGTCGGCACCAGGTGCTGCGGCTCGGCGATCTCGATCCGCACGGCCGCGTTGGGGTCGGACTGACCGGTTCCGCTGCCGCCGCCCGAGCCGCAGGCCGCCAGGCCCAGGGTCACCGCGAGCGGGAGAGCGGTCCAGGCAGCAAGCCTGCGCACACGCATGGGGGTCTCCTCATCTCATTACGTAGCGCAGCCGGACCCGGCGCTGGGTGACTCTGCGCAACGTCCGGCAACGGTAGGTCGGGATCGGCCCGACGACAACGGAAGCGTTGCGAACGGATAACGGACCACCGGCAGTGCCCTTGTGGTTGTTCTGCTCGCCTGGTATCGGGGAGAAGCGATTTTTGCTGCTCACTATGGGCGTGGAGGGGGTGTCGGATGCCCACGGAGGGCCGATCGGTCGCCGTGGGGGGTATGCGTCGCCTGTCCGGCCCGCAGTCGGTGTGGGGTCTTCCGTCCGCCACGACGTCGTGGCCTGCCACACTAAGGTGACACAAAGTGACCAATGGCACGTAACTCAAAGTGACGGCCGCCCCGTCGCCGGCTCGCCGTCCGCCGGCCGTGAGACGATCTGGTCGTGACGGCGATCATCCTGGACGGCAAGGCGACCGCAGCCAAGATCAAGGACGAGCTGCGGGTACGGGTCAAGGCGTTGGCCGAGCGAGGGGTCACCCCAGGCCTGGGCACCGTCCTGGTCGGCGCGGACCCCGGCTCGGAGGCGTACGTCAACGGCAAGCACCGCGACTGCGCCGAGGTGGGCATCGCCTCGATCCGCCGGGAGCTGCCCGCCGACGCCACCCAGCAGCAGCTCGACGACGTGCTCACCGAGCTGAACGCCGACCCGGGCTGCCACGGCTACATCGTCCAGCTGCCGCTGCCGGCGCACCTCGACACCCAGCGGGCCCTGGAGCTGATCGACCCCGACAAGGACGCCGACGGCCTGCACCCGGTGAACCTGGGCCGGCTGGTGCTCGGCTACGACGGCCCACTGCCCTGCACCCCGCGCGGCATCGTCGAGCTGCTCCGCCGGTACGACGTGCCGCTGCGCGGTGCCAACGTCGCCCTGGTCGGCCGGGGCAACACCGTCGGGCGGCCGCTCGGCCTGCTGCTCAACCGGCGCAGCGAGAACGCGACCGTCACCCTGTGCCACACCGGCACCCTCGACCTCGCCGCCCACACCCGCGCCGCCGACATCGTCATCGTCGCCGCCGGGGTGCCCGGCCTGCTCACCGCCGACATGGTCACCCCGGGCACCACGGTGGTCGACGTCGGCATCACCCGGGTGATCGGCGACGACGGCAAGGGCCGCTACACCGGCGACGTGGACCCGGAGGTGGCCCAGGTCGCCGCCCGGCTCGCGCCGATGCCGGGCGGCGTCGGGCCGATGACCCGGGCCATGCTGCTCACCAACGTCGTCGAACGCGCCGAACGCGGCTGACCTCCCCTGCCGCCCGGCGGCTCCCCCCCGCTGCCGGCTTACCTCCCGTGCCGGCTGGCCTCCCCTGCCGGGTGGCCGGTTGTCCCGCTGGGTGGCCGGCCTTCCACGCTTGGTTGTTGACTCCCCGCTGCCGGCTGACCTCATCTGCTGGGCGGCCGGCCTTCCCCGCTGGGCGGCCGGCCTTCCCCGCTGGGCGGCCGGCCTTCCCCGCTGGGCGGCCGGCCTTCCCCGCTTGGCGGTTGACTCCCCAGCGCGGCGGCGGGTGTTCCCTGCTGGGCGGGTGGTCTGCCCTGCGCGGCGGTGGCGCACGCCTGCGCTACCGGGATGCTCCGCCGCAGGTGCCGCCGCCCACCGCGTACCCCACCGGGAACCGGGCGGTGGTGACGTTGGCCCCATCCCGGGGATGGTCGCCGCCCCTGGCCCGAACGGTGCCACGTTGACTGTTACGGTCGGGAAAACCGACTGGTAGCAGGGGAGTGGGACGACCATGGGTAAGAAGGTCACTGTCGTCGGGGCCGGGTTCTACGGCTCCACCACCGCACAGCGCCTGGCCGAGTACGACGTCTTCGACACCGTCGTGATCACCGACATCGTGGAGGGCAAGCCGGCGGGTCTCGCGCTGGACCTCAACCAGTCCCGCGCGATCGAGGGCTTCGAGACCAAGGTCGTCGGTGCCACCACCGGCCCCAACGGCGAGGGCTACGAGGCCATCGAGGGCTCGGACGTCGTGGTGATCACCGCAGGTCTGCCCCGTAAGCCGGGCATGAGCCGGATGGACCTGCTGGAGACCAACGCCAAGATCGTGCGGCAGGTCGCCGAGAACGTCGCCAAGTACGCCCCGAACGCCGTCGTGATCGTGGTGTCCAACCCGCTCGACGAGATGACCGCGCTCGCCCAGCTCGCCACCCAGTTCCCCAAGAACCGGGTGCTCGGCCAGGCCGGCATGCTCGACAGCGCCCGGTTCACCAACTTCGTCGCCGAGGCCCTCGACGTACCGGTGAAGTCGGTCAAGACGCTGACCCTCGGCTCGCACGGCGACACCATGGTCCCGGTGCCGTCGCAGAGCACCGTCAACGGCAAGCCGCTGCGCGACGCGATGCCCGCCGAGCAGATCGAGGAGCTGGTCGTCAAGACCCGCAACGGTGGCGCCGAGGTCGTCGCGCTGCTCAAGACCGGTTCGGCGTACTACGCCCCGTCCGCCGCCGCCGCCCGGATGGCACGGGCCGTGGCCGAGGACTCCGGCGCGGTCATGCCGGTCTGCGCCTGGGTCGACGGCGAGTACGGCATCTCCGGGGTCTACCTGGGCGTCGAGGCCGAGATCGGCGCGGAGGGCGTGAAGCGGGTCGTCGAGACCGACCTGGACGCCGACGAGCTGGCCAGCCTCAAGGAGGCCGCCGAGGCCGTCCGCGCCAAGCAGGCCGACGTGGCCAGCATGTGATCCGCTGAACCATCCGCCGCAGGGGCGGGACGGCTTCCGCCGTCCCGCCCCTGCGCCGTCCCCACCCCACCCCGTCCCGCCCGTCCCGCCGTCCCTGCCCCGGTGATCAAGAGGTTTGCGTCAACCAGCCGGCCTGAGTTGACCCAAACCTCTTGATCACTGCGGTGGGTCAGGGCTCGCGGCGGGTGATCAAGAGGTTTCGGTCAGGAAACCGCCCTGACGTGACCCAAACCTCTTGATCACCGCTGGCAGGTGCCCGGCTCCGGTGGTGATCAAGAGGTTTGGGTCAGGAAATCGCCCTGGCATGACCGAAACCTCTTGATCACCGGGGCGAGGTGGGACGGGGCTAGGTGGGACGGGGCTAGGTGGGACGGGGTGGGGCGAGGGTGGGCGGGTGGGGGGTGAAGGGGGCGGTGAGGTGGGGGGTGGCTAGGAGGGTGGGGGTGGAGGTGGTGGCGAGCTGGTCGAGCAGGGTGGTGCGGGAGTCTCGGGCGGTGGTCGGGTCCGCCTCGTGGGCGTAGGCCAGCTCCGGGTCGATCAGCTGCACCACGTGCACCAGCAGGTCGCCGGTGAACAGGATCCGGTCGTCGCCGGTGTCGACCAGCACGCACTGGTGGCCGGGGGTGTGCCCGGGGGTGGGTAGCAGGCGTACCCCGGGGGTGAGGGTGGTGTCGCCGTCGACCACGCGGAGCTGGCCGGCGGCGCGCAACGGCGCGATCAGACCGGCCGGCAGTCCCGGGTTGATGCTCTCCACGGCGGCCAGCTCGGCCCGCTGGAGCAGGTAGGTCGCGTTGTGGAAGTAGGGCCGGCCCGGGGTGCCGGTCACCGCCCAGCCGATGTGGTCGCTGTGCAGGTGGGTGAGGATCACGGTGTGTACGTCGGCCGGGTCGATGCCGGCGGCGGCCAGTTCGGCCGGCAGCCGACCGGGGACCGGTGCCCAGCTCGCGGCGGGCGAGTCGGCCGGCCCGATGCCGGCGTCGACCAGGGTCACCGGCCCGTCCCCGACGCGCAGCGCGAAGGCGCGGAACGGCAGCCACCAGTCGCCGTCGTCGGTGACCGAACCGGGTTCGCGCCGGTCCGCCTCGCGCCAGTGTGCGGCGGTGGCTGCGGGGAATGCCTGCGTCCGGGGCTGGAAGAACGGTCCCTCGCCGTCGGTGAGGGCGGTGACCGTGATAGACCCGAGGGTGCGGCTCAGTGGCATCCGGTGATGGTGCCAGGGTCCGCCCCGGCCCACGCGGTGATTTTGGCCGTCCGGGGCCGCCGGGTCGAGGCCGGCTCGGTGCCGTGAACCGGTTTCCAGTACGCTCGTACTGCTTGAGCACGTGTCCCCCGAGAGGAGCGCCGGCCGATGGCGAAGATCAAGGTAAACAACCCGGTCGTAGAGCTCGACGGCGACGAGATGACCCGGATCATCTGGAAGCAGATCCGGGAGCAGCTGATCCTGCCCTACCTCGACGTCGACCTGCACTACTACGACCTGTCGATCCAGCACCGGGACGCCACCGACGACCAGGTGACCATCGACGCCGCGAACGCCATCAAGGAGCACGGCGTCGGCGTCAAGTGCGCCACCATCACCCCGGACGAGGCCCGGGTGGAGGAGTTCGGCCTCAAGAAGATGTGGCGGTCGCCGAACGGCACCATCCGTAACATCCTCGGCGGCGTCGTCTTCCGCGAGCCGATCATCATGTCGAACGTGCCCCGGCTGGTCCCCGGCTGGACCAAGCCGATCATCATCGGCCGGCACGCCCACGGCGACCAGTACAAGGCCACCGACTTCGTGGTCCCCGGCCCGGGCACGGTGACCATCACCTACACCCCGGCCGACGGCGGCACCCCGATGGAGATGGAGGTCGCCAACTTCCCCGGCGGCGGCATCGCCATGGGCATGTACAACTACGACGAGTCGATCCGGGACTTCGCCCGCGCCTCGTTCCGGTACGGCCTGGACCGGGGCTACCCGGTCTACCTGTCCACCAAGAACACCATCCTCAAGGCGTACGACGGCCGGTTCAAGGACCTCTTCGCCGAGGTGTTCGAGAACGAGTTCAAGGACGAGTTCGCCGCCGCCGGCATCACCTACGAGCACCGGCTCATCGACGACATGGTCGCCGCCGCGCTCAAGTGGGAGGGCGGCTACGTCTGGGCCTGCAAGAACTACGACGGTGACGTGCAGTCCGACACCGTCGCGCAGGGCTTCGGCTCGCTAGGCCTGATGACCTCCGTGCTGCTCTCCCCGGACGGTCGTACCGTCGAGGCGGAGGCCGCGCACGGCACGGTCACCCGGCACTACCGGCAGTACCAGAAGGGCGAGAAGACCTCGACCAACCCGATCGCCTCGATCTACGCCTGGACCCGGGGCCTGGCCCACCGGGGCAAGCTGGACGGCACCCCGGCGGTCACCGAGTTCGCCGACACCCTGGAGCAGGTCATCGTCGACACCGTCGAGTCCGGCCAGATGACCAAGGACCTCGCGCTGCTCATCTCGCGCGACGCCCCGTGGCAGAGCACCGACGAGTTCATGAACACCCTCGACGAGAACCTGGCGCGCAGGCTCAGCGCCTGACCCTCGCCCGTACCCACGGAACCCGTCGGCGGTCCGCCGACGGGTTCCGTCGTCTGCGGCCCGGCGACGCGCACCGGCGGCACCGGTGTGCCAGAAGGTCGGCAGCACCGGCACCGGCAGCCCCGGCAGCACCGGCACCGGCAGCCCCGGCAGCACCGGCACCGGCAGCACAGGCAGCACCGGAACCGGCGACCCCGGCAGCACAGGCCCCGGCAGCACCGGCGGCCTGCGGTCGGCGGCACCGGCGGTGCCACCCGTCCGGGTGACGGCGGCGTCACCGGTCGGGGAAGAGGTCGTTGAGCCGGGTGGACGTGGTGCCAGTCGCGTCCAGGGAGCACGTCGGTCACCGCACGGCACCAGTGCCGATCGACAAGCCTCCCGGGCTGTCGAGCACAGCCAGCCGTCCCTTCCCCGCGGGGGGCCCGTCCCGGGCCCCCCGCGTCCTGCTGTGCGGGGTCGGCCGGCGGGCAGGGGAGCGGGGTCAGCCGGCGCGCAGGAGCTCGGCGGCGCGCTCGGGGGCGATGTCGTTGATGAAGACCCCCATGCCCGACTCGGAGCCGGCCAGGTACTTCAGTTTGTCCTTCGCCCGGCGGATGGTGAACAGCTGGAGGTGCAGGTGGCCCAGCTCCCGGTCGATCCGCACCGGCGCCTGGTGCCAGGCCGCGATGTACGGCATGGGCAGGTCGAACAGCCCGTCGAAGCGGCGGAGCACGTCCAGGTAGAGCGGGCCGAACGCGTCCCGTTCGGCGTCGTCGAGCGCCGGGATGTCCGGCACCGGCCGGTGCGGCGCGACGTGCACCTCGAACGGCCAGCGGGCCGCCGCCGGCACGTACGCCGTCCAGTGGTCGTTGGCCGCGACCACCCGGTCCCCGGCGGCGCGCTCGGTGGCGAGCACGTCGGCGTAGAGGTTGCCGCCGCCGGTGCGCTCCGCGTGCCGGCGGGCCGCCGCGAGCAGCGACCGGGTACGCGGTGTGACGAACGGGTACGCGTAGATCTGGCCGTGCGGGTGGTGCAGGGTGACGCCGATCTCCACCCCCCGGTTCTCGAAGCAGAACACCTGCTCCACCCCGGGCAGTGCGCCGACCGCCGTGGTCCGGTCGGCCAGCGCGTCCAGCACCAGCCGGACCCGGGCGGGGGAGAGGCTGGCGAAGGACGCCCGGTGGTCGTCGGTGAAGCAGACCACCTCGCAGCGTCCCTGGCCGGGGCGGACCGGGGTGAACCCGGTGATCTCGGCCGGCTCGTCGGCGATCCGTTGGCTCAGCGAGGGGAACCGGTTCTCGAAGACCGCCACGTCGTAGTCGGGGGCGGGGATCTCGCTGTGCCGGTCGCCCCGGGACGGGCACAGCGGGCACTGGTCGGCCGGGGGGAGGAAGGTCCGGGTCTGCCGGTGCACCGCCACCGCCACCCACTCGTCGGTGAGCGGGTCGTACCGTAGCTGGGAGGCCGGCGGAGGTGGGGGCAGCTCCCGCTGGTCCGGCTGGTCCCGGACGGCGTCGTCCCGCTCGTCGAAGTAGATCAGCTCGCGGCCGTCGGCCAGCTCGATCGCCGTACGCTTCACCGCGTCGTCTCCTGCCCGGTCGCCCGGCCCGTGCCTGTCACGATCACCAGCTCGCCCACCTTCTCGTCGATCACCCGGCGCGCTTCGGGGGCCAACCGGTCGTCGCTGACCAGCACGTCGGCGGCGCCCAGGCCGACGATGGAGGAGATGCCCACGGTGCCCCACTTGGTGTGGTCGGCGAGGACGACCAGCCGGTCGGCGGCCTCCACCAGGGCCCGGTCGGTCTCCGCCTCCATCAGGTTGGGGGTGGTGAAACCCGCCCGCTCGGTGATCCCGTGCACGCCGAGGAAGAGCAGGTCCAGGTGCAGCGACCGGATGGCCTCCACGGCCAGCGGGCCGACCAGCGCGTCGGACGGGGTGCGTACCCCGCCGGTCAGCACCACGGTCTGGTCGGGGCGGCCGGCGGTGTGCAGGATCTCGGCCACCGGCAGCGAGTTGGTCACCACGGTCAGCCCGGCGACGTCGACCAGGCGGCGGGCCAGCTCGGCGGTGGTGGTGCCGGCGGAGAGGGCGATCGCCGCACCGGGCCGGACCAGTTCGGCCGCGTGACCGGCGATGGCGGCCTTCTCGGCGGACTGCCGGACGGACTTGGCGTGGAAGCCCGGTTCGTCGGTCGAGCCGGGGCCGGTGGTGGTGGCCCCGCCGTGCACCTTGGCCAGCAGCCCCTGGTCGTGCAGCGTGTCCAGGTCCCGCCGGATGGTCATGTCGGAGACACCGAACTCGGCAGCCAGCTCGGTGACCCGTACGCCACCGGCGGTCCGGACCCGGTCGAGGATCGTCGCCTGTCGCTGCCGTGCCAGCATCCGCCGTACCTCCCCGCACACCTGCACGCGCTCGAACGTGTTCAAACAAGATTGAACACTAGCGCGCAGCAGGCAGCGGCGGAAGTGGAACCCCCGAGGTCAGGCGGACGGCAGGCGCGGCTCCACCCAGCCGGTCTCGGTGAGATGGTTCATCACCGCCTGCACCGCCTCCTCGATGCTCTGGCCGGTGGTGTCGACCACCAGATCGGCATCGGTCGGCGTCTCGTACGGGTCGTCGATGCCGGTCATCCCGGTGAGCAGGCCGGCCCGGGCGCGGGCGTACAGCCCCTTGCGGTCGCGCTGCTCACAGACCTCCAACGGGGTGGCCACGTGCACCAGCAGGAACCCCGCCCCGGCGGACCGGGCCATCTCCCGCACGGCGGCCCGGGCCTGGGCGTACGGGGCGATCGGGCAGCAGATGCCCACCCCCCGGTGCCTGGCGATCTCGGCCGCCACCCAGCCGATCCGCCGGACGTTGGCGTCCCGGTCGGCCCGGCTGAAGGTCAACCCGGCCGACAACTCCCGGCGTACCACGTCGCCGTCGAGCAGGGTGATCGTGCGCTCGCCCTGCTCCCGGAGCAGGTCGGCGAGCCCCCGGGCGATGGTCGACTTGCCGGAACCGGAGAGCCCGGTCAGGAAGACCACCAGCCCCCGGTGCCGGCGCGGCGGGCGGGCCCGGGCGAGCTCCTTGGCCACTGCCGGCGGGGTGTGCCACTCGGGCAGCGGGAACCCCCGGTCGAGCAGGTCGTCGATCTCCGCCTCGCTCAGCGCCAGCTTGCGGTTACGCGGCGGGATGTCGTCCCGCCAGCGCCACTGGCCGTCCCGGCTGTCGTAGGCCAGCTCGCGGGGGACCAGCACCCGCAGCCCCGCCCCGGAGAGCATGGCGCCGGTGGAGAGGAGGTGGGTCACCCCGTACGCGGCGGAGATCCTCGCCCGCAACAGGGCGTCGCTGATCTCGTCGGCGCGGCGGGGCAGCGGCACCGCGACCAGGGTCGCCGGGGGCATCCGGTCCCGGGCGGCGAAAACGCTGCGGACCAGGGCCTCGGTGGGCAACCCACCCGCGCCGTCCTCGCCGACCGGGATCATCACCAGCAGGTGCGCGCCGAGGGTACGGGCCGCGTGCGCGATCTGCGCCAGCTGCGGCCGGTGCAGCGGCCGGTCGGCGATCACCCCGAGCACCCGTCCCGGGGGCAGCAGCGGTCGGATCTCCTCCGGACCCCGGCGCAGCCGCTGGAACGGGCCGTGCCCGCCGTCGCCGAGCCGGCGGACCGGGCCGCCCAGCCCGGCCACACCCTCGCGGACCGGCCAGACGTCGGTCACCTCAAGGGCCGCCACCGGGGCACCCTCGCCGTCGGTGAGCACCAGCGTCCGCCGGCCCGGGTCGGCCTGGTCCAGCCCGTCGGCGACGGCGGTGGGCACCTGGAGGGTCACCGGGACCGGCCAGGAGGTGCCGTCGGCCAGCCGACCGCGACGCTGTAGCGAGGCCAGGTCGGCGCGGGTCATGAAGCCGGCCAGCGGGGTGTACGCCCCGCTCAGCAGCAACTCCAGATCGGCCAGCTCACCGGGGCGCGGCGCGTACGCGGGGGCATCCCGCAGCACGTCCTCGGGCAGCACTGAACCGTTGCTCATCCGTACCCCTCACTCGCTGGCCGGATCACAGTTTCTCAGTCGGCCGGCGATCGGTCGAGAGCGCCACTCCACTGCCGACCCGGAAGTGGATCAACGGGGGAGGGTGTCGACCGGTCGATGAGCGAGGTCAACCCACCGGAACCAGGGGTGCGGCACCGAACGAGACGGCGAATCTCTGACACCAGATCGCGACACTCGTCAGCCCGGCGGGGTCGGCACCGGACGGGATGGCGTACGCCTGGTCGCCCTTGTTGCCCTTGAGTCGGCCCAGCTCAACCCGGCGGCCGTCGTCGAACACGCCCCAGCCGGCCCGGCCGGTGCGGACCGGCTGGTCGGTCAGCCAGACCTTCAGGTCGGGGCCGTTGGAGGTGTCCAACCCGACCAGTTCCAGCCGGTGCCCCCCGTCTGCGGTACGGACGATCCGGGCGGTGCCCGAGGTGTCGTGTTCATGACTGACGAACTCTCCCCGGCTGACCACCACCGGCCGGGTGCTGGTGGGGCTGCCGGCGGGGGTGCCGGTGGTCGGCGTGGTGCCGGCGGGGGTGGTCCCGGTGGGCGTGCCGCCGGGGGCGTCGGTCGGGGTGGTGCCGGCCGGGGCGGCGTCCACCTCGGAGAGTTGCTCGTCGACCTGGTTGTCGGTCACCACCTTCCAGGGTTGGAACCAGTACAGGCCGAAGGCGACGCCGACACCGAGGACGGCGACGGCGACGGCGACCCAGGTCAGCGGGGTACGAAACGGTCGACGGGACATGCCGCCCAGTCTTGCCGGACCGCGGCGGCCGGGCACCGGCCGGCGGCGTTACGAAAGCCTTACCGTCGTCGGACATCCACGATCCATAGCTCGTTCATAGGTCGTTCACATCGACTTTCCGGTCCGGTCGCCTTAGCTGCCGGCGACCCCTTCGCGACCAGAGAGCGCCCACCGCATGCGACTACGATTCCCCCGCCGGACCCCCGGATCCGATCCGTCCACCATCGCCGAACCCTCCGCCCGAGGGCACCGCGAGTCGTCGCCCCCTGCTGGTGACACCGACCACGCCGGCCACGCCCTCCGGGCGCCGAGCAAGCTGCACGCGTTCAACCGGTACGAGATCAAGTACCTGGTCGAGACGACGAAGGTACCGGCGTTGCGGGCCGCACTCGCCGCCCGGATGACGCCCGACGCGCACGGCGGTGACGGTGGCTACGGCGTCTGGAGCGTCTACTACGACACCACCGACCTGCGTTTCTACTGGGAGAAGATCGAGGGGCTGAAGTTCCGTCGCAAGCTGCGGGTACGCCACTACGGCGACCGGTCCGGCGTGACCGACGACGGGACCGTGCACGTCGAGATCAAGCAGCGGGTCAACCGGGTCACCCAGAAGCGCCGGATCGCCGTGCCCTATCGGGTGGCCCGCCAACTCTGCGACGAGCGCGTCATGATCGAACACGATCCCTCCCAGCGCGGTTTCGTCGAGGAGGTGCTGGGACTCGTCTCCGGCCTCGACCTGCGTCCGGTGGCGATGACCGGCTACCAGCGTGAGGCGTTCGTCGGCCAAGCAGCCGACCTGGGCCTGCGGGTCACCCTCGACCACCGGGTGCGCGGCCGGGACCGCGACTTCCACCTCGGCGCGGACGCCGAGAACCGCCTGATCATTCCGGCCTCGAAGTCGATCGTCGAGGTCAAGGCGAACGAACGGGTCCCGTACTGGCTCACCGACCTGGCCGGCCGGGCCGAGCTGTCGGTGGTGCGGGTCTCCAAGTACTGCCAGAGCGTCGAGGCGTTCGGCCGCGTGCCGCGCTCGATCTTCCACGTCCAGGATGCCGATCCCGCCGCCGACCTGGTGGCCCCCACCCCGAGAAGCGAGGCCTGAACCCCGATGGACATCACGTTCCAGGACCTGTCCGGCACCTTCAGCACGGGCGACATCGCCCTCACGCTGTCGTTGTCCTTCCTGCTCAGCGCCATGATCGGCTGGGTCTACCGGTCCACCCACCGCAACGTGTCGTACAGCCAGTCGTACGTCCAGACGCTGATCATCCTGGGCATGCTGATCTCGCTGATCATGCTGGTGGTGGGCTCCAACATCGCTCGGGCCTTCGCCCTGGTCGGCGCGCTGTCAGTGGTGCGGTTCCGCAACGCCATCAAGGAGACCCGCGACGTCGGCTTCATCTTCCTGGTGATGGGCGTCGGGATGGCCTGCGGCACCCGGTTCTACAGCCTGGCCGTCGTCGCCGCCGTGGCGATCAGCCTGATCATCGTGGTGATGTACCGGTTCAACTGGTTCGCGCTCAACGTGCAGCGGCAGGTCGTCAAGGTCCAGGTCCCGGCCGGCGGCAACCACACCGCTGACATCCAGGACGTGCTGGTCCGGCACACCACCGAATTCGAACTGGTCAGCATGGAGACGATCCGGGCCGGTGCGCTCACCGAGATGACGTACACGGTCCGGTTGAAGAAGGGCGGCGAGCCGGGTGACCTGATCAGCGCGCTCAGCGAGCGGACCTCGGGCCAGCGGGTGACCGTGCTGACCGGCTACGACCAGACGGACCTGTGATGGCGCAGTCCCTGCGTACCCGGTCGGTGCTGCCGCCCCGGCTGCGTCGCCGACTGCCGGTCCGGGTGCGGCAGAACTGGAAGCTGCTCACCACCTGCGCGGCCTTCCTCGCCGTACTGACCCTGGTGCTGGGGACGGAACGGATCCGCCCCTACGTGACAAGTGCCGGGGGCTCCGGGGGCGACGTGGTGAGCGTGGACATCCCCGGCACCGTCGACCTCTTCGACGCCGGTCGCGCGCACGAGATCTCGCTGACGTTCCGCAACGCCGACTACGAGCGGATGCTCGACGCCTACTGGAAGGAGGGCGAGAAGGGGTACGTCGAGGCCGACCTGACCGTCGACGGGACCACGATCCCCAGCGTGGGCATCCGACTCAAGGGCAACTCGACGCTCGGCCAGCTCAGTTGGAAGGGCGAGACGCGGCCCTCCGGGGGCCGGGGTGAGAACGGCGGTGGGCCGCGACCGGGCGGCGGGTTCCCGGGCGGGCCACCCGACGGCGGGCCGCCGCAGGGCGCAGGATTCCCCGACGGCGGGCTGCCGCAGGGCGCAGGATTCCCCGACGGCGGGCTGCCGGACGGGGCTGCTCCCGGCACTCAGCAGCCCGGAACAGGCGAGCAGGCCGGCGGCGGTCAGCAGGCCGGTGGTGGTCAGTTCCCCGGTGGGATGACCCGGGCGGCGTTGAAGGCCGAGGAGCCGGAGACGTTGCCGTGGCTGCTCAGCTTCGACGAGTTCGTCGACGGCCGGCGCTACCAGGGGCACCGGGAGGTGGCCGTCCGGGTGGGCGGTATGGGCGGCGGCTCGACGGTGCTCAACGAGGCCCTGTCGTTGTCGCTGCTCGACGCCACGGGTGAGCCCGCGCAGCGGTACGCGTACTCCTCGTTCACCGTCAACGACCGGCCCACCACCGCCCGGCTGCTGGTCGAGCACCCGGACGAGCACTTCGCC
The DNA here is from genome assembly GCF_050942205.1 of Micromonospora sp. CA-248260. Lineage (NCBI taxonomy): Bacteria > Bacillati > Actinomycetota > Actinomycetes > Micromonosporales > Micromonosporaceae > Micromonospora > Micromonospora sp. CA-248260. The sequence continues at coordinate 6,145,591 of NZ_CP192021.1, read as the reverse complement.
GATCAGATGGACGGCACAGGGGTGCTCTACAAGTCGCTGGCCAGCGGCAGCTTCACCGACCAGGGCGACGATCCGACCGAGTACGCCGACGACTTCAAGCAGATCACCATGAAGGGCAGTCAGGACCTGCAACCGGTGATCAACCTGATCCGGTGGGTGAACTCGGCCAGCGACGAGGAGTTCGACGCGCACCTCGCCGACAGGGTGGACGTGGCGTCCTTCGCCCGGTACGTCGCGTTGCAGAACCTGCTGCTCAACTTCGACGACATGGCCGGCCCGGGGAAGAACTACTACCTCTGGTACGACCTGGGGACGAAGAAGTTCAGCGTGATCAGCTGGGACCACAACCTGACCTTCAGCGGCAACGCCAGCCAGGGCCCGCACGACAGCGGCGGGTTCGGCCCGGGCCGGGGCTTCCCCGGCGCGGCCGGTGCCAACGGTGCGGTCACGGACCAGGCAGCACCGGGCGGGCCGGGCCAGCAGCCGGGGCAACAGGCCGGTCAGCAGCCGGGTCAGCAGGCCGGAGCGCCACCCGGGCAGCCAGCCGGGCCGGGTGCCCGGGGTGCGGACAACGAGGGTGGTGGCCCGCGCGGCGGGATGATGATGGGCCACAAGCTCAAGGAGCGCTTCCTCGCCAGCGACGCCTTCAAGGCGACCTACGAGGACGCCTACCGGGAGCTGTACCAACAGGTCTTCGGCAGCGGGAAGGCGGCGGAGTCACTCACCGCGATCAGCACGGTGCTGAAGAAGGTCGATGGGGCGGACGCCGCCGCCGTCGACTCCGACGTGGCCCAGCTACGCACCCTTATCGGCCAGCGGACCGAGAGCCTGGGCAAGCACGAGGTGATCACCCGGAGCTGAAGCCGACGGGACGCGGGCCGGCACCAGGCCCGCGTCCCGTCACCGACCTCAGGGAAGTCCCCGGGCGATTCCGGATACCCGCCAGGGTGCCGCCTCCCTAGGCTGGCGGCGTGACACTGATCGCGACCGAGTCGCTGACCAAGACGTACGGGGGCCGGGTCACCGCGTTGACCGACCTCACCGTCGCGGTCGAGCCGGGGATCATCGGGCTGGTCGGCGCCAACGGCGCCGGCAAGTCGACCCTGATAAAGATCCTGCTGGGCCTGCTCCCGCCGACCAGCGGACGGGTCTCCGTGCTCGACCTCGACCCCACCACCGACCCGGCGGCGGTCCGCGCCCGGGTCGGCTACATGCCGGAGCACGAGGCGCTCCCACCCGACCTGTCCGCCGCCGAACTCGTCACCCACCTCGGGCGGATGAGCGGCCTGCCCCGGACGGTGGCCCGCGAGCGCGCCTCCGAGACGCTGCGGCACGTCGGCCTCTACGAGGAGCGGTACCGGCCGGTCGGCGGCTACTCCACCGGGATGAAGCAGCGGGTCAAGCTCGCCCAGGCCCTGGTGCACGACCCGGACCTGCTGCTGCTCGACGAGCCCACCAACGGCCTCGACCCGGCCGGCCGGGACGCCATGCTCGCCCTGGTCCACCGGATCGGCACCGAATTCGGCATCTCCGTGCTGGTCTGCTCGCACCTGCTCGGCGAGGTGGAGCGGATCTGCGACACCCTGATCGCCATCGACGGTGGCCGGCTCCTGCGCGCCGACCGGATCGACGCGATGACCTCGGCCACCGACCTGCTCGCCGTCGAGGTCAGCGAGGGCACCGACCAGCTGGCCGGCCGGCTCGCCGCGCTCGACCTGCCGGTGACCCGCGACGGCCGGATGCTGCTCGTCCCGCTGGTCGACGAGCGTACCTACGACCTGATCCTCGGCGTGGTCGCCGAGCTGGACCTGCCGCTGCACCGGCTGGACCAGCGCCGGCACCGGGTGGCCGAACTCTTCGCCCCGAGGGAGCCCAGCAATGCCTGAGCCGACCGGCGTCATCCACGACATCGGCTACCAGCGGTACACCGGCCCGAGGCTGGGCCGCCGGCACGTCTTCGGCGCGCTCTACGGGCACGGCCTGCGGACGGTCTTCGGGTTGGGCCGCAGCGCCAAGGCGAAGATCTTCCCCTGGCTGGTCGTCGGCATCGTGACCGTGGTGGCCGCGGGCCTTACCGCCGTCCGCAGCCAGCTCGGCGAGGTGGTGATGACGTACGCCCAGTTCGCCGACGCGATGAGCTGGCTGGTCATCTTCTTCGTCGCGGTGGCCGCCCCCGAGCTGGTCTCCCGGGACCTGCGCAGCGGCGTGCTCCCGCTCTACTTCTCCCGGCCGCTGCCGCGCGACGACTACGCGCTGGCCAAGCTGCTCTCCCTGGTCAGCGCGATCTGGCTGCTGCTGGGCGGGCCGCAGCTGGTGATGTTCCTGGGGGCGGCGTTCACCACCCCCGACGGCCTGCGCGGGACCTGGAACGAGCTGCTGGACCTGCTGCCCGGGTTGCTCTACGCCGGGCTGTGGGCGGTGGTCTTCGCCTCGATCGGTCTGCTGGTCGCCTCGCTCACCGGCAAGCGGGCCTTCGCCGCCGGTGGGATCGTGGCGGTCTTCCTGATGACCACCCCGGTCGTCGGCGTGCTGTCGATCCTGCCGTCCCGCGCGGTCAACGAGCTGGCCTTCCTCGCCTCGCCGTCGACGCTGGTCGGCGGGGTGGGCACCTGGGCGCTCGGTGACCTGCTGGTGCCCGAGGGACAGGGCGGCGGGATGCCGATCGGCAGCTTCGGCCCGGTCTACGCGATCGTCGCCGTGCTGCTGGTCACCGCCTGCACCGCCCTGCTGCTGCTGCGATACCGGAAGGTGGCCGCCCGATGACCACACTCGACACCGACGCCCGGCCGGCGGTCACCACCAGCACCCTGGATCTCGTCGGGGTCTCCCGCTGGTACGGCAACGTGGTGGCGGTCAACGACGTCACCATGCGGCTGGGCCCCGGGGTGACCGGCCTGCTCGGCCCGAACGGCGCAGGCAAGACCACCCTGCTGCACATGATGGCCGGCTTCCTCGCCCCGTCCCGGGGCACGCTCACCCTCGACGGCGAGTCGACCTGGCGCAATCCCGGTGTCTACCGGCAGCTCGGGCTGGTCAGCGAGCGGGAGGCGGTGCACTCCTTCCTCACCGCCAAGGAGTTCGTGCTGGCCAGTGCGAAGCTGCACCGGTTGCCCGACCCGCAGGCCGCGGCCCGCCGGGCGATCGAGCTGGTCGAGATGACCGACGCTCAGGACCGCCGGATCGGCACGTACTCCAAGGGGATGCGGCAACGTACCCGGGTGGCCGCCGCGCTGGTGCACGACCCGCAGGTGCTGCTGCTCGACGAGCCGTTCAACGGGATGGACCCGCGCCAGCGGCTGCACATGATGGGTCTGCTGCACTCCCTCGGCGACGCCGGGCGGACCATCCTGTTCAGCTCGCACATCCTGGAGGAGGTCGAGCAGGTCTCCGGCACGGTGCAGGTGATGGTCGCCGGGCGGCTGGCCGCCTCCGGCGACTTCCGGACCATCCGCCGGCTGATGACCAACCGACCGCACGTCTTCGCGGTCCGCTCCACCGACGACCGGGCGCTGGCCGTGGCGCTGATGGCCGACCCGTCGGTCACCGGCGTCGAGCTGGACAAGACCGGCCTGACCGTACGGGCCGGCGACTACGGCGCGTTCACCCGGGCGCTGCCCAAGATCGCGCTCGCCCGGCAGATCCGGGTCCGGCAGTTGACCCCCGAGGACGAGTCCCTGGAGAGCGTCTTCTCCTACCTGGTGGAGGCCTGATGTCAACCGTTTCCTGGATCACCGCGCGTGGGCTCTTCGGCCGTCGCCGGTTCCTCATGCTGCTGCCGCTGCCGGCGGTGCTGGTGCTGCTCGCCGTGCTCTGCCGGTCGCTCGGGGTGGACCCGGGCGAGTGGGCGTCGCCGGTGCTGGTCGGCCTCGGTCTGGCCGTGGTGCTGCCGGTGGTGGCGCTCATCGTCGGCACCGGCGTGCTGGGCGCGGAGATCGACGACGGCACGGTGGTGCACATCCTGACCAAGCCGCTGCCGCGCTGGCAGATCGTGCTGCCGAAACTCGCCGTGGCCGCCGGGGTCAGCGCGGTCACCGTCGCCGTGCCGCTCTACGTCGCGGGCGTGCTCGCCGACTCGGTACGCCTCGGCCTGGCCCTCGCCGCCGCTTCGGCGCTGGGTGCGCTGGCCTACTCGGCGCTGTTCCTGGCGCTCAGCCTGGTCACCCGGCGGCCGGTGCTGCTCGGCCTGGTGTACGTGCTGATCTGGGAGGGGCTGCTGGGCAACTTCGTCAGCGGCACCAGGGTGCTGTCGATCCAGCAGTGGGTGATCGCCCTGGCCGACCGGATGGCCCCCACGGCACTGCTGTCGACGACCGTCTCGGTGCCGGTGGCGGTCGTGTTGATCGCCCTGGTGAGCGTCGGCTTCACCGTCCTGGCGATCGACCGGCTCCGCTCCTTCAGCGTCGCCGGCGAAACCAGCTGATCCCGGCACCCCGCCCGGCCCGGCAGCCTTGTCCCGGGCCGGGCGGTGGTGCGACTGGGCTGGGCGGGCCGGATGGGGCAGCATGATCGACACAGGTGCGCCGATATAGCGGCATCCGCCCCACGCTGACACCGCTATATCGGCGATATTGCGAACCTCCGCGCGGGGTCGCCGACCCCGCGCGGCCATGCCGACCCCGTGCGGGGCCCTGCCGGTCAGAAGGCGCTGGCGATCACCAGCTCGGACGTGCGGTCGGGGAGCAGGTCGAGGGTGGTGATCCGGCCGGCGGCGCGCACGTCGTCGGCGATCAGGGTGAGCTGGTCGAGCAGGGCCGCCGGGCCCAACGCCTCGGCCAGCGGGATCTCCGCCCGCATCGACAACTTGCGGTCGGACTTGGCCCGGCGGATCTGGGCCAGGGCGTCCCCGGCCAGCCGGAGCAGGGCCGGGTCACCGGTGCCGGTGATGGCCCGGTCCACCTCGTACGTGGTGGGCCAGGTCGACCGGTGCACCGAGCCGTACCGCCACCACGACCAGACCTCCTCGGTCACGTACGGCAGCACCGGGGCGAAGAGCCGTAGCTGCACCGACAGGGCGGTGGCGAGTGCCGCCCGGGCCGAGTCGGCACCCGGCCCGGTGCCGTAGGCGCGTTCCTTCACCAACTCGATGTAGTCGTCGCAGAACCGCCAGAAGAACGCCTCGGTGGCCTGTAGGGCGGTCGTGTGGTCGTACCCGTCGAAGGCGGTCGTCGCGGTGCTGACCACGGCGGACAGTTCGGCGAGCATGGCGGTGTCCAGCGGGGTGGTCGCCGGGGCGCGCAGGGCGTCGCCGGCACCGAGGCCGAGCGCGAACTTCGACGCGTTGAGCAGTTTGGTGGCCAGTCGCCGCCCCACCTTGATCTGCGCCGGGTCGAAGGCCAGGTCCATGCCGGGGCGGCCGTTGGCCGCCCAGTAGCGGACCGCGTCCGACCCGTGCTGCTCCAGCAGCGCCATCGGGGTGACGACGTTCCCCTTGGACTTGGACATCTTCTTGCGGTCCGGGTCGAGGATCCAGCCGGACAACACCGCGTCCCGCCAGGGCAGCACCCCGTGTTCCAGGTGGGCGCGGGCCACGGTGGCGAAGAGCCAGGTCCGGATGATCTCCTGCCCCTGCGGGCGCAGGTCCATCGGGAAGATCCGGTCGAACAACTCCGGGTCGGTCTCCCAGCCGCCGACGATCTGCGGGGTCAACGACGAGGTGGCCCAGGTGTCCAACACGTCCGGGTCGCCGACGAAACCGCCCGGCACGCCGCGCTGCGATTCGTCGTAGCCGGGCGGCGGTTCGCTGGACGGGTCGATCGGCAACGACGCTTCGTCCGGTGTGAGAGGGTTGGCGTGGTCCGGCTCGCCAACGGCGTCGAGCCGGTACCACACCGGCACCGGCACCCCGAAGAAGCGCTGCCGGCTGACCAGCCAGTCACCGGTCAGCCCACCCACCCAGTGCGCGTAGCGGTGCCCCATGTGCTCCGGCACCCAGCGCAGCTCGTCACCCCGGGCCAGCAGCTCCGCCCGCAGCCCGGCGTCCCGGCCGCCGTTGCGCAGATACCACTGCCGCGTCGAGACGATCTCCAACGGCCGGTCGCCGCGCTCGTAGAACTTCACCGGATGGGTGATCTCGCGCGGCTCGCCGACCAGGTCACCGGCCTCGCGCAGCAGCTCCACCAGGGCCCGGCGGGCGGCGTTGACCGGCTGCCCGGCCAACGCCGCGTAGGGGGCCGCCGGCACGTCGGCCGGTGGCTCGGCCAGCAGCCGACCGTCCCGGCCGATCACCACCCGGGTTTCCAGGTCGAGGTCCCGCCACCAGGTCACGTCGGTCAGGTCACCGAACGTGCACACCATCGCGACGCCGGTGCCCTTCGCCGGGTCCGCCAGCGGGTGCGCGCGCACCGGCACCTCCACCCCGAACACGGGGGTACGCACCGTCGCGCCCACCAGGTCGGCGTACCGCTCGTCGTCGGGGTGGCAGACCAGCGCCACGCAGGCCGGCAGCAGCTCCGGCCGGGTGGTGTCGATCAGCACCTCCCGCCCGCCCGGCCCGGTGAACCGCAGCCGGTGGTACGCCCCCGGGCGCTCCCGGTCCTCCAGTTCCGCCTGCGCCACGGCGGTGCCGAACCCGACGTCCCACAGCGTCGGCGCCTCCGCCTGGTAGGCCTCACCCCGGGCCAGGTTGCGCAGGAACATCCGCTGCGAGGTGGCCCGCGCCGCCCGCCCGATCGTGGTGTACGTCAGCGACCAGTCCACGGACAGCCCGAGCCGCCGCCAGAGCGCCTCGAAGACCTGCTCGTCGTCGGCGGTCAACCGTTCGCACAGCTCGACGAAGTTGCGTCGGGAGATCGGCGTCGGCTCCCGGCGTCGGGCCTCGGTGACCGGGGCGTCGGGCGGCTGCCACGCCGGGTCGTACGGCAGGGACGGGTCGCAGCGCACCCCGTAGACGTTCTGCACCCGGCGTTCGGTGGGCAGGCCGTTGTCGTCCCAGCCCATCGGGTAGAACACGTTGCGCCCGCGCATCCGCTGGAACCGGGCCACCGTGTCGGTGTGCGTGTACGAGAAGACGTGCCCCATGTGCAGTTCGCCGGATACGGTCGGCGGCGGGGTGTCGATGGAGTACACGTCGTCGCCGCGACCGTGCCGACGCGGGGTTCCCGCCGGCCCGCGACCCGCTACGGTCGCCTTCTCCCGGTCGAACGCGTACGTGCCCTCCTCCTGCCAGCGGTGCGCCCAGTGCTCCTCGATGCCGTCCAGGGTGGGACGTTCGGGCACACCGGCGCGGACCGTCCTCGCCGTATCAGTCATCGGTCGATCGTAGGCAGCCTGCGACCTCCCGCCCACCGGCTTTACCCGGCGTGCCGGCTTCCTCGCGCCGGGTGCCGGCACGTCATGGGTCGTGGCGGGCCGGGTGTGCGGTACGACGTGGGGCGGGCCGGGCGCGGCGACCGACCCGACCCGTCGACCGACCCGACCCGCCGACCTACCGCTTCGGGGAGCCGGCCGGACCCGTCGACCTAACGGTTCGGGGAGCCGGCCGGACCCGGTGGGTTACCGGTTCGAGGAGCCGACCGGCGGGGTGAGCAGTGGGCCCTGGGTGGCGATCTGGAAGCCGAGCCCGGTGCGGCCGTTGACCCGGTCGAGAATCACCGAGACCGGCGCGTAGGTGTTCTTCTCGTCCGGGTTGGTGCAGGGGCCCTCACCGGGGTCGCCGTTGTTCAGGATGCCCAGCGCCCGCCCGTCGGACTCGGTGAACAGCGGACCGCCGCTGTCACCCGGCCGGGCGCACACCCGCACGTCGATGCCGCCACTGGCCTTGCCGATGACCTCACCGCAGCGGGTGCCCGGCAGGTAGCCGGCTCCGGCGCCCGAGTCGACGTACTGCTCGCCGGCCTTCGGGGTGTACGCCGAGCCGGTGGCGCAGACCACCCAGCCGGCCTGCACGGCGGAGTACGGCGTGACGCCGGTGATCGGCACGTCGCGGCTGCCCTTGCTGGCGCAGGCCGGATTGTCCGCCACGCACCAGTAGTTGACCAGGCTCGGCGCGTTGCCCACGGTCCGCCTCGGGTACGCCCAGCGGGTCGTCGCGCCCTTCGCGTACGGCAGGACCGCGTAGTCGTTGGGGAAGGCGTTCTCGGCCAGCACCGGGTTGGTCGACTCCAGGCCCACCGGCACCTTCGGCCCGAGGAACTGGTGCCAGGTGTCGTCGACGCGCTGGTGCCGGCCGCCGACCACGCAGTGCCCGGCGGTCAGCACGTAGTACTGCCCGGACTTCGCCCGGACGTTGAAGCCGGTGGTGCAGCCGCCGACGGTGCCGTCGTCGCGGGGCACGTCGAGCCGGATGCCGCCCCGCATCGGCGCCTTGGCGCAGTAGCGCGGGTCGCACGCCTTGGGGATCGCGGAGTCGTCGAGCCGGGCCCGGGCCCGCACCGGCACCCCGGCCGCGTCGAGCGTGCCGGCCAGCCGGGCGTCGTCGGCGGGCACCGCGTCGCCGGTGAGCACCAGCACCTCGTTGGCCCGCTCGTCGACCAGCACGTCCCGACCGGCGGTGACGCCCAGCGTCCCGGCCAGCCGGGCCGCCGCCGCGTCGAGGTCGCGCCGCGAGTGGCGGACCGGCACGACGGTGACGTGCCGGGCGTCGGGCAGGCCGGCGACCGCCTCGGTGACCGGTGCCGGATCGGTGGCGGCGATGGTGAGCACCCCGCCACCGGCCTGGTCCAGCCACATCCCGGCGTACGAACCGGGGAAACGGGCGGCGAGGGTGTCGGCCAGCGGCGCGGACAGCTCCTGGAGGGCCAGCCGGCGGGCGGCCTCGCCCGGGGCGACCCGGTAACGGTCGCTCAGGTAGCTCACCGAGGCGGGGGCGGCCTGCGCGACCTGGGTCGCGGGGCGGGTCACCACCGGCGCCGGGCGTGCTGCGGCCGGCGCCGCCGCCCGGCCAGCCGTGTCGGCGCGGGCCGACGCGCGGACCTCCCCGGCGACCGGGACCGTCCCCGCCGCCCAGGTGCCCCCGGTCGCGCCGGTGGCCGCACCGGCATCCCGGTCCACGGCCAACGCCACGCCTGTCGTCCCCATCGTGCTCAGCGCCAATGCCGCTGCCAGCACCACTCGTCCACGGATCCGCACGCCGCAACCTCCCCGTATGCCGGCGATGTGATCGGCTCCGCCGCACCCGACCGGGCGGACCGGTGAAAACGGGGGCGAGGCCCATCGATGCGGGCAGAGTCTAGTCGTCCCACGGCCACCGGGCTGCCCCTCGGCCGGGTCAGACCAGCGAATCACGCCACTGCCGGTGCAGCGCGGCGTACCGGCCACCGGTGGTGGCGAGCCGGGCGGGTGGGCCGTCCTCGACGATCCGTCCACAGTCGACGACCAGCACCCGGTCGGCGGTCTCCACCGTGGAGAGCCGGTGCGCGATCACCAGCGCGGTGCGGTCGCGCAGCACGGTGGACAGCGCCCGCTGCACCAACCGCTCGGTCGGCACGTCCAGCGACGACGTGGCCTCGTCGAGGATCAGCACCCGGGGGTCGGCCAGGAACGCGCGGGCGAACGCGACGAGCTGCCGCTGCCCGGCGGAGAGCCGGCCGCCGCGCCGGTGCACCTCGGTGGCGTACCCGTCGGGTAGGGCGGCGATGAAGTCGTGCGCACCGATCGCCCGCGCCGCCGCCTGCACCGCCGCGTCGGTGGCGTCCGGCCGCCCGAACCGGATGTTCTCCGCCACCGAGCCGCCGAACAGGTGGTTCTCCTGGGTCACCAGCACCACCGCGCGCCGCAGCTCGGCGTCGGACAGGTCCCGCAGGTCGACGCCGTCCAGTTCGACCGTGCCGGCGTCCGGGTCGTGGAACCGGGCGAGCAGCTTCGCCACCGTCGACTTGCCGGCGCCGGTCGGGCCGATCAGGGCGACCGTCTGCCCGGCCGGCACGACCAGGTCCAACCCGGTCAGGATCGGCGTCTGCGGCAGGTAGCCGAAGGACACCGCGTGGAACGTCACCGCACCCCGGCCCGGCCCGGCCGGCAACGGCACCGGCGACGCCGGTTCGGGCACCCCGGGCTGCTCGTCCAGCACCCCGGCGAGCTTCTCCAGGGCGGCGGTCGCCGACTGGAGGGAGTTGTAGAACTGGCTCAGCTCCTGCATCGGCTCGAAGAACCGGCGCAGATAGAGCAGGAACGCGGCGAGCACCCCGACCTCGGTGGCGCCGCCCAGCACCCGCCAACCGCCGTACCCGAGCACCAGCGCCACGGTCACGTTGCCGATCACCTTGATCCCCGGCGAGTAGGTGGCGATCAGCCGGAAGCCGTGCAGGCTGGTCCGCCGATACTCGTCGTTGACCGTCACGAAGATCTGCTGGTTGCGCGGCTCACGCCGGAACGCCTGCACCGCACGGATGCCGCGCAGTGACTCCACGAAGTGGACGATCACCAGCGCCACCGCCTCCCGGCTGTGCCGGTAGGCCCGGGCCGAGGCCCGGGCGAACCAGCGGGACAGCCAGTAAAGGAACGGGAACGCCAGCAGGGTCACCGCCGCCAGCGGCAGGTCCAGCCAGAGCAGGATGGCGGCGACCGACAGCACCGACAGCGCGGCGGCGACCAGGGTGTCGATCCCCCCGTCGACCAGTTCGGCGATGGAGTCCACGTCACTGGTGAGCCGGGACACCACCCGACCCGAGGTGTACCGCTCGTGGAACCCGACCGAGAGGGTCAGCAGGTGGCCGTACACCCGCTGGCGCAGGTCGAGCAGGACGGCCTGGCCGATCCGGGCGGAGCGGGTGAGGTAGCTGCGCCGGGCGACGTACTCGGTGACGGCCGCGACGGCGAACGCGCCCGCGACGGCCGCCAACGGACCCGGGTCGCCGGCCCGCAGCGGCGGCACCGCCCGGTCGATACCGAGCATGACCAGGTACGGACCGGCCATCGCGGCGGTGTTCTGGGCCAGCAGCAGGGCCACCGCCACGCCCAACGGCCGGCGGTGCGGACGGAGCAGGTCCCGCAGCAGCGCCCGACTGCGACCCCGCAGCCGGGCCACCGCCTCGGGGGAGTCGTCCTCGGCGCGGCTGCGGTCGGCGTCCGGGTCGGTGGCCCGGCCCCGCCAGTGCGACAACGCGGTGCCGGGCTGGCTGTCGTCACCGGCCGGGGGGTGCTGCCGCGGTGGTCGACGGCTCACGAACGCACCAGGCCCGGTGCCGGCGAGGGTTCGGCGGCGAGCACCGCACGGTACGCCGGCACCGTGGCCAGCAGTTCGGAGTGCCGGCCGACGGCGGTGATCCGCCCCCCGTCGAGCAGCGCCACCCGGTCGGCCAGCGCGACGGTCGACGGCCGGTGCACCACCAGCAGCGCGGTGGTGTCCCGCAGCACCCGGCGTAACGCCGCCTCGACCAGCGCCTCGGTCTGCACGTCCAGGGCGGAGAGCGGGTCGTCGAGGACCAGCAGCGCCGGCCGGCCGAGCACCGCGCGGGCCAGTGCCAACCGTTGCCGCTGCCCGCCGGAGAGCGACAGGCCCTGCTCGCCCACCCGGGTCGCCAACCCCCACGGCAGGTCGTACGCGAAGTCGGCCTGGGCCAGCGCCAACGCGGCCCGGACCTCGTCGCCGGTCGCGTCCGGGCAGCCCAGGGTGAGGTTCTCCCAGACCGACATGGAGAACAGGGTCGGCTCCTCGAAGGCCACCCCGACCAGCCGGCGCAGCGCATCCAGGCGTACCCCCCGCAGGTCGTGTCCGTCCAGGGTGATCCGGCCGCCGGTCACGTCGTAGAGCCGGGGGACCAGGGAGAGCAGGGTGCTCTTGCCGCAGCCGGTCGCCCCGACCAGGGCCAGCGTCTCGCCCGGCTCGACGGTCAGCTCGATCTCCCGCAGCACCGGTTCGGCGCTGCCCGGGTAGCGGAACGACACCCCCTCGAAGCGGAGCCGGCCGCGCACCGCCGACCGGGTCAGTGCGACCGCGTCCGGGGCGTCCACGATCGACGGCGGGGTGTCCAGCACCTCCTGGATGCGGTCCGCCGCGGTCGCCGCCTCCTGCCCGTTGGCGATGATCCAACCGAGCGACTGCACCGGCCAGATCAGCATGAGCTGGAGGCTGACGAACGCGACCAGTTCCCCGATGGTCAACGTGCCCCGGGCGACAAGCGTCGCGCCGCCGACCAGGGTCGCCCCCAGGGTCAGGTTGGGCACCAGGTCGAACAGGGCCGACGCGCGGGCCAGCAGGGCGCCCTTGCCGACGCCGGTGTCGTGCAGCGCGCGGGCCCGCCCGGCGAACCGGTCGGCCAGCTCCGGCCCCCGCCCGTACGCCTTCATGGTGCGCAGCCCCTGCGCGGTCTCCTCGACCAGGGTGGCCACGTCGCCCTGCTGGTCCTGCATCCGCCGCGACGCCGTGTGGTAGTGCCGGCCGAACCGGCGGCTGATCAGGAACAGCGGCACCGCGCTGGCGGCCACCAGCAGCCCCAGCGGCCCGTGCAGCCGGAGCAGAAGGGCCACCACGGCGACGTAGGTGACCACGTTGAGCACCAGGAACAGCAGGCCGAAGGAGAGGAACCGGCGCAGCACCGACAGGTCGCTGATCGCCCGGGAGAGCAGCTGCCCGGACTGCCAGCGGTCGTGGAAGCCGGCCGGCAGGCGTTGCAGGTGGGCGTAGAGGTCGGCGCGGATGGTCGCCTCCATGCCGACCGAGGAGGACGACTGGCTCCACCGCCGGATGAAGATCAGCACCGCCTCGACCAGCCCGAGCAGCAGGGCCAGCCCGCCGAGGCGGAGCAGCCCCGCCGGGTCGTGCCGGGCGATCGGCCCGTCCACCACCCGCTGCGCCACCAGGGGTACGGCGAGACCCGCCCCCGTCGCGGCCAGCGCGGCCAGCAGCAACAGCACGTACGCGGCGGCGTACGGGCGCAGGTAGCGGCGCAGCCGCCAGAGGTTGCGCAGCGGAGGGACCCGGCCGTCCGCCCTCGGGATGGCCGGGTCGCCGTCGCGCTGCGCAGGCACTACCCGACGGTAGCGTCGATCCGCGTCGATGCCGCTGTCAGGTTGCCGTCAGCCGGCGCTCGTGCCCGAGCAACCACTTCTTCACCGGCAGCCCGTACCGGTAGCCGCCGAGGGTCCCGTCGGTGCGCAGCACCCGGTGACAGGGGACGAAGAGGGCGGCGGCGTTACGGGCACAGGCGGCGGCGGCCGCCCGGACCGCGGCGGGCCGGCCGGCCAGCGCGGCGTACCCGGTGTAGGTGATCGGCTCACCGGGCTTGACGTCGCGCAGCACGGTCCACGCATGGGTCTGGAACGCGCCGCCGCTCTGCTGCCGTACCGGCACCCCGTCGATCGCGGTCAGGTCCCCGTCGAGGTAGGCGCGGACGGCGGCGGTCACCGGCCCGAGGTCGGCGTACGGCTCCAGTGGGCCACGCAGGCTCGGGTGCACCAACGGCAGCAGGCTCTGCGGGTCGGCGGTGAACCCGGCGGCCCGGACCGCGCCGTCCGGGTCGACCAGCACGCTGAGCGGGCCGGCCGGGGTGTCCATGGTGGTGGTGCCGATGGTGGTCATGCCGCTCTCCAGAGTCTGATCGCCGCGTACGACCGCCAGGGCCGCCAACGGTCGGCGTACGCGTCCAGGGTGGTGGGGGTGTGGGGCAGGCCGAGGGCGGCGGCGCCCCGGCGTATCGCGAGGTCGGTGGGGAGCAGCACGTCGGGGTCGCCGAGAGCCCGCATGGCCAGGTAACCGGCCGTCCACGGGCCGATCCCGGGCAGCGCGGTCAACCGTCGTACCGTCTCGGCCCGGTCCCCGCCCGGTTCCAGGTCGATCTCCCCGGCGGCGACCGCCCGGGCGAGCGCCCGGATCGTCTCCCGTCGGGCGACCGGCATCCCGAACGCCGCATCCGGCAACCCCAGCACCTCCTCCGCCCCCGGAACCCCCCACACCCCCCACCCCCCACTGCCCGCCCCGCCGCCCCCGCCCGCCCCGCCGTCCCCGCCCGCCCCGCCGGGGTGATCAAGAGGTTTGCGTCGCGGGGAAGCGCTCTCCGTGACGCAAACCTCTTGATCACCGGGGCCAGGGCCGGGGGTGGGGGTGGGGCCGGGGGTGGGGGTGGGGTGGGTCAGGAGGCGGGTGAGGGTGGTGCGGGCGGCGGGGAGGGAGACTTGCTGGCCGACGATGGCGCGCAGGGCCAACTCGAAGCCGTCCACCGACCGGGGCACACGGACCCCGGGTTCGGCGGCGACGACCCCGGCGAGGACCGGGTCGGCGGCCAGTGTCTGGTCGATCGCCTCCGGGTCGGCGTCCAGGTCGAACAGACGCCTGCACCGGGCCACCGCCGGGGCCAGGTCCCGCAGGTCGGCCAGCCGCAGCGTCGCCACGACGTGTCCGCTCGTCGGCGTCAACGCGACCTCCGCCGGGCCGTGCGGCAACCGCAACTCCCGGCGGTACGTCCCGTCGCGCACCTCCTCCAGGCCGGGCAGCACCCGGGCGGCGAGGTACTCCAGCAGGGCAGCGGCGTGCAGCGGCGGCCGGTACGCCAACCGGAGCGTGATCGTGCCCGCCCCGCCCGGTGCCGGTCGGCTGCCCCGCCCGGTACGCAGTTGCGACGGCACCGTCCCGTACACCTCGCGGACGGTGTCGTTGAACTGCCGCACACTGCCGAAGCCGGCCGCGAACGCCACCTCCGCCAGGCCCAGTCCGGTGGTCTCGATCAGCGTCCGTGCGGTCTGTGCCCGTTGCGCCCGGGCCAGCGCCAACGGGCCGGCACCCAACTCCGCCCGGAGCATCCGGTGCAGGTGCCGCTCGGTGTAGCCCAGCCGGGCGGCCAGCCCCGGCACGCCGTCCCGGTCGACCACCCCGTCGGCGATCAGCCGCATGGCCCGACCCACCACGTCGGCGCGGACGTCCCACTGCGGGGAACCGGGCGCGGCGTCCGGCCGGCACCGGCGGCAGGCCCGTAGCCCGGCCCCCTGCGCGGCGGCGGCCGACGGGAAGAACCGGACGTTGCGCCGCTTCGGCGTCATCGCCGGACACGACGGCCGGCAGTAGATCCCGGTCGACGTGACGCCGGTGTAGAACCAGCCGTCGAACCGCTGGTCACGGCTGTCCACGGCCCGATAGCACCGTTCAAAGTCCAACTCCACGCCACCGATCATGCCCGCAGCTCAGCAGCGGTGGCTCGCGGGAATCGGACCTGAGCATGCCCGGTCCGAGGGCGGCCACCGTCCGCGCCGCCCGGCGCGAGGGCGGGCGACCCCGCCGGCCGACAGCAGTAAGTCGACGGCCGGCAGGGTCGCCGTGCGTCAGTTCCCCGTCGTCGGGGCGGCCGGCCGGCCGCCCGCGCGGCCCTCGTCGACGGGCGGTGCGGTGCGGGCGGGGACCGGTGCGGCGGGGACCCGGCCGGTCCGGGGCTGGTCGACGGGTGGTGCGGTGCGGGCCGGTGCGGGCATCCCGGGTGCCGCCGGTGCGGCGGTGCGGGCCGGGACGGGTGCGCCCGGTTCGGCGGTCCGGCCGGTCAGCGGTGGCCGGTCTACGGGTGGTGCGGTCCGGGCCGGGGCGGGGACCGGCGCGGCCGGCCCCCTGCTCGGCGTCGAGGCCGGTACGGCGGGCGGGGCGTCCCCGCGACCGCTGGCGGCCATCGCGAGCGGGGCGGCGATCAGCACGGCGGCGACGGCACCCACGGCGCTCATCGTCACGGTGGCGCGGCGTCGGGTACGGGCCCGGTGTTCCGCGCGGGTCAACTGGTCGTGCACTGTCGGTGCCTCCTCGGCAAGGTCGGTGAGGGTGGCGCGGATGAGGTCCTCGATGGGCGTGGTCACCGCCGTACCTCCAGCAGTTCGATGTCCGGCAGGAGTTGCCGCAACCGGGCCACGGCCCGGTGGGTGCGGCTGCGCACGGTGCCGACCGAGCAGCCGAGCGCGGCGGCCACCTGGGTCTCGGTCAGGTCCTCGTAGTAGCGCAGGACCACGACCGTGCGCTGGGCCGCCGGCAGCGCGCGCAGCGCGGCCCGCATCGCCAGGCGTACGTCGGTGCCGCCGAACGGGTCGGGACCGGCCCGTTCGGCGGCACCGGTGAGCAACGTCTCCCGGTACCGGCGCAGTCGCCGCCACCAGCTGACCTGCTCCCGGTACATGACCGCGCGCAGGTAACCCTCCGGGTCGGCGTGACGCAGGTCGCGCCACTTCGGAATGGTCCTGGCCAGCGCCGACTGGAACAGGTCCTCGGCGGCGTGCCGGTCCCCGGTGAGCAGGTACGCGACCCGCATCAGGGCCGGCGTCCGGCTGGCCACGAACTCGGCCAGCCGGGCCCGGTCGTCCTCGTCCACCCGCCCTCCCCGATGTTGGCTGTCACCGATACAGACGCCCCAGCCCGGCGCAGCTATCCCGGGATCCGCGGGGAGTTTCCCGCGGCAAAGTGTCGGTAGTGGTCGGTAGCGTCCCGGCACCAACTCCAGAAGGGTGCGGCGATGGCGAGCGTGACCGGGCGGGGCGACCCTCGGTCAGGGCGGGCGCGGCTGGACGAGGCCGCCGCGCAGGGCCTCTACGACCGGATGCGGGTGGTCGCGCCGGCCGCCTTCGGTGCGATCGAGCGGGACCGGGCCGACGACCCGGCGCGGCCGTTCGCCGACACCGCGTGCGGTCGGCTGGCCGGGTCCCTCGACGCGGCCGGTCTGCGGGCGCTGGGCATGTGGGCGCACCACTGGTGCATGCGGTTCTACGACGACGACACCCGGGTCGGCCGGCGGCTGGTCCGGGAGATCGCCGGCCGGCGGGGGCTGGGCTGGACGGCCGACGAGGTCCACTGGATGCTCGGTGAGTCCGAGCGGGCCGGCCCGACCGCGCCGGACCGGTTCACCCTGCCGCTCGCGGCGGCGGGTGAGTTGCCCGGGGTGACCGACGGCGGGGTGGGCTGGCGTCTCGCCGGGTGACCCGGGCCGGTGACCGCAGCGGCGGCGCGACCCGCCGGGTGGCGGTTGCCGGGGGTTGGGGTGGGCGGGGCCGGCGGTGGCGCAGGATGGGGGCGGGAGTCAGCCAGCGAGAGGACCAGGATGCCCGCCGTTCAACCGACGATCGTCGCCACCAGCATGGGTTTCACCAGCCGGGGTCGGGGGCCCCTGGATGCCGCCCCCGGGCCGGTCTTCGACCTGATGGCCGAGTTGGCGCAGGTCGACGAGCCGAGGATCTGCTATCTCAACCAGGCCGTCGGCGACCAGCCCACCTCGTTGACGATCTTCCACGGCGCATTCGCCGGTACCCGTTACCGCCCGTCGCACCTGGCGCTGTTTCCGATGCCCAACGTCGAGGACGTCCGGGCCCACCTGCTCGGCCAGGACATCATCTGGGTCGGTGGCGGCAGCGTGGCCAACCTGTGCGCGGTGTGGCGGGTGCACGGCCTGCCGGAGATCCTGCGCGAGTGCTGGGAGGCCGGGGTGGTGCTCGGTGGGGTCTCCGCGGGCTCGATCTGCTGGCACGTCGGCGGGCCCACCGACAGCTTCGGGCGGCAGTTGCGCGCCTACACCGACGGCCTGGGCTGGTTGCGGTACGGCAACGGGGTGCACTACGACAGTGAGGCGCAGCGCCGGCCGCTGCTGCACCGGTTGGTCGCCGACGGCACCCTGCCGGCCAGCCACTGCACCGACGACGGGGTGGGGTTGGTCTACCGGGGCACCCGGCTGGCCGAGGCGGTCGCCGACCGGCCCGGCGTGGCCGCGTACGAGGTGGTGCCGGACGGTGCGGGTGGGGTGCGGGAGACCCGGATCGAGCCCCGGCTGCTGACCGCCTGAGCGTCTCCGACGGGCCTGCCTGCCGGGTACCGGGGGCCGACGGCGTAAGCTGGCCCGTCGTGAGTCTCACCATCGGCATCGTCGGCCTGCCCAACGTCGGCAAGAGCACCCTGTTCAACGCGTTGACCAAGAACGACGTGCTCGCGGCGAACTACCCGTTCGCCACCATCGAGCCCAACGTCGGGGTGGTGGGGCTGCCGGACGGGCGGCTCGACAAGCTCGCGGAGATCTTCTCGTCGCAGAAGGTGCTGCCCGCGCCGGTGTCGTTCGTCGACATCGCCGGTCTGGTCCGGGGGGCGTCGAAGGGGCAGGGCCGGGGCAACGCGTTCCTGGCGAACATCCGGGACGCCTCGGCCATCTGCCAGGTGGTGCGGGCCTTCTCCGACCCGAACGTGGTGCACGTCGACGGCAAGGTCTCGCCGGCCGACGACATCGAGACGATCAACACCGAGCTGATCCTGGCCGACCTGCAGACCCTGGAGAAGGCGCTGCCACGGCTGGAGAAGGAGGCCAAGCTCCGTAAGGACCGGGCCGCCGCCGTCGCCGCCGCGAAGCAGGCCGTCGAGGTGCTCGACGGCGGCATCACCCTGTACGCCGGGGCAGCCGCCGCCAAGATCGAGCTGGAGCACCTGCGGGAGCTGCACCTGCTCACCACCAAGCCGTTCCTCTACGTCTTCAACGTCGACGAGGCGGAGTTGGCCAACGCCGCCTTCCTCGACGAGTTGCGCGCCCTGGTGGCCCCCGCCGAGGCGGTGTTCATGGACGCCAAGATCGAATCCGAGCTGGTGGATCTGCCCGAGGAGGAGGCCCGCGAGCTGCTGGAGTCCATCGGGCAGTCCGAGCCGGGGCTGAACCAGCTCGTCCGGGTCGGCTTCCGCACGCTCGGGCTCCAGACGTACCTCACGGCGGGGCCGAAGGAGGCGCGGGCCTGGACGGTGCCGGTCGGCGCGACCGCCCCGGAGGCCGCCGGGGTGATCCACAGCGATTTCCAGCGCGGCTTCATCAAGGCCGAGGTGGTCTCCTACGGCGACCTGGTCGCGGCCGGTTCGATGGCGGCGGCGAAGGCCGCCGGCAAGGTCCGGATCGAGGGCAAGGAGTACGTCATGCAGGACGGCGACGTGGTGGAGTTCCGCTTCAACGTCTGATCCCAGCCCGCCCAGCCGCGGACCGCGGGTGCCTCGCCGCCGCCGAGGGGCGCGGGTCAGGGGTGCCCCAGCCGGGGGTCGTCCGCCCACGGTGAGTGCGGGTGGGCCAGTCGGACCGCGTCGCGCAACCACCGGCGCTGCGCCGGGGTCAGCAGGTGTCGGGCGACGTCCAGGTCGTGCTCGTCGCGGGGGCGCGGGTCGGGTGACTTCCACAGCAGTTGGGTGCCGGGCGTCCCGGTCGGTACGGCGCGGACGGACACTACCGCCGATTCCCACGGGAGCGTGATCCGTGGATCGCGTCGGTAGCGCCAGTCCGTCTCGGCACCGTCCTCCAGGTTGATCTGGAGGACGAAGCGGTCCCGGCCGGCGTCGTACACCCAGATGTTGTGCAGCCCGGTGGCGTCGTGCCCGTCCGCCAGCGGGAACAGGTGCCCCCGCCGGGCCGCGAACGGCCGCAGGTCCGCCGGTAGTGCGTGCAGCAGGGCGGGCAGCGCCGGCCGCAGGGTGCTGACGTCGATGTCGCCGTGCGGTCGGCTCGGGCTGCCGTGCCAGTGGTCGATGGCCCATCCCCCGGAGAGCCACCAGCGCGTCGGGCAGCCGGCGAACAACTCGTGCACCTCGGCGACCGAGAGCGCGGACCAGAGGTGCCGTTGAGGGTCGTACCGCACGGACCCAGGCTGACAGCCGGCCCCGCCGGACGCCAGTCGGGAACCGGCGCTCTCGCGGGTCACCGGTCGACCCGGCGACCACGGGACAGCGGGCGGGGTGGTGCTGACCCTACGGTGGTGGTGTGGTGACCTTGCGGCTGGAACCGATGACCGACGAGCAGTACCTCCGCTACCGGGAACACGCCGAGGAGGACTACGCGCGCAACATCGCCGCCTCCGGGGCGATGCCGTTGCCGGAGGCGCGGGAGAAGGCCCGGCAGGACTTCCAGGGCCTGCTGCCCGACGGCCTGGCCACCGAGGGGCACCGGCTCTGGACGGCGTACGACGACGACGTCGAGGTCGGTCGGCTCTGGCTGCACCTGGAGCAGAAGTCCGACGGCCTGCACGCCTTCGGCTACGACTTCGCGGTACGCGAGGAGCTGCGCCGCCGGGGCTACGGCCGGGCGATCATCGAGGCCGCCGAGCGGCTCTGCCGGGAGTGGGGCGTGGTCGCCATCGGGCTGAGCGTGTTCGGGTTCAACACCGGCGCGCGGGCGCTCTACGAGCAGATGGGCTTCGAGGTGACCGCGATCCGGATGGCCAAGCGGCTGTGACGTGCGGATCCCGGGCCGCCCGAACGAGCGCCCCGGGAGCGGGCGACGGCGTGCCGGCGCCAACACCGGCACCTCGACGATCGACGGCTGGCCCGGCCGGGGTCGGGACGCCCGCCCCGACCCCGCCCCGACCCCGGCCGGTCACCGGGTCAGCGCCGGTAGACCGAGACGTGCGATCTGCTGCCGTCGTCGAAGGGTTGCCGGTGCCAGTCGGCGTACCGGGCGACGAGCCGTAGACCGGCCTGTTCGGCCAGCTCGTCGATCTGTTCCGGCCAGCGGTAGTGCATCGCGAACGGTTCCAGGTGCACCCCGTCGCGGTCGAAGGTGATCGTCTGCCGGATGAAGGTCTGTGCGGCCCGGTCGTACTGGTGCAGCCGGATGGTGGCGGAGTCCTCGGTCACCGCCCGCATCTGTACCTGCTCGTCCCGGTCGAAGTTGGCCGGGTCGGGCACGAACGCCTCGACGACGAACTCGCCACCGGGGGCCAGCACCCGGGCCACGTTGCGGAAGCAGTCCTGCTGCCGCTCCGCGCGCACCAGGTTGAACAGGGTGTTGAACACCAGGTAGATCAGCTGGTACGGACCCGTGACGGGCACGTCGGCCAGGTCGCCGACGGTGACCGGGATGCCGTCTCCGCCGGGCTTGGCGCGCAGCTTCGCCACCATCTCCGGTGACGCCTCGACCCCGTCGACGGGTACGCCCCGGGCGGCGAGCGGCAACGCCACCCGGCCCGTCCCGATGGCGAGTTCCAGCACCCGTCCGCCGTCGGCCCGACCGGCGAGGAAGTCCACCGCCGGTGCCGGGTCGGGGTTGCCGGGGTTGTCGTAGCTGTCGGCCCACATCCTGCCGAAGTGGCCCGGGTCGTCGAAGACCGACATCAGCGGCCCCCTTCCCCGGGCCGGACCGCTCTGTCGTTACCGGCGCTGAGCCGCGCCGGCACTGCCGTGTCGCTGGTGGTCACGAAGCCTCGATTCCCGCTGCTGGAGGATTGTCGGTGCCTGGGTGGACCCCGTCGGGTACGACATGTCGTCAGCTCCTTCCGGTCGGCTTCACGCCCAGCCAAGCAGCGGCCCGTCAGTGGGGCAACCCGGTTTCCGGCGGGCGGGCCAGGTCCAGCGTCCAGTGCCGGGTACGGATCACCTGCTCGTTGAACTCGACGTCCTCCTCGCCGCGCGGGGTGAATCCGAGTGCCCGGCAGATCCCGTTGGACGGGCCGTTGGTGACGGCCGGGAAGGCGTGCACGGTGTCCCACCGTCGCTCGGCCCGGGCCTGGTCGAGCAGCGCGCGGACGCCCCGCTTGGCCAGGCCCCGGCCCTGGAACTCGGGCAGCACCATCCAGCCGATCTCGGCGGCCGTCCCGTCGTCCGGCGCGGGCCGCCAGAGGGTGACGGTCCCGGCGACGGCGTCGTCCACCACGATCATCTTGATCAGGGCGGTGCCGTCGGCGGCCAACCGGGCGTCCCGGCGGACCTGCCGGGTCACGTGGGCCGGCGGCAGCGGCCCGCCGAGTTCGGCCATCATCACCGGGTCGCAGCGCATCCGCAGGTACGCCTCGACGTCGGTGGCCAGCACGTCACGCAGGAACACGCCGCACCTGCCCCCGCCGGCCACAGTGGAGAGTCGTCCGCATGGGCCGAGTATTCCAGGGACCGCCCGATCCGGGGGTCAGGCGGAGCGGGGTGGGCACCCGTCGGCGGCGCGGCGGGAGGGGCGGGTCGGCGGGCGGGTCGGTGGCCGGCAGCGCGGGGGCGGTCAGGAGATGTAGTGCAGGATCACGTTGTGCACGTGGTGGCTCTTCTGCGCCCCCCGGAACTCCACCTCGTAGGTGTGGGTGCCGACGTGCACCGCGATCGAGCCGGTGGAGAAGAACTCCCCGCCCCACGACTTGTTGCTCACCACGCTCACGCTAGTGATCTTGGAGTACGGGATGCTGGTGATCGCGAACTTCTTCCCCACGAATGACCGGTCCTGGATGATCACCCGCCGGTCGGTCAGGCCGATGAACCCGGTGCCGGTGCCGACGGCGTCGTAGACGGCGATGATCTGTTCCCCGTCGAGCAGTCCACTGCGGATCTGGTTGAACTGCTCCTTGCGGTCGTACGTCGCATTTGCCATGGAATCCACGGTAGGAGGTGCCCGCCAGCGTCGGCGGTTGCCCGCCGGTTGGCCCCGTCGACTAGTCTCCCCATGCCTGGCCAGACGCGGGCGACGGGGGAGGGAAGCGGCGTGACCAGCGAGCATTCCGAGGCGCAACCCACCGACGAGGCCCGGCCGGAGCCCTCGTCGGCACCGACCGGTGGCGCGGACGCGGCTGCGCCCCGCCGGGCGGGCACCACCGACGTGCCCGACTGGGAGCCGTGGCCGCAGCGGCCGCCCACCCGGGGCCGGCTGAACCGGATGGCCGTCGTCACCCTCGTGTTCGGCCTGCTCGGCGGGGTGCTCGCGCCGGTCACCGCCGTGTTCGCGCTGCGACGGATCAGGCGCGAGGGCGAGCGGGGGAAGGGTCTGGTGACCGCCGGGCTGGTGCTTCTCGGCGGCTGGGTGCTGGCCGGCCTGGTGGCGTGGGGCGTCACGACGACCGGCACCGACCCGGACACCGGGCTGCGGGGGCTACGGGTGGGGGACTGCTTCCGGGTGCCAACCGGGGCCACCGCCAGCCGTACCGCGCCGGAGCAGGTCACCCGGGTCGGCTGTGACGCGCCCCACAACGCCGAGTACGTCGACGACTTTCCGGCGTACGAACGCTCCGCCGACGAGCGTTACCCCGGCGCGGCGGCGCTCTCCCAGCGGGCGGAGACGCTCTGCCGGCAGCGCCAGCGCAGCTACGTGGTGGACCCGCTGGGGTTGCCCGCCGAGGTGCGGTTGAGCTGGTACCTGCCGACCCGGGTCGACTGGTCCACCGATCCCACCATCACCTGCTATCTGACCTCACCGACCCAGCTGTCCCGTCCGCTGCGGATGGACAGTACGGTGCTCGACCCGGCGCAGCTCGGCTACCTGCTGGCCAGCCGGGACTGGACCGAGGCGCGGGCCGCCCTGGTGGCCAGCGGGTCGACCGCCACCCCGGCGACGTTGCGTGACGCGGTCCGCCGGGCCGAGGGCACCCACACCGACATGTGGTTCCGGTTGCGCCGGGAACCCTGGCCGGAGGCGGTCTGGCCGGCGATGGAACGGCTGCTCACCGAGATGGAGCAGGACGAGCCGGCCTGGCGGGACGCCGACGGCGAGCCCGACCGGGGCAGGCTGCTCCAGATCGTGGCACAGGCGGGGCAGCACCCGGACCCGGCCACCGAGCTCGCCGTACGCCAGGCCCTTCGGTTGCCCACCGCGCAGGGTGAACCGATGCGGTGACCGTGACCGACGGTGTCGAGTTGACCACTCGGTGGGGGTGGGTCGGACGTTCCGGGGAGCTGGTCGGCCGCTGATCGGCCCTAGGCTGAGGCTGGTGGCGACGGTGCGGTGGCGGACGGGGGCCGACGATGACGGGGGTGGCCGTGGGCGTGCTGCCGTCGGACGGGTGCCCGCCGTCGCGGGGCGCTCAGTCCGCCGTCACCGCACGGTACGCGTCCTCGATGCGGGCGGCGAGCAGCACCTCACCGTCGGTGAGTGGCTCGCCGTCGCCGTGGCCGACCCGGATGCGCGTCTCGGTGTCCTGTCGGCTGATGTCCGGTCGCAACCGCAGCGCGTCCGCGACGACCTTGACCCGCTCGGTCAGCTCCGCGTGCTGGGAGTCGTCCATTACCAGGGTGCGGCGGATCTGCTCACCGTCACGGGTCCACCCGTGCAGGAGCGTGAGGGCGTCACTGAGATAGTCGTGCTTGGTTCGGCTGGTGAACAGCGCACGCATCACCGCACCTCCCAGGCGCCGTTGCCGGCTTGTGGCCAAATCGTCGCCGTCCCGTGTCCTCGTGGTGTTAACAGTCTGTCGACCTGACGGCGGTGTGTCCACGCCCACACTTCCGTCTCTTATTGGCCTACCGGTCGAGGACGGTACCCAAACCGACGATTGATCTGGCACGCTGGACGCCCGTGCAGACCGAACGGTGTAGCGGTGACGGGCAGACCGACCGGCGTGAGCCGCGGGTGGTCGTGGGTGCGGCGATCATCTCCGCGGGGCGGGTGCTCGCCTGTGCGCGCACCGCGCCCCCCGAGGTCGCCGGCATGTTCGAGTTTCCCGGCGGCAAGGTCGAGCCGGGCGAGAGCGAGACGGCCGCGCTGATCCGCGAGTGCGCCGAGGAGCTGGCCGTCCGGGTGGAGATCGGCGACCGGATCGGCCGGGACGTCCGGATGGCCCACGGCCGGTCGGTGTTGAAGGTGTACGCGGCCCGCCTGTTGCACGGCGACCAGCCGCGCGCGCTGGAACACTCCGCGCTGCGCTGGCTCGCCGCCGGTGAGCTGGACAGCGTCACCTGGCTTCCCGCCGACGCGCCGATCGTCGCCGCCCTCCGCCCGCTGCTGGCCGCCGACTGACGGGTCGGCCACCCGGGTGCGGACGGCGACGGGGGCCGCGGCTTGCGCCGCGACCCCCGTCGTCTGTCGTGCCCGTTGCGGGCCCGCCGGGTGGCGTCAGTGCTTGCGGGCCCGCCGGGTGGCGTCAGTGCCTGTCGCCCTCGCCTGCCGGCTTGTCGTCCTGGCTCGGGTGGGCGAAGTTGAGGTGCTCCGGCGGCAGCGGGAAGGTGACGTCGTCACCGAACGGCGACGGGGCCGCCGCCCGGTCGAAGGTCAGCTCCGTCAGCGGGAGCCTGCCCCGGTCGTCGACCGCCGGCATCGTCGGGTGCGGGACCTCGCGGTGCCAGTTCACACCCTGCTGCGCCTGGGCCTCCGCGGCCGGGTCGCCGGAACCGCCGGCGTGCGAGTGGACCCCGGTCTGACGAGCGCCGCTGTGCACCACGGACCCCTTTCCCGCGCTGTTCGCGGTGCTCTGGGGCGTCTCGCCCCGACGGAAGATCTTGCTACCGAGCCATACCAGGGGATCGTACCTGCGGTCGACGACCCGTTCCTTCATGGGGATGATCCCGTTATCGGTGATCTTGATGTGCTCGGGGCAGACCTCCGTGCAGCACTTGGTGATATTGCAGAAGCCGAGCCCCTGCTCCTGCTGCGCGTACTGCTTGCGGTCGGTCTTCGCGTCCAACGGGTGCATGTCCAGCTCGGCGGCCCGGATGAAGAACCGGGGGCCGGAGAAGGCCGGCTTGTTCTCCTCGTGGTCGCGGATCACGTGGCACACGTTCTGGCACAGGAAGCACTCGATGCACTTGCGGAACTCCTGCGAGCGCTCCACGTCGACCTGCTGCATCCGGTACTCGCCCGGGGCCAGGTCGGCCGGCGGGGCGAAGGCCGGCGTCTCCCGCGCCTTTTCGTAGTTGAACGAGACGTCCGTGACCAGGTCCCGGATCACCGGGAAGGTCCGCAGCGGGGTGACCGTGACGGTCTCCGACTCCTCGAACGTCGACATCCGGGTCATGCAGCTCAGCCGGGGCTTGCCGTTGATCTCCATCGAGCAGGAGCCGCACTTGCCCGCCTTGCAGTTCCACCGGCAGGCCAGGTCCGGCGCCTCGGTGGCCTGGAGCCGGTGGATGACGTCGAGGACGACCTCGCCCTCGTTCACCTCGACCGAGTAGTCCTGGAGGTCACCGCCGGTCTCGTCGCCCCGCCAGATGCGGAACTCCCTCTTGCTTCCCATCAGTTCGCCTCCTCGGTGAGGGCGTCGAAGTCGGCCAGCTCCTCGTCGGTCAGATACTTGGCCAGCTCGGTCCGGTCGAAGAGACCGATCAACTCGGCCCGCATCTTCGGCAGCGGCTTGTGCTCCAGCCGGACGGTGTCGCCGTCCAGGGCGCAGACCAGGTTGACCCGACGCCAGCTCGGATCCATGGTCGGGAAGTCCTCGCGGGTGTGCCCGCCGCGCGACTCCTGCCGCTCCAGCGCCGCCTTCGCGGTGCACTCCGAGACGACCAGCATGTTGCGCAGGTCCAACGCCAGGTGCCAGCCCGGGTTGTAGCGCCGGCCGCCGGCCGCGCTCACCTTCGCCACCCGCTCGCGCAGCTCGGTCAGCCTGTGCAGCGCGTCGACCAGCTCGCCCTCCCGGCGGATGATCCCGACCAGATCCCCCATCACCGCCTGGAGGTCCTGCTGCAGGGTGTACGGGTTCTCCCCGGTGTCCCGCTGCAACGGCGCCAGCGCCGCCTCCACGGCGGTCTCCACCGCACCCACCGGCACCTTCGGCCGCGAGGTCAGCTGATCGGTGTACGACGCCGCGTGCCCGCCCGCCCGCTTGCCGAAGACCAGCAGGTCGGACAGGGAGTTGCCACCCAACCGGTTGGAGCCGTGCATGCCACCGGACACCTCACCAGCGGCGAACAGCCCCTGCACGGTGCCGTACGCGGCCCCGGAGTCCGGGTCCACCTCGACGCCGCCCATCACGTAGTGGCAGGTCGGCCCGACCTCCATCGGCTCGGCCGTGATGTCGACGTCGGCCAGTTCCTTGAACTGGTGGTACATCGACGGCAGCCGGCGACGGATCTCGTCGGCCGAACGCCGGGAGGCGATGTCCAGGTAGACACCGCCGGCCGGCGTACCCCGACCGGCCTTGACCTCGCTGTTGATCGCGCGGGCGACCTCGTCGCGGGGGAGCAGCTCCGGCGGGCGTCGGTTGTTGTCCGGGTCGGTGTACCAGCGGTCCGCCTCCTCCTCGGTCTCCGCGTACTGCTTGCGGAAGACGTCGGGGACGTAGTCGAACATGAACCGCTTGCCGTCGGAGTTCTTCAGCACCCCGCCGTCACCGCGCACCGACTCGGTGACCAGGATGCCCTTCACCGAGGGCGGCCAGACCATGCCGGTCGGGTGGAACTGGAGGAACTCCATGTTGATCAGCGTGGCCCCGGCGCGCAGGGCCAACGCGTGCCCGTCCCCGGTGTACTCCCAGGAGTTCGAGGTGACCTTGTAGGAGCGGCCGACGCCGCCGGTGGCCAGCACCACCGCCGGGGCCTCGAACAGGATGAACTCCCCGGACTCCCGGTAGTAGCCGAACGCCCCGGCCACCCGGTCGCCGTCGAGCAGCAGCTCGGTGATGGTGGTCTCGGAGAACACCTTGATCCGGGCCTCGTAGTCGCCGAGGTCGCGCTTGTCCTCCTGCTGGAGGGAGACGATCTTCTGCTGGAGGGTGCGGATCAGCTCCAGGCCGGTCCGGTCACCGACGTGCGCCAGCCGGGGGTACTCGTGCCCACCGAAGTTGCGCTGGGAGATCTTGCCGTCCTTGGTCCGGTCGAAGAGCGCCCCGTACGTCTCCAGCTCCCAGATCCGCTGCGGCGACTCCTTCGCGTGCAGCTCGGCCATCCGGAAGTTGTTGAGGAACTTGCCGCCGCGCATGGTGTCGCGGAAGTGCACCTGCCAGTTGTCCCGGCTGTTCACGTTCCCCATCGCGGCAGCCGCGCCGCCCTCGGCCATCACGGTGTGCGCCTTACCGAAGAGCGACTTGGAGATGATCGCGGTCTTCTTGCCGGCGAGCCGGGCCTCGATCGCCGCGCGCAGGCCGGCGCCGCCGGCCCCGATCACGACGACGTCGTAGTGGTGTCGTTCGATGCGAGTGGTAGTGGTCATGTCGCCGCGCCCTCTAGTTGATGAACCGCAGGTCGGTGAACCAGCCGGCGGCGATGGCCATCACGTAGAAGTCGGTGAAGGCCAGCGTGCCGAGGGTGATCCAGGCGAGCTGCATGTGCCGGGTGTTCAGCTTGGACACGAACGTCCAGGCCCGGTACCGCACCGGGTGCGCGGAGAAGTGCTTGAGCCGCCCGCCGATGATGTGCCGGCAGGAGTGGCAGGAGATCGTGTACGCCCACAGCATCACCACGTTGACCAGCAGGACGATGTTGCCCAGCCCGAAGCCGAAGCCCTCGGGCGAGTGGAAGGCCAGGACCGCGTCCCAGGTGTTGATCAGCGAGATGATCGCGGCGGCGTAGAAGAAGTAGCGGTGCAGGTTCTGCCCGAGCAGCGGGAACCGGGTCTCCCCGGAGTAGGACTTGTGCCCGTCCGGCACCGCGCAGGCCGGCGGCGACAACCAGAACGACCGGTAGTACGCCTTGCGGTAGTAGTAGCAGGTCAACCGGAACAGCAGCAGGAACGGCAGGGTCAGCGCCGCGTCCGGGATGATCCACCAGCCGGGCAGGAGAGTGCCGAAGTGCGAGGAACCCTCGACACACCGGTCGGTCACACAGGGGGAGTAGAACGGCGTCAGGTAGTGGTACTGGTCCACCCAGTACCACTTGTGCATGAACACCCGGACGGTCGCGTACGCCACCCAGGCGCTGAGCCCGACGACGGTGATCAGGGGGGCGAACCACCAGCGGTCGGTCCGCAACGTCTTCGCCGCGATGGCGGCGCGCGCCCGCGCACCCCGCGGCTTCGTTGCCGTTGATGTCATTCGAGTCGTCTTCCTGACGGGACGGGCCCTCGCGGGCGGGCGGTTCACGTTCCGTGCCGGTCAGTGGACCGGCCGGACCGTGTCCACTGCCGCGTCGTGCGCAAGCAGGCGACCACGCCGGGACATCGGCGCAGCTAAGTGACACACGTTACGCCGATCATCACGGTCGGGCCGCGCAACGCAGTGTCCCGTGTGTCCCGCACCTTGGAAAGACCCGGACCGTGATCAATCCTGACCGGTTGCGGCCAACCGGCTACACCCCCCGGCGGACCAGCGGGAACCGGTCAGCCCGAGGCGCCACCGGTGAAGTTCCACGAGGCCAGCCGCAGCGGTGGTCCCTCCCACCAGCCGCCGTCGGTGCGGTCCGGCTGGCGGACCGGCCGCCGGCCGAGGCCGAGCACCGTGCCCGGCCCCAACGCCCGGGGGTACGACTCGGTGAAGCGGAAGTTCCGCACCGCCCGCACCGGCACACCGTCCTCCACCAGCCACACCCCGTTGCGGGTCAACCCGGTGATCACCAGGCTCAACGGGTCGAGCACCCGGGTGTACCAGAAGTCGCTGACCAGCAGCCCCCGGGTCATCGGGGCGACCAGCGCGGCGGTGTCCGCATCCACCACCGCCCCCGGCACCGGGCCGCCGGTCGGGTCGCCGTCTGTCGCCGGGTCCACCGCCCCGCCGGTCGGGCCGTCGTCGGGTGCCCCGAGCAACCGCAGGTTGCCGGGGACCGGGCCGAAGGTGGATCCGTCGGGCGTCCCGTGCCCGGTCGACGTCGTGCCCGCCGCGACGGCGCTGCGCCGGTCGTGGGCCACCGCACGGGTGGTGCCCGCCTCGACCAGGGTGAGCGCCCGACGCGGGGTGCCCTCCAGGTCGAACGGCAGCGTGCCGGTCGGGTCGTCGACCAGGGTCACCGCCGGATCGAACTGGGCGGTGCCGGGGCGGGCGAACGACTGACGTTCGACGTACCGCTTGCCGTTGAAACCGGACCAGGCGAGATTCTGCAACAGGTCGGCCACGGCGGCCGGTTCGAGTACCACCTCGTACCGGCCCGGGGGCAGCTCGACCGGGTCGGCGGCGGCCCGTGCCTTCGCCGCCGCCCGGACCCCCAGGAGCGTGCCGTCCACCTCGTCGAGGCGACCGGCGCAGAGCCGGGCCACCCCGTCCGCGCCGCCCGTGCGGGCGATGCCGTCCATCGCCGCCTCGGTGGTGCGCCCCTGCGCCGACTGGCCGGCCGAGTTGGCGAACGCCCCCGACCGGTAGGAGGTGCGGCAGTAGCCGGCTGCCTCCAGCCCGCCCACCGCGTCGACGAAGGCCCGGACCCGGTCGGCGCGGTCCGCCGGCTCGGCGTAGGCGGTCGCCTCGTCGAGCAGGCCGTTGGAGTGGACCGCCGACGGTGGGGTCAGCCCCGGCCAGGCCGGGTCGGGCGGGCAGAGCCGGGCCGCGGCGAGGGTCCGCCCGACCAGGGCGCGCAGCCCGTCCGGGTCGACCAGGCTGCCGCCACCGGTGGCCGTGCGGCCGTCGACGTGCACCCGCAGCCGCACCGTCACCTGAGACCCGGCGACGTTCTGGTGGATGAACGAGTTGGCGAACCGGGTCAGCGCCAGGTCGTGCCGGACGACGATGGCCTCGGCCTCGGCGGCCGGCCCGGCGAGCTGGTGGACCAGCTCCACCACCCGGGCGGCGACGTCCAGCTCGGTCGCCCCGGCGTCCCGCAGGCCGGTCATGCCCGTACCCCCACCCGGACGCCCCGGAACCGGGCCGGTGCGGCCGGATGGCCGGTGTGCCCGATCTGGCCGGGCTGGCCCTTGCCGCAGTTCGGGGTGCCCCACGGGACGATCTCGGAGGAGAGCATGTCCATCGACCGCCAGAACAGCGGCCCGATGCCGGTGTAGGTGGGGTTGCGCAGCATCCGGCCGCGCCGGCCGTTGCGCACCTCCCAGGCGATCTCGCAGCCGAACTGGAAGTTGAGCCGCCGGTCGTCGATCGACCAGGACCGGTTGACGTCCATCAGCACCCCGTCGTCGGTCGCCGCGATGATCTCGTCGAGGGTGTGCGGGCCGGGTTCCAGGCCCACGTTGGTCATCCGCACCATCGGCAGCCGGGCCCAGCCGTCGGCGCGTACGCTGCCGCCGTGGTCCAGGCCGGCGACGGCGGCCGAGTCCCGGCCGGCGAGCACCCCGACCCAGCGGCCTTCGCGTACCGCGTCGCGTTTGACCGCCGGGGAGCCCTCGTCGTCGAAGCCGAAGCTGCCCAGCGCGCCGGGGATCGTCGGGTCGATGGTGACGTTCATCAGCTCGGAGCCGTAGCGCAGCGAGCCGAGCTGGGCCAGGTCGAGCCAGGAGGTGCCGGCGAACGCCGCCTCCCAGCCGAGGATGCGGTCCAGCTCGATGGCGTGCCCGACCGACTCGTGGATCTGCAACGCGAGCTGCTCGTCGCCGAGGATCAGGTCGGTCTCGCCGGCCGGGCACTCCGGGGCGGTGAGCAGCGCCCGGGACTCGTCGGCGATCCGGGCGGCGTGCCCGGTCAGATCCAGCGACTCGACCAGCTCCCAGCCGGTGGTGCCGTACTGGCCCCGGTAGCTCGGCCAGGAGCGGCGCTGGGTCTCGTGCTCGCCGATCGAGGTGGCCGAGATGCCGCCGCCGCACTCGCGGATGTGCTGGTCGATGCGGTGCCCCTCGCTGGAGACGAACCACTTGCGGGTGTCCCAGACCTGGTAGAGCCCCTGGGCCAGGTCGGCCCCCTGCCCGCGGGCCGCCTCGGTGGCCCGGACCAGCAGGTCGCCCTTGTCGGACAGGGCCACCCCGAGCGGATCGACGGCGCAGTCGGAGGCCCAGCTCGCCACCACCGGCTCGGCCGGGGTCAGCGTGATCGGCGGGCCGGGCACCCGGGCGCTCGCGGCGGCGACCTGCGCGGCCCGCCGGCCGGCTTCGCGCGCCGCCGCGTCGGACAGCTCGGGTACGGCGTGGAAGCCCCACCCCGACCCGACCAGCGCGCGCACCCCCAGGCCGAGGCTCTCGTCCTGGGTCAGCTCCTCGATGTCGCCGTTGCGCGCGGACATCGACTCGTAGCGCAGGTGCATCACCCGGGCGTCGGCATACCGGGCGCCCGCGTCGAGGGCGGCCTGCACGGCGGCGGCTGCGGCATCGAACTCGGTCATGGACCGACCCTAGCGAGCCGACCGACATCCGTCAGGGCACCAGCTCCTCCGGGCGGATCGTGGCCTGCACCGGCTCAAGCAGGCGCAGGGTTTCTCCGCGTTTGGTGGCGGAGTGTTCCGTGTAGTGGCGGCCCCGCCGACGGTAGAGGCGTAGCGTGCCGGTCTTCTGCTCCACCAGCAGGTACCACTCGATGCCGGCTGCCGCGTAGTAGTGCATCTTCAGGACCTTGTCGGTGGACGCGTTGCTCGGCGAGATGATCTCGCAGATGAGGTGCACTTCAGCTGCCTCGATCATGAGCACGTCCAGATTCACCGGGTCGGTGATGATGAGGTCGGGGATGGGGATGCGGCCGGGCCGGAGTCGAACGTTCACCGCCTCCAGCAGTTCCAGACCGACCTTCTCGGCCGCCGGTTCGAGTATGTTGCCCAGTTTGCGCGAGATGCGCTGGTGGCGGGGGGTGGGGGCTGGGGTCACGTGGAGGCTCCCGTCGAAGAGTTCGACGCGTTGGGACGTCTCATCGAGGGAGAGGTACTCCTCTTCGGTCCACGGTCCGTCGTGGCCGAACACCGCTGCGGTCATGGTCGGTCACCTCCACCTCGTGTCGCCGGGCATCCTCCATCGGGCACCATGGCCATGGTCGCACCCCGGGTGCGACAGGCGGGTGACGACACCGCACGGCGACGCGGGGCCGCGACGGCGGGCGCGCTGGTTCGGGCGGGGCGGCCGGGGCGCGCGGTGGGGTCATCGGGTCGTTACGCTGTGGTCCGCTGTCAGCTCACGGTCCGTAGCTTATTTTCAGCCTCGGCTCTTTGTTGTAGGTTCCCTACAACCCGAGGGAGGCGGTCGTGGACAGTCCGCAAGCAGCGCCGCCCGGTCCGCCGGACGCCGGCCCGGCCGTGCCGGGACAGCGCGTCGGCGACGAGCCGTACCTGCGGGTGGACGACCTGCGGGTGCGGTTCGACACCGCCGACGGTGTGGTGCGCGCGGTCGACGGGGTGTCCTTCACCGTCCGGCGCGGCCGGACGCTCGGCATCGTCGGCGAGTCGGGCTCCGGCAAGAGCGTCACCTCGCTGGCCGTCCTCGGCCTGCACGACCCCCGGCGCAGCACCGTCACCGGCGCGATCACCGTCGGCGGCCGGCAACTCGTCGGCCTCCCCGAGGACCGGATGCGCCGGCTGCGCGGCCGGGACGTGGCGATGATCTTCCAGGATCCGCTCTCCGCGCTGCACCCCTACTACACCGTGGGGCGGCAGATCGCGGAGGCGTACCGGGTGCACCACCCCCGGGCGGGGCGGCGGGCGGCACGGGCCCGTGCCGTGGACATGCTCGACCGGGTGGGCATCCCGCAGCCGGCCCGCCGTCACGACCAGTACCCGCACGAGTTCTCCGGCGGCATGCGGCAGCGGGCGATGATCGCGATGGCGCTGGTCAACGACCCGGCGCTGATCATCGCCGACGAGCCGACCACCGCCCTGGACGTGACGGTGCAGGCGCAGATCCTCGATCTGCTCGCCGACCTCCAGGCCGAGTTCCACACCGCGATCGTGCTGATCACCCACGACCTGGGGGTGGTCGCCCAGGTCGCCGACGACGTGCTGGTGATGTACGCCGGTCGGGTGGTCGAGCAGGGCAGCGCGGCACAGGTGCTCCGCCGGGCGCAGCACCCGTACACCTGGGGACTGCTCTCCAGCGTGCCGTCGCTGCACGGCGACCCGGACGCGGACCTGGTGCCCATCCCGGGCAACCCGCCCTCCCTGATCCACCTGCCCCCCGGCTGCGCGTTCCACCCGCGCTGCCGGTACGCCGGCGACCGCTCCCGCGCAGAGGTGCCGCGCCTCGTCCCGACCGGCGCGGACGGTCACCTGGTCGCCTGCCACCTCCCCCCCGACGAGCGCACCCGCCTGGCAGCCGGGGCTTTGAGCGAGAGGCGGCTGCCATGAGCGCGAGGAACGTAGCGCAGCGGAGTCCCGCAGTCGCTGGCGAGAGGCGGCTGCCATGAGCGCGAGAAACGTAGCGCAGCGGAGTCCCGCAGTCGCGGGCGAGAGGCGGCTGCCATGAGCGCGGCCGAGCCGTTGTTGCGGGTGCGGGGGCTGACCAAGCACTTCCCGGTACGTAGCGGCCTGCGGTCCCGGGGGCTGGTGCGGGCCGTCGACGGGCTCGACTTCGACGTGCGGCCCGGCGAGACGTTGGGGCTCGTGGGGGAGTCCGGCTGCGGTAAGAGCACCACCGGCCGGATGCTGGTCCGGCTGCTGGAGCCGACCGCCGGGACGATCGAGTTCGCCGGCCGGGACATCACCCACGCCCGTCGGCGTGAGCTGCGCCCGCTGCGGCAGGACCTCCAGATCATCTTCCAGGACCCGTACGCCTCGCTGAACCCCCGGCACACCGTCGGGCGGATCGTGGCGATGCCGTTGCAGGTCAACGGGATCGACCCACCCGGCGGGGTGAAGGCGCGGGTCCGGGAACTGCTGGAACTGGTCGGGCTCAATCCGGAGCACTACAACCGGTACCCGCACGAGTTCTCCGGTGGGCAGCGGCAACGGATCGGGATCGCCCGCGCGCTGGCCCTGCGACCCAGGCTGATCGTCGCCGACGAGCCGGTCTCCGCCCTCGACGTCTCGATCCAGGCACAGGTGGTGAACCTGCTGCGGGACCTGCAACGCGACCTCGGCCTGGCGTTCGTGTTCATCGCGCACGACCTGGCCGTGGTGCGGCACTTCTGCCAACGGGTCGCGGTGATGTACCTGGGCCGGATCGTGGAGATCGGCGACCGGGACGACATCTACCAGCGACCCCGGCACCCGTACACCCGGGCGTTGCTGTCGGCGATCCCGGACGTGGGCACGCTCGGCCCGGCCGGGCGGATCAGGTTGGCCGGGGAGGTGCCGACGCCGCTGGACCCGCCGTCGGGGTGCCGGTTCCGTACCCGGTGCCCCCGGGCGCAGGAGGTGTGCGCCCGCGAGGAGCCGACGCTGGTGGCCCGCGACGAGGCCCGGCAGGCGGCCGCCTGCCACTTCCCGGAGGCCGGACCGCCGACCCCGTCCCACCCGGGCGCGGCCGGTCCGGGCGGTGCCGTCGTGGACGCGACGCCTGCGGGCGACGGTGCGGGTCGGCTGGACGGGAACGCCGGGGAGGTGGCGCGATGAGTGTGTCCCCGGTCGATCCGGCGGCGCTGGCCGAAGCCGAGACCGGGACGGGGCCGGGTGGCGACCGGTCCGGGCCCGGGTTCGTCGGACGCTCGCCCGGACAGCTCGCCTGGGCCCGGCTGCGGCGCGACCGGACCGGGCTGTTCAGCGGTGCGCTGCTGGTCTTCTTCGTGCTGGTGGCGCTCGCCGTCCCGCTGATCGAGTGGGCGTACGGGGTCGGACCCCGGGAGCAGTTCCAGTCCCGGTTGGACGGGTTCGGGATGCCGCTCGGTTATGCCGGCGGGGTGACCGGGGAACACTGGTTCGGGCTGGAGCCGGGGCTGGGCCGGGACATCTTCATCCGGCTGGTGCACGGGCTGCGTACCTCACTGTTCATCGCCGTGGCGGCGGCGGTGACCACGGCGGTGATCGGTGTCGTGCTGGGCACCGTCGCCGGCTACCTGGGCGGCTGGGTGGACGCGGTGGTCAACTGGGTCACCGACCTGACCCTGGCGATGCCGTTCCTGATCATCGCGTTGGCGTTGACGCCGACCCTCGCGCTGCGCTTCTACGGCCAGCGGGACGAGGTGCCGGCCGCGTTCCAGATCGGGGTGCTGATCGCCGTCTTCGCGTTGTTCGGCTGGACGAGCACCGCCCGGCTGGTGCGCGGGCAGGTGATCGCGCTGCGCGAGCGGGAGTTCGTGGAGGCGGCGCGGGCCAGCGGCGCGGGGCTGGGACACATGCTGTTCCGGCAACTGCTGCCCAACCTCTGGGCGCCGATCCTGGTGTCCTTCTCGCTGGCGGTGCCGGCGTACGTCACCGGCGAGGCGGCGTTGTCGTTCATCGGGGTCGGGTTGACCGACGCCACCCCCAGCTTCGGCCGGATGATCTACCGCAGCCTGGACTACCTCCAGACCGACCCGGCGTACGTCTTCTTCCCCGGCGTCACGATCTTTGCGCTCGTGTTCGCCTTCAACCTCTTCGGTGACGCGTTGCGCGACGCGCTCGACCCGAAGTCGTCCCGGTAGGAGGGTGCGGCGGTGGCGCGGTTCCTGGTCAAGCGGCTCTTCTCGGCGACGTTGACGCTCTTCGCGGTGAGCGTGCTCAGCTTCCTGATGTTCTTCGCCCTGCCCCGGGACCCGGTCACCGGCATGTGCCCGAAGAACTGCAACCCGGAACGGTTGGAACGGGTCCGTCAGGAGTTGGGCCTGCGCGACCCGCTGATCAGCCAGTACGCCGGCTACATGAAGGGCATCGTCACCGGCCGGGACCTCGGCAGCACCCAGGGTGGCCGGTGCGACGCGCCCTGCCTGGGCTGGTCGTACGTGTCCAACGAGGCGGTCAGCGACACCATCTCCCGGGTGCTGCCGGTGACGTTGAGCATCGTCGTCCCGGCGGCGGTGCTGTGGCTGCTGCTCGGGGTGGGCCTGGGTGTGGTGTCGGCGCTGCGCCGGGGCACCTGGCTGGACCGGGCGGCGATCGGCTTCTCACTGACCGGGGCGTCGTTGCAGCTGTACTTCGTGGGGGCGGTGCTGCTGCTGGTGTTCGTCTACACGCTGCGCTGGCTGCCGGTGCCCAGCTACACGCCGCTGCTGGACGACCCGGTGCGCTGGGCCAGTGGCCTGGTGCTGGCCTGGCTGGCGCTGGCGTTCCTCTTCTCCGCCATCTACGCCCGGCTGTCCCGGGCGCAGATGCTGGAGACGCTGTCCGAGGACTTCGTCCGCACCGCGCGGGCCAAGGGCCTGTCCCAACCCACGGTGTACGGCCGGCACGCGCTGCGCGCGGCGATCACCCCGGTGGTGACCATCGCCGGCCTGGACGTCGGCGGCGCGCTCGGCGGCACGGTGATCACCGAGACCACCTTCGGCCTCAACGGCATGGGGCGCACGGCGGTCGACGCGGTGCGCGCCGGTGACCTGCCCACCATCATGGCGACCGTGCTGATCGCGGCGGTCTTCGTGGTGCTGGCGAACGTGCTGGTGGACCTGCTGTACGCGGCGATCGACCCCCGGGTACGGCTGCGCTGAGCCGGCGGGCGGCCTGTCGGGTGCAGCGCACCCGGCCCGCCGGGCGACAAGAGTTGTCGACATCTGTTAGACAGTCCGAAGTTTTTCTTCTTGACGATCCTCGGGACGTCGGCGTTCACGCCCGACGGTGACGGGGTGGAGGAGGTAGGAATGCGACCACGCGCAGCAGCCGCCGCAGGCGGCGCGATCGCCCTGGTGGTGGCGTTGGGGGCCTGCTCGGAGAACACGGGCGAAGGCACCACCGTGGACACCGGCCGGCAGCAGACCGGGGTGATCGCCACCGACCCGAAGGACTCGCAGGGCCCCGCCGCCGAGGTGGCCGGCGCGGCGAAGGGCGGCACCTTCACCGTCATCCGGGAGACGCCCATCTCCCACCTGGACCCGCAGCGGACGTACTCCTTCGCCGGGCTGATGGCCAACCCGCTCTTCGCCCGCTACCTGACCACCTGGAAGGACGACGGCAAGGGTGGCCTGGTCCTGGTCGGTGACCTGGCGCAGACCCCCGGCAACAACGTCAACAGCGACTGCCGGGTCTGGGAGTTCACCGTCAAGGACGGGGTCAAGTTCGAGGACGGCAGCCCGATCACGTCCAAGGAGATCGCGTACGGCATCGCCCGCTCCTTCGACCCCGACCTGACCGGCGGCCCCACCTACCTGCAGGAGTGGCTGGCCGACAGCCCGCAGTACGACACGAAGTGGGACTTCGCGAAGAACAGGACGTCGCTGCCGCCGGGCCTGACCACCCCGGACGCCAAGACGGTGCGGTTCGAGTTCGCCAAGCCCCGCTGCGACCTGCCGTTCGCGGTCTCGCTGCCGACGACCGCGCCACTGCGGCCGGACCGGGACACCGGGGTCAACCTGGACCAGAAGCCGTTCTCCTCCGGACCGTACAAGATCGCCAAGAACCAGGCCGGGGTGCAACTCACCCTGGACCGCAACCCGCACTGGGACGCCGCCACCGACCCGGTCCGCCACCAGTATCCGGACCAGTTCGTCTGGACCTTCGGGCCGACACCCGACGCGGCCGTCAACCGGGTGATCGCCGACAACGGCACCGACCAGAGCGCGCTGGCCTGGAACTACGTGCCCGCCTCGCTGGTCGCGCGGGTCGCCCAGGACCAGGCCCTCAAGGCGCGGAGCATCCTGTCCCCGACGCCGAGCGCCAACCAGTTGGTGATCAACAACCAGCGGGTGACCGACCTCGCGGTCCGGCGGGCGCTCAACTACGCCATCGACCGGGACGGCCTGGTCAAGGCCCTCGGTGGGCAGACCGTCGCCCAGCCGATGACCACCCTGATGCCGCCGTCCACCATCGGCTACCAGGCGTACGACGCCTACCCGGCCGGTGCCAACGGCGACGTCGACAAGGCCAAGGAACTGCTCGGCGGGAAAACCCCGGAGCTGGTCCTCGGGGTGGCCGACAGCGCCACCGAACAGCAGATCGGCACCCAGCTCAAGGGCAACCTGGAACGCGCCGGCTTCAAGATCACTGTGCGGAACATCCCGGACGACGCGAAGCTCGACGAGATCAAGAAGAAGAACAACCCGTGGGACCTCTACATCGGCAACTGGGCCGCCGACTGGCCCAGCGGCGCGTCGATCCTGCCGGTGCTCTACGACGGCCGCACCATCAAGGCCGAGGGCAACAGCAACCAGGCGTACTTCAACGACCCGGCGGTCAACGCCGAGATCGACCGGATCCAGGCGATGCCCCCGGCCGACCAGGGGCCCGAGTGGGGCAAGCTCGACCAGCGGATCATGACCGAGTACGCCCCGGTGGTGCCGCTCTTCGTCGACGTGGCCTACACGGTCCACGGGTCCAAGGCCGGCGGGGTCTTCATCTCCAGCGTCTTCGGCTACCCGTCCTTCGTCAACGCCCACGTCAAACAGTGACGCCACCCTGAGCCGGCGGGCTCCCTCCCCGGTCGGCGTCGGGAGGGAGCCCGTCGGCGCTCGTGGGCGCGCTGAGTGGTAATGGCGGCGTCCGTCGAAGCTTGTACGACTCGTACGATTTGCGCAATTGTTGACATGAGCGAGCCCGCCGCCAGCTCGGGCCGCTCCGAACCGCGAAGGTGGTTGCACTTTTTTCACTTCAGGGGATGATGGTGATGGCGTCGAACGGTAGGGAGGGGCTATGGCTGCGGAAGCGATCATGCCGGGGGACAGCGAACGCCATTCGCTTACCGAGTTGGTCAGCCTGCTCCACGACGGCTCGGGGGCTTTGGCGGTAACCCGTGGTGGGGTGCAGGTCGAGGTGTCGTCGTCCGTGCGGGACGTGTTGACCCGGATCGCCGATGTCCTGGCCTCCGGTCGGGGGGTGGCAATCGTGCCGGTGGACCGGGAGTTGACGACCACCGAGGCAGCGGGGTTGCTCGGAGTGTCCCGTCCCACCCTGATCAAACTGCTGGAGGCCGGCGAGATCGGCTATTCGCGGCCGAACTCGTCGCGCCGGATCCCGCTTGACCAGGTTCTGGCCTATCGGGATCGGCGTGGGCAGGCCCGGCGGGCGCTCCTCGACGAGTTGACTGCAGACGCGGTCGAGATGGGCATGTACGGACAGCCCGCACCGGTCGAGACGGATGACGCGGCCTGACGGGTGACGACGATCGCGGTCCTGGACGCCAACGT
This sequence comes from Micromonospora sp. CA-248260, assembly GCF_050942205.1. Taxonomy (NCBI): domain Bacteria; kingdom Bacillati; phylum Actinomycetota; class Actinomycetes; order Micromonosporales; family Micromonosporaceae; genus Micromonospora; species Micromonospora sp. CA-248260. Next base: position 6,106,165 of record NZ_CP192021.1, on the reverse strand, counting down.
TCTGATCCCCAACGCACTGTGCGACTTCCTGTTGCGGCTGGCTGAGGAAGACCTCTATCAACCGCGCTGGTCACCGGCCATTCTTGCGGAGGTCCGACGACACGTGCCGGTGCCGGCAGCCGCGATCGACCGGCGAATCGCGTTCATGAACGCGGCCTTCGAGGACGCATTGGTCACCGGCTACGAGCACCTGATCGACCAGATGCGCAACGACCCCAAGGACCGGCACGTGCTGGCCGCTGCGGTGGCAACCGGAGCAGACTCGATCATCACCTGCAACCTGCGGGACTTCCCCCTCGCCGCCTGCGAACCCCACGGGGTGGTCGCCGAACACCCCGACACCGTTCTCCTCGATCTGTGGGCCCGTGAGCCGCGAACCCTGCTGCGGATTCTCGGCGAGCAGGCGGCCGGCACGGGCCGACGTGGTCGTCAGTTGACGGCCCACCAGGTATTGGACTACCTGGCCAGCGCAGGCGCACGACGCTTCGCCGCGACGGTCCGACGAAGCATGCCACCCATGGACGGCCCTGTGGCGGCGGGGGAATCGCCCCCTCGCGCCCTGATCGGTGAGTAGTGGGATCCCGAACGGAGGCACATGGCGTCAAGAGACTACTCGGGCGGGGTGTTGTAGCGGTCGAGCGTCGTCTTGGACGTCGAAGCGTCCTGGAAGGTCAGCTCCCAGGGGCCCGTGTTGACGTCCATGTCCTTGCCGAACCCGACCCACTTCCCCGCCATCCGCCGGCCGGTCGGCTCCACCAGCAGTTGGATCGCGCCGTGGTAGCGGGCTCCCCGGTAGTGGCCGGCGGGGTCGGTCTGCTCCACCCAGGTGCCGGTGACGACGGCACCGTCCACGCTGAGATCCAGCGACAGCGACGAGGCCGCCGAGCCGGGCAGGCTGCGCACGGTCAACCGGTCACCGTGCTGGAGCACGACCACGAAGTGCTGCCCGGCGAAGGACTCGCCCCGGCTGCTGGAGTGGTATTGATAGCGGCTCAGCCACACCCCCTCGTGTGACCCGTGCACGGCGGCTGATCTGGGCGCCGGGGTGGCCAGGTCGCCCATGGGCGAGGTGAGGCCGTTGCCGCCGTGGGGATCATCCACCGCGCCGCCGTCCGGCATCGCGGCGAAACCGAGCAGTGTGATGGGCAGGCCGGTGACGACCTCCAACGCGCGGGCGTAGAGGGGCCGAGGGGCGGCGATCACCCCGGCCTCCCAGCGTTGGACGAGTCGCTTGTTGGCGTCATTGGGCTCGCCGACGCGGTGGCCGGCTGCTTGGAGCGCACGGGCGAAGTCGTCCTGGCTCATCCGCATCCTGGTCCGGACCGTACGCAGCGTGATGTTGGGGGCAGCCATGCCGGTCACCGTACCGCTCTGTCGCCTTAATGTCGTCCCCTAAGTGACCCTATTGTCACTCCTTATGCCGCCGCGCATGGCGACACTCCAGCGTCAATCTATGAAGCACGCGTTGGCATGAGCTTGCCGCCGCGATGTTGATGGGGGTGACGATGAAGCGTCGTGGCGACGGGTCGACGACGGGCCGGGGCGAGCAGATCGACGCCGCCGAGCGGGAGGCGGCGCGGCAGCGGATTCTGGCGCAGGCCGAGGCGGAGCGGATACCCGTAGAGGAGACGACCAGGGCAGTGCCGGATCGGCGGTGACGCGGTGGCGGTGACTCCCTGCCGATCGGTCGGCGGGTGGCATACCTGCGGGTGCGGCGGAAGCTGTCGCAACAGTCGTTCGCCGACCGGCTGGGCAAGTCGAAGAGCTGGGTGGACAAGGTCGAACGGGGAGTACGCCCCCTGGAGCGGATGTCGACCATCCGGGAGGTCGCGGCCGTGCTGCGGGTGGACACCGCGACGCTGCTCGGTCGGGAGGTCCAGCCCGCCGAGGCGGCCGTGCGTGGTGCGGGCGTCGGCCGGATCAGGGCGGCGTTGTCGACGTACGAGATGGCACTTGGTCGGCCGACGGCGGGCCGGGAGGTGCCGTCGACGGATCGACTGGCGCGGGCGGTGGAGCACGCGTGGACGACATTCCAGCAGGCCCGCTACCCGCGCCTCGTGGAGTTGCTGCCGGGGCTGTTGACCGAGGTGCACCGCGCCCACGTGCGGGACCCGGAGGCGGGTCGGGCGGCGGTGGTGCAGGCGTACCGGGTGACGGCGGCGCTGCTGGTGAAGCTGGACGAGGGGAGTCTTGCCTGGATGGCCGCCGAGCGGGCGATGTGCGCCGCCACCGGTGAGCGGGTGTTGCTGGCGGGTGCGGCGGTGCAACTCGGTCAGGTGCTGCGGGCGTCGGCGGGGGCGCGGTCCGTGATGTTGGCTGCGGCCTACCAGGTGGCCCCGGCCGACCCTGACGGTGGTACGCCGCAGGAGTGGTCGCTGTGTGGGTCGCTGCTGGTGCAGGCCGCATTGATCGCGGCGCGGGCCGGAGACGACCGGGCGGCCGGTGAGCTGTTGAACGAGGCCGCCGAGATGGCCGCCCGGGTGGGCGACGGGCACGACCACCACCGGACGGGGTTCGGGCCGGCTGCCGTCGAGGCGGGACGGGTCACCGCCGCCGTGGAGTTGGGCGACGGCCCGCAGGCGGTCGCCCGGCACGATGAGGTGATCGGCTGGGAGGGGTGGCGCTGGCTGCCGGTCGAGCACCGGGCCGCGCACCTGGTCGACGCCGGCATGGTCGCCCGTACCGGCGCAGCCGCCGTGCCCGTCGGCGACGAAGGACGCCCCGTCGCCGAGCAGCACCGTGCCGGAGGCCACGAAGGTCTCCGTCGGCGGCCGGCTCGCCGAGGCAGGGGTACGGGACTTGTTGCTGTTCACGAACATGCCCACCGCGAGCAGGAGCCCAGCCGCAGCCCCGGCCCACATCCAGCCGGCACGCCGCGCGGTCGGCTCTGGACGCAACGTCTGCATGTCATCTCCGGGTTCGGGGCGGCGGAATCACCGGAAAGTCTGCGCGAACCCGCCCCCCACCGCAGCCCTGTTTCCGTTCCCCGTCCCACCCGGTGACCGGTTGCTCGCCCCGCCCCGGTGATCAAGAGGTATGCGTCAGAATTCGGCCGCAGAATGACGTAAACCTCTTGATCACCGGGGCGGGGGTGGGGTGGGGTGGTGGTGACGTTGACGCGGCGGGCTTTCGGGGCCGCCTGCCGAACGCGTTCGCCCTGCTGGCCCGCCCCGACCAGCAGACCGGTCCGGTCCGCGCCGACCAGGTCAACCCAGGTGGGTGCGGAGGAAGTCGAGTTCCAGGCGGAGCAGGCGTTCGGACAGCCCACCGGCCGCCATGTGGGTGGCCCCGGTCAGCGGCAGCACCGCGTGCGGCCGGCCGGTCGACAGCAGTGCCGCCGACAGCCGCAGCGTGTGCGCGGCGACCACGTTGTCGTCGACCATCCCGTGCACCAGCAGCAGCGGGCGGGCCGGCTCGCCGGGATGCAGCGGCTCCGCCGCCAGCTCCACCAGCGAGTGGTGCCCGTACACGTCGATGCCGTCGTCGGGCAGGCCCAGGTAACGCTCGGTGTAGGCGGTGTCGTACAGCGTCCAGTCGGTGACCGGGGCGCCGGCGATGCCGCACCGGAACAGCTCCGGGTGGCGTAGCACGGCCAACCCGGCCAGCCAGCCGCCGAACGACCAGCCCCGGATCGCCACCCGGTCGAGGTCCAGGTCGGGGTGCTTGCCGGCGAGCGCGGTCAACGCGTCCACCTGGTCGGTCAGGATCACGTCGGCCACCCGCCGGTGGATAGCCTTCTCGAACGACGGTGCCACGCCCGGCGTACCCCGGTTGTCGATGGTGACCACGGCGAACCCGCAGTCCGCCCACCACTGCCGTTCCAGCCAGGCCGACCGGGCTGCCACCACCTCCTGGTGGCCGGGGCCGCCGTAGACGTCCAGCAGCACCGGCAGCCGGGTGCCCTTGACGTGCTCGGTCGGGTAGAGCACCGCCGACGGTAACCGGCGGTCGGTCACCCGGACCAGCATCGGCCGGGGCGCCGACGACGGGGTCGCCGCCAGCGACCGTAGCCGGGCCACCTCCCGGTCGCCGCGCCACACCGACCAGCTCGTCCCGGCCTCGTCCAGCGAGGCGGTGCCGACCACCAGGGTGTCCCCGCCGACCGCCGCCGTGTGCCAGCCGGGGGTGCTGCTCATCCGGCGGGCGTCCACCCCACCACCGATCACGGTACGGACCCGGTAGAGGTGCCGTTGGCTCGGTTCGCCCTCGCTCGCCTCCACCAGCAGGTCGGCCGGCCCGGGACCGGTGGGCAGCCGGCCCACCACCCGTCGTACGTACAGCGAGGGCGGGGTGAGCAGGGTGCCGTCGGCGAACAGGCAGCGGGCGTCGTACCCGTCGTGGGCCAGTTCGCCGCCGACCAGCACCCGGCCGTCCGGCAGGTGCGCGGGGGTGCCCGGGATCGGCTCCACCCAGCGCGGGTCGGCCAGCTCCGCGTGCACCTGCGTCTCCCCGGTACGCGGGTCCACCGCCAGCACCAGGCCGTGTTGCTGCGACCGGCGCAGCACCGTGATCAGCGGGTTGCCGTCGGCCCAGTCGACCGAGGCCAGGTACGGGTAGGTCTCCCGGTCCCAGTGCACGTCGACCCAGCCGTCGTCCAGGTCGAGCAGGTGCAGGCTGACCTCGGCGTTCGGCCCACCCGCCCGGGGGTACGCGACGGTGGTCGGCGGGGTCGCCGGGTCCGCCGGGTCGTGCAGGTGCCAGCGCGGCAGCCGGGACTCGTCGACCCGGGCGGCGAGCACCATCCGCCCGTCCGGGGCCCACCAGTAACCCCGGAACCGGCCGAACTCCTCCGCCGCCACATGCTCGGCGAGCCCCCAGCTCACCCCACCGTCCTCGCCGGCCAGCAGGGAGTCGGTGCCGTCCGGGGCGACCACCCGCAGCTCGCCCCGGCGTACCCCGTCGGCGGTGTCGGTCACGTAGGCCACCCGCTGACCGGTCGGGTCGGGACGCGGGTCGATCACCGGGCCGACGGTGCTCACCTCGATCACGTCGCCGTGCACCAGATCGGCCCGGAACAGCCGGCCGGCCAGCGCGAACACCGCCACCCGGCCCGCCCCGTCCAGGGCGTACGAGCCGATGCCGGCGGTGCTGAGCCGGCGTCGTTCGCGCAACGCCCGCTCACCGGGGGCCAGCGCCACCGGGTCGGCGTCGTCGCCGAGCAGCACGGCCGGGTCGGCGACCAGGCGTTCCTCGGCGGAGGCGGTCTCCAGCGCCCAGAGCGCGTCGGCCGGGTCCTCCGGGCCGCCCGAGCGGAGGAAGACCACCCGGGAACCGTCACCGGTCACGGACACGGCACGCGGCGCCCCGTGGCTGAACCGACGGGTACGGGCGGCCAGCTCGGGAAAGTCCACAACCCGGATCGTAGAGCGGTGCCGGGCGTGATGTGGCCGACCTGGGTGGACGCGTACGCCCCGGCGCGGACGGACCGCCGGTTAGAGTGACCGTCGTGACGACGCTGCCCGACCGACGCCTGCTGCTGGTCCACGCGCATCCCGACGACGAGTCCATCGGCACCGGGTCGACGATGGCGCACTACGCCGCCGACGGCGCCCACGTCACGCTGGTGACCTGCACCCTCGGCGAGGAAGGCGAGATCCACGTGCCGGAGCTGGCGCAGCTCGCCGCTGCCGAGGCCGACCAGCTCGGCGGCTTCCGGATCGGGGAGCTGGCCGCCGCCTGCGCCGCGCTCGGCGTCACCGACCACCGCTTCCTCGGTGGCGCGGGCCGCTACCGGGACTCGGGCATGATGGGGCTGGCCACCAACGAGCACCCCCGGGCGTTCTGGGCGGCCGACCTCGACGTGGCCGCCGGTCAGCTCCTGGACGTCATCCGGGAGATCCGCCCGCAGGTCATGGTCACCTACGACCCGAACGGCTTCTACGGTCACCCGGACCACATCCAGGCGCACCGGGTGACGATGCGGGCACACGAGCTGGCCGCCGCGGAGGGCATCGCCCCGGCCAAGGTCTACTGGACGGCGCTGCCACGCAGCGTCCTGGAGGCCGGCATGAGCCACTTCACCGAGTCCTCGGACAACCCGTTCGCGGGCATCGACAGCGTCGACGAACTGCCCTTCGGCACCCCGGACGACCAGATCGCCGCCCGGATCGACGCCACCGACCAGCACGCCGCCAAAGAGGCGGCGATGCGGGCGCACGGCACCCAGATCCCCGCCAACTCCTGGTTGTACGCGATCGCCGGCAACTTCGGCGCCGAGTTCATGGGTGTGGAGTTCTTCACCCTGGCGGTGGGGGAACCCGGCCCAGCCGGTGGACCGAACGGCTGGGAGAGTGACCTCTTCGCCGGGATCGACACGAACCCGTCGGGCTCGTCCGCCGGCCGGCCCGACCCGGCTGCCGGTCAGCCGGTGGCGGCGGCACGTCGGCCGGAGCAGGCGTACCCGGTGGGGGGCGGGCCGGCCTCGGCGACGGCCGGGCTCCGGTGACGCTGCCCGCCACGCCGATGCCGGTAGTCGAGGAGGAGACCGCCGCCGTCCCGCCGCCACCCGGCCCGACGGTACGCCTGTTCGACGTCGTGCTGCGGTTGGTCGGCGGGCTGGTCGCCGTGGTCGGCGGGGTGCTCACCGCCCTGATCGGCCTGCTGCTGTCCACCGTCCGGGTCGGCGGGCAGCTGATCGGGGTGTCGGTGGTGGTCACCATCCTGGGGGCGATCGCGGTGAGCTGGTTCGCGTACGCCACGATCGGCCGCAAGTGGGCGGTGGCGTTGCCGGCCCTGCCGTGGTTCGTGCTGATGGCGGTGGCAGCGGTCCGTACTGCCGAGGGTGACCTGCTGGTCGCCGGGGACAACTGGGTCGGGCTGGCGATGATCACCACCGGCGCGATGACGTTCGCGGTGATGGCGTTCCGGCAGATCCTCAGCCCGCAGCCGCGCCGCCACGACGGGTGATGACGGCACACAGCCGACGGTGGTAGATATTCCTGCCAGGAGCCCCGTCGACGCGGCGGGCGGTGTGGCAGGAGGCGTGTGATGAGAGATCGGTGGCGGGCTGTCGGCGTACTCGCGGCGGCATTGTTCGCGGTCAACGTGGTGGCCCGGGTGATCATCAAGCTCGGCTTCGACGGGAACGACACTGCCGCCGACCGGGTCTCGCTGGGCATGTTCATCGTGGTCGGACTGGTGCTGGCCGGGGTGGTCTTCGCCTGGGGCCGGGTCGTGCCGGCGGCGCGTTGGGGAGCCGACGTGGCCGCCGCGGTGGCGGTGGCGCTGCTGCTGACCGTGCTCGTCGGCCCGCTGCTGGTCGGCAACGATCCGTTCGGTGGGGGAGCGGGGCTCTTCTTCGCCCAGATCTGGCTCTATCTCGCCGCCGCGGCGGCCGGCGTGGCGATCGGCTACCTGGTGCTCATCGCCCTCGGCCGCGACCACCGCTCCCGCCAGCTCCAACGGTACGCCGAGCGTAACGTGGGCAAGCCCCGCCGGGTGGTCCGCCGCTGACCCACCCGCCCGGGGTGGGTCAGGTGGGAGGGGCGACGCGGGTGAGGTAGGTGTGGTGGGTGGTGAAGCCGAGCTTGCGGTAGAGCGAGACCGCCTCGATGTTGCGCTGTTCCACCTGGAGGAAGGCGTGGGTCGCGCCCTCGGCCGTGCCCCAGTCGGCCAGCGCCCGGATCACCCGGGCGGCCAGCCCCTGCCGGCGTGCCTGCGGGGCCACCTCGATCAGGCTGAGCCCCAGCCAGCGGCCCTGCCCGGTGACCGTGCCCCGGCCCGTCGCCAGCAGCGCGCCGTCGCCGTACACCTGGGCGAAGCGGACCTGGGCCACGGCGGTCAGGATGTGCCGGGCGGAGTCCGGCAGGCCGCCCTTGCGCCCGGCGGCGACCGCGAGCCACTCCTCGGACGGCACGCCGGTGAGGGCGACCGCCGCACCGCCGGCCGGGCCTTGCGGGGTGGGACCGGGGGCGATGCGGGGGCGGCTCCGCCGGCCGCAGCGTGGCCAGCGGGACGGTCTGCACCAGGGTCAGCGGCCGGGCGGTCCAGCCCCGGGCGTCCAGTTCGGCGCCGACCGGCACGGCCAGCGGCAACGGCGTGTTGACCATGGCGGGTTGGCCGTGTTCGGCGTACCAGCGTTCGATCGCGTCGATCGCCGCCGGCAGCGGGCGGTCCGGGTCGCCGACCGGCAGCGCCGAATTGGCCCGGCCGGTCCAGCCGTCGGCGGAGCGCAGCAGCCAGTCGCCGAGCCGGGCGCGTACCGGTGCCGGCCACGCCTCGTCGGCGGCGAGTTCCAGTTCGACCACGGCCGAGGCGGTGGGCCGGCGGGTGGGGGGCACCCGCTTGGCCCGGTGCACCTCGGCCACCGGCACCCGGAGCCGGCCCTGGGCGGTGGCGATGGTGAGATGAGTCTCGCTCAGCTCGACCAGCTCACCGAGGGCGTCCGAAAAGAGGGGCCGGCCCTCGCGAATCCCCACAATGCGGCGAACCACGATCCGGTGTCCCACATCCTGCTGTCGGAGCACGATCGACCTCCTCCCCGGCGAGATACTAGGCTCTTAGCGTCGCGGGTGATCGCGACGAGTCTGGCGGAGGAGAAGACCGGTGACCTACATCATCGCCGAGCCGTGCGTGGATGTGCTCGACAAGGCATGCATCGAGGAATGCCCGGTCGACTGCATTTACGAGGGCAACCGGATGCTCTACATCCACCCCGACGAATGCGTCGACTGTGGTGCCTGTGAGCCGGTCTGCCCGGTGGAGGCCATCTTCTACGAGGACGACGTCCCGGAGCAGTGGAAGGACTACACCGGGGCCAACTACGAGTTCTTCGAGGACCTGGGCTCGCCGGGCGGCGCGTCGAAGATCGGCAAGGTGGAGAAGGACGCGACGTTCGTCGCCGGCCAGCCGCCGCGCGGCGAGGGCCACTGAACCGGCCGGCAGCCGGGACACCGGGCTCGCCGGCTGCGGTGCCGGGCTCGCCGGCCGGGCCGGCTGTGGTGCCGGTCGGCCCCGGGTCGGTGGTGCCGGCCGGTGGTGCGTCGGGGTCGTCGGCCGGGTCCGCGTCGGGCCCGGCCCGGCCCGGTCCGGTGTCGGCGCGGTTGCCCGAGTTCACCTGGGACACGCTGGACGCCGCGGCCGCCCTGGCCGCGGCGCACCCGGACGGCCTGATCAACCTCTCCATGGGCACGCCGGTCGACCCGGTGCCCCCGGTGATCCGGCAGGCGCTGGCGGACGCCGCCGACGCGCCGGGCTACCCGCTGACGGCGGGCACCCCGGCGCTACGCGACGCCATCGCCGGCTGGGTGGCCCGCGCCTGCGGTGCGGGTGCCGACGGGCTCGGGGTGCTGCCGACGATCGGTTCCAAGGAACTGGTCGCCTGGCTGCCCACCCTGCTCGGGATCGGCCCCGGCGACGTGGTCGTGGTGCCGTCGGTCGCCTATCCGACATATGAGGACGGGGCCCGGCTGGCCGGCGCCACCACCGTCCGCGCCGACTCGCTGACCGCGGTCGGCCCCACCTCCCGGGTACGCCTGGTCTGGGTCAACTCGCCCGGCAACCCGACCGGTCGGGTGCTGCCCGCCGCCCACCTGCGCAAGGTGGTCGACTGGGCCCGGGAGCGCGGTGCCGTGGTGGCCAGCGACGAGTGCTACCTGCCGCTGGGCTGGACGGCCGACGCCGCGCCGGTGTCGGTGCTCGCGCCGGAGGTCTGCGGCGGGTCGTACGACTCGGTGCTGGCGGTGCACTCGCTGTCCAAGCGGTCCAACCTGGCCGGCTACCGGGCCGGGTTCGTCGCCGGTGATCCGGCGCTCGTCGCCGAGCTGCTGAAGATCCGCAAGCACGCCGGCATGATCGTCCCGGCTCCGGTGCAGGCCGCGATGGTGGCCGCGCTGGCCGACCAGGCGCACGCCGACGAGCAGCGGGAACGCTACCGGGCCCGGCGGGAGACACTGCTCGCCGCGTTCACCCGGGCGGGCTTCCGGGTGGACCACTCCGAGGCGGGCCTCTACCTCTGGGTCACCCGCGACGAGGACTGCTGGGACACCGTCGACCGGCTGGCCCGACGGGGCATCCTGGTCGCCGCCGGGGCCTTCTACGGCCCGGCCGGGCAGCGGCACGTCCGGGTGGCCTTGACCGGGTCGGACGCGCACGTCGCGGCGGTCGCCCAGCGGCTCGCCCAGCCGTAGGGGCGGCTGCGGTGGGTGACGAGGTGGGCCGGCCCCGGGTCGCCGTGGTCGGCACCGGCCTGATCGGCGGTTCGATCCTGCTGCGGCTGCACGAGGCGGGTACGCCGGTGGCCGGCTGGGACCCGGACCCGGCGACCCGGGCCGAGGGCCGTCGCCGGGGCCTCACCTTCCCCGACGAGCTGGCCGACGCGGTCCGGGACCGGGACGTGGTGTTCCTCGGTGGTCCCCTGCCGAGTCTGCCGCAGACCCTGCTCACCGTGTCCGGGCTGACCGACGACCGGTGTGTCATCACCGACGTGGGCAGCACCAAGGCGGCCGTCGCCGGGTTCGCCGGGGCGCACGGGCTGACCGGCCGGTTCGTCCCCGGTCACCCGATGGCCGGCACCGAGCGGGCCGGGCTGACGGCCGCGCTCGCGGGCCTCTTCGTCGACGCGGCCTGGGTGCTCTGCCCGAGCGTCGACGGGTTGGTGCCGTTCCGGACGCTGGTCGGGCTCATCGTCGACGTCTTCGCCGCGCACGTCGTACCGATGTCGCCGGGGGTGCACGACTCCGTGGTGGCGCTCTCCTCCCACGTACCGCACCTGCTGGCCGGCAGCCTGGCCGGGGCCGCCGCCGACTCGGCGGTGCGGGACGCGGTGGTCCGGCTCGCGGCGGGCAGCTTCCGTGACGGCACCCGGGTCGCGACGACCCCGGCCCGGCGTACCGCCGACATGCTGCTGGCCAACCGGGAGCAGGTGCTGCGGCAGTTGGCCGAGGTGCGGGCGGCGCTCGACGGGCTGACCGAGGCGGTCCGCGACGACGACCTGCCCGCGCTGGTGGCGCACTACGAGCGGGCCCGGACGGTACGGCTGCCGCCGGGCGACGTGCGACCCGTCCACCGGCGGTTCGCCCTCGCCGGGGACCCGGCGCAGGAGTTGGCGTTCGTCCGGTCGGTGGGTGAGTCCGGTGGGCACCTCACCGGTTGCACGGTGGCGGGGGAGACGGTGACGTACACCGGTCTGCGGCCCGCCGAGGCCCCGGCCTGACCGTGCGGAAACCGGCGGCGGTCCGGTTGCGCCGTTAGGGTGGGTGCGTGGCGGACGGACCGGTGGTGGCGGTACGCGGTGAGGCGTACCGGGAGGTGGCACCCGAGCTGGCCCGGTTCGAGGTGACCGCGACGGCCCGGGAACGGGACCGTCAGGTCGCCCTGACCCGGCTCGCCGAGCGGGCCGCCGCCGTCCGGGTGCTGCTCGACGAGCACGAGCCGGCGGTGGACCGCCGGGAGGCCGGGGAGCTGCGGGTGCGACCCGAGACGAACCGGTCCGGTGAGCGGGTCGTCGGCTACCTGGGCAGCGTCTCCACCACGGTCACCGTCACCGACTTCGGCTCCCTGGCCGAGCTGATGTTGCGGCTGGCCGAGCTGGACCACGTCGAGGTGGCCGGCCCCTGGTGGTCGCTGCGGCCGGACAGCCCGGCCCACCGGGAGGCCCGGCACGAGGCGATCGCCGACGCGTTGCGCCGGGCCCGGGAGTACGCCGAGGCGCTCGGTGCCCGGGTGACCGCCCTGCTGGAGCTGGCCGACACCGACGAGGGGTTCGCCGGGGGTGGGGCGATGTACGCCCGCCAGGACCGGATGGCCGGCGCACCGGAGCTGGAACTCGACCCCCGCCCGCAGTCGGTGCACGCGGTGGTGCGGGCCCGGTTCACCATCAGCGAGCCGGTCCTGACCTGATGCCCGAGGCGCGTCCGTGCTCCCTCGACGACCTGGTGGCCCGGGCCCGGTCGCTGGCCGACGCCGGCCCCCGGCAGCTGCTGGGCATCACCGGTGCGCCCGGGGCGGGCAAGTCCACGCTGGCCGAGCGGATCGTCGCGGCGGTCGGCCCGACCGCCCGGCTGGTGCCGATGGACGGTTTCCACCTCGCCCAGGCGGAGCTGGTCCGGCTGGGCCGGGCCGACCGCAAGGGCGCGGTCGACACCTTCGACGCCAACGGGTACGTGTCGTTGCTGCGCCGGTTGCGCCGGTTGGAGCCGACCGCCGTGTACGCGCCGCTGTTCCGCCGTGATCTGGAGGAGCCGGTGGCCGGGGCGGTGGAGGTGCCGCCCTCGGTCCGGCTGGTGGTGACCGAGGGCAACTATCTGCTGCTCGACGATCCCCCCTGGGACGAGGTGCGGTCGTTGCTGCACGAGGCGTGGTTCCTCGACCTGGACGCCGAGCTGCGGTTGCGTCGGTTGGTGGCGCGGCACGTGGCGTACGGGCGGTCGCCGGAGGCGGCGCACACCTGGGCGTACGGCAGCGACGAGGCGAACGCCGCGCTGGTGGCGGGCACCGCCGACCGGGCCGACCTGGTGATCCGGTCAACCGACCCGGGGTGACGGGACGGTACGCCGCAGCAGCCGGGCCACCAGGGTCCGTTCCCGGTGGAACTCCAACGCCTCCGGATAGCCGCTGTGGTTGCGGATCGGCGGGTCGGCGACCTCACCCCCGCTGGGGTGCAGCGCCTCCGGGTCGGTCACCGGCACGTCCCGTTCCCCGGCGCTGACCCGCCAGCCGAGGGGGTCGGTGTCGCGCCAGAAGTTGGTCCACGCGACGTGGCCGGAGGGCCAGGTCAGGTTGTCGGCGAGCACCCGGAGCCGGTCCGGGCCGAAGTAGGCGGGGAAGACCCGTCCGTAGAGCCGGGTGAGCTGGCAGCCGTACGACAGGAACCAGATCCGCCGCCGCCACCGGGCCGGGAGCTGGAGCAGCGTCGCCGCGCAGATCACCGTGCCCTGGCTGTGCCCGGAGAGGATCACCCCGTCCATCCGGCGCGGGTCCTGTTCGCTCAGCGCCAGGATTCCGGCGACCCGGGTCTGCAACTCGGGTACGGCCCGTTCCGCATAGCTGGGCGGGGCGAGCGGGTGCGCGGCGCGCGGCCAGAAGGTGCCGATGTCCCAGAGCACCCCGACGCTGCGCCGGACGGTGTCGTTGCGGTAGACGAGCATGCCCAGGCCGGCGACCACCAGGGGGAGCCAGCCCAGCATGGTGTCGCCGAGGTCGGCGGCGGCGCGTACCAGACCCGCCCAGCCCGACGCGCCGGCCGGTGCGGGGCGGGTACGGGTGAGCGCGGCCACGCAGGAGAAGGCCACCAGCACCGCCGCGATGGCGGCGTAGTGGCCGATCAGCCGTACCGCGTGTTCGCCGACCAGGCGGTGCAGCGCGCGGAAGGTGCTGACGTCCCGGCAGCGGCGCAGGTCGTGCGCGGAGAGGTCCCGCCGGCCGGCGGTGAGCCGGGTGTACTCGGCGCGACGCAGCCCGCCGAAGATCATTGCGGCGCGGATCAGCGTGCCGATCAGGGCGGCGGTGGCGACGGTGAAGGCCAGGCCGGCCCAGATCACCGGCAACGGCGGCGCGATCGGGGAGAATCCGCTGGGTGAGGCGGGACCGTCGAGCCGGTCGGCGATCCAGTAGAGCAGACCGGCACAGTAGGCGATGGCCATCATCCAGCCGAAGCCGGCGATCACCGCCGCCCCCCGGCCGCCCCAGGCCACGTCGGTGTACGTGCCCAGCGGTTGCTGGTCGTCGTCGCTGCCGGTGCGCGGCAGCAGCAACCCGATCGCGGCGACCGCGATGGCCGGTGCGGCGAGCATCCAGATCAGCAGCCCGTCGGGGGCGGTGGGGAGGCCGGGCAGCCAGCCGTCGCGCCAGGCCATCCCGAGGGGCAGCAGCACGCCGACCGTGCCGGGGAGGAGCAGTGCGCGTCGTCCGGACCGGGCGACGGTGCCGATGGCGATCAGCAGCAGCACCTGGTAGGTGGCGAGCCAGGCGACGAGGCCGTCGTAGCCGGGCAGGGAGTGGTCGGTGAGGCAGCCGGCGAGGCCCGGGTCACGGGCGCACCCGGCGGGCGGACGCCACTGCGCCAGCGGGGTGCCGGCGGGGCCGTCCGGCAGCAGCAGGAGGGTGAAGGTGCCGACCAGGGCCAGGCCGGTGAGCACGCCGACGGCGAGGCTCCACCGGCCGAGCGGGGTGGCCCCGCTGCGCCGGGTCAGCCAGGGCCGGCCCACCGCCACCACCGCGATCGCCACCACCACGACCAGGGCGGTGACGGTCGGGGCGGCGATCACGGCCCGTACGCCCCGGGCCGGGTCCATCACCAGCACCGCGCCGACGGGTACCGCGGCGGCGAGCGCCGCGCCGACGCACAGGTGCAGGACGGCGGCGCGGCGCAGTTGGCCCTCCCCGCTCCAGAAGGTGGGGTCCTGCAACGGGTTGGCCAGGCCGGGCCCGGCAGCGGCGGGTTGTTCCCCGTCGTCGGCCAGCGGGGGGCGGGGGTCGGCGGGCATCTCGGCCTCGTACTGGTAGGTGCGCCAAGCGACGACGCCGAGCACCAGCAGCATGGACAACGGCACCAGCAGGCCGGCGGCGAGCGCGTGGGCGTCCGTGCGCCACCAGCCCCGGCCGAGGAACTCCCACGAGCCGGGCAGTTGCCGCAGGCACTCCTGATCGATGCACTGCCAGGCGATCAGGTCGACCCCGACGCCGGCGGCGGCGAGCACCAGGGTGCCGGTGAGGCTCAGACAGAACAGCCGGATCAGCCAGGCGGTGATGCCGGAGCGGCTGCCCCAGCGTTCGGTGTCCGGGTCGGGCGGGATGCCGGGGCGGGCGTACAGCGCGACGTTGGCCAGGGTGAACGGCAGCAGCAGCGTCCACAGGGCCCGTTCGACGTCACGTGCGGTCCGCGCCCCCGACGTCAACTGCCCCCAGCTGTACGCCTCGACGACGACCGGGTCGTCCGGGGCGGAGTCGCTGGCGCGGTAGAAGCCCGTGACGTCACCGCCGGAGACGAGTCGGGGCGGCTGGCCGACACCGGTCGGGTCGGTGGGCAGGCCGAGGATCTGGTCGGGCGGGGTGTTCGACACGCCGTGCACCCGGAGTTCGAGTACACGCTCGGCCATCGGTGCTCCCTGGTGACGTCTTCACTACCCAGAGTGCATCGGATTTCCTGATTCGCCCACCGATCTGTCCGGTGTTCTCGCAGCTCAGCCGCTATTTCAGGGTACGGATCACCCGTGCTGGGTTACCCACGGCGACCACGTTGGCCGGTAGGTCGCGGGTGACCACCGAGCCGGCCCCGACCACCGTGTTCGCCCCGATGGTCACTCCGGCGAGGACGATCACCCCGCCGCCGAGCCAGACGTTGTCGCCGATGGTGATCGGCTGGGCGGACTCCCACTTGGCCCGGCGGGGCTCCGCCTCGACCGGGTGGGTGGCGGTGAGCAGTTGCACGTTGGGTCCGATCTGGACGTCCGCGCCGATGGTGATCCGGGCCACGTCGAGCAGGACCGCGTTGAAGTTGACGAAGCTGCGGGCCCCGAGGTGGGTCTGCCAGCCGTAGTCGCAGTGCAGCGGCGGGCGTACCCAGGCGCCCTCGCCGAGGCTGCCGAGCAGGTCGCGCAGGGTGGCGAGCCGGCCCTGCGGGTCGTCGGCGGCGCTGCGGTTGAAGCGTTCGGTGAGCCGCGCCGCGCGGTCCAGGTCGGCGATGATCTCGGGCTCGTTCGCGATGTACGGCTCGCCGGCGAGCATGCGTTCCCTCATGGACGTCACCAGGCCATGGTCACCGGTCGGTCGTCCCCGGGGTGGGAAGTGGGTCGGTCCTGTCGCAGCAATGTGTCCGGACGGTCATCATTCGGCCT
The DNA here is from genome assembly GCF_050942205.1 of Micromonospora sp. CA-248260. NCBI lineage: Bacteria > Bacillati > Actinomycetota > Actinomycetes > Micromonosporales > Micromonosporaceae > Micromonospora > Micromonospora sp. CA-248260. Next base: position 6,090,392 of record NZ_CP192021.1, on the reverse strand, counting down.
TCTATTTGCATACCGGGTATGTAATTCTAGGCGTCGATGTGACTCCGGTCATGAAACGCCCCAGAAGGAGGATCCGTTGCACGGAAGCAGAAGAACCGCGGCCGGCGGGTTGGTGCTCGCCCTGGCTCTCGGTCTGCCGGCGACGGGCGCGAACGCCGCCCCGGCCGCCCCGCCCGCGTCCCGGCCCACCACGCCGGCCGCCGGCTCCACCACGGTCACCCTGATCACCGGGGACCAGGTCACCGTCACCCGCACCGGTGGCGCCGCCGTGCGCCCCGGCGTCGGCCGCAAGCACCAGCAGTTCCTGGTCCGCCGCGAACACGGCCACCTCAACGTGGTGCCCCGCGACGCGCTGCCGCTGCTGCGCTCGGGCCAGGTCGACCGGCGGCTGTTCGACGTCACCGCGCTGATCGCCGCCCGCTACGACGACGCCCACCGGGACAATCTGCCACTGCTGGTGTCGTACCGCTCGGAGCAGTCCCGGCGTGGCGCGACCGCGCTGCCCGGCACCCGGGTGACCCGCGAGCTCCCGGCGATCCAGGGCGCGGCCCTGACCGCCGGCAAGTCCTCAGCCGGCGCGGTCTGGTCCACGCTCACCGGTGCCGGCAGTGCCCGACTCGGCGCGGCAGGGGGCGTCGAGCGGATCTGGTTGGACGGTCGTCGCGCACTCTCCCTCGACCACAGCGTGCCCCAGATCGGTGCGCCGACCGCATGGGCGGCCGGTTACACCGGCAAGGGGGTGACCGTCGCGGTGCTGGACACCGGCGTCGACGCCACCCACCCGGACCTGGCCGGCAAGGTGAGCGAGGCACGCAACTTCAGCGACACGCCGGACCAGAAGGACACCGTCGGGCACGGCACCCACGTCGCGTCCACCATCGCCGGCAGCGGTGCCGCCTCCGGTGGGAAGTACAAGGGCGTCGCGCCGGACGCGAAGCTCCTCGACGGCAAGGTCTGCGAGGAGTTCGGCTGCGCCGAGTCGTCGATCCTGGCCGGCATGCAGTGGGCCACTGTCGACAAGAAGGCCGCCGTGGTCAACCTCAGCCTCGGTGGCACGGACACCCCGGAGGTCGACCCGCTGGAGGAGGCCGTCCAGACGCTGACCGCCCAGACCGGCAGCCTCTTCGTCATCGCCGCCGGCAACGACGGCCGGGACGGCTCGGTCGGCTCACCTGGCAGCGCCGACGCCGCGCTCACCGTCGGCGCGGTCGACCGGGACGACGAACTGGCCGACTTCTCCAGCCGGGGTCCCCGGGTCGGTGACGACGCGCTCAAGCCCGACATCACCGCACCCGGCGTCGACATCGTGGCCGCCCGCTCCGTCGACGGCCAGATCGGTGACCCGGTGGGGACGCAGTACGTCGCACTCTCCGGCACCTCGATGGCCACCCCGCACGTCGCCGGCTCGGTGGCGTTGCTGGCCCAGCAGCACCCCGGCTGGAAGGCCGGGCAGCTCAAGGCGACCCTGATGGCCGCCGCCAAGCCGCACCCCACGCAGACCGCATACGAACAGGGCGCCGGTCGGGTGGACCTGACCCGGGCGATCACCGAGCAGGTCACCACCGACCCGGTCAGCGTCTCGTTCGGTCGGGCCCTCTGGCCGCACGGCGACGACGCCCCGATCACCCGGACCGTCGCCTGGCACAACGCCGGGACGGCCCCGGTCACCCTCGACCTGACCCTTGAGGTGCAGGGACCGGGCGGGAAGGCCGCGCCGGCCGGCATGTTCACCCTCGGCGTCAACCGGATCACCGTCCCGGCCGGCGGTCGGGCCGAGACCACCGTCACCGCCGACACCCGACTCGGTGTCGACGGCTACTGGACCGGTCGGGTGGTGGCCCGGTCGGGGTCCACCGTCGCGGTGACCCCGCTGGCCGTGCACCGGGAGGTGGAGAGCTACACCGTCACGCTCACCCACCTCGACCGCAGCGGAAAGCCCGGCGGCGACTACTCGACCACCCTGGCCGACCTCACCGGGTACGACCTGGTGGACGTCACCGACTTCGACGGCGTCGCCGAGGTCCGGGTCCCCAAGGGCAGGTACGGGCTGAGCAGCGTCTTCTTCGAGCCGGGGCCGGACGAGCAGTCGGGCGGGCTGGCCCTGCTCGCCCAGCCGGAGCTGGTGGTCGACGGCGACACGGCGGTCACCATCGATCTGCGCAAGGCCAAGCCGGTGCGGATGACCGTCCCGCAGGCCGACGCGAAGGTCGCCCTGGTCGACGTCAGCGCCAACTTCCTCACCCCCGACGGCGGCAGCTTCGGCTCCGGCATCGTCTCCTTCGACACCTTCGACGGACTGTCCACCGGGCAGCTCGGCAGGGCGGTGTCGGCCGACGAGTTCGTCGCCACCGTCAACAGCCAGTGGGCCGACCTCGAAGCCGAGCACAGCCCCTACCTGTACGCGCTGGCCGAGACCATCCCGGGCAGGCTGCCCAGTGGTTTCGTCCGCGACTACCGCAAGCGTGACCTGGCCACGGTGGTGCACAGGTTCCGTGACCCGTACCCGAAGATGGAAGCCGAGCGGCTGGTCTTCCCGGACAACGGCTACAACACCGGCGGCTGGGCCGTCGGGCTCGCCACCGACGTGCCCGGCCAGCGGGTCGAGCACTACAGCACCAAGGGTGTGCGCTGGGACTCCGAACTGGACTTCGGCACCCGGACCGAGGATGGCTGGCTGGACCTCCAGGCGATCCTCCTGAGCCGGTCCGCCGCCTACCAGGCAGGCCGCCGGGTCACCGAGACCTGGGGGGCCGCGCCGCTCGGGCCGTCCCTGCCCACCCCACGCTGGCCGGAGGAGAGCGTCACCCGGATCGGGGACACCATCCTGGTGAGCGTGGCACTGCACAGTGACGCGGCCGGGCACATCGGGGTGTCGCTCAACGACACCGCCCGTACCGTCCTGTGGCGCAACGGCAAGCTGGTGGAGGAGCTCGACACCTCGGGGTACGGCGAGTTCACCGTGCCGAAGGGGGACGCCGACTACAAGCTGACCGTCGGGGCCAAGCGGAACCTCACCGACCTCAGCACCGAGGTGGAGGCGAGCTGGACCTTCCGCTCGGGGCACGTGGCGGGTGACACGCCGAAGCGGCTGCAGCTGTCGGAGATCCGGTTCACCCCGCGGCTGAACGCCGACAACACCGCCCCGGCCGGGCAGGTCTTCGCCGTACCGGTGCAGGTGCGGCGGCAGGCGGGCGCCGGCACCGCCAAGCTGGCGAAGCTCAGCGTCGACGTGTCGTACGACGGCGGGAAGACCTGGCGGCGGGCGACCGTGGTGAAGGTGCCGGGCCAGGGCACGGTGGCGCTGGTCAAGCACCCGGCCGGTGCCGGGTACGCGTCCCTGCGGGCGACCGCCCGGGACACCGACGGCAACACCGCGAGCACCCGGATCATCCAGGCGTACCGCCTGAAGTGACCCGACGTCCGGGCCCGCGACGGTGACGTCGCGGGCCCGGAGCCCGTGCGCGCACCGACGGCGGCCCGCACGCCGCCGGGCGGCTCGGGCGTCGGCGTGCAGGGCGGCCCGGTTGTTGGCGTCTCGGGCGGTTCGGTTGTTGGCGTGCAGGGCGGCCCGGGCGTCGGCGTTTCGGGCGGTTCAGTCGTTGGCGTGCAGGGCGGCGTTCAGCTCGATGCCCCGACCCGTGCGCGGCTTCGCCTCCAACGCGCCGGTCACCGAGTTACGCCAGAACAGCAGCCCGTCGACGCCGGACAGCTCACGGGCCTTGACCACCCGGCCGTCCGGCAGAGTGATCTTGGAGGCGGCGGTGACGTAGCAGCCGGCCTCGACCACACAGTCGTCGCCGAGCGAGATGCCGACCCCGGCGTTCGCGCCGACCAGGCTCCGCTCACCGATGCGGACCCGGTCGGTGCCGCCACCGGAGAGGGTCCCCATGATCGACGCGCCGCCGCCGATGTCGGAGCCGTCACCGACCACCACGCCCTGCACGATCCGGCCCTCGACCATCGAGGTGCCCAGCGTGCCGGCGTTGAAGTTGACGAAACCCTCCTGCATCACGGTGGTTCCCGTGGCGAGGTGGGCGCCGAGCCGGACCCGGTCCGCGTCGGCGATCCGCACCCCGGCGGGCACCACGTAGTCGGTCATCCGGGGGAACTTGTCCACCCCGTACACGGCCAGGTGGCGGCCGGCGGCCCGCTCGATCACCCGCAGCTCGTCGACCCGCTCCGGCGGGCACGGCCCGGCCGAGGTCCAGGCCACGTTCGCCAGTTTGCCGAAGATGCCGTCGAGGTTCAGCTCGTTGGGCCGCACCAGGCGGTGGGAGAGCAGGTGCAGCCGCAGGTACGCGTCGGCGGCGTCCTTGATCGGCTCGTCCAGCGCGCCGATCACGGTGACCACCTGCACCGTACGCAGACCCGGCAGGGCCCGCTCGCCGATCGCGCCGGGTGGCAGGTCGAGCACGTCGGCCTGGTCCTCGCCGGGGACCAGCGGCAGCTCACCCAGGCCCAGCTTGCCGGTCGGGTACCAGGTGTCGAGCACCTGCTCGGCGGCGGTCACGGTGGCCACGCCGATTCCCCAGGCGGATTGGGACGTCACTGTTCTACCCTCTCGTTCGCGGCTGCGGGGCCGGTGGGCTCACCCCTCGCGCCCACCGTTCAGGACGGTACCGTGCGAACCATGGAGAACCCGCTTACCCCCGAGGTCCTGGCCGATCCGGTGGCGCTGACCCGTGCCCTGGTCGACATCGAGTCCGTCTCCCTCGACGAGAAGGCGATCGCCGACTGCGTCGAGGAGGTGCTGCGCCGGGTGCCGCACCTGAGCACCTTCCGGCACGGCAACACGGTGATGGCGCGCACGGACCTCGGCCGGGACTCCCGGGTGGTGCTCGCCGGGCACCTGGACACGGTGCCCCTCAACGACAACTTCCCGTCGACCATGCGCGGCGACCTGATGTACGGCTGCGGCACCTCCGACATGAAGTCCGGGGTGGCCTTCGCGCTGCACCTGGCGGTGACCCTGCCCGACCCCCGCTACGACGTGACGTACCTGTTCTACGAGGCCGAGGAGATCGAGTCCCGGTACAACGGCCTCACCCTGGTCGGTGGGGCGCACCCGGAGTGGCTCCAGGCCGACTTCGCGGTGCTGCTGGAGCCGACGTACGGCATCGTCGAGGTCGGCTGTCAGGGCACCATGCGGGCGGTCGTCACCCTGCACGGCGAGCGGGCCCACGCGGCCCGGTCCTGGCGTGGGGTGAACGCCATCCACGGGGCGGGCGAGGTGCTGCGCCGGCTCTCGACGTACGAGGCGCGGCGGGTCACCATCGACGGCTGCGACTTCCGTGAGGGCCTGAACGCGGTGCGGATCGGCGGCGGGGTGGCCGGCAACGTCGTCCCCGACCGCTGCGAGATCGAGATCAACTACCGGTTCGCCCCGGACCGCGACCCGGCGGCAGCCGAGGCGCACCTGCGCGAAGTGCTCGCCGGCTACGAGTTGACGGTCACCGACGTGGCGGCCGGCGCACTCCCCGGCCTCAAGGCCCCGGTGGCCCAGGAGTTCCTGGCGGCGGTGGGCTCGGCCCCGAGGGGCAAGCTGGGCTGGACGGACGTCGCCCGGTTCGCGGCGATGGGCATCCCGGCGCTGAACTTCGGCCCGGGCGACCCCAACCTGGCCCACCACAAGGACGAGCACGTCGAACTGACCAAGATCCGCGACGGCGCCGCCACCCTCCACCGCTGGCTGACCCCCGCCTAACCCACCCCCCACCCCAACCCACCCCAACCCACCCCACCCCGCGCTCCGCCCGCGCCCCGGCTCGGCCCGGTGATCAAGAGGTTTGCGTCACGGGGAGCGCTCTCCCGGCCCGCAAACTTCTTGATCACCAGCCGCAAACTTCTTGATCGCCAGTGCGGGGAGGGGCGCGGGTGGGGTGTGGGCGCTGGAAGGGGTGGGGGATGCATGGTGAGGCCCCGGGGTCGGGGACCGCCGGGGCCGTGGTGGGGCTGGTGGGGTGAAACTCAGGGTGAGGCTGGCTGGGTGAGGCTGGTGGGGTGAGGCTGATTGGGTGGGGAGCGGGGTGGGGCTGGTTGGGCGGGTGGTGGGTGTCAGACGGTGGTGAGGCGGGGATTGTCGGGTTCGGTGGGCTCGACGGGCTGGGCGGCGGGTTCCACCGGCACCTCCAGCTGTCGGGCGCGGCGGCGCTCGGCCACCACCTCGTTGATCCGTCGCTGCATCTGCCGGCGGATACGCATCCGCTCGTTGTTGCTGATCACGCTTGCTCCTCCCCCGAAGGCGCGCGCCGGGCCATACCCGGTATGTGAATAGTAAGACGTACGGGCGACAGAATTAGTTGCCCATGATCGCGAACTTTTTCTCCGACCTGTCGGCCGGCACCGCCCTGACGTGCGCCTCCACTACGGTGGCTGTCATGAGTCAGACCAACGGGCGGCGGCCGGGCCGCGATCCGGAGCGGCACCGGGGAGCGGTCACGCTGCGCCGTGGCGCGATCCCCACCAGCACCGCTGACCAGCGGTTGTTGGACTCCCGGGGGCGCAGCGACTGGAAAACCAAGGACGCCTGGCGCGCGCTGCGGATCCTCGCCGAGTTCGTCGAGGGCTTCGACACGCTGGCCGACCTGCCGCCCGCGGTGAGTGTCTTCGGCTCCGCGCGTAGTAAACCCGACAGTCCGGAGTGCCGGCTGGCCGAGGAGTTGGGGGCCGGCCTCGCCCGGGCCGGTTACGCGGTGATCACCGGCGGTGGCCCCGGAGTGATGGAGGCGGCCAACCGGGGTGCCAGTGAAGCCGGCGGCCTCTCCGTCGGGCTGGGCATCGAACTTCCCTTCGAGCAGGGGCTCAACGACTGGGTCGACCTGGCCATCGACTTCCGCTACTTTTTCGCCCGCAAGACCATGTTCGTCAAGTACGCCCAGGCGTTCGTCGTGCTGCCCGGCGGCTTCGGCACCATGGACGAGCTGTTCGAGGCGCTCACCCTGGTGCAGACCGGCAAGGTGACCCGCTTCCCGGTGGTGCTGATGGGCACCGACTACTGGCGGGGGCTGCTCGACTGGCTGCGGGACAGCATGGCTGCCGAGGGCAAGATCGGCCCGGTGGACCTGGAGCTGATCTGCCTCACCGACGACGTCGACGCGGCGGTACGGCACATCGTCGAGGCCGAGGCGGCCCTCGCCGTCGACCAGGAGGCGGTACGTGAGGAGGCGGTCGCCCGGACCGCCGCCGACCAACAGGCCGCCCGCCGGGCCGCCGCCGTCGCAGACGCCACCGACACGAAGCCCGACACCCCCGCGTCGGGCAGTCCCGCGTCGGGCAGTCCCGCGTCGGGCAGTCTCTCGCCCGGCAGTCCCGCGTCGGGCAGCCACCCATCGGGCAGTCACCCATCGGGCAGCCACGCGTCCGGCAGTCCGACGTCGAGCAGCGCCGATTCCGGTAGCCCGCCGCCAGGCAGCCCCGCGTCCGGTCCGGCCGGGCCTGGTGAGCCGGGGTCCGGTGAGTCAGGGTCCGGTGAGCCGGGGTCCGGGGCGGGCCGGGGTGTCGTCGACGGTCGGGAGGGCTGAGCCGGTGGCGGCGATCTGTGTCTTCTGCGCGTCCTCCCGTACCCTCGACCAGCGCTGGTTGGATCTGGCGGCCGAGACCGGCGCGGAGCTGGCCCGGCGCGGGCACACGCTGGTCAGCGGCGGTGGCTGCGTCGGCATGATGGGCGCCCTCGTCGACGGGGCGCGGGCGGCCGGTGGGCGCACCGTCGGGGTGATCCCGCAGGCGCTGGTGGACCTGGAGGTCGCCGACCTGGCCTCGGACGAACTGCTCGTCACCGACGGCATGGCCAGCCGCAAGACCATCATGATCGAGAAGTCGGACGCGTTCCTCACCCTGCCCGGCGGACTGGGCACCCTGGACGAGCTGTTCGAGGTCTGGACCACGGCCACCCTGGCCATGCACACCAAGCCGATGGTGCTGGTCGACACCGACGGCTTCTACCGTCCATTGCTCGACTGGCTGGGCACCATCACCGAACAGACCTTCCTCAAGCCGGCCGGCCTGGGCCTGCTCACTGTCGCCCCCACCGTCTCGACCGCGCTGGACGCCCTGGAGTCCCAACTGCCCTGATCCCCACCCGTCGCCGGGGCCGGGCGGTGCGGGTTCGGGCCGGGTGGCCGGCACCGACTTCCGACCGCCGGCCACCGGCCGGGCCCGGGCGGGGTGGTGCGGTGGGTGGTGTCGTACCCGCGTGGTGGGATGTGGGGGTGCAGGGGTACCGGCTGGTGCGCCGACCTGCCGGATCGGGCCCGGAAGGCGGCCGGTCCGCCGCGAGCGTCCGGGGGGACGGTCGGCACGGCGGGGCGACCGTGGGCCCGGATCGGGCCGGGTCAGGCGTCGAGGGGGAGCCGCGGCCCGGGGGGTCGGCGGGCGATGCCGCGTACCCCCGGGGGGAGTTGCGGCCCCGGGCAACGGCGAGTGGGGCCACCCACCCGCCGGCGCGTCGGCCCGATCCGCTCCAGGCGGAGGTCGTGGCGCACACCGCCGGGCCGATGCTGGTCCTCGGCGGGCCGGGCACCGGCAAGACCGGCACCCTGGTCGAGGCGGTCGCCGCCCGGGTCGCCGAGGGGGTCGACCCGGAGCGCCTGCTGGTGCTCACCTTCAGCCGTCGGCAGGCCACCGGGCTGCGGCACCGGATCGAGGCCCGGATCGCCGCCGACGGCCACCGGGTGCTGCGCGAGCCGCTGGTGCGCACCTTCCCGGCGTACGCCTTCGGCCTGCTGCGCCGGGCCGCCGCCGAACGCGGCGAGCCGTCCCCCCGGCTGCTCACCGGGCCCGAGCAGGATCTGATCATCCGGGAGCTGCTGGACGTCGTCGGCACCGAACCCGACGACCCGGTCGGTTGGCCGGACGACCTGCTCCCCGCCCTGCGTACCCGGGCGTTCGCCGGCCAGCTGCGTGACCTGCTGATGCGGGCCGCCGAACGCGGCGTCGGGCCGGTCGAGCTGGCCCGGCTGGGGGAGAAGCTGGGCCGCACCGACTGGCCGGCCGCCGCCCGGTTCCTCCGGGAGTACGTCGCCGTCCTCGCGCTGCGCGACGTCAGCAACCGGGGCTCCGTGGCGTACGACCCGGCCGAGCTGGTGCGGGCGGCCACCGGCATGCTCCTCGACGATCCGGAGCTGCTGGAGGCCGAGCGTCGCCGGCTGGCCCACGTCTACGTCGACGAACTGGCCGACACCGACCCGGCCCAGCAGGACCTGCTGGCCGTCCTGGCCGGTGGTGGCCGTTCCCTGGTGGCCTTCGCCGACCCGGACTCCTCCACGTACGCCTTCCGGGGTGCCGACCCGGCCGTGGTGACCGCCTTCCCGCACCGGTTCCGGACGGCCTCCGGGGCCCCGGCGGCGCAGGTCACCCTCACCACGTCCTACCGGGCGGGTGCGGTGCTGCTCGGGGCCACCGGTCGCCTGGCCCGGCGGTTGCGCGGGCCGGCCGGGCACCGGCGGCTACGACCGCTGCCCGACGCGCCACCCGGCAGCGTGCAGGTGCGTACCTTCCGTTCGGCCACCAGCGAGGCCGCCTGGTTGGCCCACGCGCTGCGCTCCGCCCACCTGCTCGACGGGGTGCCCTGGTCGGCGATGGCGGTGCTGGTCCGCTCGACCCACCTGCACCTGCCGGCGCTGCGGCGGGCGTTGCACGCCGCCGGGGTGCCCACCGTCGTGCACGGCGAGGACCTGCCGCTGCACCTGCAACCCGCGGTCGCCCCGCTGCTGCTCCTGCTGCGCTGCGCGCTCGAACCGGCCCGGCTGGACGAGGAGTCCGCGGTCGCCCTGCTGCACTCGCCGCTGGGCGGGGCCGACCCGCTGGCCGAGCGGCGGCTGCGGCAGGGGCTGCGGGCGCTCGCCCTGGCCCGGGGCGACCGGCGGCCCTCCGGCGAGCTGATCGTCGAGGCGCTGGCCGACCCGGCGGAGCTGGCCGGCATCGAACGCCGCTGGGTCGAGCCGGCCCGGACGGTGGCGGAGCTGCTCGCCACCGCGCGGACGGCGGCGGCGGTGCCCCGGGCCACCGCCGAGGACGTGCTCTGGGCGGTGTGGGACGCCAGCGGGCTCGCCGAACGCTGGGCGGGGGCGATCAACCGGGGCCGGGAGGCCACCGGGGAGCACGAGACCGCCCAGCGTTGGCGGGCCGAGGCCGCCGACCGGGACCTCGACGCGGTGCTGGTGCTCTTCGACGCGGCGGCCCGGTTCGTCGACCGGCTGCCCGGCGCGCGTACCGAGGTATTCCTCGACCACGTCCTCGGCCAGGACCTGCCGGCGGACACCCTGGCGGCCAGCGCCGACCGGGGCGAGGCGGTCCGCCTGCTCACCGCGCACGCCGCCAAGGGACTGGAGTGGGACCTCGTCGCGGTGGCCGGCGTGCAGGAGGGCGTCTGGCCCGACCTGCGGCTGCGCGGCAGCCTGCTCGGCTCCGAACGGCTGGTCGACGTGCTGGTCGGCCGGGCGGACGGCACCGGCACCCGGGCCGGCCTGGTCGGGCAGACCTCCGCCCTGCTCGACGAGGAACGCCGGCTGTTCCACGTGGCGGTGACCCGGGCCCGGCGTCGGCTGCTGGTCACCGCCGTCGCCTCGGCGGCCGTCGGTGGCGACGACCACGAGGAGCAGCCCAGCCGGTTCCTGCACGAACTCGGCGTCACCGGCACCTCCGGCGACGACCCCACCCCGCCTGACGATCCGACCCCGCCTGACGATCCGATCCCGCCCGACGATCCGATCCCGACCCCGACCCGGCCCCCGACCTCGCCCGGGGGCCCCGCTCGGACCCCGTCCGTCGGCGGCGTCGGTGCCGACCGGGCGCAGGGTGACAGCACCACGCCGGCCCTGCCCACTGCCGGCGTGGACAACCAGGACCCGCGGCCGGAGCCGGCCCCCGCAGGGGCACCCTCCCGCCACGATCCGCCGACCGCCCACCGCCACGGCGCCGAGGCGGCTGACCAGGGGTCGGCGGCGGGGCCCGGGGAGGCCGGTGACGCCCTGCCCGGCGAGTTGCCCGTGGGGCGGCCACCCCGGGCGCTCACCCTCTCCGCGCTGGTGGCTGAGCTGCGTACCGCAGTCGTCGATCCGGCGGCGTCGGTGGCCCGGCGGCGTGCGGCGGCGGCCGAACTGGCCCGGCTGGCCGCCGCCGGCATTCCCGGCGCGCACCCGGACGACTGGTGGGGGCTGCGCAGCCTCTCCGACGACCGGCCGTTGGCCGACGAGGGCGAACCGGTCCGGGTCACCCCGTCGGGGATGGAGAGCGCGCTGCGGTGCAGCCTGCGCTGGCTGCTCGAACGGCACGGCGGCAGCGGGCCGGCCAGCGCCGCCCAGGGCGTCGGCAACCTGGTGCACGCCGCCGCGATGCTGGCCGAGGACGCCAGCGCCGACCGCACGGCCCTGCTGGAGTACGTGGCCGCCCGGTTCGACGCGATCGAGCTGGCCGCCCGGTGGATGGTCGGCCCGGAACGGGAACGCGCCGAGGCCATGGTGGACAAGCTGCTGCGCTGGCTGGCCGGCAACCCGCGTCGGCTGCTCGCCATCGAACACGAGTTCGCGGTCCGCCTCGACGACCCGACCCGTCCGATCGAGCTGACCGGCCGGGTCGACCGGCTGGAGGTCGACGCCGACGGCCGGCTCGTGGTGATCGACCTCAAGACCGGCAAGTCGACGATGGTCACCGAGCGGGAGGTGGCCGAGCATCCGCAGCTCGGGGCGTACCAGGCGGCGGTGGAGGCGGGTGGGTTCGCCGAGTTCGGCGACGAGGCCGGGGGCGCGGCGCTGGTGCAGCTCGGTACCGGTGCGAAGGACGCCCGCGAGCAGACCCAGGCCGCCGCCGGGCAGGGCCCCGAGGCCGGCTGGGCCACCGCCCTGGTCCGGCGCACCGCCGATACGATGGCCGCCTCGACCTTCGCCGCCGTCGCCAACGCGAAGTGCCGGGTCTGCCCGGTGCGGACCAGCTGCCCCGTCTCCGGGCAGGGCCGCCAGGTCGTGGAGCCACCGGCGACCGGCCACGAGGGGGAGGGGTGACCCAACCGACGCTGTTCAGCGCGGCCACCCCCGCGCCCCGCGCCGCCGACGCCGGGCCGCGCTACACGCCGGTGGAGCTGGCCCGGCTGCTCCGGCTGCCCGCCCCCACCGCCGAACAGGCCGCGATCATCGCGGCACCGGTCGCGCCGCTGCTGGTGGTGGCGGGTGCCGGTTCGGGCAAGACCGAGACGATGGCCGCCCGGGTGGTCTGGCTGGTCGCCAACTCCTACGTCCGCCCGGAGCAGATCCTCGGGCTGACCTTCACCCGCAAGGCGGCCGGTGAGTTGGCGCACCGGGTGCGGACCCGGCTCGACCAGTTGGTGCGGCGGCTCGGGCGGCGGGCCCGCAACCCGCTGGACGACCCGCTGGCCGGCGAGCCCACCGTCTCCACCTACCACTCGTACGCCGGGCGGATCGTCACCGAGCACGGGCTACGGGCCGGCTACGAGCCGACCACCCGGCTGCTCACCGAGGCGTCCCGGTGGCAGCTCGTCGACCTGCTGGTGCGCAACTACGACGGCGACATGTCCGAGGTCGACCGGATGCCGAGCACCATCACCGACGCCGTGCTCGCGCTGGCCGGCGAGTTGGACGAGCACCTGGTCGACCCGGACACCCTGGCCGCCTGGACGGGCCGGTTCTTCGCCGAGGTGCAGTCCCACCCGGGCCGGGTCTATGCCGACGTCCGCAAGGCCCTCCAGCTGCAACGCACCCGGCTGAAGCTGCTGCCGCTGGTGCGGGCGTACGCCCGGCGCAAGGACGACTTCGAGGCGATGGACTTCGCCGACCAGCTCGCCCGTGCCGCCCGGGTGGCCCGGGACCACCCGGCGGTCGGCGCGGTCGAGCGGGACCGCTTCCGGGTGGTGCTGCTCGACGAGTACCAGGACACCAGCCACGCCCAGGTGGTGCTGCTCAACCACCTCTTCGGCGGCGGTCACCCGGTCACCGCCGTCGGCGACCCCTGCCAGTCGATCTACGGGTGGCGGGGGGCCAGCGCCGGCACGCTGGACCGGTTCCCCACCGACTTCGCCCGCGCCGACGGTGCCCCCGCCGAGGCGATGAGCCTCACCACCAGCTGGCGTAACCGGCCGGAGATCCTCGGCGTGGCCAACGCGCTGTCGGTGCCGCTGCGGGCCGCCGGCGCCCGGGTGCCGGAGCTGCACGCCGCGCTGAGCGTCCGCGACCCGATCCCGCACCGCAGCCCGCGCGGGCGGGCCGCCGGCACCGTGCACTGCGCGCTGCTGCCCACGTACGTCGACGAGGCGGACTGGATCGCCGACAGTGTGCTCGCCGCCTGGCGGGGGGCGGCCCGGATGCCCGGCGCGCTGCCCGAGCACATCCCGGTGCCGCAGCGCCCCGCCACCGCCGTGCTGGTCCGGCTGCGCAGCCAGATCCCGGCGATCGAGGCCGCCCTGCGGGCCCGGGGGCTGCCGGTCGAGGTGGTCGGCCTGGGCGGGCTGCTGGACACCCCTGAGGTACGGGACGTGGTCTGCACGCTGCGGGTGCTCGCCGACCCGACCGACGGTGCGGCGCTGCTGCGGCTGCTCACCGGGGCGCGCTGGCGGATCGGGCCGCGTGACCTGGTCGCCCTGCACCGGCGGGCGCGGGTCATCGCCCGGGCCCGCCGGGAGCTGACCGGCGACGACGGGCCGGAGATCGTCGTGGACACCCTCGACGAGGCGACCCTGGTGGAGGCGCTGGCCGATCTGGGGCCGGCGCAGACGTACTCGGCGGAGGGCTACGCGCGGCTGCGGTCGTACGGGATGGAGCTGGCCCTGCTGCGCTACCGGCTGGACCAGACGCTGCCGGAGCTGATCGCGGACGTGGAACGCACCATCGGGCTGGACGTCGAGGTGGCGGTCCGGGCCGGCCGGGACGGCACCGGCGACGCCGGACTGGCCCGGGGGCACCTGGACGCGCTCGGTGACGTGGCGGCCCGGTTCAGCGGCGAGACCCCGGCGGCGACGCTCGCCGGTTTCCTGGCCTACCTGGCCGCCGCCGAGGACGAGGAACGTGGGCTGTCCCCGGGCGAGGTGGAGGTGGTGGAGGGCGCGGTGCAGGTGCTCACCGCACACGCCGCCAAGGGCCTGGAGTGGGACGTCGTGGCGGTCGCCGGGTTGACCCGGGGCAGCTGGCCCGGTCAGGTCCGTAGCTCCGACCACTGGCTGGGTGGGCTCGGGGTGCTGCCGTTCCCGTTGCGCGGCGACGCCGACGGGTTGCCCACGCTCGACCTGACCGAGGTGATAGACCAGCGCGGGGTGGCCCGGGTGGTGTCCGACTTCACCGACGCCTGGCGGGCCCACGACGAGCGTGAGGAACGCCGGCTGGCGTACGTGGCGGTGACCCGGCCCCGGCGGCTGCTGCTCTGCTCCGGCTACTGGTGGGGGGAGGGGACCAAACGGTTCCGGGGCCCGTCGGTGCTGCTCCGCGAGGTGTACGACGCCTGCCTGGCCGGTGGGGACGGCCTGCTGGTCGACGAGTGGACGCCCGAGCCGGCCGGTGACGCGGTCAATCCGACCACCGAGGTGGTGCTGCGGGCGGAGTGGCCGGCCGACCCGCTGGGCCCCCGCCGGCCGGCGTTGACCGAGGCGGCGGCCCTGGTCCGCCGCTTCCTCGCCGACCCCGACGCGGCCCGCCGCGATCCCGCGCCCGCCGTGGTGCCCGGCGACCCACAGGTGGTGGCCCCCCAGGCGGTGTCTCCGCAGGCGGCGGCCCCGCAGGTGGTGGCCCTCCAGGCGGCGGCCCCGCAGGTGGTGGCCTCGCAGGTGGTGGCCCCCCAGGCGGTGGCCCCGCCTCCCACGGGCACGCCGGCGGCGGGCAGGGGGGCGGCTGGTCCGGAGGCGGCGGGTCCGGAGCCCGATCCGGAGGTGGCGCGGTGGCGGCGGGAGGCGGATCTGCTCCTGGCCGAGCGGGCGGAGCTGCTGCGGCAGGCCGAGGCGGTGGAGGTGGTGCTACCCGGGCACCTGTCGGTCACCCAGTTGGTGGCGCTGCGCCGGGACCCGGCGCAGCTGGCCCGTACGCTGCGCCGGCCGATGCCGGCCCCGCCCAGCCCGTACGCCCGGCGGGGTACCGCCTTCCACGCGTGGCTGGAGGCCCGCTTCGGGGCCGACCGGCTGCTCGACGTGGACGAGTTGCCGGGTGCGGCCGACGCGGACGCCGCCCCCGACGCGGCGCTGGCCGAGCTCCAGGAGCGCTTCCTGGCCAGCGAGTGGGCCGACCGGGTGCCGGTGGAGGTCGAGGTGCCGTTCGCCACGGTGCTGGCCGGCGTGGTGGTGCGGGGCCGGATGGACGCCGTGTTCACCCGCCCCGGCGGCCGGTACGACGTGGTCGACTGGAAGACCGGCCGGCAGCCGACCGGGGTTGAGGCCGAGGTGGTCGCGGTGCAGCTGGCCGTGTACCGGCTGGCCTGGGCGGAGCTGGCCGGAGTGCCGGTGGACCGGGTGGGGGCGGCCT
Source organism: Micromonospora sp. CA-248260 (assembly GCF_050942205.1). Lineage (NCBI taxonomy): Bacteria > Bacillati > Actinomycetota > Actinomycetes > Micromonosporales > Micromonosporaceae > Micromonospora > Micromonospora sp. CA-248260. Next base: position 6,074,943 of record NZ_CP192021.1, on the reverse strand, counting down.
TCCACTACGTCCGGGAGGGGGTGACGGTGCGGCCGGCGGACCTGCTGGACGCCGACGGGCTGACCACGATCATCGCCGGGTTGCCGGAAATTCCAGCGGGGGGTGGCGCTCCCGAAGATCCGTGGTAGGTTGTTCTTGTTGCAGTTTTGGTTTCCAGAGACTCTGTGTGCGCCTGGCGGATTGTGGCCCCAGGCGCTCTTTGTTGTGTCCGGAGCTCTCCGGGCGGGGCGACCAAAAACAACAGGCGATTCGCGCATCCCGCGCGGGGCGCTCCTCTTCGGGCCCGCAACAGGTGCGGGTTCGACGTTCCGTCAAGGAGACGAAACAGATGGCAATTGGCACCGTCAAGTGGTTCAACGCTGACAAGGGCTTCGGCTTCATCACCCCGGACGGCGGCGGCGCCGACGTCTTCGCCCACTTCTCGGCGATCCAGTCCTCCGGCTACCGGAGCCTGGACGAGAACCAGCGGGTCGAGTTCGAGGTGACCCAGGGCCAGAAGGGCCCGCAGGCGGAGAACATCCGCCCGCTCTGATCTTCGGATCGTCCGTAACACCCACCGGGTCCTCCGGACCCGGTGACGGACCGGTCCGCCGCGCCGCCCCCCGCTCCGGCGGGACGCGGCGTGCTGCGGCGGACCGGCCCGTACCCCATCGGTTCGTGCTTGTGAGTCTTCGACGGACTGCTCCGTCGGAGACCGCGCCGAGTCTCGGCGCCCTCCCTCGACACGTGCCGCGTCGAGGAAGGCATTCCGCATGACCATGACCATTCCCACCTTCGCCGCGACCGGCCTCGCGCCGGCGCTGCTCGCCGAGCTGACCAAGCAGGGCATCACCGAGCCGTTCCCGATCCAGACGGCCACCCTGCCGGACTCGCTGGCCGGCCGGGACGTGCTCGGCCGGGGCCGCACCGGCTCGGGCAAGACCCTCGCCTTCGGGCTCCCGCTGCTGCACCGCACCGCCGGTCACCGGGCCCGCCCGGGTCGCCCGCTCGCCCTGGTGCTGGTCCCCACCCGTGAGCTGGCCGCCCAGGTCACCACGGCACTCACCCCGTACGCCCGGGCGCTGGGGTTGCGCTGCGCCACCGTGGTCGGGGGGCTCTCCCTCCAGCGGCAGGCGGACGCGCTGCGCGCCGGCACCGAGGTGCTGGTGGCCACCCCCGGCCGGTTGCACGACCTGATCAACCGGGGCGACGCCCGCCTCGACCAGGTCGCCATCACCGTGCTGGACGAGGCCGACCAGATGGCCGACATGGGCTTCCTGCCGCAGGTGACCAAGCTGCTGGAGCAGGTCGCCCCGAACGGCCAGCGGATGCTCTTCTCGGCCACCCTGGACGGCGGGGTGGACCGCCTCGTCCGCCGGTTCCTCAGCAACCCGGTGTCGCACTCGGTGGACCCGGGCACCGCCACGGTGACCGCGATGACCCACCACGTGCTGCACGTCGACGCGGTCGACAAGCCCACCGCGCTCACCCAGATCGCCGCCCGCGAGGGCCGCACCATCCTGTTCATGGCGACGAAGCACCGGGCCGACCGGATGGCCCGCCAGCTGCTCGCCAAGGGCGTCCGCGCCGCGGCGCTGCACGGGGGGAAGTCCCAGCCGCAGCGCACCCGGATCCTGGAGCAGTTCCGCACCGGCCAGGTGACCGCGCTGGTCGCCACCGACGTGGCGGCCCGGGGCATCCACGTCGACGGTCTGGACATGGTGGTCAACGTGGACCCGCCGACCGAGGCGAAGGACTACCTGCACCGGGGTGGCCGTACCGCCCGCGCCGGTGAGGCCGGTCAGGTGGTCACCCTGGTCCTGCCGGAGCAGCGCCGGGACGTCTCCCGGCTGATGAGCGTGGCCGGCATCAAGCCGCAGTCCACCCAGGTACGCCTCGGCGACGGAGCGCTGGCCCGGGTGACCGGGGCCCGTGAGCCGTCCGGTGTGCCGGTGACGATCGTCGTCCCGACGCCCACCCCGGCCGCCCGGCCGCGTGCCGCTGTCGGTGGCGGCACCGGTGGCGGTGGCGAGGGTGGTCGGTCGCACCGGGCGTCGGGCCGGTCCCGTCGACCGCGTCGCCCCCGTACCGCCTGACCGACCGGTCCCCGCCCGACCCGGGCCGTCCGCCGGGCTTGGTCACGTTCGACTCAGCCGGGCCGTGTTGCGGTGTCATCGTGTCGACGATGCCGCACATCGGCCCGGCTGAGTCGATCGTGCTTTCGGGCCGGGTGAGGGTCGGGTGCCGCCGGCCGATGGACGGTGCGGGGTCGGGCGGAGACCCTCGGTGATCATGGTGGCGGGTGGGTCGGTTTGCCGGCTCTATTGCGTCCGATCGGTGACTGTTCCACCGTGCCCGGCTGGTCGAAGCTTGCTCGCGGGGGAAGAACCGGCCGGCACGGTCGGGCACGGGAGGGGTGACCATGGGGGGCGACGTCGAGTCGGGAGCGGGACGCGAGCTGATGGTGGTGTTAGCCGTGGCCGGTGCCGGGCTCCTGCTCGCCATGGTCGCGGCGTTCGCGCCCTGGCACCCGAGGCCGGGGCGGACCGCCCCGGCCGGGCTGGTCGAGTTGCACAGCCCTGACGAGGGGCGCCCGCCGACGGTCGAGCTGACCGCCGGCTGAGTCGACCCCGCGGGGGCCGTGGGGCCCGCGGGGCCGAGGGCCCGGGTGCCCGTCCGACCGTCGGATCCTGGGGGGTCGACGGTCGGACGGACACCCCGGACCAGCGGTTCGCAGGCGGTCAGCGGGTCGGCTGCCGTGAGCGATCGAACGGCGCGGCCGGTCGGGTGTCTTCGCAGCCGAACGGCGCGGCTTGTCAGGTGTCGTCGCAGCCGAACGGTGCGGCCGGTCGGGTGTCGTCAGCGGCCGAACGGCACCGCGTCCGGACCCTGCCCGCAGGCGGGCCGGCCGGCGTCACCGGTCGAACCGGGTCAGCGGCTGGGCGTCGGCAGTGGGGCCGGGGCATGGTCCTGGCGGACCAGCAGGTCGGTCAGGGTGGTCTGGTCGACCACCACGGCGATCGCGCCGTCCACGGCGAGCCAGACGTCGCGCAGGCCGGTCGCCACCCCGTGGTAGCCGGCGTCCTCGGCGGGCAGCCCACGGACGGTGGTCAGTGATCCACCGACGGCACGCAGCACGTCCCCGACGCTGATCTGCGAGGCGGGTCGGGTCAGCGCGTAGCCGCCCTCGGTGCCCCGGTGACTGTGCAGCAGACCCGCGCGGCGCAGGTCGAGCAGGATGCCCTGAAGGAAGCTCAGCGGAATACCCTGCGCCTGCGCCAGGCACGCCGCCTTGACGAGTTCACCGCCACCGCCACCGCCACGGCCCCCACCGCCGCCACCAGGGCTCCCACGGTCGCCACCACCCCCGGACCGGCCGTCCTCGAACCGGTCGCCGCTGTCAGGCCGACCGCTGCCGCCCTCGGGCCCGCTGCCGCCCTCGGGCCTGCTGCCGCCCTCGGGGCGGCCGGGCCCATCCGTGGAGTGGGTGGTCTCGCCGTCGCCGGACGCGGCGACGGCGAGCATGGCCCGGAGCGCATAGTCACTGCGCGCGGAGATGTACACGTCACTGACCAGCCTGGTCCAGTACGCCCCAGCGGCGGCGGATCGCCCGGTCGGCCGCCCCGAACGCGGCGTCGACCACCAGCCCGACGACCAGGATGACGATCATCGTGGCGAGCAGCCAGGGCGCGTCGGACAACTCCCGTGAGTAGGTGAGCTGGGCACCCAGGGACGTCTGTGAGATGCCGACCACCAGCAGCTCACCGGCCATCAGGCTGCGCCAGGAGAAGGCCCAGCCCTGCTTGAGCCCGGCGACGATGGCGGGCAGCGCGGCCGGCGCGATGACGTACCGGTAGAGGTTCAGCCCCCGGGCGCCGAGGTTGCGGCCGGCCCGGACCAGCAGCGGCGGCACGTAGTCGACGCCGCTGATCACCCCGTTGGCGATGGACGGCGCGGCACCGAGCACCACCACGAAGAAGATCGCCTTCTCGCTCAGCTCGAACAGCAGGATGGCCAGCGGGAACCAGGCGATCGACGGCATCGTCTGCAACGCGGTGATCATCGAGCCGATCGCCGCCCGGAGCACCTTGGACCGGGCCACCGCCAGGCCGACCAGCAGGCCGACCGCGACGGAGAAGAGGTAGCCCAGGGCGGCCCGTTGCAGGGTGGTGGCGAGCCCGTCCCAGAGTTGCCGCCCGCTGGCCTGCCGGGCCAGTTCCTCGGCGACGGTGACCGGGCCGGGCAGCGAGTACGGCGGCTTCCAGCCGCTCCAGACCACCACCTGCCACAACCCGATGGCGATGGCGAGCGCGGCGAGCTTGGGCCAGGTGGACGCCCAGAGCCGGGCCCCCCGGGAGACCTCCTTGTCGCGACCGGCGATCTCCAGCGCGTCCAGCCCGGAGATCTCCGCGTCGGTGCGGGCCGAGCCGGTCAGGGTGTCACTTGCCATGGCGGCCCACCTCGGTACGGAGTCGGTCGGTGACCTCGGAGGCGATCGCGGCCACCTCGGGGGAGTCGATGCGCCGGGGGCGGGACACGTTCACTGCGGTGGACCAGATGATCCGGCCGGGCCTGCTGCTGAGCAGGATGATCCGGTCGGCGAGCCGGGCCGCCTCCCGGACGTTGTGCGTCACGAACAGCACGGTGAGCTGCCGCTCGGCCCAGATCCGTTCCAGCTCGTCGTGCAGGATGTCCCGGGTCATCGCGTCGAGCGCGCCGAACGGCTCGTCCATCAGCAGGACCGGGGTGTCCAGGGCGAGGGTGCGGGCCAGGGCGACCCGCTGCCGCATGCCGCCGGACAGCTCGTGCGGCCGTTTGCGGCCGAAGTCGGACAGGTGGACGGTGCGCAGCAGCTCGGCCACCCGCTCCCGACGCTCGGCCCGGGGCAGCCCGCGCAGCTTCAACGGCACCTCGACGTTGGCCTCGACGGTCAGCCACGGGAAGAGCGCCGGCTCCTGGAACATCAGGCCGGGGTGGGCGTCGTCGGCCACCGTGATGGTGCCGCCCTGCGCGCGGTCCAGCCCGGCGACGAGGTTGAGCAGGGTGCTCTTGCCGCAGCCGGACGCGCCGACGAGGCAGACGAACTCGCCGGGCCGGACGTCGAGGCTGACCCCGTCCAGGGCGAGGACGGCGTTCGTCCCGCGCCCGTACACCTTGGTCACGCCGGAGAGCGCGACCGCGGCGGTCGCGCTCTGCGGCGGTGTCGTGGTCGACGTCACGGCTGGGTGACCTCGGCCTGGCCCTGCGTCTTGAGCACCTCGTTGAGGTACTTCAGGTCGTAGAGGCCGTTCAGGTCGACGGGCTGGGTCAGCTCGACGGCGACGGCGTGGTCCAGCCCGGTCTTGAGCGAGGACGCGATCGGGTCGTTGGTGAACAGCAGGGTCGGCCAGGCCTGCTTGATCAGCTTGAGGTCCAGCGGCTTGCCGGTGATCTTGCCGATGTGGTCGGAGATGGCCTGCTGGGCCTCGTCCGGCTTGGTGTTGACGAAGTCGTTCGCCGCGACCTGCCCCTCGACCAGCTTCTTCACCGCGTCGGGGTGGGCCTTGAGGAACTTGGTGGAGACGATCAGGTTGGTGATGACGAACTTCTTGTCGGGCCAGAGGTCCCGCTCGTCGACGAGGACCTTGCCGCCCGCGTTGACCAGCCGGGAGACGAACGGCTCGGGCACCCACGCGCCGTCGATCGAGCCGCTGGAGAAGGTCTCCACCGTCTGGGCGTTCTCCTGCGGGACGATCTTGACGTCGCCGCCGCCCTCCTTGGTGGTCTTGAGGCCCTTCTCCTTGAGCCAGTAGCGGATGGCGACGTCCTGGGTGTTGCCGAGCTGCGGGGTGGCGATCTTCTTGCCGCGCAGCTGCTCGACCGAGGTGATCCCGGGCTTGACCACCAGGGCGACCCCGCCGGAGGCGGCGCCGGAGATGACCCGGACGGCCTCGCCCTTGGACTTGGAGAACGCGTTCACCGTCGGGTTCGGCCCGATGTACGTGGCGTCGAGCGCGCCGGAGAAGATCGCCTCGATGGCGGCCGGGCCGGCGTTGAACGTCTTGGTCTCCAGCTTGACGTCGCTGCCGAGCTTGTCCTCGAAGATCTTCTTCTCCACCCCCACCACGGCCGGGGCGTGCGTGATGTTGGGGAAGTAGCCCAGCCGCAGGGTGACCGGGCCGGAGTCGCCGCCGGCGCTGTCGTCGTCGCCGCACGCGGCGGTGGTGCCCATCGTGGCCGCGCCGACGACGGCGAGGGTGGCGAGGGAGATCAGCCGACGGAAGGGGAGCCGTCTCATCATCTGTCCAATCCGCAGTATTCCTATTTAGTTGGTAGGAAGAGTGGGCCAGGGGTCCATTGACGTCAAGCGCCGTCCACATCATGGGATGTCGGGTCTCAGATATTCCTGGTTTTCCTACCTTCTTGATAGGTTTAGCTGCCCCGGCGAGGCAGACCGGGCGGGACACGGCGAGAGGGCTGCCGACATGACCTTCCACTGGTTCCTCCCCACCTCCGGCGACGGCGACCAGGTCGGCGCGGCCACCGTCGCCGCAGGCGCGGCCCGGCACGCACGGGCCGCCACGATCGGATATCTGACCGAGGTGGCCCGGGCCGCCGAGGCGGGCGGGTTCCGCGCACTGCTCACCCCGGTCGGCTCCGGCTGCCCCGACCCGTGGATCGTCTGCGCCGCCGTCACCCAGCACACCGAACGGATCGGCCTGCTGGTCGCCGTCCGCGCCGGCTTCGCCCTGCCCACCCTGGTCGCCCAGCAGGCCGAGGCGTTCCAGGCGGTCTCCGGCGGCCGGCTCGCGCTGAACATCGTCACCGGCGGCGACCCCACCGAGCAGCGGGCGTACGGCGACTTCCTCGACCACGACGCCCGCTACGCCCGTACCGGGGAATTCATCGAGGTGCTCCGCCGCTCCTGGCGCGGCGGCCCGTTCGACTTCGCCGGTGAGCACTACCGGATCGACGGCGGTGGGCTCGCCAGCCCGTTGGTCGACCCGCCCCCGGTCTACCTCGGCGGCGCGTCCCCGGCCGCCGAGGCGGTCGCCGCCCGGCAGGCCGACGCGTACCTGATGTGGGGCGAGCCACCGGCGGCGATCGCCACCCGGGTGGCCCGGGTCCGCGCCCGCGCCGCCGAGCAGGGCCGCACCCTGCGCACCGGGCTGCGGCTGCACGTCATCGCCCGGCACACCGCCGCCGAGGCGTGGGCCGAGGCCGACCGGCTGCGGGCCGGGATGAGCCCGGAGCGGATCGCCGCCGCCCAGGCCCGGTTCGGCCGGATGGACTCCGTCGGCCAGGCCCGGATGACCGCGCTGCACGGCGGCGGCAGCGGACGCCTCGCCGTCGCGACGAACCTGTGGGCCGGCATCGGCCTGGTCCGCGAGGGGGCGGGCACCGCGCTGGTCGGCAGCTACGCCGAGGTCGCCGCCCGGCTCGACGAGTACGCCCACAGCGGCGTCGACGAGTTCATCCTCTCCGGCTGGCCGCACCGGGAGGAGGCGGAACGCGTCGGCGCGGAGGTGCTGCCCCGGGTCACCGCGCTGCCCGTCGCGGTGTCGCACTGAGACGCGGGTCGCGGACGGCCGTGTCACCGCTGGCGACACGCTAGGGTCGATCACGTGCCGACCCGGAGAGCGAGAATTCCAGCGACGAAATACCCGGTCGAGCGGTTCACCCTCGACAACGGCCTACGGGTGGTCCTCACCCCGGACCGCAGCGCCCCGGTGATCGGCGTCGCGGTCGTCTACGACGTCGGCATCCGCTCCGAGCCGCAGGGGCGTACCGGCTTCGCCCACCTCTTCGAGCACCTGATGTTCCAGGGCTCGGAGAACCTGGAGAAGCTTGCCCACTTCCGGCACGTGCAGGGCGCCGGCGGCACCTTCAACGGCTCCACCCACCTGGACTACACCGACTACTACGAGACGCTTCCCGGCAACGCCCTGGAACGGGCGCTGTTCCTGGAGGCCGACCGGATGCGCGGCCCCCGGCTGACCGAGGAGAACCTGCGCAACCAGGTCGACGTGGTCAAGGAGGAGATCCGGGTCAACGTGCTCAACCGGCCGTACGGCGGGTTTCCCTGGCTGACCCTGCCGCCGGTCATGTTCGACACCTTCCCCAACGCGCACGACGGTTACGGCTCGTTCGACGACCTGGAGTCCGCCACCGTCGCCGACGCCGCCGACTTCTTCCGCCGCTACTACGCCAGCGGCAACGCCGTCCTGGCGGTCAGCGGGGACATCGACGTCGCGGAGGCGACCACCCTGGTCGAACGGCACTTCGGTGACGTGCCGGCCCGACCCGCCCCGGAGCGTCCGGACTTCACCGAGCCGGACCTGACCGTCGAGCGGCGTACCTCGTACACCGATCAGTTGGCCCCGTTGCCGGCGGTGGCCTCGGCGTGGCGGGTGCCCGACCCGGTCGTCGACTTCGCCGGCTACCTGCCCTACGTGGTGCTCGCCGAGGTGCTCACCGACGGGGACGCGTCCCGGTTGGTGGAGCGGATGGTCCAGCGCGACCGCAGCGTCACCGGCCTCGGCGGCTACCTCGGCTTCATGGGTGACCCGTTCGACGTCCGCGACCCCACCGCACTGCTGCTCCAGGCGCACCTGCCGCCCGGCGGCGACGTGGACAAGGCGTTGCGCACGATCGACGAGGAACTGGACCGGCTGGCCACCGACGGGCTGACCGACGGCGAGTTGGCCCGTACCCAGGCACGGATGGCCACCCACCTGCTGCGGGACACCGACGCGGTGCTCGGCCGGGCGCTGCGGATGGCGGTGCTGGAACAGCAGCGCGGCGAGCCGGGCCTGCTCAACGACCTGCCCCGGCTGGTCGGCGAGGTCACCGAGGACCAGGTCCGCGCCGCCGCCGCCACCCTGCGCCCGGAGCGCCGCGCCTCCATCGAGGTCATCCCAGGAGGTGCCAAATGACCAGCGTCACCCGGGCGCTGCCGGCGCTCGGTCCGACCCGGCGGCTCAAGCTGCCCAAGCAGGCCGAGCGCAGGCTTCCCAACGGGCTCACCGTGCTCGCGGTACGCCGGCCCGCCGTCCCCCTGGTGGAGTTGCGGCTGTGGATGCCGTTCGGCCGGACCCACCTGGCCCGGGGGGCGATGCTCGCCGAGACCGTGCTGGCCGGAACCGGCACCCTCACCGCCACCCAGATCGCCGCCGAGTTGCAGAAGGTCGGCGGCGGGCTCTCGGCCGGGGCCGACCCGGACCGGCTGATGCTCTCCGGTGCGGGTCTGGTCACCGGGTTGGACCGGATGCTGGAGATCCTGGCGGACGTGCTGACCGACGCCAGCTACCCGGCCGACTGGGTGCAGACCGAGCGGGACCGGCTGGTGGACCGGATCCAGGTGGCGCAGAGCCAGCCGGCCCACCTGGCCCGTACCGCGCTGCTGCGGCGGATCTACGGCCGGCACCCGTACGCGGTGCAGACCCCGGAACCGGACCAGGTCCGCGCGGTCCGTCCGGCGGCGCTGCGCCGGCTGCACGCCGAGCGGGTGCACCCGGCCGAGGCGGTGCTGGTGCTGGTCGGCGACGTGCAGCCGGAACGCGCGTTGGACGCGGCGGAGAAGGCCCTGGCCGGCTGGACCGGGGACAGCCGGGGTGCCGCCCTGCCGCCGGCACCCCCGCTGGAACCCGGTCCGCTGCTGCTGGTGGACCGGCCCGGTTCGGTGCAGTCGTCGCTGCGGATCGCGCTGCCGGCGGTGCCCCGCACCCACCCGGACCACGCCGCGCTGCAACTGGCCAATCTGATCTTCGGCGGTTACTTCTCGTCCCGCTGGACGGAGAACATCCGGGAGGACAAGGGGTACACCTACGGCCCGCACTCGTCGGTCGAGCACTCGGTGGCCGGGTCGGTGCTGGTCGCCGGGGCCGAGGTGGCCACCGAGGTGACCGGCCCGGCCCTGCTGGAGACGACGTACGAGCTGGGCCGGCTGGCCTCGGTGCCGCCCGGGGCGGACGAGTTGGAGCAGGCCCGCCAGTACGCCCTGGGCACCCTCCAGCTCGGCATCTCCACCCAGGCCGGGCTGGCCGCGTTGACCAGCGCGTACGCGGGCAGCGGGCTGCGCCTGGACTTCCTCGCCGAGCACGCCGCCCGGCTGGCGAAGGCCACCGTCGACGACGTCGCCGAGGCGGGTGCCCGGTATCTTGCCCCGGCGCGGGCGGTCGTGGTGGTGCTCGGTGACGCCGAGCGGGTCGCCGGACCACTGTCCGCCCTCACCCCGGTGCGGACGGAGTCGGCGTGAGCGGGGAGGCCGCGCCCCCGCTGGCCCGGTCCACGTTGGACCGGGCGGCGCACCGGCGTACCGACCCGCAGTGGTTGGCGCAGGCGTGGCAGCGGGCCCGGGTGCTGGTGTTGGACTCGACCCGGGACGGGCGGGCGCTGGTGCACACCGAGGCGAACCCGCCGGTGCTGGTGCTGCGGGAAGCCGCCGAGGTCGGCCCGCCGGGGGAGGCGTACCCGCTCTTCCTGGGGGTGGAGCCCGACGGGGTGCCGGTCTTCGCGGTGGACGCCCCGCTCCCCGACCTGCCGGGCACCCGGGCGGCCAACCTGCGGGAGATCGGCCACCTGCTCGACGACCGGGACGCGGGGATCTTCACCACGGCGCTCGCCCTGGTCAACTGGCACCTGGGGCACGGCTGGTCACCCCGGTCGGGGCACCGGACCGAGGTCGCCGAGGGCGGCTGGACACGGGTGGGCACGGACGGCCAGCGGATGTGGCCGCGGACCGACCCGGCGATGATCGTCCTGGTGCACGACGGGATGGGCGGACCGGAGGGTCGCTGCCTGCTCGGCAACAACGCCACCTGGCCGCGTACCCCGGGGCAGCGGCGGTTCTCCTGTCTCGCCGGCTACGTGGAGCCGGGGGAGTCGGCGGAGGCGGCGGTGCTGCGCGAGGTCCGCGAGGAGGTCGGCGTCGGGGTCGAGCGGATCACGTACGCGGGCAGCCAGGCCTGGCCGTTTCCCGGCTCGCTGATGCTGGGCTACCTGGCCGAGGCGGACCCCCGGGAGCCGGTGCGGGTCGACCCGACGGAGATCGCGTACGCCCGGTGGTTCACCCGGCGGGACATCGGCGCGGTACTGGCCGGTCGGGCGGTGGACGCCGGGGACGGCGACCGGGTGCTCCTGCCGCCGCCGTCGTCGATCGCCCTCTTCCTGATCCACCGCTGGCTCGACGGGCACTGCTGACCGGTCGGGTGGCGTACCGACGCCGTGCGGGTCTGCCGACTGACGTCGGTCAGCCGGGCGGGTGCTGTCTGCGGGAGCGTCGGCCCGGCTCGTCGAGCGGAAGCACCTTGACCCGCTGCCGGCCGGCGCGGACCGCGCCCACCGTGGACAGGGCGCGGGCCAGCAGCAGGGCCGCGTCCCGGTCCTCGGCGTGGACGGTCTGCCGGCGGAACTCCGGGGTGGTGGTTTCGTTGCGTAGGCAGCCCCCGCCGGCCCAGGCGGCGGCGAGGTCGATGTCGGCGGCGGTGCGGATGTCGGTACGAACGATCAGGAAACGCATGGCTGTCTCCGGACGGACCGCGGGTGGCCGGTACGTGGTGGAACTTCCACGTCACTGAATCGTCATGTTACGCCCGCGCGGGGTCCCAGCAAGTGAAACGCGGCGATCGACCGGGTCCCTGTCCGATCATCCGATGCCTGGTCAGACCGGTTGCCGTCCGGGGATGACGGGTTCGGGGCCGCCGGACGACGGTGGGGCCGCCGGCAATCCTGCCGACGGCCCCACCCTGAGCGACCGGGATCAGTCCAGTGCGAACTGTCCGTTCTTGGTGCCAGCGAGGAAGCCGAGCCAGCCGGCCCTCGGGAACAGCAGCACCGGGCCGTTCGGGTCCTTGCTGTCCCGCAGCGCCACCTCGACCGTCGCGGTACGCAGGTGGGCGACCTCCACACAGTTGGAGGTCTGGCTGCGGGTGCTCTTGTGCCAGCGCGCGTCGGCGGGCACGGTCTGGATCTCGTTCATGGTTCTGCTCCTGCTTTCTGGAACTGCCTCGACGGAACGAGTGGCGGTCGCCCGGCCCCGGCGGATCGGTGTGGGTCACCGTTCCGTCAGGCGCCCCGGTTGCCGGCGGCGTTGGGCCGGCGCTGCTGTCGGTCCCGGAGCCACCACGGACGAGGCCGCCGTGTCGGTCAGCCGTCCCGTTGCCGCGAAGAGCCAGGTAAGGGTGTCCGATGCGGAGAGCGCCGCCGAGCAGAGCCACTCAAATGCCACTTTATAGCGATTTACCGTGGATACCTCGGTCGACATGACGTCGATGAAGCCTCCTTCGATCGCCAACGTCTCCGGATCCTGCGAATCGGCGAACCGGTAGAGCGAGAAGGCCGTCGGTGGCAGGTAGAACTCCCCGATCCGGGTGTCCCGCAGCAGCAGGTGCAGGGTCACGTTCGGCAGCATGGCCAGCTCGCAGAGGTGGGCGAGCTGCTCCCGCAGCACCTCCGGCGGGCAGGCCCGCCGGCCCAGCGCCGCCTCCTCCAACACCGCCGTGTACCGGGGGCCGTCCGCCCGGTCCAGCAGGGACTGCCGTCCCAGCCGGGCCTTGACCTCGGTCTCCGGGTCGTCCCCGGGCGGCTCCGCCGACTCGGCGGCGGCGGCGTCGGCCGAGAGGATCCGCAGTCGGGCGTACCCCTCGGTCTGCAGGAGCCCCGGCACCAGGACCGGGTTGTACTCACGGATCTGGGCGCACCCCGCCTCCAGCTCCGCCCAGCCCAACTGCTGCTGCGTCATCACCGGGTACGACTTGCGCCAGGCGCGCATGTCGCCGGCCTCGTCGGTGATGGCGAGCAGTTCGTGGCGCAGGTCGGCGGTGGCGCCGTAGAGGTCGAGCAGGACGCTGACGTCCTCCGGGTCGGGCCGGCTGCGGCCGTTCTCCAGCCGGGAGAGTTTCGACGCCGACGCCCAGCCGATCCGGTCGATCACCTGGTCACCGGTGAGTCCCGCCGCCTCGCGCAGGCGGCGCAGGTCATTGCCGAGCCTGCGTCGGCGCAGGATCGGACTCGGTACGGCTGGAGGCACGGTGTCCTCGATTCCGTCGACCGTCGCGAGGCGCGGCGGTAACTGTATGAAATTCGCCCCCCACGGTCAGTATGGACGTCGCGACCGGCGTCGGAGGTCCCGACGAGGGCGTGTCTTGCGTCAAAAAGAGGACTGTGGAACGTGCCGGCCGAGCCCGGGGACGACGTCGTCCCAGCTGGCGGCAGTTCCCCCGTACGCGTCCACCGGACGCCACCCCCCGCCGGAGGGAACCCCATGCGCACCGTCCTGCGCCGCCCCGACTTCCGACTGCTCTTCGTCGCCCTGCTGGCCAGCATGGCGGCCGAGTCGCTGCTGCTGCTCGCCCTCGCCATCTGGGTCAAGGACCTGACCGGCTCCGACGGGCTGGCCGGCGCGACCATCTTCGCGATCATCGCGCCGATGATCCTGGCCCCGCTGATCGGCTGGGTCGTCGACCGCTACCGTCGCCGACCGTTCTTCGTGGTCGCCAACCTGGGCACGGCGCTGGTGCTCAGCCCGCTCTTCCTGGTCCGTGACCGGGCCGACGTCTGGATCATCTACGTGGTGGCAGCCTGTTACGGGTTGTCCTACCTGACGTTGCACGCGACCCTGAGCGGGCTGCTCCGCCAGATCGTGCCGAGCGAACTGCTGGCCGACGCGAACGGGGCGTTGCAGACCGTCCGGCAGGGCCTGCGCCTGGGTGGCCCGCTCGCCGGGGCGGCCCTGTACGCGGCGGTCGGCGGCTGGCTGCTGACCAGCCTGGCGATGACCGGCTTCGTGGTCGCCGCCGCCGTGGTGGGGCTGCTGCGGGTGACCGAGCACGCGCCCGCCACCGCCACCCTGCGTTGGCCGGCCGAGTTGGGCGCCGGGCTGCGCCACCTCACCCACGAGGCGGCCCTGCGCCGGGCCCTGCTCGGGTACGGGTTGGGCTCACTCGTGATGGGCTTCACCGAATCGCTGATCTTCGCGTACGTCGACCAGGGACTACGCCGGGACGCCGCCTTCGTCGGGGTGCTGATCACCGTGCAGGGGATCGGGGGCCTGGTGGGCGGCCTGCTCTCGCCGACGGTCGTGCGTCGGGTCGGCGAACTGGGGGCGCTCGCCGCCGGGGTGACCCTGTTCGGTCCGGCCGCACTGGCCCTGGCCTGGCCGGACCTGCGCCTCGGGGTGCTGGCCCTGCTGCTCGCCGGGCTGTCCCTGCCACTGACCATGGTCGGGCTGACCACGCTGGTCCAGCGGCGTACCCCGCCGGGACTGCTCGGTCGGGCCACCGCGGCCTCCGAGGCGCTGGTCAGTGGGCCGCAGGCGGTCTCCATCGGGACGGGGGCGCTGCTGGTCGGCGTGTTCGACTACCGGCTGCTCTTCGTCCTGGTGGGGGTGGTCACCACGGTCGCCGGCCTCTGGCTCTGGCAGGGTCGCCGGCTCACCCCGCCGCGGCTGCCCGCCCCGCCGACGCCGGTCCCGCCCGCCCCGGTCCCGTCCACACCGGTCCCGCCCACACCCCCGACGCCGGTCCCGCCCACACCGGCCGCCCACATCCCGGCACCCCGCCGGCCGCTGCCCGATCCCACCATCCACCGGCTCCCCGGTCGGTGACCTGCACCGCGGGGAGCGGCCGGCCCGGTGGGGCCGGCCGCTCCCCGCGGCGGGTCGACGGGGTCAGCCCGTGATCGTGGCCAGGTGCTGCTTGACCTGGGTGATGGAGGGGTTGGTCAGGGCACTGCCGTCGGCGAAGCGCAGCGTCGGGACGGTCTGGTTGCCACCGTTGACCTTCATCACGAAGTCGGCGGCCTTCGGGTCCTGCTCGATGTCGACCACCTCGTACCCGATGCCTTCCCGGTCCAGCTGCGACTTCAGCCGGTGGCAGTAGCCGCACCACGGGGTGGAATACATGGTCAACATCGTCGGATCCTCCACGGTTCGCCGCGCCCCGGCCCGGTCAGGCCAGGCTGACCGGTACAACACCGGCCGGAGCTGAGATGATTCCTCGCTGTGGTGGTTCACTCAGCGGAGTCGGTCCTCGCCGGGCTGGATCCGGAGCAGCGGTCGGCGGTGACCGCCCCGGCCGGCCCGGTCTGCATCCTGGCCGGCGCCGGCACCGGCAAGACCCGCGCGGTCACCTCCCGGATCGCCCACCGGGTGCTGACCGGGGAGATCGTCGGACGACACGTGCTGGCGGTCACCTTCACCGCACGGGCCGCCGCCGAGATGCGGGCCCGACTCACCGGGCTCGGGGTGCCCGGGGTGCAGGCGCGGACGTTCCACGCGGCGGCGCTGCGTCAGGTGCGCTACTTCGCGCCCCGGCTACTGTCCGGCCGGGCCATGCCGGAACTGCTGGACAGCAAGGTCCGGGTGGTCACCCTGGCCGCCGCCAAGGTCGGCCTGCGGGCCGACCGGGCCGCCGCCCGGGACCTGTCCGGTGAGATCGAGTGGGCCAAGTCGTCGCTGGTCGAGCCGGGGGACTACGTGGTCGCCGCGGCCCGGGCGCTGCGCGAGACGCCGTACGAGCCGGCGACGGTGGCCGAGGTCTTCACCGCGTACGAACGGTTGAAGCGGTCCTCCGGGGTGATCGACTTCGAGGACATGCTGCGCGCCGCGGTGTGGGGCATCGAGGAGCACCCGGACGTCGCCGAGCAGGTACGCGGCCAGTACCGGCACTTCGTCGTCGACGAGTACCAGGACGTCAACCCGCTCCAGCAGCGGCTGCTCGACGCCTGGCTGGGCGGCCGGGACGACGTGACAGTGGTCGGGGACGCCAGCCAGACGATCTACTCGTTCACCGGGGCCACCTCGGCGTACCTGATCGACTTCCCGCGTCGGCACCGGGCGGCCACGGTGGTCCGGCTGGTGCGTGACTACCGGTCCACCCCGCAGGTCGTCGGGTTGGCCAACGCGGTGATCGGGCAGGCCCGGGGCACCGAGGCGCGGCTGCGGCTGGAGCTGCACGGCCAGCGCCCGCCCGGCCCCGAACCGGAGCTGCGGATCTTCACCGACGAGCCGGCCGAGGCGACCGCGGTGGCGGCCCGCTGCCGGACCCTGGTCGACGGGGGCACCCCGGCCAAGGAGATCGCCGTGCTGTTTCGCACCAACGCCCAGTCGGAGGCGTACGAGAAGGCGTTGACCGAGGTCGGCGTCCCGTACGTGGTGCAGGGGGCGGAGCGGTTCTTCGAGCGTGCCGAGGTACGCCAGGCGATGGTGGCGCTGCGGGCCGCCACCCGGTCGATCCCGGGCGACACCCCGCTGCCGATCGCCGTCCGGGAGGCGTTGACCGCGGTCGGCTGGGCCCCCGACGCCGCCCCGCCCGGTGGTG
The DNA here is from genome assembly GCF_050942205.1 of Micromonospora sp. CA-248260. Classification (NCBI taxonomy): domain Bacteria; kingdom Bacillati; phylum Actinomycetota; class Actinomycetes; order Micromonosporales; family Micromonosporaceae; genus Micromonospora; species Micromonospora sp. CA-248260. The sequence goes on along the minus strand of NZ_CP192021.1, from coordinate 6,058,666 downwards.
CCGCCCGGGAGCGCTGGGAGGCCCTCGCCGCCCTGGTCCAGCTCGCCGAGGAGTACGCGGCCAGCCCCGAGGTGCTGCCGATCGGCGAGGCGGCGACGGTGGAACGTCAGGCGACCCTGGCGGACTTCAACGACGAGTTGGCCCGTCGGGCCGCCCAGCAGCACGTGCCGACGGTGGACGGGGTGACCCTGGCCTCCCTGCACTCGGCCAAGGGGCTGGAGTGGGACGCGGTGTTCCTGGTCGGCCTCTCCGAAGGCACCCTGCCCACCTCGTACGCGCGTACCCCGGAGCAGGTCGAGGAGGAGCGGCGGCTGCTCTACGTCGGGATCACCCGGGCCCGGCAGTGGCTCTGGCTGTCGTACGCCTCGGCCCGCTCGCCCGGTGGTCGGGCCCGCCGGCCGTCGCGGTTCCTGCCCCAGCTGGACCGGACCGGTGGGGGCGAGCGGGCCGGTGCGGGCCGGTCGGGCGGGGTGGCCGGGGCGAAACGGGCGGTGGAACGTCGGCGGACCCAGGTGGTGTCCTGCCGGATCTGCGGCGCGACCCTGCTCGCCGGGGCGGACCGCAAACTGGGCCGCTGCCCGACCTGCCCGTCGGACATTGACGAGAATCTATACGAGCGGTTGGGTGACTGGCGGGCCCGGGTGGCCGGGGCGCAGCGGGTCCCGGCGTACGTGGTCTTCACCGACGCCACCCTGGTCGCGCTGGCCGAACGGCGACCGGGCCGGGTCGAGGAGCTGATCGCCATCGCCGGCATCGGCCCCCGCAAACTCGGCCTGTACGGCGAGGCGGTGCTGGCGTTGGTGGCGGGCGCGACGGTCGACGAGATCGGCCCGGAGAAAACTCTCGAAATCTCGTCGTAAATTCGTTTGCCCTCGCCCCGTGGCGAGGAATAGCCTCAGGACGCACCTCGGGAGCAGCGCCATAACGGCTGCTCACGGGGGCTGAGTCCGAATCGGCACGAGGAACGTGAGGGAGGTGGCAACCGTGGAGATCATCACTTATGAGCGTCCGGCGGCGATGCCAGCTGCCTTCGCTCCGCTGTCGGCTGTCCGGGTGGCCCTTGCCGCTCCGCGACCGTCGAACCCGCAGGTGCACCAGGTCTCGGTTCAGGCCGAGCTGAACCTGACTGTTGCACCCACTGCGGGAGCCGAGGGGACCAGTGGCTTCACGGGTCTGGGCATTGATGTCGCTAAGCAGCGCATGGATGTCCGCGGCGTTCCACCTCGAGGTAGACCGGTCTGACACTCAGACCACCGGCTCACCTCGAGGCCGCGGAACCCGCTCACCGGGATCCGCGGCCTCAGTTTTTTGCCCGTCGAAGTACGTCGGAATTGCGATCCACGAGATCGAAGTGAGAGAGAGGTGACCGGGAGATGAGTCTGGCGTTGGCCCCCCTCGACGTGAGCGTCGAGCTGGAGGCGAACCTGCCCTGCCGGAAGTTCGACCCCGACCTGTGGTTCTCCGACTCGCCCACCGACCTGGAGCTGGCCAAGTCGCTCTGCGGGGACTGCCCGCTGCGCGTCGAGTGCCTGGCCGGTGCGGTCGAGCGGGCCGAGCCCTGGGGCGTCTGGGGCGGCGAGATCTTCGAGCGTGGCGCGGTCGTCCCGCGCAAGCGGCCCCGGGGCCGTCCGCGCAAGGAGGACCTCGCCCGTGACGCGGCCCTTCAGGTCGAGGCCGAGGCGCGGATGGCGGCCAGTGGTGTGGCCACCTCGCGCAGTGCGGTCCGGCTGGCAGCCTGACCTACCCGATCCGTTCCACCCACCCGCCGATGACCATCGGCCGCGAGAAAGTTGACCACGATGCTGCACCTGCCGAACGGAACCGAGATGCAACTACTCCACGAAGCGTTGTCCCGGGCTCGAATGCGCCAGCCTCAGGCCGGTCGTACCACCACGAGCACTGAGGCGCACCGTTCTGCCCGTACCGTCGCGATGAGCAGCCGGAGCCAGTCGGCTCGCGACCTGGGCGTTCTCTAGGACCACCTGCGATACGCGGGGGCGGTGACCGGGTTCCGGTCACCGCCCCCGCGTCGTCCGTCGGCCGGGCCGGCCCGCCGCCGGTCCCGCTGCCGCGCGTCGGTCAGGCCACCGGGGCGAAACCGGGCAGCCAGCGCTCCAGGATGCCCCGGTAGGGCGCCTTCGCCTCCAACTGGCAGAGCACCCCGATCGAGCCCAGCGTCACCCGGTGGATGAGCAGGTACGACGGCGGTAGGTTGAGCTGCCGGCTGAGCTGGAAGGCGGGCGACTTCGGGCTGGCCAGCCGGGTCGCCTCGGCGCGGAGCCAGGCCCGGGTGAACCGGAACTCCTCCTGCGCCACCGGGTCCAGCATGGGCCGGATGTAGTCCAGCAGCGCCTGCGCGTCGATCGGCTCGGTCGCCTTGACGAAGCCTTCCTCGCGTAACCCGGCGACGACCGCGTCGGCGTCGCCACGCAGCGACAACCCGAGCAACCGGCCGATCGGCTCCGGGGTACCCTCGGGCATCCGGGCCACCGCGCCGAAGTCGATCACACCGAGCCGGCCGTCGGGCAGCAACCGGAAGTTGCCCGGGTGCGGGTCGGCGTGCAGCAGCCCGGCCCGGGGCGGGGCGGACAGGTGCAGGGTCGCCATCAGCCGACCGGCGGAGTTGCGCTGCTCGTCGGTGCCCTCCCGGATGATGTCCGCGAGCGGTGTCCCCTCGATCCACTCGGTGACCAGGACCCGGGGCGAGGCGGAGAGCACCGCCGGGATGAAGATCTCCGGGTCGTCGGCGTACGCGGCGGCGAAGGCGCGTTGTGACTCGGCCTCCAGCTCGTAGTCCAACTCCTCGGTGATCCGCTCCCGCAGTTCGGCCAGGAGCGGCTTGACGTCCAGGCCGGGTTGGATGGCCCGGAACATCCCGCCCAGCCGGGAGAGCTGCTTGAGGTCGGCGAGCAGCGCGTCCCCCGCACCCGGGTACTGGATCTTGACGGCGGCGGACCGGGACACCCCGGTCTCCGGGTCCCGCCACACCGCCCGGTGCACCTGGCCGATGCTGGCCGCCGCGGCCGGGGTGTCGTCGAACTCCACGAACCGGTCCCGCCAGTCCGGCCCGAGCTGCTCCGCGAGCACCTTGTGCACGCTCGCCACCGGCAGCGGTGGGGCGGCCTCCTGGAGCTTGGTCAACGCCTGCCGGTAGGGCGCGGCGATCTCGTCAGGCAACGCCGCCTCGAACACCGACAACGCCTGGCCGAACTTCATCGCCCCGCCTTTGAGCTGCCCGAGGACGCTGAACAGCTGCTCGGCGGTGCGTTGCTGGATCTCGGCGGAGATGACGTCGGAGGCGATGCCGGTGACGCGCTTACCCATCCCGAGGACGGTCCGACCGGCGAAGCCGAGCGGCAGAGCGGCGAGCTTGGCGGTCCGGGACACGGCGCGGCGCGGGATGTCGGTCACCTGGCCATTGTTACCGACTTCTCGGCCCCGCTGCTGCTCCAAGCTGGGCTGGGTCGGCGCATACCCCATTCCGCGGGCCCGGTGGGACGCCCACCGCGCTCCCACCCGTCACTGCGGGCGACCGGGGCCGGAGCAGGAACAGCCGGGGTGCGGGGCCCAGGCCCGACGTCGGAACCGGCCGGCCGACCCGATCTCCACCGCGCAGCCCACCGTCTCCGGGGTGCCCCCGTCGACCTGGGCCAGGGCCTCGGCGACCGCATAGCCGACGGCGCTGAGCAGGGTGGCCGTGCCGCAGGACCGGTCGGCCGGGCCGGTGGCGAGCTGCGCGGCCAACCCCGGCCAGCCCGGGTCGCGATCGGTGCGGTGCAGATCCAGACAGTGCAGGCAGGGGCCCACCGGTGGCCGGACCAGGGGACCGACCACCGGCACCCCCTCCCGGAGGGTGAGCAGCAGGTGCGGTTGGCGACGGCGGGCGTACCCGGTGGCGAGCAGGTCCGTCGGGCGGTCCGTGCCGAGGTGCACCACCAGGGCGGCCGGGCGTCGGCCGGCCGGGTGCGTCCGGGTGCCCGGGGCGGTGCGGGCGACGGCGTCCCGGACCGCCTCGGTGAGCGGTCGCCCCACGTCGGTCGCGGCCAACCCGGACCCGACCAGGTCGACCGGGTCCACCGGGCCGGTCAGCTCGGCTGCCACGTGCCCGACACCGGCCTGGGCCAGGGCCACGGCGACCGGTGCGCCGAGCCGGCCGGCCCCGGCCACCACCACCCGGGCGGCGCGTCGTCGGCGGAGCACCTGGGCAGGGGTGCCGGGCAGGGCGGGCGCGGCCAGGGCGAGTGCTGCGGCCTCCGCGGCGAGCCGGAGCCGGTCCGGGCCGGTCAGCTCCCGGGGGAGCAGGGTGTGCGCCGGTACGACCAGCCCGGCCGCATGCAGCGTGTCGATCAACCCGCGCGCCTGGCCGGGGTCGACCTGGGCGTGCACCGCGTCCGCCAGGACACCGCGGACGCTCCGGGTGCCGTCGAGCAGGTCGAGTAGCCGGGTGACCCGCGAATCGGTCACTTCCAGCAGCACGGCCCGACCCGGGTTCAACCCCAGTTGCAGGGTGTGCCGGTCGCGCCAGAGCCGGGTCAGACCCGGCACCAGTACGGGGCGGAGCAGTGCAGCGTCGCTGGGTGCGGGAGGAGAGGGGGCCACGATGACGAATCGTGACCGAATCCCTGCGGTGAGTCGATCGTTGTCCACAGGTGCGCAGCGCCAGATCCAGCGTTGTCCACAGGAGTTGGCGGGTTATCCACAGCTCACCGCGCGTCATGTCGGGCAGCTGACAGATCGCCCGGCGGGGGAGTGGGCGGCTGCTGTGGGCCGGCCGTCCGGTGCGCGCTGCCCTGCGATCGGTGCGCGCTGCCCACCGATCGGAGGGCGCTGCCCACCGATCGGAGGGCGTCGTCGCGGATCGGTCGGCCGGGTCGTCCCCGTGGGCTGGCTGGACGTGCCGGAGGGGCGGCCGACCGGCCGCCCCTCCAGCGTCGTACCCGGACGGGTCAGACCTTGGCCTTGCCCAGGATGCGGTTCACTGTTGTGCCGCACACCGGACACTTGCCCTTGGCCATGTTCATCCCGGTCTTCGAGACCTCGACGTGCCCCTCGAAGTCCCGCTTCTCCTTGCACTTCACGCAGTAACCGTTGTAGGTCTGGGCCTGGTCGGCCACGGTAGCCTCCTCGTCTCGTCCGCCGGGCACGTCGGTCCGGCGGTTCTCCCGGCGGCGGGCCACGCGGGGCGCGGCGCCGGGTCCTTCTCCGCGGCCACCCACGTGACCGCCGGTTGGCGGACCCTACCCAGCTCTGGGCGGTTCCATGTCAGCTGTGCATCGACACTGTGAGCAAGTCGACGTCGAGAGTGTGCATCCCGAAATAGGCGGGATAAGTGAGTTTGCCGGGGACACGCCGTGTGGAGTGCCAGGGGAGGTCCCCCGGACGGGGGTGCGGCGACGCTACCGGAGCTGATCAACTACGGTGGAGATCGCGCCCGGTGGGGGGCGGTCGGTCTCGCCACGAAGGGTGACGAGGGTCCAGCCTCATGGTCACCACCAGTTTTTTTCGGACTCCTTACTACTAACCCCCATTTTCTGGGCGCGTGTCGGGGTGTTGACCCTTGCGGACCCCTGGTCAGTACGCATTAGCTTTCCCTCGTGGCAGGAAACCACGGCTGCGCGGCCCACTGATGGCGGCGCGGAAGCCAGTCGTCGAGGTACGGCGCAGTCAGCGCCGGCGACGGACGGTGTCCGCCTACCGGGACGGCGAACGGGTCGTGGTGCTCATCCCGGACCAGTTCTCCCGAGCCGAGGAGAGCGAGTGGGTCGACCGGATGCTCGCCCGGCTCGCCGCCCGGGAGGGCCGGTTGGCCCGCAACGACAACGAGCTGCTCGACCGGGCCCTCCGCCTGATCAACCTGTACCTGTCCGACCAGGGCGGAGAGACCCTGCCGGCCAGCGTCCGGTGGGTCACCAACCAGAACGGCCGATGGGGGTCCTGCACCCCCGCCGACCGGACCATCCGGATCTCGCACCGGCTCCAGGACATGCCCGAGTGGGTGCTCGACTACGTGCTGCTGCACGAGTTGGCGCACCTCATCGTGCCGAGCCACAACGCCCGCTTCTGGGCCCTGGTCGGCCGGTACGCCAAGACCGAACGGGCCCGGGGCTATCTGGAGGGCGTGGCCGCCGCCTCGGCCGTCCCGGTGGCCGGCTGACCGCAACCCCCGTCGACCGTCCGGCCGTGGGTCGATCGACTCGTCCAGGTGCAGATCGACTCGTCCGGGCGCAGGTAGCGGGGTCCGCCGGGCGTCGACGCCACCACTTCGGCCCACAGGAGTCGATCACCCACAGGGTGCCCACTACAGTCGGGGAATGCTCCGACGGGTGGTGGTGGCGTTGCTCGCTCCGGTCGCCTGGTCGCCGCCCGGCGTCGAGCTGACGCGCTGGCGTACCGCGCTGGCCGAGGACGTGGTGGACCTGTTCGCCACCCTCGCCGAGGTGGAGACCGCGCTCGCGGTCACCCCGGCCGACCGCTGGCTGGCCGACGCGGTGCGCTGGCCCGACACCCCCGTGTACGAGGTGCCCGAGCCGACCGTCGACGCCGTGCTGGCCGCCCTCGACGGGTACGACCAGGCTGCCGTGGTCGTCGCCGACGCCCCCGACCTGCCGGGGCTCACCCTCGGCAAGCTGCTCCGACCGCTGACCAGTCGACCCGTCGCCGTCGCTCCGGTCGAGGGCGGTGGCCCCGGGCTGCTCGGCGTGGCGTGCCGGTTACCCGTACCCGGCTGGCTGCCGGCGCTGGACCTGGACGCCGCCGGGCCGGCGGACCTGCGGCGCGCGGCGCCCGCCCCGACCGACGTGGCGGTCACCCCGGCTGGCACCGGCTGCGCGGCCCGGCCGACCTGGCCGCCCTCGACCCGGCCGTCGAGGGCTGGGAGGCGACCCGCGCCCTGCTCTCCGGCCACCGCACCTGACCGGCCACCGCACCTGACCACCAACGGCGACCGGCCGGGCCTGCCCGGTGATCGGGCGGGTCCGGCCGGTGTCGCGGCTGGTCCGCAGCGGTCAGGGCCGGTCGGTGTCGCCGTCGGTGTCGTCGGTGCGGGGACGGCTGCCCGGCGCCTGCTCCTCGGGGCCGCCGGGAGCGGTGAAGTCGAAGGTGGCCAGCTCGTCGTCGAGATCCGTCGAGGTGGTCGCGAAGGCCACCGGGTCGGCGAAGTCCGCGTCCGACGGGAGCAGGTCGGGGTGGCCCCAGACCGCGTCCCGGCCGGCGATGCCCCGGTGCTCGGTCAGCGCCGCCCAGAGCGCCGACGCCTCCCGCAGCCGGCGCGGTCGCAGCTCCAGGCCGACCAGCGCGGCGAAGGTCTGCTCGGCCGGCCCGCCGGCCGCCCGACGGCGACGGAACGCCTCGCCGAGGCGGACCACGTTGGGCAGCCGGTCGGCCGCCGCGCTGTCCACCACGTGGCAGACCCAGCCCTCGACCAGCGCGAGCGCCGTCTCCAACCGGGCCAGGGACGCCTTCTGCGCCGGGGTGTCCTCCGGGGTGAAGATCCCCTCCAGGGCGATCGCCTGCATCGACTCCGGGTCGGTCGGGTCGACCCGGCCCATCGCCTCCTCGATCGCCTCCCGGTTGACCCGGATGCCCGACGCGTAGTTCTCCACTGCGGTCAGCACGTGCCCGCGCAGCCACGGGACGTGCTCGAAGAGCCGCTGGTGGGCCGCCTCGCGCAGGGCCACGTAGAGGCGTACCTCGTCCTCGGGCAGCTCCAGGCCCTCGCCGTACACCCGGATGTTGGCCGGGATCAGCGCGGCGGTGCCGGCCGGGCCGAGCGGCAGGCCGATGTCACCGGCGGAGAGCACCTCGGCGGCGAGCTGCCCGAGGGCCTGGCCGAGCTGGCCGCCGAAGAGCGCGCCACCCAGGGTGGCGACCATCGACTGCATCGGGCCGAGCTGGGCGCGGGCCTCCGGCGGGACCAGGTCACCCATCGCGCCGACCATCCGGCTGGCGACCGGGTCGCAGAGCTTGCGCCAGACGTCAAGCGTCTTGTAGATCCACTCGTTGCGGTTCCACGCCACGGAGAGGCGGATGCCGGTCGGCCAGGCCGACGCCGGCTCCAGCCAGAGGTCGGCCAGCCGCAGCGCCTCCTCCACCGCGTGCCGCTCGTACGGTGAGGCCATCGGGTCACCCGTGGCCGCGAGCTGGCTGGCGGCCACCTGGCGGGCCAGGTCCCAGTTGACCGGCCCGCTGCCCGGCGCGGAGAGCAGGTGCTGCAACTGCGACATGAACTGCTGCATCTGCGCGGGATCGTTGGGGTCTGGTGGTTGCCCACCCGGGAGCGCGAAACCGAACGGAATATCAGGCACGACGTCTACGGTACGCGCGCCGCGCCCCTGGTAGCCGCCGTCGGCGTTGCGCTGAGGGCGAAGTCCGCCGTAGCCTGCCGGACCCGCCGCCCCCGGTCGGTACGCTCTGCCGCATGAGACGTCGTGGCGTGACCGTCCTCCTCGGTGCTCTGCTCACCACCCTGCTGAGCATCGGCGTGCTCGGCGCGCCCATCCCGTACGTGGTGCTCGGCCCCGGGCCGACGGTGAACACCCTCGGCACCTCCGACGGCCGGGAGGTCATCCAGGTCACCGGCCGGGAGACGTCCACCTCCGCCGGTCAGCTCCGGATGACCACGGTCGGCGTGCAGCCGACGGTGAAGCTGCGTGCCGCGATCGTCGGTTGGCTGTCGAAGGACGAGGCGGTGGTCCCCCGGGAACTGGTCTACCCGCCGGGCGAGTCGCAGGAGGAGGTCGAGAAGCGCAACGCCGAGGACTTCCAGAACTCGCAGAGCAGCGCCGAGACCGCCGCGCTGGTCAAGCTCGGCTACCCGGTCGAGGTGGTGGCGAAGGAGGTCGCCGCGGACGGGCCGGCGGCCGGTTCGCTCAAGGCCGGCGACGTGGTCACCACCGTCGACGGCGCGAAGGTCACCTCGGCGTCCCGGCTGGTCGAGCTGGTCCGGGGCAAGCCCGCCGGCACCGCGCTGACCATCGGGTACGTCCGCGACGGCGCCCCCGGCACCGCCACCGTGACCAGCCGGGAGTCCGACGGCCGACCCCGGATCGGGGTGGTCCCCGACCAGCGGCAGCCGCACCCGTTCACCCTGAAGATCGACCTGAAGGACATCGGTGGTCCGAGCGCCGGGCTGATGTTCGCCCTCGGCATCATCGACAAGCTCAAGCCCGAGGACCTGACCGGCGGGAAGGTCATCGCCGGCACCGGCACCATCGACGACGAGGGTCGGGTCGGCCCGATCGGCGGCATCGCCCAGAAGCTGGTCGGGGCGAAGAAGGCCGGGGCCAAGGCGTTCCTGGTGCCCGCCGACAACTGTGCCGAGGCGGTCCGCAACCCGCAGCCCGGCCTGCCCATGCTCAAGGTCGGTTCGCTGGACGAGGCATTGACCGCGTTGGACGCCCTGCGCGCCGGTGCGGAGCCGACCCGCTGCTGAGGGCGGGCACGCCGGACCGGCCGGGCACGACCTGACCCGTGACGTTCAGGAACACCCCGTACTCTGGGTGCCTGTCCGGAGCCGATCACATCGAGCGTGCGGAGCCAAACAGTGGCCATGCGTAGCAGCCCCCTGCCGAGGATGAGTCGGCGCGGACGCGTCACCATCGGCGTCCTGGTCGGGGTGTTCCTCCTGTTCACCCTTCTGGGCTGGGGGGTGCAGGCGTGGACCGACTGGCTCTGGTTCGACGAGGTCCGCTACACCCAGGTCTTCACCGGCGTGCTGCTGACCCGGACGCTGCTCTTCCTGACCGTCGGGCTGGGCCTGGCCGCGTTCGTCGGCGGCAACCTGTGGTTGGCGTACCGGCTGCGGCCGACGTTGCGCCCACACTCGCTGGAGCAGGCCACCCTCGAGCGGTACCGGATGCTGCTCGCCCCCCGGATCGGCACCTGGATCAGCCTGACCGCCGTGGTGCTCGGCCTGTTCGCCGGGCTCTCCGCGCAGGGCCGCTGGACCCAGTGGCTGCTGTTCCGTAACGGTGGCGACTTCGGCGTCAAGGACCCGGAGTTCGGCATCGACGTCGGCTTCTACGTCTTCCAGTTGCCGTTCTGGCGTTACCTGCTCGGGGTCGGCTTCACCGCCGTGGTGCTGGCCCTGATCGGCGCGCTGGCGGTGCACTACATCTTCGGCGGGGTACGCCTGCAGGGCGTCGGCGACCGGATGACAGGCGCCGCGCGGGCCCACCTGAGCACGCTGGTCGCGGTCTTCGTCCTACTCAAGGCCATCGCGTACGTGCTGGACCGGCGGGCCATGCTGCTGGAGTACAACGAGGGCGCCAAGCTGTACGGCGCGGGCTACGCCGACGTCAACGCGCTGCTGCCGGCCAAGGAGATCCTGGCGTACATCTCGGTGGTGGTGGCGATCGCCATCATCGTCTTCTCCAACGCGGTGATGCGGAACCTGGTCTGGCCGGGCATCTCGCTGGCCCTGCTCGGGGTCTCCGCCGTCGCGATCGGCGGCATCTACCCGTGGGCGGTGCAGACCTTCGAGGTCAAGCCGAGCGCCCGGGACAAGGAGGCCCCGTACATCCAGCGCAGCATCGACGCCACCCGCGCCGCGTTCGACATATCCGAGGTGCAGACCAAGGGGTACGCGGCCAGCAACCTGGTCCCCCCGCCCAGCCTGGCCACCGACACCTCGGTGGTGCCGAACGTCCGGCTGCTCGACCCGCAGCTGGTCTCCGAGACGTACACCCAGCTCCAGCAGGTCCGGGGGTTCTACGACTTCGGTCCCAAGCTGGACATCGACCGCTACTCGGTGGAGAACAAGACCTCCGACTACGTGGTCGGGGTCCGGGAGATCAACTACGGCGAGCTGACCGACCAGCAGAACAACTGGATCAACCGGCACACCGTCTACACCCACGGCTACGGCCTGGTCGCGGCCCCGGCCAACCAGGTGGTCTGCGGCGGGCAGCCGTACTTCGTCTCCGGCTTCCTCGGCGAGAAGGCGCAGGAGGCGTGCTCCTCGCAGGCCGAGCAGATCCCGGCCAGCCAGCCGCGGATCTACTACGGCGAGCGGATGCAGGCCGACGACTACGCCATCGTCGGGCAGACCGAGAAGGGCAAGAACGCCGAGTTCGACCGGCCCACCCCGACCACCGGCGGCGAGCAGTACTACACCTACACCGGTGAGGGCGGCGTCGAGATCGGCTCGTTCACCAGGCGGCTGCTCTACTCGATCAAGGAGCAGGAGACGAACTTCCTGCTCTCCGAGGCGGTCAACGACAACTCCAAGCTGCTGTACGTGCGTAACCCCCGGGACCGGGTGGAGAAGGTCGCCCCGTTCCTCACCCTGGACGGCGACCCGTACCCGGCGGTGGTGGGCGGCAAGGTCCAGTGGATCATCGACGGCTACACCACGGCGGCGACCTACCCGTACGCCGAGCGGATCAACCTCCAGCAGGAGACCACCGACGAGCTGACCAACCGGGGCACCTTCCAGCTGGCCCGGGAGAACGTCAACTACATGCGCAACTCGGTGAAGGCCACCGTCGACGCGTACGACGGCACGGTCCGCCTCTACGAGTTCGACGACGGCGACCCGGTGCTCAAGGCGTGGAACAAGGCGTTCGGCGGGGACCTGGTGCTGCCCAAGAGCGCCATCCCGGCCGACCTGGCCGCGCACTTCCGCTACCCGGCCGACATGTTCAAGGTGCAGCGCAACCTGCTCACCAAGTTCCACGTCACCAACCCCGGCGACTTCTACTCCGGCCAGGACTTCTGGCAGGTGCCCAACGTGCCGGACGCGCCGGACAGCGGGCAGAAGCAGCCGCCGTACTACCTGTTCACCCAGTTCCCCAACCAGGACGCCCCACGGTTCCAGCTCACCTCGGCGGTCACCCCGAACGGACGGCAGAACCTCGCCGCGCTGATCTCCGGGTCGTACGTCGACGGGCAGCCGAAGCTGGAGGTGCTGGAGCTACCCGACCAGACCCGGATCTCCGGCCCGGTGCAGGTGCACCAGCAGATGACCAACAACGCGACCATCCGGACCGAGCTGAACCTGCTCTCCTCCAACCAGGCGCAGGTGCAGTACGGCAACCTGCTGTCGTTGCCGTTCGCCGACGGGATGCTCTACGTCGAGCCGGTCTACGTCAAGAGCAACCAGCAGGACGCGTACCCGCTGTTGCAGAAGGTGCTCCTGTCCTACGGCGACGGCGGCTCGTACGTGGTCCTGGCCAACAACGTCAGCGACGGCATCAAACAGCTCGTCGAGCAGGGCAAACGGGCCGGGCAGGGGAGCACCCCACCGCCGAGCGGCGAGACGCCACCCCCGCCGACCTCCCCCTCGGCGTCGCCGTCGGCCTCACCCTCGGCCGGGGCGGGCAGCCCACCGCCCAGCGGTGACCTGGCTGCCGCCGCCCAGCGGGTCCAGACGGCGATCGCCGAGGTCAAGGCCGCGCAGGCGTCCGGTGACTTCGAGCGGTACGGCCGGGCGTTGAAGGCGCTGGACGAGGCGATCACCGCTTTCCAGCAGGCTCAGCAGGGCAACCCGGCGGCTCCGTCCGGCGGCAACCCACCCGCCACGCCGGCACCGTCCTCCGGCGGCTGACCCACCCGCTCCCGCGTCGACGGGCCCCACGATCCGAGTCGGGATCGGGGGCCCGTCGACGTTGCGGCCGGTCGCCCCGCCACCGGCGACGCCGCTGCCCGTCCCCGGCGCAGGTGGTACGCGACGCGGAGGGCGACGGGCCGGTGTCGGTCGAGCTGCGCCGGGCCTGATCCGCAGGGCCCACGGTGACCCGTCCGGGGCCGTTTTGCGGGCCCGGGGGTCGGTGCGCTACGGTTAACCAGGCGACGCGGGGTGGAGCAGCTCGGTAGCTCGCTGGGCTCATAACCCAGAGGTCGCAGGTTCAAATCCTGTCCCCGCTACTGTTCGACAGGCCCCGGAGTTTCTTCTCCGGGGCCTGTCGTTTTCTCTCTCCGGGTTCCCTCGTCGACCCACCGGTTTGTGGTTCTTCCACCGGTTCTGCTGGGCCCTTTCCGGGTTCCCACGTTCGACCCGCCGCGCAGGACAGCAGCGCCAGTCGCCGGCCGTCCCCCGGCTGAGCCCGCAGGGCACTCCGGGAGAAAGTTGCCCGTCGGGGGTGGGCAGCCCAGGATCAGATTGCGTTTACGCGCATCCTCACCGGCATGTCGCCTCTCCACCGGCAATCTGGTCCCGCTGCCCGGTGAGCGTGCCCCGACATCCCTGGAGCCGTGGAGCCGTGGTGCGGCGTGGTGGGCGGGCGTGAGCTGGGCGGATGGCGGATTGGGGGGCCGGCTGATCTCCGTCTGGCGGGTGGGTTAAGCTTATCTAGCCGACGCGGGGTGGAGCAGCTCGGTAGCTCGCTGGGCTCATAACCCAGAGGTCGCAGGTTCAAATCCTGTCCCCGCTACTGTTACGACAGGCCCCGGAGTTTACCCTCCGGGGCCTGTCGCCGTCTGTGGCCCGTCTCCGGCGACCCGCCTGTCGCCTCCGGCACCCCGGCCCAGCCCCCGGGCCCAGCTCAGCCCCGGGCCCAGCTCAGCCCCGGGCCCAGCTCAGCCCCGGGCCCAGCTCAGCCCCGGGCCCAGCTCAGCCCCGGGCCCAGCTCAGCCCCGGGCCCAGCTCAGCCCCGGGCCCAGCTCAGCCCCGGGCCCAGCTCAGCCCCGGGCCCAGCTCAGCCCCGGGCCCAGCTCAGCTCCGGGCGGAGCGGGCGGCGGCGGGCGGAGCTCAGCCCGGGCGGAGCTGGGCCCGGGTGGGCGGGTGCTTCGGGGTGCCGGACTTGCTCTCCTCGGTCAGGATGAGGGCATGTCTACTGGGATCAACAAGTCAACTGCCGTGACGTGGTGGGGCCGGCTGAGCGCGGTGTTCGGCGCGGTCGTCCTCTCGGTCTTCGTGCCGGTGGCCGCGTGGGCGTCCACAGGCACCGGCGAACTGGTGGTGGAGGCCGCCCGTCGCCGGTCGAGGGGCGGTGGATTCGGCGTCATCGGGCTGCTCTGCTGCCTGGTGGTGGTCGGGGGCATCGTCCTGCTGGTGGTCCTGCTGATGCGCAACCGCCGCAGCCGTCCGCCGCGCTGATCCGTCACCGGGCCCAGGCGGCCCTGACCCGTCACCGGGCCAGGGCCGCCTGGGCCCGGGCCATGAACTGGGTAGTCGCCGCCCGCGCCCCGGAGCGCCCCGCGCGGATGCTCCGGGCCGCCTCGGTGAGCAGGTCACGCACCTCGCCGTGCCCCTTCGGCGGCGGTTCGGGTGCCGGGCCCACCTGCTGGCGCAGCGCCTCACCGAGGGCGGCGACCTGCTCGGCCAGCGGATCGTCGATGGTCTGGACCACCGCCTGCCGCACCGTCAGGCTGGCCGGCAGCCCCCGTTCCACGCCGAGCAGCCGGCCCACCTCCACACTGCTGGTCAGGAAGTCGACCACGTCCGCCACCACCTGCGGATGACGGGTGCCCCGAAACCCGGCCCAGTACATCGACGCCCGGTCCCACTGGGCGGCCCGGGGGCCGGGGAAGCCGACCAGTGCCAACTCGTCGTCGCAGTAGCGCTGAAGTTCGGGCAACTGGTGGGACCAGGCGAACGACGCGGCGGTGTGCCCGGTGACGACCAGTTGCCGGGCCGGCTCGCCGCCGTCGGCCCGGTCGACCAGCGCTGCCGCCGGAGTGGCCTGCTGGCTGCGGGCCCGCTCCCAGAACTCGAACCAGTCCAGCAGCGCCGCCGAGCCGAAACCCAACTGGCGTCCCTGGTAGAACTTGGTGCCCAGGCCACGCAGCCAGAGCCACAGTGCGCGGTGGTCGCCCGACGGGTCCATCGAGCCGGCGACCCGGCCGCCGCCGGCCCGGGTCACCCGGGCCGCCCAGCTCAGGTAGTCGGCCCAGGTCATCGCGGTGGTCGGCTCGGGCTCCCCGAGCCGGCGGAGCAGAGCGCGGTTGAACACCACGGCGGCGTGGGTCTGCGCGGCCGGCACGCCGTAGACCCGGTCGTCGATCTTCCCGTAGTCCACCAGGCCGGGCGGCAGGGTGTTCAGGTTGATCCGGCCGTCGTCGACGTAGCCGCCGAGGTCCAGGAGGATGCCGCGCTGGGCGTACTCGCCGAGCATCGAGTCGTCGATCTGGAACAGGTCGGGCACGTTACCGCCGCCGGCCTGGGTGGCGAGCCGGTCGTAGTAGCCGCCCTGCCCCTGCCAGGTCACCCGGAAGGTGACCAGCGGGTTCCGGGCCGAATAGAGCCGCAGGGCCCGTTCGGTGGCCTCCGCCCGCTTGGTGCCGCCGTACCAGAAGACGGAGAGCTCCACCGGGCCGTCCTGCACCGGTGACTCCTCCTCGACGCCGCACCCGCTGAGGCCGCCGGTGGCCAGCACCGGCAGCCCGAGCAGTGCACCGAGCAGCCGCCGGCGGGCCGGGTCGATGCCGGGTCGGGGCAGCGGGGGACGCACAGCGGGCAACGGGTGCTCCTGGGAAGGGGTGGGCCGGTAGCCGGATCATTCACGCAGGTGGCGCAGGTGGGTGTCAACGGGCCGGTCGGCCTGCCGGCCGCCCCGGCTCCGGGTGGGCGCACCGGCGGGCCGGGCACCCGTGGTGTACTAGGGCGCGTGGAACTTTTGCACTCGGGCAAGGTCCGGGACGTCTACACCGACGGCGACGACCTGATCCTGGTCGCCTCCGACCGGATCTCCGTCTACGACGTGGTGCTACCCACCCCGATCCCGGACAAGGGTCGGCTGCTCACCGCCCTGTCGCTCTGGTGGTTCGAGCAACTCGCCGACCTGGTGCCGAACCACGTCATCTCCGCCACCGAGGTGCCCGCCGAGTTCGCCGGTCGGGCGATCCGCTGCCGCCGGCTGGACATGGTGCCCGTCGAGTGCGTCGCCCGGGGTTACCTGACCGGCGGTGGCCGCACGGAGTACGAGCGCACCGGCGCGGTCTCCGGCGTGCCGCTGCCACGTGGCCTGGTCGAGGCGTCGATCCTGCCGGAGCCGATCTTCACCCCGTCGACCAAGGCGCCGGCCGGGGAGCACGACGAGCCGATCACCTTCGCCGAGGTGGTGGACAAGGTGGGTGCCGAGACCGCCGAGCGGCTGCGCCAGATCACCCTCGACGTCTACCGGCGGGGCGCGGAACTCGCCGCCGACCGGGGCATCCTGGTCGCCGACACCAAGATCGAACTGGGCTGGGCGGCGGACGGCACCCTGGTCCTCGGCGACGAGGTGCTCACCTCCGACTCGTCCCGCTACTGGCCGGCCGAGTCGTACCAGCCGGGTCGCACCCAGTTCTCCTACGACAAGCAGTACGTCCGGGACTGGGCGACCAGCAGCGGCTGGAACAAGCAGCCCCCCGCGCCCGAGGTCCCGGCCGACGTGGTCGAGGCGACCCGGGCCCGCTACGTCGACGTCTACGAGCGGCTCACCGGCGAACGCTGGTCCTGACCCACCGTTCCCGGCCGGCGCTGCACGGGCGGGCCGGGAACAGGGTCAGTTGCCGCCCAGGACGGTCTTCGGCTCGGCCCGGTAGGAGCGGTCCTCGGCCTGCTTGCCGAGCACACCGCCACCCGGGGTCTCCACGCTGAACGCCTGCTCGTCGGTGACGATCCCCGGGCCGTCGCGGCCCTCGTCCCGGTCGTCGTGCCGCGCGGCGGTGGCCCGCCGGGGAGCCAGCTCCGGCGGCACCGGCTGCCCGCCCCGTGCCGGTCGGGGTGCCGGCCCGGCCGACGGGCGACCCCGCAACGCGCCCGGCACCTCCTCCAGCCGGGACACCCGCCCGCCGGACGGTGGCGCGGCCGGCGCGTCCAGCACCGGTGCGGTCGCCTCCGACCGGCCGTCGGCCAGCCACTCGCCGCCCGAGGCCGCCGGGCGTGCCGCGTCGCCCCGGTCACGTCGCTTCGACCGGGGCGTCCCCGGCACCGCGACACTCCTGGCCGGGTTGCCCAGCACGGACGGGGTGGTGCCCGGCCGGGTCGCCGCAGCGGCGTCGCCGGCCCGCTCCCCGTGGCGCGGCCACCGCCGGCCGCCCGTCGAACCTCCGGACGACGGCTGTGCAACACCGGTGCGGTGGTCTCACCGGCCGGCCGGCCGAACAGGTCGGCGTCGCCGGCACCCGGGCGGACGGACCCGCGTCGCGCCTCGTCCTCCCCTGCCCGGTGCCCGGCCGGCGGGTGCCCGGCGAGTGCGGTGCCCCCGTCGTCGAAGGGCCGCCGGCACCCCGTACCCCCGGCGGTGGGGTCGCCGCCGACGGGCCGCCGGGCCGGCGAAGCCCGCCCGGCGGCGCGGCCCGGCCGCCCGTCGGTGGCGGGGTGGCGTTCGCACCGGGGGAACGCAACGACGCCTGGGGCGGCTCGGTGACTCCCGGCGCTCCGGCACCACCGCGCAGCACCCCGCTGCGCAACCCACCCCGCTCACCGGTGAGCCCGTCCAGGCCCGGCGGCCGGACCAGCCCGGCCCGGCCCACCCCGGCGGCGTTGGCATTGGCGTTCACGCCGCTCAACCCGGGTGAACCGGTGGGCAGGCCGGGTGGCGGCGCGACCAGCGGCGGCGCGACCACCGGCGGCGGCGTCACGGCGGGACCCGCCCGCTCGTCGGTGCCGGGCGTAGGAACCGGCGCCCCGGTCTCCGGCGGCGGCCTGAGGGTGTCCAGCACCTGCCGGGCCAACTGATCCGGATCGGTCGGGGTGGGTCGGGGCACCGCCCGCACCGGAGTCGGGGGCTGGTTCGTCCCGCCGGGCGGACGCACACCGGGCGGCCCCACCGGTGGCGGCACGCCGACCGGCCCGCGCCACGGCGGGTGACCGACCGGGTTGAGCACCGCGTCCATCGGGAAGAACGGCGGACCGTGCCCGCCGCTGACCTTGCTCAACGTCTCGACGTAGTCGTCGGCGGTACGTCGGGCCAACTCCTGCGCCCGGCGGTTGAACTCCTGCTGTTTCTCCTGGACCGCCTCGGCCTCGGCCGCCTGGATGCCCTTCTCGCCGTCGTACAGACCCAGGGTGAAGCCCTGCTTGAAACCCTCGGAGAACTGCGTCCAGCCGTCGGAGTTCTTAGCGTCGTCGATGGCCTCCCGGTATTCCGTCCAGAGCCGCTCCATCTCCGCCCGGGAGTCGCGGGCGATGCCGACCATCGCCCGCAGCGCGGTCACGTTGTGCTGGGCCGCGTCCATCCACTCGTCGAGGTACGCCAGCGTCTTGCCCGGCCCCGCCTTGAGGAACGCGTCGCGGGCCTGCGGGGACTTCCAGTGCTCGTCGTGCAGGGTCTGGCTGGCGGACAACAACTGCTGGTGGATGCTCTGCAACAGGTTGTAGGCGTTCTGCCACTGGTCGGCCAGCGCCGAGATGTCCTCCGGGTGCTGCCCCAGCACCTGCTGACGGACCGCCTCGATGGTGGCCCCGCCCTCGCCGCCCGGTGCCGGGGTGAACTTCAGGTCCCGGTTCTCCGGCGGCATGACGTACCGGGTGCCCTCGCCGCGCGGGCCACCGTGCGCGTACGTGGCCTGGGCACCCCAGTAGTCGGCCATGGTGTCCTCCCCGGGCTCAGATGCCGTAGTCGTGCTGCTTGATCTCGTCCAGCGCCCGCTTGGCGGGGGAGTCGGTCAGCTCGGCCGGGTCCACGCCCTCGGTGTCCTGACCGATGTGCAGTTCCTGCGTGACGGTGCCCTTGCCGTCGGTCGTGGTGATCGTGTGCGTCCCGTCGGCGTGCTGCGCGTCGACCCGGGTGGCGGTCGGCTTGTTCCCGGCGTCGAGCTGCTCGCTGGTCACCGTGTGACCGCCGTCGACGCCGTACGACGTGGTCTCCCGGCTGCCGCCGGTGCGCCGGCCCTCGGCGTCGGTGTTGGTGGTGGTGACCACCGTCGAGTTGCCGGTGACGACCGTGGTCGTCCGGCTGGTGCTGCTGTCGAGCACCTTGCCGGTGGCGTCGGCCGTGGTGGTGACCGTCTCGGTGCCCACGCCACCGGGCAACGACCGCTGCACGATGGTGCGCACCACGCCGCCGGGGCCGAGCGCGGTGAAGGTGATGCTGCCGTCCGGGGCGACCCGGGGCTGACCCTGGTCGACGAACTGCTCGGGGGTCGGCGCGGCGTTGGCCTGACCGCTCGACACCGTTTCGAGGTACTGGTCCCACCAGGTCTTGCCGGAGACGAACGGCGGCAGCCCGGCCGGACGTGGCGCGTCGGCCTCGCCGAAGGCGAACCGGACCGCGTCCAGCGAGGCCGCCGACCAGCCGTCGGTGTTGGCGTAGGCGTCCGCCACCGTCTGCGCGGCCATGCCGATGTTGGTCAGCGCCGCACCCAGGTAGGTCAGGTACTGCTGGAACTCGGCGTAGTTCAGGGTGAGCTGGGTGCGGACGTAGACGCCCTCGGGTAGCGCGGCGCCCTCCCAGGCGCGATGCGGCAACTGGCCGAGCTGGCTCAACCGGCCACCGTGGCTCTGCAGGTTCTCCTGGATGACGACCATGTTCTTGCCGTAGTCGACCAGCCCGTCCGGATCGACGTCGACGGGTTTCTGATCGCCCAGCCAGTCGGTCCGGGTGTTCTGTTCGGTCTCGTGCTGGTACGGGTTGCTGCCGCCCGTGCTGCCGTCGTCCTCGGCCACCGAACCTCCCCTGGTGCGGCGGGCCCCCGCCCGAGTGTCACCGGAAAACGCCCCGAGCGTAACCGCTGCCGACCACCGCCGGGACCCGGTATCGCCGCTGTCGCTACCCCGACCAGCCACTCTGGACGTAGTGAGGTAGCCCGATTCGTTACGGGGCGCTACCGTCAGGGTCGGCCACGACGGCCACCACCATCGAGGGGACGCTTCCCTGACCGGGGGGCGCAAGCAGAGGAGCGGGTGAGTCCACCTTGACCGACACTCCTGGACTGGGTCAGGTTCACGCCACCCAGGATCAGCTGAACCAGATGGCGACGCGCTGCAACGACACCGGAGAGGGCCTCGCGCTGGGCATGGCACGGCTCATCGAGCGGGTGCAGGCCCTGGGCGGCAGCGGCATGCGCGGCTCGGCGAACAACGCGCTTCAGGACGTCTCCGTGCAGCTCAACGACGGCCTGAAGAAGATCATCTCGGCGCTCGACGAGCTGTCCGGCAAGATGACCAGCGCCGCCACCCAGTACGGCATGAACGACGAGGACGCCGCGACCGAGATCCGCCAGGCCGCCGCCGAGACCGGCGACGCCAGCGTGATGAGCATCCTGCGCGGCTGACGCCGCCGGTATCCGCCGCGGCCGCGTCGACCCTCCCGGGCGACCCGTGCCGCTGTGACCAGCGAAAGGTGACCCCCCAGTGAGCAGTCCCATCACCTACAACTTCGCCCAGATCTCCGACGTGGCCACCGCCATCGGCACCTACCAGGGCCAGATGGACGGCAGCCTCCAGGACCTCTACACCCAGTTCACCCAGCTCTTCGCGCAGGACTGGCAGGGGCCGGCGGGGCAGGCGTGCGACGAGGCCCGGCAGAAGTGGAACCAGGGCGCCACCGAGATCAAGGAGGCGCTGACCCGGGTCGGCGTGAAGCTCGGCGCGTCGGCCGAGCGGATGCAGCAGGTCGACCAGCAGATCGCCGCCGGTATGTGACCGTCCGGTCCGACGCCCTCCCGGCCGGAGGGCGTCGGACCGGCGGGGCGGCCGGGGCCGGGTCGGCCCGGTTAGGCTGCCCGGCGGAAGGGACCTCGGGGGAGGGACGATGGAGGAACGACCGAACTTCGGCGCGTTGACCGCCATGATCGGTGACCTCAAGAAGGCCTGGTCCGGAATGGACGACGTGCAGCGTCGGATGCTCCGGGTGACCGGCACCGCCTGGTCGGACGACCGCACCGTCAAGGCGGTCGTCGGCCCCCGGGGGCACCTGCTGGAGCTGGACATCGACCCGCGGGTGTTCCGCAACCCCAACTCCAAGGCGCTGGCCGCCACCATCGTGGCGACCGTGCGGCTCGCCGTGGAGGACGCCGCCGAGCAGTCCAAGGAGATCCTCGACGGCAGCATCGCCCCCGACCTGCGCCGGATGTCCCCCGGTGGGGCCCAGTTGGAGAAGCTGCTGCACAGCCACGACGCCGACGTGCGCCTGAAGGGGGACGACGATGAGTAGCTTCGTCGAGATCAGGACGAGCGTCGCCGACATCCTCGGCATCGCCAACCGGCTCCGGATCAACGGGCAGTCGATGTCCACCGCGATGGACGGCAAGCTCGGCGCGATCACCACGCTGGAGGCCGCGCCCGGGACGCTGCCGCGCGACGAGTTCACCGAGGAGTTCCTCAAGACGTACCACAAGTCGGTCGAGGTCTCCGGCGGTGGTGGGCAGCAGATGAACGAGGCGATCAAGGCCACCGTGCCCAAGCTCGGCGAGGCGATGGACAAGCTCGGCGCGTACGTGGCCGACGCCATGTGGAGCTACACCGGCACCGACGACGACAACGCCACCGACATCGACCGGGCCGGTGGCCGGCGCTGACCCGAGGCGGCCGGCCGGGGGACCCGACGGTGCCGGGGAGGACCCCGCGTGAGCGAGAGTGACCACGCCCTCGCCGAGATCCTGGAGTGGTTCTCCGACCTCGAAGCCGCCATCCCGGGCGTCCGCTCCACCGTCGGTGAGATCCTCATCGGCAAGATCCCCGAGTCGGACATCGACGCCGTCTATGAGCTTTCCGACGCCTGGGGTGCCGCGACGCAGGAACTCGCGGCCTTCTACGAGGAGGCGGTGCACGCCGCCGACGGCATCCTGACCAACTGGAGCGGCGACGGGGCCGCCGAGGTGTTCACCCGGGAATGGTTGTCCTACCTGGAGTCGCTCGCCGGCACGGTCGACACCCTCGCGTCCATGGAGGAGGCGGTACAGAGCTTCGGCCTCCAGGTCGAGCTGATGAAGTTCATGGCCCTGCTCGGCCTGATCATGCTCGCCGTCTCGCTGTTCATGCTGGTCGCCGCCGCCATCCCGTCGCTCGGCCTGTCCACCGCCGGCATCCCGGGGGCGTTCGCCGCCTGCCGGGCCGCGATCGGGGCCGCCGCCACCAACGCCGTACGGGCCATCGGCAGCATCTCCGTCCGCGCCGCCCTCGCCGAGGTGACCGCGCTGCTGACCCGTACCCTGCCGACCCTGGTGCGGACCCAACTGCCGAACCTGGTCCGCACCCAGGTCCCCCGGCTGGTCACCACCCAGCTGCCGCGCTTCGCGCGGACCCAGGTCCCCGCCTTCGTCCGGCAGACCCTGCCGACGGTGATCCGGCAGGGTGCCGGCACCCTGGCCCGCAACACCCTGCCGCGCAACGTCATCGCCCGGTCGGTCGCCGACCGGATGGCCGGTCAGTGGCTGCGCGGCGTCACCAACCGGGAACTGCTGCGTCAACTCGGCCGGGAGGCCGGGCTGGAATCCCGACGGCTGGCCGGGCGCAGCCTGCTCGCCGCCCGCAACCAGCTCGCCCGGGAGATCGAGGAACAGTTGCTGCGCAAGTTCGGTGCCCGGGTCGGCACCGACCTCGCCACCCGTGGCGGCGTACGCCTGGCCGGCACCGAGGCGTTCGAGCAGCTCAGCCGGGCCACCCTGAGCCAGTACGCGACCCGTGAGATCGCCACCACCACCTTCGGCCGGGAGCTGACGAGGTACCTGGGTCAGCGGGTGGCGTTCGGGGCGGGATTCATGGGCGGCGGCAACCTGCTGGGCCAGATGTACCAGATCGCCGGGGGCGAACGGGCCAGCCTCGACCTCGGTCAGCTCGGCGTCTCCACCGTCCAGGGTGGGCTGTTCGGGGCGTCCATGTTCGGCGGCATCCCCGGCCATGTCATCGGCGGTGGGGTCACCGGCGCCCTGGTGACCGGCGCGACCGACGCCGCGCAGGGGAAGTTCGACCTGCAGAACGCGCTGCACGGCGGCGCGGAGGGGGCCAAGGCCGGCGTCATCTTCGGTGCGCAGAACAAACTGGACACCGTCCGGGTCGGCGGTACGAACCTGCGGATCGGGCGCGACGTGATGGTGCTCCCCGAGGGGATGGCCGCCGTCGACCGGGCCGCCGGCCTGCGGGTCACCTACAGCGAACGGGGCGCGATCTGGGCCCACGTCGACGGCGACGGCCAACGGTTCGACGGCGGGGCCATCGCCGCCGACGGCACCGTGCTCGCCCGCGACGGCGTCCGGTCGCCCGACCCGACGGTGGTCGACGGCGACGGGCCCACCCCCGGCGGCCCGGGTGGCCCGCACCCGCCGCGACCCGAGCTGCCCCCGGCCGACCTGCCGCAACGCACCGACCTGGTGGGCGGCACCGGAGGCGGGGACGGCGGCGGCCCGCGCCAGCCCGCCCACCCGACACCGGTACGCAGCCCGGAGGGGGGAGTGCGACCTGCCGGGCCGCTCCGGCCGGCCGGTGAGTGGGCTGCCGGTGAGCAGACCACCCGGTCGGCGACTGCCGACACCCCGCCGCAGCGCAGCGGAAGTCCACCCGACGGCAGCCCCACCCGCCCCGACGCCGACCCGCCCCGCCGCGACCCTGACCCGGCCCGTCACGATCCTGATCTGGTCCGTCCCGTCCTTGAGCCGGCCCGTCACGATCCTGACCCGGCCCGTCACGACCCTGACCTGGTCCGCCGTGACCAGGTTGACGGCCCGCCCCCACCGTCCGTCCGCACCGAGTCGTCGCCGACCACAGGGGACGGTGGGCCGGCCAGCGGCGGGGGCCGGGTCGACCGGGCCGACTGGGAGCGGGTCGCGCCCGGCCGGGCCGGAGAGGACCTGGACAACTCGTGGCCGAGGAGAACCGGTGATGGCGATTCTGGTGGAGTTCGAACTGGTCCGGGAGGACAGTCGGGAGATCGAGTACAGGTTCGGCTACCCGGAGAAGAACCGTCGGCTGGTCATCCAGAAGGGGTCCCGGAAGGGGCCGGTCCTGGACGGGCCGGCGGACATGCGGTACCGGAAGGCGTACGGCAGGATCCTGCGGATGCAGGCCGAAACGGCGAGCTGGCCGCCGGGGGGCAGCTACGCGGCGTAGCGCAGGGACACGTCCCGGTCGAGCTGGTGCCGGCCGGGTCGCACCCGATCGGGCCCTCGGTGCCGCTGCCCGAGGTGGTGCGGTCGACGTTCGACGGGCACGTCGGTCAGCTGCTGGCCGGCCGGGCCGCCGGGCCGGTGGACCAGCCGCACCGGGCGAGCTGGGACGAGTCGTCCCGGCTGCTCACCGTCGAGTACCCGGACGGGCTCCGCGTCGGGGTGGTGCTCCAGGTCAACTCGGCGCTACCACCTGGGCAACCGGTGGTGCTGCGGCCGGGAATGATGGTCGAGCACGGGCAGTGGGTGCAGCGGGACCCGGCCGGGGTCGTCCTGCCGGAGCACCTGCCGACCGACCCGGCCGCGCGGGCCGCCTTCGTCGACAGGCAACTCGGCGACGCCTGGCGCACCCTCCACCACGAGATCCACCAGGTGCTCGACCGTCCCGTCGAGCCCGGCCGGTCCGGGATGCCGGCGGAGGGCGTGCCGGCGGAGGGCGTGCCGGCGGAGGGCGTGCCGGCGGAGGGCGTACCGGAAGGGGGACGGGACGGGGCGACGCCGCCGGACGGGCCGACGCGACCCGGACCGGCGCGGACGCCGCCGGAGCCGTCGCTTGCGGCGCTGGAGGCACCGGTGCGGCCCGACCCGCCGGTGCTGGACGCCGACGCGGTCGGTTTCCGGGACGCCACCGCCCCCGCGCCGGCACCGCCGACGCCGCTGACCCCGGACACCGTGCGCGGCCTGCTCGCCGGCGACCCGGCGACCCCCGGGCAACTGCGGGACTGGGCCCGGGAACACCTCGCGGTACGCCAGCAGGACGGCTCCTACCTGCCGCGCAGCCAGGCGGAGATCGACGCCGTGGTGGCCCGGCTGCGCGCGGAGACGACCGCGCTGGTCGCGCAGCGCACCCCGGCCGACCCGAACGCCGCACCACCCGCCGCCGTGCCGGATACCGCCACACCCCGGACCGTCGACGTGCCGTCGGACGGGCCGTCACGGGCCGGCGACGAGCTGCCGATCAGCCAGGAACTCGCGCCGAGCGGCAACTTCCCCGCCCACCGCACCCGGACCGGCGCGGAACTGCCCGAGCAGGTGCACGAGCTGGTGGGCAGAGCCAAGGAGCACCTGCTCGCCCGGTACCCGCAGGCGGCGGTCGCCGGCCGGCTCGCCGACCTCGACGCGGTGGCCGGGCAGGCCGACCGGTTGCAGGCGGCCGCCGACCGGGCCCGCGACGGCGGCCCGCTCGGTGACGTCGTGCGGGAGGTACGCGCGCTGAGCCGGGCGGTCGACGGGTACGCCGACCGCTACCGCGACTGGCGGGACTTCTCCCGGGGCGGGGAACACGCCGACCCGGGCTGGCGGGACCTGGACGGGGTGGACCCGCTCAACTCCGTCGAGATGGCGCACCGGGTGGTCAGCGTGGACCCGGTCACCCACCGGTTCCACGTCATCGACCAGGCGATCGCGGTGGCGAAGATCGGTGACGTGCTCGGGCCGGCGTTCGAGCGGCACGCGGCCGACACCTTCGAACGCGTCATCCCGAAGGACCCCGACTCCGCCCGCGCCCTGGTGCCGGCCGAGGCGTACACGCCCGCCCTCGAACAGTGGATCGCGCAGGGTGCGCGTGGCGGTTTCGACTCCCGGCACGGGCTGACCTTCGTCGCTGCGGAGGACGGCGGGCAGCCGCGACCGATCAGTGCCCTCGCCGCGACCGTGCTGCACGAGGGCATGCACCGCCTCCAACCGAACCCGGACCACATCGGGTCGCACCTGCTCGAAGCGGTGGCCGAGGGCCGGCTTCCGCGTACCGCGCGGGACGAAGTCCTGGTCAGCCTCCGCTTCGAGGGTGAGTTCCAGGCGTTCACCGTGCAGCAGCAGTTCCTGCGGGGGCTCGCCGGATTCCGTTCGGCCGACCATTCCGCAGACCCGCGCCTGCCGCGCTCCGACGGCTACCGGTCGCTGGCCGACCTCACCCCCCGGCAGCTCCAGGAGTACGTAACCAGCCGCTACGTCGCGCCCACCAGCCGGTCGGCACTCTCCCCGGACATGCTCCGGCGGCTCGCCGAGCTGCCGCCGGAGAGCTTCGTGGAACGAGCGCGGCAGGCGATCGAGGAGGCCACCCACCCCCTGGCGGAGCAGCGGCGACAGGGAACCCTCCACGGCCCGATGAGCCGTGATGTCGCCGAACGGTTCGGCCTCGACCTGGACGCCCTGGGCAGGGAACAGGCGGCGCGGGTGGAACCGCCCCTGCGTGACCGGGGTGGCTCTGCCCCGACCGTTCACCAGGACCCCGCCGCACCCCCGCCGCTCGCGGAGTGGGGTCCCGGGGGCCGGGCGGACCGTCCCGGGTTCCACCCGTCCGATCCGGCCCCCGAACGGCCCCGGGGTGGGCTGCGGCGCATCGTCGACCGGGTCGCCGGTGTGTTCCGGTCGACGGAGGAACCTCCGCCGGCCCCGGAGGGGCAGGGCCGGCCCCGGGGCGACGATCCGCAGAGGGCTCCGGCCGGGTGGTCGGAACCGGTCGACCGGCAGCCTCCCGGCGAGCCGCGACCGTGGGCCTCCGACGGTTCCCGGTCGCACCGGGAGGCGACGGGGGAGGCCGGACCCGCCCGGGGCGGGCTGCGCCCGCCCGGCCCGGCGGTGGATGCCGCCACCCTGCTACGCGCCGAGGAACGACGGTACGCGCTGGAGGAGCTGCGTGCCGCGACGGACCCGATCGACCAGGCACGGCTGCGTGCGGAGCTGGACCGGTTCGACGCCGACCTCGCCCGGCGCGGGTATCCCGTCCACCAGTTGGAACCGGTCCCCGAGGCTCCCCAGCCGCAGGACTCTCCGCACGTCGACGGACGCGACCACTCCCGTCACGACGAGCTCTGGACCGACCGTCGGTGGCGGCAGGAGGACCGCCGACCGTCGCTGGACGAACTGCTCCCCTCCTCCGACGAGGAGGTGGCGGCCTGGTCGGACGTCGTCCGCGCGGAGGTCGCCGCCCAGTTGGACGGGCGTGAGTTCGCCGGCCTGCGGATTCGCGTCGACCTGGCCGACGAGTACAGCGTCGGTGTGCACCGGGACCAGGTGATCGTCCGGGCCGACATCGTCGATCCGGAACGTGGCAGCGTCGGGCGGGTCGTGCGGGTGTTCCAGCGCGACCACGACGGCAGTCTCTTCGTGGAGCACACCTCGCTGCGGCTCGCGGAGAGTGTGCAGGGTCGGGGCTTCGCCCGGGAGTGGAACGCCTACCTGGAGGACTGGTACCGGGAGTCGGGCGTGCAGCGGATCGAGGTGCACGCCGCCTCCACCGTCGGCGGGTACGCGTGGGCGCGCGACGGGTACGACTGGGCGCCGGACACCGGGCACCGGGCGAACGCCGTGCTGGACCGGCTCCGGGCCGAACTGCGCGAGGTGGACGCCGACATCGCGCTGGCCGGCCGCCCCACCGACGGCCCCGTCGACCCCGACCGGCTCCGGGCGCGTTACGGCACCACCGATCCGCAGCGGGTGCTCGCCGAGGCGTACCGGCAGCGGGAGGCGGGGCGGGAGATCCTGGACCGGGCGGCCCGGCACCCCTTCGGCAGCAGCCGGTATCCGACCCCGTTCGAGATCAGCCAGGCCGGCTGGGGGGAACACCACCAGGGGCGGGACGCCTCGTGGATCGGCAAGCGGGCCCTGCTCGGCGCGGACTGGAAGGGCGTCAAGCCGGTCAGCGACACCGGCCCGCTGCACCCCCGCTCGGCGTACACCGTCGGGTTGCCCCGGGTGCCCGACCCGTCGGCGATCCACGGCCTGCTCAGCGGCGGCCATCCGCCGGTCACCGCGGCCCGCGTCCCCGACGCGCAGTTCCACGGGTACGGCCGGGACACCCCCGAGCCGGAGCTGGTACGGCAGCTCGGCGACGACGCCCTGCGGCAGACCATGGGCCGGTTGCCGGCCGACAGCCCGCTGCGGGACGTACGGCTGGAGTTGACCGCCGTGCCGGCGGACGCGCTGCCCGACGGCGCGGTGGCCCGGTCGGTGCCGGTCGACGTGGCCGGCCGGGACCTGCCGCACGGCACCGTCCCGCCGGACGGGGGAGGGTGGCGGATCGAACTGTCCGACCGGGCGGCGGACGTCACCGTGGCGCGGGCCGTCGCCCACGAGGCCGCCGAGCTGACCGCGATCAGCGAGCGGGCGGCCGGTGGGCTGGACCCGTTCGCCCCGGACGCGTTGACCCCCGGGGCGCTGGCCGACGGCGTCGGCCTGAGCCCGCACGACCTGGGCCGGCTGGCCGAGGCGGAGGTGCTGGCCGACCTGCTGCACGACCCGGCGCAGGCGGCGTACGCCCGCACCGAACTGCGGGCCCTGCGCGACCATCTCGGGCTGCACCCGGACGATCCGGGCCTGGCGACCCGGCTGCGGTTGCTCGACGGGCGGCTGAGCGACGCCGGCCGGGAGGCGCTCGTCGGCGCCGACCCGCCGGCCCGGACTCCGACGCTGCGGATGCTCGGCTTCGCCGAGGGGGTCGCCCCCGGCGGGACGGTGCACCGGGTGGCCGAGGCCCTCGGTGGGCGCGGCGACGAGCTGAGGATCCGGGTGCCGGGGGCACAGCCGTTCACGCCGGCCCCCGGGGTGCGGGTGTTCGGCGCCGATCCCGTCCCGGGCGTCACCGGGCCGCTGAGCCCGCTGCTGCGCCCGGACGGGCTGCCCGGCGACGTGGACGTGCTGGTCGGCCACGGGCAGACGGCGGGCATCGCGGACGTCCGGCGGGACGCCTATCCGGACGCCACGGTCGTGCAGCTCCTCGACCGGGTGCCGACCGACCCGGAACACCTGCGGGTGCTGTCCCGGGCGGACCTGGTGGTGGCCGTCGGCCCGGACGTGGCGGACGGGCTGCGGCAGGGGCTGACCGGGCTGGGCGGGCGGATGCCGGAGATCCGCGAGGTGACGCCGGGGTTCGTGCCCCGTCCGGTGCCGCCCGCCGGTGACGGCCCCGGCGCAGGCCCGAGGCTCCTGGTGTACGACGGCGACTCGGCCGCCCACCGCCAGGCCGCCCGGGTGGTGGCCGAGTTGCGGTCCCGGGGTCTGGACGGTGCCCGGCTGGTGGTGACCAGTGTGGAGTCCGACCCCGGCGTGCGGCAGGTGCTGAGCCGGGAGTTGAGCACGCTCGCCGGCACGTTCGTGGAGGTCCGTGCGCTGCCGACGGAGGCGGAAGCGGTCACCGCGACGTTCCACGCGGCGGACGTCGTGCTGGCGTCGTCCCGGGGCGGCTACGACCCCGGGTTCGTCCTCGCCGCCGAGCACGGCGTCCCCGTCCTGGTCGACGGCGCGACCGGTGCCGGCCGGCTGCTCACCGACCCCGACCGGGTCCCGGCCGGCCTGGGTCGGGACTCCGTGGTCGACGAACCCCGGTCCGCCCCCACCGCCTGGGCGGACCGCGTCCAGGGGCTGACCGACCACGCCGTCGCCGGCCGCGAGCGCGCGCTGGAGCTGCGGCGGCACCTCACCGGACGGTTCGGACCGGAGGTGACCGCGCAGGTCGTGCACGACGGCCTGGCGGCGGCCGGGGTGCGGGGCGGCCGGGTCGCCGACGGCGACTGGTTCGGCGAACTCTCCCCGTACGAGGTGGTACGTCGGAACCCGGCCCCGAGCGGGGAGACCGCCGGGCGGCTGCGGGTGATGACCACCTGCACCGAGTGGCACTCGAAGCTCGGCGGGGTGCCGACGGCCAACCGGGAGCTGACCGAGGCGTTCGCGGCGGCCGGGGCGCAGGTGCACGCGCGGGTGTCCGCGGTCGACCCTGACCAGCCGGAACTGGTCCGGGAACGCGTCGCCGACAACCTGGAGGTGACGGGCGTACGGCCGGTGTGGGGGGTGCTGGACGCCAAGGGCCGGCCCGACACGCGGGCGCTGCTGATGCTCTTCGAGAACCTGCCGCCCGAGGTGGACGTCGTGGTCGGCCACTCGCGGTTCAGCGGTGGCGTGGCCCGGCTGCTGGTGGAGCAGCTCTACCCCGGGGCCCGCTACGTCCACGTGCTGCACACCGCGCCGGAGGTGCTCGACGGTCTGCGGGGCAACCCGGGTGAGGGTCTCGGACACGCCGAGACGGAACGTCGCCTGATGGCCGGTGCCGACCTGGTGACCGGGTTGGGTCCGCTGCTCGGTCAGGAGGCGGCCCGGCTGGCCGGTGAGGGGACGGCCCACCCGCCCCGGACCCACGAGATCGTCTCGGACATGCCCCGCCTGCCGGGCGAGCCGGCCGTCCGGCCGGCCGACAAGGTGGGCTTCGACCTGGTCGTCCAGGGGCGCGCCACCGACCCGATCAAGGGCATCGACTTCGCCGCGAAGCTGATCCGTCACCTGCGTGCCGAGGGGGTCGACGTCCGGCTCACCGTGCGCGGTGCGCCCCCCGCCGACGTCGCGGCGCAGACCGAACGGCTCGCCCACCTCGCCGGGACCGAGATCCGGGTGCTGCCGTTCGTGAAACCGGGCAGCCCGGAGCTGATGACCGACCTGTACACCGCCGACCTGGTGCTGATGCCGTCGATCCACGAGGGCTTCGGCCTGGTGGCCAGTGAGGCCGCCCGGGCCGGGGTGCCCGTGCTGGTCGGCGAGGGCACCGGCGCGGGCCTGTTCTTCGGCGACCCGAGGTACGTGCCGGCAGCCCTGGGCGAGGCGGCCACGGTACGGGACGGGGTCACCGTCGCCGCGTGGCGGAGCGGACTCGCGGCGATCACCCGCCCGGACGGCACGGTCGACCCGGCGGACCAGCGGGCACTGCTGGACCGGGTGGCCGACGAGCGGGTCCCGGTGTGGGCCGAGCACGTGCAGCGGCTCCTGGGCGAGCTGTCGACCCAGCGTGACCGGGCGCTCGACCTGCGCCGCTACCTCGACGTCAGGTATCCGCCGGGCAACGCGGCCCGGGAGCTGCTGGAGGTGTTGTCACGCCCGACGGAAGCCGGGTCCCACCCGGGGCCGGTGTCCCGTCCGGATGCCGGGTCCCGCCCGGACTCCGCCGGCACCGGGTCCGGGCACGACGGCGACGCCGACGTGCCGACGCCCGACGTGCCGACGCCCGACGTGCCGACGCCCGACGTGCCGACGCCCGACGTGCCGTCTCCCGACGTCGACCGTCCGGCGTCGGGCCGCTAGCGTGGGGACGGAGCCGACCGGCCGACCGTGCAGGTGTCGACGAGGGAAGGGCGCAGCCTGATGACCGACGCTGATCCGGACCGGGACGCCGCCGCGCACCTGCTCTGCCAGTACGACCACGGGCCGGCCGGCGACGGGCCCGGCGTACGGCGGCCCATCGGGCTGGCCGAGGCGGCCGACCTGTGGCGGCGGGCCCTGGAGTCCGGCCGGGCGGCCGAGTCGACGGTGGACGCGCCGGAGGAGGGCGGCGACGTGATCGCCTTCTCGACCGCGCGGGCGCACGTGGTGGCGGCCCTGCTGGAGGAGTTCGCGGCCAGGGTCGAGCCCGGGAGGTCCACGCCGGCGGTGCGGGCCGACGACTCGCTGGCGGAGCTGGCGACGCGGCTCGCCCGGCACCTTGAGTCGGGCACCGGTTACTGAGGGGACGTGGCGATGAGCGACGACGACCTGACCGTCCCGGTCCCACCGGCCGACCCCACCCGGGAGCTGCTGATCTGGCCCGACTACGAGCGGGACGCCGGCGGTCGTACGACGGCGCGAAGGGTCGGGCTCGACGAGAAGGCCGCCCAGTGGCGGGCGACTGTCGACGCGGGACGCCCGACCGAGGAACGGCTCGGTCGGGCCGCCCCCGGGCTGGTGTCGATGTCGAGCGCCCGTGGCCTGGTCGTCGCGGCGATGCTGCGGGAACTGGCGGCCCGGGTCCGGCCCGGATTCAGCTGTGGCCCGGTCCGCTCCGACGGCTCGCTCAGCGTGCTGGCCCGCGAGCTGGCCGACGACCTGCGTCGCCGTACCGACCGATGACCCCGGCCGGTGGAGAACCCGACCGGCGGCAGCCGGAGGGCGCGTCGACGGGTTCCTGTTCGGTCGGGAACCCGCACGACGAGGGCGGCGTGGTGCTGCTGCCGGCGCTGCGTACCCGGGACGAGGCCGACATCTATCTCGACCTGCACCCCTGCCCGCGCTGCGGCTCGATGGAAACCGCCTGGCGGGACGGGCCCGTGACGGTGCGGTCGCGGCGGGCTCACCGGTACGCCGGCCGCTGCGCCGACTGCGACGAGAACCGGGAGTTCCTGTTCGAGGTTTCCGAGGATGGCGACGGACCGGCCCCGCCGGGGCCACGTCCGAGGACCCGGTTCGGTGGGGATGGACCCTCCCTGCTGCTCGACCCCGGCGAGTGGATGCTCGTCGCCGACTGGTGTGTCGAGGCATGGTCGTCGTCGGATGCCCGGGGCGACGACACGGGGGCGGCGGACTCACTGTGGACCGCGGTGGCCGCGATCGAGGAGGTGCGCAAGTTCCTCCCGGCCGACGGGGAGGCCGTACCCGAGTCGGCGTTCTGGTCGGTGCGGGGCCGTACGGTCTATCACCGGGAACCCGGCCGGTTCCGGCGTCGCCGGTTGCAGGTCCTGCTGGACCTCTACCTCAACCGGGTGCCCTGGGTGCCGTCGTGACCGGCGTGCCCGCCACCGGGCGCACCGGCCCGCCGATCGACCCCAGCCAGGTACGGAGGAGTGGATGGACACCCGACGGGTGATCGACATGCTCGAACGTGCCGTCTTCACCGGCGACGAACGGGTGAGGCGTACGTTCGGCGGGCCGGCCCTGCTGGGGCTGGAGACGGCCCAGATGGGCTACGAGGCGCGGCCGGCGGACTGGGCGGTGGCGCGGGAGAGCTGGGTCGACGAGGTGATCGAGGTGGTCGGCACGAACGGTGCCGTGACCACCACCTTCGGCCTGCTGTTCCCCCGTGCCGGCGAGGGCGTGGTGTTGAACTCGCCGGCCACGATGGCGGCGCTGGGCCGACGGGTAGGGGTGGACCTCGATCCGGTGGCGTACGCCGAACTGCTCGCCGTCCTCCACTCCGGCGCGACGCCCGACGGCCGGTTCGGGTACGCGTTCTCCGCGACCCCCGGGTTCCCGCCGGGCTGGCTGATCCGCGACCCGGACCACTTCCGCACCGCTTTTCTGGTGCCGTCGGCACCCCCGGTCGGGCCCCCGACGTTCGCCGGTCGGGCCGACGGAAGCTGGACGCTGCGCTTCTGGTCGCACGACTACCACCTGTTGGAGGCGCTGGCGGCGGCGGTCGACGTCCACGAGTGGGAGGTGACCGGTGACCCGGCCGGACCGGCGTCCTGGTCACGCCGGACGGTCGGCACCCGGCTGCCGCTCGCCTGAACGACGACGGCGGCGGTGACGCCGGCAGGACGCGGTGAACCCGGCAGGGCGCCGCGCGGGCCGACGCCTGGCGGGTCGGGTGGCAGAATGACGTGCGCCGACGGCCGGACGGGGAGGTTGCTGGTGGACACGGAGTGGACGACCGGGGCGCTCCAGCGGTACGTGCTGGCCCCCGACGAGGCCACCGGACAGGTGTGGGTAGGCCCGGAGTCGGTCACCGTGAAGACCGACCGGTTCCGTTACCGGGCCCGGCCGGCACAGTGGGCCGTCGTCGACGCGGACTGGCTGGCCGAGGCGGTCCGGGTGGTGGCGGCACGGCAACCCATGTTCGTCACCCATGGCCTGCTGCGCACCACGTCGGGCGGGACGCTGCACCTCAACCGGCCCGGGGTGATGGCCGAGCTGGGCCGCCGGGTGGGTGCCGGGCTGGAGCCGTCGGCGTACGCGGAGCTGCTGGGTGAGCTGTGCTCGGCATGGACGATCGACGGCTCGGTGGTGCGCCCCTTCTCGGTGACCGAGGGCACCCGCGCCGGCTGGTTGATCCGTGACCCGGACCATTTCACCCACGTGCTCGCGGTGCCGGACGCGCCTGCGGTGACGCCCCCGACGTTCGTGCCCGACCCGGACGGGGGCTGGACCTTGCGGTTCTTCTCGCACAACCACTACCTGTTGGAGATCCGCTCCGCGGTGGACGTGTACCGGTGGACGGTGACGGGTGGACCGGACCGGGCGGCGACCTGGGTCCGGGAGACGGTCGCCGAGCGGGTGGAGCGTCCGCTGCCGTGACCGGTCGGACCGCCGGAACCGGCCGGCCAGCAGAGACCAGCCCCGGCCCGTCGGGCCGGGCGGGCGGTCCGCCCGGCGGCGGACGGCATCCGGAGGTGACCCGATGGCGATGACCGACGACCCGGAGCGGCAGCGCCGGCTGCGCGACCTGGCCGACCTGCACGCCCGGTGGCAGGCCACGCACCAGGTGGACGACGCCGACTTCACCCCCGAGGGCGCCGACTCGGCGCAGCGTCGGCCGCCGTCGGCACAGGCGCAGCGCGAGTACATGCGCCAGGCCCGGGAGATCATGGGCCTCGACCCGGACACCGGCCACTACCGGGACACCGAGTGACCCTGCTGCCCGCCGTCCGGACCTGGACGGCACCCGCCGACGCCGGTCCGCACCCCCGCAGCAGGTTCGGCGGCCCGCAGCCGTCCGCCCTGCTCGACCCCGGTGAGTGGCTGCTCGTCGCCGACTGGTGCGGGGAGGCGGCGGAGGTGGCCGAGCGGCAGGGCGCCGACGCCGAAGCGGCGGACCTGCGGTGGGCCGCCGTGGCCGCCCTGGAGGAGGTCCGTAAGTTCCTGCCTGAGACCGGCGACGCGGTGCCGGAGGCGGCCTTCTGGTCGACCCGGGGGCGGACGGTCTACCAGCGGGAACCGGGGCGGTTCCGTCGTCGCCGGATCGAGGTGGTCCGCGACTTCCACCTCGACCACATGCCGTGGAGCCCGGCGTGACACCGCTGGCCGCGCGGTCCACCCACGAGGCCCACCTCTACATGGACCTGCAACCGTGCGGCTGCGGGCAGGGGCGCTTCCCGCGCGCCTCCACCGTACTCACCCTGCCCGACGGCGACCTGGCCCGCCGCTACACCGGCGCGTGCCAGGGGTGCGGCGCGGCCCGCGAGTTCCTGTTCCGGCTGCCCGCCGCGCCCGTCGGCGTCGAGGAGGGCTTCCGGTACGGCGGCCCGGAGCCGTCCCGGCTGATCGACGCCGGGGAGTGGCTGTGGGTGGCCGAGAACCACGCCCGGGCGGTGCCGGCCGGGGCGCGGACCCTGCCGGAGGCGGACCGTGGGCGGTGCCGGTCCCGACTGACCGCCGCCGTCGCCGCGCTCGACGAGGTGGTGAAGTTCGTGCCGCCCGGCGGGGCCCGGGTGCCGTTCACGGCGGTCTGGACGGCGCTGGGCCGCACGCTCTACCAGCGGGAACCGGGGCGGTTCCGGGCCGGCCGGCTGGTCGCGGTGCGGTCGGCGTACGTGGGGGCGATGCGCCGCCTGGGCTGAGCCGTCGGGGTGGACGCGGTCAGTCGGCGGTGCCGCCCGACCGCTGCGCGGGGGTGGCGGCCCTGCCGGCCGGTGTGCTGGCCGACAGGTTCGCCACGCACGTCGGGGAGATGCTGGTCTGGTCCTGCACGATCCGGTCGTCGAACAGGATCGTGCAGTGCAACGTCGGGATCCCGCCGGCATACGCCAACCGCTCGTCGACCCCCGGCCGGGCCTGCGGCGTCGCCGACACCCACACCCGTTCGACGTCGGGATGACGCAGCGTCACCGCGTGGGACCAGGCCCAGGTCAGGCTGGTGGCGGACTGTGTCTTCAGCGCGCTGTGCCCCCAGGTGACCGCCATCCCGAACAGCCCACCCCCGCCGCCGACCACCTCGACGGTGAGCGTGACGACGTACTCCACCGGGGCCGGTGCGGGAGCGGGCGACGGGCCGGCGGAACAACCGGCCACAGTGGCGGCCACAGCGGCCACAGCGGCGACACGTCGCATGGAACCTCCTGCGCAACGGCGGCGGACGGCGACCGGCCCGTAGCCTAGCGTGCGCCCCTGTGGGTCCCGCCCGCCGGCGGGACATCGCTAGGCTCAGGTCGGCACCGGGCAGGGAAGGAGACCCGTCGTGGACGAGTCGTGGCAGCCGGCCAACGACACCGAACGGGCGTTGCTGCGCGCGGCGCGCGACGACGACCGCACCGGGTTCTTCCGCATCCTCACCCGGGCCGAGCTGTTCCTGCCGCAGTTGCGTGCCGACGACCCGGCCGACGGCGGTCAGCGGTTCGTCACGATGGACCTCTTCGGACAGCCGTTCCTGCCCGTGTTCACCTCGCTGGAGGCGATGGTGCCGCAGGTCGCCGGGGTCGCCGACGCGTACACCGTGACCGGGTACGACGAGCTGTGCGAGCGGTGGCCGGTGGCCGGGTGGCGGCTGGCGGTCAACCCGGGCACCCCGCTGGACGCGTACCTGCCGGTGGAGGCGGTCCGGGCGGCGGCGGACGGGGAGCTGGCCGTGCCCGCCGGGGCGGAGCTGCTCACCGAGCTGGCCGAGGCGGCGGCCGACGACGAGATCGCCGCCGCGACCGCCGACGGGCCGGACGATCCGGCTGCCGCGACCGCCCCACCGGCACCCGCCCCGGGCCCGGCGGACGAGCCGGACACCGCCGCGCTGTTGCGGGACGCGGCCGAGCGCGGCGACTCCGTCGGTTACCTGGATGCGCTGCTCGACGCGCTGGTGGTGCTCCCCACCGGTGCCCCGGTGCCCGACCCGGCCCGGCTGGTCGACCCGGACTTCCCGTGGCGTGCGGTCGACGCGGGGGAGACGCCGGTGATCGAGGTGTTCACCGCCCCGGAACGTTTCGCGCGGGCCTACCCGGACGGCACGCCGAGCCTGCGGGCCACGATGGCCGCCCTGCTCACCGTCTGGCCGCCGGGGTACGCCCTGGCCGTCGACCCGGACTCCCCGGCCGGCATCACCGTCCCCGCCGACCAGGTGCCGTTCCTCCTGCTCTGGCCCACCCCCGACGAGACGGGCCCCGACGAGGTCACCCGCGCCGGGGCCGCCACCGACGACCCGAACTCCGCCGGGGCCGTCGCCGGGCGGCCGGCCGATGCCGGGTGGGGCCGGTGAGCGGGGCGACGCTGATCCCCGGTGCCCGGTACGCCTTCGGGGTGGTCCATCCGGTCGCGCCGATGCTGCGGGTCCGCTACCGGCAGGGGGTGCCGGTCGACCCGTACGGCTTTCCGGACTGGACGCCGTACGCGCGGGCGGTGGTCGAGCTGCCGCCACTGCCACCGGGCATCGGGGTGGACGCGGCCCGGGTGTTGGACGTGCTCACCGCCAACCTGGCCGTACCCGACCCGGCCGACCCGGACGCGTCCGGGCGTACCCCGGCGGGGTGGGTCTGGGCGCATCTGGCACGCAGCCGGCGGGTCGCGCTGGTGCCGGCGGAGTTGCACGCGGCGCTGCGGCACCTGGGCGGGGTGGGCACCGGCGACGCCGACCCCCGGCGGCGCGGGCTGCCGGTGGACGCCGCCACGCCGCCGCCGCTGCGGTTCGCCGAACGGCTCAGCCCACCGGCGGTGGCCCGCGTCGAGCAGCGGCTCGGGTTCGCCTTGCCGGGCGGCTACCGGGACTTCCTGGCCCGCACCAACGGTGGCTGGCCGGACTGGCCGGCGGTGCACCCCCGGTTCGGCTTCGTGGTCGACCAGCCGCTTTTCGGGGTGGCCCGCGCCGACCGGATGCAGGACCTGTGCCACGCCAACGCCTGGTTCACCGACCGGTTCACCGCCGACTGGCTGGCGGTCGGGCACGTGCAGGGTGGGCTGCTCGCCGTCCGGGTGGCCGGCGGCGACGAGGGGTCGGTCTGGTACTGGGACGACGACGACCCCCGGGCCCGCGACGACGACACCGCCGCCGACGTCGGCAACCGGCTGCTGCACCGCTGCGCCGACAGCTTCGGCGTCTTCTGGCACGCCCTGCGGGCTGTGCCGGGTCCGCTGCGTGACCTGGCCGTGGAGGCGGTGGCCGGGGGGCGGGTGACCCGGGTCGTGGACGAGCGGGCCGGGTCGGCGTTGCCGCCGGCCCGCCGGCAGCCGGCGGCGTGAGGCCGGGACGGAGGAACACATGACGGGGTACGGACGGCGCGGGCGACAGCCGGACGCCACGCAGGCACGGGGCCGGACGGTCATCGCCGACCCGCACCGGTCGGGCGGTCCGGCGGCCGGCGGCGTGACCCGGTCGGGTGGCCCGGCGGCCGGCGGCGTGACCTGGTCGGGTGGCCCGGCGGCCGGCAGGCCGGCGACGGGCGGCCCGGCCCGGTCGGGCCGGCGTCGGGTGGCGGGTGGGGTGGTCGTCGGGCTCGCCGCCGGACTGCTGGCCGGGCCGGTGCCGCCCGCTGCGGCGGCACCCGACTGTGCGCAGGCCGGTGGGCAGGTCGCCGCGCCGTCCTGGGCCCAGCAGGTGCTCGCCCCGGAACAGGTGTGGCCGTTCAGCCAGGGTGCCGGGGTCACCGTCGCGGTGCTCGGCTCCGGAGTGGACGGTGACCACCCGCAGTTGCGGGGGAGGGTCGAGCCCGGCTACGACGCGGTCCGGGGCAGCGGTCGGGCCGACACCGACTGCACCGGCCAGGGCACCCGGGTGGCCGGGCTGATCGTCGCCCGGCAGGCCGGCCCGTCGCCGTTCGCGGGGCTCGCGCCGAGCGCCCGGGTGCTGCCGGTACGGGTGGTCGACGACCGGGCGTTCGGTGCCGCCCCGATCGACCCGGGGGTGCTGGCCCGGGGCATCGACTGGGCCGTCGACCGGGGTGCCCGGGTGGTCGCGGTGACCGTGGCCGCCGACCGGGACAGCGCGGCCCTGCGGACGTCGGTGCGGCGGGCCGTCGTCCGGGGTGTGCTGGTGGTGGGTGCCAGCGGCGACCGGGGCGGGGACGGCAACCCGGTGTCCTACCCGGCCGGCTACCCGGAGGTCCTCGCCGTCGGGGCGATCGGCCCGGACGGGCGGCGGTGGCCGAAATCGCAGTACGGGCCGTACCTGGACCTGGTCGCGCCGGGCGTCGCCGTCACCACCACCCAGCGCGGCAGCGGGCTGGTCGAGGCCGCCGACGGCACCGCGTTGGCGTGCGGGTTCGTGGCCGCTGCGGTCGCCCTCACCCTGGCCAAGCGGGGCGGTGCGCCGCGCAGCGAACTGGTCCGGCTGTTGACGGTGACGGCGGTTCCCGGCGCCGACCGCGCCGAGTACGGCCACGGCACGGTCAACCCGTACGGGGCGCTCAACGACCAACTGCTGCCGCAGGCCGGACCTGCCCCGCTGCCCCGGTTCCGGCCTGCCGTCGACCGGCCCGACCCGGCGCTGCGGGAGAGCCGGCGGATCGCGCTGGCCGGTGCCGTGCTCGCCCTCGGCACCGTCCTGGTGATCTGTGCGGTCGCACTGACCCTGCCCAGGGTGCGTCGACGCCGGTGGCGGGCCGCCGTCGCGCCGGCACCCGCCCGGTCGGCGCAGCCCACCGAACCGGGCCCCCCGGTGCAGCTCTTCGACGACCCGGAACCCGGCCCCGGCCGATGAACACCGCCCGCAGTTCAGGGCCGTGCTCCGCCGGGGGCGGGCCGCCCGGGGACAGCGGTCGGGCGGGCCGGTACGCCCGGTGGGGTCGGTCAGCCCCCGACGGTGACCGGGGCGGGACGGACCGCGCCCCGTGGGTCCAGGGTCGGGCCGGTCGGGACCAGCATGGTCAGGCTCGGTGGCACCACCAACGCACCCTCCGCCGGGTAGCCGAGCAGGCGCAACGCCTCGGCCGACGGCACCGCGTACCGGATGCCCAGGTCGGTGACGATGCTGTAGGCCCCGGGGCTGCCGAGCAGCTTCAGCACGGTGACCCGGCCGGCGGGGGCGGCGATCCGGTCGGCGAGCGGGACGCCGTCCGGGGAGACGGAACCGGTCGGCGCGGCCCGGTCCGCGCCGGGCAGCGTGCCGCCCACGGTCAGCTCCGGCGGGGTGCCGGCGTCGGAGGTGGCGGCACAGAGCTGCTGGCCCGGCTCCGGGCCGAGCAGCTTCGGTGGGGTGGCGGGCGGCTGGCCCCGGTCCGCCGGGCGGGGTAGCTGCCCGCTCTTCGGCAGCGCCGTGACTGCGGAGACGGCGACCGGCACCGGTTGCCGCCCCGACTGGCCGGTCTGGATGGCCTGCTGCACGGGGGTGATCGGGGCGACCCCGTCGGTGAGCACCAGGTAGTGCTGCGGGCCGGAAGCGGTCTGGGTGACCAGCACGTCACCGTTGCGGCGGCCGGGCACCTCCCGGGACGGGTCGTCCCGGTCGGCGACGGGCAGGGCGGCGAGGTCGACCCCGGCGGGCAGCGCGTTCAGCCAGGCGGTGCCGACGGGGGTCGGGGTGACCGCCCCGAACAGGGCGGGCACGACCACCCGGGAACCCTGCACCAGGTGCCGGCGACCGTGCCAGACCAGGTAGTTCATGCCCAGCGTGGCGTCCTTGACGAGCAGCCCGTCGTCGCCGACGCCCCGCCCGTCGACCGGGCGGGCGGCCAGCGCCAGGGTCACCGTGTCGGTGGTACGGCCGGTGTCGTCGGTCGCCGGGGCGGAGCAGACCGTCCACGGCAGACCCGCCTGCCGGTCCGCTGCCGGCAGCGAGGCCGGGGCGTTCGGGATGCCCATCGTCACGCCCCGGGGGACCGCGCTGAGGGTGCTGCTGGAGACGCGTACCACGGGGGTGCCGGGGCGACCGGCGGCCAGCAACGCGGAGGCGTAGTTGAGCGTGGGGTGCAGCCGGCCGTCCAGATAGACGTAGGTGGCGCCGGTCTCCTTCTCGACCACCACCGAGCCGGGCTTGCGCCAACTGTCCCCGCCGACCTTGGTGAGCAGTCCGTAGATGCCCACCCCGGCGGCGACCAGGACGGCCACCATCAGGCCGCCGAACAACGCGCCGATGCCCCGACGCAGCGGCGACTGCTGCGGGTCGGTCTCGCGCATCACGAACGCGGACATCACCCGCTGGG
Source organism: Micromonospora sp. CA-248260 (assembly GCF_050942205.1). NCBI lineage: Bacteria > Bacillati > Actinomycetota > Actinomycetes > Micromonosporales > Micromonosporaceae > Micromonospora > Micromonospora sp. CA-248260. The sequence continues at coordinate 6,017,915 of NZ_CP192021.1, read as the reverse complement.
TCATGAACTGGTAGGACTGGAGCTGGTCGCGGCGGGTCGTCATCGTCGCCTCACCCGCCGATCGAGGCGAACATCCCCCGGATCGCCCCGAACAGGCCGATGACCGCGCAGGCCAGCGGAATCAACGCCATGATGGCGATCACGTCGGCGATGTCGGCGGCCCGGCCCAGATAGGGTGACGGTCGGCGACGGCTGTAGAGCAGGCCGGCGACCAGGGTCACCGCCGCCACGGCGACCACACCGAGCCCGATCAGCATCCGGTCACCGCCCGACGTGGTGGCCAGCAGCGCGGCGACGGTCAGCGCCGACAGCCCCAACAGGCCACTGACCAGCAGCGGCACCCGCTGCGCGGCGGTCGGGAACAGCCGCCCGCGCAGCAGCAGCGCACCGGCACCGCAGAGCGCCAGCAACACGCCGGCCGGGGTGCGGTCTTCGGTCAGCAGGAACGCGATGGCGAGCGCGCCGCAGACCGACGCGGACAGCAGCATCCCGGTGAGCAGCTCGGTGGCCCGCGCCACCGTCACGAAGACCCTCGCCCGCTCGGGCACCGGCCGGTCCTTGAGGATCTCCTCCGGCCGGTCGGGCAGCTCCGGCACCGGCAGCCTGCCCAACCAACCGGCGATCAACGGGTAACCGGGCAGCAGACCGATCACGGTGGTCAACGTCGCCGCCGCCGCCCCGGCGGGGGAGACCCCGCCGTAGCAGAGCAGCGCGGCCAGCACGCCGGTCAGGCCGGCGGCAGCCCCGGCCATGAACAGCCGCTGCACACCGCCCACCGCCGCGTACCCGGCGATGCCGAAGACCAGCAGTGCGGCGGAGCCGAGCAGCAGGCTCGGTGCGCCCAGGTCGACGATCCGCACCCCGTCCGGGGCGGCGAGCAACGCCCCGCCGAGCAGGGCGTAGGGCAGGCCGGCGGCGGCGACCACGGCACCGGCGGTCGCGTCGGGCACGGCCCGCGACAACACCGGCCCGGCGACCGCCAGCAGCGCCGCGACCCCCAGCGCCAGCAGGCCCGGGGCCCGCCACGGCGAGCCGACCGCGAGCAGGGCGAACAGCCCGAATCCGAGCAGCGCGGCGGTCACCGTCAACCCGGCCCGCCGGGTGGCGTCGTTGCTCCACGACCGACCGGTCCGGCGCGCGCCGCTGGCGATCACCTCGACCACGTCGTCGTACGCCAGCTCGGGCCATTCGTCGCGGCCCGGCGTGAGGTGCAGCAGCTCGCCGTCGCGGACGCCCTGCACGGCGAGGTTGCGGGTGGCCTCCAACAGGGTGCCGGTGGCCCGTCGGAGCACCCATCCGCCCTGCTGCTCACCGACGTCGCCGAGCCCCTCCCCGGCATGCCGGAGCAGGTGCGGCAACAACTCCCCGACGAGCATGCCGTTGGGCAACGCCACGTCCATCCGCCGCTGGGGAGCGGCGATCGTCACCCTGGCCAGACTGAGACCGCCCGGGGCCGTCACGCTGGTCACCTCCCCGTGTGCCACGCGTCCGCGCGGTCGCCTCCTGGGCCCTCCGCGGCGGTCAAGGTAGCACGGCGGGGCCGCCCGTCGGGGGGTCCGGCCGACGGGCGGACGGCGGTCCCTGCCAGGGGCGACCGGTCGATAGAGTGGGCCGCCGGTGACCTATGTGGTGGGAGGTACGGGGGAGATGTCGTCGTTGGTGGTCGTCAAGCGTCCACCCCGCCGGCCGGCACCCCCGCTGCCGACCGGGGAGGTGCTGCTCGACCCGCCGCCGGAGGTGCCGGCGGCCGGCGGCCGGGGCTGGACCCGGATGCTGATGATCCTGCCGATGGCGGCCGGTGCCGCGGCGATGGGCCTGATGATGGGCATGCAGCGCGGTGGAGTGATGACCTATGTGGTCGGTGGCATGTACGGGGTCTCCATCCTCGGCATGATCGCGGTGATGGTGGTCAACCAGTCCGGGCCGGGCAAACGCGAGATGATCGAGGCACGCCGGCAGTACCTGCGCCGCCTCACCCAGCTGCGGGCCCAGGTCCGCAACACGGTCCGCCAGCAGCGGGAGGCCATCCACTACCGGCACCCCGACCCGGACTCGCTCTGGTCCACGGTGACCAGTGGCCGGCTGTGGGAGCGTCGGCGGGGTGACGCCGACTTCAGCGTGGTCCGCATCGGGCTCGGCCCGCAGGAGGTCGCCACCCCGCTGATCCCGCCGCAGACCCGCCCGGTGGACGAGTTGGAGCCGCTGTGCGCGGTGGCGCTGCGCCGGTTCGTCGCCACCTACTCGGTGGTGCCCGACCTGCCGGTGGCGATCGCCCTGCGCGACTTCTCCCACGTCCACCTGCGCGGGGCCGACGACGCCGTACGCGGGTTGGTGCGCGCGGTGGTGGCCCAGTTGACCACCTTCCACGCCCCCGACGACCTGCTGGTCGCGCTCTGCGTCGACCCCGACCGCCGGGCCGGGTGGGAGTGGGCGAAGTGGCTGCCGCACGCCCAGCACCCGACGAAACTCGACGCGGTCGGGCCGATCCGGCTCTTCGCCCCGACCGTGGTGGCGCTGGAGGCGATGCTCGTCGACGTGCTCGCCAACCGGCCGCGCTTCGACCCGTCGGCGACGGCGACCGTCGCGCCGTACGTGCTGGTGGTGATCGACGGCGGGCAGGTCGCCGGCTCCGACCACCTGATGACCGAGGGCGGGGTCGCCGGGGTGACCCTGCTGGACCTCACCGGTCACCCCCCGCGCCTGCTCGACGAGACCTCCGTGGTGCTCGACGTCGCCGAGGACGGCACCATCTCGGGCACCACGATGGACGGCAGCACCCGGGTCGGCCGGGCCGACACCCTCGATCCGGCCCGGGCCGAGGTGCTGGCCCGGGAGTTGTCCCCGCTGCGGCTGTCCGCCGCGTCGTACGTCGACCAGCCGACCGTGGCCGCCGACCTGGGGTTGGCCGACCTGCTCGGCCTCGGTGACCCCTACGAGCTGGACCTGGCCACCGCCTGGGGCAGCCGGCCCAACCGCAGTCGGTTGCGGGTGCCGATCGGGGTCAACGAGAACGGCCGGCCGGTCGAGCTGGACCTCAAGGAGTCCGCCCAGGAGGGGATGGGCCCGCACGGGCTGCTGGTCGGCGCGACCGGCTCCGGCAAGAGCGAGCTGCTGCGGACGCTGGTGCTGGCGCTGACCGTCACGCACAGCCCGGAGATCCTCAACCTGGTGCTTGTCGACTTCAAGGGCGGTGCCACCTTCGCCGCGCTGGACCGGCTGCCGCACACCAGTGCCGTGATCACCAACCTGGCCGACGAGTTGTTCCTGGTCGACCGGATGCTCGGGGCGATCCAGGGCGAGATCACCCGCCGGCAGGAGCTGCTGCGCCGGGCCGGCAACTACGCCTCGCAGCGCGACTACGAGCGGGCCCGCGCGGCCGGGGTGCCGCTCGCCCCGCTGCCCAGCCTGCTGATCGTGGTGGACGAGTTCAGCGAGCTGCTCAGCGCCCGACCGGACTTCATCGACATGTTCGTGCAGATCGGCCGGGTGGGCCGGTCGCTGGGCATGCACCTGCTGCTGGCCTCGCAGCGGCTGGAGGAGGGGCGGCTGCGGGGCCTGGAGACGCACCTGTCGTACCGGCTGGGGTTGCGGACGTTCTCCTCGATGGAGTCCCGCGCGGTGCTCGGGGTGGCCGACGCGTACGAGCTGCCCCGCTCGCCGGGGCACGGCTACCTCAAGGCCGGCACCGAGGGGCTGATCCGGTTCAAGGCCGCGTACGTCTCGGGGGCGGTCCGGCAGCACGGCGGGGTGCCCACCGTCGGTGGCCGGCTGATCGACCCGGTACGCGACTACACCACCGACTACGTCCCGCTCGCCACCGACGACGAGCCGGACGAGCCCACCCGGGCCCCGGTCGACGAGCATGTCGGGGAGAGCCTGCTCGACGTGCTGGTGGCGCGGATGCAGGGGCACGGGCCGGCCGCCCACCAGGTCTGGTTGCCGCCGCTGGAGGAGCCGCCCACCCTCGACGCGCTGCTGCCACCGGTGCAGGTGTCCCCGGTGCGGGGCCTGACGATCGCCGCCGAGGACCGGCACGGCGCACTGCACGGTGTCGCCGGCATCGTCGACAAACCGCTGGAGCAGCGCCGCGACCCGCTCTGGTTGGACCTGGCCGGGGCGGCCGGCAACGTGATGGTGGTGGGCGCACCGCAGACCGGCAAGAGCAACCTGCTGCGTACCCTGATCACCAGCCTGGCCCTGGGCAACACCCCGCGCGAGGCGCAGTTCTACTGCCTCGACTTCGGTGGCGGCACCCTGGCCGCGCTGGCCGGCCTGCCGCACGTCGGCGGGGTGGCCAGCCGGCGTGAGGTGGACAAGGTCCGGCGGACCATCGCCGAGCTGCACGGGTTGATGCAGGCCCGGGACGCGTTGTTCACCACGCACGCGGTGGAGGGCGCGGCGGCCTACCGGCGGGCCCGCCGGGAGGGCCGTTTCCAGGAGGACCCGTTCGGTGACGTGTTCCTGGTGGTGGACGGCTGGGCGGCGCTGCGGGCCGAGTTCGAGGACCTGGAACCCCTGGTCACCGAGCTGGCGAATCGGGGGCTCGGCTACGGCATCCACATCCTGGCCGCGACCAACAGGTGGATGGACGTCCGGCCCGCGGTGCGGGACATGTTCGGTGCGAAGGTGGAGCTGCGCCTCGGCGAGCCGGCCGACTCGGTGATCAACCGGCGGGCCGCGGTGAACGTGCCGGAGCAGCACGGCCACGGGCTCACCCCCGACGGCCTGCACTTCCTCGCCGGCCTGCCCCGCCTCGACGGCCGGCCCGTGGTCGACGACCTGCCGGACGCGCTGGCCGACCTGGTCAGGCAGGTGCAGCAGCACTGGACGTCGGCAGGTGCCCCGGCGGTGCGGCTGCTCCCCGCCGAGCTGCCCTTCGAGGCGCTGCCCGCCGCGCAGGGCGGCCTGATCCCGATCGGCATCGCCGAGACCGACCTCCAGCCGGTACGCCTCGACTTCACCGCCGAGCCGCACCTGCTGCTCTTCGGGGACGTCGAGTGCGGCAAGAGCACCTTCCTGCGTGGGCTGGCCCGCAGCATCGTCGAGGGCAACGACCCGGCGCAGGCCCGGATCATCCTGGTCGACTTCCGGCGTAGCCTGCTCGGCGCGGTGGACTCCGAGCACCTGATCGGTTACGGCACCTCCCCGCAGGTCACCGCCGACCTGGTCAAGCAGGTGTCCACGGTGATGGGGGAGCGGTTGCCGGGGCGGGACGTCACCGCCGAGCAACTGCGCGACCGCAGCTGGTGGAAGGGGCCGGAGCTCTACCTGCTGGTCGACGACTACGACCTGGTGGCCGGGGCGGCGGTCAACCCGCTCGCGCCGCTGCTGGAGTACCTGCCGCAGGCCCGCGACATCGGCCTGCACCTGGTGCTGACCCGACGGATCGGCGGTGCCGGACGGGCCATGTTCGACCCGATGATCGGGCGGATCAGGGAACTGGCCTCCCCGGGCATCATGATGTCCGGGCCGCGGGAGGAGGGCGCGCTGTTCGGCACCGTCAGGCCGCAGCGGCTGCCCGCCGGCCGGGGTTGGCTGTTCACCCGGCGCCACGGCGCCCAACTCGTCCAACTCCCCCTGGTGCCCCCGGCGTGAGCGGGGCCGTCGGTCCGACGGTCGGTTCTGCTCCCGAAGAGCAGAACTGCCTGCTAGCCTGGATGATGCAGGACGCCCGCCGGGCTCCCGCGCCCGCCTTGAGGCCCGCTGATGCGGGCCTCTCGTGCATCCGTCTCGGGTTTGCCTTCGCAGCGGATCCCAGCACCACGAGTGGTGGCGGCGTGGCTCGACGAGCGACCAGAGTTGCTCGTTGAGTGGAAGATCTCGTAGCCGTGCAGCTCCGCGTCGGCGGGAACCCCGTACGTCTTCGCGGCGTCGACCATGACGCGGTCGAGAGCCTCGCTGAGCGGGATCGCCACGGTGTCGGGCACCAGCAACGCTCCGACCCGGTAGACCCCGGGCGGTGCACGACTCGTCGACGTAGCAGAGCAGCACAACGTGAGAGTACGACCCGTTTGGGTGACGGCCGGGAGTTACCCATCCGAGGGTGCGCGTGTCGGGCCGACTCTGCATGGGGATCGGGCGGGTTACGCTGCGCTGGTGAGCCGGCGTGACCAGTACCGGACCGAGCTGCGGGAGCGGGGTCCCGCGCGGTGGCCGGCGTTCCTGCGGGAGCATTCGGGGCTGCCCGGGCCACGGGCCAACCTTGAGCTCGCCCAGGCCGTCGCCGACGAGGGCGGGCCCGCCTCGTTCGACCATCTGATCGGCACCGACGACGAGTATCTGGTGTTCTGCGGGGTGCTCGGTCTGGGTCGTCTGCTGGCGGCCGGCGGGCGGGCCCCCAGACGCATCGAGGCACGCCTGCACGACCACGCCACCGACCCCCGCTGGCGGGTACGCGAGGCGGTGGCCCTGGCGTTGCAGCGGCTCGGCGACGCCGACCTGCCGAGCCTGCTCGACCTCGGCACGGCGTGGGCCGGGGACCCGCACCCGCTGGTCCGGCGGGCGGCCGTCGCGGCCGTCTGCGAACCGCGACTGCTGACCCACCCGGAGGCCGCCGCCCGCGCCGTCGTCCTGTGCGACCGGGCGACGGCGGGGCTGGCCGCGCTGCCGTCCGGCCGTCGCCGCGACGACGACGTCCGGGCCCTGCGTCAGGCGTTGGGCTACTGCTGGAGTGTCGCGGTGGCTGCCGATCCGGTTGCCGGCCTGCCGCTGTTCCGGGCGCTGGCCGGCGTCGACGACGGCGACGTGGCCTGGATCGTCCGGGAGAACAGCCGGAAGAAGCGCCTGGCCGGGCTGCTCGTCAGCGGCGGGGTGCGCCCAGCAGGTGCTGCTCGACCGACGTCTGGCTGATCCACAGGTGCCGGTCCGTGCCGCCACCGACCAGGGTGAGCATGTCGTCGGCCATCACCTGGAGGAACCGGCCGCCGTCCGGGGGCAGCCGCAGCGCCTGCTGCGCCGTCGCCGACTCGTCGGCGGAGAGCCGTTGCAGCACGCAGAGATCGCTGTCGTGCAGGGCGGGCGCGGTGCCGGCATCGAGCCGCCGCAACACGGTCAGCTCGGCCTGCCACACCCCGGGGGACGCCGTCCCGGACGCGGTCGGGTCGGGGGACGTCGACCCGGGTGTGGTCGGGGCGGTCGCGCCGGGCGGTAGGTCGCGGACGATCAGGACGGGCTGCTGGGCGGTGCCGGCGGTGGGCAGCGGGCGGCCGTCGGCGTGTATCTCGACCCGGTCGGCGGCCCGGCCGAGCGCCGCCGTGCCGAATCCGGCCCAGCCGGCCGGGTCGGCGGTGAGCACGACGACCCGGGCCCCCAGGGCCAGCGCCCGGAAGGCGACGAGCTGCCCCGCCCACACCCCGCCGACCAGGGTCACCCGGGTCGGTTCCGGGCGGAACAGCCGGATCGTGACCGCTGCCCGGCGGCGGTCCGCCCCGAGCACCAGACCGGCCGGCAGCGGGGTGGGGCTGAGCCGGGCGAGGGCCGCCGGGGAGACCGCGTGGGTGCCGATCCGCAGCCGGGGCAGCCGCCCGGACGGCCCACCACGGCCGGGGACGTCCTCGGCCCCGAGGCCGCGGGCCGGCGGTGGCCCCGGTGGAGCGGGTGGATGGCTTTCCGGGGCGGCCAGCGGACTGGCGAGGGCCCGGGTCAGCGGGTCGGCGGTGGCCAGCGCGGTGGCGGTGGCGGTGCCGGCCGCGTCGGCGTCGCCACCGCTCCGGGCGCCTGAGGCACCCAGCACCGGTGCGTCCGCAGCGACCGGCGGTGCGGTGACCGGCGTTGGTGCGGCGGCAGCGGCGACCGGTCCGCCCGGGTACGCCCCGGCAGCCGCCGGCCCCGGGCGATACGCCCCACCGGCCTGACCCGGGGAGCGAGGTCCACCGGTCGAATCCCGCGGATACGACCCCTCGGTCGGGCCCTGCGGGTACGGCTCACCGGCCGGCTCCGCCGGGTACGGCTCACCGGCCGGCTCCCGGTACGGCCCGGCCGGCCGGGCCGGGGACGCGCCGAAGGTGGCCGGCACCGTCGTGCGTCGTTCGTCATCCGGTCCGGTCATCCCGCGCCACCCCCCGTCGGTGCCGACGCGTACACCGCCGGGCCGTGTTCGCCGTCGAGGGGAAAGAGTTCCCCGCCCGCTTGCCGTACCCCGTCGACGGCCGGCCCGCACAGCTGCGGCAGCAGCTCCGTCGGCCCGGTGACGCGGACCAGCCCCCGCAGGTCGAGATCCTCCCCCGGCCCGTTGGAGGCGGCCGTCAACGACACCGTCACCAGCGAGGCGGGCAGGGTCTCCAGCCAGCCGAGCATGGCCGCCGCCCGGTCGACGGGGGGCCAGCGGCGGATCCAGAACGAGCGGTGCGCGAGCGGGCCGCAGTGCCACGCCGACCACTCCTCGCGGACCGGGGTCGCGCCGAGCGGGACGCCCGGGGTGAACCCACAGGACCGGCCGACGGCGGCGAGCAGGCCGTGGGCGTCCAGCAAGCGGTGCTCGACCCCGCACCGGCGCAGTGACCTGCCGACCTGGCGGGCCAGCGCGGCCACCACCGACGGGGCGATCCCCAGGTCGACCGCGTAGTCACCGATCGCCTCGGCCAGCGCGCGGGCGTCCAGCCGGACCGCCACCCAGGTCGCCCGCGCCCTCGGGACCGGACCGCCGTCGAGGCCGGCCAGCAACTGCCGGTAGGACTCCCGGGCCGGGGCGGTCGGGTCGTCACCCGGCCCGCCGGCCGGGACGGTGCTGGTCACCACCTGGAGCACGGCGCCCGGCTGCCCGGATTCCGCCAGTGCGGTGGCCAGCACGTCCAGCGGCAGGCCGCCCGGCGCGTCACCGGTCGGCCCGGACCCGCCGACGGCGGCCACCGCGAACCAGCCGGCGTCGTCGCGGGCCACCCCGATCCGGGTCCCGTCGGTCAGCGCCACGGTGCCCACCGACAGGCCGGGGGCGAGTCGTTGCAGGGCGTCCAACCCCGCGTCGGCGGCCACCGGCACCGCTGCGGCGGCCCGCCGCCGGTGCTGCCGGGCCAGCGACCGCTTCTCCAGCCACCAGCGGCCCCGCGAGCGCAGGAACACCACGGTCAGCAGGAGTACGCCGCAGAGCGCGGCGACGACCAGCACCGGCATGCCGAACAGTCCACTGGCGAGGACGCCGATCAGCACCGCCTCCACCAGGAGCAGTTGCAGGACGTGCAGCTCACCGATCCGGCCGGGACGGCGACGGGGGGCCAGGTGCAGGCGGGCGTCGGAGTGTTCCGGCCGGAGGGTGGTGTGTCCCGGTCGTGGTGCTCCGGTCATCTCCGGCTGCCCCCCAGACGCCTCGACCCGTGTGACCCACCCACGGTGGGTCGCCCTCATCATAGGAACCCGCCGCCGCCACCCGGGGCCCGTGGGGTCGGCGGCCGGGCACCCGCCGCCGGGCTGCCGAGGCGGCCGGTCCGTTGCAGGTCGAATCGTCCGCAGGCCGGCTCGTGGCGGGCCCGGGTCGGGCCGGTCCACAGTCGACTGCGGGGTCGAGGGCGAAGTCTTCCAGGGCCGGGAACTGGGCGGCCTGTCAGTTCACCCGGAAACCGATCCGGGGGTCGGCGGCCACCCCGGCCCGGTACGCGGCCACCGCCGGTCGGTCCGAGTCGATGACCCAGTCGCCGGAGCCCTTCTGGTTGAAGTAGACGAACCCGAGCAGGTCGGGTCGTTTCCGCATCGCGGTGAAGAGTTCGTCGACCGCGCGGCGGCGCATCGTGCCCGGTTCGGCCCCGGTCTCCACGATCAGCAGTGGTCGGGCGGTGAACTTGCGGACCTGCCTGATGGTGGGTGCGAAGAGGTCGTCGAAGGTCTGCTCGCCGCGTCGGGTGAAGTAGCCGTCGATGCCGACCCAGTCCACGTACGCGTCGCCGGGGTAGAGCGGGGCGAGTTTCACCGAGGGGACCGGGTTGATCACGTTCGGGGTCCAGGTCCAGATGACGTTCGTGGCGTCGGCGCGGGCGAAGACGGCGTGGATGTGCCGCCAGGCGGCGACGAAGTCCTTGGCCGTGTTGTCGTGCGCGCCCCAGGAGTACCAGTGGCCGTTCATCTCGTGTGCGATGGTGAGCGCCACCGGCAGGTTGAGCCGGCGTACCGCGACGGCGAACTCCACCAGGTACGGGTCGTGCCGCCCGGCGGCGATGTCCTTGAGTTTCGCCTTGAACGGTTCCCAGCGGACGATCGGTAGTGCGCCGTACTGGTGGACGCGGCGGACCTCGGCGGCGGCGAACTCGTCGTCGAAGCTCTCGTAGATGGTGATGATGTTGGGCTTGCTGCCGACCAGGTCGGCGAACCGGTCGACCCGGCTCATGTCCTGCGGCGCCCCGCTCAGCGCCACCCCCAGGTAGCGGCCCTGCGGTTGCACCAGCGGGCGGACGTCGTACGCCGGGGGCGGGCCGGTGGGGGAGGGCGACGCGCTGGGTCCGGTGGCGAACCGGGCCGGGCGGCTGGCCGGGGCGGGCGCGAGCGCGGCGTAGCCGAAGACCCCGATCACGAACATCGTCACGATGGTGAACAGTTGGCGGGAGGTCACCGGGAACGCCCCGGCCGGATGTCCCGCGCCGGCTTCACCAGCAGCGCCTGCAACGCGACGGCCAGATAGAACGCTCCCCCGAGGAAGGCCGGCGCGAAGGTCCACAGCTGGTCGGTGATCATCCGATGGGCTGCCAGGCCGGTCCACAGTGCGCCACTGCCCGCCGTGCAGACGGCCATTCCCCACCACAGTCGACCCGTCCTGTTCTTCCGTCCCGTGCCGCCGGTGGGCTGCCAGCCCATGCTCTGCCCGCGCAGCAGGTCCCAGATCGCGAAGGCGTGCGACCAGCCGTAGACCATCTTGACGGTCCACGCCTCCACCCGGTAGGCGCACCGGTGCCAGAGCGGGAACACCACCAGGTTGTAGATCAGGCTGGGCACGATCCACAGGTAGTTGGCCGGGGCCACCGACTGCGGGAACCAGGCCAGCAGCACGATCGGCACCAGCGGCCCGACGAAGGTGAACAGCGCCGTGTGCAGGTAGTAGCAGAACCCGGAGAGGTACGACAGCCGGGTGCGCAGCCGCATCCGGGTGTTCCAGAACTTCGTCGACCCGAGCAGGCTCATCGAGCCGGCGCACCAGCGGTACTGCTGGGTGAAGAACGAGCTGACGTCGGCCGGGCACAGGCCGGTGGCCAGCGGCACCGGGAGGTAGCGCAGCCGCCAGCCGCGCCGCCGCATGTCGAACCCGGTGTGGACGTCCTCGGAGTGCTCGATCAGCGTGGAACCGCCGATCGCGTCGAGCGCCTCCCGACGGTAGAGCGCGCAGCTGCCGACGCAGATCGCCGCCTCGTGGTGCTGCCGGGACACCTGCACCATCCGGTAGAACAGCTCCTGCACCGCCCCGGCCCCGCGTTCCAACCAGCCCTGCCCGGCGTGCACCCGGAAGTACTGCGGCGACTGCACGATCCCGAGATCCGGCTCGGCGGCCAGGTAGGGCACCATCTCGTCGAGCATGTCGTGTCGGGGGGTGAAGTCGGCGTCGAGCACCAGGATGTGCTCGCCCAGCGTGCGCTGGTACGCGTACCGCATGTTGCCGGCCTTCTTGTACCAGCCCCGGTTGGGGCGGCGCTGGTAGACGAAGCCGAAGGCGAGCGCCATCGCCTCCCGCTCGTCGGTGGCCGAGTCGTCGAGCACGTAGACGTGCACCCGGCCCGGGTAGTGGTCGACCATCCGGCTGACGTGCTCCCAGGTGTTGCGCAGCACCTCGGTCGCCTCGCCGCACACCGGCAGGAACACGTCGACCGACGGGTGGACGGCCGGCCGGAAGTCGCGGACCAGCCGCCGGTGCCGGTCCAGGTCGAACCCGGGCGTGCCGATGTTCACCGTCGCCGAGATCAGGTAGTAGAGGACGGTGAAGCCGAACAGCGGCAGCAGCGGCAGCAGCCAGGGTGCCATCCGGACGAAGAGCAACTGGCTGGTGAGCAGCCCGGTGAAGCTGACGAACGAGGCGATCATCAGCACCGGTAGCCGGCGGTGCCGGTAGGCGGCCTTCTCGTCGTCGTCCGGCGGCAACGGCAACGCCGGGTCGACGGTCGTCGGGCGGCCCAGCGCCGCCGGTGCCACCACCTGCCGCGCCGTCGGCGCCCGTGGCGTCGGCACCGCCGCCGGTTCGCGGCCGGCCGGCACCACCGCCGGTGTCCGGGCCGCCGGCATCCGGCCACCCGGCACCGCCGTCGGTTCGCGGGGCGTCGGCACCGCCGCCGGCCGACCCGGCTCGCCCGCCCGTCCCGGCCACGCCGGGGGCACCGGCCCCGCTGCGGAACCGCCGGCCGCTGCGGGGGCACCGCCGACCCCTGTCGGGCGGCTGTCGGGCCGACCGGTGTGGCGTCGGGCTGCACTGCCGGGCCGCGCCGGGTCGTGGGGCGGCGCTGCGGTGCCGGGCCGTGCTGCGGTGCCGGCGGGCCGGGGCGGGGCGGTGGCACCGGGCGGTGGAACTCCGTCGTCTCGTCGGTGCGGCCCCCGCCGGCCCGGGTGCTCACTTCGTCACCTCGGGCTTGCGCACCAGCAGCCCGATGCTGAAGCCCCGGACCCGCCAGGTGCGCTCGACGGCGTACGGCTTGAGCACGGCCTCCTTCGCCGCCCCGATCCGCTGCACCGGGTTGTCGAACGCCCCCTTACGCACGATCCACACCCGCTCCGGGCGACCCAGGCACACCGGGACGTCCCGGTCGGCGCACTCCCGCGCGCCCAGCGTGCCCTGCCGGCGGGCCGGAACGGTCATCAGCACGTCCCGGGGTCGCCAGCTCTCGTCGACGTACCGGTTCACCGCGTCCCGGCTGGTGCGCTGGTCACCGGCGTCGAACGGGCCGTACACCAGGATGTCGCCGGGGCGTGCGTGCGCCCGCAGCACCGCGGCGATCTCCTTGGTGCCCTGGCTGTGGCCGGTGACCCCACGGATCTCCACCTGCGCCGGGATGCCGAGTAACCCGACCGCCAGCATCGCGGCCGTGCCGCGCAGCAGCGAGCTGCGGCGCAGGGCCAACGAAGCGACCAGCGCCCAGGCCGGCACCGTGAACAGCAGGTAGCGGGGCAGCCAGAGCGGGGTGAGCTGGGCGGCGACCAGCAGGCCCAGGGCGGGCAGCACCAGCCAGGTGGTGGCCACCGCCGCCCGCTCCCGCATCGACATGCCGAGGAAGGCCAGGGCGAGCACCGCACCGGCGAGCAGCGGCCCGCCGAACAGCGCCTCCGGGGTGTCGACCAGGCGGTCCAGGGTGACCGGCGGAATCCAGTTGATCTGCGTACCGGTCTGTAGGCGGCCGAACCAGAGCACCGGCAGGACCGGCAGCACGCCGGCCACCGCCGCGCCGAGCCAGCCGACGAGGGAACGCCGCCGCTGCGCGCCCCGCCAGGCCACCACCGCGTGCGCGGCGAGCAGCAGCAACCCGACCAGGTGCATCAGCCCGAGCAACGCCACCACGGTGGCGTAGCCCAGGTAGCGCAGGAACCGGGGGCGTTCCAGCAGCCGGATCAGCAGCAGGGTGGCCAGCGCGGCGGCGCACACCGCGAACGCGTACGGTCGGGCCTCCTGGGCGTACCGGGAGGTGGTCGGCAGCACCGCGAACAGCAGGCCGGCGACCAGCCCGACCCGTAGCCCGCCGATCCGCAGGCCGATCGCGGCGACCAGGCCGGCCGCCGCCGTCATGGCCAGCAGCGACGGCACCCGCAGCGCGACGTCGGAGCTGCCGGCCAGCGCCACCCACCCGCGCAGCAGCAGGTAGTACGGGCCGATGGAGGCGTCGACGTTACGCAGCACCGCGACGAAGTCGTCGAACCCGACGGTCACCATGCCCCAGGTGGCCAGCTCGTCCTCCCACAGGCCGGGCCGGTTCAACCCGATCCCGCCGAGGACGGCGACGACGGCCATCGGCAACAGCCGGGCCAGGTGACGCAGCCAGGGCGCGTCCAGCGGCTCCGGCGGGGCCGGCTGGTCGGCCTCGGTGGGCCGCCACGGGGCGGCCGGCTCGGGTGGCGCGTCGCGGACCCGGACGATCAGGGCGGTCGGCGCGTCGCTGCGGGCACCGGTGCCCCCGGTGGGCGACATCCCGGTCACCGGGTGGCGGCGAGCAGGTCGTCCAGGACGAGGGTGCGCAGGTCGTCCCGGCTCGGCATCCGGCCCAGCGCACGCAGCCGCCCGGACTGCGCCTTGCGCATCCCCTCCAGCAGCTTGCGGGCCTCCCGGGCGTTGCCGAAGTTCTGGTCCCGTTCGATCTGGCCGAACCACTCCAGCAGGCCGTCGGCCAGCCCGTCGGCGAGCAGGTACTCGTCGTTGCGGGCGATCCGCCCGACGATGTCGACCAACTGGACCGGGCTGTAGTTCTCGAACTCCAACGTCTTGGCGAACCGGGAGGCCAGCCCGGAGTTGGCGTCCAGGAAGGCGGCCATCTCGGTGGTGTAACCGGCGACGATCACCGCCACCTGCTCGCGGTGGTCCTCCATCAGCTTGACCAGGGTGTCGATGGCCTCCTGGCCGAAGTCGCCGCCGGCACCACCGGCCCGGGACAGGGTGTACGCCTCGTCGATGAACAACACCCCGCCCAGCGCCTCGGTGAACACCGACGAGGTCTTCTCGGCGGTGTGCCCGATGTACTGGCCGACCAGGTCCCGCCGGGACACCTCGCGGAACTGGCCGTTGGGCAGCACCCCGAGCGCCTTGAGCAGCCGCCCGTAGACCCGGGCCACTGTCGTCTTGCCGGTGCCCGGGGCGCCCGTGAAGATCAGGTGGTGGCTCACCGCGCCCACCGGCAGGCCGGCGTTGCGCCGCCACTCGTTGACCTGGATCTCGTCGATCAGCGAGCGCACCTCGGCCTTCACCCCGGCCAGGCCGATCATCGAGTCCAGCTCGGCGAGCAGCTCCTCGACCTTGTGCTCGTCCTGCCCGACCGGGCCGCCGCCCGCGCTCACCCCGGCCAACGGTCGCCCGCCCGCCTCGGCCGCCCGGAACACGGTGGTCGACCCCTCGGCGAGCCGGACGCCCGGAGCGGCGGTCCGCTCGGTGTGGCTGCCCTCGATCGTCCCACCGCAGCCCCGGCCGACGTCGATGCCGACACCCCGGGTGTCGTGCACCCAGCAGTCCACGATGGTGGGGCTGCTCTGCAACGCCACCACGATCCCGGCGTCGCCGGTGCCGGAGACGTCACAACGCTCGATGGTGGGTCGGGCCGCCTGGTAGACGTACACACCCCGGAAGCCGGCGTTGCCGACGGTGCAGTTGCGGATGGTCGGGTCGGCACCGAGCCGCACGATGATCCCGTCGTCGGTGACGTCCCGGATCTCGCACTGCTCGACCGTGCCGCCCGCGTCGGAGACGACCAGCCCGTGCTGTCCACCGGTGACGGTCACCTCCACGGCCTCGATCCGGGCCCCGTCGCGGACCGACACGGCTGCGGCGTAGCCCGCGCTGGCCTGGCACTTCTCCATCCGGAGCCGACCGCCGACGGCGTCCACGGCCGGGTGGTCGGCGGCCTGGATGATCAGCCCCTGCAACAGCACCTCACCACCGTCGCAGGCCACCGTCGGTCGACCGGTGGCCCGACCGTCCACGGTGACCGAACCGGCCTCACCAGCGGCCACCAGGCGGACCCGTCGGCCGGTCAACCGGAGCGCCTCGGGGTAGACGCCGGGCTCGATCGAGACGACCGCGTCGTCCGGCGCGATCTCCAGCGCGTCCGTGATGGTCGGACAGGCACCGGGTCGGTCAGGGGAGACAGTCAGCATGCGCACCATGGTCCCGCTCGGTCGTGGAAGGACGGACCGGTTCGTCGTCGACGTCCGGTCGAAGGGTACCGGTCGAGTGGGGGTGGTCTCGCCCCCGCGTCAGATGGTGAAGGTGGCCTCGCGCACCGAGGCGGCCACCTTGCGTACCTCGTCCGCACGGTCCAGGGGGGCGGTCATCCGCAGCACCAGCTGCCTGTCGATCGCGTCCTCCGGCACGCTGCGCCAGTAGGAGAGGTAGACCAGGCCGTAGCGGGACGCGCCGTCCACCCGGGCGGTCTCGGCCCAGGTGGTGAACTCGCCACTGCGTACCCACTGCAACCCCCATGCCTCCTCCTGCCGGCGCAGCGCGGTGCGGCGCTCGTCGGTGCAGAGCCGGGGGCACTGCCGGACGACCAGGTCGCCACCGATGATCGACCCGTCGGCGGCCGGGACGCCGCACCGGTAGTGCGCCGAACCGCTGGTGCGGCCGGCCTCGGTGCAGCTCCACCCGGTGGGCACCCGGAAGCTGAAGTCGACCCCGGCCAGGCCGGTGATCTCCCGGGTCGGGTCGGTGGCGGCGAAGGTCGGCGCCCCGGTCGGCCAACCGCCGCCGACCGGGGGTTCCACGCCCGGCTGACGCGGCGGTGTGCCCGGTAGCCCCAGGTCGACGCTCGGGGTCGGTGCCGCCGTGGCGGCGACGGTCGTCGGGTCGTCGGCGGACCACCTCGCGACGCCGAACCCGCCGGCCGCGCCGATCGCCGTCGCGCCCACCGCGACCAGCGCCACCAGCGCCAACCACCAGCCGGTACGCCCCCGGCCACGGGCCGCGCCCGACGGGTAGGCCCCGGGTACCCGGCCGGCGCGGGTCGGGGCGCGACCGGTGGCTGCGGGTAGGGCACCGGGGCTGCCCGCTGCCCGGCCGGCACCCCTGCTGCGGCGTCGTCCGGGGCGGGGCCGGCGGTTGCGGGGCCGGCCGGGCGGCGGGCGAGGTCGGCCCCGACGACCGGGGTACGCCGGCCGGGGTCGCGGTGCCGTCGGTGACCGGCCCGGCGGAGGTGGCCACAGCCGTCGCCGGGCGTGACCCGTCCACCGGGGAACCGGTCGCGCCACCGTCGGCACGCCCGGCCGGCGGGCCGGTCACCGGTGCCGCGCCGGCCGCCGGGCTCACCGGGGCGGTCGCACCGGGCGGGCCGAGCCGCTGCGGCCCGACCCCGGTCGAGGGCTCCCCGGCCGGGACGAGGCGCTGGCCGAGGGCGAGGAAGACGTGCGCGGCCCCCGCGCCCTGCTCGGCGGCGCAGGCCACCCAGGGGACCGGTCCGGTGTGGTTGGCCCCGGTGATCGGCAGGCCGTCGGACCGGGCGAGCGTGTTGGCCGCGGCGGCGAACGCCTCCCGCCAGCCGCCCTCGGCGGCGGCCGGCGCGAGCACGGCCACGGTGAACGGCCGCTCGGCGGTGTCCCGCGCGGCCCACACCTCGCCCAGCTCGCACGAACTGAGCTTGCGGTGCAGCGCGTACGGACCGACTGTCTGCATGTGGCATCCCCCCGACCGATCGTATCGGTCGGGGCGTCGGGAACCGATCGACCGGCGGGTCGCCATGGGGGTCAGTCGACCCAGTCGAGCGTGCGGGCGACCGCCTTGCGCCACCGGCCCAGTTCGCGCTGCCGGTCCGCCGGGTCCATCCGGGACTCCCACTGCGCGTCGGAACGCCACTGGGCGCGCAGGGTGGCCAGATCCGGCCAGTAGCCGACCGCCAGGCCGGCCGCGTACGCCGCGCCGAGGCAGGTGGTCTCGGTGATCCGGGAGCGGACCACCGGCACCGCCAGCACGTCGGCGAGGAACTGCATCAGCAGCCCGTTGGCGGTCATCCCACCGTCCACCCGCAACCGACGCAACGCCACGTCGGAGTCGGCGTTCATCGCGTCGACCACCTCGCGGGTCTGCCAGGCCGACGCCTCCAGCGCCGCCCGGGCCAGGTGCCCCTTGGTGATGTAACCGGTCAGCCCGGCGATCACCCCCCGGGCGTCGGGACGCCAGTGCGGCGCGAACAACCCGGAGAAGGCGGGCACCACGTAACAGCCGCCGTTGTCGTCCACGCTGGCGGCCAACTCCTCGATCTCGGCCGCCGACGAGATCAACCCGAGGTTGTCCCGCAACCACTGCACCAGCGAACCGGTCACCGCGATCGCCCCCTCCAGGGCGTACGCGGCCGGCTGGCCGTCGATCCGGTAGGCCACCGTGGTCAGCAGGCCGTGGGTGGACGGCACCGGGCTGGCCCCGGTGTTGAGCAGCAGGAAACTGCCGGTGCCGTAGGTGCACTTCGCCTCGCCGGGCTGGAAACAGGTCTGCCCGAACAGGGCGGCCTGCTGGTCGCCGAGCGCACTGGCCACCGACACCCCGGCGAGCACCCCGTGGGCCGTCCCGTAGACCTCCGCCGAGCTGCGGATCTGCGGCAGCATCCCGGCCGGTACGCCCAGCGCGTCGAGCAGCTCCGGGTCCCAGTCGAGGGTCTCCAGGTCCATCAGCATGGTCCGGCTGGCGTTGGTCACGTCGGTGACGTGCCGGCCGGTCAGCTTCCAGATCAACCAGCTGTCCATGGTGCCGAAGAGCACCTCGCCCCGCTCGGCACGCCCGCGCAGCCCGTCGACGTTGTCCAGCAGCCAGCGCAGCTTCGGGCCGGCGAAGTAGGTGGCCAGGGTGAGGCCGGTCCGGGCCCGCAGCTTCTCCTCGCCGTACGACCCGGCCAGGTCGCGCAGCAGCGGGCCGGTGCGGGTGTCCTGCCAGACGATGGCGTTGGCGACCGGCCGGCCGGTCGCCCGGTCCCAGACCACGGTGGTCTCCCGTTGGTTGGTGATGCCGACGGCGGCCAACCCGTCCGGGCCGGTACCGGCGGCGGCCAGCGCGTCACGGACCACCTGTTCGACGTTGGCCCAGATCTCCTCGGCGTCGTGCTCCACCCAGCCGGGCCGGGGGAAGATCTGCCGGTGCTCGCGTTGGGCGACGGCGACGATCCCACCGGCCCGGTCGAAGACGATGCAGCGCGACGAGGTGGTGCCCTGGTCGATGGCGGCGACGTACTCTCCGGTCATTTCGGCACCGTACCGGCCGGGTGCGCTCCGGAGAACCACGGTGGCTCCGTACGATCTCCAGACGTGCGCGACATCGCCGTGTTCAGTGGAACCGCCCATCCCGACCTCGCCGCCGAGATCTGTGCCCACCTGGGGGTGCCGCTGCACCCGGTGCGGGTGTCCCGGTTCGCCAACGACTGCCTTGAGGTGCAGTTGCAGGCGAACTGCCGGGAGCGGGACGTCTTCCTGATCCAGCCCCTGGTGCCGCCCGTCCAGGAGAACCTGGTCGAGCTGCTGCTCATGATCGACGCGGCCCGGGGGGCGTCGGCCGGGCGGATCACCGTGGTGCTGCCGCACTACGCGTACGCCCGGTCGGACAAGAAGGACGCCCCGCGCATCTCGATCGGGGCCCGGCTGGTGGCCGACCTGCTCACCTCGGCCGGCGCCCAGCGGGTGCTGGCGATGACCCTGCACTCGCCGCAGGTGCACGGCTTCTTCAGCGTCCCGGTCGACCACCTGCACGCCCTGCGGGAGCTGGCCGCCCACTTCCGGGGGGACGACCTGGGCAACACGGTGGTGGTCTCGCCGGACCTGGGTAACGCGAAGGAGGCTGCGGCGTTCGCCCGGATGCTCGGCACCCCCGTCGCGGCGGGGGCCAAGCAGCGGTTCAGCGACGACCGGGTCACCATCAGCACGGTGATCGGTGAGGTGACCGACCGGGACGTGATCGTGCTGGACGACGAGATCGCCAAGGGCAGCACGGTGATCGAGCTGATCGCCCACCTGCGGGAGCGCAACGTCCGGTCGATCCGGCTGGCCTGCACCCACGGCCTGTTCTCCAGCGGCGCGTTGGAGCGGCTCAGCGCCACCGAGGGGGTGCGCGAGATCGTCTGCACCAACACGGTGCCGATCCCGCCGGAGAAGCGGGTGCCGGAGTTGACGGTGCTCTCGGTGGCCCCGGCGCTGGCCGAGGCGATGCGGCGGATCCACAACGGCGAGTCGGTCAGCGCCCTGTTCGGCTGACCGGCCCGGCGGCCGGCCCCGGGTGCGGCTCTGCGCGCCGGCCCAGCTCGGCCCCCGGCGGAGGGCCGCCCGGTGGTGTCAGTTGGCGGCGGCGCTGATCCGGACCGTGGTGCCGGCCGCGCCGCTCTCGACCTCCATCGCGTCGCTGAGCTCCCGGGCCAGCCACAGCCCCCAGCCGCCGGCGGTGTCCGGGGCCGGCCGGCTGCGGTCGTCGAGCTGCTGCTCGCTCATGCCGTTGCCGTGGTCGGCGACCTCGCAGACCAGCTCGCCGGGGCGTCGCCAGAGCCGCAGCCAGCCCTGACCGCCGCCGTGGCGGACGGCATTGGTGATCAGCTCGTTGACCGCCAGCACGAAGTCGTCGAGGCGTTGGCCGGACAGCCCGGCGGCGTGCGCGCAGGAGCTGACCGAGTGTCTCAGCTCGGTCACCTGCGCCTGGTCGAACGCCTCGGCGATGAGAAGGGAAGATTCGATGGGCACCACCGTACGCGGTGTGGGAAGTTCTGCGTTCGTCATGGGCCCTGTCCCGGCAGCGATCTCGGAGTCTTTCGCGCTGTTTCTACCGTACGTCAGGGTTGTCCGTGCCGCACCGGCCGGCCCGGCGGGTCACCGGGGTGGCTGTGGCATGGTGACGCCCATGCCGTCGTCCCCGCCGGGTGGTTTCGAGGTCCCGCTCTGGCGCTCCGTCGCGGTCTTCCGCTTCGCCTCGCTGGCGTACGTCGGGCTGCTGGTCCTGCGCGACGCCGACCGGTACGCCCACCCGGTCGCCGCCGGTGGCGTACTCCTGGTGATGCTGGCCTGGTCCGGGGTGACCGCGGTCGGCTACGCCCGGCCGGCCAACCGGGGCTGGCCGCTGCTCCTGGCCGACCTCGGTGTGGTCCTGTCGATCCTGGCCGTCACGCCGTGGGTGGTGGGCCGTCCGGCGCTGGCGGCGGGGGTGCCGGCCCTGGCCGTGGCCTGGCTGGCCGGGCCGGTGCTGGCCTGGGCGGTGTCCGGCGGACGGCGGCGCGGCACGGTGGCCGCCCTGCTGGTCGGCGGCACGGACCTGGCCACCCGGGGCCGGGTCGGCCCGTCCTCGCTGACCGGGGTGATCCTGCTGCTGCTCGCCGGGGTGGTGGTGGGGCACGTGGCCCGGTTGGCGGTGACCGCCGAGCAGCGGTTGCAGCGGGCGGTGGAGCTGGAGGCGGCGACCCGGGAACGGGAGCGGCTGGCCCGCGACATCCACGACTCGGTGCTCCAGGTGCTGGCGTTGGTCCAGCGGCGCGGGGCACACCTCGACGGGGAGGCCGGTGAGCTGGCCCGGCTCGCCGGTCAGCAGGAGGTGGCGCTGCGCGCGTTGATCTCCGGTGCGCCGCCGACCTCCCCCGCCGACCCGGTGGGCGAGGTGGACCTGCGCTCCCTGCTGGCCGGGTACGCCTCGGCGGCGGTGCAGGTCTCCGCCCCGGCCACCCCGGTGCCGCTGCCCGCCCCGGTGGCCCTGGAGGTGGCCGCCGCGACGGCGGCGGCGCTGGACAACGTGCGGCGGCACGCCGACGGGCGGGCCTGGGTGCTGGTCGAGGACGAGGGGGAGACGGTGACCGTGTCGGTCCGCGACGCCGGTCCGGGCATCCCGCAGGGGCGGCTGGCCGAGGCGGCCAGGCAGGGGCGGCTGGGGGTGGCCCAGGCCATCCGTGGTCGGATAGCCGATCTCGGGGGCGAGACGCGGATCGTCTCGACGCCGGGGGAGGGCACCGAACTCGAACTGATGGTGCCGAGGAGGAACCGATGACCGGGACCCGGGTGATGGTGGTCGACGACCACCCGATGTGGCGGGAGGGGGTGGCCCGGGACCTCACCGAGGCCGGCCACCTGGTGGTGGCGACCAGCGGCGAGGGCCGCCAGGCGGTCCGGGTGGCCGCCGCCGCCCGACCCGACCTGGTGGTGCTCGACCTCCAGTTGCCGGACATCTCCGGGGTGGAGGTGATCCAGGGGCTGCGCGCCGCGCTGCCCCGGGTGCGGGTGCTGATGCTGTCGGCCAGCGGCGAGCAGCAGGGCGTCCTGGACGCGGTGAAGGCCGGGGCCACCGGTTACCTGCTGAAGTCGGCGGGCCCGGCGGAGTTCCTGGACGCGGTGCGCCGCACGGCAGCCGGTGAGCCGGTCTTCACCCCCGGCCTGGCCGGCCTGGTGCTGGGTGAGTACCGGCGGCTCGCCGCCGACCCGCCGTCGGCCGGCGGTTCGGCCGACGGCGGACACGACGCGGCACCCCGGCTCACCGAACGGGAGACCGAGGTGCTGCGGCTGGTGGCGAAGGGGCTGTCCTACAAGCAGATCGCCGGGCGGCTCGGGTTGTCGCACCGCACCGTGCAGAACCACGTGCAGAACACGCTGGGCAAGCTCCAACTGCACAACCGGGTGGAGCTGACCCGCTACGCGATCGAGCGGGGCCTGGACGACTGAGCAGTGCGGTCCTGGGCGACTGGGCAGTGCGGGGCCTGAACGGCCGGGGCAGTGCTGGGCTGGGCGACTGGGCAGTGCGGGGCCGGGACGGCCGGGGTCAGTGCGCCTCGGGCGGCCGGGTCTCGTGGATGGCCAGCTCTTCGGCGCTCGCGCCGCCGCCGGCCGCACCCGCGTCGTACGCGATGCTGTCGGTCTCCTGGTCGGTGCGGGCACCCTCGTCCGGTTCGACCAGGCGGCCCACCTGGGCGTCGGCGACCGTGCCGAGCTGACCGTGGTCATAGAGCGAGACCGGGGAGTTCGGGTCCGAGGTGGGGCCCGGGTTCAGCACGTCGGCGTCGAGTTGGGCCTGCGCGGCGGCCTCCTCGTTCTCCGCCTCGGCGGCGATGTCCGGGTCGACCGGGCCGGCGAGCGGATCGTCGGCCCGCCGTTCGTACTGCTCGCGGGCGAGCTTGTAGTCCAACGACTCGCCGTCGAGCTGCTCGTCGGCGGTGGTGCCGAAGTGGTCGACCGCGACCGGGGTCCGGTCGCCGGGCAGCTGGGCCGGGTCCGGGCCGTCGGCCTCCCGGCCGGTCAGCACGTCGTCGTTGGCGGTCGAGTCGTCGTCGGCGGTGTCGGGCAGGCCGAGCGCCTCGGGGTCGGACACGGGGGTCGGGAACTCGTCGTCGCGCATGGCTGAGCACTACCCACTGGCGGGGGCCGGGTAACCGGGTCCCGCTCCCCGGATCGGGACGAAAATGCAGAAATCAGTCGTGATGCCAGGATGACTCGTCCTCGGTGTGCAACACGCACCAGATCACCTTGCCATCCGGGAGCAGGGTGCTGCCCCAGCGGCGGGCCACCGTGTCGATGAGCAGCAGGCCCCGGCCGCCGGCCGAGGTGAGCGGGGCCAACCCCGCATACCTCGGCTGCTGCCGGGAGTGGTCCCGGACGGCCACGTGCAGGGTGCCGCCCTCCGGGGCCAACCGCAGCGTCATCGGGGTCGCCGCGTGCGCCACCACGTTGTTGACCAGCTCGGTGACCGCGATGCAGGCCGGTTCGGCCAGCTCCGGCACGCCCCACCGGGCGCAGCCGTCGGTCACCAGTTCCCGGGCCCGCCGGGCCGCACCGACCGCCGGGGCCAGTTCCTCGGTCAGCACCGCCGCCATCGGCGTACGGGCCAACGCGGCCGTCGCCCCGTCGCGGGTGGCGTGGACCGCCAGCTCCCCGCTGACCGTCCCGGCGGGGTCGACCACCAGCAGGTCGGCCGCCGGCCAGTCGCGCACCGTCCGTCGTACCTCAGCCAGCAGGCGGTCGACGGTGGGCCCGGCGGACCGCAGCCCCGACACGTCGACCACGATCGGGCCGGGCCGGTCACCGAGCCGGGCGAGCAGGGCGTCGCGGACCCGGTCGTGGTCGGCCGGTTCGAGCACCCCGCTGAGCCACACCACCGCCGACGAGTCGTCGACGGCCACCCGGCACCCCACCGCTGGTGGAGGGGCCGTCCCGGGGGGACCGGCCCCCGGGCGACGGGTCGGCGGCAGGTCGGAGCGGCTCATCGTCGTCCCGCCCGGTCGGGCCGGGCGGCGACGCCCGGCGTGCCCACGGCGACGCCGTGTCGGGGGACGGGGTACGCCGGGCTGGCGTCGATCCCGCCCGGAGCGTCGGGGACCAGCGTGGTGGCCTCGACGGGGATGCGGGTCAGCGGCATCTCTGGTCGGTACCCCCGGGGCGGCCGGGTCATGCCGGGGGACGCCGACTGATCGTGCGGCGCCACCCGGCGGGCGGCCCGACGGGTGGCGGCGCCGCCCACCGCCGCCGCCACCAGCCGCTGACCGCTTCCGATCTGCGAGGTTTCGGCTCGTGGGACCCCGGTTAATGGGACGCTCTGACCGGAGACCACCCTCGCAGATCGCATGGAGGTGCACCATGCGCGTCGGCCTCGTCTGCGCGCACGCCGGGCCGTCCCGGTCCGCGGCAGAACCACCCGTCGGTACCCACGAGCACGTCGCCCGGGTCGCCGGCGAACTGGCCGCACGCGGCCACGACGTCCGGGTGTACGAGCGCCGCGACGATCCCGCCCTGCCGGCGAGCGTCGAGGTCGACGGCTACCGGGTGCAACGGGTGCCCGTCGGCCCGGCGCAGCCCACCGCCACCGCCGACCTGGTCCCGTACGTCCCCGAGTTGGGCCGCTGGCTGGCCGAGCACTGGGCCGGGGAGTGGGCGCCCGAGGTGGTGCACGGGCACTACTGGATCGGTGGCCTGGCCGCCGCGCACGCCGTCCGCGAAACGGACATCCCGGTGGTGCAGACCTTCCATTCGCTCGGCGTCGAACAACGCCGTCACCTCGGCCACCAGTACGACGGCCCGGATGAGCGGATCCCCCTGGAGCGGGCCCTCACCCGGGCGGTGGACGTCGCCGTGGCCCAGTGCAACGCCGAGGTCGACGAGCTGACCCGGATGGGGCTGCAACGGACCTCGGTGGCGATGGTGCCGACCGGCGTGGACGTCGAGCGGTTCCACCCCGACGGCGAGGCCGCCCCCCGCGAGCAGCGGGCCCGGATCCTCTCCGTCGGCGGACTCTCCCCCGGGCACGGGCAGGACGACCTGATCCGGGCGATGCGGCTGGTCGGCGACGCGGAGCTGGTGATCGCCGGAGGGCCGCCGGCCGACCAGTTGGCCACCCACGCGGAGGCCCGTCGGCTGCGGGAACTGGCCGAGCGCACCGGGGTCGCCGACCAGGTCACGCTGGTCGGCGCGGTGCCGCACGACCAGTTGGCGACCTGGTACCGCTCCGCCGACGTGGTGGCCTGCACCCCGCACTACTCCTGTGCGGGGCGGGTGTCGCTGGAGGCGATGGCCTGCGGGGTGCCGGTGGTCGGCTACGCCGTGGGCGGGATCGCCGACGCGGTGGTCGACGAGGTCACCGGCCGGCTGGTGCCCCCCGGCGACGTCCGCACGCTGGGCATGACGCTGCGCCGCCTGCTCGCCGACAACCCGGGCCGGTTCGCGTACGGGCACGCCGCGGTGGACCGGGTGCGGTGCAGCTACACCTGGGAACGGACGGCCGGCGCGCTGGAGCGGCTCTACGAGCGGGTGGTGGGCCGGCGTACGCCGGTCGAGGTGCCCGACGTGGTGCCGGTCGGGGGCGGCGTCGACCCGTCGGTCGAAGAGGGTGCCGCGACGGTGGCCGAGGCCGACACTGACGCCCCGGTCAAGGGCGCGACCGCCGGCCCGGTCGGCGTCTGACCGGGCCGGGAGATCCGGACGGTCGTGACTTCGGGGCGGTCGTGGCTTCGGGGCGGTCGTGGTTTCCGGGCGGTCGTGGTTTCCGGGCCGTCCGCTCAGACGCGGGGGACCGCGCCGACCATGGCGCGTTCCCGGGGGCGGGTCACCGTGTGGTGGTGCTGCGGTGCGGCGTACCGGGTGAGCCCGATCACCGAGGCGAGGGTGATCAGGAAGCCGACGGCGGCCAGCCACTCCCGGCCCGGCCAGATCTTGTCGTTGAGCAGCAGCAGACCGACGATCGCGGCGGGCACCGCACCGGCGGCGTCCATCGCGGCTACGGCGGCCGTCGTGGAGCCCCGCTGCATCGCCAGCCCGAGCAGCAGTTGACCCACCAGCGAGTGGGCGATCAGCAGGTAGAGCAGCGGGTCACGGACGAACGCCTCGGCCGACGGGGCGGAGGCCAGCGGCCGGGCGGCCACCGCGGCGGCGGAGAACGCCAGCCCGGCCAGGGAACCGAGCGCCACCGAACCGGGCGCCCCGTGCAGGCGTACCGCGAAGAAGCCGAGCAGCCCGATCCCGCCGAGCGCCACCGCCAGGGCGACCAGGCCGGCGGTGCCGAGCCCTTTGGAGGGGGCCGGCTGGGCGGAGAGCACCAGCGCGGTGATCCCGGCGAAGAGCAGCACCAGCAGCGCCACCTCGGCGGCGGGCAGCCGCCACTTGAGCACCACCACCCCCAGCAGGGCGGTCACCCCCAGCCCCGCCGCCACGCTCGCCTGGACCAGGAACAACGGCAGGTCCCGGCGGGCCAGGAAGGCCAGCACGAAGCCGGTCACCTGGCAGAGCAACCCGATCAGGTACGTCCGGTGCCCGGCCAGCCGCAGCAGCAGCCCCGGGTCGAAGGTGTGGTGCACGGTCGTCCGGGCGGCGGCCACCGACTGGAGCATGTTGGCGAAGCCGTACGCGACGATCATCGCCGCGAGGAAGCACCAGCCGGAGGACACCACCAGGCGAGAATAGAGGGCTGGTGGCCTCAGCGCTCGGTCGGCCGACCCAGCCGGGAGAGGACGTCGGCGTGCAGCGGACCGTTGGTGGCGATCGCGCTGATCTCACCGGACACGCTCCCACCAGGGGCGGGAGTGCCGTCCAGGGTGGTGATGGTGCCCCCGGCGGCGGTCACGATCGGCACCAGCGCGGCAATGTCCCAGAGCGACAATTCCGGCTCCACCATCACGTCCAGTGCCCCCTCGGCAAGCAACATGTAGCCGTAGAAGTCGCCGTAGGCGCGGCTGCGCCAGGTGTCGCGCATCAACTGGAGCACCGCGTCCAGCCGGTCGGCGGCCTCCCACCCCGTCAGCGACGAGTAGCAGACGCTGGCGTCGGCGAGGTCGCGGACCCCGGAGACCCGGATCGGCTCGCCGGAGGCGGCGTCCGGTCCGGCGTACGCGCCCAGGCCGGGGGCGCCCCACCAGCGTCGGCCCAGCGCCGGGGCGGAGACCAGCCCGACCACCGGCCGGTCCCCCTCCAGCAGGGCGATCAGGGTGGCCCACACCGGCACACCCCGGACGAAGTTCTTGGTGCCGTCGATCGGGTCGATCACCCACCGTCGGTCGTGCGGGCCGGTGGCCGGCTGTGCGCCGTACTCCTCGCCGAGCAGCCCGTCGCCGGGCCGCTGGTCGGCCAGCAGCGCCCGGATCTCCCGCTCCACCGAGGTGTCCGCGTCGGAGACGGGAGTCAGGTCCGGCTTCGCCGTCACCCGCAGATCCAGCGCCCGGAACCGGCTCATCGAGATGGCATCGGCAGCATCCGCAAGCCGATGAGCAAGATCAACATCCCCCACATACCCCGTCACCCCAAAACCCTAACCCCCGCCCCCGCCCCCGCCCGCTCCCACCTCCCCTCCCGCTCCCACCCACTTCCCGCGCGCGTGATCAAGAGGTTTGCGTCATGGGAGGGCTCCGGGATGACGTAAACCTCTTGATCACCTGACGCAAACCTCTTGATCACCGGGGCGGGGGAGGGGGCTGGGCAGCGAGGCGAGACGGTGAGGCGGGGCGGGAGAGGAGTGCCGGGCGGCGGGGCCGGGGCGGGGTGGGTGGGGCGGGGTGGGTGGGCGGTGAGGCGGCGAGGCCGGCGGCGAGGCCGGGGGCGGGGGAGGGGGCGGTGAGAGGGCTGGGAGGGGTGGGGTGGCTGTGGTCGGGGAGGGGTCAGACGGGGGTGATTGCGAGGTCGGTGACCTGGTCGTCCTTGATGCCGAACACGAACGCGAAGGACAGGGGCCCGCCGGGGAACTCCCCGTCCCCGGAGGCCACCAGCCGGTCGTCGACGAACGAGGTCGGCGTGATCACGATCTTCGGGTTGATCAGGTGCACCTGGATCCACTCGCGGATCGCGGACTCGCCGGTGTAGGCCGTCCCGTCGTCGTGCACGGTGGCCCCGTCGGCGAAGACCGCGGCCAGCGCGTTCGGGTCGTGGGCGTTGGTGGCGGCGACGAAGTTCTCGACGGCCTGGGGAAGGGTGACGGTGTCCATCTCTGCTCTCCGGTCTTCTCGGGTTGCCGGGGCGCGGGTGCGTCCGGGCGTGTTCCTGTGGCGGCTCGGCGCCACGGTGATGCTGCGGGTGCCGTCCCGCCACGGGCCGTGCGGCATGGTGATCAGTTCAGGTGCGGGATGACGGTCGGCGAGGGCCCCGTCGGTTCGGTGGTGTGTGGTGACCCGGTCCGCCCCGGAGCGGCTCCGCGCGTTCGCGGCACGGCCGACTTCCGGCGGTTGCCGACGCGGCCCTGTCAGCAGGCGCCGCGCGTCTCCTGCCGGCAGGCTCCTCCGACGCGGTTCCTGTCGGCAGGCTCCGACGCGCTCTCAGTCGGCAGGCTCAGAAGTCCGCCGAGCGCGAGAGCTTCTCGTTCGAGCGCAGTTCCGTGAGGGCGTTCTCGTGCATCGCGACGACGGCGTCGTAGCCGGAGTTGCCGAGCACGATCCGGTGCGGCGGGACGGGCGCGGCCAGCGCGCCGATCACGGCCTGGACGCCGCGCTCGGGGTCGCCCTCCTGCCTGCAATTGTGGTCCACGAATGCCGCCTTGACGCCCTCGACCAGCGGCACGTAGGCGTCGACGGTCTCGTTGACGGGTTCGTCCTGGAAGCCGGCGAAGGCGTTGGTGCGGAATGCTCCAGGTTCTACGAGGAGCACGCGTACCCCGAACTGTTCGACTTCGTGGCGCAGCGTCTCCGACAGTCCTTCGAGGGCGAACTTCGCCGCGGAGTAGTAGCCGAATCCTGGTGCGCTGACGAGGCCCGCCACCGACGACATGTTCACGATCCAGCCGTCGCCGCGTGCCCGCATGCCGGGCAGGACCGCGCGGATCACCTCGACCACGGCGAACAGGTTGAGGTCGAACGTGCGGCGGATCGTCTTGTCGGGGGCGCCCTCGACCGAGCCGAACCAGCCGCGGCCCGCGTTGTTGACCAGCACGTCGATCCCGCCGAACCGCTCCTCCGCCGTGCGGACCGCCGCCCGCACCTGCTCGGCATCGGTGACGTCGAGCGGGAGTACGAGCACCCGGGCACCGTACGGTTCGGCCCATTCTCGCAGTTCGGAGGGGCGACGGGAGGTCACCGCCACATGGTCGCCCTGCTTCAGTGCGGCCTCGGCATAGAACAGGCCGAACCCTCCTGGCGTTCCACCGGTGATGAACCACGTTCTCATGGAGACTTCTCCTTTCGCTACAGGGGCCAATGTAGTGCTACATGCGCTACTGTAGCAACCATGCAGAACGCGCGGGATCGACTCCTCCTCGCCGCGGCGGAGTTGCTGGAGAGCAGCGGCACGGTGTCCACGAGGGCGGTGTGCGAACGCGCCGGGGTGCAGGCCCCGACGCTCTACCACCACTTCGGCAGCAAGCAGGGCCTGATCGACGCCGTGGTCAACCACGGCTTCACCCAGTACACGGCGGTCGAGAGTTCCGGCGACCCGCTGGGCGACCTGCGGGAGGGCTGGGACCGCCACGTACGGTTCGGGCTGGAGCACCCGTCGTTCTACGGGCTGCTCTACGGCCGGGCCGAACCGGGAAGGCCCTGCGCCGTCACCGCTCCCGCGCACGCCGCGCTGCGCGAGCGGCTCACCGGCGCCGCCGCCCAGGGCATGCTCAAGGTGCCGGCGGCCGACGCCGCCGAACAGGTGCTCGCCGCCAACGTCGGCATCACGCTCACCTTGATCAGCCAGCCGGAGCCGGACTTCGGGCTGTCCGAACGCGTCCGCGAGGCCGCGCTGGCCGGGGTCCTGCACACCCCCTCCGCCGATGCCCCCGCCACCCGGGCGAGCGCCGCACTGACGTTGCGCGCACTGGTCGGCGACGACCCGGGCGACCTCACCCCTGGCGAACGGGCGCTGCTCGGCGAGCTGCTGGACCGCCTGGCCCGCTAGGTCAGGAGCCGGCCAGGGGATCGCCGGGGTTGCGCTCCACCTCGCGGGGGTCGCCCTCGCCGGCCCGGGAGGCCAGCAGGCGACGGTACGAGGCCAGTCGGCGCTGGTCGGCCTTGCCGGCGGTGACCCAGGCGTCCAGGGCGCAGTCCGCCTCGTCCGGGGTGTGCGGGCAGTTGGGCGGGCAGTCCACCGTTCCCTCGACCAGGTCGGGGAAGCCGTGCAGCAGGCTCTCGGCCGAGACGTGGGCCAGCCCGAAGCTGCGGATGCCGGGGGTGTCCACGATCCAGCCCGGGTCCCCGTCGCCGCCGGGGGTCCGGGGCAGCCGCAGCGCCACCGCGCTGGTGGAGGTGTGCCGGCCCCGGCCGATCGCGCTGACCACGCCGACCGCCCGCAGCGCCTCCGGCACCAGCCGGTTGACCAGCGTCGACTTGCCCACCCCGGAGTGCCCCACCAGCACCGACACCCGGCCGGCGAGCAGGGCGCGCAGTGCGTCGAGGTCGGAGTCGGGCCGGACCAGCACGTACGGCAGTTCCAGCTCGGTGTAGTAGCCGACCACCTGTTCGGGGCCGGCCAGGTCGGCTTTGGTCAGGCAGAGCAGCGGCTCGATGCCGGCGTCGTATGCGGCGACGAGGCACCGGTCGATGAAGCCGGTCCGGGGTGGCGGGTCGGCCAGCGCGCTGACGATCACCAGCTGGTCGGCGTTGGCGACCACCACCCGTTCCAGCCGCCCCTCGGCGGTGTTCTCGTCGTCGTCGGCGGTGCGCCGCAGCACCGAGCGCCGTTCGGTGATCCGGACGATCCGGGCCAGCGCCCCGTCGGTGCCGGAGACGTCGCCGACCAGGCTCACCCGGTCACCGACCACCACCGACTTGCGGCCCAGTTCGCGGGCCCGCATGGCGGTTATCGCGGCACCGTCGGGGGCGTCGGGGAGTACGCAGGTGTACCGGCCCCGGTCGACGGCGATGACGAACCCGTCGACCGCGTCGTCGTGTCGGGGGCGGGTGCGGGTACGGGGACGTGAGGACCGGCCGGGCCGGACCCGTACGTCGTCCTCGTCGTACTCCCGTCGTTTGGTCGTCAGGACCTGCCCCCTCCGTCGTCAGCTCTTGCCGGTCACCATCGCCGACCATAGTGCCGGGAATTCCGGCATGGTCTTGGAGGTGCATGCCACGTCGTCGACCTCGATGCCTGCGACGGCGAGCCCGGCCACCGCGGCGGCGTGCGCCATCCGGTGGTCGGCGTAGGTGCGGAAGGCTCCCCCGTGCAGCGGCCGGGGTCGGATCTCCAGCCCGTCGGCGGTTTCGGTCAGGTCGGCGCCGAGCCCGGTGAACTCCCGGGCCAGGGCGGCGAGCCGGTCGGTCTCGTGCCCCCGGATGTGCCCGATGCCGGTGAAGGTCGACGGCGAGTCGGCCAGCATGGCCAGTGCGGTCAGGGCCGGGGTCAGCTCGCTGACGTCGGACAGGTCGGCGGTCAGCCCGTGCACGGTGCCGGTGCCGCGGACGGTCAGCCCGGCGGTGGTCAGGGTGACCTCGCCGCCCATCCGGTGCAGCAGCGAGCGGAGCTGCTCGACCGGCTGGACGCTGTTGTGCGGCCACCCCTGCAACGTGACCTCACCGCCGGTGACCAGGGCGGCGGCGAAGAAGGGGACCGCGCCGGAGAGGTCGGGCTCGATCTCCCAGCTCCGGCCGGCGAGCGGCCCCGGCTCGACCACCCAGACGTCGGGGACGCTGTCGTCGACGGCTGCTCCGGCGGCCCGCAGCATCTGCACCGTCATCCGCAGGTGCGGCGCGGACGGCACCGGTGGGCCCTGGTGCCGGACCACCACGCCCCGGTCGAAGCGGGCCCCGGCGAGCAGCAGGCCGGAGACGAGCTGGCTGGAGGCGGAGGCGTCGATCACCACCTCGCCACCGGCGACCCCACCGGTGCCCTGCACCACCAGGGGGAGGCTGCCGGTCTCGGGCGCGTCGATCCGGACGCCGAGGGAGCGCAGCGCGCCGATCAGCGGGCCGAGCGGCCGGACCCGGGCCTGCGGGTCGCCGTCGAAGGTGACTTGCCCTTCGGTGAGGCCGGCGACCGGTGGGACGAACCGCATCACCGTGCCGGCGAGGCCGACGTCGACGTGGGCCGGGCCGACGAGCCGGTGCGGCCGGACCAGCCAGCGGTCGTCGTCGGAGACGGAGACGTGCGCGCCCATCGCGCGCAGCCCGCCCGCCATGAGTTCGGTGTCGCGGGCCCGTAGCGGCCCGTGCAGCGTTGACGGGCCGCCGGCCAGCGCGCTGAGCACCAGGGCGCGGGCGGTCATCGACTTGGAGCCGGGTAGGCGCAGCGTCGCGGTGACCGGGTCACTGGCGGTCGGCGCGGCCCAGGGTTGTTGCGGACGGGTGGCGGTCAGGTTTCCCACGGTCACATTCTGCCAACCCGGCGACGATTTCGAGCCGACCGTCCGGCTGACTCCCGGTTGGCGGGACAACCCACGACGGGGCGGGGCGTTAGCGTATGCGGCATGTGCGGCAGGTATGCGACGACCCGCAGTGCCGGGGACCTGAGCGCCGTCTTCGAGTCGTACGACGACACCGAGGGTCGGCTCGGGCCGGACCACAACGTCGCGCCGACCGATTCGGTGCCGGTGGTCCGGGTCGACACCGAGCAGGGGCGGGTGTTGTCGGTCGGCCGCTGGGGCCTGGTGCCGCACTGGGCGAAGTCGGCCTCCGGCGCGGCCCGCATGATCAACGCCCGGGCCGAGACGGTCGCCACCAGCCGGGCGTACGCCGTGCCGTTCGCCCGTCGGCGCTGCCTGGTCCCGGCCGACGGCTGGTACGAGTGGGTACGCGGGTCCGGTGGCGCGAAGCAGCCCTACTTCATGACCCCGCGGGACGGCTCGGTGCTGGCGTTGGCCGGCATCTGGTCCCGCTGGGAGGAGTCGCTCACGTTCAGCGTGCTGACCACGGCGGCGGTGGGCGAGTTGGCCGAGGTGCACGACCGGATGCCGCTGTTGTTGCCGTCGGACCGGTGGACGGACTGGCTCGCCCCGGCCGACGATCCGGCGGCGCTGCTGGTCCCGCCGCCGGCGGGGTGGCTCGCCGGGTTGGAGATCCGTCCGGTCGGGACGGCGGTGGGCAACGTGCGCAACAACGGCCCGGAGTTGACCGCCCGGGTGCCGGTGGACCGGGAACGCTCCCACGGGGAGACTGCGCTGTTCTGAACGCGATTGGCGACATTGTCGCGTACGAATTGCCAGAGTTCCGGGCGAAACGTCGCTCGGACCTTTAGCCATCTTTCCGGCAGACCCCTTGTCCCCGTAGCCAACAGTGCGATAGAACACAGCGCTGGCACTGGGAGCGTCTTCGCGCAGTGTGAACGACGCCCGTCGATCTTGCCGGTCCCACGGGGGAGGTGGGTGTGATGACCCGGGCGCGTATGCCCCGACCGCACGAGGTGGCCGCCGCACGACGGGATCCGCGACTGCTGCGCGCGTTGCGGGACCGCCGTTCCGACGATGCCTGGCGGACCAGAGGAACCTGTCAGAGTGTGGATCCGGAGACGTTCTTTCCGGCACCCAACGAACCAGCCGACTCGGCGGTGGCGCTCTGCCGCAGCTGTGACGTCCAGGGATCCTGCCTGGCCTGGGCGTTGGAGGTGGGCGACACCCACGGGGTGTGGGGTGGCACCACCCCACGTGAGCGCCGGGCCATGCTGGTCGCCTGGCGTGGCGAGGTCGGATCCGATCCCGCCGCGGCCGACGACGCCGGCCCACCGGTGCGGGACCGGCTGCTCACCCTGGTTCCGCTGAGCTGACCCGTCGGGGCGGCGCAGAATGGCCGGGTGCCGCACCCCACGCAACTCGACACCCCCCGGGGCCCGGCCCGGGTCGACACCGACCTGCCGGCCGCCGCGCCGACGTCGCTGCTCGTGCTCGGCCACGGCGCCGGTGGTGCGGTGGACGCGCCGGACCTGCTCGCCCTGCGCGACGCCGCCCGCGACGCCGGGGTGGTGGTGGCCCGGGTGACCCAGCCCTACCGGGTGGCCGGTCGCCGGGCCCCGGCCCCGGCCGGGCACCTGGACGAGGCGTGGACGGCGGTGCTGGCCGCGCTGCGCCACCGGCATCCCGAGCTGCCCCTGCTGGTCGGTGGGCGGTCCAGCGGTGCCCGGGTGGCCTGTCGGACGGCCCGCGCGGTGGGTGCGGCCGGGGTGGTCGCGTTGGCCTTTCCGCTGCACCCGCCGGGGCGGCCGGAGCGCTCCCGGGCCGACGAACTGGTCACCGGGCTGCCGACGCTGGTGGTCAACGGCGACCGGGACCCGTTCGGGACGCCCACCGCCGCCGGCCCGGTCGAGGTGGTGGTACGCGGTGGCGAACGTCACGACCTGCGCCGGGATCCGACCGGCACGGCCGGGGTGGTGCTCATCTGGCTGCGCGCACACGGCTGGGCCCGCTGATCCGCCCGGACCGGGTCGTCCCGCGCCGCGTCGACCGGTCGCCCCGGCGCGGACCGACGCGGTGACCACCCGTTTCCGCCCCGCCGGAGCCGTCGTTGCATCCGATGGTGTCGACCTTCCGGTTCGGGTGGTCGGGACCGTCCCTCCCAGGCCCTTCCTGGTCCCAGCCCGCCGGTAGCCGACCGGTGGGTCGGGACCAGGAGCGGGGGCCGGCGGAATGCCCGGCCTGCGGTCGGGTGTTACGCCTCCCGGACGAAGAATCTGGCGAGGGGGGTGACCGGTGCCGACCGAGACACGGAACCGGGAGCGGGACGAGCAGGGCGCACGGCAGCTCAGACAGCTGCTGGACGGCCCGGACTGGCCGGCGGTGGGGACCGGTCACGAGGTGGTGAGCACCAGCACACCCGGCGGAACCGAAGCTGTGGGCCGGTTCGGCCGCGTATCCTCGGCGGGACAGCATCCGACGCGAGGGGATGTGCGGTTGACCACCGAGAAGACGGACGAGCGTAAGGCCCGCTTCGAGCGGGACGCGATGCCCTTCGTCGATCAGCTCTACGCCGCCGGGCTGCGGATGACACGCAACCCGGCCGATGCCGAGGATCTGGTCCAGGAGACGTACCTGAAGGCGTACGCCGCCTTCCACCAGTTCGAGCAGGGCACCAACCTGAAGGCCTGGCTCTACCGGATCCTGACCAACACCTACATCAACTCCTACCGCAAGCGGCAGCGCCAGCCCATCCAGGCGCCCACCGAGGAGATCACCGACTGGCAGCTCGCCGAGGCCGAGTCGCACACCTCCAGCGGGTTGCGGTCGGCCGAGACCGAGGCGTTGGACCGGCTGCCCGACAGCGACGTCAAGGAGGCCCTGCAGCAGTTGCCGGAGGAGTTCCGGTTGGCGGTCTATCTGACCGATGTCGAGGGCTTCTCGTACAAGGAGGTCGCCGACATCATGGGCACGCCGATCGGCACCGTGATGTCCCGGTTGCACCGCGGGCGTCGCAATCTGCGCAAGCTGCTCGAGCGGTACGCCGCGGAGCGTGGCTTCAGCGCCGCGCAGCCCGCGAAGGGCTCGACCACCACCGCCACTGCCAGTCGGGAGGTGTGACATGAGCTGCGGAAAGCCGCACGAGACGGACTGCCGGGAAGTGCTCGCCGAGGTCTACCTCTACCTGGACCTGGAGTGTGCCGAGGAACGCCGTTCGCTGATCCGCTACCACCTGGACGAGTGCGGGCCCTGCCTGCGTGAGTACGGCATCGAGCAGGAGGTACGGGCGCTGGTGGCCCGCTGCTGCGGCAACGAGACCGCCCCCGACCAGCTGCGCGAGCGGCTGCGGGTACGCCTCACCGAGCTGGTGGTCTTCGAGGCCAGCGAGTCCCGCGAACTCGCCGAGTGACCCTGCGGCGGCCGGGTGACCCCGCAGCCGCCCGACGCGCCGGTGCCCGCACCCCACCCGGCGTCGAATGAAATCCGGCCCGCACCGGCCGGCTGACGGCACGCACACCGGTGGCCCGGGTCGACGTCGACCCGGGCCACCGGTGTGTCCGGCTCCGGCCGGCCCTGGCGTCGCGGCGGTGGACCGCCGGGACGACTCAGGAGTTGGGGCGCTTGCCGTGGTTCGCGCCGCTCTTCTTACGGGCCTTCTTCTTACGGGCCTTCTTCGCCATGCTGACCTCCTCGTGATGGGTCCGACCCCTGCTGCGGCGACCCTGGACGTCGGGGCACGCCGCCGGTCCTCCCGGCGTCGGGGTCCGACCTGATGATGCTAGTGCGGCCGGCACCCGCCGTCGTGCGCCGGGGCGGCAGCGGTACGTCGGTGGGCGTGGCCTGGCCGGTGTCGGCGCTCGTCGCCCGCGCGGGGGCGGCACGTGATTGGATACCGACGCAGACACACCCGGTGGAGAGGGAGGGCCGTGATGGCCGAGGAGATCCGCGCCGAGATGGTGGCCAACGTGTGGAAGGTCGTGGCGTCGACCGGTGACACCGTCTCCGAGGGGGACACGTTGGTGATCCTGGAGTCGATGAAGATGGAGATCCCGGTCGTCGCCGAGTCCGACGGGGTGGTCGAGCAGCTCGCGGTCAACGAGGGCGACGTGGTGCAGGACGGTGACCTGATCGCGGTGATCGGTTGATTCCCGGCGACCGGTCGACCGGGCTGCTGGTCCGGCGGGCCGGGCCGGCCGAGTTTCCGGCGGTGGCCCGGCTGACCGTCGCCGCCTACGAGGCCGACGGCCAGCTCAAGGGCGAGAACGGTTACGGCGGGGTGCTGGCCGACGTGGCCGGCCGGGCGGAGCACGGCGAGATCCTGGTCGCCGTCGACGAGCCGACCGGTGCCGTGCTCGGCTCGGTCACCTACGTGCTGCCCGGCAGCCCGTACGCGGAGCTGTCCCGGCCGGGTGAGGCGGAGTTCCGGATGTTGGCGGTGGACCCGGCCGCCCAGGGCCGGGGCGCGGGCGCGGCGCTGGTCCGGGCCTGCCTGTCCCGGGCCGTGGACCAGGGCTGCTCGGCGATGGTCATCTGCGTCCGCAGCGGGCTCGCCGACGCCGCCCACCGGCTGTACGCGGGGCTCGGCTTCGTGCGTACCCCGGAGCGGGACTGGTCTCCGCTGCCCGGCGTCGACCTGCTCGCCCTGCGCATGGCCCTGCCCGCCGGCCCGGCCTGACCGGGTCGCACCGGTCTGCCCGCCGCCTGGCCGTGGACGGCGTCGCACCCCTCGTCACATCGGGCCATGCGCTGCCCGTCGTGCTCGGAGCACCCGACATCGGCGGCCGTCATCTTCGTTGGCCACCCGTGACGCCTGAAGAAGACGAGCACGCCGTCTACGCCTGGCTGAGGTCGAGAATGCTCTCAGCTGATGGGCGGGCTAGCGTGGGTGAGATGGCGGGTCTGCGCTTCTTGCCGGTCACCTTCAGAATGACGTGTGGCCTTCATGTCGGTGCGGCGACGACTCCGCCAGATCGTGTTGCTGTTCTCCTCGGTCGCAGTCGTTGTCCCGGTGGTGTACTTCCTGGTGAAGCAAGGTCTGGACCGGGCTGAGAAAATCACCAGCATCGGTTTCGGGCTCCTCGGAGCGGTAGGGCTGGTGGTCGGCTGGCGCACGGCGCGACCAGGCAAAAAACCCGGCACCGCCAGCCCGACTGAGTCCGTGCCCCTCGGGTGCCTGCTGCATCTTCGCGACGACGGACGGCCGCCGTTGGTGGAGCAGGTCGACCCGCTGGACCTGGGCGTCAAACCTGCCATCGATACCACCGACCGCCATGACCAGGACCTTCCTCGCTACGTTCCCCGCACTGGTGACGATGATCTGGAATGGGCCATCGCCGAAGGCGGGATCGTGCTGCTGCACGGCAAGGCAGCCGCCGGCAAGAGCCGCAGCGCGTTCGAGGCCATCCACCGCCTCCGCCCGCACCACCAGCTACTCACCCCGGCGTACGCAGGGGCGCTGAGAGATCTGGTCGAGGCCGGCTATCCGATCAGCGATGCGGTCGTGTGGCTCGACGACCTGGAGCGCTTCCTCACCCCCGGAGGCATCGACCAGGCGCTACTTCAACGTCTGTGCCCCTCCGGGCGGGCCGACGTGGTGGTGGTGGCCACCATCCGCGACGAGGAACTATCCCGCCTCGACCACGCCGCCACCCGAGGCGGCCAAGGCCAAGAACTCATCACAGCCGGGCTGGACGAGGCTGCGGCGAAACTGGTGGCCCAGATCCGCGGCCGACGTCGCATCCCGGTCGGTCAGCACCTCACCGACTCCGAGCGCACCGCCGCCGAGGCCACTGGCGACGACCGGATCACGGCTGCGCTAACCGCCGGGGTCGGGTTCGCCGAATACCTCGCCGCCGGCCCGGCCATGATGCGCCGCTGGTCGGTCGGCGACGGCCCCTCGTTCGAAGTCGGACACGCCCTCATCAGCGCCGCGGTGGACTGTCGCCGCGCCGGCTACACCACTCCCGTCTCCCGCGACATTCTCGCCAAGCTCTACCGCCCCTACCTGTCCCCCGCCTGGAGACACCGCGCCGATCTACCCACCATCACTCAAGGACTCCAATGGGCATGCGAACGGGTCCTCGGCGCCAGCTCCTGCCTCCTGCCCCACGACAACGACACCTACACCGCCTCCGACTACCTCCTCGACCGCACCACCACCGGCCAAGGCCCCCTCGCAGCCACCCCAGTCCCCGACCATGTCTGGAACACCCTGCTCCCCATCGCCACCACCCCCCAAGCCGCCACCACCCCCCAAGCCGCCACCATCGGCACTCATGCCTATTTCACCCAACGGTTAGACATCGCCGAACAGGCGTGGCGCACCGCAGCCGACACCGGCCACACCGACGCGATGTTCAACCTGGGCGTTCTGCTTGCCCGGGGCGGTGATAGCCAGGAGGAGGCGGAGCAGTGGTTCCGGCATGCAGCCGACACCGGCCACACCGACGCGATGAGCAACCTGGGCGTTCTGCTTGAACAGCGCGGCAGCCAGGAGGAGGCGGAGCAGTGGTTCCGGCGTGCAGCCGACACCGGCCACACCGAGGCGATGTACAACCTGGGCGTTCTGCTTGAACAGCGCGGCAGCCAGGAGGAGGCGGAGCAGTGGTTCCGGCGTGCAGCCGACACCGGCGACACCAGGGCGATGAGCAACCTGGGCGTTCTGCTTGAACAGCGCGGCAGCCAAGATGAGGCGGAGCAGTGGTATCGGCGTGCAGCCGACACCGGCCACACCGAGGCGATGAGCAACCTGGGCGTTCTGCTTGAACAGCGCGGCAGCCAAGATGAGGCGGAGCAGTGGTATCGGCGTGCAGCCGACACCGGCCACACCGAGGCGATGAGCAACCTGGGCGTTCTGCTTGAACAGCGCGGCAGCCAAGATGAGGCGGAGCAGTGGTATCGGCGTGCAGCCGACACCGGCCACACCAGGGCGATGAGCAACCTGGGCGTTCTACTTGCCAAGCGCGGTGATAGCCAGGAGGAGGCGGAGCAGTGGTTCCGACGTGCAGCCGACACCGGCCACACCAGGGCGATGTACAACCTGGGGATTCTGCTTGAACAGCGCGGCGATAGCCAGGAGGAGGCGGAGCAGTGGTATCGGCGTGCAGCCGACACCGGCCACACCGGGGCGATGAGCAACCTGGGCGTTCTACTTGCCAAGCGCGGTGATAGCCAGGAGGAGGCGGAGCAGTGGTTCCGACGTGCAGCCGACACCGGCCACACCAGGGCGATGTACAACCTGGGGATTCTGCTCAAACAGCGCGGCGATAGCCAGGAGGAGGCGGAGCAGTGGTATCGACGCGCAGCCGACACCGGCCACACCGACGCGATGTACAACCTGGGGATTCTGCTCGAACAGCGCGGCAGCCAAGACGAGGCGGAGCAGTGGTATCGACGCGCAGCCGGCACCGGCCACCGGCCGGCGATGAGCAACCTGAGGGCTCTGCTTGAACAGCGCGGCGACGGTGAGCAGCCCGAGGGGTAACACCGGGATGGCATCGCGGCGGGCCTGCACAGGGTTGGGAACGCTGCGACCGCGCCATCCGCGCTGCCCATCTGTGCCACGCCCGTGGCAGGTCAGTGGCGGCTAGGTGCGTCTGGTGAACGATGGCCGCGCGGGTAGCGTGACCGAGGGCGATGTGGCCGCCTGCGGCGTCAGCGAGGACGCCGGGCTGGCGGGCGTCGTCGACGCCGGGCTCGGCCGCGAAGAGGCAGCACGGCGACAGCGGGCGTGGTGGTCAGCAGGGTGAGCAGGGCAGTGCCGACGTCGCTGCTCGTGGCCGCGTAGACGGCGGCGAGCAGACAGCCGGCACACCGACGGTGCGGTCTTCGTCGGCGACATCGGGGTCATACCCCGGTGGCACCCGGCACCCGACCCCAAGCCGATTCGCGAAGTTTGTGTGTCGCGCACAACTTGCTGCTAATCTGGGGAGCGCAGGAGGCCCTTTCGGGGGTTCCCGCAGCCGCCTTAGGGCCCGCTCACGCGGGCCCTTCGTGCATCTGAGGGGCGGTCGGGGACCAGCACCAGGAGTGGTAGCGGCGCGGCTCGACCCACGACCACAGCCGTTCGTTCGCGGCCATCTCGCGCGGGTCCGCTACGGTACCGCTGGCTATTCGGCGGAACAGGAATGTCACCAGGTCGACGGCCTGCACGAGCCGTGAGGCATGCGATGGGGCGAAGTGCAGTGTGTCGACGATGTGGGTGAGCCGGCGAGATCGGTAGCCGCCGGTTCCAGCAGTCCGGTAGCGGCTCAGGTCGGAACGATGGGTTGCCGGGTTGTCGACCTCGTCGGCGATGACCAGGACCAGCTGCTCGCGCATCGCCGCGTACCCGTCGATGCGTTCGAGCAGGTGTGACAGCACCACCTCGTGTGCCGGCTTTGGTGTGGCGTACCGACGGGTGAGGCCATGGCGGTCGACCCCTCGCAGGATGATCGTGACCTCGTGCGAGCCGATGGCCTTGAGCGCGGAGTTGTACACCGCGATTCGGGCCCGGGGCGGCAGACCTGTCCACGGCGCTCGGCCCTGGAACAGGTCGTAGCCATGAAGCTCAGACTCCGCCGCGACGCCGTAGGCCTTCGCCGCGTCGAGCATCACCTCGTCCAAGGCTGTGCTCAACGGGATGGCCACGACGTCGGGGACAAGTAGCGCGCCCATCCAGTACCAGCGATCGGTGTACGACTCGTCCAGGTAAGTCAGCAGCACCCGCAGACAGTAAGCGCGCGATCACCACACGCCGCGCGACGCGCCGGCGGATCCTCACCGCCGGCTGGGGTGCCGCAGAGGCACCGGTCACGCCTGGCTGAGGTCGAGAATGCTCCAGCCGGCGGGCAGCACGGCGGCGGCCGGATTGGGGTCGGTGGTGGCCAGATGGGCCTGGTGGGCGATGGCAGTGCGGGCGGCGTGCCCGAGGGCGATGTCGCCGTCTGCGGCGCGGGCGAGGACGCCGGCTTGGCGGGCGTCGTCGACGCCGGGTTCGGCTCCGAGGGGCAGCACGGTGATGGCGGGTGTGGTGGTCAGGAGGGTGAGCAGGGCCGTGCCGACGTCGCTGCTGGTGGCGGCATAGGCGGCGGCGAGGCAGGCCGCCGGCACGCCGACGGTGCGGTCTTCGTCGGCGACCTCGGCGATCAGCTCGCCGACGGCGAGCTGCCCGTCGACGTACGCGGCGAGGGCGGTGGCGTCCAGGACCACGGCGACCTGGTTGTCGCTCACGCGCCCTCGTCGAGCATCCGCTGCCCCTCGGCGAGGGCGTCGTCGGGGATCGGCGCGGCCAGGCGGTCGCGCCAGCGGGCCTTGCCGGCTTCGGTGACCTCGATGCCGGCGCGGCGCAGCACTTCGTCGAGTTGGGTGCCGGCCATCTGGGCCCGGACGGCTGCGGTGATGGCGGCGCTGACGTTGGGCTGGCCGTCGAGCCACTCGGCGACGTCGTCGGGCACGCTGATGGAGCGTTTCGCGGTCATGGTGGCAGCGTACTCCCGCTGGTAGCACCGGCGGTGCTACCGGCCACTCCAAGCGGGTAACAACCGGCAGTAACCTCAGGTCAGGCTGCGGCGTCGTGGATGACGTGGTCGATCGCGCGGCGTAGGTCGGCGGCTCGGACGGTGACGGTGGTGTCGTCGGTGGCCGGGGTGAGTCCCGCGTCGACCAGTTCGCAGATCAGGGCGCTCGGGGTGATCCCGCGTCGGTGGGCTTCGGCTTCCAGGCGGGTGGACACCTCGGGGGCGCCGGGTCGAGTGGACCCACGCCGGGGTCGCTGGGTCACGGTGGCCCCGGACAGCAGGTGGCCCCCGACCGCCGTCCGGC
Source organism: Micromonospora sp. CA-248260 (assembly GCF_050942205.1). NCBI lineage: Bacteria > Bacillati > Actinomycetota > Actinomycetes > Micromonosporales > Micromonosporaceae > Micromonospora > Micromonospora sp. CA-248260. The sequence continues at coordinate 5,975,824 of NZ_CP192021.1, read as the reverse complement.
CGGGGCCCCAACGCCTTGTCTAGCGGGATGCCTTCGCGAAGGTCACGAACCCACGCCACGCGCCGGGAGCGAACATCAGCGTTGCGCCGTCGCGGTCCTTGGTGTCCCGTACGAGGACGACGCCGGGCAGGTTGTCGGCCACCTCGACACACGCCCCGCCGTTGCTGCCGCTCTTGGTGCTCTTGTGCCACTGCGCGCCGGTCATGTCCATGTCGCTGCCACTTCCCTGATGAGTTTGAGCGATAGCATCCGAGGTAGAGCCTCGCCCACTATGCGCGCCCACCTGCTCTCCAGGGTAGCAATTTCCGCCGCATCTTCCGTGATGTGAGCCCGGACCTGACCGTCCTCGTGTGCGACCCGGGCCCCGTCCGGAAGCTCGGCCATGATGAACGGCCCGCCCATCCCGAGATACATCGGAGTATCGAGTGGAACCACGTGCACCTGCACGGAGGGCAGATCGGCGCACGCGGCGATGTGCTCGCACTGCTCGCGCATGATTGCGCGGTCGCGGCCGACGCGTCTCCGGAGGGCAGTCTCGTCTACGACCGCGATGAGGTGCGGTGGCCGGCCCCGCTGCAAGATCGCCTGGCGTGCCATGCGCGCCGTCACCAACTCGTCGACCTGCTCGGGTAACAGCGCCTCCATCGACAGCGTCGCCCGCGCGTACGCCTCGGTCTGAAGTAGACCCGGCACCCACGCCAGCTCGAACCACCGCAGCTCGACCGCCTCGCGCTCGATGTCCGCCCACCGCCGGAACCATGCCGGTTCGCGGCGCTTCAACGCGTCCGGCCAGAGGTCGAGCACGTCCCGCCCGAGGATCGAAGCGACCCGCACCCGGTGCCGGGCGCGCGGGATGCGTCCGTGACTCACCCACCGCGCCGCTGTCTTCGGGTCGACGCCCACCTGGGCTGCCAGGCTTTCGGCGGTCTCGCCTGCGTCGAGCATCGCGACCTTCACCGCGTGATTCATCCCCGTTACCCCTCTGTAGCGCACTCGGGACGTCCCGACGGTCCCGTTGCCATGATCTAACGCTGTGTACCCGTCCCGCAACTGCCTGCAAGAGTCGTGTGTAGAGCGACGCCGCCGGTCGAAGAGGACACCCGCCGGTCGCGTTTGCTGGGGGGCCGTCTCTTTCGAGGGGTGAGAGGCGGCCCCTCTCCAACGCCACGACGTCAGGGGAGCACCGTGCCCGATAAGCCGAAGCCTGCCGACCCGCCACCGGCACCGGAACCGAAGCCGGCCGCCGAGCCGCCGCCCGCGCGCCCGTACCTGCCCGGTCCGATCGGCCAGGTCGTCCCGCCGTGGCGGGTCCCGGCCGCCTGGCGAACGTCACTCCCGGGCACCGCTGGCGGGAGCGGAGGCCCGCGCGGTGACCCCGCCGCTGGTTCGCTCCGGCGACGTGCTGCGCCTGTCCCGCGCCGCAAGCGTGCAGTTCGTCCGGCCGATCACGGTCCGGGTCATCCGGGTACTGACCGACTGGCACACGTACGACGGGTGGGTGTGGGTCGACGCGTACGTGCTCGACGCCGCAGGCGACGCGGTCTCCCGGCGGACCCTGTTCCTCCAGCCTTCCGGTGCCGGGCGCCTGAAGGCCCCGGTCCGCACGCCGGCAGCTCGCACGCCGGTAGCCCGCGGGCCGGTCCCGCGAAGGGTGTCGACCTCGTGACCGGTGTGATCCCGGGTCGGCACACGCCCCTGCCCTCGACCTGGCTGTGCCGGGTGGACGCGCACCCGTGGCCCTGCGGGGAGGCGAAGCTCGCCCTGCTCGCGAAGTACGCCGACGACCGGCCCCGACTGCTGACGCTGCTCGCGGGCTGGAAAGTGGAGGCGGAGGACCACCTCGCGCAGCTCGACAGCGGTCGCCCGGTCGACGTGACCGACCGCTTCCTCACCTGGGCCCGCCCGCCCACCGACTGACCTTCATCCGCCCGGGACCCGCCCGGCGTCGGCTGTCCCGTCCCCCCGGCGAGGCACCGGCCCGGGGCGGGGGCGTGCATCCGTTCGTGGCCCTGGCCTGCCCGTGCGCCCCGGGTCCCGCCCGGTCGGTCAGCTCTCCTCGATGCCGTTCAGCAACTCGTCGGCCACCTCAAGGGCGATCTTCTTGCGTTCGTCGTCGCTGATGTCCGGTGTCCGCACGGCGAACCAACTGCTGTGCACGGCGAACAGGACGAGCGTGGCCCGCAGTTGGGCCCGGGGTGAGTCGTCGCCCTGGCAGATCGCGTCGGCCAGGCGGAACATCCGCTCGCGCATCTGTTGGCCGGCGACGAGGCTCTTGAGCACGGTCTGGTTCTGTTCGAAGAAGCGCATCACCACGGACTGCCCGGGGGCGAACATCGTGTCGGCGTACTGGCTGACCAGGGCGTGCCGGGTGGCCTGGGTGGCCGGCTGGTCGCGGGCCCAGTCGATCAGCTCGTCCATCCGGTGCAACCGGTCCTCGACGTAGCTGTTGACGATCTCCTCCTTGCTCTTGAAGTGGTAGTAGAGGGCGGCCTTGGTCACCCCGAGGCGCTCGGCGATCTCGCGGAGCGAGGTCTTCTCGTACCCCTGCTCGGTGAAGAGCTCCAGCGCGACAGCCTGAATGCGCCCCCGCGTGCCACCTGTGCTCTGACTCACCATTACCACCCAACTCGCTTGACGGGGTCCGGCTGTCCAACTTACCGTGCGGCTAGTAAGGTGACTAGCCGGGCGGCAAGTAAGTGCGACATATCTCGGGGGAGCTTACCCATGACTCAGGAAACCCAGGCGACGGCGAAACCCAACATCCGGGTGGTGCTGTTCGGTCTGATGATCGCGATGATGCTCGCGATGCTCGACAACATGATCGTCAGCACGGCGCTACCGCGGATCGTCAGCGAGTTCGGTGGCGTCAACCACTTCACCTGGGTGGTCACCGCGTACGTGCTCGGCACCACCGTCTCCACCCCGATCTGGGGCAAGCTCGGCGACCTGTACGGCCGCAAGGCGATCTTCCTGACCTCGGTGGTCATCTTCCTGATCGGGTCGGCGCTCTGCGGGATGTCCGGTTCGGCGCTGCTCGGCGGCACCGGCAACGGGATGGTCGAGCTGATCGCCTTCCGGGCCGTGCAGGGGCTCGGTGCCGGTGGCCTGATGGTCGGCGTGATGGCGATCATCGGTGACCTGGTGCCGCCCCGGGAGCGGGGCCGCTACCAGGGCATGATCGCCGGCATCATGGCGATCGCCATGGTCGCCGGCCCGCTGGTCGGCGGCTTCATCACCGACAACCTCTCCTGGCGCTGGGCGTTCTACGTCAACCTGCCGCTCGGTGGGCTCGCGCTGCTGATCCTGGCCACCACGATGCACCTGCCGAAGTACCGCACCGAGCACCGGATCGACTGGCTGGGCGCGGGACTGCTGTCCGTTGGCATCACCGCGATCGTCCTGGTCACCACCTGGGGCGGGAACGAATACGACTGGGCGTCCCCGCAGATCTTCGGTCTCGCCGCGCTGGCGCTGGTGAGCCTGGTGGCCTTCGCTCTCGTCGAGCGTCGGGTCGCCGAGCCGATCCTGCCGCTCGGCCTCTTCGCCAACCGCAACTTCGCGCTGATCTCGATGATCGGCTTCCTGCTCGGCTTCGCGATGTTCGGTGCGATGAACTTCCTGCCGCTCTACCAGCAGACCGTGCAGGGTGCCTCCGCCACCAACAGCGGTCTGCTGCTGCTCCCGTTGATGTTCGGCATGCTGGTGGTGTCGCTGGTGGTCGGCCGGGCCATCACCCGGACCGGGCGCTACCGGGTGTTCCCGATCGTCGGTGGTGTGGTGATGGCCGTCGGCATGGCATTGCTGTCCCTGCTGGAGGTCGACACCGGCAAGGTCGAGTCGTCGCTCTACATGCTGGTCCTCGGTGCCGGCATGGGCTTCCTGATGCAGACCTCCATGCTCATCGCGCAGAACAGCGTGGAGCAGAAGGACCTCGGTGCGGCCAGCGGCGCGGCCACCTTCTTCCGCTCCATCGGCGGTTCGTTCGGCATCTCGCTGTTCGGCGCGATCTTCGCCAACCGGCTCGCCGACTCGCCGGCCGGCAGCGCGTTCGAAGGTGGCACCGGCGAGGGCCGGGGGATGGACCTGACCAAGCTCAAGGAGTTGCCGGCGCAGGCACGTGAGGTGGTGCTCGGCGGCCTCTCCGACGCCATCTCGCACGTCTTCTTCTGGGCCATGATCATCGCGATCGCGGTGCCGGTGCTCGCCTGGTTCATCCGGGAGATCCCGCTGCGCACGGCGAACGCCGTCCCGCCGCCGGAGGCCACCGGCGAGGAGCAGGCCGAGGTCGCCCTCGGCAAGGCCCCGGTCTCCTGACCCGATCCCGTCCCGTTCGTCGCGGCCGGTCCGTCCCCTCCCGGGGTACGGGCCGGCCGCGTGGCGTCAGGGGTGGCGGCGCAGCGTCAGGGGTGGCGGCGGACCAGGGCGGTGAGGCGATGCCAGGCGCGGGCCAGGCGGCCGGTCCGGCGGGGGCGGGCCGGGGTGGCGAGCAGCCGGTGGGCCAGCGCGGTGGTGTCCGGGTCCACGGTCGGGGTGGCCAGCGCCAGGTGGGCCAGGGAGATGGCGATCGGCACCGGCCGGCCCTGGGCGACGGTCGCCACGTCGGCGAGGCGCTCGGCCACCAGCCCGGCCACGTCGGGGCGCACCGCCGGGTCCACCCAGGCGGCGGTGACCAGGGCGAACAGTGCCGCCTCGGTGATCCAGTCCTCGACGCCCCAGATCAGTTCCACCAGCACCCGACGGCGGGTCGAGGTGGCCCAGGGTTCGTCGGTGCGGTGGTGCAGCAGACCCAGGCAGGCCCAGACCTGGATGCAGCGCACCCACAGTGACGGGTCCTGGCCGGTGAGCACCCGACCCAGCGCGGTCGGCGGTGCCTCGGGCGGGTGCACCAGCAGGCCCAGCAGGTCGGCCAACTCCAGGGTGGCCAGCCCGACCGCCGCGTCGTAGGCGGCCGGTGGATGCGGCCAGGCCGGGTGGGCGAGTTGGCGTACCCGGTCGGCGGCGACGGTGGACGGGGCCGGCAGGGTGGGCGCGGCGGTGGTGCCGTCGTAGCGCCAGAGCCGGCACTCGGTGGCCCGGCGTGGCTCGCGTGGGTCCGGCTCGGCGACGCCGGTGACCTCGACGTGCAGGCCGGGCACGGCGGCGGTGACGGTACGCATCGCGCTCGGCGGTTCGACCGAGTCGAGGCGGACCGCCGCGTCGGGGAAGCCGTCGGCGGCGAGCGCCCGGCGCAACGCGTCGACCATCGCGCCCGTCGCCGGGGTGACCTGCCCCAGCCAGGGGCGTCCCCGGCAGGACTCGGCGAGGTCGGTGTGCTCGTGGGTGTCGTCGGGGTGGTCGCGGGTGAAGTCGGCGAGGGCGACCAGGTGCCCGACGTCGCCGTCGCGCAGGAACCGCAGCCGGTGCGCGGTGTGCACCGCGCAGTCGAAGCTCGGGTCGCGGGCCAGCGCCCGGTCGATCCAGCCGAGGGCCTGGTCGAGCTGGCCGTGGTCGGCCAGGGTGCCGGCGATGTCGGCATAGACGGCGAGGTCGTCGGGGTCGTGCGCGACGGCCCGTTCCAGGGCGGCCAGGGCCTCCCGGGTGCGGCCGGCGCTGCGGTAGGCGTACCCGAGCCAGACCTCGCCGAGCTTGGACGGCGCCTCGCGTACCCCGCGGCTGGCCCAGGTGACCGCGAGGGTGACCTCGCCGAGCCGCCGGGCCAGCGCGGACGCCGCCCCGAGCAGCAGGGCGTGCCGGGGTGCGCGGCGACCGCGTGCCGGGCCAGGGCGAGGTACGGCTGCAGGGGTGCCCGGCCGGTCCGGGGCACCGGGTCGGGCACGGCGGCGCAGACCTGCATGAGGATCCGGGCGCAGCGGTCCGGGTCGAGCCGTTGCGCCAGCTCGGGGTCGGTCACCCAGGGCACCCCGGCCCAGTCGACGCCGGGGGCGTGACCGGTGGCGGCGACCAGCAGGTCCAGCCCTTCGGCGGGCCGGCCGGCGGCGGCGAGCAGGTGGGCGCGGGCGACCACGGCCCCGACGTGTGCGCGGTGGCCGAGCGGGAAGAGGTCGAGGTCACCGCCGGCCGCGGTGGCGATCCGGGTGAGCGTCTCGTGGGTGTCGGGCAGGGTCGGTGCCAGCACCAGCGCGGCGGCGAGGTGGTCGGCGGCGTGGGCCAGGTCGCCCTCGTCGAGCGCGATCCGGGCGAGGGCGAGTTCCTCCGCCGCGGTCAGCGCGGGTGGCTCCTCCGACACGTCGGCCTCTCGCTCGCAGGGGGGTTGCCAGGGCTGGGCAAGCGTAGGGGATGCCGGCAACAAGTGTGGATCTCCTGCGCGTTAGTGCTCGCAGCAATGGTGAGAATGGCTCGTTCGTGCAAGACTGAACATGAAACGCGCGGCAAATGCGCAAGGAGGGGGAGTCTCCGTGACACATCCAGGGGCCGGGATGGCCGCCGACATCGCCGAGCAGCCGGCCGGTTACGCGCGGCTGCTCTCCGCCGAGCACGCCGGGGCGATCGCCCGGGTCGCGGCGGCCGTCGCGCGACGCCGCCCCCGGCACGTCGTCTTCACCGCCCGGGGCACCTCCGACCACGCCGCCCTCTACGGGGCGTACCTCACCGAGATCCGGCTCGGACTGCCCGCCGGGCTCGCCTCGCCCAGCGCGGTCACCGTCTACGGGGCCCGCCCCGACCTCTCCGACGCGCTGGTCGTCGGGGTCAGCCAGAGCGGCGGCTCACCCGACCTGACCGAGGTGCTGCGCACCGCCCGCGAGGCCGGCGCGCTCACCCTGGCGGTCACCAACGACCCCGACTCGCCGTTGGCGCAGACCGCCGAGCTGGGCGTCGACATCGCCGCCGGGCACGAGCGGGCGGTCGCCGCGACGAAGACCTACACCGCCGAACTGCTCGCCCTGCTGCTGCTGGTGGAGGGCATCCGGGCCGGGGACGGGGTGCTGCCGGCCGACCAGCGGGCCGCCCTGGAACGCCTCCCCGAGCTGGCCGAGCACACCCTCGCCGACCCCACCCCGGCCCAGCTCGCCCCGCGCTACCGGTTCGCCGGCCAGCTCGTCACCACCGGCCGGGGGTACGCGTACCCGACCGCCCGGGAGGCGGCGCTCAAGCTGATGGAGACCTCCTACCTGCCGGCGCTGGCCTTCTCCGGCGCGGACCTGCTGCACGGCCCGCTCGCGATGACCGACCCGGACGTGCCGGTGCTGGCCGTGGTCGGCTCCGGCCCCGGCGGCCGGTCCATGGGTGAGGTGCTGCCCCGCCTCGGCGAACGCCGCGCCGACGTGGTGGTGGTCGGCTCGGCCGAGGTCGAGGGGGTCACCCGGATGGCCGTGCCCGAGGTCGACGAGCGGTACGCCCCGCTGCTGGACATCCTGCCGTTGCAGCGCCTCGCGCTCGCCCTGGCGTTGGCCCGGGGTGAGGACCCGGACGCCCCACGCGGGCTGAAGAAGGTCACCGCGACGATGTGAGCCGGGCCGGCCAGCGGGACGGGGTCGGGGTGGGCGTGGCACGCTGTGTCTCGTGTCCACGCTGCGCGACCTCGCCGAGGAGCACACCCAGCTCCGCCCGGCCGACATCGACCACCTGCACCGCATCGCCGGGGACTGGCAGTTGCTGTCCGACCTGTCCTTCGCCGACCTGTTGCTGTGGGTGCCGGTGGACGACGACGGCACGTTCCTCTGCGTCGCCCAGGTCCGCCCGACGACCGCCCCGACCGCCTACCTGGACGACCAGGTGGGGCGGATCGTGGGCGGGCCGGAGGTGGCCCACCTGGAGGTGGCGTACCGGCAGGGCCGGATCTGGCGGGAGGGCGACCCGGTCTGGTACGGCGACGTGCCCGCCCGGCACGAGGCGATCCCGGTCCGGCTGCGCACCGCCGACGGGGAGGCCGGCGAGGTGATCGCGGTGGTCGGCCGGGACACCAACCTGTCCACCGCCCGTACCCCCAGCCAGTTGGAGCTGAACTACCTCACCACCGCCGACGACCTGGCCCAGATGATCGCCGACGGCACCTTCCCGCCGCCCCGGCACCCGGGCGAGACCACCTCCGCGCCCCGGGTCGGCGACGGGCTGGTCCGCCTCGACGCGGGCGGCAAGGTCACCTACGCCAGCCCGAACGCGCAGTCGGCGTACCGCCGGTTGGGTTACGCCTCCCACCTGGTGGGCGAGGACCTGGCCAAGCTGCACCGCCGGCTGGCCAGCGACCCACTGGACGGCACCGAGGCGGCCAACGGCATCCTCGCCGCGCTGCGCGGCGAGGGCCCGCCCCGGCGGGAGATCGACGCCCGGGGGGCGACGATGCTCACCCGGGCCCTGCCGCTGATGCCCGCCGGGGTGCCGATCGGCGCGCTGGTCCTGGTCCGCGACATCACCGAGGTACGCCGCCGCGACCGGGCCCTGATCACCAAGGACGCCACCATCCGGGAGATCCACCACCGGGTGAAGAACAACCTGCAGACCGTCGCCGCGCTGCTGCGCCTGCAGGCCCGGCGGGTGTCGATGCCGGAGGCCCGGGTCGCCCTGGAGGAGTCGGTACGCCGGGTCGCCTCCATCGCCCTGGTGCACGAGACGCTCTCCATGTCCAGCGACGAGGCGGTCGAGTTCGACGGGATCGTCGACCGGGTGGCGAGCGCGGCGACCGAGGTGGCCGCGACCGAGGTGAGCGTCGGGATGCGCCGGACCGGCAGCTTCGGGGTGCTGCCCGCCGAGATCGCCACCTCGCTGGTGATGGTGCTCAACGAGTTGCTGCTCAACGCCGTCGAGCACGGCTTCCCGCCGGCCGAGGAGGGGGTCGACGTCCCGGAGTCGGAGGCCCGCCCGGAGGTGGTCGTCACGGCGCACCGGCAGCGTAAGCAGCTGCACGTCTCGGTGGCGGACAACGGGCGCGGCCTGCCGGCCGAGTTCGACGCCGCCAAGGGTGGGCGGCTCGGTCTGCAGATCGTCCGGGCGCTGGTGACCGGGGAGCTGCGGGGCAGCATCGAGCTGCGTCCCGGCCCGACCGGCGGCACCGAGGCGGTGCTGGTGCTCCCGCTGGCCAAGGCCTGAACCGGCCGCCCGACGGCCCGGTTGCCCGGTGGTGACGCCGGGATGAATGTGAGTAGAGCGACGTACGATCTGCGGTCCGGTGAGGCTTTCGGTCGATTGGCGGGCATTGACACCTTGCAGCCGACTGAATAGTTTTCTAGCTTCACCACCAAGCAGACACGGCCAGCTCACCGTGCCCGGCTTCCTGGACGCGTCCGGCGACATCCGCTCGCCCTGTCGGGGAGCGCGTGCGCCCGGTGGGCGGGGGAGACGAAGCGATGACCTCACCGCCTGCGGTCGATCCGGCTGCGGTGCTGTCGCCGACCGCCGAGTTCCGGGTGCCGCGTCAGACGTCGAAGTGGACCCCCCGCAAGCCCTCCGACGAGGCGCACCGGCCCGCGTACGCCCCGGTGCCGTTGCCGCCGACGGACGCCGAGCTGTTCTCCTACCGCAAGCGGCGACTGGCCGCCCTGATGGTGCCGTCGCTGGTCAGCTTCGGCTGCCTGATCACCAGCCAACTGCTCTTCGTCCGGCTCACCCCGTGGCTGTGGCTGCTCGCCCCGCTGCTGTTCTTCACCGTCGTCTACTACCTCATCTCGCTGGCGGTGAACCTCTTCACCCCGGGCTTCGACCTGGCCCGCCACCAGGAACTGGTGCGCACCTGGCGGCCGGCCCGCTACCCGAGCGTCGACGTGTTCCTGCCGGTCTGCGGCGAGCCTGCGCACGTGCTGCGCAACACCTGGGAGCACGTGCGGGCGATGGGCCGCCACTACCGGGGCGAGGTCACCGTCTACGTGCTCGACGACTCGCCCAACGAGGCGATGGAACGGATGGCGCTCGCCTTCGGCTTCGTCTACCAGCGGCGACCCAACCGGGGCTGGTTCAAGAAGGCCGGCAACATGCGGTACGCCTTCGAACGCACCATGAGCGACTTCATCCTGGTGCTGGACGCCGACTTCGTCCCGCGTAAGGACATGCTCGACCAGATGCTGCCCTGGTTCGACGCCGAGCCGAACGCGGGCATCGTGCAGTCGCCGCAGTTCTTCCGGGTGCACCTGGGGCAGACCTGGGTGGAGCGGGGAGCCGGGGCGGTGCAGGAGCTGTTCTACCGGTCGGTGCAGGTGTCCCGACAGGCCCACGACTCGGCGATCTGCGTGGGCAGCTGTGCCGTCTACCGCCGCGACGCGCTGTTCTCCATCGGCGGGTCCACCCTGATCGAGCATTCCGAGGACGTGCACACCGGCTTCGACCTGCGGATGAAGGGGTGGAACCTGCGGTACATCCCGGTCGTGCTGGCCGCCGGGCTCTGCCCGTCGGACGTGGACTCGTTCTTCACCCAGCAGTACCGCTGGTGCGCCGGCTCGATGAGCCTGCTCGGGTCGAGGAAGTTCTGGTCGACGAAGTTGCGGCTGCGGGCCCGGCTCAGCTACATCTCCGGCTTCTGCTACTACCTGCACACGGGGCTGTTCACCTTCGTCGCGCCGGTCATCCCGGTGTTGATGCTCACCGCGTTCGCGCACCAGATCGCGCTCGCCAACTACCTGCTGATCCTGCCCAGCGTGGTCTACAACATGATCATCTTTCCGTTCTGGCACCGCAGCCGCTACGGCCTGGAGAGCTGGACGGTCAAGATGCTCTACGGCTGGGCGCACGCCTTCGCCATCATCGACATCGTCCGGGGCCGGCGGATGGGCTGGCAGCCCACCGGCGGCACCGCCAAGAAGAGCAAGACCCGACGGCTGTGGACCGCCATGAAGGTCTGGACCGCCGGCACCGGCCTGGTCTGGGCCGGTGTCGCCGGCTGGCGGATGCTCGTCGAACCCGAACCGTGGATCTTCGTACCGGCCCTGCTCAGCGCGGTCTTCTACCTGGCCGTCGTCGGGCAGGCGCTGCTGGTCGACCCGGAACGCGACGTCGAGGTCGTCCGGTGAGGACGAAATACCTCGTCACCTTCCTGCTGGTGGTCGCGCTGGCGTTCACCGAGTTCGCCGTGCTGCGCCGGGTCGACATCAAGGTCGCCGGGTCCGCCGGCGGGCCGGGCGGGGCCGCCGCTGCCGAGGAACAGATTCCGGCGTACGACGTCACCGCGCTGAAGTCACCCAAGGGCAAGTACCTCGGCGTCACCGTGACCGGCGGTGCCGAGATGGGCCGGGTCCGCGCCTTCGCCGAGGAAACCGGCAAGACCCCCAACCTGGTGGCGATCTTCGAGAGCTTCGACGACAGGTTCGCCGCCAGCGAGGTCCGCGAGCTGCACAACTACGGCGCGCTGGCGGTGATCCGCTGGGAGCCGTACGACGTGCCGCTGCGGGACATCGCCGCCGGCAAGCACGACGCGTACGTCAAGGAGTTCGCCGCCGCCGTGCGCACCCTGAACCTGCCGATCGCCCTCACCTTCGCCCACGAGATGAACGGGCACTGGTACTCCTGGGGGACGAAGCAGACCAAGGCCAGCGAGTACGTCGCCGCCTGGCGGCACCTGCACGACATCTTCACCCAGCAGGGCGCCACCAACGTGATCTGGACGTGGACCCCGAACGTCGTCAACTACCTGCGCAAGGTCAGCATCAGGGCGCTCTACCCCGGGGACGCCTACGTCGACTGGGTCGGCATGGACGGGTACTACACCAACCGTGGCCTCAAGACGTTCCAGGACCTCTTCGTCCCCACCATCACCCAGATCCGCACCTTCACCAGGCGTCCGCTGCTGATCGTGGAGACCGGGGCCGAACCGAGCAGCCGACGACCGGCCCAGATCACCGACCTGCTCACCAACGTGACCAAGCGCAAGGACCTCCTCGGGGTGGCGTACTTCAACATCAACGGCTCCGGGAAGTGGAACATCGACCGGGACGACGCCGCGCTGCGCGCGTTCCGCCGGTCCGCCGCCAAGGACACCTTCGGCTTCGACATCCGGACCGTGAAGTGACCGCGCCGGCTATCCAGTGGACCGGGCAGGCCGACCCGGCGGAGGTCACCGGTCACGCCGTACCCCGGCGGGCGGCGGGCCGGGGCGGCGGCTGGTGGGCGCTGCTGCCGACCGTCGTCGCGCTCGGCCTCGGCTGGTGGCGGCTGGACGCCCGGGACCTGTGGAACGACGAACTGGTCACCTGGCACGTCACGTCACTGTCGGTCGAGCAGTTCCGGATGCTGGTCGGCAACATCGACCTGGTGCACGCCGGCTACTACGTGATCATGTCGGTGCTGACCACGCTGACCGGGGACTCGACGACCGCCCTGCGGCTGCCGTCGGTGCTCGCGATCGGGCTCACCGCCGGGCTGGTCACCCTGATCGGGCGGCGACTCTTCGACACCCCGGTCGGGGTGCTGGCCGGCCTGGTCTTCGCCCTGCTGCCCACCGTCTCCCGGTACGCCCAGGAAGCCCGCTCGTACGCCCTGGTCACCCTGGCGGCGGTGGCGGCCACCTGGCTCTTCCTGCGCGCGGTGGACCGGCCGACCCGGGGCCGCTGGTGGGCGTACGGCGTGCTGCTGGTGCTGGTCGGCTGGCTGCACTTCGTCGCGCTGCTGGTGGTGGTCGCGCACCTGTTCCACCTGTGGCGGTCGGTGCGCGGCGAGGAGCCCCGGTGGCGGTGGGCGGCGTCCACCGGCATCGCCGGGCTGTTCGTCCTCCCGGTGCTGATCCTCGGCAGCCGGCAGTCCGGGCAGATCTCCTGGGTGGAGAACGACGGCGACGCCGTGCTGCGCTTCCTGGCGAACCTGACCGGCACGACGGCCGCGTTGGCGCTGGTCGCGGCGTTCGCCGCCCTCGCGGTGGCGGTGGCCGGCCGGCAGTGGCGGAACACCGTGCTGATGCTGCTGATCTGGGCCGTGCTGCCCCCGGTCGCCGGTTACCTGACGTTCAGCGTGGTGCACCTGTTCCTGGCCCGGTACTTCCTGTTCACCGTGCCGGCGTGGGCGCTGCTCGCCGCGTTCGCGGTCTGCCGCACCGCCCGGCTGGCGACCCGGGGGCGGGTGCCGGCGGCCTGGCTGGCCGGCGCGTTGGTGCTGCTGCCGGTGCTGGCCTGGCAGACCCTGCCGGCGCAGGAGCGGGTCCGCTCCAACGAGGCCGACGGGCAGCCCCGCTACCTTGACGCGGTCCGCTACCTGGGCAAGCAGGTCAAGCCGGGCGACGGGGTCGCCTACAACGACGGGTTCGGTGGCTCCAGCGACGTGGCCCGCAAGGCCACCGACTACGGGCTGCGCGACCAACTGCACCCCCGGGACGTCTTCGTGGCCGTACCGGCCCGGCAGACCGGCTGGCTGACCGCCCGCGAGTGCCGGGAGCCGTTGCCCTGCCTCGGCGACACCAGGCGGATCTGGCTGGTGGAGACGGGCCACCTCAACGACCCGCTGGCCGGACTGCCACCGGCCCGTGAGGCCCTGCTACGGCAGCGTTTCCTCATCCGGCACGTCGAGCGGTTCGACCGGGTCCGGGTGGTCCTGCTGGAACGCAAACCGGCCTGACGGGGGAGCTGCGCCGGGCACCCGCCCGGCGTCCGCCGGGCCGGGCGGGTGTGGTCAACGCCGACGGACGAGCAGCGCCACCGTCACCCCCGGCCGGGGTCGGACCTGCTCGACGGTGAACCCGGCCCGCAGCGCGTCGCCCTTGCCGCCCGGCACCGCCGCGAGCGGATCGTCGTGTCGCCCGGCCACCACCAGCCAGACCCGGTCCACGCCAGCCAGGCACCCGGTGGGTCGGGGGCACTCGTCGACCCACAGATCGGCTCGGTCCTGCCGCCCGCTGGTGACCAGCACGTCCCGGGGTCGCACCCCGGCGGCGGACCCGGCTGTCCGGTCCCCGGCTGTCCGGGCCAGGTGGTAGTCGATGCCGAGGTCGAGGAAGAGCCAACCGTCGCGGGGCGAGTAGACCACCGCGTCACCGGGCCGCTGCCCGGCGGCGATCACCGCCGCCGCCCCCCGGTAGTCGACGGTCGCGCTGCGCGGCCAGCCGTGGCTGTGCCGTACCGCCGCCTGGTCCGGTAGCCCGAGCAGCGCGGCCAGCGCCACCACCGCCACCGCTCCCGTCCGGGCCGTGGGCGGCGGCGCGGCCAGGGCGGCACCGGCGAGCAGGCAGGCGAAGGGCACCGTGAAGAACAGGTAACGCGGCACCCACAGGGGTACGGCCAGCGCGGCGACGAAGAGCAGCAGGACCGGCAGCACCACGCAGGCGTCGGGGAGCAGACCGCGCCGCCCCGAGCGGGCGGCCCCGAGCGCGGCGAGTCCGACCAGCAGCCCGCCCACCACGCCGCTCTGCGCCAGCCCGCCCGGCAACGCCGCCAGGTCGGCCAGCCGGGCCGGGGCGACCCAGTCGAGCTGGTGGGACCGCTGCCCCTGCGCGGTGACCAGTAGCGGTGACAGCACCACCCCGGCGACCAGCACGGCCACCGCCCACCACCCCAACCGCCGGTCCCACCGCCCGCTGTTACCCGGTCCGCCTTTGCCCGGTCCGCTATCACCCAGTCTGCTGTTGCCTGGTCCGCCTTCGCCTGGTCCGCCTTCGCCTGGTCCGCCTTCGCCTGGTCCGCCTTCGCCTGGTCCGCCTTCGCCTGGTCCGCCTTTGCCCGGTCTGCTGTCGCCCCGCCCGCTATCTTTCGGTCTGCTGTTGCCTGGTTGGTTGTTGCCCGGTCGGCTGTTGCTGTTGGCGGGCGGACCGGTGGGGTCGGCGGTCGGACGGCCGTGGACCCGGGCGGCCAGCACCACCACGGCGTGCGCGGCGAGCAGGCCCAGGGCGAGCAGATGGGCCAGACCGAGCCCGGCGACGGCTGCGGCGTAGCAGGACCAGCGCTGCCACCCCGGGCCGTCCAACGCGCGGGCCAGCAGCACGGTGGCCAGCACCGCGAAGAAGGTCACCAGCGCGTAGGGCCGGGCCTCCTGGGCATACCGGGAGGTACCCGGCAGGACCGCGAAGAGCAGGCCGGCGACCAGGCCGGCACGTGCCCCGAACAACCGCCGACCGAGTACGGCCGTGAAGCCCGCCGCCCCCGCCATCGCCAGCACCGAGGGCAACCGCAGCGCCGCCACCGAGTCGCCGAACACCCCGGTCCAGCCGTGCACCAGCAGGTAGTACGCCCCGGTCGCCGCATCGACGGTTCGGGTGAGCCGGAACACGTCCCCGACACCTCGGGTGGCCGCGCTCCAGGTGGCCAACTCGTCGCGCCAGGGCTGGGCCTGGCTGATCCCGTAGCAGCCGGCGGCCAGGGTGACCAGCAGCGGAACCGCCCAGACCAGCGCACCCGTCCACGAACCCGCTGACGATCCTGCCGCCAACCGCCAATGCCGCTTTCCGGACATTGTGCCCACCGGTCGAGGGTCCCACATCCGTCCCGACGATGCCGCCGGAGCCGAATCCCACCGTGTCCGCTGTCGAGCGGTGATGGTGCCGCCCTCGGGGCTTGGCCCGGCCGGCGTCCAACGGGACGGCATCCTCCTGGCGGGCAGGGTGGTAGTGGTTCGCTTCCTTTAGAGCTGATGCCGTAAACGATTCACGGTCGCCGACCCCGCCGGCCCCGCCGACCCCTCGACCCGCCGACCCGCCGACCCGCCGACCCGCCGACCCGCCGACCCGCCGACCCGCCGACCCCGGATTACATCCGTTCTCGATCCCTATCCCTTTCCCTATCCCGGTCCCGGTGACCGGCACCGATCCCGCCGTCAGCCACTGATCCCGATCCCGACCCGTCGGTCGTCGGCGGTCGGAGCGGACCCTTCTTTTCGTGGATGGTGTTCATCAATGCTCTGCATGGTCTGTCGGCCGGAGTGGCGATTCGTCTACGTCATCAGCTCGACAGGGCGTCCATGAGACATCAGCGGGGACGGCTATAGGGGGATCGAGCTGCCGATCTACCGCTCGCCGGCCGGCCCCCTGGTCTGCCCACCGGCCCTCCGCTGGCCCTGCCGGCCCGCCGGGAGCCGGGGAGGCGGGCAGGGGCGGTGACGGTGGGGATGCGGCCCGTGATGTGGGATCCCGCACGTGGTCATTGGCCCACCTCCGCAGGGTGTGGGAGCATGGCTGCATGACCGCCGCTGTCGTCCGCCGCTTCGTGGCCCGTCGCCACGTCGACTACGGCCGCGTGCGCAGCGCGATCTGTCCGGCCCACTGACGACGCCCGACTCATTCGTCTCGGGCGCGTGTTCCGCGCCGGCCGTTCCGACACCGTTGTCCTCGGCCCTTCCCGGGCCGGCTGCCGCCGCGAGCGCGCTCCCACCGAGGCACCGCAGAGACAACGGAGGACGCCGCGATGGCGGTCAGCAGCACCCCGGCCCGTCCCGGGACCCCGACGGCCACCGCCGTTCCCGCCACCCGTGCCCCCCGTCGTCCCCGTGGCGAGGGACAGTGGGCCCTCGGCCACCGTGAGCCGCTCAACCCCAATGAGCGGATCAAGAAGGACGACGATCCGCTGAACGTCCGGGCCCGGATCGAGAACATCTACGCCCACGGTGGTTTCGCCTCCATCGACCCACAGGACCTGCGCGGCCGGTTCCGTTGGTGGGGCCTCTACACCCAGCGCAAGGCCGGGATCGACGGCGGGCGCACCGCCGTGCTGGAGCCGCACGAGCTGGAGGACGAGTTCTTCATGCTCCGGGTCCGGGTCGACGGCGGCCAGCTCTCCCTGGCCCAGTTGCGCGTCATCGCCGACATCTCCCGGGAGTTCGCCCGGGACACCGCCGACATCACCGACCGGCAGAACATCCAGTACCACTGGATCCGGGTCGAGGACATGCCGGAGATCTGGCGTCGGCTGGAGTCGGTCGGCCTGCAGACCACCGAAGCGTGCGGGGACTGCCCCCGTATCGTGCTGGGCAGCCCGGTCGCCGGGGTCGCCGAGGACGAGGTGCTCGACCCGACCCCCGCGCTCGACGAGATCGTCAGCCGGTACGTCGGCGACAAGGCGTACTCGAACCTGCCCCGCAAGTTCAAGACCACGATTTCCTGGCTGGTCGACACCCCGTACGAGGCGAACGACATCGCCTTCCTCGGGGTGGAGCACCCGGAGCACGGCCCCGGCTTCGACGTCTGGGTCGGTGGCGGCCTGTCCACCAACCCGATGCTGGCCAAGCGGCTCGGCGTCTGGGTGCCGCTGGCCGAGGTGCCGGACGTCTGGGCGGGGGTGGTCGGCATCTTCCGCGACTACGGCTACCGCCGGCTGCGCAACCGGGCCCGGTTGAAGTTCCTGGTCGCCGACTGGGGCGTGGAGAAGTTCCGCGAGGTGCTGGAAAAGGAGTACCTGGGCCGTACCCTGCTCGACGGCCCGGCCCCGCAGCTGCCCGACAAGCCGGTCGACCACATCGGCGTGCACCGGCAGCGCGACGGGCTCAACTATGTCGGGGCCGCCCCGGTGGTCGGGCGGGTGTCCGGCGGGCAGTTGACCAAGCTCGCCGACGTGGTCGAGGCGCACGGCAGCGACCGGGTGCGGCTCACGCCGTACCAGAAGCTGCTGGTGCTGGACGTGCCGCCGGCGCGGACCGAGTCCCTGGTCGACGAGCTGCGCGGGATCGGCCTGGAGGCCCGGCCGTCGGCCTGGCGGCGCGGCACCATGGCCTGCACCGGCATCGAGTTCTGCAAGCTGGCCATCGTCGAGACCAAGGCGCGCGGCGAGGAGCTGGTGGCCCGGCTGGAGGAGCGGCTGCGCGACTTCGACGCCGACATCTCCATCCACCTCAACGGCTGCCCGAACGCCTGCGCGCGCACCCAGGTCGCCGACATCGGCCTCAAGGGCCAGCTGGTGGTCGGCCCGGACGGCCGGCAGGTGGAGGGCTTCCAGGTGCACCTCGGCGGCGGGTTGGGGATGGCCCAGGGCCAGACCGCCGGGTTCGGCCGCAAGCTGCGTGGCCTGAAGACCACCGCCGACGAGCTTCCCGAGTACGTGGAACGACTGGCCCGCCGCTACCTGGCCGGCCGGACCGAGGGCGAGACGTTCGCCAACTGGGTGATCAGGGTCGACGAGGAGGAACTCCGATGAGCGAAACCCGATCCGCGCCGCTGTACTGCCCGTACTGCGGCGAAGAGGACCTGCGGCCGAACGAGGCCGGACACGGCGCCTGGGAGTGCCACGCCTGCGCCCGGGTCTTCACCGTGAAGTTCAACGGCCTGCTGAGTCGGGCGGTGGCCCGGTGACCCGCCTGCTGTCCGCCACGGGCCTGGGCCTGGTCGGTTCCGGCGGCCCGAGGCTGACCGATCCGGCCCGCCGTGACCCCACCCGGCGTGACCCGGCCGAGTTGCGGGCGTTGGCCGAGCGGGCCGGCCGCGAACTGGAGGGCGCCCCGGCGCTGGAGATCGCCCGCTGGGCGGCCGACACCTTCGGCGACCGGTTCTGCGTGACCAGTTCGATGGCCGACGCCGTGCTCGCCCACCTGGTGTCCCGGGTCGCCCCCGGGGTGGACGTGGTCTTCCTCGACACCGGGCTGCACTTCCCGGAGACGTTGCGGGTCCGCGACGAGGTGGCCCGCCGCCTGCCGGTGAACGTGCGTTCGATCCGGCCCCGGCAGACCGTCGGCCAGCAGGACGGCGAGTACGGCCCCCGACTGTTCAACCGCTCCCCGGACGACTGCTGCCAGCTGCGCAAGGTGGAGCCGTTGGAGCGGGCCCTGTCCGGTTACGACGCCTGGGCCGCCGGGCTGCGCCGGGACGAGTCGCCGACCCGGGCGAACACGCCGGTGGTGACGTTCGACCCCCGGCGCGGCAAGGTCAAGGTGAACCCGATCGCCGCCTGGTCGCAGGCCGACGTGGACTCCTACATCTCCCGCTACGACATCCCGGTCAACGAGTTGCTCGGCCGGGGCTACGGCTCGATCGGCTGCTGGCCGTGCACCCGCCGGACCAAGGCGGGGGAGGACCCCCGGTCCGGCCGGTGGGCGATGTTCGAGAAGACCGAGTGCGGTCTGCACCTCTGACCGGCCCGGAGCGCGTTCCGGTGGCCGGCGTGGGACTCACCACGCCGGCCACCGGCCTGTCCGGTGCCGCCGTCGCGCCCACCGTGGTGCGGCCCGGTGCCGCCGTCGCGTCCGGCGCGGCGCGGCCCGGCTCCGGGGTGCCGGTGGTGCTGGTGGCGCACGGCAGCCGGGACCTGCGGGCGGCGGCGGCGACCCGGGCGTTGGCCGGTGCCGTCGAGGCCGCCCGGCCGGGCACCCCGGTGTTGCCCAGTTGGTTGGACCACACCGATCCGGGGCCGACGGAGGTGCTGCGGGGGCTGGCTGCCGCCGGTCACCGGACGGCGGTCGTGGTGCCGCTGCTGCTCACCGCCGCCTACCACCGTCGGGTGGACGTCCCGGCGGCGGTCACGGCGGCCCGGCAGGTCGCGCCCGGGCTGACGGTACGGGTGACCGACGTGCTCGGTCCGGCCGACGGGACGGTGGACGCGGGGCTGCTGGCCGGGCTGGCCGGCCGGTTGGCCGAGGCCCGACCCGGGCCGGTGGACGCGTTGGTGCTGGCGGCGGCGGGCACCCGGGATGCGCGGGCCCGTGGTTCGGTGGGGCGGGTCGCCGCCGCCCTGGCGGACGGTTTCGGGGTGCCCTGCACCGTGTCGTACGCCTCGGCGGCCCCGCCGACCGCCGACGTGGCGGTGACCCGGCTGCGCGGGGCGGGTGCCCGTCGGGTGGCGGTGGTGGCGTACTTCCTGGCCCCGGGGCTGTTCCACGACTCGGTGGTGGCGGCGGCCGACCGGGCGGGTGCGGTGGCCGTCAGCGGGCCGTTGGACGACTCGCCAGAGTTGGTCGACCTGGTGCTGCGCCGGGTCGACGCCACCGCTGTGGAGTGATGTGCGTCACTGCCCGGGCGCTACTTTCCGTGATTGCGCTGACACCGGCATTTCGGTCCGCTTGATTACGCAGCGTGTGGAAAGCAGAACGCCCCGGCGGGGTGTGAACCCGGCCGGGGCGAACAGCGTGTGATGGTTTTCAGGCGGAGTGAGCGCGCAGCACCCGGAGCCCGCCACGGCGCTTGACCGCGCGGCGCTCCTCCTCGCTCATCCCGCCCCAGACGCCGGCGTCCTGACCGGACTCCAGTGCCCACTGGAGGCACTG
This sequence comes from Micromonospora sp. CA-248260, assembly GCF_050942205.1. NCBI lineage: Bacteria > Bacillati > Actinomycetota > Actinomycetes > Micromonosporales > Micromonosporaceae > Micromonospora > Micromonospora sp. CA-248260. Next base: position 5,955,805 of record NZ_CP192021.1, on the reverse strand, counting down.
GTCGGTCACGGAGCAGCGCCGGCAGACGGCCTTGGCCTGCTCGACCTGAAGAACAGCCGGGCCGGACGTCCCGATCGGGAAGAACAGCTCCGGGTCCTCGTCGCGGCAGACGGCATTGTGACGCCAGTCCATGGCGGCAACACTCCTCATTCTGGATGGATGGCAGATAACGCTGGTGCTTTTCTTATTTGCGTCCGCAGTGCCGGTCGTCACGGTTCGCGTACGACTATTCAGCATTGCGTGAGCAGACTCGTTCAGCGCCTGGGCCTGCTGGAACTGCTCAACCGGCCGAGCATGTCCTGGCAATGTCCCGGTAACTCAAGTTCGCTTGTGAATACTTTCACGAACGAACGCGATGTCAAGGGGTGACGCTCGGAAAAACTCCGCTCGGTGAGCAAGCTCACGACCCTTTTGTCGGGTTTTCAGGCTTCCCTGTTACCCGGCGTACCACAGTCGAGGATCAATATAGTACAGTCCGCGTGACATTGCTGACATTTCCGGCACTCCTCCTCGGTGTGGCGGCCACCGCGCCGCGCGGTGTCCCGACCGCTCGACCTAGGGCGTTACCCGAGACCTAGCAGATTACTCTCAGTGCGCCGGAAACGGAGGTGAATCTGACTTTGTGTCGCTCGCCGAGGTAGTCCCCATCCAGCTGGAAGGCCTGCGGGCGGGCCGAGACCAGCGTGAACTCGCCCAGATCGTGCAACCGCAGCACCTGCTTGCCGCGCGGATCGGGGTGTCGGGACAGCAACTGTGTCACTGTGCGTGTCGTACTGGCGACGCGCAGCTGACGTAGCGCCAGCACGTCCAGCCCGAGATCGAACGACGCCTCCGGGTTCGGGTTGACCTCCCGGTCGCCCAGGTACGTCCACGGCGCGGTGTTCTGGATGATCACCGTGCCCAGCTCGCCCTCGGCCGGCTCCCCGGGCCGCTCCAGGCTGATCGCCGGATGCCGGCGGTGCGAACCGAGGAAGTAGTGACTGAGGGTGGAACGGAAGTAGAGCGACGGCGAGGACACCCGGCCCCGTCGCCGGGCCTGCTCCACCCGGTGGATCACCGCCGCGTCCAGGCCGAAGCCCGCGCAGAAGGTGAAGTAACGGTCGTCGGCCCGCCCCAGCCCGATCGTGCGGGACCGGCCCAGCCGAAGCCCCTCCAGGATCATGCTGGTGCCGTCCGCCCACTCCCGGGGCAGCCCGAGGGCCCGGGCGAAGACGTTCGTCGAACCACCCGGCACGGTGGCCAGCGCCGGCAACCGCTCCGCCGGGGAGCCACCGGTGCGGATCGTCGGCGGATCGGCGGTCATCAGGCCGTTGACCACCTCGTTGACGGTGCCGTCACCACCGAGCGTGACCACCAGGTCGACGCCCTCCTGGGCGGCCTCCCGGGCCAGGTCGGTGGCGTGACCCCGACGTCGGGTGTACCGCACCGACAGGTCTACTTGGCTGCGCAGCGCCCGGACCAGCACGTCCCGGCTGCGTTCGCTGGTGGTGGTGGCCTTCGGATTGACCACCAGGACGGCCCGCATGGCCGGCACTTTACGTGATCGGGTGGGGGTATCGTGGCCCGCGTGACGATCGACTCCGCGCCGGTTCCCGACACCCTGCGCTGGGCGGTACGCCTGCTGCGGGCCGAGGCCGTCGCGCTGGCGGCACTCGCCGGCTGGCTGGTCTGGGCCGACCTCACCGCCACCCGGACCGACCTGGTCTCGGCACTCTTCGTGACGGGGTTCGCCGTCGGCGGGGCGGCGGCGCTCTGGGCGTTGGGTGGGGCGCTGGCGGGCCGCCGGGCCGGTGCCCGCGCCCCGGCGATGGTGCTGGAATTGATGCTGCTGCCGGTCGGTTGGTTCATGATCTCCGGCGGGCTGGGCTGGCTCGGCGTGCCGCTGATGGTGCTCGGTCTCGGCGTCTGCGCGCTGCTGGTCAGCCCACCCACCACGAAGGCGCTGGGTTTCGGCTGACCGACCCGGTGGCGACGACCGGCACGGGCCCACCGGTCGAGAGTCGACTCGAACCGGGGTCCACCGTGCCGGGTGGGGCCGCCGTGAGCGACCGGGACGCCCCGCCCCCGGCGACGAGCTCAGTAACCGGAGCGGCGGGTCAACAGTGAGATGGTGGCCCGGCCGTCGGTCGACTCGGCCGCCGCCGCCGTGGTCAGCGCGGTGAGCACCTTCCAGGCGAACGAGGACTCGCCCGGGAGGGCGGCCCCGCGCACGGTCGGCACCGTCACCTCGACGGTCAGCGCGTCCTCGGTGACCGCGAAGCGGCACTCCAACTCGGCGTCGCGGGTGGCGATGGCGAGCAGCATCGCGCACGCCTCGTCCACCGCGATGCGCAGGTCCTCGATCTCGTCGAGGGCGAACTGGAGACGGGCCGCGAGGCCCGCCGTGGCGGTGCGCAGTACGCCCAGGTAGCCGCCGTCGGCGGGCACGGTGAGGTGCACCACGTCGTCGTCGGTCGCTGGCTGGCCGGTCAGTTGAGTCACGCCTCATCCCCCCGGTCCGGGACTCTACCCGGCCGGGCATCCGGACGCGTGGCCGACGTCACCCCTACCGCGGCGAGCGCGCGCAGGGCCGCCCCGTCGAGCCGGTAGGGCACCCACTCGGTCATCGGCCCGGCCCCGATCGAGGCGTAGAACCGGGCGGCCGGGTTCCAGTCGATCATCCACCAGTCGAGCCGCTGGTAACCGCGTTCGACGCAGATCCCGGCGAGGGTGGCGAGCAGCGCCCGACCGGCCCCGGTGCCCCGGTGGGTCGGGCGGACGTACAGGTCCTCCAGGTAGATGCCGTGCACACCGGCCCAGGTGGAGAAGTTGAGGAACCACAGCGCGAAGCCGACCGGCTGGTCGTCGTCGTCCACGGCGACGTGCCCGAACAGGGCCGGTGCGGGGCCGAACAGCGCGGTGTCCAGCTGCGCCGTGGTGAGCCGGCACCGGTCGGCGGCCCGTTCGTAGTCGGCCAACTCGTGCACCATCGCGACGACGGCCGGCACGTCCTCAGGACGTGCCGGCCGGATCGTCGGTGCCGTGGCGGGCACGGTCACGCCTGCTTGGTCTCCCAGAAAATCTTGGAGATCTCGTCGATCTTCTGGAGCAGCTCGTCGGCCTTGGCCGGGTCGGTCGCACCCTTGGCGCCGGCCGCGCCGGCCGCCTTGGTGGCCTCGTTGAACAGCTGGTGCAGGTGCGGGTACTTCTCGAAGTGCGGCGGCTTGAAGTAGTCGGTCCACAGCACCCACAGGTGGTGCTTGACCAGGTCCGCGCGCTGCTCCTTGATCAGGATCGCCCGGGTGCGGAACTCCGGGTCGGTGTTCGTCTGGTACTTCTCGCAGATCATTTTGACCGACTCGGCCTCGATCCGGGCCTGCGCCGGGTCGTACACGCCGCACGGCAGGTCGCAGTGCGCGCTGGCGGTCACACGGGGTGAAAGGATGCGGGCAAGTCGCATCAGGGTCCTCCATGGGATGTTTGCGATGATCCGAGCCGACACTACTCCTGAGCACGTCCCCGGCAGGGGCGGAGGGGAAACCTCGTGACGGTCGGCGGGTCCGGTTCCCCCCCACGGCTGTCCGCCCCGCTCACCGCCGTGGGCGTGACCGGGCCGTCCATGTCGCCGACCCTGCGCCACGGCGACGCCGTCCTGGTCCGGCGGGGCGGTCGGCCGGTCCGCCCCGGTGACGTGGTGGTGGCCGTCTTCCGGAGCCGCCCGGAACTGCTGGTGGTCAAGCGTGCCGTCCGCCCCCAGGAGGGCGGCTGGTGGTTGCACGGTGACAACGCGCTGGTCACCGACGACTCCCGGGCGTACGGGGTGGCCGACGTGCTGGGCCGGGTGGTGCTGCGCTACTGGCCCCGTCCCGGCCGGCTGGCGACCACGCCGATATGACCCTCCTCACAACCGGGTACGGGTCGGCTGACTATGCTCGGGAGGTGCCCGGGTGACCCCCGTACCGCGTACCGCGTGTCGCCGCTCCGCCTCACCTCGCGCCCTCGCGCCGGCCGCTCCGTCTGCTCGACAGATCCTGGAGTCACCATGTCTGCGTCCACCGTGGATCCCGCTGATCCCGTCTTTCTGCTGCACCGGGGCGGCAAGCTCGCCGTCGCCCCGACGGTCCCGCTGAGCACCCGCGAGGACCTCTCCCTGGCGTACACCCCGGGGGTGGCCCGGGTGTGCGAGGCGATCGCCGCCGACCCGGCCCTGGCCGACGACTACACCTGGGTGTCGCACACCGTCGCGGTGGTCACCGACGGCTCCGCCGTCCTCGGGCTCGGCAACATCGGCGCACGTGCCTCGTTGCCGGTGATGGAGGGCAAGGCGGTGCTGTTCAAGCAGTTCGCCGACGTCGACGCGGTGCCGATCTGCCTGGACACCCAGGACGTCGACGAGATCGTGGCGACGGTGCGGGCCCTCGCCCCGTCGTTCGGCGGGATCAACCTGGAGGACATCAGCGCCCCACGCTGCTTCGAGGTGGAACGGCGGCTCGACGAGATGCTGCCCATCCCGGTCTTCCACGACGACCAGCACGGCACCGCGATCGTGGTGCTGGCGGCGCTGCGCAACGCGGCGACCCTGCTGCACCGCAAGCTCGGCGATCTGCGGGTGACGGTCAGCGGGGCCGGTGCCGCCGGGGTGGCGGTCACCCACATGCTGGTCGCCGGGGGAGTGGACCCCGCACAGGTGGTGGTCTGCGACTCCCGGGGCGTCATCGGGCCGCACCGCACCGACCTGACCGCGACCAAGGCGCACCTCGCCGAGACCACCAACGCCGAGGGCCGCCGGGGTGACGTCGCCGAGGCGCTGCGCGGCGCGGACGTGCTGATCGGCGTCTCCGGCGGGCGGATCACCGAGGCGGCGGTCGCCGGGATGGCCCCGGGCGGCATCGTCTTCGCGCTGGCCAACCCGACCCCCGAGGTCGACCCGGAGGTGGCCGCCCGGCACGCGGCGGTGGTCGCCACCGGGCGCAGCGACTACCCCAACCAGATCAACAACGTGCTCGCCTTCCCGGGGGTCTTCCGGGGCGCGCTGGACGCGCGGGCCACCCGGATCACCGACGGGATGAAGGTGGCCGCCGCCGACGCGATCGCCGGGGTGGTCGACGGGTCGCTCAGCGCGGACGCCATCGTGCCGTCCCCGCTCGACCCCCGGGTCGCCCCGGCCGTGGCGGCGGCGGTCGCCGAGGCGGCCCGCCACGACGGGGTCGCCCGCGCCTGAATCGACCGGTCGCGTGCCGCACGACGCGCCCCCGAGCAGGTGCGAAGGGTCCGGGCCGACGGCCCGGACCCTTCGTGAACGATCGTTACGCTGTTACGGTGCGGATCATGCGTGCCGCCTATGCTTCCCGGTTCGACGCCGACAACCCGCTCGCCGCGCTCACCGTCGGTGACCGTCCCGAGCCCGCCCACCCGGCCGACGACTGGGTGACGGTGCAGGTGCGGGCCAGCTCGCTCAACCACCACGACCTGTGGTCGCTACAGGGCGTGGGGCTCGCCGACGGTCAACTGCCGATGATCCTCGGCTGCGACGCGGCCGGCACCGACCCGGACGGCAACGAGGTGGTCATCTACCCGGTGCTGCCCACCCCCGGCGACCCGCGCGGGGTCTCCATCCTCTCCGAGCACTACCAGGGCACCCTCGCCGAGCGGGTGGCCGTACCCCGGATGAACCTGCTGCCGCTGCCGGCGGGCCTGTCGGCGACCGACGCGGCCTGCCTGCCGACCGCCTGGCTCACCGCCTGGCGGATGCTCACCACCCGGGGCCGGATCGCCGACGGCGAGGCGGTGCTGGTGCAGGGGGCCGGCGGGGGTGTCGCCACCGCGGCGGTCGCGCTCGGCCTGGCGCTCGGCAAGCGGGTGTACGCCACCAGCCGCGACGCCGCCAAGCGGGAACGCGTCGCCGCGCTGGGGGCGACCGCGGTGGAGCCCGGCGCCCGGCTGCCGGAGCGGGTCGACGTGGTCATCGAGACGGTCGGTGCGGCCACCTTCGACCACTCGTTGAAGTCGGCCGCCCCGATGGCCCGGATCGTGGTCGCCGGCGCGACCTCCGGCCACCTGCCGCCGGTGAACCTGCGCCGGGTCTTCGCCATGCAGCTGGAGATCCTCGGCACCTCCATGGGCACCCCGGACGAGCTGACCGAGCTGCTCGCCTTCTGCGCCGAACACGAGGTGCGCCCGGTGGTGGACAGCGTGGTCCCGTTCAGCCGGGTGGCCGACGCCTTCGCCCGGCTGCGCTCCGGCGAGGTCTTCGGCAAGGTCGTCGTCGACCACACCGCCTGACCGCCCGGCGGTGCCGGGCCGCCTGACCACCTGACCGACGGGCGGTGCCGGGCCGCCGGGCCGCCTGACTGCCCGGCGGTGCCGGGCGGCCCGTGGGGCCGGCCGCCGGTCGGGCGACCGGCGCGGTCAGAGGCGGTCGTCGAGGACGGCGACGTCGCCCCGGGCCGCCGAGGCGGGAAGTCGACCCTTGGCGGCCTCGTCGCCGTAGAGGGACCAGCGGAGGAACTCGATCGTGGTGTCGGCGACCACCCGCAGGGCCGGGCCGTCACCGAGCAGCGCCCGACCATGGTCACCCCGGGGCAGGCTGAGCATCGCCTTGGGCCAGGGCACCGCGTCATAGACGGCCTTGCCGGCGGCGTAGTCGACCACCTCGTCGGCCTCGCCGTGCACGAAGAGCTGCGGGGCGGCGGCCCCGGCGAAGGCGGTGCCCACGCCCAGACCCGTCCCGGCGAGCACCACCCCGGCCTTCAGCCGCTCGTCGCGGCCGGTGGTGAACAGACCGATGGTGGTCACCCCACCGGCCGAGTGGCCGGCCGCGCCCACCCGGTCGGTGGCGAGCCGGCCGCGCAGCGGGTCACCGGCCCTCGCGTCCAGGGCCAGCACCTTGTCCAGCACGTACGACACGTCGGCGGGCTGGTTGAGCACGTCGAGGACACTGCCGTCGGTGCCCTTGCCGGTGTGCGGGAAGGTCGGCGCGGCCACCACGAAACCGGCCGCCGCCCAGCGGGTCAGCAGCACCTGGTAGTCGACCGGCCGCCCGTCCAGGCCGTGGCTGAACGCCACCACCGGGAACCGTCCGGTCGCCGCCGTCGCGTCGCGCCGGGCCGCCTCGCCGGCGGCGCCCCGGGCCGGATACCACAGGGTCACCGGCAGCGGGCGGTCGCCGCCCCGGTTGAGCTTGAGCTGTCGTACGCCGACCGCGAACGCCTCGGCCGGCGCGGTGCCGGCGGGGACGCGCGGTGCCGGCGCACTGGTCTTCGGCGGTTCCGGTGGGGCGACGGCGCGGTCGGGGGCCTGCGTCGAGCAGCCGGCCAGGCCGGCGGCGAGCAGCGCGGCGGTCAGCAGGACCGGGGTGCGGCGACGGGACATGAACCCGATTGTGCCTCGCCCGCCGGGCCACCCGACCGGCTACGCCCGCCCCGGCGGGACGGTCAGCCCGCCGACCCGCCCCGGTCGGTCAGGGCCCACCGGTCGTCGAGGGTGGTGACGCCGGGACGGGCGGCGCCGGTACGCAGCCGGCGGCCGGCGTCCCGGTCGTCGTAGAGGGTCCACCGGAGGAAGTCGGTGGTGGCGGCGAGGACCTCGGCGAAGCCGGGGCGGCCCGGGGTCAGGTATTCGCCGTGGCCCTGCCCGAGCACGCTGAGGAACCCCTTCGGGCCGGTCGCCCGCCGGTAACCGGCCTGACCGACGGTCAACGGCACCACCGGGTCGGCGGTGCCGTGCACGAAGAGCAGCGGGGCGGCCGGCCCGGCGAAGGCACCGGCCAGTCCGCCCCCGGCGATGATCACGCCGGAGCGCAGTCGGGCCGGGTGACCGGAGGTGAACATGCCGGCGGTGGTGAAGCCGCCCGCCGAGTGGCCGGTCGCGGCGAACCGGCCGACGTCCAGGTGCCCGGCCAGCGGGTCACCGGCGCGGGCGTCCAGCCGGACCAGGTGCCGGATCACCCGCCAGGCGTCGGCGGGCTGGTTGCGGACGTCGGCGCGGCTGAACCGGGCCGCCCGCCGGTTGGTGAACGGGTAGGTCGGCGCGGCCACCACGAAACCGGCGGCGGCCCACCGGACCGCCAACGCGGCGTGCAGCGCGGGGAGGCTGTGCAGGCCGTGGCTGTGCACCACCACCGGGAACCGGCCCGGGGCGACCCGGCCACCCACGGTCGGGTACCAGAGCGTCACCGGCAGCGGGCGCGGCCCGGACGGGTCGACGGTGAGGGTGCGGACCGCGACCGGCAGGGCCTGCTCCGGGGCGTGCCGGGCCGGCGGTGGCGGTGCATCGGTGGCGGCGGTGGCCGGGCCGCAACCGGCGAGCAACGCGGCCAGCACCACGGCGCACAGCCGCCTCACCCCCATGCCTGCACGGTAGGTGGTCGGTGGCCCGGTCCGGCCCCGCCGTCCGGACCGATGGTGGTCACCACCCCGGTCGGTCGGCCTCCACCGCTCAGCCCGCCTCGGCCAGCACCGCCCGGGTCTGCCGGGCGATCTCCCGCTCCTCGTCGGTGCCGACCACGCAGACGCTGACCTGCGCGCCGGCCGGGGAGATCACCCGGTCGCCGGTGCCGGTGTTGCGGTCGGGGTCGACGGCGATGCCGAGCCGCTCCAGCCCGGCCAGGGCGGCGGCCCGCACCTCGGGGGAGTGCTCGCCCACCCCGGCGGTGAAGGTGATCGCGTCCGCCCCGCCCAGCAGCGCGTGGTAGGCCCCGACGTAGGCGGTGATCCGCCGGCAGTAGACGTCGAAGGCGAGGACGGCGGCGGGATCCGCGGCGGCCCGACGGGACTGCACCTCCCGCATGTCGTTGGCCCCGGTCAGCCCGAGCAGCCCGCTGCGGTGGTTGAGCAGGTCGTCGATCTCGTCGACCCCCATCCCGCCCTCCCGGCGCAGGTGGAAGATCACCGTCGGGTCGAGGTCGCCGCTGCGGGTGCCCATCACCAACCCCGCAAGCGGCGACATCCCCATCGAGGTGGCCACGCTGCGTCCGCCGTCCACCGCGCAGGCGCTCGCCCCGTTGCCCAGGTGCAGGCTGATCGTGCGTAACCGGTCGTACGGCCGGTCGAGCAGCTCGGCGGTGCGCCGCGACACGTACGCGTGGGAGGTGCCGTGGAAGCCGTACCGGCGGATGTCGTGGCGGCGGGCGGTGTCCAGGTCGATGGCGTACGTGGCGGCGGACGCGGGCAGGGTGTGGTGGAACGCGGTGTCGAAGACCGCCGCCTGGGCGACCTGCGGCAGCAGCTCCCGGGTGACCTCGATGCCGGCCAGGTTGGCCGGGTTGTGCAGCGGGGCCAGCGGCACCAGCTCCCCGATCGCGGTGACGACCGCGTCGTCGATCCGGACCGGTGCGCTGAACCGGCGGCCACCGTGCACCACCCGGTGCCCCACCGCGGTCAGCCCGGTCAGGTCGAGCCGGCCGAGGATGTCCCGCACGGCGGTGGCGTGGTCGGCCGGCCCGCCACCCGGCTCGCCGACCCGTTCCACCGTGCCGGAGTCGAGCACCGACTCCCCGTCGTAGTGCCGGTACTTCACCGACGACGACCCGCAGTTGAGCACCAGCACCCGGTCGGTCACGACCCCTCCTCCGGCGATCCGGCCGCCTGGATGGCGGTGATCGCCACCGTGTTGACGATGTCGGCGACCTTCGCGCCCCGGGACAGGTCGTTGACCGGCCGGCGCAGGCCCTGCATCACCGGCCCGACGGCCACCGCCCCCGCCGACCGCTGCACCGCCTTGTACGTGTTGTTGCCGGTGTTGAGGTCCGGGAAGACGAACACGGTGGCCCGCCCGGCGACCGTGCTCTGGGGCAGCTTCGTCGCCGCGACCTGCGGGTCGATCGCCGCGTCGTACTGGATGGGCCCCTCGACCAGCAGGTCGGGCCGGCGCTCGCGGACCAGCCTGGTGGCGGCGGCGACCTTTTCCACGTCGGCCCCCGCGCCGGAGTCCCCGGTCGAGTAGGACAGCATCGCCACCCGGGGCTCGATGCCGAACCGGGCCGCCGTGTCGGCCGAGGAGATGGCGATGTCGGCGAGCTGGGCGGCGTCCGGGTCGGGGTTGACCGCGCAGTCGCCGTAGACCAGCACCCGGTCGGCGAGCAGCATGAAGAACACGCTCGACGCCACCGAGACGCCCGGCACGGTACGGATGATCTCGAAGGCGGGACGGATGGTGGCGGCCGTGGTGTGGGTGGCCCCGGAGACCATCCCGTCGGCGTGCCCGGTGGCCACCATCATGGTGCCGAAGTAGTTGGGTTGGGCCACGATGTCGTGGGCCAGTTCGGCGGTGACGCCCCGGTGGGCGCGCAGCTGCGCGTACCGGGTGGCGAACTCGTCCCGCCAGGCGCTGCCGGCCGGGTCGACCACCTCCGCGCCGGTCAGGTCGATGCCCAGCTCACGGGTGCGGCGGGCCACCTCGTCGGGGCGGCCGAGCAGGGTCAGGTCGGCGACCCCCCGGCGGAGCAGGATCTCGGTGGCCCGCAGGATGCGCTCGTCGGAGCCCTCCGGCAGCACCAACCGGCGACGGTCGGCGCGGGCCCGGTCGATCAGGTCGTACTCGAACATCAGCGGGGTGACCCGCTCGGAGCGGGTCACCCGCAGCCGGCGGGCCAGGTCGACGGTGTCGACGTGGCGCTCGAACGCGCCGAGCGCAGCCTCCACCTTGCGCGGGTTGGCCGGGCCGGGCCGGCCCTCGATGTGACTGGACGCCTCGACCGTGTCGTAGCTGTCGCTGGTCACCGAGAGCACGGCGAAGCCGGTGTTGAGCCGTTCGACCAGGCGCATCACCCGGGGGTCGGGCTGCTCGCCGAGGGTGAGCACCACCCCGGCCAGCGAGACCTGCCCGGCGACGTGCGCGGTGCTCGCCGCGACCAGCAGGTCGGCCCGGTCACCCGGGGTGATCACCAGGGCCCCCTCGGTGAGGTGGTCGAGCAGGATCGGCACGTGCGCCGCGCCGACCACGTAGTCGAGCACGTCCCGGCCGAGGGCGGCGGCGTCCCCGGCCAGCAGGGTGGCGTCGAGCGCCGCCGCCACCTCGGCCACCGTCGGCGCCGACACGCTCGGCACCTCCGGGATGGCGTACGCGGGGACCGGCAGCTCCGGCAGGGTCAGCGCCCCGGTCACCCGGTTGGCGATCACCGCCAGCACCGTCGCGCCCAGGTCGGCCAGATCGTGGTACGCCCCCCGCGCCGCCGCCGTGACCGCCTCCGGCTGCTGCCCGAAGCCGTCCACCACGGGCACCACCACGCTGCCGAACTCGGTGGCCAACCGGGCGTTGAAGGCCAGTTCGCGGGGCCCGGCGGTGTCCCCGCCGTCGGCGAAGTCGCTACCCACCACGATCACCGCCGGGCAGCGTCGTTCCACCGCCCGGTACCGCTCGACGAGCCGGGAGATCAGCTCCTCCCGCCGTCCGTCGGCGACCAGGGCCGACGCCTCGGCGTACGTGGTGCCGGTCAGCTCGTCGTCGGGCAGGTCGATCCGGTAGCGGTCGTGCAGCAGGGCGAGGATCGGGTCGGGGCCGGCGTCGGAGACCAGCGGCCGGAACACCCCGATCCGTTCGACCTGCCGGGAGAGGAGTTCCGCGAGGCCGAGGGCGATGGTCGACTTGCCGCCGCCGGACCCCACGCTGGTCAGGTAGACGCTGCGGGCCACGCCCCCACCCTAGGAGATCACGTCGTCCCCCGCCCGGGACCTTCGTCCCGTACCGGTGCCGCCAAGCGGTGCCGGCCGGCACCCGCCAGCGGCCGTCGGTGCGACCCGAGTCTCATTCGTGGGACGCGCTAGGAGCTGAGTGATCCTCGTGCCTAAACTCGCATCCCATGACTGCCGACCCTCTGAGCAGGAAAAATGCTCCCTCCGAGAGATCGAAGCCTGAGGGCGCAATTGGCGGTCAGTCGGCTCAGGATCCACATCGTACCAACGGCGTGACGGGCCTCGATGGGCCGACCGTGACGATCAGCCGCGCCGACGGGCCCACCGCGACGATCGCCGCCGTACCCCAGCTGACCCCCGTCTTCGTCGACCCCAGCGGCCGACGTCACTCCCGACTGCGCTGGCTGGCGTACGCCCTCGGGTTGGTGGGCCTGATCTACACCGGGCTGGTGGGCGTCAGCTTCGCGGGCGGCATCGCGCCGCACGCGGTGCTCCCCTTCGTCGACGAGGTCGCGCAACCCGAACGGTCGCCGTCGCCCTCCCCGTCGCCCGCGACGGGCACCCCGCCCGCCCCCGCCACCACCGTGCCGCCGACCGTCGCCCCCCGCACGCCCGGGTCGGGCACACGCGCCGCCGTCCCGGTCACCCCGTCCACGGTCCGCCCCACCACCGGCACCGCCTCGCCGTCGCCGAGCGCCACCGGTTCGCCGAGCCGCAGCCCGGCCTCCGCGTCGGCCTCACCCCGGCCCACCCGGCCGAGCCCGGAACCGACGACGCCGAACCCCCCGGACCCGACCGACGAACCACCGTCGCTGCCCGACCCGCTGCCCGGCGGCGTCGACGGCGCACGCCTCGATGGTTGAGCCGGCCGTCCGGCCGGGGCGCCGTCGCGTCGTCCGGTCCGCCAGGCGACGCCGGGCGGTGCCACCACCGAGCTGGATCCTGCTGGGTACGGTGCTGGCCCTGCTGGCCGGCGTGCTGCTCGTCGGCGCGTACGCCAACGCGTCCTTCGCCCCGGACCGCCGGAAGAGCACCGCCGGGCAACGGGAAGTGCCCACCTCGGTGGTGACCGGTGGCCCGATCATCAGCGCCAGCAGCGACATGGTCCGCTCCTACCGGCTGCCGCCGCGCACCATCGCGTTGACCTTCGACGACGGCCCCGACCCGGTCTGGACCCGGGAGGTGCTGCGGGTCCTGGACGCCCACCAGGTCAAGGGCACGTTCTTCGTGCTGGGCACCCAGGTCGCCCGGCACCCCGAGGTGGCCCGTGAGCTGGCCGACGGCGGTCACCAGCTCGGTGTGCACACCTTCACCCACCCCGACCTCGCCGAGCTGCCAGCGTGGCGGCAACGCCTGGAGTACGCCCAGACCCAGCTCGCCGTGGCCAGCGCCACCGGCCTGCGGACCTCGCTGGTCCGCTTCCCCTACTCCTCACACCCGGGCGCCATCGACAACCGGGACTGGCCGGTGATGACCGCCGCCGGTGACCTGGGCTACCTGACGTTGCTCAACGACACCGACAGCCAGGACTGGTCGCTGCCCGGGGTGGACCGGATCATCGACAACGCCACCCCCGACGACGGGGCCGGTGCGATCACCCTCTGGCACGACGCCGGTGGTGACCGGGCGCAGACCGTCGCCGCCCTCGACCGGTTCATCCCGATGATGAAGCAGCGGGGGTACCGGTTCGTCACCGCCACCGAGGGGTTGAACCTCGCCTTCGCCGCCGCCGGGGCGGACCACCGGGTGGACGCCGCCGTGCCCGCCACCGCCGCCGACCGGTGGCGCGGCCGGATGTTGATCTGGGCGGTTCAGGGCGCCGACAGCATGCTGACCGTGTTCGGCGGGCTCTTCGTCGTCGTCGGCCTGCTCACCGTGGGCCGCACGTTCGTGCTGTTCGTGCTGGCCGGGCGGCACGCCCGACGACGGCGGGCCAAGGGTTGGAGTTGGGGGCCGCCGGTCACCGCGCCGGTCTCGGTGATCGTCCCGGCGTACAACGAGAAGGAGGGGATCGCCGCCGCGGTCCGTTCCCTCGCCGGTGGCGACCACCCCGGTGGGATCGAGGTGGTGGTCGTCGACGACGGCTCCACCGACGGCACCGCCGACATCGTCGACGCGCTCGGCCTGCCCAACGTCCGGGTCGTCCGCAAGCCCAACGGCGGCAAACCCAGCGCCCTGAACACCGGCCTGGCGCTGGCCCGGCACGACCTGATCGTGATGGTCGACGGGGACACCGTGTTCGAGCCCGACGCGGTCCGCCGGCTGGTGCAGCCCTTCGCCGACCCGCAGGTCGGCGCGGTGGCCGGCAACGTCAAGGTCGGCAACCGGCGCAGCCTGATCGCCAAGTGGCAGCACATCGAGTACGTCATCGGGTTCAACCTGGACCGGCGGCTCTACGAGACGCTGCGCTGCATGTCCACGGTGCCGGGCGCGATCGGCGGGTTCCGGCGGGAGGCGCTGCGCTACGCCGGGGGGATGACCGACGACACCCTGGCCGAGGACACCGACATCACCATCGCCCTGGGCCGGGCCGGCTGGAAAGTGGTCTACGAGGAGACCGCCCGCGCCTGGACGGAGGCCCCGGCGACCATCGGCCAACTGTGGAAGCAGCGTTACCGGTGGAGCTACGGCACCATGCAGGCGATGTGGAAGCATCGGCGTTCGGTCTTCGACCGGGGCGCGTCCGGCCGGTTCACCAGGCGCTGCCTGTTCTTCCTCAGCCTGTTCGGGGTGCTGCTGCCCCTGCTCGCGCCGGTGATCGACCTGCTGGCCCTGTACGGCCTGTTCTTCCTCGACCGTAAGGCCACGGCGGTGGCCTGGCTGGCCATGCTCGGGGTGCAGGCGGCCACCGCGGTGGTGGCGTTCCGGCTGGACCGGGAGAAGCTGGGGGTGCTGTGGGTGCTGCCCCTGCAACAGTTCGTCTACCGGCAGCTGATGTACCTGGTGATGGTCCAGGCGGTGGTCACCGCGCTGACCGGTGGTCGGCTGGGCTGGCAGAAGCTGCGCCGCACCGGCCTGGAACCGGCCGTCCGCAACGGCTGACCGCCGCCGGTCCCCGGTACGGGGTGGGTCGTCCGCGTCCCGCGTTCCGCCCGCCCCGGGGCCTGCCCGGGGCGGCCCCGGTCAGTCCTCGTCGAGGTCGTCGAGGCGGGCCAGCCAGGTGGCGAAGCGCTCGATCGGCGTCTCGAACTCGGGGTTGAGGTCGACGAAGTCGCGCAGTCGTTCCCCGAGCCACTCCAGGGTCACCTGCTCGTCGCCGCGCCGCTGCACCAGTTCCTCGATGCCACGATCGGTGAAGTACACCGGGGCTCCTCGTTCCTTGCTGACGGGCCCGGCCCGCCCCCCTGTCAGGGGGGCGGGCCGGGTGGGTCGGAATGGGTCAGGGGCGGGGCAGGGCGGCGTCGATCAGCCCGGTCTGCTCCACCTCGTGCATCTTGGCCGAGCCGACCGCCGGGGCGGCGGCGGCGGGGCGGGAGATGCGACGCAGCCGGACGTCGGCCAGGTGCTCCAGCAGGTTGAGCGCGACGAAGCTCCACGCCCCCTGGTTGGCCGGCTCCTCCTGCACCCAGGCGAAGTCCTCCGCGTTCGGGTACGCCGCGAGCGCGTCGCGGATCTCCTGCACCGGCAGCGGGTAGAGCTGCTCGATCCGGATGATCGCGGTGTCGGTGACGCCCCGCTCCTGCCGGGCGGAGAACAGGTCGTAGTAGACCTTGCCCGAGCAGAGCAGCACCCGCTTGACCTGCTCCCGCGCGGGTGCGGCGGTGTCGGCCAGCACCGGGGCGAAGGTGCCGGTGGTGAAGTCCTCCACCGGGCTGACGCAGAGCTTGTGCCGCAGCAGCGACTTCGGCGTGAACACCACCAGCGGCTTGCGCTTGGGCGACAGGGCCTGCCGGCGCAGCAGGTGGAAGTAGTTCGCCGGGGTGGTCGGGATCGCCACCCGCATGTTGTCCTCGGCGCACATCTGCAGGAACCGCTCGGGACGACCGGAGGTGTGGTCCGGGCCCTGCCCCTCGTGGCCGTGCGGCAGCAGCAGGGTCACCGCGGAACGCTGGCCCCACTTCACCTCGCCGGAGGAGATGAACTCGTCGATCACCGACTGGGCGCCGTTGACGAAGTCACCGAACTGCGCCTCCCAGCAGACCAGCGCGTTGACGTTCTCCACCGAGTAGCCGTACTCGAAGCCCATCGCCGCGTACTCGCTCAGCAGCGAGTCGTGCACGAAGAACCGGGACCGCTCGCCGTCGGCGGTGAGCGACTTGAGCGGCAGGTGGTCCTCGCCGGTCTTGGCGTCGACGATCGAGGCGTGCCGCTGGACGAAGGTGCCCCGGCGGGAGTCCTGGCCGGCGAGCCGGACGGTGACCCCGTCGTGCAGCAGCGAGCCGAAGGCGATGATCTCGCCGTACCCCCAGTCGATGTTGCCCTCGGCGGACATCCTGGCCCGCCGGTCGAGCAACTGCTGGATGCGCTTGTGCGGGGTGAAGCCCTCGGGGAGGTTGACGTGCGCCTCGCCGATCGCCTTGACCACGGCGGCGTCGGTGGCGGTCGCCACCTGCGGCTCCGGCTCGTCCTCGCGGCTGGGCCGGCTGACCTGGCGCGGGGTGGTGGCGGCGTCGCGGGTGGCCTTGAAGACCCGCTCCAGCTGCGACTGGTAGTCGCGCAGCAGCTCCTCGGCGTCCTCGACGGTGATGTCGCCCCGGCCGATCAGCTCCTCGGTGTAGAGCTTGCGGACCGACCGCTTCGAGTCGATGATCTTGTACATCTGCGGGTTGGACATCGACGGGTCGTCGCCCTCGTTGTGCCCGCGCCGCCGGTAGCAGACCATGTCGATCACGACGTCCTTGTTGAACGCCTGGCGGTACTCGAAGGCCAGCCGGGCGACCCGGACCACGGTCTCCGGGTCGTCGCCGTTGACGTGGAAGATCGGCGCCTGGATCATCCGGGCCACGTCGGTGCTGTAGAGGCTGGACCGGCTGTACTCCGGGGCGGTGGTGAAGCCGACCTGGTTGTTGACCACCACGTGCACGGTCCCGCCGGTGCGGTAACCGCGCAGCTGGGACAGGTTGAGCGTCTCGGCGACGACCCCCTGGCCGGCGAACGCGGCGTCACCGTGCACCGCCAACGGCAGCACGGTGTAACCCTCCAGCTTGAGGTCGATCCGGTCCTGCTTGGCCCGGACGATGCCCTCCAGCACCGGGTCCACCGCCTCCAGGTGCGACGGGTTCGCCACCAACGACACCTTGACCGAGTGGTCGCCGGCCGGGGTGGTGAACTTGCCGTTCTGGCCCAGGTGGTATTTCACGTCGCCGGAGCCCTGGGTGGAGCGCGGGTCGAGGTGCCCCTCGAACTCCGAGAAGATCTTCTCGTACGGCTTGCCGACGATGTTGGCCAGCACGTTGAGCCGGCCCCGGTGCGCCATACCGATGACGACCTCGTCCAGCCCGTCCTCGGCGGACGCCTCCAGCACCTCGCCGAGCAGTGGGATCAGCGACTCGCCGCCCTCCAGCGAGAACCGCTTCTGGCCGACGTACTTGGTCTGCAGGAACGTCTCGAACGCCTCGGCGGCGTTGAGCCGGTTGAGCACGTGCTTCTGCTCGTCGGCGGCCGGCTTCTCGTAGCGGCGCTCGATCCGTTCCTGGATCCAGCGGCGCTCCTCCGGGTCCTGGATGTGCATGTACTCGATGCCGAGCCGACGGCAGTACGAGTCGCGCAGCACGCCGAGGATCTCGCGCAGCTTCATCCGCTGCTTGCCGGCGAAGCCGTTGACCGGGAAGGTGCGGTCCAGGTCCCACAGGGTCAGCCCGTGCTGGAGGACGTCCAGGTCGGGGTGCTTGCGGATGGTGAATTCCAGCGGGTCGGTGTCGGCCATCAGGTGGCCCCGGACCCGGTAGGCGTGGATCAGCTCGTGCACCCGCGCGGTCTTGTTGATCTGGCCCTCGGAGTCGACGGCCACGTCCCGCATCCAGCGCACCGGCTCGTACGGGATGCGCAGCGAGGTGAAGACCTCGTCGTAGAAGCCGCGTTCGCCGAGCAGCAGCTCGTGCATGACCTTGAGGAACTCGCCGGACTGCGCGCCCTGGATGATCCGGTGGTCGTACGTGCTGGTCAGCGTGATGATCTTGCTGACCGCCAGCTCGGCCAGGGTCGCCTCGCTCATCCCCTGGTAGGGCGCGGGGTACTCCATCGCGCCGACCCCGATGATCGCGCTCTGCCCCTGCATCAGCCGGGGGATCGAGTGCACCGTGCCGATGCCGCCCGGGTTGGTCAGCGAGATCGTGGTGCCGCTGTGGTCCTCCATGGTCAGCTCGTTGCGGCGGGCCCGCCGGACCACGTCCTCGTACGCCTGCCAGAACTGCCGGAAGTCCATCTGCTCGCAGCCCTTGATGGACGGCACCACCAGGTTGCGGGAGCCGTCGGGCTTGGTCAGGTCGATGGCGATGCCCAGGTTGACGTGCTCGGGACGGACCATCGCCGGCTTGCCGTCGACCTCGGCGAAGGAGTTGTTCAGCTCCGGGTGCTCGACCACGGCCCGGACCAGCGCGTACCCGATCAGGTGGGTGAAGCTCACCTTGCCACCGCGCCCCCGGGCGAGGTGGTTGTTGATCACGATGCGGTTGTCGACCAGCAGCTTGGCCGGCACGGCGCGCACGCTGGTGGCGGTCGGCACGGACAGCGAGGCGTCCATGTTCTGCACGATCCGGGCGGCCACCCCGCGCAGCGGCGTGGTGCCCGCGGAGCTGGCCGCCGGTGCCTTCGCCGGGGCGGGCTTCTCGGTCGACGCCGGCTTGCCGGCGGACCTGGTGGCCGACTTCGTGGCGGTGGCCGGCTTGGGGGTGGTGGCCGGCTTCGTGGTCGCGGTCGGTGCGGCAGCGGCGGTCGGCTTCGCGGTCGTGGTCGGCTTCGCGCCGGCCGCCGGAGCCTTCGCTGCCGGTTCGGCCTTGGTGGCTGCGGCCGGCTCCGGCGCTGCGGCCGGTTGGGGCGACGCGGCCCTACCGTCGGCCGGGCGCGGTGTCGCGGCGCCCGGGGCAGGTCGGTAGTCGGTGAAGAAGTCGTGCCAGGCCGAGTCGACGCTTGATGGGTCGGCGAGGTAGCGCTGGTACATCTCCTCGACGATCCACTCGTTCGGGCCGAAACCCGCCAGTGGGTTCTCCTGCGAAGTCTGCTGGGTCGACACGGCCGGTAATCGCCTCTTTCACGCGGGTTTGTGTGTCACGCGGTTTTGTGTGTCACGCGGTGCCGCCGTCATGCGAAGTGTCGTGGGACGGAGACGAGTCCCAGGCTACGCCGTGAAAATACGATAGGCATTTCCGCCTCGGCCAGGTGGTCCTTTTCACAAAAATTGTAGGAAGTCAATCAGCTCTTCGTGTCCACCTGGCTCCGGACTGTTCTGATGATCCGGATCGGAGTCAGCTGGTCACCCGCGCCGGGCGGGCCACCGGCTCCCACCCGGGCCTCCCGGATGGGGGCACCGGGCGGAGACGGAACGGCCCGGCGTGACGGTCGTCACGCCGGGCCGGGCCGGTCGGAGCACGGTCGATCAGGAGATGTCCCGCCGCCGCATGGTGAGCGTGCCGATCGCGCCGGCCACCACCGCGTACCCGATCAGGACCACCGCGCCCGCCCAGCGGGGCGGGTTGCCGGGGATCTCGGTCCCGCTGACCATCAGCGACGACGCCAGCGACGGCACCAGCACCTGGAGGTCGTTGATCCAGTCACCCCAGCGGGCGGCCAGGATGCTGATCGCGATGGCCGCGCCGACCGCGCCACCCAGGTAGAGCAGGATGCCGGTGACCGTGGCACCGATCTGGCTGCGGATCAGCACCCCGATCCCGACGCCGAGCACCGACCAGAGCAGATAGGCCAGGCCGTTGAGCGCGGTGGCCCGCCAGACCGCGCCGCTGCCGAGCTGGGAGCCCAGG
This sequence comes from Micromonospora sp. CA-248260, assembly GCF_050942205.1. Classification (NCBI taxonomy): domain Bacteria; kingdom Bacillati; phylum Actinomycetota; class Actinomycetes; order Micromonosporales; family Micromonosporaceae; genus Micromonospora; species Micromonospora sp. CA-248260. The sequence continues at coordinate 5,936,280 of NZ_CP192021.1, read as the reverse complement.
TCGACGCTGCTCATCACCAGTGCCCCGAAGATCAGGTTGAACCCGGTGGTGACCAGCCAGAACAGCACGGCCAGGACGGCCGCGGCGGCCAGCTTGGCCAACATCACCGCGGTGCGGTGCGGCACGGTGAGGAAGGTGGTGGTGACCGTCTGGTGGAAGAACTCGCTGGTCACCACGATGATGCCGAGCAGCATCACGATCATCAGACCGAAGAACTGCCCGTTGGTGTAGACGTTGGCGGCCAGGCTGTCCACCGACTGCGCGGCCTGGATCTGGTCGGCCTGGTCGGCCGGCACGTCGCCGAAGTTGTTGTTGGCCAGCGCGTCGGTCTGCAACCAGTTGATCAGGGCGGTGAGTGCCCACAGCGGCACCGTGATCAGGCCGAAGATCCACCACGTGCTGGTGGTACGGATCTTCAACAGCTCGGATCGGACCAGGTTCATCGGATGCCCGCCTTCCCGGCCGTCAGCTCCAGGAAGACCCGTTCCAGGTCGGGTCGTTCCGGGGTCAGTTCGTGCAGCTCGACCTTCGCGGCCAGCGCGGCCCGGCCGATCGCCGGGGCCTCCAGCCCGCTGACCAGCAGCACACCGTGCTCGTCGGTCTCCACCGTCGCGGACTGCTCACGCAGCGCCACGGTCAACTCCTCGGCCTGCGGGGTACGCACCCGAACCCGGCCGCCCTGCGCCATCGAGCCGAGTACCTGCTCCACCGGCCCCTGCCGGATCAGCTTGCCGGCCGCGATGATCACCACGTCGTCGGCGAGGAGCTGCATCTCGGACAGCAGGTGGCTGGAGACCAGCACCGTACGCCCCTCGTGGGCCAGCCCCTTGAGGAAGCCCCGCATCCAGCGGATGCCCTCCGGGTCCAGACCGTTGGCCGGCTCGTCGAGGATCAGCACCCGGGGGTTGCCGAGCATCGCGGCGGCGATACCGAGCCGCTGCTTCATGCCCAGCGAGTACCCCTTGAACTTGCGCTTCGCCGCCGGAGTGAGCCCGACCAGGGCCAGCGCCTCGTCGGCCCGGCTCTTCGGCAGGCCCGCCGCCGCACAGATCACCCGCAGGTGATTGATCCCGGTACGACCCTTGTGCGCGCTGGACGCCTCCAGCACCGCGCCCACGTGCCGCAGCGGGTCGGTCAGGTCGGCGTACCGCTGGCCGCCGATCGTCGCCGTGCCACCGCTCGGGGTGACCAGGTTCAGCAGCATCCGCAGAGTGGTCGTCTTACCCGCCCCGTTCGGGCCGAGGAAGCCGGTCACCCGGCCGGATTCGACCGTGAAGGACAGGTTGTCGACCGCCCGTACGTTCTTGTACTGCTTGGTCAGTCCGGACACGACGATCTGGCCGGTGCTGGGGCTCCACTGCCCGTCGGACATCGTTCTCCTCCCGTGCGGCGGCGCCTCGCGCGCCGCAGTCTGCGGCGTCGTTACGCAACGCGCCGCTGACCAGCCTGACTGGCCTGGTCAAGATATGCCATCAGCCCGGGTCGGTAAGTCGTGCTCCGTCTCAGGCAGGAGGCGGTCGTCCTCAGGGACGAGACACGGGCGGCAGCGCCACCCAGGTGGCGCGGGCCCGACCGAGCAGCGCGCCGGCGCTGCCGTAGAGGCTGGTGTGCACCACCGCCAGCCGTCCCTCCGCGGTGATCACCTTACCGGTGACCACGCACTCCTCACCGGGTTCGGGAAGCGCGTCGAGCGCCACGGCGATCCGGCCCAGCACGTACGGCCGGCCGGGGGCGATCACCGCCCAGCCCCCGGGGCAGTCCAGCGCCGCCCAGGCGGTCGGCGCGGTCACCCGTCGGGGGGTACGCCACGACGCGGCGGTCCGGCCGTCGGGCAGCCGACCGGGAAAGATCCGCAGCCCGTCCGGGTGCTCCGGGCCGCAGACGTAACAGCCGGGGAAGGGGTGGTCCACCAGTCCCGGATAGCCGGCCGAGGCGGCACGCGCGGTCACCGGGTCCACCGGGGCGACCGGGTCGGGCAGGTCGCCGGCCGGGCGTACCTCGGCGACCAGGTGCCCGTCGGGGTCGTACACGTCGCCGTCGGTGAGGGTGAGCGGGATGTCCAGCGGCGGCGGACGACGCAGCGTCACCTCGACCGGCCGGTCCGTGTCGTACGCCCCGGCGAAGACCCCGGCGCTCCACCCGCCGTTGCCCGAACCGGGCGGGCCGTTGTACCGGGATTCGATGATCATCGCCACTCCGCACGTCGTCGTCCGCCCCGGATGGCCGGACGCCCGCAGGCAGCCTCGCACGCCCCACCCGCACCACGGCACGCGCCGCCGGACCCGGGCCCACCCGACTGCCGACCGACATCCGGGCCGGCCCCGGCGGCCCCGCAGGTCACTGCGGGGGCGGCCCGCCGACCGGCGTTCACCGGATCGACACCCGTCAGGCGGGGGCCCGGCCACCCGGGGCACCTACACAGGTCCCATGGCTGTTCTGCATGCCGCTGGCGCACCCCTGACGACCAGTGGATACACCCTGCTGATCGCCGACGACCCGACCCAGGTCGCGGCAGCGCAACGCCTGCGCCACGAGGTGTTCGCCACCGAACTCGGCGCGACCCTGCGTCCGGATGCCGCCGGACTGGACACCGACGACCTCGACGCCCACTGCGACCACCTGATCGTCCGTGAGGAGCGCACCGGCGCGGTGGTCGGCACCTACCGGCTGCTGCCACCGGGCCGCACCGGGCGTCGGTACGCCGCCGGGGAGTTCGACCTGACCGCGTTGGACCCGCTGCGTGACCTGCTGGTCGAGACCGGGCGTTCCTGCGTCCACCCGGACCACCGCTCCGGCGCGGTGATCAACCTGATGTGGGCCGGGCTGACCCGCTACCTGCACCTGCGCGGCTCCAACTGGCTGGGCGGCTGCGCCTCGGTGCCGGTCGACGACGGTGGCCGGGCCGCCGCGCAGGCGTGGGCGCTGGGCCGCGCCGGTCACCTGGCCCCGCCGCTGCTGCGGGTCCGTCCGCTGCGGCCCTGGTTCGCCGAGCCGGGCGCGGCGGCGGCGGAGACCGCCACCGGGGACTCCGCCGGGCGGGCACTGGTCCCGCCGCTGCTGCGCGGCTACCTGCGGCTGGGCGCGTGGATCGCCGGGGAACCGGCGTACGACCCCGACTTCCGTTGCGCCGACTTCTACGTGCTGTTCGCGCTGGACCGGATGAACCCGCGCTACCTGCGGCACTTCCTGGGCGGGGCGGCGCGGTGAGCGCCGAACTGTGGCGTCCGACCGCCGGCTGCGGCCCGGACTGCCTGCCGGGGGCGCGGCGGGTGGAGGTGTCGCCCGGCCGGCAGGTGGCCCGACTGCTGGGCGTGCTCGGGATGCTGCTGGTCGGGGCCGTCCTGGTCGTACTGCTGCCGGTGCTGCCGACGGCGGGGCGGGCGTCGGCACTGCGGGGCTGGGCCCGGTGGACCGCCGGTGCGCTCGGGGTGCGGCTGGCGGTACGCGGGCGGCTGCCCCGGCGGCGGGCGCTGCTGGTCGCCAACCACGTCTCCTGGCTGGACATCCTCGCGGTGCTGACGGTCGCTCCGGCCCGGCTGCTGGCCAAGCGGGAGGTGCGGAACTGGCCGCTGCTCGGGCTGCTGGCCCGCGCCGGGGGCGCACTCTTCGTGGACCGGTCGCGACCCCGGGACCTGCCCCGCACGGTGGACCGGCTCGCGGCGACGCTGCGGGCCGGTCACCCGGTCGCGGTCTTCCCCGAGGGTACGACCTGGTGCGGCGTCGCTCCCTCGGCCGGCTGTCGACCGTCGCGGGGATTCCGGCCGGCGGTCTTCCAGGCGGCGATCGACGCCCGGGTCCCCGTGGTGCCGCTGCGGATCAGCTACCGCTCTGCTGCCACCGGGGCGACGACCACCACCGCCGCCTTCCTCGGCGACGAGACCCTGTGGCGCTCGGTGCGTCGGGTGCTGGCCGCCCGGGACCTGGTGGTGCACGTCGCGGTGACCGCCGCCCTGCATCCGGCTCCCGGCGCGGACCGTCGGCTGCTGGCCCGCGCCGCCGAGTCGGCCGTGCACCTGCTCCCGCCCCGCCCGGTCGTCAGCCGGCCCACCCTGGCCGCTGTGCCCGGGGTCGCCCCGCCCGGGTCCGCGTCCGCGCTGGCCGCCGGGAAGGGCCTCGGCCTGGCCGCCTGACCCGATCTCATCCGAGGGCTGCTTCGACGGCATGATCCACTCGGGTGGGCCGTTGTTGCGGCGCCCTGGCGACCGGTTACCGCAACATCGGCCCAAGTGAGTGAAGCGGAGGTGGGGGCGAGGCGGGGGTGGGCATTGGTGGGTTTGCGACTCGCGACAGTCTTGTTCTATCGCGATGTATCGCGTTACGCTTCCTCCGTGCAGTGGCGCGGCCGTCGGCCGCGACCCCGGAGGGAGACGTCATGACCAACTGGACGGTCGACAGACCACAACGGATCACCATCGAGGGGCCGGTCACCCAACTCGACGTACGACTGATCACCGGCCGGCTCAACGTGGTCGGCACCGACGGCCCGGCCCGGGTCGACGTCACCCGGGTCAGCAGCCGGCCGGTCATCGTCGAACACCGCGACGGCGTGCTCCGGGTCGGCCACGAGCGCCACCCGCGCTGGCCCGGGTTCCTCTGGTGGCTCGGCCAGCTCGGTCGCCGGTTCCGGGCCGAGGTGTCCATCGCCGTCCCGGCCGCCGTCCTGGCCGACCTGCACCTGGTCGACGGCGCACTGGTCGCCTCCGGGCTGGTCAACGACACCACCGTCAACGTGACCTCCGGGCAGATCACCCTGATGGGGCTGGCCGGGCGAACCAACGCGCGGATCGTCTCCGGCCCGGTCGAGGCCCTCGGGGTCACCGGTGACCTCACCCTGGACACGGTCTCCGGCGAGGTGACCCTCGCCGAGAGCGCGGCGGGCCGGGTGCACGCCAACACCATCTCCGGGGCGATCACCTGCGACCTGGACAACCCCCGGCGCAGCGAGATCCGGCTCACCACCATCTCCGGGCCGATCACCGTACGGGTCCGTGAGGACAGCGACCTCGCCGTCCACCTGCACACCACCTCCGGGCGGATCACCAGCGGCTTCCCGCAGGTCGGTGGCGGGGTCGGCGTCGGCCCGGTCAAGGACAGCCACGGGGTGCTCGGCGCGGGCGAGGGTAAGCTCTGGGCGTCCGCGACGTCCGGCAGCATCGCCCTGCTCGCTCGGCCGGTGGACGCCGACCAGGAGGAGCTGCCGTGACCGCCGTGTTCAGTCACGGGCGGCTGCGGCTCTATCTGCTCCGGCTGCTCGACGACGGCCCCAAGCACGGCTACGAGCTGATCCGGCTGCTGGAGGAGCGCTTTCTCGGCCTCTACGTCCCCAGCGCCGGCACCATCTATCCCCGGCTGCAACGGCTGGAGGCCGACGGCCTGGTCACCCACACCGCCGCCGGGGGCCGCAAGGTCTACGAGATCACCGAGGCGGGCCGGGCCGAGCTGCGCCAGCGCGCCGACGAGGTGACCACCCTGGAATCCGACATCACCGCCTCGGTGGAGGATCTCTCCGCCCTGGCCGGGGAGATCCAGACCGAGGTACGCGGCTCGGTGCGCGACCTCAAACGCGAACTGCGCGAGGCCACCCGGCAGACCCGGCTGACCCGCTGGGACCGCCCGACCCCGACCCCGCAGCCCCGCCCGGCGACCCCCACCTCGCCGTCGCGTCCGGCGGCCCCCGCCGACGGCGACTCCCCACTGCTGGCGGAGTTCGACCAGCGGCTGGCCGCGTTCACCGTCGAGGTCGGGGCGCTGGTCCGGGCCGGACGGCTCAGCGACACCCAGCTCCGTACCGCGATCCGGGTCCTCGACGGCGCGTTGGACGGGCTGAGCCGGCTACTGCGCTGACGGCCACGTGTCGCGGGCGTCGCCCCGGTCGTCGTGCTCTCCGCCGGCCGCGACCGGGGCACCGGACGGCTTCACAGGATTTTTGCAGCAACCGTCCAGCGCCGCCGCAGCGACATCACGGATGATGGCCAGCATGGCCGCTACCCAGACTGAGGCGCGACTGCTCGTCGTCGAGGACGACCCCAACATCCTCGAACTGCTCTCCGCCAGCCTCCGCTTCGCGGGGTTCGACGTGGCGACCGCCACCAGCGGCAGCGCGGCCCTGCACGCGGCCAAGGACCACCGCCCCGACCTGGTGGTGCTCGACGTGATGCTGCCCGACCTGGACGGCTTCGAGGTCATCCGGATGCTCCGGGAGGGCGGCACGCGTACCCCGGTGGTGTTCCTGACCGCCCGGGACGCCACCGACGACAAGATCCGGGGGCTCACCCTGGGCGGCGACGACTACGTCACCAAGCCGTTCAGCCTGGAGGAGCTGACCGCCCGCATCCGGGCGGTGCTGCGACGCACCGCGACCGGCGAGCAGGCCCCGTCCCGGCTCACCTTCGCCGACCTGGAGCTGGACGAGGAGACCCACGAGGTGCACCGGGCCGGTCAGCGGGTGCAGCTCTCGCCGACCGAGTTCAAGCTGCTGCGTTACCTGATGCTCAACGCCAACCGGGTGCTGTCCAAGGCGCAGATCCTCGACCACGTGTGGAACTACGACTTCCGGGGCGACGACAACATCGTCGAGTCCTACATCTCCTACCTGCGCCGCAAGGTCGACAACACCCAGCCCCGCCTGATCCACACCCTGCGCGGCGTGGGCTACGTCCTGCGCAAGCCGGCGGCGTGAATCCGCTCGACGAGGCGAAGGGACGGATCCGGAGCGTTCCGCTGCGGGTCAAGCTGGTCGCGGCGGTCCTCACCCTGGTCGCCGTCGCCCTCGTGGTGATCAGCTCGCTCACCACGTACTTCCTGCGGGAGTACCTGATCGGGCAGGTCGACGGCGAGTTGCAGTCGGCCAGCGTCCAGGTCGGCCGGGCGCTACCGGACCTGGAGAGCGGACGGGTCAAGGCCGCGCTGCCCACCGACTACGTCGTCGCGCTCGCCGACGAGGACACCTCCCGGTTCATCGGGTACGACCCGGCGCTCGAACCGGACGACCTTCCCCCGGTCCCGGCGGACCTGCCCGGGTTCCGGGCTGACGAGGGCGAACCGTTCACGGTCCGCTCGCAGGACGGCCGGGAACGGTGGCGGATGCTCTACCGGGAGCTGTCCGACGGCCGGGTCCTCGCCGTCGGGCAGCACCTCACCGACGTCGACCTGGCCGTCAAGCGGCTGATCTGGATAGACATGCTGGTCGGCGGGGCGGTGCTGATCCTGCTCGCCTCGATCGGCGCGGCCATCGTGCGGACCAGCCTGAAACCGCTCGTGGAGATCGAACGGACGGCTGCGGCGATCGCCGGTGGCGACCTGACCCGCCGGGTGCCCGACCCCGAGGAGGGGCAGGAGTGCGCCACCTCCGAGCTGGGCCGGCTCTCCCGGGCGTTGAACGCGATGCTGGCCCAGATCGAGGCCGCCTTCACCGCCCGCGCCGCCTCGGAGATGGCCGCCCGTACGGCCGAGGCCGGCGCCCGGGACGCGGCGCACGCCGCGCTGGCGTCGGAGGCCCGCGCCCGGCGGTCGGAGGAGCGGATGCGGCAGTTCGTCGCGGACGCCTCGCACGAACTGCGTACCCCGCTGACCACCATCCGGGGCTTCGCCGAGCTGTACCGGCAGGGCGCGGCCCGCGCCCCCGAGCAGACCGCCGACCTGCTGCGCCGCATCGAGGACGAGGCGGCCCGGATGGGGCTGCTGGTGGAGGACCTGCTGCTGCTCGCCCGGCTGGACCGGGAACGCCCGCTGTCGCTGGCCCCGGTGGAGCTACCGGTGCTCGCCTCCGACGCGGTCGAGGCGGCCCGGGTGGTCGCTCCGCAACGGCGCATCGAGCTGGAGATCGCGCCGGGCTCCGGCCCGCTGGTGGTGCACGCCGACGACGCCCGGCTGCGGCAGGTGATCGGCAACCTGATGACCAACGCGCTGACCCACACCCCGCCGGAGGCGTCGGTGACCCTGCGGCTGCGTTCCGAGGCCGGGAACCTGGCCGTGGTGGAGGTGGCCGACACCGGGCCGGGGCTCGCCCCGGAGCAGGCCGAGCGGGTCTTCGAGCGGTTCTACCGGGCCGACGCGGCCCGGACCCGCCGGGCCAGCGGGATCACCAGCACCGGGCTGGGGCTGGCCATCGTCGCCGCCCTGGTCACCGCGCACCAGGGCACGGTGGAGGTGGCCGAGACGCCCGGCGGCGGGGCGACCTTCCGGGTCCGGCTGCCGCTGCTGTCCGAGTCCGGCGGTAACGGTGAGTGATCCCGCTCCGGGCCGGGCGTGGCTTTCAGAAAACTTCCAGGGGGATTCCAGGCTGGTGACAGTGGCACAGGGAAAACTAGTGGCATGACCGAGTTCGAGACCGACCCGCAGCGTCGGCCGGCTGCCACCGACGCCGAGCCGTCGCACCCCTCCGCCGAGCCGTCCCGCGTCGAGCGCGGCGAGTCCGACACCACCGCCTCTCCGGGCGACGCCGCCGGCACCGCGGGGGCGCCGGCCGGCACATCCCACCCCGGATCGCCGTACGCGCCACCGTCGTCGCCGTACGCGCCGCCCGCCGCGAGCGCGTACCCGCAGTCGTCGTACCAGCCTGCGGCGGCCTCCGGTGACCAGGCGTACCGGCCCGGCTATCCGGCGTCCACCGGCTACCCGCAGGCGGGGCAGTACCCGTCGGCCGGTTACCCGCAGCCCGGCCAGCACCAGTCCGGCTGGGCCGGCGGCTACCCCGGCCAGCACCGCCCCGGCCAGCCGGGCGCGGCGGCGCAGTCCGCCGGTTATCCCGGTCAGCCCGGTTCCGCCGTCGGCGGTCAGCCGGGTGCCGGTTACCCCGGCCAGCCCGGCGCGCAGTCGTCGGGGGGTTACCCGGGGCAGCCGTCCGCCGGCTACCCGGGTCAGCCCGGCCCCGGCGGGCCGCAGCAGCCCGGCCAGCCGGCCCCGCCGTGGGCGTCCGGCCCGGCGCCGCAGGCCGGCAGGGTGGCCAAGTTCGTCGGCGCGGGGGTGGCGGTCTTCGCCCTGATGCTCGGTTCGGGCGTGGCCGGCGGGGCGCTCGCCCTGGCGGTCGACGGCGACGGGGGCGGCATCACCCGCAACTACTCGGCCGCCCCCGTGATCAACAGCGCCGACCTGCCGAAGATCGCCGCCTCGGTGCAGGACAGCGTGGTCTCGATCATGACCGACAGCGGTGAGGGATCGGGCGTGGTCCTCAGCTCCGACGGCTTCGTGCTGACCAACAACCACGTGGTCGCGTCCGCCTCCGGCAAGACCGTCCGGGTGGTGTTCGCCAACGGCCAGTCCGCCTCCGCCGAGATCCGCGGCACCGACCCGAAGACCGACCTCGCGGTGGTCAAGACCAGCGGCCTGGACAACCTCAAGGCGGCGAAGTTCGGCGACAGCGACGCCATGCAGGTGGGCGACCAGGTGCTCGCCCTGGGTAGCCCGCTCGGTCTGCAGGGTTCGGTGACGGCCGGCATCCTCAGCGCCCGGGACCGCACCATCCAGGCCGGCAGCGGCGACAGCCCGCAGCAGGCCCCGCAGGGTGGCGCCAGCTCGATCTCCGGCCTGCTCCAGACCGACGCCCCGATCAACCCGGGCAACTCCGGCGGCGCGCTGGTCAACACCCGGGGTGAGGTGATCGGCATCAACACCGCCATCGCCACCGCCGGGCAGGGCAGCACCGGCAACATCGGGGTCGGCTTCGCCATCCCGAGCAACAAGGCCAAGAACGTCGCCGAGAAGCTCCAGCGGGGTGAGAAGGTCAGCCACCCGTCCCTCGGCGTCAGCGTCAACGCGGCCGAGGACGGCGGGGCCCTGGTGGCCGCCGTCACCGGGGGCAGCGCCGCCGAGAAGGCCGGCATCCAGCGGGGAGACGTGATCACCAGGTTCGGCGACAAGGTGATCAACGACTCCAACGATCTGGTCGGCGCGGTGCAGGCCGGCAAGGTCGGCGACCGGGTCCAGGTGACCTACAAGCGAAATGGTACGGAGGCGACTGCAACCGTGACGCTCGCCGAGACGTCATAGTCCTCAGACCTACCTCCTCCGGGCGGCGGGCGGCGGAGCCAAGGGGGTTGGCTCCACCGCCCGTCGCCGTACGCACCCCGGCCGGGCCCCACCCGACCGGGGTGCGTTTGGTTGTCCGGCCAGCGGGAAATCGCCGCCGATCCCGGGTCGGGACGAGGTTCCGTAGCGGGACAACGGGGGAGGATTCGTGGCCGTGACCCACCGTCCGTCGGAACGCCCACCGTCCGGGCCGCCACTGCGGATCGCGATGCTCGTTCCGCCCTGGCTGTCGGTGCCGCCGCCCGGTTACGGCGGGCTGGAGCAGGTGGTGCACGGGCTGGTCGACATGCTGGCCAGCCACGGCCACCAGGTGACCCTCTTCGGGGCGGGCCGGCAGCACGGCACCGCCGCCGACTTCGTCTCCACCATCGACGAGGTGCAGTACGACCGGCTCGGTGAGTCGCTGCCGGAGCTCGCCCACCTGGCGCGGGCCAACCAGTTGATCTCTGCCGCCGACTTCGACGTGATCCACGACCACACCACGATCGGGCCGCTGGTCGCCGGCCGGCGTGCGGTGCCCACCGTGGCGACCGTGCACGGCAACCCGGTCGGCGAGTACGGCGCGGTGCTCAGCGACACCGACCACGGGGTGGGCCTGGTGGCGATCTCCCACGCCCAACGGCGGGCCAACCCCGGCCTGCCCTGGGTCGGCACGGTGCACAACGCCCTCAACGCCCGGGACGTGCCGACCAAGCGGCAACCCGGCCGGGGCCCGGTGCTCTGGCTGGCCCGGTTCAGCCCGGACAAGGGCCCCGACACGGCGATCCGGGCCTGCCGGGCGGCCGGCCTGCCGCTCACCCTGGCCGGCAAGTGCAACGAACCGGCCGAGCGCCACTACTTCGCCGAGGTGGTCCAGCCGATGCTGGGCGACGACGTCGACGTGATCATGAACGCCGACCGGGAGGCGACCCTGCGGTTACTGGTCGACGCCCGCTGCCTGATCATGCCGATCCAGTGGGAGGAACCGTTCGGCATGGTGATGGTGGAGGCCATGGCGACCGGCACACCGGTGGTGGCGCTGCGCCGGGGCGCGGTGCCGGAGGTGGTGGTCGACGGGGTGACCGGACTGGTCCGCGACCGGGCCGAGGAGCTGCCGGCGGCTCTGCGCGAGGTGGTCCGGCTCGACCCGGCGGCCTGCACCGCCCACGTGGCCGACAACTTCTCCACCGGGCGGATGGCGCGCGGCTACGAGGCGATCTACCGGGCCGTGGCACTCGGCGTGGCCCCGCCCGTGCACCGGCCCGTCGCACTGCGTACCCGCTGAGCGGGGTGCGGGGCGGTGCAGCGGACGGTGGTTCCGGTGCCGGCGCGGGGTGTCAGACGGCGGTCGCGGCCAGTTTCCGGGCGGCGGCTTCGAGTTGCCGGCCGTACGCCGCGGTGATGCCACCCTCGTCGATCCGGCGGGTGACCTTCTCGCGGAGCGCGGTCGCCTGCGCGGGCACGTCGGCCTGGCCCTCGGCGGCGGACCGGGTCAGGTTGGCGAGCACGTTGCGCAGGTCCAGGCCGACGTCCTCGCGGACCTCGCCGGTGCGGACCCCGTCGTCGATCAGCTGACGCATCCGGTCGGCCGCCTCGGTCAACCCGCCGCCGCCCTGCCCGCCGTCGGGGGTGGTGGTGGGCTGTGGGCGGGGCGGTGTGGGCGTCGTGGTGGCCCGCCGGGGCGCCGGCTGCGCGGTGGGGCCCGCCGGTGGCTGGGTGCGCGGCGGCGACGGCTCCGTCGCCGGGGCCTCGGTCTGCCGGGCGACCGGCGGGGTGGTGTGGGTCCCCGGCTCCAGTAGCGGGGCGAGCAGGAGGACCGCCGCGACGGTGAACACCACCAGCGCGCCCACCGCCACCAACGGCCGCCGCGACGGCGGCAGCTCCGGCTCCGGCTCGTCGGGCCCGGTCGCCGCACCACCGTTACCCGCGCCGCCGGCACCTGCGCCACCGTTGGCCGTGCCACCTGTGCCACCTGTGCCACCTGCGCCGTTGTTCGCCGCGCCGTAGGCGGTGTGCCGGCCGGCCGCCGCGCCAGGGCCCGGCGGCCCGCCTGCGGGGACCGGTCGCCGGCTGCGCCGCCGGACCCCGCCCCGGCCAGCTCGGCCCCCGGGATGCCGGTGCCGGCCGCACCGACGCCGGCCACTGCGCCCACCCCCGAAGCCGCGCCGACGCCGCCCGCCGCACCGACCCCCGACGCCGTGCCCGGCGTGCCGGCCAGTGCGGGCAGGGTGACCGTGGGGGAGAGCATGGTGGCCGCCTGCGGATCACCGGGCAGCAGCTGGTCCCGCAGCGCGGTGGCGACCTGGTGCGCGGTCGGCCGGTCGTGCGGGTCCCGGGCCAGGCAGCGCAGGCAGACGTCCACCACCACCGGAGGCAGCCCCGGTACGCCGTCCAGCGACGGTGGTGTCTCGTCGACGATCGCGTCGGCGAGCTGTTCCCAGGTCTCCGCCGGGTACGGCGGATGGCCGGTCAGCGTCTCGTAGAGCAGCACGCCGAGGGAGTAGACGTCGGTCGACGGCTGGGCCGGCGCCCCGTCCAGGCGTTCCGGGGCCACGTACGCCGGGGTGCCGAAGGTGCCCCCGTCCTCGTCGTCGTCGGGGGTGCCGACCTGGGTGGCGATGCCGAAGTCGAGCACCTTCGCCCCGGTCCGGGTCATCATCACGTTCGCCGGGGTGATGTCCCGGTGCACGATGCCCAGCCGGTGCGCCGCCGCCAACGCCTCGGCGACCTGGGCGCCCACCTCGACCGCCTCCGGCCAGGGCAGCGGGCCCTCGCTCAGCCGGTGCTCCAGCTCCTCGCCGGTGAGCAGCTCCATCACCACGAACGAGGTGATCTCGCCGTCCGGGGCGAGCGCCTCGCCGTAGTCGTGCACCGCGGTCACGTGCGGGTGGACCAGTTGGGCGGCCGACCGGGCCTCCTCGCGGACCATGTCCCGGAAGCGGGCGTCGGCGGCCAGCGACGGCGCGAGCACCTTGACCGCGACGACCCGGTCCAGCACCTCGTCGCGGGCCCGCCAGATCACCGACATCCCGCCGGCCCCGATCCTGTCGAGGAGCCGGTACCTGCGGGCCAGCAACCTACCGGCGTTCAGGGCTGCCATCAGTGTTCGCACCTGCCTGGGGTTCGGGGTGGTGTCAGGTTGCGCGAATGTGTCCCCCCTGTCAACGGTTGTCCATTTGTCCGGTGACCCTCTGCAGTGGTCGTTTCGCCCACCGCCACCGGTTCCTGATCGACGCCGGTGACCAGCGGCTGCGCCGGCAGGCACGGGCGGTGGCGTGCCAGGATGAACGACATGAGTGGCGGTCCGGTGGCGTTCGTGCTCGGCGGCGGGGGAGTGCTCGGCGCGGTCGAGGTGGGCATGCTGCGTGCCCTGTTCCGGGCCCGGATCCGCCCCGACGTCGTGCTCGGCACCTCGATCGGCGCGGTCAACGGCGCTTTGGTCGCCGCCGACCCGTCCGAGGCGGTCACCGACCGGCTGGTCCGGCTGTGGGCGTCCCCGGAGGCGAGCGAGGTGTACGGCGACTCGGTCGCCCGGCAACTGCGCCGCTTCGCCGCCCGTACCCACCTGCACTCGCCCCGGCCGCTGCGCAAGCTGCTGGAGGGGGAGCTGGGCGCGGACACCACCTTCGCCGACCTGAAGGTGCCGTTCCGCTGCTGCGCGGCCAACATCGAGCGGGCCGCCGAACACTGGTTCCACACCGGACCGCTGGTGCCGGCGGTGCTCGCCTCCGCCTCCGTACCGGGGCTGCTGCCGCCGGCACAGATCGACGGCCAGCACTACATAGACGGCGGGATCGTCAACTCCATCCCGATCGGCGAGGCGGTCGCGGTCGGCGCGACGCAGATCTTCGTCCTCCAGGTGGGGCGGATCGAGCGGGAGCTGACGCCGCCCCGCCGACCGTGGGAGATCGCCCAGGTCGCATTCGAGATCGCCCGCCGGCACCGGTTCGCCCGGGAGATGGCGGCCCTGCCCGAGGGGGTACGGGTGCACGTGCTGCCGACCGGCGGGCTGGAACCACGCGACGACAGCCCGTGGGCCTACCGGGACATGGCGGCGGTGGGACGGCGGATCAGCCGCGCCTACACCGCCTCCCGGCACTACCTGGCGAGCCTGGACCGCTGATGCCGCTGCCCCCTCGGTGGGTACGCCGGCTGTTGTTCGCACCCGGGGTGATCCTGCTCGCGGTCACGGTGCTGACCGCGGTGCCGGTCTGGGCGCTGCTCGCGCTGGCCGCGTCGCCGTTCGTGCCGGGCCGGTTGCGCCCGCTGCGGCTGCTCTGGATCGGGTGCGTCTACCTGGTCTGGGACGCCGCCGCACTGGTCGCCCTCTTCGTGCTGTGGCTGGCCTCCGGGTTCGGTCGGTGGAAGCGCACGCCGTCCTTCCAGCGGGCACACTACGTGCTCGCCGGCTGGTTCCTGCGGGTGCTGTTCTGGCAGGCCCGGTGGACGCTGCGGCTGAGCATCGACGTGGTCGGCACCGACCCGGACACCGCCCTGCCGGGCCGGCCGGAGCTGGTGCTCTGCCGGCACGCCGGCCCGGGTGACTCGTTCATCCTGATCCACTCCCTGGTCAACTGGTTCCAGCGGGAGCCCCGGATCGTGCTCAAGGAGGCGCTCCAGTGGGACCCGGCGATCGACGTGCTGCTCAACCGCCTGCCCAACCGGTTCGTCGCCGCCGGTGACGGCCGGGACGCGGCGGTCCGGCAGATCGGCCACCTCGCCACCGGCCTGGACGACGACGACGCCTTCGTGATCTTCCCGGAGGGCGGCAACTTCACCCCCGGCCGACGCGTACGGGCCATCGACCGGCTCCGCGCGCTCGGGCTGGAGCGGATGGCGGTGCGCGCCGAGCGGATGCAGCACGTGCTCGCCCCGCAGCCCGGCGGGGTGCTCGCCGCCCTGGACGCCGCACCCGAGGCCGGCGTGATCTTCGTGGCGCACACCGGCCTGGACCGGATGCTCACCGTCGCCGACGTGTGGCGGGAGCTGCCGATGGACAAACGGATCGTGATGCGGTTCTGGTCGGTGCCGCCCGAGGACGTCCCGACCGGCCGGCAGGAACGGATCGACTGGCTCTTCGACTGGTGGGACCGGATCGACAGGTGGATCGCCGCCAACCGGGACGGCGTGACCGCTGAGTGAACGCACCGTGACGGTCGACCGTTTCGCCGCCGATCCCACGTAGGGTGCGCAGGTGGACCAGATCTGCGTGGTGACGACGGTGGTGGACTCGCGCTCCGTCGCGGACCTGATGGCGGCTGCCGCGGTGGCCGGGCGGCTGGCCGCCTGCGCCCAGGTCGGCGGCCAGGTCGACAGCACGTACTGGTGGCGGGCCGGGGTGGAGACCAGCACCGAATGGTCGGTGCAGTTCAAGACCGCCCCGGACCGGGCCACCGCGCTGGTCGGCCAGATCCGGGCCAACCATCCCTACGAGGTGCCCGAGATCCTGGTCACCCGGGTGGACAGCGGCGACCCGGCGTACGCGCTCTGGGTGCACGAGAACACCCGTACCTAGGTACGGGCACTCTGGCCAGGGGTTGCCGCCCACCGGCAGGATGGCCGGGTGCAGAACACCGGTTACCCCTGCCCCCGCTGCGGTGCGCCCGCCGAACTGACCCGCGGGTGCGTCGGTTGCGGGTTCGGGCCGTACCCGCCCGCCGCCGAGGTGGTCCGGCTGGACCGGGAGATCGTTTCGCTCGGCCGGGAGGTGGAGCGGGCCCGGGAGGCGTACCAGGGGCTCGGCGCGCGCCTGCTCGCGGCGCAGCGCCAGCGGGCGGAACTGGCGGCCCGGATCCGCCGGGAGATCCCCGCGCCGGTCCCGGTCGGTGCGGCGGTCCGCGTACCCGCGCCGGCCGGACGTCCCGTCCCGCCGGCTGTTCGTCCGGCAGGCCACCCGGTCGTCCCGGCCGCGCGCCCGGTGGTCCCGGTGCGTCCCGGCGGTGTCGTCGGGTCCGGCGGGTCCGTGCCGCCCGCCGGGTTCGGACCCCCACCCGTGGGTACGCCGGGCCGCCCGGAGACCTCGACCCGGACGATCCAGTGGCTGCTGTTCGTCCTCGGTGGCCTGCTGCTGGGCACGGCGGCGGTGGTCTTCACCGCGGTCGCCTGGGCGGCGGTGGGGGTGGCGGGCCGGGCGCTGATCCTGGCCGGGTTCACCGCGCTCGCCCTGGCGGTGCCGCTGGTGGCGAAGTGGCGCGGCCTGCGCGGCACCGCCGAGACGTTCGCGGCGGTGGGTCTGCTGCTGGTGGTCCTCGACGGGTACGCCGCCTGGTCGGTGAACCTGCTCGGCACCGCCGACTGGTCGGGCACCCGGTACGCCGCCCTGGTCACCGGGCTCAGCGCGGCGGTCGCCACCGGGTACGCCCTGCTCAGCCGGCTCACCGTGCCGTGGTTCGCGGCGCTGTTCGTCGTCCAGCCGGTGCTGCCGCTGGCGGTGGCGCAGTCCCGGCCCGGGGCCACCGGTTGGACGCTGACGTTCCTCGGGGTGGCGCTGCTCGACCTCGCGGTGGTGGTCGCGCTGCGCCGCCGCTCGCCGGCCCCGCTCGCCGTCCCGACCGGCCCGGTTCCGCTCGCCGTTCCGACCGGCCCGGCCCCGCTCGCCGTTCCGACCGGCCCGGTTCCGACCGGCCCGGTCCCGGCGGTCACCGGGTCGGCAGCGAACCGCCCGGTGCCGGCCGGGCCTGATCCCGCCGCTCCGCCACTGGCCGGAGCGGTGCCACCCGGGGCGGCTCCGGCCGCTGCGGGTCCCGGGGAAGCGGTGGTGGTGCCCGCCGGGGGGTCGGGCGCCACCACCGTCCCGGCGGACGGGGGACCGGCGGCCGGCGGGGGCCGGTCGCCGGACCGCCCGGTTCCACCGCTGTGCTCGCTGGCCGGGTGCTCGGTTGGCTCGGCTTCGGTGCCGCGACGACGGTCGCCGCGAGCTGCGCGCTGGTGCCGCTGGTGCTCGGCCGGGCCGGCGGTCAGCCGCTGCTGGCCGGCCTGCCGATGCTGCTCGTCGGCCTGGTCCTGGCCGGTGCGGCCCGGGTCGCGGGTGCCGGGGTGTTCCGCCAGCTCACCACCGGGCTGCTGGTGCCGTTGCTCGCCGTCGCGATGCTGCGGCCGGTGGCCGAGCTGCGGGCCGGGTTCCTGCTGCTCGCCGTCGGCCTGGTGGCGGCCGCTCTGGCCGGCGGCGTCCGGCTGCTGCCGCAGCGGCACCGCACCGGCCCCCGGGTCGGCGCGCTGCTGGTGGCGGCCGGTGCGGCCCAGGTCACCGTGCTCGCCACCGGTTCCCTCGCGGCGCTCGCGGTGGGCCGGTCGCTGCCCGCCTTGCAGGGGGCCGCCGCGGGTCCCGATCTCCCGTGGGGCTGGCAGCTCCCGCTCACCGCCCTGCTCACCGTCGGCGCCGGCCTCCTGCTGCTGTCGAGGACGGCCCGTCCGGTGACCGTACTGCTGGGCGTGGTGGTCACCGCCGCCGCGCTACCGGCGGTGACCACCACGCCGTGGCCGGCCACCCTCGCGGTCGACCTGGTCGTCGGGGCGGCACTGCTGCCGGTGGCGGTGCTGCGGTGCCGTCGTGCCGCGACGGTGCTGGTCGGCGCGGCCGGTGCCGCCGTGCTGCTCGGGCACGGCCTGCTGGTGGCGGCGGCAGAACCGGTGGGGCTGCTGGCGGCACTCGGGGTGGTACTGGTCGTCGGGCTGGCGGTGGCGCTGCCCCCCCGCCCGGCGAACGCCGTCGCGGCCCGGGTCGCCGGGGTCGCCCTGACGGTCGCCCTGCTCACCGTGCCGGCCGGCGCTGCGGTCGCGCTGCGGGCCGCCGGGTCGCCGGCCTGGTGGCAGCTGCGGGTCGGGTTCGCCGCCGCCGTGCTGCTGCTGGTCCCGCTGCTCGCGCTCCGTCGCCGCCGTCCCGACCTCGACGGGTACGCCGGCACCGCGCTCGCCGTGGCGCTGGCCGCCGTGGTCACGCCGACCGTCGTACCGGGTGGGGAGTCGTTGGCCCTCTATGCCGCGGCGGCGCTCGGCATGCTGGTGCTGGCCGAACGGCGTACCGCTGCGGTGACGACCGGCCGGGTGGTCGGCGTCGGCCTGGCCGGGCTGGCCCTGGTCGCCGCCGCTCCGCTGACCCTCACCGCGTTGGTCGCCCCCTACGGTGACCCGGTCCGACCCTGGTCGGGGGTGCCGACCGGGGACGGCGCGTCGGGTGCCCCGGCGGTCGGTGTGGCGCTGCTGGTCCTCGCCCTCACCGCCGCGCTGCTCGTCCACCGGTACACCGGCCGCCGGTCCGGGTCGGCCGTGGCCGCGCTGCCGTTCGGGGCGGCGGCGCTGCCCGTGCTGCTGCTCGTCGGCCCCGCACCCTGGCCGGTGGTGCCGGCGGTGGTCCTGCTCGTCGGCAGCGCGGCGCTGCTCACCGCCGCGCTCGCCGGCCCGGTTCGGACTGCCCCCGCTGCCACGGCCACCCCGCCTGCGGCTGTCCCGGGTGGGCCCGGTTCCGGCGCGGCACCGACAGCGGGTGGACCGCCGGTGGGCCACCGGCGTGGCGGGGAACTGCTGGTGCCGGTCACCGCCCCGATCGGTCTGCTGTGGACGTTCTTCGGCCTGGTCGGGCTGCTCGCCACCCGGGCCGGTACGTTGGCCGCGCTGGCCCTGCTGGTGATCGTGACGGCGGTGATCGGTGCGGTCGGCAGGCGGCCCGGAGTACGGCTGCTCGGCTGCCTGACCACGGTCGCGGCGGCCACCTCCTTCGCGTTGACCGCGCCCCTGGCCGCCGGCCTGCCGACCCGGACGGCCGGGTTCCCGGTGCTCGTGGTGGCGGTGGCGGTGCTGCTCGGCGCACCCCTGCTGGCCCGGCGCGGGTCGCTCACCGTACGGGCGTTGGAGGCCGCCGCGCAGGCGGTGGCCGTGCTCGCCCTGCTGCTCACCGTCGGTGCGATCCGACACGCGGCGGTGATCTGCGTGCTCTGGGGGGCCGCCGTGGCGCTGCGGGTGCTGTACCCGGGTCAGTCGGCCGGCCAGCGGTGGGTCTTCGGGGCGGTGGCCGGTGGCAGTGAACTGCTCGGCGCGTGGCTGCTGCTGATCAGCGGCGAGGTGGTGCTGCTGGAGGCGTACACCCTGCCGGTGGCCGGGCTGACGTTGGTGGCCGGCCTGCTGGCGCTGCGGAGCCGGCCCGGGTTGACCAGTTGGCTGGCCCTCGGCCCCGGGCTCGCCGCCGCTCTGCTGCCCAGTCTGGTGTCGGTGCTGGTGGCGGCGGACCCGCAGCCCTGGCGGCGGCTGCTGCTGGGCGGTGCCGCGCTGGGCGTGGTGCTGGTCGGCGCGGTCCGGCGCTGGCAGGCGCCGGTGGTGCTCGGCGGCGGCAGCCTCGTCCTGCTCGCGCTGCACGAACTGGTCCGGGGCTGGGACCTGCTGCCCCGCTGGATCTACCTGGCCGTCGGCGGGCTGGCGTTGATCACGCTCGCGGCCACCTACGAGCGGCGTCGGCGGGATGTGAGCCGGCTGCGGGCGGCGGTGGGCCGGATGGGCTGAGCCGCCCACCGGTAGGGTCGTGCCAAGGCAGCGCCTGCGCACCGCCGAGCCGGCGCGCAGACGCCGACCGGGCCGGCGGTGGCGGCCCGGCAGAGCGACGAGATCCTCCGGAGCGCGCGATGAGATTCGAGATCAGCAAGGTGCTGGACGCCATCGAGGGGCGGGTCTGCACCGATCCGTCCCTGGCCCGAGCGGTGCTGGACCTGGCCGAGGTGATCCGCTACCAGGATCTCGACGGCGGGCGTCCGGCCAGCCTGCTGCGGCTCGGCATGGTGATCGACGCGCTCTCCCGCGAGCTGGCCGAGGACAGCGTCCCGGTCTACGCGATCGTGCACCGGGCGCTGCTCTCCGACGCCGACCTCACCTCCAACGAGCGGATGGTGGTCCGCCGGTGGGCCGACGACGGCCTGGTCGAGGTGCTCGACAACCCGGGTGACCGGATGCTGGAGGTGGCCGACCTGCTCGGTCTGCCGGTGGTCAGCCGGATCCGCTTCGACGGCCTGCGCGGCCGGTTCCCCTGGCTGGTGGAGCAGCCGGGGCGGGTGGTCGCCCCGGTGCCCGGTGCCGGCGGCCCGGCCTTCGTCGCGCACGTCGGCGGCGGGCACACCCCGGTCGAGGGGGACCGTTCCCCGGTCGGTGGGCAGTTGCTGGCCCGACAGTGGCGGTGCCCGGAACCGGGCTGTGCGCTCTTCGGCGGCGGTGGGGGCGGCGGGGCGTTCGCCGACCTGGCCCGGGTGGACCGTGCCCCGGCCGGCCAGCCGCCGCCGGCCCTGCGGCAGGGTGTGCCGACCTGCCCCCGGCACGGTGCCCGGCTCTCCGACGCCGGGCCGCGCCCGCGCAGCGAGGTGCTGGCGATCCGGATCGGTGGCCTGATCCGTCGCCGCTTCGTCCTCACCGAGGACCAGCCGGTGACGGTCGGCCGGGCGCCCGAGGAGCCCGGTGGCGTGATGCTCGGCCAGTGGCTCAACGACGAGACGCGACGGTGGATCAGCCGGGCACACGTCCGGTTCGAGCTGCGGGTCGGCGAGGTGATCGTCACCGACGTGAGCACCAACGGCTCCGGCATCCGGCCGAACGGCTCGATGGCCGAGGCGGAGCGGGTCCCGCTGGCACCGAAGCAGTCCCGGGTGCTCGGCGGCGCGGACATGGTGGAGCTGTACCCGGGGGTGCAGGTCGGTCGGGCCCGGGAACTGCCCACGGGCGCGGCGTTCACCCCGACCTCGGTGATGGCCGAGGCACCCACCATGGCGATGCGGCTGCCCCGCAACTGACCGGTGGTCGCCCTGACCGGCCGGTCGCGCAGACCGGCCGGTCGTCGGCTCACATGCCCCGGCGGGCCGCCACGGTGACCGGCGGGCCGCCACGGCAAGGTGTGCCGCCACGGCGGGCGTCGACCCGACACCCGCCGTGGGTACGCGGCTCAGCCGGCCAGCACCGCGGCGAGCTGCGCCACCGCGTGGTCGATCTCGTCGGCGGTGATCACCAGCGGTGGGGCCAGCCGGATCGTCGAGCCGTGGGTGTCCTTGGCGAGCACGCCCCGCTCCATCAGCCGCTCACACGCCTGCCGGCCGGTCATCAGCGTCGGGTCGATGTCCACCCCGGCCCACAGCCCACGCACCCGTACCGCCACCAGACCCTTGCCGAGCAGCCCCTCCAGCCCGGCCCGCAGCCGTTCGCCCAGCTCGGTGGAGCGGCGCTGGAAGTCGCCGGTGGCCAGCAGCCGGACCACCTCGGTGGCGACCGCGCAGGCGAGCGGGTTGCCGCCGAAGGTCGAGCCGTGCTGGCCCGGCTTGAGCACCCCGAGCACGTCCGCGTTCCCGGCCACCGCGGAGACCGGCACGATGCCGCCGCCGAGCGCCTTGCCCAGCAGGTACAGGTCCGGCACGACACCCTCGTGCTCGCAGGCGAAGGTACGCCCGGTGCGACCCAGACCGGACTGGATCTCGTCGGCGACGAACAGCACGTTGCGGTCGGTACAGACCCGGCGTACGCCCGGCAGGTAACCGTCCGGCGGCAGCACCACGCCCTGCTCGCCCTGGATCGGCTCCAGCAGCACCGCCACGGTGTTCTCGTCGATCGCCGCCTCCAACGCCGCCAGGTCGCCGTAGGGCACCACCGTGAACCCGGGCGTGTACGGCCCGAAGTCGGCGCGGGCGTCGTCGTCGGTGGAGAAACTGACGATGGTGGTGGTCCGGCCGTGGAAGTTCCCGTCGGCCACGATGATGTTGGCCTGCCCCGGGGTGACCCCCTTGACCTGGTAGCCCCACTTGCGGGCCACCTTGATGCCGGTCTCCACCGCCTCGGCGCCGGTGTTCATCGGCAGCACCAGGTCCTTGCCGCAGAGCGCGGCCAGCTCCCGGCAGAAGTCGGCGAACTGGTCGTGGATGAACGCCCGGCTGGTGAGGGTGAGCCGGTCGAGCTGCTCGTGGGCGGCCCGGATCAGGGTGGGGTGCCGGTGGCCGAAGTTCAGCGCCGAATAGCCGGCCAGGCAGTCCAGGTAGCGACGGCCGTCCACGTCGGTGAGCCAGGCGCCCTCGGCGGAGGAGATCACCACCGGCAGCGGGTGGTAGTTGTGCGCGGTGTACCGCTCCGCGTCCCGGACGGCGGACGGGGTCCGCAGCATGTCCTCGATCACTGGCTCGCCTTTCCCTGACGGAGTCGCAACGTGCAGCACTTCGGTCCGCCGCCGGCCTTGCGCAGCTCGGACAGGTCGACACCGATGGTCTGGTAACCCCGGTCGCGCAGCTTGGCGGCCAGCCCGGTGGCCTGGGCGGGCAGCACCACGTGCCGGCCGTCGCCGACCGCGTTGAGGCCGAGCACCTCGGCGTCGGCCATGGTGGCGTGGACGGCGTCCGGGAAGAGCCGGCGCAGCACCGCCCGGCTGCCGGGGGAGAACGCCTCCGGCAGGTACGCCACGGTCCGCTCGTCGAGCACGGTCAGCGCGGTGTCCAGGTGGTAGAAGCGCGGGTCGACCAGTTGCAGGGTGACCACCGGGTGACCGAAGACCTCCTGCAACTGGGCGTGTGAGGCGTGCGCGGTACGGAACCCGGTGCCGGCGAGCAGGTGGTCGCCGACCAGCAGCACGTCCCCCTCGCCCTCGTTGACGTGCTTCGGGTCGTACACCTCGAAGCCGGCGGCCTCGAACCAGGCCCGGTAGGCGGGGGCCTCGTCGGCGCGCTGCGGGTCGCGGAACTGCACCGCCATCGCCCGGTCCCCGATGACCGTGCCACCGTTGGCGGCGAAGACCATGTCGGGCAGGCCGGCGACCGGGTCGATCAGCTCGACGGTGTGGCCGAGGTCGAGGTAGGTGCGGCGCAGCTGCTCCCACTGCCGGATCGCCAGCGCGGTGTCGACCGGTGCGGTCGGGTCCATCCACGGGTTGATGGCGTAGTCGACGGCGAAGTACGTCGGCCGGCACATCAGGAAGCGCTGGCTGGTGGCGTCCATCGTCATTGTCCTGCTCCTGGGGTCGGGCGCGCCCGGCCTCCGTGGCCCACGGGCTGGCGCCGTGGCTCAACGGTATGTGCCCCGGGGGTGCGGCAACCACCGCCGAGACTTGCGTACGACAGCGGTTCGTTGCGTGTGATCCGACCGCGACGGCGATCCGTTGCGTGGCAGCGCGCAGCGAAGGGGCCGTCACCCCGGCGGGAGTGACGGCCCCTGTGCGCATCGGTGGCGGCGAACCGCTGCCCCCGAACGAGTGGGTGCCCGGCTGGTGAACCACCAGACTGGTCGGGCGGTGCCGGCGAACCGGCTGGTCCAACGTCGCCGGCGAACCGCCGGCGAGATCAAATGTGCCCTCAGAACCGGTCCACAAACTGTGAGTCAAGCCACTCCCGGAACCGGGCCACCCAGTCGCCGTCGGTGGTCGGCCAGTCGAACTGGCCGGTGAAGGCGAGCACGCCCAGCACCACCGCGGCCAGGCCGACCAACACGCCGACCAGCGCGTCCGTCGTGCCGGCCACGTGTCGACGGCGGGTCGCGATCAGGCCCAGCACCGAGAACACCGCGCCGAGCGCGCCGAGCGCGATGCCGTACCCGGCCAGGGAACCGGTGAGCACGAACGCCGCGCCCACCACCGACACGATCAGGCCGAGGGTGGCGAGCAGGCTCGTCCTCGGCTTCGGACCGGCCACCACCGGCGGCTCCGGGCGGACCTCGTCGGCGGCCACCCGGTCCCGGTCGGTGCTCCGGGTGGGGACGCCGGCCGGTGCGGCGGGTGCCGTCCGGTCGTCGGGCGTCGTCCGGTCCCGGTCGGTCGGGCGGTCCGCGGCCACCGGGCGCGGCGCGGTGCGTACCGGGCCGGCGTCGGCGACCCGGATCGGGTCGGTCGGCGTCCGGGGCTCCTCGTCGACCGTGCCGGGTCGGGCGACGGCGCTGCGGCTGCCGTCGACGGCGCTGCGGGCGGTCGCCGCCCGCGCCAGCGCGCCGCGCTCCGCCGCCCGCCGCTCCGCATCCGGGTCGGACCCGCCCGCGTCGACGCGGCCGTCGACGCCACGCCGGGTGGCGTCCGCACGCTCGGCGCTGCGTCGCGCCACGTCGGCGTCGCGCTCACCGTCGGTGGCCAGCGACCCGCTGCGGTACGTCGCCCGCTCGGCGTCCCGGTCCGTCACCACCGGCTGGTCGTCGCGCGCGTCGACCACCCCGTCACCGTTGCTGTCCTGCGCCGTACGACGACGCAGGAGCGAAGGAACGTTCACCACCACACCTCCTTGTCGATGCGTGGAGCCCTCGGAAGGGTCGGTGGCCGCCACGCGGGAACGACCTGGATGTACCCCGCACGTCCATCGACCACACTCCACCGCGCCGGACCGGGCCGCCCGGACCGTGTCGTGCCGGACCAGACCGGTCCGGGCCGTGCCGAGCCGAGCCGCTCGGACGGTGTCGTGTCGGGCCGTGTCGGGCTGGGCTTGGGCCGTGCCTGCCGTGCTGGGCTTGGGCTGGGCTTGGGCTGGGCTGGGGCGGTGCCGGCCGGGGCGGTGCGGGCTGGGGCGGGCACCGGCGTCGGTGGGGTCCGGTCGCCTGACTACCCTTGGTGCCCGTGCCAGAGGGACACACCATCCACCGGCTGGCGGCCCGGCACGCCGAGCTGTTCGCCGGCGACAAGGTCACCGCCAGCAGCCCGCAGGGCCGCTTCGCCGACGGTGCCGCCCTGATCTCCGGCACCGTCCTGCACGGCACCGAGGCGTACGGCAAGCACCTGCTGCACCACCACGCCGACGAGCGCACCCTGCACGTCCACCTGGGCCTGTACGGCAGGTTCACCGACGGCGACGGCGAGCCGCCCGTACCGGTGGGGCAGGTCCGGTTGCGGCTGGCCAGCGACCGGCACTGGCTCGACCTGCGCGGACCCGCCGCCTGTGAACTGCTCACCCCGCCCGAGGTGGCGGCGTTGCGCGGCCGGCTCGGCCCGGACCCGCTGCGCGCCGACGCCGACCCCGACCGGGCGTACGCCCGGATCGGCCGCAGCCCGACCCCGCTGGCCGCGCTGCTGCTCGACCAGTCGGTGGTCGCCGGTACCGGCCTGATCTTCGTGACCGAGGCGCTGTTCCGGGCCGGCCTGCGGCCGACGCTGCCCGGCCGGCAGCTCACCCCGGCCGGCTGGGCGGCGCTCTGGGCCGACCTGGTGGCGCTGATGACCCTGGCGGTGACGCGCGGCCGGATCGACACCGTCCGCGACGCCCACCTGCCCGAGGCGATGGGCCGCCCCGCCCGGGTCGACCGGCACGGCGGCGAGGTGTACGTCTACCGCCGCGACGGCGCCCCGTGTCACGTCTGCGGCGGCCCGGTCAGTCGGGGCGGGCTGGCCGGCCGCAACCTCTACTGGTGCCCCACCTGTCAACCCTGAGCACGGGCGACGCCTACGTGCCGTCGACCAGCCAGCGGGCCACCTCGACCTGGTTGGTGAAGACCGTGTCGCCGTCCAGGCTCCAGGCGAGGCAGTGCGCGATGGTCCAGCCGACCACCCGGTCCCGGTCGAGGCCGAGCGCGCCGGTGACCCGGTCGAGCCGACGCCGTACCGCCTCGGGGGAGTGCCCCAGCTCGACGCCGCGCACGATCGGCACCACCGCGAACTCCCGCTCGCCCAGCAGCGGCTTCGGGTCGATCACCAGCCACGGCTCGCGGGTGGCCCGCAGCACGTTGCCGGCGTGCAGGTCCTGGTTGACCAGCACCTGCTCGCCCTGGCTGTCGACCAGCCGGTCGAGCTGGTCGAGCGCTGCGTCGACCAGCCGCCGCTCGTAGGGCCGGCCGGCCCGGTCCCACTTCTCCGGCAGCCGGTGCCGCCAGCCGGTCGCCTCCTCGGCGAGCGGGATGAACGGCCCGGCCACCCGCCGCCACAGCCGGGGCAGCAGGCCGGCCACCACGTCCACCGCCTCGTCGGCGGGCAGTTCGTGCAGCGGTGAGCCGGGCCGGCACCGCTCCACCAGCAGCGCCCGCCGCTGCGGGTCGTGGGCGAGCAGCCGGACCGCCGCCTCGCCGTCCCAGTGCGCCAACGCGTCGGCCTCGTGCCGGCTGTCCGGGTCCGGGTACTGCAACTTCAGCACCGCCGGGGTGCCGTCGGGCAGGTCGGCGGGCATCGCCAGCGAGGCGAACGCGTACGGGAAGGGCGGGCCGAGCCGCAGCGACCACTGTCGCGCGCACTCGTCCCGCCACCGGGCCAGCGTGGCCAGCCACTCCCGCCCCTCCGGCGTCTGCCGCACCCACGACAACCCCGCCGGAATCTCCATCGGCCCATTGTGCGGATCGGGGAGAGTTGTTGCT
Source organism: Micromonospora sp. CA-248260 (assembly GCF_050942205.1). NCBI lineage: Bacteria > Bacillati > Actinomycetota > Actinomycetes > Micromonosporales > Micromonosporaceae > Micromonospora > Micromonospora sp. CA-248260. Next base: position 5,910,021 of record NZ_CP192021.1, on the reverse strand, counting down.
GCCCTGGCGACAACAACTCTCCCCAAAGCGCGCGACGACCGGGTGCGCCGGGCGGCAGGCGGTGAGGCGGGTGGGGCTGGTCAGGGGCGCCAGCCGGCGGCGGTCAGCGCCGCGCGCAGTTGGGCCGCCACCTCGTCGGGGCGGTGGCGGACGTCGAAGGCGGTGAACCGCAGGATCCGGTCCCCGGAGATCCACACCCCGTTCTGCCGGCGCAGGTCCGCCGCCCAGTGCCGGACGTCCATGTGGTGTGCCCCGTCGACCTCGACGTGCAGCCCCCACTGCCGCCAGTAGGCGTCCAGGTAGCGGGTCCGCCCGTCGGCGTCGAGTCGCCGTTGCTGCAACTCGGGCCGGGGTAGCCCGTACCGGCGACAGAGCCGGACCAGGTCTATCTCGGACAGCGCCTCCGCCCCGCCGGCCAGGTCGCCGATGGTCTGCCGGATCAGGGTCGACCGACGCAGGCGCGGCAACCGGCGGGCCACCGCGTCGAGTTCACCCGGGGTCACCCGCCGTTGCTGGCAGCCGGCCGCCAGCACCGCCTGCGCGTCGTCGTCGCTGCGCATCCACTGCGCGGCGTCGAGCAGCGAGCGGGCCATCGTGGTGCGGTCCGGTCGCCCCCGCTGCCGGTCCTCGTCCCCGAGGTGCCGGGTCCGCCGTACCCGCACCGCAGGCATCCCGAGCGGCAGCCGGCGCAGCAGGTCGGGGGCCTGCCGTTGGTACGGGATCAGCACGTCCACCGCCTCGTGCCGCCAGCGTCCGCGCAGGCCCCCCGCCTGCGCCGCCGCGAGACCGGCCAGGACGGCGTCGGCACCGGCGGCGAGCACCGCCACCCAGCGTGCCTGGTCGACGGTCACCGGGCCGCCGCCGACCCGCAGGATGCCCCGGCACACCCGCTCCCAGCGGCCGGTGGCCAGCAGGTGGCGGACCCGGGAAGGGGTGAGTTCGGCGGTGGCCTGTGCCCAGCTCACCACCCCGGCCTGCGTGAAGATCAACCAGTCGAGGGCGGCATCGTCGTCGACAGGCATCCGCATGCGCCGAGCAGACCATGCTTTGTGGAGAGTTGTTGTCGCCGGGGCGACAACAACTCTCCACAAAGGGACGCGTGCCGACGCACCGTGACGCGATGGTGCGGCGTGCGGCGCACGGTGGAGCGGTACGGCGCGCCTTGCGCGGCGGTGCGGCGCAGAGCGGGGCGGGGCAGGGTGGCGCGGGGTGGTCGGTGGGGGTGGGCGGGAGGCGGCGGGTCAGCGGTCGAGGGCGTCGACGGCCTTGCGGGCGGCGATCAGCACCGGGTCCCAGACCGGCGCGTACGGCGGGGCGTAGCCGAGGTCGAGGGCGGTCATCTCGTCCACCGTCATCTCGTTCCACAGCGCCACGGCCAGCGCGTCGATCCGCTTCGCCGCCTCGGAACGGCCGACGATCTGTGCGCCGAGCAGCCGACCGGTGGGCCGTTCGGCGATCAGCTTGACCGTCATCGCCTGGGCCCCCGGGTAGTAGCCGGCCCGGTTCGTCGACTCGGCGATCACCGAGACGAACTCGAACCCGGCCGCCGTGGCGTCCCGCTCCCGCAGCCCGGTACGCCCCACCTCCAGGTCGCACACCTTCGTCACGGCGGTGCCGATCACCCCGGGGAAGGTGGCGTACCCGCCGCCGATGTTGATCCCGGCGACCCGGCCCTGCTTGTTGGCGTGGGTGCCGAGCGGGATGTGCACCGACAGGCCGGTGACCCGGTGCAGGGTCTCCACGCAGTCGCCGGCCGCCCAGACGCCGGGCACCCCGGCGACCCGCATCCGGCGGTCGACGCGGACCCCGCCGGTCTGGCCGAGCGGGAGGCCGGCGGCGGCGGCGAGCGCGGTGTTGGGGCGTACGCCCAGGCCGAGGACCACGACGTCGGCCGGCACCGGGCCGGCGGAGGTGACCACCGCGGACACCCGGCCGTCGCGCTGCTCGACCCCGCTGACCGTGACACCGGTACGGATCTCGACGCCCAGCCCGCGCATCGCGTCGGCGACCAGGCCGGCCATGTCCTCGTCGACGGTGGCCATCGGTTGCTCGCCCCGCTCGACCAGGGTGACGGCGAGCCCGCGTTGGATCAGTGCCTCGGCCATCTCCACCCCGATGTAGCCGCCGCCGACCACCACCGCCCGGGTCGGCGTCGGGTCGGCGTCCAGCCAGGCCCGCAGCGCCGCCGCGTCGTCCAGGGTCTGGATGCCGAAGATGCCGTCGACGTCGTCGTCCGCCCAGTCGGGCAGGTTCGGGACGGAGCCGGTGGCGTACATCAGGGTGTCGAACGGTTCGCGGACCTCGCCGCCGTCGTCGAGCCGGCGGGCGGTGACCTCCCTGCGGTCGAGGTCGATGCCGGTGACCTCGGTACGCAGCCGTACGTCGATGGCGAAGTCGTCGCGGAAGGTGGCCGGGTCGCGGGCGATCAACGCGTCCCGCTCCTGCACCAGCCCGCTGATCCAGTACGGGATGCCGCACGCCGAGTACGACGTGAAGTGTCCCCGCTCGAACGCCACGATCTCCAGGTCGTCGGCGTCCCGGCGGCGACGGGCCTGGGAGGCCGCCGCCATCCCGGCGGCGTCCCCACCGACGACGATCAGCCGCTCCGTCACGACGCCCAGTCTTCCACGCGCCGGCCGCCCACGCGCCGGTCGTCACCTCGGCGGTCAGCCACGGGTCTGCCGGGCGACCTCGGTGACCACGTCCTCCAGCCGGCCCGACCGGGCGAACACGGCCCGCTGCCGGGCCGCCCCGGTGCCGTGCCGGCGCAGCGTGGCCAGCAGCTCGGTGACCTCGGCCAGGTCGTCGTGCGCCTCCAGGGCCGGGCGGACCCGCTCGACGAGCCGGTCGACCAGTTCCCAGGCCGGGCGCAGCTCACCGTTGGTCAGGTCGACGCAGTCGCCCTCCAACCCGTCGTGGGCGGCCCGCCAGTGCGCGGCCACCAGCAGGTGGTGGTCGGTGTTCACCGGCGGGCGGCCCGCCGCCACGTCGTCCATGGCGGTGGCGACCAGCGCCCGGACCAGCCCCGCCACCAGCACCGCGTCGTCGACCGACGGGCAGACGTCACCGATGCGGACCTCCACCGTCGGGTACTTCGCCGACAGCCGGGCGTACCAGTAGAGCATCCCCTCGTCGAGCATCACCCCGCTGGCGATCAACTGCCGGATCAGCCGCTCGTAGTGCTCGTACGACTCCAGGTAGGGGGTGGGCGCGACCGACGGCCAGCGTTCCCACTCGACGGAACGCCAGCTCGCGTAGCCGGTGTCGACCCCCTCGGAGAAGGGCGAGTTGGTGGTCATCGCGTGCAGCACCGGCAGCCACGGCCGGATGTGGTTGAGCACCTGCACACCGGTGTCCGGGTCCGGGACACCCACGTGCACGTGCATGCCGTTGTTGCCGGGGCCGGGCACCAGCAGCCGGAACCGGTCGATCATCCGGTCGAAGCGGGGCTTGTCCACCACCGGCGGCACCGGTCCCGCCACCGGGCCGGTGCCGATGGCCAGCACCCGGACGCCGGCCCGCTCGGCGGCGTCGGCCAACGCGCCGCGCAGCACACCCAGCGAGTGCCGGATCGAACTCAGCTCCAACCCGGGTGGGCTGCCGATCTCGATCTGGCTGGTCTGGAACTCCCGCTCCACCTGCCCGCGCAGTTCGGCCGGCACCTGCGCCATGACCAGGTCGACGGCGGGCACCGCGGCACCGGTGTGCGGATCGACCAGGAGGAACTCCTCCTCCACGCCCACCGTGAGCCGGTCGGGCCCGGTCCGCTCCGGAGCCACCGCCCCGGCCGCCACCCCACTGGTCATCGCCATCACCGTCCGTCCCGTCCCGCCGCGGCGGGTTCGCCACGGTGCTGTCCGGCCCATTACCCGCAGTGTCCGGCGGAGAAAACGCGACACGGCGAGCCATCGCCCCGGATGCTTACCATGACCCGGTCCCGCCGACCGGTGCCGTGCCGCACCCCCGCCCCGACCTGGAGCGGGTCGGGGCGGGAACGTGAGGGAGGTCAGGTGACCCCGACGACGGTGCCCCAGTCGGCGCCCCCGACCCCGGCGCGGCGGCCCGGCCACCCGCCCCGGCCGGCCGGGCGGGACTGGCGGCGGCAGGTGCCCCGGATGTTCGCGGCGCTGCTGTGGTTCATCGCCGCGATCTGCGCGCTGGCGGCGGTGAGCAGCGCGGCCAACGCCGAGTTCCAGCCGGTCCGGACCACCATCGACACGCTGCTGGTGCCGGCACCGGCCAACCTGGCGTACGCGGTGTTCCTCGGCACCCTCGCCGCGGCGGTGCTGCGCCGTAAGCGGCTGGCGTACTGGGTGCTGGTCGTCTACTTCATCCTCAGCCTGGTCGTCGGGGTGCTGACCGGCCTGGTGCTGGTGACCGTCGGCGCGGACCAGCTCACCGACGACGCCGGCCGGCGGCTGTTCAGCCTGATCGACGCCGTCGGTGTCTGGGTGGGCATCGGGTTCGCCGCCGCCGCCCTGACCCTGCTGCTGACCGCCCGGCGGGAGTTCTACGCCCGGGTCCGCAGCGGCAGCACCCGCCGCGCCCTCGGGGTGTTCTTCGGCCTCGCCGCGGCTGCCGTCGGGCTCGGTTACCTGCTGCTCACCGCCGTGCCCGGCAGCCTGCGCAGCTTGCTGGACCGGGTCGGGTACGCCATCGAGAAGGTCTTCGGCGGGGCGATCACCCTGGACGTCACCCGGCAGGGCCAGGCCCCCGGCTGGGTCAACCTGCTGCTCGGCGGGATGGGCGCGGTCGCCTTCCTGGCCGGCCTGTTCACCCTGCTGCGTTCCCAGCGCGCCGCCGCCGTGCTGCACCCCGACGAGGAGCAGCGGATCCGGGAACTGCTGGCCCGCTACGGCGACCGGGACTCGCTCGGCTACTTCGCCACCCGACGGGACAAGGCGGCGATCTTCTCGGCCAGCGGGAAGGCGGCGCTGACCTACCGGGTGGTCAACGGGGTGAGCCTGGCCAGCGGCGACCCGGTCGGCGACCCGGAGGCGTGGGGTCCGGCCATCACCGCCTGGCTGGAGCAGGCCCGGGAGTACGCCTGGACCCCGGCGGTGATGGGGGCCAGCGAGGCCGGCGCGCGGGCCTACCACCGGCACGGGTTGAAGGTGCTGCAACTGGGCGACGAGGCGATCCTGCTGGCCCGGGAGTTCGACCTGGGCGGGCGGGACATGCGTCCGGTCCGGCAGGCGGTGCACCGGGTCGAGCGGGCCGGGCACACCGCGCTGGTCCGCCGGCACCACGAGATCCCGCCGGACGAGCTGGCCGACCTCGCCGCCCTGGCCACCCGCTGGCGGGACACCGAGCACGAGCGCGGCTTCTCGATGGCGCTGGGCCGGCTCGGTGACCCGGCCGACGGTGACTGCGTGCTGGTGGAGGCCCGCGACGGCACCGGCCGGGTGCGGGCGCTGCTGTCGTTGAGCCCGTGGGGCACCGACGGCCTGTCGCTGGACCTGATGCGTCGGGACCGCACCGCCGAAAACGGGGTCACCGAGTTCATGGTGGCCGCGCTGCTCGGTGCGGCCCCCAGGCTGGGTGTCGAGCGGGTGTCGCTGAACTTCGCCGTGTTCCGGTCGGTGTTCGAGCAGGGCGCCCGGATCGGCGCCGGCCCGGTGATCCGGCTGTGGCGGCGTACGCTGCTGTTCTTCTCCCGCTGGTGGCAGTTGGAGTCGCTGTACCTGTCCAACGCCAAGTACCAGCCGCACTGGACGCCCCGCTACCTGTGCTTCGGCGAGCGGCGGGAGTTGGCCCGGGTGGGGTTGGCCGCCGCCGTCGCGGAGGGCTTCGTGGCGTTGCCCGGCGGCCGGCCGTCCCCGCTGTACGGGGCACCCCCGGCCGGTGGCGGGGTGGGGTTCGTGCCGCCGGACGCGGTCACGGTGCACGCGGTCAGCCCCGAACCGGCCCGCGAGCAGCAGCCCGAGCAGGTGCGGGTCCGGCGGGCGAAGCTGGACCGGCTACGGGCGCAGGGCGTCGAGGCGTACCCGGTGGGGTGGCCGCGTACCGACGGGTGTGTGGCGGTGCGGGCGCGGCACGCCGGGCTGGCCCCGGACACCGGCACCGGGGAGACCGTGTCGGTGGCCGGGCGGGTGCTGCTGGTCCGTGACCACGGTCGGATCTGCTTCGTCACCATCCGTGACGGCAGTGGCGACCTGCAACTGGTGCTGGAGAAGGAGCTGCCCCGGTGGCGGGCCACCGTCGACATCGGCGACCACGTCGGCGCGACCGGCGAGGTGTACGCCACCCGGCGCGGCGAGGTGTCGGTCCGGGTGGCCGACTGGCAGCTCACCGCCAAGTGCCTGCGCCCGCTGCCCGACAAGCACCACGGCCTGGCCGACCCGGAGGCGCGGGTCCGCCGCCGCTACCTGGACCTGGCGACCAGCCCGCAGGCCCGGGACCTGCTGCGCGCCCGCAGCGCCACCCTGACCAGCCTGCGGCAGACCCTGGTGTCGCGGGACTTCCTGGAGGTGGAGACGCCGATCCTGCAACGGGTGCACGGCGGAGCCAACGCCCGCCCGTTCGTCACCCACAGCAACGCCTACGACCTGCGGTTGACCCTGCGGATCGCCCCGGAGCTTTACCTCAAGCGGCTCGCCGTGGGCGGCGTCGAGCGGGTGTACGAGCTGGGCCGGGTGTTCCGCAACGAGGGTGTCGACTTCAGCCACAACCCGGAGTTCACCGTGCTGGAGGCGTACCAGGCGTACGCCGACTACCACGACATGCGGGAGCTGGCCCGGGAGCTGATCGTGGCGGCGGCGGTGGCGGTGCACGGGGCTCCACTGGCCCGTCGACCGGGCACCGGTGAGCTGGTGGACATCGGTGGGCCGTGGCCGGTGCACACGGTGCACGGGGCGGTCTCCGCCGCGCTGGGCGAGGAGGTGACCGTCGACACCGACGTCGCCACCCTGCGCCGGCTCGCCGACACGGCTCAGGTGCCGTACGACCCGGGGTGGGAGCGCGCCGAACTGCTGCTGGAGCTGTACGAGCGACTGGTCGAGGCGCGTACCGACGTGCCCACGTTCTACCTGGACTTCCCGACCGACGTGTCGCCGTTGACCCGGCAGCACCGGTCCGATCCCCGGTTGGCCGAGCGGTGGGACCTGGTGGCGTTCGGGATGGAGTTGGGCACCGCGTACTCGGAGCTGGTCGACCCGACCGAGCAGCGGCGACGGCTGACCGCCCAGTCGCTGAAGGCGGCCGGTGGTGACCCGGAGGCGATGGAGCTGGACGAGGACTTCCTCACCGCCCTGGAGTACGCGATGCCGCCGACCGGTGGCCTGGGGTTGGGCGTGGACCGGTTGGTGATGTTGCTGACCGGCCGGTCCATCCGGGAGACCCTGCCGTTCCCGATGGTCCGCGAGTCCTCGTGAACCACCCCCACCGTGACCCGGACCCGGGGGCCCGTGCGGGCGGCGGGCACCGGATCGCCCGGACGGGGGCGGCGGTGGCGCTGGTGGTGGCGGCGGTCTGTTACGCCTCCTGGTTGCTCGCCCCGGTGCTCAACCCGGGGCTGCGGCCGGTGCAGAGTTACCTGAGTGAGCTGGCCGCCCGGGACCAGCCGTACCACCTGGTCTTCCAGCTCGGCGACGTGACGACCGGGCTGTGCGCGACGGCGGCCGGGTTGCTGCTGGCCCGGGTGGTCCGGGAGGTGCCCCGACCGGCCTGGTGGGGGCTGCTGGTGTTCGGTGTCGCCACCGCCGTCGACGGCGGGTACACCTCGATGGACTGCGCCCCCTCGATCGACGACCGCTGCGCCCGGCTGGAGGAGGCGGGCGAGTTGTCCTGGCGGCACCAGGCCCACACGGTCACCTCGTCGGTGGCGGTGGCCGGCGCGCTGCTCAGCCTGGTGGCGGTCCTCGCCGTGCTGCGTGGTCCGGTCCGCCGCCGGGCCGGGCTGGTGGTGGCGGTGGTGCTGGCGGTCGGCACGGTCGGCACGCTGGTCGCCACCCTGCACCCAGAGTGGGGGTTGGGCCTGTGGCAGCGGGTCCAGCTCACCGGCCTGTCCGGCTGGCTGCTGCTCACCGCCGCCGTCGCCCGCCGGGGCCCCGGCCCGGAGCGCCCCCGGTGACCGGCCCGGCCACCGACGACCCGGCGGCGCGCGCCGGCGGACCGGGGGTGCTGCTCTGCCCGGGGATGGGGGAGGGGGCGGCGACCTGGGACCGGCTGGTGCCGCCGCTGACCGCCGCCGGGTACCTGGTGCGCCGGCTGGACCGGCCGGACGACACCCGGGTGCCCACCCTCACCGCCGAACTGGCCCGCGTGGACGCGGCGGTGACCGGGCTGGACCGGCCGGTGCTGGTGGCGCACTCGGCGGCGGCGCTGCCCGCCGAGGCGTACGCCCGACGGCATCCGGGGCGGCTCGCCGGGCTGGTGCTGGTGGACCCGAGCCTGGTGGACCCGGACGGGGCCGCCCGGTGGCGGCGGTGGTCGGCGTGGACGGCCGGCACGGTGGCGGCCGGGGCACCGGTGCTGGCCGGGGCGCTCGACCGGTCCGGTCTGGCCCGCCGGTACGGCCCGGGGCGTGGCGTCGGGCGGTGCGCCCGATGAGCGTCCGCCCGCCCGACCCGACCGCTGCGGCGGCGTACGGCTGCGGATCGGTGCTGGTCGGGGCGCTGGTGCAGTGGCTGGCGTACCCGGCGGTGGCGGCGGAACTGGTGGCGTTGCGGGCGGTGACGGCGGCACCGACGCTGCCGGTGCGGGTGTTGACCGCGCTCGGCGACGTGCCCACCCCGGCCGGTCGGGCGGCGTGGCGGGCCGGACACGCCGCGCTGGCGGCGAGCTTCCCCGCCGGCCGGCAGGAGGTGTTGCGGGACGCCCGGCATCTGCTGCACGTGGACCGGCCGGAGACGGTGGTCGAGGCCGTCGCGGCCCTCCGACGTGACAGCGGGTCCTAGGCTGGCGGGCGTGTCGGGGCTGCGGGTGGTGACGGGTCTGTGGGCGTACGCGCTCGTCGGGCTGACCCTGCTCGCGGACCGGCCGGGTGACCTGCTCGCCGGTGCGGCGGTGGTGGCCGCGTTGCTGCTCGTCGTCCTGCTGGCGACCCGTCCCCGACCGACGGTCGGCCCCGGCACGGGGCGACGGCGGGCGGTCGGGTTACGCGACCGGGCCCGGCGTCGACGCGTACCCCGGCAGGTCGATCCGGACGCGGCGGGCCGACCCCGCCCCCGGGCACCCGGGGGTTCCCTCCCGGTCGGGTGGTCCCCGGTCGCGGGCTGATCCCGCGCGCCGCCGACCCCGACCGGTTCCGTCGTCATCCGTCCCACGGTGAACTGCCGACCGCCCTGACGGGCGGCCGGTCGACGTCCCGTGCGGACCTCCGGAATCGGACCGAGGGGTTCCCCCATGCTCGCCTTCTCACCTGTGCACGACGCGGCTGCCGCCGCGGGTTCCGTCGTCGGCTGGCTCGCCGGGCTGCTGACACCGCTGGCCGGCGGGGCCGCCACCGCCGCCGCCATCGTGCTGTTCACCATCGCCGTCAGGCTGTTGATCTCACCGCTCACCGTCGCCCAGGTCCGCGCGGAGCGGCGTCGCGCGGCCCTCGCCCCGCAGTTGCGCCAGCTCCAGCAGCGGTACGCGGACGACCCGGCGACGTTGCAGTCGGAGGTGTTCGCGCTCTACCGCCGGGCCGGGGCGTCGCCGGTGGCGGGGTGCCTGCCGGCGCTGCTCCAGGCTCCGTTCTTCCTGGTCATGTACCGCCTGTTCGGCACCGGTGACGGTGCGGTCGGGCTGCTCGACGCGCGGCTGGCCGGGGTGCCGCTGGGCTGGCACCTGGGCGATGGGCTGACCCTGTCGGTGCTGCTGGTGTTCGGGGTGCTGCTGGCGACCCTGGCCGGCCTGGCCACGGTGCTGTCCCGGCGGGGCCGGCGGACGGCGGCGTCGGCCGCCGTGCCGACGGACCAGCCGGGGGCGGCGTTGCTGGCCCGGGTGCTGCCGCTGCTGCCGTACGGGACGGTGTTGCTGGCGTTGGTGGTGCCGTTGGCGGCGGTGCTCTACCTGGTCACCACCACCGGGTGGACGGTGGCGGAACACGTGCTGCTGCGTCGGCCGCAACCGGTGCCGGCCGGAGCCATCGACGAGCGTTGACAAATGGTGGGACGGGAGCGTAGAAAACCGCTCAGAGAGCGCTCTCTTTGCTCCCGTCCCCCAGAGAGGCATCCCGATGAACGCTGTCCCGGCGGCTCCGGTCGCCCCCACCGCCCCGCGCCGGCCCCGCCACCGGCTCGCCCTGGCGGTCACGCTCGCCGCTGCCACCGCGCTGACCGGCGTCTCGGTCGCCGCCCAGGCCGCCGTCCCGTCGCCGCCGTCGGGGTGGAGCCTGATGTGGAGCGACGACTTCACCGGTGGGGCCGGCACCCTGCCGTCCTCGGCCAACTGGATCGTCGACACCGGCACCAGCTACCCGGGCGGCCCGGCCAGCTGGGGCACCGGCGAGATCCAGACGTACACCGGCAGCACCGCCAACCTGGCCCACGACGGGTCCGGCAACCTGCGGATCACCCCGCTGCGCGACTCCGCCGGCCGGTGGACCTCGGCCCGGATCGAGACCGTGCGCACCGACTTCAAGCCCCCGTCGGGCGGGGTGCTGGCGATCGAGGGGCGAATCCAGATGCCCAACGTCACCGGCGCCCAGGCGGCCGGCTACTGGCCGGCGTTCTGGGCGCTCGGCGCACCCTACCGGGGCAACTACCAGAACTGGCCGGGCATCGGCGAGATCGACGTGATGGAGAACGTCAACGGGCTCAACCAGGTCTGGGGCGCGCTGCACTGCGGGGTGGCCCCCGGCGGCCCGTGCAACGAGTTCAGCGGGCTGGGCGCGACCCGGGTCTGCCCCGGCAGCGCCTGTCAGGCGGCCTTCCACACCTACCGCACCGAGTGGGACACCTCGGTCAGCCCGCAGCAGCTGCGCTGGTACGTCGACGGGCAGCTGTTCCACACCGTCACCCAGACCCAGGTCGGGGCCAGCTACTGGGCGCAGATGACCGGCCACGGCGGTTACTTCCTGCTGCTCAACGTGGCGATGGGCGGCTCCTTCCCGGACGGGGTGGCCGGTGCCGTCACGCCGACCGGCTCCACCGTCTCCGGTCGGCCGATGCTGGTCGACTACGTCGCGGTCTACCGCCGGGGCGGTGGCTCCACCCCGACGCCCACCCCCACCACGCCGGCCCCGACCACCCCGCCGCCGTCGGGCACCGTGGACGCCTACTCGACGATCCAGGCCGAGGCGTTCTCCGGGCAGAACGGGGTGGCCGTCGAGACCTGTGCCGAGGGCGGGCAGAACATCGCCGCGCTGCGCAACGGTGACTGGGCCCGCTACGACAACGTGGACTTCGGCGGCAGCGGCCCGCGCGACTTCCTGGCCCGGGTGGCCTCCGGCGCGGCGGGCGGGGTGAGCGGCCTGGTCGAGGTGCGGGTGGACAGCCCGACCGCCACCCCGATCGGCAGCTTCGCCCTGGCCAACACCGGCGGCTGGCAGAGCTGGCGGTCGGTGCCGGGCAACGTGTCGGCGGTGACCGGGCGGCACACCGTCTACCTCACCTTCAGCAGCGGCCAGCCGGCCGACTTCGTCAACGTCAACTGGTTCACCTTCCGCCGCTGACCGGGCGGTGCGGGGTCCGCGCCGGGGTGGCGCGGACCCCGCACCCATGCGCCGGGCCGGCCCGCGACCCGGCGACCACCCACGCCGGTGTGGTCGGGTCGGGGCGGCGGGGAGTGGGCGGCCGAAAGGGCTCTGGACATTAACAGTTAAGAGTCTTAATAATGAGCGCGGACGTGGACGATCGTGGATCGGTTCATCGTCGTCCCGGCGGTCCCACCCCCGGACCGCGCCCCCCGGACCGCGCACGCGGCCCGGTCGCACCCCCCGCCCCCGACCCGCTCCGGTCCACTGGAGGCCACCCGTGAGACTCCGCTCCCCCCGCGCGGCAACCCTCGCCGTCGCGCTCGCCGCCGCCCTGGTCACCGGCACGCTCGTGGCCCCGCCGGCCGCGTCCGCCGCCACCGCCGCCTTCGTCCGCACCGCCAGCTGGGGCAGCGGGTACGAGGCCAAATTCACCGTCACCAACGACACCTCGACCGCGATCAGCTCGTGGACCGTCGCGTTCGACCTGCCCTCGGGCAGCACCGTCGGGTCGTTCTGGGACGCCCGGCTGAGCAGCTCCGGCCAGCGCGTCACCGCCCTCAACCAGAGCTGGAACGGCAGCCTCGCGCCGGGCGCCAGCACCACCTTCGGCTTCGTCGTCGCCGGCACCGGCGACCCGACCAACTGCACCGTCAACGGCGGGGCCTGCACCGGCGGCGGCCCCGGCAACCCGACCGGCCCGGCCACCCCGGGCGGGCTGCGGGTCACCGGCACCACCGCGTCCGCGGCCACGCTGGCCTGGAACGCCGTCTCCGGCACGGTCACCGGCTACCGGATCTACGAGGGCGGCACGGTGAAGGCCACCGTCACCGGCACCTCGACCACCGTCTCCGGGCTGGCCGCCTGCTCCACCCACAGCTGGACCGTCACGGCCTACAACGCGGCCGGTGAGTCGGCGAAGTCGGCCCCGGTGTCGGCCACCACCACCGGCTGCACCGGCGGCAGCGGCACGATGGCCGCCGCCCCCTACCTCTACCCCGGCTGGGGTGACCCGCCCGCACCGGCCACCGTGATGGGAGCGACCGGGGTGAAGTGGTTCACCATCGCGTTCATGCTCTCCGGCGGTGGCTGCACCCCCGCCTGGGACGGCTCCGGGCCGCTCACCGGGGGCGCGCACGCCAACACCATCGCCGCGATCCGGGCGGCCGGCGGCGACGTCATCCCGTCGTTCGGCGGCTGGAGCGGCAACAAGCTCGGCCCGAACTGCGCGTCGGCCAGCGCCCTCGCCGGGGCGTACCAGCAGGTGATCAACGCGTACGGGTTGAAGGCGATCGACATCGACATCGAGAACAGCGACGAGTTCGAGAACGAGGTGGTGCAGGACCGCATCCTCGGCGCCCTGAAGATCGTCAAGCAGAACAACCCGGGGATCAGGACGATCGTCACCTTCGGCACCTCGACCACCGGGCCGTCGTACTACGGCACCCGGCTGGTCAACCAGGCCGCCGCGCTCGGCGCGAACATCGACACCTTCACGATCATGCCGTTCGACTTCGGCGGCGGGGCGAACATGTACCAGAACACCGTCAACGCCGCCGAGGGGCTGAAGACCACGCTGAAGTCGGCGTTCGGCTGGTCCGACGCCACCGCGTACGCGCACATGGGCATCAGCGGCATGAACGGCCTGTCCGACCAGCGGGAGCTGACCTCGCCGGCCACCTGGACGCAGATCCGGGACTGGGCCAAGGCACGGGGGCTGTCCCGGTTCACCTTCTGGTCGGTCAACCGCGACCGCGCCTGCCCGGACGGGGGAGTGGTCGCCAACTGCTCCGGCATCGCCCAGAACCTCTGGGAGTTCACCTCGATCACCGCGAGGTTCTGAACACCACCGCCCGGTGGGGCCGGCCGGTCCGACGGTCCGGCTCCACCGGCGGGGCGGCTGCTCGGCCGGGCGGTCCTCATGCCCGGCCGTTGCCTACTGGCCGTACCTCTCAACCCGCCCTCGCGGCCCTTCGGGCGGGGTGAACCCCGTCGGGCGGCGCGGTGGTCCGGTCAGTGGTCGGCGGACACCGACCGTCGGTCACCCCGGTCGCGGCGGGAGCGGATCTTCTTGCCCGCCCAGCTCACGATCATGACGGCGAAGACCGCGAAGATGGCGTAGTTGAACCAGTCGCTGTACTTCTCCACGTCCTGCCAACGCGAGCCCAGCGTGTAACCGAGGCCGACCACCAGCGCGTTCCACACCCCGCTGCCCAGGGTGGTGAGCAGCACGAACTCGCCCATCGGCATCCGGTTCGCGCCGGCCGGGACGGAGACCAGGCTGCGCACCACCGGCACCAGCCGGCCGATCAGCACCGCCCACCGGCCGTGCCGCTCGAACCAGCGGTCGGCCTTCTCCAGGTCCTCCCGGTCGACCAGCGGGATGCGGTCCAGCCAGTGCTTGAGCCGTTCCTCGCCGATCGCCGCGCCGAGCCAGTAGAGCACCAGCGCGCCGACCAGCGAACCGACCGTCGCGGCGAGGACGATCACCACCAGGCTGAACCGGCCCTCGGCGGCTAGGTAGCCGGCCATCGCCAGCACGATCTCGCTCGGGATCGGCGGGATGATGCTCTCCAACGCCACCAGGAAGGCGACGCCGACCGCGCCGAGGGAGTCGATGACGCCCGCCACCCATCCGGTCAGCCCGGTGAACTTGTTCGGGTCGACGTTCTCGGCGAGAGCCATGGGCGTCCTTCCAGCGGGCCGGCGGGATCGGACAGTGGTACCCAGCCGGCCACCACTTACACCTTGCGGTGAGGGGGCCCACCCGCCGAACCCCACCGGTGCCCGGTCGCGCCGTCCGACCCACGCCACCAGGAGACCGGTCGCAGCCGGTCGTGCCGCCAGGAGACCGGCGGTCGCAGCCGGTTGAGCCGGGGCTCAGTCTCAGGGGTGCAGTCCCCGGTCCGCCGGACCCTGTCGCCAGCCGGTGAACCGGACGGTCAGCCCGCCCCGGGTGGGCGCACAGCAGAACGGCCCGGCCAGTGCCACCGCGTCCGGGGCGAGCGGGGCGAGCCGCACCAGCCGCCACGGCTCGTCGGCGGCCCGCGCCCGGACCGTCAGCGCGTCGCCGCTGCGGCTGGCCCGCACGGTCACCTCCCGGCCCTGCCAGTCCGGCACCGGGGCCACCGACCAGTCGGAGAACTCCCGGGTCACCACCGCGCCGACCTGCGGCAGTCCGTCGCTGACCTCCACCCCGGCCTTGATCCAGTTCCGCTCGTCCACCCGCACCAGCACCCCGGCCTGGTCGAACTGGGCGGTGTAGTCGAGCAGGAAGTCCACCTCGACCGCGCCGTCGGCCGGCAGCGGGGCGAGCAACGCCGGCCCGTCGTCGTGGACGAAGCCGTAGCTGGTGTGCCGCCACAGGTCGCTGTTGGCGGCCGGCTCCACCAGCAGCGCGCCGTCGCCGGCCCGGTCCACCCGTACCGGTGGGTGCAGCCACCGGCCCTCGTCCCAGTCGACCGTCCGGGAGCCGTCCGTCGGATGCGCAGCCATGCCCGGACCGTACCCCGCACCGGCCCGTCCGGGTCGGCGCGGTGGCCACCGACGGACGATGGAACGGGCCTCGCGTTTGCGGCGTCGAGCGATCGGAGACATTAGGCCGGCATGGGTGACAGGTGGTATTCCGAGGCCGTCGTCTACTGCCTCGACGTCGACACGTACGCGGACTCCGACGGTGACGGGGTCGGTGACTTCCGGGGCCTCATCGGCCGGCTCGACTACCTGGCGCGGCTGGGGGTGACCTGCCTCTGGCTCAACCCGATCCACCCCTCGCCCAACCAGGACGACGGCTACGACGCGACCGACTTCTACAACGTCGACCCGCGCCTGGGGACCCTCGGCGACTTCGCCGAGCTGCTGCACCAGGCGCAGAACCGGGGCATCCGGGTCATCATCGACCTGGTGGTCAACCACACCTCCGACCAGCACCCGTGGTTCCAGTCCGCCAGGTCCTCGCCCGACTCGCCGTACCGTGACTGGTATGTCTGGGCCGACCACGAGCCGGCGGACCGGCACCAGGGCATGGTGTTCCCGGGCGAGCAGCACGAGACGTGGAGCTACGACCGGACCGCCAAGGCGTGGTTCTACCACCGCTTCTACAAGTTCCAGCCCGATCTCAACATCGAGAACCCGAAGGTCCGCGCCGAGATCAAGAAGATCATCTCGTTCTGGCTCCAGCTCGGCGTCTCCGGGTTCCGGATGGACGCCGTGCCGTTCATCATCGAGCAGACCGAACCGGGCAACCCGGACGCGCCCAAGGACTTCGACTTTCTCACCGACCTGCGCCAGCACGTGCAGTGGCGGCGCGGTGACGCGGTGCTGCTGGCCGAGGCGAACGTGGAGCCCGACCAGCTGCCGGTCTACTTCGGCGACGGCAGCGGCTCGGGCAACCGCATCCACATGCTCTTCGACTTCATGCTCAACGGCCGGCTCATGCTGGCCCTCGCCCGGGAGGACCCGGAGGCGATCATCGACGCGCTGCGCGACACCCCGAAGCTGCCCACCGGCGGCCAGTGGGCCACCTTCCTGCGCAACCACGACGAGATCGACCTGTCCCGGCTCACCGCCGACCAGCGCAACGACGTGCTGGCGAAGTTCGGCCCGGACGAGAACATGCAGCTCTACGGCCGGGGCATCCGGCGGCGGCTCGCCCCGATGCTCGGCAACGACCGCCGGCACATCGAGCTGGCGTACGCGCTCCAGTTCTCGTTGCGCGGCACGCCGGTGCTGCGCTACGGCGAGGAGATCGGGATGGGGGAGAACCTCGCGCTGGACGGGCGGGACGCGATCCGTACCCCGATGCAGTGGTCGTACAAGGAGAACGGTGGTTTCTCCACGGCGGACCCGGAGAAGCTGATCCGCCCGGTGATCGACCAGGGTGACTTCGGCTACCAGCAGGTCAACGTCACCGCCCAACGGGGCGACTCGACGTCCCTGCTGGCCTGGTTCGAGCGGATGATCCGGACCCTGCGGGAGGCCCCGGAGATCGGTTCCGGCTCGACCTCGCACATCGACGTGCCGATGCCGGCCGGGGTGCTCGCGCACCGCGCCGACGGTCCGACCGGCACCATGGTCTTCCTGCACAACCTCGGTACCGAGGACGTGGAGGTGGATCTGAGCACCCTGGCCGCCGAGGCGGACCTGCCGATCGACGTCCTGACCGACCGGGGTTACGGCGACGTCGGCAAGCTGGACAGCCTGAAGCTGGGCGGGCACGGCTACCGCTGGATCCGGCTCTGCCGTTCCACCACCTACTGACCGTCACCCCCCGTCGACGTCCCGGCCCGGCCGGGACGTCGACGGGGCGGGGCGGGTAGGCTCCTCCGATCGAGCCAGAAGTTACCGGGAGGTAGTCATGTCGGAGGAGTCCCGCGTCGCCATCGTCACCGGAGCCGCGCGCGGCATCGGCGCGGCCACCGCCCGGCGGCTGGCCGCCGACGGCATGGCCGTCGCCGTGGTCGACATCGACGAGGCGGCGACCGGGCCGACCGTGGACGCGATCACCGCCGCCGGTGGCCGGGCCGTCGGTGTCGGCGCGGACGTCGCCGACCGGGACCAGGTGGAGGCCGCCGTCGAGCGGGTCGCCACCGAGTTGGGCGGGCCGACGGTGCTGGTCAACAACGCCGGGGTGCTGCGGGACAACCTGCTGTTCAAGATGACCGACGCCGACTGGGACACCGTGCTGGGGGTGCACCTGCGCGGCGCGTTCCTGTTCAGCCAGGCCGCCCAGCGGCACATGGTCGAGCAGAAGTACGGCCGGATCGTCAACCTGTCCAGTACCTCGGCGCTGGGCAACCGGGGCCAGGCCAACTACGCGGTGGCCAAGGCCGGCCTCCAGGGTTTCACCAAGACCCTCGCCATCGAGCTGGGGCCGTTCGGGGTGACGGTCAACGCGGTCGCCCCCGGCTTCATCGTCACCGACATGACCGCCGCCACCGCCGCCCGGATGAAGGTCGACTTCGACGACCTGCAGAAGCACGCCGCCGCCGAGATCCCGGTCCGTCGACCCGGCCGCCCCGAGGACGTCGCGCACACCATCTCGTTCCTGGTCAGCGAGGGCGCGTCCTTCGTCTCCGGGCAGGTCATCTACGTCGCAGGCGGCCCGAAGGACTGACCGGGCCGGGGCGTCCGGCCCTGGGCCGGCGTCAGCCGTCGGAGCCGGCGTCAGGACCCGGGGCCGGCGTCAGGACCCGGACCCGGACCCGGACCCGGGGCCGGGGCCGGGGCCGGCGTCAGGAGTCGGCGGCGGTGCGGGTGCGGGTGCTCCAGAGCCAGAGCAGCCCCAACACCGGCAGCACCAGCGGGATGTAGCCGTAGCCGCTGCCGAAGCCGGACCAGACCGTCTCGTCGGGGAAGAGTTCGGCGTCGACCAGGCTGAGCACGCCGACGCCGACCACCCCGACCAGCTCCACCGAGCAGCAGGCCAGCGCGACCCGTCGGCCGGCGTGCCCGGCGCGGGCCAGCCCGACCGCCGCCACGATGTAGATCAGCGCGGCCACCGCCGAGAGCAGGTACGCCACCGGCGCCTCGTCGAACTTCGTGGCGATCTGGAGTGCGGCCCGGGAGGTGGCGGCGATGGCGAACAGAATGTAGACGGCGATCAGCAGCCGTCCCGGCCCCGCGTTGGTGGCGCGCGCCGACGCCCGGGTGTCAACCACCGACGACCTCCCAGGTCTGCTGGAGCCGGACCACGACCACCGGCAGGACCAGGCAGACCGCGCAGACGATCGCCGACCCCCACCGGGTCGGCTCCATCCTGGCCAGCACCCAGGCCAGCGGGGGCAGGCAGACCAACGTCACCAGATATCCGAAGAACGCGCCGGGTTCGCCGGCCCGGTCCCCGCCGACGACCGCGACCAGGGCAAGGGTGGTCAGCGCGAGCAGCGCCACCTCCAGCAGGCCCAGGCCGACGGACTGCACGAGGTCCGGCGGCCGGTGCCGGACCGCTGCCACCAGGCTCCACAGCGCGAGTACGAGCGACAGCACGATCGTCGCCGTGGCGAGGACCCCGTCCACCGGCGAGCCGGCCGACGCCGCGGCGGTCATCGCGGCCCTCCGATGGGTGTCTCGGTCACCGGCACAGCCTACTAACCAGCGTAGTAATCGCTGTCGTCCCGGTCCCCGTCCCGGATGGCCCCGGTCCCGGTCCGGCGAACCGGTCCCGGTCCGGCGAACCGGTCCCGGTCCGGCGAACCGGTCCCGCCGGAGCGGGCGGTGCGGACGGCCGGTCGCCACGCGGACAACGGCGTTCCCGGCCCGGTCCCGGCTGCGTCGCCTGGTCCCGGCTGCGTCGCCTGGGCGGGGCGGCTAGCGTGGGTGACGGCCACGGTGTCGCGTGGCCCGACGAGACCGGGGGTACCTCGTGCTGCGGTTCGGCCTGTTCGGCACCGGTCACTGGGCGGCGCAGACGCACGGCGCGGGGCTGGACGCGCATCCGCGCGCCGAGTTGGTGGGCGTCTGGGGGCGCGACCCGGAGAAGGCCGGCGCACTGGCCGCCCGGCACGGTGTACCGGCGTTCGCCGACATCGACGCGCTGCTCGACGTCTGTGACGCGGTGGCCGTGGCACTGCCCCCGCACGTACAGGCCGGGATCGCCACCCGGGCCGCCACCGCCGGCCGCCACCTGCTGTTGGACAAACCCCTCGCGCTGAGTCTCGCCGAGGCCGACCGGCTGGTCGCAGCAGTGCGGGCCGCCGGGGTGGCCTCGGTGGTCTTCTTCACCCAGCGGTTCCACCCGAACGTCGACGGCTTCCTCACCGCCACCGCTGCGGCCGGCGGTTGGCAGCACGCCCGCGCCACCCAGTTCGCCTCGATCTACCAGCACGGCAGCCCGTACGCCGGTTCCCGCTGGCGGCGGGAGCAGGGGGCGCTGTGGGACATCGGCCCGCACGCCCTCTCGATCGTCGTGCCGGTGCTCGGCCGGGTCACCCGGGTCGCCGCGCTGGACGGTCCCGGTGGGATGGTGCACCTGCTGCTCACCCACGATGGCGGTGCCACCAGCGCGCTGTCGCTGACCCTGGACGCCCCGCCGACGGCGCTTGCCCGGGACGTCGTCTTCTACGGCGAGAACGGCGTCGAGACCGTACCGCCGGGCGACGGCAATACGCTGACCGCCTTCGGTACGGCCGTCGACCAACTGCTGGGGCAGATCGACTCGGGTGAGCGGGACCACCAGTGTGACGTCCGGTTCGGCCGGGAGGTGGTGGCGGTCCTGGCGGCGGCGGAGACCGCCCGCGCCGAGGCCCGCACCGTCGACCTCCACCACTGACCGCCCGATCCGGCCGGCTTGTCGGGGGTCGGCCCGTCGCTGGTAGGGCATGTCACAGGTCGGCTGACCGTGCGTCGGCTCGGCGTGCGGTGGGCCATCGTGCGTCCGGGCTCGGTCGTCGGGCGGGCGGGGTCGTCGGTCGGGTGTGGCGGTGGTGGTCCCGTGGTGCGGTGGGTTCGGTGGTCGGTCGGGTGTGGCGGTGGTGGTCCCGTGGTGCGGTGGGTTCGGTGGTCGGTCGGGCGTGGCGGCGGTGGACCCATGGTGCGGCGAGGAGCGTGATGCCTGGGTGGCATAAATATGCCGCTGCGTCATATCGATGTCTGGGCAATGGTGTCCTGCCGGGTCACGCTGGGTAGCTGGTGGCGCGGCGCGGGACAGCCCGACAGCGGTGACGGCGGGCCGCGGTCCCGGTGCCGTGCGCCTCGACGTAGGGCACCGTCCTGCGGACCGGGGTGGAACCGGACGGGCCGGCCGCCGGAGCACCGTCAGCGCGGCCGATCTTTCCGGCCCGGAGGTGGCGCGGCGCGGGTGCTGATCGGGTCAGGTGTCGTGGGCCGGTGGTGTCGTGGGTGGGCGGGGTCATGAGCCGGTGGGGCGGTGGGGCGGTGGCGGACCGATCCGGAATTGCCTTGCGGAACGTGGGAGGTGCGTTAGCGTGGCGGCCATGTGCATGCATGCCCTGATCACCGTGGCCGTCACGTCGGCCGCGCGGGGGCCCCTCCTGGTGGCCCGCCCGCGAGTCCGGCGTCCGGCCCTGGCCGGCCGGGACGCCCACCGCGCCTGACCTGACGAGACCGCCTCGGCGTGATCACGCCGACCCCGGTCACGCCGACCCTGATCACGTTCCCCGTGTTCACGCTCTGCCTGATCACGCTGATCTGAGCAGGGGTCTGGCCTGATCGTCGCCTGCCCCGTCACCGCGTAGCGTCCCCCCGCCGATCCCCAGGGTCGTCCGAGTCCCGCTCCACTCGGACAGGCCCCGCGTCGTGCTGCGCCTGTCCGTACCGTCGCCGGTCGGCGACAGACAGGACGAACCCGTGGCGCCCCGCCGAGACCGCACCACCGCACGCGACCGGTCCCGTCGCGTACTGTCCCAGAATTTTCTCGCCGACCCGGCCGCCGTGACGCGGATGGTCCGGGCGGCCGATACCGGCCCGGACGACCTACTGCTGGAGGTGGGTGCCGGTCGCGGTCAGCTGACCCGGCCGCTGGCCCGACGGTGTGGCCGGTTGATCGCCTACGAGGTCGACCCGACCGTCGCCCCCGAGTTGGCGGCGGTGTGCGCGGCGCTGCCACACGTGGCGCACCGGCAGGCCGACTTCCTGACCGTCGCGCCGCCCGACGAGCCGTTCGCCGTGGTCGGCAACATCCCGTGGTCGTTGACCGCTGCGGTGGTCCGCTGGTGCCTCGCCGCGCCCCGGTTGCGCGCGGCCACCCTGCTCACCCAGTGGGAGTACGCCCGCAAGCGGACCGGTGACCTCGGCCGGTGGAGTCGGTTGACGGTGCTGACCTGGCCGGAGTACGACTGGCGGCTCGCCGGGCGGGTGCCGCGCACCGCGTTTCGTCCGGTGCCCG
The DNA here is from genome assembly GCF_050942205.1 of Micromonospora sp. CA-248260. Classification (NCBI taxonomy): domain Bacteria; kingdom Bacillati; phylum Actinomycetota; class Actinomycetes; order Micromonosporales; family Micromonosporaceae; genus Micromonospora; species Micromonospora sp. CA-248260. The sequence continues at coordinate 5,888,557 of NZ_CP192021.1, read as the reverse complement.
CCGTCGACGGGGGCATCCTGCGGATCGACCGTCGGCCGGAGCCGCTGCTGGCCGTGGCCGCGCTGCCCGCGTACCGGCGGATGGTGGAGCTGGGGTTCGGCGGGGCGGGCGGGTCGCTCGCGGCCTCGCTGCGGGCGGCCCATCCCGGCCGGCGGGTCGACGGTGCGCTGCGGGCGGCGCGGATCGACCCGGCCACCCCGGTCGGGCTGGTCTGGCCGGAACAGTGGTTGGTGCTGTTCCGGCTGTTGCACGCTTCCACCGCACCGGGCCGACCCGGTGACCGCCGGTGGTGAGCGGGGCCGCCCGCCCTGGGCCCAGGTATCGGGGTGGGGGCTCAGGCGAGGGTGGTGAGGGCCTCGTTCAGGTCGGCCGGGTCCTCGAACTGCTCGGCGGGCAGCGCCCGCAGCAGTTGGAGCAGCTCGGTGCTCGCCCCGTTCTCCTGACCCCAGCGGACCAGGTCCTCGCGGGAGACCGGGTAGTCGAGCCCGGCCAGGTACTCCTGCAACTGCAACCCGGTGACGCTCATGCCGCCGGCTACCCGTTCCGCCCGCCGCCACACCGGCCGGTCCCGCCACACCATCGGCGGTTTGTCCGCCGACCCTGCCGGGTAGCCCCGCCCATGCTGGTACAGCGGCTCGGTACGCCTAGCGACTTCGACCCCCTGCTGGAGCGGGTCCGGGACGCCCGCGTGGTCATGATCGGTGAGGCGACGCACGGCAGTTACGACTACTACCGGTTGCGCGAGCAGCTCACCCGGCGGCTCATCGCCGAGCAGGGGTTCGACTTCGTGGCGGTGGAGGGGGACTGGCCGGACTGCGACCGGGTGCACCGGTCGGTGGTCGGCGCACCGGGTGGTGCCCAGGACCCCCGGACCGCGCTGGGACGGTTCACCCGCTGGCCGACGTGGATGTGGGCGAACGCCGAGGTGGACCGGTTCTGCCGGTGGCTGCGGGCGTGGAACCTGGAGCGTCCGGAGCGGGAACGGTCCGGCTTCCACGGGCTGGACGTCTACAGCCTCTGGGAGTCCATGCAGGCGATCTTCGACTATCTCGGTGAGGAGGACCCGAAGTCGATGGAGGCCGCCCAGGACGCGTACCGGTGCTTCGAGCCGTTCGGCCGGCGGGTCGAGGAGTACGGCGCGGCCAGCCGGTTCGTCTCGGCGCGCTGCGAGGAGGAGGTGATCCGGCTGTTGGCGCGTACCCGGGCACATGTCGCCTCGGACGGCCCGGACGCCTTCGCTGCCTGGCAGAACGCGGAAGTGGTGGCGGGAGCGGAACGGTACTACCGGGCGATGGTGCACGGTGGGCCGGATTCCTGGAACGTGCGCGACACCCACATGGCGGACACCCTGGAAAGGTTGCTGACCCGCTACGGACCCGGATCACGCGGCATCGTCTGGGCGCACAACACCCACATCGGGGACGCCCGCGCCACCGGCATGGCCGGCGACGGGATGGTCAACATCGGGCAGTTGGCCCGGGAACGGCTGGGCCGCGACGCGGTGGCGCTGATCGGTCTCGGTGGTTACCAGGGCACTGTGGTGGCCGCCCCGCACTGGGGTTCACCGGCCGAGGTGATGACGGTGCCGCCGGCCCGGGAGGGTTCGGTGGAGTCGCGGCTGCACGAGCTGCTGCCGGAGCGGGCGGTGCTCGTCTTCGGTGGCCCCGACCAGCCCGCCTGGGTCACCGGCACCGCCGACCACCGGGCCATCGGCGTGGTCTACGACCCGACCTTCGAGCGCTGGGGCAACTACGTCCCGAGTCGGCTGGCCGACCGCTACGACGCCTTCATCTGGTGCGACACCTCCACCGCCCTGCACCCGCTACCCGCCCCCAGCACCGTAGCCGAACTGGAGACCTACCCCACCGGCCTCTGAGCCCCGCCCCCAAGTGGATCATGGAGTTGTGGTGCCGGACGGAACGGGGCGAAAAACCCCGGGCCGGGCACCACAACTCCATGATCGGCAGGGTCAGACGTTGACCGGTTGCTTGTCGAGGTGGGCGCGGAGACCCTCGCCCTCGATGTCGACGTTGGGCAGGGCGCGGTCGAGCCAGCGGGGGAGCCACCACGCCCTGGTGTTCAGCAGGGACATCACGGCAGGGACGATGGTCATCCGGACCACGAAGGCGTCGATGGCGACACCGATCGCGAGCGCGAAGCCCATCGACTTGATCACCGGATCGTCGAGGAAGACGAAGCCCCCGAACACCGACATCATGATCAGCGCGGCGGCGGTCACCACCCGGGCCCCGTGCCCCATCCCGTTGATGGTGGCCTGCCGGGCCGTGTCACCGTGCACGAAGTCCTCCCGCATCCGGGAGACCAGGAACACCTCGTAGTCCATGGCCAGGCCGAACAGGATGCCGATCAGCAGGATCGGCAGGAAGCTGATCAGCGGGGCCGGGCTGTCCAGGCCGACCAGGCTGGCCAGGTGGCCCTGCTGGAACACGGCGACGGTGATGCCGAACGTGGCGGCCACCGTGAGCAGGAAGCCCAACGCGGCCTTCACCGGCACCAGGATCGACCGGAACACGAGCATCAGCAGCAGGATCGACAACCCCACCACCAGCAGCAGGTAGACCGGCATCGCGGCGGAGAGCTTCTCGGACACGTCGATGCCGATCGCGGTCACCCCGGTCAGCAGCACCTCGGCGTTGCCGACCGAGCCGACCCGGTCCCGGATGTCGTGGACCAGCGTCTCGGTGGCGGCGTCGGTCGGCCCGCTCTTCGGGATCACCCCGAGCAGTGCCGTCCGACCGGTCGGGTCGAGCTGCGGCGGGGCCACCGCCAACACCCCGTCCGTACGCTGGATCAGCGCCGCGACCTGCGGCACGGCGGCTGCGGTGTCCTGCGCGGAGTCCGAGGTGACCACCACGGCGAGCCGGCCGGTGAAGCCCGGACCGAAGCCCTCCCGGATCAGGTCGGCGCTGGTGCGGGCCGGGCTGCCCACCGGGGCGGTACTGGCGTCCGGCAGCGCGATCCGCATGTCCTGGGCCGGCAGGGCGAGCAGCCCGAGGCCGAGCAGGCCGACCAGGATGACCGGGATGCGCAGCCGGGTCACCCACCGCGCCCAGCGGAACCCGAACCCGGAGCGGTCCTCGGCGGCCGGCGCGGCCTCCACGGTCTCGACGGTCTCGGTGGCCGGGGCGGCCTTGCGCAGCCGGCGGGGCAGGACCCGGCGGCCGGCGAAACCGAGCAGCGCCGGGGCGAGGGTGATCGCCACCAGCACCGCCACGCTGACCGTGCCGGCGGCGGCCAGACCCATCACGGTCAGGAACGGGATGCCGACGACGGCGAGCCCGGCGAGCGCGATGACCACGGTCGCCCCGGCGAAGAGCACGGCGGAACCGGCGGTGCCGACGGCCCGGCCGACCGCCTCCTCCGGGGTGAGTCCTTCGAGCAGGTGCTGCCGGTGCCGGGAGGTGATGAACAGCGAGTAGTCGATGCCGACCGCCAGGCCCAGCATCAGCGCCAGGATGGGCGCGGTGCTGGTCAACTGGACCGTACCGCTGAGGGCGAACAGGCCGGCCATCCCGACCCCGACGCCGATCAGCGCGTTCAGCATGGTCATCCCGGCCGCGACCAGCGAACCGAAGGTGACGATCAGGACGATCGCGGCGACCAGCACGCCCAACGCCTCGGTCGAGCCGACCTCCGGCTCGGAGTTGAGCACCTCACCGCCGGGGGCGATCTGCCAACCCTGCGCCTCGGCCTGCGCGCCGACCTTCTCGTACGCCTCGCGCTGCTCGGGGGTCACCTCGTCCCCGCCGGTGGCGAACTGCACCTGGATCAGGGCGTACCGGCCGTTGGGGGTGATCGCCTGGGACTGGTACGGGTCGACGGCGCCGACCACGCCGGGCAGCGTCGACGCTTCCTGGACGACCCCCTTGACGACGGACTGCCCCTCGGGGGTGGTCAACTGGCCGTCGGCGGGCGCCTTCACCGCGATGGTGCCGGTGGCGCCGCTGGCTGCCGGGAACCGCTCGGCGAGCAGGTCCAACGCCTGCTGCGACTCGGTGCCGGGCATGGTGAAGTTGCTGGCTGTCGGGCCCTTCAGGGTGGCTGCGGCGATGCCGAGGCCGACGAGTACGACGAGCCAGACGGCGACGACGAGTCGCCGGCGGCGCAACGATGCCCGGCCTAGCCGGTACAGCAGGGTCGCCATCAGATCCTTGTCCTCAATCGTGGTGTTGGTGGTCGGGAGTTGGCGGTGGTGCGGCAGTCACGAGCACCCGTTGGGCGACGGCCAGCAGGGCGGGACGCAGTTCCTCGTCGGGGATGTCGGCGAACGTGCCGCATCCCTCGGCGATGCCGGCGAGCAGGACCAGCGCGGCGACCCGCGCGTCCTGCCCACCGTCGGGGCCGGTCATCGCCTCGATCAGCCGTTCCGAGATGAGGTGGATGTGGGCGAAGGCCGGTTGGGCGAGCAGCTCCGGGAACTCCCCGCGCAGCAGCGCGATCTCGCCCCGGAACCGCACCGCGAGGTCGACGAAGCCCTCCGCCGCCGCCTGCTGCGCCGCCGCCCCGGTCAGCGCCGAGATCCGCTCGTCCAGCTCGCAGAGCACCGAGATCGGCCCGGCCATCAGCTCGGCGAGCAGGGCCTCCTTGCCGGCGAAGTGGTAGAGCACCGCGGCCTTGGAGCAGCCCACCTCACGGGCGATGTCCTGCAACGAGGTGCCCTTGTAGCCGGTCACCGCGAACCGCCGGGCCGCCGCGGCGAGGATCTCACCATGGGTGCGGGGGGTGCGACGGATCATGCGTTCCAGCATGCCTGACCGATCGGTCAGATACTGACCGATCGGTCAGAGAAAGACGGTGGCGTTCGCCACACGCCGGGTCCGCACCGCGCTCAGGCCCCGCCATGCCCCCGGTCGTACGCGGCCCGCGCCTGGCTGATCGCCGCCCGGTGCCGCTGCGCCCAGTCGGTCAGCGCCACCAACGGCTCGTACAGCTCCATCGCCATCGGGGTGGCGCGGTACTCGACCCTCGGCGGCACGGTCGGGTACGCCTGCCGGTGCAGCAGGCCGTCCCGCTCCAGGTTACGCAGCGTCAACGTGAGCATCCGCCGGCTGATCCCCTCGATGCCCCGCGCCAACTCGTTGAAGCGGACCGGCCCGGGGGAGGCGGCCAACAGGATGCCGATGCTCCACTTGCCGCCCACCCGGTCCAGCGCCTCCCGCAGCGTGCAGTCACCGCCGGGGGTGCCGTCGTCGTGTTCCTGGGGCACGGGGTGCCTCCTTCCACCGGTGTCATGGTCACAGACGACCCCTCGGTGACGGGTTCGGTGGCCGACCCGTGTCGGGGTTGCGCCGGGACCGTGCGCCCGGGAGGGTGGGCGGATGGCGGGGGCGCAGGAGACGCGGGACGGGGTCGGCCTGACCAACCTGGAGCAGCTGCTGCTCGCCGGTGACGAGGTGACCAAGCGGGACCTGGTCGACTACCTGGACACCGTGCACGACCGCATCCTGCCCGGCCTGCACGACCGGCCGCTGTCGGTGGTCCGGCTGCTGCGCGGGCAGGAGCCGTTCATGCAGAAGAACCTGCCGAAATACACCCCCGACTGGGTACGCCGCACCGCGATCTGGGCCGAGACCTCCCACCGCCAGGTGTCGTACGCGCTCTGCGACGACCGGCGCACCCTGCTCTGGTTCGCCAACCAGCGGGCGATCGAGTACCACCCGGCGCTGGTCACCGCGACCCGGCCCGAGCAGCCCACCCATCTCGTGCTCGACCTCGACCCACCCGAGGGGGACGCCTTCGCGGTGGTGGCCCGGGTCGCCGGGGCGGTCCGCCGGGCGCTGGCCGACGTCGGGCTGGCCGGGGCGGTGAAGACCAGCGGCGCCAAAGGGCTGCACATCTTCGTCCCGGTGCACCCGGACACCACCGCCGAGGAGGTGGCCGCCGCCACCCGGGCGCTCGCCGTACACACCGAGCGCCTCGACCCGGAGTCCGCCACCACCGCCTTCATCCGGGAGGACCGGGGCGGTCGGGTCTTCGTCGATCCGACCCGGGCCGGCGGGGCGACCGTGGTGGCCGCGTACAGCCCCCGGCTGCGCCCCGGGCTGCCGGTGTCGTTCCCGGTGGGCTGGGACGACCTCGACGCGATCAGCCCCGGTGACTTCACCGTGCGGACGGTGCCCGCGCTGCTCGGTGACCGCGACCCGTGGGCCGAGGCGATGCCCGCACCGCAGCGGCTCCCGGCCGACCTGGTCGCCGAGGGCCGCACCATCCCGGTACCCCGGGTGCAGGCCATGCACGAGGGGAAACGCCGAGCCAGAGCCCGCCGCGAAACCCCGTGACCCGCCGTCTGCCGGCCTTCGTGGTTGATCGACTCCCGTGGGCCGCTACAGCGGCTTCCCCGAGCCGCGACACCGCCGTGGGGGCGACATGGCGGGGATCATCGCCTCCGCCTGGGCATGCCGGGGGCACAGACACCCGCCGTGGGCCGCTGACGGCCGGACCTGGCCGGAGATACGACGAAGGCCGCTGATCGGGTTTCCCCTGGTCAGCGGCCTTCTCGTGCTGGTCGTCCGTGGTGCCCCCGGCAGGATTCGAACCTGCGCCCCCGCCTCCGGAGGGCGGTGCTCTATCCCCTGAGCTACGGGGGCTCAGCGACCTGAGAAGAGTAGCAAACCCCCTTCCGGATCACCGAATCGCCACCCGGCACCCCCCGGTGCTGTCTACTGACCTGCATGATCGTGACGCCGCGGAGCCACCCCGACCGCCATTGGTGGCGGGCAGGCCGTCACCAATGGCGGCGGGCGGAACGTCACTGCCGGTGGTGGGACGCGCCGTCGCCGTTGGTGGTGGGCCGAGCCGTCACTGCCGGTGGTGGGACGCGCCGCCGCCGGCAGGTGAGCCGTCACCGGCGGCTGGGGCCAATTGGTCAGGCGGCGGCCAGGGTGCGTCCGCAGCTGGGCAGCGGGTGCAGGGCGATGCGCCGGGGGAGCCGGCGGGGCCATTCGTTACGGGGCCAGGAGCCGTCCACGATCAGGTGCACCGGGTGCTGGTCGGCACCGCTGAGCCGGAACACGAAGTCGCGGGGCAGCGGTGGGTCCACGCTGGGCGTGGTGACCATGAACCGGACCCGCCCCCGGGACGACACCGCCGAGATGACCTCGGCGGCCGGCATGGTGCCCCGCAGGCGTACCCGGCCGATCCAGTAGACCTCCGCGTCGTGTTCCTGGGCGGCCCGGGTGATGGCCGGGTACTCGCCGCGTACCCAACGTTCGACCGCGCCGACGCAGAGACCGCAGGCCCGTTCGCGCGGCTCCCGGGGGCCCAGCCCCCAGGCCCGCAGGTACGCCCCGACCGTGCCGGCGTCGATCGTCAGGTCGAAGCGGCGTTGGATCAGTGCGGCGAGGCTCTGCCGCGTCCACAGCTCCTCGTCCAGCCCGAACTCGTCGGGGTGGACGCCTCGCAGTACGTCGATCAGTTCGAGTTCCTGTTCCCGGCTGAGCGCTCCCGACTCGCCCTGCCGGTGTCCGCGACGGGCGGCTGCCACCGCTCCGTCACCGCCGATGGTGTGGCGTCGGCACCAACTGGTGACCGAGCGCCGCGCGTCTCTGAGTGCAACCCCCACGTCCTGCGCAACGAGCACGAATCACAACTGGTCACGATATGTGGGTAGAAAAGTCTCTTAGGTCTTCAAAGGTGCGCAGCACGCTAAAAACCTAAAACGCCCATAACTCCCTCCCTGGCGGCAGGGGATGCGGCGCGGCCCGGGCCGCTGACGCTTCGGGGAAGGTCGGCAGTCCGAGGGCATGCGGGGGCCCGAGACGTGCACAGGTGCGTGGGCGTGTGGAGGTTCCGGTCGGGCGGAGGCCCCAGTCGTGGGGGAGGCCGGAGACGTGCGGAGGCCCGCGTCCGCCGGAGCGGGACGCGGGCCTCCCTGGAGGACGGGCGGGTCAGCCGCCCAGTCGCTTCAGCGCGTTCTGGAGGTTGGTCAGGTCCGTCTGCTGGGTGTTCTTCATGATCTGCGCCACCGCGAGGACGTCGTCGTCGCCACCGGCGTCGAGGATGCCCTGGATCATGTGGATGCCGCCGAGGTGGTGCTTGATCATCATCTGGAGGAAGAGGACGTCCAGCTCGCGCCCCTGGGCGACGCGCAGCTTCGCCATCTCCTCCGGGGTCGCCATGCCCGGCATCAGACCGTTTTCGATCTTGCCGGTGCCGTCCGGCATCCAGGCCATCCGGGGCTGGTCGCCGGTCGGGTCGAGCCCCCACGACCGCAGCCAGGTCTGCATGGTGCCGATCTCGCCCTGCTGGCCGGTGGCGATGTCGCCGCCGATCTGGCGAACCTCAGGGTCGGTGCCCCGGTCGAAGGCGATCAGCCCCATCTCCACCGCCTGGGCGTGGTGGGTGGTCATGTCCCGGGCGAAGCCCGCCTCCGCCGAGCTGTCACCCGGTCGGGTCAACGTCGGGGTCAGCAGGCCGCCGGCGTACCCGAGGAGGAGACCGACCACGACGGCGGCCGCCAGGGCGAGCAGGCCGTAGCGGCCGGCGGGCCGCCGGTCACCGGAACCGGTGACCGAGGGCTCGACGGGCGGTGTGTCGGTCGTCGCGGGAGCGGTCATCGCCACGTCCTCACTGGGTGGGCTGCTGCTGTTGCTGCGGGACGTTGTCGCGCGGGGCCGTGCCGGTGGCCGTGATGCCCTGGCCACAGTTGGCGTTCGGACCCTCGACCGAGGCGTTCACCCGCAGCGTCTTGATGAACTCGTCGATCCGGCTGTCGTCGGCGTTGTCGACCTTGAGCTGGTAGCCCCACGCCTGGAGCGAGATCGGCTTGTCCAGCCCCTCGAACGGGCTGAGCATGACCTTCTCCACGCCCTGCGTCTTGCTGCGGAGCTTGCTGACCTGATCGGCCGGCAGGTCGGGGCGGTAGGTGATCCAGACCGTGCCGTGCTCCAGGCTGTGCACCGCGTGCTCGTTGGCGATCGGGGCGTCGTAGACGTCACCCATGCAGTTCTGCCAGGCCGGGTTGTGCGGGCCGGCCACCGGCGGGAGGACGTCGTACTTGATCGCGCCCTGCTGGTGCTGGCCGCCCTGGACGAGCTTGGGGTCCTTGTCCCGGAAGTCGACGATGCCGTCGATGTCGGCGGCCCGCTGCTCCCACGACTTGGAACCCTGGAAGGCCGCGTACGCGCCGTAGCCGATGATCGAGACGGCGAGCACGCCCACGGCGACGAACAGGGCGATCGGGCCCCACGAGCGGCCCTGACTCACCTTCACCGGCGTGATCGGCTTGCGGGGGCCCTTGCCGCCCGAGGTCTGCCGGGGCGTGCCCGCGGACTTGCCGCCCCCGGGCTTGGCGACGGCCGCGGGCCGGCCGGCCGCCGGCTTCTTACCGGTGCTGACCACGGTCGGACGGCGCTCAGGGCCGCCCGGGGTGCTGATGCTCATCGTGCCTCGTCAGGTCGGTCGGTCAGGGGATCTGGCGGGCCGGGTGACGCTCAGGGTCGCCGCCGAGTGCCCGAGTCTACCCCCGATAACATGGTTCGGTGACTCCCGCAGAACTGGCCGAGGTCGTCCTCTCCGCAGCCCACGCCGTTTTCACCGAGCGTGGGCTCGACCCCGCCGCGCTTCCGGCGCGTACGGCGGTGGAACGACCGCGCAATCCCGACCACGGCGACTACGCCTCGACGCTGGCGCTCCAGCTCAGCAAGAAGGTGGGCGTCCCGCCCCGGGAGCTGGCGGCGGCGCTGGCCGACCAGCTCGGCCGGGCGGCCGGGGTCAAGTCGGTGGAGATCGCCGGCCCCGGCTTCCTCAACATCCGGCTCGACGCCGCCGCCGCCGGCCAGCTCGCCCGGGTGATCGTCGAGGCCGGCGAGGAGTACGGCCGCAGCGACCGGCTCGCCGGGCAGCGGATCAACCTGGAGTTCGTCTCGGCCAACCCGACCGGCCCGGTGCACATCGGCGGGGTCCGCTGGGCGGCCGTCGGCGACGCGCTCAGCCGGCTGCTGCGGGCCACCGGCGCCGACGTCGGCACCGAGTACTACTTCAACGACGCCGGGTCGCAGATCGACAGGTTCGCCCGGTCGCTGCTGTGCGCGGCCAAGGGCGAGCCGGCCCCCGAGGACGGCTACGGCGGGGCGTACATCGCCGAGATCGCCGAGCAGGTCCGGGCGGTCCGGCCGGACGTGCTCGACCTGCCCGACGGCGAGGCCCAGGAGGTTTTCCGGGTCGAGGGCGTGACGCTGATGTTCGCCGAGATCAGGTCCTCGCTGCGCGGCTTCGGGGTGGAGTTCGACACCTACTTCAACGAGAAGGACCTGCACGACCGGGGTGAGCTGGACCTCGCCCTGGACCGGCTGCGCGCGCAGGGTCACCTGTACGAGGCCGACGGGGCGACCTGGCTGCGCACCACCGACTTCGGCGACGACAAGGACCGGGTGCTGCGCAAGTCCAACGGCGAGTGGACCTACTTCGCCGCCGACTGCGCCTACTACCTGGACAAGCGGGAACGCGGCTTCGAGCGGGTCGTGATCATGCTGGGCGCGGACCACCACGGCTACCTCGGGCGGATGAAGGCGATGTCCGCCTGTTTCGGCGACGACCCGGCGGTCAACCTGGAGATCCTCATCGGCCAGCTGGTCAACCTGGTCCGCGACGGCGTCCCGCTGCGGATGAGCAAGCGCGCCGGCACGGTGGTCACCCTGGAGGACCTGGTCGACGCGATCGGGGTGGACGCGTCCCGCTACGCGCTGGCCCGCTACTCCAGCGACTCGCCGATCGACATCGACGTGGAGCTGTGGACCCGGGCCACCCGCGACAACCCGGTCTACTACGTGCAGTACGTCGCGGCCCGGACGGCGAGCGTCGGCCGTAACGCCGCCGAGGTCGGCCTGAGCCGGGGCGACGGGGCCGGGTTCCACCCCGAGCTGCTCGACCACGACAAGGAGAACGAGCTGCTCAAGGCGCTCGCCGAGTTCCCCGCCGTGGTCGCCGCCGCCGCCGAGCTGCGCGAGCCGCACCGGGTGGCCCGCTACCTGGAGGACCTCGCCGGGGCGTACCACCGGTTCTACGACAACTGCCGGGTCCTGCCGCGCGGCGACGAGGAGGTCACCGACCTGCACCGGGCCCGGCTCTGGCTCAACGACGCCACCCGCACGGTGATCGCCAACGGGCTGCGCCTGCTCGGTGTCTCCGCCCCGGAGAGGATGTAGCCCTGATGCGTGCCCACGAAGCCGGTGCGATGCACGGCGACATCGGTGACCGGGGGCCGGGCTGGCTGCGTCCCCCGGCCGACGTCAACGCCCTGGTCCCGCAGCTCTGGCCGCGTCAGGTGGAGCGCGGCACGGGCGGTGCGCTGACCGTCGCGGGCCTCGACGTCCGTGAGCTGGCCGCCGAGTACGGCACCCCGGCGTACGTCCTCGACGAGGACGACCTGCGCTCGCGCGCCCGGGACTTCCGGGCCGCCTTCCCCGACGCGGACGTCTACTACGCCGGCAAGGCTTTCCTGTGCCGGGCGGTGGTCCGCATGATCGCCGAGGAGGGCCTGCACCTGGACGTCTGCTCCGGTGGCGAGCTGGCCACCGCGCTGTCGGCCGGGATGCCGGCGGAGCGGATCGGTTTCCACGGCAACAACAAGTCCGTCGCCGAGCTGACCCGGGCGCTGGACGCCGGGGTGGGGCGGATCATCCTCGACTCGTTCACCGAGATCGACCGGCTCACCGCGCTGGCCCGGGAGCGCGGGGTCCGCCCCGGCGTGCTGATCCGGGTCACCGTCGGGGTGGAGGCGCACACCCACGAGTTCATCGCCACCGCCCACGAGGACCAGAAGTTCGGTTTCTCGCTGGCCGGTGGGGCCGCCGCCGCAGCCGCCTTCAAGGTCATCGACGAGGGTGTGCTGGACCTGCGCGGGCTGCACTCGCACATCGGCTCGCAGATCTTCGACACCAGCGGCTTCGAGGTCTCCGCCCGCCGGGTGCTCGCCCTCCAGGCGCAGATCCGCGACGCGCGCGGGGTGGAGCTGCCCGAGCTGGACCTGGGCGGCGGCTTCGGCATCGCGTACACCACCCAGGACGACCCGGCCGCGCCGGACGAGCTGGCCAAGCGGCTCCGCAAGATCGTCGACTCGGAGTGCGCCGCGGAGAACCTGGCCGTGCCGCGGCTGTCGATCGAGCCGGGCCGGGCCATCGTCGGGCCCGCCGTCTTCACCCTCTACGAGGTCGGCACCGTCAAGGACGTGGACGGGCTGCGGACGTACGTGAGCGTGGACGGCGGGATGAGCGACAACATCCGGACCGCGCTCTACGACGCCTCGTACTCGGCCACGCTGGCCGGGCGGGCCTCGACCGCCGAGCCGTTGTTGGCCCGCGTGGTGGGAAAGCATTGTGAGTCCGGGGACATCGTGGTGAAGGATGAATTCCTGCCCGCCGACGTGCAGCCCGGAGATCTTGTCGCCGTACCCGGCACGGGGGCGTACTGCCGGAGCATGGCCAGCAACTACAACCATGTGCCCCGACCCCCGGTGGTCGCGGTGCGTGACGGCCGAGCCCGGCTGATCGTGCGGCGGGAGACCGAAGAAGACCTGCTCGCTTTGGATGTGGGATGACGTCACCTGTGCGCTTGGCCCTGCTCGGCTGCGGAACGGTCGGTAGCGAGGTGGTCCGGCTGCTGCACACGCAGGCCGCCGACCTGGCCGCCCGGATCGGTGCTCCGCTGGAGATCGCCGGCATCGCCGTGCGGCGGGTCGGCCGGGATCGGGGTGACCTCCCCGTCGACCCGGCGCTGTTCACCACCGACCCGCTCGGCCTGATCAAACGCGACGACGTGGACGTGGTCGTCGAGGTGGTCGGCGGCATCGAACCGGCGCGGAGCTGGCTGGTGGAGGCGCTGCGCGCCGGCAAGAGCGTGGTCACCGCCAACAAGGCGCTGCTCGCCGAGGACGGCGCGGCCCTGCACGACGCGGCGGCCGAGGGCGGAGCCGACCTCTACTACGAGGCGTCCGTCGCCGGGGCGATCCCGCTGCTGCGTCCGCTGCGCGAGTCGCTGCACGGCGACCGGATCAACCGGGTCACCGGCATCGTCAACGGCACCACCAACTTCATCCTCTCCGCGATGGACGCCACCGGCGCCGGCTTCGCGGAGGCGCTGGACGAGGCGACCGAGCTGGGGTATGCCGAGGCCGACCCGACCGCCGACGTGGAGGGCTTCGACGCCGCCGCGAAGGCGGCCATCCTGGCCTCGCTCGCCTTCCACACCCGGGTCACCGCCGCCGACGTGCACCGCGAGGGCATCACCGAGGTCACCGTCGCCGACATGGCCAGCGCCAAGGCGATGGGCTGCACCATCAAGCTGCTCTGCATCGCCGCCCGGGGCACCGACGAGGCCGGCCGGGAGACGGTCAGCGTCCGGGTGCACCCCGCGATGATCCCGCTGACCCACCCGCTGGCCAGCGTCGGCGACGCGTTCAACGCGGTCTTCGTCGAGGCCGAGGCGGCCGGGCAGTTGATGTTCTACGGCCGGGGGGCGGGCGGGGCGCCGACCGCCAGCGCGGTCCTCGGTGACGTGGTGGCGGTGGCCCGCAACCGGCTCGCCGGGGCGTACGCGGCCAGCGAGTCCGCGTACGCCGACCTGGCGGTCCGGCCGATGGGCGAGGCGCTGACCCGCTACCACATCAGCCTCGACGTGGTCGACCGGCCGGGTGTGCTCCAGGGGGTGGCCGGGGTGTTCGCCCGGCACGACGTCTCCATCGCCACCGTCCGGCAGGGGCCGGCCGGCGGCGGCCCGGCGGGTCGCGGCGAGGACGCCGACCTGGTCATCGTCACCCACGTCGCCCCGGACGCCGCGCTCGCCGCGACGGTACGGGAGCTGCGCGGGCTGGACATCGTCCGCTCGGTGGCGAGCGTGCTGCGGGTCGAGGGCGGCGCGTGACCCGGCGTCTCGCCTGATGGTTATCAGTGGGTGTGCCGGGGACCGGTCGGCGAGGCTGGTCCAGGCTGGCAGGGGCTCCGGCACGACCGGGGCGGCAGAGGCGAGGAGAGCGACATGTGGCGGGGCCTGATCGAGACGTACCGGGACCGGCTGCCGGTCACCGACGCCACGCCCGTGGTCACCCTGCACGAGGGGAACACCCCGCTGCTGCCCGCGCCGGCGCTCTCCGCCCGGCTCGGTGCCGACGTCTATCTGAAGGTCGAGGGGGCCAACCCCACCGGCTCGTTCAAGGACCGGGGCATGACGGTCGCCGTCTCCAAGGCGGTCGAGGCCGGCGACAAGGCGATCATCTGCGCCTCCACCGGCAATACCAGCGCCTCCGCCGCCGCGTACGCGGCCCGGGCCGGGATCACCTGCGCGGTGCTGGTGCCGCAGGGCAAGATCGCGCTGGGCAAGCTGGCCCAGGCGCTGGTGCACGGGGCCAAGTTGCTCCAGGTGCAGGGCAACTTCGACGACTGTCTCGCGCTGGCCTCGAAGCTCGCCCAGGACTTCCCGGTGGCCCTGGTCAACTCGGTCAACCCGGACCGCCTGCACGGCCAGAAGACGGCCGCGTTCGAGATCGTCGAGGCGCTCGGTGACGCCCCCGACATCCACTGTCTGCCGGTCGGCAACGCCGGCAACATCTCCGCCTACTGGATGGGTTACTCGGAGGATCTGCGGGCCGGCAACGCCACCCGCGCTCCGAAGATGTACGGCTTCCAGGCCGCCGGCGCGGCCCCGATCGTCAGCGGTCAGGTGGTGCCGGAGCCGTCGACCATCGCCACCGCCATCCGGATCGGCAACCCGGCGAGCTGGACCAAGGCGCTCGACGCCCGGGACGCCTCGCAGGGGCTGATCGCCGCCGTGACTGACCGGGAGATCCTCGCGGCCTACCGGCTGCTCGCCCGGGAGGTGGGGGTCTTCGTCGAGCTGGGCAGCGCGGCCAGCGTGGCGGGGCTGCTCCAGCAGGGCGCGGCGGGTCAGGTCCCGGCCGGCGCCACCGTGGTCTGCACGGTCACCGGCCACGGCCTCAAGGACCCGGAGTGGGCGATCTCCACCGCGCCCGCGCCGATCACCATCGCCAACGACGCCCTGACCGCCGCCCGCTCCCTCGACCTGGCCTGATCCCACCTCTGCCCGCCGCCCCGGCGACCGGTGCAGCGGTCACCCGCCGCCTCCCGGTGTGACCGGTGTGGCCCTCGTCCCGCCCCGGTCGCGCCGACCGGCGGCGGTCGTCCTGCCGTCACCGGGCACACCGGGAGTCGGTGACCCCGTGCGGGGCGGGGGAGACCGGGTCGGGCAGACTTCGTAGACGCCTGTCCCCTCTCCCAGGAGTGAGCCACGCCGATGTCGCTGCTCGCCAGATCCAGCCTCGCCAACCGGGGGCTCGTCGCCCTGATCGCGGTGGTGACCGCGGCGTTCGGGGCGTTCACCGTCCCCTCGCTCAAGCAGCAGCTGCTGCCGTCGCTGGAGTTCCCCGGCGCGTTCGTCGTCGCGGTCTACCCGGGCGCCTCGCCGGAGATCGTCGAGGCGCAGGTCACCGAGCCGATCGAGAACAGCCTCCAGAGCATTCCCGGGCTGGAGAAGGTCACCTCCACCTCGCGGGAGGGGTCGGCGACGATCGCTGTGGAGTTCGTCTTCGGCACCGACATCGACGACGTGGCCAACAAGATGCAGACCGCGCTGAGCCGGGTCGACGCGCAGCTGCCCGACGACGTGGACCCGCAGGTCATCACCGGCAGCACCGACGACCTGCCGGCCGTGGTGCTGGCCGCCACCGGCGGCGGTGACGAGCAGGCGCTCGCCGCGAAGCTGCGCGACACCGTGGTGCCCGAGCTGGAGGGGATCGACGGCGTCCGGACGGTCGCCGTGACCGGCACCCGCGACCAGGTCGTGACGATCGTGCCCGACCCGGCGAAGTTCGCCGCCGCGAAGCTGAATCCGACCGCCATCGCCACCGCGCTGAAGACCAACGGCATCGCCGTGCCGGCCGGTGCGGTCGTCGACGGCACCAGCGCGCTGCCGGTGCAGGTGGGTGCCCCGGTCACCACCCTCGACGAGTTGCGCGGCATCGCGCTCACCCCGACCGCGCCGAAGGCCGTCCCGGTCCGCCTCGGTGACGTGGCGACCGTCGAGCAGCAGCTCGCCCCGGCCACCGCGATCACCCGGACCAACGGCAAGGAGAGCATCGGCGTCCAGGTCACGGCCGCCCAGGACGGCAACGCCGTCCGCATCTCGCACGACATCCGGGACCGGCTGGACGACCTCAGGTCGGCCTCCGGCACCGAGCTGACCATCGTGTTCGACCAGGCCCCGTTCGTGGAGAAGTCGATCGAGAGTCTGACCACCGAGGGGCTGCTCGGCCTGCTGATGGCGGTCGTGGTGATCCTGGTCTTCCTGCTCTCGATCCGGTCCACCCTGGTCACCGCGGTCTCCATCCCGCTGTCGGTGGTGGTGGCGCTGCTCGCCCTCTGGGTCGGCGACTACTCGCTCAACCTGCTCACCCTGGGCGCGCTCACCATCGCGGTCGGCCGGGTGGTCGACGACTCGATCGTGGTGTTGGAGAACATCAAACGCCATCTGGAGTACGGCGAACCGAAACGGGACGCGATCGTCGCCGCCGTCCGCGAGGTGGCCGGGGCGGTCACCGCGTCGACGCTCACCACGGTCGCGGTGTTCGCGCCGATCGCCCTGGTGGGTGGCTTCGTCGGGCAGCTCTTCGCGCCGTTCGCGATCACCGTCACGGTGGCCCTGCTCGCCTCGCTGCTGGTGTCGCTGACGGTGATCCCGGTGCTGGCGTACTGGTTCCTCAAGCCACCGCGCGACGGCGCGGACGAGGCGGTCCGCCGGGCCGCCGAGGCCAAGGAGCTGCGCAGCCCGTTGCAGCGGGCGTACCTGCCGGTGATCGGGTTCGCCACCCGGACCCGCCGGACCCGGTGGATCACCGTGGCGGTGGGCGTCCTGCTGCTGTTCGGCACCTTCGGGCTGGCCCAGAAGCTGGAGACCAACTTCCTCGACGACTCCGGCCAGGACACCCTGAGCATCGGCCAGAAGCTGCCGGCCGGGTCGGGGCTGGCCGCCACCGACCAGGCGGCCCGCCTGGTGGAGGGGGTGCTGGCGCGTACCGACGGGGTCGAGACCTACCAGGTGAGCGCGGGCGGCAACGACCAGCCGTGGCTGGCGGGCGGAGGCAACAACACCGCCCGCTGGTCGGTGGCGCTCGGCGGCGACACCGACGCCAAGGAGATGAAGCAGGTCCTGCGCCGGGAGTTCGACGGGCTCGGTGCCGCAGCCGGCGAGCTGAGCTTCGACAACGGGCAGGGGGGCACCTCGGGCAACCAGTTGGAGGTGGTCGTCCAGGCCGCCGACACCGACACCCTGAACCGGGCCGCCGACCAGGTCCGGGGCGCCATGGCGGGCATCTCGGGGGTCGAGGACGTCGCCACCAGCCTGGCCGACCGGGTGCCCCGGGTCGACGTCAGGGTCGACCGGTTGGCCGCGGCCCGGGTGGGGCTGAGTGAGGCGGCGGTCGGGCAGTTGGTGTCGCAGGCGTACCGGGGCAGTCCGCTGGGCCGGGTGACGCTCGACGGCGGCCAGCAGGACGTGGTGCTGCGGACCACGGCCACCCCGCCGTTGACCGAGGAACAGTTGCGGGCGCTGCCGGTGGGCCCGGTGAAGTTGGACGACATCGCCGACGTCACCCGGGGCGAGGGGCCGCAGCAGGTCACCCGGATCGACGGTGAGCGCAGCGTGTCGGTGACCGGCACGGCCACCGGCTCCAACCTCGGTGCGACCACGACCGAGCTGAAGCAGCGGCTGGACGAGCTGGACGTGCCGGGGGCGACGATCACCGTGGGCGGGGCCAGCGCCCAGCAGGAGGACGCCTTCGGTGACCTGGGCCTGGCCGTGCTGGCGGCGATCGCGATCGTCTTCCTGATCATGGTGGCGACGTTCCGGAGCATCGTCCAGGCGCTGATCCTGCTGATCTCCATCCCGTTCGCGGCGACCGGTGCGATCGGCCTGCTGCTGGTCACCGGGACCCCGCTGGGCGTGCCGGCGCTGATCGGCGTGCTCATGCTGGTCGGCATCGTGGTGACCAACGCGATCGTGCTGCTGGACCTGGTCAACCAGTACCGGGGGCAGGGGATGAGCGTCAGCGAGGCGGTGGTCGAGGGCGGCCGACGCCGGTTGCGGCCGATCCTGATGACCGCGGTGGCCACCATCTTCGCGTTGCTGCCGATGGCGTTCGGGCTCACCGGGGAGGGCGGCTTCATCTCCCAGCCGCTCGCCGTGGTGGTGATCGGTGGCCTGCTCAGCTCCACCCTGCTCACCCTGGTCCTGGTGCCGACCTTCTACACGATGGTGGAGCGCACCAAGGAGTCGCTGCGGGAGCGGCGGGCCGGCCGGCGGGGGCGCACCTCCGACGAGGGTGGACCCGCCGGGACGCCCGCCGAGCCGGCCGCCGAGGTGCCGGCGCCGGTGGGTGCCCCGGCCGCCGAGGCCGCCGCCGAAGCGCCGGCCCGGCCGACCCCGTCGGCGGCCCTGGTGGACGGCACCGACCAGTTCGAGGTGCTGCGGCTGCCGAAGAGCCGCCGCTCGCCGCTGCCACCGACGGAGTAGCCCCGTCCACCGCATCGCGACCGTCAGCCGGTCGCGGCGCGGTGGACACGCCACGACGCACCAGCGCGCCGGGTCAGGCCCGGCACGACCGTCGCCCCACCACGCGCCCCCGGCCCGGGACCACCGGCCGGGGGCGCGTCGTGTCGGGCCCGGGACAGCGCGCCGACCGGGGGGTACGGTCACCCTGTGGTCACCTACCTTCGGTCATCGTCCATCCACCGTCGGTGATGGCGCGGGACGGGGGCGAGACGACCGGCCCGGGTGGCGGGCGGTGGGGCCGACGGCGGGTGCTGGGCGGCGGGGCGTTGCTGGCCGGGGGCATCACGCTGGGCGCCGTCGGCATGTCGCAGGGGGCGTCGCTCGCCGACCGGCACCTGCCGCTCTCCGGCGGCCCGGCCAGCGCCACCGTCGGCAACCGACGCCAGGACGTCGGTGCGGGCGGGCTCCAGGTGGTGTGGCACGCCCCCACCACCGAACGGCTGGTGGCCCTCACCTTCGACGACGGGCCCCTGCCGCGGTGGACGCCGACCGTGCTGGACACCCTGGAGCGGCACGCGGTGCCGGCGACCTTCTTCCTGGTCGGCGCGCGGGTCCGCCGGCACGCCGACCTGATCCGGGGGCGGCTGGCCCGGCACGAGGTGGGCAACCACAGTTGGCGGCACCGGGACCTGGCGAGGCTGGCCGCCGCCGAGGTGCACGACGACCTGCGCCGGTCGCACGAGGCCATCGCCGAGGCCGCCGGGGTGGCACCCCGGTTGACCCGCCCACCGTACGGGCACCTGGGCGGCGGGGTGCTGCACGCCGCCGTACGCCTGGACTACCGGGTCGTGCTCTGGTCGTTGCAGATGGTGGAGGGTGAGTTCCCGGACGACCCGGCCGGACACGCCCGGCGGATCGTGGCGGACGTCGTGCCGGGCACGATCCTGCTGGCCCACGACGCGGGTCCGGAGAACCGGCAGGTGGCGGTGCGGGGCCTGGACGCGATGATCACCGGTCTGCGGGCCCGGGGCTACACCTTCGTCACGGTCTCCCAGTTGCTGAGCCGAACGAGCGGGCCGCGAGCCGGCGGGTAGGGTGCGGGCACGTGTCCTCTCCGCTCTCCGTACTCGTCCGCAACCGGGACTTCCGCAACCTCTTCCTGGCCGAGCTGGTGGTCTTCGGCGCCGACTGGTTCGTCATGGTGCCGCTGCTGGTGCTGCTGCCGCAGTTGACCGGCAGCGGCGTGTGGGGCGCCCTGGTGCTGGCCCTGGACACCGGGGTGCTGGCGCTGCTGCTGCCGTACACCGGGACCATCGCCGACCGGTTCGACCGCCGCAAGGTCATGATGGCCGCGAACGGCGTGACCCTGCTCGGCGTGCTGCTGCTGCTCGGGGTGCGTGACGCCGGCACGGCCTGGCTGGCCATGGTGGCGATCGCGGCGGTGGCGGTCGGCAAGGCGTTCTACTCGCCCGCCGCGCAGGCCGCCCTGCCCAACGTCGTCGACCCGGCCGACCTGGCGGCCGGCAACGCCATCGCCGGGTCCGCCTGGGGGACGATGACGGTGGTCGGCGCGTCCCTCGGTGG
Source organism: Micromonospora sp. CA-248260 (assembly GCF_050942205.1). Lineage (NCBI taxonomy): Bacteria > Bacillati > Actinomycetota > Actinomycetes > Micromonosporales > Micromonosporaceae > Micromonospora > Micromonospora sp. CA-248260. The sequence continues at coordinate 5,868,457 of NZ_CP192021.1, read as the reverse complement.
CGTGTTGAGCGCGGTGGTCGGGCCGTACGCCTGCTTCTGGGTGGGTGCGGTCGGCCTGGTGCTGGCGGCGGGCCTGGCGGCGCTGATCCGCCGGCCGTTGCAGGCGCCCCGGGAGGCCGACCGGTCGACGCCGCGCACCTGGGTGGCGATCCGCGAGGCGCTGGGTCACATCCGGCACCGGCCCCGGGTGCTGGCGCTGGTCACGGTGAAGTCGGCGGTGGGCCTGGGCAACGGTGTGCTGACGGTCTTTCCGCTGCTGGCCGCCGTCTACGGGGTGGGGCCCGTCGGCACCGGGCTGCTCTTCGCCGCGCGCGGGGCGGGGGCGCTGGTCGGGCCGATCCTGATGAGCCGGGTGCTGACCAACCGGGCCTGGTTGTTGCCCGGTCTGGCCCTGTCGATGTCGCTGTACGGGTTGGCCTACCTGGGCGCGGCGGTGGCGAGCTGGTTCCCGTTGGTGCTGCTGCTGGTCTTCGTGGCCCACTTCGGTGGCGGCAGCAACTGGGTGCTGTCGAACTTCGCCCTCCAGGGCGAGGTGCCCGACCGGCTGCGCGGTCGGGTGTTCGCCACCGACATGATGCTGGCGACCCTGGCGATCTCGGTCAGCCAGCTGGTGGTGGCCGGTGTGGTCGACCTGGTGGACGAGCGGGTGGTGCTGGCCGGCTGCGGCCTGGTCACCGTCGTGTACGCGGTGGGCTGGCGGATCGCCACCCGCCGGCTCTCGCTCACCGACCCGGCCGCCGGCCCGGACCCGCTGACCGCCCGCTGACCCTCGGGCGGCTCAGTCGACCCGGTCGCCCTGTGGCGGTGCGGCCGGCGGCCGGTCGCTCCCGCCCCAGGGGGCCGCCTGGTCCGGCACCACGGGGCCGGGGCCCGGTTGGCCGGTGCCCGGGTGGCCGTGGCCTGGGTGGCCGGTGCCCGGGTGGCCGGCGGCGAAGCCGGACGGCTGGCCGGCGGCGGATCCGGCCGGGGGCGTCCAGGCGCCCCACGGTTGGCCGGGGGCGTGGCTCGCGGCGCGGCCGGCGAACACGGCGGCGACGACGAGGCCCAGGCCGATCGGGTAGCCGATCCAGCTGACCGTGCTGGCGGCGAGGTTCATCAGCTCGAACTGCCGCATCCCGCCGGAGCGGACCCGGGCCCGGATCAGCTCGGGCAGGGCCGCCACCCAGGCGGTGTTGAACAGCTCCACCAGCAGCAGGACAGCGGCCCCGGCGATCAGCAACGACCGGGCCCGGCCGGGCAGCCGGCGGCGGGCGGTGGCGGCGAGCACCAGGACGACGAGCAGCGTGAGCAGCACGGGAAGGTGCCCCACCAACTGCGTGATCCGGTAACCGAACATTCCCACGTCGCCTCCTGAGCGGCTGATAGATCGGCGTCAGGCTAACCGAGCCGATCCAGTCCCACCGGCCGGGCGAGCGGGTGCGTCGTCGGCCCCGGGCCCTAGCATGAGCCGGTGCCGACGACTTTCGCCTCCGGGCCGGTGCGGGTGCGGGTGCCCGCGACCAGCGCCAACCTGGGCCCCGGGTTCGACGCCCTCGGGCTCGCCCTCGCCCTGCACGACGACGTGTCCGCCGAGGTGACCTCGACCGACGTCCGGGTGGCGGTGACCGGTGAGGGGGCCGGTGAGCTGCCGCAGGACGACCGGCACCTGGTGGTGGTCGCCATGCGGGCCGCCTTCGACCTGCTCGGTGGGCAGCCGCCCGGGCTGGCGCTGGAGTGCGTCAACCGGATCCCGCAGGCACGGGGCCTGGGGTCTTCCTCGGCGGCGATCGTGGCCGGGGTGCTGCTGGCCCGGGCGCTGGTCACCGACGGCGCGCAGCGGCTCGACGACGACGCCGTGCTGCGGCTGGCCGCCGAGATCGAGGGCCATCCGGACAACGTCGCGCCCTGCCTGCTCGGCGGGTTCACCATCGCCTGGACCGAGCCGGGTGGCGGCCGGGCGGTCTCGCTGCCGGTGGCGGCCGGGGTCCGCCCCACGGTCTTCGTGCCGGCGCAGCGGGGTCTGACGGCCACCGCACGGGCGGCCCTCCCGTCGACCGTCCCGCACGGGGACGCGGCGCTGAACGCGGGCCGGTCGGCGTTGCTGGTGCACGCGGTGACCGCCGAGCCGACGTTGCTGCTGCCGGCCACCGTCGACCGGCTGCACCAGGATTACCGCGCGCCGGGAATGCCGCAGACGGCTGCCCTGGTCAGTGCGTTGCGAGCGGCTGGTGTGGCTGCCGTGGTCAGTGGGGCGGGCCCCACCGTGCTGGCGTTCACCGAGCCGCCTGCGGGGTTCACCGAGGGAACAGAATGGGAAGTCTGGCGGTTGCCGGTAGAGGTGCGCGGAGCGACGGTCGTACGGGGTAGACTGGGACACGCCGAGCGGGGCCCTGTTGCCGCAGGTCGGAAGAGTTGATTACGCTCTAGACTCAGCACAGCCGCGAAGCACGCGATCTCTCTGCGGGTCGGCGCACCCCGAAGCTCTCGGCGGTCAGCCCGCCACCCCTGCCAAAGGCCCACGCCGCACCGCAGTTTCCGCAGGTCGCCGCAGACGGCGAGACCTGCTCACCGACGTTGGTGAGTTGGGAAACCGCCCGGCTGCTGTGCCACAGACTCCCGCGACGCGTCATGCGAGGCGGGTGCACCGAGGCCGCCCGGCCACCTTGCTTGTCGATCCCGGGCAGTCCCGGCCTATCGAGGGAAGGATTCCATTGAGCGACACCACCGACGTGACGTCGGATGTTTCCAACGTCGCTGGCGATGCCACCACCGCCGCCCCCGCCCGCCGTCGGCGTAGCGGCACCGGCCTGTCGGCGATGCTGCTGCCGGAGCTGCAGAGCCTGGCCGCGTCGCTCGGCATCTCCGGGACCGCCCGCATGCGCAAGGGCGAGCTGATCAGCGCGATCTCCGAGCGGCAGCAGGGCGGCGCCGCGACCGGCACCCCTCGACCGCGGGCCGAGGTTGCTGCTGCGGCTGCCCCCGTCCGGGAGGAGGTGCGTGCCGAGGTGACCACCCCGGAGCGGGCCACCGAGCCGGCGTCGGCGACCCCTGCCGCCACCGGTGAGACCGAGGGTCGGACCCGGACCCGGCGCAGCCGGGCCAGCACCGCCGAGGCCCGGCCGGCCGCCGAGCCACGGGCCGCCGAGCCACGGGCCGCCGAGGCCCGACCCGTCGAGACCCGTACCGAGGAGGCACCGGTCGAGACCGGCGAGCGTCCCGAGCGGGCCGAGGGACGCAGCGGTCGGGACCGTGGCGAGCGGACCGGCGTGGACCGGGCCGAGCGGGCCGGTAACGACCGTGGGGAGCGGACCGGCGTGGACCGGGCCGAGCGGGCCGGCAGCGACCGGGTCGAGCGGACGGACAACGACCGCGCCGGCCGTACCGGTAACGACCGGGCCGAGCGGGCCGGCAACGACCGGGTCGAGCGGACGGGCGGCGACCGTGGCGAGCGGGCCGAGCGCGGCGGCAACGAGCGGTCCGACCGGGGTGACCGCAACGACCGGGGTGACCGGGGCGAGCGGTCCGACCGCAACGACCGGGGCGACCGCTCGGGCGAGCGTGGTCAGCGCGACAACCGCGACAACCGCGACGACTCGGATGACGACGAGGGCGGTGGCCGGCGGGGTCGGCGCAGTCGGTTCCGGGACCGCCGGCGTGGCCGGGGCGACCGGGTCGAGGGCGGCAACGACAACGGCGGCGGCAGCCGTGAGCCGCAGGTCGGCGAGGACGAGGTGCTGGTCCCGGTGGCCGGGATCATCGACGTGCTCGACAACTACGCCTTCGTCCGGACCACCGGCTACCTGGCCGGCCCGAACGACGTGTACGTCTCCATGTCGCAGATCAAGAAGTACGGTCTGCGCCGGGGTGACGCGATCACCGGCGCCGTCCGGGCCACCCGGGACAGCAGCGCCAGCGGTGACCAGCGGCGGGACAAGTACAACCCGCTGGTCCGGTTGGACACCATCAACGGCATGGAGCCGGACGAGGCGAAGCGTCGTCCCGAGTTCTACAAGCTGACCCCGCTCTACCCGCAGGAGCGGTTGCGGCTGGAGACCGAGCCGCACATCCTGACCACCCGGGTGATCGACCTGGTCATGCCGTTGGGCAAGGGGCAGCGGGCGCTGATCGTGTCGCCGCCCAAGGCCGGCAAGACGATGGTGCTCCAGGCGATCGCGAACGCGATCACCCACAACAACCCGGAGTGCCACCTGATGGTGGTGCTGGTCGACGAGCGGCCCGAAGAGGTCACCGACATGCAGCGTTCGGTGAAGGGTGAGGTCATCGCGGCCACGTTCGACCGTCCGCCGCAGGACCACACCACGGTGGCGGAGCTGGCGATCGAGCGGGCCAAGCGCCTGGTCGAGCTGGGGCACGACGTGGTCGTGCTGCTCGACTCGGTGACCCGGCTCGGCCGGTCGTACAACCTGGCGGCGCCGGCCTCCGGGCGGATCATGTCCGGTGGTATCGACTCCACCGCGCTCTACCCGCCGAAGCGCTTCCTGGGTGCGGCCCGCAACATCGAGAACGGCGGCTCGCTGACCATTCTCGCCACCGCGCTGGTGGAGACCGGGTCGATGGCGGACACGGTCATCTTCGAGGAGTTCAAGGGCACCGGCAACGCGGAGCTGAAGCTGGACCGGAAGATCGCCGACAAGCGGACCTTCCCGGCGGTGGACGTCAGTTCCTCGGGTACCCGCAAGGAGGAGATCCTGCTCGCGCCGGAGGAGCTGGCCATCATCCACAAGCTCCGCAAGGTCCTGCACTCGCTGGACTCGCAGGCGGCGCTGGACCTGCTGCTCGACCGGCTCAAGCAGTCCCGCACCAACATCGAGTTCCTGATGCAGATCGCCAAGTCGACGCCGGGGGAGTGACCCCTCCCGGGTGAGACCACGACGAAGGGCACGGCCGCTCCGGTCGTGCCCTTCGTCGTACCCCGGAATCCTGTAGGTGGGAATCCCCGTCGGTGGACTTTTCTTTCGGCAGACCTGGCAGCTCTTGAAAGTTGTGTGCGCCGCCGGGTTGACTGGAGGTGCGGTTCCCGGCCGATCCGGCCGGGCCGGCCACCGGAGGGCGGCGCAGACCTGGGGAGGCGTACGCCGCCCGGCGGTCCGGCCGGGCGGGCTCCTGAACCTGGGGGAGGAGCCCGCCCGGCCGGTCGGTGCGCCGGGGCAGGAATGGTGGGCGCGAGCAGCGGGAATGCCGGGTGGTGGGCCGGCGTTACGACTGCCGGACCGATCGTGTGGCCCGCCCGTCGGGTCGGCTCACGCCCATGGCACACTGGTCAATCGGCCACCGGTTCCGGTTCACGCCCGAGTCCGTCGCGCACCAGGCGACGGGGGATCAGCGGCGACCCGGCGACCACCTGACGAAAGGACCGAGGCGACATGAAGCCCAACATCCACCCGGAGTACACGACGACCGAGGTCAAGTGCTCCTGCGGCAACTCCTTCACGACCCGCAGCACCGCCAAGGGCGGTTCGATCTCGGTCGAGACCTGCAGCGCCTGCCACCCGTTCTACACCGGCAAGCAGCGCGTCCTCGACACCGCCGGCCGGGTCGCCAAGTTCCAGCAGAAGTACGCCAAGGTTCAGGCGAAGAAGGCCAAGTAGCTCCACCGACGACGCCCGTGTCCGGCCCCGTGCCGGACGCGGGCGTCGTCCGTTACGTCCTACTTTTCACCTCAGCCTTCCCTCTGCACCGGATCCGTCGAAGGAGCACCCCCACATGAGCAGCGAGCGCCTGGCCGCCCTCCTCGACGAGTACGCCGAGCTGGAGAAGCGGCTGGCCGACCCGGCCATCCACGCCGACCAGAACACCGCCCGTCGGGTCGGTCGTCGTTACGCCGCGCTGGTGCCCTTGCACAAGGCCGCCGACGAGCTGGAGCAGACCCGCGCCGACCTGGTCGCGGCCCGGGAGTTGGCAGCCGAGGACCCGGCGTTCGCCGATGAGGCGGACTCCATCGCGGCGACCCTGCCGGCGCTGGAGGAGCGGCTGGCCGAGCTGCTGATCCCCCGCGACCCGCACGACGCCAAGGACGTGATCATCGAGATCAAGGCCGGCGAGGGCGGCGAGGAGTCCGCGCTGTTCGCCGGGGACCTGCTGCGGATGTACACCCGCTACGCCGAGCGGCACGGGTGGCTGACCGAGGTGATCGACGCGCAGGACTCCGACCTCGGCGGGGTCAAGGACGTCTCGTTGGCGATCAAGACCAAGGGGGTCCCGGACGGCGGCAACGGCGTCTGGTCCCGGCTGAAGTGGGAGGGTGGCGTGCACCGGGTCCAGCGGGTCCCGGTCACCGAGTCGCAGGGCCGCATCCACACCAGCGCGGCCGGCGTCCTGGTGCTGCCCGAGGCCGAGGACGTCGACGTCACCATCGACCCCAACGAGCTGCGCATCGACGTGTTCCGCTCGTCCGGGCCGGGCGGCCAGTCGGTGAACACCACCGACTCGGCGGTACGGATCACCCACCTGCCGACCGGGGTGGTGGTCTCCTGCCAGAACGAGAAGTCCCAACTGCAGAACCGGGAGCAGGCGATGCGCATCCTGCGGGCCCGGTTGCTGGCGGTGGCCCAGGAGCAGGCCGACGCCGCCGCCTCGGACGCCCGCCGGGCGCAGGTGCGCACCGTGGACCGCTCGGAGCGGATCCGCACCTACAACTTCCCGCAGAACCGGATCACCGACCACCGGATCGGCTACACGGCGTACAACCTCGACCTGGCGCTCGCCGGGGAACTGGACGGGGTCCTCGACGCCCTCACCGAGGCCGACCGGGCCGCCCGGCTGGCCGGCGACACCGAGCTGACCCGCCGCTGACCGCGCCCCGCCACCGGCGCCCCACCAGCGGCGGCCCGCCACCGGCTGCGTCGCCGCCGGGCCGGGTCACCCGGGCCGTCCCCGGCGCGGTCAGGAGGCGCGGGTGCGGTTCTTGGCCCGCAGCATCTCCCGGTCGGCGATCTCGAACGCGGCGCCGAGGGCGTCGCGTAGCGCGGTCCCGGTGCCGCTGACCTCGGCGAAGCCGATGCTCAACCCGACCGGAGTGCCGGGCACCAGCGACTCCCAGTCCTCGGTACGCACGGCCGCGTCGATCCGGCGGGTCACCTCGGCGGCCTCGGCCATGCCGGCCCCGGAGAGCACCACCACGAACTCGTCGCCGCCGTAGCGGGCCACGAAGTCGCCCCGCCGCATCACCCGGTTGATCACCCCGGCGATGCGTTGCAGCACCAGGTCGCCGGAGTGGTGGCCGTGGGTGGTGTTGACCGCCTTGAAGCCGTCCAGGTCGCAGACGCCGATCACCACCCGCTCGCCCCGGGACACCACCGAGGCGATGTGCCGCTCCAACTGACGCCGGTTGGGCAGCCCGGTGAGCGGGTCGGTCAGCGCCTCACCCTCGTAGCGGGCCGCCTCCCGGCGCATCTCCTCGTGGTCGATGCGCAACGCGATGCCGTCGATGTAGACGTCCCGCAGCCGGTCGTTGCGCTGCCCGGCCAGCCGGAACGCCATCCGGTCGGCGCGGTGCGCGGCGGCGTGGTCGCCGGCCCGGGAGAAGGCGATGCTGCGCAGCCGGGACGGCTCCGCCGCGCCGAGCGTCTCGGCCGACACCCGGGCCGAGTCCAGCCGGGTGATCGCCTCGATCGGGCGTCCGTCGGCGACCGCCAGGCAGACGTGGCCGAGCTGCCGCATGTCCCGGGCCCGGGCGCTGTCCCCGCTGTGGTCGAGCAGCCGGGCCGGCTCCGGGCCGACCGGGCCCGGGTCGCCGAGCGCCGTCCGGCGGGCCGCCGCGTAGCCGTAGGCGGCGAGGCTGCTCGGCCGCAGCCGCTCGGCCCGGCCGTCGGCGACGAAACGGGCCAGGTCGGCGGCGATGTCGCGGAGCACCCGCAGGCAGCCGTCGCTGTCGCCGTTGTGGTCCAGGGCGACGGCGTTGCGCAGCCGGATGCCCGGGGCGGCGAAGGTCTCCTCGGGGATGCCGGCGGCGGCGCCGTGCTGGCGGGCCCGCTCGATCGCGCCCAGCGCATGGCCGTGGAAGCTGAGGTAGGAGTAGGCCATCGCCAGGTCGTGCCAGCCCCAGGCGGTGTCCCGGTCCCGGTCCTCCGCCGCCTTGAGCGCCCGCGAGGCCCGGACCAGGTGCATGACGCAGCGGTCCAGCGCGCCCTGGTGGTGCGCGGCCAGCGCGGCCAGCGCGTTGAGGTGCCCGTGCAGGTAGGGCTCGGGGAGGTCCCGCACGGCCCCGGACGCCTCCTCGATGGCCCGGGTGAACTCGGCCGTCCGACCGAGGTTGATCAGCGCGCAGAGCCGCTGCACCAGCGCGTCGGCCTTCGTGTACGGGTCGGCGGTGGTGCGCAGCACCCGGTCGAGGACCCCGACCGCCTCGGCCGAGCGGCTGGCCTCCTGGAGGTCGCGGGCATGCGTCAGGGCGTCAACCTGGTCATCGACCCGGTCGAGCCACCCCACCTGGCGAACCTCCCGTCGGTGTGCGCCCGGACGCACCCACTCGTGGCGCGGTCGGCGACGCCTCATGATTATGGCGTGACCTCACTCCCGCGCCACCCGTCCGAAGGGACAGAACGCGAGCGGACTTCGCCCGTGGTGGCCCGAGCCGCCCGTACCCTCGCCGCCGCCGGGGTGGCGTCGGCCCGCGCCGAGGCGGAGCAGCTCGCCGCGTACGTGCTGGAGGTGCCCCGGGGGCGGCTCGTGCTGTCCGACGGCTTCACCCACGCCCAGCGGACCCGCTACGAGGCGCTGGTGGCCCGGCGGGCCGATCGTGAGCCGTTGCAGCACCTGACCGGCCGGGCCGGTTTCCGGCACCTGGAGCTGGCGGTCGGGCCGGGGGTCTTCGTGCCCCGCCCGGAGACGGAGCTGCTGGCCGGCTGGGGGATCGAGCGGGCGCTGACCCGGGACGCCCCGGTGGTGGTCGACCTGTGCAGCGGTTCGGGGGCGATCGCGCTGGCGGTGGCCCAGGAGGTGCCGGCGGCCCGGGTGGTGGCGGTGGAGCGGTCCCCGGCCGCGCTGCCCTGGCTGCGCCGCAACGCCGCCGAGCGGGCCGCCGCCGGGGACCGGCCGGTCGAGGTGGTGGTGGCCGACGTCACCGGTGCGGGGCTGCTCGCCGACCTGGTCGGTGCGGTGGACGTGCTGCTGTGCAACCCGCCGTACGTGCCGCGTGCGGTGGCGGTCCCGCCGGAGGTGGCCGGGTACGACCCGGACGAGGCGGTGTTCGGCGGGGCCGACGGGTTGACGGTGTTGCGGCCGGTGCTGCGCCGGGCGGCCGAGCTGCTACGACCCGGCGGCGAGCTGGGCGTCGAGCACGACGACACGCACGGCGCGGCGGTGCCGGCGCTGCTCACCGCCGACGGCCGGTACGCGGCGGTGCGGGCCCACCGGGACCTGGCCGGGCGGGCCCGGTTCGCCACCGCGTCCCGCCGGTCGGACGGCCCGCACGCCGTCCGGGCGTCGGCGTGGCAGACTGGCTCCTCGTGATGCTCTACGACTGTCGGTCGCCCGCCGACCGGGACCGCGGTGTCGCCGCGGCGATCGAGGCGGTCAAGAACGGCGAGCTGGTCGTTCTGCCCACCGACACGGTCTACGGGATCGGCGCGGACGCGTTCACCCCGTACGCGGTGAAGGCCCTCTCCGATGCCCGGGGCGGCAGCCAGCAGGCGCCGCCGGTGTTGATCGGTTCCCGGCACACCCTCGACGGCCTGGTCTTCTCGCTGCCCAAGGCGGCCCGTGACCTGGTCGAGGCGTTCTGGCCGGGGGCGTTGACCATCGTGGTGGAGCACTCGCCGAGCCTCGCCTGGGACCTGGGCGACGCCAGCGGGACGGTCGCGGTGCGGATGCCGTTGCACCCGGTGGCGCTGGAGGTGCTGCGGGAGACCGGCCCGATGGCGGTGGCCTCGGCCAACAAGGTGGGCCAGCCGGCGGCACTGACCGCCGAGCAGGCCCGCGACCAGCTCAGCTACTCGGTGCGGGTCTATCTGGAGGCCGGGGAGTGCCCCGATCCGGTGCCGAGCACCATCGTCGACCTGACCGCCGAGGTGCCCCGGCTGCTCCGGGTCGGCGCGATCAACCTGGACCAGCTCCGTGACGTGGCGCCGGACATCCTCGACGAGCGGGGAGCCTGAGTGCCGCCGTTCACCGTCCTGCACGTCTGCATGGGCAACATCTGCCGGTCCCCGATGGCCGAGCGGTTGCTGGTGCTCGCCGTCCGCGAGCGGTCCGGCCGGCTCGGCGTCGACCCGGCCGGCTCGGACGCGTTGCTGCACAGCCACAGCGCCGGCACCGGCGGCTGGCACGCGGGGGAGGAGATGAACCCGCCCGCCGCCCGGCAGGTGCTGGGCCGGGGTGGTGACGTGGACGGGTTCGCCGCCCGCAAGCTGCGTTCCGACCTGATCGACGCCGCCGACCTCGTCCTCACCGCCACCGCCGACCAGCAGGAGTACGTGGTGGCGTTGCGCCCGGACGCGGCCGGTCGCACCTTCGTGCTGGGGGAGTTCGGCCGGCTGCTCGCCACGGTGGACGTGGCCGCTCTGCCATCGGCCCAGGCCACCCCGGACGCCGTGTACGCCCGGGGGGTGGCCCTGGTGGCGGCGGTCGACGCGGCCCGGCAGGGGACGGCCTCGTTGCACTCCGACGACCTGGACGATCCGTGGGGCCGGGGTGACCAGTGCTTCAGCCGGGTGGCCGACGAGATCGAGGAGACGGTGCACCCGCTCGCCTCGGCGCTGCTGCCCTGATCTTCTCGCTGCGCTGGCTTCCGGTCTTCTCGCTGCGCTGGCTTCAAGGCGGGGCGCCGGGCTCCCGGCCGCGCCGGTTGCGGCGGGTGGCGGTTCCGGTCTCCTGCGGGTGATGGGTGCGGCGTGTCCCGCAGTGCGCGCCGTGTCCTTCTCGCGATCTTCCTCCGGTTTCGGGGAAAGATGAGAGTTCGGGTGGTTTTGCGGGTCATGCTGAACGGGTCCTGACGACTCCTGCGGGGAGCACTGATGATCCGGGCCCACCTCGACAAGGTGTTCACCGTGCTGATCGCCGGCGTGCTCGCCGGTCTGGTGCTGGCGGCGGCCGCCCTGCCGCTCGCCCTGGTGTTCGGCATCGGCTTCGGCGGGCTGGCATCCTCCTACGCCGAACTGCCCAACACGCTGCGCACCCCACCCACCGCCCAACGCTCCACCCTCTACGCCGCCGACGGCGTCACCCTGATCACCTCGTTCTACACCGAGGACCGGGTGGACGTGCCGCTGGCCAAGGTCGCCCCGGTGATGCGGCAGGCGATCGTGGCCGCCGAGGACGCCCGGTTCTACCAGCACCGGGGTGTCGACGTGCGGGGCGTGGTCCGGGCCTTCACCGCCAACCAGCGCGACGGCCGGGCCCGGCAGGGTGCCTCCACGCTGACCATGCAGTACGTCCGTAACGTGCTCAGCAGCGATCCCCGGCTGACCAAGGAGCAGCGGAAGAAGGCCACCGAGATCAGCACCGCCCGCAAGCTCCAGGAGATGCGGTACGCCCTGGCGCTGGAGCGCGAACTGACCAAGGACGAGATCCTCACCCGCTACCTCAACATCGCGTACTTCGGTGCCGGGGCGTACGGCATCGCCGCGGCGGCCAAGCGGTACTTCTCCACCACCCCGGCCAGGCTGACCCTGGCCCAGGCGACGCTGCTGGCCGGGCTGGTCCGCTCCCCGGACACCGACGATCCGATCAACGGCGACGCCGACGCGGCGTTGACCCGCCGGTCGTACGTGCTGGACCGGATGGTGGCGTTGGCCCAGGTGCCGGCGGAGGACGCGGCGGTGGCCCGGGACGCGCCGCTGACGTTGCGCCCCAGCCGGACGCCGAACGACTGCACCGCCGTGCCCGAGCAGCGCAACGACTGGGGTTTCTTCTGCGACTGGTTCACCCAGTGGTGGAGCGACCAGCCCGCCTTCGGTGCCACCGCCGCCGAGCGGCAGGACAACCTGCGCCGGGGCGGCTTCCGGATCGTCTCCTCGCTCGACCCGGCCGTGCAGCGTTCCGCCGTCCGCCAGGCGACCGACATCTACGACGTCGACGATCCCCGGGCGGCGCCGGTGGCGGTGGTCCAGCCCGGCACCGGGCGGGTGCTCGCCCTGGCGGTGAACCGCCACTACAGCGTCACCCCCAACCCGGCCGGGCAGCGGAACTATCCGAACACGGTCAACCAGCTGATCGCCGGTGGCGGCGGCATCGAGGGCTACCAGGCCGGCTCGACGTTCAAGCTGTTCACCCTGCTGGCCGCCCTGGAGTCCGGGCGGCCCCTGGAGACGGGTTTCATCGCGCCCAGCCGGATCGTGACCCGCTTCCCGACCGACGACGCCCGGGCCAGTTGCGGCGGCCGGTGGTGCCCGGCCAACGCCACCCCCGAGTGGATGGACGGCTACCGCACCATGTGGACCGCCTTCGGCCGTTCGGTGAACACCTACTTCGCCTGGCTCACCGAGCAGGTCGGCGCGGAGCGGGTGGTGGAGATGGCCGAGCGGCTGGGCATCCGGTTCCGCGCCGCCGACGACGCCGAACTGGCCCGGTCCGGGGCCCGCGACTGGGGGGCGTTCACCCTGGGGGTCTCCTCCACCACCCCGCTCGACCTGGCCAACGCGTACGCCACGGTGGCCGCCGAGGGGACCTGGTGTGCGCCGCTGCCGGTCGTGTCGATCAGGGACAACGCCGGGAAGGAGGTGGCCGCCGGTCGGCCCGACTGCCGGCAGGTGGTCGACACCGAGGTGGCCCGGGCCGCCGCCGACGCGGCCCGCTGCCCGGTCGGCGACCAGTCGATGTACCGCCGCTGCGACGGTGGCACGGCGGAGAAGCTCCGGACGGGGCTGGGTCGCCCGGTGGCCGGCAAGACCGGCAGTTCGGAGCGGAACGAGACCGAGTCGGTGGTGGCTTTCACCCCGCAGCTCGCGGTGGCCCAGATCGCCGCCAACCCGGACGACCCACGCGACGCCGTCGGTGCCGCCGTCCAGTCCCGGATGGTCGACGCGGTGGGCCGCATCCTGTTCGCCGCCCTGGCCGATGCCCCGGTCCGGGACTTCGTCCCACCCGGCGAGTCGATCACCTACCGCCCCGCCCCGGCCCCCCGTACGGGCAACTGAGCGGGGTCAGCGGGTGGGGGCGTGGTTGGCGATGTTGCGGGCCATGCCGCCGAAGATGACGGCGTGGAAGGGTGCCACCGAGTGCCAGTAGAGGTGACCGGGCAGGCCGCGGGGGAGGAAGACGGCGCGTTGGACGTAGCGGCTGCGGCCCGCGCCGGCCGGCTCGGCGCGCAGCTCCAGCCAGGCCCGACCGGGTAGCCGCATCTCGGCGCGCAGCCGCAGCAGCTCGCCGGGGACGATCTCCTCCACCCGCCAGAAGTCCAGCGCCTCACCGACCTGGAGGTGGTGCGGGTCGCGTCGGCCCCGACGCAGTCCGACCCCGCCGACCAGTCGGTCCAGCCAGCCGCGTACCGACCAGGCGAGCGGGAACGAGTACCACCCGTGTTCGCCGCCGACGCCCTCGATGACCCGCCAGAGCGCGCCCGGTGGGGCGTCGACCGCACGTTCCCGTACGTCGGTGTAGACCGTGCCGCCGGACCAGTCCGGATCCGACGGCAGCGGCTCGGCCGGCGCGTCCGGGCCGCTCGCGTTGGACCAGCGGGTCTCCACCTGGGCGTCGCGCACCTTGGTCAGGGCCAGCGCGACGGCGTCGTCGAAGCCGGTCAGCCCGCCCGGCGGGTCGGGCAACCAGCGGGCGATGTCGTGTTCGTGCGTCACCGCCTCGTGGATCAGGCTCTCGACCAGGGGCCGGGCGATGGCGTTCGGCACCGGGGTGATCAGCCCCACCCAGTGCGAGGAGAGCGACGGGGTGAGCGGACGGACCGGCACGATGATCCGGCGGCGTAGGCCGGCGACCTGCGCGTAGCGCTGCATCATCTCCCGGAAGGTGAGCACGTCCGGCCCACCGATGTCGAAGGCCCGGTCCACCTCGGGTGGCAGGGTGGCACAGCCGACCAGGTAGCGCAGCACGTCCCGGACGGCGATCGGCTGGATGCGGTTGCGGACCCACCGGGGGGTGATCATGGCCGGCAGCCGTTCGGTGAGGTAGCGCAGCATCTCGAACGAGGCCGACCCGGACCCGATGATCACGGCGGCCCGCAGCACCACCGTGGGTACGTCGCCGGCCAGCAGGATCCGGGCCACCTCGGCCCGGGACCGCAGGTGCGGCGACGACACGCTGTCGCCGCCCGCCGGCTCCGGCCCACCGAGGTAGACGATGCGGCGTACGCCGGCTGCCGCGGCGGCTGCGGCGAAGTTGGTGGCGGCCTCCCGGTCGGCGGCCTCGAAGTCGCCCTGCCCGAGCGAGTGCACCAGGTAGTACGCGACGTCGACGTCGGCGAACGCGGCTGCCAGCGTCTCGGGTTTGCGCAGGTCCCCCTCGGTGACCTCGGCGCGGGCCGCCCAGGGCACGTCGCGCAGCCGACCGGCCTTGCGGGCCAGGCAGCGCACCTGGTGCCCCTCGGCGATCAGGCGGGGCGCGAGCCGTCCGCCGATGTATCCGGTCGCGCCGGTGACGAGGCATCTCACGGTCACCAGTGTGCGGCTCCGTAGACTCTTTCGCTGTGGAGAACGTGAAGCGCACCTCGTGGGTGCCGGCCTCCGACCGGTTCGACGCCGCCGGTCCGCAGCTGGTCAGGCTGGTCGGCGATCCGGTGGGACCGCGTGGCTGAGCCGGGGGTACGCGCGCCGGAGGTGGCCGACGAACGGGGCTGGCGGTTGCGCCACCTGCCGGTGCTGCTGGCCGCCTCGGCGGTGTTGGGGGCGGTCGCGGCGGTGGTCGGCGGGCTGACCGGCGGCGGGGCCGCGGCGGCGGGCGCGGCGGCCGGGGTGGCGGTGACCGTGCTCAGCTACACCCTGACCACAGTGGTGCTGGCCTGGGCCGACGCGATCAACCCGCAGTTGGTGCTGCCGCTCGGGCTGGGCCTGTACATCGCCAAGTTCACCCTGCTGGGGGTGGTCATGGTGGCGGTGGCGTCGACCGGCTGGGACGGCCTGGTGCCGCTGTGTGTCGGCATCGCCGCCGGCGTGGCGGTCTGGACCGGAGTGCACATCTGGTGGCTGAGCAGCGGGAATTCCCGTCGACCGTGAACCGGGCGTCCCACATGGTGGACGGGTGGGCGACTGTCGGCGTGCGGTCATTCTCTCACTGGCCGAAGGGGAGTAGCGTGCCCCCAGACGATGGAGCCCGCCTGATGCCCACACAACGACGGTTGTGCGGGGGGTGAGGCACAGCCTCGTCTTCCCGACTGATATCGTTCGCCCCGTCATGGCTGGTGACCAAACCCCCCAACCCACCGGCGGTCCGGACGACGTTCCGACCGGCGCCGGTCAGGGCTGGACCGCGCTCTCGTACCTCATCGGGGGCATGCTCGTCTGGGGTTTCATCGGCTGGCTGGTCGACCAGTGGCTCGACTCCGGCGGCATCGCCACCGGGATCGGTGTCGTGCTCGGCATGGCCGGGGGGATCATCCTGGTCGTCCGTCGGCTCGGCACGCCTACTTAGGAAGGGACGCGGTGTTCGGACAGGCGAACGTCCTGGCAGCGGGCCAGGCGGCATTCCCACCCAGCGTGGAGGACTTCTACCTGCCCAGCATCCTGCCCTGGGGTGCGCACGACTCGTACTGGTTCACGAAGATCACGGCGATGGTCTGGGTCGCGGCCGGCATCCTGATCATCTTCTTCCTGGCGACCTACCGGAAGCCACAGCTGGTCCCGACCAAGAAGCAGTGGCTCGCCGAGTCGATCTACGGCTTCGTCCGCAACAACATCGCGGTCGACATGCTCGGGCACCGGGGGGTGCGGTTCGCGCCGTACTTCACCACGCTCTTCTGCTTCGTCCTGCTGACCAACTTCTTCGCGATCGTGCCGCTGTTCCAGATCTCGCCGAACTCGCACATCGCCTTCCCGGCGATCCTCGCGGTGATCAGCTACGTGCTGTTCAACTACATCGGCATCCGGCAGCACGGCTTCGTGAAGTACTTCAAGAACTCTCTGGTTCCGCCGGCCCCCTGGTTCATCCTGCCGCTGCTGATCCCGATCGAGCTCTTCTCGACCTTCATCGTCCGGCCGTTCTCGCTGGCCGTGCGTCTGTTCGCCAACATGTTCGCCGGGCACATGCTGCTGCTGGTCTTCACCCTCGGCGGCTTCGCGATGATCAGCGCCAACGCCTGGCTGGCGCCGGTCTCGGTGCTGTCCTGGGTGATGACCATCGCGCTGACCTTCCTCGAGTTCCTGGTCATCTGCCTGCAGGCATACGTCTTCACCGTCCTCACCGCAAGCTACGTGCAGGGCGCGCTCGCCGACGAGCACTGATCCACCGGGCGGGGGCTCGCGAGCGAGCACTGGTCCACCGGGCGGGGGCTCGCCAGCGTGCGAGCACTGGTCCACCGCATCAACCCGTTGTCGTCCCGCGTGAGAGTCACGCGAGATACCCAGGAGGAACCACACCCATGGACGCTAGCGTTCTCGCCGAGGTCACCGGCAGCACCGCCGCCATCGGCTACGGCCTCGCCGCCATCGGCCCGGGCATCGGCGTCGGCCTGGTCTTCGCCGCCTACATCCAGTCGACCGCCCGCCAGCCGGAGTCGTCCCGGATGACCCTGCCGTACGTCTGGATCGGCTTCGCCGTCATCGAGGCGCTCGCGCTGCTGGGCATCGCCTTCGGCTTCATCTGGGCCGGCTGACCCAGTCCCCGCAGACCAGGAGGTCATCCATGTACTTCCTCGCCGCTGAGGGTGGTGAGTCGACGCACAACCCGATCATCCCGATCTGGCAGGAGATCGTGGTCGGCAGCGTCGCCTTCGCCGTACTCTGCTTCGTCCTGATGAAGTTCGTCTTCCCCCGCATGGAACAGACGTTCCAGGCCCGGGTCGACGCGATCGAGGGCGGCATCAAGCGCGCCGAGGCCGCCCAGGCCGAGGCCAACCAGCTCCTCGAGCAGTACCGCGCGCAGCTCGCCGAGGCGCGTACCGACGCTGCCAAGATCCGGGACGACGCCCGGGCCGACGCGGAGGGCATCCGGCAGGACATCCTCGGCAAGGCGCGGGAGGAATCCGACCGGATCATCGCGGCCGGCAAGGAGCAGCTCGCCGCGGAGCGGGCCACCATCGTGCGCGAGCTGCGTACCGAGGTGGGCACCATCGCGGTCGACCTGGCCAGCAAGATCGTCGGGGAGTCGCTGGCCGACGAGGCCCGCCGCAAGGGCACCGTCGACCGGTTCCTGAGCAACCTCGAGAGCACGGGGGCCCGCTGATGCAGGCCGCCAGCCGGGAGTCGTACGCGATCGCGGCCGAGCGCCTCGACGCGTACGTCCGCGGTGCGGAGCCGTCGGTGGTGGCCTCCACCGCCGACGACATCCTCGCCGTCGCCGCCCTGTTGCGGGGTGAGCCGCGGCTGCGCCGGGCGCTGTCCGACCCGGCCCGCAGCGGCGACGACCGTGCGGCGCTGCTCACCGGCATCCTGGCCGGCAAGATCGGCGCGGACGCGCTCGACCTGCTGTCCGGCCTGGTCGCCGGCCGTTGGTCGGCACCGTCGGAGCTGCTCGACGGCACCGAGCGGCTCGGGGTGGAGGCGCTGCTGGCCAGCGCCGACTCCGCCGGCGACCTCGGTGAGGTCGAGGACGAGCTGTTCCGTTTCGGCCAGGTGGTCACCGGTCAGTCCGCGCTCTCCGCGGCGCTGGCCGACCCGATCGCCCCGGCCGGGCAGCGGGCCGCGCTGGCCCGGGAACTGCTCGCCGGCAAGGCCCGTCCGGTCACCGTCCGCCTCGTCGAGGTGGCTCTCGGCGGGTTCGGGGGACGCTCCTTCACCGGGGCGCTCACCCGGCTGGTCGAGCTGGCCGCCGACCGGCGGGACCGCCAGGTCGCGTACGTGACCGTGGCTGCCCCGTTGAGTGAGGCCGACGAGCGACGGCTCGGTGCCCGCCTCTCCGCGATGTACGGTCGAGAGGTTTCCGTCAAGCAGACGGTCGACCCGGAGGTGCTCGGTGGGGTGAGCGTGCGGGTCGGTTCCGACCTGTACGACGGCACCGTCCTGCGCCGCCTCAACGAGACCCGCAACGCGCTCGTGCAGCGCTGACCAGCGGCCTCGCCGCCCTTTGATCGACGCCATTCGGACCGGTCGGTACTAGGTATCCCGGGCCCCTGAATTTTAAGGAAGCAGAGGATGGCCGAGCTGACCATCTCGACGGAGGAGATCCGCGGCGCCCTGGAGCGCTACGTCTCCTCCTACTCGACCGACGTCTCCCGCGAGGAGGTCGGCACCGTCGCCGACACCGGTGACGGCATCGCCCACGTCGAGGGCCTGCCCTCGACCATGACCAACGAACTCCTGGAGTTCGAGGACGGCACGCTCGGCGTGGCGTTGAACCTCGACGTCCGGGAGATCGGTGTCGTCGTTCTCGGTGACTCCGCCAAGCTGGAGGAGGGGCAGCGCGTCAAGCGCACCGGCCGGGTGCTCTCCGTCCCGGTCGGCGACGCCTTCCTCGGCCGCGTGGTCAACGCGCTCGGCCAGCCGATCGACGGCCTCGGCGACATCGCCGACGAGGGCTTCCGCGAGCTGGAGCTCCAGGCCCCGAACGTGATGTCCCGGCAGTCCGTCGACGAGCCGCTGCAGACCGGCATCAAGGCGATCGACGCGATGACCCCGATCGGTCGGGGCCAGCGGCAGCTGATCATCGGCGACCGGAAGACCGGCAAGACCACCGTCGCGCTGGACACCATCCTCAACCAGCGGGACAACTGGCGCTCCGGCGACCCGAAGAAGCAGGTCCGCTGCATCTACGTCGCCATCGGCCAGAAGGCCTCCACGATCGCCTCGATCAAGGGCATCCTGGAGGACGCGGGCGCGCTGGAATACACCACCATCGTGGCCTCCCCGGCGTCCGACCCGGCCGGCTTCAAGTACCTCGCCCCGTACACCGGCTCGTCCATCGGGCAGCACTGGATGTACGGCGGCAAGCACGTCCTGATCGTCTTCGACGACCTGAGCAAGCAGGCCGAGGCGTACCGGGCCGTGTCGCTGCTGCTGCGTCGCCCGCCGGGCCGTGAGGCGTACCCGGGTGACGTCTTCTACCTGCACTCCCGCCTGCTGGAGCGCTGCGCGAAGCTCTCCGACGCGCTGGGTGGCGGCTCGATGACCGGCCTGCCGATCATCGAGACGAAGGCCAACGACATCTCGGCCTTCATCCCGACCAACGTCATCTCCATCACCGACGGCCAGATCTTCCTGGAGTCCGACCTGTTCAACCAGGGCGTCCGGCCGGCCATCAACGTCGGCACCTCGGTCTCCCGGGTCGGTGGCGCCGCGCAGATGAAGCCGATGAAGAAGGTCTCCGGCTCGCTGCGGCTCAACCTGGCCCAGTTCCGTGAGCTGGAGGCGTTCGCCGCCTTCGCCTCCGACCTGGACAAGGCCTCGCAGGCCCAGCTGAACCGGGGTTCCCGGCTGGTCGAGCTGCTCAAGCAGCCGAACTACTCGCCGTACCCGGTGCAGGAGCAGGTCGTCTCGGTCTGGTCCGGCGTCGAGGGCAAGCTGGACGACGTCCCGGTCGGTGAGGTCCGTCGCTTCGAGTCGGAGTTCCTCCAGTACCTGCGGCACAAGCACGAGGGCGTGCTGGCCTCGATCGCCGGTGGCAAGTGGGGCGACGACATCGCGGCCTCGCTCGACTCGGCCATCGCCGAGTTCAAGCAGGTCTTCCTCGGCAAGGCCGACGAGCACCGGGTCAACGACGCGCCCGCCAAGCCGCTGGAGGGTGAGGCCGACCGCGAGACGGTCACCCGCTACGCCGGCGGCGACGCCGAGAAGCAGTAGGGCTGAGTCATGGCGGCCCAGGTACGCGTTCTTCGTCAACGGATCCGTTCGGCGAAGGGGATGAAGAAGATCACCAAGGCGATGGAGCTCGTGGCGACGAGCCGCATCGCCAAGGCCCAGGCCCGGGTGACGGCGTCTCTGCCGTACGCCCAGGCGATCACCGGCGTGCTCACGGCGTTGGCCTCGAACGCCCGGATCGACCACCCGCTGCTCACCCCGCGCGAGCGGGTGCGGCGGGCGGGCGTCCTGCTGGTCACCTCCGACCGGGGCCTGGCCGGTGGGTACAGCTCCAACGCGATCAGGACCGCCGAGTCGCTGATCGCCCGGCTCACCGCCGACGGCAAGGAGCCGGTGCTCTACGTCATCGGGCGCAAGGGCCTGACGTTCTACCGGTTCCGCAACCGGCAGATCGCGGCGAACTGGACCGGCTTCTCGGAGCAGCCCACCTTCGCCGACGCCCGTGAGGTCGGCGAGACGCTGATCGCGGCGTTCACCGCCGGTGCCGACGACACCGACGGTGACGCCGGGCCGGACGGCGTGCTCGGCATCGACGAGTTGCACATCGTCTACACCGAGTTCCACAGCCTGATGACGCAGAACCCGGTCACCAAGATCATCGGTCCGATGCAGGTCGAGGACCGGCCGCGCTCCGAGGGGCTGCTGCCGGCGTACGAGTTCGAGCCGGAGGCGGAGTCGCTGCTCGACGCGCTGTTGCCGAGGTACATCAACACGCGGATCTACGCGGCGTTGCTGGAGTCGGCGGCGAGCGAGTCGGCGGCCCGGCGGCGGGCGATGAAGAGCGCCACCGACAACGCCGAAGAGATGATCGAGAAGTACACGCGTGAGATGAACTCGGCCCGCCAGGCCGGGATCACCCAGGAGATCAGTGAGATCGTCGGCGGCGCGAACGCGCTGGCCGCGTCGGGAAGTGAAGTGTGATGACTGTATCCGCAGTTGCCGGGGGACCGGCAGAGACCAGGACGGCCACCGGTCGCGTGGTTCGGGTCATCGGCCCGGTCGTCGACGCCGAGTTCCCGCGCGACGGCATGCCGGCCCTGTTCAACGCCCTGCACGTCGAGGTGAACCTCTCCGGTGGTGAGAAGACGCTGACCCTGGAGGTCGCCCAGCACCTGGGCGACAACCTGATCCGCGCCATCTCCATGCAGCCGACCGACGGTCTGGTCCGGGGCGCCGAGGTGGTCGACACCGGCTCCCCGATCACCGTCCCGGTGGGCGACGCCGTCAAGGGCCACGTCTTCAACGCCATCGGCGAGTGCCTCAACCTCACCGAGGGCGAGACGCTCGACGCGGACGACCGGTGGGGCATCCACCGCAAGGCCCCGGCCTTCGCGGACCTGGAGCCGAAGACCGAGATGCTGGAGACCGGCATCAAGGTCATCGACCTGCTCGCCCCGTACGTCAAGGGCGGCAAGATCGGCCTGTTCGGCGGCGCGGGCGTGGGCAAGACGGTGCTGATCCAGGAGATGATCACCCGGGTGGCCCGGAACTTCGGTGGCACCTCGGTCTTCGCCGGCGTGGGTGAGCGCACCCGTGAGGGCAACGACCTCATCGCCGAGATGACCGAGTCCGGCGTCATCGACAAGACCGCGCTGGTCTACGGCCAGATGGACGAGCCGCCGGGCACCCGGCTGCGGGTGGCGCTGTCGGCGCTGACCATGGCCGAGTACTTCCGGGACGTCAAGAAGCAGGAGGTGCTGCTCTTCATCGACAACATCTTCCGCTTCACCCAGGCCGGTTCCGAGGTCTCCACCCTGCTCGGCCGGATGCCGAGCGCGGTGGGTTACCAGCCGACCCTGGCCGACGAGATGGGCGAGCTCCAGGAGCGGATCACCTCCGTCCGGGGCCAGGCCATCACCTCGCTCCAGGCGATCTACGTGCCCGCCGACGACTACACCGACCCGGCGCCGGCCACCACGTTCGCCCACCTGGACGCGACCACCAACCTGGAGCGGTCGATCTCCGACAAGGGCATCTACCCGGCCGTGGACCCGCTGGCGTCCTCGTCCCGGATCCTCGCCCCGGAGTTCGTCGGCGAGGAGCACTTCACGGTGGCCACCGAGGTCAAGCGCATCCTCCAGCGCTACAAGGACCTCCAGGACATCATCGCGATCCTCGGTATCGAGGAGCTGTCCGAGGAGGACAAGCTCACCGTCGGCCGGGCCCGCCGGATCGAGCGTTTCCTCTCGCAGAACACCTACGCCGCCGAGCAGTTCACCGGTGTGCCGGGCTCGACGGTCGCGATCGCCGAGACCATCGAGGCGTTCAAGAAGATCAGCGAGGGTGAGTACGACCACTTCCCCGAGCAGGCCTTCTTCATGTGCGGTGGTCTGGAGGACCTGGAGCGCAAGGCGAAGGAGCTGATGTCGGAGGGCTGAGCCCCTCGACAGTCGTCCCACGAAGGCCACCCCGGCGCGAGCCGGGGTGGCCTTCGGCCGTTGTCGTGCCTGCTGGGGGCCGGTGTCCGGTTGCCGGGCGCAGGACTGGTCGGGAGGCGGGGTACCGTTTCGAGAACGACTCTCGGGTTCGGGTGTCGACGCGGTGCAACTTTTCGACCGGGTACGCCCGTCTCCTCTTCGTGGGCGTGACGAATCCTCGTGACGAGTCCCCGTGCGCGACGAATGGAGCTGCTGGTGGGCAAGGCCGGCAAGGGCGACAGGGACGGTAAGGGCGGCGGGATCGGCAAGGCCGGCGCGGTCGGTGAGACCGGCAAGGGCGGCAGGCGGTCGATCTGGTCCGGGGTGCCCCGCTGGGCGCGCGCGTGCACCATCTTCGGGGTCGTGCTGCTGATGCTCAGCGGCGCGGTCCTGGTGGGCTACGAGACGCTGCTGTCGCGTTACGAGGGTTCGGTGGGCAAGGCCGACCTCTTCGGTGACAAGGCGGCCGGGGCGCAGGAGCGCAAGAGCAACGTCAAGGGCCCGTTGAACATCCTGCTGGTGGGGATCGACCCCCGGGACGCGAAGACCCCGCCGCTGGCCGACTCGATCATGGTGCTGCACGTGCCGGAGTCGCTGGAGCAGGCGTACATCTTCTCCATTCCGCGCGACCTCTACGTCGACATCCCCAAGTTCGACAAGGCCGGCTACCGGGGTGGCTCCGGTAAGATCAACGCGGCGATGTCGTTCGGCAGCATCGTGGAGGGCAAGAACCCCAGCGCCCCGCAGGGCTTCGAACTGCTCGCCAAGACCGTGCAGAAGGCGACCGGGATCGAGCGGTTCGACGCCGGGGCGATCATCAACTTCACCGGCTTCCAGAAGATCGTCGACGCGATGGGCGGTGTCGACATGTACATCGAGCGTCAGGTCAAGTCCGAGCACCGGGAGCCGAACGGCAAGCACCGCAAGGGCAACCCGTACGGCGAGGGCTACATCGGGCCGCAGGCGGTCTACAAGAAGGGCAACCAGCACCTCAACGGCTGGCAGGCGCTGGACTACGTCCGGCAGCGTTACCCCCGCAACGGCGTTCCCGACGCCGACTACGGCCGGCAGCGCCACCAGCAGCAGTTCATCAAGGCGATGGTCAGCCAGGCGTTCAGCGCCGACGTGGTGACCAACCCGATCAAGCTGGACCGGGTGATCCGGGCTGCCGGTCAGTCGCTGACCTTCAACGGCCGGGGCAGCAGCGTGGTCGACTTCGCCATCGCGCTCAAGGGCATCCGCTCGGAGAACGTCGAGTTGATCAAGCTGCCGGGGGAGGGGATCGGCACCGGCAACGGCTACCGGGGCGAGCGGCTGCTGCCCGTCGCCGACGACTTCTTCACCGCCCTCGGCAACGAGAAGTTGGACGCCTTCCTGCTGGAGCACCCGGAGTTCCGTAACAAGACCAAGTGATCCGCCAGATGCCGACGCCACCGCCCGGCCAGCCGACACGCCGGGTGGTGGCGTACGTCTCGGCACCCGCGTTGGGTAGGTCACCAGGCTCCGACTAGACTTTCGACAATCCGCCGCCGCAGCAAGGAGACAGCGTGGCACAGCAGCTTCACGTCGACCTCGTAGCCGTCGAGGAGAAGGTCTGGTCCGGCGAGGCCGAGATGGTCGTCGCCCGCACGACCGAGGGCGAGCTGGGTGTGCTGCCGGGGCACGCGCCGCTGCTCGGCCAGCTCGCCGAGCCCAGCCAGATCCGGATCAAGCAGGCCGGCGGCCAGCAGGTCGCCTACGACATCACCGGCGGATTCCTGTCGGTCGGCGCCCAGAGCGTGACAGTGCTCGCCGAGAGCGCCACCCCGGCCACTCCGGCCCGCTGAGCCCACCCGCCGATGGAGATCGTCGAAGGGATCGCAATCGGCATCGCGGTGATCCTGGTCGCGGTCCTGATCCTCTTCGTCCGGCGGGCACTGGTCACCCGTAGCGGCGGCATCATCCGGTTGAGCGTCCGGGTCACCACCGTGTTGGACGGTCGGGGCTGGTCCCCGGGCTTCGCCCGCTTCGTCGGCGACCAACTGCGGTGGTACCGGATGTTCAGCTTCGCCCTCCGGCCCAAGCGGGTGCTCTCCCGCAAGGAACTGGTGGTGGAACGACGGCGTCTCCCCGAGGGGCAGGAACGGCTCTCCATGCCGTCCGACTGGGTGATCCTCCGCTGTACCAGTCAACACGCGCCGGTCGAGATCGCCATGGCCCGCTCCACGGTGACCGGATTCTCCTCCTGGCTCGAGGCCGCCCCGCCCGGGGCGGCCTCGCCACGTATGGCGTCCCAGGACTGGCCCGCCGCCTGACCCCCCGGGCCGGCCCGGCCATCGGGATCGCGCCCGGCCAGGTGCGCCGGGACCGAGGGGCTGCGCACCGCCGGGACCGTCGATGCCCGCCGCCGGACCGGTGGTCCTACGGTTGCGTGGCGGCGACCAGTTCGACCTCGTACCCCTGCTCGTCGGTGAGGTAGCCGGCGTAGCTGTCCGGGCCACCGGCGTGCGGGTGACGGTCGGCGAAGAGCAGCGTCCAGCCGTGGGCCGGTGCGGCAGCCACCAGCCGGTCCACCGCGTCCGGCGGACCGGCGTGGAACGCCAGGTGGTTGAGGCCTGGGGCGAGCCGGTCGTGGATCCGCCCGGACAGCGCCGGGGACTCCTCCATGACCAGGTACGTCGGGCCGTGCCGCCAGGACCGACCGGCCGGCCAGTCCTGGTACGGCGTCCAGCCGAGCGCACCGAGCAGCCAGCCCCAGCTCCGCTGCGCGGCGGCCAGGTCGGGCACCCAGACCTCGACGTGGTGCAGCCCGCCCGTGCTCAGCGCTTGCCGCCCGGCACCCATAGCACATCGCCGCCCGGATTGGCCGTTCTTGACAGGATGAACAGCAGGTCGGAGAGGCGGTTGAGATACTTTGCCGGAAGGGAGCTGGTGCGATCCGGATCGTGGGCGACCAGGGCCCAGGCCGTCCGTTCGGCGCGCCGGGCGATCGTCCGTGCCACGTGCAGCAGTGCCGCGCCTGCGGTGCCGCCGGGGAGGATGAAGGAGTCGAGCTTGCCCAGTCGCCCGTTGTACTCGTCGCACCAGCCTTCGAGGCGTTCGACGTACTCCTCGGTGACCCGCAGCGGCGGGTACGCCGGGTCCGGCTCGACGGGGGTGGCCAGGTCGGCGCCGACGTCGAACAGGTCGTTCTGGATCGACTCCAGCACGGCCCGCAGCCCGTCGTCGAGCTGCCCCAGGGCGAGCGCCACGCCGAGCGCGGCGTTGCACTCGTCGACATCCGCGTACGCGGCGATCCGGGGATCGGTCTTCGGCACCTGCTCGTTGTTGCTCAGCCTGGTCATGCCGGCGTCGCCGGCCTTGGTGTAGATGCGCGTGAGGTGGACGGCCATGACGCACAGCCTACGGATACCGGACCTGACGATCCCGGCCCGGCCGGCCCCGACCGGGTGGCCGATGGGGGTGGGGCCGGGTGACGCCGGTGACCCGGCGGTCGACGACGTCGAGGTGATCCGGGTCGGCGGGGACGCCCGGCTGGCCGGCACGGTGCACGTCGTCGGGGCGAAGAACTCGGCGTTGAAGCTGATGGCGGCGGCGCTGCTGGCACCGGGACGGACGGTCATCACGAACGTCCCCCGGATCACCGACATCGCCATCATGGGCGAGGTGCTGCGCCGGCTCGGCTGCCTGGTGCGGTTCGAGGCGGACGACCCGGTGGACCCGATGGTCGGCCACGGTGGGCAGGCCCGGTCCCGGTCGGTCGTCATCGACGTACCCGAACAGCCCGGTGCGGACGCCGACTACGACCTGGTACGGCGACTGCGGGCGTCGATCTGCGTGCTGGGCCCGTTGCTGGCCCGCCGGGGGTACGTGCGGGTGGCGCATCCGGGCGGGGACGCGATCGGTTCCCGGGGCCTGGACATGCACATCGCCGGCCTGGCCCGGATGGGCGCGGACGTCTCCGGGGAGCACGGTTTCGTCATCGCCGCCGCCCCGGACGGCCTGCGGGGTGCCGAGATCGTGCTGGACTTCCCCAGCGTGGGGGCCACCGAGAACCTGGTGATGGCGGCGGTGCTGGCCCGGGGGGTCACCGTGATCGACAACGCGGCCCGGGAGCCGGAGATCGTCGACCTCTGCACCATGCTCAACCGGATGGGCGCCCGGATCTCCGGCTGCGGCAGCTCCACCCTGCGTATCGCCGGGGTGCCTGCGCTGCACCCGGTGCGCCACGCCACGGTGGGGGACCGGATCGTGGCCGGCACCTGGGCGTTCGGTGCGGCGATGACCCGGGGGGACGTGACGGTCACCGGGATCGACCCGGCCTGTCTGGAGGTCGCGCTGGACAAGTTGGTGTCGGCCGGCGCGCTGGTGGAGACCCGGGGCGACGCCTTCCGGGTACGCGCCGACGACCGGCCCACCGCCGTCGACGTGGTCACCCTGCCCTACCCGGGTTTCGCCACCGATCTGCTGCCGATGGCGATCGGGCTGGCGGCGGTCAGCGACGGGGCGTCGCTGATCACCGAGAACATCTTCGACGGCCGGTTCATGTTCGCCAACGAGATGACCCGGCTCGGCGCCGACATCAAGACCGACGGCCACCACGCGGTGGTACGGGGTCGGGACCGGCTCTCCGGCGCCCCGGTACGCGCCACCGACATCCGGGCCGGTGCCGGGCTGATCATCGCCGGGCTCTGCGCGGACGGAGTCACCGAGGTCTCGCACGTGCACCACGTGGACCGGGGCTACCCGGACTTCGTGGCCGACCTGCGGGCGCTCGGCGTGAAGGTGGAACGCGGCACCGCCCCGGAGGCCCCGGAGCTGACCATCTGACCCCGCACCACCTGACCCGCGCTGACCTGCCGCCCGAGCTCGCCCTGCCCCGGTCGGGGGCTTAGCGGTCGTTCAGGCTCGCCGACTAGGGTGCTGGCAGACACTCAATCGCAGCGAGGGAGAAGCAGATGGCGGGTCGACTCGCGGTCGTCGGGGCCGGGCTGATGGGTTCCGGCATCGCCCAGGTGGCGGCGCAGGCCGGGTGGCAGGTGACCATGCGGGACGTGGACGACGCGGCCACCACCCGAGGGCTGGACGGCATCCGGAAGTCGCTGGCGAAGTTCGCCGAGAAGGGCAAGATCGACCCGTCCGAGGTCGAGGCGACCCTGGCCCGGATCACCCCGACCACCGAGCTGGAGGCGGCGGCCGACGCGGACATCGTGGTGGAGGCGGTCTTCGAGAAGATCGAGATCAAGCACGAGGTGTTCCGTGCGTTGGACAAGGTCTGCAAGTCCGACGCGGTGCTCGCGACCAACACCTCGGCCATTCCGGTGACCCAGATCGCCACGGCCACCGAGCGGCCGGAGTCGGTGGTGGGCACCCACTTCTTCTCCCCGGTGCCGATGATGAAGCTCTGCGAGCTGGTCCGTGGCTACAAGACCAGCGATGCGACGCTCGCCACGGCGAAGGCGTTCGCCGAGGAGATCGGCAAGACGGTGGTGGTGGTCAACCGGGACATCGCCGGTTTCGTCACCACCCGGCTGATCTGCGCGCTGGCCATGGAGGCGGTCAAGCTGGTCGAGTCCGGGGTGATGTCGGCCGAGGACCTGGACACCGCCTGCAAGCTGGGCTTCGGTCACGCCATGGGCCCGCTGGCCACGGTCGACCTGACCGGCGTGGACGTCCTGCTGAACGCCACGAAGAACATCTACACCGACACCGCCGACGAGAAGTTCTTCCCGCCGGAGCTGCTCCAGCGGATGGCCACCGCCGGTGACCTGGGCCGCAAGACCGGCCAGGGCTTCTACTCCTACTGATCCCGGGGCACACGGTCGCCGATACTGCGGTCTCCCGTCGACGGGCACCGCAGTATCGGCACAACCGCGTCGATCACGCTGGCCGGGGTGGCGGATCAGCCGTCGCGCTTGGTGGTCCAGCGGAAGGTGGTCAGGCAGAGGACCAGGCCGATCACGCACCACAGGGCGAGGACCAGGGCGACCCGGCCCAGCTCGAAGGAACCGCCGGGTTCCTGGGCGCCGAAGCTCTCCGGCAGGAACACCGCGCGCAGGCCCTGGCACATCCACTTCAGCGGGAAGAGCGCGGCCACCTGCTGCATCCAGCTGGGCAGGTCGGTGAAGACGAAGAACACCCCGGAGATGAACTGGAGCACCAGGGAGACCGGGGTGACCACGGCGGAGCCGCTGCGTGCGGTGCGGGCCAGCGACGAGATGGCGATGCCGCACAGGGTGCAGGCGGTCACCCCGAGCACGGCGACCCAGCCGAAGGTGAACCACTTGGCGGCGGTGGCCGGCAGGTCGAGGTCGAACAGCGCCACGGCGACCGCCAGCAGCAGCGCGGTCTCGGCGACGCCGATCGCCACCACCATGATCACTTTGCCGGCGAACCAGACCCACTTGGGCATCGGGGTGCCGCGGTAGCGCTTGAGCACGCCCCGGTCCCGTTCGATCGGGATCCAGATGCCGAGGTTCTGGAAGCTCACCGTCATCAGGCCGGTCGCGATCATGCCGGTGATGAAGTACTGGGTGAACTTCACCCCGCCGCCGATCGTCCCGTCGAAGATCGACGCGAAGATCAGGATCATGATGATCGGGAAGCCCATCGTGAACACGACGGACTCCCGGCTGCGCAGGAACTGGGTGATCTCCAACCGGCCCTGGCGCAGGGCGAGTGCGCCCGGCCCGAGCCGTCGACTGCCGGCGGCGACCGGGTTCCCCGGCCTGGTGGTGGTCGTCATCAGTGTCCGATCATGCTCAGGTAGACGTCTTCCAGGGTCGGCCGGGTCACGGTCAGGCCGGGCACCTCGCCACCGAAACGCGCGGCCAGCTCCGCCACCAGCGCCGTTGGCGTCGCGCTCTGCGCCGTCTCCGGCGTCCCGTCCGGCGTACGCCAGGAGACCGTCGCCAGGGCGTCCTGCCGGTTGCCGAGCAGGTTCGGCGGGGCCACCTCGATCACCCGGCCGGCGGCGATCACCCCGACCCGGTCGGCGAGCGACTCGGCCTCGTCCAGGTAGTGGGTGGTGAGCACGATGGTGGTACCGGCGGCGGCGAGGTCCCGGATCAGCTCCCAGAACTCGCGCCGCGCCTCCGGGTCGAAACCGGTGGTGGGCTCGTCGAGGAAGAGCAGCTCGGGGCGGCCGATGATGCCCAGCGCCACGTCGAGCCGTCGCTTCTGCCCGCCGGAGAGGGTGTGCGTGCGGGCGTTGGCCTTGGCACCCAGCCCCACCCGCTCGACGACCCTGTCCGGGTCGTCCGCCTCGGGATAGAAGCCGGAGAAGTGCCGCACCACCTCGGCCACGGTCAGCTCGTCGAACTCGCCGGTGCCCTGGAGCACGATGCCGACCCGGGAACGCCAGTCGGCCGCCCCGCGTCGGGGCGTACGTGACGATCCCACCCGCGATCCCCGCGGTCTCGACCCGAGGACGAGCCCGGGATCGCTGCCGAGCACGCTCACCTCACCGGCGTCGCGCTGCCGGTAGCCCTCCAGGATCTCCACCGTGGTCGTCTTGCCCGCGCCGTTGGGGCCGAGCAGGGCGAACACCTCGCCCCGGCGGACGTCGAGGTCCACCCCCGCCACCGCGACGTTGTCGCCGTACGCCTTACGCAGTCCCCGTACGGAGATCGCGAGCTCGTCTTCCATGGCGTCCAGTGTGCGACCAGGCCGTCCGGCGCGGCGGTCCGGGGTGTGCCGGTGCCGGTCGGGGCGCGTCGCGGCGGCCCGCTCGCGCCCGGTGCGGACCGGTGAGGTGCTGCCCGGCCGGGCGTGGCCGGCCGGGCCAGGGAGGTCCGGCGGTGCGAGGGAGGTCCGGCGGTGCGAGGGATATTCGGCCGTGCCGGGCATGGTCGCCGGGGCCGGGGCGTGTGGCCCCGGCCCCGATGGCGGTCGGTCAGCGGCGCTGGTAGGTCATGCAGTCGGCCAGGTCGTTGTCGGGGCCGACGGTGATCGCCGGGGCGCGGCACTCCAGCTCGGCGTTGTGCTGGCAGTCGGCCCGGCTGCACGCGCCGACCTGGGCGATCAGCCGGTCGAGGCCGCCACGTACCGGAAGCTCCACGAAGGTGTGGCAGTGGGCATGGTCGGTGCTGCCGATGGTGATGGCGAACGCGTGGCAGTCGTTGGTGTGGTTGTAGGCGCAGGACGAGGCCGCGCACTCCTGAACCCGGGGCATTTCCAGCGCTGCGGTCATGACAACCTCACTTTCGGTAGATATGCCACAAATGATAGGCATCGTTCCGGCGGGCGCGGGCCGTTCCACCACTGATCCCCCCGTAGGAAGCCACCCCACGGTGCCCGCGCCCCCAACGCCCCCGCCCCGCCCCGCCCCGCCCCGGTGATCAAGAGAATTGCGGCAGGGAGAGCGCTCTCGATGACGCAAACCTCTTGATCACCGGGGCGGCCCACCGGGGCGGCTCAGCGGGGCGGCCCAGCGGGGCGGCCCACCGGGGCGGCTCGGCGGGGCGGGGCGGCTCGGCGGGGGCCGGCTGGGTGGGTCGGGGTGGGTGGGGGTGGGTTGGCGGGTCTGCGGTCGACCGGTTGGGGGCGTTGCATCTGGTCTGGATGTCCGGTTTGGTGCGGTCGGGGCGTCACCGGTGTCCGGTGTGGGGGCGACCGGGTGGGGGTGTCCCGTGACCGGCGGCACCCCTGCGGCGGAATGCTGGCCGGCCAGCGGTCGTTACACCCTCTGTACGACCGCAGCAGCACCCCGCCCGGCCAGCCCGGAAGTGGGTGGGCGCCCCGGAATGATGCGGGGCCCCCGGTCGTTACATCTGGTTCCGGCATGGGCGGCAGGCCCCACCGGAGACCGACGACTTCTCCCTCATGAGCGCCTCGTCGTGGTGCTTACGCCCCCTCCGCCGGTTCCGCCGGTGTTCCGGTCCCCCGACCGGTCCGGGGGGCGTCGACCCCCTCGAAGGAGCATCCCCCATGAAGACCACCATTCTGCGTAAGAGTGTCCTCGGTATCGCCGGTCTGGCCGTCGCCGGTGGTCTGGCCGCCGGCCCGCTGAACCACGGCACCGCCGAGTCGACCGCCACCGACCACACCGTGGCCGTGGTACAGGCCGACAAGCCGGCCGTGGACAAGGGCAAGCTGATCCCGCACGGCGTGCAGGGCGAGCAGTCCCGCATCGACCTGGGCGACGAGCAGACCGGCAACGTCAAGGCGATCATCGCCGCGACGAAGAAGGCCAGCATGGACGAACGCGCCGCCGTGGTGTCCATCGCCACCGCCCTGCAGGAGTCGAAGCTGGAGAACCTGGGCCACCTGGGCGACCGCAACGACCACGACTCGCAGGGTCTGTTCCAGCAGCGCCCGTCGTCCGGTTGGGGCACGGTGGAGCAGATCACCGACCCCGAGTACGCCACCCTGGCGTTCCTCAAGGGCCTCAAGCAGGTCGACGGCTGGCAGGACATGCCCCTGACCAAGGCCGCCCAGACGGTCCAGGTGTCGGCGTACCCCGACCACTACGCCCAGTGGGAAACCCAGGCCGCCGACCTCGTCGCCCAGCACTGGAACAGCTGACCCGCGTACGACACGATGGCCGGCACCCCGCCCGGGGTGCCGGCCATCGGCGTGTGCGGCGGCGGGTCAGACCCGGTAGCCGGCGGCGCGGGCCGCCTCGCGGTCCCGGCGTCGCTCCCGGCGTCGCCGCAGGAACCAGACCACGAACGCCACCATGCCCAGCAGGAACGCCAGCACCAGCACCGGCAGGATGATCGCCACCAGGGACATCAGCACGCTGGTCGCGTCTTCGGCGGTGCTGGCCACCGGTGCGCCGAAGCCCGCCGTGGTCGCGTTGACCACCGGCCTGGCCGCTGCTTTGAACAGGTGTACGCCGAGCGCGATGGCGACCCCGGCGGCCACCGGCACCCACTGGTGGGACGAGAAGAACCCGCCCGGGTCGCTGACCGTCACCGTCTCGGAGCCCGAACCGGCACCGAAGGCCAGCCCGCCGGCGGTGGGCCGGACCACCGTCTGCACGACGTCGTTGACGTGGTCGACCACGGGCACCTTGTCGGCGACGACCTCGACCGCGAGCAGTGCGGCGAGGATCGCCAGTACCCACCCGTTGCCCAGCCACTGCCAGCCGCTGGGCAGGTCGATCAGGCTGGTGTAGCGGGCGAGCAGACCCATGGTGAGCAGGGGGATGTAGGCGTTGAGGCCCGCCGAGGCGGCGAGACCGGTACCGGTGAGGACTTCGAGCACCATCTCAGCATCGCACCGGCACGCCAGTGCCGCGCGACGGTGACCGGCCGGTCCTCGGCTACCCTCGTCGGGTGCGTCTGGTGATTGCGAAGTGCTCGGTGGACTACGTCGGACGGCTCTCGGCGCACCTGCCGCTGGCCACCCGCCTGCTCATGGTCAAGGCGGACGGGTCGGTGTCGATCCACGCCGACGACCGGGCGTACAAGCCGTTGAACTGGATGAGCCCGCCCTGTCGGCTGGAGGAGGCCCCCGGCGTGTGGCGGGTGGTCAACAAGGCCGGCGAGGAGTTGCGGATCACCCTGGCGGAGATTTTCCAGGACACCTCCTACGAGCTGGGCGTCGACCCGGGGCTGCGCAAGGACGGCGTCGAGGCGCACCTGCAGGAGTTGCTGGCCGCCAACCCGGAGACGCTGGGGGAGGGCTTCACCCTGGTCCGGCGGGAGTACATGACCGCGATCGGCCCGGTCGACCTGCTCTGCCGGGACGCCAACTCCGGCGCGGTCGCCGTCGAGGTGAAGCGGCGTGGCGACATCGACGGCGTCGAGCAGCTCACCCGCTACCTCGAACTGATGAACCGGGACCCGCTGCTCGCCCCGGTGGCCGGTGTCTTCGCCGCTCAGGAGATCAAACCGCAGGCCCGGGTCCTCGCCACCGACCGGGGCATCCGCTGCGTGGTCGTCGACTACGACCGGCTGCGGGGCATCGTGCGCGACGAGCTGACCCTGTTCTGACTGCATGCGTCGGCGCGCTGCGGGCACCACCGCCCCGCCGGGCACGCGGCCCGGTGGCCAGCACCCCCGTACCCCGTGCGGCCCGGCACCGCCCGTGCGGCTGGCGTTGCGCTGTGCGGCCCGGCACCGCCCGTGCGGTCGGTCAGCGGCGGCCGTAGAGCGCCTTGGCGACCTTGACGAGGCGGGCCACGTCGGTCGGGGTCCGCTCGAAGGTCATCGAGGGCAGCAACGACCGGGCCCGCCGTCGGGTGACCGACTTGGCCCGCCCGAACTCGCGCAGCCCGTCCTCGCCGTGGATCCGGCCGAAGCCCGAGTCGCCCACCCCGCCGAACGGCAGCGTGGACATCCCGGCGAAGGTGAGCGCCGAGTTGACCGACGCCATCCCCGACCGCAGCCGCCGGGCGATCGCCACCGCGTCACGCCGACCGAACACCGAACCCCCCAGGCCGTACGGCAGGGCGTTGGCCCGGCGTACGGCCTCGTCGGCGTCGGCGACCCGGCTGATGGTCACGGTCGGGCCGAACGTCTCCTCGCGGATGGCCGAGGCGGACTCGGGGACGTCCACCAGCACCGTCGGATGCACGTACGGCGGCTGGACGGCGGCGGGGCCACCCAGCACCGCCCGCCCCCCGGCGGCGATGGCCTCGTCGATGTGCCGGCGGATCACGTCGAGCTGGCTCGGCATGGTGATCGGGCCGAGGTCGGCGGAGTCCGCGCCGACGGTCAGCCGTCCGGCGCGGGCGACCACCCGGGCGACGAACTCGTCGTAGACCGGTGCCACCGCGTAGACCCGTTCGATGCCGATGCAGGTCTGGCCGGCGTTGGTGAGCGCGCCCCAGACGCAGGCGTCGGCGGCGGCGTCCAGGTCGGCGTCGGCGTCCACGATCATCGCGTCCTTGCCGCCGGCCTCCAGCAGCACCGGGGTCAGCGACTCGGCGCAGGCCGCCATCACCGCACGGGCGGTCGCCGTGGAGCCGGTGAACGCCACCTTGTCGACGCCCGAGCGGCACAGTGCCGCGCCGACGTCGCCCAGGCCGTGCACCGCCGTGAACACCGGCTGCTCCGGCACCACCTCGGCGAACGCGTCGACCAGCCACTGACCGGCCACCGGGGTGTACTCGCTGGGCTTGAGCACCACCGCGTTGCCGGCGGCCAGCGCGTACGCGGCGGAGCCGACCGGGGTGAAGACCGGGTAGTTCCACGGGCCGATCACCCCGACCACGCCGTGCGGCTGGTATTCCAGGTGGCCGGAGAACTCGGCCAGGATCAACCGGGACCGGACCCGGCGCGGCCCCAGCACCCGGCGGGCGTTGCGGGCCGCCCAGTCGATGTGCTCGATGGCGGTGAGGATCTCGACGACCGCGTCACCGACCGGTTTGCCGCCCTCGACGTGGAGCAGTTCGGCCAGTTCCTCGATCCGCTGGGCGAGCAGGGCCCGCCAGCGCAGCAGGCGCGTCCGGCGGCCGTCGAAGCCGAGCCCGGCCCACCACTGCCCGGCCGTGCGGGCGCGGTCGACCGCGCGCTGCACCTCCTCGGCGGTGGCGACCGGCAGCCTGCCGGCTTCCGCGCCGGTGGCCGGGCTGGTCGAAACCAACTGACCATCGGTGACTACCGGGGTACCCGGGACCTGTACAGCCGTCATGGCGGAAGTCTAGACCCGGAAGCTACCAGCTGGTAGTTGTGAGTGCTGCTCGTCTATTGCTTCCGCCGCCGCCTGTTCGGTGGACGGTCGATGTCCGCCAGGGGTCGCGGAGGTGGCCGGGCGGGTGGTGAGCTGGTCACGCGGAGCTGGCAGGCTGGGCGCGAGGCGACGGCGGATGGGGAGCTGACTGTCCATGCAGGATCATCCGGAACTGATGCCGCTGTTGACGGTGGCCGGCGGGCCGATGCGGGGGGCGAGTTTCCGCGTCCGGCCCCGACCGCAGGTGATCGGCCGGGCGCCGGACGTCGACATCCCGGTGGCGGACGCGCACCTGAGCCGGCGGCACGCCGAGGTGCGGCTGACCGAGGACGGGGTGGTCCTGGTCGACCTGGGGTCGACCAACGGCACCTGGCTCAACGACCGGCGGATCACCGACGCCGAGCCGCTCACCGACGGCGACGTGATCCGGCTGGGCCGTACCGAGCTGCGCTACTTCGACCCCGGGCTGGCCACCACCGACCCGGTCGGCCTGAGCTTCACCGGGGGCCTCGGCGGCCGTCGGGACCACCGGCCCACGCTGCCGCTGCCGCCGCGTGCCCCCGGCCCGGCCGACGCCGTGGCCGGTCGCCCCGTCGCCGCGGTACGTGGCGTCGACACCTGACCGCGGGGACACGGCCGACCGCCGGGGCTTCCGCCGCCGGGCCGGCCTGACCGGTTGCCGCCTCGGGTTCGACGGCGCTACCCCGGCCGGTGCGACGGCGCGGCCCTGACTGGTGCGACGGCCCTGACTGGTGCGACGGCGCGGACTGGTGCGACGGCATGGCCGTGACTGGTGCGATGGCGTGGCCGTGACTGGTGCGGCGGCGTGGCCCGATGGGTTCGACGACGCGGCCCCGATGGGTTCGACGACGCGGCCCGGCCGGTGCGGCGGGGCAGCCCCGGCCGGGTGCGGGAAATCTCCCAGGGCGTCGCGACGGCGCACCGCCGCGTGGCACACTCCGACGGATAACCTTAGCGTTCGTTCATGTGCGCAGCGTCCGTCCGTGTCGGCGGCGGCGGAGTCAACCAGGGGAGGCCGGTCGTGGCGCGGGAGTTCACCAGGGTGGGCGTGGTCGGTCTGGGCACCATGGGTGCCGGCATCGTCGAGGTGTTCGCCCGCAACGGTGTCGACGTGGTCGCGGTGGAGATCTCCGAGCCGGCCCTGGCGCGGGGTCGGGCCACCCTCGCGCGGTCGACCGACCGGGCGGTGGCCAAGGGCAAGCTGGCCGAGAACGACCGGGACGCCCTGCACTCCCGGGTCGACTTCCAGGTCGGGCTGGAGGCGCTGCACGCGGTGGATCTGGTGGTCGAGGCGGTGCCCGAACACCTCGACCTGAAGCGACGGCTCTTCGCCGAGCTGGACCGGATCTGCCAGCCCGACACCATCCTGGCCACCAACACCTCCTCGCTGAGCGTCACCGACATCGCCGTCGCCACCGACCGGCCCCAGCAGGTCGTCGGCCTGCACTTCTTCAATCCGGCGCCGGTGATGAAGCTGGTCGAGGTGGTTCGCACGGTGGTCACCGCCGCCGACGTGGTCGACGACGTCGAGGCGCTCTGCGCCCGGCTCGGCAAGGTCGACGTCACGATCAGCGACCGGGCCGGCTTCATCGCCAACGCCCTGCTGTTCGGCTACCTCAACCAGGCGGTCAGCATGGTCGAGGCCCGGTACGCCACCCGGGAGGACATCGACCTCGCGATGAAGCTCGGTTGCGGCCTGCCGATGGGCCCGCTCGCCCTGCTGGACCTGATCGGCCTGGACACCGCGTACGAGATCCTCAACACCATGTACCGGCACGGCGGACGGGACCGGCGGCACGCCCCGACACCGCTGATCAGGCAGATGGTCACCGCCGGGTTGCTCGGGCGCAAGTCCGGACGCGGCTTCTACACCTATGACAAACCGGGCTCTCCGAAGGTCGTACCCGACGGGCAGACGCCGGCCCCGACGCGGACGGCGCCCGACAGCGCGCCGGTGACCACGGTCGGCGTGGTCGGGGCGGGGGCGCTGGCGGCCGGCCTCGTCGAGGTCTTCGCCCGGGCCGGCTACCCGGTGCTCTCGGTGGACGGCGACACCGGCTCGTCGGCCGGGATCTCCGGCGCGGTCCGGAGCGCGCTCGACGAGGACGTGGCCCGGGGCGAGCTCGACGCGGCCGACCACGAGGCGACCCTGGCCCGGATCACCTGGTCGGCCACCCTGGAACAGCTCGCCGACGTCGACCTGGTGGTCGAGGCGGTGGCCGAGGAGTCGAGCGTCAAACAGGCCCTGTTCGCCCGCCTCGACGAGGTCTGCAAGCCGGGCGTGCTGCTCGCCACCACCACCTCGTCGCTGCCGGTGATCGAGGTGGCGATGGCCACCCAGCGTCCGGCCGACGTGCTCGGCCTGCACTTCCCCGACCCGGCGGCGAGGCGACCGCTCGTCGAGGTGGTACGCACCATCCGTACCTCGGCGGAGGCCACCGCCACCGCCACCGCGGTCTGCGCCGCGCTCGGCCGGACCACGGTGGTCTGTGGCGACCGGGCCGGCTTCGTGGTCGACGCGCTGCTCCTGCCCTACCTGAACGACGCGGTGCGGATGCTGGAGGCGGGCTACGCCTCCGTCGACGACATCGACCACGCGATGAAGCTCGGCTGCGGGTACCCGACGGGCCCGTTCGAGGTGCTCGACGCGATCGGCCTGGACGTGGCGCTGGCGGGCCAGCGTGCGGTATACCGGGAGCAGCGCGAGCCGGGCCTCGCCCCCGCGCCGCTGCTGGAACACCTGGTCACCGCCGGTCACCTGGGTCACCGGTCCGGCCAGGGCTTCCGGGACCACTCCGGGCACTGACCGGGGCGACGGTCGGCCACCCGCCGCTGATCCGGGCCGCCGCACCGCTGTCGGGCCGGGCGGCGTACCTCACCGCGCAGCAGCCCGGGAACTGACCGTAACCTTGGCAAGGTGAGCCCCCGTCGCAACCGTCCCCGCCGCGAGGACACCACCCAGTTGGACGCCGACCGGGCCCGCCACGGCGTGGAATCGGTGCAGCAGTGGCGCGACGGCGAGTGGCAGGTACGCGGGATCAGCGGCGGGGCGTCGGTCAAGACGTACCGCTGCCCCGGATGTGACCAGGAGATCCGACCCGGGGTGGCGCACCTGGTGGCCTGGCCGGCCGACGGCGCGGGCGACCTGACCGACCGGCGGCACTGGCACAGCGGCTGTTGGCGGGCCCGGGACCGGCGGGGGCCCAACCTGCTGCGCGGCCGGGGCGCACCCCGCTACGGCTGACCGGCCCGGCCGACGAGGTGCTGCCCGCCGGCCGGCGGATTCCGGTGGGCGGCGGCCGGTGGGGCCGGTCGGGCGATCCTGGTCACCCCGGTTGCGCCCCGGGCGCGCGGCGGCGCCGACTTCGCGGCAGACTTGGGCGGTGAGCACACCGATCCGCGCGTCGTCGATCCTGCCCGGCCACCGGGAGGACATCGAGCTGCACACCGCCGACGGCCTGCGCCTCGTCGGCGAGCTGGCCCGCCCGGCCGACCGGGACCCGGTGGGCACCCTGGTCTGCCTGCACCCGCTGCCCACCCACGGCGGGATGATGGACAGCCACGTCTTCCGCAAGGCGGCCTGGCGGTTGCCCGCCCTGGCCGACCTGGCGGTGCTCCGGTTCAACACCCGGGGCACCAGCAGCGTCCGGGGCACCAGCGAGGGGGCCTTCGACAACGCGGTGGGCGAGCGCTTCGACGTCGCCGCCGCGATCGAGTACGCCGAGTTCCACGAGCTGCCGAACGTCTGGCTGGTGGGCTGGTCGTTCGGCACCGACCTGACCCTCAAGTACGGCTGCGACCCGGCGGTGGCCGGGGCGATCCTGCTCTCCCCGCCGTTGCGTTTTTCGAACCCCGCGGACCTGGCCGTCTGGGCGGAGTCGGGCCGGCCGCTGACCGCGCTGGTGCCCGAGTTCGACGACTACCTGCGCCCCGACGAGGCTCGGGAACGCTTCGCGGCGGTGCCGCAGGCCGAGGTGGTCGGGGTGCCCGGGGCCAAGCACCTCTGGGTGGGCGACGCCGAGCGGGTGCTCGACGAGATCGTCCGGCGGGTGAACCCGGCGGTGCCGCTGCCGCTGCCGACAAGCTGGGACGGCCCGATGGAGACCGGCGACGTCAGCGCGTACGCCGACCGCACGGTGGCCGCCTTCGCCGACACCCCCGTGCCGGGTCCCGCCGCCGGCTGAGGCCCGCCCCACCCCTCCTGCCGCCCGCTCCGCCCCACCCCTCCCGCCGCCCTGCCCCTCCCGCTGCCCGCTCCGCCTTCCCGTGACCGCGCGCGACGGTCCAAGATCGTGCTCGATCCATGTTGTAGTGGCCTCCTGGCCGGAGGAGCCCACTACAACATTGTTGTTGTGGCCGGAACCCGGCGGGTTGGGCATGGGGGTTGTCCGGGTGGGGCGGGCCGGGGTGGGCTTGGTCAGCGGCGTTCCTGGCGGGGGAGCACCACCTCGCGCAGGATCAGTTGGAGGGCGGCCACCACCGGGATGGCGATCAACGCGCCGACCACACCCATCAGCGCCACCCCGAGCAGTGCGGCGAGCAGGGCGGCCACCTCGTTGACCTCCACCGACCTTCGCATGATCTTGGGGTAGATGAGGTAGTTCTCCACCTGCTGGTAGAGCACGAAGAAGACCACGCAGGCGATGCCGACCGGCAGCCCGGTGGCGAACCCGACCAGGCTCACGATCACCGCGCCGAGGGTGGCCCCGATCTGCGGGATCAGGTCGGTCACCGCCACCACCACGGCCAGCGCGAACGGGTAGGGCAGCTCGACGACCAGGGCGAAGACGAAGGTGGTCGCGCCGGCCAGCACGGCGATGCTCAGCGCCCCTACCATGTATGCGCCGACCTTGGTCAGGATCTCGTCGCCGATCAGGCTGACCCGTTGCCGGCGGGACCTCGGCACCAGCGCGTACCCGAGGTCGCGCAGTTTGTCGAAGTAGGCCAGGAAGTAGATCGTCAGCACCAGCACGGTGAGCACCCGGAAGAGGGTGCCGAAGATCAACTGGGCGCCGCCGAGGACCCCGCCGAGCGCCCGACCGACGGTGTCGGCGTTGGCCAGCTCCTGCACCCGCTGCATCACGTCGTACCGCACCACCAGGTCGTTGACGGTACGGTTGCGGCGTAGCTCCTCGACATAGCTGGGTAGTTGTTCGATGAACTGCCCGGTCTGGGTCACCACCGGCGGCACCAACGCCACCAGCCCCGCGATGATCAGCAGCACCAGGGTCAGCACCACCACCGTCACGGCCAGGCCGTGCGGCAGCCCCCAACGGCGCAGCCGCACCACCGCCGGGTTGAGCCCCACCGCCAGAAAGAGCGCGATCACCACCAGCACCAGGATCCCGCTGGCATTGCGGATGCCCAGGAACACGGTGTACGCCAGCAGCACGCCGAGCGCGCCGGTGAAGCCGACCAGGAAGCTGCTGCGGCGCAGTGGCCGGCCGGGCCGACCGAACCGTCCCGAACCGGTGGCGACCGACCCGGGTTCCCCCGGCTCGACCTGCTCCGTCGCGGCACCCGCCGCTGCCTTCGCCCTGACGGCGGTGCCGGTGTCCTCGGCGGTGGTGGGGTCTTCGGTGGGGTCGGAAGCTGTGCGGGAGTCGGCGACCGGCCCGGGGCTCGCCGCGCCGGCCAGGGCGGTGGACGACGCCCCGCCCGTGATCTGGTCCGTCGTACCGGTGCGGTCCGCCGCCGGTACAGCCCTCGAACGGTCCGCGGCCGGTGCCACCCCCGAACGGTCCGACGTTCCGCCGGCAGGGGTGTCGTCCCCGGTCACGTCGTCGCGTGCCGGGTCGTGCTGTGCCACCGAGCCTCCCCAGTTCCGCCCCGGCGCTGCTCACCGGAGTGGATCACCATGCCCGTCCGGTGAACACCTACCGTACGGGCCTCCGCCCGCAGGGTAGTGGGGTCCGGTACCGCCAGCCACCCCGGGTCACCCGGCAGCGCACCTACGGTTCGCAGTCACCCGGTTCGCGATCGGCCGGTTCGTGGTCGCGCGGGTCGTGGTCGGCCGGTTCGCAGTCACCCGGTTCGTGGTCACCCGGTTCGCGATCGGCCGGTTCGTGGTCGGCCGGTT
Organism: Micromonospora sp. CA-248260; assembly: GCF_050942205.1. Classification (NCBI taxonomy): domain Bacteria; kingdom Bacillati; phylum Actinomycetota; class Actinomycetes; order Micromonosporales; family Micromonosporaceae; genus Micromonospora; species Micromonospora sp. CA-248260. The sequence continues at coordinate 5,827,505 of NZ_CP192021.1, read as the reverse complement.
CGTGGTCGCGCGGGTCGTGGTCACTCGGACTCGACGGTCACCGTGCTCGGGGTGGCGCTGCGCTCGTCGGTGGTCGGCTTGGTGGGTCGCTTGCCGTTCTCACCGGTACTGGTGATCTTTGTCGGGGTGGCCTCCCGACCGGCGGTGCCGGGGACCGCGGCGACGGTCGGTTCGCCGTCCACCCCGGCGCTGGCCGTCCCACCGTCCACCGTGGTCACCGGCTCCGCCTTGGGCTTCGTACCCGTGCCATCCGGTCGGGTGCCGTTGACGGCCGGGGCACCCGCCGGCTTCGTGACCGCCACGGCCGAATCCGGCCTGCCGCCGGCACCCACCGGCTCCGGTGCCGGCTCGCCGGTGCCGGGGGTCGGCTTCGGCTTCGGCTTCGTGCCGTTGCCGCGTACGCCAGTCCCGGGTCGGTCGCCGTCCGGTGACGGTGCCACCGCGTCGGGGCCCACCGGCGTCGCGGCGTGCATCCGGAGCGCGGTGACGTCCCGCTGCACCTCGTCGTGTTCCTGCCGCGCCTGCCAGGTTTCCTGACGCAGGTCGGCGAGCTGCTGCTGAGCCTGGGCGATCTCCAACATCACCCGGGCGAGCTGCTGCCGGCCGGCCGCCGCCTCCTGCTGGGTGGTGGCGAGGTGCTGCTGGGTGGTGGCGAGGTGCTGCTGGGTGGTGGCCGCGTACTCGTCGAACTGCCGACGCGAGGCGGCGACGTGCTCGTCTGCCTGGCGACGCTTGTCGGCGCTCTCCCGTTCGGCCCGGTCGAGCAACTCGGCGGTCTCCTGCTCGACCCGCCGACGTAGCTCGCCGGTCTCCTGCTCGGCCTGCCGGCGCAGCGTCGCCGCGTCCGCCTCGGCGGAGCGGCGGATCTCCGCCGCGCCCTGCTCGATCTCGTCACGCCGGGCGGCCCACTCCCGCTCCAGCTCCTCCTGCCGGGTCCGGTGCTGCTGCTCCAGCTCGTTGTGCCGGGTCTGGTGCTTGCGGTCCAGCTCGTCGCGGCGCTTGGCGAACTCCTGCTCGGCGGCGGCGCGACGCTGGGCCAGCTCCCGGTCGGCGGCCTCCCGCCGGCCGTTGACCTCCTGCTCCACCCCCGCGCGCCAGGCACCCAGCTCCTGCTGCGTCTGGGCGCGGGACTGCTGCACGTACGCCTCGGTCTCGGTGCGCATCCGCTGCACGTACGCCTCGGCCTCGGCCCGGCTGCGCTGCGCCGCCTCGGTCGCCTCGGTGGTCAGCCGGTGCGCCTCCTGCTGGGACCGGGTCCGGGTCGCCTTCGCCGCCCCCTCGGCGTCGTCGGTGACCTGCTTGGCCTCCTGGAGCGCCTTGGCACGGGTGGCCCGGCTGGCCTCGGTGGCCGACTCGGTGAGCCGCCGGGCCTCCTGCTGCGCCTTGGTGTGCACTTCCTTGGCGGCCTCACGCAGGTCGGTGGCCTCCTTCTGGGCCGTGGCCAGCGCCGCCTTGGCCGCCTCACGCAGCTTCGCGGCCTCCTGCTGGGCCCGGGTGTGGATCTCCCGAGCGGTGTCGCGCAGCTGGGTGGCCTCCTGCTGGGCGCGGCTCAGGGCCTCCTGGGCGGTGGCCCGCAGCCGGTTCGACTCGTCCTCGGCGGTGGCCCGCAGCAGAGTCGACTCGTCCTTGGCGGTGGCCCGCAGCCGGGCGGCCTCCTCCTTCGCCGTACGCACGGCGGCGTCCGCCTCGGCTTTGCGGGCCGTGGTGTGCCGTTCCTCTTCGGCACGCCGCGCGGCGAGGGCGATCTCGAAGTCCTTGAGCGCCCGGGCGGCCTGCTCACGGGCCTCGTCGATGATGTGTTCGGCGGCGGCCCGGCGGGCCTCGATCTCCTCGTTGGCGGCGGCCAGGATGGCGTCCGCCTGCTCCTCGGCGAGGGCGAGGATCTGCTCGACCCGGGGGCCGAGGTGCTTGAAGGAGGCCCGGTCCACCACGCCGATCTGCTTGCGCACCTGGGCGAGATCCCGCTGGAGATGCTCGACCTGGCCGGCCAGCTTGTGGATCTGGGTGTACGCCTGCTCCCGCTCACCCGTCAGGGTGGTGATCTCGTGCTCCGCACGAGCGACGTACCGGTCGACCTGTCGTTTGTCGTATCCACGCAGGGCGGACTCGAAGCTGGGCTCCGTCGTCACGTCCCCGCCGAGAGCGAACAGTTCCTCGCCGTGCGACATGCCCCCATCCTCACACGCATCCTGCCCTCCGGGGGCGATACGGACGCCGCTGTGGGGAGCTGTTTCACTGTGGTCGCGCGACAGGGTGTCACAGGGCCGGAACGCGTACGGCGCGGGGGTCCACCGGTTACCCGGTGTCATCCCGCGCCGTGACACATGCCCCGTCGGTGCAGCCGGTCAGCTGGCGGTCTCCGCGGTGGCCCGCGAGTCGGCGTCGGCCTTGGCCGGCTCCGACTTGGCCGGCGCGGCGGCCGGCTGCTGGGCCGGTACGCCCGGCACGATCCCGGCCAGGCCGGAGAGCATCTGACCGAGCTGCGAGGTGACCGCGTCCTTCTGGCGGGTGAGGTCCTCCACCTCGCGGCGGGCCGCCTGGGTGGTCAGGTCCGCCTCGGTGCGCGCCTCGGTGAGCAGCCGCTTCGCTTCGGCCTTGGCCTCGTTGAGGGTCTTCTCGGACAGCGCCTTGGCTTTGTCGACGGTCTCGTTGGCGGTGCGCTCGGACTCGACCCGGCGGGCCTCGGCGCGCTGCTCGATCTCCTTGGCCCGCTCCTGGGCGGCCCGGGCCCGCTGCTCAGCCTCGCCGACCAGCTTCTGGGTCTGCGCCACCTGGGCGGCGTGCCGCTCCGACTCCTCGCGCTCGGCCTTCTCCCGGCGCTCGGCGAGCTGGAGCTCCAGGGCCTGGAGGTCCTTGTCCCGCTTGTCACGGGCGTCGGTGAGCAGCTTCGTCGCCTCGGCGCGCTTCTCCTCGGCCTCCCGGGCGGCCTTCGCCCGCTGCTGGGTGATCTCCCGCTCGGCGGTGGCGCGCAGGGTGGCGACCTCCCGCTCGACGGTCGACTTCAGCTCGGCCACCTCGTGCGCGGTGACCGTACGCAGCTGCTTGGTCTCCCGGTCGGCGTCGGCGCGCAGCGTGTCGGCCTCCCGGCGGGCCTGCACCCGGGCCTCGGCGGCCTCCCGCTCGGCGGCGGTACGGACGGTGCCGGCCTCCCGCTCGGCGGTGGCCTTCATCGCGGCGGCTTCGGCGCGCGCCTTGTCGGTGATCTCCCGCGCCTCCAGCCGGGCAGCGGAGAGGATCCCTTCCGACTCGCGCTTGGCCTCGTTGCGGTGGTCGTTGGCCTGCTCCTCGGCCAGCCGGAGGATCTGCTCGACCCGGGTACCGAGACCGGAGAGGGTCGGCCGGCTGTTCTCCTCGAGCTGCTTGTTGGTGTCGGTGAGCTTCTGCTCGAGCGCGGCCTGCCGCTGCTCGGCCTGGCGAAGTCGACGCTGGGCGTCGTTCATCCGCTGCTCGGCCTCGGCGCGGGCCTGCTCCGACTGGGTCAGCGCGGCCGTCATCCGGCCGAGAAAGTCGTCGACCTGGTGGGTGTTGTAGCCGCGTAGGCCGACCGTGAAGTCCGGCTGCGAGTTCGCGTTATCGAAGAACGCGAGAGGGGAGGACTGCTGCTGGGGCATTGGGACATACTTGCAGACCCCCCGGGGTCGTTCGCAAGAGCGGTGCCGAGCTTTCGTGTCCTCTTTACAGGGTCCACCGGGTCGTCCCGTCGGCCCCGCCCAAACGGCGATCTTGGCAGGTCCGGGCGGACCCGCCGTCACGCGAAGTAACGAAACTGAGGCCCCGCCCCCGCCCCCGGCGCCCTTTCCACCACCCCCAATTGGCAAGCCACCGCAATACGCCCACCACCCCCGCCCAAAACCCAATCCCACCCCACCCCTCCCCACCCCACCACCCCTCCCACCCACACCCCCAACCGCCCCGGCCCACCCGGCCCACCCGGCCAGGCCCCGGTGATCAAGAGGTTTAGGTCACTTTGATCTTCAGATCTGACGCAAACCTCTTGATCACCGGGGCGAGGCAGGGCAGGGCGGGGCGAGGCAGGGCGGGGCGAGGCAGGGCCGGGTGGGGCGGGGTGGGGCGGGGTGGGGTGGGGGAGCGGGGGCGGGGCGGGGTGGGGGAGTGAGGGGGTGGGGTCAGTGGGGGGTGGTGGCGGGTTGGACGAGTTCGACGAGGACGCCACCGGCGGCCTTGGGGTGGACGAAGTTGACCCGGGAGTTGGCGGTGCCGCGCTTCGGGGTGTCGTAGAGCAGTCGTACGCCACGTTCGCGCAGGGTCGCACAGGCCACGTCGATGTCGGCGACCGTGTACGCCACCTGCTGCACCCCGGGTCCGTTGCGGTCGAGGAACTTGGCGATGGTCGACTCCGGCGACAACGGGGCGAGCAGCTGCACGCAGCCGCCCTCGGCGGTCGGGCCGACGGCCAGCATCGCTTCGCGTACCCCCTGCTCGGTGTTGGTCTCCTGGTGTATGCAGCGCATCCCGAAGGTGCGCTGATAGAAGTCGATCGCGGCGTCGAGGTCGGCGACCGCGACCCCGACGTGATCGATACGGAGCAGCCCGATGTCTGTGACGTAGTCGGCAGCGGGCTCGACGGAGGAGTTTTCAGTCATGCCGCTAGTCTGGCCGAACAGGCGTTAAGGCGTACAGGTTGGTACCCCCCTCGGAGGCAGGCAGTGGCATCGGTGATCGTCAGCGGCGCGCGGACCCCGATGGGCCGGCTGCTGGGCAACCTCAAGGACCTCCCGGCGACGAAGCTCGGCGGCATCGCGATCAAGGCGGCGCTGGAGCGCGCCGGGGTGGCCCCGGACCAGGTGCAGTACGTGATCATGGGTCAGGTGCTCCAGGCCGGTGCGGGGCAGATCCCGGCCCGGCAGGCGGCGGTGGAGGCGGGCGTCCCGATGTCGGTGCCGGCGCTGACCATCAACAAGGTGTGCCTCTCCGGCCTGGATGCGATCGCCCTGGCCGACCAGCTCATCCGGGCCGGCGAGTTCGACATCGTGGTGGCCGGTGGCATGGAGTCGATGACCAACGCCCCGCACCTGCTGCTCGGCCAGCGCGCCGGTTACAAGTACGGCGACGTGACGGTCAAGGACCACATGGCCCACGACGGGCTCAGCGACGCCTGGGACTGCTGCTCGATGGGGGAGTCCACCGAGCGGCTCGGCGGACGGCACGGGATCACCCGCGAGGAGCAGGACGCGTTCGCGGCGGCCAGCCACCAGCGGGCCGCCGCCGCGCAGAAGAACGGTCACTTCGCCGACGAGATCACCCCGGTGGTCATCCCGCAGCGCAAGGGCGACCCGCTGGTGATCAGCGAGGACGAGGGCATCCGCCCGGACACCACCGTCGAGTCGCTGGCGAAGTTGCGCCCGGCGTTCGCCAAGGACGGCACGATCACGGCCGGCACCTCGTCGCCGATCTCGGACGGCGCGGCGGCCGTGGTGGTGATGAGCAAAGCCAAGGCGAACGAGTTGGGCCTGACCTGGTTGGCCGAGATCGGCGCGCACGGCAACGTGGCCGGCCCGGACAACTCCCTGCACTCGCAGCCGTCGAACGCCATCCAGCACGCCCTGAAGAAGGGCGGCCTGAGCGTCGAGGACCTCGACCTCATCGAGATCAACGAGGCGTTCGCCCAGGTCGGCATCCAGTCCACGCGGGACCTCGGCGTCAGCACCGACAAGGTCAACGTCAACGGTGGGGCGATCGCGCTCGGCCACCCGATCGGCATGTCCGGGGCCCGGCTGGTGCTCACCCTCGCGCTGGAACTCCAGCGCCGTGGTGGTGGCACCGGCGCGGCGGCGCTGTGCGGCGGCGGTGGCCAGGGTGACGCCCTGATCATCCACGTACCCGCCGACACCGGGAACTGACCGGCCGTCGGGCCGGATGGCGCGGAGCGTGGTCGCGGGTCCGGGTCGGTGCGGCGAAGACAACGGTCGGGGGCGGGAACTTCCCAGCTCACGATCGTCGGGCGAGGTGGGCGTGTGAGTGCGAGGAGTGAGTGGGGTTGGCGAGCACCGCAGTCGTGGGCGAAGGTGACCCGGTGAGTGTCGAGAGCGCCCCCACCCCCGCCGCTGTCCCGGTGCGCCGCAGTCGGGACGTACCGATGCTGGTGGAGAGGGCGCGCGAGGGTGACCCCCGGGCGGTGGCCCGGCTGATCACCCTGGTCGAGTCCGGTGACGAGATGCTGCCGCAGGTGGCGGCGGCGCTCGCGCCCTATGCGGGGCAGGCCCAGGTGGTCGGGTTGACCGGCTCCCCGGGGGTGGGCAAGTCGACCACCACCAACGAGCTGGTCCGGGCGTTGCGGGCGGGTGGGCACCGGGTCGGGGTGCTGGCCATCGACCCGTCCAGCCCGTTCACCGGCGGGGCGATCCTCGGCGACCGGGTCCGGATGCAGGACCACGCGACCGACCCGGGTGTCTACATCCGGTCGATGTCCAGCCGGGGGCACCTCGGTGGGCTGTCGTCGGCGACCCCGCAGGCGGTCCGGGTGTTGGAGGGCGCCGGCTGCGACGTGGTGCTGGTGGAGACCGTCGGGGTCGGCCAGGCCGAGGTCGAGGTGGCGTCGCTCGCCGACACCACGCTGGTGCTGCTCGCCCCGGGGATGGGTGACGCGATCCAGGCGGTCAAGGCCGGCATCCTGGAGATCGCCGACGTCTTCGTGGTCAACAAGGCCGACCGGGACGGCGCGGACAACACCGTCCGGGACATCCAGGGCATGATCGCGTTGGGTGAGCGGGGGCCGGGGCAGTGGCGTCCGCAGGTGGTGCGGTCGATCGCCGCGCGCGGCGAGGGGATCGACGACATCGCCGCCGCGATCGACAAGCACCGTGCCTGGCTTGAGCAGCACGACCAGCTCCGCCTACGTCGGGAGAAGCGGGCCGCCGCCGAGATCGAGGCGATCGCGCTGGGCACCCTGCGCGCCCGCATCGGTTCCCTACGCGACGGTACGGAGTTGCCGGCGCTCGCCGCGAAGGTCGCCGAGGGGGCCCTCGACCCGTACGCGGCGGCCGACGAACTGCTCGCCCAGATCGGCACCTGAGCCGTCCACCCGGGGCACGCGCCTGACACGCGGTGGAATTCGGTGGTGCCTGGGCCACGCAGGATCTGACGCGGAAGTGGTCCGGCACGAGGGTACGGCCGATCGGTCGCCGGAGCATTTCCGGCCGATCAGCCGTACCCTCGCTGCATTTCTGCTTCCGCTGGCAATGATCTGTCAGGGTCAGCGGCCGGTCCTCAGGACTCGAGCTTCCATTCGTCGACCCGGGCGGTTCGGGGAGCGTTCGCGCTGGCTCCCGAATAGTTGGTGAGGAATTTGCACTGCGCGACGTTCCAGGTCTGCTTCTTCACCACAAAAGAGCGAGACTCCTGAAAGAGCCGCATCCTGCGACGTTGCCCACTCGGCACTTCCAGCGCGTAACTGAAGCCGGCAGTCCACGAGCGTCCGGCTGTCACCGACACCCCGATGGACGTGCTCGCCTTCGCGAAAACGACGCCGGCTTCGGCGGATACCGTCGCCGACGCCGTCGCGGCGACGTTGGCGGTCTCGTTCTCGCTGTAGGAGATGGTGCCGGGGCCAGTGATGTAGGCGCTGTAGACGTCGGTCGGCCGCGTCGACTTGCTGATGTTGGTGAAGGTGTAGATCGGGTTCTCACCCTCGGCCGGGCAGCCCTGCGGACCTGCCAGGGCCGGGGCCTGGAGGGCCACCACGGGCAGCGGCAGAACCGCAATCGCCGACACGACACTCAACATACGTTTCCTGAAGTTCAAGCTGTCTCCCCGTGGATGCGCGGGGCGGCTCGTTGATTAGGCCGCCACGAATGCCGCCAAGATATCAGGGGAAGGTCGGCATTGTTGTCCCTTGACTTGCCCAGACCCATTCTGTATCATCGCGAAAAAGCTATTAATGCGAAACGGGTGACAATGAAAGACAGAGTTTCGGGGATCTTGCTTTTATGTGGATTGTCGCTCAGCGTCACCGTTTCCCTCGTAGGTTGTTCCGCGGGACCGGAAGATGCATCTCCTGATTCTTCGCCCGCCACGGAAGTCTCGGAGACTCCCCGGCAGGCGGTGTCCGAGGTCCCGAGCGAGCTTCCCGTCTTCGGCCCCGACGCCGTCCGTGTCGTGGCCGTGCGTAGCGCTTCGGCCGAAGTGCGCTTCGACGTGGTCGGCCCGAAGGGCGCCCGGTACGGCCTGCGCGACGCGGCCGGAAAGAAGGGTGAGTGCCGTCAGGTGGAGTTGGGTGAAGTTGCGTCCCGCCCGCCGGGCCTGCCGGCGACTTCCAACTGGCAGACGGAATTGATCTGTGCCGGCAGGGAGAAGGTCACGAAGGCGAGTCGGGTGCTCGTCAAGGTCGCGCTGGACAGCTTCACCTACGACTTCGAGGTGCCCGCACTGCCGGCGGCCTGACTCCGCTCGCCTCCCTTCGCGGTGCTCGGCGGGCTACCGGCGGGTACGAGCTTCCTTAGCGATCGTTCAGGCTTCGTTCTACACTCGGGGTTCGGTCGAGGACTCGAGGAGGAGCCCCGCGGATGAACGCCGACGAGATCGCCGCCGGACGGGCACGCTGGCAGGCCCGGTACGACGCCGCGCGCAAGCGGGACGCGGACTTCACCACCCTGTCCGGAGCCACCGTGCAACCGGTGTACGGGCCACCCGAGGGCACCGCCTACCCCGGGTTCGAACGGATCGGCTGGCCGGGCGAGTTCCCGTACACCCGGGGGTTGCACCCGACCGGCTACCGCGGTCGGGCCTGGACGATCCGACAGTTCGCCGGCTTCGGCAACGCCCAGCAGACCAACGAGCGGTACAAGATGATCCTCGGCGCGGGCGGCGGTGGGCTCTCCGTCGCGTTCGACATGCCGACCCTGATGGGGCGCGACTCCGACGACCCGCAGGCGCTCGGCGAGGTCGGCCACTGCGGGGTCGCGGTGGACACCGCCGCCGACATGGAGACGCTCTTCGACGGCATCGACCTGGCCGGCGTCACCACCTCGATGACCATCTCCGGGCCGGCGGTGCCGGTCTTCTGCATGTACCTGGTCGCCGCCGAGCGGCAGGGCGTCGACCTGTCCCGGCTGGACGGCACGTTGCAGACCGACATCTTCAAGGAGTACATCGCGCAGAAGGAGTGGCTGTTCGACCCCGAGCCGCACCTGCGCCTGATCGGCGACCTGATGGAATACTGCGCCGCCGAGATCCCCCGCTACAAGCCGCTGTCGGTCTCCGGCTACCACATCCGCGAGGCCGGTTCCACCGCCGCGCAGGAGCTGGCGTACACCCTGGCCGACGGGTTCGGTTACGTCGAGCTGGGACTCTCGCGCGGGTTGGACGTCAACGTCTTCGCCCCCGGGCTGAGCTTCTTCTTCGACGCGCACCTGGACTTCTTCGAGGAGATCGCCAAGTTCCGGGCCGCCCGCCGGATCTGGGCCCGCTGGCTGCGCGACGTCTACGGCGCGACCAGCGAGAAGGCCCTCTGGCTGCGGTTCCACACCCAGACCGCCGGGGTGTCGCTGACCGCGCAACAACCGGTCAACAACGTGGTACGCACCGCAGTGGAGGCCCTCGCCGCGGTGCTCGGCGGCACCAACTCGCTGCACACCAACGCCCTCGACGAGACCCTCGCCCTGCCCACCGACGAATCCGCCGAGATCGCCCTGCGTACCCAGCAGGTGCTGATGGAGGAGATCGGGGTGACCAACGTGGCCGACCCGCTCGGCGGCTCCTGGTACGTCGAGGCGCTCACCGACGCCATCGAGGCCGAGGCGGAGGCGATCTTCGCCCGGATCCGGCAGCTCGGTGGCGAGGGCCCGCACCAGATCGGCCCGATGACCTCCGGCATCCTGCGCGGCATCGAGGACGGTTGGTTCACCGGCCACATCGCCGAGTCGGCCTTCGTCTACCAGCAGGCGCTGGAGAAGGGCGACAAGAAGATCGTCGGGGTCAACTGCCACACCAGCACGACCGCCAAGGAACTGGAGATCCTGCGCATCTCGCACGAGGTGGAGCTGGAGCAGCGCCGGGTCCTCGCCGAGCGCAAGGCCGCCCGTGACGACGCCGCGGTGACGGCGGCGGTGCAGCGCATGATCGAGGTCAGCCGCACCGGCGGCAACATGATCCCGCCCATGCTCGACGCCGTCCGCGCCGAAGCCACCCTCGGCGAGATCTGCGACGCCCTGCGCGCCGAATGGGGCACCTACCGCGAACCCGCCCGCTTCTGACCCCCGGGGGTGGGGGTGGGGGGTGGGAGGGGGAGAACGGGAGGTGAGAGTGGCAACTGTGGGCGTTGTGGCTGAGCCGGGGACGGTGGGGATCGTGCGAGACTAGATAACCATGAGCGACCCACGGATCACCTCGTCGATCTTCACCCGCGGCGCGGTCGACCTCAGCGCGCTGCGCGGCACCGCCCCGGCCAGTTCCCGTCCCGCCACACCGAGCCAGACCGGTGCCTCCACCGGCCTGGCGGGCGGTCCCGCCACAGGTGGCGCCGCCGCCGCGCTCGACGTGACCGAGGCGAACATCCAGTCCGAGGTGCTGGAACGGTCGATGACCACACCCGTGGTGGTCTTCTTCGGCGCGGCCGGCTACCCGGACAGCGACCAGTTCGCCCCGGTGCTGGAGCGGTTGGCGGCCGAGGGCGCCGGCCAGTGGGTCCTCGCCCGGGTCGACGTCCAGGAAAACCCGCGGATCGCGCAGATGTTCCAGATCCAGGCCATCCCCACCGTCTACGCGATCGTCGGCGGGCGGCCCATCGACGCCTTCCCCGGGGTGATCCCCGAGCCCCAGCTGCGCCAGTGGCTCGCCGCCGTGCTCAAGGCCGGTGGCGTCACCGTGGCCGAGCCGGAGGACCCGCGCCTCGACGAGGCCGACGACGCGTTGATGAGCGGCGACCTGGACGCCGCCGAGCAGGCGTACCGCAAGATCCTCGCCGAGTCCCCGGCGGACGCCGCGGCCGAGGCCGGGCTGGCCCAGGTCGGGGTGGCCCGGCGGGTCGCCGGCGCGGACCCGCAGGCCGCCCTCGCCGCCGCGCAGGCCAACCCCGACGACGTCGACGCCCAACTGCTCGCCGCCGACATCGAGGTGCTCAGCGGGATGGCCGAGCAGGCGTACGCGCGGCTGGTCGGGGTGGTCCGGCGGACCGCCGGTGACGACCGGGACAAGGCCCGCCAACACCTGATCGCCCTGTTCAGCATCGCCGGCCCGGACGACCCCGCCGTGGCCTCCGCCCGACGCGCCCTGGCCAGCGCCCTGTTCTGAACCCCTGACATCCCCGCGCGGGCCGGCCCCCCGGCCGGCCCGCCACCCATCGAGGACGGGAGCCTGTGATGCGCCGAATCGCCGTCCTCGACGCGCCGACCAACCTGGGTCTGCGCCCACCCACCTCCACCTCCGTCCCCGGCTGCGGCAAGGCCCCCGGCGCGCTGCGCGACCACGGGCTGCTGGCCCGACTGGGCGCCCGGGACGCCGGCTGCCTCACCGCCCCCCGGTACGACCCGGGCGACTGGCGGCCCGGTGACGGGGTCTGCCACGCCCGGGAGATCTCCGGCTACTCGACGGCGCTGGCCGACCGGATCGGCGCGATCATCGACCGGGACGAGTTTCCCCTGGTCCTCGGCGGGGACTGCTCGGTGCTGCTCGGCTCGGCGCTGGCCATGCACCGGCTCGGCGAGGCGGTCGGCGGGCGGATCGGGCTGGTCTTCGTCGACGGCCACTCCGACTTCCGGCACCCCGGCAACGCCTCCTACGTGGGTGCGGCAGCCGGCGAGGACCTCGCCCTGGTGACCGGGCGCGGCCAGGCCGACCTGGCCGCCATCGAGGGGCGTCGACCGTACTTCCGGGACATCGACGTGGTGGTGCTCGGCATCCGGGCACAGGACGAGTACCGGCTCGACCTCCAAGCCGCCGGGATCACCACCCGACCGGTGCCGGCCCTGCGCGCCGAGGGCGCCGCCCGCAGCGCCCAGTGGGCGCACGAGCAACTGGCCGACTGCGCCGGCTACTGGGTGCACATCGACGTCGACGTGCTCGACCCGGCGGTGATGCCGGCCGTGGACGCCCCCGACCCCGGCGGGATCGCCTTCGCCGAGCTGGAGATCCTGCTCGCCGGGCTGGTGGACACCCCACACTGCCTCGGCGTCGAGCTGACCGTCTTCGACCCCGACTACGACCCGGACGGTGCGTACGCCGCCGAGATCGTCAACACGGTCGTCGCCGGACTGGCCCCGGTGGTCGCCCCGGACGCCGTCGCGCCCCGACTGCTGCCACCCCAGCCACACCCCACCGATCCCGGCCCGTCCCACTCCGGACGATCCGTCCCGGGGCCGTCCGTTCCCGAGCCCTTCGCCTCCGGGCCGGCTGTTTCCGGGCCGGCCGACGTGCCGGGGCGTGCCGAAGAGCCGGTCGCCTGAGCACGATCCCCGGAAGGGTCGACGTTGCGCTCCACCGCGCCGACAGCGCCCGCCGGGGCGGGTCAGGGGCGGGCGCGCAGGAAGCGTTCGACGATCGGGACGGCGCTGGCCGTACTCGACCCGCCCTGCTCGACGAAGACGGCGAACGCGACGTCCCCCCGCCAACCGACGAACCAGGCGTGGGTGTGCGCCGGGTCGTTGTCGTACTCGGCGGTGCCGGTCTTGCCGTACACCGGGCCACCGGGCACGTCGGACAGCGCCTTGCCGGTGCCGGCCGTGACCACCTCGCGCATCATCGTCTTGAGCCCCGCCACCGACTCGGCCTTCAACGACGGGCCGGCCTCGGCGGGTGCGGCCGGGGCCGGGTCGAGCACCAGCTTCGGCTGCTCCCAGCGGCCCCGGGCGACAGCGGCGGTGGCGCCGGCCATGGCCAGCGGACTGACCACGGTGGTGCCCTGACCGATCGCCGCAGCGGCCTGCTCGGTGGGGGCGCCGCCGGTGGAGACCTTGCCGGTGAAGACGTCCGCGCCGAGGTCCCAGCTGCCCTCCAGGCCGAGGGTACGGCCGGTGGCGGCCAGCCCGTCCGGGCCGAGTTGCGGGGCCAGCGCCACGAAGGCCGTGTTGCAGGACTTGGCGAAGTCGGTGCGGAACGGCACCTTGCCGAGGACGAAGTCGTCGGAGTTCTTGAACGGCCGACCGTCCACCGCGCGGGTCTTGGGACAGTCGACGATGGTCTGTGGGGTCACCGCGCCCTTGTCCAGCAGGGCGAGGGCGCTGACCGTCTTGAAGGTGGAGCCCGGCGGCACCTGGGCGGTGAAGGCCAGGTTCTCCCCGGCCGCTCCGGGGCCGTTGGCGGCGGCGAGCACCGCGCCGTCGCTGATCCGCACCGCGACCAGGGCCGACCGCCGCTTCTCCGCCCGCAACGCGCCGTCGGCGGCGTTCTGGACGGCCACGTCGAGGCTGGTACGGACCGGCTTACCGGCGGTCGGGTCCTGCCGGAACGCCTCGGTGACGACGGTGCTGCCGCCCTCCGGGGTGGGTCGGCGGATCTCCACGATGGTGCCGGGAGCACCGCGCAGCCGCTCGTCGTAGCGGCCCTGGAGACCACCGTGGCCGACCAGGTCACCCTTGGCGTACCGGTCGGGGTGGGCGGCCAGGTCGTCGGCCTGCGCCTGGTCGACTGTGCCGAGCAGGGCGCGGGCGAACTCCCGGGTGGGGGCCAGGTCGAGCTTCTCGGCCCGGAACTTCGTCCCCGGCAGGTCGTAGATCCGGGGCCGGATCTGCCGGTACGCCTCGTCGCGTAACGTCACCACCTCGACGAAGGCGCCCGGATCGGCGTCGCGCAGCCGTTGCGGCAGGTCGCTGAGGTCCACCGGTGGGCTGATCGGCGGCTTGACCGCCTTGAACGCGGCATCGAGCCCTCCCACCAGGGCCTTGGCGTCGGTGACCTCGCCCGGCTGCACGCCGATGCGGACCACCGGGCGGGGTGCCACGATCGGCTGCCCCGCGCCGTCGAGCACCCCGGCCCGGGGCGCGGCGGTCCGCCGCAGCGCCAGCCGGTCGCCCTTCTCCAGTTGCTCGTGCAGCACCTGGGGTTCCCAGATCACCTGCCACCGGTCGTCGCCGCTGTTCTGCCGCAGCCGGACCGGCCGCTGGTAGGCCCAGGTGGCCCCGCCCGGCAACGCCCAGCTGATGTCGACCTTCGCGGTGGCGAGGTTCTTGGTGACCTCGGCGTCCCCGGCGCGACCCAGGGTGGGCACGGTGGTGGCGAGATCGCCGGAGAGTGCCTTGATCTGCTCGGTGACGGTCGCGGCGGGCACTCTCGCGCCGGTCGGGTCGACAAATCCCACCTTGTCCAGCTTGCCGCTGCGCCAGCCGGCGAGGAACGCGTCCACGCTGCCCGCCGGGTCGTCGTCGCCGGAGCAGCCGACGAGGGCACCGGCCGCCAGCACCGTGGCGGCCACGGCCGCGAGAGCCCGCCGCAGGGGAGTGCCGGGGCGGTGGTACGGGTACGACAGGGGCATGGAGCTGGCACCTTCCGGGTGGCGGGCTGCCCTGCACGCTAGTACGCGGCGGGCGCCCGTACCGCCCCGCGCGGCCGGACCGGGTCGCCGGGCGGGAGCGGTCGACGCCCTTCCCGCCCCGGTGGGCAGGGCGAAGAGGTGGGCCCCCGGGTGTTGTGAACATCCCACAGCGGGGTACTCGGCAGCCGGCCGACGTGGATCTGCAACAGGCGACCGGCCCGGAGTCGCGGACCGGACGTCCGGCCGACGGTCCGCCGACCGATGACCGGAACGGCAGGGCCTAAGGTGGGGCGGCAGAGTGACCCACAACGCGGTGGGTCGTCGAGGGGAGTGGCACCCATGGACCGGCGTCCGGCGATCAAACCGGGACCCGACCTCCGGCAGACTGACACCGGCCGGGACGACAGCTTCGATTCGGTGACCGACGGGGACAGCCCGCCGATCGACGGGGACGGCTACGGTCGACTCGACACAGGAGTGACCGGGTTGACCGGTTCGAGCATCGACACCCTCTACGACCTGGGGCTTCCGGTGGAAGCGCTCGGTGACGACGTGGAGGACGCCGAGCTCGACGAGCCGGTGCCCAACGCGGAGCGCCTGGTGGCCCAGGCGGTGGCGTTGGCCGGTGACGACCACGACGCGGCGACCCTGGTGGGCCGGTTCTGGCGGTTCGCGCCGGACGAGGAGCTGATCGGGTTCACCGCCGAGGAGATGCTCGACGCCGCCCGGGCCCACCGTGACCTCGCCCAGCAGCGGGTGCCGGGTGAGCTGAAGCTGCGCATCCTGCCCCCCGACGCCGACCAGCACCACACCGTCGTCGAGATCGTCACCGACGACATGCCGTTCCTGGTCGACTCGGTGACCGCCCTGCTCAACGCCCACCACCTCGACGTACACCTGCTGGTGCACCCGTTGGTGGTGGTGCGGCGGGAGCCGCTGGGCCGGCTGACCGAGGTCTCCGCCGACGTGGAGCCGGACGACGCGATCGCCGGTGACCTGGTCGAGAGCTGGATGCGGATCGAGATCGACCCGGTCCGGGACGCCGACCAGCGGGACAAGCTGCGCCGCGAGTTGCAGCGGGTGCTCACCGACGTGCGGGAGGCCGTCGAGGACTGGCCGAAGATGCGGCAGCGGGCCCTGGCGCTCGCCGACGAGCTGTCCACCGCCCGGACGGCGAACGACCGCCCACCGGTGCCGGAAAAGGACATCACCGACTCGGTGGAGCTGCTGCGCTGGCTGGCCCACGACCACTTCACCTTCCTCGGCTACCGGGAGTACCGGCTGGTCGACTCCGGCGGGCAGGGCGGCCCGGCGCTGGAGGCGGTGCTCGGCACCGGCCTGGGCATCCTGCGGTCGGACTCGCCCGAGGCGCGCGCGCTGTCGTCGATGACGCCGGAGGCGCACGAGAAGGTGATGGAGAAGCGGCTGCTGATCATCACCAAGGCGAACTCCCGGGCCACCGTGCACCGCTCGGCCTACCTGGACTACATCGGCTTCAAGATCTTCGACGAGGCCGGCCGGGTGGTCGGCGAGCGGCGGTTCCTGGGCCTGTTCTCCACCGCCGCCTACCGGACGAGCGTGCGGGAGCTGCCGGTGGTCCGCCGCAAGGTGGCCGAGGTGCTGGACCGGTCCGGGCTGAGTCAGCGCAGCCACTCCGGCAAGGACCTGCTCCAGATCCTGGAGACCTACCCGCGCGACGAGCTGTTCCAGATCAAGACCGACGACCTGTACCACGCGGTGGTCGGGGTGTTGCGGATGGCCGGCCGCCGGCAGCTGCGGGTGTTCCTGCGCCGCGACGCGTACGGGCGGTTCATCTCCTGCCTGATCTACCTGCCCCGGGACCGGTTCACCACCCAGAACCGGCTGCGCATGCAGGACATCCTGCTGCGTGAGCTGAACGGGGTGGGGGTGGACTACACCACCCGGGTCACCGAGTCGATGCTGGCCCGGGTGCACTTCATCGTCCGGACCGATCCGAACCGGCCGCCCGGGGAGATCGACGCCGACCTGCTCGCCGAGGAGTTGGCCGACGCCACCCGGCTCTGGGACGACGACTACCGGCTGGTGCTGGAGCGCAAGCTCGGCGACGAACAGTCCAAACGGCTCTTCGTCCGGTACGCCGACGCGTTCCCGGAGGGCTACAAGGACGGGCACACGCCGTACGAGGCGATGAAGGACCTGGCCAAGCTGGAGCTGCTGGAGGAGCCCGGCCAGCTGGAGATGCACCTGTTCCGTAAGCAGTGGGCGTCCCGGCCGGGGCAGCGCGACGCCGGGGCCGACGAGGCGATGGACGTCCGGTTCAAGGTCTACCGGTACGGCGAGCCGATGATGCTCTCCGCCGTGCTGCCGGTGCTGCACTCGCTGGGCGTACGGGTGGTCGACGAGCACCCGTACGAGGTGGACCGGATCGACGGCCGGGTCTTCCTGTACGACTTCGGGCTGCGCCTGCCCGAGGGGCACCAGGAGCTGGCCGAGGTGCGCCCGCACGTGGAGAACGCCTTCGCCGCCGCCTGGCGGGGTGAGGCCGAGGTGGACGGCTTCAACGAGCTGGTCCTGCGCGGCGGCCTGACCTGGCGGCAGGTGGTGGTGCTGCGGGCGTACGCGAAGTACCTGCGGCAGACCGGGGCGGTCTTCTCCCAGGAGTACATGGAGCAGACCTTCATCGCGTACCCGCGGATCGCGGCGCTGCTGGTGGAACTGTTCGAGGTGCGGTTCGCCCCGGACGGGCGCGAGGCGGAGCAACGCCGGGAACGCAGCGGCGAGCTGGTCGACGCGATCGGTGTCGCGCTGGACGACGTGGCCAGCCTCGACCAGGACCGCATCCTGCGCGCCTACCTGACGTTGATGCAGGCCACCCTGCGGACCAGCTTCTACCAGAAGCGCGCCGACGGGCGACCCAAGCCGTACGTGGCGTTCAAGCTGGACCCGCAGGCCATCCCGGACCTGCCGGCGCCCCGACCCAGGTTCGAGATCTTCGTCTACTCGCCCCGGTTCGAGGGCGTGCACCTGCGCTACGGGGCGGTGGCCCGGGGCGGGCTGCGCTGGTCCGACCGGCGGGAGGACTTCCGCACCGAGGTGCTCGGCCTGGTCAAGGCGCAGATGGTGAAGAACGCGGTGATCGTGCCGGTGGGTGCCAAGGGCGGCTTCGTGCTGAAGCAGAAGCCGGGGGACCGGGACGAGGCGGTCGCCTGCTACCAGGAGTTCGTCGGCGCGATGCTCGACGTCACCGACAACATCGTCGCCGGGGACATCGTGCCGCCGGTGGACGTGGTGCGGCACGACCCGGACGACCCGTACCTGGTGGTGGCGGCGGACAAGGGCACCGCGACGTTCTCCGACATCGCCAACCAGATCTCGGCGGCGCACGGCTTCTGGCTGGGTGACGCCTTCGCCTCCGGCGGTTCCGCCGGCTACGACCACAAGAAGATGGGCATCACCGCCCGGGGTGCCTGGGAGTCGGTCAAGCGGCACTTCCGCGAGCTGGGCCACGACACCCAGACGGCTGACTTCACCGTGGTCGGCGTCGGCGACATGTCCGGCGACGTGTTCGGCAACGGGATGCTGCTCTCCGAACACATCCGGTTGGTGGCCGCGTTCGACCACCGGCACATCTTCCTCGACCCGGACCCGGACGCTGCCACCTCCTTCCGGGAACGCCAGCGGCTGTTCGGGCTGCCCCGGTCGTCCTGGGAGGACTACGACCCGAAGCTGATCTCCGAAGGCGGCGGGATCTTCCCGCGCGGGGCCAAGTCGATCCCGATCACCCCGCAGGTGCGGGCGGCCATCGGCCTGGCCGACGACGTCACCCAGCTCAGCCCGCCGGAGCTGATGAAGGCGATCCTCACCGCGCCGGTGGACCTGTTCTGGAACGGCGGCATCGGCACCTACGTGAAGGCGTCCAGCCAGACCAACGCCGAGGTGGGCGACAAGTCCAACGACGCGATCCGGGTGGACGGCAGGAGCCTGCGCTGCCGGGTCGTCGGCGAGGGCGGCAACCTGGGCTGCACCCAGCTCGGCCGGATCGAGTACGCGTCTACCGGCGGCCGGATCTACACCGACTTCATCGACAACGCGGCCGGAGTGGACTGCTCCGACCATGAGGTGAACATCAAGATCCTGCTGAACACGGCGGTCGCCGACGGGGCGCTGGACGTCCCCGCCCGTGACGAGCTGCTGGCCCAGATGACCGACGAGGTCGCCGAGCTGGTCCTGCGGGACAACTACGACCAGGCACGGGCGATCAACAACTCGCAGGCCCAGGCCGCCTCGCTGCTGCCGGTGCACCGCCGGATGATCAGCGAACTGGAGCGGGCCGGTCAGCTCGACCGGGCGCTGGAGGCGCTGCCCCCGGACGAGGAGCTGGCGGTACGCACCGAGTCCGGGCTGACCGCGCCGGAGTTCGCGGTGCTGCTCGCGTACGTCAAGATCGTGCTGGAGCGGGAGATCCTCGCCGAGGGCCTCGCGGACGAGGAGTGGACGACCAGGGTGCTGGTCGACTACTTCCCGACGCCGATGCGCGAGCGGTTCGCCGACCGGATGGCCCAGCACCGGCTGCGCCGGGACATCGTCACCACGGTCCTGGTCAACGAGGCGATCAACCGGGGCGGCATCTCGTTCGTCTTCCGGGTCATCGAGGAGACGGCCGCGTCGCCGGCCGACGTCATCCGGGCGTACGTGGTGGTCCGGGAGGTCTTCGGGCTGCGGGAGCTGTGGGACGCGGTCGAGGCGCTGGACAACCAGGTCTCGCCGGAGTTGCAGACCAGCGTCTACCTCGACACCCGGCGGCTGCTCGACCGGGCGGTGCGCTGGCTGGTGACCAACCGGCGCTCGCCGATCGACGTGCCGGCCGAGATCGAGCGGCTCCGCGACGGGGTGGCCCGGCTACTGCCCGACCTCCAGGACCGGTTCCACGGCAGCGAGCGGGAGTCGTTGCGGGAGCACATCGACGCGATGACCGCCCGGGGGCTGCCGGCCGGCCTGGCCGAGCAGGCGACCCGGCTGATGTACAGCTTCGGCCTGCTGGACGTGGTGGAGACGGCGCGGACCAGTGGCCGCGACGTCGGCGAGGTGGCCTCGGTCTACTTCGTGCTCTCCGACCGGTTCCGGGTCGACTCGCTGCTGTCGAAGATCTCCCTGCTGCCGCGCGAGGACCGTTGGCAGACGTTGGCCCGGATGGCGCTGCGCTACGACCTGTACGCCGCGCTGGCCGCGCTCACCGGGGAGGTGCTCGACTCCACCTCGGGCGACCTGCCGCCGCAGGAGCGGGTGCTCCAGTGGGAACAGTCGAACGCCACCTCGATCCACCGGGCGCACCGGGCGATGGGGGAGTTCGACGAGTCGCGGGCGGACCTCGCCTCGTTGTCGGTGCTGCTGCGGCAGATCCGCACCCTGGTCCGGACGTCCGCCGCCGCCTGACCGTGACACCGGCCGCGCCTGCGGTGGGATCCTCGTCCCGCCGCAGGCGCGGCACCGGTGTGGTCGGCCGGCGGTGTCCCGCCGGGAGGTGCGGTAGGGGTCAGGACGTCAGGGTGGCGAAGACGATCACGTTGTCCTGGTAGCTGCCGGCCCCTTGGTCGAACTGGCCGCCGCAGGTCACCACCCGCAGTCCGGGTCGGTCGTTCGGGCCGTACACCAGCTCGGTGGGGAACTGGTCCTTGGGATAGGAACGCACCTCGTCGACGGTGAATATGGCGACGCCGCCGTCGGCCCGGGACACCGTGATGGTGTCGCCCGGCAGGAGCGCGCCGAGTTGGAAGAAGACCGCCGGCCCGAGCTTCGCCGAGTCGACGTGCCCGACGATCACCGCATTCCCGGTCTCCCCGGGGCTGACGCCCGGCTCGTACCAGCCGGCGCGCTGGGCCTGGTCCAGCGGGGGCACCTGGACCGTGCCGTCCGGGTTGGTGCCCAGCGGCATGATCTCCGCGTCGACCCCGATCCGCGGGATCACGATGGCGGTGGGGGCGGCCCGGAGCAGCGGATCGGGGCCCGGTGGCACGCTCGCGTCGGCGGGGACCTGGGCGTCCGGGTCGTCGACCGGCCCGGTCTCCCCGGCGGGGGTGGTCGCCGGGGTGGTCTGCGGCGCGGCCTGGGCCGCCGGTTGTGGGGGACGCGGCGGGGGCGTGGTGCGCAGTGACGCGCCGACCATGCCGGAGCCGGCCATGGCGAGCAGGACGACGACGGCCGCGCCGGCGGCACGCCACGGTCTCCCGTGACGGCCGCCGGCCCGTGTCGCCGTCGGGTCAGCCGAGCTCATCGGCCCGACGCCGACGCATCAGCACGATGCCGCCGAGGGCAGCCGCGCCGATCATGCCCACTCCGCCGACGGCCATGCTCCGGTCGGCGGCGGTGGTGGTCATCCCACCGTCACCGCCATCGACGTGGCCCTTCGGCAGGACGACCAGTTCGCCTTCGCCGCACGAGCCCTTCAGCTCGTACCGGCCCGGACGGGCGTGCTCGGAGACCTCGGCCTCGCCGTAGTAGACGAAGTCCTTCTTGTGCTCCCAGCCACCCTCGTCCTTGCCGTATCCGTACTCCTCGTCCTGGCCGTACCCGTCGTGGCCCAGCCAGTCGTCCTCGTCGGACTCCTCGCTGTAGCCCGGCTTGCCGTGCTCCTCTTCGGCGCCGGGCTTGCCGTGCTCGCCGGACTCCTCGCCGGGCTTGCCGTGCTCCTCCTCGCCGGGCTTGCCGTGCTCCTCCTCGCCCGGCTTGCCGTGTTCGCCGGACTCCTCGCCGGGCTTGCCGTGCTCGCCGGGCTTACCGGACTCCTCGCTCGGCTTGCCGTGCTCGCCGGACTCCTCGCCGGGCTTGCCGTGCTCGCCGGGCTTGCCGTGCTCCTCGCCCTTGCCCTTGTCGCCCTTGTCGCCATGGTCCGGCCCCTGGTCGGCGGCCATGAAGCCACCGCCCCGGCCGTCGGCCGGCGGCTGCCCGCCGTCAGCCGGGGGTTGGCCACCCTCGGCCGGCGGCTGCGGCTTGGGGCCGTTGTCGTCGGGGCCCTTCCCGTCGGGTCCCTTGCCGTGGTCCTCGCCCTTGCCCTCTTCGCCCTTGCCGTGGTCCTCGCCCTTGCCCTCTTCGCCCTTGCCGTGGTCCTCGCCCTTGCCCTCTTCGCCCTTGCCGTGCTCGTCGCCCTTGCCGTGGTCCTCGCCGCGGCCTTCGGGCTTGAGCTTGACCTTGCCGGTGACCTCGGACCAGACGAAGGCGTGTTCCTGTGCCTCCGGGCAGATCTCGATGAGCTTGACCTCGTCGCCGGGCTTGACGACGTGTGGCTTGGCGATGACCTTGCCGTCCCGGCTCTCGCCGTCGTGGTGACCGTCCGCGAACGCGATCCCCGGCGTGAACACCAGAAGGGACGCGCCACCGAGAGCGGCACCCGCGACAACCTTCCCGAGCATCTTGTTAGCCATGACCTGCGTCACTCCATCCCCTGTTGTCCTGAGCCCGACGACAGTCGAGCTATGACCGACGTTAGACCGTTTCACGACTTATTCGGGGAAAGATTCGTGTTTTCGGCTTTACCGATGATGCGGGGCTTAAGGGAGCTAGAGCGCTTGTGTCGTCATTTGCCGCCTCGGGGGGCGGTTGGTGCCCTGCCGGCCGAGCTGGGCGGGGATAGGCTCGCCAGGGCCCCGGGTGTCGGTCCGGCGTTGCCGCCAGGTTGCCGCCAAGTATCGAGCCATTGCCATGGAAGCGCTCCCATGCAAGAATCGCTGCACGCGGTTCGGGGAGCCACACCGCGCACGGCAGATGTCGAGGGCAACCGGTGCACCGGACGACGTCGCCGCCGACCGGTCCCACGGGGCCGGTGCAGCTCGCCACCACCATGCCCGCCCTCCGGGTCGGGCACCCCCCGAGATGTCCCGTTGGCGCCGGGCTCGTCCGTACCCCAGGACGCTCACGCGCCACTTGCCGGTCCCCATGCGGTGCCGGTCTCGCCCAAGGAGTGCAAAAGGCATGAATCTGTGGAGAAGTCTGTCCGCCCGACGCCGGGCGTTCGCCCTCACCGGGGCGAGCGTGCTGGTCGCGGGCGGGCTGGTGACCATCCCGGTCACCGCGGCGCAGGCCGCCACCCAGTGCAGCATCGACTACACCACCAACGACTGGTCCGGCGGTTTCACCGCGAACGTCACCATCCGCAACGTGGGTGACCCGATCAGCAACTGGACCCTCGGCTTCACCTTCCCCAACAGCAGCCAGCGGGTCACCCAGGGCTGGTCGGCCAAGTGGTCGCAGAGCGGCCAGAACGTGACCGCCACCAACGAGTCCTACAACGGCTCGCTGGGTCGCGGCGGCAGCACCACCCTCGGCTTCAACGGCTCGTGGAGCGGCAGCAACCCCAAGCCGGCCTCGTTCACCCTGAACGGGGTGGTCTGTGGCGGCGTCACGCCGACGACGCCTCCGCCCACCACGCCTCCGCCGACCACGCCTCCGCCCACCACCCCGCCGCCCACGACGCCGCCGCCCACCACCCCGCCGCCCACCACGCCCCCGCCGGGGCAGAAGGTGGACAACCCCTACGTCGGGGTCAAGGGGTACGTGAACCCGGAGTGGAAGGCCAAGGCGGACGCCGAGGCCGGTGGCAGCCGGGTCTCCAACAACCCGACCGCGGTGTGGCTGGACCGGATCGCCGCGATCAACGGCACCACCGACAGCAGCTCCAACGGTGCGATGGGCGTCAAGGACCACCTGGACGCGGCCCTGGCCCAGGGTGCCGGCTACATCCAGTTCGTGATCTACAACCTGCCCGGCCGGGACTGCTCGGCGCTCGCCTCCAACGGTGAGCTGGCCGCCGACGAACTGCCGCGCTACAAGGCGGAGTACATCGACCCGATCGCCGCGATCCAGAGCCAGGCCAAGTACGCCAGCCTGCGGATCGTCAACATCATCGAGATCGACTCGCTGCCGAACCTGGTCACCAACACCTCCGGCAACGCCGGTGGCACGGTGCAGTGCGACGTGGTGAAGGCCAACGGCGCGTACGTCAACGGTGTCGGCTACGCCCTGGCCAAGCTGGGCGCGATCGGTAACGTCTACAACTACATCGACGCTGGTCACCACGGCTGGCTGGGTTGGGACACCAACTTCGGCCCGACCGCCGACATCCTGAAGACCGCTGCCGTCGCCTCCGGCAGCAACGTGAACTACGTGCACGGCTTCATCACCAACACGGCGAACTACTCCGCCCTGAAGGAGCCGTACATCAAGATCACCGACTCGGTGAACGGCCAGACCGTCCGCCAGTCCAAGTGGATCGACTGGAACTTCTACGTCGACGAGCTGTCGTTCGCCCAGGCGTTCCGCACCAAGCTGATCTCGGTCGGCTTCAACAGCAACATCGGCATGCTGATCGACACCTCCCGTAACGGCTGGGGCGGCACCGCCCGGCCCACCGGCCCGGGTGCGACGACCAGCGTCGACACCTACGTCAACGGTGGTCGCATCGACCGTCGCTTCCACGCCGGCAACTGGTGCAACCAGGTCGGTGCGGGTCTCGGCGAGCGGCCGAAGGCCAACCCCGAGCCGGGCATCGACGCCTACGTCTGGGTGAAGCCCCCGGGTGAGTCCGACGGCTCCAGCTCCCTCATCCCGAACAACGAGGGCAAGGGCTTCGACCGGATGTGCGACCCGACCTACACCGGTAACGCCCGTAACGGCAACAGCATGAGCGGCGCCCTGCCCAACGCGCCGATCTCCGGCGCCTGGTTCTCCGCCCAGTTCCAGGAGCTCATGAAGAACGCCTACCCGGCGCTCTGACGAACCAGCCCGCCGCGGCTGGAGTGAGGCACTGACGCGGCGGGCGCACCCGGGCCCCCGGTCCGACCGAGAGGTCGGGCCGGGGGCCCACCCGTCTCCCCGGGCCCCCGGGCCGGGACCGGACGGTCGTCATGTGGGGCCCCGGTCTCCCGGTCCCCGGGTCGCCGCACACCCCACCGGGCGCGAGGCGACTGCGGCGGGACTCAGGGCACGGTTCGTTCCACCGCCGCCCGGCCCAACTCGGCCAGGTCCCGGCGGGCCCGCTCCAGGTTCTGCGGCGTCAGGTCCTGCCCGCGCGCCATGACCAGGTCCTCCGGCTCCCAGGGCTGCTCGGCCCCGGTGCGGATGTTGTCCCCACCGGCCCCCGTGCCGGTCCCGGTGGCCCCGGTGCCCGCCGCGTACGGGTCACCGATCAGCTGCTCGGTCGACGCGCCGGGCTGGTCACCCGGCGCGACGAACGACGGGTCGGCCGGCCCACCGCCGCCCCGGGCCAGCTGCGGCACGGTGGAGTCGTCGTCCACCGCGGCGGCCACCTCCGGGCGTTCCTCCAACGGTCGGTTCGGGTCACGATCGGTCATGGTGCCGCCCTCCTGTCCCAGACGCGTTCCGCGCCCCGGGTACCCCGTCCGGGCGACGCCATGCCGGGGCGGATCAGACCTCCCGGGCCTCCTCGGTGGTGGGCGGCACCACCGGCCGCAGCCACTGCCAGGCCAGCATGAACAGCCCGAAAGCCAACATCGCCAGCCCGGCCCACAGGTTGATCCGGACGCCCTGCGCCTTGTCGATCTCGGCAGCCGAGTCGAAGAGACCGACCAGGCCGACGATCACCCCGTACACCACGAAGAGACCACCGATGACCCGGCGGATGTCGAACAGCCGGGCGGCGGCGGACCGCTTGCGCTCGTTCTCCGTCTCGACGACCTGCGGGTCGTTCGCCCGCTCGCTGTGCTGGTCCACGCCTGCGCCTCCCTCTCGTGACGGACCGGGCTCAGAAGACCGGGATGTAGAAGAGCACGGCCAGCACCAGCGCGATCGCGCCCAGCAGCACCGGCGAACGCCACCAGACCTGGTCCCCGGCGAGCACGTCGCCCTTCAGGTCGATCCCGCCCATGCCGTAGACCAGACCCTGCAACTCCTCGGCCCGCTTGGGTCGGGTCAGCGGGGTGACCACCGCCGCCACCACGGCGACCGTGACGAAGGCGATGCCCGCGCCCCAGAAGCTCTCCTCCAGGTCGGAGTTGAAGTGCACCACGCCGGCCTTGTAGAGCAGGTAGGTCGCCAGCGCGGCCAGGGTGCCCGCCAGCAGCGACCAGAAACCGGCCAGGGCGCTCATCCGCCGCCAGAACATGCCGATGATGAAGGTGGCGAACAGCGGGGCGTTGAACAGGGAGAACAGCGCCTGGATGTAGTTCATGATGTTGCTGAACCCGGCGGCGATGAACGCGGTGCCGATGCCCACCACCACCCCGGCCACGGTCGCGATCCGACCGATCCGGATGTAGTAGTCGTCGGAGCGCTCCCTGCGGACGTACGCCTGCCAGATGTCGTAGGTGAAGACGGTGTTGAAGCCGCTGACGTTGGCCGCCATGCCGGCCATGAACGAGGCGACCAGGCCGGTGACCGCGATCCCGAGCACCCCGTTGGGCAGCAGGTCGCGCATCAGCAGCGGAATCGCGTTGTTGTAGACCAGGTCACCGGACTCGGCCCCCAGCCCCTTGACGGTGACCAGCGCGATCAGGCCCGGGACCACGGTCACCACCGGGATGACCAGTTTCGGGTACGCGGCGATGATCGGCGTACGCCTGGCGGCGCTCATGTTCTTGGCCGACAGCGCCCGCTGCACCTCGGCGAAGTTGGTGGTCCAGTAGCCGAAGGAGAGCACGAAACCGAGCCCGAACACGATGCCCAGCCAGTGCGCGCCGAGCGGGTTGGCGGTGCTGCCGGTGCCCTCCCAGGCGTGCAGCCCGGCCTCGCCCAGCTTGGAGTCGCGGACCGAGTCCATCAGGCCGGCCCAGCCGCCCACCTTGACCAGGCCGATGACGGTGATCGGCACCAGCCCGGCGATGATGACGAAGAACTGGAGCACCTCGTTGTAGATCGCGCCGGTCAGCCCGCCGACGGTGATGTAGGCCAGCACGATCGCCGCCCCGATGACGATCGCCAGCCAGAGCGGCCAGCCGAGCAGCGCCTGCATGATCAGCGCCAGCGCGTACAGGTTGACCCCGGCGATCAGCACCTGGGCCACCGCGAAGCTTATCGCGTTCAGCAGGTGGGTCGGCCGGTTGAACCGCAGTCGCAGGTATTCCGGGACGCTGCGCACCCGGGAGCCGTAGTAGAACGGCATCATCACGATGCCCAGAAAGATCATCGCCGGTACGGCGCCGATCCAGTAGTAGTGGACGGTCATGATGCCGTACTGCGCGCCGTTGGCGGCCATCCCGATGATCTCCAGGGCGCCCAGGTTGGCCGAGACGAAGGCCAGGCCGGTCACCCAGGCGGGCAGCGAACGCCCGGAGAGGAAGAAGTCGACGCTGGTGCGGATCGCCCGGCGGGCGGCGAAGCCGACCCCCAGCACGGTGACGAAGTAGAGCGCCAGGATCCCGTAGTCCAGCACGTTCATGTTCAGTCTGAGCCCGGCACCGTCCATCGCCCGCCACCCCTCTGATCGCGCCGTCGGCACCCGCCGAGCGCGCTATTACCCACCGTGCGGGGTTTCACACCGTCCGTGTGGATTCGGCGGTGATTCCGACGACGCCCCGGCCGGAAGTGTTCCGGCCGGGGCGTCGAGTGGTGCCGCGGTGGTCGTCAGGGTTGGTCGGTGGGTCGGGCCCGGGCGGCCCGGTCCGCCGTTGGGGCGCAATGGTCCGCGCGGGGCGGCGGCCGGCTGTCCCGGGTCGGCTCAGCGGCCCAGCACCCGGTCCAGGAAGTCGCGGTACTGACGGACCGCCACCCGGAGCTGCTCGGTGTCGGCCTCGCCGGCACCCTGCCAGCCCCCCAGCTTCTCCTTCTGCGCGGCGAGCGCTTTGGACAGCGCCCCGATCGCCTCCTCGACGAGCGACTGCGCCTCGCCGGCGGCCGCCCGGGGATCGTCGACGAACCGCAGCTGGACGTCGCGCCAGCGGTCCCGGAAGCCCTGCGCGGCGTCCGCCTCGAACAGCGTGGCGGCGTCGCTGGGCACGGTGCTGTTCGCCGACCGGCCGGCGTCGGCCGAGGCGACCGCGCCGGCCGCGCCGCCTGCTGCCGCCGCCGTCACGACGCCGCCGGCCGTGGTGCCCGGCGCGGCGGTGGTGTCCGGGCCGCCCGTGATGTCCGGGCCGCCCGTGGTGTCCAGGTCGGCGGCGGCGCGGTCCGTCGTGGTGTCCGGGTCGGCGGTGGTGGCTCGGTCGGCGGCCGGGAGGTCGGTGTCCTCGGCGGTGGGGTGCGGGTCGGTGGCCCCGGACGACCAACGGTCCCGGTCGTGGATCCGGTCCGCCGCGGTCGGGTCGGCCCGCTCGTCGTCGAACGGCCCGGTCTGCCCCGGCGCCCCGTCGCCGGGCGCGACGGTGTCCTCGTCCCGGGCGTCCCGCTCGTCCTGCGGTCGCCCGCCGGCCAGGGCCGAGGCGGCCACCGCGTCACCCACGCTGGTCGCGCCGAAGGCGGTCGGCAGGGGCGCCGGCTCGTGGAACTCCGGCCGCCGGTCACCGTCGGGACCGGTCACGTCGTCCCGGTCGCTCAGCGCGTCCCGGTCGCTCAGCGCGTCCCGGTCGTGCCGGTCGTCCAGCCCGTCCCGGTCGGCGTCGTCCACGGGGTACGGGCGGGTGGTGTCCAGGTCGCCGTCGGCCCCCGGGTCGTCGAAGATGCCCCGGTCGTCGAGCGCGTCCTCGGGCGTCCCGGCGTGCCGGTCCCGGCCGTGCCGGCCGGCGGTGTCGGTGTCCTCCGCGTCCGGGGGTGGCACCGCCACCGGGGTGGACCGGACGACCTCCGGGTGGTCGGTGTGGAGCTGCTGCTCGTCCTGGCGCATGGTGGGGTTCTCCTCAGCGGGTGGTGGCGTCCTGCGGGCGGTCCGGGTGCTGCTGCTGCGCCGGGCGGTGCCCGACCGGGTCCTCGCCGAGCAGGTCGGCGAAGAGCGCCCGGTAGTGGACGACGGCCTGGCGGAGGTCCTCGGTGCCGGCCTCACCGCGCTCGTTGCGCAGCCGGATCTCGTGCGCCTCCCGGTAGTGGGTCAGCGTGCGGGCGTGCTCCACGGAGAGGTGGGCGACCTGCTCGGTGAACTCGCCGGTCGGGTAACCCCGGTCGGTGATCAGCTGGCTGACCAGCTCGTCGGCGTCGCCGACGGTCTCGGCCGGCGAGTCGACGAAGCGGACCTGCAACTCTTCCCAGGCGGCGGCGTACCGGGCCCGGTCCTGCGGGCTGAGCGGGGTCAGGGTCAGCTCCGCGTGCCGGCGCTCCCGCTCGCGCAGTTCGCGTTCGGCGGCGCTGCGGCTGTCCTGCTCCGCGACCACCCGGTCGTACTCGGGGCCGAACCGGGACCTGAGGGCGCGTCGTCGGTTGGCCACGACGGCCACGGCGACCAGCGCCGCCACCACCAGGACGACGAGAACCAGTAGGACTATCTGCGTGGGCGACATGGCCTCCTCCTTCACCCTCCGGTATTCCCTCCCCGCACTGATCACCAATCCCGATCCGGCGAATTTCCTTCGCCGGTTCGCACCGGACCGTGACGAACCGGTCACGTCGTACGTCCGGGGTCGATCGGGGCGGGCGGCCCGGTCACGTTTTTTCCGCCGGTACCCGGGGCCAGCCGACGGGTCGTCGGTGGTCGTGGTGGGTGTCGTCGATGCCTGATCAACCCGGGTGCGACCCGATCCGCCGGGCCGCGACGGCGGGTCCGGCGGCGGCGACGCAGCGGTGACGGCGGGAGACGCACGGTAGTGCTGAGCGTCAGGATTACGTATCCTGCCCAAGGCGCCGCGCCGGTGCCCGGCGTCGATGCCGGACCGCCCGGCCGGTACCGGCGTCACCGCCGACACTCCCGCCCGGGCGAGGAATCATGGACACCCGCGACTGGCCGATCCGCGCCAAGCTGACCGCCCTGGTCGTCACCCCCGTGGCCGCCCTGCTGGCGCTCTGGATCTTTGCCACGACGTTGACCTTCGGGCCGGCTCTCGACCTGCTCGCCGCCCGGACCCTGCTGTCGGACTTCGGTCGGCCCGGCGAACAGGTGGTGGCCGAGCTGCAACGGGAGCGCCGGGCCTCGGTGATCCACCTGGCCGGCACCGACACCCTGCCCGCCCTGGCGCAACAGCGGCGCCGCACCGACGAGGCGATCGTCGAGCTGCGTCGGCTGATGGCCGGGGAGCAGCTACGCGACGCCGCAGGCGACCTGCTCAACGCCCGGCTGGACGCGCTCGGCGCCGCCCTGGAGGCGCTGCCCGCCGGTCGGGGGTTCATCGACCGGCGGCAGGTCGACCGGGCCGGCGCGATCGGGCTCTACAGCGGCATGATCTCCTCGGCGTTCCAGGCGTTCGCCGCCACGGCGGCCCTGCCCGACGCGGAGCTGAACCGGCAGGCGCTCGCCCTGACCGCGCTCGGCCGCTCCCGCGAGCTGCTCGGCCAGACCGACGCGGTGCTGGCCGGTGCGTTCGTAACCGGCCGGTTCACCGAGGGCGAGCACCTGCGGCTGGTGCAGACCATCGCCAACGAGCGGTTCGTCGCGGAGGCGTCCGTGGCCGACCTGCCGGCCGCCGACCGGGCCGCCTACCAGCGGTTGGTGGAGGGGGAGGCGTTCGTCCGGCTGCGCACCATGCAGGAGCAGCTGCTGACCGTCGGGCCGTCCGCCGTCCCGCCGATCGACGCCCGGACCTGGCAGGCCAGTCAGGAAGCGGTGCAGCAGGAGCTGCGCGACTTCGAGCTGAGCCAGGCCGACGGGCTGGCCGAGCGTTCGGTGCCGGTCGCCGTCACGATCCTGGCCCGGCTCGGTGTGGCCGGGGTGCTGGGGCTGGCGGCGATCGTGGCGTCGCTGCTGGTCGCCGTCCGGGTCGGCCGGACGCTGGCCCGCCGGCTGTCCGCGGTCCGCGCCGCCGCGCTGGAACTGGCCGAGCACCGGCTGCCCGACGTGGTCACCCGGTTGCGCCGGGGTGAGCAGGTCGACGTGGCCCGGGAGGCCCCGCCGCTGTCCTACGGCGCCGACGAGATCGGCGACGTCGGTCGGGCGTTCACCGAGGTCAGCCGGGTGGCGGTCCGGTCGGCGATCGACGAGGTGACGCTGCGACGGGGGTTGAACGAGGTCTTCCTCAACCTGGCCCGGCGCAGCCAGGGGCTGGTGCACCGGCAACTTGCGGTGCTCGACCGGATGGAACGCCGCGCCGAGGACCCGGACGAACTGGCCGAGTTGTTCCGCGTGGACCACCTCGCCACCCGGCTGCGCCGGCACGCCGAGGACCTGGTCATCCTGGCCGGCGCGGCCCCGGGGCGGGGCTGGCGGCAGCCGGTCGCCCTGCTGGACGTGCTGCGCGGCGCGATCTCCGAGGTCGAGGCGTACGACCGGGTGGACATCGGCCGGGTCGGCCCGGCCGGACTGCTCGGCCGGGCCGTCGCCGACGTCATCCACCTGCTCGCCGAGCTGATCGAGAACGCCACCGCGTTCTCCCCGCCCGAGCGTCGGGTCGAGGTGACCGGGACGCCCGTCGTCGACGGCTACCTCGTCGAGATCACCGACCACGGGCTGGGGATGTCGCCCCAGGCGATCGAGGACGCCAACCGGCGGCTGGCCACCCCGCCGGAGTTCGATCCGGCCGACAGCGCCCGGCTCGGCCTGTTCGTGGTGTCCCGGCTGGCCGCCCGGCACGACGTCAAGGTCACCCTGCGGGCCGGCACGCCGGTCGGGCTCACCGCGCTGGTGCGTATCCCCGCCGACCTGGTCACCGAGGAGCCGCCGATCGCCGCGCCCACCCGGGACCGCCCGGCGGCGTCGGTGTCCCGGCTGACCACGCTGCCCCGACCACGGACCACCCGGACCACCCGGGAACGGCCGGAGCAGACCGTGCTGCCGTTCGCCCCGGCCCGTACCTCGTCGGTGGAGGCCGCCCCCGACGGCGACGGTCTGCCCCGTCGGGTCCGCCGTCGGGGGCCGGCCGCCCACCAGCTGCCCCCGGCCAGTCAGGACGCGCCCGCCGCCCGCTCTCCCGAGGAGGTACGCCGGCAGATGTCGGCCCTCCAGGCCGGTACCGCCCGGGGGCGCCTGGACAGCAGCGGCGTCCACCCGGCGCCGCCGGCCCGGCCCGACCCGACCGCCGGCGACGAGCCGGGACGGACCGACGGCGTCGGGGTGCCACCGTCACCGGCCGGCCCGGCGGCGACGTCCGATTCGACCGCGACTGAGAGGGACGCCTAGTGGTGCACACGACACGGCAGAACGCTGATCTCGGCTGGTTGCTCGACGAGCTGGTGGAACGGGTGCCGGCGGCCCGGCAGGCGGTGATCCTCTCCGCCGACGGCCTGCTGCTCGGCGCGTCCGCCGATTTGGACCGCTCCGACGCCGAGCACCTCTGCGCACTGGCCTCGGGCTTCTCCAGCCTGGCGAAGGGGGCCAGCCGGCAGTTGGCCGCCGGTGGCGTCCGGCAGACCGTGGTGGAGATGGAGGAGGCGTACCTCTTCGTGACGGCCGCCGGTCAGGGGGCCTGCCTGGCGGTGGCCTGCGCGGCGGACGCGGACATCGGCCTGGTGGCGTACGAGATGGCGATGCTGGTCGTCCGGGTCGGCGAGAACCTGACCGCGCCGGCCAGGGCGGCGGCGGGGATCGCCGATGCGGGCTGAGCAGCCGGGTCACCAGCACGAGTGGTTGGACGGCGCAGCCGGGCCGGTCGTACGCCCGTACACCCTCACCGGTGGTCGGGTGCGGCCTGCCGTCGGCGGCTTCGACCTGGTGGCCTTCGTGCTGGCCGCGGCGGGCGTCGACCCGTACGGCCAGCCGGGGTTGCAACCCGAGCACCGCCGGCTGGTGGAGTGCGCCCGGCAACCGGTGGCGGTCGTGGATCTCGCCGCCGACCTGGACCTCGCCCTCGGCGTGGTCCAGGTCCTCCTCGGTGACCTGCTCGCCCGTGGGCTGGTCACCGTGCACGAACCGCCGGCCGCCGCCGGCCTTCCCGACAACGACATTCTCAAGGCGGTGGTCAGTGGACTACGTGCGCTCTGAGCGCGACCCCTCACCGGCCCGGTTGCCCCTGGCCCTCAAGATCCTCATCGCCGGTGGCTTCGGTGCCGGCAAGACGACGCTGGTGAGTGCGCTCAGTGAGGTCCGGCCGTTGCAGACCGAGGAGGTGCTGACCGACGCCGGCATCGGCACCGACGACCTCTCCGGGGTGGAGGGCAAATCGACCACCACGGTGGCGATGGACTTCGGTCGGATCACCATCACCGACGACCTCCAGGTCTATCTGTTCGGCACCCCGGGGCAGGATCGGTTCTGGTTCCTCTGGGACGAGTTGGCCTTCGGCGCGCTCGGCGCGGTGGTGCTGGCCGACACCCGCCGGCTGCCCGACTGTTTCCCGTCGATCGACTACTTCGAGCAGCGCGGCATCCCGTTCGTGGTGGGCGTGAACTGCTTCGAGGACACCCGTCGGTTCGGCGCGGAGGCGGTCCGGCAGGCGCTGGACATCGAGCCGGAGGTGCCCGTGGTGCTCTGTGACGCCCGGGACCGGCAGTCCGGCAAGCTGGTGCTGATCTCGCTGGTGGAGCACGTGGCCCGCCAGCGTGGGGAACCGGTGCCGGTGGGCTGAACCGGCCGGCCGGGTCCCGCCGGTGAGGAAAACCCGGAAATCAGGGGTGACGGCCGGGGATTGCGGGAAGCCTGGAGATCGACGGCGGATTCGGCGGAGGGTGGTTCGGTGACGGGCACGATCGTCCACATCGGCGGTTACACGGCACGGTCGGGCGGGCGCGGGGAGGGCATCGTCGCCGCCCGACGCGATCCGGAGTCGGGGCAGTTGACCCTGCTCGGCACGGTCGCGTCGACCCCGTCGCCGTCCTTCCTCGCCCGCCACCCCGCCCGGCCGGTGCTGTACGCCGTCAACGAGTTGCCCGAGGGGCAGGTGAGCGCCTTCGACGTCGGCCCTGACGGCGGGCTGACCCCGCTGGGGGTGTGGTCGACCGGGGGTGCCGAGCCGGCCCATCTGGCGGTCGCTCCCGACGGCGGGCACCTCTTCGTCGCCAACTACGGCGGGGGCAGCGTCGCCGTCCTGCCGCTGGACGGGCGGGGGGTGCCCGGGGAACGCACCGACCTGGTGATCCACCAGGGGCACGGTCCGGACCCGGAGCGGCAGGAACAGGCGCACTGCCACATGGTGTCGCCCGACCCCGGCGCCGGCCCGCTGCTCGTCGTCGACCTGGGCACCGACTCGATCTACCGGTACGACCTGGACGCGGCCTCCGGCCGGCTGACGCCGCGGGCCCCCCGGGTGCGGACGGCCCCCGGCACCGGTCCCCGGCACCTGGCCCGGCATCCCGACGGGCGGCGCTGCTGGCTCGCCGGTGAGCTGGATGCGACGGTGACCGCCTACGAGGTGACCGCCGAGGGGGTGCTGCACCAGCGGGGCCGGGTGGACGCGAGCGCGCGGGCCGGCCACGTCCAGCCGTCGGAGATCACCGTGGGGCCGGACGGCCGGTTCCTCTACGTGGGCAACCGCGGGGTGGGCACGGTGGCGGTCTTCGCTCTCGACGGGGACCTGCCGCGGCTGGTCGACGAGGTGGACACCGGTGGGGAGTGGCCCCGGCACTTTACGTTGAGCGGGCGGCACCTCTATGTGGCCGACGAACGGGCCGACATGATCCGGGTGTTTTGGGTCGACCCGGACTCGGGCGTGCCGTCGCCGGTGGGTGAGCCGGTGTCGACCGGCAGCCCGACCTGCGTACTGCCCTGACAGATGCCGGTTGTCCAGGGTGGATTCGGGCCACGTCACGAAACGGTCTGATTACGCAGAGTGGGAAAATAGTGATCAACTGTTTCTCCTGCGTAACTTTCGTCCGAACGGTTGTGGCAGTAAGCGCACGAGATACGCAAGATGGTCAGCGTGTCTGGCCGCCATCGCATGCGTTCAAGTATCCGTGGAGCGGGCGCCGCCGCGGCGGCGACCGCGCTCGTCGTCGTGGTCGGCGGCTCCTGGGTCGGTTACCAGCAGCTGGCCGGACCGTCCTGCTCAGGAGGGATCCAGCTCGGCGTGGCCGCCGCGCCCGAGGTGGCACCGGCCGTCGAGGCGGCGGCGGCCCAGTGGGTGGCGGACGGCGCGGCGGTCGGTGGCACCTGCATCAAGGTGAACGTCGCCGCCTCCGAGCCGGTGGAGGTGGCCGCCGCGGTGGCCAGTAAGCACGGGGCCAGCCTCGCCGGGGTGGGACAGGCCAGCGGCACCGCGGTCACCCCCGACGTCTGGATCCCGGACTCGTCGACCTGGCTGCTGCGCCTCAAGAGCGGCGGCGCCACCGCGTTCGCGCCCGGCAACGGCGCCTCCATCGCCCGCAGCCCGGTCGTGGTGGCCATGCCGCAGCCGGTCGCCACCACCAAGTTCGGCTGGCCGGACAAGAAGCTCACCTGGAACGACATGCTGCGCGCCGTCCGCAGTGACAAGCCGCTGCGGGCCGGCATCGTCGAGCCGACCCAGGACGCCGCCGGGCTCTCCGGCCTGCTCTCCCTGACCGCCGCCGCGAGCGGCGGAGGCGGCGACGCCCAGCAGGCGACCACGGCCGCCCTGCGGGCGCTGGCCACCGGCCGGTCGGCGCTGCGGCAGGACCTGCTGGCCCGGTTCCCGCGCTCCAACGACCCGACCTCCATCGCCAGCGCGCTCGGCGCCGCCGCGCTGTCGGAGGAGGACGTCATCGCCTACAACAACACCAAGCCGCCGATCCCGCTGGCCGCGCTCTATCTGGAGCCGTCGCCGATGCCGCTGGACTACCCCTACGCGGTGCTGCCCGGGATCGACCAGACCAAGGCGTCGGCGGCGAAGGTGCTCTTCGAGCTGCTCACCACGCAGGGCTTCAAGAACCGGCTGGCCGTGCAGTCGCTGCGTGCCCCGGACGGCAACTGGGGTGACGGCTTCAAGGCACCGCAGGGTGCGCCGAGCCCGGCCGGCGGCGGTACGGCGGTGCCGCCGTCCGGCGGGACCGCCGCGGGTGGCCTGGACCCGGTGGCCATAGACCGTGCGGTCTCCGGCTGGTCGATCGCCACCCAGTCCGGGCGGATGCTCTGTGTCATCGACGTCTCCGGGTCGATGAAGGCCCCGGTCCCGTCGGCCAACAACGCCAGCCGCGAACAGGTGACCGTGGCGGCGGCCAGCCGGGGGCTGAACCTCTTCGACGACTCCTGGTCGATCGGGCTGTGGACGTTCTCCACCGAACTGGTCGGTTCGCGGGACTGGCGGGAGATCGAGCCGATCAACCCGCTCTCCGGCAACCGGGCCAAACTGGAGCAGGGGCTCGCCGGCATCCGCCCGTCCAGCGGCGACACCGGCCTGTACGACACCATGCTGGCGGCGTACAAGACGGTCCAGGACGGTTGGGAGCCCGGCCGGGTCAATTCGGTGGTGCTGTTCACCGACGGTAAGAACGAGGACAAGAACGGCATTTCACAGAGCGGATTGATCACCCGGCTCAAGCAGCTCAACGATCCGGAGCGTCCGGTGCAGGTGGTCATCATCGGCATCGGCAGTGAGGTCTCCAAGACCGAACTCCAGTCGATCACCAGCGTCACCGGTGGTGGCGCCTTCGTCACCGAGGACCCCTCCAAGATCGGTGACATCTTCCTGAAGGCCATCGCGTTGCGTCCGAACGCGCCGCGTTGAGCCGTCGCACAGGGCAAACGAATCGCTGCATTCGGTGAGAAATAATGCGGTGATGGGATTCCGCCATCTCGGCGGCGAAAGAAAACTGACAGTAATGCGTCCGAAGCAATAGGTGAGCATCATTGTGGGGCAGGATGTCGGGAGCGCTCCGGCCGGCAGGCCCCGCCAGAGGTGAGCATCGGGCTCGGAGCCGACAAGTGTGATGTGGGGGAGGTTGGGTGACCTCGGCAACGCTGTCCACGCCCGTCCGTACCCCGCCGTCGGCGCCAGGTCGCCGATCGGCGGGTACCCGTTCCCAGGCCAACCAGCGGGGCTACGTCCGCACCCTGGTGGTGCTGGACACCGCCGTGCTGTCGCTGGCGGTCCTCGCCGGCTACGCCACCCGCTTCGGCGACGCGGTGCCGCGCGGCTCCGAGATCCCGTACGTGGTGGTGGCACCGGCCCTGGTGCTGGTCTGGTTGGTCTCGCTCAAGGCACTGCGCTGTTACGACGACCGGGTACTCGGCTACGGGGCCGACGAGTACCGGCGGGTCAGCGGGGCCAGCCTGCGCCTGGCCGGTGGGGTCGCGATCGCCGGTTACATCTTCGACGCCGGGGTCTCCCGGGGTTTCCTCGGCATCTCCTTCGCCGTCGGCACGGTCGGGCTGGTGGTCACCCGGTTCGCCGCCCGTAAGGCGCTGCACCGGGCCCGCTGCCGGGGCGACGGATGGTCCCGTCGGGTCCTCGTCGTCGGGGACACCGCACACGTGCTGGAGTTGGTGCACACCCTGCGTCGGGAGCCGTACGCCGGCTACCACGTGGTCGGCGCGTGTATCCCCGACGCGCTGCTCGCCCCCGTGCCGCAACGGCTCAGCGACGTGCCGGTGGTCGGCTCCCTGCGGGGCATCCCGGAGGCGGCCGCCGCGATCGGCGCGGACACCGTCGCGGTCACCGCGTCCGGCGAGTTGACCGCGACCCGGCTG
The DNA here is from genome assembly GCF_050942205.1 of Micromonospora sp. CA-248260. NCBI lineage: Bacteria > Bacillati > Actinomycetota > Actinomycetes > Micromonosporales > Micromonosporaceae > Micromonospora > Micromonospora sp. CA-248260. Next base: position 5,790,567 of record NZ_CP192021.1, on the reverse strand, counting down.
CGCCGGCTGGGCTGGCAGTTGGAAGGCACCGGGATCGACCTGGTGGTCGCCCCGGCGCTCACCGACGTGGCCGGGCCGCGCATCCACACCCGGCCGGTGGCCGGGCTGCCGCTGATCCACGTCGAGGCGCCCGAGTTCCGGGGGGCCCGCAAGCTGGTCAAGGAGTTCGTCGACCGGTCGGCCGCCGCGGTGGCGCTGGCACTGCTGCTGCCGCTGGTGGCGGTGATCGCGCTAGCCGTCAAGCTGGACAGCCGGGGCCCGGTGCTGTTCCGGCAGACCCGGGTCGGGCAGGGCGGCCAGGAGTTCGGGGTGCTGAAGTTCCGCACCATGGTGGTCAACGCCGACGCGCTCCTCGCCGAACTGGCGGCCCGCAACGAGACCAACGGGCTGATGTTCAAGATGCGCGACGACCCGCGGGTCACCCGGATCGGCCGCCTGCTGCGGAAGTGGTCGGCCGACGAGCTGCCCCAGCTGGTCAACGTGCTGCTCGGGCAGATGAGCCTGGTCGGCCCCCGTCCGCCGCTGCCCTCCGAGGTGGCCCGCTACGACGGCGACGTGGCCCGCCGCCTGCTGGTCAAGCCCGGCATGACCGGCCTCTGGCAGGTCAGCGGCCGGTCCGACCTGAGCTGGGAGGACGGCATCCGGCTGGACCTCTACTACGTGGAGAACTGGTCACTCGCCGCCGACCTGACCATCCTGTGGAAGACCTTCGGCGCGGTGCTGCGCGGGCGCGGGGCCTACTGAACCCCGGCCCCAGGCCCGCACCGCACCCCGAACGGCGGCCCGCAGCCGGGCCCCGGCTCACGGCTGCGGGCCGGTCCAGTCCAGGCAGACGACCACCGCGTCGTCGACCAGGTCACCGGCCACGAAGGCGCGCAGGTCACCGATGAGCGAGCGGACCGCGTCCAGCGGCGTCATCGGTCCGGTACGACGCAGGAAGCGCTCCAGCGCCGTCTCCCCGTACCGGACGTGCCGGTCCGTCGCGTCGAGCACGCCGTCACTGAGGACGAAGAGCCGGTCACCGCGGCGCAGCTCGAAACGCTGGTGCTGGTAGTCGGTGCCCTCGAACATGCCCAACGGGAACTGTTTGTCCAGCACCTGCTCGGTGACCTCGCCGTCGCGCAGCAGCATCAACCGGGGCGACCCGGCGTCCACCGCGGTCAGCACACCGCTGCCCAGATCCAGCTCCATGACCAGGGCGGACAGGTGCTGCTCACCCCCGTGCAGGGCATAGATCGCCTGGTCGGCGAGGGCGACCTGGTCGGCGAGGCCCAGTCCGCCCCGGCGGGCGTTGCGCAGCGCGTGGGTGGCCAACGCGGTGAGCATCGAGGCGGCCACCCCCTCACCCGTCCCGTTGATCGTCGACAGCCACAGCCGGTCGCCGTCGTCGGACCAGTCGAAACTGTCCCCGCGCACCGCGTACGCCGGTTCGAGCTGGCCGGCGAGGCGGAACGACGGCCGGTCCCGGCTGCGTCCCGGCAGCAGTTCCCACTGCATCTCGGCGGCCAGGGTGAGCCGGCGGGCCCGGCGCGAGGTGCGGTACACGTCGGTGCCGGCGGTGACGGCGGCCAACTCGTGCCCCAGGGCGGTGGCGATGCGGGCCAACTCGCCGACGGTGGCCCGGTCGTCGGGCACCGGGGCCAACCGCAGCACCCCGCGCCGTTCACCCCGCATCCCGACGGGGAACCAGCCCACCCCCTCGGTGAGCACCGGCTGCTGGTGGTCGAAGCAGCGCCAGGCCGGGTGACCGGGGCCGCTCACGGGCTCCCCACCGGCCAGCGGCAGCAGCACCGACAACCGGTAGTCGACCTGGAACAGCTCCACGTCGGTGATCCGATAGGCCCGTGTCAGCTCCCCGGCGAGCCGGTCCAGCAGCAGGTCCGCCGGAGATTCGGTCAGCACCTGCCGGGCCCGGGCCTCGGGTCCGCTCGTCATCACGCCTCCTGAAAGCGCAGATCCCCTGGTACGGGGGGTAGTCTCGGGCCCACCATGGCCGAAGAGAGTGGTCCTTACGGATCAGACGTGAGTATGGCCGCCGAGTTGGACGGCGCGACGGGGACCCTGCTGTCTGTGTGGGAGGCGGCCCGGGAGAACACCACCAGCCGGCTGTCCGGCGCGCAGTTGCGCGCCGTCATGGTGGTCGAGCGGTACGACGGGATCAACCTGCGCCGGCTCGCCGCCCTGCTGAACATGTTGCTCTCCTCGGCGAGCCGGCTCTGTGACCGACTGGTCGCCGCCGGCATGCTGGAGCGGGAGCCGGGCCGGTCGGACCGACGGGAGATCGCCCTGCACCTGACCCCGGAGTCCATCCGCCTGCTCGCTGAGCTGCGGCGGGACCGCCGGCAACGGCTCGCCGACGTGCTGGCCGGGATGAGCGGCGAGGGGCGGCAGGCACTGCTGCGCGGTCTGGTGGAGTTCGACCGGGTGGCGCGGGCCCGGGAGGGGGAGACCGGGCCGGCGGTGGAGTTCCGGTCGGCACCGCACCCACCCACCCAGCCCGGTCCGGGCTCCGCCGACCCACCGGCGGCCCGCTCGGCCTGACCCGGGCCGGTCACGGTGGCGTGGCCAGTGCGGTCCGGGCCCGGTGCAGGTGGTCGGCCGAGCGGGGATGCTCGGTCAGCGCGGTGGCACACACCCGCAGCACGTCGTCCACCAGCCGGGCCCCGTCCCTGGTGTCGAGCACCCCCGCCTGCCAACGGACGAACTCGACCAGCAGCTGCGGGTCGCCGATCCGGATCGCCGCAGCCAGCGCGTCGACCAGTTGGGCGACGACCCCGGCGACCTCCTCCGCCCGTTCCGCCGCGGGGGTGACCTCGCGGAGCACGAGCTGGACGAGTTCCCGACGGCGACGCAGCACCGGTACGTACTCGTCGGAGCCGGCCGTCGGCGCGGCACCGGTGTGCGGGGCCGCGAGCAGCGGGCCGGACAGCAGCCGGACGGCGTCCCGGGCGGTGGCGCCCCAGCCGGCGGCACCGACCGCGGTGGCCCAGCGGCCCTCGGGGCCGAAACCGGGCCCGCCGGCCACCACCGGCACCCCGGCCGCCCGGCACGCCTCGACCATCCGCCCCGCCCGCACCAACCGGCTCGGCTGCACGCAGCTCAGCAGCACCGCGTCCGGGCCGGTCTGATGCAGGTAGGAGACCAGGTGCCGGACCGGCACACTGGCGCCGAGGAAGGTGACCCGCCAGCCGGCGGCGCGGACCACCTCCATCACGATCCGGGCGGCCAGCGCGTGCCACTCGCCTTCGACACAGGCCAGGACCACGTGGCCCCGGTCGTCCGTCGGGGCGGTGTGGGCGGCGACCGCCTCGACCACCTGCTCGCTGACGTGGGTGGCCGCGTGCTCCTGGGCGATGCTCCACCGGCCGGACAGCCAGCGCAGCCCCACCTCGCGCTGCGCGACGGCGACCAGGTCCACCAGGACGTCGGCCACCGAGGCACCCGCGTCCAGCAGCCCGGTCGCGAGCCGGATGGCGCCGACCAGGTCGGCCCGGTCCAGGCAGCCGAGGTAGGCCTGGACGACACCCGGGGCCACCCGCCCCGGTCCGTCCGGTGTGACCCGCCCAGGATCTTCCGGTGGCGGTCGGCGCGTACCGGCCGGTTCCTCGCCGGTCGCCCGGCCCGGTTCCTCCCGGGTGGGTTCGTCCGGGGTCGGTCGGGTCACGCAGGTTCCGCCGCGCAGACGGCCAGCATCGCGATGTCGTCGTGGCTCTCGCCGTCGAGCCACTCGTCGACGAGCTGGAGCAACCAGTCGATCACGGCGGACGGTGGCAGCCCGGCCACCGAGGCGAGCGCCTGCCGCAGCCGGTGTTCGCCGAACATCTCGACGGCCGCCGATCCACCGCGTGCCTCGGTCACCCCGTCGGTGTACGCCAGCAGCAGTTCCCCCGGGGCGAGCCGCACCTCCACCTCGGCGAACGTCGCCGTGGCGAACGCACCGATCGGCATCCCGCCCACCCGCACCTCGACGATGCTCCCGTCGGCGCGTACCACCAGGGGGGACGGGTGCCCGCCGCCGGCGATCCGGACCCGGACCCCGCCGTCGGACCCCGGCTCGGTGGTGCCCAGCAGCAGGGTGGTGAACTGGCTACGCCGGGCGGCGTCGGGGGAGTCGAACAGTGCCCGGTTGAGCAGTTGGACGAGTTCGTGGGGGCGCTGCTCGACCAGTCGCAGGGTCTGCAACGACTGGCGTACCCGGCCGGTGAGCACGGCCGCGCCGACCCCCTTGCCGCAGACGTCGCCGAGGGCGAACAGGGCGCCGGTGGCGGTGGGGAAGACCTCGTAGAAGTCGCCGCCGATGCGCAGGCTGTCCCCGGCGGAGCGGTAACCACCGGCGAGGGTGACGCCGGGCACCGGGGGCAGCTGCGGGGGGAGCAGGCTGTGCTGGAGCACCCGGGCCAGGTGCGCCTGTTCGCCGTAGAGTTCGGCGGCGGCGATCGCGGACCCGGCGCGGGCGGCGAACTCCCTGGTCAGCTCGATGTCGCGCGGGTCGAAACCGGCCCGCCCCGCCCGCCGGACCAGGATCAACGCGCCAGCCGGCCCACCCGCGCTGAGCATCGGGCTGATCAGCACGGTCCCGGGGCGGCCGAAGGTCTCCGGCAGGACGGCGGTCAGGTCGGCCAGCTCGGCGTCGAGCCAGGGGCTGGGGTCGGTGGACTCGCCGTCGAGCGCCTCGACGAGCCCGGGGACCGCGCCGGCCAGTTGCCGGCTGGCGACCCCGCCGACCGGGCCGGGTTCGCCGTCGGCGTACCGGAACCAGTGCGGGAGGTCCTCGCCGGGCTGTGGTGACCGGTGCACGACCAGCGCGACGTCCGCGAGGTAGGGCACCGGCAGGGTGACGGTGGCCCGCAGGGTCTGCTCGCGGTGCAGGGACAGCCCGAGTCGGCTGCCGGCGCGGGCCAGGAAGGCGGTGCGGGAGCGCTCGGCGAGCAGCGCGTCGGTGCGGGCCTGTTCGTCGGTGACGTCGCGGACATACCAGGCGCAGCCGCCGGTGGCGAGGGGGCGGCAGACGCCGCGCAGCCGGCGGCCGTGGTGTTCGGCGTCGAACGTCCCGGTGCCCTCGACGACCGCCCGGGCCAGCGCCGGCACGGTGTGCGCGGCCAGGTCGACGCCGGGGGCCAGTTCGGGCAGGAGCTGCCCGGCCATCGCGTTGACCAGGGTGACCCGCCCGGCAGGGTCGGTGGTGACCACGGCCTCGGCGAGACCGTCGAGCAGCTCCCGGGCCAGCTGGGGGTCGGCCGGCAGCGACTGGTCCGCCGGCGGCCGGGCCGGCGCGTGCGACACCGGGCCATCCCCGCTGACCGGACCGGCGCGCCCGTCCCGACGGGTGGTCGTCACCGTCGGTCGCCGGGCGCGTCGGTCTGTCGACCTCTGCGCATGCTGGGAGTGCTCTCCTCGGTAGGAATCGTTGCCTCAGGGAAAGCGTACCGAGGTGGGGTGACGATCGCCCAGCCGACAACCGGGGGTCAGCGCGGGTGGGACAGCCACCCGGACGGCCGGGCGATGATCCGGCGGACGACCGAACCGGCCCCGCCGACGGCGGCGGATTCGGCACCGAGCGCCGCCGGGCGCACCGTCACCGGGGACCAGCCGCTGGTGAGCACCCGGTCGTCGAGTTCGGCCAGCACCGGTGGGCACAGCCACGGCGCGAGGGTCGCGTATCCGCCGCCGAGCACGACGGTGTCCAGGTCGAGCAGGTTCACCACCCCGGCGACGGCGACCCCGAGGGCGGTGCCGGCGGCGTTCAGCGCGGCGAGCGTGGCCGGGTCACCGGAGCAGGCCAGGTCGGCCAGCCGGCGGGCGGCGGTGTCGGCGGGCAGGTCCGCGCCCGCCAGCCCGGCCGCCGCCAGCACGGCCTCCTGCCCGGCGTACGTCTCCAGGCAGCCCCGGGCGCCGCAGCGGCAGGTGGGACCACCCGGATCGACAGGTACGTGGCCCAACTCGCCGCTCCAGCCCCGGGAACCCCGGAACAGCGCCCCGTCGAGCACGATCCCGGCACCGATGCCGATCTCGCCGGAGACGTGCAGGAAGCTCTGTGGGCCGCCGGGGCGGGCGTGCAGTTCGCCGAGCGCGGCGAGGTTCGCCTCGTTCTCCACCACCAGTGGGGGCACCCCGTCGACCGGGTCGGTGAGGGCGGGGTGACCGGCGAGCAGGGCCGGCACGTCCACGTCCCGCCAGCCGAGGTTGGGGGCGAGCCGGACGAGGCCCCGCGCGTCGACCAGCCCCGGCACGGCCAGGGCCGCCCCGGCCAGGCCGAGTCCGGCGTCGTCGGCGACGGTACGCGCCCGGCGGGCCAGGGCGACCAGGGCGGTGAGCGCGTCGGCGGGGGAGAGGGGGCGCAGGTCGATCCGGAGTACCTCGTGGTGCCGGACGGCGCCGGTGAGGTCGACCACGCAGGCCGCGAGGTAGTCGACGTTGACCTCCAGGCCGAGCCCGGCCGGGCCGGTGTCGCCGAGCAGCAGCCCTCGGGCGGGCCGGCCGGCACCGGTGCGGGGCGCGGGATCGGCCTCGGTGACCAGCCGGCCGGCGATCAGGTCGTCGACGACCGCGGACACGGTGGCCCGGGTCAGGCCGGTGTCGGCGGCGATCTCGGCCCGGGAGGGCGGCCGGCCGGTGTCGGCGATCCGCCGCAGCACCACGGCGAGGTTGAGTTCGCGCAGGCTTCCCTGGCGGACCGCGCCGACGGTCCGGGTCTCGGTCACCCCTTGACAGTGCCACAGCACGGCCATTTAATTCAACCACTGAACAAATTGCGGGCGACACACCCACCGCCACCACCATCATCCCCACCGGAGGTCTGCCATGGCACCCCGTCCCACCCCCGCCGACAAGTTCTCCTTCGGGCTCTGGACGGTGGGCTGGCAGGCCCGTGACCCGTTCGGCGACGCCACCCGCCCTGAGCTGGACGCCGTCGAGGCCGTGCACCGGCTCGCCGAGCTGGGCGCGTACGGCATCACCTTCCACGACGACGACCTGATCCCGTTCGGCGCCGACAACGCCGCCCGGGAGGCCCAGCTCGCCCGGTTCCGCAAGGCGCTGGACGAGACCGGGCTGGTCGTGCCGATGGTCACCACCAACCTCTTCACCCACCCGGTGTTCAAGGACGGCGGTTTCACCAGCAACGACCGTGACGTCCGGCGCTACGCGCTGCGTAAGGTGCTGCGCAACGTCGACCTCGCCGCCGACCTGGGTGCCAAGACCTTCGTCATGTGGGGCGGCCGGGAGGGCTCCGAGTACGACGTGGCCAAGGACATCCGGGCCGCGCTGGACCGCTACCGCGAGGCCGTTGACGTGCTCTGCCAGTACGTCGTCGACCAGGGCTACGACCTGCGGTTCGCCATCGAGCCCAAGCCGAACGAGCCGCGCGGCGACATCCTGCTGCCCACCGTCGGGCACGCGCTGGCGTTCATCTCCGAGCTGGCCCGCCCCGAGATGGTCGGCCTCAACCCGGAGGTCGGGCACGAGCAGATGGCCGGCCTCAACTACGCCCACGGCATCGCCCAGGCGCTCTGGCAGGGCAAGCTGTTCCACCTCGACCTCAACGGCCAGCGCGGCATCAAGTACGACCAGGACCTGGTCTTCGGCCACGGCGACCTGATGAACGCGTTCGCCCTGGTGGACCTGCTGGAGAACGGCGGCCCCAACGGTGGTCCGGCGTACGACGGCCCGCGCCACTTCGACTACAAGCCCTCCCGCACCGAGGACATCGCCGGGGTGTGGGCGTCGGCCGAGGCCAACATGGCGACCTACCTGCTGCTCAAGGAGCGGGCGGCGGCGTTCCGGGCCGACCCGGAGGTCGTGGAGGCGCTCGCCGCCAGCAAGGTCGGCGAGCTGGCCAGCCCGACGCTGGGCGACGGTGAGGGCTACGCCGGGCTGCTCGCCGACCGGTCCGCGTTCGAGGAGTTCGACGTGGACGCGACGGCCGCGAAGGGCTTCGGCTTCGTCCGGCTCAACCAGCTCGCCGTCGAGCACCTGCTCGGCGCGCGCTGAGGCGGCCCGGCATGCCGCTCGTCGCCGGGGTGGACTCGTCCACCCAGTCCTGCAAGGTGGTGATCCGGGACGCGGAGACCGGCGCGCTGGTCCGTGAGGGCCGCGCGCCGCACCCGGACGGCACCGAGGTCGACCCACGGGCCTGGTGGGATGCCCTGCTGGCCGCCGTCGAGGCGGCCGGCGGGCTGGCCGACGTGGCGGCCGTGGCGGTCGCCGGTCAGCAGCACGGCATGGTCTGCCTGGACGAGGCGGGCGAGGTCGTCCGGCCGGCGCTGCTGTGGAACGACACCCGGTCCGCCGACGCGGCCCGGGACCTGATCGCCGAGGCCGGCGGCGGGGAGACCGGCCGCCGGTTCTGGGCCGACGCGGTGGGGCTGGTCCCGGTGGCCAGCTTCACCGCCACCAAGCTGCGCTGGCTGGCCCGGCACGAGCCGGAGCACGCCGCCCGGGTCGCCGCCGTCTGCCTGCCGCACGACTGGTTGACCTGGCGGTTGGCGGGCGCCCCGGGCCTGGCGGCGCTGCGCACCGACCGGGGTGACGCCAGCGGCACCGGCTACTGGTCGCCGGCCACCGGGCAGTACCGACCCGACCTGCTGGAACAGGCGTTCGGTCGGGTCGTCGAGGTGCCCACGGTGCTCGGCCCGGCCGAGCAGGCCGGGGTGCTCGACCCGGGCGTGCTGGGCGGTGCCGCCGGCCGGCCCGACGGCGCTGCGGGCTCGCCCACGCCGGGCGGGGACGTCCTGCTCGGCCCCGGCACCGGGGACAACGCCGCCGCCGCGCTGGGCGTCGGCGCGGGTCCGGGCGACGTGGTCGTCTCGATCGGCACCTCCGGCACGGTCTTCGCGGTGGCGGACACCCCCGCCGCCGACGCCGGGGGCGCGGTGGCCGGCTTCGCCGACGCCACCGGCCGGTTCCTGCCGCTGGTCTGCACGCTCAACGCGGCCCGGGTGCTCGACTCGGCGGCGACGCTGCTCGGCGTCGACCTCGACGCGTTGTCCGAGTTGGCGTTGAGCGCCCCACCCGGGGCGGACGGCCTGGTCATGGTGCCCTACCTGGAAGGGGAGCGGACCCCGGACCGGCCCACCGCCACCGGCTCGGTGCATGGCCTCACCCTGCGCACCGCCACCCCGGCCCACCTGGCCCGGGCGGCGGTCGAGGGGATGCTCTGCGCGTTGGCCGACGGCCTCGACGCGCTGGTCGCCCAGGGGGCCACCGTCGAGCGGGTGATCCTGGTCGGTGGCGGGGCCCGCTCGGCGGCGGTCCGCCGGATCGCGCCCCAGGTCTTCGGTCGCCCGGTGCTGGTGCCCCCGCCAGGGGAGTACGTCGCCGACGGCGCGGCCCGCCAGGCCGCCTGGCTCGCCCTGGGTGGCGCGACCCCGCCCACCTGGGCGCCGAAGGACACCGAGGAGTACGCGGCGGAGCCCGTCCCCGCCATCCGGCAGCGGTACGCCGAGGCCCGCGACCACACCCTCGACCGGGTGGCCGCGACCGGGGAGTGATCCACCCGACCGGCGACGTCGACCGGTGACCGGCGCACGGGGGCCGGTCACCGGTCGACGACCGGGTCCCCCGTGGTCCTGCCGGTCACCTCCGACGAGGGCCCGGCCACCTGTCGGGCGTGGTGATCCCGCAGGGACGGGGTCGGCGGTGCCGCCCCGGCGGGGGTGCCCGTCGGGCCGGGAGACCCACCTGGTTGGCTGCCGGACATGACCGGCAGCAGGATGCCCCGGCGCGGAAACACGGCGCACCGCCTCTACAGCGTCGTGGTGTTCGTGGTGCTCGCCTCGCTGGACAACGTGGCGATCGGCCTGGTGCCCCCGCTGTACGGGCCGATCTCCGGGGCGCTGGGGGTGCCGCAGCGGATGCTCGGCCTGGTCACGGCGGTGAGCTTCCTGGTCAGCGCGGTCGCGGCGGTGGCCTGGGCGTACGTCGGCGACCGGACCAACCGCAAGCCGCTGCTGATGGTGGGCACACTGGTCTGGGCGGCCGGCACCGGCGGCAGCGCGTTCGCCACCGGTTTCCCGACGTTCCTCGCCGCGCAACTGGTCGCCGCGGTCGGGTTGGGTGCGGTCGGCTCGGTCGGGTTCTCTGTGGTGACCGACCTGATCTCCCCGCGTCGCCGGGGGCTGGTGATGAGCTTCTGGGGGCTGTCCCAGGGGGTCGGCACCCTGGCCGGCACGCTCACCGGCGGGCTGCTCGGCGCGACCGACTGGCGACGCCCGTTCCTGCTGCTCACCGTGGTCGGTCTGGCCGCCACGGTGGCCTACCTGCTGACGTACGACATCCGGCGCGGGCAGAGCGAACCGGAGCTGGCCGGGGCGATCGAGGCGGGCGTCGAGTACGACTACCGGATCACCCGGGCCGACCTGCCGCGCATCCTGGGCCGGCGGACCAACCGCTGGTTGATCATGCAGGGCCTCACCGCGCAGGCGGCGTTCGGCTCGCTGGTGTGGCTGCCGGTGTTGTTCGCCGAGCGGGCGCAGGGGCAGGGCTACTCGGCGGCGACGGCGGTCGTGGTGGGCAGCGTCTTCGCCACCCTGTTCCAGCTCGGCGGGGTGTTCTCCATCGTCGGCGGGCTGGCCGGGGACGCGCTGCAACGGCGTACCCCCCGGGGGCGGGCCCTGGTCGCGGCGGTCGGCATCCTCGCGGCGCTGCCGTTCTACCTGGTGCTGTTCTTCGTGCCGATCCGGATCGACGTGCCCGACGGCGGCGGCACCGGCGCGGTGGTGGGTGCGGTGCTGGCCAGCGTGGTGACCGAGCCGACGGTCGGGCTGAGCCTGCTGACGGCCCTGGTGGCGTTGGCGCTGACCTCGGCGAACTCGCCGAACTGGTTCGCCCTGATCGCCGACGTCAACCCGCCGGAGCACCGGGGCACCGTCTACAGCCTGGGTAACCTGGTCAACGGGGTCGGCCGGGCAGCCGGCAACGGGCTGGTCGGGGCGGCCTTCCACGCGTTGCGGGTGGCCTTCCCGCCGCCGTTGAACTACGCGGTCGGGCTCGCCGCGTTCCAGCTCTTCTTCATCCCTACCGGGCTGATGTACTGGCTGGCCTCGCGCACCTCACCCCGCGACATCACCGCGGTTCGCGACCTGCTGCACGACCGCGCAGCCCGCCGCTGACCTGCCCGCCGGGGCCTGCCTGCCGGGGCCTGCCTGCCGGGGCCTGCCTGCCGGGGCCGTGTCGCTCCCGCTCGGTCGGGCCGGGCAGGTACACCCCGTCGCGTCCTTTCGAGCTGATGACGTTGACGGATCACCAGCCAGCCCGAACGCGTCGCCGTCCGTGGCCCGCCATCGTGGCTGAGAGGCCGGTGTGGGCGGGACGGGACGTTCCCGGCCGATCGGCTTGGGGCGGGTCTTCCGCCGCTGAGCTGCTGTCGTCACTTTGGTGGGTGCGTGTCATCCGGGTCGGTGAGTCGCTGACGTCATCAGCTCGAAAGGACGCGACCGGCAGTACCCGGGCCCCGGTCCCGTCCCGCCCGGCAGGTGTCACCGGTGAGCCCGAGCGTCGGCACCGCCGGGGAACTGCACCGCCTGAGCGCCGGGCACCGTCGGGAGTGAAGCCGCCCGAGCGCCGGGCACCGCCGGGCGCTGCACCAACGGGTGGATGCAGCGCCCGGCGGTGCCGGAGTGGGTCAGGAGTGCCGGACCCAGACCGTGACGTCGGTGGGAACCCGGCCGTCGGCGTCCAGCGGCGCGCTGCTGTGCAGCAGCTCCCCGGCCGGGGGCGGCACCGCGGCCGTGCCGAAGTTGGTCAGCACGGTCAGCCCGGCGTTGCGGAAGATCAGCGTCTCGTCGCCGGAGGAGAGCCACTCCAGGGTGCCCCGACCCAGGCCGTGCTCGCGCCGCAGCCGCAACGCGGTCCGGTACGTCTCGTACGTCGAACCGGCCACCCCCTGCTGCCGGTCCAGGGCGTACTCGGCCCACAGCGGCGGTTGCGGCAGCCAGCTGGCGTCGGTCGGGCCGAAGCCGTACGACGGGGCGTCGGCCTCCCACGGGATCGGCACCCGGCAGCCGTCCCGGCCCCGCTGGGTGTGGCCGCTGCGCTCCCAGGTCGGGTCCTGCCGGGCCTCGTCGGGCAGCGTGGTGTGCTCCGGCAGCCCCAACTCCTCGCCCTGGAAGAGGTAGGCCGAGCCGGGCAGGGCCAGCATCAGCAGGGTGGCCGCCCTTGCCCGGCGCAGGCCCAGCGCGGCGTCCGGCTGGGGGTCGCCGATGCCGATGCCGTTGGGTCGGCCGCCCTGGGCGGACAGGCCCATCCGGGAGGCGTGCCGGATGACGTCGTGGTTGGACAGCACCCAGGTGGTGGGGGCGCCGACGGCGTCGGTGGCCTCCAGTGAGCGGGTGATCACCGCGTACTGGGCGGGGGCCGTCCAGGCGGCGAGCAGGTACTCGAAGTTGAACGCCTGGTGCATCTCGTCGGGGCGGACGTAGCGGGCGATCCGTTCGGCCGGCTCCACCCATGCCTCGGCGACCAGGATCCGCGCGCCGTCGTAGGAGTCGAGCACCTGCCGCCAGTCCCGGTAGATCTCGTGGACGCCGTCCTGGTCCCACATGGGTGGGCGCGGCTTGTCCGCCTCGTTGCCGGAGAGGATCTCCTGCGGCTCCTCCCAGTTGGCCAGGTCGGCCTGTTTGATCAGGCCGTGCGCCACGTCCACCCGGAAGCCGTCGACCCCCCGGTCCAGCCAGAACCGGAGCACGTCCAGGAACTCGGCGCGGATCTCCGGGTTGTCCCAGTTGAGGTCGGGCTGGGCGGTGTCGAACAGGTGCAGGTACCACTGGCCGGGCCGGCCGTCGGGCTCGACGAGCCGGGTCCAGGCGGGGCCACCGAAGACGCTCTGCCAGTCGTTGGGCGGCGTCGCGCCGTCCGGGCCGAGGCCGTCGCGGAAGATGTACCGGGCCCGCTCGGGGCTGCCGGGGGCGGCGGTGACGGCGGCCCGGAACCAGCGATGCGCCGACGAGGTGTGGTTGGGCACCAGGTCGACGATCACCTTGAGGCCCTTCGCGCGGGCCTCGGCGATCAGCGCGTCGGCGTCGGCCAGGCTCCCGAACAGCGGGTCGACGTCGCGGTAGTCGGCGACGTCGTAGCCCGCGTCGGCCTGCGGCGACGGGTAGAACGGCGACAGCCAGACGGCGTCGACACCCAGCTCGGCCAGGTGCCCGAGCCGGGCGGTGATGCCGGGCAGGTCACCGATGCCGTCGCCGTCGGAGTCGGCGAAGGACCGCGGGTAGATCTGGTAGATGACGGCTTCGGTCCACCATCCGTGGGCCACGCCCATGGACTGGTCCTGCTGCCTCGCGTCGGTGTTCAGAGCCTTCTCCCTGTGTCGAGCGTGCCGTGCCGTGCGGGGGTGAATCCGTTCAGTGTGCCCGGGGAGGGGCGGTCGATTCCCGTACCACCAGCCGAGTGGGCAGGATCACCGGCGGGGTCGGCGTGGTGCCGTCGCCGTCGGCCCCGCGGGGAGCCGGCACCCGTCCGGCGTACGGCTCGACGGTGCCGGTGCCCAGCGGATCGAGCAGCAGCCGGGCGGCGAGCCGGCCCTGCTCGGCGGCGGGCTGGGCGATGGTGCTCAGCCCGAGCACGCCGGACAGGTCGTGGTCGTCCACGCCGATCACGCTGACGTCCTGCGGCACCCGCAACCCGGCGTCGCGCAGCGCGGTCATCGCGCCCATCGCGATCTCGTCGCAGGCGGCGAAGATCGCCGTGGGTGGTTCGCCCCGGGCCAGCAGTTCGACGGTGGCCTGGTTGCCGCCGTCGATGGTGAACTGCGACTCCATGTCCAGGCTGGGATCGGGGCGCAGACCCGCGCGGCGCAGCGCCTCCCGGTAGCCCCGACGACGGTCGGTGTGGGTGGTGAAGGCCAACTCGTCGGTCGGGTCGCCGGAGATGTGGGCGATCCGTCGGTGGCCCAGGTCGAGCAGGTGCCGGGTGGCGGTCCGGGCCGCCGCGACGTCGTCGATCCGGACGCAGGGCCAACCCGGCACCGTGCTGCCGGAGCTGATGGTGATGCCGGGCAGGTCCAGCTCGGCCAGGGCGGTCAGGTCGGCCGGCCGTAGCGGGGTGGCGACCAGCACGATCGCGTCGACCCGCTTGTGCAGGTTGGCGGTGCGCAGCACCCGCTGCCGCACCTGCTCCCGCCCGCCGAGGTTGTAGAGCAGCAGGTCGTAACCGGAGTCGTGGAGGAACTCCTCGACCGCCTCGACGACGGTGCCGAAGAACCAGCGGGTGATCCGGGGGACCACCACGGCGACGGTGCCGGTCCGGCCGCCGGCCAGTCGGGAGGCGCTCGGCGACACCGCGTACTGGAGCTGTTCGGCGGCGGCGAGCACCCGGCGGCGCGTCGCGGCCGACACCGTCGGCAGGCCGCGCAACGCCCGTGAGACGGTGGCGGTGGAGACCCCGGCCAGCCGGGCCACGTCGTCGATCCTGGTCACGCTGTGGTTCCCCCGCTCCGCGCCGCCCTCCGCCGCCGCCCGGTGCTGCCGGGCGGCGGCGAATGGACCTCAACCCTTGACGCTGCCGGCGAGCAGACCGCGCACGAAGAAGCGCTGCAACGACAGGAACACGACAAGCGGTACGACGATCGAGACGAACGCGCCGGCCGTGAGCCGCTGCCACTCGTTGCCCCGGGTGCCGGCCATCTCGGCCAGCCGCACGGTGAGTGGGGCGGTCTCGTTGCCGCCCCCGGCGAAGATCAGTGCGACCAGCAGGTCGTTCCAGACCCAGAGGAACTGGAAGATGCCGAAGGCCGCCAGGGCCGGGGTGATCAGCGGCAGCACGATGGTGCGGAAGATCTTGGGGTGGGTGGCCCCGTCGACCCGGGCCGCCTCCATCAGGTCCCGGGGCAGCTGCGAGACGAAGTTGTGCAGCAGGAACACCGCGAAGGGCAGCGCGAAGCAGGTGTGCGCGAACCACACCTGGGCGAACTTCTGCTCGTCCACCAGGTTCCAGGCCGGCATCAGCTGCACACCGGCCACGGTGACCCCGGTCGAGAAGAACTTCAGCAGCGGCACCAGGGCCATCTGCAACGGCACGATCTGCATCGCGAAGATCGCGATGTAGAGCCAGTCCCGCCCCCGGAAGTTGATCCAGGCCAGTGCGTACGCGGCGAGTGAGGCGAAGGCCAACGGGAACAGCACCGAGGGGATGGTGATGGCCAGCGAGTTGATGAAGTAGCTGGCCAGCTGCCCCGACGAGGAGGACGAGCCGAAGAGCACGTCCTGGTAGTTCTCCAGGGTGAACTGCGGGTCGGTGAAGAACGTCCACCAGCCGGTGGACTTGATCTCCGCCTCGGGGCGGAACGAGGAGATGAACAGGCCGAAGGTCGGGATCGTCCAGAGCAGCGCGATCACGATCGAGACCAGGGTGGCGGTGCGGCTGTTGAGCCGGTTACGGACCCGGCCGGCGGTGGTGGTCGGTTTCCCGGCGGCCTGGGCCCCGGCTCCGACGGTGGGCGTGGCGGTGGTCATCTCAGCCCTCCCGCTGTTGACGCAGGTTGCGGATCTGGTAGATCACGATCGGGATCACCAGGATGAAGAGGAAGACCGCCAGGGCGGAGCCCTGCCCGTTCTCGCCGTACCGGAACGCCTGGTTGTACATCTCGTTGGCGATCACGCTGGTGTCGTAGTTGCCGTTGGTGGCCGTCCGGACGATGTCGAAGACCTTGAGCGTGGCGATCGACAGGGTCACCACCACCACGATCAGCGCCGGACGGATGCTCGGCATGGTGATCTGCCAGAACATCTGCCACGGGCTGACCCCGTCGAGGCGGGCCGCCTCCACGATGTCCGCCGGGATCGCCTTGATCGCCGCGGAGAGCACCACCATGGCGAAACCGGCCTGGATCCAGACCATGATGACGATGAGCAGGAAGGTGTTCAGCGGTGAGTCGAGCAGCCACTGCCGGGGTTCTCCGCCGAGGCTGACCACGACCTGGTTGAGCAGGCCGATCTGGTCCTGGTCCTCGCTGCGGTAGGCGTAGACGAACTTCCAGATGATGCTGGCGCCGACGAACGAGATCGCCATCGGCAGGAAGATCAGTGACTTGGCGATGGACTCGAACCGGGCCTTGTCCACCATCACGGCGTAGAGCAGGCCGAAGCTGGTGGCCACCAGCGGCACCAGCAGCACCCAGATGAGGGTGTTGAGCAGGACCCGGACGATCGAGTCCTCGGAGAACATCCAGCTGTAGTTGCTCAGCCCCACCCAGTCTTTGCTGCCGGCGTCCATGAAGGAGAGCAGGACGGTCCGCAGCGCCGGCACCACCAACCCGATGCTGAGCAGCAGCAACGTCGGCAACAGGAAGAACAGCGCGAACAGCCCCTCCCGCGGCTTGCGTCGGCGGGGCAGTGGACCACCGCCGGTCGAGGCGGCGACCAACTGCGCCTCCCGACGGCGGGCGAACCAGGCCGGCACCACGTCGAGGAGCAGGAGCAGACCGCCCACCACCGCGACGAAAGCGATCAGCCCGTACATCAGCATGAGGAACTTCGGCTGTTCCTCAGCGAAGTCGAACTCCATCGACCCTCCCTCTCAAGGGTTCGGTATCAGACGGTGGCCCGGCCCGTGGGTACGGACCGGGCCACCGTCTCAGCTCACTTCCAGCTGTTCTCGATGTTGCCCAGCACGGTGGCGGTGTCCTTGCCGTTGATCCACTCGATCATGCCCTTCCAGAAGGTGCCGGTGCCCACGGCGGCCGGCATCAGGTCGGAGCCGTCGAAGCGGAACACGGTCTTCGGGTCCTGGAGGATGCCCACGGAGAGCTTGTCCACCGGGTTCGGGACGTTGGCCAGGTCGAGCTTCTTGTTCGCCGACACCCAGTCACCGATCTTGGCGCGGCTGTTGGCGTACTCGCCGGAGGCGAGGTAGGTCTGCACCGCCTGGACCTCGGGGCGGTCGGTGAAGGCCGCGACGAACTCGCCCGCGCCCAGCACCGGCTTGCCCTTGGCCGGGTCGATGGACGGGAAGTAGAACGCGAAGACGTCGCCGTCCTCGGCCACCTTGGTGCCCTTCGGCCACTGGTTGGCATAGAAGGACGCCTGCCGGTGCAGGGCGCACTTACCGGTGGTGATCGGGACGCCCGCCTCCTGGAAGGAGGTGGTGGCGATGCTCTTCACGCCGCCGAAGCCGCCGTTGACGTACTTCTCGTTCTTGAGGATGGTGCCGGCCCGGTTGAGCGCGTCGGCCACCTTTGGGTCGTTGAACGGGATGCCGTGGGTGGTCCACTGGTCGTAGACCTCGGGGCCGGCTGTACGCAGAAGCACGTCCTCGATCCAGTCGGTGGCCGGCCAGCCGGTGGCGTCCTGGGACTCGATGCCGGCGCACCACGGCTTGGTGCCGCTGGCCGCGATGGTGTCGGAGAGCTTGATCAGCTCGTCCCAGGTGGTCGGGGGCGCCCAGCCCTTCTCCTTGAAGGTCTTCGGCGAGTACCAGACGAACGACTTGACGTTCGAGCCCAGCGGGGCGCCGTAGAACTGGCCGTTGACGGTGCTGTACTTCAGCCAGTCGGGGGAGTAGTTCGCCTCGGCCTCGGTCTTGGTGGCGGCGGCGACAGGCTTGAGCTTGCCGGCGTCGGCGAACCGCTTGATCAGGCCGGGCTGCGGGATGAAGGCGAGGTCGGGGGCGTTGCCACCGTCGACCCGCACGGTGATCTGGGCCTCGAACTCGCCGGAGCCCTCGTGGTCGATCTCGATGCCGGTGCAGTCCTCGAACTGCTTCCAGGACTGGGCCAGCCGGTCGGCCTCGATGTCCCGGATAGACGAGTAGGCGGTGACCTTCTTGCCGTCGAGGTCGCCGTACTTCTCAAATGCGGCGCACTCGGCGGAGCCCGCGTTGCTGCTCTTCTTGTCGTTGCCGGTGCCACAGGCGGCGGCGCCGAGGGCCAGCCCCAGCACGCCGGCGATCGCGAGAGCCTGGCGTGATCTGGCAAACGCCATGCCGTTCTCCTTCCTTGCCGGCGCGCCCACAGGTGGGGGAACCCGACGCCGGTCCGATGAGTCGTCCCCACATGTAAGCGCTTGCATCCCGATCGGTCCACCCCCCTGGTGGACACGGCCCGGTAACAATCACGAAACCCTCTCACCGCTGGTGGGCGCGCTCCCACCCGTGGTCACCGAATAGGGGTGGGCAGGGGTCCGTACCGCTTCCCATTGATGGCGATATCTGCCACCCTCAGGGCAGGACATCGAAGAATCTCTACATCGGAGGTGCTGGATGCGTAAACGGTGGTGGAGTCTGCTGGCAGCGTTCCTGCTGGCCACCGGAATCCTGGTGCCGGCCGGCCCGGCGTGGGCCGCGCCCACGTTCAAGGTGCCCTTCCCCTGCAACCAGTCCTGGTCCGGCCAGACCCGGTCGGACCACAGCCCGGCGAACGCGATCGACTTCAACCGCACCGACGACGTCGGTGACCCGGTGGTCGCCAGCGCCCCCGGCACCGTCGACCGGGTCACCGACCTCGGCGGTACGAGCTACGGCAAGTACGTCCGGATCGACCACGGCGGCGGCTACACGACCTACTACGCCCACCTCAACGGCTTCAACGTCTCGGTCGGGCAGCAGGTCGGCTACGGCAAGGTGATCGGCTGGGTCGGCTCCACCGGCGGCTCCACCGGCCCGCACCTGCACTACGAGCAGCGCCTCAACGGCGACGACATCAAGGTCAAGTTCAACGGCACGGTCGCGCTGTACTGGGGCACCAAGACGTACACCAGCGGCAACGGCTGCTCCAGCGGCACCGGGTCGGGCACGGTCGACACCGCCGGCACGCCCCTGACCGTGCGGTCCGGGCCGGGCACCGGCTACGCGTCGGTCGGCACGGTCGCCGACGGCACCAACGTCACCATCGGCTGCCAGACCAGCGGCACCACGGTCACCGGCACCTACGGCACCAGCGCGATCTGGGACCGGATCGGCTCCGGCCGGTTCATCGCCGACGCCTACGTCTACACCGGCCACGACGGCTACATCCCGAACGTGCCCCGCTGCTGAGACCGGACCCGTCGGGCCGGGGGCGGGTCCGCCCCCGGCCCGACGACGACCCCCGGGCCGCCCCGGGGCGGCGACGTCAGCTGTTGAGCTGCCAGATCGAGAAGTTCAACGCGGCGGCGAAGGTGACCCAGGCCCAGTAGGGCAGCAGCAGGGCCGCCGCCGGCCGGGAGATCCGCCAGAAGGCGACCACCGTCACGGCGATCGCCAGCCACATCAGCACGATCTCGGCGAAGGCCAGCCCGTAGCGGCCCGCGCCGAAGAAGAGCGGGGTCCAGATCGCGTTCAGCACCAGCTGGACCACCCAGGCCCAGACCGCCGGGCCGAAGCCGACCCGCCGCCAGACCAGCCAGCCGGCGACCGCGATCAACGCGTAGAGCAGGGTCCAGACCGGGCCGAACAGCCACGAGGGTGGGGCCCAGGCCGGCTGGCGCAGGGCGGCGTACTCGTCGCTGGTGCCGGACACCCCCAGCCCGCCGATCGCGGCGGCGACGGTGACGGCCGCGCCGAAGGCGAGCAGCATCCACCAGGTCCGCGCGGTGCCGGTCCGCCGGTCGCTCCGGGTTGTCTCCATGGTCAAGATATTTCCCCGGTACGCCCCGGCAAAAACCCGCCCCCGGCCCGGCGGGGGCCGGCCCGGTCGCGTCACCGGGCAGCGGTCGCTCCGGGCGGGGCACCACCCCCGCACAGCAGGACGCCGGGGTCGTCGGTGCCGGAGGCCCCTGTCTGGGAGGACGGGGCTTCCGGGGGCGACGACCCCGGCGGGTCAGGTGCGGGTACCGGCGTCAATTGAAGATGCTGACACCACCCGGGCCGACCAGAAGGCCGACCACGATGAGGACGATGCCCCACAGGATCTGCCGGCGGAACAGCGCGAGGATGCCGGCGACCACGAGTACGACTGCGAGAATCCAGAGAATCAGCTCCATGGCTGCTGAATACCCGGCTGCCCGAGCCCGAAAACCTGCTCCTCAGTCGATTTGATCTCCCAGGTGGAAGACGCTGTACGCCTGCTTGATCACCGGATGGGCGACGTTGCGTACCCGCACCCCGCCGGGGGTGACACCGCGTTCGGTGCCGGCGTGCGCGTGGCCGTGCAGGGCGAGCGCCGTCGGCGCCGAGTCGATCGCCTGACCCAGCTGGTACGACCCGAGGAACGGGTAGATCTCCAACGGCTCACCGGCCAGGGTGTCCGGCACCGGGGCGTAGTGGGTCAGCGCGACGAGCAGGTCGCAGTCCAGCCCGCGCAGCGCCTCACCCAACGCCGCCGCGCTCTCGTTGCTGGTCCGGACGAACGACTTCATCTCCGGCTCGCCGAAGTCGCTGGCGCACCGGCCGGCGAACCCGCCGCCGAAGCCCTTGACGCCGGCCACCCCGAGCCGGCCGCCGGGGCACTCCAGCACCGTGCCGGTCCCCTCCAGCACGGTGATCCCGGCGTCCTGGAGCACCTTGACCACCTGCGGCACCTGGTCGCACTGGTGGTCGTGGTTGCCGAGCACGGTGACCACCGGCACCCCGAGGCCGCCGAACTCCTGGGCGACGCAGCGCGCCTCGGCCTCGGTGCCGTGCCGGGTCAGGTCACCGGCGAGCAGCAGCACGTCGGCGCAGTCGGGCAGCTCCTCCAGGGCCGGGCGGAACCGGCCCAGCACGTCGGCGTCCAGGTGGACGTCGCCGACGGCGGCGATCCGGATCATCGGGTCCTCCTCACGGCAGCTCCTCGACCTGGGCCGGCGCCTGGGCGCGGATCACCCCGATGTCGCTGGTGATCGCCTCGTCCGGGAACCGTTCGGCCACCCGACGCAGGATCTCGGCCCGCCGTTGCGGGCTCTCCACCTCGCCGGTGAGGACCAGGCCGCGTTCCCGACGGGCCACGGTGATGCCCTGCTCGGCGACGTCCGGGTCCTCGGTCAGCAGCCGTTGGATCGCCGCCTCGACGTACTCGTCCGGCGGGCCGGCGCTGTGCTCGGTCACGGGGTCTCCCTCTCCTCGGGGATACGGGCGTACGGCACCGGCGTCCCCCCGTACGGGACGACGTCGAGCCGGTCCAGCAACATCAGGAACGCTTCGGCGTACGGCGAGTGCTGGGTCTCCTTGCGTACCCGCTCCCAGTCGATCTGTTCGCGCAGCGACCGGGCCAGCGGCAGGCCCCGGGCGAAGTCGCAGTAGTGCTGGGAGAAGCTGAGCAGCTTGTGCACCATCAGCCGGGTCGCCGACAGCACCGGCATCCGGATGGCGTCCACCGGGCGGATCACGGTGTCGGCGAGGGTCTCGTGCGTCACCGGGGTCTCCACCGGCCGGTGGATCAGGTCCACCATCCGCCCGTCGTCGTAGACCTTGACCAGCCAGTCCTCCGGCGGGCGTTCGGCGGTGAAGCCCTCGTCGGTCAGCGCCTCCAACGCCCGCTCGACATGCTCCTCGGGGAGCAGGAAGTCCACGTCGTGCTCGCTGGAGTGGCCGCCGTGCGCATAGACGGCGAAGCTGCCGCCGAGCGCGAAGGGGATCTCGTTCTGCTTGAGCACGGCGGCGACCCGCTTGAGGGTGTGCAGGAGGCTGACGTCCCCGCGCTCGGCCATCTGGTCTCTCCCGTCGGTGGATGGTCGGTGGGAAATGACGTTGCGTACCCGGCTGCCCGCCCGCCCACACCTGGGCCGGTGGACCGATGCGGTCATCGCCCCCATCGGGGACCCGATCGGGCAGCGGGTGTGCGCGGGTCGGATAGTCTGTGCAGGGTGGCCAGATCACGGCGCGCGACCGACGGTAGGCCCCGACTGCGTCGCGTCGCGTTGATCGGCATCGACGGTTCGGGCAAGACCACCCAGGCGCACCGGCTCGCCGCCGCGCTGACCTCGGCCGGGCTGCCGGCCACCTACCACCGCAACGCGAGCGGTCGGCGTTGGCTCGGCCGGGTCGCCCACCGGTTCGGCCGCTCCGACGCACAGGGGCTGGTGGGCCGGGACGGGATGCTCGCCGTGGAGTCCGTGCTGCGCTGGCTGGCGATCGCCGCCGCGCTGCTCAGTTGCCTGGTGACCGGGCGGACCGCCGTGATGGACCGCTACTCCGCCTGCCAGTACGCCAGCATCCGGGCGCACGGTGGGCAGCGGTGGGAGCGGCTGGCGCGGGCTGGCTACCGGGTCTTTCCCGCGCCGCAGGTCACCTTTCTGCTCACCGTCGACCCGGTCGAGGCGTACCGGCGCATCGAGCGACGGGGTGAGGACCACGAGACGATGGGCTGGTTGACCGCCGCCGACGCGGCCTACCGGTCGTTGCCCGAGTACCCGGGTTTCGTGGTGGTCGACGCGGGAGGCGGGCCGGACGAGGTGTCCCGGCGGATCCGGGCGCACCTGGCGCGTTGGCTGCCGCCGGAGGAGGGGGCCGGCCCGGTGGCCGTTGATCCGCCGGACGACACCGGACCGTCCGCCCCGGCGACCGACGGCGTCGGGCGGGAGCCGGTCGCCGCCCAGGCCCGACCGTAGACCGAGGCGATTCCACCGGACCGGCCGAGGTGCGTCAGGCTGCGCAAATGGGAGTCTGTGCCGGAACGCCCCCGGTGCCGGGGGATACTTCCTGTCGGATACGCGCGGTCATGGTTGACGGCTCGCGGCTCATGAAAGTAAGTTTCATCCGTGGCGAAGAGTCCGAAGATTTCTGTGAGTCACGAGCCGGGTGGGCTGATCGTCCACATCAGCGGCCTGCTCCCGTCGCTGTCCCCCGCCGAGCAGCGGGTCGCCCGCCTGGTCGTCGCCGACCCCGCCGACGCCGCCCGACGGACCATCACCGACCTCGCCACCGCCGCCGAGACCTCCGAGGCCACCGTCATCCGGTTCTGCCGGTCCGTCGGCATGGACGGCTATCCGCAGCTGCGGATCCGGCTCGCCGCCGAGGCCGCCCGCCGGATCGAGCCGCCGGACGCCCGGGTGGTCGGTGGGGACATCCCGCCCGGCGCCGACCTGGCCCAGATCATCGCCACCATCGCCTTCAACGACGCCCGGGCCGTCGAGGAGACCGCCCAGCAGCTCGACCCGGCCGTCTGCGAGCAGGTCGTCGAGGCGATCGTCGGCGCGGGCCGGATCGAGGTCTACGGTGCCGGCGCGAGCGGGTTCGTCGCCTCCGACTTCCAGCAGAAGCTGCACCGCATCGGCCGGATCGCCTTCTCCTTCCCGGACGTGCACACCGCGCTGACCTCCGCCGCGCTGCTCGGCAAGGGCGACGTGGCGGTCGGCATCTCGCACACCGGCACCACCTCCGACGTGATCGAGGTGCTCGAACAGGCCCGCACCCGGGGCGCGGTCACCGTCGCGCTGACCAACTTCCCCCGTTCGCCGATCACCGAGGTCGCCGACTTCGTCCTCACCACCGCCGCCCGCGAGACGACGTACCGCTCGGGCGCGATGGCAAGCCGGCTGGCGCAGCTCACCGTGGTCGACTGCCTCTTCGTGGGGGTGGCCGCCCGGAACCGGGCACGGGCCCGCCGGGCGCTCGAGGTCACCGCCGAGGCGGTGCGGACACACCGGGTGGGCGGCAGTCGGAGGCGTTCGTGACCACCGGCCCGACCGGGCCGGACGACACGGTGGAGCAGCAGGGCACCGAGGGTGTGGTCGACCTGCGGCCGGTGGTCCGGGTCGGTGCGCCCACCGAACGGCGCAACCCGTACAGCACCGATCTCGACCTGATGTCGACCCGCGACGTGCTCACCGTCATCAACGACGCCGACCGGCGGGTGCCCGCGGCGGTGGCGGCCGTGCTGGACGAGATCGCGGTGACCGTCGACCTCGCGGTGACCGCGCTGCGCGGCGGGCACCGGGTGCACTACTTCGGCGCCGGCACGTCCGGCCGGCTCGGTGTGATCGACGCCGCCGAGCTGGCCCCCACCTTCAACTCGCCGCGCGGCTGGTTCTGCGCGCACCTGGCCGGTGGCCCGGACGCGATGTGGCAGGCCGTGGAGGACGCCGAGGACGACCTGCGCGGCGGCGCGGCGGAGGCCGCCCGGTGCGTGGCCGCCGGGGACCTGGTGGTCGGACTGGCGGCCAGCGGGCGCACACCGTACGTCCTCGGTGCGCTCGGTGCGTCCCGGGAGCGCAGCGCCTCGACCGTGTTGCTCTGTGCCAATCCGGAGGTCCGGGCAGCCGGCGAGGTCGACGTGGTCATCGGGGTCGACACCGGCCCCGAGGTGGTGACCGGTTCGACCCGGATGAAGGCGGGCACCGCGCAGAAGCTGGTGCTGAACACCTTCTCCACGGCGGTGATGGTGCGACTGGGTCGGGTCTACTCCAACCTGATGATCGACATGGTGGCCACCAACGCCAAGCTGCGGGGCCGCATGATCTCCATCCTGATCGAGGCGACCGGGTGCACCGAGGAGGTCTCCCGGCGGGCCCTGCACGAGGCCGACGGCGACCTCAAGACCGCACTGGTCTCGCTGCTCTCCGGTGCCGAGATCGCCGTGGCACGGGCCGCGCTGGCCCGTACCGCGCACCAGGTCCGTGGCGCGATCGCCCTGCTCGCGTCCTGATCCGTCCCGGTTCCCACCCCCGAGCCGCCCGGTGCGGTGCGGTTCCCGACCCCTGCCGTGGCGTCCCACCGGCCCGGACGCCGGGCCGTAGTGATGGAGAACACCGTGCCACCGGGACGTCCGTCACGACGCCGATTGTTGTTCGGGGCGTGGGGTAATCCAGGAGTGCCGGATGAACCAACCGGTCCACCGGCCCGTATCTGGCAGTGACCGGGATCGCCGTCGGACGGTGACGAGGGTCGCTCCGGGTCGGAGTGTCGCAATGGCGCGACACTCGGAATTCGGTCGGCGACACCACGTCCCACCAGCGCCGACCCGGAGGACGTCAGCAGTCCCACGGGGAGGCTGACAGCAAACGTGGACCGGGCTTTCAGCTGGCACTCAGGCATTCGTGACACTTTCGACTCACGACATGGAATCCCCGACCCGTCCGAACTGTTGTGCAGGTGTCAGCACCGGCTGGGCAGCGGGGGAGGGCTGATGGACGTGGGGATGGCAAGGAACCGGGCAACCGGCGCGAGCGAGGGGACCGTGGACACCGTGGACAAGAACATCGGCATGCGAACCGACGAGGTCGCCGAGGAGCGTGACCTGGTCGGCGTCTACCTTCACGAGATCTCCCGGACGCCACTGCTGGACGCCGCCAAGGAGGTCGACCTCTCCAAGGCGATCGAGGCCGGGCTCTACGCCGAGCACCTGCTCGGCGAGGACCGGGTTCCCGACGGGGCCGACCGGGACGACCTGGAGCGGCTGGTCGTCGAGGGGGAACGGGCGAAGGATCTCTTCATCCGGGCCAACCTGCGGCTGGTCGTGTCGATCGCCCGCCGGTACGTGCGGTCCGGGATGCCCATGCTGGATCTGATCCAGGAGGGCAACACCGGTCTGGTGCGCGCGGTCGAGAAGTTCGACTACGAGCGGGGCTACAAGTTCTCCACCTACGCCACCTGGTGGATCCGTCAGGCGATCAGCCGGGCGATCGCTCAGCAGGAGCGTACGGTGCGGCTGCCCGTGCACCTGGTCGAGGACGTCAACCGGATGCGCAACGTGGCCCGCCAACTCACCCGTGAGCTGGGCAGCGACCCGGAGCCGGAGCAGATCGCGACGGCACTGGGCGTCACCGTGGAGCGGGTCAACGAGCTGCGGCGCTGGTCGCAGGACACCGTTTCGCTGGACACCCCGGTCGGCGACGACGGCGACACCAACCTCGGTGACCTGGTCGCCGACAGTGACGCCCCGTCGCCGGAGGACATCGTCCTCACCGGGTTGGAGCGGCAGCGCATCGAGGGCCTGCTCAACCACCTCGACGACCGGTCCGCCGGCATCATGCGGGCCCGGTACGGCCTGGAGGACGGGCGGGAGCACTCGCTGACCGAGGTCGCGTCGCGCTTCTCGCTCTCGCGCGAGCGGATCCGGCAGTTGGAGATCCAGGCGCTCGGCCGGCTACGCGAGCTGGCCCGCGCGGAGGGCCTCCAGGCGGCCTGAGTCGGCCCGGTCGGGCGTACCACCCGACCCCGAACCGAGCGGCCCGTCAACGGTATGAGCTGGTAGTAATGACGGCGAACGGCCGGCGTCCGATAGGGGGACGCCGGCCGTTCGCCGTTGCCGTAACGGTCAGCGGACCCGACCGTAGCCGGCGATGCTCATCATGTTCATCTTGCGTTTGAGCACGTTGCGGCCCGCGCTCGGCGCGTCGATCACCTGACCGTCGCCGACGTAGAGGGCCACGTGCCCCAACCCCGAATAGAAGACCAGGTCGCCGGGGCGTAGCTCGCCACGGCTGACCCGGGAGGTCGCGTTCCACTGCATCGCCGCGTTGTGCGGCAGCCGCTTGCCGGCGGACCGCCACGCGGCCAGGGTCAGGCCGGAGCAGTCGTACCCGTTGGGTCCTTCGGCCCCCCAGACGTACGGCTTGCCGATCGCGCCGTAGGCGTACCGGACGGCGGCTCCGGCGCTGCCGGAGACGGCCGGTGCGTCGGGGGTGTCGGCGGAGGCGGAACTCTTCGGCTTCTTCACCGGTGCCTCGGTCGCCCGACCGTACGCCGCCCGGCGCATCTCGTAGAGCTCCGCCAGGTCCTGCTCGATGCGCTTCTTGGTCTTGGCGACCGCCCGGGACTGGGCGGCCTGCCGGGCCAGGGTGCTGTCGAGGCGGGCCTTCTGGTCGAGTAGCGCCCGCTGGTCGGCGGTGTATCCGTCGATCTGCTGTTGGCGGTGCCGGGTGAGCTGGTCGAGGGTGCCGAGCCGGTCGACCAGCGAGCCTCCGGCCGGGTCGAGGATCGCCTCGGCGGTGCGCAGCCCACCGGTCTTGTAGGCGGTGGCGGCGATCTGCCCCACGGCGGCGCGGCTCTGCGCGGCCTGGGCCTCCAGCGGGCCGATCCGCGCGTGCAGACCGGCTGCGGTGGCCTGGTTCGTCTTGATCTCCTCGTTGAGCTTGTTGTACGACTCGACGATCCGTTCCAGCTCCGCCGAGGACCTCTCGATCCGGGCGGTGAGGTCGGCGACCGACGGTTCGGCCCGGACCGGCGCCGACGGGGCGATCAGCGCGGCCGACAGGCCGGCGACCGCCAGGGTTCGCAGCAGCATCCGTAAGGACGACAAGAGCGGAAGACTCCTCTCCCACCGGTCACCGGAGGATGCTGAGCCCCCGGTGACACCGGCCGGGCCCGTCCGGATGGACGGCCGTTTACCGTGCCGGCCCGATCAACCTAACCTGTGGCGGGAGTGACGCGCAGACAAAGCCGCGGCGAATGTTGGCGGAGCGCTGCGGCGGGTCGTTGTGGCAGGTGGCGCCGGTGGTGCCCGGCGGACGACCGGGCATCGACTTCTGAGTGGTTGGCGAGGAAGGTCCCATTCGTCGTTCCAGACGGATGCCGGCGTGGATCGAGACGGTAAAGCCGGATAAAACCGAATTGGTGGTCAGATGCCGGCGGTCGGGTAGGTGGCGCTCGTCGGAACTGTCGGAAATCGGAGCGCGGGCCGGGCGTGCCGGCAACAGAATGGAGCCCCGGCCGGGAATCCCGCCGTGCGCAGATGGCGTCGCGGTGGGGTCCACCGGCCCCGCCGGCCCCCTGGGAGGACGCCGTGCAGGCAGACCGCACCAGCACCCGACCGCCGCCACGCTGGTCCCGACCGACCACCCTGTTGTACGCCCGGCCCGGGATCGTGGTGACCACCGAACGGTTCACCGCCGGCCGGAGCAGCTACGCCGTCGCCGACCTCACCCACCTACGGACCGGACGGGGGCCGCACGACCGGCTCGCCGCCCGGATCGTCACGCTCGCCGCCGTCGGCGCGGGCACGGCCGGTGTGCTGCTCGGTTTCACCGGAGGGCTGGAGCGGCTCACCGCCGGGGCGTACCTGGGGCTGGGCGTGGTGTGCCTGCTGCCCGTGCTGCTGGTGCTGCTCGGGGACCGCTGGCGGCCACCGGCCCACGAACTGCACGCCCACTGCCACGGCACCGAGCTGCTGCTGTTCAGCAGCGACGACCGGGAGCAGTTCGACCAGGTGGTCGACGCCCTGCACCAGGCCCGCGAACAACACCGCTACCCCGACGCCGACGACCCGTCACCCACCACCCGCCACTGGCGACCGACCCGCTGACACCGGCCGCCGTCAGAGAGCCGCGGGCTCCGGCGTACGGGGGTGCGCGGTGGCCGCCAGCTCGCGGGTCACCTTCCGCTCCGCCACGAACGACACGAACGGCACCGTGCCGGCGAGCATCACCAGCAGCATCCGCTTCAACGGCCAGTCCACCCGACGCCCCAGATCGAAGGTGGCGGCCAGGTAGAGCAGATAGAGCCAGCCGTGTGCGGTGCCGACGACCGCCACCACGATCGGCTCGTCGAACGCGTACTTCAGTGGCATGCCGATCAGCACCAGCACGGCCAGCGCCACGCCCACGATCCAGGCGATCACGCGGTACCGGGTAAGGGCTCCGCCCACCGTCGTCCGTCCTTCCGACCGGCCTCAGCCGGGATAGTCGCCGGGCCTCGCGCCCGGATTGTCGTTCAACCAGGTCAGATAGCGGTTGTACGCGGCCAGGTCGGCGTCGTCCGCACCGTCGGCCGGGGTGGCCGGCACCCGGGTGACCCGCACCGGGCGGCGTACCGTCGGGGTGGCCGGTCCGGGGGAGGCCGCCCCGCTGGGGTCCGGCGCGGTGGTCGACGGCGACCCGGCGCGCGGACCACGCAGCGTGTGCCGGACCTCACGCCACCAGACGAAGACCACGAAGCCGGCGAAGATCGGCCACTCCACCGCGTACGCCCAGCTCAGCGTGTTGCCGGAAGCGGCCCGGCTGATCTGCCACCAGCCCAGCGCCAGGAAGCCCGTCACCAGGACGACCAGGGCCACGTGGCGGAGGATCCACGCCGGTGTCCAGAGCCGCTTCATGCCGTCGAGGGTACCGGGACGGCACGCCGTCTCCGACGCGGCGTCGTAGCCAGCGCGCCGACGGGTTTGGTGACACCTGGTCTGGGCAACCGTCTAGACACCAGCCCAGTCGAACCCGAGGGGGCGACATGACCGCATCAGCGCACCGGTCCGGCGACGGCAGCCCGGAGCAGCGCATGCCCGAGTGGGACGGCGACCACGTCCACCACCCGACCACCGTGCTCTCCGAAACCGACGGCGAACTGATCGGGGTGGACCCGGCCGAACTCGGCGACGACGACCTGATCCGCGAACTGCAGAGCCTGCACCGCACCCGGCTCGACACGCTCCGGCACGCCGCCGACTCGGCGCTCGCCAACCACCTGCGGCGCACCGCCGAACTGGAGACCGAGTACCTGGCCCGGCACCCCGGCCGCGAGGTGGACCCGCACCGGCTGCGGGGGGCGTGATGGCCACCCCCGCCGAGCGCGGCATGTCCGCGCCGCCCGAGGTGGTGTTCAGCACCGCCACCGACCCCGACCGGATCGACGCCTGGTTGCCCGCGCCGCTGCGGGCCGACGGCGCGGCCCCGACCAGTCGGTACGACCACGAGTTGCGGGCCCGCTGGGACGGCCCGGACGGGGCGGCCGAACTGGAGGTCACCCCGGGCGACTCCGGCGGTGCCCGGGTGCGGCTGGAACTGCCCGCCGGGTCGGCCGCCGGGCTGGCCGACGAGTCCCTGGCCAACCTCG
Organism: Micromonospora sp. CA-248260; assembly: GCF_050942205.1. Classification (NCBI taxonomy): domain Bacteria; kingdom Bacillati; phylum Actinomycetota; class Actinomycetes; order Micromonosporales; family Micromonosporaceae; genus Micromonospora; species Micromonospora sp. CA-248260. The sequence continues at coordinate 5,760,975 of NZ_CP192021.1, read as the reverse complement.
AACGCGAGGTCGCCGAGAACCTCACCGCGGGTTGATCCGACGGATGCCACGAACCGCCCACTGATGCGAACGACGAGCGAGGAGCCCCGGTGACCGACGGTGGTCTGAAGCAGAAGGTGGCGCGACTGCGCCAGGCGTACGCGCCGCACGAGCACCGGCCGCTGGGCGGCTACCTGGCCGCGATGGGCACCTACGCCGGGGTGACCGCGTCCATCGCGGCACTGGTGAAGGTGACCGGCCGGCCGGTGCCCGAACGGCCCGCCCCGGGCGACGTGGTGCTGCTGGCCGTCGCCACCCACAAGCTGAGCCGGCTGCTGTCCAAGGACGCGGTGACCAGCCCGCTACGGGCCCCGTTCACCCGCTACGACCGCCCGATCGGCAGCGGCGAGGTGATGGAGCAGGTCCGCGACCAGGGCAGCTCCACCCGGCACGCGATCGGTGAGCTGCTCAGCTGCCCGTTCTGCCTGGCCGTGTGGGTGGCCACCGGGCTCACCGGCGGCCTGGTGCTGGCCCCCCGGCTGACCCGGCTGGTGGCGACCGCGCTGACCGCCGTCGCCGCGTCCGACTTCCTCCAGATGGGGTACGCGGTGGCACAGCAGGCCGCCGAGGGCGGCCGGCACGACGAGGGGTGACCCGTACGCGGAAGGGGCCGGCGGATCGTGTCCGCCGGCCCCTTCCCGTCATCCGTCGCCGCCCGCTCAGGTGGGGGTGGTGCCGTGGTCCTCGCCCGCCCAACCGCGCGACGCCTCCGGTTCCCGCTCGTCGGCGTCCGCGCCGGTGATCACGTCCCGGTCGACGGCGGTCCGGTCGTGCTCGTTGGCGAAATCCGGCTCGGGCAGGGTGTCCAGTCCTTCGGGGGGCTGGCCGAGGGCCGGCACCCGCTCGTGGTGTTCCTCATGGTCGGACATCTCGATCTCCTCTCGGCAGCCGGCGGCGTGACCCCGGCATCCGGCTCACCCCGGTGACGGCCGGTCAGCCTGCCGACCCACCCAGCAGGTCGGCCACCTCGTCCACCGCGTACTCCCCCTCGGGGAGGGCGGCGACCCGGGTGAGCAGCTCCGCCGGCAGGTCCGCGCTGACCGCCGAGCGGTAGATGTCGGCCTGGCTGAGCCGTTCCTGGCCGTGGTAGATCTCGTCCAGCAGCTCGTCGAGCTGCCGGAGGTCCGGCTGGTCGGTCCCGGGCAGGTCGCCGGTCATGGGCGCGTCGTCGGTCACCCCGCCCTGCTACCCGGGGCCGAAACGGTCAAACCCGTCAGGCCGGGGTGGGCAGGGTGGCCCGGCGGGCCCGGACGGCGGCCCCGAGGTGCTCCAGCACCTCCGCGGTGGTGTCCCAGTCGATGCAGGCGTCGGTGACCGACCGGCCGTAGGTCAGCTCCCGGGTCGGGTCCAGGTCCTGGCGGCCCTCCAGCAGGAAACTCTCCAACATGATGCCGACGATGCCGCGCTGACCGGCGGCGAGCTGGGCGGCCACGTCGGCGGCCACCCTCGGCTGGTTGCGGTGGTCCTTGCCGCTGTTGGCGTGGCTGGCGTCGACCACCAGCCGCTCCGGCAGCCCGGCCGCCCGCAGCAGGTCCAACGCCCCGGCCACCGACTCGGCGTCGTAGTTGGGTCGGCCCCCGCCGCCGCGCAGCACCAGGTGCCCGTCGGCGTTGCCCCGGGTGTGCATGATCGCCGGGGTGCCGGAGACGTCGATGCCGGGGAAGACGTGCGGCACCCCGGCGGCCCGGATCGCGTCCACGGCGGTGCCGATGCTGCCGTCGGGGCGGTTCTTCATACCGATCGGCATGGACAGGCCGGAGGCGAGCTGCCGGTGCACCTGGCTCTCCACCGTCCGGGCCCCGATCGCGCCCCAGGCCACCGTGTCGGCGATGTACTGCGGGGTGATCGGGTCGAGGAACTCGCAGCCCACCGGCAGCCCCAACCGGACCACGTCGCGCAGCAGCGCCCGCGCGGTACGCAGGCCGGTGTTCACGTCGCCGGAACCGTCAAGCGCCGGATCGTTGATCAGGCCCTTCCAACCCACCGTGGAACGCGGCTTCTCGAAGTAGACCCGCATCACCACCAGCAGATCGTCGGCGTGCCGGTCGGCAGCCTCGCGCAGCAGGTGCGCGTACTCCAGTGCCGCCGCCGGGTCGTGCACCGAGCACGGGCCGACCACCACCAGCAGCCGGTCGTCGGCCCGGTCCAGCACCCGGCCGACGTCACGCCGACCGGCCAGCACGGCCGAGGCCAGCGGCGGGTCCAGGGGCAGCTCGTGCAGGAGCAGGGCGGGGGTGGTCAGCGGCACGACACGGTCGATCCGCTGGTCGATGACCGCGCCGTTGTCCGGGGTGGGCCCGTTGTCCGGGGTCGTCACGGTGGGAGTCCTTCCGCCGACCGTGCCCGGGGCCGGTGCCCGGGTCGAGCCGGCTGCTCGTAAACAGAAGGGCAGGAAGCTCAAGGCTCCTGCCCGGCCGGCTCGAAACGCGGTGACGTCAGCTCATGGTGAGGTCACCGGCTCCGCAGCCGGCTGCCTAAACCATCGATACGTACGCGTCACGCCGGCAAGCGTACCCGAGGCGGAGGCAAGGACTCATCCGCCCGTCGGCCAACCCTCGTCTGACGTTCATCTCCGGCACTGCCACCGTCGGTAACTTCGGCGGCACCGCTCGCATCCCCCGGAGGTTCCGATGGACCGTCGTACCGTCCTGCGCGCCACCGTCGCCGGTGGGGCCGCCGCCTTCGCCGGCAGCCTCTGGTCCGGCGCCGCGTCCGCCGCACCGGCCCAGCCCGGCACCGGCCCCTACGGGCCGCTCGGCAGCGCCGACGGCAACGGCCTCCAACTCCCCGCCGGCTTCACCAGCCGGGTGATCGCCCGCTCCCGGCAGACGGTGCCGGGCACCTCGTACGCCTGGCATCCCGCGCCCGACGGCGGCGCCTGCTTCGCCGCCGGCACCGGCTGGATCTACGTCTCCAACTCGGAGGTCACCCCCAGCGGCGGCGCGTCGGCGGTGCGGTTCGCCGCCGACGGCACGGTCACCTCCGCGTACCGCATCCTGTCCGGCACCAACCAGAACTGCGCCGGTGGCGCGACCCCGTGGGGCACCTGGCTGTCCTGCGAGGAGACCAGCCGGGGCTTCGTCTACGAGACCTACCCGCAGGGCGGCACCGCCGCGGTGCAGCGCCCCGCGCTGGGCCGGTTCAAACACGAGGCGGCGGCGGCCGACCCGGTCCGCCAGGTGATCTACCTGACCGAGGACGAGACCGACGGCTGCTTCTACCGGTTCCGCCCCACCGTCTGGGGTGACCTCTCCGCCGGCACCCTGGAGGTGCTGGTCGCCGGCACCGCCACCAGCGGCCCGGTGAGCTGGGCCCGGGTACCCGACCCGGACGGCTCGCCGACGGCCACCCGCAACCAGGTCGCCGGGGCGAAGCGGTTCACCGGCGGCGAGGGCTGCTGGTACGCCGACGGCACCTGCTGGTTCACCACCAAGGGCGACAACCGGGTCTGGGCGTACGACGCGGTCGGCCAGCGCATCGACCTCGCGTACGACGACTCGCTGGTGACCGGCGGCGCCGCCCCGCTGACCGGGGTGGACAACATCACCGGCACCCGCTCCGGTGACCTCTACGTCGCCGAGGACGGCGGCAACATGGAGATCAACCTGATCACCCCGAGCGGGGTGGTGACGCCGTTCCTGCGGATCACCGGGCAGTCCTCCTCGGAGATCACCGGGCCGGCGTTCTCCCCCGACGGCAGCCGGCTCTACTTCTCCTCCCAGCGCGGCACGGCCGGCATCTCCGCCGGTGGCATCACCTACGAGGTGCGCGGCCCGTTCCGTTCCTGACCACACCCACCCCCGCCCCGCCTCCCGGGTGGCATGTGTGAAGGTTCGTTGCGGGTGGGGGAGTTTGTGGCGTGGCGGGGGCGTCGATGGGGTATCGACATCGACATGATGACCCACGAGCAGAGCGACCAGGAACGGGTGGAGTCCCGGGCCCACCTGCTGCCCGAGGAGGCGGCGGTCGGCAGCGACGACCCGCAGGCCCAGGCCGAGGCGATCCTCGCCGAGTCGGATCTCCGCGAGGCCGACCAGGGGGCCGCCCCCGACACGGTGCTGGAACACCGCACCTCCGAAGAGACCGTCCCCCCGATCGAACCCCCCGACTGACCCGTCCGACTGACCCGCCCCGCCCCGGCCGCTGCCCTGTTCCTGTCCACGGCTCACCAGTCCAGTCCCGTCCTGATCCATTCCGTATCGCGCTGGCCCGTTCCAGTCCCGTCCTGATCGGAAGCGGGATGGCCGGGGCGAGGGGCGGCCGGGCGGTCAGGAGCGGGATGGCCGGGGTGCGGGGCGGCGGGGGCGAGGGCGGTCGGGCAAGAGATGGTCAGGGCAAGAGGTGGTCAGGAGTGGGGTGGCGGCGCGGCGTGGCCGGGTGACGACACGTCGCCATCGCGACCTGGAGATCGGATAGCGTCGGGTCATGCCCGACAGCGGTTACCCCTGGCCCATCGAGACGACCCGACTGGACAACGGCCTGCGCGTGGTGGTGAGCGAGGACCGCACCGCCCCGGCGGTCGCGGTCAACCTCTGGTACGACGTGGGCTCCCGCCACGAGCCGGCGGGCCAGACCGGCTTCGCCCACCTCTTCGAGCACCTGATGTTCGAGGGCTCGGTCAACGTCGCCAAGACCGAACACATGAAACTGATCCAGGGTTCCGGTGGCTCACTCAACGCCACCACCAACCCGGACCGCACGAACTACTTCGAGACCGTCCCGGCCGAGCACCTGGAACTGGCCCTGTGGCTGGAGGCCGACCGGATGGGCGGGCTGGTCCCCGCGCTGACCCAGCACACCCTGGACAACCAGCGGGACGTGGTCAAGAACGAGCGTCGACAGCGCTACGAGAACGTCCCGTACGGCGACGCGTGGCTGCGGCTGCTCCCGCTGCTCTATCCGCCGGGGCACCCTTACCACCACGCGACGATCGGGTCGATGGCCGATCTGAACGCCGCCGACCTGGCCACCTTCCAGGCGTTCCACCAGACCTACTACGCGCCGGACAACGCCGTGCTCACCGTGGTCGGCGACGCCACCGCCGCCGAGGTGTTCGCGCTGGCGCAGCGGTACTTCGGGGCGATCCCGGCCCGTGGGGACATCCCCGCCGCGCCGGACGGCCACACCGTCGCCCGCACCGGTCGGCCCGCCGTCGAGACGGTCACCGCCGAGGTACCGGCCGCCCGGGTGTACGTCGCGCACCGCACCCACCCGTTCGGCAGCCCCGGCTACGACGTGGCCACGGTGGCCGCCACCGTGCTCGGCAGCGGCCGGGGCAGCCGGCTCTACCAGCGGCTCGCCGACGGCGAACGGCTCGCCCAACCGGACCTGGTCGGCGCGTACGGGGTGGATCTGGCGCACGCCCCGGCACCGGTGATCGCCACCGCCACCGCCCGCCCCGGGGTGAGCGCGCAACGGCTCGCCGCAGGGGTCGCCGAGGTGGTCGACGAACTCGCCACCGTGCCGGTCACCGCCACCGAGCTGGACCGGGCCAAGGCGCTGCTCAGCACCGCGTGGTGGCGGCAGATGGCCACGGTGGACGGCCGGGCCGACGCCCTCGGCCGGTACGCCACCCAGTTCGGCGACCCGGCGAAGACCGCCGACCGGCTGCCCGGCTGGCTGTCGGTGACCGCCGGGCAGATCGCCGAGCTGGCCGCCGACCTGTTCACCCCCACCGACCGGGTGACCCTGACCTACCTGCCGGAGGAGACCTCATGACGCTGATCACCACCCGGCCGGGCCCGGGCACCGCCCGCCCGTACCGGTTCCCGACGGTGGTCCGGCGGGACGTCGCCGGTGGCCGGGTGGTCGCCGCGCACCTGCCCGGCCAGAATCTCGCCGTGGCGCTGCTGCTGCTCGACGCGGGCGCCGGCCGGGAACCGGTGGGCAAGGAGGGGCTCGGCGCGGTGCTGGCCAAGGCGTTGGAGGAGGGCACCGCGCACCGGGACGCCACCGGTTTCGCGCTGGCCGTCGAGGGCCTCGGCACCGAACTGGCCACCGGCCTGGACTGGGACACCTTCCAGGTCAGCGTGCAGGTGCCGGTGGACCGGCTCGGCGCGGCCGTGGAGTTGCTCGCCGAGGCGGTGCGGACGCCCCGGCTCGACCCGGACGACGTGCGTCGGGTCCGCGACGACGAGGCGACCGCGTTGCGGATGGACTGGGCCAACCCCGGCCCGCGCGCCGACGCGGTGTTGCGCGCCGACCTGTTCGGTGCGCAGCACCGGTGGGGCCGTCCGCTGTACGGCGACCCCGACTCGGTGGCCGGACTGGACGTGGAGGACGTCACCGTCTTCCACTCCGAGTGGTTCCTGCGCCCCGGCACCCTGGTCGTCGCCGGTGACCTGGACCGGCTCGACCTGGACGCGTTGGGCGCGGCGGCCTTCGCCGGCACCGGCGGCGGTCCCGTCGAGCGGGGCGGCCCGATCGAGGTGCCGTTGCCCACCGGCCGGCGGATCATCCTGGTGGACCGGCCCGGGTCGGTGCAGTCCACGCTGCGGCTGGGGCACCCGGCGCCGCACCGCGCCCACCCCGACCACGTGCCGATGACGCTCGCCGGCACCGTGCTGGGTGGGGCGTTCACCTCCCGGCTCAACCACCTGATCCGCGAGGTACGCGGCTACACGTACGGCATCCGGGGCGACTTCGCCTCGTCCCGCCGGTTCGGCCGGTTCGCGGTCAGCTCCGGGGTGCAGACGGCGGTGACCGCGCCGGCCCTGGTCGAGGCGGTCGGCGAGATCACCCGTACCCGGGTGGGTGGGGTGACCGAGGACGAGCTGGCGGTGGCCCGGTCCTGGCGGGCGGGCCAGCTCTCGGTCGAGTTGCAGAGCCCGCGGGCGATCGCCTCGGCGTTGACCACCCTGGTCGTGCACGACCTGCCCGACGACTACCACGCCCGGTTGCGGGAGGCGTTGCTCGCCGCCGACGTGGCGCAGGTCTCCGCGGCTGCCGCCACCCACCTGCACCCGGAGGCGTTGACCCTGGTCATCGAGGGCGACGCGGCACTGATCCGCGACGAACTGGTCGCCTCCGGCCTCGGCGAGGTGACCGACCACGCCGGTTGACCGGCGTCCGGCGGGGTGAACGGCCATGCCGGTGGGATGGCGTCCGGCGGGTGCGTGGCCACGGGGGTGAGGACCGGGTGGTGCCCGGGGCGGTGTGATTCCGGTCGCGTCGCCCCGGGCCGGCCGGGCCCGGCCGGCGGCGCGGATGCTGCGGCCGGACGGCCCGGTCGCGGCCGATCCTGCGGGAGTTCGGGGCGTACCGTCGGGTGGTTTGCGGTCCGGTGGCCGGCCGGGGCGGCGGCCCGACAGGCGGGCGGCGATCCGGGCGGTGGGAAACGTTTCCCGCCGTGGGCCTGCGGCTGGGTAGCCTCGCGGGCATGAGGATCGGCATTGTGGGAGCCACCGGCCAGGTCGGTGGGGTCATGCGGCAGGTGCTGGCGGAACGCGAGTTCCCGGCGGAGCAGGTGCGGTTGTTCGCCTCGGCCCGGTCGGCCGGGCGCACTCTGCCCTGGCGGGACGGCGAGGTCGCGGTGGAGGACGCGGCGACCGCCGACTACTCCGGGTTGGACATCGTGCTCTTCTCCGCCGGCAAGGGCACCGCGAAGGAGTTGGCCCCCCGGGTCGCCGCTACCGGCGCGGTGGTGATCGACAACTCGTCGGCGTTCCGCACCGACCCGCAGGTGCCGCTGGTCGTCGCCGAGGTCAACCCGCACGCGCTCGCCGACCGGCCGAAGGGCATCGTCGCCAACCCGAACTGCACCACGATGGCCGCGATGCCGGTGCTGCGCCCGCTGCACGACGAGGCCGGGCTGATCAGCCTGGTCGTCGCCACCTACCAGGCGGTCTCCGGGGCCGGCCTGGCCGGGGTCGCCGAGCTGGACGAGCAGGTCCGCAAGGTCGTCGAGGGGGCCACCGCACTGGCCCACGACGGGTCTGCCGTGGAGTTCCCCGCGCCGCGCTCCTTCGCCCGGCCGATCGCCTTCAACGTGCTCCCGCTGGCCGGTTCGATCGTCGACGACGGCTCGTTCGAGACCGACGAGGAGCAGAAGCTGCGCAACGAGAGCCGCAAGATCCTGGAGATCCCCGAGCTGAAGGTCTCCGGCACCTGCGTCCGGGTGCCCGTGTTCACCGGCCACTCGTTGCAGATCAACGCCCGGTTCGCCCGGCCGATCACCCCGCAGCGGGCCCGGGAGCTGCTCGACGGTGCGCCCGGGGTGGCCCTGTCGGACATCCCGACGCCGTTGCAGGCGGCCGGCCAGGACCCGACCTTCGTCGGCCGGCTGCGCGCCGACGAGACCGTCGAGCACGGCCTCGCGCTGTTCTGCGCCAACGACAACCTGCGCAAGGGTGCCGCGTTGAACGCGGTGCAGCTCGCCGAGCTGGTCGCCGCCGAGCTGCGTTGACGGTCGCCGGGCTGCGCTGATGGTCGCCGGGCTGGACTGACGGCTGCCGGGCTGCGCTGAGCGGGGTGTTACCTGCTCGGGGCCGGCGGGTAGACCGCCGTGCCGACACCGAGAGGGGAGCACCATGACAACGGTCGGAGAGTTCATGACGACCCGGTTGGTGACGATGGACGGCAACGACACCCTCGCCGCCGCCGCGCAGGAGATGCGGGACAGCGCCATCGGTGACGTGGTGGTGACCAGGGGTGACGATGTGGTGGGGATCGTGACGGACCGGGACATCACGGTCCGGGGGGTGGCCCAGGATCTGGACCCGAACCGGGCCCGGCTCAGCGAGATCACCAGCCGGGACGTGATCACGGTCAGCCAGTACGACGACGCGGTCGCCGCCGCCGACCTGATGCGCACCTACGCCGTACGCCGGCTGCCGGTGGTGGACGACGGTCGGCTGGTGGGCCTGGTGTCGATGGGTGATCTCGCGGTGGAGCGGGAACCCCAGTCGGTGCTCGCGGACATCAGCGCCGACGACCCCAACAACTGACCTGCCGCCACGGCCACGACGCCGGGCCCCCGGGAACCTCCGGGGGCCCGGCGTCGTCGCTGTCTGCGGGTGCCGCTGGCCGCCCTCCGCCGGGTGGGGCCGGGCCGGCCGCCGGGCGGGCGGGTCCTCACCCGATCCGGGCGAGGTTGGCGGCGGGCCCGGCGGGCACCCGGTGCGGGTACTGGCAGGCGCATGGACGACGGGGGAGAGGGCCCGATGGTGGACGCGACCACGAGGTTCTTCGAGAGCCTGGACCGGCGGGAGCACGAGCCGCTGCTGAACAAGGCGGTCGGGACGCTGCGCTTCGATCTGCACGAGGGGGCGCAGACCACCCACTGGCTGCTCCGGGTGGACCGGGGAGACCTGACGGTCAGCCAGGAGGACCGGGAGGCGGACACCGTCGTCGGCACCACTCCGGCGCTGTTCGAGGAGATGGCCGCCGGCCGGGAGAACGGACTGGCGGCGGTGCTGCGCGGCGACATGACGGTGACCGGTGACGCCCGGCTGGTGGTCCAGATCGAGCGGATCTTCCCCGGCTCCCCGGACGCCCGGGGGCCCCGCGGCCGCCACCAGCGGGAGGTGCGGTGATGGGACAGAGCAACACGATCCGGATCCTGGACGGCAACACGTTCGTCGTCTCGGAGGAGACCGGTGACATCGAGGCGACGCCGAGCGAGCCGACCGGCCTGTTCTCCCTGGACATGCGGTTCCTGTCCCGCTGGGTGCTGACGGTCAACGGGGAACGACTCAACGCGCTGTCCTACGACGACCTCCAGTACTACGAGGCGCGGTTCTTCCTGGTGCCCGGGATGGCCACCCACTACGTCGACGCCAAGCTGTCGATCATCCGGGAACGCGCGGTCGGCGGTAGCTTCCGCGAACAGTTGACCATCCTCAACCACGACGAGAAGGCGGTCGACCTGGAGGTCCGGATGGACGCCGGGGCCGACTTCGCGGATCTCTTCCAGGTCAAGGACGAGATCCTCAACAAGAAGGGCGAGTTGTACGCCGAGGCCGAGTCCGACCGGCTGCGATTGGGCTACCGGCGGGGCAACTTCGTGCGGGAGACGGTCATCTCGTCGTCCCGGCCGGCCCGATACGACCGCAACGGTTTCGTGTACTCGGTGCACCTGGAGCCCAACGAGCAGTGGAACGCCGAGATCGACGTGCAGACCTTCGCGCTCGGCCCCGGGGGCCGGGACCTGCGGCTGGGGGTGACGGCGCACGGCCACGAGCGGCTCGCCCTCCAGCACGACCTGGAGGAGTGGATCGCCAAGGCACCCAAGGTCAACAGCGAGCACGACAAGTTGGCCGCCATCTACCGGCGCAGCCTGGTCGACCTGGCGGCGCTGCGGTTCGCGCCGCTGTCGCTGGGCGGCCAGACCCTGCCCGCCGCCGGCCTGCCCTGGTTCATGACCATGTTCGGGCGGGACAGCATCCTGACCTGCCTACAGGTGCTGCCGTTCGCCCCGGAACTGTCCAAGACCACGCTGCGCATCCTGGCGTCGCTGCAGGGCAGCCGGTTCGACGACTTCCGCGACGAGGACCCGGGCCGCATCCTGCACGAGATGCGCTACGGCGAGACGGCCGCGTTCGAGGAGCAGCCGCACTCGCCCTATTACGGCTCGGTGGACGCCACCCCGCTGTTCGTGGTGCTGCTCGACGAGTACGAGCGGTGGAGCGGGGACGCCGCGCTGGTCCGGGAGCTGGAACGGGAGTGCCGGGCTGCGTTGAGGTGGATCGACGACTACGCCGACCTGGCCGGCAACGGCTACATCTGGTACGAGCGGCGCAACACCGAGACCGGCCTGGAGAACCAGTGCTGGAAGGACTCCTGGGACTCCATCTCGTACGCCGACGGCAGCCTGCCGCCGTTCCCCCGGGCCACCTGCGAGGTGCAGGGCTACGCGTACGACGCGAAGGTGCGGGCGGCCCGGATGGCCCGGGAGTTCTGGGGTGACCCGGCGTTCGCCGACCGGCTGGAGCAGGAGGCGGCGGCGCTGAAGGAACGCTTCAACCGGGACTGGTGGGTGGCCGACGGGGAGTACTACGCGCTGGCCCTGGACCCGGACGGCCGACAGTGCGACGTGCTCAGCTCCAACATCGGGCACCTGCTGTGGAGCGGGATCGTCGACCACGACCGGGCCGAGAAGATCGCCGAGCACATGGTCGGGCCCCGGCTGTTCACCGGGTGGGGGGTGCGGACCCTCGCCGAGGGGGAGGTGCGGTACAACCCGATCGGCTACCACAACGGCACGATCTGGCCGTTCGACAACTCCTTCATCGCCTGGGGCCTGCGCCGGTACGGCTTCGCCGAGGAGGCCGCCACCATCGCCAGCGGCATCCTCGACGCGGCCACCTACTTCGACGGGCGGCTGCCCGAGGCGTTCGGCGGCTACCCCCGGGAGCAGACCAAGTTCCCGGTCGAGTACCCGACGGCGTGCAGCCCGCAGGCCTGGTCGACGGGGGCGCCGCTGCTGCTGCTGCGCACCATGCTCGGGTTGGAGCCGCACGAGGGGCACCTGGCGGTGGAGCCGGTGCTGCCGGTCGGGATGGGCCGCATCGAGGTGTTGGACATCCCGGGTCGCTGGGGGCGGGTGGACGCCTTCGCCCGGGGCCGCCTCGACCTGGACAGGCTGGCCGACTGACCGGGGTTGCGCCCGTCGGCCGGGGTCGGCCGGGGGTCCCGCTGCGGCGGCTCCGTCCGACGGTCGCGCAACCCTCGCGGGGTAAAGTCACCGGATGCCGGAACTCGTGTACCCGCCCGTGATCACCGCCGCCAAGACGCTGTTCCGGGTCCTCGACCTGCGCCTGACCGTCGACGGGAACCACCACGTCCCCCGGACCGGTGGGGTGGTGCTGGCCAGCAACCACGTCAGTTACCTCGACTTCATCTTCTGCGGGTACGGGGCGCACGCCTCCCGGCGGTTGGTGCGGTTCATGGCCAAGCACGAGGTCTTCGCGCACAAGGTCTCCGGCCCGCTGATGCGCGGCATGAAGCACATTCCGGTCAACCGGTCGGCGGGCGTCGGCTCGTACAACACGGCGGTGGACGCGCTGCGTCGCGGCGAGGCGGTCGGTCTCTTCCCGGAGGGCACGATCAGCCGCTCGTTCACCGTCAAGGAGCTCAAGAGCGGGGCGGCCCGGATGGCGCAGGCGGCGGAGGTGCCGCTGGTGCCGGTGGCGCTGTGGGGCACCCAGCGGCTGTGGACCAAGGGGCGGCCGAAGACCCTGACCCGGCGGCACACCCCGATCACCATCCTGCTCGGTGAGCCGATGGACCCGGGTGCGTACCCGGACGCCAACACGATGACGGCGGAGCTGAAGACCCGGCTGTCAGCGTTGGTCGACCGGGCCCAGCAGGAGTACCCGGACAAGCCGTCCGGCCCGGACGACACCTGGTGGCAGCCGGCCCACCTGGGCGGGACCGCGCCCAACCCGCAGGAGGCCGCCGAACTGGACCGCCGCCCCCGCCGCTCGACCGCCTCCTGACTGCCGGTCGCCTTCCCTGCCCGGTCTCCCCGCCGCTCGGCCGGTCGTCCTGCCCCTCGACCCTTCCCTGACGGCTGTCCTGGCCGTCCTTCCGGCCGGCGTTCGGGTGGGCCTCGTGCGCTGCCGCTGCCGCTGCCGCTGCCGCAGGCGCGGGCGCGGGCGCGGTGCGGGCGGTGCTGGGGGCGGTGCGGACATTCCGGGCGGACGGAGGTCGGCGGGTCGGGGGGAGAGGGTGGTGTTCGCGTCCTTTCGAGCTGATGACGTCAGCGATTCAGTCATGACCGACCGACCCGACCGACCCGACCGACCCGACCGACCCGGCCGACCCGGCCGACTGGTCCCGGCCTGGTCGGTCCGGACAACCCGGGTCGCTGGGCGGACCTTGCCGGGCCGGACTACCCGGTTCGCTGGTCCCGGCCTGGCCGGGCCGGACAACCTGGCTCGCTGGGCCGACCTGGCCGGGTTGGTCGACGCGGCTGGCGGGTTCCGACCCGGCCAGGTTGGTCGACGCGGTGGCTCGACATCTGTGGGGGAAGCCGATACACGCCCCACCACTGAGAGCTTTGCGACGCAACCGCCGCCCGCCGGTCCGGTACCCGGGGGACGGGCATCGTCGGCGATTCGTCAACGTCATCAGGTCGAAAGGACGCTGAGAGGTACACCTACCGGCCGTCCCGGCCAGGCAGATGGGCCAGATCCAGGCCCGGTCCAGCCCAGCCCAGGCCCAGCCCGGGCCCACAGCAGGCCCAGCCCGGGCCCACAGCAGGCCCAGCCCGGGCCCACAGCAGGCCCAGCCCGGGCCCACAGCAGGCCCAGCCCGGGCCCACAGCAGGCCCAGACCAGGCCCACAGCAGGCCCAGGTCAGGGTGGGGTCAGCTGCCGACCGCGTCCTTGCCGGCCCGTTCCGGGACGCGGTAGTAGTCCTCGCGGGACAGGAACTCCACCGGCAGTGATCCGGGCAGGGTCACCCGCCCCTCGCCGGTCACGGGTGCGGCGGTGGCCCGCCGGATCAGCACGTCCCGCTCCGGGGGCGCCAACTCCACCAGCTCGGGTCGGGTGACCCGGAAGCAGGCCACCGTCCGGCGGATCAGCCGGGCCAGTTCGGTCACCGTGCCGACCGTGCCGCCCAGCGCCAGGGCCGGCTGCTGGATCGTACGCAGCGCGTCGCAGACCACCAGCAGTTCCGCCTCCGCAGTGGCGTCCTGGGTGGGGCCGGTCGTCCGCAGCTCCAGCCGGGACGGCCACTGCCAGCGGATCTGTCCGCTGACCAGGCGGGGCAGCCGGACGTTGCGCCGGTGCCGGACACCCGTCGAGTCGATCTTCCCGGCGACCAGGGCCAGGTCACCGGCGAGGCAGACGTAGGCGAGCCGGCGGTCGGTGACGGTGACCGAGGCGGGGGCGGGGAGCACCCAGTGCCCCCGGGCCCCGGTCGGGCTGACCAGGCAGCCGGCCACCGACGTCGGATAGCGGCCGAGCACCCGTTCGCCGGGTTCCGGGACCAGCTCGTAACGGCGGTCGAGCACCGGGGCGGCGTCGTCCTCCGGTGCGTCGAACCGGTGTGGCGCGATGAAGAACGGGGACTTGTCCTCGCGCATGGTCACGACCTCCCCCGCGCAGTGGTCTTCGGGCGTTCAGCCTTGTCGACCCCTGGTGTGCTGTCATGACACCCGTTAGGGGGTCGGCCGGTCGTACGACGCCTGTGACCGGTAGATGCCGATCTCCTCCGGCCGGACGAGGCCGTCCTCGATCGCCCGGGCCAGTAACGCGGCCTTCGTGGCGGCTGGTCGGCCCGCCCGGGTGTACTTGATCCGTGCCCGGTCCACATATTGTTTGACGGTGTGCTCGCTGATCTGCATCCGGCGGGCCACCGACGCCTTCGACATCGACTGGAACCACAGCAGCAGCGCTTCCCGTTCCTTGTCCGACAGGGCCGGTCGGTCCGGGCGCGGATCGCCCACCATCGCCCCGGCCAGCGCCGGCGGCACGTACGGGCGGTCGCTGGCGGCGGCCAGCACCGTCGCCACGCAGTGTTCCCGCCCCTCGTGCTTGGCCAGGAACGCGGTCGCCCCGGCGTCGAGCACGGCGAGCATGGTCGCCGGGTCGGTGTGCTCGGAGTAGACCACCACCCGTCGGCCGGCGGCGCTCAGCTCGGCCAGCTTGTCGAGCATCATCCGCCCGTGCAGTCGCAGATCCAGCAGGATCACGTCGGCCTCCGGCGCGGCCCGCAGCACCAGGTCCGGGTCGTCGCCGGTGGCGAGCACCCGCAGTCGGGGCTCGGTGGTCAGCCAGGCCCGGACCCCGTCGATCACCACCGGATGGTCGTCGACGATCGACACCCCGATCGGGGCTTCCCCGCTCATGGCCGACGCCATCGGGTCTGCGTCCACCTGATCTCCCCGTCCCGTTCGAGTACGTGTTCCACCTGCTCGCCCACCGGGTCGGCTGGCGCATCGACGGCCGCTGGACCGTTAACGTCCGGCGTCACCAGACTGATCACCACCTCCTGTGGGTTGGCCACCACCGTCAGCCGGGCCCAGCGGGTGGCGTCGGCGAGCGCGGCGGCCAGCGGGTCGGCCAGCCGTCGGCGGATCTCGACCGGCAGGGGTGGCGGCGTGCCGATGGCGATCAACTCGATCGGCAGCCCGTTGCGTTCGGCCAGGTCGGCGGCGGCCCGCAGCTCGTGCAGCAGCGGGTCCGGCACGTCGTCGGACTCGGCGATCAGCCGACGCAGCCGGGTCGCGGCGAGCACGCACCGGCGTTGCACGAGCGGGTCGGTCGGGTCGGCGCGGCCGTCGGCCAACTCCGCCAGCACCTGTTCGGCGGCCCCGCCGACCAGCGCCAGCCGGGCCCGCCGGTCCGCCCAGGCCCGTTCGGCGGCGTCCCGCTCGGCGCGGACGGCGAAGGTCGCCGTGGCGGTGTCGGCGCGTTCCCGGGCGAGGGTGGCGATCACCGCGGCCCCGGTGAAGACCGCCACCGGCAGCGACGAGGTGCCGTAGACGTACATCGCGTAGCGGGTCAGGTCGGCGGGGGCGGTCGCCCCGTCACCGACCAGCGCGGTGAGCGCGATCACCGCGTGCCCGGCCAGCAGGACGATCATCCAGCGGATCCGCCGGCCCCACAGCACCACCACGAAGAACCAGGCCAGCCCCGTCCACGCCCAGTTCGCGGCGGCGAAGAGCTGCTCGCGGCCGGCCGCCGCGAAGACCGCCGCGTCGACCACCAGCAGGGCCGCCGCCAGTGGCAGCGCCGGTGGCAGCAGGCCGTGCAGCAGCCGGTGCGCGGCGTACCAGCCGATGGCGCAGGCGGCCAGCCAACCCGCCGCCACCACCGTGGGGGCGGCCAGCGTGGGCCAGGCGCCGAGCACCGCCGGTAGCCCGATCGCGACGTGCCACACCAGGGCGATGGCGACCGCCGCGATCCGGGCCCCCCGGTCCGAGGCACGGGCCACGTCGACCGCCGGGCCGTCGGCCGCCGCCGGGTCCGTCGCCCTCTGCTCCGGCCGGGGTACGCGGGCCGAGGCGGTCGTGCCGAGGTCAGTCGTGCCGAGTTCGGTCGTGCCGAGTTCGGTCGTGCCGAGGTCAGTCGCGCCGAGACCGGTCGCGTTGAGGTCAGTCGACATGCGGCCACTCCAGCGTGATCCGGGTGCCCATGCCAGGGGCGGAAGTCACCACCGCCCGGCCACCGACCTCGGCCATCCGGCCCCGGATCGACTCGCGTACCCCGTACCGGTGCAGGGGGATGGTGGCCGGGTCGAAACCGGGACCGTCGTCGACCACCTCGACCACGATGCCGCCGTGGCTGCGGCCCAGCCGCACGGTTACGGTGGCGTCCGGCGCGTGCCGGGCCACGTTGGCCAGCGCGGCGGCGGTGGCGTCGACGAGGGCGGCGGTCACCCCGGCGGGTGCCGCGCAGGGCGGCAGCGTGGCGGTCACCCGCAACTGCGGGTGGGTGGCGAGCAGCGCGCGCAGGCCGGCGTCGGCGTCGACCGGGCCGGCGTCGGTCGGATCGCCCACCGGGCCGGCCCGGGCGTGCGCGAGGCCGACCAGGGTACGCAGGTCGGCGGCGGCACGGTCGCGTAACGCCGCCGAGCCGGCCGGTAGGGCACCCAATCCGACCATGGTGAGCGTGGCCAGGACGGTGTCGTGCAGGTCCCGGTTCTGCCGCCGTTCGACCTCGCGGGCCGTGCGGGCCAGCACCACGTGCCGGCGCAGGCGCTGGAAGTCGGCGAAAGCGGTGTCGGCGCGGCCGATCCAGCGGCGCATCACCGCCGCCATCATCGCCGTGCAGGCCGTCTGCATGAGCAGGGTCGCCGCGTGCGCGCCGGCCTCGACGGTGTTGCCGGCGGCCGAGGTGCCGGCCGCGTATCCGGCGGTGACCAGCAGGCCGGCCGGCACCGACCAGCGGGCCGGCGCGGTGGCCTGCGCGTTGATCACGGTGGTGCTGGCCAGCACGGCGAGCCAGCTACCCTCGCCGGGCAGCACCTCCGGGGCGACCAGCAGCGGGGCCAGCAGGCTTGCCGCGACGGTGAACGTGACGTCCCCGGCGACGAGCCCCGGGCCGATGCCGACCCGCAGGGCGCGCGCCGAATACCACAGCGACCAGCCGGTGAGTGCGGCCACGGCGGCCAGCAGCAGCGGCACCCGCACCGGTGGGGTACGCACCGCCAGCGCGGTCACCGCACCGAACAGCCCGCAGGTCAGCCGCAGCAGCGCCGGCAGGGTGGTGAAGATGAGCTGGAGCGCGCCACCGGCCGGCCGGTCCAGCAACGACGGTGACGAGGTCGGAGCGGGCAGGGCCGACATCGGAGGGAGTGCGTCCTTCGGGCGGTGACCCGTCCGGGTCTGCTCGGCGGTGCATCGACGCCGGAGAATAACATGAGCAGCTCTAACTGTTCACCTTTGGTGTGCGGCGTGTCGCGTTGCGTTCGGTGAACATGTCGGTCAGCATCCGGTGCCGATCAGCGGCGGAGCCACTCCAGGGCGGCCGGCGCACCACCCAGCACCGACAGGTGCCCGTCGTCGTCGGTGATCCGCAGCTCGGCCGCCGGGCAGACCCCGGCCAACCAGCGGCTGTGGCTGGCCGGCACCACCCGGTCGCGCCCGCCGTGCAGCAGCAGCACCGGGACGGTCACCCGGGCCGGGTCGAAACCCCACGGGGTGACGTAGGCGAGGTCGTCGTCGACCAGGCCGTCCGGGCCGCCCCGCACCGCCGGACCCACCACCTCTTCGAGCCAGGCCCACGGCCCGGCCAGGGTGTCCAGGTCGGCCGGGGTGAACTCCGGGTCGTAGTCGGTGTCGGACGCCGCGTGCCGCTCCTTGACCGCCCGGCCCTGGGTGGCGGCCCGCAGTGACTCCTGCCCGGACGGCGTCATCCCGGCGAACCAGTCGAGCCCGGCCGCACCATAGGGGGCGAGGCCGGCGACGGCGACGACGGCGACCACCCGGTCGGGGTGCAACGCGCCGCTGGCCAGCGCGTGCGGTGCCCCGCCGGAGTGACCCACCGTGGCGTACCGGGGCAGGCCCAGCACGTCGGCGACCCGGGCGACGTCACCGGCGGCCGAGGCCACGTCCCGCCCGGGGCGTCGGGTCGAACCGCCGTAACCGGGCCGGTCGTAGGACACCCAGCGCAGGCCGAGCCGGTCGGCGGCGGCGAACAGCGGTGCCGGCGGTGCGCCGATGTTGGGGGTGCCGTGGTGCCAGACGACCGGCAGCCGGCCGGTGCCGTCGTCGCCGGTGTCGTAGACGTGCAGGGTGCCGCCGTCGGGCAGCGGCACGTCACGCTCGGTCAGCACGACGACTCCTCGACGGGTGGGCGGCTCACCGGTCGGCCCAGCCGGTCGGGTTCATGCAGGACTCCCGGGAAATGCCGGAGCCGGTTTGGGGCGACCCGCCGAAGCGCTGCTGGTGCAGGCGGGCGAAGAAGTAGCCCATGCCCTGGAGGTAGCCGTCGGGCAACGCCCAGGTCGGGTCGGCCCGGACCGCCTCGTAGAACTCCCGCCCGAGCGCCACCACGTGGCCCCGGCCATAGAGGAAGCCGTCGTCGGAACCGTCGATCACCGCGTGCACGTCGGCCCGGTCGATGTCGTACAGCTTGCGTTCGACGACCCGGTCGAGGGCGGTCAGCTCGGGACCGGACAGGTCGGCGCAGAGCTGGCCCAGCTGGTCGAGGAAGGCGTCCAGCCAGCCGTCGATCGCGTACACGCTGTCGTCGTCGGCGGCCCGGTCGCGGGTGAGCAGCGCCCGGCGCAGCGCGGCCGGCTCGGGGCCGAGCCGCTCCCAGGCGGCCTCCACCAGGCCCCAGAACCGGGCCTCCTCCTCGGCCGTGGGCAGCCGGTTCGCGGTTTCCGTGTCGCTCATGAGCAGCACCGTAGCGGGCCGCACCGACGTTCTCCGGGCATCCCCGCGTGCAGGTGCTGCGGACGTCGGGGCCGCCCACCCGGGCGGGCGGCCCCGCGAGCGTTCAGCGTGGTCCGCGAGGTACCGCGCGGACGAAGGTGGACCAGGCGGCCGGGGTGAACCGTAACGCCGGGCCGGACTGGTCCTTGCTGTCCCGTACGCCGATCAGGCCGGGCAGGTTGTCGGCCACCTCGACGCAGTCGCCGCCGCTCCCGCCGCTGCGGGTGCTCTTGCGCCAGACGGCCCCGGCCAGGTCAGTCATGCTCGCTCCTCGATGATCGTCCCCGGCGACAGTAGGGGTACGCGCTCGCATAGCTGGGGCCTACTTGCTTCCTGTCACGTAGACCCCACGCCCGGGTTGGCCCACGACCAGGTCACGGTCGTGCAGGAGCGAGACGGCGCGGTATGCGGTGGCCACACTGACGTCGAACTGTTCGGCAAGCTCGCTGGTGCTGGGCAGCTTCGTTCCCGGTGTGAGCTCGCCGCTCTTGATCTTCGTGGTCAGCGTGTCGGCGATGCGTCGGTATTCGGCAGGTGCAGAGGGCATGGTTTCGGTCCCTTGGTTCGGCCCTGCCATCTGACCACGAGCCGACCAACGTCAGCAAGTGATGCAAGACAGTCACGCGATGGGCCGGATCCACCGTGACGACTACCTGTTGACCGCCGCAGTGACGTTGGCCAGCCGACACCGACCGGTCTGGAGTTGGCGGCGCTGGCGCAGGGTGTGCCACTGCGGCGCGGAACTACCCTGCCGGGCGTGGTGCCACGTTTCGATCAGCCGGGCGGGCCGGCCTGCTGCCGGTGAGCTGCCGTTGCTGGTCCGGTCGGCGTGGGAGTGCCTGGACCGGCACCGGCGCGGTCGCTGCGGGAGGTGCGCCGAGACCGGGTTCTGTCCGTTGGTGGAGGCCGCCCGTGGTCGGATCAGGCAGTGGCGCAGGTTCCGGCACGTCTGGGGACGGCGGTGATCGCCCCACCGCCGAAGGCGGGTGACCTGGTGGTCGTCGGCCGGGCGGCCAGTGTGCAGTTTGTCGCGCCGATCACCTGCCGGGTCATTCGGGTGCTGGACTGGATCACCTACGACGGATGGTGCTGGCTCGACGTCTACCAACTGGACGCGAAGGG
Source organism: Micromonospora sp. CA-248260 (assembly GCF_050942205.1). Classification (NCBI taxonomy): domain Bacteria; kingdom Bacillati; phylum Actinomycetota; class Actinomycetes; order Micromonosporales; family Micromonosporaceae; genus Micromonospora; species Micromonospora sp. CA-248260. The sequence goes on along the minus strand of NZ_CP192021.1, from coordinate 5,740,982 downwards.
GGACGCGGTGGCCCGGCGGTCGATCTTCGTACAGCCGGCGGGGTTGCAGGTGTCGCGGCCCGCGCCGACGCCCCGGACCCCGAGCCCGGCGGGGAGGGCGTCGAACGTGCGGCGGGGGCCTCGGCCGGCAGGGGTGCCGCCGGTGCCGCGTCGGGCGGACCCCGGGGCGTCGGACGACCGGTCGTGGGTGACGTGATCACTGTCGGAGGTGACGTGCGGTCAGGGAGTCGTGGGTGACGGGTGTCAGGGGGTCGTCGTGGCGGCGAAGTAGGGCTCGGCCGCCTCCAGCCGGGGCACCCGCACACCCAGCCGGCGTGCCTCCGCCAGGGTGTCGCGGCAGACCGCGCGCAGCTCCTCGGGGTTGGCGTGCGCCTGCGTCACCCGGCGCATCGGCGGGAAATGCCCCATCAGCCAGGACATGGCCGGTGCCGCCAGCCAGAGAGGCGCGGTGAAAGGCAGCAACTCGCCGCGGTGCCGCCGCAGATCGACGCCCTGGGCCTCGACGAGCGGCAGCAGCTCGCGGGTGGCGAGGATCGCCTCGCTGATGTCCCCGGTGGTCAGACCGGACAGTGAGCCCCGCCGCAGGCTCTGCGTGTGCAGGCCGGCGTTCTGGACGAAGTGGACCGACAGCCAGCCACGGAAGTCGGAATTCTCCCGGACCCTGAACCCTGCTCCCCGGAACACCTGGCGGACGGCCCGCTCGCGGTCGGTCGGCGGCCGGTCGAGCGTGCCGAGGAAGACCACCGGCAGCAGGGACGCGCGCAGCACGCCGTCGTCGCCGAAACCGCCGCCGGCTCCAGGAAAGCCCCAGGCCAGCTGGTCGGCGGGGAGGTGTGCCGTCGCGGTCGACGGCTCGACCCACAGGTTGTTGAAGACGAGCACCGTGGCCCCGCCCACCCGGGGCCCGAGGAAGGCCGCCGCCTCGGCGAAGTTGTAGTGCTGCACGCTCAGCACGATCAGGTCGAAGTCGTGGTCGGGCTCCAACGTGTCGCGGTAGCGCACCGGCCACGTCTCGACGACCCGCCGACCCCAGGGCCGCCGCCGGGCGTCGAGCAGGTCGAGGTCGATCGCTTCCCCGTACGCCGCCGCCCGGCCCGGCCGGACGTAGAACTCGACGTGGTGCCCGGCCCGTTCCAGGGCCCATCCGTAGGTCGCGCTGATCACGCCCCGGCCGAACATCAAGATCTTCACGCGCACCTCAAGGGCTATAATCGGAGGCCATCTCCACTTCCAAAATATGGAGACAGTCTCCACTTGTCAACGCGAGGCCCCACATGACCGACGCCAAACCGCTGCGTGCCGACGCCAAACCGCCGCGCGCGGACGCCAAGCCGCTGCGTGCCGACGCCCGTCGCAACCGTGACGCCCTGATCGCCAGGGCCCGCGCACTCTTCGCCGACGGCTGCTTCGACCTGCGCTTCGACGACTTCGCCAAGCTGGCCGGGGTCGGCACCGGCACGCTCTACCGGCACTTCCCCACCCGGGAGGCCCTGGCCGAAGCGGTCTACCGGGAGGAACTCGGCGCGATGTGCGACCGGGCCCGGGAGTTGCAGGCCACCCTCCCCGCCGACGAGGCGCTGGCGTCCTTCCTGCGGGGTTTCGTGGCGCACCTGCACGCCCACGAGGGCCTCGCCCGTACCCTCTCCACGCTGATGGCCACCCACTCAGGCGTGCTGGCCGAGGGCGCCGAGGCTCTGGGCCGGGCCGTCGCCGACCTGCTGGCCGCCGCCGTCCGGGCCGGGACCGCCCGCGACGACGTGGGAGCCGGCGCGATCATGATGGCCCTCCAGGGCGTCTGCGCGGCCTACGGCCACCCCGCCTACCGACCTGACGCGGACGGGGTGATCACCCTCGTCCTCGCCGGCCTGCGCCCACCGGCGCGATGAGTGCGGCCCGCGCCCCTACCGCTGGTGGCGGGGGAACGCGGGCCGCACAGGAGGCCGGGGCGGGGTACGGGACGCTCGTGGCTGCCCGTACCCCGCCGATGGCTCAGGTGTCGTAGCGGCAGGTGCCGCTGGTGTTCGCCGTGCAGTCGTTGAGCTGGAGGCTGTCCAGGTTGATGGCCTGGTTGCCGGTGGTCGACTGGGTCGGCACGTTCACCGTGATCCGCACGCTGGCGGCGTTCGCCGGGGCGGTGGCGGTCGTCCGGTACTCCAGCCAGTTGCTGGCGAGCGTCTCGGTCGCCCCGGTGCTGGTCGACAGCAGGGTGCCGCCCGAGTTGTACCAGGCGAGCTGGAGTTGGGTGTTGACCGCCACGCCACTGCGCAACCGGGTGAACAACTTGTACGTCCGGCCGGCGGTGACCGTTGCCCGGTTCGTCAGCGAGATCGACGACGTGTTGGACGGCCCGGTGTAGGTGTTGAGCTGGACCGACCGGCGGCCGTCGAAGTAGGTGCAGGAGTTCGTCGAGATGCCGCAGGCGGGCGTCACCTGGTGCCAGCCGCCCGACGTGGTGAACGTCGACGTGCTGCTGCTCGGGGTGGCGGCCTCGACGGTGCGCTGTTCGGCGGTGAGCAGGTCGTTGTTCGCGCCCACGTCGCAGCAGACCGGGGCGGTCAGCATCGGATGGTTCGCGACGTTCACCTTCGCCGTCGACGGGCTCGGGTCGATGTAGAAGCTGGCCGACAGCTCACTCGGGTCGTAGTAGCTGCGGAACCCCGGGTCGGTGTTCCAGTTGTCCCACCAGCCGTACATGATGTCGGGGACGTAGGAGGCCCCCGTCTCGGCCATCCAGGCGTGCCCCGCGCCGAGGACGTGCAGCAGTTCGTGCCCGGCGACACCGGTGGTCCACGACTCGGTGACCGCCGAGCAGTGCACGCCGCTGGAGTTGCCGCCGGTCGGGCACTGGTAGGCGTCCGAGTTCGACGCGAAATCGGTGAAGACCAGGTAGATCCGGTTGCTGTCCTGGTATCCGGCGGAGACCAGGTCGCTGCGGACGGTGCTGGCGGGGGTGTTCGGGTTCGCCCCGGCGTCGATCTTCTCGGGGACGACCAGGGAGCGGGCGTAGCCGGCGTACGTGCTGGTGTCGTACCCGGTGCGGCAGCTGAAGTTGTAGTGCTGGTCGTAGTTGGTCGACTCGTCGAGCGCCCAGTCGATCCGGTCCACCACCTTGGCGATGTACTCGACGTTGGCCTCGTAGTTGTTGCCGACGCCGTCGTGCCAGGCGTAGATCACCTGGACGGCGGGGGTCGCCCCCGTCGGTGCGGCCGGGTTGGCGACGGTGGACTGGCAGCCGCGCTTGGGCACGGTGGGCATGCTCGGTTGCGCGTACGGCTGGGCCGCCTCGGTGCCTGGCCCCCAGGCCAGGGCAGCGGTGGGGGTGGAGACCACCGCGAGAGCGGTGGCCAGGGCGGCGGTGACGACGGCGGTGAGGGTACGCGGCCGTCGGGTCCGGAACGGGGACCGGGGCAAGGGTGCTCCTCGATTGGTGGGGACACTGCCGGTGGGCAGCGCTTTCCATCCAAACCGAGTGGCATGACATACATCAATGTAAATGAATGGTGAGCAAGGTCATTCCCAGGTCCTGGGTAGATGCTTGTCCTGGCGCACATAACGTGCAGTGAGCAACCGGTCACGATGGGCGTCGGCGGCGGAGTCGACTCACGCGGGCCACCCCGACCTGCCCGATCTTCGACCACCGCTCCGCGGGGCGGTGGATTCCCACCCGCGAGGCGTTGCTGTCAGCCGCGCTCCGGCCGCTGGCGGCAGAGGTACACGTCGTAGCCGCCGAGCTCGTACCGAGAAACCACGTCGACGCCGAGCGCCTGGGTGGACCGGGCGAAGTTGACCGACATCGCGCCCGACGAGGGAAGGACGTAGGCCACCCGAGCGGACCCACGGACCTGGTCCCGGTACGGTCGGTACCGATCGAGACCGGGCGACAGGTCCTCATCGAGGACGGCGCACCGCACCTGCTCCCGACTGCGGTAAGCGAGCCGGTTGCACGTCCAGTACCCGGAATAGACATGGCTGACGCCGGCCGTTCGCAGACCGTCCACAAGCCGCTGTTCGTCGTCGGCCTGAGCGGCGTAGTCGGACCGGTGGGCGATCAACTGCCCGGTGGCGACCGACAGACCGACGAAGAACGCACCAGCGAGTGCGATACAACCAGCGGCCAGGAATGCACCGCCCAGGCTCGGGCCGGTCACCCGTCGTCGGATTCCACCATGGTCGCCAGAGGTGCCGGACCCCACCCTGGCGACCACGGAGGCCGCACCGACCCACAACGGCCAGAGAACGGCTGGCAGCGACACCAGCCCATAGTGGAGGTAGCGGGCACTCTCGACGGGGGTCATCGCCGACGAGGAACTCGCGACATACGCGGCGAGGGTCATCGCGGCACCGGCGACGAGCGCCAGCCGGCCGGCGTGCACACGACGTTCACCGCCGTCGGCGCGACGAAATGCGGCGACCGCGACGGCCGTTGCCGCCACCAGCAGGACAAGATAGGTCGGCCCCCACCACAGTTGCCAGGTGGCACAGTGGCTCGGCGCACACAACCCGGAGCTGAGCGGTAGGCCGACCAGGACCGCGCCGTGCAACCTGTCCGACCAGGCGGCCGGCTCGGTCGCACCACTCAGGGAAAGCAACACCGAAAACGAATCGGGACGGTCCAGGCGAAGGTTGAACACGATCAGTGGCGCCGCGCCGAGGAGGAATCCACAGACCGCCAGGGACACCCGACGTAGCGTCATCCCCGCCCGTCCCACCCATGCCACGAGCAGGACGGCGGCGGCAACGTACGGCAGGGCGAGCCAGTGGGTCCAGACGATGTAGCCGGCCAACCCGCCCCACACGACGAGCATCGTCCTCGGCTTCTCCGGCCGCAGGACCAGCAGTGCGGACGCCAGCATGAGGCCGGCGACGGCGGTGGCGACGTCGGAATAGCCGCCGGCGCCGATGATCTGATCTTTCACCACCCGATCAGACCCGAACGCCAAGACTCCCGTGACGAAGACGGCGAACCAGGAAGAATAAAGGGTACGCGTCAACCGGAAAACGAGGAGGAGGAACACGGCGTACATGACGAGTGCCGGCAGCCGGAGGGTCCACCAGTGCGTGCCGAACACCTGCACCAACGGAGCCGCAAGATAGGAATAGAAGGTGCCCATGTAGTCCTGGCCGTAAAAGAAGGTCGGCCAATCCCGGCCTTCTCCGATGTGCAGAGCGGCCAGGCCGGCGGTGCCCTCGTCGCTGTTGGCCGGCGGGACGTCCACAGCTATCAGAATCGCCCGGTAGACGACACCCACAAGGCCGAGAATTGCTGCCGTCCAACATGGAAGCGACTTCCGCAGGCGAATCCCCGCAGTGGCTCCCACTACCGTGTCTCCTGCGTTCCCCACCCGCCCGACGGGATTGTTGCTTTCCGCCAGCTTTGCCACGGCCCCCCTTTCCGAGCGGCGTCCACATCCCCATCGGGCCGTACCGGGCGATTCTGCCACAGCGTGCGGCGGGCACCGGCCGCTGCGGAGCGGTTGTCGTTGGCCTGCCCGGCCGGGCCGCAAAGGTGGGCGGTGGCTGCGACGCGCCCCATCGACTGAGGGAGGAGTATCTGTGCGCCCGGCAGGATTCGAACCTGCGGCCTTGGGATTAGAAGTCCCCTGCTCTATCCGCTGAGCTACGGGCGCGCGGCGTACGTGTCGCGCCAAGAGGGTACCGCCGACCCCCTGCCATCCGGGGGCACGGGTCGCGTCCGGACAGGCGTGATCAGCGTCGCACGACACCCCCCATCCGGGCACCCGGCTTCCGGCCGGCGCGTCGGCCCGTACCCTCGGTCCGTGCTGCTGGAACCGGACACCGAGAACGAGGTCGCCTACGAGCTGTGCCAGCTCCTGGGTCGGGCCATCCTGCCGGTCCATACGGCAGGTGACCCGGGCACGGCCTTCTTCCTCGACCACCCCGGGGGCGGTTTCCTGCTGACCGCCGACGTGGTCGCCGCGCAGGCGCGGTGGCTCGGCCTGCGGCCCAGCGTCACGGAGCCGACCGGCACGGCCGGGGAGTCGCTGACGCTTACGGACCTGCCGGCGCGGTGGGTGCGCGATGCCCGGCTCGGGGTGGCCGTCCTGCCGGCCGCCGCCCTGCACGGGTTCGCCGCCGGGCAGGGCTGGCGGTGGCGGGTGCAGCCGGTGCCGGCCGCGGTCGCCGTCCGGGCGGACGACCTGGCCGGCTTCGGTGCCGGGCCGGTCACCGCGATCGTGCTGGCCCTCGGCGTCGGCGTCGACGGCGCCCGACCGCTGGAGGTCGCCGTCGAGCGTGCCGTCCGCGACGGCGACGCGCTGCGCATCGCCGCCGCCCTCCCCGCCGGCTACGTCGGCGCCCCCGTCTTCGGGGTACGCCCCGACGCCGACGGGGAGATCGGCCTGCGCTGCCTCGGCGTGGTCCTGCCCGGGGACGGTGCACCCGGGGACGGGCATCCGGTGGCGACCCTCGACCGCGTGCTAGCCGCCCTCCCCGCCACCTGACCCGCCGCCGCGCCCGCCTAACCAGGCGGCGTGGTCGTCGACCCGGCCGCGGAAGGCGTCGGGCCGGCACCGAGGAACGCGTCGGCCCAGCGACCGACCTCGGTGAAGACCTGCTCGCGGACGGCGGGGCCGGACAGCACCAGGTCGTGCTTGCCGCCGTCGAAGCGGGTGACGGTGACGTGCCGGCCGAGTCGGGGCGCCCAGCGGACCATGTGTTCCACGTCCAGCACCGCGTCGGCCAGCGCCGCCGAGTCGTGCCAGCGGGTGCCCCGGAAACTCCGGGTCGAGCAGGCCACCAGTACCGGGATGGGGATGTCCAGCCCGGCGCGGAGCTGCCGTTGGGCGGTACGGATCGCGGTCAGCCAGCCGGCCCGGACGGGGAACCCGGCGAGCGGCTTCCAGGCCAGGTCGTACGTCCACTCGCCGCGATGCTCGGCGTGCAGGCTCTCGCCGTACACGGTGCCCAGGCCGAAGGGGAGGATGCGGTGCGGCGCGCGACGGCCCAGCCGGGCGACGGCCGCCGCGAGGGGTCGACGGACCACCCAGGGGGCGTTGAGGTCGAAGAAGGGGCTGTTGAGGACGAGCCCGTCGACTCTGCCGGCGTCGCGGCGGGCGTGCGCCCAGAGCGAGATGATCAGGCCGCCGGTGGAGTGGCCCATGGCGAGCAGGGTGTCGTGCCCGTCCTCGTCGCGGATGATCTTCGCGGCGGCGTCCAGCTCGGGGAAGTAGTCGCTCAGGTCGCGGCAGAAGTTCGGGGTCTGGTGGGGTAGCAGGCTGCGGCCGTACTTGCGCAGGTCGAGGGCGTAGAAGTCCCAACCGCGCTCGGCGTAGAAGTCGGCCAGGTGGGTCTGGAAGAAGTAGTCGACGAAGCCGTGCACGTAGAGCACCGCACGCCTGGTCGGGCGCTCGGCACGCCGCCGGACCAGCGTCGCGACCACCGGCCCCTCGTCGTCGGTGCCCAGGTCGATCGTCTGCCGCTCGTACGGCGGCCCCAGCACGTCCTGTTCCACGACCGCGACGCTACGCCCGCCGACTACCCGGCGGTAGCCCCGGTGCCGGGGTGGCCGAACCCCACGTCGACGCGACGGGTCGCCCCCGCCTGGCGTAACGCCTGGGCAGGGGCGACCCGGTGACCGGTCAGGCGGTTTCGGCGTCCACCCGGTGGGTGTCGTTGTCGGCGTCGAGGTCCGGCAGCGGCGCGGGGACGGGCTGGGCCATCTCCCGGATGTGCTTGTTGTGCCGGGGCTCCTGCTTGGTCTTGGCGTCGTTGAGCTTGCGGCGCAGGTCGTCCCGGGCGTCGTTGAGGGCGGCCCGCAGATCCTCCTCGCTCGACGTGGTGACGATCTTCTGCCGACCGGCGATCCAGCACTCCAGGGTGACCTTCTGCCCGCGCGCCTCCCGGTCCTTGACCGACACCTCCAGCTCGGTGGCGTCGGCGTGGAAGGCGGCCAGCCGGGCGTCCAGGGTGCCGAACTGCTCGACGATCCAGTTCCGGTCGCCCTGGGAGAAGCCCGCGCCCATCCGCAGGCACTCGGCCACGGTCGCCGGGTTCGTCACCGCGCTCATCGCCGCACCTCCCGCTCGGTGCGGACGGAACCGGTGGTACGGAGCGGGGTCCGAATCATCAGCACTGCCTTTCTCTTCGGACGTCGTGCCTGGTGGTACCTGGTTGATCAACTCATTACCCAGTCGGGGTCGACCTCACTCCGGGTAACGCCGTCTTCTCGGTGTCGTTGTCGCTCGATGCCGGTCGTTCCCTTCGATGCCGGTCGTCGCCCCGCCCCTGCGGTGGCCTCTGGTCCCATCCTGGTCCCGGCCCGGCAGGGTCCTCCAGGGCCGGTCGACCTAGCACGACGGGACCTTGATCAGGTCGTCGTCCACAGGCGCTCCGGTTGTCCACAGGGCGGGGCGCGGGGCTCGCATCGTCGCGCCGCGCGGGTCAGGCTCGGTCCCGAGTCGACTCGCCACCGCATCCGCAGGACCCCTGGGAGGGGGAACGATGTTTGACACTTATGTAACTATTGTCGGCAACGTACTGACCGCGCCGGAGTGGCGTCGTACCGCGCAGAGCAACACCCTGGTCGCCAACTTCAAGGTGGCCTCGACCGCCCGCCGCCTCAACCGGGACAGCGGCCGGTGGGTGGACGGCAACAGCCTCCGCGTCCGGGTCAACTGCTGGCGCAAGCTGGCCGAGGGGGTGGCGGCCTCCGTCATGGTCGGCGACCCGGTGGTGGTCGCCGGGCGGCTCTACACCCGCGACTGGACCGACGACGCCGGCAACCACCGGGTCCTCTACGAGTTGGAGGCGGTCGCGGTCGGCCACGACCTGTCCCGGGGCCGGTCCCGCTTCCTGCGCAACCGGCCGAGCATGGCCACCAGCGCGGTGGAGGACGACGAGGCGGCCCAGCGGGTGCAGGGTGAGCCGACCGAGCCGGTCCCGGTCGGGCAGGCTCCCGCCGGGCCCGACGACCGGCCCCTCGACGACGACTTCGAGCTGTCCGGCTTCGGCTTCCCGCGCGCCGGCCACGACCTGCCCGGCCACGACCTGCCCGGCAGCGGGTACGCCCCGGCGACCGACCCGTTCGACGACGAGCCCGACGACGACCTCACCCCGCTGCCCGACGACGGGACCGACACCGGTGACGACCCGACGGCCCGGTCCGGCGACTGGGCCGAGCCGCACCGGTCGGGCGAACAGAGCCGGTCGGACGGGCCGGGCGTGCCCGGCGGCGCGGGGCGGTTGGGCGGCGAGGGGCAGCCCGACGACGCGGAGCAGCCGACCGACGGGGGCAGCCGGGCGACGGGGACCGGTCCGGTGGCGCGGGCCGGTCGAGTGGTGCGGTGGCGACGCCGGGCGAGGTGGCCCTCGGTCCGGCGGGTCGGGCCCGACGTGGCCGGGGTCGGGTGCCGGCCCCCGCCTGAGCCGCCGGCCCGCGCCGGGGAAGGGGCGCGGGTCGCGGTGCGTACGAACGGGGGCGGGGTGGCGACGGCGACGTGGCCACCCCGCGTACGACTAGGCTGGCCGGCCGGAGGTGGTGCGGGTGGGGCGGCGCACAGCGGCGGCGGACGCGGTCGGCCTGGTGGCCGGGTACGCGCTGGACAGCCTGCTCGGCGATCCACGGCGCTGGCATCCGGTGGCCGGTTTCGGTCGGGCCGCCGGTGCCCTGGAACGTCGGGTCTACCGCGCCGATCGTCGGGCGGGAACGGTCTTCACCGCCGTGGCCGTGGGTGCGCCGGTGCTGCTCGGTGCGGTCGCCAGCCGGGCCACCCGGCGACACCCGGTGGCCCGGGCCCTGGTCGTGGCCGCCGGCACCTGGACCGTGCTCGGCGGTCGGACCCTGCGCCACGAGGCGACGGTGATGGGCACCGCCCTGCGCGCCGGTGACCTGCCGACGGCCCGGCACCGGCTCGGACACCTCTGCGGCCGGGACCCGTCCCGGCTCGACGAGAGCGAGTTGGCCCGCGCCACCGTCGAGTCGGTCGCCGAGAACACCTCCGACGCGGTGGTCGCCCCGCTGGTCTGGGGTGCCCTCGCCGGGCTGCCCGGGCTGCTCGGCTACCGGGCGGCCAACACCCTCGACGCGATGGTCGGGCACCGCTCACCCCGCTACGCCCGGTTCGGCACCCCGGCCGCCCGGCTCGACGACCTGCTCAACCTGGTGCCGGCCCGACTGACCGGGCTGCTCACCGTCGCCGCCGCGCCCACCGTGTACGGCGACCGGGAGCGGGCCTGGCAGGTCTGGCGACGGGACCGCCACGACCACCCCAGCCCCAACGCCGGGCAGTGCGAGGCGGCCATGGCCGGCGCGCTGGGCGTCCGGCTGGGCGGCCGCAACGTCTACTTCGGGCGGTCCGAGGTGCGACCGTTCCTCGGTGACGGCCCACGCCCCGAGGCCCGGCACCTGGAACGGGCCGGCCGGCTGTCCGGGACGGTCGGCCTGGCCGCCCTCGCGCTGGCTGCCGCCTGGCCGTTGACCGGCCGCCCGCTGGCCACCGCCGCCGGCCGCACCCTGCTGCGTCGACCGGCCCGGCAGATCGTCGCCCGTCTCGGCACCGCCGGCCGGGTGAGCGGACGGTGAGCGGAGGGCTGCTCGTCGCGGGCACCACCTCCGACGCGGGCAAGAGCGTGCTGACCGCCGGCATCTGCCGCTGGTTGCACCGGCAGGGGGTCGCCGTCGCGCCGTTCAAGGCGCAGAACATGTCGAACAACTCCGCCGTGGTGGTCGGCCCCGACGGGCGTGGCGGTGAGATCGGTCGGGCCCAGGCGATGCAGGCCGCCGCCTGTGGCCTCACCCCCGACCTGCGGTTCAACCCGGTGCTGCTCAAACCGGGCAGCGACCTGGCCAGTCAGGTGGTGCTGCTCGGGGAGGCCGTCGACACGGTCACCGCCGGCAACTTCCGTACCATGCGACCCAGGCTCGCCGAGACGGCGTACGCGGCTCTGGCCGAACTGCGGGCAACGTACGACGTGGTGATCTGTGAGGGGGCCGGCAGCCCCGCCGAGATCAACCTGCGGGCCGGCGACTACGTCAACATGGGGCTCGCCCGGCACGCCGGTCTGCCCACCATCGTGGTCGGCGACATCGACCGGGGCGGCGTGTTCGCCTCGATGTTCGGCACGGTCGCCCTGCTCGACCCCGCCGACCAGGCGCTGATCGCCGGCTTCGTGATCAACAAGTTCCGGGGCGATCTGGGTCTGCTCCGCCCCGGGCTCGACATGCTGCACCGGGTGACCGGCCGGCCCACCTACGGGGTGCTGCCCTGGCAGCTCGACCTGTGGCTCGACGCCGAGGACTCGCTGGCCTACGGGCGGGTGCTCGGCCGGCCCGCCGCCCCGTACGGCACCGAATGGCTCGACGTCGCGGTGGTCCGGCTGCCCCGGATCAGCAACGCCACCGACGTGGAGGCCCTCGCCACCGAGCCGGGGGTCCGGGTCCGGCTCACCGTCGAACCCGCCGAGCTGGCCGCCGCCGACCTGGTCGTCCTGCCCGGCTCCAAGTCCACCGTCGCCGACCTGGCCTGGCTGCGGGAGACCGGGCTCGCCGAGGCGGTCACCGCGCACGCCGCCGCCGGCCGGCCGCTGCTCGGCATCTGCGGCGGGTTCCAGATGCTGGCCACGGCCATCCACGACCCGGTGGAGAGCCGGCAGGGCAGCGTCCCCGGCCTGGGCCTGCTGCCCATCGAGATCACCTTCGATCCGGGCAAGACCGTCCGGCCCGCCGTCGGCACCGCCGCCGACGTCCCGGTGCGCGGCTACGAGATCCACCACGGGTTCGTCTCCGCCGCCGATCCGGCGCTGCCCCCGCTGCTGCACCACGCCGACGGCCGTCCCGAAGGCGCCCGGCTCGGCGCGGTGCACGGCACCCACTGGCACGGTGCGTTCGAGTCCGACGGGTTCCGCCGCCGGTTCCTCACCGAGGTGGCCCGGTCGGCCGGGCGGCACGGCTTCACGGTCGCACCCGACACCAGCTTCGCCGCCGCCCGCGAACGCTCCCTCGACCTGCTCGGTGACCTGGTCGAGGAGCACCTGGACACGGCCGCGCTGTGGCGGCTCGTCGAGACCGGCGCCCCCGCCGGCCTCCCGTTCATCCCGCCCGGCGCACCACCGACGAACTGACCGTCCCGCCCGCACCGGCCGGTCGCGGCGATCGTGCCGCCCGTGGCCCGGCCACCGGCGGGTCGTCAGAGCCGGACGTCGGCGGCCCCCGCCGGGCACCTTTCAGAGGCGGGCCTCGCCGTCACCGGCCCGCTCAGAGCCGGACGTCGGCGGGGCGGTCGGACAGGGGCAGCCCCGCCTCCCGCCACGCCTGCACACCGCCCGTCATGTCGGTGGCGTTGCGCAGGCCCAACGCCTGGAGGCTGGCCGCCGCCAGGCTGGAGCTGTAGCCGTGCCGGCACACCACCACGATCTCCCGGTCGTAGCCGGTCGACTCGGGGATGCGCCAGTCGCTGGCCGGGTCCAGCCGCCACTCCAGCACCGTCCGGTCGATGACGATCGCGCCGGGCAGTTCCCCCTGCTCGTGGCGTTGACCCTCGGTACGCGTGTCGACCAGCAGCGCACCCGCCCGTACCGCCTCGACCGTCTGTTGAGGACTCAGCCGCCGCAGCCCGGCTCGGGCCTGTTCCAGCAGGGCGTCCACACCGGGACTCATCACGTCATTGAGCACGTCCAGATCATGCCCCGGCCCCCGCACCCCCGCCTGACGAACAGCACTCCCCACGGCGGAACCAGGCTCACGGGGGACACCCGCTAGCGTCACCAGTGTGACGGTGGCCCTGGTGGAGGCGTACGCGACGCTGGCCCGCCGGGTGCTCGGCGGACCCGCCCGGTTGGGGCGTACCCGACTGGTGGCCGTCGACGGGCCCAGCGGCGCGGGCAAGAGCGTGTTCACCGCGCGCCTCGCGGACGCCCTGGCCGCCCTGCCCGACGGCGGGCGGCCACCGGTGGTGCACACCGACGACCTGCTCGACGGCTGGGACGACCAGTTCACCTTCTGGACCCGGCTGGAGCGACGGGTGCTCGCCCCGCTGCGGGCCGGCCGACCGGGGTCCTACCAGCGGTACAGCTGGGTGCGGCGGTCGTTCCTGCCCCGCGCGGTGCCGGTGCCGGTCGCGCCGGTGCTGCTGCTGGAGGGGGTGAGCGCGGCGCGGGCGGCGATCCGGCCGGAGCTGACCCTGTCGGTGCAGGTCACCGCCCCGGCCGGGCTGCGGCTGCGCCGCGCGCTGGACCGGGACGGGGTGCAGCTCCTGCCGGAGCTGCGGCGCTGGCACGCCGGGGAGGAGACCCACTTCGCCGCCGACCGGACGGCCGCCGCCGTGGACCTGGTGGTCGACGGGGCACCGACGCTGCCGCACGACCGGGACCACTACTACGTCCGCCGCCCGCCGCCCCGGTCGACCCGGCCTGACTCCGCTGACCCCGGTCTGACGCCCGTGCAGGGGACGGTCGCTGCCGGTTCCGGCTCGCCGGGTACCTCCCGGTAAGGCCGGCATACGATGCCGGTCATGACCTCACCGATCATGTCCGAGTCCGAGGTACGGGCCGCCGTCGCGCGGGAGCTGCCCGGTGTCCGTGCCGACCTCGAACGCCTCGTCCGCATCCCCGGCATCGCGTTCGAGGGCTTCGACCACTCGCACGTCGAGCGCTCCGCCGAGGCGGTCGCCGAGTTGCTGCGCGGCTGCGACCTCGACGTGCGGATCGTGCGGTCGGGCGGCCAACCCGCCGTGATCGGGACGAGGGCCGCCCCGCCCGGCGCACCCACCGTGCTGATGTACGCCCACCACGACGTGCAGCCCGTCGGCGACCTGTCGCTGTGGGAGTCCGAGCCGTTCGAGCCGGTCGAGCGGGACGGCCGCCTCTACGGGCGCGGCGCGGCCGACGACAAGGCCGGCATCATGGCGCACGTCGCCGCCCTGCGCGCCTTCGGTGACCGACTCCCGGTCGGCGTGGTGCTGTTCATCGAGGGTGAGGAGGAGTACGGCTCCGACTCGCTGGAGCGGCTGCTCGCCGAGCACCGGGAGGAGATCGCCTCGGACGTCATCGTGATCGCCGACTCCACCAACTGGGACGTGGGCGTACCGGCCCTGACCACCTCGCTGCGCGGCGTGGTCAACCTGTTCGTCGAGCTGCGCACCCTGGACCACGCGGTGCACAGCGGCATGTTCGGCGGTGCCGTGCCGGATGCGCTGACCGCGCTGGTGCGTCTGCTGGCGACCCTGCACGACGATGCCGGAGACGTGGCCGTCGCGGGCCTGACCAGCCGGACCGGTGCCGCCGTCGACTATCCGCAGGACCGGTTCCGGGCCGAGGCCGGGCTGGTCGAGGGGGTGTCGCTGATCGGCAGCGGCCGGATCACCGACCGGCTCTGGACGAGGCCGGCGTTGGCCGTGCTCGGCATCGACGCCCCGGCCACCGGTGAGGCACCGAACGCTCTGGTCCCGGCGGCGAAGGCCAAGCTGAGCGTACGGCTGGCGCCGGGTGACGACCCCAAGCGGGCGTACGACGCGGTGTGTGCCCATCTGGAGCAGCACGCCCCGTGGGGTGCCCGGGTGGCGGTGACCCTGGAGCACGACGGTGACCCGTGTGTCATCGACGCGTCGGGGCCGATGTTCGACGCGGCCCGCGCGGCGTTCCGGGCCGCCTGGGACGGCACCGAGCCGGTGGACATCGGCGTCGGCGGTTCGATCCCGTTCATCGCCACCTTCCAGGAGATGTTCCCGCAGGCGGCGATCCTGGTCACCGGGGTGGAGGACCCGCACGCGCGGGCGCACGGCCCGAACGAGAGCCTGCACCTCGGTGAGTTCGCCCGGGTCTGCCTGGCCGAGGCGCTGTTGCTGGCCGGGGTGGCCGAGCAGGGGCGGCAGGCCGGTTAGGCCGCGGAACCACAAATTTCGGGGTCGTTGTCGGAGTTTGCGGCGTGTCGGACGGCAGGCTGGTATAGCCTTTCGAACATGCGTACGAACGACGTGATGACGCGGCTGGAAGCCGCCGTGAGCGCTCTGGGAGACGTCGACGTCTCCGCGTGGCCCGAGGACACGCTCAAGGAACAGCTCGGCGAGCTTTCGGCGGTGTTGGTCGCCCTGGACGGGGTGTTGTCCCGGGTCGCCGACGGCGTCCGCGCCCGGGGTCTGCGCATCGAGGAGCCCGTCTCGGCCTGAGCCGTGGTCCGGGTGGTCACACCCGGTGCCGTTGGGGAGGACGGCCCGATCGGGACGGCCCGGGTACGGCAATACCCGGGTGATGTCGGGGGTGGCTGGCAGGATGAGGTGCGTGCGGTTCCTCGACCTGGCAGCCACCTCCGCGGCCGTCGCGGCCACCTCCGGCCGACGCGCCAAGGTGGAGTTGCTGGCTGGCGCGCTGCGGGCGCTCGACCCGTCCGAGGTGTCGGTCGGCTCCGGCTATCTCGCCGGTGAGCTGCGCCAGCGGCAGACCGGCGTGGGCTGGGCCAGCCTGCGCGAACTGCCGCCACCGGCCGCCGGGCCGACCCTGACCGTGACCGCTGTCGACGCGGCGATCGACGAGATCGCGGCCGTGCACGGCCCCGGTTCCCAGGCCCGCCGCCGGCACCTGCTCGCCGCCCTCCTGGGTGCCGCCACCGCCGACGAGCAGCGGCTGTTGGTCGACCTGTTCCGTGGCGAGCTGCGCCAGGGCGCCCAGGCGGGCCTGCTCGCCGACGCCATCGCCCGGGCCGCCGAGGTGCCGGTGACGGCGGTCCGCCGCGCCCTGCTGCTCGCCGGTGACCTGCGGGCCGTCGCGCTGGCCGCCCGCACCGGCGGGGCCGCCGCACTGGCCGGGTTCGGGCTCCAGGTGGGCCGGCCGCTCGCGCCGATGTTGGCCCAGAGCGCACCCTCGGTCGATGCCGCGCTCCAGGCCACCGGGGTCCCGGCGGTGGTCGACGTGAAACTCGACGGCATCCGCATCCAGGTGCACCGCAACGGCGACGACGTCGCGGTCTTCACCCGCAGCCTCGACGAGATCACCGACCGGGTGCCCGGCGTGGTGGCCGCCGTGCGTGCGTTGCCGGCCCGGGAGCTGGTGCTCGACGGCGAGGCGATCGGGTTGGACACCGCAGGCCGCCCGTTGCCGTTCCCGCAGACCTCCAGCCGGGCGGCCCGCCGGGCCACCGCCGCCGCGACCGCTGCGACCTCCGCCGACGCTGCGACCTCCGCCGACGGTGCCCCCGCCGCCAGCGCTGCGGCCGACGTGGCCCCGCTGGCCGAGGCGACCGCGCTCACGCCGTACTTCTTCGATCTGCTGCACCTCGACGGCGACGACCTGATCGACCTGCCCGGCCGGCAGCGGTGGGCCCGGCTCGCCGACGTGGTCGACGGGTCGCTGCTGGTCGGTCGGGTCGAGGTCGACGATCCCGAGCAGGCCGGCGCGGCGTTCGCCGCCGCGCTCGACGCCGGTCAGGAGGGGGTGGTGGTCAAGTCTCCGGACGCCCCCTACGACGCCGGTCGCCGGGGCACGGCCTGGGTCAAGGTCAAGCCCCGGCACACCCTCGACCTGGTCGTGCTGGCGGTGGAGTGGGGCAGCGGCCGGCGGGAGGGTTGGCTGTCCAACCTCCATCTCGGGGCGAGGGATCCGCGCACCGGTGAGTTCGTCATGCTCGGCAAGACCTTCAAGGGGCTCACCGACGAGTTGCTGCGCTGGCAGACCGAACGCTTCCTCGGGCTGGCCGTGGAGCGCGGCGACTGGGTGGTGCGGGTCCGCCCCGAGCAGGTGGTCGAGATCGCCTTCGACGGGGTGCTCGCCAGCACCCGCTACCCGGGCGGGGTGGCGCTGCGGTTCGCCCGGGTGCTGCGTTACCGCGACGACAAGTCGGCTGCCGAGGCCGACACCATCGACACGGTCCGGGCACTGCACGCCGGACGGCTCACCGGCTGAGCCGTACCCGGTGGGACGCCGGTCAGAGCGTGGACAGCGACCGGGCGTAGTTGACCTGGTTGTTGATCTGCTGGACCTGCGCCTGGTCGACGACCGGGATGCGGGCCACGTACTGGTGTCCGCCGTTGGTCACCGTCACCTGCACGGTGCCGTGGTGCCGCGTCTCCTTGATCAGCAGGAAGAGCAGGCTGAAGATGGTCAGGCAGAAGAAGCCGAGGATGGCGCAGACGATCGCCCAACTGGCGATCTTCTCCTCCCGCTGCCAGTAGTCGGCCACGTACCAGGTGGCGCCAGCCAGGGGCAGCACGCCGGTCGGGGTGCGGATCACCGGCGGGGTGACCATGATCTCGCCGATCTGCACCGCCACCGGCTGCTGACCACCCATCGCCCCCGGCGGCGGGGTGAAGCGCGGCGGGTACGGCCCCGGCTGGCCCATCGACGCGGCGTACGGGTCGACCCCGGCCGGCGCCGGGAACGGCGCCGGTGACGTGGCGAACTGGGCCGGTGGGGCCGAGAACTGGTCTGGCGATGCGGAGAACCGTGCGGGCGGGGCCGAGTACGGTCCGCCGCCCATCGACGGGGTGGAGAGGTCGACCGGCGCCGCCGGGGGAGGTGCGGTCGGGAACGGGGCCGTGGGAGGTGTCTGCTGCGCCGGGGCCGGGGGCACGTCCGGCGACGGCGCCCAGGGATCGTAGGCGGGGTTCGCCGGCGTGGGCGGATCGGACGGGTACGACGGGGCGGGGTCGGAGGTCACCGCGACACCTCACGCGCGTTGAACATCCTGCGGACCATACAGCGTCCGGCGTCGCCCCGCGTCCCGGTGTGGTGCCGCGTTTCGGCGTGGTGCCATGTCCCGGCCCCGCCCCGCGTTTCGGCGTCGCCCCGTGTTCCGGCGTGGTGCCGGCCTGTCGGCCCGGCCGGGTAGATGCCTGTCGTACGCCCTTTCGAGGTGATGACGAGAACGAGTCAGGCCTACCGGGGCGTGATGGGCCGAGTCGCACGGTCCCGGCGGTCGACCGGTTGATGCTGTGACGTCATCAGCTCGAAAGGACGCGCACCCATGATGCGCCGCCCCGGCTGGTGCCAGGTCCGCCGGCGGTGGGGCGGCGCGGGTCGGCTGGGACCCGTACCGTCCGTCCGGGGGAACCGACCCGGTCGGCCAAGCCTGGTCGGCAGTGAAGTGCCTGGCGCTGCGGGAGGGGACCGTTCAGCGGGGATCGCGGCCAGGCGGGGGTGCCGGTCGGGCGAAAGTGCTGGTCGGGCGGTCAGGCGGGGGTGACGGGTTCGGCGGCTCGGTCGACGGGCGGCTTCGGGGCGTCCAGGCCGGCGGCGCGGCGGGCCTCCCGCCGGGCCACCCAGCCGTAGCCGAAGAGCGTCATCGCGGCGAACAACCACCACTGGACGACGTAGCCGAAGTTCTGCCAGTTGTTGGTGTGCCCGATCGGCACCGCCCGGAACGTCGGGTCGTTCGCCGGGGTCTGCTCGTCGAGCAGCAGGTACGCCCCGTGCAGCGGGTACGGCAACTCCCGGGCCAGCTTGTCCACGGTCACCCGGCGGGTCTCCAACCGGCCGTCGCGCCGGTCCACCCCGTTGCCGCCGCTCTCGGTGGGGTGCACCCGGCCGACGACGGTCACCGTGCCGGTCGGCAGTGCCGGCACCTCGGGCATCGCCAGCGCGCCGCCGGGTGCCGGGGGGACCCAACCCCGGTCGACCAGCACCGCCGTGCCGTCGTCGAGCACCAGCGGGGCGAGCACCTCGAAGCCGACCCTGCTCTCCACCGTGCGGCCCCGGACCAGGACGACGTTCGCGGCGTCGTACCGGCCGCTGACGGTGACCCGGCTCCATTCGTCCTGCTCGGCGGGGGCTGGGCCGACGGTGCCCGCGCCGCCGGTCGGGGCGGGCAGCGTCGACCGTAGCGGTGCGGGGGTGCCCGCGGTGCCGGCGTCGATGCGTTCGTTGACGGCGGTGCGCTCCCGGTAGCGGTCCAGCTGCCAGTTGCCGAGCAGCACCATGACGGCGGCGGCGACCAGGGTCAGCGCGAGGATGCCCAGCCAGCGTGGGGTCAGCAGGAACCGGTACACAGCACGAGGCTACCCGTATGACCGGGGCCACCCTCCGCGACGGCCCGGGACCGGCCCGGGTGGCACCGGATCGGCGGTCCCACCTGTTGATGCGGGCGGGTATGGTCACGCGAGCGGATCGCCGCCGGTGTTCCTGGCGGCCGTCCGGGTCACCGTCCGTCACCACCGAGGAGTCGATGATGACTGCCGTGCCGCGCCTCGTGTTCAGCGCGCCGTCCTCCGGTCACGGCACCAATGCGCTCTCCGTCGGCCTGCTGGCGGCGCTGGCCGACCGGGGGCTCGACGTCGCCGGTTTCAAGGTCGGCCCGGACCACGTGGACGCCGCGTACCTCGGCCTGGCGGCCGGCCGTCCCGGTCGCAACCTCGATCCCCGGCTGATCGGGGCCGACCGCCTCGGGCCGCTCTTCGCCCACGGCGCGCAGGGTGCCGCGCTGGCCCTGGTCCAGGGCACCATGGGGCTGTACGACTCGGTCGCCGGCCGCCCCGAGGCGGAGTCCACCGCCGCGGTCGCGACCGCCCTGCGCAGCCCCGTCGTGCTGGTGGTCGACGTGGCGGCGATGGGGCAGTCGGTGGCGGCCCTGGTGCACGGTTTCCGCTCGTACGACGAGCAGCTCTGGTTGGGTGGGGTGATCCTCACCCAGGTCGCCTCCGGCCGGCACGAGTCCATGCTGCGGGAGGCGCTCGACGATGTCGGGGTGCCGGTCTACGGGGCGTTGCGCCGCCACGAGCTGCCCCCGGTGCTGCCTGCGCGCCGGCACGGCGTGGTGCCGGTCCTCGCCCGCGACGCGGAGGCGACCCGGGCGGTCCGCCGGCTCGGTGAGGCGGTCGCCGGCACGGTCGATCTGGAGCGCCTGCTCGCGCTGGCCCGCTCTGCTCCGGCGCTGTCCGTCGCGGCCTGGTCGCCGGCCACCGGGACCCCGGTGGCGGACGCGCCGGTGGTGGCGCTGGCCGGGGGGCCCGGCGGCAGCTACGGCCACCCGGAGACCGCCGAGCTGCTGCGGGCCGTCGGGGCGCAGGTGGTCACCGTCGATCCGCTGCGCGACGAGGCGCTGCCCGCCGGGACCCGCGCGCTTGTCGTCGGGGGTGCGCTACCCGAGTCGTACGCGCGGGACCTGTCGGCCAACCGGCGGCTCTGCATCGCGGTGGCCGAGCTGGCCCGTACCGGCCGCCCGGTGCTCGCCGAGGGCACCGGCCTACTGTGGCTGGCCCGGGAACTGGACGGGTTGCCGATGTGCGGGGTGCTGGACGCGATCGGCGCGAGCCGGGACGGTCTGGTGGTGGGCTACCGAGAGGCGACCGCCCAGTCCGACAGCGTGGTCGCCCGGGCGGGTGCGACGGTGGTGGGCTACAAGCAGCACGGCGCGGTGCTCACCCCCCGGTCCGGGCCACGGGCGGCCTGGAGCTGGGAGGGTGGCACGCCCGAGGGTTTCGTCTGGCGGGGGGTGCACGCCTCCCAGCTCGGCCTGCACTGGGTGGCGTACCCCGAGATCGCGACCCGGTTGGTGACGGCGGCGGCGCTGCCGTCGCCGGTCGAGGGCGTCGCCGCCCCGGCCTGACGGCACCCGTCGGCCCGGGTTTCAGCCGACGATGGCGTCCGACGGTGGGGTGAACTGGCGGGTCGGGGTGCCCTTGAGACCGTCGCGCAGGGTCTGGGCGACCGCGTTGACCGGCACCTGGGACTGCCCGTCGCCGACGGCGTTGAACGGGTTGTCCGGGTCGGCGATGAAGCTCGCCGCCGCCAGTTCCGGGGTGTAGCCGACGAACCAGGCCGACCGGGTGCTGTCCGTGGTGCCGGTCTTGCCGGCGACCGGGCGGCCCACCGTGCGGCGGACGCTGTCCGCCGTCGACCAGCCGCCGCAGGTGCCCTTGGCCGGGGTGTCGCCGGTGGGGCAGCGGGCGGCGTCGGTGGCGGCACGGGCCGCGTCGGCGTTGACCACCTGCCGGCAGCGGGGCTTGGCGACCTCCCGTTCGATGCCACCGGCGGTCTTGTAGGTGGCCGGGGTGCCGTCCCGGTTGGTGATCGAGTTGACCGGCATCGCCTCGCAGTACCGGCCGTCGGCGGCGATCGCGGCGTACGCGTTGGCCATCTCCAGCGGGGTGGCGTCGGAGACGCCCAGGGTGAACGCGCCCCACTTCTTGGCCTTCGCCGGTGACGCCTGTTCCTTGTCGACGTCGGTACGCCAGCGCAGACCCAACTGCTCGGCGAGATGCACCCCCCGATCCGCGCCGATCTTCTCCTCCAGCTGCACGAAGTAGGTGTTGACCGACTTGCCGAACCCGGACCACATGGTCTGCCGGCCGGTCATCGCCCCACTGGCGTTGGACGGTGCCCACCCGTCGTAGACGGACGACCGGTAGCGGTACGGCGAGTCGAACGCGGTGGACAGCGGCATCCCGGCGTCCAGGGCGGCCAGCATCGGGAACATCTTGAACGTCGAGCCGGCCTGGTAGCCCGGGAGGGTGCCGCCGCCGAGCAGCGGGGCGACCGTGTTCGGGTAGTTCGCCTTCGTCTTCGGATCGGCCTCGGGGTTCGAGCTGGGCCCGTTGCCGCCGATGTCCAGGGAGTAGGTCCGGTTCACGGCCATCGCCTTGATCCGTCCGGTGCCCGGTTCGGCGACCACGATCCCGTTGGCGAAGGGGCTGCCGACGCCCTCCTTGGCGCGGACGTTCTTCTCGGCGGCGGACTGGACCTTGGGGTCGAGGCTCAGCACGATCCGGTAGCCGCCCCGGCGCAGCTTGTCCATCCGTTCCAGCCGGTTCTCCCCGAACGCGGGCTGCGCGCTCCACCAGTTCTTCACGTAGTCGCAGGCGAAGCCCCAGGCGTTGTAGGCGCTGGAGATCGCGGCGCAGTCGTTGGCCGGGGTGGTGGGCCGGGTCCGGATCGGTTCGTTATTGGCCACCGCGGCGGCGTCGGGGGACAGGTAGCCGAGCTGGGTCATCTTGTCGAGGACGTAGTTGCGCCGGCCGGTGGCCTCCTTCTGGTCCGAGCTGAGTGGGTCGTACTCGGAGGGGGACTTGACCAGCCCGGCGAGGGTGGCCGCCTCGACGGGGGTGAGGGTGGCCGGGGTCTTGGAGAAGAAGATCTGCGCCGCCGCGTAGATGCCGTACGCCCGGTGGCCGAAGTACGCCGAGTTGAGGTAGCGCTCCAGGATCTGCTCCTTGGTCAGCTCCTTCTCGATGTCCAGCGCCATCCGCATCTCCTTGACCTTGCGCAGGCTGGTCTGCTGGGTGGCCTCCTGGACCTCCTGCGGCGTCTGTGCGCTGTCCCGTAGCGCCATCCGGACGTACTGCATGGTCAGGGTGGAGGCGCCCTGGGAGACGCCGCTGGAGCGGGCGTTGGCCACGAAGGCACGGGCCACGCCCTTCGGGTCGACACCCGAGTGCTGGTAGAAGCGGTTGTCCTCGGCGGCGACGATGGCCTGCTGGATGTTCGGCGACATGTCCGACAACTTGGTGTATTGCCGGTACTCCTCGTAGAACATCGTCAGGATCGTCTTGCCGTCCGGCGCGTAGAGGTAGGACGTCTCGGCGGGCAGTGCGGTGCGCAGGATGTTCGTCTTGTGCTCCACGGCGTGCGCGGTGGCCTTGGCGCCCAGGCCGGTCACGGCGGCCAGCGGGTACGCCACGGCGGCGAGCACGACGCCGGCGATCAGCCCGGCGCGGAGGAGGGGAACGGAACGGCCTGCGGCGGAAAGGGGTCGATTGCTCACCTGGTCAAGTTATGACATTTCCGATTCATCCATGAGAAGAACTCGTGAACGCCTCCGAGGTGCGGCCCCCCGCCGTGATGTGGCCCACGCCGGGATCGGCTGTCCCCCGCGCCGGCTTCCCGGCAGGATCGCGGTCATGCGTGGGCAATCGACCGGCACCGAGCCGCCGACCGGCCCGGGGCCCGTCGTTCCCGGCCCGCCGACCGGCCCCGGGCCTGCCGGCACGTGGCCGTCCGCCGGCACCGGGCCGTCCGCGGGGACCGAGCCGGATCTCGCGCACCACGGGGACGCCGAGGCCACCCCGGCCTGGTCGACCTGGCCGTCAACGTGCGCCGCGACCCGATGCCGGACTGGCTGGCCGGCCCGCTCACCGCCGCCCTCGCCGACCTGGCCGGCTACCCCGACCCCCGGAGGCCCGGGCCGCCGTCGCCGCCCGGCACGGCCGCCCACCGGCGGAGGTGCTGCTCACCGCCGGTGCCGCCGAGGGCTTCGTGCTGCTCGCCCGCGCCCTGGGCGGGGTACGCCGGCCGGTGGTGGTGCACCCGCAGTTCACCGAGCCGGAGGCCGCGCTGCGGGCCGCCGGGCACCGGGTCGAGCGGGTGCTGCTCGACCCGGACGACGACTTCCGGCTCGACCCGGCCCGGGTGCCGGCCGACGCCGACCTGGTCATGATCGGCAACCCGACCAACCCGACCTCGGTGCTGCACCCCGCCGCCGACCTGGCCGCCCTGGCCCGGCCCGGCCGGGTGCTCGTCGTCGACGAGGCGTTCGCCGACACCACGGGCGTACCCGGCGTCGAAGGTGAGCCGGAGTCGCTCGCCACCCGCCGCGACCTGCCCGGCCTGGTGGTGGTGCGCAGCCTGACCAAGACCTGGGGTCTGGCCGGCCTGCGGATCGGCTACCTGCTGGGTGAGGCCGCGCTGCTGACGCGGCTGGCCGCCGTCCAACCGCTCTGGGCCGTCTCCACCCCGGCGCTGGCCGCCGCCACCGCCGTCGCGTCCCCGACCGGGGCCGCCGCCGAGCGCGCCATCGCCGCCCGGCTCGCCGTCGACCGCGACCACCTGGTGCGCCGCCTGTCGGCCCTGCCCGGGGTACGTGTCGTGGGCCGACCGGCCAGCGCCTTCGTCCTGATCCACCGCCCCGGGGCCGACCGGTTGCGCCAGGTGCTGCGCGAGCGCGGGTGGGCCGTCCGACGCGGTGACACCTTCCCCGGGCTGGGGCCGGACTGGCTGCGGATCGCCGTCCGCGACCCGGCGACCACCGACGCGTTCATCGAGGTACTGAGGGAGATCCTGGAGGCATGATGCTGGAGACGACGATCGCGGCGATCGGTCCGCTGGACGGGTCGGCGATGACCGCAGCCCGGGACCTCCAGGCCCGGCTGACCAAGCCGGCCGGCTCACTCGGCGCCCTGGAGGAGCTGTCCGTACGCCTGGCCGGCCTGGCCGGGGCCTGCCCACCGCCGCTGCCCGAACCGGCGGCGGTGGCGATCTTCGCCGGTGACCACGGTGTGCACGCCCAGCGGGTCACCCCGTGGCCGCAGGAGGTCACCGCCCAGATGATCGGGAACTTCCTGGCCGGCGGGGCGGTGGTCAACGCGTTCGCCCGACAGGCCGGCGCCTCGGTCACCGTGGTCGACGTCGGCGTGGCCGCGCCGCTGCCGTTCCCGCCCGCCGACGCCGCGCCCGCCGACGTGCCCGCCCCGACCGGCACCACCCTGGCACCGCCGCGCCTGCTCGACGCGAACGTACGGCGGGGCACCCGGGACATGACGGTCACCGCCGCGCTCACCCGGGACGAGGCGCGGGCGGCGGTGGAGGTCGGCATCCGGGTCGCCGGTGAGCTGCTCGACGCCGGGGCGGGCGTGCTGCTCACCGGCGACATGGGGATCGCCAACACCACGCCGGCCGCCGCGCTGATCGCCGCGTTCACCGGGGTGGACCCGGCCGAGGCGACCGGCCGGGGCACCGGGGTGGACGACGAGACGTACCGACGCAAGGTCGGCGTGGTGCGCGCGGCGCTGGACCGGCACCGGCCCGACCCGGCCGACCCGTTGGGGGTGCTGGCCGCCGTCGGTGGCCTGGAGCACGCGGCGCTGACCGGGCTGATCCTCGGCGCGGCGGCCCGCCGGGTGCCGGTGCTGCTCGACGGGGTGATCGCGGTCAGTGCCGCGCTCGCCGCCGCCGCCCTCGCCCCCGACGCGGTCGGCGCGATGGTCGCCGGGCACCGCTCCGCCGAGCCGGGCGCCACCGTGGCGCTGCGGCACCTCGGTCTCGACCCGCTGGTCGACCTCGGGCTGCGCCTCGGCGAGGGCACCGGCGCGCTGCTGGCCCTGCCGGTGGTCACCGGAGCGGTCCGGGTGCTGCACGAGGTGGCGACGTTCGACGCGGCGGGGGTTTCCGAGAAGTGAGCACCAACCCGTACCCCCTCGGCCTGCGGCTCGCCGGACGCCGGGTGGTCGTGGTGGGCGGCGGCGCCGTGGCCAGCCGCCGGGTACCCGCCCTGCTGGATGCCGGCGCGGACGTCCTGTTGGTCGCCCCCGAGGTGACCCCGGCCCTGCAGGCGCACGTCGACGCCGGACGGCTGCACTGGCGGCCGCGCCGGTTCGCCCCCGACGACCTCGACGGGGCGTGGCTGGTGCAGGTCGCGGTGGACGATCCGCTCGCCGCCGCCTCGGTCAGCGCGGTCGCCGCCGAACGGCGGATCTTCTGCGTCCGCGCCGACGACCGGACGGCGGCCACCGCGTGGACTCCGGCGGTCACCCGGCACGGGCCGGTGACGGTGGCCGTGCTGGGCGGGGGGGACCCGCACCGGGCGATGGGGGTCCGGGACGCCGTCCGGGAGCTGCTCACCGCCCGGACGGGCCCGCTCGTCGACCCGGGGGAGGTCGACCCGGGTGAACCGGTGGCGGACGCGCCCCTCGCGGGCCCGCCGGAGCCGACGCCGGCCGGGTCCGGCGACGCCGCGACCCGTCCGGGTGGCCCGGTCGGTCGGGTGTCACTGGTCGGCGCGGGACCGGGCGACCCGGAGCTGATCACGGTGAAGGGGTGGCGGCTGCTCACCGAGGCTGAGGTGGTGGTCGCCGACCGGCTGGTGCCCGGGTTGCTCCTGGACGAGTTGCGCCCCGACGTCGAGCTGGTCGACGCCGCGAAGATCCCCTACGGGCCGTCCCGCGCCCAGGAGGAGATCAACCGGATCCTGGTCGACCGGGCGCTCGCCGGCAAGGTCGTGGTACGCCTCAAGGGTGGCGACCCGTACGTCTTCGGGCGTGGCGGGGAGGAGTTGCTGGCCTGCGCGGAAGCCGGCGTACCGGTGACCGTGGTGCCCGGGGTGACCAGCGCCGTGGCCGTGCCGGCGTCGGTCGGTGTCCCGGTCACCCACCGGGCGGTGGCGCACGAGTTCACGGTGGTCTCCGGCCACGTCGCTCCGGACTCGCCGGTCTCCCTGGTGCGCTGGGAGGCCCTCGCCGGCCTGCGGGGCACCCTGGTGGTGCTGATGGGGCTCAAGAACCTGGCCGCCATCGCCGACACCCTGACCCGGCACGGCCGGGACGCGGCCACCCCGGTCGCGGTGATCCAGGAGGGCACCACGGGTGGTCAGCGCAGCCTGCGGTCGACCCTTGGCGCGGTGGCGGCCGACGTGGTCGGGGCGGGGCTGCGGCCCCCGGCCATCGTGGTGATCGGCGACGTGGTCGACGCCCTCGCCACCTGACCCCGCCCGCCGGGCCACGGGGGGTGATCGACTCCCGTTCGCGAAGGTAGCGGTGTCCCCGCCCGGGGACACCGCTACCTTCGACCAGACGAGTCGATCGAACCAGTCGATCTACTGCTTGAGCATGTTGTCCAGCAGCAGGGCACAGCGGATCAGCCCGAGGTGGCTGTACGCCTGCGGGTGGTTGCCCAGCCCCCGCTCGGCCAGCGGGTCGTACTGCTCGGGGAGCAGCCCGGTCGGGCCGGCGGTGTCGACCATCTGGGCGAACAGCTCCTCGGCGTCGGTACGCCGACCGGTGCGCAGGTACGCCTCGATCAGCCACGCCGTGCAGATGTGGAAGCCGCCCTCCCGGCCCGGCAGACCGTCGTCCCAGTGGTAGCGGTAGACGACCGGGCCGCTACGCAGATCCGCCTCGATCTTGAGCACGGTGGAGAGGAAGCGCGGGTCGTCGCCCGGGAGCAGGCCGGACAGCCCGATCCAGAGCGAGGAGGCATCCATGTCCTCGTCGCCGTACGCGACGCTGTACGCCTCGACCTCCTCGTGCCAGCCGTTCTCCAGCACGTTGGCGCCGATCCGGTCGCGCAGCTCCACCCACTCCGGCCGGTCCTCACCGTCGTGCTGACGCACCACGTGCAGGGCCCGGTCGACGGTCATCCAGCACATCACCTTGGAGAAGATGTGGTGCCGGGGTGGGAGGCGGGCCTCCCAGATGCCGTGGTCGGGCTCGTGCCAGCGGCGGCGGACCGCCTCGACCATGTTGTCCAGCACCCGCCACTCGTCGTCGCGGACCGAACCGCGGGCGTCGGCGACGGCCGCGATCAGGTCGGCGATCGGGCCGAAGACGTCCAGTTGGAGCTGGTGGTTGGCGAGGTTGCCGACCCGGACCGGCCGGGAGCCGGCGTACCCGGGCAGGGTGTCGATGACCGCCTCGGCACCCAGCTCGTAGCCGTCCACCGTGTAGAGCGGGTGCAGCCGCTCGGGGTGGCCGCCGGTGCGCTCGATGCAGCCGTCGACCCAGCGCAGCAGCGCCTCGGCCTCCTCGATCGAGCCGAGGTCGACCAGGGCCCGCGCGGTCATCGCCGCGTCGCGCAGCCAGCAGTACCGGTAGTCCCAGTTGCGGACGCCGCCCAGCTCCTCCGGCAGCGAGGTGGTCGCCGCCGCCAGGATCGAGCCGGTCGCCTCGTGGCAGAGCCCGCGCAGGGTGAGCGCGCTGCGGGCGACCAGGTCCCGGGCGGTGGCGGGCAGCCGCAGCGAGGCCACCCAGTCCTTCCAGGGCTGCTCGGCCTTGGCCTGCCGGTCGTGGACGGCGACCGCGTGGTCCTCCAGGCTGTGCGTGCCGAAGCGCAGCTCCAGCACCACCTGGCCGCCGGTGGCGGAGAGGTCGACCACGGCGTGCGCGGTCTCGTAGCCGCCGTCGTTGCGGACCTGCCAGGTCACCCCGGGGGAGTAGAGCGCGACGGGTTCGTTGGAGCCGAGCACCAGCAGGCCGTCGTCCGACGGCTGGAGCTGGGTGGCGACCTGACCGAACTCCGGGCGGGGGGCGAACTCGATGCGGGCCCGGCCGGAGCCGGTGAGCACCCGGACGAGGGTGGAGTCGCCGGTGATGACGGCCGGGCCGTCCGGGGTGGTCTCCCGGGCCGGCAGGTCCAGCCAGTCGGTGACGGTGAGCCCCGACCAGCGGGTCTCCACGGTCATCGTGCCGTTGCGGTAGCGCTGGCCCAGCGGGATGCCGCCGCGCTCCGGCCCGACGGTGAAGTGCCCGGCGGGGCTGCCGCCGACCAGGTCGGCGAAGATCGCCGCCGAGTCGGGCTTGGGGTGGCAGAGCCAGCTGACCTTGGCCTCGGGGGTGAGCAGCGCGACGGTACGCCCGTTGGCCAGCATCGAGTGCCGTTCGATCGGCACCGCCCGCTCGCCGAAGAGCCAGTGCCGTCGGGTCTCCAGCAGCAGGCCGAGCGCCCGGGCCGCCTCGATCGGTTCGGCCACCCGGTAGTGCGCCTGGGTGTCCCCGGGGCCGATCTTGATGCCGAGGTCGGGGCCACGCAGGGTGCCGAAGGCGTTCTCGTCGGTGACGTCGTCGCCGATGAAGAGCACCGCGCTGGCCGAGAGCTGGGTGCGTAGCTGGTCGACCGCGGTGCCCTTGTGGGTGGCGACCACCGACAGCTCGATGACCTCCTTGCCCTGGGTGACGGTGACGTCGTCCCACTTCGCGGGCCCGTTGCGGACGGCCTCGACGGCGGCGGCGGCGACCTGCGGGTCGACCCCGCGGGTGTGCACCGCGACGCTGGCCGGCTTGCGTTCCAGCCGCACCCCCGGGTGGGCCTGGGCGATCTCACGCAGCGCGTCGCGCAGCCGGGTGCGGACCGCGACCAGCTCGGGGGAGAGCCGCTCGACGAAGCCGATGTCGAACTCGGAGCCGTGGCTGCCGACGAGGTGGATCTCGTTGGGCAGCCGGGACAGCGCGGCCAGGTCGCGCAGCGCGCGCCCGGAGACCACCGCGACGGTGGTCTGCGGCAGCGCGGCCAGCGCCCGGACGGCGGCGACCGACTCGGGCAGCGGCACCGCCTTGCTCGGGTCCTCGACGATCGGCGCGAGCGTGCCGTCGTAGTCGCAGGCGACCAGGAGCTGTGGTACGCGGGCGATGCGTCCGATCGCGGCGAGCAGCTCCGGGTCCATCGTCCCGGCGGCGGGGGTGATGATCTCGGCGGTGGGGGCGTTCACTCGGCCTCCGTTCCCGGTGCGCCCAACTCGGTCAGAAAGGACTTCGCCCAGTGCCCCACATCGTGGGTGCGCAGATGACGTTGCATGATCCGCATGCGTCTGCGGGCCTCCGGCTTCTCTACGTGTACAGCCCGCAGGAGGGCGTCCTTGACGGCGTCGGGGTCGTGCGGGTTGCACAGGAACGCCTGACGCAGCTCGGTGGCCGCGCCGGCGAATTCGCTGAGCACGAGCGCACCGCCCTGGTCGGCGCGCGATGCGACGTACTCCTTGGCCACCAGGTTCATTCCGTCTCGCAGCGGGGTCACCATCATCACGTCGGCCGCGACGTACATCGCGGCCAGTTCGGAGCGACTGTACGACTGATGCAGGTAATGCACCGCAGGCACGCCGACCCTGCCGAATTCGCCATTAATCCGACCAACCTCGCGTTCCACCTTGACCCGAAGTGCCTGGTAGTGCTCCACGCGCTCGCGGCTGGGCGTGGCGACCTGCACCATAACCGCGTCCGGAACTGTCAACTTTCCGTCAGAGAGGAGTTCCCGGAAGGCCTTGAGACGGAGTTCGATGCCCTTGGTGTAGTCGAGCCGGTCGACGCCCAGGATGATCGTCTTCGGGTTGCCCAACTCCTCGCGGATCTGCTTGGCGCGGGCCTGGATCGCCGGGTCCTCGGCCAGCCGCTCCATCTCCTTGGTCTCGATGGAGATCGGGAAGGCGCCCGCCTTCACCTGCCGCCCGTCGACCTGGATCATCTGGCCCTCGTAGCGCAGCCCGAGCAGGTGCCGGGCCAGCCGGACGAAGTTCTGTGCCGCCAACCGCTGCTGGAAACCGACCAGGTCGCTGCCGAGCAGACCGCGCAGGATCTCGGTGCGGAACGGCATCTGCATGAACAGCTCGATCGGCGGGAACGGGATGTGCAGGAAGAAGCCGATCTTGAGATCCGGCCGCAGCTCGCGCAGCATCGCCGGGACCAGCTGGAGCTGGTAGTCCTGCACCCAGACCGTCGCGCCCTCGGCCGCGACGTCCGCCGCCGCCTCCGCGAACCGGGCGTTCACCAGCCGGTACGCCTCCCGCCAGCGACGCTTGTAGGCGGGGGTCTCGACCGCGTCGTGATAGAGCGGCCAGATGGTCGCGTTGGACTGGCCCTCGTAGTAGCGTTCCAACTCCTCGGCGCTCAACGGCACCGGATGCAGGCGGATGCCCTCCAGGTCGAACGGCTCCGGGGCGGCGCCGGTGCCACCGGCCCAGCCCACCCAGGTGCCCCGGTGCTCGGCCAGGACGGGGTGCAGCGCGGTCACCAGCCCACCCGGGCTGCGTCGCCACTGCCGCCCCTCGGGTGTGCTCACCTCGTCGACCGGCAGTCGGTTGGCCACAACGACAAAGGAGCTACGGACGGTCACGATCGGCCACCTCCGGGTGCTGACGGGTCCACCGCGATGAGCGTACTGAGCGTAGCTGCGGCATCTGGGACCCCGTGCCGGAGTTACCTACCCTTCCCACGCCCGCTGAACCCGTACCGTGATCTTGTCAACATCACCAGCTCAGCGGTAGCGAAAGTGACGTGGACCCGACCTGGCGGGGTGATGTGGGCGCGGCGGGCCGTACCTGTCAGGATTGACGGTGGCGTGCGCGTGGCCGGCCCCCGGCCGGCGGCGGCGGGCGAAGTCGCAGCCCGCGCCGCGCCGCCGTCCAAGGCGACAGCAATCGACGGAGGTAGCCCGCACCGTGGCCCAGTTCATCTACGTCCTGGAAAAGGCGCGCAAGGCGCACGGCGACAAGGTCGTGCTCGACAACGTGACGCTGAACTTCCTGCCGGGGGCCAAGATCGGTGTGGTCGGCCCGAACGGCGCCGGTAAGTCCAGCCTGCTGAAGATCATGGCAGGGCTCGACAAGCCGAGTAACGGCGAGGCCCGGCTGATGCCCGGCTACACCGTCGGCATGCTCGCCCAGGAGCCCCCGCTCAACGACAGCAAGACCGTGCTCGGCAACGTCGAGGAGGCGGTCGCCGAGACCAAGGCCAAGCTGGACCGGTTCAACGCCATCGCCGAGCAGATGGCCACCGACTACTCCGACGAGCTGATGGAGGAGATGGGCCGGCTCCAGGAGGAGCTGGACCACCTCGACGCCTGGGACGTCGACTCCAAGCTCGAACTGGCCATGGACGCGCTGCGCTGCCCGCCGCCGGACGCCGACGTCACCCAGCTCTCCGGTGGGGAGCGTCGCCGGGTCGCCCTGTGCAAGCTGCTGCTGGAGGCCCCCGACCTGCTGCTGCTCGACGAGCCCACCAACCACCTCGACGCGGAGAGCGTCTCCTGGTTGGAACAGCACCTGGCCAAGTACGCGGGCACCGTCATGGCGATCACCCACGACCGGTACTTCCTCGACAACGTGGCCAACTGGATCCTGGAGCTCGACCGCGGCCGGACCTACCCGTACGAGGGCAACTACTCCACCTACCTGGAGAAGAAGGCCGCCCGGCTGGCCGTCGAGGGTCGCCGCGACGCCAAGATGAAGAAGCGGCTCACCGAGGAACTGGAGTGGGTCCGCTCCAACGCCAAGGCCCGGCAGACCAAGTCCAAGGCCCGCCTGGACCGCTACGACGAGATGGCCAGCGAGGCGGAGAAGACCCGTAAGCTGGACTTCGAGGAGATCCAGATCCCGCCGGGCCCGCGCCTGGGCAGCACGGTGATCGAGGCCAACCACCTCAGCAAGGGCTTCGGCGACCGGCTGCTGATCGACGACCTGTCCTTCTCGCTGCCGCGCAACGGCATCGTCGGCATCATCGGCCCGAACGGCGTCGGCAAGACCACCCTGTTCAAGACGATCGTCGGGCTGGAGCAGCCGACCGACGGCGAGGTCCGGGTGGGCCCCACCGTCTCCCTGTCGTACGTCGACCAGAACCGGCAGGGCCTCGACGGCGACAAGACGGTCTGGGAGGTCGTCTCCGACGGGCTCGACTACCTGATGGTGGGCAAGGTCGAGATGCCGTCCCGGGCGTACATCGCCGCCTTCGGGTTCAAGGGGCCCGACCAGCAGAAGCCGACCAAGGTGCTCTCCGGTGGCGAGCGCAACCGGCTCAACCTGGCGCTCACCCTCAAGATCGGCGGCAACGTCATCCTGCTCGACGAGCCGACCAACGACCTGGACGTCGAGACGCTGTCCAGCCTGGAGAACGCGCTGCTGGAGTTCCCCGGGTGCGCCGTGGTCATCTCCCACGACCGGATGTTCCTCGACCGGGTCGCCACCCACATCCTGGCCTGGGAGGGCGACGACGAGAACCCGTCGAAGTGGTTCTGGTTCGAGGGCAACTTCGACGCGTACGAGAAGAACAAGATCGACCGGCTCGGCGCCGAGGCGGCCCGCCCGCACCGGGTGACCTACCGCAAGCTGACCCGCGACTGAGCATGGCGGACCGTTTCGTCTACCACTGCACCCTGCGCTGGTCCGACCTGGACGCGTACGGCCACGTCAACAACTCGCGCTTCCTCACCCTGTACGAGGAGGCGCGGGTGGCGTTGATGTTCGCCGGCGGCAAGGCGTGGGGGGTCGGCTCGTTCGCCGACGGGGTCGTCATCCGCCGGCACGAGGTCGACTACCTGCGCCCGGTCGACTACGCGCTCGGTCGGGCCACCGCCCAGGCCGCGCCGACCGTCCGGATCGAACTGTGGGTGGAGCGCATCCGGGCCGCCTCGTTCACCGTCGCCTACGAGCTGTACGACGGTGAGGTGCTGGCCAGCACCGCCCGCTCGGTGCTGGTCCCGTTCGACCTGGTCGAGAAGCGACCCCGGCGGATCAGCGACGACGAACGGGCCTTCCTGGAGTCGTGGGCGCTGACCGACGGGGCGGCGTGAACGGCGGGTCCACCGTCCGGCCCGGGCACGGGCTGGCCGGTGCCGCCGACGCGGGAGCCTTCCTGGCCCGGCTGGTGCGCCTCGACCCGGCCACGGTGGTCCGGTTACGCCCGCTGCCCGACGTCGGCCGTACCGCCCTCTGGGCCCGGTTGCCGTGGGACGTGCTGGTGGTCCGGACGGTGGCCGGCCTGGCCCCCGCCGACGTGACCGTGGTGGCGGCCGAGTTGCTGGCCCGGTTGGCGGCGGCCGACGCCGCGTTGCCTCCCGGCCGCGACGACCGGTGGCGCTGGCCGTTGCCGCCGGGGGCGAGTCGACCGGTCGAGGTGTTGCCCGCGGCCGGGTTGCGGCGGATCGCCGAAGCCGCGGCCGGCACCCTGCGCACGGCCGCCGCCGAGGGGGTACGCGGCCGAGCGGTGGGGCAGCGGGTGCTGCGCGACGCGTTGCTCGACCATGTCGCGGTGACCGTCACGCCGGACGCCGACCCCACCGAGCCGGTGGAGGTGACCCAGCGGTTGGTGCAGGGTGTGGTCCGGATGGGCTTCCTCGGCCCGGCCGAGGTGACCGGGGCGCAGGAGGTCCAGGTGCGGGTGGCGGGCCGGTGGGTCGGCCTGGTGGGACCATATGGAGCCGCCTGGTCGCGGAAAGTTTCGGATCTCGCAATTCGTCCGGCGCGGGATCAGCCGAAAGTATGACCCCGGCTCATTCTTCCGGGTTGGTGCTGCCGTTGGGGGGGTGTCTCAACCCGGCTGTCCGGGTACCGTCCATCCTCGGATCCAACGCACCGTAGGCGATTGGATCCGCTGGGGAGTGAGGTGCGCGAGCGATGCCGTGGTGGTCATGGCGCCCTGGTCCCGCCGCTGGCGGCGACACGGAAACTCGAAGCGGGATCTCGGTGGACAGCCCCCGGGTGGGGCCACCGGCTCCCCGCCAACCGGCGGAGGACTGCCCCAACACCGAGCGGCCCGTGGTGACCGACCGACCCGTCTCCGTGGCACCGGTCACCCTGGCCCGGGTGTGCGACGCACTCGACCTGCTCGACGTGCGTTACCTCGCCGACGGCGACGGCAACCTGCTGGCCATGTGGGAGCGGCACGCGGTGCTGGTCACCCTCGAAGGCCCGGAGGACGAGATCCTGGTGATGCGGGCCCGTCCGCACGCGACCGTCCCGCCGGACTGGGCCGACCGGGCCTACCGGGTGGTCAACGAGTGGAACCACACCCGCCGGTTCTGCAAGGCCTACATCGGTGACCCGACCGAGCGCGGCCAGTTGCCCATCTACGCCGAGTTGCAGGTGCCGCTCGGCGCCGGGGCGCACGACGCGCTGCTGGTGGAGATGCTGGACTGCGGGGCGGCCGTGGCCACCACCTTCGTCGACTGGCTGCACGACGAGGGTGCCCTGCTCTGACGGGCGACCGGAGGACCCGCCCCCCCGTCGGTTCACCGGGCGGCCGGGTCCTCCATCACGTTGACCATGAAGTAGGCCGACCGCTCCAGGTAGTCCCAGAGCGTGGCGGCGAGCTCCGGTGGCAGCGCCAACTCGTCCACCGCCCGGCGCATGTGGCTCAGCCACGCGTCCCGCTCGGCCGCCCCGATCCGGAACGGTGCGTGCCGCATCCGCAGCCGGGGATGCCCCCGCTGGGCGGAGTAGGTGTTCGGGCCGCCCCAGTACTGCATCAGGAACAGGGTCATCCGCTCGGCAGCCGGCCCGAGGTCGCCCTCCGGGTACATGGGACGCAGCAGCGGGTCGGCGGCGATACCGGCATAGAACCTGTCGACCAGCCTGCGGAAGGTGGGCTCACCACCGACCGCGTCGAAGAGGGTCGCCTGCGGAACGGGCCGGGATTCGCCTGCGGAGGTCACCCTCTCATCCTGCCAGGTGTGCCGGTGCCACGGCCGCCGCCCGCCGGCCGATCACGTCACAGCGTGCCGTTGGGGGGCCCGCTCCCCGGGCCGTGTCGCCGTGCTGTCGGGCCGGTCCTCGGCGGGCCTGCCGGTGCCGGCGTTGGCCCGGTCGGCGGCGTTCACGGCGGCGTCGACCGTCGTGCGGTCCGGCCAGTGCAACGCGGTGAACAGCATCAGCACCACCCCGGCGGCGCTCCACACCCCGACCACCACCGGGACCGAGAAACGGTCGGCGAGCAGGCCGGTGGCGAGCACCGCACCGCCCTGGATCACCTGGATCCCGGTCGCCATCACGCCGAACGCGCGGGCCCGGTAGCCGTTGGGCAGGGCCCGCACGAACAGGCCGTTCGCGGTCGGGATCAGCCCGGCGACCGCGAAGCCGCAGGCCGCCGCGAGCAGGGCGACCACCACCGGCGGAGGATTCAGCAGCGCCGGCACCAGCGCCAACGGGGCGAGCACCGCCAGCGGGCGCATCAGGGCGAGCCGGCCGCCGGGTGACACCAACCGCCCCACCAGCAACCCGCCGACGATGTAGCCGACCGGGTTGGCCGCCATGATGACGGCCTGGGCGGCACCGGAGTTCAGGCCGTTGCCGGAGCGCTCCCCGGCCCAGGCCGCGGCCAGTCCCTCCGGCACGATCGAGAAGAGCATCGCGCTGAACACCAGCAGGCTGATCGCCCGCAGGACGGGGGTGCCGAACACGATCCGGAAGCCCTCACCGGTCTCCCGCAGCAGATGGGTCCGGTGGGCCGCGCTCAGTGCGGGCTCACGGTCCCGTACGCCGAACTGGACGATCAGGGCCGACAGGCCGAACGTGGCCGCGTTGAGCAGCAGCGCCGCTGTCGGACTGACCGCGGCGACCGCCGCGCCGGCCAGATAACCGACCACCTGCGCGGCCTGGCCGGCGCTGGCGTTGAGCGACAGCCCGAGCACCAGGCGGTCGCCGGTGAGGATCGCCGGCAGCAGCGCCGACCGGGCCGCCTGGCCGGGTGGATTGGCCAGGGTGGCGGCGAAGAGCAGAGCCAGGATCGCCCAGACCGGCAGACCGGGCAGCACGATCAGGGCGGTCAGTACCATCCGGATCACGTCGCAGGTCACCATCACCTGCCGGTGCCGGTAGCGTTCGGCGAGGGCGGCGAGCAGCGGACCACCGACCAGCCAGGGCAGGTAGCTGACCGCGAACGCGGCGGCGGAGAGGGCGACTGACCGGCTCTCCTGGTAGACCAGCACGGTGACCGCGGCCTTGGCGACGTAGTCGCCGACCCAGGACAGGATGCTGGCGGTGAAGACCGCTCGGAACTCGGCCCGCCCGAACACCTCACGGAAGGTGGCCGGTTGGTCCGGGGCCGGTCGATCGTCGGACACCGTCGCCTCCATCGGGCCCCGGCACCGGCCACTTGTGATGGCCCGGCGGGGCCCCGTCGTCAGATTCGCGGATCAGCGATGACGTGATCACGCTCCCGGGAACGCGTGCACCGGATTCTGCCCGATCGTCTGACAACTGACTAGGGCGAACGGATTGATCGTCGCATCCCCGACTGAACGAACGGACGATACCCGAGGGGCCGGCCGGTAGGCGAGCCCCGACTTTCGGGCCGGTGTGCACGGTGGTGCCGACCGGGTGGAGGTGTGTCCACCAGGGGCGGAGCCCACGATCCGCCCCGTCGGGCAGGTGCCGCGAGACCTGCCCGACCGGTCGACCGGCACTGTGGACCCCGACCCTGATCCGGTCCGGGCCCGCCGGACGGCTTCCCGGTGGTCGTCAGGTCCGGTCGCCGGACCCGGTGCCGCCGGACCCGGCCGGACCGGTGGTGGTGGGTGCTGCCGGGCCGGTGGTGGTGGGTGCTGCCGGGCCGGTGCCGGCCGGCCCGGAGCCGGCGGGGGTCGCCGGGAAGGTGGTCGTGCCCATCGGGGGCAGTCCCGGATAGAGCCGGGCGGCGGCGATCCGCGCGGTGATGCCCGAGTTCTCCAGCGCCTCGGCGAGTCGGCGGCGCAACTCCCGGCCCACCGCGAACTGCCCCTCCGCAGTGGTCTTGACCACCGTACGGAGCACCGCACCGTCGACCGTGACCTGTTCCACCCCGAGCACCTCGGGCGGCTCGACGATCTCCGGGGCCAGGTCCGGGTCCATCGCGACCGAGGCGGCGGCCGTGCGCAGGACCGCGTTGGCCTCCTCGGTGCCGGCGAACCCGATCGGCAGGTCGATCACGACCAGCGCCCAGCCCTGACTCTTGTTGCCCACCCGGATGATCTCGCCGTTGCGGATGTACCAGAGCACCCCGCGCCCGTCGCGGACCGTGGTGACCCGCAGCCCCACCGACTCGACCACCCCGGTCGCCTCGCCCAGGTCGACCGTGTCACCGACGCCGTACTGGTCCTCGATGAGCATGAACAGCCCGGCGATCAGGTCCTTCACCAAACTCTGCGCGCCGAAGCCGAGGGCCACCCCGGCGATGCCGGCGCTGGCCAGCAGTGGGGCCAGGTCGAAGCTGAACTCGCGCAGGATCATCAGTAGGGCGATGCCGAAGACGAAGGCGGTGACCATGCTGCGCAGCACCGAACCGATCGCCTCGGCCCGTTGGCGACGCCGTTCGGGGACGAACTCGGTCGGATCGAGCGCGGCCGTCGGCACCCGCTCCCGCAGGGGACGCAGCAACGTGGGCACCGACCCGTGCGCGGTGGTACGGACCAGCCGGTCGATCGTCCGGTGCAGCGCCCAGCGGGCCACGAACGCCAGCAGCAGGATCAGCACCACCCGCAGCGGCTTGAGCAGGATCCAGTAGCTGCCCTCGGCGAACCAGGCCGACCCGGTCAGCCGGTACAGGTATTCGCAGGAGGTGCTGCCCAGACAGTCGGCACCCGAGCCGCTCCCGGCCCCCGGGCTGCCACTCGGCGCCGGGCTCGGTGCGGCGGACGGGACGACGGTCGACAGGCTGAGGGCGCTCACCCTGTCTTAGTACCGCAGCGGGTGCGGCGGCCGACGGCCGGCCCACCGGGGAGTCCCGGCCCATGATCGTACGACGTCGAACCGGACATCTTCCTACACCGTGCGGAGGGTTCCGCGGGTACCCCGGATTAGTGCGTGCATTACGGGGTCCGATCAGGGACGATTGGCGTCAACGGACGACGGTGATCCCGCCGGAGTCGGTCGTGGCCCTCGGCTGCCCGGGGGTCGACCGGCGCAGCCAGCGGTGGGAGCGGCTGGACCGGGAGGGTGAGCACGATGCCTGACATACGACCCACGGTGGGCTCCGGCGCGCTGGTTCTCAACGCCACCTACGAGCCGCTGTGCGTCGTGTCCGTGCGTCGGGCCGCGATCCTGGTGCTCACCGCCAAGGCTGTCTGTGTCGCCGACGGCGACGGCATCCTGCACAGCGCCCACGACGCGTTACCGGTCCCCTCGGTGGTGCGGCTGACCCGTTTCGTCCGGGTGCCCTACCGCACCCACGTGGGGCTGTCCCGCCGGGCCATCTTCGCCCGCGACGGTGGCCGGTGTGCCTACTGCCGAGGGCCGGCCGAGACCATCGACCACGTCTTCCCGCGTAGCCGGGGTGGTCGGCACGCGTGGGAGAACGTGGTCGCCGCGTGCGCCCGGTGCAACCACACCAAGGG
Organism: Micromonospora sp. CA-248260; assembly: GCF_050942205.1. Taxonomy (NCBI): domain Bacteria; kingdom Bacillati; phylum Actinomycetota; class Actinomycetes; order Micromonosporales; family Micromonosporaceae; genus Micromonospora; species Micromonospora sp. CA-248260. Next base: position 5,702,552 of record NZ_CP192021.1, on the reverse strand, counting down.
CGACAAGACCCCCGCCGAGCTGGGCTGGCGGCTGCACAGCCTGCCGGCGGCACCGAAGGGCAACGCCTGGCGGGTGCTCGGCCACCGCGCGCCGGACCCCCGCTGGGCGGACTGGCTGGACCTGCGCGACCCGCTGCGCGAGGCCGAGGCCGCCTGACCGGGGTTGCCCGACCGGTCAGTGGGCCCGGACCAGGGTGGCATAGACCACGACGTTGTCGGCGTAGCCCGTCGCGCCGCCGACCCAGCGGCCACCGCAGGTGATCAACCGCAGGTTGGGGCGGCTGAAGTCGCCGAATATCTGGTCGGTCGGCAACCGTTCCTTGCCGTACCGCTGCACCTCGTCGACCGTGAAGACGGCCACCTGACGGTCGGCGCGGGTCACCTCGATCTCGTCACCGTCGCGTAGTTCCTTCAACCCGTGGAAGACCGCCGGCCCGGTGGTGGTGTCCACGTGCCCGACGATCACCGCCGGGCCGTACTGGCCGGGGGTGGGGCCCTGGTCGTACCAGCCGGCCTCCTGGGCGCGGGTGGCGTCCGGGACGGCGATGCTGCCGTCCGCGGCGATGCCGACCTGGTGTACGGGGGCGCGCAGGTCGAGCCGGGAGATGGCGATCTGCGTCGGAGGGCTCCCCGACAGCACGGGGAACTTCTTCGGTGGTGGACGCAGGCCGGCGATGAACCGGTCCGGCAGGACACTCAGTCCGGTGACCCGTTCCACCCCGAGCATCGTCACGATCAGCAGCATCACGGCGGCGATCGCCAGCACCGGAAGGCCCGGCCCGGTGCCGGCGAACCGGCCGCCGAACGCCGGTTGCCGGGGCACCGGGCGTACCGGACCGGTCTGGGTGACCGGGTCGGCGGTGGTCACGCTGGCGGAGAACGCCTGCCCGGCCACCCGGCGGAAGCGGACGGCCACCCGGCGGAGGCGGCGTGCGGTCCGGCAGGCGCGGGCGGCGGCCCGGCCGGCGGCCCGGCGGCAGCGGGTGGCGGCCCGCCCGGTCCGCCGGGCCGCCGCCCGCATCCGGTTGCCGCTCGGCCGGGGCCGACGGTGACGGGTACGGGCCATGGCGGCGGGCGGTCAGGAACCCGGCCGGGTCCGCCGACGGTTGCCGCCGAAGACGCCGAGCCCGGCGACCACGGCGACCACGGCCAGCCCGCCGACCAGCAGCAGCGAACCGGCACCCCGGTCGCCCGCCATGCCACCGCCGCCGGTCGCCGGACCCTTGCTCGGCTGCGCCATGTTCAGCACGGTCAGCATGGTGGAGGCGGTGTTGCCGTTGGCGCACCGCAGGTCGACCGGGTAGTCGCCGGCCTGCTTGTTGCCCGGGATGGTGACCGCACCGGTGAGGAAGCCGTTGCCGGGGCGCAGCACCACCCGCCCGAAGGCGTCCGAGTGCACGGTGGCCTGCTGGTTGTTGGCGTTGTCGCAGTTGGCCCGGACGGTGACCCGGGTGCCGGCCTGCGCGCTGTTCGGCGTGACCTCGACGAAGGTGTTCTCGCCGGCCCGCGCCGCTGGGGCCGCCATCAGGACGAATGCCCCGACCAGGGCGAACATCGTGAGTACGGCGTGGATGGCACGACGGTGCAGAGTGAGCCCCCGCATGATTCCCCCCTCCCGGCGACGATTCGCCGGAATCCTGCGACGGGTGTGCGGACCTGCATTCCCGCTGGCCCGGGGGCAAACCCGGACTCAGGCCCGCCCGGGGGCGGGGGTGGGCGGCAGCGGGGTGACCGGATGCCACTGCAACGGGCTGGACAGCACCATCGTGCTGGAGGGCTGCCCGTACGGGGCGAGTCGGTCGATGACCGCCTCGAACTGCCCGATCGAGCCGGCGGCGACCTTGAGCACGCTGCACGCATCCCCGGTGATCCGGTGGATCTCCTGGATCTCCGGCCAGTCGACGACCTGCGGGTCGTGCAGGATGCAGCGCGAGCCGTAACAGGACATCCGGATCAGCGCCACCACCGGTCGGCCGGCGCGGGCCAGGTCGACATGGGCGTGGTAGCCGGTGATCACGCCGGACTCCTCCAGTCGCCGGACCCGCTCGGCGACCGCAGGTGGGGACAGGTGCACCCGCCGGGACAACTCGCTGTACGACAGCCGCGCGTCGGCCTGCAACTCGCGCAGCAGGGCCCAGTCCATCTCGTCCACGCACCGACCTTATCTTCGGCAGGCTGATCCGCCGAAGTGCCTTTCGTTCGTGAAGTGGAAGTCGCTCAGCTCCGTCAAAGCGGCATTCCACCGCCCCGGCCCGTCGGGAGATCATGTCGGACAAGGCATCGGAGGAGGCGAGACGGTGGAACAGACGGACCTGCGGGCGCGCGCCACCACCCCGGCGGTGCGCCCGGTCACCCCGCAGCAGCGCAGCGCCCGGGCCGCCCGCAACGGCGGCGAACCCACCCTGGAGTTCGCCGACCGGGTGCCCTACGACGCGTACGTGCACGCCAGCACCCTGCACACCCTCCAGCAGCCGCTGAGCAGCGACCCGGGGGAGATGTCCTTCCTGATGGTCAGCCAGATCATGGAGCTGTACTTCGGGCTGACCTGCCACGAGCTACGCCAGGCCCGGGACGACCTGCGGGCCGACCGGGTCTGGCCGGCGCTCGCCCCGCTGCGCCGCGCCGCCCTGCACCTGGAAGGGCTCAACGCCGCCTGGCGCGGACTGCGCTGGATGACCCCGGCCGACTTCAACCGGTTCCGCAACCTGCTCGGTGAGGGCTCCGGTTTCCAGTCCGCGATGTACCGCCAGCTGGAGTTCCTGCTCGGGCTGCGCGAACCGGCGCTGATCCGCCCCTTCCGCCGGCAGACCCAGGTCTACGACGAACTGCACGCCGCGCTGGCCGAGCCGAGCCTCTGGGACGAGGTGGTCGCCCTGCTCGGCCGGCACGGTCACGACCTGCCCGCCGAGCTGCTCGACCGGGACGTCGCCGACGAGCACCTGCCGCATCCCCGGGTCGAGGCGGCCTGGGTGGCGGTCTACGACGACGACGGCCCGGACAACCACCTGCGGCAGCTCGGCGACGCGCTGGCCGACGTGGCCGAGCAGTTCGGCGACTGGCGCTGGAACCACGTCAAGGCCGTGCAGCGCACCATGGGCGCCAAGGTGGGCAGCGGCGGGTCGGCCGGGCTGGCCTGGTTGCAGCGCAGTATGTCCCGGGTGGTCTTCCCCGAACTGTGGTCGGCCCGCACCGCGATGTGACCCCGGCGGCCCGCGCTCGCGGCGGGCCACGGCACCGCGTCCGGTCCACGGGCCGGCCCCGCCGCCGGGCGGGGCGACGGGACCGGCCGGTGTGCGGTCAGGAGTGCGGGCAGGTGTCCCGGTACTCCTGGATCGCGCTGCCCCGGGGCGCCGGGCAGAGGAACTGCTCGTAGCGGGTGTCGTCGTCGACGAACCGCTTCAGCCAGGAGATGCTGTACTTCGCCACGGTGACGTTGGGCGAGGTCGGCGCGGAGTGACCGGCCGCGTTCAACTCCAGGTACGCCTTGTCCAGGCTCGCCGGCAGGCTGGTGTAGAACGGCTCCGAGTGCGAGGCCACCGGGGCGGTCGAGTCGTTCTCCGCGCCGATCACCAGCGTCGGCACCCGTACCGACGACCAGTTCTTGACCGTGTGCCAGCCGGTGAGCGGGATGGCGGCCTGCAACGCGGGCCGGGTGTTCGCCGCCGACAGGCTGCCGCCGCCGCCCATCGAGTGCCCCATCACCGCGAGTCGGGTGCGGTCGATCCGGGTCCGCACCGCGCTGCTGCCGGTCAGGTAGTCCAACGCGGCGAGCAGCTGGGTGCCCCGGGAGGCCGGCTGGTCGTACACGGAGAGGGTGTCGATGGTGATCACCACGAAGCCCTGCGAGGCCAGCCGGGGGCCGAGCCAGGCGACGCTGGACTGGCTGGCGGTATAACCGGGGGAGATCGCCACCGCGCCGAAGGTGCCCTCGGCGGTGCTGGTCGGGTAGTAGATCGTGCCACCCCGGAACCCGCTCACGGCGGACGCCGCGACGGTGCTCTGGGCGATGGCGAACGGGCCCCGGGTGGCCTCGATGCTGGCCGTCGTCGGGGCGGGGCCCCGCTCGTAGGGATTGGCGGCGACCGCTGCGACCGTCCGGCTGTCGACGGGTGCGGCGGTCGCGGCGGGTGCGGCGACCGCGCTGCCGCCGACCAGGGCGAGCGCGAGCAGCGGGCGGGTGACCAGTCGGGGCCAGGGCCGGCGGGACCGGGACCGGGGCCGGGCGGGGTGGGCGTGGAGGGCGGGCACGGGTTGCACGGGGGCTCCCTGCGGGTGGGTGGACCGGAATCGATCGAAAACGTCCGATCGGTACGGGCCATCCTCCGGGTCCCGGCACCGAGACCGGCAATCCCGGCCGGGTCATGTCAGACGGAATATGGGGCGCACGCCACACCCGTGCCGGTCGTGTCGTCCCGGCGCGATCGGGTGCCGAACCGGCAGGATGGGACCGGTTCGACCCGACTCGTCGCCATCGCGGGGCCGCTGGAACACTGGAGTGACAGATGGGATCGGCACCCCGCAGGCTCGCGGGGCGTCGGCTCCGCTAACGTGAATGGCAGCGGAGTCGGGAGCCCGTTGTCACGATCGTCCACCCGACCCGGAAGCTCTGGTCTCTCTTACCGCCTGGGGGCGTTGGGATTGTCTGTCACTGACACGTTGCTGATCTTCGTCGGCATCCCGGCGGCGGTGGTGCTGGTGATCGTCGGGCTGGTCTTCGCCGCCAACCACGGCAGCGCCGGCGGCGCCAAGCGCTACCGGCCGGGCCGACGCTTCGACTTCACGCCGGTCTGGTTCCTGGGCCGCCCGGAGCAGTTGGCCGACTCGGCCGGCACCGCCCTGGCCGCCGGCGCCCAGGCACCGGCGCTGACCAGCCACAAGCAGCAGCAGGCCGGCATCGAGGCGCCGGCCGGTGGAACCGGAGGCGCAAGTGACCGTTGGTGAGCAGGTCGACCAGGCCGGTACGGGCACCCCGCCCGAGGTGCTGGACGGGCCGTTCTCGACCCGGCAACTGCTGCGCATCGACGAGGCGCTGCGCCTGGCCGACCAGGGCAGCGGCCTGGTCTTCTCGGTCTATGTCGGAGGTCTCGACGAGCCGGTCCGGGAGCACGCCGAGCGGCTGCACCGGCAGCTCGCCGAGCCGGACAGGTCGGTGCTGATCGCCGTGTCGCCCAACCAGCGCCAGCTGGAGGTCGTCACCGGCCGGTACGCCCGCAAGCGCATCCCCGACACGTACGTCAAGCTGGCCGCGCTGTCCATGGTGGCGTCCTTCGGCGGCGGTGACCTGGCCGGCGGCATCATCCAGGGCCTCGACCAGCTCGCCAGCCACGCCGGTCGGGCCTGAGCCCGCCCGCAACCCGCTGACCCGTCCGGAGCCCGGCCCGCAGCACGCGGACCGGGCTCCGGCACATCCGGGTGCTCCCGGTAGTCCAGCTTCCGCTGACCGGATCCGGTCCGGTCAGCGGCCTGCTGCGTGGACAGCGCTCAGCGGGGCCAGCCTGAGGGATCGAGTCGCATCGGCCACGGCTCGTCGACCGGCACCGGCTCGTCCGGGCCGACCGTGCCGAGCAGGTTGTAGTGCACCCCCTTGACCAGGGTGTACCGGTAGACGACCGGACCGAAGTCGCCCCGCTCGACCCGCCAGTAGGCGGGAATGCCGGACTCCGCATAGAGCGCGGGTTTGGTCAGCCGGTCGTGGCGGCGGCTGTTGGGCGATTCCACCTCGACGACCAAAGCGACGTCCGCGGGGTCGGCCCACATCCGGTCCCGGGGGGTGCCCGGCCTGAGCACGGTGACGTCCGGGATGAGGTTGCCGGCCGGCACCCGAACCCCGATCTCCCGGATCACCCGCCAGCCGGTGGGCGCGCTCTGCCGCAGCGCCATCCGGATGTCGTCGGCGAGTTCGTGATGGTACGGCCCGGCCGGAGGGGTCACGTGCAGACTCCCGTCGATGATCTCGTAGCGGTTACCGTCCTCGGGCAGGTCGAACAGGTCCTGTTCGCGCCAGTCCCGCCCGGGTGGCCGCCACTCGTACGTCGGCTGTGCCATCACGTCCACCTCCTCGACACACGATAACGGCCGGGGTCGGCGTGGGCTGCCACCCGCGCCGGCCCCGGGCCGGGCCGCCAGAATCAGCCGTTGCGGGCGTCCCGCGCGCGGGCCTTCAACGCCCGGACCACCCCGTCGCGCCCCTCGGCCACCAACCGGCGCAGCGACGCCGGGTGGCCGTCGCCGGCCAGCCACGCGTCGGTGGCCGCCACCGTCTCCTCCTCGACCAGGTACGCCGGGTACGCCAGCTGCACGAACTCCTGCGCCGGCTCGCTGTCGCGCTGCGCCCACACCTGCGCCACCGTGGCGAAGTACCGCTCCCGGTACGGCGCGACCAGCGCGACCTGCGCCGGGTGGGTCAACCCCTGCAACAGCGCCCGGTTACGCCAGTTCGGCAGCGCGTCCGGGCCGGTCAGCAGGGACCACACCGTCGCCTTGTTCGCCTCGGTCGGCACCAGCGCGTGCGCGTACGCGGCCTCCCGTTCACCGGAGGCCGTCCGGTCGCCGGCCAGTTCCGCCTCGATCTCGGCGGTGCCGGCCGCCCCGTTGGCCACCAGCGACTGCAGGATCGTCCAGCGCAGCTCGGTGTCGACGGTCAGACCGGTGGGCACGTCGGTGCCGGTCAGCCAGCCGCGCAGCGTCGCCAGGTCCTCGTCGGCGCGGGCCGCCGAGGCGTACGCGCGGGCCCAGGCGAGCTGGAATCCGCTGCCCGGCTCGGCCGCCGCCAGCGCGTCCTTCGCGGCCCGGGACAGCCCGGCCCAGCCGGTCGGTGCCCACGCCGGGTCGGCGTAGAAGATCAGCGCCGTGCTGGCCTGCCGCAGGGTGGCGGTGACCAGGTTGATGTCGGTCTCGGCGGGCAGCCCGGCCAGCACCAGCGCCACGTAGTCGCGGGCGGACAGCTCGGCGTCGCGGACCATGTCCCAGGCGGCCGTCCAGCACAGCGCCCGGGCCAGCGACGAGTCGAAGCCGGCGATGTGCTGCACCACCGTCGCCATCGACCGCTCGTCGAGGCGCAGCTTGGTGTAGGTCAGGTCGTCGTCGTTGAGTAGCAGCACGTCGGCGGCCGGGCGGCCGTGCAGCACCGACAGGTCGGTCGCCTCGCCGGTGACGTCGACCTCGACCCGTTCCCGGCGGACCAGCCGGCCCTCGGTCAGGTCGTACAGGCCCACCCCGATCCGGTGGGTACGCAGCGTCGGGTGGCCGGCCGGTGCCTCCTGCCGGACCAGCACCCGCTCGTAGCCGCCGTCGGCGTCGATGGTCACCTCGGGGCGCAGGGTGTTGACCTGGGCGGTCTCCAGCCACTGGGCGGCGAACTTGCGCAGCTCCCGGCCGGAGGCCGTCTCCAGCTCCGACAGCAGGTCGTCGAAGGTGGCGTTGCCCCAGGCGTGCTTGGCGAAGTAGGCCCGCAGCCCGGCCAGGAACGGCTCCTCACCGACGTACGCCACGAGCTGCTTGAGCACGCTGGCACCCTTGGCGTACGTGATGCCGTCGAAGTTGACCTCGACGGCCTCCAGGTCGGGCATCTCGCAGTAGACCGGGTGGGTGGAAGAGAGCTGGTCCTGCCGGTAACCCCAGTTCTTGCGGATCGACAGGAAGGTCGTCCACGCCTCGGAGAACCGGGTGGCGTGGGTGTTGCACCAGTGGCTGGCCCACTCGGCGAACGACTCGTTGAGCCACAGGTCGTTCCACCAGCGCATGGTGACCAGGTCACCGAACCACATGTGGGCCAGCTCGTGCAGGATCGTGTTGGCCCGCTGCTCGTACTCGAAGTCGGTGACCTGCGAGCGGAACAGGTAGTGCGACTCGGCGTGGGTGACGCAGCCGAAGTTCTCCATCGCGCCGGCGTTGAAGTCGGGCACCCAGAGCTGGTCGTACTTGGGCAACGGGTAGCGCACCCCGAACTGCTCGTGGAAGAAGTCGAAGCCCTGCTTGGTGATCAGGAACAGGTCGTCGGCCTCCAGGTGGGGGGCCATCGACGCCCGGCAGAAGACCCCCAGGTCGATGCCGTCGTGGCTGTCGCGCACCTCGTGGTACGGCCCGGCACAGAGCGCGGTGACGTAGGTGCTCATCCGCGCCGAGGTGGTGAAGTGGACGGTCTTGAGCCCCTCGCCGGCCGGTTCCTCCCGCTCGACGGGCATGTTGGACACCACCCGCCAGTGCGCCGGGACGGTGGCGTGCCAGGTGTAGACGCTCTTCAGGTCGGGCTGGTCGAAGCAGGCGAAGACCTTCTGCGCGTCGGCCGTCTCGAACTGGCTGTAGAGGTAGGTCTCGCCGTCGACCGGGTCGACCGTGCGGTGCAGGCCCTGCCCGCTGTTGGAGTAGCCGAAGTCGGCCTCCACCACGAGCACGTTCTCGGTGGCCAGCCCGGTCAGCGCCAGGCCCTTCTCGGCCGACCAGCCGGCGAGGTCCACCGGTTCGCCGTTGAGCGTGGCCGCGTGCACCGCCTCGGCGGCGGTCTCGATGAAGGTGCCGGCGCCGGGTTCGGCGCAGCGGAACCTGACCTCGGTCACCGACCGGAAGGTGCGGCCCTCGGCCTGCACCGCGGTGGACAGGTCGAGGTTGATGTCGTACCCGGTGACCTCCAGCAGGCGGGCCCGCTCGGTGGCCTCGACCTGGGTCAGGTTGCGCACTCCTGGCACTTTCGTCTCCATCCCACTCTCGCCGCCTTCCGGCTGCGCCAGCCCCTGCCGGCCGCTCGTGGCGGCGACCCGAGCCGAGTCTTCCATGCACCGACCCTGCGGTGGTCGACGTCACGCTCTCATTCCGCTACCGATCGATGCCGTTCGGGGTGAGGATCGAATCAGCCGCGTCGGGTCCGCCGACGTGCCTGATGTCACGAAGGGACTCCACCGTGACCGAACGTGTCGCCGTCGACATGTGGTTCGACCCGCTGTGCCCGTGGGCCTGGATCACCTCCCGTTGGCTCCTGGAGGTCGAACAGGTCCGGGAGGTGGACATCAGCTACCACGTGATGAGCCTGTCCGTGCTCAACGAGGGCCGGGAACTGCCCGAGCAGTACCAGGAGATGATGAAGCTGGGTTGGGGGCCGGTGCGGGTCTGCATCGCCGTGGAGCAGGCGCACGGCGGCGCGACGCTGGCGAAGCTCTACACCGCCATGGGCACCCGGATCCACCTCGGCAAGGAATCGCTCGGCCGGGAGATGATCACCGCGGCGCTCGCCGACGTCGGGCTGGACCCGTCGTTCGCCGACGCCGCCGACTCCACCGAGTACGACGAGGCGCTGCGGGCCAGCCACGAGGCCGGGATGCGGCCGGTCGGCACCGACGTCGGCACCCCCGTGGTGCACGCCCCCGGCCCGGACGGCGAGAAGGTCGCCTTCTTCGGCCCGGTCATCACCCCGTCGCCGAAGGGGGAGGCCGCCGGTCGGCTCTGGGACGGCGTCCTGCTGGTCGCCGGCACCCCCGGCTTCTACGAGCTGAAGCGGTCCCGCGAGCTGGGCCCGATCTTCGACTGATCCCCACCCCGGTCGGGTCCCGGTCCGGTCGGGCCGGGCCCCGACCGGGGGACGGTTCATCTGGTGGACCCGGCGCGGGGTCGGCGTCGCCTGGGCCGTCGTCGCCGGTAGCGTCAACCCCCATGACGGTCGTACATCCGATCGCCCGGGCCTGGATCACCACTGGCGGCACCGGCGCGCAGAACTACGACGAGTTCGCCGACGACGCGGAGATCACCGCGATCATCGAGGCGAACCCGCACAGTGCCCTCGGCATCGAGATGCCCCACCGGGCGCCGGAAAGCCTGGGGAAGTCCTTCCTCGACGCGCTCGGCGACGCGGTGTCCCGGCTCACCGAGGCCAAGGACGACGGCAGCTACACCCCGGCCGAGCAGGTGGTGGTCCTCTACCGGATCAGCGCGCCGGGGGAGGAGTCGGCGTACGGGCTGTTCGCCATGGTCGACACCGACCAGATCTCCACCAGCGCCGACGAGCCCGGCCTGGTGATCCGCAACGAGGACGTGTTCATCGCCAAGGTGCGGGAGCGGGTCGCCCTGGCCGAGGCGCTGGGGCACCTGCTGTCCCCCGTACTCCTTCTCCAGACCGGGCGCGGTGACGAGCTGCACGCCGCGCTCGCGGCGGCCACCGACCAGGCCGGGGTGCCGGCCGCCACCGACACCGACCAGGCCGGCCGCACGCACGCCATCTGGCTGGTCGGCCCCGGCCCGGAGCAGGACGCGCTGACCGCGCTGGCCGGCGGCGGCGAGCTGGTGGTCGCCGACGGCAACCACCGCAGCCTGGCCGCGCAGACCGGCGGCTTCCCGCGCTTCCTCGCGGTGGTCACCACCCCGGCGTCGGTCGCCATCCAGCCCTACAACCGGCTGGTCAGCGAGCTGCCCTGCACCCCCGACGAGCTGCTCGACCGGCTGCGCGCCGCCGGGGCGCAGCTCGCCCCGGTCGACGGCCCGGTCGAGGTCCCGGCGGCCGGCGGCACCGTGCACCTCCGCCTCGCCGGCCAGGGGTACGCGGTGACCCTGCCGCACGACGCGGACGCCGCCCGGCTGGAGAACCTCGACCACGCCCTGGTGGAGCGGCTGCTGCTGCGCGACGCCCTCGGCCTCGACCCGGGCGACAAGCGGATCACCTACGTCGGCGGCGACTACCCGGCGAGCTGGCTCACCGGCGAGGTCGACGCCGGCCGGGCGGAGCTCGCCGTCCTGATCGCCCCGGTGACCGTGGACGACTTCGTCGCGGTGAACCTGGCCCGGGAGAAGATGCCCCGCAAGAGCACCTGGTTCACCCCGAAGGCACGCGGCGGCCTGGTCGTCGCCGAGCTGCCCCGCTGATCCCGGCCCGCTGCTGATCGCGCCCCCGGCGGTGGTCGCCGTCCCGGCGTACCCCCGCTCCCGGTTGTGACGAATTCGCCCCGGCACGCCGCCCCCACGGCGGGCCGGGGCGCGGCCCTGACAGACTGCCCGGTATGCGCGTCTACCTGGGATCCGATCACGCCGGTTTCGAGTTGAAGGTGCACCTGGCCAATCATCTGGCCAAGCAGGGCTACGAGCTGGTCGACGTCGGCCCGCACGCCTTCGACCCCGACGACGACTACCCGACCTTCTGCCTGCACACCGGCGACCGGGTGGTGGCCGACCCGGGCAGCCTGGGTGTGGTCATCGGCGGCTCCGGCAACGGCGAGCAGATCGCCGCCAACAAGGTCGCCGGCATCCGGGCGGCGCTGGCCTGGAGCGTCGAGACCGCCCAGCTCGGCCGGCAGCACAACGACGCCAACGTGGTGGCCGTCGGCGCCCGCCAGCACACCCTGGACGAGGCCGCCGCCATCGTCGAGGCGTTCCTCACCACCCCGTTCTCGGGCAACGAGCGGCACGCCCGGCGGATCGCCCAGGTGGCCGAGTACGAGCGCACCCACGAGCTGCCCGAGCTGCCCGCCCCCGCCGAGCTGCCCTGACCCCCGCCTCGTCCTGACCTCTCGACCGGGCCGGCCGCCGCCGGCCCGGTCACCGGCCGGCCCGGTCACCGGCCCGAGCGGGGCAACTCCTCCCGGGGCACCCAGTTCCGTCGGATGATCACCAGTCGTTCCTCGGCCTCGGCCAGATCCTGCTCGGTGGGGCGGGCGGCGTCCCGGGCCCGCAGCGCGGAACCCACCCCGACCTGGGACGAGCCGGAACCGACCAGCCCGCGCAGCCCTCGCTCGCTGTCCTCCGCCCCCGGGCCACCGCGCCGGGGCCGGGGGGCCGGTGTCCCGTCGTGCACCGGCGCCGTCGCCGCCGTCGGAAGCTCACCGCCACCGTCCGTCGCCTCCGGCTGGTGCCGTAACCGGCGTCGCCGCCGCTCCGCATCCGCCATCTCCCGACCGTACCGTCCGACAGGCCCCCGGGCCGGGCCGGTCGAGGCAGTTTGTCCGCTCGCTACCCTCGGAGGTGGTGGACCGGTCGACGGCCGGCACCGGTCATGGGGAGGAAACGAGATGGCAGACCAGACACAGCCGTGGGCGGAGCGGACCGTCGAGGTGCCACCCCAGCCCGGTGTCGGGGTCCCGCCGCAGCGGGAGCCGTTCCGTCGGGGCGTCGCCTCGGTGGGGCAGTCCCGGGCTCCGCGTACCGAGCCGTTCCCGGTGGTCGAGCACGACACGTCCGGCTGGTCCGAGCCGGCGACGCCGCGCCGGCCGATGAGCTGGCACGTGGAGCAGTTGCGCCGGGGCGGCGAGTGGAGCGCGGCCGGCGCGTTGTTCGCGTTCGTCTGCTGGGGGATCTGGGCCATCTCCGGTCGGGGCGAACTGGGCACCCCGCTGCTCACCTTCCTGCTCAGCCTGCTGGTGGCGGCCGGCCTGTTCGCGCTCTCCCGGCTGCTCGGCCGGGTGGTCCTGGAACGCCAACTGGGCCGGGTACGCCGCAGCGCGCGCGGCGCGCACCTGGTGACCGCGGTGTTCCTGGCCGGGGTCGGCATCGCCTACCTCCAGCAGACCCAGTGGGTGATGGACGCCTGGAACTTCCTCACCGGCAACTGAGTCGGCCGCCTGGCCGGGCCGGACGGCACCGCCACCCACCCGGGCCGGACGGCACCGCCTTCCACCCGGGCCGGCCCCGGACGGCACTGCGGGCGGGCCGGGTGTGACCCGGTCCGCCCGCGTCCGGTCGCGGGGACGCCCCGCGACACCGGTCGACACTCCTCCAGGCCGGGGGCTGTCTTACCCCGCCGCGACGGCTTCATCCCCGTCCGGCCGGGTGACCCCCGGCGGCGGGACCACGATCGTATGACCTCATCGAGATGTTGAGCTGTGTCAATTTATCGCCCTAGGCTCCCGCCATCGAACCGGCGCCCCACCAAGCGCGCCGCCGAGGGTTGGAGGCCCAGTGAACCGTTGGCGCAGTCTCATCGGCCGGATGGCCGCCACACTGGTGGCGGTCACCGCCGGATCGCTCGTCCTGACCGCCCCGGCCACCGCCGCGCCGACCCCCGACGCGGCCCCGTCCGTCGTCGGCGGCACCCGGGCGGCGCAGGGCGAGTTCCCGTTCATGGTCCGGCTCTCCATGGGCTGCGGCGGGGCGCTCTACAGCCCCCGGCTGGTGCTCACCGCCGCCCACTGCGTGAACCGCACCGGAACGAACACCAGCATCACCGCGACCCTCGGCGCGGTCGACCTCCAGTCGAGCAGCCGGATCCAGGTCAAGTCGAACTACGTATACCGGGCCCCCGGCTACAACGGCACCGGTAAGGACTGGGCGCTCATCCGGCTCGCCACCCCGGTCACCTCACAGGCCACCCTGCCGATCGCCACCACCACCGCGTACGACAGCGGCACCTTCACCATCGCCGGTTGGGGTGCGGCCCGCGAGGGCGGTGCGCAGCAGCGTTACCTGCTCAAGGCGACGGTGCCCTTCGTCAGCGACGCCAGCTGCTCCGCCTCCTACCCCGGTGAGCTGGTCGCCGCCGAGGAGATCTGCGCCGGCTACGCCAGTGGCGGCACCGACACCTGCCAGGGCGACTCCGGTGGCCCGATGTTCCGCCGCGACGCCGCGAACGCCTGGATCCAGGTGGGCATCGTCAGCTGGGGCGACGGCTGCGCCCGGCCCAACGCCCCCGGCGTCTACACCCAGGTGAGCACGTTCGCCGCGTCGATCGCCTCGGCAGCCGCCAGCCTCGGCGGCTGACCCGCCGGCCCGCAACCGGGACCACCCGCACCACGCACCACCGCGCCACCGACCGCCCTGCCGGGCCGTCGGTGGCGCGGTCACGTCCGACCCGTCGGGGGCCCACGTGCGGGGGCGCTGCCGGCTCGGCCGTCCCGGTGCGGACGGCGCTGCCGGCTCAGCCGTCCCCGTGCCGGGGTGTGGCCGGCTCAGCCGTCCCCGGCGAACCGGTACAGCACGAAGTCCCGTTCCGCCCCGCAGACGATCACCGAGGTGTTCCACGCACACGACTCGCTGCGGACGCCCTGAAGCTGCCCCATCTCGGTCAGGTCGCCGGCCTTGGACACCCCGGCGAGGCTGCGGTCGTCCTCGACACTGCTCGGCGTCTCGGCGAAGAGCAGCAGGTTGCCGGCGTCGACCCGGGCCGCCGTGCCCTGGCGGTCGGTCAGCACCGCCTTCCCGGCCGGGTCGTACAGGCTCACCGTGGTCTTCGGCGACTGCCGCCGGACGAGCAGGTGCCCACCCACCGGCACCAGGTCCGCGCCGCCCGGCGTCGCCCAGCGCCGGCTGCCCTTGCCCTCGGTGGCGGCGACCACCTCGGTCCGCTCGGCGTCACCCTCGGGCACCTCCAACAGGCAGGCCCGGTGCTCGCCGCAGGCCACCAGCCCGGTGACCCGCCGCTGCTGACCCGCGCTGTAGAGCACCGTCGGCTCGGCGAAGCTGCCCAGGTCGTAGCCGAGCAGCTTGTATCCCTGGTCCTCCTCCACGACGTAGAACCGGTCGCCGTACGCGACCATCCGGTCGCTGACGTCGGCCACCCCGTCGCGGCGACGCAGCACCTCGCCACTGTCCATGTCGAGCACCCGGACCGAGCGGTCGGCACCCACCTGCACCAGCCGGTCGGTGTCACCGAGCCAGGGGGCGCGGGAGACGCCGTCGAACCCGGCGGGGCCGACCTCGGCCTGCTCGGTGCCGACCGGCAGCACCGTGCTGCGGGTGTCGCCGTACTCGCTGCGCGGGTTGTCCTGTGCCCAGCCCTGCCGTCCGTCGCGCAGCCGCAGCCCGACCAGGCGGCTGCCGGCGCGGTCCACCCACACCAGGGTCTCCCGGGTGACGTGCACCGCGTCGTCCCCGTGTACGGGCAGCCGCCACCGTTCCCCGCCGTCGCCGGCGTCGAGCACCACCACGTCGCGGGGGGTGCTGTCGCCGGCCGCGTCGGCGACGGCCAGCACCGCGCCCGGCACCGCCTGCAGACCGGCCCACCGCTGGCTGCCCGCCGAGATCGTGCTCCGCCACGCCTGCTTGCCGGTGCCGGCGTCGACCGCCACCACCGTCAGCCGGTCGTCGGACAGCTGGTAGGCCAGGTAGGCGCGGTCGTCGAGGACGGTGGTGAACATCGCCGTCGGCCGGTCCCCGTCGGCAGCGGGCCGGGCCACCTGGGTGAGGGTGTGGAACTCCAGCGCCGGATAGCGGTCCCGGGTGAACCAGAGCGCCGCCGCGCCGAGCACGCCGAGCAGCGCCAGGCCCGCACCGAGCCCGATCCACAGCCGGCGACGCCCGCGCCGCACCGGCGTCGGGGGGCCGACACCGGTCCCCGGTGGTGACACCACCCCCGGTGGTACGCCCGGCCAGCCCGCCGGATACCCGGCCTGGGCGGGCGCGCTGCCCGGTACGGTCCCGTGCGGCGGCATCCCGCCCAGGGTCGGCACCGGCGTTCCGCCTGATCCGGCCACCGGTGTCCCACCGAGCGGGGTACCCGCCCCGGCCACCAGCGTCGCGCCGGGTCCCGCCGGCAGGGTGGCCCCTGGCCCTGGCAGGAGGGTGTGGCTCGTGCCGCCGGCCGCGGCTACGCCTGCCGGCAGGTTGGCGGCCGTGCCGGCAGGTTGGCCGTCATCCGACCCGACCGGGGCGGACACGGCGTCGGGTGCCCACGGCGCGGCGTCGTGCGTCGCAGCGGGCGGAGCGGGCGGGGCCTGCACCGGGGCGGGCGACGGCGGTGCCGGGGCGGGCCCGGCTGCGCCGGCCGGCCCGGGACGTCGGCCCGGCCGGGGCAGCGGCAGGTCGGTGAGCGCCCCCTCGGCCACCGGCAGCTCGGGCTGCTCCAGCACGGTCGGCGCGACCCCCAGCTCGGCGTGCAGCAGCCGGGCCACCAGCGGCACCCGGGACGAGCCGCCGACGAGGAACAACCCGGCGAGCCGGTCCGGGGTGAGGCCCGCCTCGGCGACCACCTCCCGGGTCCGGGCGACCGCCCGGATCAGCAGGGGAGTGGCGAGTTGCTCCAGCTCCGCCCGGGTGAGCGGGACGGCGGTTTCCAGGCCGGGCACCGCGACCGGTGCCACCGCGACCCGGGACAGCATCTCCTTCGCCCCCCGGACGTTGTCCCAGAGCTGCTGCCGGTCCCGCCACTGCCCGGTCGTCTTCGGCCGGGTCAGCCGGGCCCACAGCGCCGCCTGCGCGTCGCCGAGCCGCTCACCGAGCCGTCCGAGCAGGGCCGCGTCCAGGTCCAGTCCGCCGAGGTCGGCCATCCCGCCGGTGGCGATCACCGTGAAACCCGAGTCGCCCCAGGGGTCGGCGCCCTCGTTGCGGACCACCGCCACGTCCAGCGTGCCGCCGCCGAAGTCGAACACGGCGACCGCCTCGCCCACCGGCACCGGTCGGCGCAGCACCTCGGTGTAGTAGCGGGCCGCCGCGACCGGTTCCCGCAGCAGCCGGGTGCCGACCGGCACCGGACCGGACATGGTGTGCTCGGCGGCCGACGGCCAACCGGCCAGGGCCAGCGCGTCGTGCAGCACCTGCCGTCGGGGGGCCTCCCAGGCGGCGGGGTAGGTGAGTACCGCCGGCGGCAGGAACCCCACCGTCGCCACCGCCTGCTCGGCGACCGCCCACAGGGTCGCGGCGAGCAGCTCCGCCGGGGCGTACGACCGGTCGCCGAGGAGGACCGTCGGGTCGTCCACCCGACGCTTCGGGTTCGGCTCGTAGCGCGTCGGGTCCGCCTGGGCCAGCCGTTGGGCGTCCCGGCCGACGTGCAGCCGGCCGTCGGTGTCGGCGTACACCCCGGAGGGGAGGATCGGGTGACCGTCGACGAGCAGCGGTCGGGTCCGCCCGTCCGGCCAGCGCAACACGGCCACCGTGTTGGAGGTGCCCAGGTCGATCCCGAGGGCGTATCCGTCCTGCTGGCCTGCCATCCGTCGCTACCTCCACCGGGCGAGGGGATGCCCGGTCCCGCATGGTACGCAGCCCGTGCCGCCCCGCCGTCGGCCGTGCTCACTGCCGTCGTGACCCCGGGGCCGGACCACCGGGTCCGCTCAGCCCCGACGGCCGGGTTCGCGGGGCGGGATCGCGTCGGCGTAGGAGCCGGCCGGCCCCGAGTAGCGCACCCCGTCGCGGTACGGCGTGGCGTTCGCGGTGCACCCGTGCAGGCCCAGCGTCTGCTGCTGCATCACCGGCGCAGGTCGGCCCCGCCCCGGGCACCGCTCGTGGCCGTGGCCCAGCCGGTGCCCGACCTCGTGGTTGACCATGTACCGCCGGTAGACGGCCAGGCTCGCGCCGTAGCCCGGCACCCCCTTCATCCAGCGGGCCACGTTGATCACCACCCGGTTGCCGTTGCGGCACGAGGTGTAGCCGTCCGCCGCGTCCCCGCACAGCTCGTCGCGGGTGCCCGGGGTGGCCAGGTGGACGGTGAAGTCGGCCGGGCCGCCGGGGCCGACCCGCCACAGCCGCAGCGTCCCGCCCGTGGTCCACCCCTGCGGGGCGGTCAACGTCGCGCCGACCTCGGCCGCGAACTGCGCCACCGGCAGCCCTCGGATGTCGCCTTCCACGGCGACCCGGTACCGCAGCAGCCGCCCGGTTCCCGCCGGGGCCGTCGGCTCACCGGTCGCCACCTGCCAGCGGTTGGTCCCGTCCGCCGGATAACTGACCGGTGCGGGTGCCGCTCCGCCAGGTCCGCCCGCCCCGCCAGGTCCGCCCGCCCCACCTGCCGGGCCGGAGTCACCCGGCCCGATCGGCCCGCCCGCCCGGCCGGAGTCACCGGGCCGGTCGGACATCCCGGCGGGGACGGCCGGGGACGCCGGCCCCGCCGGGGGACGCTCTGCCGCCGGCATCCCGCAGCCGGTCAGCCAGGCCGCCATCAGCAGCGCCGTCACCGACCGTCCGCGTGGGCCGGTGCCGGTGCGGGGGCTAACCTTCGTCGCCATGCTGCCTCCTCCGCCCACCGCCGGGCAGCGTCGGGCAGCGGGAAGGACGGGCGGTCCGCCGGAACAGTTGATCCCGACGGGACTCAACCTTTCGGTGCCCCCGCCCGTCCTGTCCGGCGTGGCAGATGGGAAGAGCGGGCATGGCCCGGGGTGACGCCGAGTTCGTCGAGTTCGCCCGGTCCGCCTCCGGGCGGCTCAGACACGCCGCGTTCCTGATGACCGGCAACCACCACCAGGCCGAGGACGCCGCGCAGACCGCCCTGGTCCGCACGTACGCGTCCTGGTCCCGGATCCGCGAGGAGGACGCCTACGGGTACGCCCGCACGGTGCTGGTCAACCACCTCGTCGACGGGTGGCGGCGGCCGATCCGGGAGTACCCCACCGACGACCTGCCCGAGCAGCGGCGCGGCGACGTCGCCGACGACGTGGCCACCCGCCGTTGGCTGCTCGACATCCTCGGCGCGCTCAGCCCTCGCGAGCGGGCCATCGTCGTGCTCCGCTACTACTTCGACCTACCGGAGGCACAGGTGGCCCGCGAACTGGGCGTATCGCTCGGCACGGTGAAGAG
The DNA here is from genome assembly GCF_050942205.1 of Micromonospora sp. CA-248260. NCBI lineage: Bacteria > Bacillati > Actinomycetota > Actinomycetes > Micromonosporales > Micromonosporaceae > Micromonospora > Micromonospora sp. CA-248260. Next base: position 5,684,144 of record NZ_CP192021.1, on the reverse strand, counting down.
CACCGGTTCCCGGGCGTTGCAGAAGCTGCGCGCCACCGGGACCCCGGCGACCCAGGGGACCGGCCGATGACCGAGCCTGAGCAGTTGCGCCGGGCGATGCGGGCGACCGAACGGCCGTACCCCGAGGACCTCGACCTGACCGTGATCATGCGCGACGGCCGGCGGTTGCGTCGCCGCCGCCGGCTCGCCGGGGCAGGCGCGACGGCGCTGGTCACCGTGCTGGTGGCCGGCGGTGTGGGGCTCGGCGTGCGGTGGACCCGGCCGCCGGCACCGGACCGCCCACCCGCCGCCGCGACCGCCACCACCCTCCCTGCCCCCACCCTCTCCGCCCCCACCGTGGGACCCCCGGTCACGTCGCCGCCCTACCCGGGCCTGACCCGGGGGGAGCAACGCCAGCAGCCCGTCGGCGACGTGGTGGACACCGGCATCCGGTACGGCTCCGGCGAGCGGGTGCTCTATGTCGTCGCGGTCGACCTGCCGGAGGCACCCGGGGTGACGATCGGGTTGATGGCCGGTCGCCGCACTTCGGCCGGCGAGCTGATCGACGACATCGTCGTCAACGACGTGCGGGGCAGCGACCGGAGGCCGGGGTTCCACGAGATCGGCTACGACGACGCGACCCCCTCGGATGTCCGCCCGGTGGTGCCCACCTTCGGCTACTTCGTCGGGCCGGCAACCCGGATCGTCGGCACCGCCGCCGGGCGGCAGGTCGACGCCCGGCTGGTCCGCTGGAGCACGGACCCGGACCTGGTGATCTTCTGGTTCGACCCGGCCGATCTGACGCCCGGCGTACGTCTCGACGGCATCGTCGCCCGCGACGCGGCCGGCCGGCGGCTCTGACCCCGTCGGCTTGTATCGTCCCCGGCGTGACGCGCCCCGACTGGTCAGACGTCCGTGGACGACTCGCGCTGCTGGCCGCAGCCCCCGGTGCCGGCGCGGTGTTCGGTGCCGCCGACCACGGGTGGCAGCTCGAACTGCCGTTGACCACCGAGGAGCTGGCGCAGGCCGAGGCGCAGTTCCAGGTCGAGCTGCCCGCCGAGTACCGGTCGTTCCTGCTGGAGGCGGGACGGGGTGGAGCCGGGCCGGCCTACGGACTCTTCCCGATGCGACGGCTCGACGGCCGGTGGCAGTGGGAGGGCGACGGCGCCGACCTCACCACCCCGGAGGCGCTCGGGCGTCCCTTCGCCCACGTCGCGGCGTTCAACCCGGCCGACGGCCTGCCCGCCCACCCGGACGAGGACGACTACGACTCGCAGGAGGCGTTCACCGCCGCGCAGGACGCCTACGAGGAGCAGTACGAGAGGCTCGTCTTCACGCCCGAGCACTCGATGGGCCTGCTGTACCTGTGCCATCTCGGCTGCGCGCTGCGGGAGGCGCTCGTGGTCAGCGGCCCCGCACGGGGTCGGATGTGGGCGGACGACATCGCCGAGGGTGGTGGTTTCCGGCCCATGCACGACGACGACGGCACGCCGCTCGGCTTCGCCCGCTGGTACCGGCGCTGGCTGGCGGCAGCCGAGGCCCAGGTCGCAACCGGGTCCGCCCCGGCGTAGCCGCCCCGGGCCGGCCCGGCTGCGCGCCGGTACGCCGGCCCACGGTGGCGGGCGCGCTGCCGACCGGCACCCGCACGGCGGTCCAACCTAGCCGTCCCGGTCGACCGTGAACGGGCGGTACCCCGGTGGCACCTCGCTGACCTGCAGGTCGGAGAAGACCAGGGTGAGCACGTGGGCGTTGGTCTCAATCAGCACCTCGTGGAAGTCGAGCCCGGTCGCCTCGGCCCAGCTCCGCGCGGTGGCCGACTCCGCCTGGACCCGGGCCCCCGGATAGAGCGCGTGCCACTTCACCCCCCACACGTACCCGTCCAGGTCGACGCCTGTCTCGTGGTCGATCAGGCGATCGTCCAGGGACGCCCGCCAGGTGACCGGCGGGACCGAGGTCCGGCAGTGCGCCTCGACGCAGTACCGGAACAGGTAGCGCAGGTAGGTCGGCGCGATCTCGGTGCGGGGATCCGCGGTCACGTGGACGATGGCCTCGTAGTCCCGCATGTAGTCGGTGAACCCGTGGTAGACCAGCGCGTGGTCGAACACGTCGTCGAGGGCACGGCCGAGGGTCTCGAGGTCCACGGCGCTGTTCTACTCCATCGTCGACGTGTCCACGTTCACCGCACCGCACCGCGCCGACCGGAGGGTGCGGCGGGCCGGAGAGTGCGGCGGGCCGGACGGCGTCACCTGCGAGGACCGCCGTCGGTGAGAAGCTGGACGCGATCGACCGGCTCGGATGACGCGCCGGGTCGTCAGCGGGTAAATCGCTGTGAGGGGACGCGCCCGGCCTCGTACCGTGAGGCGGATGGGGCATCGACAGGATCGGATTCGACGCGAACTCGGATCGTTCATGAGGGCGTACGGCCGGGTGGCGGCCAGCAACTGCAGCGATCCCAATGACCGCAATTACAGCCACAAGTTCGAAGCTGAGATCAAGCGGATGAAACCGGAAGACCTCGATCGCCTGCTGCGCGACGAAGACGATGGCGGCGCGGACGACTGACTGTCGAACCCGGATCCACCGAGCGTGGCGGACCTGCGCCGCGCTGGCGCGGCACCTTGATGGCGGTACGACGGAGCCGCAGGCGGATGAGTCGTAGCGTGAGGTGACCGGTCGGGGTGACGAGGTCCGCGACCTGATCACCGAGGTCTCGGCCGCAATCCCGGCGACCCCGCCCGAACTGGCTCGTGACCCCGGGAGCCGATGCTAGTCACCTACTAGGGAGAAGTAGCCGACCCAGGTGCCGCGATCAGGCGGTTCACCTGGTCCTTTGGGTGGAGCGGGCGACGGGAATCGAACCCGCACCGTCAGTTTGGAAGACTGAAGCTCTACCATTGAGCTACGCCCGCATCGCGCCCCGTACACCAGGACGCGCCCACACCTTACCCGCTCCCTCCACCCCCCGCGCACCGGCATTCCCTCCCCGCCTTGACCCCGGTGATCAAGAGGTTTGCGTCACCTGCGGCGATCAACTTGGCGCAAACCTCTTGATCACCGGGGCGGGTGGCCTTTCGGGGGTGGGCCGGAGGTGGGGTGGGGGAGGGGGTGGTGGGGACGCCCCGGCATTCCCGGCGGGGCGGGACGGCTTACACTTCTTTTGCCACGGGGTGTGGCGCAGCTTGGTAGCGCACTCGCTTTGGGAGCGAGGGGCCGTGGGTTCAAATCCCGCCACCCCGACTGCGTGCGCATCCGGGGCACCTCCCGGGGGCGACGCCGATTCCGTGCGGTATGCCGGGCGCTGCCGGAGCAGCGTCCCGGCTCGCCTACACTCGATGCGCGCAATCACGCCCAGACCCACCACTGAGATCCGTCAAGGAGTACGCCTGTGAAGAGCACCGTCGAGACTCTGAGCCCGACGCGCGTGCGGCTCGCCATCGAGGTGCCGTTCGTCGAGCTCGAGCCGAGCCTCAAGAAGGCGTACCGGGAGATCGGCCAGCAGGTCCAGGTTCCCGGCTTCCGTCGGGGCAAGATCCCCGCCGCCGTGATCGACCAGCGGGTGGGCCGGGGCACCGTGCTCAACGAGGCGGTGCAGGAGGCCATCCCGCAGAACATCCTCGCCGCGGTCCGCGAGCACGACCTCAAGACGCTCGGTCGTCCCGAGGTGGAGATCACCGAGTTCAACGACGGCGATTCGCTCAACTTCACCGCCGAGGTCGACGTGCGGCCCGAGTTGACCCTGCCGGACCCGGCCACCGTCGAGGTGACCGTCGACGAGCTGCAGATCGACGAGAGCGAGATCGACGAGCAGGTCAAGAACCTGCGCGAGCGGTTCGCCACGCTGAAGACCGTCGAGCGGGCCGCCGCCGAGGGCGACTACGTGCAGATCGACCTGAACGCGACGGTCGACGGCGAGGACGTGCCCGGCGGTTCGGCGAGCAACATCTCGCACGAGGTCGGCAGCAAGCAGCTCCTGCCGGGGCTGGACGAGGCCCTGGTCGGTCTCGCCGCCGGCGACGACACCACCTTCACCACCCAGCTGGTGGGCGGCGACTTCGCCGGCCGCGACGCCGAGGTGGCGGTGACCGTCCGTACGGTCAAGGAGAAGGAGCTGCCGGAGCTGGACGACGACTTCGCCCAGATGGCCAGCGAGTTCGACACCATCGACGAGCTGCGTGCCGACCTGCGGGAGAAGGTCAGCCGGGGCAAGCGGGTCGAGCAGATCTACGCCGCCCGGGACAAGGCCCTGGAGCAGCTGGTCGCCGCCGCCGAGGTGCCGGCGCCGGAGGGCATCGTCCGCGAGGAGGTCGAGAGCCGCAAGCAGGCGATGGTCGACCAGCTGGAGCGGATCGGCGCCTCGATGGAGGAGTACCTCGCCGCCGAGGAGAAGACCGAGGAGCAGATCGACGCCGAGCTGGCCGAGGCGGCGACCGAGGGTGTCAAGATCCAGCTGCTGCTGGACACCCTGGCCGACGCCGAGGACACCCAGGTCTCCGACGACGAGTTCGGCCACGAGATCGTCCACCGGGCGCAGCGCGCCGGGATGGCCCCGCAGCAGTACTACGACCAGCTGGTCCGCTCCGGCGCTGCCGCCGCCGTCTTCGGTGACGTGCGGCGCGGCAAGGCGCTCGCCTCCGTGATGGAGAAGATCAAGATCAAGGACACCGCCGGCAACGAGGTCACCCTCGATGCGCTGCGGGCCGAGAGCGAGCAGGCGCACGACCACGACCACGAGCACTGATCCGACCCGGTCGGCCGCCGTCCGCCCGTTGCGGCGAACGGCGGCCGAACCACTTCTGCGGGTACGTCCCGAGCCAGCTGCGCTGAGAGCGAACAGTGCCGCGACCGGGAGTCGATCACCCGGTGGAGCGGTTAATGTCGGGTACGACGGTACGGAGAGCGAAGGGCTGCCATGACCGACATGCACATCCCAGCGAAGCCGCTCCGGGCGATCGAAGCCCGAGGTGGCGACACCATTGGCAACCTCGACGACTCGGTCTACAACCGGTTGCTCAAGGAGCGCATCATCTTCCTCGGCAGTGAGGTGAACGACCAGGTCGCCAACCGCATCTGCGCCCAGCTGCTGCTGCTCGCGGCGGAGGACCCGGACCGCGACATCTTCCTCTGGATCAACTCGCCGGGTGGCTCGGTCTACTCCGGCATGGCGATCTACGACACCATGCAGTACATCGACAACGACGTGTCGACCGTGGCGATGGGTATGGCCGCCTCGATGGGTCAGCTGCTGCTCTGCGCGGGCACCAAGGGCAAGCGGTACGCCCTGCCGCACGCGCGGATCATGATGCACCAGCCGTCCGGTGGCCTCGGCGGCACCGCGTCGGACATCGCGATCCAGGCCGAGCAGATGCTCTACACCAAGCGGATGTTCCAGGAGCGGGTCGCCCACCACACCGGCCAGAGCCAGGCGCAGATCGAGGCCGACTCGGACCGGGACCGCTGGTTCACCGCCCAGGAGGCCATGGACTACGGCTTCATCGACAAGGTGATCATCGGGGCCACGCAGGTTCCGGATGGCGCCGGGACCCTGAGCTGAGGAGCTGACGATGACCGATCTGAGCCTGCCGCCCCAGTTCGCGGCCGTGCACAACCGTTACGTCCTGCCGTCGTTCGTCGAGCGCACCTCGTACGGGGTCAAGGAGTCCAACCCGTACAACAAGCTCTTCGAGGACCGGATCATCTTCCTCGGCGTCCAGGTCGACGACGCGTCGGCCAACGACGTGATGGCGCAGCTGCTGACGCTCGAGGGCACCGACCCGGACCGCGACATCATCATGTACATCAACTCGCCCGGTGGTTCGTTCACCGCCATGACGGCGATCTACGACACCATGCAGTACGTCCGGCCGGACATCTCCACGGTCTGCCTGGGTCAGGCGGCCAGCGCGGCGGCGGTGCTGCTGTCGGCGGGCACCCCCGGTAAGCGGATGGCGCTGCCCAACTCGCGGATCATCATCCACCAGCCGGCCACCGAGGGCGGCTACGGGCAGGGCTCGGACATCGAGATCCAGGCCCGGGAGATCCTGCGGATGCGTACCCAGCTGGAGGACATGCTCTCCCGGCACTGCAACCGGCCGATCGAGCAGGTTCGCAAGGACATCGACCGTGACAAGATCATGACGGCCGAGGAGTCCAAGGAGTACGGGCTGGTCGACACGATCCTGACCAGCCGCAAGAAGGGTCTGCTGGCCTCCAACGCGGCCCGCTGAGCACTGCTGATCGGAGGTCGGTCGGGGCGAGGAGTTCCCGACCGGCCTCTGACACACCCGTTTTGGGGGTCGGAGAAACCCCCGCCAGCGGGTAACGTCGGGTCCGTACGGCGTGGCCGGGTCGGACCGGCGGAACGGATTTCACCACGGACGGGTGCCCCGGCGCCCGCGGTTCAGGGCCGGGTTCCGGTCGACGAGTGCAGGGAGAACGTAGGTGGCACGGATCGGTGACGGCGGCGACCTACTGAAGTGCTCGTTCTGCGGCAAGTCGCAGAAGCAGGTCAAGAAGCTCATCGCGGGGCCAGGTGTCTACATCTGCGACGAGTGCATCGACCTCTGCAACGAGATCATCGAAGAGGAGCTGGCCGAGTCCGGCGAGGTGAAGTGGGAAGAGCTTCCCAAGCCGATGGAGATCTGCCAGTTCCTCGACAACTACGTCGTCGGCCAGGACCAGGCCAAGAAGGCGCTCGCGGTCGCGGTCTACAACCACTACAAGCGCATCCAGGCCGAGGCGGCCAACGCGCCGGGCTCCGGCAACGACGCGGTCGAGCTGGCCAAGTCCAACATCCTGCTGCTCGGCCCCACCGGCTGCGGTAAGACACACCTCGCGCAGACCCTGGCCCGGATGCTGAACGTCCCCTTCGCGATCGCGGACGCCACGGCGCTGACCGAGGCGGGCTACGTCGGCGAGGACGTGGAGAACATCCTGCTCAAGCTGATCCAGGCCGCCGACTACGACATCAAGCGCGCCGAGACCGGCATCATCTACATCGACGAGGTCGACAAGATCGCCCGTAAGTCGGAGAACCCGTCGATCACCCGGGACGTCTCCGGCGAAGGGGTGCAGCAGGCGCTGCTCAAGATGCTTGAGGGCACGGTGTCCAACGTGCCGCCGCAGGGCGGACGCAAGCACCCCCACCAGGAGTTCATCCAGATCGACACCACCAACGTGCTGTTCATCTGCGGTGGTGCCTTCGCCGGCCTCGACCAGATCATCGAGTCCCGCACCGGTTCCGGCGGCACCGGCTTCGGCGCTCGGCTCCGGTCGGTCTCGGAGCGCTCCACCGACGACATCTTCAGCCAGGTGATGCCGGAGGACATGCTCAAGTTCGGGCTGATCCCCGAGTTCATCGGCCGACTGCCGGTGATCACCAACGTCCGCAGCCTGGACCGCTCCGCCCTGGTGCGCATCCTCACCGAGCCGCGTAACGCCCTCGTGCGGCAATACCAGCGGCTCTTCGAGCTGGACGGCGTCGAGCTGGAGTTCGAGCCGCCGGCGTTGGAGGCGATCGCCGACCAGGCCATGCTCCGGGGCACCGGTGCCCGGGGTCTGCGCGCCATCATGGAAGAGGTCCTCCTCTCCGTGATGTACGAGGTGCCGAGCAACCCCGACGCCGCCCGGGTGCTGATCACCCGCGAGGCCGTCCTGGAGAACGTCAACCCGACCATCGTCCCGCGCGAGTTCACCGGCCGCCGGGCCCGCCGCGACCGCGAGGAGAAGTCGGCCTGACCGACCCCTCCCCGAACACCGTCGGAAGCACGGCCGCTGTCCCGGGCCGTGCTTCTGCGCGTGACGGGTCCGGGTCTGCCCCCGGTTTTCGCTACCTGCCCCGGCCTGCTGGCTGTCGTCGCCGGCACGGGCATGTCGCCGCTGTTGCCCCGCCGGGCAACGGCGGGGCAACAGCCGCCGAACTGCTGGGCGGCGTCGCTGACGGGCTGTAGCCGGTCACCACCGGCCGGGGACGCCCCACGTGGTGCCCGGGGGAGCCACGGCGTGTGCCGTCCGCCCACCGCCGTGCTGTGGGCGTTCACGGGGGACCGGGAGCGGTCTTCGCCGGTGTGGTGGGTCGCAGCGCCGGCCCGCTGTCCGGGTCTGCCGTGCGCGTCCGCTGTCCGCCGCAGGCTGTCCGCTGTCCCGGGTCGCCGTCCGCCCGTACCCTGGCATCATGCGCGTCGCCGTCTGCCAGCTCAACGCCCGCGACGACCGGGCGGCCAACCTGGCCGCCGCCGAGGCCCTGCTGGTCAGGGCCGCGGCGGCCGGTGCCGACCTGGCGGTCCTTCCCGAGTACGTCGACTATCTCGGCCGGTCCGACGGGATGCCGGCGGCGGAGGGGGCCGACGGCGCGGTGGGGACCTTCTTCGCCGAGGTAGCCGGCCGGCTGGGGATCTGGCTGGTCGCCGGTTCCTTCCACGAGGTCGGGCCGGACCCGGCGCACACCTGGAACACCTCGCTGGTCTTCGACCGGTCCGGCAGGCTGGCCGCCAGCTACCGAAAGATCCATCTGTACGACGTGGAGATCCCCGGCCGGGTGTCCTACCGGGAATCCGCCACGGTGGCGCCGGGACACGAGCCGGTGGTGGTCGACGTGGAAGGGCTGCGGGTGGGCCTGTCCATCTGTTATGACCTGCGTTTCCCGGAGCTCTACCGGCGGCTCGCCGTCGAGGGGGGCGCGCATCTGCTGGTCGTTCCGGCGGCGTTCATGATGCACACCGGGCGGGACCACTGGGAGGTCCTGCTGCGGGCCCGGGCGATCGAGAACCAGTGTTTCGTGGCCGCGGCCGGGCAGACCGGCGACCACGAGCCGGGTCGGACCTGTTTCGGGCGCAGCATGGTGATCGACCCGTGGGGCACGGTCCTCGGCCAGGTGCCGGACGGGCCGGGCCTGACCGTGGTCGACCTGGACCTCGATCGGCTGCGCACGATCCGGGCCGAGCTGCCCAGCCTGGCGAACCGTCGTCTCTGACCGACCTCGACGCCCCGGCGACGCCGCCCTGCGCCTGCTGGCATCTGGACCGGTCGCCGACCGACCTGGTCGACGAGCACCGGCCTGTTCTGGCCCTGTTGGTCCGGCGGTGCCTCGCTGCGGTGCGGCTGCCGGTTAACGATCCGCCGGGTCCGGGGCGGGGTGTGTGTCGGGTCAGCTCAGCAGTACCCCGGCGA
>NZ_CP192021.1:3657500-5670000 GCF_050942205.1 Micromonospora sp. CA-248260 | reverse complement strand
AGCGAAATTCCTTGTCGGGTAAGTTCCGACCTGCACGAATGGCGTAACGACTTCCCCACTGTCTCAACCACAGGCCCGGCGAAATTGCATTACGAGTAAAGATGCTCGTTACGCGCGGCAGGACGGAAAGACCCCGGGACCTTTACTATAGCTTGACATTGGTATCTGAATGGGCTTGTGTAGGATAGGTGGGAGCCGGTGAAACCTGTACGCCAGTATGGGTGGAGGCAATCTTGAAATACCACTCTGGTTGATTTGGGTATCTAACTTCGGACCGTTATCCGGTTCAGGGACAGTGTCTGGTGGGTAGTTTAACTGGGGCGGTTGCCTCCTAAAGGGTAACGGAGGCGCCCAAAGGTTCCCTCAGCCTGGTTGGCAATCAGGTGTTGAGTGCAAGTACACAAGGGAGCTTGACTGTGAGACTGACAGGTCGAGCAGGGACGAAAGTCGGGACTAGTGATCCGGCACTTGCGAGTGGAAGCGGTGTCGCTCAACGGATAAAAGGTACCCCGGGGATAACAGGCTGATCTTCCCCAAGAGTCCATATCGACGGGATGGTTTGGCACCTCGATGTCGGCTCGTCGCATCCTGGGGCTGTAGCAGGTCCCAAGGGTTGGGCTGTTCGCCCATTAAAGCGGTACGCGAGCTGGGTTTAGAACGTCGTGAGACAGTTCGGTCCCTATCCGCCGTGCGCGTAGGATACTTGAGAAGGGCTGTCCCTAGTACGAGAGGACCGGGACGGACGAACCTCTGGTGTGCCAGTTGTCCCGCCAGGGGCACGGCTGGTTAGCTACGTTCGGAAGGGATAACCGCTGAAAGCATCTAAGCGGGAAGCCTGCTTCAAGATGAGGTATCCCACCCCACTTTGTGGGGGTAAGGCCCCCAGCTAGACGACTGGGTTGATAGGCCGGAAATGTAAGCCCGGTAACGGGTTCAGTTGACCGGTACTAATAGGCCGAGGACTTGATAACAAGGCTGCTACGCGTCCACTGTGCAACTCTGAACAAACACCAAACAACCCCCCACTGTGTGTGGGCGTGTGTGTTGTTTGATATGTTCATAGTGTTACGGCGGTCATGGCGGAGGGGAAACGCCCGGTTACATTCCGAACCCGGAAGCTAAGCCCTCCAGCGCCGATGGTACTGCACTCGGGAGGGTGTGGGAGAGTAGGACACCGCCGGACAATCTTTGGTTGAGGCCGACCCTTCGGGGTCGGCCTCAACTGTTTTCACGCCCCGAACACGCCAAGCCACACCGTCAAACAGCGGGCCTCAGGTATGAGGTGCCGGGCGTTGGGTGTCGCCGTTTACTCGGGGGCTGACATTGCGGTATCCCAACCGGCCGGATACCACTACCTGTGTCAGCCTCGGGTCTGGATGGCGTCGCGGAGCTGGCGGAACAGGCCGGCCGACTCGTCGACCGGGCGATTGGCGAACATGCCCATCGCCACACTGCCGTGGTCCGCCCACCCGCAGATCGCGAAGTCCCCACCGTCGCCACTGGTGCGACCGCACTTCATCACGCCGCCGTACTTTCCAGCGGGCACCTCACGGACGTCGGTGACCCGGCCGGTCTCGTCGGCCATCAGCCGGAAGAGGCTGTCCAGGTCACGTTCCGGCTGCCAGAGCAGGGTGGTGCCGCCGAAGAACAGCACCGCCCGCTTCTCGTCGGCCGGGTCGCGGTAGACCGTACCGATGCTGCGGTCCAGGTCGATGTCGGCGGCGAATCCGCTGCGCAGGTAGTCGGCGGTGCTGCGGGCCCGTTCCGAGTCGTCGCGGGTCAGACCCGCCACCTGGTCGGGGGTGCCGAGACGGGCATCCTTCTCCCGGGCGATCCGCCAGCCGGCGGTGCCCAACGCGGCGGCACCGGCCAGGCCGACGACCAGGGCGACGGTCAGCGCGATCCGCCGGCGGCGGGACACCCGGCCCAGCGCCCGGGGGCTCCGCTCCGGGTCGTCGTTGCTCAACCGGATCGGCTCGTCGGTCAGCTCGACCGGTTCGGGACCCTCGATGAGCTGACGCTCGGTGAGATGTGCGTCGGACATGTTCGCCACCGTACGCGAATGACCGGTGGCGCACGTCGGGTCCGCCGAAGCGCTCCGTAGACTTTCGCAGGTGACCGAGAGACTGGATGCCCGACGCCCCGACGCCCCGACCCTTGCCGGCCAGTACCAGCCCGGCGAGGTAGAGCAGCGACGGTACGAGCAGTGGGTAGCCGCCGGCCACTTCCGGGCGTCGGCGCAGAGCGACAAGCCCCCCTTCACCATCGTCATCCCGCCACCGAACGTCACCGGTGTGCTGCACATGGGCCACGCCCTGGACCACACCGTCCAGGATTCCCTGGTGCGTCGCAAGCGGATGCAGGGGTACGAGGCGCTCTGGCTGCCCGGCATGGACCACGCCGGCATCGCCACCCAGAACGTGGTGGAGCGGCAACTCGCCGGCCAGGGGCTGTCCCGGCACGACCTGGGCCGGGAACAGTTCGTCGAGCGGGTCTGGCAGTGGAAGGCCGAGTCCGGGGGTGCGATCCTCGGCCAGATGCGCCGGCTCGGCGACTCGGTCGACTGGGACCGGGAGCGTTTCACCATGGACGAGGGCCTGTCCCGGGCCGTGCAGACCATGTTCAAGAAGCTCTACGACGACGGGCTGATCTACCGGGCCAACCGGATCATCAACTGGTGCCCGCGCTGCCTGACCGCGCTGTCCGACATCGAGGTGGAGCACACCGACGACGAGGGTGAGCTGGTCTCGATCCGGTACAGCGACGAGGTGGTGGTCGCCACCACCCGGGCCGAGACGATGCTCGGCGACACCGCCGTGGCCGTGCACCCCGACGACGAGCGCTACCGGCACCTGATCGGCACCACGGTGGAGGTGCCGTTGACCGGCCGGCACATCCCGATCGTCGCCGACGAGCACGTCGACCCGGCGTTCGGCACCGGCATGGTCAAGGTGACCCCGGCGCACGACCCCAACGACTTCGAGATCGGCCAGCGGCACGACCTGCCCGCCCTGACGATCATGGGCGAGCGGGGCGTCATCACCGCCCCCGGCCCGTTCCAGGGCCTGGACCGGTACGAGGCCCGCCCGGCGATCGTCGCCGCGCTGCGCGAGCAGGGCCGGGTCGTGGCCGAGAAGCGGCCGTACGTGCACGCGGTGGGACACTGCTCCCGGTGTCGTACCACCGTCGAGCCGAGGCTGTCGTTGCAGTGGTTCGTCAACACCGCCCCGCTGGCCAAGGCGGCCGGCGACGCGGTACGCGACGGGCGGGTGAAGATCGAGCCGGCCGAGCTGGCCAAGCGCTACTTCGCCTGGGTCGACAACATGCACGACTGGTGCATCTCCCGGCAGCTCTGGTGGGGCCACCGCATCCCGGTCTGGTACGGCCCGGCCGGCGAGATCGTCTGCGTCGGCCCCGACGACACGCCCCCCACCGGCGAGGGCTGGCGGCAGGACGAGGACGTCCTGGACACCTGGTTCTCCAGCGGCCTGTGGCCGTTCTCCACCCTCGGCTGGCCGGAGCGCACCCCGGACCTGGCGAAGTTCTACCCGACGAACGTGCTGGTCACCGGCTACGACATCCTCTTCTTCTGGGTCGCCCGGATGATGATGTTCGGCCTGTACGCGATGGACGGCCGGCAGCCGTTCGACACGGTCGCCCTGCACGGCATGGTCCGCGACCAGCACGGCAAGAAGATGTCGAAGTCGTTCGGCAACGTGGTCGACCCGCTGGACTGGGTCGACCGGTACGGCGCCGACGCGACCCGCTTCACCCTGGCCCGGGGGGCGAACCCCGGCGGGGACGTGCCGGTCAGCGAGGAGTGGTGCCAGGGCTCCCGCAACTTCTGCAACAAGCTGTGGAACGCCACCCGGTTCGCGCTGCTCAACGGGGCGCACACCACCGGTGCGCTGCCGGCCGTCGACCAGCTCTCCACCGTCGACCGGTGGATCCTGTCCCGGCTGGCGCACGTCACCGCCGAGGTCGACGAGCAGTTCGAGGCGTACGAGTTCGCGAAGGTGTGCGACCTGCTGTACCACTTCGCCTGGGACGACGTCTGCGACTGGTACGTGGAGTTGGGCAAGCCGGTGCTCGCCGAGGGTGGGCCGGCCGCCGACACCACCCGCCGGGTGCTCGGGCACGTGCTGGACCAGCTGCTGCGGCTGCTGCACCCGGTGATCCCGTTCGTCACCGAGGAGTTGTGGACGGCGCTGACCGGGGGCGAGACGGTCATGACGGCGGCCTGGCCGACCGCCGACCGTACGCTGATGGACGACGCCGCGGAGCGCGAGGTCGGCACCGTCCAGCGGGTGGTGACCGAGATCCGGCGGTTCCGGTCCGACCAAGGGCTGCGGCCGACCCAGCGGGTGGCCGCCCGGCTGGACGGGCTCGGCGGGGCGGGGATCGCCGCGCACGAGCCGCTGATCCGTTCGCTGGCCCGGCTGGACGCCCCGGCCGACGACTTCCAGGCCAGCGCCACCCTCGCCATGCCCGGTGAGGTCAGCGTGGCGCTGGACACCCGGGGGTCGATCGACGTGGCCGCCGAGCGGGCCCGGCTCACCAAGGACCGTGCGGCGGCCGAGAAGGAGGTCGCGCAGGCCCGCGCGAAGCTCGACAACCCGGCGTTCGTCGGGAAGGCCCCCGAGCCGGTGGTCGCGAAGATCCGCGACCGGCTGGCGGTGGCCGAGGCCGACCTGATCCGCATCGACGCCGCTCTGGAGGCGCTTTCCTCGTGACCGACCGCACCGATCAGACCAGCCGGCCCGGGGCCGGGCGCGGCGAGTTCGCCGCCGTCGACGCCGAGCTGGCCGCGCGCGGGTTCACCCGGATGCATTTCGAGCTGGACCGCATCGAGATGCTGCTCGACCTGCTGGGCAGCCCGCAGCGGGCGTACCCGTCGATCCACCTCACCGGGACCAACGGCAAGACGTCCACGGCCCGGATGATCGACTCGTTGCTGCGGGCCTTCGGCCTGCACACCGGCCGCTACACCAGCCCGCACCTGGAGACCGTCCGGGAACGGATCAGCCTGGACGGGGAGCCGGTCGACGAGGAGCGCTTCGTCGCCACGTACCGCGAGGTGAAGCCGCTGGCCGACCTGGTCGACCAGCGGTCGGCCGAGCCGCTCACCTACTTCGACCTGACCACCGCGTTGGCCTTCGCCACGTTCGCCGACGCGCCGGTCGACGTGGCGGTGGTGGAGGTGGGGCTGGGCGGCGCCGAGGACGCCACCAACGTGCTCCAGGCCGGGGTGGCGGTGCTCACCCCGATCGGGCTCGACCACACCGAGTGGCTGGGCGACACGATGGAGGACATCGCCCTGCACAAGGCCGGCATCATCCACTCCGGCGCGACGGTCGTCGCCGCCGCGCAGGAGGAGGAGGCGGCCCGGCCCATCCTGGAACGGTGCGCCGAGGTCGGTGCCACGGTCGCCCGGGAGGGCGCGGAGTTCGGGGTGCTGCGCCGGGCGGTCGCCGTCGGCGGCCAGGTGCTGACCATCCAGGGCCTCGGCGGGGTGTACGACGAGGTGTTCCTCCCGCTGCACGGGGCGCACCAGGCGCAGAACGCGGCGGTGGCGCTGGCCGCCGTCGAGGCGTTCCTCGGGGCCGGGGCGAAGCGGCAGCTGGACATCGAGGCCGTCCGGGAGGGTTTCGCCGCCACCAGCTCCCCGGGCCGGCTGGAGAAGGTGCGCAACGCCCCGACGGTGCTGCTGGACGGGGCGCACAACCCGCACGGGATGGCCGCCACGGTCACCGCGCTGCAGGAGGAGTTCGCGTTCAGCAAGCTGGTCGGGGTGCTCGCCGTGCTCGGCGACAAGGACGCCGCCGGCCTGCTGGAGCTGCTGGAGCCGGTGCTCGACTCGCTCGTCGTCACCCGCAACAGCTCGCCCCGGGCGATGCCGGCCGAGGAGCTGGCCGAGCTGGCCACGGAGGTCTTCGGCCCGGACCGGGTGCAGGTGGCCGACGAGATGCCGGACGCCATCGAGGCGGCCGTCGCCGAGGCCGAGTACGACGTCCCCGGCGAGTTGTCCGGGGTGGGGGTGCTGGTCACCGGTTCGGTGGTGACGGTGGCCGACGCCCGACGGCTGCTCAAGCGATGACCGGGCCGACCCCGGAGGGCCCGGGCCCGGTCAGCCCCGCCGACCGCCCGGACCCGACCCACGCCGCCCCGTCCGGGGGCGCCGGACCGTCGAAGGACGCCGGACCGACCGGGAGCGCCGGGCCAGCGCAGGAGGCCGGATCGGCGGTGGCGACCGGGCGGCGTTCCGGGCTGCGCAACCCCGAGGCGGCGGTACGGGGCCTCGGGGCCGGGACGCTCGGCCTGGAGGCGCTGGTCCTGCTGCTGGCGATCCAGCCGATCCGGGTGGTCGGCGGGCACTTCGGTGGGGCGGCGATCGCGGCCACCGTGGCGCTGGCCGTGGCGGCGGTGCTGCTGGCCGGCCTGATGCGCCGCCGGTGGGCCTGGTCGGCGGGCACCGTGCTCCAGGGGCTGCTGCTGCTCGCCGGCCTGCTGCACTGGTCGCTGTTCGGTCTCGGGGTCATCTTCGCCCTGGTGTGGGCGTACGCGTTGCACGTGCGCCGGGTCATCCTCGGCTGAGCGGGGTCAGGCGTCGGCGCGTTCCCGCCACTGGGTCAGCGCGATGCCGTGCCCGTCCGGGTCGCGGAACGCCGCGGCCCACACCTCCACCCGGGAGCCACGGTTGACCACCCGGGGGGCGTAGGTGAACCGCAGGCCGGAGTCCTTGAGCCGCCGGTAGGCCGCCTCGATGTCGTCGACCTCCAGGTTGACGTGGACCAGCCGGCGGCTCATCGGGGCCGCCCCGGTCACCTCGCGCAGCACCAGGCGGGTCGCCCCGGAGGCGAGCACCGCGTTGCCGGAGCCCCGGTCGAACTCCTCGAAGCCGAGCACGTCACGGTAGAACTCCAACGACCGGGACAGGTCGGTGACCAGCAGGGTCAGCCCGACGCCGCTGATCGGGGCGGCCAGTTCCTCCGGCTCGGCGGGCGCGGCCGTCGGGTCGTATCCGAAGATCGCCTCGTCGAGTTCCGGGTCGAGCCGCCCCTCGGTGGCGGCGGGGGCGCCCAGCGGCACGTCGACCGGGTCGAGGATCGGCTCGTCGAACCGCTCCTCGGCGGGCGGGCGGGGGGCGGGGGCGGCCGTCGCCGTGGCCCGCCGGGGCAGTGGGCCCGTCGTCGACTGTTCGACCACGGTGCCCTCCAGCACCACCGGGCGGCCGGGCCGCTGGTGCACCACCACCGGCTCCCGCTCGTCGGTGAGCACCTCGACGTCGTCGCGCAGCGGCTCGGCCCGGGCCGGCTCCTGGTGGGGCGACGTCGACCTCGGCGGGTCGTCCGGCGACGCGTCGTCGGGCAGGGGGCCGACGGACGGGGGGTCGCGCAGGTCGTCACGGAACTCGTCGCGGAAGTCGTCGTCGGCCGTGCGGCCGGCCCACGGTGGGGCCTCCTGCTGGATCAGCAGGTCGTCGATCGGCTCGGCCCCGGCGTACTCCGGGGGGAGGTCGGCCATGGTCATGGTCGACTCGGTGTGGGTCGGCACCTCGTCCCAGAGGACCCGGATGTGCCGCTGGTCGTCCAGGGCCACCCGGATCGGCAGGGTCTGCCCCAACGACGGCCACTTCGCCACCGGCACCCGGGGCTCGATGATCTTCTTGGACCGGGGCGGCATACCCGGGGCGTCGATCACCAGCTGGAGTTCGCACCGGCCGAAGGCGTACTGGGTCGGTGGTTCGGAGGCGCTGTGCACGTGGCCGACGCCGACCACCCAGGTGCGTCCGCCCCCGCGCACGGTGCCCAGGGCCACGGCGAGCACCACCAGGGCCACGCCCAGCGCGACGATGGCCCAGCTGGTCATGCCCAGCCCGAACAGGACGACGAAGGTGGCCACGGTGCCGAGCACCGCGGCGATCAGCTTGCGTACCGGCGCGATGGTGCGGTTCCCGCCATTCGCCACAGTGGACCTCCCAGGGGTCAGAGCCAGGCTAGGCCCGACGGCGACCGAGGGAAAGAGCAGCCGCCGCGCCGGTACCGCAACCGGGTCGCTAGGCTGACCGTACCCAGCCGAACCGCCTTGTGCGCACAGGAGGAACCCAGCGTGTCCAGCAGCAGCGCGGATGAGCGCACCCTCGTACTGATCAAGCCCGACGCGGTGCGCCGTGGCCTGGTCGGCGAGATCATCTCCCGCTTCGAGCGCAAGGGCCTGCGGATCGACGCGCTGGAGACCCGGACCCTGGACGGCGGATTCGCCGACCAGCACTACGCCGAGCACGTGGACAAGCCGTTCTATCCGCCGCTGAAGACGTTCATGACCAGCGGTCCGCTGGTGTCGCTGGTGCTCTCCGGTGACCAGGTGATCGAGGTGGTCCGCGCGATGATCGGCAGCACCGACGGTCGCAAGGCCGCCGCCGGCACGATCCGGGGTGACCTGTCGCTGTCCAACCGGGAGAACCTCGTGCACGCCTCGGACTCCACCGACAGCGCCAAGCGCGAGATCGCCCTGTGGTTCCCCACCCTCGGCTGATCCTGCGCTGACGGCGGGTCACCCGTAGGGTTGCCCGGCCACCCCCGGCCGGCAGAACGGGCCGTGGGCCGGGGACGGCAGCTCCGGGCGGGCCCACCGCCCCACACCCCGCTAGGGCGTGGGGCGGTCACGGAACGGGCGGCCCCGGCCGAGGGCGTCGGCGTAGCCCCAGCGGCCCCTGATGTCGAGCAGTTCGATCTGGCCCAGCTCCTCCGGCATCGCGGCGTCGACGGCGAGATGGTCCTCGTACGGTTCGAGCCCGAGCAGCGTGCGCAGCAGCAACAGGGGCGCCCCGGCCGAGGGGGCGTACGGGCTGTCGGTGAAGCCGTGCGGGACGGGAACGTGGGTGGTGGCCCGGTCGTAGCCGGTGAGGTAGGCCGGCAGTCGACCCTGGAAGTGCCGGGCGGCGTCGAGCAGCCCGGTGGCGATCCGGGCGGCCTCGGCCCGGAACCCGGCCCGGCGCAGCCCCCAGGCGATCAGCGAGTTCTCCCAGGGCCAGACCGCGCCGGTGTGGTGGCCGAGCGGGTTGTAGTCGGCTGCCGTGCTGGCCAGGGTGCGGATGCCCCAACCGGAGTAGAGCGCCGGGGAGAACAGGTGCGCCACCACCTGCTCGGCTCGGTGGGCCGCGACGATGCCGGTGCAGAGCAGCTGCCCCATGTTGGAGGTGAGCGAGTCCAGCGGGGTGCCGTCGAGTTGCACCGCCACCGCGTAGTGGCCACGCTCGGGTAACCAGAAGTCCCGGTCGAACCGCTCCCGCAGCCGGGCGGCGTCGCGTTCCCGCTGGTCGGCCCAGCCCGGGTCGCCCCAGAAGCGGCGGGCCATCCGGGCGGCCCGGCGGCGGGCCTCGTAGGCGTACCCCTGGATCTCGCAGATCGCCAGGGGGTAGGTGGGTGGGCGGCCGTCGTGGAAGCAGATCGCGTCGGCGGAGTTGCGCCAGCTCTCGTTCTGCGGACCGGTACGGGTCGGGCGTCGGGTGGACCAGACGTAGCCGCTGCCGGGCGGGTCCGCGTCGGAGTCGAGCCAGCCGATGGCGGCCCGGGCCTCGAACTCGAACCGGCGGACCAGTTCCGCGTCGCCGGTCCAGCGTTCGTACTCGTCGAGCAGGATGACGAAGGCGGCGGTGGTGTCGACCGCGCTGAAGCTGGCGGCCTCCGGGGTGTCGTTGAACGCGCCGGAGTCGCCGTACCGGCTCTCCTGGACGATCTTGCCGGGTTGCTCGCCCCGGAACGGGTCCTGCCGCACACCCTGGCTCAGCGCCAGGATGCGCAGCGTGTTGACGGCCCGTTCGGGCATGAAGGGCAGCGCCTGGAAGCTGCTGATCAGGCTCTCCCGGCCGAGTAGCGCCATCGACCATGGCAGCCCGGTGGCGGGCAGCGCGGTCTGGAAGTTCAGCCCCGGGTAGTGCAGCGCGGCGAGGTCCCGGATGCCGTACTCGTACGCCTGCTGCAACGGTTTGTGGTCGGCGCGCAGCCGGGGCACCCCGGCGGTGCGGGCGGCGATGTCCCGGCCCCGCTGGTGTTCGCTGCGCCCCACCGAGCTGGTCAGTCGTTCCCGCAGGTCGCGGCGGTGCAGGTCGCGCAGGAGGGCCAGCACCCGTAGCCGGGTGGACCAGGTGCCGTGCGGCGCGACGGTGATCGTCCAGGTCAGGCCGTGGTCGTCGAGCTCGGCCGGCGTGCTGGAGGTGATCACGGTCTCCCGGTGCAGGCTGCCCCGCCGGTGGTGCAGCCGCAGCGCGTCGTCGGCGATGGTCGCGGTCACCGGCCGGGCCCGGCGGAAGCCGTCGCGGACCTCCAGCACCTCGGTGAAGTCCGCGCCCGCGTCGAGCCGGACGACGTACCGCACCGGTTCCGGTGCGTAGTTGAACAGCACGATCTCCTCTTCGAACTCCGGGCCCACCCAGCGGTGGCGCAGCACGGAGGTGGTGGCGTTGACGTAGTGGGTGGGTTCCCCGGGGACCAGCCCGAACTTGGCCTCGTAGGTGGCGACGTCGTCGACGGAGAGCACCGAGAGGGTCTCCGCGTTGACCGTCAGCCGCCAGGTCGACAGGAACCGGGTGTCGAAGGAGAACAACCCGAGCGGGGTGTTCGGGGCGCTGAGCACGTCACCGTTCCGGGCGCTGATCATGAAGATGTTTCCGGCGAAGACGCTGCTGACCTCGTGCAGCCCGATGAGGCTGGGGGTGGTGTGCCGGACCAGTTCGGCGGCCGGCCCCGTGCCGGTGCTGTCGGCGTCGACCGGCAGCAGCCGCCGGAAGGTGAACAGCAGCGCCAGGTCGCCGGCGACCGAGACGTCACCGCGCAGCAGCATCGCCACCAGGTTGTCCCGGCCGGCCAGCAACCGGGTGAACGCCTCCGGCCGGACCTCCACCGTGCAGTCGGGGTCGTCCCCGTGCCGGGTCACCCGGGTGTGCCCGTCGTCGAGCCGGACGAACCAGGCGGCGGTCCCGCCGTCCTCGGCGACGATCTCGAAGCGGAGCAGCCCGGTGGGGGCGGCGGGCAACCGTCCCCGGCCGTTCGCGGCCAGGTCGGCGAAGAACTCCTCGATCCGCCCGTCCACCGCCCGCTCCCGTCCCACGCCGGCACACCGGCGAAAAGGTCCAGGTGTGCCAAAAGGAACAATACGCCGCGCCGGACGCGGCCGGGCGCGCTTAAGTGGAAGAACGCCACTACGCTGCGCAAACTCCGGGGAGGACTCGATGACGGACAGGCAGACGGCCGCCGGGATGCGGTACCGGACGTACGGGCACGGCGGGCGCGGCACCTTCCTGCTGGTGCACGGCTGGTGCTGCGACCACGACTTCATGGCGCCCCTGGCCCGGCACCTGGCCGACCGGCAGGCCCGGGTGATCGCCGTCGACATGCCCGGCCACGGGGCCAGTCCACCCCCGACCGACGGTTACGGTGTCCCCGAGCTGGCCGGCCACCTGCGGGCCTTCGCCCACGCCCTTGACCTGCGCCGGGTCTTCGTGATCGGGCACAGCCTGGGCGGCGTCTGGTCACTGGTGGCCGCCGCCGGTGACCGGGACCGGTTCACCGGGCTGGGGCTGCTCGACTCGGCGGTGGCCGGGCCACCCGGGGCCGCCGCCGCGATCGCCCAGGTGGCGGCCTCGCTGCGGGACGACACCTCCGGCGCGGTCCGGGAGTCGATCGTCAGGTCGTACTTCCCGGCGTATTCCGACCCGCGTCTGGTGGAGCGGGTGGTGGCGGCCATGGCCCGACCCTCGACCGAGGTCGCGTACGCGCCGATCGCCGGACTGGCCGACTGGATCGCCACCGACGGGGACGTGGCCGCCCTGCACCGGTGGGACCGCCCGCTGCTCTTCGTGGGCAGCAACGCCCCGTTCGCCGACTACGCCCGGCTGGCCCAGCTCGCGCCGCAGGCGTTCATCGGGCAGACGGTGGGCTCCGGACACTTCGTCCAGCTCCAGGTGCCGGCCCAGGTCGACGCGATGCTCGACCGCTACCTGGAGGTCACCGGCTGAGCCGCGGCCCGGCCCGGGCCGGCGGGGGTGGCGGTCGCGCCCGCCCGCCCCGCCGACCGCCCGCGCGGTGGGGCCGGCCCGGTGGGCGGCCGGCCCGGGGCTCAGAGGGTGTCGAGCGAGGCGCGACGACGGGACTCCGCCTCGAACACCCGCAGCAGCCCGGCCGCCAGCACGGCGTAGCCGACCCCGACGGCCAGCTCCGCACCGATCGCCGGCAGGACGTCGACCAGCGGGACGCCGCCGGCCAGCCGTCGGGCCGCGTCGGCGGCATGGGTGATCGGCAGCACCGCGCCGACCGCGCGGATGCCCGCCGGCAGGGCGTCGGCCGGCACGTTCACCCCGGTGAACAGCAGCAGCAACGCCACCGCCACGTTGGAGATCAGGAAGACGTCCCGGAACCGCAACCCCAACGCCCCCAGGGTCAGCCCGAAGAAACCACAGGCCAGCGAGGCCGTCGCCAGGGCCAGCAGCAGGCCGGGCAGGGCGGTGGGCGGGATCCGCAGGCCGAGCAGGAGCGCGGCCACGGTGAGCGTGCTCGCCGCGATCAGCAGGCCGTTGCCGGCGTACGGCAGCACCCGGCCGAGGAAGATGGCGGTGCGGCTGCGCGGGGAGAGCAGCACGTGCCCGAGGGTGCCGAAGCGCCGCTCGTTGGCCACCGCCATGGTGCCGCCGAAGACACAGGCCAGTGCGGCGGTGAGCACCGCGTTGCCGACGATGTAGAACCGGTCGTCGGCGACCCCGAACTCGCGCCCCAGGTAGGCGAAGAAGAAGAGCTGGAACAGCGGGCCTACCAGCAGGGTGCCCACGAAGATCGACGGGGTGGTCCAGTTGAACAGGGCCCGGTAGGCGATCACCCCACCGACGCCGACGAGCCGGAACAGCGCGCTCACCGGGGACCTCCGTCGGCCGGTCGGGACGGGACTGGCACCGGTGCCTCCTCAGGACAGGGCCAGGGTCGCGGTGACCCGGGCCCGGCGCTCGACGTACGTCATCAACACCCAGCCGGCGGCCAGGCAGGCCAGGCTGATCGCCAGGCAGACGGCCAGCGCCGGCCAGACCGGCCCGCCGGACGCGGCCTCGTGCACGGCGCGGGCGCCCCAGGTGGTCGGGAGCACCGCGGCGACCGGCCCGGTCCAGCCGGGCAGCGCGGTGACCGGCACGAGCATCCCGGAGACCAGCCAGATCGGGTACTCCAGCATGTTGGCCAGCGCGTTGGCGTGCCGCAGCAGCACGAAGCTGGACGCCAGCAGCAGCCCGAACATGCCCAGCCCGGCGATGCAACCGGCCACCGCCACCGGGAAGGCCACCGGGTGGGCGAAGTCGAGCGGGATGCCGTAGAGCAACCGGCCCCAGGCCAGCGTGGCGAGCATCGCGTACGTGCCGGTGATGCCGGTGGCCAGGGTGACCGGCAGCAGCACCAGCGCGGGCGACCGGGGCGCCAGCATGATCATTTCCAGGGTGCCCTGCCAACGCTGGTTCTGGATCGCCCCGCCGGAGCCGAACAGCACCGTCGACCAGACCCCCATCAGCCCCGCGCCGACCGCCGCCTCCAGCAGCCGGTCCGGCTCACCGCCGGCCCGGAACAGATAGACCGCCAGGGTCGCCTGCACCACCGGGACGAACAACGCGATGGCGATCTCGAACGGGGAGCGGCTGAGCTGCTTGACGTGCAGCAGCGCACCGACCGCGATCATCCGCAGGGTGCTCACGCCGGCACCGGCCCGGCCACCGGCGTCGGCTCCGCCGCCCGGTTGACGATCGCCACGTACGCGTCCTCCAGGGTGGGCTGCCGGGCGGTCACCCGGCCCAGCCGTACCCCGTCCAGCTCCCGCAGCACGTCGGCCTGCACGTCCACCCCCGCGTCGGACTGCACCCCGAGGACCTGCGCCGCCCCGTGCACCGCCAGGCTGACCTCGCGTACGCCGGGCCGGGCCCGGATGGCGGCCAGCTGCCCGTCGGTCACCCCGTACGCCTGCACCTCCAGCACCCGCCGGCCGTCGGCGTGGTGGCGCAGCTCGGCGGGGGTGCCCAGGGCCTGGATCCGACCGCCCGCGATCACCGCGATCCGACCGCACAACTCGTCGGCCTCGGCCATGTAGTGCGTGGTCAGCAGCACGGTGGTGCCGGTGGCGGCCAGGTCGGCGACGGTCTGCCGCAGTTCCCGGGCGGCCACCGGGTCGACCCCGATCGACGGCTCGTCGAGGAACAGCACCCGGGGCCGGTGCAGCAGCCCCCGGGCGATGTGCAGCCGCTGGCGCATCCCCCGGGAGTAGCCCTCGACCCGGTCGTCCTCCCGGCCGGTCAACCGGACCAGCTCGAACAGCTCGGCGATCCGACGCTTCTGCTCCCGGCCCGGTACGCCGTACAGCTCGGCGAAGTAGCGCAGGTTGTCCCGGGCGGAGAGCCGGTCGTAGAGGCCCCGGTCGCCGCCGAAGACGTACCCGATGCGGCGGCGCACCTCCCGGGTCTGCCGGACCACGTCGAAGCCGCAGATCCGGGCCTCGCCCCCGGTCGGGATGAGCAGGGTGTTGAGCAGCTTGATGGTGGTGGTCTTGCCGGCGCCGTTCGGGCCGAGCAGGCCGAACAGTTCACCGTGGCCCACCGTGAGGTCGACCCCGGCGACGGCGTGCACCTCCCGACGCTGCGGTCGTAGCCATCCGGTCCGGCTGCGGTAGCTGCGGTGCAGCCCCACCGCCTCGATCGCGTGCTCACCCATGGCCGCGAATCTATGGGTCGGGCCGGTGACCCGCACACCCATTACTCGGCGGCGGCGACCCGGACAGGTCGAGTATCCTTACCGGCACAGGCGACGACCCGGCCATCACCGGTGAGCCTCCGGAAGAAAGGGCCCGACGGGCCCGACTAGAACCGGACGGGGCGGCCCGTCACAGCCGGCCAACGAGCGGGCGGTCGATCCTGACCGTCAAGCGGGGTGGTACCGCGGGCCCGGCCCGGGGCGTCGACCACGGCGTACCGGAGCAGGCTCGTCCTCGCAGACCACGACTGAGTGAGCTGCCAGAGGAGAGCGACCCCCGATGGGCTATCCGTTGCACGACCCGACCGCCGCCGGCGTCCCGGCGAGCCCGGACCTGCCCGCGGTCGAACGCCGCGTCCTGGAGCACTGGACCGCCGACCGGACCTTCGAGGCGTCGGTGACGGCCCGGCCGGCCGGCGACGACGGCAAGAACGAGTACGTCTTCTACGACGGCCCGCCGTTCGCCAACGGCCTGCCGCACTACGGCCACCTGTTCACCGGGTACGTCAAGGACGTGGTGCCGCGTTACCAGACGATGCGCGGCCGGCACGTCGAGCGGCGCTTCGGCTGGGACTGTCACGGCCTGCCCGCCGAGGTGGTGGCCGAGAAGCAGCTCGGTATCACCAGCAAGGCGGAGATCCTCGACCTCGGGGTGGCCCGGTTCAACGACGCGTGCCGATCCTCGGTGCTGGAGTTCACCCAGGACTGGGAGCGGTACATCAACCGGCAGGCCCGCTGGGTCGACTTCACCAACGACTACAAGACCCTCGACCTGGACTACATGGAAAGCGTCATGTGGGCCTTCCGGACCCTGCACGACAAGGGCCTGATCTACGAGGGCTTCCGGGTGCTGGCGTACTGCTGGCGGTGCGAGACGCCGCTGTCGAACACCGAGACCCGGATGGACGACGTCTACCGCGACCGGCACGACCCGACGCTGACCGTGTGGTTCGGGCTGACCGCCGACGAGTCCGCCCCGGAGCTGCTGCGCGGGCCGGTCAGGCTGGGCGTCTGGACCACCACCCCGTGGACCCTGCCGTCCAACCTCGCGCTCGCCGTCGGCCCCGACATCGAGTACGCGGTGCTCGACCGCGACGGGGAACGGTTCGTCGTCGGCGCCGCCCGGCTCGGCGCGTACGCCAAGGAGCTGGAGGGCTACCAGCAGGTCGGCACCGTGTACGGCCGGGACCTGGTCGGACGCCGCTACACCCCGCTCTACGACTTCCTCGTCGAGCAGGCCGGCGAGCACGCCTACCAGGTGCTCGGCGCGGAGTTCGTCACCACCGAGGACGGCACCGGGATCGTCCACCTCGCCCCCGCGTTCGGCGAGGACGACCAGAACGTCTGCAACGCCGCCGGCATCCCCACCGTCGTCACCGTCGACGACCACACCCGGTTCACCGCGCTGGTCCCGCCGTATGAGGGCGAGCAGGTCTTCGACGTCAACAAGCCGGTGATCCGGGAGCTGAAGGAGCGGGGGGTGGTGCTGCGGCAGGACACCTACACCCACTCGTACCCGCACTGCTGGCGCTGCGACACCCCGCTGGTCTACAAGGCGGTGTCGTCGTGGTTCGTCGCGGTGACGCAGTTCCGGGACCGGATGGTCGAGCTGAACCAGCAGATCAACTGGACGCCCGGCCACATCAAGGACGGCTCGTTCGGCAAGTGGCTGGCCAACGCCCGGGACTGGTCGATCAGCCGCAACCGGTTCTGGGGCTCGCCGATCCCGGTGTGGAAGTCCGACGACCCGACCTACCCCCGGGTCGACGTCTACGGTTCGCTGGCCGACATCGAACGGGACTTCGGGGTACGCCTGACCGACCTGCACCGGCCGGCGGTGGACGACCTGACCCGGCCCAACCCGGACGACCCGACCGGCCGGTCGACGATGCGCCGGGTGCCGGAGGTGCTGGACTGCTGGTTCGAGTCCGGGTCGATGCCGTTCGCCCAGGTGCACTACCCGTTCGAGAACGCGGACTGGTTCGAGCACCACTACCCGGGCGACTTCATCGTCGAGTACATCGGGCAGACCCGGGGCTGGTTCTACACCATGCACGTGCTGGCCACCGCGCTGTTCGACAGGCCGGCGTTCCGCAACTGCCTCAGCCACGGCATCCTGCTCGGCTCCGACGGGCGCAAGATGTCCAAGAGCCTGCGCAACTACCCGGACGTCTACCACGTCTTCGACGCGTACGGCTCGGACGCGATGCGCTGGATGCTGATGTCCTCGCCGGTGCTGCGGGGCGGCGACATGGCGGTCACCGAACCGGCGATCCGCGACGCCGTCCGGCAGGTGCTGCTGCCGCTGTGGAACGTCTGGTACTTCTTCTCGCTCTACGCCAACGCCGCCGGTCACACCGCCCGGCGGCGGGTGGCCAGCACGCACCTGCTCGACCGGTACGTGCTGGCCAAGACCCGGGAACTGGTCGAGACGACCGGCGCGCAGATGGACGCGTACGACATCTCCGGGGCGTGCGGCACCGTCCGGTCCTACCTCGACGCGCTGACCAACTGGTACGTGCGGCGATCCCGGGACCGGTTCTGGTCCGGCGACGCCGACGCGTTCGACACCCTGTGGACCGTGCTGGAGACGCTCTGCCGCGTGGTGGCGCCGCTGGCCCCGCTGACCGCCGAGGAGATCTGGCGCGGGCTGACCGGCGAGCGGTCGGTGCACCTGACCGACTGGCCGTCGGCGCAGGACCTGCCCGCCGACCACGACCTGGTCGCGGCGATGGACGCCACCCGGGACGTCTGCTCGGCGGCGCTGTCGCTGCGCAAGGCCAAGGGGCTGCGGGTCCGGCTGCCGCTGCCGAAGCTGACCGTGGCCTCCCCGGCCGCCGACCAGTTGCGGCCGTTCGCCGACCTGGTCGCCGACGAGGTCAACGTCAAGGAGGTGGAGTTCTCGGCGGAGGTCGCCAGCTACTGCCAGCAGGTGCTGACGGTGGTGCCCCGGGCGCTCGGCCCCCGCGTCGGCAAGCAGGTGCAGCAGGTGATCAGGGCGGTCAAGGCGGGGGAGTGGGAGCTGCACGACGGCGCCCCCGTCGCCGCCGGGGTCACCCTCGCCGAGGGTGAGTACGAGCTGCGCCTGGTCGCCGCCGACGCCGAGCACTCCGCGCCGCTGCCCGGTGGTGAGGGCGTGGTGGTGCTCGACACCGAGGTCACCCCGGAGTTGGCCGCCGAGGGGCTGGCCCGGGACGTGGTCCGGGTCGTGCAGCAGGCCCGCCGGGACGCCGACCTGGACATCTCCGACCGGATCGTGGTGTCGGTGTCGGCCTCCGAGCAGGTGCGGGCGGCGGTGTCGGCGTACACCGGGTTCGTGGCCCGGGAGGTGCTCGCCGACACGGTGGACTTCGCCGACGGCCTGGCCGGTTTCACCGGTGAGGTCGGCGACGGCGAGCGGGTGACGGTGACCGTCCGCCCGGTGTGAGGTCGTCGGTGGGGTCCCGGCCCGACGGGTCGGGACCCCACCGACCACCCGCGCCATCCAGCAGGCGGACGCGCGTGCACCCGTTGGGTCGCGGGGGCGTCCGTCCGCTACCGTGACACCGCCTGTTCACCGTACGACCGCCGGAGGACCCGTGCCGCTGCTCTACACCATCGGCAAGCTCACCGTGGGACCCGCGATGCGGCTGGCCTTCCGCCCGGCCGTCGAGGGACTGGAGCACATTCCGGCGAGCGGTGGCGCGATCTTCGCGGGCAACCACCTCTCCGTCGCCGACGAGCTGCTGCTCGGCACCGTAGTCCCCCGGCACCTCGCCTTCTGGGCCAAGTCGGAGTACTTCACCGGGACCGGCCCGAAGGGCGCGCTGTCCAAGTTCGTGCTCACCGGCCTGGGGGCCATCCCGGTCGAGCGGGCCGGTGGCCGGGCCGCGCTGTCCGCGTTCGACGCGGCCATCCCCGCGCTGCGCTCCGGTGACCTGGTCGCCGTCTATCCCGAGGGGACCCGGTCGCCCGACGGCCGGCTCTACCGGGGACGGACCGGCACCGCCCGGCTGGCCGTGGCGGCCGGGGTGCCGGTGATCCCGGTCGGGGTGACCGGCACCGACAAGGTCCAGCCGATCGGCACCCGCATCCCCCGCCCCGGCAAGGCGAAGATCGTCATCCGGTTCGGCAAGCCGCTGGACTTCACCGGCCGCGCCGACGACCGCACCTCACTGCGGGAGATGACCGACGAGCTGATGGCCGAGATCCAGAAACTCACCGGTCAGGAGTACGTCCCCCGCTACGCCCCCCGCCGGGCCGAGCCCACCCCGGGCGAGACCCCGGCCTGACCACCCCCGGTCTGCGGGGTTCTGCGCACCCGACCCGAGCTGACCTCGCCGGGCCGGCGCGTGCTCAGCCCTGCTTGGGGGTGACGATCTGGGCACGCATGGTGGCGAGCAGCCGGGCGCTGTCGTCCACCGAGAGCCGGGTGAAGACCCCGGTGGCGCTGCTGCCGTAGTCCACCGACGTGCAGACCACCACGGCGGTGCCGCTGGAGGAACCGGTCGCGCAGCGCTCGTACCGGCCACGGACGCCGCTGTCCACCGGTTGGGGCGTGCCCAGCGTGAACGTGTCGGTCAGCCGCACCATCGTGTCGTCCGCCTCGGACTCCGGCCGGAACCGGAAACCGGTGTCGCCGAAGACGGTCACCCGCTTGCCGTCGGAGGTGCTGTACACCCCGGCGTAGACGTCCTCGGCCAGCAGGTTCGCCTTGCGTACCTCGGTCTTGAGCTTCTCGACCTCGCTGCCCGAATCCTCGCGCAGGGTCAGGTCGGCCACCTGGGTCGGCAGGGCGGCATCGGCCGGGTACTGCTGCCAGGCCGGCCTACCGAACCAGGCGGGGCAGCCACAGCAGCAGGCCAGGCTGAGCAGCAGCACCCAGGGCCAGCGCCGACGCTTGCGGCGGACGTACCCCTTGGGAGGTCGGCCCGGGTTCGGCGGTGGGGCGGCCGGTTCCGGGCGGACCCGCCGCTGCTTCGGCGGCCGGGGTGGCGCGGGCGGCGGCGCAGGTGGCAGCGCCGGGCGGGCCGGCGGCGGGGACGCCGGCCGCGCGACCGGCACCGGCGCGACCGGGTACGGCCGGGTCGGTGAGGGTGCGGCGGGGCCAGCCGACGACACCGACGGGTACGCCGGCGCCGGGGAGTTCGGCTGGGGCGGGGTCGGGGTGGGCGTGTGCTGGTGGGGCGGGGTCGGGGTCGGGGGGTGCTGGTGGGGTGGGGCCGGGTCGGCGGCCGGTGGGTAGGGGCGGGTCGGCGGAGACGGGGGGTAGGGCAGCGCGGCCAGCTCCGGGTGGTGCAGGTCCCAGCCGCCGGTGTCCACGCCCGCCCACGGGTCCACCGGGGCGCGGTGTTCGGGCAGCTCCGGCGGAAGGGGCGGCGGAGGCGGCGGCACCGGGGCGAACTCCACCGACTCACCCCAGCTGCGGCGGCGGGGCGGCGGCGCGGGCACGGCGGCGGAACCACTCCAGCGGGGGGCCGCGGGCTGCTCCAGCGTCGGGTCGGGCCGCTGCTCCAGCCGGGTGGCGTCGGGGCGCTGTTCGAGCCGGGTGGCGTCGGGCCGGTGCTCCACCCGGGTGGCGTCGGGGCGAACGGCGTCGGGGCGGGGGGTGCCGGGGTGCTGCTCCACCCGGGTCGGGTCGGGTCGACCGGGCGGCGGCTCGGGTGTCGGCGGCTCGGGTGCCGTGCTCCGGGCCGGAACGGTGGCCGACCCGCGCGCCGGGGTGGTGGGGCCGGGTGCGACCCCCGTGCCGGGCTTGCCGGTTCCGCCGCCGTGCCGGGCACCGGCGGGCTGAACTGTCCGGCCGGGCCTGTCGGCTCCGGCGGGCTGGCCTGGGCGGTCGGGTCCGGCCCGGTGGCCGGCTCGTCCGGCTCGGCCGGTTTCGGCGGGGTGGCCTGGTTGGTCGGCTCTGGCGGGGTGGCCGCGTCGGTCGGGTCCGGCGCGGTGGCCGGCTCGTCCGGGTCGGCCGGTTTCGGCGGAGTGGCCGGCTCGTCTGGGCCTGTCGGCGCGGGCGGGTCGGCCAGGCTGGCTGGCTCCGTCTGGGTGGTCGGCTCCGTCGGGGTGGTCGGCTCCGGCGGGGTGGAGTCGGCGGGCGGGGAAGACTCGCCGGCCGGGTGCGTGGGGTCGCCCTGCGTGACCTCAGCGGGCTCCTCGGCCGGCGCTGCGGTGTCGGCAGGGTCGCTGTCAGGCGGTACGGGGAGGTCGGCTGGCCCGGCGGAGACCACCGGATCCTGCTGCCGACCCGGGACCGGGTCGCCCCCCTCGGCCAGCCGGTCTGTTCCCGGCTGCGGCTGCGGCATCGCGGCAATCTCCTCTCGCACCGGTTGCGAGGTTAGTACCGGGGCGCCACCTCGACCAATCGGCGGTACCGCGACCGCCCGCCCCGCGTCCGGGAATCCCCGGCCCCGCCACCGGCCGTCCGCCCGCCCGCCGGGCACCGGACACCAGCGGGCCGTCGGGGCGGTGGGGGAGACCGGCGGTGCGGCGTGCCGTCCGTGGGTGGACGCGTACCCTTGGGCTCCATGAGTGCTCCGTCCACGACCCCGCGCCCCGCCGCGGCCACGCCCGACGACGCGGCGGTCGCGTCGCCGCACCACGACACCACGCTGTCGGTGTGGCCCCGGCTGGAGGCGCTGCTGCCCCAGGTGACCAAGCCCATCCAGTACGTCGGTGGCGAGCTGGGCGCGGTGGTCAAGGACTGGGACGCGGCGACCGTCCGATGGGCGCTGATGTATCCCGACGCGTACGAGGTGGGCCTGCCCAACCAGGGTGTGCAGATCCTCTACGAGGTGCTCAACGAGCTGCCCGACGTGCTGGCCGAGCGGACGTACGCGGTGTGGCCCGACCTGGAGGCGCTGATGCGCACCCACGGCGTGCCGCAGTTCACCGTCGACGCGCACCGCTCGGTGCGCCGCTTCGACGTGTTCGGGGTCTCGTTCTCCACCGAGCTGGGCTACACCAACCTGCTCACCGCGATCGACCTGGCCGGCATCCCGATGCTGGCGGCCGACCGCACCGAGGCCGACCCGGTGATCGTGGCCGGTGGGCACGCCGCGTTCAACCCGGAGCCGATCGCCGACTTCATCGACGCCGCCGTGCTCGGCGACGGCGAGGAGGCGGTCCTGGAGATCACCACGATCGTCCGGGAGTGGAAGGCGGAGGGTTCCCCGGGTGGCCGCGACGAGCTGCTGCTGCGGCTGGCCCGCACCGAGAGCGTCTACGTGCCGCGCTTCTACGACGTCGACTACCTGCCCGACGGTCGGATCCAGCGGGTGGTGCCCAACCGCCCGGACGTGCCGTTCCGGGTGCACAAGCGCACGACGATGGACCTGGATGCCTGGCCGTACCCGAAGAAGCCGCTCGTGCCGCTGGCCGAGACGGTGCACGAGCGGTACGCGGTGGAGATCTTCCGGGGCTGCACCCGGGGTTGCCGGTTCTGCCAGGCCGGCATGATCACCCGCCCGGTGCGGGAGCGGTCGATCACCACCGTGGGGCAGATGGTCCAGCAGGGGCTGGAGTTCTCCGGCTTCCACGAGGTGGGGCTGCTGTCGCTGTCGTCGGCCGACCACTCCGAGATCGGCGACATGTGCTCCGGCCTGGCCGAGCAGTACGCCGGCACCAACGTGTCGCTGTCCCTGCCGTCGACCCGGGTGGACGCGTTCAACATCGACCTGGCGCAGGAGCTGTCCCGCAACGGACGGCGGACCGGGCTGACCTTCGCCCCGGAGGGCGGGTCGGAGCGGATCCGCAAGGTCATCAACAAGATGGTGTCGAAGGACGACCTGATCCGCACGGTGGTCACCGCGTACACCAACGGTTGGCGGCAGGTGAAGCTCTACTTCATGTGCGGCCTGCCCACCGAGACCGACGCCGACGTCCTCGAGATCGCCGACATGGCGCACGAGGTGATCCGGGCCGGGCGGGCGGCCACCGGCTCCAAGGACATCCGCTGCACCGTCTCGATCGGCGGGTTCGTGCCCAAGCCGCACACCCCGTTCCAGTGGGCGTCGATGGAGCGGCCCGAGGTCATCGACGGCCGGCTCAAGCTGCTCAAGCAGGCCATCAACGCGGACCGGTCGCTCGGCCGGGCCATCGGTTTCCGCTACCACGACGGCGAGCCGTCGCTGATCGAGGGGCTGCTCAGCCGGGGTGACCGCCGGGTCGGTGCGGTGATCCACGAGGTGTGGCGCAACGGTGGCCGGTTCGACGGCTGGAGCGAGCACTTCTCGTACCGGCGTTGGGTGGACGCCGCCGCCGCGGTGCTCCCGGGCTTCGGCGTGGACCTGGACTGGTACACCACCCGGCAGCGCGACGAGCTGGAGGTGCTGCCCTGGGACCACCTCGACTCGGGCCTGGACAAGGACTGGCTGTGGCAGGACTGGCAGGACTCGCTGGGCGAGTACGAGCAGGACGACTGCCGGTGGACCCCGTGCTTCGACTGCGGCGTCTGCCCGTCGATGGACACCGAGATCCAGATCGGGCCCACCGGCCGTAAGCTCCTGCCGCTCACCCCGGTCACCGCGCTGAAGGTGCCCACCGGCGCCCAGCAGTGACCGCCGACGGGGCGGGGCCGGCGCGCTGTGGCGGGCCGCCCGTCCCGTTCCGACGATCGTGAAGCTATCGTCACCGGCAGTTCGCGCCCCGGGTCGACCCGGGGCGCGGCACCACCGGCCGGCGTCAGACCGAGGAGTACGACGATCAGCAGGAAACCACAGCCGGAGGGCGGGCAGGCGCCGGTCGTCCAGCGTGTCCGGATCCGGTACGCCAAGCGCGGGCCGTTGCGGTTCACCTCCCACCGGGACTTCGCCCGTGCCTTCGAGCGGGCCCTGCGCCGGGCCGCCGTGCCGGTGGCCTTCTCCCAGGGCTTCACCCCGCATCCGAAGATCTCCTACGCCAGCGCCGCCCCCACCGGCGTCGCCAGCGAGGCGGAGTACCTGGAGGTCGGCCTCCAGGCGACGGTCGACCCGGAGCAGCTGCGGCTGGCCCTCGACGCGGCGCTCTCACCGGGCCTCGACGTGCTGGAGGTGGTCGTCGCCGCCGGGGGGAGCCTGGCCGAGCGGATCGAGGCGTCGCACTGGCGCATCGAGCTGCCCGATGTCGACCCGGACGTGGCACGACGGGCGGTGGCCGCCTTCGTGGCCGCCGACGAGGTGCAGGTCGAGCGGATGACCAAGCAGGGCCGACGGACGTTCGACGCCCGTGGCGCGGTGACCCACATCGATGTGCTGCCGCCGGGGGAGACGCCTTCCGGGGCAGCGGACTCGTCATGTGCGATACTCGAACTGGTCGTACGGCAGGTCACCCCGTCCGTACGACCCGATGACGTCCTTTCCGGCCTCCGCGTGGTGGCCGCCCTGGAGCCGCCGGTCTCCCCGAGGGTGATCCGGCTGGCGCAGGGCGTGTTGACGGCGCAGGGTGCGATCGTGGATCCGTTGGACGCGGATCGCGACGGGGCAGCCATCGGAGAACACTGACCGTCGGTCAGCGTTCTGGCAGGCAGACTTCGGCGGTCGCGCACGTCGCGTGCCCGGCGGAAACACTTTTGCGGCGATCCTGCGTGGCAGCGCTCACCCGCGCCCGGGGCCGCCAGAACTGGAGAACGTCCATGCTCGAGAACGAGCCCGAGGGCGGCGAACGGACCGGTTCCCAGCCGGCCGGCGACACCGCCGACAGCACCGTCGACGGCGGCACGGGAGCCGCCGCCACGCCACCGGAGGGCGCTGCGGCGTCGCCGGACGGCGCGGCGGCCCCCCCGACCCGGCGGCGGACCACCCGACGGCGGGTCGCGCCGCTGAGCCAGCCGGAGTTGACCGGGGGAGCGCCCGCCGAGGCGTCCGCCACCGCCACCTCGGCCACCGACGAGTCACAGCAGGCCGAGGTGATCGTCCCGGTCGCCGGTGAGTTGGACTCCGCGCCGAAGACCACCCGACGTCGCCGCAAGGCCACCCCGGCCAAGGCGGCCGAGGAGCCGGTGGTCGCCGACGGGGTGGAGGAGGGCAGCGCGGAACTCGTCCCGCCGGTGAAGGTGACCCGTACCCGGCGGAAGAAGGCCGTCGCCCCGGCGGCGACCGAGCCACCCGCCGAGACCCCGGCCGCGCCGCTGCCGGCCGCCGAGGCCCCTGCTGCTCCGGCGGCGGTGGCTCCGGTTGCCGCAGCTCAGGAGCCGGCCGTCGCGGCGGAGGAGCCCGCCGTGGAGGCGGCTGCCCCGACCGAGCCGACCGTCGCCGACGAGGCCGAGGAGCCCCTGGTCGGGGAGCCCGTCGCGGAGGAGCCCGCGGCCGGTAACCGGACCGGGAGGTGCCGCCCGGGGTCGCCGTGCCGGCCGCCGACGAGGCGGTGGAGCCGGCCGAGCCGCAGCCGCGGACCCGTCGGCGACGGGCCGCGATCGCCGCCCCGACGGTCCTGTTCATGGCCCCGCAGCCGGAGGAGCTGCCCACCTTCCGGGTGGTCGAGCCCGGCCCGGCCGCCGAGGCGCCGGTCGAGGAGCCCGCCGAGGAGCCCGTCGAGACCGGGCGGCGGCGTCGCCGTGGCCGCCGGGAGACCGAGCCGGTCGAGGCCGTCGAGCCGGTCGAGCCCGTCGTGGAGGAGCCCACCGGCGAGGCCGAGGAGGGCGCCGAGGACGACGGCGACGACGAGGACGACGACGAGTCGGCCGCCGCGCGCCGCCGACGCCGCCGGGGTCGGCGGGGTCGGGGCCGGGGCAAGGGCGGCGCGGACGACGCCGACGAGGACGACATCGAGGAGCCGGCCCAGGCCGAGGCCGAGGGGGACGACGCCGAGGACGAGGGCGACGGGGACGGGCTGACCCGTCGTCGGCGTCGGCGTCGCCGTCGGGGTGCCGGGGACGTCGAGGGTGGCGCCGACGACGGCGTACCCACGGTGGTCAAGATCCGGGAGCCCCGCAAGGCCGTCGACGAGGTGCAGGGCGTCTCCGGCTCGACCCGGCTGGAGGCCAAGCGCCAGCGTCGCCGGGACGGCCGGGAGCAGCGCCGGACCCGGCCGCCGATCCTGAGCGAGTCGGAGTTCCTGGCCCGCCGGGAGGCGGTCGACCGGGTGATGGCGGTCCGCCAGCGCGGCGACCGGACCCAGATCGTGGTCCTGGAGGACGGCGTCCTGGTCGAGCACTACGTCACCCGCAACTCGTCGGGCACCATGGCCGGCAACGTCTACCTGGGCAAGGTGCAGAACGTCCTGCCCAGCATGGAGGCGGCCTTCGTCGACGTCGGGCGGGGCCGCAACGCCGTCCTGTACGCCGGTGAGGTCAACTGGGACAGCAGCGGCCTGGAGGGGCGTTCGCGCTCGATCGAGCAGGCGCTGCGCTCCGGCGACTCGGTGCTGGTCCAGGTCACCAAGGACCCGATCGGCCACAAGGGTGCCCGGCTGACCAGCCACGTCGCGCTCTCCGGCCGGCACCTGGTCTACGTGCCCAACGGCAACGCCTCCGGGATCAGCCGCAAGCTGCCCGACAACGAGCGCAAGCGGCTGCGCGACGTGCTCAAGAAGCTGGTCCCCGACGGCGCGGGCGTGATCGTCCGGACCGCCGCCGAGGGGGCCAGCGAGGACGAGTTGGCCCGGGACGTCAAGCGGTTGCAGGCCCAGTGGGAGGACATCCAGGCCAAGGCGACCGGTGGCGGCGCTCCGGTGCTGCTCTACGAGGAGCCCGACCTGGTCATCCGGGTGGTCCGGGACCTGTTCAACGAGGACTTCCGCGAGCTGGTCATCGAGGGTGAGCAGTCGTACGGCATGGTCGAGTCGTACCTGTCGCACGTCTCGCCGGACCTGGTCGACCGGGTGCGCCGGTACGTCGGCACCGCCGACGTGTTCACCGAGTACCGCATCGACGAGCAGATCATCAAGGGGCTGGACCGCAAGGTCTTCCTGCCCTCCGGTGGTTCGCTGGTGATCGACCGTACCGAGGCGATGACCGTCATCGACGTCAACACCGGCAAGTACACCGGCTCCGGGGGCAACCTGGAGGAGACGGTCACCCGCAACAACCTGGAGGCGGCCGAGGAGATCGTCCGCCAGCTGCGGCTGCGCGACATCGGCGGCATCGTGGTGATCGACTTCATCGACATGGTGTTGGAGTCCAACCGGGAGCTGGTGCTGCGCCGGCTCACCGAGTGCCTGGGCCGGGACCGCACCAAGCACCAGGTGACCGAGATCACCTCGCTTGGC
This sequence comes from Micromonospora sp. CA-248260, assembly GCF_050942205.1. NCBI lineage: Bacteria > Bacillati > Actinomycetota > Actinomycetes > Micromonosporales > Micromonosporaceae > Micromonospora > Micromonospora sp. CA-248260. Next base: position 5,643,073 of record NZ_CP192021.1, on the reverse strand, counting down.
CTGGTGCAGATGACCCGTAAGCGGATCGGCGCCGGCCTGCTGGAGGCGTTCAGCGAGCCCTGCGAGTGCTGCAAGGGCCGGGGCCTGGTGATCCACACCGAGCCGGTGCCGGAGAAGCCGCGTGCCGTCAACGGCGGCGCGGGCGACCGGGTCAAGGCCGTCGCCTCGGCGGTCACCGCCCCGGCGGCCGAGCCGCCGGTCAGCGCGTCGTCGCGGCGGCGGGCCCGCAAGGCGGCCACGGCGGAGCGGACCGTGGTCGAGACCACCGACGCCACCGACGTCGAGGTCGCCGCCCCGGCGGTCGACGCCGGCTACGACGACACCATGGGCTACGACCTGTCCCGGTACGAGACGCAGACCCCGGCCGTGGCCGACGCCCAGACGGGCGAGTCGGCCCGGCTCGCGGGGGCGGACGACCCGGACGCGCTCGGCGAGGCCGACGGCGACGACGACGGCGGGGAGGCCGGCACGGGCCGGCGTCGTTCCCGCCGGGGCGGTGCCCGTCGCCGTACCCGGCCGTGACGGGCTGACCCGCACCTGGCAGCACCGGACCCCTTCCCCGGCACACCGCCGGTGGGAGGGGTCCTGCCGTGCCGGTGGCCGACGATACGATCGGGCACCCCGGCTAGGAGATGACATGCGCCGCCTGCCCGCCGCCATCGTGGTGGCCACCGTCCTGCTGACCGGCGTCGGGTGCTCCGGCGACCGGGCCGACCCGCCGACCACCTCCGGCCAACCGTCCGGTGCCGTGACCCCCGCCACCGTGGTCCCGTCCGCCGTGGTGAGCGGTTCCCCGGCGGGTGGCAACGGGCCGCAGGTGTGCGCCGACGCGGAGGCCGCGTCGACCACGGCGGTGCGCACCTACGTCGAGGAACTGGGCAAGATGATCGCGGCGGTCGGCGCGAACGACAGCACGGCGGCGGACACCGCCCGCAAGCGGGCGGAGACGGCGCTGACCACGTGGCGGACCGTGTTGCGGCAGCAGTCCGGCCGGGCCACCGACCCCCAGTTGAAGGCCCTGCTCGCCGACCTGGCCACCGAGATCGGCCGGCTCGGCACCGACGTCGACTCGATCGACGAGACCGAGCTGGACCGGCTCCAGCAGCGGCTGGACCAGCTCTGCTCCCGCTGACGGCGGTCGGTGGCGGTGTGGTCGGTCGACCCGCCCGGCCGCCGGGAGGGCCGCTCGACAGGGGGGGTCGGTTTGGGGCGCGGGTGGATGATGGCGTACTCTTTCCTGCGGCGCACTTTGGTGTGCCGAGTTCCCGCGTGCCCGCGCTGCCGGTGTCACAGCTACCCGGCGAGTTGCCATGGGAACGACCGCCAGCAGCCTCAACGACAGGGAGTCCGCCTCCGATGTACGCGATCGTCAAGACCGGCGGCAAGCAGTACAAGGTCGCCGAGGGCGACGTGATCGAGGTCGAGAAGCTCACCGGTGCCCCCGGTGACGCGGTGAAGCTCACCGCGGTGCTCCTCGTCGACGGTGACGACCTGGTGACCGACGCGGCGAAGCTTGCCAAGGTCGCGGTGTCCGGCGAGATCGCCGCGCACACCAAGGGCCCGAAGATCCGGATCCACAAGTTCAAGAACAAGACCGGCTACCACAAGCGCCAGGGTCACCGCCAGCCGTTGACCCAGGTCAAGGTGACCGGCATCTCCAGCGGGAAGTAGGTCGTCGGACAATGGCTCACAAAAAGGGTGCGTCCAGCTCGCGTAACGGTCGTGACTCCGCGGCCCAGCGACTCGGCGTGAAGCGCTTCGGTGGTCAGGTCGTCAGCGCGGGTGAGATCCTCATCCGTCAGCGTGGCACCAAGTTCCACCCCGGTGACCTGGTCGGCCGTGGTGGCGACGACACGCTGTTCGCGCTGGCCGCCGGCTCGGTCCTGTTCGGCACCAAGCGGGGTCGCAAGACCGTCAGCATCGTGCCGCAGTAGCTCGAAGGCGAAGCGGGCCGCGGACCTCGGGTCCCGGCCCGCTTCGCCGTTTCAGGTGGGGGATGCTCCCACCGCCGGGTGCCCGTCGCCGTCGCGCCGGGGCCCGGGGGGTGTTTTCAGGTGCGGGGCCGGACCCCGCTGGAAGGATTGGCGTCGTGACGACGTTCGTTGACCGGGTCGTCCTGCACATGCAGGCCGGCGACGGCGGGCACGGCTGTGTCTCCATCCACCGGGAGAAGTTCAAGCCCTTCGGCGGCCCGGACGGGGGCGACGGCGGACACGGCGGCAGTGTCTCGCTGGTGGTCGACCCGCAGGTGACCACGCTGCTGGACTTCCACTTCCGCCCGCACATGAAGGCCGAGAACGGCAAGGGCGGCGCGGGTTCGAACCGGGACGGCGCCAAGGGCCACGACCTGCTGATCAAGGTGCCGAACGGCACGGTCGTGCAGACCCTCGACGGTACGGTGCTGGCCGACCTGGTCGGTGTGGGCACCACCTTCGAGGCGGCGCGGGGTGGGCGCGGCGGGCGGGGCAACGCCTCGCTGGCCAACGCCCGACGCAAGGCGCCCGGCTTCGCCGAACTGGGCGAGCCCGGTGACCGGCTCGACGTGGTGCTCGAACTCAAGAGCGTCGCCGACGTCGGCCTGGTCGGTTTCCCGTCGGCGGGCAAGTCGTCGCTGATCTCGGTGATCTCCGCCGCCAAGCCGAAGATCGCCGACTACCCGTTCACCACCCTGGTGCCCAACCTGGGCGTGGTCCGGGTGGACAACCACACCTTCACCGTCGCCGACGTGCCGGGTCTGATCCCGGGTGCGGCCACCGGCAAGGGGCTGGGCCTGGAGTTCCTGCGTCACGTCGAGCGGTGCGCCGTGCTGGTGCACGTGGTCGACACGGCGACCCTGGAGCCGGGCCGGGACCCGTTGGCCGACATCGACACCATCGAGGCGGAGCTGGCCGAGTACGGCGGGCTGGCCGACCGGCCCCGGCTGGTGGCGCTCAACAAGGTCGACGTGCCCGACGGGCAGGACCTCGCCGACATCGTCCGCCCCGACCTCGAGGCGCGTGGGTTCCGGGTGTTCGACGTCTCCGCGGCCACCCGGGAGGGGCTCAAGGAGCTGACGTACGCGATGGCGGAGCTGGTCGACCAGGCCCGCCGTGCCGCGCCGCCGGCCGAGCCGACCCGGGTCGTGATCCGCCCCACGGCGGTCGACGACGCCGGCTTCACCATCGAGGCGGCGGCCGACGGCTCGTTCACCGTCCGGGGGGTCCGACCCGAGCGCTGGGTACGCCAGACGAACTTCGACAACGACGAGGCGGTCGGTTTCCTCGCCGACCGGCTGGCCCGGCTGGGGGTGGAGGAGAAGCTGGCCAAGGCCGGCGCGAGCCCCGGTGACCTGGTCCGGATCGGCGAGCGGGAGTTCGACTGGCAGCCGACCCTGTATGCCGGCGTCGACTTCGTCCCCGGCAACCGGGGCACCGACGTGCGGCTGGAGGAGAAGTCGTCGCGCCCCGCGGCGGCCGAGCGGCTGGCCGCCCGCAAGGCCCGCCGGCAGCGCCCCGAGGACGAGCTGGCCTCGGCCCCGCATGACCTGCCGGACGACGACGAGGATGACGACGAGGACGAGGAGTAGCCCCGTACCGGTCGGGCCCGGGTCGTTTTCCGGAAACCTCCGCGAAACGGACCCGGCCTAGCGTGGGGTGATGCTGATCGAGTCCCGTCCCGCCACCGACCCGGAGGTCGACGCGCTGGTCGCCGCCCAGCAGCGGGAGCTGCGCGAGGCCGACGGCGGGCTGGACGGGCAGGCCACGGTGGTGCACGACGGCATCCGCTACCTGGTGGTGGTGGACGGCGGCCGGGTGGTGGCCTGTGGTGGTGTCCAGTCCCTCGACGCCGACACCGGCGAGTTGAAGCGGATGTACGTCCGCCCGGGTTACCGGGGGCGGGGGATCGCCCGGCAGTTGCTCAGCGCGCTGGAGGAGTTGGCGTTCCAGCAGGGCCACTCGGTGCTCTGCCTGGAGACGGGCAGTTACCTGCCGGCTGCGATCGGCCTCTACACCTCCTGCGGCTACCGGCCGATCCCGGTCTACGGCGAGTACGTCGACAACCCGTACAGCGTGTGCTTCGCCAAGCGGCTGCCCGTGGCGGCCTGAACGCGAGGGTCAGCCCCGGTCGGGTGGGACGTCCAGCCGACCGCCCGTGCCGGCGTCGTTGGACAGCAGCAGGCCGACGGCGAGCATGCCGAGGCCGAGCATGAGGTGCAGCCAGCTGTCCGCGTCGTTGAACGGCACGATGTTGGCCGGGGTGTCCCGGGTGACGGCGAAACCGTAGAGCCAGAGCGCCAGGTAGAGCACCCCGCCTACGGTGAGGTAGAGCCGGGCCCCGCCGAGCCGGCGGGCCAGCACCAGGCCGACCAGGCCGAAGACGAGGTGCAGCAGGTTGTGCAGCACCGACACCTGGAACACCCCGAACAGTTCCGCGCCGGAGTGGTGGCCGGCGAAGGCCAGCTCCCCGTAGCCGGTGGTGACGCCGGGGACGAAGCCGAGGATGCCGAGCAGCAGGAAGACGGCCGCGACGATGGTGGCGACCATCTGGACCCGGGGCTTCGGGGCGGCCGGGGCGGGCCGTCGCGTGGCGTGGGCCATCGCTGTCACCTCCAGGGGCCGACGGTCGGACGATCTCCATATTCTGGGCGGTGTGGCGGCCCTGGGCGGGGGAAACGACGAAAGGACCCCGACCACCTGCTGCGGCACCCGCGCGGTGGCGGCCGGCCGGCAACGGCCGGTTCCGGCGGCCGGACCCCATGACCGGCCGGCCGGTCGGGCCCGGTCAGCGGCCCGGGTGGTCGGTGAGTCCCGGTCAGCGGCCCGGGGTGGTCGGGTGAGTCCCGGTCAGCGGCCCGGGCGGTGGGTCAGGCCCGGTCAGCGGCCCCGGGTGGCGGGATCGGCGCGGATCCACCGGGTCAGGTCGCTGGGCTCCACCGGGGTCAGTTGGCGACGCAGCGCCCGTACCGAGTGGGCCGGCAGCCGGACCCGTCGACCGGCGTGGCGGACCCCGCCGCGACCCACCCGACGGGCCAGCGCGAGCCAGCCGCAGACCCCGCGTTCGAGCAGCCAGAACGGCGCGGCCAGCGCGGTGGTCGGGGGGAACACCGCCGATCCGCCGGCCCGCCGTCGGCCGACCTCCGCCACCGCCACCGCAGTGGCCGCCGCGCCGGCCAGCAGACCCGGCCGGCGGGCCAGCACCGCGGTCAGCGCCCCGGGCAGCACCGCCAGCGCGACCAGCAGCCGTGCCGGCCGGGCCAGGTCGTCGTACGCCTGGCGGACCCGCTGCCTGCGGAAGTGCGCCACACCGGGCGGCAACCGTCGTACGTAGAGCCAGGCGGGGCTGGCCTCGGTCCCGCCGTACGCCCGGACGGTGCGGACCAGTTCCAGGTTCTCGAAGAGCACGTCCGGGTCGTAGCCGCCCATCGCCCGGAAGGTGCTGCGCCGCACCGCCAGGGTGCCCGGCCGGTCCGCGCCGAACGCCCGGTTGAGCAGGGTCCGACCGGTGTCCCACCAGGCGTGCCAGGGCAGCGGGTGGAAGTAGTGCTGCGGGCGGACCAGGTCGGCGGCGTCCAGCAACCGGTGCACCGCCCGCAGCCCCGCCTCGTCGTACCGGACGTCGTCGTCGGCGATCACCACGTGTTCGTGCCGCGCCGCCGCCACCCCGGTCAGCACCGCGCGCACCGTGGCGTTGACGCCGTGCACCGTCGGATCGGGTGGCAGGTGGCGCAGCAGGCCGTGCCAGCGGGCGGCGTGCCGGGCGAAGACCTCCGGCGGTGAGCTGTCGACCACGGTCACGTCGACCAGCCGGCCCAGCGTGCGCAGGTAGCCGGTCAGCTCGTCCGGGCTGTCGTCGTCACCGTGGCACAGCGGTAGGACGTACTCGACGGGGAGCCGGGGTGGGCCGCCCGGCGTGGCGGTCGGGCGGGACCCGACCGGGACCGGCCGCGCGGCGGGGGCGCTCATCCGCCCGCCGACCAGTGGCCCTGGAAGGTGCCGGTACGGCGGTGCCGGCCGGTGCGGCGGGCCCGGCGGGTGACGGTGGCGGGCAAGGGTCCTCCCGGTGACGGCGGTCCCCGGGCATCCCCCACCCGCGCCGTGACAAACCGCGTGGCTCCCCGGTACGCCTCGGTTCACCCGCCGGTGTCCGGCAACCCCGCGCCCGGCTACCGGCTTCCAGTCCCCGATGCCCGATGCCCGACGCCCGGTGCCCGGTGCCCGGCGCCCGGCGCCCGGCGCCCGACGTCAGGCTTCTGGTTTCCGGCTCCCGGGTCGGCTCCCCGGTCGGGTTCGGGTGGCGGGACTGGTCAGTCGGCCCGGCGGCTCAGTCGGCGCGCTGGACGCCGGTGAGCACGAAGCCGCTGGGGGGCAGGGTCGGGACCCGCGACAGGTCCAGGGCCAGGTCCTGTGGTGGCACCTGGTAGTCCATCGCCCCGGCCAGCAGACCGACCGCCTGTTTCATCAGCTCGATGGTGATCCACTCCCCGGCGCAGCGGTGGCCGCCCAGGTGGCTGCCTCCGCCCTGCGGCACGAAACCGTACGGGTCGTCGCGCCAGCCGGCGAACCGCTCCGGGCGGAACTGCTCCGGTTCGGGCCAGAGCCGGGGGTGGTGGTTGGTGCCGTACAGGTCGAGCAGCACCCGGCGGTCCTTGGGAAAGTGGTGTCCCTGCCACTCGAAGGAGTGCCGCACCCGGGCGAAGGCGACCGGGAAGAAGGGGTAGTAGCGGCGTACCTCCTGGACGAACCACTCGGTCGGCTCGTCGCCGGTGCGGACCCGGTCCCGCCAGGCCGGGTGGTCGTGCAGGGCCAGGGCGGCGAAGACCACGTACCGGTCGACGGCCACGGTGGGGCGCAGCACGTTGATCAGTTCCACCGCGGCGACCCGGCGGGGCAGCAGCCGCCCCTGGGCGTCGCGGTGTTCGGCGATGACCGCCAGCGCGCTTCCCGGCGGCGCGGCCAGGGTGCCGATCCGTACCCGCTCCACCACGTCGGTGATCCAGCGTTCGGCGCGCAGGCGTCCGCGCAGACCACGCCAGTGCCGAAGACCCAGTGCGGCCGGCCCGTCGATCATGGCCTGCATCTGGGCGTTGCGCCGGACGACCTCGCTCTCCGGCAGCGGTACGCCCGCCCAGGCGCAGACGGCCCGCAGGAGCAGTGGGCCGACCTCGTCGCGCAGCACCACCGGGCCGGGTCCACCCCAGCTCGCCAGTCGGGTGCGCCACTGGTCGGCGAAGAGTTGGCCGAGCCGCGCGACGCCCGACGGGGTCATGATCGACATGAACATGGCCTTGCGTTCGGTGTGGGCCGCGCCGTCGAGGCCCTGCACCCCGCCCTGCCCGGTCAGCGTCCGCTGGCCCCGCTTGGGTGCCGCCCCGGCCCGCCGGAACCGCTCGGTGTCGTAGAACAGCTCCGCCGCGTCCCGCCCGCGTAGGAAGATCGTCGGTTCCAGCAGCAGCCGCGCGGTGAAGATGTCGGTGTCGTAGCGCTCGCACCGGGTGCTGATGAACCGGTAGCCCTCGCGGAAGAACGCCAGGGTGCTCTCCGGGCTGCGGTCGGCCGGGGTGGTGGCCATCGGGCTCTCCTGACGCGGTGACGGTGGGCGGACCCGGCTGGTCGGCCTTGGGTGTTCTACCCGGGTTTGGGGCATTGAATCCCCCGGCCGGCCCCCGCCACCGCGGCGGGCCGGGTCGGCTGTGGGCCAGCAGCCGGGCGACCGCTGGCCCCTCCCGCGACGCCGGAAACCTGCTTGGCTCAGCGGTACGGCCACCACGGGGGCCGGTTCGACGACGGGGGAGGCCCGATGCGGGAGAACACACCGCCGTACTGGCGGGAGCGGCGGCTGGTCGACCTGCCCGGTGGGCCGGGTGGGGTCCGCCCGCCGGATCAGCCGCTGATCCGGCGTCCCCGTCGGCCACCCCGACACTTCACCGTGCACCTGGGTTTCGCCGCCGACGGGCCGGAGCAGGCCCGGGAGTTGGCGGTGGCGTACGCGCAGGCACTGAGCCTGCTCCGCCCGGAGCTGGTGCTGGCCTCGGCCGCCCTGTCACCGGCCGGCTCCTGGCGGGCCGCGCAGCGGCTCTTCTGTCACGTCGTCGGCCCGGACGGCGAGCGCTGCGTCGACGTCGCCGGCCACCCGGGGTTCCATTACGCACCCGGGCCGGGCGGGCTCGGCTGGGGCGAGGGGGACGGGTGAGCCGGGGGCCCGACACCGGTCGACCGGCCGGCCGCCCGATGGCCAGCCGGACGCCCACCGGGCCGGTGCCCCCGGGGGTAGGGTGTCTCGCCACCTACCGCCCGGGGGTCGGCGTCCGGCACTCAGTCGAGGTCGAACTCGCCGTCCTGCGCGCCTGCGACGAACGCGTCCCACTCGGCCTGGGTGAAGACCAGGACCGGGCCGTCCGGCTCGGCCGAGTTGCGCATCCCGATCAGGTCGTCCACGAAGGCCACCTCGACCGCGCTGTCGGAGGTGTCTCCCTCGGCTCGCTGCCAGACCGCCCGGGACAGGTCGAAGTCGCCCTTGGGGTGCTGACCCATTGTTGATCCTCCATTGCCGCGCGTATCGGGAAGCCCGGCCGGCTCCCCGTCGGGCAGGATAAGCGGATGCCGAGCCTGACCCGTGTAGAGGCGACCGCGCGTCGCGCACTGATCGATGTCGAGTCCTATCAGGTGGACCTCGATCTGACCGGTAGCGAGGAGCGCTTCCGGTCGACGACCACCATCCGGTTCCGGGCCACCGCCGGTGCCGAGACCTTCGTCGAGGTCAAGCCCGCGACCCTGGAGACGGTCCGGCTCAACGACCGGGAGCTGGACCCGGGAGCGCTCACCGACGGCCGGTTCCCCCTCACCGGGCTGGCGGCGGAGAACACCCTCACGGTCACCGCCGAGATGGCCTACTCCAACACCGGTGAGGGGATGCACCGGTTCGTCGACCCGGCCGACGGGGCGACGTACCTCTATGCGATGTCGTTCCTGGACGAGGCGCCGCGCATCTTCGCCGCCTTCGACCAGCCCGACCTCAAGGCCCCGGTGACCCTCGCGGTGACCGCCCCGCCAGAGTGGACGGTGGCCGCCAACGGCCCGCTCACCGCCAACCCGGCCCCGGGCCGCTGGGAGTTCGCCCCCACCGCGCCGCTGGCCAGCTACTTCGTCACGCTGATCGCAGGCCCCTGGCACGTCCGGCGGGACGACCACGACGGCATCCCGCTCGGCGTCTACTGCCGGCAGTCGTTGGCCACCCACCTCGATGCCGACCTCGACGAGATCCTCACCGTCACCAAGCAGTGCCTGGACCGCTTCCACCAGCTCTTCGCCGAGCCCTACCCGTTCGTCAAGTACGACCAGGCGTTCGTGCCGGAGTTCAACGCCGGGGCGATGGAGAACCCGGGCCTGGTCACCATCCGCGACGACGACATCTTCCGCTCGGCGGTCACCGACAGCGAGCGGGAGCAGCGGGCCACCACCATCGCCCACGAGATGGCCCACATGTGGTTCGGTGACCTGGTCACCATGCGCTGGTGGGACGACCTGTGGCTCAACGAGTCCTTCGCCGAGTACCTGGGCAACCGGGTCACCGCCGAGGCGACCCGGTTCGACCGGGCCTGGACGACCTTCGCGATCCGCCGCAAAGCCTGGGGGTACGCCGCCGACCAGCGCCCGTCCACCCATCCGGTCGCTCCGGACGAGGTCGCCGACGCCGCCCAGGGCCTGCTCAACTTCGACGGCATCTCGTACGCCAAGGGCGCCAGCGTGCTCCGCCAGCTCGTCGCCTGGCTCGGCGACGACGCCTTCCTGGCCGGGCTCAACCGGCACTTCGCCGCCCACCGCTTCGGCAACGCCACCCTGGCCGACCTGCTCGCCAACCTCAGCGCCGCCAGCGGGCGGGACCTCACCGACTGGGCCGCCCGGTGGCTGCGTCAACCGCAGGTCAACACGCTGCGGACGGAGACCTCGGTGGACGCCGACGGCCGGTGGTCCTCGGTGGCCGTGGTGCAGACCGCGTCGCAGGAGTACCCGGTGCTGCGCCCGCACCGGATCGCCGTCGGCCGGTACACCCCCGACGGCGCGGCCGAACGGATCGAGGTCGACCTCGACCCGGCCGCCGACCGGGGGCGTACCGAGCTGCCCGAGCTGACCGGTCGGGTCGCCGAGGGCCTGCTCCTGCCCAACGACGGTGACCTCACCTTCGCCAAGATCCGGCTCGACCCGGCGTCGGCGGACGCGGTCGGCACCGTGCTGCCCACGCTCACCGACCCGCTGGCCCGCGCCCTGCTCTGGGAGGAGTCGTTGGACGCGGCGACCGACGGCGAGCGGCCGGTGTCGGCGGTGGTGTCGTTGCTGACGGTGGCCCTGCCCGCCGAGACCGAGGTGGCCGTCGCCGAGAGCGTGCTCGCCCGCAGTCGCAACCTGGTCGACCGCTACCTCGACCCGCTCGCCCGCGACGCCGCCCTGCTGCGGACGGCCGAAGCGTGCGCCACGTTGCTCGCCGCCGCCCCGGCCGGCGGTTCGCTGCAACTGGCCGCTGCCCGGGGGCTGCTCTCCGCCACCGCCGACGCCGACCTGCTGGCCGGGTGGCTCGCGGGCCGGGAGGTGCCGGCCGGGCTGGCCGTCGACGCCGAGCTGCGCTGGGCGCTGCTGCACCGGCTGGTGGTGCTGGGAGCGGCCGGCGAGCCCGAGATCGCCGCCGAGGCGTCGGCCGACCGCAGCGCCACCGGTGCCGAGCGGGCCGCCCGGTGCCGGGCGGCCCGGCCCGAGGTGGCCGCGAAGGACGCCGCCTGGGAGATCATCACCCGGGACACCAGCTGCTCCAACCGGCTCGTCGAGGCGGCGGCCGAAGGGTTCTGGCAACCCGATCAGGCTGAGCTGACCGGCACGTACGTCGACCGGTACTTCACCGAGATGCCGGCGGCGGCGCGACGGCGTACCGCGTGGGTGGCCGAACGGGTCGCCCGGCTGGCCTTCCCCCGGTACGCCGTGGCCCAGCCCACCCTGGACTCGGCCGCGGCCCTGCTCAGCCGGGACGACCTCACCCCCGGGCTGCGGCGCAGCGTCGTCGACGCCGCCGACGACCTGCGCCGGGCGCTGGTCGCCCGGACGGCGGTCGCCGCTGCCGCCGCCTGACGGGGCCGGTGGGGATGCCCGGCATCCCCACCGGCCGCTCAGGCGGGGTGGGCCGGGCCTACGATCATCGGGTGGAGGAAGACATCCGGCGGATCGGCATCATGGGCGGCACCTTCGACCCGATCCATCACGGCCACCTCGTGGCGGCCAGCGAGGTGGCGGACCGGTTCGGCCTGGACGAGGTGGTCTTCGTGCCGACCGGCCAGCCGTGGCAGAAGGCGGACACCCCGGTCAGCCCGGCCGAGGACCGTTACCTGATGACGGTCATCGCCACCGCCTCCAACCCGCGTTTCCAGGTCAGTCGGGTCGACATCGACCGTGGTGGCCCCACCTACACCGTCGACACCCTGCGTGACCTGCACCACGAGTACGGCCCGAAGGCGCAGCTGCACTTCATCACCGGCGCGGACGCGCTGGAGCGGATCCTGTCCTGGAAAGACCTGGACGAGATCTTCGCGTTGGCCCACTTCATCGGGGTCACCCGGCCCGGGTTCGCGTTGACCGACGAGCACCTGCCCGCCGACACGGTCAGCCTGGTGCAGGTGCCCGCGATGGCGATCTCGTCGACCGACTGCCGCGACCGGGTCGGTCGGGGGGAACCGGTCTGGTATCTGGTGCCCGACGGTGTGGTGCAGTACATCGCGAAACGACGGCTCTACCAGCAGTGATTCCGTCCGGTAACCGCCAGTTCGTCCCGGTAACCGGCCAGAACTGACAAGTCGTCTCCGCGTCGGGTGTGAGACGCTTGACGGGTCGCACGGTTGATCGAAGGAGAACGGTGACAGTTTCCGAACGCGCTCACGAGCTGGCGATGGCCGCCGCCCAGGCTGCGGCTGACAAAAAGGCGCAGGACATCGTCATCATCGACGTGGGTGACCAGCTCGCCATCACCGACGCGTTCCTGGTGGCCTCGGCGCCCAACGAGCGCCAGGTGATGGCCATCGTCGACGCCATCGAGGAGCGGTTGCTGGAGCTGCCCGAGAAGGCCAAGCCGCTCCGCCGCGAGGGCGAGCGCGGTGGCCGCTGGGTGCTGCTCGACTACGTCGACATGGTGGTCCACGTCCAGCACACCGAGGAGCGCGAGTTCTACGCCCTCGACCGGCTCTGGAAGGACTGCCCGCAGCTCCCGTTCGTCGACCGCGACCTGGTCGACGCCGACGCCACGGGTGCCGCCGCCGAATGACCCGCCTGATCATCTGGCGGCACGGCAACACCGACTGGAATGCTGCCGGCCGGGTCCAGGGGCAGACCGACGTACCCCTCAACGACCTCGGCCGGGAGCAGGCCCGTAGCGCCGCGCCGCTGCTCGCGGCGCTGCGCCCGGACGTCGTCGTCGCCTCCGACCTGTGCCGCGCCGCCGACACCGCCGCCGCGCTCGCCCAGCTCACCGGCCATCCGGTCCGCCCCGACGCGAGGCTGCGGGAACGCCACTTCGGCCACTGGCAGGGCCTCGCCCTGACCGACGCGGCCGAACGGTTCCCCACCGAGTACGCCCGCTGGCGGGCCGGCGACCCGGACCCGGGCGCGGGCATCGAACCCCTCGACGACCTCGGTAAGCGCGTCGGTACGGCGCTGCTGGCCGCCGTCGAGCTGGCCGACGGCGGCACGGTCGTGGTCGCCACCCACGGCGGCGCGGCCCGGCAGGGCGTCGGTCACCTGCTCGGCTGGGACCATGACGTGCTGCGCAGCGTCGGCGCACTGGCCAACTGCCACTGGACCGAGCTGCGTCGCAACGACGTCCGGGGCTGGCACCTGCGCGCCCACAACGTCGGCCCGCCGGCCCGGCCGGCGTCGTCCGAGCCGGTCTGAGCCGGCCGGCGCGGGCGACCCGCCCCGGCATCGGCTAGCGTGCCGGTCATGTCCGTCGCGGTCGTCACCGACTCCACCGCCTACCTGCCCCCCGAGCCGGTGCGGGCGCACCGGTTGACCGTGGTGCCGTTGACCGTCGTGCTCAACGGAGCGGAAGGGCTGGAGGGGGTGGAGACCTTCCCCGCCGACGCCACCCGGGCACTCGGCGGCCGGCGGGTCTCGGTGAGCACGTCCCGACCGTCGCCGGCCCAGTTCGTCACGACGTACCGGCGGTTGCTGGCCGACGGTGCGGACGGGGTGGTGTCGGTGCACCTGTCGGCGGAGCTGTCCGGCACGGTGGCGGCGGCCCGGCTCGCCGCCGCCGAGGTCGGTGGCCGCGTCGAGGTCGTCGACAGCCGGTCCGCCGGGATGGGGCTCGGCTTCCCGGTGCTCGCCGCCGCCTCGGCCGCCGAGACCGGTGCCGACCTGGCCGGGGTACGCGCCGCAGCGCTGGCCGCCGTCGACCGGACGACCATCTTCTTCTATGTCGACACGCTGGAGTTCCTGCGCCGGGGCGGCCGGATCAACGCGGCCGAGGCACTGCTCGGCACCGCCCTGTCAGTCAAACCGATCATGCACATGCCGGACGGCGCGATCGTGGTGCGCGACAAGGTGCGTACCGCCAGCCGGGGGGTGGCCCGCCTGATCGACCTGGCCGTCGAGGCAGCCGGCGACGCCGACGTGGACCTCGGGGTGCACCACCTCGCCGCCCCGCAACGCGCCCAGCAGTTGGTCGAGGCGCTCACCGCCCGGCTCGGCGACCGCCTGCACGACACCTACGCCTCCGAGGCGGGTGCGGTGGTCGCCGCCCACGCCGGACCGGGACTGGCCAGCGTCGTGGTCCACCGCCGGCCGGCCTGACGCGGGGTGGGTGAGCGGCACCGATGGCCGGCTCCCGCCCGTACCGCGCGCGGAGCGGGTCGTTTCGTGCCGGGGTCAGGCGCGCTTGGCGAACCCGACGAACGACCGCCAGGTCGTCGGATCGAAGGCCAGCACCGGGCCGGACGGGTCCTTGCTGTCGCGCACGGCCACGACACCGGGCAGGTTGTCCGCCACCTCGACGCAGTCGCCGGAGTTGCCACTGCTCCGCGTGCTCTTGTGCCAGATCGCGCCGGTCAGCTCCACGACTCTGCCACCTCCGAGATCAACTTGAGGGTGGCCCTTTGGGCATAGCCGCTGCGCGCACAGACTCCCAGGCCTGCCGCAGAGAGTGTACGTCCGCCGCCCGCTCGACGATCGATCCCTGTAGCTGGTTGTCCAGGTAGGCGACGTCGTCACCCTCCGCCGGGGTGGCGATCACGAAGGCGCCGTTCAGCCCGTGGTACGCCCCCGTGCCCTTCGGGACCAGGCGAATGTGGACTCGTGGCCGCTGCGCCACTTCCCGGAGGTGGAGCAACTGCTCGTGCATCACCTTCTGGCCACCGATCGGGCGCTCCAGGGCGGTGTAGTCGAACACCGCCACGAACAGTGGCGGACTGTCCCGCTCAAGGATCTCCTGCCGCTCGATCGTGACCCACTCGCGGAACCACGGCATCAGGCTCTCCCTGATCAGGGCGTCCCGTATCCGACTGAGCAGGCCGTCCGCCCGTACCGCACGTCGCCATGCGCCCGCTGTGCCGCTGCCGCAACTGCGGCAGGGAGTGGCCGTGCCAGCCGGCCAAGCTCGCGCTCCTCGTCGAGTACCGGGGAAACCGGACCGCCCCGCTCGTCTACCTCGGCACCCTGATGCAGGAGGCGGGGAGCCAACTCACCCAGCTCAACCCCGACTGGCACGCGGACCTGGCGGACCGCTTCGTCGCCTGGGCGCGGGCCCGAGGATGAGGGCCGGTGTACGTACGGGCCGACACGTCCTGCCTGCCCGTGCCATAGCAGATCCCGGCCATGGTCAGGTGGTTGTCCACAGCCCTCGTCGTCGTCCACAGCCGACCTCCGTCGGGCTGAGCGGGTGCCGTCCGTCGGCCTAACCTCGCGCCGTGTCGGAGGATGAGGAAACCATGGTGCGGCGACGGCTGTACCGGCTGACCGACGGGGTGTCGACGGTGCGGGCGGCAGGGCCGCCGGAGCCGCCACCCCGCCCGTACCGGCCGGCGGTCGGGCTTCGCGTACCGTCCGGCGACGGCGTAGGTGGGGTGCCGGCCGGACGGCCCGGCCCGGCCGGCGGCTCCAGCTCCCGCCGGGCCGCCTCACCGGAGGTCGGTGGTCTCCCCGTCGGCGGTTCACCCGGGGTGGGCGCGCGCGTCGTCGACCCTCCCGCTGTCGACCGGTCGCGTCAGGCAGACCTGGACGATCCGGTCCCGGGTGGTGAGGCGTCCCGCCGCAACGCACTCGACCCCGACCGGCTGCCCCGCCGCGAGGCACTCGACCCCGACCGGCTGCCCCGCGCCGACGGTGACGACCCGGCGTCGGTCGGTCGGCTGCCCGGCCCCGGTGCCTTCGACCCTGGCCGGCGCGGTGTCCGGGCGTTGGCTGCCGTGGCGGTGGTCGTGGTGCTCGGTGCCGGGTTCTGGGCCTGGCGGTCGCGCCCCGAGGCGGAACCGGTCCCGACGGCGACGGCGGTGGCCGGGCCGGAGTCCTCCGCCGGGTCCGCGTCGGGCCCGGCCCCGAAGCCGACAGGTGAGCTGGTGGTGGCGGTGGCCGGCAAGGTACGCCGCCCCGGGCTCGTCCGGGTGCCGGCCGGGGCGCGGGTCGCCGACGCGGTCGAGGCGGCCGGCGGTGTCCTGCCCGGCATCGACGTGGCGTTGCTCAATCCGGCGCGGAAGGTGGCCGACGGCGAGCTGATCCTGGTCGGCGTGACCGCCCCGCCCGGCGCGACCGGGCCGGACGCCGCTGCGGCCGGCCCAGCCGCGCCGGGCGGGGGTGTGCCGGGTGGCCGGGTCAACCTGAACACCGCCACGTTGGCGCAGCTCGACGCGTTGCCCGGGGTCGGTCCGGTGCTCGCCCAACGCATCCTCACCCACCGCGACCAGCAGGGCGGCTTCCGCAGCGTGGGCGACCTGCGTCAGGTCGACGGCATCGGCGACGCCCGGTACGAGCAGCTCAAGGACCTGGTGACGGTGTGACCGGCGGTCCCGGGTGGGATGACGGTGCGACCGGCGGTCCCGGGCCGCTCCCGGATCGGTGGGGCGTCACCGCCGGTCGGTGGCCAGGGCCGGGCGGACCGGCTGCCGACGGCTGCACACCGGCCACCGACCCCGGCGGTCCTGCCCCCTACCGGACCCCGGCCGGGACGCCGCTCACCGACCCCGGCGGTCCTGCCTCCGACCGGACCCCCGACCTGCGACTGGCGGGGCTGGCGGTGGCGGCCTGGCTGGCGGCGCTGAGCTGCCTGCACCTCACCACCCGCACGGCGGTCCTGCTCGCCGCATCCGCCGCCGTCCTCGCCGCGCTGCTCGCCGGGCATCTGCACGGCGTGCTGGGCACCCCGGCCACCCCGGTCCGCCGGTACGGCTGGATCGCCGTCGCCGTGTTGCTCGGCGTGGTCTGTGGCAGCACCGCCACCGGAGCCCGCCTGCACGTGCGGGACGCCGCCCCGGTGCGTGCCCTGGTCGACGACCGGGCCCGGGTCACCGCCGACCTGGTGCTCCGCGACGATCCCCGCCCGGTACGCGGCGCACCCGGCCGCCCGGCGACCCTGCTCGTCACGGCGGACCTGGCCACGCTCACCGACCCCGAGGGGCACCGCCTGCGGGCCCCGGTACGCGTGCTCGTGCTCGCCACCGACCCGACCTGGCGTGGTCTGCTGCCCGGACAGCGACTGACCGCCCAGGGGCGGCTGGCCGCACCCCGGGGCGGTGACCTCACCGCTGCCGTGCTGAGCGTGCCCGGTCCACCGGTGCGGCACGGGCCACCGCCGTGGCTCCAGCGTGCCGCCGGCACCCTGCGGGCCGGTCTGCACCGCGCCTGCGCCCCACTCCCGCCCGACCAGGGTGGTCTGCTGCCCGGCCTGGTCGTCGGGGACACCAGCCGGTTGCCGGCCACCGTGGAGGAGGACTTCCGCGCCACCGGGATGACCCACCTCAACGCGGTGTCCGGTGCGAACGTTTCTTTAGGAGAGTGGTAGGTTACCAGGCCATGCGAGCGGTCATCTACACGCGGGTCTCATCCGACCCGAACAACCTCGGGCGGTCCGTCGAAGAACAGGAAGCCGACTGTCGGGCAGTCTGCCAGCGGGAAGGCTGGCAGGTCGTACGGGTGTTCAGCGACAACGACCGCTCAGCCAGCCGCTACGCGAAGAAGGAGCGCCCGCAGTACAAGGCGCTGCGCGCCTACCTTGAGGCCGGAAAGGCTGACGTGCTGGTGATGTGGGAGGGCAGCCGGGCACAGCGAGACCTTGAGGCGTACCTCTCACTGCGCAACCTGTGCGCCCGGGAGGGCATCGGCTACAGCTACTCGGGCAGGCTGTATGACCTGACCCGCACGGATGACCGTTTCACCACCGGACTTGATGCCCTGCTCGCCGAGCGGGAAGCTGATCTGACCCGGGATCGGGTGCTACGGGCTGTGCGTGCCAACGCTGCCGCTGGGAAGCCGCATGGCCGCCTGCTCTACGGCTACCGCCGGGAATACGGGGACGGCGGGCAGTACGTCGCCCAGGTGCCGCACGAGGGGCACGCCGCAGTGATCCGGGAAGCCGCTCGCCGGGTCGCCAGCGGCGAAACCTGCTACTCGATCGCCCAGGACTTCAACGCCCGAGGTATCCCGACTCCCCGGGGAGGTAGCAACGGGTGGAGCCTGAGCCAGATCGGCCGCATGCTGCGCAACCCTGGTTACATCGGGAAGCGGGTCTACCTCGGGAAGATCGTTGGTGATGCTGACTGGCCGGCGATCATCGATGACGAGACGTATGCGCTGTGTCAGTCGATCCTGACCAGTCCGAAGCGGCGGACCCAGCGGGATACAGCGGTGCGGCACCTGCTGACCGGCGTCGCCGTCTGCGATGTGTGCGGCGGGCGTACGAGGGTCCAGAAGAACAGGACGCACCACGCCTACATATGCATGGTCGGGTTCTGCGTGTCGGTCAAGATCGAGGTACTTGATCGGTTCGTGGTTGCCGTGCTCATGGCTCGGCTGTCCCGACCGGATGCCCTCGACCTGCTCGCCCCGCCGGAAGACTTGGGCGAGGTGGAGAAGGCCCAGCAGGAAGCCGCAGAGAAGCGGGCACGGCTCGATGAGTGGTACGCCGCAGCGGCACGGAACGAGATCACCCCGGGCGGACTCGCAGTCATCGAGCGGACGTTGCTCGCCGAGATCGAGGATGCCGACCAGAGGGCACAGCATGTCGACGTGCCTCCGCTGGTTCGGGACCTGGTCGGCCCGGACGTAGAACAGCGATGGGGACGGCTGACCGTCGGCCAGCAACGGCAGGTGGTGTCGCTTCTGCTTGAGTTGCGCGTGGGCAAGACATACCGGGGAGCGCGCTCGCTTGATCCTGCCCGGCTCGGCAACTCCCGGTGGCGTGGCGACTCGCGGACGTGGGCAGAGCGCGGGTTGGTCGGAGAACCCCGGACACGCTGACCATGTAGATGGATGTGGGGTGAGTGGCGCTACAGCCGGGGTGCCGCGATGGCGTAGACGAGGGAGGCCACGACAGCCAGCAGGACGACGCTCGGCACCGTCTCTGCGCCGAGCAGGTCAGCGAAGAACCATGCGACCCAGCCAAGGGCGACACCGAGTAGCGCCCGGTTGCCCTTGCTGTCTCGCCACGACTGCCGCGCCGGCTGCACCTGGTCGCCACCTTCGGCCAAATGCCAGACTTCTTCGCGTGTCAGGCTGTACCGCTTCGCGATGGCGTCAACGTCCTGCCCTGCGGCGTACGCGGTGATGATCTCGTCAGTCTCCGGATCGGGCTGCATTCGGAGCAAGCTACCGCCGGTGGGTCGCACTCGCTGTCCGTTGTCGGTCAAAAGCGTTGATAGCCTGGCCGCCCGGATAAACGTCCACCCTCCCCAGGTAGGCAGAGTGACCACCGCCGAGAAGATCACCGCTGGCATCGCCCTCCTCGCCGCACTGGGTGTTGGTGCCCTGCTGCAAGCCTGGGTTACGCACCTCCTCCATCGGCGAGAGAGAAAGATCAACATCGCTGACAAGTCGGTGCAGATAGCTGAGACCCTGATGACGAGGATGGAAGCGGAGCTGACGCGCGCTCAACAAGCCCTTGCCACCGTCCGGCAAGAAAGCGATGAGCTGAGGGTGGAGCTTGCGAAAGCCGTCGCTGTTGGTCAGGAGGTCCGTCAACGCGACGATGTCCGCCGAAGGCTGCGCGAGTTCAGTACCAGCCTTGCCGGAGCAAGCGACGCCGTGGGGAGTGTGCAGCTCAAAGTTCGTGTGAGCCGGGCAGAGATCATCAGGTACAGGAGGAGGCAGCCAGCAGGACGAACGCTCGTCGACCTGCATGACCCTGTTCCGACCCCACCACCCGTAGATGAGGACGTGTGGGCGGACATGGTTGATCAGCACGGAGAGGACGAGCACCGTCAGGGGCGTGGATAGGGGTGGGGCGCGACTCTTCTCGATCCGATCGTCCCGTCCACTGTGGCCGATTTGGTAACCTGCCGCTATTGAGCCCACTATCGATCCGAGGCAGATAGAGTGACCACCGCCGAGAAGATCAACGCCGCCATCGCCGTCATCGCTGCGCTTGGGGTTGGAAGTGCCCTAACAGTTCTTGTCGGCCATTTGCTTTCCAGACGTGAGCGAAAAGTCAATGTCGCTGAGAAGTTCGTGCAGATGGCTACCGCCCTGACGGAGGGTCTGAACGATCAGCTCGTTCGGGTGCAGGAGGAGTTGACCGAGGCGAAGCGCGAGAATGCGGAACTACGAGCCGAACTCGAATCAACCAGGGCGGCAACCACGGTAGATAGCGAGCGGCTCAGAAGCCTTGAGCGCAAGGCCCACTCTACTTCTAGTGCGCTTGATCACGCTGCGGATGAACTAAACGCAGTGCAACTTGGCGTGCGTCAAGAGTTCAGTTCAGAGTCGGTCGACTTGTTTATCAAGAGGTTCCTCAAAGAGCATGGCTCGCTTGAGGTGCCCCTGCTACACGTGAACATCGCAAATGCTGGCCGGAAGCGGCGTGGTGATGCGTCGCCCGACGATCCGGCAGGTGGGCGGCAAGAGTGAGTCGGCCCCTGGGGGTGTGACCCTTTGAGCCCGAACTTCCGCACCGCCTTGTCTTAGCAGTCGAGATCTTGCCACGGTTCCAGAGTCGTCGAGATCGCCGTACCGACCCCTTGGCCGGGGGCTACGTTGCTGGTGAGCGTGCCGTATTTGGCCACTGTTGCAAGGTCGACCAGCCCGGGAAACGCCGGGAGGCGGGTTGCCGGATCGTTCCAGCAACCCCGCTTTCTCCCTGTCTGCCTACAGGTGGTGCCTCGTGTTTGGGTGGTGGCAGTCCTGAAACGGGTTGGCCCCGCGCTGGTCGCTGAGTCGTGGTGTTCGGCCATGAGATGCTGTACCCCCGGCGGTAGGGCGGGGAACGTGGCCGCCCGGGACTGCCCGACGTGCACCGGCCCTGTTGGGGCCCGATAAGCTACTCAAGTAGCCCCGGAAACGGGAACCAGCCACGTTAAACGGGTCCAACGATTGGACCCGTTCTTTGTCTCTACGGTCGCAAGCCGTTTACACACCTTCTCTTTCGACTGGGGGTAAGTCTGTCCATTTCTAGGGGCCGCGCATCAAATCGCGGCAGATCAGGAATGTCCAAAAATGCCGAGTTGGAAGCGTGTATTCGGCGAATTGTTGATGGGGCCCCGCCCTTTTCGCCGGAGCAGTGGGCGCGACTTAGAGGGCTGTTCGGGAACACCCAGTAAGAATAGGGCGGAGGCTGCACCGTGATGCAAGAAATGATCACGCCCCTTGAGTGCCTAGTGATTGCCGCCGCCAATCTTGGCGAACCGCAGACCGTTTACACGGGCAAGGGTGAACCCCTGCCCAAAAAAGAATGGGGGTCGAGTGTCCCTGCCTGCTTTTCTGGATTTCGATAGTCCCGACGAGTCGGGAACGCTCACTCCGGATGAGGTGGGCTACGTTCGGGGTGTTGACCGTGAGCCGACGAATCGAATCGACTTCGGCGGCAGTGCTTCATGGTGGGCCAGCCCTCACGAGCAGAGCAAGCAGCGTGCGCGTGATCCTGGGTTTCCGCTGTGGTTGCGGGTGCGGTATGCGGCGGAGGGGTGGTCTAACCGCATCGGGCACGCTGAGATGAGCAAAGGGCAGCTAGCCGGAATCCTGGGCTACCAGGATCGGCATTGCCGTGCAACCGTAGCGGCTGTGAGCCGCGCCATTCGTCAGGCCGTAGACAAAGGGCTGGTGGACACGTCGTCCGGCCCGTTGTGTCTGGTGATGCCATACGCGGACCATCAGCAGCAGGGCCGTGGGACGAGGTTCTGCCGGGTGCACCAGGTCGTCAGGACGTAGCGCAAAACCGCTGGTGGTGCAGCATGTCAACCAGCCTGGTTGACACCTGTCAACAGTATCGGCCAGCAATCCACGCTCAATGTCCGTTTCCCTCTCTATCTCAGTGAGGTCCCGTGGCGAGGAACGAGACATGGGGACGAACGGCTACTGATGGGACAGCTACCGGGCCCTTGAGGGGCCCGCTCGACAGTGACTAAGGGCGGCCCTTGGCGGGGCCGCCCTTTCTGTTTGCCGTGGCGAGGATCAACCGAGCCAACCGCTAATCCTCCCCTCCGTTGGCGTCGGGAAGGCTAGCAACAACCGCAACGGCACGGGCCCGGCAGGGCCCTGTAAGCCAGCTAGGGGCCACTAATGGCCCCGCCGGTAAGTCGGGGGTAACTGAGGGCCACGGCCCGTCGTCGGGCCGAGTGACCGAGCCCTGATCCTAGCCGTCGGCCCTGCGCGCTCTCTACGTCGCCGCAGACCGGGAACTACGGCGGATCACATTGTGCCGCTCAGCAAGGGCGGCATTAACGACTTGGCGAACCTGCGGCCCGCCTGCGGGCCCTGCAATTACGGCCGGGGAAAAACCGGGCACCGGCCCTTTCAGAACTACGTAGGCACGCCAGCGTGTCCGGGCCTGCTTGCGGGGGCAGACGGGTACGTTGCCCGGCATGGCGGTTACTGACGAACGCGGGCGAACGCTTTTCTGGGTGTGCGGCGGGTGCGATGAGTACGTGGTTGTCGGCACCAAGCCCTCTCAGGCACCCCGTCTCGCAGGGGCACCCACTCTCGCAGACGACACTGTGATGGTGGACTACCAGCATGGGCAGCCGAGGTACCGGCTGTGGCATCGCGGGTGCATGACGGTGGCAGCGGATGCCTAGTTCTAAGGGCGGAGGGGGGGTCGAAACTTTGGCCGATCCACCTCCCGGACCCATGCCTTTAGGCGCATGCACGCCTCCGGTATTGCCCTAAGTTGGTGGGAATTCGGGCAATTTACAGGCCATTACCTGGCTAAGCTATGGGCTATCCTCCGGTGGTGAATCAGCATCTAGCTAAGCTAGGGGACTGGATCGTCGACGACGACTGGCCTGACACTATCTGCCCTTTTTGTCGGAGTGTAACCCTCTCGTTACAGGCAATCGAAGACCTCCCAACAGCCGAATCAACGGTGCTTCAGCAGACGCATGAATCGTGGGAGCCACATTGGATCAGTGGCAAGTTCCGCGGAGTTTTGCACTGCAATGCAAAGCGATGCGGTGAAGATGTCCTTGTGACGGGTGAAATGCGAGTAATCGAAGTTGCCGACCATCAGCGCAATATCGATTACGACTCGGCGTATCTACTTCGATTCGCGCAGCCACCTTTGCCTCTGATTGAATTTCATGACAATTGCCCGGAGTCGATCCAGCAGCATGTTGACAAGGCGGCGGCCCTGCTGTGGGCCGACCCGGGTGCAACTGCAGGCCGCTTGCGCTTCGCAGTCGAACAACTCTTGACCGAATTGGGTGACACTTCGAGGCGTCCCCTGGCTCGGCGAATCTCCGAGCTCAAAGCAACGAAGCCCGACGTGGCGATAACACTGCAAGCCGTGAAGTGGCTTGGAAACCAAGGTGTTCACGAGGCGACGCTGACTGTGCGCGATGTACTTGATGGGGTCAAGCTTCTTGAGCATGCACTAGATTTGCTGTACAAGCATCCACAGATGGAGGCGCTGGCTAACCAGATCAACGCAGATAGGGGAGTGCGACGGAGCACCGTCACACCATAGGCGCGGGGCAGAATTAGCTGCAGAATTGATTTCTGACATCATGCGAATTGCGATGCCTCCTGCGATGCGAGCACAGCCCTCACGGTGGAGGGGTACCACTTCTTTCCACCCTGAGCAGTCGGGACGTCATCGGCGTTCAGGCTACGGGCGATAGCCGCGAGGCTCGCACCATCGCGGGCCTCGGAAACGATACGAGTACGGATGTCTACCGGCAGGGAAGCTGGACGGCCAAGGCGCACACCAGCGGCTTTCTTGGCCGCCAGTCCTTCCCGGGTCCGCTGACCGATTATGCGTCGCTCCCACTGAGCGGCAGAGGCCATGACCGAGGCGAGAAATTCACCGGCAGGGGTCGCAAGGTCGATGCCGAGGTCAAGCGCAATCAGGTTCCAACGCTTGGAGCGGGCCCGCTCCATCAGAGCGGCGAAGTCGATCAGGGACCGGGACAGTCGGTCCAGCTTGGCGACCACCAGCGTTGCAGCCTGCTGAGACTCGATCAGCTCCAACGCCTCAGCCAGGCCAGGGCGACCCTCAAGCGACTTCCCGGAAGCGGCTTTGTCTTCTTTCCAGGCCACGATGGTCCAGCCCCGCCGGTCCGCCTCCGCTTCGATGGCGGCCCGCTGCGCAGCAAGTCCGGCCCCGGACTCCACCTGCTCCCCGGTCGAGACTCGGACGTAGGCAACAACGGTGTTTGCGGGGGCGTTCTTCGCTCGGGCCATGCGTTGACCATACAGCAAACGTCCGTTTGGTGTATGGCGAGGCTGTCGGTTGATACCTCAGTCAGCCCCGGCTGGCCGCCCTCACCTCTCGGGCCTGCGTCACGATGAGCCGCACGGCTCGGTTTCGTTCAGCTACTCCCTCCGGGTCGGCTCGCAACTCTTCCTCACCATGCTTTCGGCCGAGGGTGCGGAAGTGATCTCTATCCGCCTGAGGGATGCTCATCATCCGGTGTCTCTCCTTGTCGGTCTGTCGTGCAGTCAAGCGCATCGAGGGCGTCCAGGGCCCCAGCAAGGCGGGCCAGCAAGAGCGGTGGTGCTTCCAGCTCCCCTTGGTCGATCTTCTCGACCAAGTCGCGTAGGACCTGCTGCGCCCGTACTGCGTCTGCCCCGTCCATGGCCCCATGATCTCGCAGCCCAGCATCGTTAGTGGGGGCCTTCCAGCATGCCCCTCGCGCATGCTGGAAGGCCACACGATTCGACGGGCATTCTCTTGGCCTACACCCCACCGGCCTTGGGGCAGCGAACGCTGACGGCCTGCCGTAAGCTGCGACGGCTCGATGACCTTCGGTGATGTTGGCGGTTGATGGCGGGGAGGCCACATGAAGTCACCAGGGCTAAGCGTGCAGTTCAGGCTGGTTGCATGAGCGGCGACTTCTACGTAGACCCGCCTGGTATCAACGGGTTGTACAACCTGCTCCATCGGGCGTCTGAGGACGCTGTGGACGCCCACGGCTACACGACACGTCACTGTGATCTGACGTTCGATCAGCGGGGCTTGCTGCTGATGCTCGCAGGCCCGCACCGCACCGCCTATCGGCGCATGACGGAGGGCTTAGAACGGCTCAAGACCCTGACCGCTGGCGCAGCAACTCAGGTCAACCTGGCGCAACGGGAGTACGCCACCTCCGATGCGTCTGCGGCAGCCAGGTTGGACCAGGGCTATCCCGGTGCCCGTGACCCTGCACGGCTGCGCGGCACCCTTGCCGGCCCCGTCCGGCCGGATCTGTGGCCGACGAGCCCCCGCATGTCGTTCGCTGATGTCGCCGAGCCAGCGGCGCGGTTGGTGGCCCCGAACTACGCCACCGGCATTGAAATGTTTCAGATCAACCCGCTGGCAGACCTGATCAGCCCGGCGGCGTGGCTGAGACAGGTCAGCGTCTGGCTGTTCGGGGAAGACCCGTTCGAAGGGTGGGGCCAGGCGTTCAGCGGTGACTGGGACGCCTACGTACGGTGTGCCGCCGCGTGGCGGATCATCGGTGACGCGATGGACGACCTCGGCCGCAACCTGATCAGTGGTGCCGCTGACGTGCCCGCCGTGTGGCGCGGCAACGCGGCGGAGGCCGAACAGGAGTACCAACTGTCTCTCGGCGTCGCCGCGCAGGCCCTGCATCCTGTCTGTGACCAGTACGCCGACCTTTACACCCGCGCAGCCGAGGCCGCGAAGCAGCTCTACTCGGTGGTTACGGGTCTGATCAGCAAGCTGATCGATGTGCTGATCATCGTCAACGCCGCCTCGGCGGTGGGTACGGCCACCATTGAGACCGGGGTTGGCCCCGTGCTCGGCTATGGGGTCGCTGCGTACTACGCCTGGCAGGCGTACGACTTGTACAACGAGATTTCGACCTTCTACGGCAACGCCGAAGCAACCTTCAAGGGCATCGCCGGCTCTATCGCTCGCCCGTGCGGTGCTCGCCAAGCTGGCCCGCACCCGGGGCCCGAACGATCCTCTCGGTTCGTTGGCCCATACCGTCCTCAGCGGTGAGGCGGACCTCCGTACTACTGCGTCGATGTCGTGGCACGGCACGGCTTTGCATGCCGCGTTCGCTGAGGCGATGGCCCGTCGTGATGCGATGTCGCCTGAGGATCGAGCCGAGTTCGAGCGGCAGGCTCGACTGCTGCATGATGCTGGCGACTTGGCGTTTCCAGGCTCAGACGGCACGACTGACCCGAACCACCCTCAGGAGGGCCGACCACGATGAGCGTTTGGAAGCGGTGGAGGATCGCCTTTCCGCTGCTCGCCCTCAGCCTGCTGATGTTCGTGCCGGCGGTGTTCGGCACCTGGGCTTGGTGGTCTGAGAACGGCGCGGCGTACCGGGTGCTGTCGGTGTTCATCTGTCTGGTCGTCGCCGGCTGCGTGGGCGTCTCTCTGTCCGTCGGCATCAAGCGGACTGAGGATGTGCCGTGGCTCCGTATCGGGCTCGTCGCCTTGGGCGTGCTGGCTACCTGCGGACTGGCTGTCGTCCGGGACTCAGTGTGATGCTGAGGAGACCTCTGGGACTTCTTCAGCCGCGTTAGAGCCCCTCGCCCTGTCCCGGTGGACCTTGTTCCCGGCATGGAACGCATGGCAGCAGGCAACTCGGCAAGACTTTGCACCATGGGACAGTACCTGGCCAGGTTGTTCCTATTTTTCAAGATATGAAAAACGCCCAAAGCGGTGGGTCGTGTCTCTGGCTGATGTCCGACCGTCCCTCAAAACGCGGGCGGGACGGCGTCCCTGAGGTCCACTGGCGGGTTTTCTTTTTTTTCGATGGGCCTGCGATGTCTGAGGCAAAGAGAAAAATCTGCGAGTCAATCAGGGCCGCTAGCGATAGGGCCGCACACCCCGCATGCCCCCCGCACGCCCAGTTGACTCAAGGTCGACCAATGGACCACCATTGGAATCGACGACGTAAGGCGCACTCGGCCTACAAAAGGCAACGCCTGGGGCGGAATCCCAGGCGTTGCAGCAGCTCCGTCGTCTTTTTCGGATGCGACGCAATAAATAGGAGCAGACTTGAATCTACCCAAAACTAAGAACAACGTCAACGCAAGCGGGGACACCAGAGACGAAAAATCCCCCGAGCATGACGAGGGTCACGCGGAAGAGCATGATCAGCGACACAGGCGGCGGCTTGAGTTCATGCGCGCGATGCTGCCTATCCTGCAAGCCGCAGCGGGACTGTTGGGTTCCGTGGGAAGCCTGGTCGCTGTCTTCCTCAAGAACTAACGGTGCAGCGAAGGGCCCGGCTTCGGTCGGGCCCTTCTCGCACACTACCGCCGGCCCTGGATACCTCACCTACCTGCCCAGCGAACAAGATCGTGTCGCGTGTATAGGTCAGCATTCCCCTGCTTGCACTTTGCCTGAGGTGCATGGCCCACTCGTCGCTGTAGCCGCTTTTTAGCTGCGTCGTGCGACCAGGGCAGCACTCCGGCGTCTACCGCCTGCCGCAGCGTCAGGAAGTCCCGGTAAGGATTGATGGGCTGCTGACCTGGGATGTCTCCGGGGACCGGGGACATGCGACACCTGCCGAGCCTCGCTCGTCGACAGGTAGGCAACCTGTACCTCGGTCGCCTGTCCGCCGATCACGATCTGCCACCGACGAGTCCCCGGGTGGATGGGGCGGCGTACTGCATGGGTCTGCTTGATGCGATGGATCGGCTTGCAGAGATCGGCGCAGCCAACCCGGTGCAGATCCTCGCCGAGGCCATCGGCATCAGCCCGCACACTGTGAAGACGCAACTCCCGACGGCCCGCAGGCGGGCTCAGTCCTGAGCCCTGGAACGCAGAGGCACCGGTCACTCGGCTTCGGTGCAGACGCTGGTTGCATGGAGCAGCCATAATTTTGCTCGTGAACGTCTCTGATGGAGTAGCGATCTACGGTGCCTTGATGGCAAGTGGCGTGGCTGCTTGGCAGTTCGTCGTATACCGGAGGGAGGCGCTGCCAGTCCTGAAGGTGGAGGCAGTGCCCGGCCACCACATGAACGGAGATACGGGGACAAGGAGCCTTCAAGTCAGTGGTCAGATCACGAACCACGGCCGGAGCAGGGTTCAACTGATGAAGCTCACTCTTTGGTACGACGTGCCGTCGTCCCTGCTGCCTCCGAAGGAGCAACGGTCGCAGGGCACCGGGTTCCACCAAGAGCCACGCCTCCCCCGCTGGCTTGAACCGGGTGAAGCTGTTGAATACACCATGCCCAACGTTGACCGCTCTATAGCCTCTATGCGTCGGCATCTGCCGTTCAAGGAAGACGGCAGGGAACTTGTCCTGAGGGTCACGGTGACGGTGGCTACAGGACAGCAAGTCTCGCAGGCAGTGCGGTTCGGGCGGTGGGACCTGGACAGGGTGGGTTTGAACGGGGCGGATGATCCACCCAGTCCGGCGCTTGGGTCTGCTACGACTTGACTCTCACGGGCCACCGCCCGCCCACCGTAGAAGATCGTCTTTCGAGTAAAGATCCGCATTCCCGTCCTTGCCCCTTGGAGTGGGTACTTCGCCGACTCCCCTCTGTAGTCGCTTCTTGGCTGCGTCCAGCTTCCACGGGATGACTCCCCCCTCGGCTGCCTGCCGCAGCGTCAGGAAGTCCCCGGCAGGGCTTGATAGGCCGTTGACCTGCGAAGTCCCCGAGGGCCGGGGACATGCAAGCTCCCGAGCCTCCGCATCGGTCAGGTAGGCCACCTGCGTCTCCGTGGTCTGACCACCAACAACGATCTGCCACCGTCCGAGCGTCCGAGACGCCCGGGGCATGGCAGCCTCAGGAACCAGCATCTTCCAGTTGTTCGCCGTGTACCTGGCGAGGCACCGAACCCCGAAGTTCTCCCGCGCCTCCGGGCCACCGATGGCCCGTGCGGTGAGCATCTGCGCGATAGCCAACACGTTGACCTTGGCACTGCGGCCCATGAACAGCAGATCAGCCAGGGCTGCCACGGCAGGGGACCGCTTCTGGTCCCCCTTGCTCCGAACCTCGGCCCAGAAGTTGACAAGCTGCCCGATGGTCGCGTTCAACTCCTCGGCGATGACCAGCACCCGGGGACCGGGGTCCCAATCCTCGGCCTCATGTAGGGCAAGCTGGTTGCGCTCATCCGCCAGGGCAGCGAGGCGCACCAGGGCGTCGTGCATCTGCGCCGGTTTGGTGCAGTAGTCCACCCCCGCCAACCCGAGGGCCCAACGGTGGGACCCCTTGCGGTCGAGGATGACCACTCGGCCGCCCCGGTTGAGTACCTGGACGGCGATCAGCTCGGCAAGCACGCTCTTGCCCGCTCCCGTGCCCGCGCTCACAGCGACGTGGGGCGAGTCGTCACGCAGCGACAACGTGACCGGGCGGTCCCCGGCACCCTGACCGATGTAGAACTCCCATTCGGCCAACCCGGCGAGGTTGGCGGCAACCTGCTCAGCACCTACCTGGGCCGGCGGACGCTTGCGCACGGTCCAGACGGCGCGTACCCGGGGGCCGACCTGGTGCCACGTCTCCACCAGGTCAGCAACGGGAATCTTGCTGCCGATGATCGAAGAGACGAGCTGCCGTTGCTCTCTGGTCAGGTATGGGGTGTCGGCGGTCAGCTCGATACGCGGCCCCTGGTCGCCATCGACGGGCCGGCGGAACACGGCCAGCTTGGACGTGACCGGCTCGGCTGTGCGCTGCACCGACCATGCCGCCCGCTGAGCACGCTCAGGAAGCCACCTGATGATCGGCTCAACGTTCTCCCCGTACCAGGTCCGTACGGCTGTCTCCGCCGGGCTCAGCGGCTTCACGAGTCGGGGCGTGAGGTTGCCGAGCGAGGGATCAACGTGCAGGCGTACGCCGGTCTGCATCCCCATCGCCGGGGCGAGAGCAGCCAGGGTCGGCGCGATGTACTCCCGGTTGAACCGGCGCATCGTGAACCGTCGCCGGGCTCGGTAGCCGGCCACGACGACAGCCGAGCCGACCGACCAGCCGAACGGCTCAGGCTGAGCCACGGCCAGCACAGCGGTAGCCGGCACGCTGAGCCGGATCACCTGACGCTGCCAGCCGGCCAGCCGGCCCGGTCCCCGGTGCCGGTACGGGTAGCCAGGCTTGCCGCTGAGTGGCCTACCGGAGACGTACCGATAGGCCACCCGCGACACGGTGTGCTGCCGACGTAGCCGGCGGATCAGCCGCTCAACCTCGGTCATGCCGCCACCCCCGCCAGCTCGTGCGTACGGCCGGTGGAACGGGACGGCCGGTACCGCTTCACCGTCGCCACCGACACCCCGGCAAGCTCCGCGATCCGGGGGTGAGTCGCCTCGGGCTCGGCCAAGTGAGCCGACATGACCCGGTCAGCCGACGTGCCGGTGACCTGCTTTCGGGTCGGCTTCCTGGTCTGCTCGACCTGCTCGACGGCAACCGGCTCGGCTACGGGCTCAGGCTCGACGGCAACCGGCTCAGCGATGGTGGCCGGCTCGACCTGCTCGACGGCCTCAGTGTGGATCAGCTTGCCCCGACGGCTCAGCACCTCGACGGCCAGTAGGAAGGCGACCGGAGGAACGGCAGCAACTGCTCGTGCCGTCCAGGTCGGCTGAGCCGACGCGATGTTAGCGGCAAGGGTGGCGATGATGCCAAACGCCACGGCCAGCCGAGCGGACAGACGAGGCTTCCGGTTGCTGCGCTTGTCGTCGAGCATCGCCAGCGTGCCGACCAGGATCAGACCATCGATGGACAGCGGGAGCACCGACGCGACCGAGACGTGTTCACCGGCCGACCGGGCGACGGCGTAGATGTGGGAGAACGAGGCGTAGCCGGCGACCAGGGCAACGAGACCCGTGCTCAGGCGAGAGGCAACCGAGGTGACGTTCACGGGCGGATCTCCTTGCGGGTGGCGGTGGCAATCTGGTCGGCGTGCTGGTTGACCAGCAGGCGAGCGATGGCGAACGGCGAGAGCATCGCGACGGGTCCGCCGATGAGGACCAGGGCGAGCGCGTAGACGGCGGTGGCGTTCATCGGCCATCCACCAGAGCCTCGGAGCGGCACGGGCCGCAGTTGGTAGCCGAGCTACCCCGGTGCCTTGGGCACTGCTCGGTGTCCCGCTGGACGGGCAGGGCAGCGCCGGTCAGAGCCCGGGGGGTGAAGGTCTTCTTGCCGTTGATCCTCGGAGAGGTCTCTCCCGCGCTTGCGCGGTTGAGGGTTCTCTGACGGTTCAAGGACGGTTCGTGTGAAGCGGGATTCACCCCGGTCGGTACTGCACTTCCTGCCGCTCGGAAGCCTGCTTCACCCCGGTCGGCAACCGGCAGGAAGTCAGCTTCACCCCGGTTATCCACAGGCTCGGGGACCTCGGTCGGCTTGCCAGATGCCGGCTCGGCGAACGGGTCGAGCGAACCGGGAACGGTCCGGCGACGCTCCATCGCGAGATCCCAGACAACCGGCCGCCGGTCGGCGGGCAGGTGGAAGACGTGCCGCTGATCGCCTCGGCGGATCAGCCCGAGGCGTTCCAACTCCTTGATGTCGTTCGCCACCGCGCGGACCGACTTGCGGGCGTAGTGGGCGAGCCGTTCTCGGGATGGGTACGCGGCCCGGCCGTTCGCGTGGGCGTGGTTGGCGAGACCGATCAGCACGGCCAAGCAGGAAGGGGGAAGGTCGGGCGCGTCGTTCAGCGCCCAGGTCAGGGCCTCTACACTCATGGGCGGGCGGACCTCCTGTGTCCGTCAAGGCCCCGGGTAACAGGTGTTCCAGCACCTGCCGGGGCCGTTCTTGTCTGGTCGACTCACCTCCTCAAGTCACGTTCTCCGGGTCGAACGTGGCGATCGTGGTCGGCGCGGTGCTGCTGCTGGCCCGCTGGGTCCGGGCCGGTCCCCGGCTGGCGGTGATCCTCTGTGGGCTCGCCCTGATCGGTTTCGTCGTCCTGGTCCGCCCCTCGCCCAGCGTGGTCCGGGCGGCCACCATGGGGGCGATCGGGCTGGCCGCGTTGGCTGCCGGGCGTCCCCGGGCGACCCTGCCTGCGTTGGCTGCGGCGGTGGCCGTGCTGGTGCTGGTCGACCCGGAGCTGGCCGGTGACGCCGGTTTCGCGCTGTCCGTACTGGCCACCGGTGGGCTGCTGCTGCTCGCCCCGGGCTGGCGGGACGGGCTGCGTCGCCGGGGCGTACCGGCGGGGTTGGCGGAGGCGCTCGCCGTTCCGGCGGCGGCCCAGCTCGCCTGCGGGCCGGTGGTGGCGGGCATTTCCGGCACGGTGAGCCTGGTGGCCGTACCGGCGAACCTGCTCGTGGTGCCGGCTATCGCCCCGGCCACGGTGCTGGGGGTGGCGGCGGCGGTCGTCTCCCCGGTGTGGCCGGCCGGTGCGGAGTTCACCGCCTGGTTGGCGAGCTGGCCGGCCTGGTGGCTGGTCACCGTGGCCCGGGTCGGGGCCCGTCTGCCGGCCGGCACCCTGCCCTGGCCGGGCGGACTGCCGGGCGCGTTGCTGCTGGCCGGGCTGACCCTGGGGTTGTTGCTGGCCGTCCGCCGCCCGTTGGTCCGCCGGCTGGTGGCGGTCGGTGCGGTGGCGGTGGTGCTGGGCACCCTCCCGGTCCGGCTGGTCGCCAGCGGGTGGCCGCCACCCGGGTGGGTGGTGGTGGCCTGCGCCGTCGGCCAGGGAGACGCCCTCGTGTTGCCGGTGACGGCAGGCCGGGCGGTGGTGGTGGACGCCGGCCCGGAGCCGTCGGCGGTGGACGGCTGCCTGCGCCGGCTCGGCGTCCGGGAGGTTTCGCTGCTGGTGGTCAGCCACTTCCACGCCGACCACGTCGGGGGTGTGGCCGGGGTGTCCCGGGGCCGACGGGTGGCCATGGTGGTCGCCCCGGCGTTGGCCGAGCCGGCGGCGGGACGGGAGTCGGTGACGCTCGCGGCCGGTGCCGCGCGGCAGGTGGTGCCGGCGGCGGGCTGGTCGTACCGGTCGGGTGGGGTGGAGTTGGTCGCGCTCGGTCCGCCCTATCCGATGCGGGGCACCCGGTCCGACCCGAACAACAACTCCCTCGTCCTGCGGGCCACCGTGGCCGGTGTCCGCATCGTGCTGCCGGGGGACGCGGAGACGGAGGAGCAGCGGGCACTGCTGGACCGGACGCCGCCGCAGGAACTGCGGGCCGAGGTGCTCAAGGTGGCCCACCACGGCAGCGCATACCAGGAGCCGGCCTTCCTCGATGCGGTCCGGCCGATGGTCGCGTTGGTGCCGGTGGGAGCCGACAACGACTACGGCCATCCGAGTCCGGTGATCCTGGATCGGCTCACCCGAGCCGGTGCCCGGGTGCTGCGTACCGACACCGACGGGGACGTGGCGGTGGTGCTGCGGTCCGGCCGGCTGGCAGTGGTCGGTCGGGGCCTGCCCCCGGGTCGCCGCTGACCCGGGTGGGACGAAACGGTGCTTCCGGGCCTGCCCCGGTTGGTGGGGTGGGCGGCTGGCCAGCCCGGGGCAGGCCGGACGAAGGTGAAGGGAAATCAGGAATCAGAGCCATATTGCGCCTACTGCCCGACAATCAAGGTAAATGTCTATATTTGCGCTGAGTGCGGGGTGGGCCGTCGCAGCCGTCGACGAGCAGGCACGATCAGCCGCCGAGCGTGCCAAGATGAGCGACGTGACCGGCGTCGACCTTGCTCCTATTCTGCTCGTCCTCGGCGACGAGGAGCTGCTCGCCACGCGCGCGGTGAGCGAAGCCGTGGCGAAGGCCCGTAGCGTCGACCCCGAGGTCGACGTCCGGGAATACCAGGCCGGGGCGTTGGCCGTCGGCGAGATCGCCGAGATGCTCAGCCCGTCGTTGTTCGGCGGGCGGCGGGTGCTGGTGCTGCGGTCCGCCCAGGATGCCCGCAAGGACCTGGTCACCGCCCTGCTCGGCTACGCGAAGAACCCCGACCCGGACGTCCAACTGGTGGCGCTGCACCTGGGCGGGGGCAAAGGCAAGGCGTTCGCCGACGGGCTGCGCGCCGCCGGGGCGACGGTCATCGCGGCGGCGAAGCTCAAGGGGCACCGCGAGCGGGTGGCTTTCGTCCGCGACGAGATCCGCCGGGGCGGTGGCAGGTGCACCGACGACGCGGCCGACGCGTTGATCGCCGCCGTCGGCACCGACCTGCGGGAGCTGGCCGCCGCCTGCTCCCAGCTGATCGCCGACACGGATGGGCGGATCGGCGCGGACACGGTGTCCCGCTACTACCGGGGTCGGGTCGAGGTGAGCGGCTTCACCGTCGCCGACGCCACCATGATCGGCGACGTCCCCGCCGCGCTGGAGGCGTTGCGCTGGGCGCTGCACGTCGGGGTCGACCCGGTGCCGATCGCCGACGCCCTCGCCGACGGGGTCCGGACGGTGGCCCGGGTCGCAGCCGCCGGCCGGGGCGATCCGTACCAGCTGGCGAGCACCCTCGGCATGCCCGCCTGGAAGATCAAGAATGCCCAGCAGCGGGCCCGGGGCTGGACACCGGAAGGGCTGGTCGAGGCGATGCGGGCGGCGGCCGAGTGCAACGCGGCGGTCAAGGGCGGTGCCGACGACCGGGCGTACGCCCTGGAGAAGGCGGTCTTCTCGGTCGCCGCCGCCCGGCAGGGCACCGCCCGGTGACCGGCCCGATCCGCCCGGCGGCCGGCCACCTGCGGCAGGTGGATGGCGTGCACCGGCCGGTGAGCGGGACCACCCGCCCGGTGACGGGGCACGGCCGGCCGGGCTGGTCGACCGTGCCGGCGGACGACCAGCGTTACCGACCGCTCTACGCCCGGCTGCTCGGCCTGCGCTTCGTCAACCCGGGTGGGGTGCTCTGCTTCCTCTTCTTCGAGGGGGCGGTGGCGCTCGCGGTGCTTCTTGCCCTGGCCGAGTTGGTCAACTGGTGGGCGGTGCCGGTGCTGCCGATGGCGGTGGCGGTCATGGTGAAACTCAACGACGAGGTCGCCGAGCGGGTGGTCCACTCGGCGGCGCTGGTGCCGGAGCAGGAGCGGGACCGGTTCCGGCGGCAGGTCGAGCCGGTGGTCGGACGCGCCCGGGTGCCCTACGCCCTGCCGGGCGCGATGGTCACCACCGCACCTGCCCGCTGGGAGCCGGCCGACTCGCCGCCCCCGCCCGTCTCCCGCAGGTAGACCCGACCCGCCGCCCCGCCCGTCTCCCACGGGTAGACGCGACTCGCCGCTCGTCTCTCCCGGGTAGACCTGACTCGTCAGGGCAGCGCGGACGACGGGTCGAGGCCCGGAAAGTACGAAGCCGTAGGCCCCGGAGCAGTGCTCCGGGGCCTACGGTCGGGTTTGGGTCGCTCGGTCAGGCCGAGAGCGAGCCGACGCGCTTCGAGATGGCCGACTTCCGGTTGGCCGCCTGGTTGGCGTGAATGACGCCCTTGCTGGCGGCCTTGTCGAGCTTGCGGGCGGCGTCACGCATCAGGGCGGTGGCCTTCTCGGCGTCACCGGCCTCCGCAGCCTCGTGGAACTTCCGGATGGCGGTCTTCAGCGACGACTTGACCGACTTGTTACGCAGCCGGCGCTTCTCGTTCTGCCGGTTGCGCTTGATCTGGGACTTGATGTTCGCCACGCGACAGCCTCGTCTTGATAGCTCGGTTTGGTCTGCATTACCGCGCGCGACGAGCATGCGTCATCGCCACGCGAAAAGCCAGGCTACCAGGTCGGTCCGGACGAGCCAAAACGCCCCACCCCCGCCCGGACCGGCCAGCCCGGCACGGCAGGTGGTCACCACCAGCCCTGCCGGGCGGCGAGCCAGCGCAGAGCCTGCTCCCCGCTGAACCGTCGATGCACTCCCAGCAGCGCGGACGGGCCCGCCGCCCCCGGGCCGCCCGCCCCCTGGGCAGCCGCCGGGTAGCCCCCGGCCGGTGGGGAGCCCCCGGCCGGTGGAGAGCCGCTGGCCGCCGCGAGGCAATCAGCCGCTGAGGAGCCGGCGACCGTTGAGAGGCCGCCAGCCGGCGGGGGGCCGCCAATCGGCGGGAGAGCGTCAGCCGGCGGGGAGGCGGCGGCTGAGGGTGGGCCGGCGGCGGTGAGGTAGTAGCCGCAGAGGGCGGCAAGCGTCACGTCCAGGGCGTCGGGCGGGGCGTCGGCCGCCGCCGGGTGGGCGGCGAAGGCCGCATCCAGGTCCACCCGGTCGCCGTACCCGGTGATCAGGAGGCCGGCCAGGTCGAACCAGGCGGGGCCGTGGCAGAGCCAGTTCCAGTCGCAGAACCAGGCCCGCCCGGCTGGGTCGAGCAGCACGTTGTCCAGCCGCAGGTCACCGTGGGCCAGGCCGGGTGCGGCTGCCGCGTAGCCGGGCAGCCGGGACTCCAGCGCGACGAGGTCGGGTAGCCGGTCGCGGGCCGCCGGGGGCAGTGCGGGCATCGGCTCCCGGCCGGCGGCCACCTCACCCCACCAGAGGATGTCGTCGCGGGCCAGCTGGGCCAGCCGGGGGAGGCCGAGGGCGGTCAGTGCGGCCGGCGGGTCGACCAGCGCGGCGGCCACCTCGGCGTAGCCGGTGAGCACGGCGGCCAGGTCGGCCGGGTCCCAGGGCAGGCGGGGCGTCCGCCCGTCCAGGGCGTCGAGGCCGACCGCGTACCAACCGGCCGCGTCGAGCGCCCAGCGTGGGCGGGGGACCGGCAGGCCGGCCGGCAGCCGGGCGAGGACGGCCAGCTCGCGGGCGTACCAGTCGGCCAGGTGGCGTTGCCGGGCCAACTCGGCGGCCTTGACGAAGACCCGGGTGCCGGCTGCCGTCTCCAGCACGGCGGCGAAGCCGCCGGTGAAGCCCGCGGTCGCGGTCCGGGCCGTGACCACCGGCGCACCGAGCCGGGCGGTGACCGCGTCCCGCAGGCCGGCGGGCAGCTCCCGCCAGTCGGGCCGCACGGCGGTGCGGTGGTACGGCGGCGGCGTCGTGGACACCCCACCATCGTGCCCGGTCGGGCCGAACCGGGTGCACCGCCGACCCGCGCGGCGCGTGCGCCCCGGCCGGGACGACGGTGGCCCGGCGTCGACCGGGTGCCGGCGGGGGTCTGGGAGACTCCAGGCCATGAGGACCGACGACTTCTGGCAGCTGATCGACCAGGCCCGGGCCGGGGGCGGGGGCGAGGCCGGCGCGGTCGCCGCCCGGGCGGTCGCGCTGCTCGCCGAACGCACCCCGCAGGACATCGTCGGGTACGCGCACCACCAGCAGCGGGTGCTTGCCGCTTCCTACCGGGTCGACCTGTGGGGTGCGGCGTACCTGATCAACGGGGGTTGCTCCGACGACGGGTTCGAGTATTTCCGGGGTTGGCTGATGACCCAGGGGCGGGCGGTCTTCGCCGCCGCGGTGACCGCGCCGGATTCGTTGGCCGAGGTGCCCCGGGTCCGGTCAGCGGCGCTCAGCGGTGAGGAGTTCGAGTGCGAGGACATGCTGGCGGTGCCGTGGGACGCCTACCGTAAGGCGACCGCCACCGACCTGCCGGCGGAGCGGGACCGGGTGCCGGTGCCCGACCTGAACGACTTCTGGGACTTCGACGACGAGCAGGAGGCCCGCCGTCGGCTGCCGAAGCTCGCCGCCCTCTTCGTCGAGCCGCCCGAGGAGTGAACCCCGCCGGGCCCGCCCTCTCCGTCGAGGTGGCCGAGGAGTGCACCCCGCCGGGCCCTGCCGCGTCGGGTCCGGTCCGGGTACCCCAGGAGTGATCGGACCGGGTTCGCGGCGACGTGGGAGCATAGAGGGGGCCGGCGTGCGTCGGCCCGCTCCCGTCAGCCGACCAGAACGGACCGCTGTGCCACCGACGCTCGATCCCGGCGCGAACGCTCCTGGTGCCACCGACCCGGCGCGCATCCGGAACTTCTGCATCATCGCCCACATCGACCACGGGAAGTCGACCCTGGCCGACCGGATGTTGCAGCTGACCGGCGTGGTCGATCCCCGGCAGATGCGCGCGCAGTACCTCGACCGGATGGACATCGAGCGCGAGCGCGGCATCACCATCAAGAGCCAGGCCGTCCGAATGCCGTGGACCATCCGCGAGGGCGAGCGGACGGGTGAGCAGGCCGTCCTCAACATGATCGACACCCCGGGCCACGTGGACTTCACCTACGAGGTGTCCCGGTCGCTGGCCGCCTGTGAGGGGGCGCTGCTGCTGGTCGACGCCGCCCAGGGCATCGAGGCGCAGACGCTGGCCAACCTCTATCTGGCGCTGGAGAACGATCTCAAGATCATTCCGGTGCTCAACAAGATCGACCTCCCGGCCGCCCAGCCGGAGAAGTACGCCGAGGAGCTGGCCCACCTGATCGGCGGCGACCCGGCCGACTGCATCAGGGTCTCCGGCAAGACCGGTGACGGGGTGCCGTACCTGCTCGACGAGATCGTCAGGCAGTTCGTCCCGCCGGTCGGTGACGCCGACGCGCCCGCCCGCGCGATGATCTTCGACTCGGTGTACGACGTCTACCGGGGCGTGGTCACCTACGTCCGGGTCATCGACGGCCGGATCAGCGCCCGGGACCGGATCAAGATGATGTCCACCGCCGCCGTGCACGAGCTGCTGGAGATCGGCGTCATCTCGCCCGAGATGGTCAAGGCCGACGCGCTCGGCGTCGGCGAGGTGGGCTACCTGATCACCGGTGTCAAGGACGTCCGGCAGTCCCGGGTCGGTGACACCGTCACGATCAACGCCCGGCCGGCCACCGAGGCGCTCGGCGGCTACAAGGACCCCAAGCCGATGGTCTACTCCGGCCTCTACCCGATCGACGGCTCGGACTACCCCAACCTGCGTGAGGCGCTGGACAAGCTCAAGCTCAACGACGCCGCGCTCGACTACGAGCCGGAGACGTCCGGGGCGCTCGGCTTCGGCTTCCGCTGCGGCTTCCTCGGCCTGCTGCACCTGGAGATCATCCGGGAGCGGCTGGAGCGGGAGTACAACCTCGACCTGATCTCCACCGCCCCGAACGTGGTCTACCGGGCCATCACCGAGGACGGCCAGGAGATCGTGGTGACCAACCCGAGCGAGTACCCCACCGGCAAGATCGCCGAGGTGTACGAGCCGGTGGTGCGGGCCAGCGTGCTCACCCCGAACGACTACGTCGGCGCGGTGATGGAGCTGTGCCAGGGTCGGCGCGGCAGCCTGCTCGGCATGGAGTACCTCTCGGCCGACCGGGTGGAGCTGCGCTACACCCTCCCGCTCGCCGAGATCATCTACGACTTCTTCGACCAGTTGAAGAGCCGCACCAAGGGCTACGCCTCGCTGGACTACGAGCCCACCGACGAGCAGGCGTCCGACCTGGTCAAGGTGGACATCCTGTTGCACGGTGAGCCGGTGGACGCGTTCAGCGCGATCGTGCACAAGGACAAGGCGTACAACTACGGGACCACGATCGCGGCGAAGCTGCGCACCCTGATCCCGCGCCAGCAGTTCGAGGTGCCGATCCAGGCGGCCATCGGCAGTCGGGTGATCGCCCGGGAGACCATCCGCGCCATCCGCAAGGACGTGCTGGCCAAGTGCTACGGCGGTGACATCAGCCGTAAGCGCAAGCTGCTGGAGAAGCAGAAGGAGGGCAAGAAGCGGATGAAGATGGTGGGCCGGGTGGAGGTGCCCCAGGAGGCATTCATCGCCGCGCTCTCCTCGGACTCCGGCGACGCCAAGCCGGCCGGCAAGAAGTAGCCGCCCGCAGCGGGCGCGTACGCCCGGCCCGTCGGCTCGGCCGCGCCCGCGCGGCACGGCCGGTCCAGGTGTCCCACGACGGCCGGCGGACCCGGTGTTCCGACCGGGCCGCCGGCCGTCGGCATGCGCGCCCCGGTGTCGTACGGACGAATTTTTCCGCCCCGGCGTCGCTGCCGGATGGGCTGGCGCGAGTGCCCTGAGCTGCACGGACATCGACGGCCGGCGAACCGACGCAGCGGTGTTCGATCGACGTGCGGCGACATGTGTGGTGGTGAGTCGGTTTGGTTTTCCGGCGGGTCGGGAATCTAGCTGTCACGACAGGAACCACACATACCGTGTGACTCAATCTTCAGGAGGAGGGCGACCGTGGAGTTCACCGTCTGGGGCATCATCACCGCGCTCGTTGTTGGTCTCATCATCGGCGCTCTGGGCCGTCTGGTCGTGCCGGGCCGCCAGAACATGCCGATCTGGCTGCACATGCTGATCGGTGTGGGCGCCGCGCTGCTGGGCACCGTGCTGGCCCGGGCGATGGGCATCGCCACTCAGACCGCCGGCATCGACTGGACCGAGCTGCTGGTGCAGGTCGTCCTCGCCGCCATCGCCGTGGCCCTGGTGGCCGGTGTGGGTCGCCGCCGCAGCGTCACCCACCGGTAAGTCAAGCGGCACCGCTGAGCGGGCGCCCGACCCCCACGGGGTCGGGCGCCCGCTGGCGTACGGGGCCGGGCGGCCGGGGGTCGTCGCCGGTGGCGGGCGGTCTAGACCAGATCGTTACCGGAGTCGGTTTGGAAATTCTCCGCTTCGGGAACCTATCGATCACCACAGCAACAAACACTCACCAACGACATATCTACTGAAGGAGGACGGCCGTGGAGTTCACCGTCTGGGGCATCATCACCGCGCTCGTCGTCGGTCTCATCATCGGCGCTCTGGGTCGCCTGGTCGTGCCGGGCCGCCAGAACATGCCGATCTGGCTGCACATGCTGATCGGTGTGGGCGCCGCGCTGCTGGGCACCGTGCTGGCCCGGGCGATGGGCATCGCCACTCAGACCGCCGGCATCGACTGGACCGAGCTGCTGGTGCAGGTCGTCCTCGCCGCCATCGCCGTGGCCCTGGTGGCCGGTGTGGGTCGTCGTCGGGGCGTCAGCCACCGGTGACCCCGCCCGCCGGTCGGTGACCGGCCGGCGCGGACCAACTCAGCGGATGCCCGCCCCCGGTTCGGGGGCGGGCATCCGCTCGTCCGGATGGTGACCATCGATCCCGACGGGTCGTCGCGGGGCCTGCCAGAGCGGCCCCCGCCTGCGATACGGTCGCCTCGCCGAACGCCCCGCCGTCCGCCGCCGTGCCGTCGACGGTCCGCTCGCGCGGGGCGGCACCCACCCCTGTCGTAAAGGAAATTTTCCTACTAGGGTGCGGCTGAGAAGGTAAATGCCGGACAGCGCGAGGGAGAAGTGGCGTGAACAGGTGGAAACGGCTGGCCCCGGTCACCGCCATCGTGGCCTCGGCCGCGATGGTGCTCGCCGGTTGCGGCGGTTCCGGCGACGACGAAGCCGCCGACGACAGCAAGCTGACGGTCTGGATGATGGGCGAGGGGAGCGACGCCCAGACGACGTTCCTCGACGGCGTCGAGACCGAGTTCCG
Organism: Micromonospora sp. CA-248260; assembly: GCF_050942205.1. NCBI lineage: Bacteria > Bacillati > Actinomycetota > Actinomycetes > Micromonosporales > Micromonosporaceae > Micromonospora > Micromonospora sp. CA-248260. The sequence continues at coordinate 5,602,331 of NZ_CP192021.1, read as the reverse complement.
GCAGCGGCACCCCGACACCGACGTGGTGGTCCAGTACATACCCTGGCTGGAGGCGCCGAAGAAGTTCCAGGCCGCGCTCGCCGGCGGCGAGGGCCCGGACGTCACCGAACTCGGCAACACCGAGACCCAGGGCTGGGCGGCCCAGGAGGCCCTCGCCGACGTCTCCGGCAGGTTCGGCAGCTGGGCCGACGGCAAGGACGTCCTGCCCGACCTGGTGCGCAACGCGCAACTCGACGGCAAGCAGTACGGCGTCCCCTGGTACGCCGGGGTGCGCGCGATCTACTACCGCACCGACTGGTTCGCCGAGGCCGGCGTGCAGCCGCCGAAGAACTGGGACGACCTGGTCGCGGTCGCCAAGGCGGTGCAGGCCAAGAAGCCCGGCACCTACGGCATCGCCCTGCCCGGCAACTCCGAGCTGCCCTTCTACTCCTTCCTTTGGGGTGCCGGCGGCGAGATCGCCACCGACCAGGGCGGCACCTGGAAGTCCGGTTACACCAGCCCGCAGGCGCGGCAGGCGGTGAAGTTCTGGACCGACCTGGTGACCGTGCACAAGGTCGCCCCGCCCGCCGCCGCCGGATGGAACGAGATCGACGCCCGTACCCAGTTCGCCACCGGCAAGGCGGCGATGGCCTTCGCCGGCAGCTGGCAGGCCGGCGCGATCAAGAAGGACAACCCCGACATCGAGAAGGTCTGGGGCACCTTCCCGATCCCCGGCCCGGACGGCAGGCCGGCCCCGGCCTTCGCCGGCGGCTCGGACATCGCCCTGTGGCGCGACAGCAAGCGGCAGGACCTGGCCTGGGACTACCTGACCGTGCTGCTGAACAAGAAGAACGCCCAGACCTTCGCCGGCAGCCTGGGGTTCTTCCCGGTCTACGCCGACCTCGTGCAGGGCGGGAACTACGCCGACGACAAGCTGATGTCGGCGTTCGCCAGCACCATGCAGCGCACCCGGGTGACGCCGCTGACCCCCAAGTGGGTGGAGGTCAGCCGGACGAAGACGGTCACCCAGGCGATGAACAGCTCGGTCATCAAGGGGCAGAAATCGGTCGAGCAGGCCACCGGTGACGCCGCCGCCGAGATGGAAAGCATCCTCAACGCCAAGTGAGCACGCTGACCGAGCACACCCGGACGGACGCCGCGCGGGAGACCCCCGCGCGGCGACGGTCCCGGGTGGACCGCCTGCCGTACCTGCTCCTGCTGCCCTGCCTGGTCGTGATCGGGGTGCTGCTGCTCTGGCCGTTGGGTCAGGTGGTGACGATGTCGTTCTTCCGGCTCGACAACGTCCGGCAGCTGCGCGGGGACCGGGAGTGGCCGTTCGTCGGGCTGGCGAACTACACCCAGATCCTCGGCGACCCGTTCTTCCGTACGGTGCTGCGCAACACGGTGCTCTTCGCCGCAGCGAACGTGCTGCTGACGATGGTGCTGGGCACCCTGGTCGGGCTGCTGCTGCACCGGCTCGGCCGGAAGATGGCCACCTTCGTGGCCGGTTGCGTGATGCTGGCCTGGGCCACCCCGGCGCTGACCGGCACGATCGTCTGGAAATGGATCTTCGATGACACCTCCGGCCTGGTCACCTGGGCGTTCAACGCCCTGCCCGACGGGCTGTCGCAGGCGCTCTTCGGCCGCACCGACTGGTCGGGTTACGGCTGGTTCAACTCGCCGCTGCTGTTCTTCGCGATCCTGACCCTGGTGGTGGTCTGGCACTCGTTCCCGTTCATCGCGGTGAGCGTGCTCGCCGGGCTCAAGAGCGTACCGAGCGAGCTGCACGAGGCGGCCCGGGTCGACGGGGCCGGCCCGTGGACGGTGTTCTGGAAGATCACCTTCCCGCTGCTGCGGCCGGTCTTCGGCATCCTGGTGGTGCTCTCCACCATCTGGGACTTCAAGGTCTTCACCCAGCAGTTCGTCCTGGCCGGCGGCACCCAGGACCGGCCGACGTTCATGCTCGCCATCTACTCGTACGCCGAGGCGTTCTCCCCACCGCCCAGGTACGGCGTGGGCTCGGCCATCGCGGTCATCCTCACGCTTATCCTGCTGCTGGTGACCGGCCTGTACGTCCGGATGGTGCTCAGGCAGGAGGACGAGTCGTGAAGAAGGTCGCCCTCAACGGTGCGGGCCTGCTGGTGGCGCTCTTCGCCGTCTTCCCGGTCTACTGGATGGTCGCCACCTCGCTGAAGCCCAACCGGGAGATCTTCTCGGCCACCCCCCGGCCGGTGCCGGCACACCCCACCCTGGAGCACTACCGGGAGATCCTCACCGGCAACCTGATCCCGGGCGTGACCTTCGGCGACTTCCTGCTCAACAGCGTGCTGGTGGCGGTGAGCACGGTCGTGCTGAGCGGCCTGGTGGCGCTGCTGGCCGCGACGGCGGTGGCCCGGTTCCGGTTCCGGCTGCGGACCACCTTCCTGATCTTGCTGCTGGTGGTGCAGATGATCCCGCTGGAGGCGCTGGTCATCCCGCTGTTCCTGATGATCCAGCGGCTCGGCCTCTACAACACCCTGCCCAGCCTGATCCTGACCTACCTGGGCTTCTCCCTGCCGTTCGCGGTGTGGATGCTGCGCGGCTTCGTCGCGGCGGTGCCCAAGGAGCTGGAGGAGGCCGCCGCGATCGACGGGGCGAGCCGGTCGCAGATCTTCCGGAAGGTCCTCTTCCCACTGGTCGCGCCGGGCCTGGTGGCGACCAGCATCTTCTCCTTCATCACCGCCTGGAACGAGCTGATCTTCGCGCTGACCTTCGTCAACGACCAGAGCCGCTACACCCTGCCGGTGGCGATGACGTTCTTCTTCGGCCGGGACGACACCGCCTGGGGATCGGTGATGGCCGCCTCCACCCTGTTCACCCTCCCCGTGATCGTCTTCTTCCTGCTGGTGCAGCGGCGGATGGTCTCCGGTCTGGTCGCCGGTGCGGTCAAGGGCTGAGCCGGGACGGTGACCACCCGCGCCCGGCCGTACCCTGGGGCCATGACGGGCAGGGTGGCGGCGGTGAACCTCGGCGTGGTGACGCAGGCGCAGTGGGCGGGCGACGCGAGCGGACGCAGCGGCATCGACAAGCGGCCGGTCGACGGCCCGGTGCTGCTGCGCGCCGACGGGGTGGTCGGTGACTTCATCGGTGAGCGGGCCCAGCACGGCGGCCCCGACCAGGCGGTCTACGCCTACGCCCAGGAGGACGCCGGCTGGTGGTCGGCCGAGCTGCGCCGCGACATCCGCCCCGGCGGCTTCGGGGAGAACCTCACCACCTGGGCGGTGGACGTCACCGGCGCGGTGATCGGCGAACGCTGGGCCGTCGGGTCGGCGCTGCTCCAGGTCACCAAGCCGCGTACCCCGTGCCTGACCTTCGCCGGCTTCTGGGGGGTGCCCGACCTGATCAAGCGGTTCACCGTCCGGGCCATGCCCGGGGCGTACCTGCGGGTGCTGCGCGACGGCGAGGTCGGCGCGGGCGACCCGGTCGAGGTGGTGGACCGGCCGGCGCACGGCGTCACCATCGGCGAGGTGTTCCGGGCCACCAGCCTGGAACCGGAACTGCTGCCCCGGCTGCTCGACGTCCCCGACCTGCCCGAATCGACCCGGGAGAAGGTGCGTCGCCGGCTGAACGTCGCCGGCTGACCGCACCGGCCCGTCGACCCGTCAGGCGCGGTCGGCGAAGACCTCGGCCAGCACCCTCGCCTCGGTCGGCCGGCCGTCGGAGACCTTCGCCCACCGGCCGTTGTCGGCGCTCCACTCCAGACCGTCGAAGCGGACCCGTTTCACCCCGTGGTCGGGGGCGTGCGAGACCAACCAGTGCGCGTACCGCCAGCCGTCGCGGACGTCCGTGGCGGGCACCGTCACGTCGGTCAGCTCGGCCACCGCCCCGGCGTCGGGCAGACCCCAGTCGAGGGTCAGGCCACGGGTCAGCTCAGCCGCCGCCGCCTGCCCGCGCATCACCGGGGTACGCCCCACCGTGCAGGCCACGGCGCCGGTCGCCTCGCCGAGCAGGGCCCGCGCCAGCACCTGGGACTCGTCGGCCCACTTCTGGTACGCCGTCGGGTACGCCGACCGCTGCACCGCCTGGGCGGCGTCGGTGACCTCCATCCGCTCCCAGCCGCGCACCTTCTTCAACGCCTTGTAGAACCGGGTCGCCGCGTACCGCTGGTCGCGGATCTGCTCCGGGGTGCCCCAACCCTGGCTGGGGCGCTGCTGGAAGAGGCCGAGCGAGTCCCGGTCACCGTGGGTGAGGTTGCGCAGCCCCGACTCCTGGTAGGCGGTGGCCAGGGCGACCACCACGGCCTGTTCGGGCATCTGCCGTTGCATGCCGATCGCGGCGATGGTGGCCGCGTTGGCCATCTGGTCGGCGTCGAGCTTCACGGTGCCGTCGGCCTGAACGGTGCAACTGCGGCCCGCGATGGGGAGCCGAAGCTCCCCGTCGAACTGACGGACTCCCCAGCCCCCGACGATGGCGAACAACGCCACCACGACACCGGCTGCCACGAATGTCCGTGTCCGCACCCGCACCTCCTGTTTCAGGGTCGGAGCCAGCCTACGTCGTCATCCGGGGACCCCGGGTCGGTCGACCGGTTCACGTTCCCGCACGGAATCGGAAGAAACCAGCTCAATCCGTCGGTACCCAGGCGGCGTCCCGCCGCTCGCGGAACGCCGCCACGCCCTCGCGGCCCTCGGCCGACAGGAAGTAACCGGTGGAGCGGGCGGACAGGTCGGCGATCTCCGCCCGCAGGTCCGTGGCCGGCGGTCGGCGCAGCAACTCCTTCGTCCCGGCCAACGCCCCCGGCGCCCCCCGGACCAGCGACGCGCAGTACCCGGCCACCGCCGCGTCCAGCTCGGCGGCCGGCACGGCGGCGGTCACCAGGCCCACCTCGGCGGCCCGCCCACCGTCGAAGGTGTCGCCGGTCAGGTACAGCTCGGCAGCGGCCCGGGGATGCAGCCGGGGCAGCACGGTCGCCGAGATCACCGCCGGGATCACCCCGATCCGCACCTCGGTGAAGGCGAACGTCGCCTCCTGCGCGCAGACCGCCAGGTCCGCCGCCGCGATCAGGCCCAGACCGCCGGCCCGCGCCGGCCCGGCCACCTTCGCCAGCACCGGCTTCGGGCACTCCCGCACCGCCACCAGCACGTCACCGAGCATCCCGGCCGGCACCGACCCGCTGGCGTACGCCGCCGCCGTCTCCTTCAGGTCCGCCCCGGAGCAGAAGACCGGACCGGTGTGGTCCAGCACGACCACCCGGACCGCGTCGTCGGCGACCGCCGCGGCGATCCCGGCCAGCAGCTCGGTCATCAGCGCCGTGGACAGCGCGTTGCGGTTGTGCGGGCTGTCCAGGGTGAGCGTGGTCACCCCACGGGCCGTGGCGACCCGCACGAGTCGGTCGGGAGAGGTCATGCCGGGCACACTAGTGGCCATGCCCGGCGTCCTTCCAGATGGTGAGACCGTTCCCGTCGACGGCGCACTGCCCACCACCGCCCTGCGGGAGGTCGGCGCGCGCGGTTTCGGCGTCTACCTGCACGTGCCGTTCTGCGCCAGCCGCTGCGGCTACTGCGACTTCAACACCTACACCGCCGCCGAGCTGGGCGCAGGCGTCAGCCGGGAGTCGTACGCCGACACCGTGCTCGCCGAGTTGGCGCTCGCCGCAAGGGTGCTCGGCGACGCCCCGCCACCGAGGGTCGACACGGTCTTCGTCGGCGGCGGCACCCCCACCCTGCTACCCGCCGACGACCTGGCCCGCCTGCTGGACGGCATCGACCGCACCTGGGGACTGGCCGCCGACGCCGAGGTGACCACCGAGGCCAACCCCGAGTCGGTCACCCCGCAGTCGCTGAAGACCCTGCGGGCCGCCGGCTACACCCGGATCTCGCTGGGCATGCAGTCCGCCGCCGCCGGGGTGCTGGCGGTCCTCGACCGGACCCACCGCCCCGGCCGGGCCGCCGAGGCCGCCCGGGAGGCCCGCGACGCCGGGTTCGACCACGTCAACCTGGACCTGATCTACGGCACGCCGGGGGAGCGCGCCGAGGACTTCGCCGCCTCGCTGGAGCAGGTCGTCGCCGCCGGGGTCGACCACGTCAGCGCGTACGCCCTGATCGTGGAGGACGGCACCCGGTTGGCCGCCCGGATGCGGCGCGGCGAGCTGCCGTACCCCTCCGACGACGTGGCGGCCGACCGCTACCTGGCGGCGGAGGCCGCCCTCGACGCGGCCGGGTTCTCCTGGTACGAGGTCTCCAACTGGGCCCGCAGCGAGGCGGGCCGGTGCCGGCACAACCTGCTCTACTGGACCGGGGCCGACTGGTGGGGCCTCGGCCCGGGGGCGCACAGCCACGTCGGCGGGGTGCGCTGGTGGAACGTCAAACACCCCAGCGCGTACGCGCAACGGCTCGCCGCCGGGCACTCGCCCGGCCTGGCCCGGGAGATCCTCACCCCGGCCGAGGCGCACATGGAGGACGTGATGCTGCGGCTCCGGCTCGCCTCCGGGCTGCCGCTGGACGTGCTGGACGACGCGGGCCGGGCCGCCGCCGCCCGTGCGCTCGCCGACGGGCTGCTGGACCCGGTGGCCTACCCGCAGGGGCGGTCGGTGCTCACCCTGCGGGGCCGGCTGCTGGCCGACGCGGTGGTCCGCGACCTGCTGCCCTGAGCGTGGCCCCGCCGGCCCGCCGCGCACCGCAGCGGGGCGGGCCGGGGCCGGCGGTGGTGCCCGACCGGCCGGGGGAGCGGCCGGCCGGGGTTCACTTGATGAAACTGGTGGACATCGGGTAGCGGTAGGCCTGACCCTCGTTGGCCTTCATGCCGGCGATGATCCCGAACAGGATCTGGATCACCACGACCGCGATGCTGGGCAGGAAGAGCAGGCACCAGCTCACGAAGAGCAGCACGAACGCGATGATCGACCAGAGGATCTGGAAGTTCAGCGCGGCCAACGCCTGCGCCCGGACGGCCGGCGACTGCTGCCCGCGTACCAGGTAGGCGATCAGCGGGGCGACGAAGCCGAGCGGGCCGAGGCTGATCAGCGCGCCGGCGGCCCCGCCGAAGTGCGCGACCAGCGCCCAGGTCTTGTCCTCGCTGTTGGCGTATCCACCGGTCGGGGCGCCGTACGCGCCGGCGGTCGGATATCCGCCACCGGCCGGGGGGTAGCCACCCGGCGGGCCGTAGCCACCCGACGGGTCGTAGCCACCCGACGGCGGCTGGTCACCGGTGGGCGGCGGATACCCGCCGGGCGGGGGATACCCGCCTGCACCCGGTGCCCCGGACAGTGGTGCGGTGGGCGGCTCATATGGCGAGCCCTGGCCAGCGTTCGGGTCCGGCGGGTAGCCGTCCCCCGCGCCGGGCGGGCGAGGTGGTTCAGTCATGCCCGTCACGGTAGGGGCTGCTGGCAAGGGTGCACCAGAGCGACACTGGTGAGGTTGGCCTCGACATTCGGTCAGCGGCCACGCCGGCAACCCACCGGGGCGGTCGCACCGACGGTCCGTCGTTGATCAACGCAGCGGCGGTACTGCCGTCGTAGACTGGCACTCGCTACAGTCGAGTGCCAGAGCGCTCGCCGGACGCGTCAGAAGTCCGGTCGCCGTGCGACAGGAGGTGGGAGATGGGTCTCGACGACCGCAAACTCGCCGTGCTGCGGGCGATCGTCGAGGACTACGTCGCCACGCAGGAGCCCGTCGGCAGCAAGACGCTCGTCGAGCGGCACCAGCTCGGGGTCTCCCCGGCGACCGTCCGTAACGACATGGCGGTGCTGGAGGAGGAAGGCTACATCCGGCAGCCGCACACCAGCGCCGGCCGGGTGCCCACCGACCGGGGCTACCGCCTCTTCGTCGACCGGCTCTCCCGGGTCAAACCGCTCAGCCCCGCCGAACGTCGGGCCATCGAGCGGTTCCTGGTCGGCGCGGTCGACCTCGACGACGTGGTGCACCGCACCGTACGGCTGCTGGCGCAGCTCACCCGGCAGGTCGCCGTCGTGCAGTACCCGTCGCTGGCCCGCTCGTCGGTGCGGCACCTGGAGCTGGTGCCGATCTCCACCACCCGGCTGATGCTGGTCATGATCGCCGACACCGGGCGGGTCGAGCAGCGGCTGGTCGAACTGCCCACGCCGGTCCCCGCCGACGACGTCACCGACCTGCGTCGGCTGGTCAACGAGAAACTGGTCGGCAGTCGGCTGTCCGACACCCCACCGCTGGTCCAGGCGCTGGTCGAGGAGTCCGCGCCGCACCTGCGCGGGGCCATGACCACCCTGTCCACCGTGCTGCTGGAGACCCTCGTCGAGCGCACCGAGGAGCGGTTGGCGCTCGCCGGCACCGCCAACCTCACCCGGGGCGGCCTGCTCGACTTCCAGGGTTCGCTGCGACCCATCCTGGAGGCGCTCGAAGAGGAGGTCGTCCTGCTCAAGCTGATCGGCGAGGCCGAACCGAGCACCACCCGGGTGCTGATCGGCGACGAGAACGAGGTCGACAACCTGCGGGCCGCCTCGGTGGTCAGCACCGGGTACGGCCCCGGCAGCACCATCGTCGGTGGGCTGGGCGTGCTCGGCCCGACCCGGATGGACTACCCCGGCACCATCGCCACGGTGCGGGCCGTGGCACGCTACGTGGGCGAGCTGCTGGCCCAGAACTGACCAGTCAGGGCCGACGGCCGGCTCCGGCCGCCGACCGGCGCAACGCGAGACGAACATGAGGACACGGAACGCAGTGGCCAGGGACTACTACGGCATTCTCGGCGTCGGCCGGGAAGCCTCCGATGACGAGATCAAGCGTGCCTACCGCAAGCTGGCGCGGCAGTTCCACCCGGACGTCAATCCGGACCCGGAGGCACAGGAGAAGTTCAAGGACATCAACGCCGCGTACGAGGTCCTCTCGGACGACCGGAAGCGGCAGATCGTCGACCTGGGCGGCGACCCGCTCGCCCCGGGCGGAGGGGGCGCCGGTGGCCCGGGTGGCCCCGGTGGGGCCGGCCCGTTCGTCGGCTTTCAGGACATCATGGACGCCTTCTTCGGTGGTGCGGCCGGTGGGGCGCGCGGTCCGCGCCCGCGTACCCGCCCCGGAGCCGACGCGATCCTGCGGCTGGAACTGGACCTGCACGAGACCGCCTTCGGCGTCGAGGCCCCAATCACCGTCGACACCGCAGTGCTCTGCACCACCTGCTCCGGGGCGGGCACCGCAGCCGGCACCCACCTGGCGACCTGCGAGGCGTGCGGGGGCCGGGGCGAAGTGCAGTCGGTGCAGCGGACCTTCCTCGGCCAGGTGGTGTCGGCCCGCCCGTGCACCGTCTGCCAGGGCTACGGCACCACCATCCCGCACCCCTGCCCGACCTGTGCCGGCGACGGCCGGGTGCGGACCCGCCGCTCGCTGACCGTCAAGATCCCCGCCGGGGTCGAGGACGGCATGCGGATCCGGCTCGCCCAGCAGGGTGAGGTCGGCCCGGGCGGCGGCACCGCCGGTGACCTCTACGTCGAGATCCACGAGCGCCCGCATGACGTCTACTCCCGCAAGGGCGACGACCTGCACTGCCGGGTCACCGTCCCGATGACGGCCGCCGCGCTGGGCACCCGACTGACCATCAAGACGCTCGACAGCGAGGAGACGGTCGACGTCAAGGCCGGCACCCAGCCGGGCAGCACGCTGCGACTGCGCGCCCGGGGCGTACCGCACCTGCGGGGCACCGGCCGGGGTGACCTCTACGTCCACCTGGACGTGCGTACCCCCACCAAGCTCGACGCCGACCAGGAGAAGATGCTGCGGGACTTCGCCAAGACCCGGGGCGAGGAGGTCGCCGAGCTGAGCAAGCAGGGCGGCTTCTTCTCCCGGATGCGCGACGCCTTCAACGGCCACGCCTGACCCCGGGCCGGCTCCGGTCAGCTCGGCCCTCGGACGGTTTCCCGGTCCGGTGGTTTCCCGGTCTGGGTTTCTTGGTCCGGGTGGTGGCCCGGTCCGGGGCGGTGGGGGCCGGGCCGGTTAGCCTGATCGGCGTGTCCGCGCCGCTGTTCCTGGTCGAGTCGCTGCCCACCGCCGACCAGCTCATCCTGGACGGCCCCGAGGGCCACCATGCCGCCACCGTGCAACGGCTGCGCGTCGGCGAGGAGCTGCTGCTCGCCGACGGTCGGGGTGGCACCGCCACCGCCGTGGTCACCGCCGTCGGCCGGGGCACCCTGGACCTCACCGTCACCTCCCGGGGGTACGTCGACGCGGACGTCCCCCGGCTGGTCGTGATGCAGGGCATCGCCAAGGGCGACCGGGGTGAACTCGCCGTGCAGGCGATGACCGAGGTCGGGGTGGACGAGATCGTGCCCTGGGCGGCGTCCCGCTCGGTGGTGCAGTGGCGCGGCGACCGGGGCGTACGGGCCAGGGAGAAGTGGGCGGCGACCGCCCGGGAGGCGGCCAAGCAGGCCCGTCGTGCCTGGTTGCCGGTGGTGGCGGGAGCACCGGACGAGTCCACCGCCACGGTGGCCCGCCGGATCGCCGGGGCCGGCGCGGCGTTCGTCCTGCACGAGGAGGCCGAGGAGCGGCTGACCACGGTCGAGCTGCCGACCACCGGCGAGATCATCCTCGTGGTCGGCCCCGAGGGCGGCATCGCCCCGACCGAGTTGACCGCCTTCACCGAGTCCGGCGCCCGCCCGGTCCGGTTGGGCCCCTCGGTCCTGCGTACCTCCACCGCCGGCGTGGCCGCCCTCTCCGTCCTCTCCACCCGCCTCCCCCGCTGGTAACCCCCTCTTCCCCTCCCTCCCTCGCCCCACCTCCGCCCCACCTCGCCCCGGCCAACCTCCCTCGTCCCGTGATCAAGAGCTTTACGTCATCCGCGAGCCCAATCCCGCCCTAAACCTCTTGATCACCGAGCCCACCACCCAACCCTCGGCGTTGGTGGCTGGTGATCAAGAGGTTTGGGTCATCTGGGGGCTTGAAATTGGCGTAAAGCTCTTGATCACCGGGACGAGAGGGCTGGCCGAGGCGGGGCGGGGCGGGGCTGGGTGGGGTCGGCGGGCTGGGCCGGGTGGGGTGGGCTGGCGGGGGATGGGGCGGGTCGGGGTGGCGGGGAGTGGGGGTGGTGGGGGAGTGGGGGTGGTGGGGGTGGTCTTTAGAGTGGGGGGATGGGAGCTGACTGTCTGTTCTGCCGCATCGTCGCCGGGGAGATTCCGGCCACCATCGTCAAGGAGACCGCCGGCACCCTGGCGTTCCGCGACATCGGGCCGAAGGCGCCGGTGCACGTGCTGGTCATCCCCAAGGAGCACTACGCCGACGTGGCGACGCTCGGCCAGGGTGACCCGGCGCTGGCCGGTGAGGTGCTGGCCACGGCTGCCGCGGTGGCCGAGGACGAGGGGCTGACCGGCGACGGCTTCCGGCTGATGTTCAACACCGGCCCGTACGGCGGGCAGGAGGTCTTCCACGTGCACGCCCACCTGCTCGGTGGCGCGCCGCTCGGACCGATGCTGGCCCGGGACCTGGCGTGACCTGCGGAGGCTGCCCGGGGCCGGGCGTGACCACCGCCGGCGACCCGGCCTGCGACGTGACGGTCGTCGACGATCGGAGACCGGTGTGACGTCCGAGGCGGGACCGGGCACCGGCCCGGCCGCCACCCACCGGTTGGCGCGGCTGGTCCGGCAGGTCCAGGCGCAGGCCCGGGTGCCGGCCCTGGCGGTGGCGTTGCACCGGGCCGACCGTCCGCTCTGGACCTGCGAGGTCGGCGGCACCGGCAACGACACCGTGCTCGGCCCGCGCAGCCGGTTCCGGATCGGTTCGGTCACCAAGACCTTCACTTCGGTGCTGGTGTTGCAGTGCCGCGACGACGGCCTGCTCGACCTGGACGACCCGCTGGGCCGGCACCTGGACCTGCCGGCGCACGGCGAGCTGACCGTACGCCGGTTGCTGTCGCACACCGCCGGGCTGCAACGGGAGCCGTACGGGGACGTCTGGGACACGCTGCGCGCGCCGCAGGTGGACGAGTTGATCGCCGACCTGGTCCGGGTCGAGCGGGTGCTGCCCACCGGCCGCCGCTACCACTACTCCAACCTGGGCATGGCGCTGCTCGGCCGGCTGGTCGGCGCGCTGCGGGGCGGCACCTGGGCCGAGGTGCTCGCCGACCGGGTGCTCACCCCGCTGGGGCTGGCCGACACCTCGGTCGACCCGGGGTCGCAGGCGGTGACCGGGTTCCTGGTCGACGCGTACTCCGACGAGGCGCATCCGGAGCCGCCGACCGACTTCGGGGCGGTCGGGCCGGCCGGCCAGTTGTGGAGCACCGCGACGGACATGGCCCGGTGGGCGGCGTTCCTGGCCGACCCGGGTGCGCTGGACCCGACCGGGGCGGTGCTCGCCCCGGCCACCCTGGACGAGATGCGCTGGCCGGTGACGACCACCGACGAGACGGCCTGGAAGGCCGGCTTCGGGCTCGGGCTGATCCTGGTGCCGTACCCGGACCGGGTGGTGCACGTGGGGCACGACGGTGCGATGCCCGGTTTCCTGGCCGGGGTCTACGGCCGGCGCGGTGGTGACGGCACGGCCGGCGCGATGGGCTGCGCGGTGCTCGCCTCCTCGGGCACGGCGGCGCAGGTGTTGGAGCTGCCGCACCGGTTGCTGGCCGCCGCCGCCGAGCACGACCCGGCGGAGATCCCGCCGTGGCGTCCGGGCCCGGGCGCGCCGGAGCCGCTGCGCGGGGTGCTGGGCCGCTGGTGGGGCGAGGGCTTCGAGTACGTCTTCAGCTGGCACGAGGGGACGCTGCGGGCCCGGGGCGCGGACGATCCGGTGGGCCGGCCTCCGGCGGTCTTCGCGCCGACGCCGCAGTCGCCTGACGTGTTCCGGACCGTGGCCGGGCGGGAGGTCGGGGAGTTGCTGCGGCTCACCCGCGACGCTGACGGCACGGTGGTCGCGATGCACTGGGCCACCTACCGCTTCACCCGTCACCAGGAGACCTTCGACCGGTACGACTTCCGGGCCTGACCGGGCGACCGGGCCGGGAAATTCGACGCGGTGCCGCCGGTGCGGAGCGGATACGATAGGCGTATCGTCCGCACGCCGTGCCAGCAGGGCACGGCGCGAGATGGAAGCAGGTGGCGCAGGGCCCCACGGCCCGACCTATGACCGGCACCCCACCTCCCGGCCCGCCCCGGGTGCAGACCAGGATCACGGTTCCCGATGCCAAGATCATGGTCAACCTGCTCGGCGCGGGCGACGAGATCCTGCGACTCGTCGAACGTTCGGTCACCAGTGACGTGCACGTCCGTGGCAACGAGATCACCATCACCGGTGCGCCCGCGGACAATGCTCTCGCCGAGCGCCTCTTCAGCGAGCTGCTCGAACTGATCGAGAAGGGCGAGACCCTGACCACTGACGCTGTCCGGCGTACCGTCGGCATGCTCGAACAGGGCGGCACCGAGCGGCCCGCCGAGGTGCTCACCCTCAACATCCTCTCCCGGCGCGGGCGCACCATCCGCCCCAAGACGCTGGGCCAGAAGACGTACGTCGACTCGATCGACGCCAACACGATCGTGTTCGGCATCGGCCCGGCCGGCACCGGCAAGACCTACCTGGCGATGGCGAAGGCCGTCCAGGCGCTCCAGGCCAAGCAGGTCAGCCGGATCATCCTGACCCGGCCGGCGGTCGAGGCGGGCGAGCGGCTGGGCTTCCTGCCGGGCACCCTGAACGAGAAGATCGACCCGTACCTGCGCCCGCTCTACGACGCGCTGCACGACATGCTCGACCCGGAGTCCATCCCGAAGCTGATGGCCGCCGGCACGATTGAGGTCGCGCCGCTGGCCTATATGCGGGGTAGGACCTTGAATGACGCTTTCATCATTCTGGACGAGGCGCAGAACACCACGCCCGAGCAGATGAAGATGTTCCTCACCCGGCTGGGCTTCGGTTCCAAGATCGTGGTGACCGGTGACGTCACCCAGGTGGACCTTCCCGGTGGGACGGCCAGCGGGCTGCGGGTGGTCCGGGAGATCCTGGTGAACGTCGAGGACGTGCACTTCGCCCAGCTCTCCAGCGCGGACGTGGTCCGGCACCGGCTGGTCGGGGAGATCGTCGACGCGTACGCCCGCTGGGACGAGCGGGAGAACCAGCAGGCGCAGGGTGTGCACGCCGTGCCGGGGCGGACCGCCCAGGGCGGCCGGGCCGGCCGCCGCCGCTAACCAATCAGAGGAAGACAGTTGTCCATCGAGATCGCCAACGAGTCTGGTGTCGAGGTCGACACCGACTCCGTGCTCGCCGTGGCCCGGCACGCCCTCGACGAGATGGGGGTCAACCCGCTCGCCGAGCTGTCCGTGTTGCTTGTCGACATCGGCTACATGACCGAGCTGAACCATCGTTGGATGGGCGGTGACGGCCCCACCGACGTGCTCGCCTTCCCCATGGACGAGGGCAGCGTCGACCACGGCCCGGGGGAGAGCGCCCCGGCCAGCGGTGAGCCGGCCCTGCTCGGTGACATCGTGCTCTGCCCGGAGGTGGCGGCGAAGCAGGCGGCCACCGCCGGGCACACCGCCGCCGACGAGCTGCACCTGCTCACTGTGCACGGGGTGCTGCACCTGCTCGGCTACGACCACGCCGAGCCGGAGGAGGAGCGGGAGATGTTCGCCCTCCAGGCCCGGTTGCTGGCCAGCTGGCGGTCGACCCGGTCCCGGTGATGGACATAGTCGCGGCCGGCCCGACCGCCGGTCTTCCCGATCTTCAGCTGATCTTCTTCGCGGCCGGGCTGGTGGTGCTCGCCGGCCTGATCGCGATGACCGAGGCCGCGCTGGCCGCGGTCTCCCCGGCGCGGGCTGCGGAGCTGGCCCGCGACGGGGCGCGCGGCGCGCGTACCCTCCAGGCCGTCGCCGGTGACGTGGTCCGCCACCTCAACCTGTTGCTGCTGCTCCGGCTGCTCGCGGAGCTGACCGCCACCACCCTGGTCGCCCTGGTGGCGGTGGACAGCTTCGGCGCGGGCTGGCGGGCGGCGCTGGTGACCGCCGGGGCGATGACGGTGGTCAGCTTCGTGGTGGTCGGGGTGGCCCCGCGCACCCTGGGCCGGCAGCACGCGTACGCGGTGGGTCGGGCGGTGGCGCCGCTGGTGCGTTGGCTGGGCCGGGCGCTCAACCCGCTGGCCTCGCTGTTGATCCTGATCGGCAACGCGGTCACCCCGGGGCGCGGTTTCCGGGAGGGGCCGTTCGCCACCCAGGTGGAGCTGCGGGAGCTGGTCGACCTGGCCGAGCAGCGGGGGGTGGTGGAGCACGGCGAACGCCAGATGATCCACTCGGTCTTCGCGCTCGGCGACACCATCGCCCGGGAGGTGATGGTGCCGCGCACCGAGATGGTGTGGATCGAGGAGGGCAAGGCCCTCTCCCAGGCGTTGGCGTTGTTCCTGCGTTCCGGGTTCTCCCGCATCCCGGTGATCGGGGAGAGCGTCGACGACGTGCTCGGTGTGCTCTATCTCAAGGACCTCATCCGGCATACCCGGGGTGGTGACCTGCGGGCGCACCAGACCCCGGTGGCCGAGCTGATGCGACCGGCGACGTTCGTGCCGGAGTCCAAGCCGGTCGACGACCTGCTGTCGGAGATGCAGGCCGCCCGCAACCACCTGGTCATCGTCGTCGACGAGTACGGCGGCACCGGTGGCCTGGTCACCATCGAGGACATCCTGGAGGAGATCGTCGGTGAGATCACCGACGAGTACGATGTCGAGCGCCCGCCGGTGGAGCACCTGGCCGACGGTGCGGTCCGGGTCACCGCCCGGCTGCCGGTGGAGAACCTGGGCGAGTTGTTCGACACCGACCTGCCCACCGACGAGGTGGAGACGGTCGGTGGCCTGTTGGCGCAGGCCCTGGGGCGGGTGCCGATCCCGGGTGCCGACGCCGAGGTGGCCGGCCTGAAGCTGGTCGCCGAGGGCACCACCGGCCGACGTAACCGGATCGACAGCGTGCTGGTCAGCCGGGTGCCGTCGACCGGGGGCCCCGATTCCCGTGACAACCAGAACAGCACCGAGGAGAGGCAACCCGCCGATGCCTGAGACACCCGCCGTGCCGGCCGCCCGGCCCACCCCGTCCGATCCGGCCGAGTTGAGCGCCGAGGACGGCAAGCTGGTCGTGCTGGCCCGTGGCGCCCGGGCCCGGGTGGCTGCCGTGGAGGGCGCGGCGGTCCGCGACCAGGACGGCCGGACGTACGCTGCGGCGAGCGTTTCGCTGCCCTCGTTGACCGTCACGGCGCTCCAGTTGGCGGTCGCCTCGGCGGCGGCGGCGGGGGCGAGCCGGTTGGAGGCGGCGGCGGTGGTGACCGAGGCGTCGACCCTGGACGGGGCGGGGCACGCGGCGGTGCGGGATCTGGCTGCGGACGCGCCGATCCACGTGGCCGCCCCGGATGGCACGGTCCTCGGCACGGTGGTCGAGTGACCGGCGTGGAGCAGCGGCCGTACCGGGCGGGTTTCGGGTGTTTCGTCGGGCGGCCGAACGCCGGCAAGTCGACGCTGACCAACGCCATCGTCGGCACCAAGATCGCGATCACCTCCAACAAGCCGCAGACCACCCGGCACGTGATCCGCGCGGTGCTGCACCGGCCGGAGTCGCAGCTGGTCCTGGTCGACACCCCCGGCCTGCACCGGCCCCGGACGCTGCTCGGTGAGCGCCTCAACGACCTGGTGCGCACCACCTGGACGGAGGTCGACGTGATCGGCCTCTGCATTCCGGCCGACGAGCCGGTGGGTCGGGGCGACCGGTTCATCAGCGGCGAGTTGAGCGAGTTGAAGGCCACCGTGCTCGCGGTGGTGACCAAGACCGACCTGGTCGACAAGCGGCGGCTGGCCGAGCAGTTGCTCGCGGTCAGCGAGCTGGCCGACTTCGCCGCCGTGGTGCCGGTCAGCGCGGTCTCCGGGCACCAGGTGGACACCCTGGTCGACGTGATGACCGGTTACCTGCCGCCGTCGCCGCAGCTGTATCCGGACGACATGCTCACCGACGAGCCGGAGCAGGTGCTGGTCGCCGAGCTGATCCGGGAGGCGGCCCTGGAGGGGGTCCGCGACGAGCTGCCGCACTCCATCGCCGTGGTGGTGGAGGAGATGATCCCCGAGGGTCAGCTCATGAAGATCTATGCCGACGTCTACGTCGAGCGGCCCAGCCAGAAGGCGATCGTGCTGGGCCACCGGGCCAGCCGGCTCAAGGAGGTCGGCACCACCGCCCGCAAGCAGATCGAGGAGCTGCTCGGCACCCGGGTCTATCTGGACCTGCACGTGCGGGTGGCCAAGGAGTGGCAGCGGGACCCGAAGCAGCTGCGCAAGCTGGGTTTCTGACCCGTACGCCGGGGTGAAATCCGGACACCGATATGGGAAGTTTCACGTCAGGCCCCGATTAGCAGCGGTTTCACAGGTCGGGTGCGCAGGGTAGGGGACGTTCATCCGTCCCCGACATAGATGCAGCCTGATGCGTAACCGATATCTGGACCTGCTCCGTTTCCTGGCCATCGTCCGGGTCGTGGTCTACCACGTCACCGGGCTGGCCACGCTGACGCTGATCTTCCCGGCGATGTCGATCATGTTCGCCCTGGCCGGGTCGCTGATGGCGGCGTCGATGGACCGGTACGGCGTGTCCGCGCTACGGCGTCGGCTGCGCCGTCTGCTGCCCTCGCTGTGGGTGGTGGCGGTGATCTTCGTGCCGGCCATGCTGCTCACCGGGCTGGAGTTCACCCCCCGGGTGGTGATCTGGTTGTTCCCGATCACCGACCCGCCCGCCAACTACTGGGGCGGGCTCGCGCTCAGCCCGATCTGGTACCTGCGGGACTACCTGTGGTTCCTGCTCGCCTCCCCGGTGGCGCTGTGGCTGTTCCGCCGGGCCCCACTGCCCACCCTGGCCGCCCCCTACCTGCTGCTGGTCGCGATCGAGGTGGGTCTCCTACCGACCACCTCGGCGGTGCTGCGCGACTTCGGCCTCTATTTCGGGGCCTGGCTGCTCGGCTTCGCCCACCACGACGGCATGTTGTGCCGGCTGGCCGACCGGGTGCTGGTGCCGGTGGCGGTGCTGCTGGCCGGGGCCGGCGCGACGTGGATCCTCACCCACCCGGGGCCGCGCGGCCACGACCTCAACGACATCCCGCTGGGCAACGCCCTGTGGTCGGCGGCGTTCATCCTGGTGGTCATCGGCCGGGCCCCGGCCACCGCCGCCTGGGTGGACCGGAACCGGATCTTCAGCCGGCTGGTGACGGTGGCGAACCGGCGCGCGTTGACCGCCTACCTGTGGCACATGCCCTTCGTGGTGGCGCTCACCCCGCTGGTGGGCCTGGTCGGCTGGTCACCCCGGGACCCGTGGGGGCTGGCGATCCGGGTGGTGCTGGTCTTCCTCCTGGTCGCGGTGGTGACCCTGCTGGTCGGCTGGGTGGAGGACGTGGCGGCCCACCGCCGCCCCGAACTGGTCCCCGGCCGCACGCACCCCCGCCCGGCGACGGCGTCGCCCGGCGTCCCGGCACCCCGGACACCCGAGGCCGACACCGCCGAGATCAGGGCCCGCTGAGGTACGCCACCCGCTCAGCGCTGCACGACCGTCAGGTTTCCGCTGCCAGCCTCCAGGTCCAGCACCAGCGGTGCGCCCGGGTCGTTGGTGACCCCGATCTCGGTGTCCCCCGAGTCGACATTCGACTTCACCCGGTACCGGCCGGCCGGCACCGTCAGCTCGACGTCCCCGCTGCCGGCGTGGGCCCGCGCCGAAGCCGGCCTGCTCAGGGTGAGCGTGATGTTGCCGGAACCGGTCTCGGCGGAGACGTCGCCACCGAGCCGGGTGCCGGTGACGTCGCCGGAGGAGGCCCGCAGGTCGACCGGGCCGGTGACGTTGAGCACCTCGATGTTGCCCGACCCGGTCTCGGCCCGCACCGGGCCGGCCGCCTCGATGATCCGGATGTTGCCCGAGCCGAGGGTGAAGTCGACCGAGCCGATCCTGGTCAGGTCCACGTCACCCGAACCGGTCTCCCCCTGCACCCGCACCCCGGGCGGGGCGGTCACCTCGTACGACACCGAGCAGCGGGGACCGCACTCGGTGTCCAGCACCAACTCGTCACCGGTGATCTCGTACGTGGTGTCCGGCTGGTCACCCTGGTAACGGAGCACCCGCTTGACGCGTACGCCGGTGGCGGGGCCGGTCGCCCGGACCACCACGTCCCCCGAGCCGGGCCGTACGGTGATCCGGGCGATCTTCGCCGCCTCGGTGGTGTCGAAGTCCAGCCGCCGGAAGGAGAGCGTGTCGCACCCGGTGACGAGGATGAGGGCGGCGGTCGCACCCAGGGCGACCGCGCTGCGGGGAAGAGCCATGCCCAGCAACCTACGACCGTCGCCACCTGCGGCACATCGGGGGCGAAGCGCGGGCCCACCCCGAGCCGACCCTGATTTCCCACCCCGAGGGAGAATGACCGGATGGCCGGGTACCGCCGACAGCTCTACCGCGACGACGCGGTGGTGCTGCGCGTGCAGAAGCTGGGCGAGTCCGACCGGATCATCACGCTGCTGACCCGCCGGCACGGCCGGTTGCGCGCGGTGGCCCGGGGGGTACGCCGCACCACCAGCAAGTTCGGCGCCCGGCTGGAACCGTTCGGCCACGTCGACCTGCAACTCGCCGGCGACCCGAAGGGCAACACCGGCAGTTCGCTGCACAGCGTCAGCCAGGTCGAGGGCATCGACCTGTACGGCAAACGTTTCCTCGGGGACTACCCCCGGTACACGGCGGCCAGCGCGATCGCGGAGACCGCCGAACGCCTCACCCCCGTCGAGCGGGAACCGTCGCTGCGGCTGTTCCAGCTCACCCTCGGCGCGCTCAAGGCGTTGTCCCGGGGTGAGCACGCCACCACGCTGGTGCTCGACGCCTACCTGCTGCGCGGGATGAGCCTCGCCGGGTGGGCGCCCGCGTTGACCGCCTGCGCGGTCTGCGGCACCCCGGGGCGGCACCGGGCGTTCTCCGTACCCGCTGGGGGTGCGGTCTGCCCGGACTGCCGGCCACCCGGCGCGGCCCACCCCGCGCCGGCCACCATCGACCTGATGTCCGCCCTCACCAGCGGCGACTGGCAGGTCGCCGACGCCACCGCCACCGGGGTACGCCGGGAGTGCAGTGGCCTGGTCGCGGCGCACCTGCAGTGGCACCTGGAACGCGCGCTACGCTCGCTGCCGCTGGTCGACCGGGGTGGCCCGACGCCCGGTGCGCCGGACACCGGCCCGGTGGGCGGCGGGCCGACGGGGGACGACGGGGGTGCCCCGGGTGGCCGGGTGCCGCCGCCCCGGGTCGGCGTGGAGGGTGGGGACAAGGAGATGACCGAGTGATCCGATCGTTGAGGGCCGACCGGCGGACGCCGGTGCCGCCGACCCCGCACCCGTCGGGCGCCCGGCCACCGGCGCTGCCCGCCGAGGCGCTGCCGAAGCACGTCGCCGTGGTGATGGACGGCAACGGCCGCTGGGCCAAGGAGCGTGGACTGCCCCGCACCAAGGGCCACGAGCAGGGCGAATACAGCCTCTTCGACACCGTCGAGGGGGCGATCGAGCTGGGTGTGCCCTACCTGTCGGCGTACGCCTTCTCCACCGAGAACTGGCGGCGCTCGCCGGACGAGGTCCGCTTCCTGATGGGCTTCAACCGGGACGTCATCCGTCGTCGCCGCGACCAGCTGGTCGACCTGGGGGTGCGGGTGGTCTGGTCGGGGCGGGCGGGCCGGCTGTGGAAGAGCGTCATCTCCGAGTTGCAGACCGCCGAGGAGATGTCCCGGGGCAACTCGACGCTGACCCTCCAGTTCTGCGTCAACTACGGCGGCCAGGCTGAGATCGCCGACGCCGCCGCCGCGATCGCCCGGGAGGTGGCCGCCGGCCGGCTCGACCCGGACAAGGTCACCGAGAAGACCGTGGCCAAGTACCTCTACCACCCGGAGGTCCCCGAGGTCGATCTCTTCCTGCGCCCCTCCGGCGAGGAACGGATCTCCAACTTCATGCTCTGGCAGTCGGCGTACGCGGAGCTGGTGTTCCTGGACACCCTCTGGCCGGACTTCGACCGCCGCCACCTGTGGTACGCCTGCGAGCTGTACGCCCAGCGGGACCGCCGGTTCGGCGGCGCGCTGCCCAACCCGGTGGCCCCGCCGCGCTGACCGGCCCACGATTGGTGATCTCACCTGCGGGGTACCACCACCCCGACAGCCAATCGCGGAGGTGAGCAC
This sequence comes from Micromonospora sp. CA-248260, assembly GCF_050942205.1. Taxonomy (NCBI): domain Bacteria; kingdom Bacillati; phylum Actinomycetota; class Actinomycetes; order Micromonosporales; family Micromonosporaceae; genus Micromonospora; species Micromonospora sp. CA-248260. The sequence goes on along the minus strand of NZ_CP192021.1, from coordinate 5,581,248 downwards.
ACATGATTCAGAAGCGGATCGCGCAGTGGGCAATCATGGCGGTCGCCGTGCCGCTGGCCGCAGCCGGTGCCCGCCAGCTGAGCCACACCCTGGAGTCCCGACGGGGGCCCAGCGGAGTGAGCCGGATGCTCTCCAAGGGCGCCGACGTGCTGCGCCCCCGCAAGGCCGCCCGGCGTCGCCGGTTCTGGTGACCACCCGGCACCGGCTTCCCCGGTGACCAGCGGGTCACCACCGACCTCACGGCGAACGCCCCGCCACCCGGTTGTTCACCGGGATGGCGGGGCGTTCGCGTGGCACTGGTGCGGGTCCGGTGGTCGTGGTGCCCCACCAGGGACACCGCGGCACGCCGGGAAGGTGTGGTGGGTCAGCCGGCCACTTCGGAGCGGTCGGCGGTCGCCCACAGGGTGTGGAACGCGCCCTCCCGGTCGACCCGGTGGTAGGTGTGCGCCCCGAAGTTGTCCCGCAGGCCCTGGATCAGGGCCGCCGGCAGCCGCTCCGCGCGCAGCGCGTCGAAGTAGGCAAGCGACGAGGAGAAGGCCGGGGTGGGCACGCCGGCCCGGGCCGAGTCCGCCACCACCCGACGCCAGCTCGGCACGCCGTCGCTCACCGCGTCGGCGAAGTACGGCGCGACCAGCAGCGTCGGCAGCTCCGGCTGCGAGTCGTACGCCTCGCGGATGCGGTCCAGGAAGCGGGCCCGGATGATGCAGCCGCCCCGCCAGATGGTGGCGGTGCCACCCAGGTCGATGTCCCAGTGGTACTCGCGGCTGCCGGCCCGGATCTGGTCGAAGCCCTGCGCGTACGCGACGATCTTGCTGGCCAGCAGCGCCCGGCGGACGTCCTCGACGAACGCGTCCCGGTCCTCGACCTGCCACTTCTCGCCCGCGTCGCCGAAGGTACGGCGGGCGGCCTCCCGCTGACCGGCGTGCCCGGACAGCGACCGGGCGAACGTCGCCTCGGCGATGCCGGTGATCGGGATGCCCAGGTCGAGGGCGATCTGCACCGTCCAACGGCCGGTGCCCTTCTGCTCGGCCTGGTCGAGCACCACGTCGACGAACGCCTTGCCGGTGGCGGCGTCGGTGTGCGCCAGCACGTCGGCGGTGATCTCGATGAGGAACGACTCCAGCTCGCCGGTGTTCCACTCCCGGAAGATCTCCGCGATCTCCGCCGGGGTCGCCCCCAGCCCGGCCCGCAGCAGGTCGTACGCCTCGGCGATGAGCTGCATGTCGGCGTACTCGATGCCGTTGTGGACCATCTTGACGAAGTGGCCGGCGCCGTCGGGGCCGACGTGCTGGCAGCAGGGGACGCCGTCCACCTGCGCGGCGATCTTCTCGAACATCGGCCCGAGCTTCTGGTAGGACTCCGCCGAGCCGCCCGGCATGATGCTCGGCCCGAGCAACGCGCCCTCCTCGCCACCGGAGACACCGGTGCCGACGAAGTGCAGCCCGTGCTCGCGCAGCGTCTCCTCCCGGCGGCGGGTGTCGGCGAAGTGGGCGTTGCCGGCGTCGACGACGATGTCGCCCTCCTCCAGCAGCGGCACCAGCTCGTCGATGACCGCGTCGGTGGGGGCGCCCGCCTTGACCATGACGATCACCGCGCGGGGCCGCTCCAGCGAGCCGACGAAGTCCGCCAGGGACTCCGACGGCACGAAGGTGCCCTCGTCACCGTGCTCGGCGACCAGGCTGCGGGTGCGCTCCGGGGAGCGGTTGTGCACCGCCACGGTGAACCCGTTCCGGGCCAGGTTGCGGGCCAGGTTGCGACCCATCACCGCCAGCCCGGTCACGCCGATCTGCGCCGTCGCCTGTTGCGTCATCCGTACCCGCCCTCTCACGTCACCTGTGTGCTGCGACCGTATCGCGCGCCCGCGACGGCCGGCAGCCGCCGTCCACCCAGTGTCACAGGGTGGTCGCGTACGTGCGGCAGCGACCGTCCCGCCGCCGGGCCGGGCCGGTCGTCGGGACTTCCGCCGTCGGGCGGCGGGGTCGTCGGGCCGGGATGGTCGTCGGGCGGCGGGGTCGTCGGGACTTCCGCCGTCGGGCCGGGATGCTCGTCGGGCCGGGATGCTCGTCGGGAAAAGCGGGTGCGCCGGGCGTGGGGGTCGGCTACCGTGACGACATGCGCATCTGACGCCCTTTCTGAGAGCCGACCCGCCGCCGTGGCCGCGGGTCCGCGTGCTCGGGCGTCCGCGTCTCCCGTCCCCTGCTGACCGGGGATGACTCGTGGCCGGTCGTCCGGAGCCGATCCCGTCCGTCGACCGCCCGCCGCTGAGGCGACGGTGTGGTCCTCCGCACGTCCCAGGAGGCAGCGAATGCCCGCCAAGCGCAGTCCCAAGAAGTCCCGACCTGTCGTACCGTCGCCGGTGGAGGTGGATCCGGCGGCGCTCGCGGCACTCACCGTGACGCCCGCGCACCCGGTCCCGGTCGCCGTGACGCCGCCCCACCCGGACGCTCTCGTCCGGTCGAACCCACCCCGGCCGCCGTCGCGGTCGGGCCGGTCGGTCCGGGCCGGCTCCACCGCCGCCCAGGGCCAGGGCCGTCGGTACGCCTTCCGGCGCAGCTGAGCCGCCCGGGCGCAGACGTCCCACACCAGATAGCTGAAACAGCGGTATCCGGACCTCCGGATACCGCTGTTTCAGCACAGTGGTGCCGGTGCGCCCCCGGTGTGCCTGGTGGCTGGCGTGCCCGACGGGGTGGTGGGGCGACGGCCCGGTGGGGCGCGGGTCAGCCGATCAGGGGCCGGAAGGTGCCGAGGGCGACGCTGACCGCGAGCGCGCCGCCGGCCAGGGTGGCGGCACCGGCGACCAGCAGCCAGTCGGCGGGACGGAACACCTGCCGGCGGGCCACCGTGCGCGGGGTGCCGGCGTCGAACCCCCGGGCGTCCATCGCCACCGCCAGTCGGGTGCCGCGCCGGATCGCGCCCACCAGCAGGGCGAACGCCGTGGCGACGAAGAGCCGCAGCCGGGCCAGCGGGTTGCGGCCGGCGTCCACGCCCCGGGCGCGGCGGGCCATGGTGAGCATCTGCCACTCCTGGCCGAGCAGCGGCACCAGCCGGAACGCGGCCAGCGCGCCGATGGCGAACCGGGCCGGGGCCTTCGCGTTCTGCACCAGCGCGTCGGCCAGGTCGGTCGGGTCGGTGGTGGCGAAGACGATCACTCCGGGCAGGGCGACCGCGAGCATCCGCAGCACCAGCCCGAGCGCGGTGACCAGCACCCCGGAGGTGACCAGCAGCGGCCCCGCCGTCCACAGCACCGGGCCGGACCGGTCGGCGGCGAACAGCAGCAGGGTGACCAGGATGCCGACGGCACCGGCCAGCAACGGCCACGCCCGTCGGGCCAGCACCCGGTAGCGGATGCCGAACAGCGGCAGCAGCGCCAGCTCGACGGCGATGGCGACCGCCGGTGCGACCGGGTCGAGGCTGGCCACCAGCACGAACGAGAAGATCAGCCCGGCTGCCAGTTTCGCCACCGGGTTACGCCGGGCCAGCGGCGCACCCGGCACCGCGACGGGCTCCAGGCCGATCACGGCTGCTCCCGGGCGGGGTGCAGGGTGACCGTCCGGTCGGCGAGCGCGGCGACGAAGTCCCGGTCGTGGGTGACGGTGACCACGCCGTGCCCGGCGTCACGCAGGTCGGCGAAGAGGTCGACCAGCTCACCCCAGGTGCGGCGGTCCTGGCCGAAGGTGGGTTCGTCGCAGATCAGCAGCCGGGGCGCGGTGGCCAGGGCGGTCGCCACGCTGAGCCGCCGGGCCTCCCCACCGGAGAGGGTGTACGGGTTGGCCCCGGCGAGCCGGGTCAGCCGCAACCGGTCCAGCAACCCGTCCACGGTGGCCCGGACGGCGACCTCCGGGCGGCCGGTCCGACGCGGCCCGAGGGCCAGTTCGTCGCGGACGGTGCGGGTGACGAACTGGTGCTCCGGGTCCTGGAAGACCGAACCGATCCGACCGGCCAGCGCGGGGGCCCGCCACCGGTGCGGGGGCGTACGGGCGTCCCTGTCGGCCAGGGCGGCGGTGCCGGTCAGTCGACCGACGCCGGGGCGGAGCAGCCCACCGAGCAGCAGCGCCAGGGTGGACTTGCCGGCCCCGTTGGGACCGAGGACGGCGAGCGCCTCGCCGGCGCGTACCGTCAGGTCGGTGGGGGCCAGCCGGGGTGGCAGGCCGAGCCGGTCGACGGTGAGCAACCCCGCACCGGGCGGCCCGGTGGCCGGCCGGGACCCGGTGGGGTGGCCGGGCACCCAGACACCCTCGGCGGCGAGCGCGGCACCGTGCGCGGCGAAGACCGTCGCCGGTGGCCCGTCGGCCCGGACCCCGCCACCGGGGGTCAGCACCACGACCCGGTCGACCAGGGGCAGGGCGTCGGCGACCCGGTGTTCGACCAGGACCAGGGTGGTGTCCGGGTCCAGCGCGCCGGCCACCGCGCCGCGCACCAGCTCCGCCCCGGCCGGGTCGAGGTTGGCCGTCGGCTCGTCGAGCAGCAGCAGCCCCGGCCGCAGCGCCAGCACCCCGGCCAGGGCGAGCCGCTGCTGCTCGCCGCCGGACAGCGCCGCGGTGGGCCGGTCCCGGGGGTAGGGGAAACCGACCCGGCGCAGCGCCTCGTCCACCCGGGGCCAGATCTCGTCGCCGGCCACCCCCCGGTTCTCCAGGCCGAACGCGACGTCGTCACCGCAGCGGGCCATCACCAGCTGGGACTGCGGGTCCTGGAAGACGGTGCCGACCCGTTCGCGGGCCTTGGCCGGGTCGAGGCCGTCGATCTCGACGGTGCCCTCCTGCTCGCCGGAGTCCGCCGGCAGCAGCCCGGCCAGCGCGGCCAGCAGGGTGCTCTTGCCGGCCCCGGACGGCCCCAGCAGCAGCACCCGCTCCCCGTGGTCGATGCGCAGGTCCACCCCGCGTACCGCCCAGGCCCGCCGACCGGCGTGCCGCCAGCCGAAGCCGACCAGCCTCACACTCGCCACGTCGCCGGCACCTCCATGATCGTCAGGAGAGGATCAGACCAGGGTGCGGTCACGGCCGGCGGGGAACCGGTCCAGCACTCCGGTCTCGGCCAGCGCGCGGGTCAGGTACCAACCGCCGACCCCGGCGACGACGGCTGCGCTGAGCACGGTCAACGCCGCGTACGGCAGGCGGTAGCTGGTCAGGGCGTACTCGGCGTTCCAGACGAAGAAGTCGAACAGGGCGGCGCTCAGCCCGGTCAACGCCCCGGCCAGCACCGCCACCGGCAGCCGGAACGACCGGTAGCGGAACGCGGCGAAGGCCAGCTCCGCGCCGAGGCCCTGGATCAGCCCCTGCACGATGGTGATCCCGCCCCACTCCGCGCCGAGCAGTGCGGAGACGGTGGCGGCGACGGCCTCGCAGAACAGGGCCGCCCCCGGCTTACGGATCACCAGGCCGCCGAGGACCGCCGGGACCAGCCACACGCCGTACATCACCGCCTGGCTGGCGGGTGCGGCGGCGAATGCCGGGTCGGCGGCCTTCCAGACCAGGCCCCAGGCCCAGAAGATGACGCCGAAGGCCACGGCGATCACGGCGGCGACCACGATGTCGATCGTGCGCCACCGATTGCTGTTGGTGGTGGTGTGCGGCATGTCGGTGCTCCCAGTCCAGCGATCGAACCAGGAGAAGACGCACGCCGCGCCCGGCGGCTGCCGGACGGCGGCGCGGCTGGAGGTCGACCGAACTCCCTGCGCTGGCATTACCCAGATCAGGTTCGAGGGTCTGCGGGCGGTGCCCGCACTCTCAGCGCTGTGCGCTCCCCTGTCGGATGTGAAGTTGTCTCGGCAGACGCTAGCACCGACCTGCGGCAACGGCCCAGCAGGTCATGGTTCCCGGCATTCGACGTCCCGGGCGCACACCGGGGCGCTGGGTAGGCTGCCGGTCATGCGGGTGGCGGCGCGGGGACTGACGTTCGACGTACGGGCCGGTGGGCCCGAGGGCGGCGAGGTCGTGCTGCTGCTGCACGGCTTCCCCCAGCACGGCGGGGAGTGGGACGCGGTGGTGCCCGCCCTGCACGCCGCCGGGCTGCGTACGTACGCCCCCGACCAGCGGGGTTACTCGCCCGGGGCCCGTCCCACGGAGGTGGCCGGCTACCGGCTGCCGGAACTGGTCGCCGACGCGGTGGCGGTGCTGGACGCGCTGGGCGTCGACACCGCGCACGTGGTGGGGCACGACTGGGGGGCGATCGTCGCCTGGGCGCTGGCCGCGCGGCACCCGGAGCGGGTGCGTACCCTCACCGCGGTCTCGGTGCCCCATCCGGCGGCCTTCGGGTACGCGCTGTCCACCGACCGTCGGCAGCGGGCGCGTTCGGCGTACATGACGTTGTTCCGCCGGGCGGGCCTGGCGGAGCGGGTGCTGCTGGCCGGGCGGGCGGTGGTCCTGCGTCGGCTGCTGGCCGGCGTCGGTGACTCCGCCCGGGTGGCCCGCTACGCCCAGCCGATGCGCGGGCCGGGCGCGCTGACCGGGGCGCTGAACTGGTACCGGGCGATGTCGGGGCGGGACCTGAAGGCGGTCGGTCCGGTGCCGGTGCCGACCAGCTACGTGTGGAGCGACCGGGACGTGGCAGTCGGGCGTACCGCCGCGCAGGCCTGTGCCCGGCACGTCACGGGGGACTACCGGTTCATGGTGCTGGCCGGGGTGACGCACTGGATTCCCGACGAGGCGCCGGGGCCCCTGGCCGAGGCGATCCTGGCCCGGGTGTGCCCGGCGGCCTGAGCCGCCCTGCCGAGGGTGGACCGGGCCGATCGGGGATCGTGAATCGGTTTCGGGCGATTGCGGATCGGGCACTGGCGTTGCTGCCGACGGGAGGTGCTCCCGTCGGTCGTACCGTCTCATCCGGAGGTAGCGCGTGTCGAAGGAATCCGAGAAGCAGCGCTGGCAGCGCAACTTCGCCGATCTGCTCCAGGAGTTGCGGGTCGCCCAGACCGGCGTGCAGATCCTCTTCGCCTTCCTGCTGACCCTGCCGTTCAGCAACGGTTTCACCCGGACGAGCGAGTTCCAGCGGGACGTCTACATTCTCGCGCTGCTGTCGGCCGCCGCGGCCACCGCGATGATCATCTCGCCGGTCGCCTTCCACCGGGCGCTGTTCCGCCAGGGTCGTAAGCCGGAGCTGGTCCGGTTCGCCCACCGGATGGCCACCGGCGGCCTGGCCTTCATGCTGGTCGCCATGGTGAGTGCGGTCCTGCTGATCGCCGACTTCGTGCTCGACACCGGCATCGCCGTGGTGCTCACCGTGGTCACCGGCCTGTGGTTCCTGACGTTCTGGGTCATCCTGCCGTTCGTCCGGCGCAGCTGGGGTGAGGACGACATCGACGACGACGATGACGACCCGGTGGTGACCAACGGTGACTGATCCCGCCCTCGGGCGGTGAGGGACGCAGTGGGCCGGGCCCACCCGGGCCGACGGCGGTCGGGGTGGGCCCCGCTTCGCGTGTCGGCCGGATCGTCAGCGGGCGATGGCCCAGGCCAGCACGGCGGCCAGGATGAGCCCGTTGAGCAGCGCCAGCACCAGGTACGCCTGCGGCGGGATCTTGCGTCCGCGCCGGACGAAGCTGACCAGTACGGCGGCGTACGCCAGCAGCAGCACGGCGATGACGATCAGGAAGTAGAGCACCGCACCACCCTAGACGAGGGGGTTGCGGTGCCTGGCGACCGAGCGCGACCGCCTGCGGCCCGGTGCGGCGTCATCTGGCGTGCCGGTTCGACCGGGCGGAGGTGGGAGAGCAGATTAATATCGAGTAACATCGATTTTTGCCTCCTCTCGTCCCGGGGTCCGGCCATCGTCGCGGGGCTCGGGCGGCCGTCCAGATGGGGGCGGGCGACGCCGGCCCGGCACCGGCGACTAGGAGCAGATCATGAGAGCAGCGCGACGACGTGTCGCCGGACTGGGCGCGATCACGCTGGCGGTCCTCGCGGGCGGGGTGGCGGTCGCGGCCGGGAACGCCACCGCGGCGGCGACCGGCTGCCGGGTCGACTACAAGGTCACCAGCGAGTGGCAGGGTGGCTTCGGCGCGGACGTGACCATCACCAACCTCGGTGACCCGGTCTCCGGCTGGACGCTCACCTGGGCCTTCGCCAGCGGGCAACAGGTCACCCAGGCGTGGAACGCCACCGTCACCCAGAGTGGGACGGCGGTCAGCGCGAAGGACGTCGGCTACAACGCCGCCATCGGCACCGGTGCCGGCGTCAGCTTCGGCTTCAACGGTGCGTGGACCACCGCGAACCCGGTCCCCACCGGGTTCGCGCTCAACGGGGTGTCGTGCACCGGCGCGACGCCGACCGCGACGCCCTGCCCACCGCCGTCCACCCCGCCGACCGCGACGCCCACGCCCACCCTCACGCCCACGCCCACGCCGCCCCCCACCCGGACGCCCACCCCCACCCCGACGCCCTCGACGCAGCCGCGGGTCACCGTGTGGCTGGCCGGGGACTCCACGGTCGCCAACCCGTCGTCCAGCGGGGCCTGCCCGGTGGGCTGGGGCAACCAGTTCGGCCAGTACCTCAACGGCAACGCCACCGTGGTCAACAGCGCGGTCGGCGGACGCAGCATCCAGACCTGGCTGTACGACCCCAACGTCACCACCACGATGAACTCGGCCGGCGAGTGCGTGATCAACCCGCAGACCTACTCGACCCGCTGGCAGGCCATGCTCAACGCCAACGGCGGGATGAAGGCCGGCGACTACCTGTTCATCCAGTTCGGCATCAACGACGGCAGCGCCACCTGCAACCGGCACGTCGGCTCGGCCCGCTACAAGGAACTGCTCGGCGTGATGGCCCGCGCGGCCCAGCAGCGCGGCGCGTACCCGGTCTTCCTCACCCCGGCCGCCGCGATCACCTGCTCGGGCAGCACCGCCGTGGGCAACCGGGGCTTCCTCACCGAGACGTTCGACGCGGGGCGGGCCAACAACGTCCCCGTCATCGACCTGCACAAGCTGAGCTACACGCTCTACAACACGCTCAAGCTGTGCCCGAACAACGGGGACTACAACTCGGGCGCGGTGGGGGCGTTCTTCTGCGCCGACCACACCCACTTCGAGACGGCCGGGGCCCGGCAGATCGCCGGTGTGGTGGCCACCGCCCTGCGTAACCAGCAGTTGGGCCTCGCGGCCTACCTGCGCTGACTGTGAGCCTGGTGGAGTCGGTTCAGCAGTGGTGAGCTGAATAGCTGGCGTGCGGTCGGGCGGCCCCGGACCGGGGCCGCCCGACCACGGTCAGGACAGCGCGCAGGCGGTGCCGTTGAGGGCGAACCCGGTGGGTCGGCTGTTCGCGCCGGTGGCGTCGGCGAGGAAACCGAAGCTCGTCGTCGCGCCGGCCGCGATCGCACCGTTCCAGTCGGCGTTGGTCGCACGGACGGTGCCGCCGCTCTGCGTGTAGCTCGCGTTCCACGCCTGGCTGATCCGCTGGCCGTCGGCGAAGCTCCACTGCAGCGTCCAGCCGTCGACCGGGGCCGTGCCGGTGTTGCGGATCGTCACCTCGCCCTGGAATCCGCCCTGCCATTGCCCGGTGACCGAATACCCGACGGCGCACCCGGTCGCGCCGGCCGGCGGCGTGGTGGGCGGGGGCGTGGTGGGCGGTGCGGTGGTGGGCGGGGGCGTGGTGGGCGGTGCGGTGGTGGGCGGGGGCGTGGTGGGCGGTGCGGTGGTCGGCGGGGGCGTGGTGGGCGGTGCGGTGGTGGGGGTCGGCGTCGGGGTGGTGGTCAGCTTCGCCGCGACGATCGGGGCGAGCCGGGCCGTGATCGCCCGGTGCCCGGCGTCGTTGGGGTGCACCGAGTCGCTCAGCCCGTCGGCCGGCAGCCAACCGGTGGTGTCCACGTAGAACACGTTGCGGTCGCCGCCCCCGGTGACCGTGTTGACGGCGGCGGCGGTCTCCGCGGCGTACCGGCCGCTGAAGGTGCGCAGCGCGAAGATCGCCGCGCGCGGGTACTTCCCCCGCACGGTACGGATGAACGTGGCGTACTGGTTCTGGAAGTCCGCGCCGCTCACCCCGTGGCTGCGGTCGTTGGTGCCCAGGTTGATCACCACGGCGTCCGCCCGGTAGCGGCTGAAGTCCCAGGCGGGGCTGGTGGCCGAGTATCCGGTGCGGAGGAACTGGCTGGCGACGCTGACGCAGCCGTCGGCGGTGGCGACCAGGCAGCCTCCGCCGTAGCCGAGTTGGGTGTGCTCGGTGCCGAGCTGCTCCCCGGTCAGCCACCCGTACGCGGTCAGCGCCGTGCGCGACGAGGTGGTGCCGAGGGTGATGGAGTCGCCGACGAACTCGATCAGCTGGGGCCGCACCGCCGCCGGCAGGGTCCGCGCCCCCGAGTCGAGGGTCAACCCCTGGAACACCGCGTCCCCGGTGTACGAGCCGGCGACCACCCGGTACGACACCACCAGCGTGTGGTTGCCGGCGCGCAGCGGGGTCGGGGTGAGGTTGACCGTGCCGCTGACGTTGGTCAGGTAGCGGAAGTCGGCCCCGTCGATGCTGTAGTAGAGGTCGATGGTGCGGCGCTGCCGCAGCTTGACCGTGGTGCCGGTGAACCCGGTCCTGAGGTAGGCGCCCGCCCAGTTCGGCACGTACGCGCTGCTGTTGCTGCGGTCCCAGCGGCCGACGAAGGCGATGTTCGCGTCGGTGGGGGAGCCGTCACCGGTGGCGGCGCTGGCCGGGGGCAGGCCGATGAGTGTGGCGGCCAGCACCGCCACCACCCCGGCGGCTCCCGCCGCGAGGATCGACCGACTGCGGGACACGGGCATGGGGGACGCTCCCTCTCCGGGCCGTCCGTGCCGACGCACGACGACGGCTTGCAGACTTAAGACATTCACCATCATCTAAGCCTGCGGGCCGGGGGGACACAACAGGTGACGGTGCCTAGCGACCGCCGCGCAGACCGAGTCGGCGCAGCTCCAGGGCGGCGAGCGCGTCGACGGTGGCGTCGTCGCCCCGCCGCCACGCCTGCGCCACGTCCGGGTCGATCCGGGTCAGCCGGCGCAGCGGCTGACTGGTCAGCGCGCGCAGGGCCAGTAGGTCCCGGCCGGCCGGCCCGGCGGCGAGGGCCTTCGCCGACGCGGCCCGACGCATCCAGCGCAGCCGCAGCGGCAGCCAGCCGAACAGCACCAGCCCGAGCGGGAAGACCAGCACCGCGATGCTCAACGCCCACGCCAGCTGACCGACCAGGTCCTGCTGGTCGCGGCCGGCCTCGGCCACCGCCCGGGCGGCGTCGGCGGCCTTGGTGAACGGGCCGGTCAGCTCGTCGCCGACCAGCGGCACCCGGCCCACCTTGCCGCCGGCCTCGGCCAGGTTGTCGGCGAGGCCGCCGCCGGCCCCCTCCAGCTTCCGCCCCGGTACGGCGAGCTTCTCCACCAGGTCGTACAGCCACATCGCGAAGCGGATCGCCGCGTAGACCCAGACGACGACGAGGAGATCGGTGAGGAACTGGCGGAGGGCGACCGGAAAACGGTCAGCGTAGATCTTCACGGCCGACAGCGTGCCACGACGCGGGCCGCCCGGCACCCCCCGCGCGCCCGGTCGCCGGCTCACCGGGGGACGACGGCCCCTCCCCGGCATGGCTGACCGCGTCGGCCACGATGTGCGCGACATGCTCGTCGACCAGGGCGTACGCGATCTCCCGGCCGCGCCGGGAACCCCGCACCACCCCCGCGCCGCGGAGCACCCGCAGGTGCTGGGAGACCAGCGGCTGCGGGGCGCCGAGCTGCTCGACCAGCTCGTGCACACACCGCTCACCCTGGGCCAGCTCGCTGACGATGGCCAGCCGGATCGGGGCGGACAGCGCCCGCAGCAGCTCGCCCGCGCCCTCGAACGCGTCGTAGCCCTGGGTGCCGGTCACCCCGTAACGGTAACCAATACCAGTGACGGTTCGTCGGTCGGCGTCACCGCAGCACCACCTCGTGCGGTTCCGGGGCGGTGACGGCGGCCGGGGTGGCCCGGCGGCGCAGCACCCGCCAGCCGGCGGCGGCCAACGCCACCACCAGGAACGACGCGATTGCCAGCAGCACCACCGACGCGCCGGGGGCGGTGTCGGCGGTGGCCGCCACCCAGATCCCCGCCCCGGCGGCGAACAGGCCGAGCGCCATGGCCGCCGTCATGGTGCTGCGGAAGCCCCGGGTGACCTGCTGCGCGGTGGCCACCGGCACCACCATCAGCGCGCTGATCAGCAACACCCCGACGGCCCGCATGGCGATGGTGACGGTGACCGCGGTGGCGACCGCCAGCAGCAGGTTCAGTGCCCGCACGGGCAGCCCGGCCACCCGGGCGTACTCCTCGTCGTGGCAGACCGCGAACAGCGCCGGGCGCAGCGCCAGCATGAGCACCGCGATGCTCGCGCCGAGCACCGCGATGGTGGTCAGGTCGGCGGGGGAGGTGGTGGTGAGCGAGCCGAACAGGTAGGCGTTGAGGTTGGCGCTGCTGGCGTCGGAGAGGCCGACCAGCATCACGCCACCGGCGATGCCGCCGTAGAACAGCAGCGCCAGCGCCAGGTCACCGGAGGTGCGGCCCCGGGCCCGGACCAGCTCGATGGTGACCGCGCCGAGGATCGCCGCGACCACCGCCACCAGCACCGGCGACCGGTTGAGCAGCAGGCCCGCCCCGACGCCGGTGAGCGCGACGTGGCCGATGCCGTCACCGATCAGGGCCAGCCGCCGCTGCACCAGGTAGATCCCGAGGGCCGGGGCGGTCAGCCCGATCACCAGGGCGCCGACCAGCGCCCGCTGCATGAAGTCGTACTGGAAGAGGTCCATCGTTCAGCTGCTCCACAGCCCGGCGGGCTCCTCGGGACCGTGCGGGTGCACGTGGTCGTGGTCGGGCTCGGCGTGGTGCCCGGCCGGTTCCGGCACCGCGCCGTCATGGCAGACGCCGCCCTGGTGCACCACCACGGCCCGGCTGATCAGCGGACGCAGCGGCCCCAGCTCGTGGGCGACCAGCAGCACGGTGCCGCCGGTGCCGACGAAGTCGTGCAACGCCCCGGCGAACGCCTCCTGGCTGGCCGCGTCGACCCCGGCGGTCGGCTCGTCGAGCACCAGCAGCTCCGGCTCACCGGCCAGGGCGCGGGCGATCAGGGTGCGCTGCTGCTGGCCGCCGGAGAGGGTGGCCACCGGGTCCCGGGCCCGGTCGGCGAGGCCCACCGCGCGCAGCGCCGCGTCCACCGCGGCCCGGTCGGCCCGGCCCGGTGGGCGCAGCACACCCCGGCGGGCCAGCCGCCCGGAGGCCACCACCTCGCGGACGGTGGCCGGCACACCGCTGCCGGCCCCGAGCCGCTGCGGGACGTAGCCGATCCGGTGCCACTGCCGGAACCGGCGCTGCGGTACGCCGAACAGCTCGACCGAGCCGGTGCCGAGTGGGACCAGCCCGAGCACGGCCCGGATCAGGGTGGACTTGCCGGAGCCGTTGGCGCCGAGCACCGCCACCACCTCGCCGGCGGTGACGGTCAACGAGACGTCCCGCAGCACCGGGCGGCCGTCGTAGCCGACCGAGGCGTGCCCGACCTGGATCACGGGTGTGGTCACGAGCACCCCAGGGCGGTACGGAGCGTGGTCAGGTTGGTGCGCATCACCGAAAGGTAGTCCCCACCCCCGTCGACGGAGAGCCCTTCGATCGGGTCCAGCACCGCGGTCTTCGCGCCGACCTCGGCGGCGATGGTCTCGGCGACCTTCGGGCTGACCAGCGTCTCGAAGAAGATCGTGGTGGCGCGGTGCTCGCGGGCCTCGCGGGCGACCTCGGCCAGCCGCTGCGGGGCGGGCTCGGTGTCGGGGGTGAGCCCGGTGAGGCCGATCTGCTCCAGCTGGTAGCGCTCGGCGAGGTAGCCGAAGGCGGCGTGGCTGACCACGATCTCCCGGCGTTGGCAGGTCTTCAGGCCGGCGGCGTACTCGGTGTCGAGCTTCTCCAGCTCGCCGCGCAGCGTCCGGGCCCTGGTCGTGTAGTCGGCTGCCCGGTCCGGGTCGACGGCGCCGAGCCGCTCGGCCAGCTGGTCGGCGACGGTGGCCAGCCGGGTCGGGTCCAGCCAGAGGTGCGGGTCCTTGCCGCCGCTCTCCTCGGCGTGACCGTCCTCACCCTCGTGGTCGTGCCCGTCGGCTGTCGCGTCCCGCAGCGGTGCGACGGTTGTCACGTCGAAGGCCCGGTCGGCGGCGTTCTGCGCGACGGCCTCGTCCACCGCCGGCTGGAAACCCTTGAGATAGAAGACCAGTTCGGCCTGGCTGACCTGGCCGACCTGCCGGGGGTTGAGTTCCAGGTCGTGCGGCTCCGCACCCGGCTTGGCGAGGTTGGTGACGGTGACCGCGTCCCCGCCGACCCGCTCGGCGACGAACTGGAGGGGATAGAAGGCGGCGACCACGTCCACCCGGTCCGGGTCGGCCCCGGCCCCGTCGGTCGAGCAGGCGGTGCCACCGGTCAGGACGAGCAGGGCGGTGGCGACGGCGGTCAGGGCGCGGGGCAGGGTGCGGGCGGTCATGTCGGCAACTGTCCGTGAAAACGAGAATGATTGTCAAAAACGCATGAGTGCATGTCAGAAGAGCTTGACCAGGGCCACCGTGGCCAGCAGCGTCAACATCACCAACCGCAACAGCCGGGTCTGTGGCGCCTGCACCGGCCAGGTGGTGGCCAGCAGATAGGCCAGCCCGGCGGCCAGCGCCAACAGCAGCAGCCCACCGACCGGGCCGGGCGCGAAGAGCGCCACCAGCACCAGCGCCAGGGTGGCGAGGAACACCGACGTCGGGTTCGCCCGGGCCAACCGGGCCAGCAGAGGGCGCTGCGTAGGCTGCATCCCACAGACTCTACGAGGAGGAACCCGGTGCTGGTCACCAACCGGTTCGTGGTCGCCGTCGAGGCGTCGGACGACTTCACCGCCCGGGCGCACGCCGCGCTGGCCGCGCTCGCCGCCCGCCCCGGCTACCTGCGCGGTGAACTCCTGCGCGCCCTCGACGACCCCCGGCACTGGTGCCTGCTCACCGAGTGGGAGTCGGTCGGGACGTACCGGCGGGCGCTGGGCGGGTTCGACGTCAAGATCACCGCCGTGCCGTTGCTCGCCGAGTCGGTCGACGAACCCTCGGCGTACGAGACGCTGGCCGGCGCCGCCCCCGACGGCGAGGTGGTGGTGGTCGACAGCGACCGGGCCGCGAGTCCGCACCGCTGAGCCCGGTCGGGCCGCGTGCCGTAGCGTCGAGCCTGATCGGGCCGCGCGTCCGCAGCGTTGAGCCCGGGGGCACTACCCTGCTCCTATGACCGCTCCCGGCCCGGCAGCCCCACCGCCGTACCCCGCGACACCCGGCCCGGACGGCACCCCGCCGTCGGTCGCCCCGGGTGCCCCGGGTGTGCCCGCCCCGCCGGGTGCCCCGGGGGTGCCCACCGCGCCGGGTGACCCGGGGGTGCCCGCCCCACCCCAGGGTCCCGGGGTGGCCCCGCCGTTCGCCGCCCCACCCACCGAGGGCAGCCGTAAGCGGCTCTGGCTGGGCCTCGGCGTCGGGGCGCTCGCCCTGTTGATCTGCTGCGGAGGCGGCGGCGCGGCAGCCGTCGGGCTGGTGGTCAGCAACGTGCAGGCCATCGAGGAGCAGGGTCAGGCGGTCACCGACGACTACTACCGCGCCCTGGTCGACAAGCAGTACGGCAAGGCGTACGAGAAGCTCTGCGACGACGCGCGTCGGCGGGAGTCCCGGGGCGAGTTCACCCGCCGGATCGCCGAGGAGCCGGCCGTGGCCAGTTACCGGGTCGGTGACGTCGACCCGCAGACCCTGACCGTGCCGGTCGACGTCACCTTCAACGGTGGTGGGCGGGGCACCCAGCAGGTCACCCTCGCCGCCGACCAGCAGACCGGCGGCATGGAGGTGTGCGGGGTCAGCTGAGCCGGCACCGGTATTCTGCTGGGCCCGGGGCGCTGCTGGTCGTACCGTTGTCCCGGACCGTCCGGTCCCACCCACCTCATGGCCACGCCGACCGCCAGCCGGCGTAGGAGGAAACATGCCAGCCGACCGTATCGACGCCGTCGTCAGCCTCGCCAAGCGCCGAGGCTTCGTCTTCCCCTCCAGTGAGATCTACGGAGGCACCCGCTCGGCGTGGGACTACGGTCCGCTCGGTGTGGAGCTGAAGGAGAACGTCCGCCGGCAGTGGTGGAAGGCGATGGTCCAGCAGCGCGACGACGTCGTCGGCCTCGACTCGGCGGTCATCCTCGCCCGCAAGGTCTGGGAGGCCAGCGGCCACCTCGCCGAGTTCGTCGACCCGCTCACCGAGTGCCAGTCGTGCCACAAGCGGTTCCGCGCCGACCACCTGGAGGAGGCGTACGCCGAGAAGCACGGCAAGCCGCTGACCTCGTTGCAGGAGCTGAACTGCCCCAACTGCGGCAACAAGGGCACCTTCACCGAGCCGAAGATGTTCAACGGCCTGATGAAGACCTACCTCGGGCCGGTGGAGAGCGACGAGGGCCTGCACTACCTGCGCCCGGAGACCGCCCAGGGCATCTTCGTCAACTACAACAACGTGGCGACCGCCGCCCGCAAGAAGCCGCCGTTCGGCATCGCGCAGACCGGCAAGTCGTTCCGCAACGAGATCACCCCGGGCAACTTCATCTTCCGCACCCGCGAGTTCGAGCAGATGGAGATGGAGTTCTTCGTCGAGCCCGGCTCCGACGAGCAGTGGCACGAGTACTGGCTTCAGGAGCGCTGGAACTGGTACCTCGACCTGGGCCTGTCCGAGGAGAACCTGCGCTTCTACGAGCACCCCAAGGAGAAGCTCTCCCACTACTCGAAGCGCACCGTCGACATCGAGTACCGGTTCCGGTTCGGCGGCACCGAGTTCGCCGAGCTGGAGGGGGTGGCCAACCGCACCGACTTCGACCTGGCCACGCACAGCAAGCACTCCGGCGTGGACCTGTCGTACTTCGACCAGACCCGCAACGAGCGCTGGGTGCCGTACGTCATCGAGCCGGCCGCCGGCCTCACCCGCGCGGTGCTGGCGTTCCTGCTGGAGGCGTACGACGAGGACGAGGCCCCGAACACCAAGGGCGGCGTCGACAAGCGCACCGTGATGCGCTTCGACCCCCGGCTGGCCCCGGTCAAGGTGGCGGTGCTGCCGCTGTCGCGCAACGAGGCGCTCTCGCCCAAGGCCAAGGGGCTCGCCGCCCAGCTCCGCAAGCGCTGGGTGGTCGAGTTCGACGACTCGCAGGCGATCGGCCGCCGCTACCGCCGGCAGGACGAGATCGGCACCCCGTTCTGCGTCACCGTCGACTTCGACACCCTCGATGACGACGCGGTGACCGTGCGGAACCGGGACACCATGGCCCAGGAGCGGGTCGCCCTGGACCAGGTCGAGCGCTACCTGATCGAGCGGCTGCCCGGCTGCTGACCCCGACCGCCGTCGTGCCGGCCCCGCCCCGCTGTCCGGGGCGGGGCCGGCACGTTGCCGGGCCGAGGCCGGGTGGGTCGCGTTGCCGGGCTGGGCCGGGTGGGTCGCGTTGCCGGGCGGGGCCGGGTCCCGGGCCGGGCATCGGTCGGTAGCTGTGTCCGTTCAGTCCTTGAATGGGTCGGTGGGCCGTGTCAGCATCAGCGGTGCTGAATCTCTACACGGGGGTGTGAAATGACGCGTGCGTCGCAGCCTGACCACGACCACGACCCGGATCGTCGTCGTCTGCTGCGCCGGGCCGCCACGGTCGTCGCCGGCACGGCCGGCGCGGGTGTCGCCGCCACGGTCGGCCTGCCCGGCACCGCGCAGGCCGCCCCGGGCGGCAACCTCACCATGGGTACGACCAACGACGCCGGCCCGGCCACCACCACGGTGAACGCCACCAGCGGCTACGGCACGCTGCTACTGAGGAACACCGGGGGTGCGCCGCTGCGGCTGGTGCCCGGCGAGAGCATCTATCCGCAGGTGCTGGACGCCGCGCTCGGCACGCTGGCCGTCGACGACCAGGGCGACCTGTTCGTCAAGGCCGGGGGGGACGACGCCGACCAGGCAACCGCCGGCTGGGCCTGGACCTCGGAGTGGGCGACCACCTCGGTGGCGGTCGCGCCGACCCGGGTGCTCGACACCCGGGATCCGAACCTGCGCCGGGCCATCGTCTCCGGCGCGGGCGACCTGGACGCCACCGGCCGGCTGGTCCCCGGCAAGCCGGTCGTGCTCAGTCTGGACGGCTACGTCCGGGACGGTTATGCCCTCAAGGGCAACGTGACCGTGACCGGGATGACAGGTGGCGGCGTGCTGACCGTGTGGGGCAGCGGCCCCAGGCCGGTCACGTCCACGGTGAACTGGTGGACCAGCGGCCAGGTCCTGTCGAACTTCCTCTTCACCGAGCTCGGTGCCGTTGGGGCGTACCGCAGCGTGTTGACGCTCCAGGCCACCAGTTCGCCGACCCACGTGATCCTCGACCTGACCAGCCTGCTGGTCGGTCACCCGAGCCAGGTGCTCGTCAACCGTGCCTAGGCGGCCGCAGGCGCGCACCGCGCCCCGAACGCCGCCATCCGACCAGCCGACGGGGGAACGAAGAATGACGTCGTCCGAACCTGACCCGGCCGCCTCCCGGCGGGCCCTGCTGCGGCGGGCCGCCGTCACCGGCGGCGCGGCGGTCGCCGCCACCACAGCCAACGCCGCGCCCGCCGCCGCCGCGCCCGCCGCCGCCGCGCCCGCCGCCGCTGCGCCCGCCGCCGCTGCGACCGGAGACCCGGTCGTCCTCGGCGGGACCACCACCGGCGGCCTGCACACCGTCGTGACCAGCGCCGCCGACGGCGGGGCCGCAACGCTCGCCCTGGAGAACAGCACCGGTGCGACCCTCCGGCTGACCCGCCGGCCGTCCAGCTTCGGGTGGGGCGGCGGGCTGGTCTCCACCGCCGACGGCCTGGGCGTGCAGCGGGTGGTCGACAGCGCGGTGGTGCAGCACGAGACGCTGACCACGGCGAACGCCACCATGCTGGTGCCGATCCCGCCGACCCGGGTGCTCGACAGCCGCAGCGCGACCGGTCGCGCCCGGCTCCTGGAGGGGGCCGGCCGGGTCGATCCGCAGGGCCGGGTACTTGCCGACACCCTGCTGGTCGTGCACCTGCGCGACATCGTCGACTACGGCGACGGCCTGATGGGCAACGTCACCGTGGCCAACACCGCGCGGGGCGGGTTCGCCACCGTGTGGGGTCGGGGTGAACTGCCCACCGCCTCCACGATCAACTGGTGGGACGCCGGCCAGCTGCTCTCCAACGGCGTCATCTCCCAGCTCGGCGGCTACGAGACCGCCGGTGGGGACTACTACCCCGACGTGGTGGCCGTCTGGGTGGCCGCTGGCGCGGCGGCGGTGATCCTCGACGTCACCGGCCTGCTGGTGTTCCACCCGGAGTCGGCGGTGATCAACGCGAAGGCCGCCCAGGGCGGTCGCGTCGGTGCCGGCGGAGTCCGGGCCCGGGTGATCAGGGAAGCCGCCGAGCGCGGTGACCGCGAGGTGCGGACCGGTGCGTGACCACGAGGAGGACAGCAGCATGACCAGCGACCAGAGCTCCTCGACCACCCGTCGGCGGCTGGTGAAGGGCGGCCTCGCCGTCGGTGCGGGTGTCCCGGTCGCGGCCGTCGTCGCCACGCCGGCCGAGGCGGCTGCCGGCGACCCGGTCCGCGCCGGGTTGACCAACGACGCCGGTACGACCGGGACGCTGCTGACCGGGGGCTCGTCGGCCGCCCCGACGCTGACCCTCACCCACGCCGACGGGCGTCCGCCACTGATCCTCGCGCCCACTGCGGACGCGGCGATCCCGGCGGAGCTGCCTACCGGTTCGCTGGCGATCAACGAGTCGGGTGACCTGGTCATCGGGGGCAGGGACGCGACGAAGCGGTACGTCAACACCTCCCGCTGGGCGAACCGGACGCTGGCGGTCGCGCCGACGCGCATCCTGGACACCCGTGCGATGGGCACCTACGGCGGCAACGTGGTGGCCGGCGCGGGGAACGTGCTCGCCGGCAAGCTCGGCGCCGGCAAGATCATCCACGTGACGGTGAAGAACGTGCCGCCGGCGCTGGCCGGCAAGGCCACCGCCGCGTATGTCAACGTCACCGTGGCCGGGACCGTCTCCGGCGGCTTCCTCACCGCGTACAGCTCGTCGACGGCCCGGCCGGGCACGTCCTCGTTGAACTGGTGGGGGCCCAACCAGGTGCTGTCGAACCTGGTGGAGGTGCAGTTGGGCAGCCACGACGGCACCCCGCTGTCGTTCGGCGTCTACGTCAACGCGGCCACCTCGGTCATCGTGGACGTCTGCGGGTTGATCCTCGCCGAACCCGGCACGTACTGAAGCCGTACACCGGTCGCCGTCGTGGTGCGGGTTTGCCCACTGCCGTGGCGGCGGCCGGGGACCGGCGGTGGGCGGGCCGCCGACGGCATGGGATTCTGGGGTACGTGACCAGTCCCGCTGCGGTCCTGCGCCCGCTCACCATCGGCCCCCACCGGGTGTGGCCGCCGGTGGTGCTCGCGCCGATGGCCGGCATCACCAACGTCGGTTTCCGGCAGCTCTGCCGGGAGCAGGGCGGTGGCATCTACGTCTGCGAGATGATCACCACGATCGCGCTGGTGCAGCGGAACCCGAAGACCCTGCGCATGATCGCCTTCGGTGCCGAGGAGCAGCCGCGTAGCCTCCAGCTCTACGGCACCGACCCGGAGGTGACCGCGGCTGCGGTGCGGATCGTGGTGGAGCGTGACCTCGCCGACCACATCGACCTGAACTTCGGCTGCCCGGTGCCCAAGGTGACCCGCCGGGGCGGTGGCTCGGCTCTGCCCTGGCGGCGGCGGCTCTTCGCCCGGCTGGTCAGGGCGGCGGTGGACGCCGCGTCACCCGCCGGGGTGCCGGTCACCGTCAAGATGCGCAAGGGCATCGACGACGATCACCTGACGTACGTCGAGGCGGGGCTGGCCGCCCAGGACGCCGGGGTGGCGGCGGTCGCCCTGCACGGGCGTACGGCCGCGCAGCGGTATTCCGGCACCGCCGACTGGGACGCCATCGCCACCCTCAAGCAGGCGCTCGACGTGCCGGTGCTCGGCAACGGTGACATCTGGGAGGCCGACGACGCGTTGCGGATGGTGGCCCACACCGGGGTGGACGGGGTGGTGGTCGGCCGGGGTTGCCTGGGGCGGCCGTGGCTCTTCGCCGACCTGGAGGCCGCATTCGAGGGCCGACCGGAGCGTCGGCTGCCGACCCTCGGCGAGGTGGCGGTGACCATGCGGCGGCACGCCGAACTGCTGGTGGAACAGTTCACCGCCGGCTCGCGTACCCCGGCGCGGGGCGAGCGGGACGGCTGCACCGACTTCCGCAAGCACGTCGCCTGGTACCTGAAGGGTTTCCCGGTGGGCAGCGAGCTGCGCCGGGAACTCGCCATGATCGAGAGCCTGGCCCAGCTGGACGACCTGCTCGGCAAGCTGGACGCGGCCGAACCGTTCCCGGTGGCCGCCCTCGGTCAGCCGCGCGGCCGGACGAACTCTCCCGGCAAGGTCTTCCTGCCCGAGGGCTGGCTGGCTAGCCGGGACGACGACACCGTCCCCGAGGGCGCCGAGTTGGACGACTCGGGCGGCTGAGACCGACCGACCCGGTCGCCGTCCGCCGCCCGTCGTCGACGGGGCGTCCGCCGCCCGGGGTCGTCCGCCGCCTGGGGGTGTCCGGGGTGTTCCGCCGGCCGGGGTGGTGTGCTGTTCGGGTTGTCCGGGGTGGTCCGCCGGTCGGCGGTGCCGACGGTGAAGGACCGACCCCCGAGGGGGCCGGCCCTTCGTATGACCGGTGTGGGGCGGGTCAGGAGGCGTAGCCGCGGCTGGCGATCCAGTGGGCCAGCTCGTCGACGTCGATCCGGTAGGAGGCGGTGTCCGGGTTGGCGGAGTCGGCGATCGTCACGACCCGCCCACCGTCGCGGTAGCCGACGACGCTGATGTAGTGCCCACCCTCGAAGGCGTGGGTGTTGCCGTCGGTGTCGGTGGCGGTGCCGGCGATGTTGGCGACCACGGCCCGGCCGTCGTCCACCGCCCGGACGATGTCGGCCCGCAGCTGCGCGATGCGCTTGCCGTCGACCTTGTCGACCGGGATCTCGGTGCTGCGGTACGCGTTGCGGCCGATCTCCTTGTTCAGCACCGGGGTGATGTCGTTGATGCTGTCGGTGCCGTCCTCGGTGGTGCCCATCTCCTTGGCCATGGCGTCGACGTCGATGTTCTTGCCCTGGACACTCAGGGCGTTCCGGGTGGCGGCGGGGCCGCAGTAGTAGAAGTTGGGCTGCGCGGCGTAGTCGACCTTCAACTCGCGCTCGCCGGCCGGCTTGCGGTCGGTCTGCACGACGGCGGCGGGTCGGGTCGTCTCGGCGGCCTGGGCGGCCAGCGCGGGGCCGGCGATACCACCGGCGGTGACGGTCAGGCCGGCAGCGGTCAGCACGGTCTTACGCAGGATGTCGGTACGCATGATGTCGTGCTCCTCTGCATCTCGGGGGTCCACGCCCGCGTACGTCCGCAGGGGGTGCGGGATGGGCGCGGTCGCGCCGTGGGGCAGGTGAAGAGGGGTGGCTCGCGTTCCGGGGCGGCGTGCTCCGGGGGCGTCCGTTCCGCGGCGCTCCCGTGCCTCCGGCCGAGCGGGGCCGGCCGGGGGGTGCGATCGCGGATGCCAGTTGTAACGACCCCGGCCGGCCCACGATTCCGACCTACGGGTGGCCTCCGTCACCGGGCCGGTGGGCTGGTCCGCCAGCGGTGCCCCGAATCCGACGACCCCGTCGCCGACCTCTCAATTCGGTCACTCAGCGTCATGTTTCGCACCCCCCACCCCAGACCCGCCCGCATCCTTTGCTCTGCTGCCCTCGGCGCGACGGTCACGCTTTGTGTCTGGTGCGTATGTGGCGGCAGAGCAAAGGATGCGGATGGGGGTTGGTGGGGGTCGCCGGGAGTTGGGGAGAATGGGCAGCTCAGGCAGGTTCTGGGGATGATGGGACCGGCTGGACCCGGAATGGGACCGAAAAATCGGTTACTCTAAGTGATTTTGGTCTGCCCGTGGCCGGATGTGACGGAAAGTGGTCGAGGCTGGCGGGCTGGTGGTGGGTCTGCCGGCGATTCGGACGTTGTCGGAGGGGTGGGGCCAGGGGATCTCCGGGGACGGGTGGAACGTGATGCCGGCGGCCTGCCAGCGCGGGCCGTGGCCGGCCAGCCGCTCCCGGAAGCCCGCCCAGCTCCGGGTCGACGGCGCGGACCAGGCCACCTCGGCGAGGGCGGGCAGCCGGGGGAGGAGCAGGAACTCGATCTCGGCCAACGACGTCACCGACTCGGTCCAGAGCGGGGCCTCCACGCCGAGCACCGCCTCCGCCGGGACGCCGGTCAGGTGGGTCGCCGGGTCCCAGTGGTACGCCCGGTGCACGTCGATCAGGCCCGCCCAGTCGTGGCCGAGCGGTGTGTCCGGGGCGTACTTCATGTCCAGGTAGGCGTGGTTGCCGGGGGAGAGGATCAGCCGGGCGCCCCGGCGTACCGCCTCGGCGACGGTCGGGTCGTCGCCGTCGGTGCCCCACCACTGCAGGACCCGGCCGTCGACGTGGTCGGCGGGGGCGATCTGGTGCCAGCCGACCACGGTCCGGCCGAGCCCGGCGACGATCTGCTGCACCCGCTCCACGAAACCGGTGTACGCCGCCCCCTTCACCTTGTACGCCTCGTCACCGCCGATGTGCAGCCACGGCCCGGGGGTCAGCGCGGCCACCTCGCCGAGCACGTCGGCGACGAAGTCGTACGTCCGCTCGTCGGTGGGGTCGACGTAGCTGAAGCCGACCTCGGTGCCGGTGTACGGCGGTGGCGCGACCTTGTCCGGCGCCAGCTCCGGGTAGGCGACCAGCGCCGCGTTGGTGTGGCCGGGCAGGTCCACCTCGGGGACGACGGTGACGTGCCGCCGGGCGGCGTACCCGACGATGCGTCGGTAGTCGGCGGCGGTGTACCAGCCACCGGGGCCGCCGCCCACCTCGGTGCGCCCGCCGACGGTGGTCAGCCGGGGCCAGGAGTCGACGGCGATCCGCCAGCCCTGGTCGTCGGTGAGGTGCAGGTGCAGGTGGTTGAGCTTGTACCGGGCCAGGTGGTCGATCACCCGACACACGTCGTCGACGGTGAAGAAGTGCCGCGCCACGTCGAGCATCGCGCCCCGGTAGGGGAAGTGGGGGCGGTCGACGATCGTGCCGCCGGGCACCACCCACCGCTCGGCCACCGTGGTCCGGCTCTCGACGGCCGCCGGCAGCAGTTGCCGCAGCGTCTGCACACCGTGGAAGAGGCCGGTCGCGGTGCCGGCGGTGATGCGTACCCCATCGATGTCGACGTCGACGCGGTACTCCTCCGCTGCCCACTCCCGCGCCGCCGGCGCCGACGGGCGCGGCGCGGTGGCGGACAGGGTGAGCATCAGCGTGCCCGGGATCGTGGGCAGGTCGGTGACCGGCAGCGGCAGGCCGGTGGCGGGACGCAGCAACTCCGCGAGACGTTCGGCGACGTCCCGGGCGGCCGGGTCGGCGCTCACCCGTACCGCCGCATCGGCCGGGAGGACGAAGTTCGCGGCCGGCTGCGGCCTCACCGACGCGGGCGCCGGCACCACGTCGCCCAACCCGACCGACGGCCGGGTGAGCAGCCGTTCGGCGGCTCCGGCGGCGCTGCCCGCCAGCTCGGCCGCCGCCGGCTCGACCCCGGTGACCACGAAGCCCGTCGTGGGCCCGTCCGTCGTGGGCCCGTCCGTTGTCGGCGCGGCCGGCATGGTGGGGGCCTGGTCGGGCGGGGACGGGAGGTCGGCGGGGGCTGGCTGCTCGGGGGCTGGGGCGGGGACGAGGCCGGGCGGCGGGGTGGGCGACACGGGGCAGCTCCGGGGTGTATTCGCGAGGGATATGGCAAAGGTCAGGTTTGCGGAACCGGTGACGTCAAGAGTACGAGGAGGAAGCGGAATTGCGTGATCGTGCGCATGGAAGCGTTCCCAGAAACCGGCGCGAACGCGGATAGTCGTGATGGCTGTGCCTATTGTCACCGAACGGTCCCAGGCTGCCCGATGTTCGCTTAACCTTCGCCCACCGATCGCTGACCAGGCCGGATTGCCGGAGGTCGGCCCCGGGGTAGGTCAGAACTGAACCTTCGTTAAGTGTCAATTCCGGCGCGCGTGGGAGGCTTCTGGTGACAGCGCACGAGACGGACAAGTACGTCTACGACTTCGCCGAGGGCAACAAGGATCTCAAGGACCTGCTCGGTGGAAAGGGCGCCAATCTCGCCGAGATGACCAATCTCGGCCTGCCGGTGCCGCCCGGTTTCACCATCACCACCGGGGCGTGCCAGGCGTACCTGGCGACCGGGCGGGAGCCGGACGGGCTGGCCGGCCAGATCGAGGCCCACCTGCAAGCCCTGGAACGGGAGATGGGGCGTCGTCTCGGTGACCCGGACGACCCACTGCTGGTCTCGGTACGCTCCGGTGCCCGGTTCTCGATGCCCGGCATGATGGAGACCGTCCTCAACGTCGGCCTCAACGACCGCAGCGTCGTAGGACTCGCCCGCCAGGCCGGCGGCAGCGCGGACCCGACCGCCTCCGGCGGCAACGCGGACCCGACCGCCTCCGGCGGCAACGCGGACCCGACCGCCTCCGGCGGCAACGACCGGTTCGCCTGGGACTCCTACCGCCGGCTGATCCAGATGTTCGGCAAGACCGTCTGCGAGGTACCGGGCGAGGAGTTCGAACACGCCCTCGACGAGGCCAAGCGGGCCAAGGGCACCCACGACGACCTCGACCTGGACGCCGACGACCTGCGCGGGCTGGTCGAGACGTACAAGAAGATCTTTGCCGAGCACACCGGGCGGGAGTTCCCGCAGGAGCCGCGCGAGCAGCTCGACCTGGCCATCCGGGCGGTCTTCGAGTCGTGGAACGCCGAGCGGGCGATCCTCTACCGCCGCCAGGAACGCATCCCGGCCGACCTCGGCACCGCCGTCAACGTGGTGGCCATGGTCTTCGGCAACCTCGGCCCCGACTCCGGCACCGGTGTCGCCTTCACCCGCGACCCGGGCAGCGGCGCGCAGGGCATCTACGGCGACTACCTGGCCAACGCCCAGGGTGAGGACGTCGTCGCGGGCATCCGCAACACCGTGCCGTTGCAGGAACTGGAACGGCTCGACAAGACCTCCTACGACCAGCTGCTCGACATCATGGCCCGGCTGGAAGGGCACTACCAGGATCTCTGCGACATCGAGTTCACCATCGAGCGGGGCAAGCTCTGGATGCTCCAGACCCGGGTGGGCAAGCGCACCGCCGCCGCCGCGTTCGTCATCGCCGGGCAGCTCGTCGACGAGGGCCTGATCGACCTCGACGAGGCGCTGCACCGGGTCAACGGCGCGCAGCTCGCCCAGCTGATGTTCCCCCGCTTCCAGCTCGACCACGACGTCCCGCCGGTCGCCCGGGGCATCGGGGCCTCCCCGGGTGCCGCGTCCGGCGCGGTGGTCTTCACCTCCGCCCGCGCCGTCGAGCTGGCCGCCGAGGGCAAGGCGGTGATCCTGGTCCGCCGGGAGACCAACCCCGACGACCTCAACGGCATGATCGCCGCCCAGGGCATCCTCACCTCGCGCGGCGGCAAGACCAGCCACGCCGCCGTGGTGGCCCGGGGGATGGGCAAGACCTGCGTCTCCGGGGCCGACGAGATCGAGGTCAACGTGCCGGCGAAGCGGTTCACCGTCGGCGGGCGCACCGTCTCCGAGGGCGACGTCGTCTCCATCGACGGCACCACCGGCAAGGTCTACCTGGGCGAGGTGCCGGTCGTGCCGTCCGAGGTGGTCCAGTACTTCGAGGGCAGCCTCGACCCGGCGCACGTCGACAACGCGCTGGTCCGGGCCGTACACCGGATCATGACGCACGCCGACGCACGGCGGCGGCTGGCGGTGCGGACGAACGCCGACACCGGGGCGGACGCGGCCCGCGCCCGGCGGTTCGGTGCCGAGGGCATCGGCCTGTGCCGCACCGAGCACATGTTCCTCGGCGACCGGCGGGAACTGGTCGAACGCCTGATCCTCGCCGCCACCGACACCGACCGCACCGACGCCCTCGCCGCTCTGCTGCCCCTGCAGCGCCAGGACTTCGTGGAGATCTTCCGCGAGATGGCCGGGCTCCCCGTCACCGTCCGGCTGATCGACCCGCCGCTGCACGAGTTCCTGCCCCCGCTGGAACAGCTCGCGGTCAACGTCGCCGTCGCCCAGGAACGCGGCGAGGACGTCGCCAAGGAGGAGGCGCTGCTCGCCGCCGTCCGGCGGATGCACGAGGAGAACCCGATGCTCGGCCTGCGCGGCGTGCGCCTCGGCCTGGTCATCCCCGGCCTGTTCGCGATGCAGGTCCGCGCGATCGCCGAGGCGGCCGTCGCGGTCACCCGCGACGGCGGCGCGGCCTGCCCGGAGATCATGGTCCCGCTGGTCGGCGCCGTCCAGGAGCTCGAGACGGTACGCGCCGAAGCCGAGAAGATCATCGCCGAGGTGGTCGGGGACAGCGGGGTCGAGGTGCTGATCGGCACCATGATCGAGGTACCCCGGGCGGCGTTGACCGCCGGCCAGATCGCCGAGGCGGCCCAGTTCTTCTCCTTCGGCACCAACGACCTCACCCAGATGGGCTGGGGTTTCTCCCGCGACGACGTCGAAGGCGCATTCTTCTGGCGCTACCTGGAACTGGGCATCTTCGGCATCTCCCCGTTCGAGTCGATCGACCGCGACGGGGTCGGCCGGCTCATCCGGATCGCCGCCGAGGAGGGGCGGGCCGCCCGCCCCGGGCTGAAGCTCGGCGTCTGCGGCGAACACGGCGGCGACCCCGACTCGGTGCACTTCTTCCACGAGGTGGGGCTTGACTACGTCTCCTGCTCGCCGTTCCGGGTGCCGGTCGCCCGGCTGGAGGCCGGCCGGGCCGCCATCGAGACGACCGGCTCCGACAGCCGCTGACCGCCCGCGACGCCCACCGGCCCGCCGCCGGTGGGCGTCGCGCGGCGTCGGTGCCCGGCCGGGTCGCGGGGTTCCCGGTGCGCGCGCCCCCGGCGCGGTGCGGCGTAACCTGGGCTCCCGCGACCATGGGGTACGACCGTGAAGGGGTGACCGGATGAGCGCCACCGTCGATGCCGGCCGACCCGGGACCTGCGTGTTCGGGCCGGTCGCGCCCGGCGCGTTCGGGCCGGTTGCGTTCGGGCCGGCCCTGTCCGGCGTGTCCGGGCCGGCCCTGTCCGGCGACGACGAGCCCCGGCGGGGCTGAGATGCCCACAGTCGACGGGCACCCGGCCGACGCGCAACGGTGGGTCGAGGAGACGCCCAAGGACACCGGCCACGGCCGGTCCCCGTACGAGCGGGACCGGGCCCGGGTGCTGCACTCGGCGGCGTTCCGTCGGCTCGCCGCGAAGACCCAGGTGCACGTCGCCGGGACCGACGACTTCCTGCGTACCCGGCTGACCCATTCGCTGGAGGTGGCCCAGATCGCCCGGGAGATGGGTGCCCGCCTCGGCTGCGACCCGGATCTGGTGGACACCGCCGGGCTGGCCCACGACCTCGGGCACCCGCCCTTCGGGCACAACGGCGAGGACACCCTGGACGGGCTCGCCGCGTCCTGCGGCGGCTTCGAGGGCAACGCGCAGACGCTGCGGGTGCTCACCCGGCTGGAGGCCAAGGTCCTCGCCCCGGACGGCAGCCCTGCGGGGCTCAACCTCACCCGGGCCGCGCTCGACGCGGTCAGCAAGTACCCGTGGCCCCGCCGCCCCGGGCTGCGCAAGTTCGGCGCGTACGGCGACGACCGCCCGGTCTTCGACTGGCTACGCGCCGGCACCCCCGCCACGTCTGCCGTCGACCCGGCTGCTGCCGACCCGCTGGCCGTCGGCCCGGCTGCTGCCGACCCGCTTGCTGTGGGGTCTGGTGCCGATCGGCGTGGCCGGCCTGCCGTCGACCCGTTCGCTGGGGCCCGCCGGTGCCTGGAGGCGCAGGTGATGGACTGGGCCGACGACGTGGCGTACTCGGTGCACGACGTCGAGGACGGCATCCACGGCGGGTACGTCTCGTTGCGTCCCCTCCTGAACGACCCGGACGAACGCGCCGCGCTCTGCGTCGACGTGGCCGCCGTCTACTCCGGGGAGTCCCCGGACGACCTCGGCGGGGTGCTTGTCGAGTTGCTCGCCGACCCGGTGCTCACCCCGTTGGCCGGGTACGACGGCAGCCACCGGGCGCAGGTCGCCCTCAAGGCCACCACCAGCGTGCTCACCGGCCGGTTCGTGGCGACCGTGGTCGGGGCGACCCGGGACCGCTTCGGCCCCGGCCCGCACCACCGCTACGCCGCCGACCTGGTCGTGCCGCGCCGGATCAGGGCGCAGTGTGCCCTACTCAAGGGCATCGCCTGGCGGTACGTGATGTGCCGCCCGGACGCCCGCACCCGCTACGACCGTCAGCGGGACGTCCTCACCGAACTGGTCACCGTGCTCGTCGACCGCGCCCCGGACGCCCTCGACCCGGTCTTCGCCCCCCTCTGGCGGCAGGCCGGAGACGACCCGGCCCGCCTACGCGTCATCATCGACCAGGTCGCCTCCCTCACCGACCCCGCCGCCCTGACCTGGCACACCCACCTCACCTGAAACCCGCTGCCCCGCTCCCGCCCCCCGCTCCCGCCCTCCGCTCCCCCGCTCCCGCCCCTCGATCCGGTGATCAAGAGCTTTGCGTCAGTTGATCAAGAGGTTTACGTCAAAGTTGATCGCTGGATTGACGCAAACCTCTTGATCACCGGGGAGGGTGACGCAAACCTCTTGATCACCGGATCGAGGGGCGGGGCGGAGGGGTGGGGGAGAGGGGGTGGGGGAGTTAGGGTAGCCTTAGTTTTATGGCGGAGCGCTCCAAGATGGTTACTGCGGCGCGGGTGGTGCGGGTCGGGCGGCCCACCCCGCACCTGGTCCGACTCGTTCTCGGTGGGGAGGAGTTGACCGGGCTGCCGGTGGGGGAGTTCACCGACCACTACGTCAAGCTGGTCTTTCCGCCCGAGGGGGTGGACCTGCCGAGGCCGCTGGACCTGACGGCGATCAAGCAGGAGCTGCCCCGGGAGCAATGGCCCCGGCTGCGCGCGTACACCGTGCGGGCCTGGGACGCGGCGGCCGGCGAGCTGACCATCGACGTGGTGCACCACGGCGACGAGGGGCTGGCCGGGCCCTGGGCGGCGCGGCTGCGGCCCGGCGACGAGGTGCTGTTCACCGGCCCCGGCGGGGCGTACGCGCCGGACCCGACGGCGGACTGGCACCTGCTGGTGGGTGACGAGAGTGCCCTGCCGGCGATCGGCGCCGCGTTGGAGCGGCTGCCCGAGGGTGCCCCGGCGGTCGTCCTGGTCGAGATCGCCGACCCGGCCGACGAGCAGTCGTTGCCCAGCCCCGGCGCGGTGGCGTTGACCTGGCTGCACCGGGCTGGCCGACCGGTCGGCGAGGCCCTGGTCGCGGCGGTTCGGGAGCTGGAGTTCCCGCCCGGCCGGGTGCACGCCTTCGTGCACGGCGAGGCCACCTTCGTCAAGGAGCTGCGCCGGCTGCTGCGGGTCGAGCGGAACGTGCCCCGGGCCGACCTGTCCATCTCCGGCTACTGGCGGCAGGGCATGGACGACGAGGGCTGGCGCTCCACCAAGCCCGACTGGAACCGCCAGGTGGAGGCCGAGGAGGCCGAAGTCCTGACCTGAGCACCGCCCACGGGGCCTGAGCATCGCCCACGGGGCCTGAGTACCGCCCACGGGGGCCTGATGAGTACCGCCCACGGGGCCTGAGCACACCTCGGGGGCGCACTGCGCCCGCACCGCGTACTCGTGGTGCTCTGGGGGTGCTGATCGGGGCGGTCGCCGCCGCGCTGCTGCTCGCCGGGGGCCTGGCCGCCCTGCAACAGGCGACCATCATGGTGGCGCTGCCGTTCGTGGTGGTGATGCTCGGGCTCGCCGTGGCGCTGCTGCGTGACATGGTCCGGGACCCGGCGGTCAACCCGCACCCGGACCGGGGACGCCGGTCCGGCCTGTCCGCCGCCGTGCGGGCCGCCCGGTCGTACGACGAGGAGAACCCGCCCCCGGTCACCCACTGGCTGCACCGTCCTCCCCGCTGAGCCGGGCGTTCGCCAGCCGCCCGTCCCCCGCCCGACGGATCGTCGGTCCGGCAGGGCAGGATGGAGGGCCGAGGGGGTGGCACCGCATGGCTGGGCGGATCAGGGACGAGGACATCGCATTGGTCCGCGAGCGTGCCTCCATCGCCGAGGTCATCTCGGACACGGTGACCCTCAAGTCGGCAGGTGGTGGCAACCTCAAGGGCCTCTGTCCGTTCCACGACGAGAAGAGCCCGTCGTTCAACGTCTCACCGGCCCGTAACGTCTTCTACTGCTTCGGTTGCGGCGTCGGTGGCGACGCGATCAAGTTCCTGATGGACGCGGAGCATCTCACCTTCGTCGAGTCCGTCGAGCGGCTCGCCGACCGGGTCGGCATCCAGCTGCGCTACGTCGAGGGTGACCAGGCCGCGCCCCGGGCCCGTCCGCAGCAGGGGCAGAAGCAGCGGCTGGTGGCCGCGCACGCCGCCGCCGTGGAGTTCTATCAGGCGCAGCTCACCACGGCCGGCGCCCGCCCGGCCCGGGAGTTCCTGGCCCGGCGCGGTTTCGACCGGGCCGCCGCGCAGCGGTACGGGTGCGGCTTCGCCCCGGACGCCTGGGACCTGCTCACCAAGCACCTGCGTCAGCAGGGGTTCACCCATGACGAGCTGGTCACCGGTGGGTTGTCCCGGCCGTCGCGCTCGGGCACCCTGATCGACCGGTTCCGTCGCCGGCTGATGTGGCCGATCCGCGACATCGCCGGTGACGTGATCGGCTTCGGGGCGCGGAAACTCTTCGACGACGACGACGGCCCGAAATACCTCAACACCCCCGAGACGCCGATCTATAAGAAGTCGCACGTGCTCTACGGCATCGACCAGGCCAAACGGGAGATCGCCAAGCAGGGCCGGGTGGTCGTCGTCGAGGGTTACACCGACGTGATGGCCTGCCACCTGGCCGGGGTCCCGACCGCCGTGGCGACCTGCGGCACCGCCTTCGGCGCCGACCACATCGGCGTACTGCGCCGGCTGCTGCTCGACACCGACGCGGTGGCCGGTGAGGTGATCTTCACCTTCGACGGGGACGCCGCCGGGCAGAAGGCCGCGCTGCGTGCCTTCGAGGACGACCAGCGCTTCGTCGGGCGTACCTTCATCGCGGTCAGCCCCGACAACATGGACCCGTGCGACCTGCGGTTGGCAAAGGGCGACCTGGCGATCCGTGACCTGGTGGCCCGCCGCGAGCCGCTCGTCGACTTCGCCCTCCGCCACGTGATCAACCGCTACGACCTGGACACGGTGGACGGCCGGGTCGAGGCGATGCGCCGGGCCGCGCCCCTGGTTGCCAAGATCAAGGACCGGGAGAAGCGTCCCGAGTACGTCCGCAAGCTCGCCGGTGACCTCGGCATGGAGATCGAGCCGGTGCAGCGGGCGGTGCTGGCCGCCGCCAACTCCCCCGGCGAACGGGAGGCCACCGCCCCGCCCCGGGGTCGGACCCGTCCGGCCGCGCCCGCCGTGGACAGCCCGGAGTCGATGGTCGAGCGGGAGGCGTTGAAACTCGCCCTCCAGGAGCCGGTCCTCGCCGGCCCGATGTTCGACGCCGTCGAGGCCGCCGAGTACCGGCACCCGGTGCACGTCGCGGTCCGTACGGCGATCGCGGCGGCCGGCGGGGTGGCGGTGGCGGCCGGCGGCGCGGTGTGGATCGGTGCCGTGCGTGACGCCTGCGAGGACCTGGCCGCCCAGGCGCTCGTCGGTGAGCTGGCGGTGGAGCCGCTGCGGCTCGACGGCGAACCCGACCCGAGGTACGTCTCCAGCACCCTCGCCCAGTTGCAGTGGGGCTCGGTGACCGCCCGGATCCGCGACCTGAAGTCCAAGATCCAGCGGATCAACCCGGTCAACCAGAAGGACGAGTATTTCGCCCTCTTCGGGGAACTGCTCTCGCTGGAACAGCATGCGCGGGCCTTGCGCGAGCAGGCCGCGGGAGGACTCTGATGGGACTGTTCGGCCGCAAGCCCAAGCTGCCCGCCGCCGCCCGCCCCGCCCTGACCGCCGGGGAGCGGGTGCTGGCCTGGGCCGCCCCTGGCAACGGCGGCAGCAACGACGCACCGCCCACCGACGATGTGCCTGCCGCTGACGGTGTGCCTGTCACTGCCGGCCCGTCGGCTGTCACCGGCCCGCCGCCCGCCGACGATGTGCCTGCCGCTGACGGTGTGCCTGTCACTGCCGGCCCGTCGGCTGTCACCGGCCCGCCGCCCGCCGACGATGTGCCTGCCGCTGACGGTACGTCTTCCGTCGCCACCGGCTCGTCGGCTGTCGCCGGCCCGTCGGCTGGCACCGGCCCGTCGGTCGTTGGCGGTGCGTCGGTCGTTGGCGGTGCGTCGGCTGGCACCGGCCCGTCGGTCGTTGGCGGTGCGTCGGTCGTTGGCGGTGCGTCGGCTGGCACCGGCCCGTCGGTCGTTGGCGGTGCGTCGGTCGTTGGCGGTGCGTCGGCTGTTGGCGGTGCGTCGGCCGGTACCGGTTCTGGTGGCGGCGGGGTGCTGGTGGCGACCAACCTCGGGCTCTGGCTGCCCGGTCGGGCGGAGCGGCTGGGCTGGCACGACATCCTCAAGGCCGTCTGGTCCGGGCGGGAGCTGACCGTCACGGTGGCGGAGACGATCGACGAGCGGGACGGTTACCTGGTGGTCGCCGACGGTCCCGTCGAGACGTACCTGCTGCTCGATCCGGGGGACCTGCCGCACCAGGTGCGGGCGCGGGTGACCCGCTCGGTGGCGTACACCCAGCAGCACCCGGTGCCCGGCGGCTCGGGCCGGATCGCGGCCCGGCGGGTGGCCGGGGCGGACGGTCTGACCTGGACGGTCCGCTACGACCCCGGCACCCCGGTCGACGCCGACGGGGTACGCGCCGAGACCGACCAACTGGTCGCCGCCGCCCGCGCCGCCACCGCCCCGGCCGACCTCTGACTCTCGGCGGGTACGTCTCGCAACTCCGGCCATGTCGCGTGGTCGCCGCGAGACGGATGCCGCCATCTCGGCCCCGTTGAGTCGATCATGGTCGCGGGGGCCGGGGTTGGCGGTGCGGTTCGAGCCCGGCGCGGCGAGATCGTGGTGACCGGCCAGGCCGACCGAGGCCGACCGATACCGACCGAGGCCGACCCAGGCGGACCGATACCGACCGGGTCAGCGGGCTCTTGCCCAGGTCACGAAGCGTGCGGTCAGGTCGGGTGGGGCGACACCGTCGTGCAGGGTGGCGAGATCGCTCATCGCCTCGCCCAACAGGGTGCCCAGGTAGAACAGCAGGGCGGTGCGATCCTCGCGGTACTCGCCGAGCAGCGCCAACCGGGCCGGCGAGCACGGCCAGGCCGCCCCGCACACCCGGCAACGCCAGGAGGGACGGGCCGCGACATGTGGGCGGTACCGGGGCATCAGCGCACCCCTGGCCGACCGCTGCGGGGGTGGGGGTGACGCGGGAATCCGCAGCGGGGCCGGCTGGTCTGGCGCATGGTCGAGCCTCCGTCACTGGTGGAGGGGAGCGCCCGCCGACGACACCGACGGACGCTCCCGGCCTGGTTCCGCCCACCGTCCGATCCCGGGAGCGGTCCCGCTGAGTGACATTCTGTTGATGATCCGACTACGGTGGGAGGTTCGACCTGCCGACGGCCCAGGCGTGGACCGGTCGACCCGGAACGGTACGAGGATGTACGGAGGCTGTCTGGTGGAACGTTCGTCCATGCTGGACCACTTCGCGGAGGAGTTGCGGCTCGTGCGGGCCGCCAACGGCATGTCCCAGGCGGCGCTGGCCGAGGCGCTGAGCTATTCGGGCGCGCTGGTGGCCAAGGTGGAGACCTGCGAGCGTCGGCCGAGCCTGGACTTCGCGCGCCGCTGCGACACGGTGTTCACCACCGACGGCCGCTTCGAACGCATCCAACGCCGGATCAGCCGAGAAACCGTGGTGCCCTGGTTTCGGGACTGGGCTGGCATCGAGCAGGAAGCCA
This sequence comes from Micromonospora sp. CA-248260, assembly GCF_050942205.1. Lineage (NCBI taxonomy): Bacteria > Bacillati > Actinomycetota > Actinomycetes > Micromonosporales > Micromonosporaceae > Micromonospora > Micromonospora sp. CA-248260. Next base: position 5,546,292 of record NZ_CP192021.1, on the reverse strand, counting down.
CGGCGCTGCGCACGTTCGAACCGCTTTGCGTGCCGGGCCTGTTGCAGACCGAGGCTTATGCTCATGCACTGCTGTCCGGAGGTGGGCTGTTCGCGACCGACGAGATCGAACAGCAGGTGACGACCCGCCTCGATCGCCAAGTGATACTCACCCGGGACCGGCCGCCACTGCTCACCGCCGTCATCGATGAGTGCGTGCTGCGTCGCCAGATCGGCGGACCGGAGGTGATGCGCGAGCAGTTGCGTCATCTGGTGAAATCGGGATCCACGTTGCCTCGGGTCCGAATGCAGGTCGTGCCGTTTTCGGCCGGCGCGTACCCTGGGATCAATGGCCCCTTCGTGATCGCCACCTCGCCGCACGGGGAGGATGTCGTCTACCAGGAGGGTCAGCTCCATGGGCAGGTGGTCGACCGCTCCGATTATCTTCGGCAGATGGTCGAGGTCTGGGAATCGATCCGTGGTGAGGCACTGTCGCAGCAGCAGTCCTTGGAACTGATAGCAGAAGTGGCGGAGACATGGATCTGAGCGACGCCCGGTGGCGCAAGAGCAGCCGCAGCAACGGTCAGGGAGGCAACTGCGTCGAGGTGGCCGACAACCTGGCCGGCGTGGTGGCCGTACGTGATTCCAAGGACCCGGACGGGCCGGTGCTGGCCTTCGGACCGCGCGCCTGGTGTGCCTTCGTGGCGCAGGTGGGCGGCCGACCTTAACGGCGGCGATCCGTGGCGCAGTGCTCCGTAGCGGCGCCTCGTGGATTTGATCGAAACGTCGATGTGTCGCTTGCCACGCAGGGAAGGTCGACACAGAGTCTCGCCCCGGGGTCGAGACTCTATGCGGCTATGAACTCGACCTCACCATGGGTGATCCTGACGTCGAAGCTCATGTCGGTTCCCTTGGAGAGCTTTGCCAGGGTGGCGATGGAGGGTGGTTGGTCGCCGGACTCCAAGCGGGCAATGACGGACTGGGTCATGCCCACCATGCGCGCCAGGGCAGTCTGCGTGAGACCGTTGTCTTCGCGGTACTTCACGATGCGGAGAGCCACGTCGCGGGCGAATGCTGTCCGGTCCCACTCGGCGCGGAACGCCGGATCCTTGCGGCGTTCGTCGATGACTTGCTGCGAGGTTTTCAGGTCGGAGAGCTTCATCACGCGTCCTCTATGTCTTTGATCCTCTGTTCTGCGGCTGTCACTGCTCGGTTGAATCTTCGCTGGTTGACGCTGGCTTCAGGGCCGATTGCTCCGACGATGAACGCGGCGCCGGCCTGCCCGTAGATGGCTCGCCACCGGCTGTGTCCACCACGTGGGCGCAGTTCCCGTAGGCCGTTCGCAGTCTTGATGGAGCTTGAGTGGGGGTAGCCGAGGCTCACGCCCTGGCTTTCCAACTTCTCGACCGCGTGACCGATTGCTGCTTGTTCGGTGGTGGGGAGGGCGTGAAGCTCGGTTCCGGCCTCAGGGTGGTAGAAGACTGGCCGGGACACTTGCCAACTATAGCAAACTTGCGATGTCGAACCAGGGTGCGCACAGATCAACGCGGCTGGGTTCGATCCCATGATCGGGAACCCTGGCCGGAGCGGCTGGTCGAGGCGCCCCTGTCTGGGATTGGTCGTCGTCTGCCCGCGAGGTGACGGGTCTGTGCTGCCGGTTTAGTCGGCGGGGTCGGTGGGGCATGTCGGAGGGTGACATCCGCAGATCCCCGAGGAGGGGCGATGGCCTCCGACGAGACCCACGCCGACCGCGACGACGCGGCCACCGTGACCGCTGCGCGGCGCGGCCGGGACCGGTCCGACGACCGGCCGTCGGGCGATCGGCTGCCCGGTGACCGGCGGGAGGCCGACGCGCGTACCCGACCGGTCGGTCCCGACGACGGCCCGGACAGCCCCACGGACCTGCATCGGGCGGACTGGAAGGCGGCGCTCAAGCGCACCGGGCGGGAGTTCCAGGAGGACAGCCTGACCGACTGGGCCGCCGCGTTGACCTACTACGGGGTGCTGTCGATCTTCCCCGGGATGCTGGTGCTGATCTCGATCCTCGGTCTGCTCGGCGAGCGGGCCACCAGCGGGGTCCGGGACACGGTCGGCCAGGTGGTGCCGGAGGAGAACATCCGGACCATCATCGAGACCGCGATCGACCAGGCCGGCCAGTCCGGTGGGCTGGCCAGCGTCGCCGCGATCATCGGTCTGGTCGCCGCCTTCTGGTCGGCCTCCGGTTACGTGGGCGCGTTCATGCGCGCCTCGAACAGCATCTACGACGTGCCGGAGGGGCGGCCGGTGTGGAAGACCCTGCCCATCCGGCTCGGGGTGACCGCCCTGGTCGGGGTGCTGCTGCTCGCCGCCGCGGTGATCGTGGTCTTCACCGGCGGCCTCGCCGAGCAGGTCGGCAACGCGATCGGGCTCGGCTCCACGGCGCTGACGGTGTGGAACATCGCCAAGTGGCCGGTGCTGCTGGTGCTGGTCAGCCTGATGTTCGCGATCCTCTACTGGGCGTCGCCGAACGCCCGGCACGGCGGGTTCCGCTGGGTCAGCCCGGGCGGCGTGCTGGCGGTGCTGCTCTGGCTGCTCGTCTCCGGCCTGTTCGCCCTGTACGTGAGCAACTTCGGGTCCTACAACAAGACCTACGGCGCGCTGGCCGGCGTGATCATCTTCCTGGTCTGGCTCTGGCTGAGCAACATCGCGATCCTGCTCGGTGCGGAGTTCGACGCCGAGCTGGAACGGGGCCGGGCCATCTCCGCCGGTCACGACCCCGACGAGGAGCCGTACGTCGAGTTGCGCGACGACCGCAAGCTGCGTAAGAAGCGCAACGCCGCCCCCGGCCGCTGACCCACCGGCGACCCCACGCCGCCCAGCCTGCGTCGCCCACCCCGCACCTGCCGCGCCCCTGCCCCGGCGACCCCACGCCGCCCCGCCTGCCCCACGCCGCCCCGCCCCGCCTGCCGCACCCCGCCGCGTCTCCGTGGCGGGGTGGCCACTTGTCACGGCCGGCCTGATCCGGTAGTGCTTCGGCCGCGCGGAGCGGGGCCGGTGTGCGAGGGTCACCCGGTGGTGGTAGCAGGTCGTTGCGGATGTTTCTCAGTCTGTCAACCTTTTCTTGATCCACTAGTAGCTTTTGTTCTTTCGGACAAAAGTTGCCGGCGGAACGACTGAAGGTATGGACATGCGCCTCGGAACTCTCCTACTGTGTCGACCACAACACATCGGCGTGACGTCAATGTGAACCCTGAGACGGAGGTGAGTCCCGTGCGGGCGGCAGATCCCCTGCATGTGCAGCTGTTGCGGCTGCTCCGCGACGAGGGGCCCGCGTCCCGGGCCGAGCTGGGTGACCGGTTGCAGATGCCCCGTCCCCGGCTCCTCGCCGAGTTGGAACGCCTGGTCGGGCTGGGCCTGGTGGCCGAGGCCGGACTGGCCGCCTCCCGGGGCGGCCGTCGCTCCACCCTGGTCGAGCTGAACCCCGACCTCCGGTTCGCCGCCGTCGACATGGGCGCCAGCTCGATCGACGTCGAGGTGGTCAACGGGCGGCTGGAGCCGGTCGCCGCGTACGCCGAGGTGGCCGACATCCGCTCCGGTCCGAAGGCCATCCTGCACCGGGTCAACGACCTGCTGCACAAGGCCCGGGTGGACGGGGCGTACGAGCGGCTCAACGGCGTCGGCGTCGGGGTCCCCGGGCCGGTGAGCTTCCGCGACGGGCTGCCGGTGTCGCCGCCGATCATGCCCGGCTGGGACCGCTACCCGGTGCGCGAACTGCTCAGCCGGGAGCACGGCTGCCCGGCGGTGGTCGACAACGACGTCAACATCATGGCGATCGGGGAGCGGCACGGGGGGGTGGCGCACTCGGTCGACGACTTCCTCTTCATCAAGATCGGCACCGGAATAGGGTGTGGGATCTACCTCAGCGGCGACGTCTACCGGGGCACCGACGGGTGCGCGGGGGACATCGGGCACATCCAGGTCGACGCCGGGGGGCCGACCTGCTCCTGCGGCAACGCCGGTTGCCTGGAGGCGCTCTTCAGCGGAGCGGCCCTGGCCCGGGAGGCCGGCGTCGCCGCGCGTACCGGCGCCTCGCCCGCGCTGGCCGAGCGGCTCGCCGCCCGGGGTGCCGTCTCCGCCCGCGACGTCGCCGAGGCGGCGATCGAGGGTGACGTCACCTGCATCCAGCTGATCCGCGACGGGGGTCGCCGGGTCGGGCAGGTGCTGGCCGGGCTGGTCAGCTTCACCAACCCTTCGATGATCGTCATCGGCGGCGGGCTGGCCCACCTCGGGCACATCCTGCTCGCCGAGATCCGCAGCGTGGTCTACCGCCGGTCGCTGCCGCTGGCCACCGGCAACCTGCCGGTCGTCCTGTCCGAGCTGGGACCGCGCGCCGGCGTCGCCGGCGCGGCCGTCCTCGCCAGCGACGTCGCCTTCGGGGAGGCATCATGAGCAACGCACCGACCTCCGCCGCCGGGGACAACAGCCCGCTGGTCGAGGCGCCCGCCGACACCGTCGCCGGTGAGGTGGTGCTCCGGCTGACCGACGTGGTCAAGACCTTCCCCGGGGTACGCGCCCTCGACGGCGTGCAGTTGGAGGTGCGGGCCGGTGAGGTGCACTGCCTGCTCGGGCAGAACGGCGCCGGCAAGTCGACCCTGATCAAGGTGCTCGCCGGGGTGCACCGGCCGGACTCCGGCCAGGTGCAGTGGCGCGGTGAGCCGGTGCACTTCGCCAACCCGCAGGCCGCCATGCGCGCCGGCATCGCCACCATCTACCAGGAACTCGACCTGGTCGAGGACCTCTCGGTCGCGGAGAACGCCTTCCTCGGCCACGAGCCCAAGGTCGCCGGGTTCGTCCGGCGCGGCCACATGGCCCGGCGTACCCGGGAGATCCTGAGCCGGCTCGGCCACGGCGAGATCCCGCCCGGCCGGATGGTGCGCGCGTTGCCGGCCGCCGGCAAGCAGGTGGTCAGCATGGCCCGCGCGCTGTCCCACGAGGCCCGACTGATCATCATGGACGAGCCGAGCGCGGTGCTGGCCCACGACGAGGTCGACAACCTGTTCCGGATCATCCGGGAACTCACCGCCCAGGGCATCGCGGTCATCTACATCTCGCACCGGATGGAGGAGATCCGCGAGATCGGCGACCGGGTCACCGTACTCAAGGACGGCCGGACCACGGCGGCGAACCTGCCGGCCCGCGACACCCCGACCCGCGACCTGGTCGCCCGGATGACCGGCCGGAACATCGAGTACGTCTTCCCGGACCGCCCGACCGCGCCGACCGCCGGTGACGAGCTGCTGCGGGTCGAGGGGCTGAGCCGCACCGGCGAGTTCGCCGACGTCTCGCTCAGCGTCCGTCCCGGTGAGATCGTCGGCATCGCCGGCCTGGTCGGCTCCGGGCGCTCGGAGCTGCTGGAGACGATCTACGGGGCCCGCCGCGCCGAGTCCGGCACCGTCCGGATGGGCGGCCGGACCCTGCGGCCGGGCAGCGTCGGCGCGGCGGTACGGGCCGGCATGGGCATGGCCCCGGAGGAGCGGAAGAGTCAGGCGTTGCTGCTCGGCGAGCCGATCCACCGCAACGTCACCCTGGCGACCTTCTCCCGGTACGCCCGCCTCGGCTTCACCAACGCCGGGCGGGAGCGGGCCGAGGCGGAACGGATCGCCGACGAACTCCAGCTCCGGCCCAACGACGTGCGCCGGGCGGTACGCACCCTGTCCGGCGGCAACCAGCAGAAGGTGGTGGTTGGGCGCTGGCTGCTCGGCGACACCCGGCTGCTGCTGCTCGACGAGCCGACCCGGGGGGTGGACGTGGGGGCCCGGGCCGAGCTGTACCGGGTGATCCGTGGCCTGGCCGCCCAGGGGGTCGGCGTGCTGCTGGTCTCCAGCGAGGTACCCGAGGTGCTCGGTCTGGCCGACCGGGTGCTGGTGATGCGCGAGGGCCGGATGGTGCGCGAGGCGCCCGCCGGCGAACTGGACGAGAACACCGTGCTCGACCTCGTCATGGCGGGGTCTCTGATGGAAGGCGCGCCGGCATGAGCGAGCGCAGTGGACATAACGAGGTGACGGCATGAGTGAGTCGACCGGGACCGCGACACCGGACCGGCCGGCGGACCTGCCGGCGCAGTCCCCGCCGGTCGACCCGGCGGTGACGGCGTCGCTCAAGGAGAAGCCGCGGACGGGCGGGTTGTCCTTTTGGCAGGGCGACGGGGGTGAGGGCGCGAAGCGTAACCTCGGCCTGATCGGCGTGCTGGTGGTGCTGGTCGTGATCGGCGCCGCGACCCGCTGGGACCTCTACTCCGACCCGGACTGGGTGTGGGGCAACACGCTGACCATCCTCAAGCTCGCCTCGGTGGTCGGGGTGGTCACCGTCGGGATGACCTTCGTGATCATCGGCGGCGGCATCGACCTGTCGGTCGGCGCGATCGTCGCCCTCGCCGGGGTGTGGGCGACCACGCTCGCCACCCAGAGCTACGGCGCCGGCGGCATGATCTTCACCGCGATCGTGGTCGGCACGGCGGTCGGGGTGGTCAACGGGATACTCATCTCCTACGGCCGGCTGGTGGCGTTCATCGCCACGCTGGCCATGATGGTCGCCGCCCGGGGCCTGGCCGCACAGATCTCCGGCAAGCAGACCCAGGTGTCGAACAACTCCTTCATCAACGGCATCGCCAGCACCGACCTGCTCGGCATCCCGCTGCTGGTCTACATCCTGGCCGCCGTGGTCGCCGCCGGCTGGGTGCTGCTCAACCGGACCACCTTCGGCCGGCGTACGGTCGCCGTCGGCGGCAACCCCGAGGCGGCCCGGCTCGCCGGGATCAACGTGCGGCGGCACACCCTGCTGCTGTACGCGCTGTCCGGGCTCTGCTGCGGCATCGCCGCGATCATGCTGACCGCGCAGGCCAACTCCGCCCAGGCGGCCATGGCCAACCTGTACGAGCTGGACGCGATCGCCGCGGCCATCATCGGCGGCACGCTGCTCAGCGGCGGCCGGGGCACCATCGTCGGCTCCCTGCTCGGGGTGCTGATCTTCTCCACCATCACCAACCTCTTCGCCATCAACGGCCTGTCCACCGAGGCGCAGAACATGGTCAAGGGCGGCATCATCGTCGGCGCCGTCCTGATCCAGCAGGTGCAGTTCCGCAGCGTCACCCAGTTCCTCGGCCGCAACAAGGCCACCACCTCCGCCTGACCGGGCACGTCCCTACCCCTTCGCACCAGCGCAATTCCGGCGGCCACCGACGGTGGCCGGGATCAGCACAACCTTTTTCACCCCACCATCCGTCATTTCAGGAGGTCGTCATGACCCAGCCCCGTGACCTGTCCCGTCGCCGGTTGCTCTTCGGCGGTGCGGCGGTCGGCGCCGGTGTGCTCCTCGCCGGTTGCACCAGCAACGAGTCCACACCGACCGCGGCGCAGACCAAGGCGGCCGACAACTCCGGTGGTGGCAACGCCGCCCCCGGCAAGAAGGTCACCATCGGCTTCTCCGCCCCCGCCGCCGACCACGGCTGGATCGCCGCCATCACCAACAACGCCAAGGCGCAGGCCGGGGCGTACTCCGACGTGGACTTCAAGACCGTGGAGGCGGGTGCGGACGCGGCTGCCCAGCGGGCCGCGCTGTCCACCCTGGTCGCCCAGAAGCCGGACGTCATCGTGGTGCTGCCGCACGACGGCAAGGAGCTCAACGCCTTCGGCCTGGAGGCGATGAAGGCCGGTATCCCGGTGGTCAACCTGGACCGTGCCTTCCCGGACGCGCTGGCCTACCGGCTCCAGATCATGGGCGACAACTACGGCATGGGTGTGGCCGCCGCGAACTACATCGTGGCGCAGCTCAAGGCCAAGGGTGTCAGCGCCCCGGTCATCGGCGAGATCCCCGGCATCGACTCGCTGGAGCTGACCCAGCAGCGGTCCAAGGGTTTCGCCGACACCCTCGCCACGGCCGGCTTCAAGGTGGCCAACCGGCGGCCGGCGGAGTTCACCGCCGACTCCGGCCAGCAGGCCGCCACCGGCCTGTTCCAGGCGCTGCCCAAGATCGACGCGATCTGGAACCACGACGACGACCAGGGCATCGGTGTCCTGGCCGCCGTCAACCAGGCCAACCGCAAGGAGTTCTTCATGGTCGGCGGCGCCGGCTCGAAGAAGGCCATGGAGGACATCCAGGCCGACAACACGGTGCTCAAGGCGACCGTGACCTACAGCCCGTCGATGGCCTCCTCGGCCATCTCCCTGGCCCGCCTGATCGGCCAGGGCAAGGGCATGTCCGACCTGGTGGAACTCCAGGTGCCCAAGGAGATCGTCCTCGCCTCGGAGACGATCACCAAGGAGAACGCGAGCAACTACCTCAAGCTCGGGTTCTGATACACGGGGGGAGACCCACCTTGTCCACTCATCACCGCGAACTCCGGGTCGGCATGATCGGATACTCGTTCATGGGCGCCGCGCACTCACAGGCGTGGCGCACCGTGAACCGGGTGTACGAACTGCCTGCCCGGGTTCGGATGGCGCAGATCTGCGGCCGGGACGCCGCGAAGGTCGCCGAGGCAGCCGACCGGCTGGGCTGGGACACGCACACCACAGACTGGCGTGCCCTGGTCGCCTCGGACGACATCGACGTGGTCGACATCTGCACCCCAGGTGACAGCCACGCCGAGATCGCCCTTGCCGCGCTCGCCGCCGGCAAGCACGTGATCTGCGAGAAACCGTTGGCCAACACGGTGGAGGAGGCGCGGGCGATGACCGCTGCCGCCGCCACCGCCGGGGCCGCCGGGATCCGGTCCATGTGCGGGTTCAACTACCGCCGGGTGCCGGCCGTCGCGCTGATGCGACAACTGGTCGCCGAAGGCCGGCTCGGCACGATCCGGCACGTCCGCGCGACGTACCTCCAGGACTGGATCGTCGATCCGCAGTTCCCCCTGGTCTGGAGGCTGCAGAAGGACAAGGCGGGCTCCGGTGCCCTCGGTGACATCGGGGCGCACATCATCGACCTGACCCAGTTCGTGACCGGCCAACGGATCACCGGGGTCAGCGCGGTGACCGAGACGTTCGTCAAGGAGCGCCCGCTGCCGGGTGCGTCGAGCGGACTGGCCGCCGAGGTCGACGGCACCGCGACGGCGACCGGCACGGTCACCGTCGACGACGCCGCGATCTTCGTGGCCCGGCTCGACGACGGGGCACTGGCCACGTACGAGGCGACGCGGTTCGCCACGGGCCGTAAGAACGCCCTCCGGGTGGAGATCAACGGTTCGCTCGGCTCGGTGGTGTTCGACCTGGAACGCCTCAACGAGTTGGAGTTCTACGACGCCTCCCGGCCGGCGACCGAGCAGGGATTCACCCGGATCCTGGTCACCGAGGCCGAACACCCGTACATGGCGGCGTGGTGGCCGCCGGGCCACATCATCGGCTACGAGCACTCCTTCACCCACGAGATGCGCGACTTCGTCGAGGCGGTCGCCAACGGTGTCGACCCGACCCCGTCGTTCGCCGACGCGTTGCAGGTCCAGCTGGTGCTGGACGCGGTGACCCGCTCGGCGGATCTCGGTTCACGGTGGACCGACGTCGAGCCGGCCCTGGCCGCGCTCGCCGTCTGACCCAGGCACCTCCGCCGTCGACCGGCGAGGGACCGGCCGCGGTTGCGCCCCGCGGCCGGGCCGGGGTCGGCAGTGGAGGGCGCGCACCCGGGCCACCCGGCCCGGGGACACGCGCACGATGGCCGTCCGGTGCGGCCGGACCGGGATTCCCCGGTCGCACCGGAGGGCCGCCAGTAGGAATATAGATAAGTATGATTCGGGTTCCCTGGGGAATCCGGTTCATCACCACCCATTCGTCCGGCCGAGGGCGCGCCGCCGCCGTTGGCCGGATGCGGGGAGGCAGGGCCGAGACGCCGAACCGGCCCTGCCTGCCAGCCCCGCCCGCACGCCGTGCGGGACCGGGTACGGCGTCGACGCCGCCGACGTCTACGCCGTCACCGGTGCCATCCCGCACGACCGGGCGGGCGGGGCCACCCCGCGCCCCGCCGGCACGACCGAACCGAGCACGTTCCATCCGGAAGGAGCACCATGCGTACGGGTGTCTGGCTGGTGGGAGCGCGCGGTTCCGTCGCGACCACCGGCATCGTCGGCGGGCTCGCCCTACGGGCCGGCCTCACCGCCCCCACCGGCTGCGTCACCGAACTGCCCGACCTGCGGGGACCCGCCCTGCCCCCCTTCGCCGACCTGGTCTTCGGCGGTCACGACGTGGCCACCACGCCGCTGACCAAACGGGCCGAGGCGCTCGCCGCCGCCGGGGTGCTGCCCGGCCGGCTGGCCGCCGCGCTCGCCGCCGACCTGGCCGCCGTCGAGGAGGACCTGCGGCCCGCGCCGACCGGCGGCAGTCAGGCCGACCGGGCCGCCGCGGTCACCGCCGACCTGACCGCGTTCCGCGACCGGCACCGGCTCGACCGGGTGGTGGTGGTCAACGTCTCGGCCACCGAACCGGCCCCGTCACCGCACCCCGGCCACGCCGACCCGGACGCCCTGCGGGCCGCCCTCGCCAGCGGCGACGAGGTGCTGCCGCCCAGCTCGCTGTACGCCTACGCGGCCGTCGAGGCGGGCTGCCCGTACGTCGACTTCACCCCGTCCACCGGGCTGCGCCTGCCGGCGCTCGCCGCGCTCGCCGCGCAGCGTGGCCTGCCGTACGCCGGGCACGACGGCAAGACCGGGGAGACCCTGGTCAAGTCGGTGCTCGCCCCGATGTTCGCGATGCGTCACCTCGCGGTGCGCTCCTGGTCCGGGGTCAACCTGCTCGGTGGCGGCGACGGGGCGACCCTGGCCGAGCCGGGCGCCAACGCCGCCAAGGTGGACAGCAAGCAGCGGGTCCTCGGCGAGACGCTGGGCTACGTGCCGCAGGGCGGCACCCGGATCGACTACGTCGAGGACCTCGGTGACTTCAAGACCGCCTGGGACCTGATCACCTTCGCCGGGTTCCTCGGCACCGGGATGCGGATGGAGTTCACCTGGCACGGCTGCGACTCCGCGCTGGCCGCCCCGCTGGTGCTGGACCTGGCCCGGCTCACCGCCGCCGCGCACGCCGCCGGCCGGGTCGGCCCCCTGCCCGAGCTGGCCTTCTTCTTCAAGGACCCGATCGACGCACCCACCCACTCGCTGAGCGAGCAGTGGCAGCGGCTGGTCGACTTCACCCGGGAGCTGCACGCCGGGGGTGCCGGGTGACCAGCGTGGCCGACCTGGCCGAGCTGGTCCGGGCACCGGCCGCACTGTCCGTACCGGGGGACCTGGTGGCCGGGGCGGCGGCGGCCGGGGTGCTCGGCCCGCGTACCGCCGGGCTGGCCGGCGCGTCGGTCCTGCTCTACTGGGCCGGGATGGCCGCCAACGACTGGGCCGACCGGGGGTTGGACGCCGAGGAACGCCCGGAACGGCCGATCCCCAGCGGCCGGATCACCCCGGCCGCCGCCGCCGGGGTCGCCATCGGGCTCACCGCCGCCGGCCTGGGCCTGGCCGCCGCCGTGGGCGGCCGGCGGGCCACCGCCGTCGCGCTCCCGCTCGCCGCCACCATCTGGGGGTACGACCTGGTGGCCAAGAACACCGCCGCCGGTCCCGCCGTGATGGCCGCCTGCCGGGGGCTGGACGTGCTGCTCGGCGCGTCGTCCGGCCGACCGGTCCGGGCGCTGCCGGCGGCGCTGACCGTCGCCGCGCACACCTGGACGGTCACCGCCCTGTCCCGTCGTGAGGTGACCGGGGCCGACGCGGCGCTGCCCCGGCGTACCCTCGCCGGCACCGCCCTGGTCGCGCTGGCCGCCACCACCCTGCCCCGCGCCACCACCCCGCCCCGTCCCGCCGGCCGGCCGTCCCCCGTGGACGATGCGCCGGCGGCGACCGACGCGCCCGGCCGTCGTAGCGCACCGGGCGTCCGCACCGGTGCCGTCGGGGTCGGCCGGTCACTCGCCGGCGCGCTGCCGGTGGCGTTGGCCGGCTGGTACGTCGCCCGGTACGGCGGCGCGCAGGCCCGGGTGGCCGCCGACCCCACCGCCGGCCGGGTCCGGGCCGCCGTCGGGGCCGGCATCACCGGGCTGCCCTCGTTGCAGGGTGCGCTCACCGCCCGCGCCGGTGCCGGGCTGGTCGGCGCGCTGGTCGCGCTCGCCGCGCCGCTGGGCGGCCGGCTGGCCCGGAAACTCTCCCCGACATGACCGCCCCGGACGCCGTCCCGCCGACCGCTGCCGACACGCCCCGCCGCAGCCCGGCCCCGGACCGCCCGGCCGACCCCGCCGGCCCGCCGGCCGGCGAGGTGGACCGGCTGCGGTTCGGCTACGGCACCAACGGCTTCGCCAACCACCGGCTCGACGACGCCCTGACGGTGCTGGCCGACCTCGGCTACGAGGGGGTCGCGCTCACCCTCGACCACGACCACCTCGACCCGTACGCGCCGGGACTGGCCCGCCGGGTCGACGCCGTGGCGCACCGGCTGGCCGCGCTCGGTCTCGGCGTGGTGGTCGAGACCGGTGCCCGCTACCTGCTCGACCCGTGGCGCAAGCATGCCCCGACGCTGCTGCACGACGACCCGGCCGGCCGGATCGACTTCCTGGACCGGGCCGTCCGCGTCGGCGCGGACCTCGGTGCCGAGGCGGTCTCCTTCTGGGCCGGCATCCGACCCGGTCACGTCGCCCCCGAGGTCGCGTGGGACCGGCTGGTCGCCGGCTGCGCGACGGTGACCGCCGCCGCCGACCGGGCCGGGGTGACCCTGGGCTTCGAACCGGAGCCCGGAATGCTGGTCGAGGACATCGCCGGCTGGCGTCGGCTGCACCGGGCCCTCGGCGAGCCGGCCCGCTTCGGCATCACCCTCGACATCGGACACTGCCGCTGCCTGGAGTCGTCGACCGTGGCGGACTGTGTGCGCCAGGTCGCCGGGCACCTGGTCAACGTGCAGATCGACGACATGCGCCGGGGGGTGCACGAGCACCTGGAGTTCGGCACCGGCGAGATCGACTTCCCGCCGGTGCTGCGCGCCCTGGCCGACGCCGGCTACCGGGGACTGGTCGCCGTGGAGTTGCCCCGGCACTCGCACGCCGCACCCACCGTGGCGGCCCGGTCGCTGGACTTCCTGCGTACCGCCGCCCGGGACGCCGGCCTCGCGGCGGGCGCGGCACCCGCCCCCGCCGGCACCACCGGGGCGGACTGACCACCGCCGGACGCACACACCTGGGGAGGGGAGACGGATGACACCGGATCGACTGCGGGCCGCGCTGGAGGGCGCACCCGATCCCGACTGGCTGGAGACCGCACTGCGCCGCGTCGCGGCCGAGCCCGGCGCGGTCGGACGGTACTTTCCCGCCGCCGCCCGGCGGTGCGGCCGGCACGACCTGCCCGGCGCCCCCGGCTGGACCGCCGACGAGGCGGCGCGGGCGCTGCTGCTGGCCGCGCTCCCCGCCGACCAGGCCGCCGCGCAGGCCGAGGAGGTCTACCGGTACGGCGACGCCGCCGAGAAGCGGGCCGTACTCAAGGCCCTGCCGCTGCTGCCGATCGGCGACGCCGGGGTGCCGCTGCTGCACGACGCGATCCGCACCAACGACACCCGGCTGGTCGCCGCCGCGCTCGGCCCGTACGCCCGGCACCTGGCGGCGGACGCCTGGCGGCAGGCGGTGCTCAAGTGCGTCTTCATCGGGGTGCCGCTGGCCGTCGTCGCCGACCTCGACGACCGGGCCGACGGGGAACTGGCCACCATGCTCGCCGCGCTCGCGGCGGAACGGCACGCCGCCGGTCGGCAGCTCCCCGCCGACGCCACCGCACTGCTCGACCGGCTCACCATCAGGGAGGCGTGAATGCGCATCTTCGACCCGCACATCCACATGACGTCGCGGACCACCGACGACTACGAGCGGATGGCCGCCGCCGGGGTCCGTGCCGTGGTCGAGCCGGCCTTCTGGCTGGGGCAGCCGCGCACCAGCGCCGCCTCCTTCGCCGACTACTTCGACTCGCTGATCGGCTGGGAGCCGTTCCGGGCCGGCCAGTTCGGCGTCCGGCACCACGCTACCGTGGCGCTGAACCCCAAGGAGGCCAACGACCCGCGCTGCCGCCCGGTGCTCGACCTGCTGCCCCGCTACCTGGAGAAGGACGCCGTGGTCGCGGTCGGCGAGATCGGCTACGACGACATGACCCCGGCCGAGGACGAGGCGTTCGCCACCCAGCTCGCGCTGGCCGTCGACCACGACCTGCCGGCCCTGGTGCACACCCCGCACCGGGACAAGGCGCGCGGCGTCGAACGCAGCCTCGCGGTGGTCGCCGAGAGCGGCATCGCGCCGGGCCGGGTGGCGCTGGACCACCTCAACGAGGTGACCGTGAAGCTGGCCCGCGACAGCGGCTGCTGGCTCGGTTTCTCCATCTACCCGGACACCAAGATGTCGCCGCCGCGGATGGTGGAGCTGCTGCGCACGTACGGCACCGAGCGGATGCTGGTCAACTCGGCCGCCGACTGGGGCCGCTCCGACCCGCTGCTGACCCGGGCCACCGGTGAGGCGATGCTGGCCGCCGGATTCACCGACGACGACGTCGACCTGGTGCTCTGGCGCAACCCGGTGGAGTTCTACGGGCAGTCCGGCCGGCTCGACCTGACCGACCTGGACACCCCGTCCAGCGGCACCTTCGAGGGCAACTCCATCCTGCGCGGCGGCGACTGATGCGGCTGCGGCACGCCGACGGCAGCACCGTCCACCTCGGCTACTGCACCAACGTGCACCCCGCCGAGGACACCGCCGGCATCCTCGCCCAACTCGACACGTACGCCCTGCCGGTGCGCGAGGCGCTCGGCTCGGACCTGCTCGGCCTGGGGCTGTGGCTGGCCGCCCCCGTCGCCGCCGAGCTGGCCGCCGACCCGGCCGCCCGTCGCCGGCTGCGCGCCGAACTGACCCACCGGGGGCTGGAGGTGGTCACCCTCAACGGCTTCCCGTACGCGGCCTTCCAGGCCCCGGTGGTCAAGGGCGCGGTCTACCACCCGGACTGGACCACCGGGCAGCGGCTGCGCTACACCCTGGACCTGGCCCGGGTGCTGGCCGACCTGCTCCCCGACGACGCCGCCAGGGGATCGATCTCCACCCTGCCGCTGGCTTGGCGGCAGCCCTGGGACCCGACGCACGCCGGGGCGGCCCGCCGCCGGCTCGACGCGCTCACCGCCGGCCTGGCCGAGGTGGAACGCGACACCGGCCGCCCGGTGCGGGTCGGTTTCGAACCGGAACCGGGGTGCGTGGTGGAGAGCAGCGGGCAGGCCGCCGCGCTGCTGGCCGACCTCGACCCGCAACGCCTCGGGATCTGTCTCGACCTGGCCCACCTCGCCTGCGCCTGGGAGGAGCCCGTCGAAGCGCTGGCCCGGCTGCGTTCCGCCGGGCTGCCGGTGGTCAAGGTGCAGGTCTCCGCCGCGCTGGAGTCGGCCGACCCGGTCGCCGACGCCGAGGCGCTGGGCCGCTGGGTGGAGCCGAGGTTCCTGCACCAGACCCGCACCGCCGGCTGCGCCCACGCCGCCGACCCGGCCGACCCGGGGTACGCGGCCGACGACCTGGATGAGGCGCTGGCCGCGCGGCTGCCCGGGGCGTGGCGGGTGCACTACCACGTGCCGTTGCACGCCCCGCCCGAGCCGCCGTTGACCTCCACCCTGCCGGTGCTGCGCACCGCGCTGGCCGCGCTGCTCGCCGGCCCGACGGCCGGCTGCGACCACCTGGACGTCGAGACGTACACGTGGGGGGTGCTGCCGGCGGCGCGGCGTCCCCGCACCGATGCGGAGCTGGCCCTCGGGATCGCCGCCGAGCTGGCCTTCGCCCGCGACGAACTGGTCACCCTCGGCCTCACCCCGGCCGAGCGAGCCGTCCCGACGACCCTGGGGGTACGACGATGAGCGAGCGTCACCGACCGGGCACCGTGCGGTGCCACCGCCGTGCCGGGCGCAGCGGGATGTCGGCATGAGCCGCCGGCTGGTGGTGCTGGACGTGGTCGGGCTGACCCCCCGGCTGCTGGCCCACATGCCCCGGTTGCGTGCCGTCGCCGAGCAGGGGTTCTCCGCCGAACTGGGTACCGTGCTGCCGGCGGTCACCTGCTCGGCGCAGGCCACCCTGCTGACCGGTGAGCAGCCGTCCGGGCACGGCATCGTCGGCAACGGCTGGTACTTCCGTGACCTCGGTGAGGTGCTGCTGTGGCGGCAGCACCACGCGCTGGTCGGCGGGGAGAAGGTGTGGCAGGCGGCCCGCCGGGTCGAGCCCGGCTACACGGTGGCCAACGTCTGCTGGTGGTACGCGATGGGCGCGGACGTCGACTGGACGGTCACCCCCCGCCCGATCTACTACGCCGACGGGCGCAAGGAACCGGACTGTTGGACCGACCCGCCGGAGCTGCACGACACGCTCACCGCCGCGCTGGGCACCTTCCCGCTGTTCACCTACTGGGGGCCGGGGGCGGGGCTGCCCTCGTCCCGCTGGATCTGTCAGGCGGCTGAGCGGATCCTCGCCCACCAGGCCCCCGACCTGACCCTGGTCTACGTCCCGCACCTCGACTACGACCTGCAACGCTTCGGGCCGTCCTCGCCGCGGGCCGCCGCCGCGGCGGCGGAGCTGGACGCGGTGCTCGCGCCGCTGCTGGACGCCGCACGGGCCGCCGACGCGACGGTGGTGGCACTGTCGGAGTACGGCATCACCGACGTCTCCCGCCCGGTGGACGTCAACCGGCTGCTGCGCGCCGAGGGGCTGCTGCGGGTCTACACCCAGGACGGCATGGAGTACCTGGACCCGTGGACGTCCCGGGCGTTCGCCGTCGCCGACCACCAGATAGCCCACGTCTACGTGAAGGACCCGGCGGACGTGGCGGCGGTGGCGAAGCTCTGCGCCGGGCTGCCCGGGGTGGCCGAGGTGCTCGACGCCGAGGGCAAGGCGGCGGCCGGTCTGGACCACGAGCGGGCCGGTGAACTGGTGCTGGTGGCCGAGCCGGACTCCTGGTTCACCTACTACTACTGGCTCGACGACGCCCGTGCCCCGGATTTCGCCCGGAACGTGGAGATCCACCGCAAGCCCGGGTACGACCCGGCGGAGCTGTTCTTCGACCCGGCCGCGCCGGGTGCGGCGAAGCGGCGGGCGGGGGTGGCGCTGGCCCGCAAGAAGCTCGGCATGCGTTACCTGATGAGCGTGGTGGGTCTGGACGCGGGGGCGCGGGCGGTCCGGGGTTCGCACGGCCGGTTGCCGGCCGACCCGGCGGACGGCCCGGTGCTGCTCTGTTCCGACCCGTCGCTGGCCCGGGACTCCTTCGCCGCGACGGAGGTCAAGGCGCTGCTGCTGGACCTCGCCGGGCTGGGAGCGGGTGCCGACGGGGCGTCGACGGCCCCGACCGGCCCGCCGGGCACGGGGGACCGGCGGTGACCCTCACCGCCGCCCCGACCGACGCCAGTGAGCTGCGGACCCGCTTCGACGCCGAGCTGGTGGCCTTTCTCGACCGGCAGGGCCCGGACTGGCCGGACGGTGCCCCACGGGGCATCTTCACCGCCCTGCACCGGTTCGTGCTGGCCGGCGGGAAGCGGCTGCGTCCGCTGTTCTGCTACTGGGGTTGGCGGGGTGCCGGGGGAGCGGACGACCGCCCGATCGTGGTGGCCGCGGCGGCGTTGGAGCTGTTCCACGCGTTCGCGCTGATCCACGACGACATCCTCGACGGCAGTGACCACCGTCGGGGTGCGCCGTCGGTGCACCGGGTCTTCGCCGAGCTGCACACCCGTTCGGCGTGGCGGGGCGACCCGGAGACCTACGGCCGCAACACCGCCCTGCTCTGCGGGGACCTCTGCGCGGCCTGGTCGGATCAGATGTTCCACGAGTGCGGGATGACCTCCGCGCAGATCTGGCAGGGGTACCGGGTCTTCGCCCGGATGCGTACCGAGGTGATCGCGGGGGAGTACCTGGATCTGGTCTCCGGGGTCGGGGACGGCTCGGTGGCCAGCGCGCTCACCGTGATCCGGATGAAGGCGGCCCGCTACACGGTGACCCGGCCGTTGCAGATCGGTGCGGCGTTGGCCGGGGCCCCGGCGGAGCTGGTCGCCGCGCTCGTCGACTTCGGTGACCCGCTGGGGGACGCCTTCCAGCTCCGCGACGACGTGCTGGGTGTCTTCGGTGATCCGGCGGTGACCGGGAAGTCGATCCTGGACGACCTGCGGGAGGGCAAGCCGACGGTGATGATGGCGATGGCCCGCGACGCCGCCGACCGGGCGCAGGCCGCCCGGCTGCGGGAGTTGTTCGGCAACCCTGAGCTGGACGCGGCGGGGGCCGCCGACCTGCGGGCCATCATCGAGGCGACCGGCGCGCGGGAGAAGATCGAGCGGCTGATCCGGGTCCGGGCCGACGCCGCCCGGGTCGCGCTGGCCCAGGTGCCGCTGGCGGAGCCGGCCCGTGCCGCCCTGGCGGGCCTGGCCGACCAGGCCGTGCACCGGCAGCACTGAGGCGGGCCGCTCCGACGGTCCGGGCTGTGGGTCCGGCGCGGTGGGCGGTGCTCCGACCGGCAGCCGCCCGGTCTTTCATCAGATGAATGTGGATTCCCGTACGGCCGGGTCGTCCCCGACTGCCGGCCGGTGCCGCCGGGCTGCGGCAGGTCGGGGCTACCCGGGGTGGAACTGCTCGTCACCGTTCGGTGACCCACGGGTCGACCGGCCCGCCGCTGCTCGGCGCGGGACCGGGGATGCCCGACCGGTGGACGGGCTTCATCTGATGAAAACCCACACCGGTGGGCAGAGGGTATGGACATTGACATAGGTCACCATTAATGTTTGTGGCATCACGGGCATGTTTCGTCAAGGTGAACCGGCGGCGCGGTAACCCCTCGACGAGCGACCTTCCGCCGGCGGTTCGCGCCCCGGCCGAGGGTTCTGACCGGCCGACCGGGGCACCCCCGGCCGCCCGGCCTGCCCTGCCACACCCCACCACTCCACCCCACCACCCCGGCATCCGGCGCGGCGGCACGCGTCCCGCCCTGGCCGTGATCCGTCAGGAAGGGACAGCCCTCCAATGTCCACAAAGGACTACACCGGTCACCGTTCCCGACGGTGGCTACCCTCCGCAGCAGCACTGCTGCTGGCCGTCACCGCCGGTACGGTCGCCGCCACCACCACCGGCCCGGCCGCCCCGGCCGCCGCGCACACCATCAACGCCAGCGACTTCCAGCAGGTCGAGCTGGCCCGGGGCGTCAACGAGATGGGCGAGCCCATGTCGCTGGCCGTGCTGCCGGACCGGTCCGTGCTGCACACCGCCCGCAACGGCACCGTGCGGCGCACCGACTCCGCCGGCGTGACCCGGGTGATCGGCACCATCCCCGTCTACACCCACGACGAGGAGGGGTTGCAGAGCCTCGGGGTCGACCCGAACTTCGCCACCAACCGGTTCATCTACCTCTACTACGCGCCGCCGCTGTCCACCCCCGGCGGCGACGCGCCCGCCACCGGCAGCAACTGGTCCGCCTGGCAGGGCGTCAACCGGCTCTCCCGGTTCACCCTCAACAGCGACTTCACCATCAACCAGACCAGCAAGGTCGACGTGCTGGACGTGGCGACCGACCGGGGCATCTGCTGCCACGTCGGCAGCGACATGGACTTCGACGCCGCCGGGAACCTCTACCTGTCCACCGGCGACGACAGCAACCCCTTCGACTCCGCCGGCTACTCGCCGCTGGACGAGCGGACCAACCGCAACCCGGCGTACGACTCCCAGCGCGGTGCCGGCAACACCAACGACCTGCGGGGCAAGCTCCTGCGGATCAAGATGAACGCCGACGGGACGTACTCGATCCCGAGTGGGAACCTGTTCCCCCCGGGCACCGCGAAGACCCGCCCCGAGATCTACGCGATGGGCTTCCGCAACCCGTTCCGGATCAGCGTCGACAAGGCCACCGGCGTCGTCTACGTCGGCGACTACGGGCCGGACGCCGGCAGCACCAACGCCAACCGGGGCCCCTCCGGCCAGGTCGAGTTCAACCGGGTCACCGGCCCGGGCAACTACGGCTGGCCGTACTGCACCGGCACCAACACCACGTCCGAGACGTACAACGAGTGGAACTTCGCGACCAACTCCACCGGCCCCAAGTACAACTGCACCGGCGGGCCGACCAACAACTCGTTCCGCAACACGGGCCTGACCACCCTCCCGCCGGCCAAGCCCTCCTGGATCCGGTACGGCGGCGACGCCGGCAGCCCGGCCGCGTTCGGCGGCGGCTCCGAATCCCCGGCGGCCGGCCCGGTCTACCGGTACGACCCGAACAACCCCTCGGCGACGAAGTTCCCGCAGACCTTCGACGGGCAGTTCTTCGCCACCGAGTTCGGCCGGGGCTGGGTCAAGCCGATCCACGTCAACTCCGACGGGTCGCCCGGCACCATCGACAGCTTCCCCTGGGTGGGCAAGCAGGTGATGGACTCCGCGTTCGGCCCCGACGGGGCGTACTACCTGCTCGACTACGGCACCGGCTACTACAACGGTGACGCCAACTCGGCCCTGTACCGCTTCGACTACGTCGGCGTCGGCAACCGGGCGCCGGCCGCCCGGGCGAGCGCCGACCGGACCTCCGGACCCGCGCCGCTGACCGTGAACTTCTCCTCGGCCGGTTCCGCCGACCCCGAGGGCGGGGCGTTGACCTACTCGTGGGCGTTCGGTGACGGCACCACCTCCACGGCGGCCAACCCGACGAAGACGTACACCGCGGACGGCTCGTACACCGCGACGCTCACCGTGCGGGACCCGCAGGGGGCGACCGGCACGAACAGCGTGACGGTCAGCGTCGGCAACACCGCCCCGACGGTCACCATCAACGGCCCGGTCGACGGCTCGCTGTTCTCCTTCGGTGACACGGTGCCGTTCAGCATCACCGTCACCGACCCCGAGGACGGCACGGTCGACTGCACCAAGGTCAAGATGACCTACGTGCTCGGCCACGACCAGCACGGTCACCAGATCTCCTCGGTCGACGGCTGCTCCGGCACGATCACCATCCCGGTCGACGGCGAGCACGACGACGCGGCGAACATCTTCGCGATCTTCGACGCCGAGTACACCGACGCCGGTGGGCTCACCACGCACACCCAGCACACCCTCCAGCCCCGGCACCGGCAGGCCGAGCACTTCAAGACCTCGTCCGGCGTCGCCACCTTCGACAAGACCCCCGCCGAGGGCGGCAAGACCGTCGGCAACATCGAGAACGGGGACTGGATCGGGTTCTCCCCGTACCAGATCGGCAACGTCACCTCGTTCACCGCCCGGGTCTCCTCGGCCGGTGCCGGCGGCACCCTCCAGATCCGCGCCGGCTCGGCCACCGGCACCGTGCTCGGGCAGGCCACCGTGCCGGTCACCGGCGGCTGGGACACCTTCACCACGGTCACCGGCACGGTGTCCGGCGCACCCACCGGCACCACCACGCTCTACCTGACCTTCGCCGGTGGCACCGGGCTGCTCTACGACCTGGACGCGTTCACCCTCAACACCGGCACCGTCCCGCCGCCGACCAACGGCACCGGGCCGATCAAGGGCCTGGGCGGCAAGTGCCTGGACGTGCGTAACGCGGCCACCGCCGACGGCACCCAGGTGCAGATCTTCACCTGCAACGGTGGGGCCGGGCAGACCTGGACGGTCACCCCGAACGGCCCGATCAAGGCGCTGGGCAAGTGCCTGGACGTCAACGGCGGCGGCACCGCCAACGGCACCAAGATCCAGCTGTGGACCTGCACCGGCGGCAGCCCGCAGGTCTGGTCGGCGCAGACCGACGGGACCCTGCGCAACCCCGCCTCGGGCAAGTGCCTGGACGTCTCCGGCAACACCTCGGCCGACAGCACCGTGGTCCTGCTGTGGACCTGTAGCGCCGCCGCAAACCAGAAGTGGACCCTGCCCTGACCTGACGGGCGCGGGACCGGCAGTGTCCGGTCCCGCGCCCCCGGCGTACTGGAGCACGACATGAGACTTTTCCGGCCCATCCTCGGCGCGGCCACCGCCGTCCTCGCCGCCCTCGCCTGCACCGCCCCGGCCACCCCCGCGTCGGCCGCCGACGTCGCCTACGACGTGCTGGTCTTCTCCAAGACCGCCGGCTTCCGGCACGACTCCATCGCGGTCGGCACCCAGGCCATCCGTGACCTGGGCGCGGCCAACAACTTCACCGTCACCGCCACCGAGGACGGTGGCCAGTTCACCAGCGCCAACCTCGCCCGGTTCGAGGCGGTGATCTTCCTCAACACCACAGGCGACGTGCTCAACGCCAGCCAGCAGAGCGCCTTCGAGTCGTACATCGCCGCCGGTGGCGGGTACATGGGCGTGCACTCCGCCGCCGACACCGAGTACGACTGGCCGTTCTACGGCAACCTGGTCGGGGCGTGGTTCGCCTCCCACCCGGCCATCCAGCAGGCCACCGTACGGGTGGAGGACCGCGCGCACGCGGCCACCGCCCACCTCGGCCCGACCTGGCAGCGCACCGACGAGTGGTACAACTTCCGCACCAACGCCCGCTCCACCGCGCACGTGCTGGCCAACCTCGACGAGTCGTCGTACTCGGGGGGTGGGATGGGGGCCGACCACCCGCACGTGTGGTGCAAGACGTACAACGGCGGCCGGTCGTTCTACACCGGCGCCGGGCACAACCAGTCGGCGTACTCCGAGCCGGCGTTCCGGGCCCACCTGCTCGGCGGCATCCGGTACGCGGCCGGCCGGACGAAGGCCGACTGCCGGCCCGAGACCGGTTACACCGCCCTCTACAACGGCTCCACCAACGGCTGGTCGCAGGCCGGGCCGGGCAGCTTCACCAACTCCAACGCCACCCTCAGCTCCGTCGGCGGGCTGGGCATGCTCTGGTACAGCGCGAAGCAGTTCACCAACTACTCGCTCAAGCTGGACTGGAAGGTGGACGGGGACGACAACTCCGGCGTCCTGATCGGTTTCCCGCCGTCGAGCGACCCGAACTCGGCGATGGACAACGGCTACGAGGTGCAGATCGACGCCACCGACACCGTCGACCGGACCACCGGCTCGGTCTACTCGTTCCAGGCCGCCGACCAGGCAGCCCGGGACGCGGCGCTGAACCCGCCGGGGGAGTGGAACACCTACGAGCTGCTGGTCGAGGGGGAGCGGCTCCAGGTCTTCCTCAACGGAGCGAAGATCAACGACTTCACCAACACCAACCCGGTGCGCTCGCTCGCCGGCCACATCGGCATCCAGAACCACGGCACCGGTGACGACGCCTCGTTCCGCAACATCCGGATCAAGGAGCTGGGCGGCACCACGCCGACCAACGGCACCGGCCCGATCAAGGGCCTGGGCGGCAAGTGCCTGGACGTGCGCAACGGCGCCACCGCCGACGGCACCCAGATCCAGATCTTCACCTGCAACGGCAGCGCCCGCCAGACCTGGACGGTGACCCCGAACGGCCCGATCAAGGCGCTGGGCAAGTGCCTGGACGTCTCGGGCGGCGGCACCGCCAACGGCACGAAGATCCAGCTCTGGACCTGCACCGGTGGCAGCCCGCAGGTCTGGTCGTCGCAGTCCGACGGCACCCTGCGTAACCCCGCCTCGGGCAAGTGCCTGGACGTCTCCGGCAACAACTCCGCCGACAACACCGTGGTCCTGCTCTGGACGTGCAGTTCCTCCGCCCCCAACCAGAAGTGGACCCTCCCCCAGTAACCCCATCCACCCACCCACTCCGCCCCCGGCTCCCGTCCGTGGGTTCGCATCGGTGATCAAGAGGTTTGCGTCACGCGGGTCGCCCGTCGTGACGCAAACCTCTTGATCGTCGTGGGCGAGTGGGCGAGTGGGCGGGCTGAGGCGGGTGGGGAGCGGGGGCTGGTGGGTGGGGGAGAGGGGTTTCGTGGGGGGTGGGGTGGGCTTAGAGTGGTGGGCGGCGACCTGCGGGTGGCCGGTGACCCGACGGGAGGCGCAACCCGTTGGGCCCAGGTGCGCGTGCACCCACCGGTGATCCGGCACGGCCGCCGACGTACCGGCCCGGCCCGGTCACCCTCGCCCCGGTCCCGCCCAGGAATCCCCACCACAACAGGGGAGAGACAGACGATGGCGCGACCGATCACGCTCTTCACCGGCCAGTGGGCCGACCTGCCGTTCGAGGAGGTATGTCGGCTCGCCTCCGAATGGGGCTACGACGGACTGGAGATCGCCTGCTGGGGCGACCACTTCGAGGTCGACAAGGCGCTCGCCGACGACTCGTACGTCGAGCGCAAGCGGGAGACGCTGGCCAAGCACAACCTGAAGGTCTTCACGATCTCCAACCACCTGGTGGGCCAGGCCGTCTGCGACCACCCGATCGACGAGCGGCACCAGGACATCCTGCCCGCCCGGATCTGGGGCGACGGCGAACCCGAGGGGGTACGCCAGCGGGCCGCCGAGGAGATCAAGGACACCGCCCGCGCGGCGGCGAAGCTCGGGGTGGACACGGTGGTCGGCTTCACCGGATCGTCCATCTGGCACACCCTGGCGATGTTCCCGCCGGTGCCGCCGGCCATGATCGAACGCGGCTACCAGGACTTCGCCGACCGTTGGAACCCGATCCTCGACGTCTTCGACGAGGTGGGGGTGCGGTTCGCCCACGAGGTGCACCCCAGCGAGATCGCGTACGACTACTACACCACCAAGCGGACCCTGGAGGCGATCGACCACCGGCCCGCGTTCGGCCTCAACTGGGACCCGTCGCACTTCGTGTGGCAGGAGCTGGACCCGGTGAACTTCATCTTCGACTTCGCCGACCGGATCTACCACGTCGACTGCAAGGACGCGAAGGTACGCACCGGGGACGGTCGGCGGGGCCGGCTCGCCTCCCACCTGCCCTGGGCCGACCTGCGGCGCGGCTGGGACTTCGTCTCCACCGGCCACGGTGACGTCCCCTGGGAGGACTGCTTCCGGGCGTTGAACGCGATCGGCTACACCGGGCCGATCTCCGTGGAGTGGGAGGACGCCGGGATGGACCGGCTGGTCGGTGCGCCGGAGGCGCTGGAGTTCGTCCGCCGGCTCGCCTTCGACGCCCCGACGGCGGCGTTCGACGCGGCGTTCAGCAGCGGCAAGGACTGAGACGTACTTCGGGCCGGTCGCCACGTGGCGACCGGCCCGAACGACGTACGGACGATCAGAGGGTGCTGCCGTTGGTGCCGGTGCCCGGCGCCTTGGGCTTCGGGGTGGTCACCGACGAGCTGGTCGGGCTGACGCCCGACTTGGCGCCGACGGTGGCGGGGGCGCCCGCGAAGGCGTCGTCCGCCGGGGTCAGCTCCGGCTTGCCACCGTTGCCGGTGTGCAGCTTCTCGCCGAGCTTGGACTGGCCGAGCTTGTCCTTGCCCTCGCTGTAGAGGCGGTTGGCCTGGGCCTGCGCGACCCCGGCCGCCTCCTGGACGGTCGGGTGGTCGAGCACCTTGCGGCCCCGCACCACCAGCTCCTCGTACTTCTCCCGGCCGGCACGGGCGCCCAGGACGAAGCCCGCAGCCAGCCCGCCAAGAAACATGATCTTTCCGCGCATGGCGGCTCCTTCCGTACCTGACGCTCCCGTCGTTCCCGTCCGGTGGTGCCGGTCGGGAACGACCATCGTCGCGCCCCACAATTTCTCGGTCGACAGCTAACTACCCATCCTGCTCCGCAGTCATACCTGCTTGGGTGGGGATGGCGATTTGTCCTTATTGTTGGAGCTGATCGTCCCACCCCGTGGCGACGCGGTCGAAAGCGGCAACCCCCTGGACCGAACCCCCCCGAAGTCCTGTACTCTTGTGCCGTCGCCGAGCGCCGGAGAGATCCGGTTCACTGCGACACGGCAGTCCCCCGTAGCTCAATTGGCAGAGCAGCCGGCTGTTAACCGGCAGGTTTTTGGTTCGAGTCCAAACGGGGGAGCACAATCCCCACCACGAGCCCGTCGGCACCTGCCGACGGGCTTTTCCCTGCGCCCGCCCCCGCCGCCGCGACCCGCGCGCGGTCATCGCCACACCCGCGCCACCGCTACCCGCCCCGCTCTTCCGCTCTGCTGCTCTGCTGTTTTCGCCCACCGCTCTGCTGCCCGCCCTGCCCGCGTCACCGCTGCCCGCGTCACCGCTACCCGCGCCGCTCTGCTGCCCGCGCCGCTCTGCTGCCCGCGCCGCTCTGCTGCCCGCGCCACCGCTCTGCTGCCCGCCCCGCTTCCGTTCGCGTCGCTCGGTGTCCGGCTGCTGTCGCCGGTGCCGCCGGGTCCGTCCGTGGAGATTTGTTGTCGCCGGGGCAGCAAGAAGTCTCCACGATCCTCGGGTGCGGACGGTGGGTACGCCGGTCGGGGGCGGTGAGGGGGCCGGGGCGGTGAGGGGGCCGGGAGTACGACTCGGGGCGGCGCCGGCAGGTGGCGTGAGGGCTGACGCGAGGTGGATGGGCGGTTTCGGCCCCGGGCGGCGTATTCGGACGGCAGGATGACAACTGTCGACCTAGACTCCTGTTGCGTCGATTGCTGCGTCGATTGAGGGGTGGACCGGGGATGGCCGGTGGGCGGAGCCGGGGCGCGGCCACGCTGATCGCCGTGGCGGTCGTGCTGGCGTGGCTGGTCGTCGGTGGGATCGCCGGGCCGTACGCGGGAAAGTTGGGCGACGTCGCGACCAACGACAACGCCTCCTTCCTGCCTGCCGACGCCGAGGCGACCCGGGCGCAGGACCTGGCCGCCGGCTTCGTCGCGGAGCCGACCACCCCCGCCCTGGTGGTCTATGCCCGAAGCACCGGCATCACCCCCGCCGACACCCGGCGGGCGGTCGCCGACAGTGCCCGGTTCGCCCAGGTCGACGGGGTCGTCGGGCCGCTGCCCCCACCGATC
The DNA here is from genome assembly GCF_050942205.1 of Micromonospora sp. CA-248260. Lineage (NCBI taxonomy): Bacteria > Bacillati > Actinomycetota > Actinomycetes > Micromonosporales > Micromonosporaceae > Micromonospora > Micromonospora sp. CA-248260. Next base: position 5,519,562 of record NZ_CP192021.1, on the reverse strand, counting down.
GCCAGCCAGGACGGGCAGGCCCTGCAGGTGGTGGTGCCGATCGACGACTCCGAGGGGGAGCGGATCGGCCAGGTGGTCGACGAACTGCGGAGCATCGCGGGGGGCGACCGCGACGGGCTCACCGTGGACGTCGCCGGCCCGGCCGGTCTGCTCGCCGACCTGATCGAGGTCTTCTCCGCCATCGACGGGCCACTGCTGCTGGTCACCCTGGTGGTGGTGCTGATCATCCTGCTGATCGTCTACCGCAGCCCGGTGCTCTGGGTCTTTCCGCTGCTGGCGGCAGGGATGTCGTACGCGTTGGCGTCGGTCTTCGTCTACTCCCTGGCCAAGAACGACGTGATCAAGCTGAACGGGCAGGCCCAGGGCATCCTCACCGTGCTCGTCTTCGGCGCCGGCACCGACTACGCATTGCTGCTGATCGCCCGTTACCGGGAGGAGCTGCACCGGCACGAGCGCCCCTGGGACGCCATGCGCGCCGCCTGGCGGGGTGCCGCCCCGGCCATCGCCGCCTCCGGCGCGACCGTCATCGTCAGTCTGCTCTGCCTGCTGTTGTCCAGCCTGAACTCCAACCGGGCGCTCGGCCCGGTCGCCGCCATCGGTATCGCCGCCACCCTGCTGGTGATGCTGACGTTCCTGCCCGCCCTGCTGGTGCTCGGCGGCCGGCGGGCGTTCTGGCCGCGTACCCCCAGGGTGGACCGGGCGGACCCACAGGCCGAACACGGGCTGTGGGCCCGGATCGCCGGCTTCGTCGCCCGGCGGGCCCGGGTGGTCTGGCTGACCACCGCCGTGGTGCTGGCCCTGCTCACCCTCGGCCTCACCCAGCTCGGTGCGACCACCCTCGGTCAGTCGGAGCTGTTCACCGACCGCACCGACTCGGTCGCCGGGCAGGAGGTGATCGCCCGGCACTACCCGGCCGGCACCGGCAGCCCGGCGACCATCTTCACCCGCCAGCAGAGCGCCGGGCAGGTCGCCCAGGTCGCGCAGGGCGTGCCCGGGGTGGCCGCCGTCCGCCCGGTGACCCGGCGTGACCAGACCGGTCCGCCGGACCCGGACGCCCCGCCCCTGGTGGTCGACGGGCGGGTGCAGCTGGAGGCGACCCTCACCGACCCGCCGGACAGCGATGCGGCCGAGCGGACCATCCGCGACCTGCGTGAGGCGGTGCACCGGGTGCCGGCCGCCGACGCCGTCGTCGGTGGGTTCACCGCGATCGACGTGGACACCTCCGACGCGTCCACCCGGGACCGCAACGTCATCATCCCGGTCGTCCTGGCGGTGATCGCGGTCATCCTGGCGCTGCTGCTGCGGGCCCTGGTCGCGCCGGTGCTGCTGATCGCGACGGTGGTGCTGTCGTTCCTGGCCACCCTCGGCCTCTGCGCGGTGATCTTCCGCTACCTGCTGGACTTTCCCGGCGTCGACGCGTCGTTCCCGCTGTTCGCCTTCGTCTTCCTGGTCGCCCTGGGCATCGACTACAACATCTTCCTGATGAGCCGGGTCCGCGAGGAGTCGGTCCGTCGGGGCACCCGGGCGGGGGTGCTGGCCGGGCTGACCGTCACCGGCGGGGTGATCACCTCCGCCGGCATCGTGCTCGCCGCCACCTTCTCCGCGCTGGCCGTACTCCCGTTGGTGGTACTGGTCGAATTGGGTGTGGCGGTGGCCGTAGGGGTACTGCTGGACACCATCGTGGTCCGCTCGCTGCTGGTGCCCGCACTGTCGTACGACATCGGGCCGAAGGTGTGGTGGCCGAGCCGGCTGTCCCGGTCGGCGCGCAACGACACGGAGGTGCAACGTGCCCGCTGAGACGGACGTGGTGATCGTCGGCGGTGGACTCGCCGGGCTGGCGGTCGCCCGCCGGCTGCACCGGGCCGGGGTGCCCTGGCGGCTGCTGGAGGCCGGCGACCGGATCGGCGGCCGGGTCGCCACCGACACCGTCGACGGCTACCTGCTCGACCGGGGCTTCCAGGTGCTCAACACCGCGTACCCGAGGCTCGGCACCCTGCTCGACCTGGGCACCCTCGACCTCGGGTGGTTCACCTCCGGGGTGCTGGTCCGCCGCGGCGACCGGCTCGACCGGCTGGTCCATCCGCTGCGCGAACCCGGCGGCGCACCCGCTACCGCGCTCGCCGGCATCGGTTCGCTGGCCGACCGGCTGCGCTTCGCCGCCCTCGCCACCGGTTGCGCCACCCTGCCGGCGCACCGGCTGCTGACCGCGCCGGAGACCACCAGCGAGGCGGCGCTGCGCCGGGCCGGCCTGTCCGACACCATCATCGAGGAGCTCATCCGGCCGTTCCTGTCCGGCGTGCTCATCGACCGGGAACTGGAAACCTCCAGCCGCGTGCTGGCGATGATCCTGCGGTCCTTCGTCCGGGGCCGCATCGGCCTGCCCGCCCGGGGGATGGCCGCGCTGCCGCAGGCCGTGGCCGCCCCGCTGCCCGCCGACCTGATCACCTGCGACACCCCGGTCACCTCGGTCGCCCCCGGCCGGGTCCGCACCCCGGACGGTGAGATCGCCTGCCGCGCCGTCGTGGTCGCCGCCGACCCGCCGGCCGCGACCACGCTGCTGCCCACCCTGCCCCGGGTACGCACCCACAGCTACACCACCTACTACCACAGCGCCCCCGAGGCGCCGCTCGACGAACCGATCCTGCTCGTCGACGGCGACCGGCGGGAACTCGTCGCCAACACGGTGGTGGTCAGCCGGGCCGTCCCGTCGTACGCCCCGGCCGGGCGGCACCTCGTGGCGACCTCCGTGGTCGGCCCCGACGCCCCGCCCGAGCCGACGGTCCGGGCCGAACTGGACCGGCTCTACGGATGCTCCACAGCGGACTGGGACCACCTGACCACCGTGTCGGTGCCGCACGCCCTGCCCGCCGCACCCCCGCCGCAGGGACGGCTGCGTAAGCCGGTGGCGCTCGGCGGAGGGATCTTCGTGGCCGGTGACCACCGGGACAGTCCGTCCATCCAGGGTGCTCTGGCCAGCGGCTGGCGTACGGCCGGGGCGGTGCTCACGGAACTGCGCGCGGCGGGCTGATCCGCAGGCTCGCGCAACACCGGTTCGGGTGCGTCCGGATCGACTGCTGACTGTTATTCTCGCGTTGCCCATCGTACCGGGCGGTGACTTCTCGTCCTACCGGTTCGGGTGCTGGCAGGTGGTCTGGCGGGCAGGTTACGATCCGGCGCGGTATCGGGGCGGTAGCTCAGCGGGTTAGAGCAGGGGACTCATAATCCCTCGGTCGCGGGTTCGAACCCCGCCCGCCCCACCAGCGCAAACACTAGATCCATGATCTTCCCGTGGTGCTACTCGTGGTGCGAGCGCGCTACGGTCGGCCCCATGGCGACGGCGAACGGGCGCGGGAAGCGCCAGCGCGGCGAGATCGAGGAACTGCCCAGCGGCTCACTGAGGGTGAAGGTCTACGCGGGCGTTGACCCCATCACGAAGAAGCGGCACTACCTGACCGAGACGATTCCGCCCGGTGCGACGGCTCGGAAGGAAGCCGAGAAGGCGCGTACGCGGTTCCTCGCCCAGGTGGACGAGCGGCGCAACCCACGGACGCGCGCGACGGTCGACCAGCTGCTTGACCGGTGGCTGGAAGTGCTCGACGTCGAGGCGTCGACCCGGCAGGGGTACGTCAAGAAGCTGAACAAGCACGTACGGCCGCTGCTCGGCAAGCTGCCGGTGGGCCGGCTGGACGCCGAGACGCTGGAGTCGTTCTATGCCGTGCTGCGGAAGTGCCGGGACCACTGTGGAGGCGCACGGAAGGCCATCGAGCACCGGAAGGTGGGGCCGCACGACTGCACCGAGAAGTGCCGGCCGCACGAGTGCAAGCCGCTCGCCCCGGCATCGATCCGGCAGATTCACTGGATCCTGTCCGGCGCGCTGAACCGGGCCGTACGGTGGCGTTGGATCGGGGTCAACCCGGCAGATCAAGCGGAGAAGCCCGGGATGCCTCAGCCCAACCCGCACCCACCAACGGCACCGGAAGCGGCGCGTCTGGTCACCCAGGCGTGGAAGGACCCCGACTGGGGTGCGTTCGTGTGGGTGGCTATGACGACGGGGGCGCGGCGTAGTGAGCTGTGCGCGCTGCGATGGTCCGCCGTCGACCTGGACGCCGCCGTGCTGACGCTGCGGAGTGCGCTGTACGTGGACGACGCGGGGAAGCTGCGGGAGAAGGACACCAAGACGCACCAGCAGCGGCGCGTGGCCCTGGACGCGGAGACGGTAGAGGTGCTGCGCGACCAGCTGGCGCGCTGCGAGGAACGCGCGTCAGTCCTCGGGCTGTCGCTGGCCGCTGACGCGTACGTGTTCTCGCCGGACCCGGACGGAGGTACGCCACTCGTGCCGGACACGGCCACCCAGCGATTTGGCCGGATGGCCGCGCGACTTGACCTAACTACGAATCTGCACGCATTGAGGCACTATTCGGCTACAGAGTTAATTGCTGCCGGTGTGGATGTCCGAACAGTGGCGGGTCGGCTTGGTCATGGCGGGGGAGGAGCAACGACCTTGCGGGTCTACTCCGCCTGGCTTTCAGAGTCCGATCAGCGTGCGGCAGTCAAGCTTGCCGGTCGGATGCCGCCTCGCCCGGTGGTGGGCTGACATGCACTGGGGTGCTCCCGAGTTCTAGATCACCAGAAAGAATCTGGTCATTGTGATGAGTGGCTGTCAGGGGTTCGCGCTCTGCGAGCTCAGGAAAAATGCGCTGAAGGGGCCTTCGAAGCAGCTTTTGAAGCCTGTTCTTGGCGACGAACGTAACTGTTGCTGGACGCCTGACCTCCGGCAAGGGGCGGAAGACAAATATGGGCTCTCCAAAAGGGGTCTCGTCCGGCAACTCGATCGTCTTATCTCGGACTGCCGCATATAGCATTCGTGCGGCTCTGTCGGTCTGCGAAGTTCCTGCTGAATGGACTACTAGCCAGACGGCTACCGAACCTATTAATGGCCCCCATAAGAGGGCCTTAGGGCCGAGGGCGTTAAATGTGAGATGCCACTTATAGCAAATGATCGCTATAAGGGCTCCAAGGGGGAAAGATATCCCTCTACGAAATTCGCCTTCGGATCGGATTCTATCGTACTCCAGATACAACTCGGGGCGGGTGGAGCGTAGCTCGTGGTCTACCCGGTCCAAGCGTCGGATTAGCCAATCCTGATAGGCTGAGAGGTCTAGTACTTGAGTTAGTCCGACTCGCGCCTGCCTGTCCCTTTTAAGCTTCTTTATAAGAGCTATTCGAATACCGTTGTCGTATTCTTCTGCGTTTGCGAGATGTAAGCGTAGGTCTGCTAGCGTTTTTAGGTGGGCCGGGATAACCTCCTTGTGATTTCCTTCCGCATACGCTTCCTCCAGTGTTAGGTTGGTGCCAAGGGCTGCTTGATGTAGCGAAGAGTGCGTCAGTTCCTTGACTTTTTCTTCAAGGAAGCCGGGATTCGATGCGTAGTAGTCTTCGAGTGAATCGGCGCATATCTCGTTGAAGATTGAATGGCGCGTCTCGCGTGAATTTCGATATGAGAGCCAGGAGTGCTCAATATAGTTGATTAAGTTCTGCCAGGCTGCTGTCAGGGTATCCTCTACCGTCGTCCAGTAGGTGCCCGATTTGATGCGGTGGTGTCGTAATCCCGCTACAGCGAAAAGTAGAATTGCGCACACGGTGATGCAGGTTAATGCAAGCTCCATGATGGCTGGAATCAATGCAATGAACAGAACTATTGCCGAACCTGCGAGAATGGTAGGTATGGCCAATTTCGAGACTGCTTCGCCTACGGATTGTAGGAAGATTCCGACTAGGTAGACGATTAGGGCAGCGATCCCGATTAACGCCTCCGTGGGAATCTTCCCGATTTGACTAGCTGCGCCAGCGAAGACATCTTTCTGCCAGACCTCTTTAGGGGCTAGGGAGCAAGCAATCCATGCTATTATCGACCAAATTACACCGATTGCAAGCGGTGTTCGTGCTTCGCGCACACCTGGGATGATTTGGCTCAGGACGTTCATTCTGGCGAGAGTAGGGTCTGATCATCTGCGTGTGATTGGTGTGTCAAGTAGGCGACAATCGTGCTGTGCAACGAGCCAATCAGCATCTGCGTGCCCTTGGAAGTCCGCGTGACCTGGGCTTCGCGTATCCTGTGGGGATGGGCCTATCTGCTGCTGCTCGCGATCTAGCCGAAGAGCAGCTTTCTCGTGCGCTGCCTCGCAGGTGGCGTCATGTGCAGGCAGTGGCCGCCAAAGCGGAGCGACTTGCAAACGTCTTTCGGGATGTCGATGCGGACGTTCTGGTTGCTTCGGCGTGGTTGCATGACGTCGGGTACTCGCCGCAGGTGATCTCTACCGGACTGCACGCGCTTGACGGAGCGCTATGGCTCAGGGGTCGGAAATGCAACGAGCGTGTTGCTGGTCTAGTGGCTTATCATTCATGCGCCGAATATGAGGCGCAGGAGCGTGGTCTCGTGGACGTGTTGCAAGCGGAGTTTAGCGATGAGGGGTCGCCAGTACGCGACGCTCTTTGGTGTGCCGACATGACAACTGGGCCAGACGGGCAGAATTTGACCGTGCAGGAGCGCCTAAGCGAAGTGCGGACTAGGTATGGCCCCGATCATCTCGTGACCCGATTTTGGGTGAAGGCAGAACCGGTGCTTATGGAGGCAGTAAATCGCACTCAGGAGCGATTGGCTGTAGCAGGATTTCAGCCAATGTAAGGCTGGGTGCGGTGCTCGTATCCATGGGTGATGCGGAGTTGAATTGATGGATGGATGGGCAGCTCACGCAGGTGGTCTCTGCCTACCCATCGCACCTCTGACGATTCACTGCTTGGGGTGGGTTCTCCGCCGATAGGGCGAGCGCGGAAGCAGATGGAGAACTGTTGCCGGACCTCACCGTCAGTGTAGGCCATGACGTGTTTTGGATCGGTGTAGATGCCGACAATTTCGGTTACCTCGACGTCGATCCCCGACTCTTCTTTCGCTTCACGTACGGCGGTCTCCGCGATGTACTCGCCAAAGTCCTGTGCACCACCGGGAATCGCCCATAAGCCGTTATCGGTCCGGCGGATGAGTAGTACCCGGTCCTGTGCGTCTAGGACGAACACCGTCACCGCTGGGACGATGCTGTTTGCCTTCGGCGCCTTCGGGTCGTCGTAGTACTCGATCCTGGTCATGCCCTCAGTTTGCCACCATTGGCTGCCACGTGGGCAATGAGGACTCCCGCACTCGGTCGAAGCTGTCCGCGTACGTGTCGAACAGGTCGCCGCCGGCAAGCCGGCGCAGGTGCATGACGGGCGTGTGTGCGGCCGGGAAGCCGAAGACGTGTGAGTTGACGAGCATCTCGTCATCGAACCGGAAGATCGAGTTGTAGAGCGTCGTCCGGTGGAAGTGCACGTTCACCCCCGGGACATCGCGTAGTCGCTGGTAGAAGGCGAGCACATTCCGCACCTTGCCAGCCATCGCGTCGCCGATGCCCTCGTCCGCCCCGCGTTGCGCTACCTCGGGACTCTCCGGGTCGCCGAGCAGGATCTCAACCCGCATGCCGGCTGCTGCCTTCGCCTTGAGCGTGGTGACCAGCTGCGGTTGCTGTTCGGGCAGGAAAAGCCCTGCGTAGACCAGGATGCCGACCCGCTCCTGTGCTTGCGAGATCAGCCGTCGCCAGAGGTCGTCCGGCACTGCCGCGCGTCGCGGGTATACCTGCACTACCTCGGACTGCGCTACGCGGTTCGCGCGCTCCTGCGGCATGGCGTCAGGCCACAGGTACGACTCACTCTCCTTGATCAGCGCAGCGATCGCATGCCGGTAGCGCGGATACGGTGCCCGTCCCTGCGTGATCCACCGTTCCACGGTCTTCGGGTCTACCCCGAGCTGTTCGGCCACGGACGACGGCGTCAAGCCGTTGCGGAGCATTGCATCGCGTAGCCGGTCGTTCGGCATTGCCACCTCCGAGATACTTCTAGGGACGACTTGAAGATAGCAAGGACGTCCCAAGTCGTCCAGTGTGGTGGTGAAGGTGTCACCCCTCGTGATCGGAACCTATGTGCACCCCGATCGATGAGGCGGAAGGACACCAATGAAGACCGATCGACCTGCTGGCCACCCCCAGCGGTTCTACACCGTCGCCGAAGCGGCTCAGTTGCTGCGAACCTGCGACATGACGCTGTACCGGTCGATCCGCGTGGGCGAGTTCCCGGCCATCCGCATCCGAGGGCGGTACGTCGTTCCCGCGAAGGCCATCGACGCGATGGAAGCGGGTGCCCTGGCTAACGGCCTGGTCGACGCCGCCGACTACACCACCCGGAGCGTGGCGTGATGACGACCTTCGACTACGAGCCGAGTGCCGCCGACCTGGCCGAGATCGAGCAGGAGTTGCCGTTGATCGAGGCGGAGGTGTTGTTGCTCGACGCGCAGATTGTCGTGCTGACGGGCGACGGCGGACCGACCGAGTTGGACTGGCAGCGGCTGCGTCGGGCGCAGCGTCGGGTGCTGCGGGAGGCGCGTGCCCTGCTCGCGGTGCGCGCTACGTCGGAGCGGCAGGTGGCGTGATGTCCCGCGTTCGCGCTGCCTTCAACGATCCGGACGGCAAGCGGTACGGCATCCCCACTTTCTGGTGGCGGGGTGCCCCGTCCGGTTACGCCACCCGCCGCCAACTGCGGGCCGCCGGCCTGCGCCCCGGTGGTCAGGAGATTGCCGCTCAGGTGCTCTGGCGCGGTATCGGCGGCACCCGCGCCGCCTACCTCTACCGGATCGACCTGGCCCGGCCGAAGCGCACTGCTACCCCCGCGCAGTTGCGCGCGGTTCGCGCCGCGCTGACCGCTCGCCGTACCTGTCCGACCTGCGAGCGGGTGCGCCCCTACTACATCCCGCGCTCGCTGGGCGAGTGCACCGAGTGCTCGCCCCTGTGTGCCTAGGAGGCACCCCGTGATCGTGCTGGTTCTGCTGCTCATCGTGCTGGGCGGCACCGCCGTGATGCTCGCCCCGTTCGCTATCGCCCACGCCCTCAACAGCGAGACCCCGACGATGAAGGAGACCCTTCGATGACCGCTCCCGCCAGCATTCATCCTCGCAGTGTCGATGACCTCTACCCGGGCGCGTTGGCGCTTGCCGACCAGCTCGGCGAGGTTCCCTCCCGCAACCGCCTTCAGAAGCAGTTCAAGATCGGTGCACCGAAGGCCACCGAGCTACGCGAACGACTGCTGACCCGCACCCCCGACCCGGTCGCCACCCCCGACCCGGTCGCCACCCCCGACCCGGTGGTCGGCCCGGACCCGGCCGTTGGCGTTGAGCAGGTGGTGTGGGACTACCCGGAGCCGATCGGCCCGGTCCCGGCCCCGCCCTCGGACCCGGTGCCGGTGGCGGTCGCCCCGGAGGCCACCGAGGCGTCCCAGCCGCGTCGGGGGTGGTTCCGCCGTCGTCCGGTGGTGGGTGAGTCGTCGCAGGTCCGGGTGGACGGACACCCGGGTCCGAAGATCACCCCCACCCCCACCCCCACCCCCACCCCCGACCCGGTGCCGGAGGGGCCTGAGGCTGGGCAGGTCAGGCAGTTCAAGCGCATCCGGTGGGCGGTGCGGGTGGTGCTCGCGCTCGGGGTGGCCGCGTCGATCGCGGGCAACGTGCTCCACGCCCGGGACGAGATCATCAGTCAGGTCATCTCCGCCTGGTCGCCCCTGGCCTTGCTGCTGACGATCGAGCTGATCTCCCGGGTGCCGGTGCACTCGCGTCGGCTGGCGATCGGGCGGTGGGCGGCGACGGCGCTGATCGCGGGGATCGCCGCGTGGGTGTCCTACTGGCACATGGCCTCCGTCGCCGCGCACTACGGGGAGACCAACGGGGCGCAGTACCTGCTCCCGCTGTCCGTCGATGGCCTGGTGGTCGTCGCGTCGATCTGCCTGGTCGAGCTGGGCGGTCGGATCGCCGCCGGCAACCGCAGTTGACCCCGCCCGGCGGCACAGCCCCATTGGCCTGAGAAACCCGTGCTGTGCCGCCGGTCCGGTCACCCAACCCCCACACGAGAGGAGGGCACCTCTGATGGTGCCAGTACCCGATCCGGTGTGGTTCACCGACCGGATCACCGAAGTCCGCGCCGAACTCGCCCGCGCCGACACCAAAGCGTCCACATTGATGGCCGTCGCCGGTGCAGCGGTGACGGTCGGCGTGGCGATCCTCGCCCGCACCGACCTGCCCGGCCCCGCGCTGGCCGCCGGGGTCACCACCGTCGCCCTGGTCGGTACGGCGGTGGGGCTGCTCGCCGGTGCGGTCCGGCCGTGCCTCGGTGGTGGTCACGGCCTGGTCCACTACGCCGCTGCTGCGCCGGGGGACCTGATTACCGAGGCCACCGCCCCGCCGCTGTCCGCCGCCGCCGAACGGGCGCACCACCTGGTGTGGCTGTCCCGCACCGCCGTCCGCAAGTACCGGCGGGTCCGCACCGCTGTAGATCTGCTGCTGGCCGGCCTGGTCGGCACCGCGCTTACCGCCCTGCTCGCCACCCTTGCCTGATCACGAAGGAGTCGTTTCGTGTCGAACACCAACCCGCAGGGTCGCACGCTGTTCTCTGGTGCGGATTCCCTGACGGATAACCACGCTCTGATCGAGTGGTGCGAGAGCACCCGCCGGATCCTGCACGCCGCCGCCCTGGAGTTGGGGATCACCGCCAGTGAGTTGGACGCCCGGTTGCGGCGGGTCGGCGGTGGGGCCGTCGTCGTGGGTGGTCTGACCGCGCGGGCGCGTGCCCGGCAGGTCGCCAAGCCCCTCCAACAGGCCAGTGAGGCCCTGGTGATCGCGAGTCAGTACGTGATCACGGCGAACAACCGGTTCGTCACTGCCTACATGCCCGAGTTGGAGCAGGTCGGCTACCGGGGTGCCCGCCGCCCCGACTTCAAGTTCACCGCCTAACCGAAGGAAGGGAGGAACAGTCGTGAAGTCACGGATGCCGAAGAACGGCGGGATCTCCGACCCGTCTGGGTTGGCCGCTGTGCACACGGTGCGGCTGCCGTTGTGGCCGTACCTGGTCACCCCGACCGGGTCGGTCGGCCTGGCTGTCGCTACCGGCCTGGCCCATTGGCGGTGGGGCGACCAACCCACCTCCATCGGCGCTGCTGCCGCCGGTCTGACCCTCGCCGGGACCGCGTTGACGTCGTTGACGTGGCGTGCCGCCGCCGCCCGGGGTGCCGTGCGCCGGGCGGTAGCGACGACCACGTGTGTGGCGGGGTCGGTGTGGGCGATCGGCGCGACGATCGCCGGCCCTTGGTCGTCGCCGTGGTTGGACATGTGGCTCATCGGCGCACCCACGGCCAGCCTCGCCATGGCCGTGGTGCGGGTGCTGCGCAACGGCGACGGCGACGACCCCGCTACCGCCGGGGGTGGGCTGGCCGACGCGGTCAAGAGCCTGCGTAACGCCAGCGTGGCCCGACCCACGATCAAGGGCGCGAAGGCAGCAGCTGCGGTAACGCTGGAGGCGGGTACGTCGGTGAGGGAACTGGCCGCCGACCGGGCCGCTCTAGCGTCCGCGCTCGACGTGCCGGAGACGGCGGTGCGGGTCATCCCCGACCCGGACTCCGCCCGACGTGGACGGGTCGAAGTCGTCCCCGTCGACCAGCTGCGCGCCATGGTCCCCTGGCCCGGCCTGTCCGCGCCGGGTCGGTCGATCGCGGAGCCGATCGTGCTGGGGGTGATGGAGGACGGCGAACTGTTGACGCTGTGGCTGCCGGGTGATCACGCGGCGGGGCGGAATGCGGCGCACTTCCTGATCGTGGGCATGTCCGGCGCAGGCAAGACCGAGGTCATCCTCAACATCGCCGCTGAGGTCATCTCCCGCACCGACGCGGAACTGTGGCTGGCCGACCCCCGCAAGTTCGACCAACTCCCCACCTGGGCCGTCCAGGGAGCTGCCCGGACCGCCGGCACCGAAGACGACACGAACGAACTGCTGGAAGACCTCTACACCGACATCACCGGGAGGGCCAGGCAGATCGGCGCACACGGCCACAAGCAGTGGACCAAGGGATGCCGGCAGTGCCCCCGCTACCGCGTCGCCATCATCGACGAAGCCTCCCAGGTCGCCGCCGGGAACCCCCTCGTGACCGAGCTGACCGAGGCCGCGCGGTCCGCTGGTATCAGTCTGGTGTTCGGGTTGCAGCGGGCGTCACACGACCGGTTCCCGACCTCGGCGCGGGCGAACATCCCCGGGTCGATCTGCCTCGGCGTCGACAAGGACGTTGACGCGGGCATGGCCCTGTCCGAGGCCACGCTCGATGCGGGGGCGATGCCGTGGGCGTGGAAGAACACCAAGCCGGGCTACCTCTACGCCGAGGTCCCCGGGACCGATACCACCCGCTGGTCGATGCCCTGCCGCAGCTACGTCGCCGACGAAGACCACCGCGCCGACGCCGTCGCGCCGTACCTCGGCGGACAACCCACCACCGGCCCCACCCACCCGGAACCTGCGCGGCCGGCACCCCACCCCGGCCCGAAGCCGACCCCGACCGACGACGACGGCACCGACCACGACGACGAACCCAACCAAGCCATCAACCCCCACGACCCACCCGACGACGTCGACCCCGCACAGCCCATCCGCATCCCACCCGGCATGCCCCGTATCCCCCTCGGACTCCGCCAACCAGCGATGAGCACCGATGAGGCGTACGACCATCTGCGCGGGCACCTGCACGACCTGTACGACGCGGGCGTCAACGTCGTACGGCCCGGGGATCTGGGTGACGTCATAGCCGCTACCGGTCTGTCCGGCGACTGGGTGCGCAAGGCACTCGGCCGACTCTCCACCGGCCCCGACGCCATGCTCCGCAAGACCGACCGGGGCACCTACAAGATCCGCATCCCCGAACCGGCGTAACCCACCGTCACCACACCCCGGGGTCGTCCGGACGGTCCGGACCGTCCGGACGACCCCGCCAGGGTCTAAGTAGGTAGCCGTCCGGACGCCCTCATCCGGACCGTCCGGACGGCCACCCACCACCCCACGCCATCGCAGCCCGTAACCAAACACTGCCCGCGCACACCCTCGGGAGTACCCCCATGCTGACCATCACCGCGCTCGTGCTGGGCGCGCTACTCGGCCTGATCCTCGGCGTGCCGCTCGGCCGTCGCGTCGAACGCGTCGCCTGGTACGCCGACGCCACCCTTGCCCGCGCCCGAATGACCGGCTGGCTTCTGCGCGATCTCAGCGGCTGGCTGCTGGTCGTCGCGGTGGTCGTGGCCGTCGTCGTGTTCGTGGTCTGGGCGCTGTTGCGGCCCCACCGCTAACACTCAACGGCGCGCTTCGCGCCCTCACCCCTTGGCGGCCAGTGCCCGCCGGCGCTGGCCATCGTCACGCCGTACCCGGGAAGGAGCGGCCCATGCCCCCGGACAGCACCCGGTGCGGGCACTGGATCGGCACGCAACGGCGCTACTGCCACCACCCCGACGGTGTCCGCCCCTACCTGCAAGGCCCGCGCTGCCCGGCCCACACCCCGAACGCGCTGGCCGGACGGCCCGAGCCCTCATCGACGTCCCTGAACGAACCCGAGAGGAGCGCCATGCCCGACACGTCTGCCCTGGTCGCCCCCGCCCTCACCTACGCCGAACGCGGGTGGCCCGTGTTCATGCTCGCCCGGTCGAAACGACCCGTCGCCAACTGCCAGCCCTGCACCACCGCCGGCCCCGACCACGACCGGGACATCTGCGCGTGCCTGACCTGCCACGGCTTCTACGCCGCCACCACCGACCCGGACCGGGTCGCCGCGATCGTTGCCGCCGTCCCCACCGGGCAGCTCGCCCTGCGTACCGGTGCCGCGTCCGGCACCGTCGTGGTCGACGTCGACCCCGCCCACGGCGGACGAGAGACCATGAACCGGCTCATCGCCGCTGGGCTGTTGCCGCCTACCGCCTATGTGGTGACCGGGTCGGGTGGGTTGCACCTGTACTACCGGCACCCCGGAACACCCGTGTTGTGCAGTCAGGGCAAGCCCGGGCAGGGACTCGGCCCCGGCATCGACGTCAAAGCCGACGGCGGGTACGTGGTACTGCCGCCGAGCGTGCACCCGCGCACGGGCCGCCCGTACCGGTGGGCGCCGCGCAGGGAGATGCAGGAGATGCCCCCCGCGCTGGTCGGTGCCTGTCGACCCGCCCCGCCCCCACCTGCCCCGGTCCCGGCGCACACGCCGACCAGCACCCGTGAGGCGGAGGGCATCTCCCATCCCGACCGGCTACTCGCCGCACACCTGCACGCGGTCGCCACCGCCCCGCAGGGGACCCGCCGGACCACCCTCTACGGCGCAGCCCGAGGAATCGCCCGCATGGTCGCCGTCAACGCGATCACCCACGACGACGCGGTAGCCGCGCTTACCACCGCCGGCCATCAGGCCGAGCAGACCGACCGAGACATTCATGCCGCCATCCGAGGTGGCTTCCGCGCCGAAGGAATCGCCGCATGAACCCACCGACCAGCACCACCGAACAGCCCATCAACGGTGCGGCGATCCTCGACCAGTTGCACGCCTGCCTCACCAAGTACGTGATCCTGCCCAGCCCTGAGGCAGTCGACGCGGTATCGCTGTGGATCGCCGCTACCCACGCCCAAGCGGCCTGGGCACACGCGCCGCGCCTCGTGATTCGGGCACCCGAGAAGCGCTGCGGGAAATCGCGGCTCCTCGACGTGGTCGAGGGCTGCTGCCACAACCCGCTCATCACCGTCAACGCCTCACCCGCCGCCGTCTACCGCGCCATCGGCACCGACAACCCGCCAACCCTGCTCGTCGACGAAGCCGACACCATCTTTGGCGGCAAGAACGCCGACGCCAACGAAGACCTACGTGGACTCCTCAACGCCGGCCACCAACGCAACCGACCCGCCATCCGCTGGGACAACAACACCCAAAGCCTGGAGAAGATCCCCACCTTCGCCATGGCCGCACTCGCCGGCATCGGCGCAATGCCCGACACCATCGAAGACCGCGCCGTCGTTATCCGCATGCGCCGCCGCGCCCCCGGCGAAACCGTCGCCCCCTACCGCCACCGCCGCGACGGCCCCGCCCTCCGCACCGTCGCCCAGCAACTGGCCGAATGGCTCCGCGCCAACCTCGCCGCCCTCGAAGCGGCCGAACCACCCATGCCGGTGGAGGACCGAGCTGCCGACACCTGGGAACCCCTGGTGGCTGTCGCTGACCTCGCCGGCGGGATCTGGCCTCAGCGTGCTCGGCACGCTGTCACGATTCTCACCGCCGAAGCCCACGAGTCGGCGAACGTGTCGACCCGCATTCGGCTGCTCGCCGACATCCGTACGGCGTTTACCGCCCTCGGCGATCCGCCCGCCGTCGCCACCACCCAACTCCTCAAGGTGCTCAACGACGACGACGAAGCACCCTGGGCCGGCTCCGGCCCGGCAGGCCTAACCGGCAAGAAGCTCGGCGACCTGCTCCGAGAGTTCGGGATTACCTCCGGTAACGTCCGGTTTCCCGTCGGCCAGGCCAAGGGCTACACCCGAGAAACCTTCACCGACGCATGGCAGCGCTACTGCCCACCGCACACGTCACCCCCTGCCGTCCCATCCGTCCCACACTCATTTCCGCAGGTCATCCCCGGGACGGATTGCACCCCTGGGACGGATCAAACCGTCCCGCCCACACGCGCCGACATCGCCTCTGGGACGGGTCGAAGCGTCCCAGGAAACCAATCCGTACCGGCCCTGAACAGGCAAAACGAGCTTGGGACGGATGGGACGGACACCCCCGGGGCATCCTTGGCTTGCCAACGCTCGACAGCCTGAGCAAGCATCGGCTATCCGGAGGACATCGGAAGCGCCTCGCCCTTAGAGGACGTCTGATTCACGTATTTTGTGTGTTTTGTGGTTGTGGGGTTTCTCGCCAGGTTGGGGTGGTTTCGGTGGTGAGGCGTTTGGCGAGGTTGTCGATCATGGCGAGGGTGATCATGCTGGCGGAGTTGTCGGGTCGGGTTTCGTAGTCGCGGACGAGTCGGCGGTGGTGCATGAGCCAGCCGATGGTGCGTTCGACGACCCATCGGCGTTTGACGACGCTGAAGCCCTTGATCTGTGGGTCTTTGGTGACGATCTCGACGTCGACTCCGAGGTGGGCGCCGTGTTCGATGACGCGGTTTTTGAAGCCGGCGTCGACCCAGGTTTTGGTGAGGGTGGGGTAGGTGGTGGTGGCCTGGTCGAGTAGGTCCATGCCGATGGTGTTGTCGCTGGCGCTGGCGGCGCAGACGGTGACGGCGAGGAGGAGGCCGAGGGTGTCGGTGATGATGCCGCGTTTGCGGCCGACGATCTTCTTGCCGGCGTCGGTGCCCTGTGTGGACAGTGGCACGTTGGTGGAGGTCTTGACGCTCTGGCTGTCCATGATGGACGCGGTGGGGGCGATGGTGCGGCCGTGGTGGTCGCGGACGAGGCCGGTGAGTTGGTAGTTGAGTGCGGTGAAGATGCCTTCCTTGCTCCAAGCGGCGAAGTAGCCGTAGACCGTCGGGTGGGGTGGGAAGTCGTGGGGCAGGTAGCGCCAGGCGATGCCGGTGCGGTTGACGTAGAGGATCGCGTTGAAGATCTCGCGTAGGTCGTGGGTGGGGGTCCGGCCGCTGACGCCGGCATCGGTGCGGGCCTGTCGCCATGCGGTCAGCCGGGGTGCGATGAGGGCCCACCGGGCGTCGGACAGGTCGGACGGGTAGGGGCGTCGTGCGGTCATGCAGTAGGCGTACGGTGTCGGGGCGACGGCTGGGCGGACGTCATGTCCGTCGATGTATAGCCGAATGTGAACCAGACGCCATTCCGGGGTGAAATGCTGCGTTTCTGGTCAGGGTTGAGCCGGGCGGGATGAGGCTATTCTACCCGGAGTGGGACATGTTGCCCGGCCAAGGCCGGGGCGCTAATCGGTCACACTGGCGTGAAGGTGAAGGAAACGTCCAGTTAGGGTGAGGCGCTTCTCCCTTGTGGAGATCCGATAGAAATGCTGCGTGGGTATCAATGAGTGGTGGAGCGATGACCCGGCTGAGCGCTATTGGATGGAGATCACAGATCGCACCGACCTTGGTTCCGACCTGCATGCGCCGCAGGTTGACGATGCTGGTCGCGAGTACTGGTCGTATGCGCTAGTGACAGCCGTCCAGCCCGGAGACGTGGTCCTGCACTGGCACAAGTCCCTTCTCGGCTCACCCGGCATCGTTGGCTATTCGATTGCTGCTGAAGGGCCGGAGGCCGACGAAATCGTCTGGGCATCGCAGGGCAGTTATGGCCGAAACCGCGCCGCCAGCGGCCCAGAGCCCGCGTGGCGCTATGCCTTGACGGGGTACACACCGTTAGCGCGTCCTGTGAACCAGGATGCCTTCCGGCGAGTGGAGGAGCGGCTCCGTCGGATCAAGGAACGACTGGAAGTGCATCACCCCGGGAGTCTGTACTTCCCGTTCGCCTTCTCGGACAAGCGCCCGGTACGGGCCGCCCAGGGATACTTGGTGAAGCTCCCTGCTGAGGTGATCTCCGCTGTGCCGGAACTCATGCAGATTCCTCGGGTAGGAGACGGGCGAGTTCCAAGACCGCGCCCGGCCTCGTCTGAGCTCGCCGTTGCGGCTCGGAAGCGGCGGGGAGCCGGGTATATGCGCGACGAGGTGGTCCGGCTAGCGATCGAGCGGCACGCTGTGGATTGGGTGTTGAGCCACTACAGCAGCCAGGGCTACGACGTGACGGATGTCGGCGCCACCAAGTCCTACGACGTGCTTGCCCTATCGGATCAGGGGGAGCTTCACATCGAGGTCAAGGGATCATCTGGTGATGCCGACACCGTAGAGCTCACAGCCAACGAGGTGCAGCACGCCGCCGAGGCCAGCACTCACCTCGTTGTCGTGGACTGTATCGACTGGAGGCGGTTGCCGGACGGAACCGTCGAGACGTCCGGCGGGCGAGTCCGGGTCTGGGAGTCGTGGGTGCCGGCCGAGAAGGCGCTCAAGCCGACCCGCTACCGCTATCGGCTTCCCTCTGGCGGAAAGCGTCGTTACGTTGAGTAGCAGCCAGGGGTAGCCGAGCAGTGGAGTGCGAGGCGCGGCGTGGTGCGGCGCGTGGTGCGAACCGTGGGCAACCAGAGTTGGTCCAGGGGCCAGGGTCCTGCCGGATGACACCAGAGTTGCAGGTAGGGGAGTGGGTCCTGACCATGGATGCCACTCATAATCCCTCGGTCGCGGGTTCGAGCCCCGCCCGCCCCACGGACTTCTCTGACCTGCGGTTCTTGGCCATGTCGCAGTCGTCATGCGAACCGGTTGATCGAAGTTTCGAGCCTTTCCTGGCGAGCGGGTCATTATGCATGCATAATGAATGCATGGTTGCTCTCCAGATTCGGGACGTGCCGGAAGAAGTACGAGACGCCCTGGCGGCACAGGCCAAGGCGCGCGGGCAGTCACTCC
The DNA here is from genome assembly GCF_050942205.1 of Micromonospora sp. CA-248260. NCBI lineage: Bacteria > Bacillati > Actinomycetota > Actinomycetes > Micromonosporales > Micromonosporaceae > Micromonospora > Micromonospora sp. CA-248260. Next base: position 5,501,204 of record NZ_CP192021.1, on the reverse strand, counting down.
AGGCGTACCTGCTGGATCTGGTGGAAACGCAGGCCCGGCGGCTGCGCAACACCGCGGCCCTTGATCGCTTCGCCGGCCGATCGGACGGTGCTCGCTCCCTACCGGGGGAGAGCGCGGCCGAGTTGAATGACCAGCGGGAGCAGCGCGGACCATGGGGAAGCGCGGCATGATCGTCGTGGATGCGTCGGTTCTGGCCGATGCCCTGGTCGACGACGGGCCGGTCGGCGACGCGGCGCGGGCGGAGCTGACCGGAGATCCGCACTGGGCCGCACCGAGCCATCTTCTGGTTGAGGTCATGTCGGTGATCAGAGGCAAGGTTCTCGGTGGGAAGCTGGGCCTTGCCCGGGCTCAGGAGGCGATCGACACCCTGCCCTCGTTGGTCATCGATGAGGTTGCCATCGCTGTGCTGCTCGACCGGATGTGGCAGTTGCGGGGCAATGTCACGGCGTACGACGCGGCTTACGTCGCGGCGGCGGAGCTGGTGGCCTGCCCACTCGTGACCGGTGATGGTCGGCTCGCCAAGGCCAGCGGCGTCCGCTGCGAGTTCCGATTGCTCGCGGTGTCCTGACGGTGGCCGCCCGAGGATCATCGGCCTGACGCCCTTGGGTCGGCAAACCTGAGTGGAAGCGGGTCACCGGCGATCGTGGCGGTGTGGTTCGCATGGTGGTACCTCCGGCCCACCAGCGCAGACATGGTCAGTCGGTGCTCTGCCGGTGCCCGCGTACCCGGGGTTGTCCAGGTTCATCCGTTACGGGCGGCAGGGTCGGCGTCGGGGCGCGTCGAGTCGGTCCGTTCTGTGCCGTCGTGGCCGTTCTGCTGGGCGGCGGGCATCTCCCAGGGCGCCTGGGGCAGCACACGGCCGGTTTCGAGCAGTGACTTCAGGTTGGCCATGACCGCGGGCCAGCCGGCGGAGACGGCCTCGAAGTCGTCGTCGGACGGCAGGTTCACGTGCGTGACGGTCAGTCGGACGATGTCCCGGTGCGGTTCGATGAGGAAGGTGACCGTGGAGGCGTCCGGCCCGGCTTCGGCGTCGACGTCGCCGAAGGTCATCACCAGCCGGGTCGGCGGGGTCGCTTCGAGGATCGTGCCGCCGCCGTCGGCGATGCCCGAGCCGTCGGTGCGTTGGTGTTCCCACCGGGAGCCGGGCCGCCAGTCGGAGACGTTGCGGTGGCCCCAGTAGGTGCCGGTCAGGTCCGCATCGGTCAACGCCTCCCAGACCCGTTCCGGGGTGGCGTGGATGTAGGTCACGTAAACGAACGTGGGCCTGGCGACGTTCATCTGCGGCTCCTCTGCCTGCCGGCGGATCCCGTCGAGCACCCGCAGCCGAGGTTCCTCGAAGGCGGCGATCCAGCGTTGCGGCAATTCGTGGATGGGGACGGGGTTGAGATAGTGCCACTTCTCCCGGCCTCGCCGGACGGCGTTGACCAGGTTGGCCTCCTGCAACACGCCGATGTGCTGCGTCACCGACTGCCGGGTCATGGCCAGCTGGGCACAGAGTTGGCCCAGGGTCTGACCGTCTTCCCGGCGAAGGCTGTCGAGCAGGCGGCGGCGGGTCGGGTCGGCGAAGGCCGGGAGCGGGCAAAAGCAAAGGCAGGGAGTAGACGCCTCCCTGCCACTTCTAACGTATATCGCACCCTGGGGCTTGTGGCAAGACCCCGGTGCTGGTGCAGAATCTCCACTCGACGCCAGAACCTGGCGAAATCTGTGATTCGCGAAGCATGTGTTGGTATCGACGCAACGGGCGGCGCGAACAACCGAACGGGGATTCCATGATCGACGTCATCGTCGTGGGCGGCGGACCGACCGGCCTGATGCTGGCCACGGAGCTGCGGCTGCACGACGTACGGGTGGTGGTGCTGGAGCGCGACGCCGAACCGACAAGCGTGGTGCGCTCGCTCGGCATGCACGTACGCAGCATCGAGGTTCTCGACCAGCGGGGCCTGCTGGAGCGGTTCCTCGCCCACGGCAAACAGTTCCAGGTCGGCGGCTACTTCGCCGGCATCGCCAAGGAGTGGCCGTCGCGGATGGACACCGCGCACGGATACATCCTCGGCATCCCGCAGCCGGTCACCGAGCGGCTGCTGACCGAGCACGCCACCGGGGTCGGCGTCGAGATCCGGCGGGGCACCGAACTGGTCGGGCTGAGCCAGGACGCCGACGCGGTGACCGCCGAGCTGGCCGACGGCACCCGCCTGCGTACCCGCTATCTCGTCGGCTGCGACGGCGGTCGCAGCACCGTTCGCAAGCTGCTGGGTGTCGGCTTTCCCGGTGAGCCCACCCGGAACGAGACGCTGCTGGGCGTGATGGAGCTGACCGCGCCGCACGACGAGGTCGTCGCGGTGATGACCCGGGTACGCAGGACGCAGCTGCGGTTCGGGGTCGGCCCGGTCGGGGACGGCGAGGGGCTGTACCGCGTCGTCGTACCCGCCGCAGGGGTGAGCGAGGACCGGGCGGTCCCCCCGACCATCGAGGACTTCCGGCAGCAGTTGCAGGCGACCGCCGGCACCGACTTCGGGGTGCACTCGCCCCGCTGGCTGTCCCGCTTCGGCGACGCCACCCGGCTGGCCGACCGGTACCGGGTCGACCGGGTGCTGCTGGCCGGCGACGCGGCGCACGTGCACCCGCCGCTGGGCGGACAGGGGCTCAACCTCGGTATCCAGGACGCGTTCAACCTGGGCTGGAAGCTGGCCGCACAGGTCGCCGGCTGGGCACCCGACGCGCTGCTGGATACGTACCAGGCCGAGCGCCGGCCGGTGGCGGCGGACGTGCTGGACAACACCCGCGCGCAGACCGAGCTGATGGCGCTGGAGGCGGGCCCGCAGGCGGTGCGGAAGCTGGTGGCGGAGCTGATGGACTTCGAGGAGGTCAACCGGTACCTGATCGAGAAGATCACCGCGATCTCGGTCCGGTACGACCTCGGTGCGGGCCACGACCTGCTCGGCCGGCGGCTGCGCGACGTGGGGCTGAAGCGGGGACGCCTCTACGGGCTGATGCACCAGGGGCGGGGGCTGCTGCTGGATCAGACCGGCGGGCTCTCGGTGGCGGGCTGGGCGGACCGGGTCGACCGGGTCGACGACGTCAGCGAGGAACTGGACGTGCCCGCGCTGCTGCTGCGCCCGGACGGACACGTGGCGTGGGTCGGCGACGACCAGCAGGAACTGCGTGCCGAACTGGCCCGGTGGTTCGGGTCCGCCACCGCTCACGCATCGTGAGTCGGCTCGGTGTGGGTGAAGAACTGCACCACCACGAAGCCGAGCACCAACGCGGCGGCCGGCAGGAAGATGCTCGTGCCCATCGCCTCGGCGAATGATCCGCGCAGCACCTCGGGCAGCGGCCCGGTGGACTGGGCGGCGGCCCCCGCCGACACCGTGCCGCCGGACTGCCCGAACCTGCTCTCGACCTGGTGCTGCATGAGTACGCCGACGGCGGCGCTGCCCAACACGGCACCGACCTGACGGGTGGTGTTGTAGACACCGGAACCGGCGCCGGCCAGCCGCAGCGGAATGTTGCGGTTGGCCGTCGCCGTCAGCGGCCCCCAGATGAACGCGTTGCCGACACCGACCAGGGCGAGCGGTGCCAGGACGGTGCCCACCCGGGTGTCGTCCCCGGTCACCAGACCCAGCCAGAAGAGGGCGCCGGCGTTGGTGGCGAAACCGAACCCGGTCAGGTAGCGGGGGTGCACCCGGTCGGCCAGCTTGCCCGCCGGCAGCGCCAGCGCCCCGGCGAGGACGGCCAGGGGGATCAGGAGCGCCGCCGACCCGGTGGGGCTCAGGCCCATCGACTTCTGCGCGAACAGCATCAGCGGGACGGCCATGCCGGTGATCGAGAAACCCATGCAGGCGACGGCGACGTTGGACAGGGCGAAGTTGCGGTCCCGGAACAGCGCCAGCGTCATCAGCGGGTGGGCCGCCCGGGTCTGCCACCACACGAACAGCAGCAGGGTGGCGACGCCGGTGCCGATCAGGCTCCACACCGTGATGGGCACCGGACCCACCTCACGCACGAGCCCCCAGTCGTACCGTTGCCCCTGCTGGAGCCCGAACGCCACCAGGAACAGCCCGACCCCGCTCAACGCGATGCCCGGGTGGTCGACCCGCTGCCGGTGGGCCGGCAGCGTCGGCACCAGCACCGTCGCGGCGACGAAGGCGGCCACGCCCAGCGGAAGGTTGATGAAGAACACCCACTGCCAGCCGAGCCCGTCGACGAGGAGGCCACCCGCCAACGGCCCGACCAGGATCGCCACCCCCGCCACCGAACCCCACACCGCCATGGCGGTGCCGCGCTGCTGCCGGGGGAAGGTGCGGGTGATCACGGCCATCGTCTGCGGCGCCATCAGCGCCGCGCCGAGGCCCTGGACCACCCGCGCGGCGATCAACACCTCCGCGGTGGGTGACAGCCCGCACCACACCGAGGCGGCGGTGAACAGCAGCAGACCGAGCAGGTACGGGCGCTTGGGGCCGAACATGTCACCGAGTTGGCCGGCCAGCAGCAGCGGCACCACGTAGGCCAGCAGGTAGCCGCTGGTGACCCAGACGACCGCGTTGAGGTCGGTCTTGAGGTCCACCCAGATGGCGTCGGCGGCCACCGAGACGATGGTGGAGTCCAGCAGGATCATGAAGATGCCCGCCAGCATCGCCCACAGCGCCGGCCAGGGGCGGTAGCCGGGGGGCAGCCCCGACGTGTCGTCCGGCGTGGGCGTCGGCCCGGTGGTCGGCCCGGGGTCGGCTGCCCGGTCGGGTTGCCGGCCGACCGGTGCCCCGCCGGCGACGTCCGGCCGCGCCTGCCGTCCGGCTACCTGATCGTGGTCCATGTGGGCCTCCAGTGGTGACTGTCATCGCTGCCGGGAGGTCGGCTGCCGCGGCCGGGCCCGACGACGGCAACCGGCGGGCCGCCGGTTGCCGCCGTCCGACGGTCGGCCGGAGCCGCCCGGGCCGGCCGTTCCCGCAGCACGTGGGGGCCGGCCCGGCCGGTCGCCCCCGCCGCACGGCACGTCCGCCACCGCAGGCTCCCACAGCAGGTGGCCCCGCGACCACGACCACGACGCCGTGTGTCGGTGCGGGCCGGTGCGGTCGGTCATGGCTAGCTGACCAGTGGCTCGGGCTCACCCGAGTGCCGCGCGACCGGGGCCAACTGCGCCGGACCACCCGCGTACGGGAGCAGGCACGGGTTGCCGCCGGGCAGGTCGCGGACTGCCCGGCCGGCGGGCTGCCGGGTGTTCTCCCGCCCCGGCAGGACCGGGGCCGTCGGCTGCCCCTGCACGGTGACCTCGGTGATCTCGTAGAACCAGTGGATGGTGTCGCCCTTCGTCACGTAGCTGGCGGCGTACTCCTGCCGCCCTTTCTCGAACTGGGCCAGCAGCGAGTTCTTCACCTGCAACCACTCGTCGGTGTAGAACAGCAGCGGGATCTCGATGCGTTCGAGCAGCCGGGACCGGATGACGCTGCCGTCCTGGGGCGGATGCGTCGACCGGGAACGGGTGAAGATGTCGGCGATGCCGATCAGCGAGTTCAGCCCGATGATGGCGCGTCCGTTCGCGGTCAGATGGTCGGGCAGTTGTTGCAGAAAGCGCAGCAGGACGCTGTCGCCGTAGAACATCGCCTCCAGGCCGAGCGAATGGTGCTTCTCGTCGAGTTCCGCGATGAGATTGTCCGACGGGGTACGCCAGCCGGGCGGGTTGAAGACGATGAGGTCGAACAGGGCCGGCTCCCCGTCCACGGCGGGCGGAAAGAGGTCGCTGTGCCAGAAGTCGATGGTCGGGACACCGAAATTGGCGAGTTCGTTCTGTCGGGCGGTGGCGACGGCCGAGGCGGAGATGTCGGTGGCGGTGACCGAGGTGGCGCCCAGGTGGCGTAGCAGCAGCGCGATCGCGCCACTTCCGGTGCCGATCTCCAGGATGCGGCCGGTGATGTCCCGTCCGCGCAGGCTGCGGACCAGGTAGTCGCCGAGGGCGATACCGGCGCGGCTGACGTGGAAGGTCCCCGGTCGGTCGAACAGGCGGAAGTGGTGCCCGCACCCGAACTCGGCCTCGTAGGTGTCACCGTCGGGGCCGCCCACCGGGGGGACGTCGGTGCCGGTGGGCGGTACCTCAGCCATCGGACCCACCGGGGCGTGCGCCGCCCTGCGAGACTCCGTCGGTGGACGCGGTCACGCCGAGGGATCCTCGGACGGTCATCCGTCCCGTGGGGCCAGCACTGACGATGAACAGACACCCGGCATTGGTCATGGCCATTTCCCCGATGTGTGTGGCGATCCTGGTGCGACTGCCGGGCCGAGGTGCGCGGTCTGTGGTTCAGCGGATCGCGCCCGTGGACCGATGGTGACTCGACCGGTGGGCAATAGGATTTGCGACGAGCCGTACCCCCCGGTCACGGCAACGAACGGTGTCACATAGACATTCATGATCACAAGCATATGAATGTCTGCAATTATTGCCCCCAATGACGTGATGTCGGGCGGGCCGGTGTGGGGTCGCCGTCCGTACGGACGGCGACCGACGGATTCCCGACCGGGTCCAACGTGGCCGGGGAACCGGCACCCGCCCCCCCCGGGAAGACGGCACACCGTCCGGACCGGGCCCGCCGCGAGTGGCGGTGCCCGTTCGGTCAGAGCGCATTCTCGGCATCGATGAACCTCACGAGTTCCGCGAGCGGAACGGCGCGCTCCGGCGCGGCGGTACGGACGAACCGCTTTTCCCTGCGCAGGTACTCGGAGAAGAAGTCGATCCGCTTGGCGAAGAAGCGCTCCAGGGTGGAGGGGTCGTCGAAGCTCTCGTTGATGACGAACAGGCGGTCCTCCAGCCCGAGCAGTTTCAGCATGTAGTCGAGGATGTCGCCGGTAGCGGCCTCGGAACGCCCGCTGACGTGGTAGATGTCCTGCCGCGGCGACGCCATCTCGGCCGCCACGATCGCCCGCAGGTCCGCCACGACGTGATCCACCGGAATGAAGGACAGCCGGGTGCTGCGGTCGGCGGTGAAGCGGACCGACTCGTCGGAATCGCCGAGCATCTCCCGGAACTTGCGCAGTTCGCTGAGGAAGCCGTAGAGGCCCGTGTAACTGCCGCTGGGCCGGTAGTCGTGCGAGGTGCCGGTGATGATCGAGGGACGCAGGATCAGCCGCCGTGGCCCGTCGAAGCCGGCCACCAGGTGCTCGGCCGCGCACTTGCTCTCCTCGTAGACGTTGCTGAACCGGGGCGGCCGGTGCAGCGCCTCGGGCACCTCGCCGTGCAGCGTGCCGCAGGTGAACGCCGTCGACACGTAGACGAACAGGTCGGCACCGAGCTCCGTCGCCAGCTCCAACGCGTGCCGGGTGCCCTCGACGTTGGTGCGGAACACCTGTTCGCGCTGTCCCCGCCGCCACTGCAACGACGCCGCGAGGTGCCAGAAGACCAGCGGCCCGGCACCGCGCCGGACGGCGTCGGGGGCGACCCCGCAGCGCGGTTCGGTCAGTTCCGACTCCACCACGGTCATCCGGCGGCGGGCCGGCGGAAGGTCACCCCCCGCCTCGTCCAACGCCGCGTGGACCCGGTCGCTCGCCGGTTGCCGCGAGGTCCCCCGGGCCAGCGCGGACACGTTACCGGCGGTGTCGTCCAGGAGGAGGTCGGTCAGCAGGTGGCTGCCGACGAACCCGGTCGCACCGGTCAGCACATGGTCGGTCATCTCAGATCGCCCGCTCGACGGCCCGCGCCAGATCGGCTGCGGAGCGGGACTCGATGTCGTCGGACTGCGGCACCCGACGGTCCTTGATCCGGGCGGTCTTCCAGCTCACCCAGCCACCGGTGGCGCTCTTCAGATCCAGCAACGGATGGATGGTGACCTCGGTGGGGACGCCGAACGCGGCGGTGACCCGGTCCGCGACGAGCGTCTTGAGGTGGTCGTGGTCGGCGCCCTCCTTGGCCTTGATCCGGACCTGCACCCGGTCCTGGCCGTCGACCGAGTCGACCTCCAGCTCGTACCCGTACTTGAGCTCGGGATCGGCCAGGATGGTGTCGTCGATCTCGGCGGCGCTGCGCCTGCGGCCACCGAGTTCGGTCATGTCCTTGACCCGGCCGAGCACCTTGACGGTCCGCCGGCCGGAGTCGTCCGGCACGATCGAGACCAGGTCGCCGGTCCGGTAGCGGATGAGGGGCTTGAGGCCGGGCACCAGGGTGGTGAGGCAGAGTTCGCCGTAGCCCTCCAGCCCCAGCGTCTGCTCGGTCTCCAGGTCCAGCACCTCCAGCAGGTAGGTGGGCTCGATCGCCACCACCGTGCCGTCCGGGCGGGTCACCGCCGGACACCCCGCCTCCTGGGAGCCGTACATGAAGTTGTAGGTCTCGGCGTTCCACGTCTGGGCGAGCAGCCGGCCCATGCCGTCCGAGCACATCTCGCCGGTGGTGAGCAGCACCTTGACCGCCAGGTCGTCCGGCACCTCCACACCGTAGGAGGAACTCATCTCGGCCAGCGCCATCAGCAGCCCCGGCGAGCAGAGGATCATGTTGACCCGCAGCTCGACGAGCACCTCGAAGAACCGGGCGAACCCGAGGGTCGGGGTGATCGGAAACAGGTCCAGCTTGGCGATGCCGATCTGCTTGGCGGCGAAGGACAGGCTCAGGCAGGCCGCGTGGACGTCGTTGGGGGCCACCACGGCCAGGATGGGGCGCTCGCCGCCGTCCGGGAAGTGCTTGTGCACGATGCGGTCGAGCGCGTGCGCCAGCGGCAGCACGTTGAGGTCGAAGTCGATCGCCGCCCGGGGGCACGGGGTGGGTCGGCCGGTCGTCCCCGTGGTCTCGAAGTAGAACTGCGCGTCGCCGACCGGCCCGCTGAGCATGTCGTGCATGGCCTCGCGGAGGTCGTCCTTGGTCGTGTAGGGCAGGTGCGCCAGGTCCGCGAGCTCCTCGATGTCGAGGTTCGCACCCGCCAGGTGCCGTCGGTAGAAGGGCGATCTGTCGTGAACGTGGCCGAGCACCGTCCGCAGCGCCGTCGTCTGCCAGTCGGTGAGCTCCGCCGCGCTCACGCGTCCCTCGTTCCATCGTTCCATGAAGTCAACCCACGGGGCGGTATCCACGTGTCGGGACTCTCTCTGTGAAGGGTTTCGGATGGGGACGGGCGGTACGGAGATGGCTGCACCCGGGTTCGGCTGGTCGCCCGCCGGGTCCGGCGTCCCGTCGGTGTCGAGGCGTCGCAGGAGCCTGGTCGTATCCACAATTCGGTGCTGCGTCGCGCCCTGGCCCGGTCGGGTCGACCCGCCCGGGACGGGCCGGCTGCGACAGGTCGCGTCCCAGGTAATGGCACAGAAGGTTTCACGCTCCATCCAAGATCACAAGTATCTGGAATCCGACATGGACGGTGCCGGGGTGCCCGCCGCGCCGGGTGGCCGGCCCACCGCCGCCGAATGGTCGTGTAACTTTCTGTCCGAACATTGACGTCCATGGTTGTGGAGGTCCGATGCAGACAAACGGGGCACTGCTGTTTCGTGAGCACGTGGTGGCGACTCCGGATCGGATCGCCTTCATCGCCGAGTCCGACGGCACCGAGACCCGGGTGACCTACGCCGAGTTCGACGAGGCCGTGCACCGGGTCGCGGCAGGGCTGTCCGCGCTCGGACTCGCGCCGGCCGACCGGGTGCTGATCTCGACCCAGCCGGGACCGGGGCTGCTCCAGGCGGTCTACGGCACCATCCGGGCCGGCCTGACCGCCGTGCTGTGCGACCCGGGGCTGCCGGGGCCGACGGCTGAGGCGTACCTCGCGGACGTGGGGTGCGTGGCGGCGATCGTCGAGGGCGTCGGATCGGGGGTGGACGACGCCGTCGCCGACTCCGCCGTGCCGCACCGGTTCACGGTCAGCGGGCGTTGGGGGCGACCGTTCGCGGAACTCCTGCGTGCCGAGCGGGTCGCGCTGCCGGAGCACGTGCCGCCCCGGCATCCGGCGGTCGCCTTCTCGACGTCGGGCAGCACCGGACGACCAAAGATGATCATCAAGACCCACGAGCACTTCCACCTGCTGTCCCGCTACCGCAGCGGCGCCTACACCGCCTCGTCGCCGGGGGAGCCCGGCACGCCGACGCGCTATCTGGTGGCCACGTCGCTCTACCACACGGGAGGCATGAACGCGGGCGTCATGCTCGGTCTGCTGCGGGGCTGGACGGGGGTGCTCGCCGGTGCCTTCCACCCGGCGCACGTGCTGCGCCAGCTGGCCCGCCACCGCTGCTCGACCGTGTTGTTCACCCCCTCGCAGGCGGCCGTGCTGCTGCGGGAGACGGCCCTGCTACGCGACCTCGACCTGCGCCACCTGCGCTCGGTCCGGGTGGCCAGCGGCCCGTCCACCCCCGAGCTGCTCCAGCGCCTGCGGTCGGCCTTCGGCAGCACCGAGATCCTCAACGTCTACGCGCTCACCGAGTGCGCGCCGTGCCTCGGGCAACCGCCGGGGGAGCAGCAGCCGCTGGAGAGCTGCGGGCGGCCCTGGGTGGGGGTCACCGCCCGGGTCCTGGACGACGCCGGCCGCGACAGCGCCGAGGGTGAGCTGTGGCTGCGCAGCGACCTCATCTCCGAGGGCACCATCCTCGACCCGGTGACGACGCGCGAGCGCTACCTCGACGGCTGGCTGCGGACCAAGGACATCTTCCGGGTGGTCGACGGCTGGTACTTCTTCGTCGGCCGCATCGACGACATGTTCGTCTGTGGCGGCGAGAACGTCTTCCCGTTGCAGGTCGAGCAGATCCTCGTCGCCCATCCGGACGTCCTCGACGCGTGCGTCGTCGGCCTGCCCGACCCGGCCCTGGGCGCGGTCGCCGGCGCGCACGTCGTCCTGCGGCCGGGGGCGACGGCGAGCGCGGTCGACCTCGTGGACCACGTGCGCCGGCACGCCCCGGTGCACTGCGTGCCGCACCGGATCGAGATCGTGCCCGCGATCGCGACGCTCGGGCCGGGCAAGGCCGACCGGCGTACCGTCCGGTCCGCGCTGGAGGGCGGCGGCACGGTCACCCGCCAACGGACGGACGGCGACGACGTCCGCGCCCGGATCGTCGAGACCTGGAAGTCGGTCCTGGACCTCGACACCGTCGACCCCGACGTGCCGTTCCTGGAGTCGGGCGGCACCTCCCAGCTGGCGGTGGAGATCGTGACCCGGATGAACGCCCTCGGTGTCCCGGTCGACCTGGGGGAGTTCTTCGTCGACGGCAGCCTGCGGCAGCTGCTCGACAGCGCGGACGCCGATCCGGTGCCGGGCGGGTGACCGCGCCAGGCATCGATGGCGGAGATTGTCATCCCGGGGTCACGCATCGATAATCCTGCAATGGATCTCGACGGCCGGGTGCTGGCGGAGGCGGTCGCCGAGCTCGTCCGCATCCCCAGCGTCAACCCGCTGCACACCGGGCCGAGAGCCGAGGAGCACGGTCCGGTCGGTGAGGGGGCGATCGCCCGGCACCTCGCGGACCGCTTCGACCGCTGCGGTGCCGCCGAGGTCGTGCTGGACGAGGTCCGGCCGGACCGACCCAACGTCTACGGCCGCTTTCCGGGCCGGTCCGACCGGCTCGTGGTGCTGGACGTGCACACCGACACCGTCGCCGTCGAGCACATGACCGACCCGCCCTTCGACGGACGCATCGAGCACGACGCCGTCTGGGGTCGTGGTGCCTTGGACACCAAGGCGACCATGGGGGTGGTCCTCGCGCTGCTCGCCGCGATGCACCGCGACGGCCGCCGCCCCGACCCCACCCTGCTACTGGTCGGCTCGATCGGCGAGGAGGCCGGCGGCCTGCTCGGGGCGACCCGGTTCGCCCCCTGGGCGAGACAGCAGGGCCTGCGGATCGATCAGCTCCTGGTGGCCGAGCCGACCGAGTTCCGGCCCGTGCACGGGCTGAAGGGGCTCGTCCTGATCGAGGTGACGACGCACGGGGTGGCGGCGCACTCGGCGCGACCCGACCTCGGGGTGAACGCCATCGACGCGATGGTGCCGGTGCTCGCCGCCTTCGCCGCCGCCCACGAGCGGCTGAGCGCGACCCCGGGGCGCACCGAGCTGGGCGGCGGCACGCTGTCGGTCACCCAGATCACGGGCGGCTCCGGCAGCAACGTGATCCCCGACCGCTGCTCGATCACCGTGGGCCGGCGCATCGTCCCCGGCGAGGACCCGGTCGAGGTGCTGGCCGAGCTGACCGCCATCGCCCGGGCCGCCTGCCCCGTGCCCTGCGACGTGGTCTCGCTGCTGCCGCGTACGCCCGACGGCAGGCCCGCCTCGCCCGCGTTCTACCAGCGGCCCGACAGCGGACTCGTGCAGTTCCTGGCGCGGACCTGCGGCACCCGGCCCACGGTCGCACCCTTCGGTGCCAACGCGTTGCGGTACTCCGGTCTGGCCGAGGAATTGGTAGTCTTCGGCCCTGGATCCATCGAGGACGCTCATCAGGCCACCGAGCGGATCGACATCCCGGACCTGCGACGGCTCGCCGACGTCCTGACGTCGTGGCTCTCGCCCGGCTGACCGGGCCGGCGGGATCGGCGGGCCTTCCCGGCGTCGCGACCCGCGCTGCCGCACCCCGGGCGCGTCGGCGGTCGTCCGTCCACGCGGCAGAGCCGACGCGGTACGTCATCCCCGCCCCTGCCAGGCGGGTGGCCAGGGAGGGAGGACAGATGGCGACAGCCACGGCTGCGGAGACCATCGACCGGGTGTGTGAGCCGGTGCAGCAGTTGAGTCGCAGCTGGATCATGGCGAAGTCCACCAACGCGTACGGGGTGGAGCTGGGATTCGCGACCGGGGTTCAGTTCTGGATCGTCGGTCGGGCCGGCGTGCTCGGCAGTTGCCCGGTCGAGGTGGCGGCGGCGGCGATCGCGTTCGAGCCGGTCGAGGAGGTGCGCCGGGCGTGGCTCGCGGTGCCGGCGGGCCTGACCCACCACGACGTGGCGCTGCACTACCGGGACCGGATCACCGGCTGGGGCGAGCGGGTCTTCGCGGACGTCGACCCCGACACGCTCGGCGTCATCGACACCCTGGGCCGCCGCGTCGTCGATGCGGCACCTGCGGCGGTGGGCGCCCTCTTCACCGGCTGGCGGGAACTCCCGCCCCCGGTGGCGTTGCCCGGCCGGGCCGCGTTGACGATCCACCTGATCCGCGAACTGCGCGGCGCCGCCCACATCGCCGCGATCCTGGCCTGTGGCCTCACGCCGCTCGACGCGATCCTCGCCGCCCCCCATCCGCCGCCCCGCACCGGGCCCGCCTACGCCGAGCGGATGGGCTACCGGGGGCCGTTCCGGGACCCGGCCGAGGTACGCGAGCAGCGGCTGGAAGCCGAACGGTTGACCGCGGCGATCCTGGTCCCGTACTTCTCCACGCTCGACGCGGCGGAACTCGCCCGGTTCGGTGAACTCGTCGAGACCGTCGGCCACCTGGCCGTCTAGGTGACCGGGTGGGGGTCGGCCGCGTCGCCGGCCCGCCGAGTCCCCGTGGCCCGTCGGCCGGCGACGACCCATCCGGCTGGAGACAGGAGACCGTCATGAAGTTCGTCATCCCCGCCAAGCGTTCGTCGACGAGGGTGCCCGACAAGAACTACCGCCCGTTCGCCGGGGGGAAGTCGTTGCTCGACATTCTCGTCGAGAAGCTCGCCCGGCTGGCCGACGATCCGGGCGACGTCTGCCTGTCCTCCGAGGACGCGTCGACCCGGGAGCTGGCCGACCGGTACGGCGCCACCTATCTGCCCCGGCCCCGGCACCTCACGGAGAACTCGTACCCGTTCCAGTCCGTGGTCAACGAGGTCTGCAAGCAGTTGCCCGGCGACGACGACGTGATGTGGTGCCACGCCACCGACCCGTTCTTCGACGAACACGGGGAGGTGGTGCGTACCTGGCGGGCCCGCGACACGGCCGCTGCGGACTCGATCGTGGTGGTGTACCCGATGAAGGAGTACCTCCTCGACCCGAACTTCAACCCGATGGGGTTCGGGTTCGGCCCCTGGCACCGCCCCTCGCAGGAGCTGCCGACCTATTACCAGCTCGGGTTCTCCTGCTCGATCATGACCCGGCACGTGGCGACGACCATCGGGTTGGTCGGTGCCCGCCCGATCTGGCACCAGGCGACGAACCTGACGATCGACATCGACACCCAGGCCCAGTTCGATCTCGCCGCCCGGCTGTACGAGCTGAGCAACCCGGCCTGACCGTCCGGGTCCGCCGCCGGGGCGGTATCGGGTGGACGGTGGGTCCCCACCGTCCACCCGCCGGCCCCGGCCGGGTTCGTCGGGCGGCGCGGCCGGGAGGTCGGTTCACGGCGTGCGGGTCGGGACCTCGGTGGTGGGCCGCCGGGCCGTCGGGGTCGGACCGGCCGCGCCGGCCGCGTCCGTGACGATGCGTTTGTACGCCTCGGCGTACTCGCAGCCGATGGCCGTGCCGTTGCCGCGCATCCGGTCCACCACCCACTGGACGTCGGCGCGGGGATCCGGTGAGCTGCGGAACTGGCTGCGGTGGGCGAGGATGGCCGACACCTTCAGCTCGGCGGTCTCCCCGACGTCGACGAGCAGGTCGGTGTGCTCGTGCCCCGGCACCCAGACCTCGGCCACCCGGTGTGCGGGCAGACCCTCGGCCAGCAGCTCGGGGAAGGCCCGGGGGTTGCGGGCGTCGGGGTAGACGGCGTTCAGCGCGGCCTGCCCGACGGCGAGGTGGTCGGGGTGGGACGCACCGATCGGGAACTGCAGCGACCGCAGCGGTTGGTGGGTGAGGACGAGTTCCGGCCGGTGCCGCCGGATCTGGCGGGTCAGGGCGAGTCTGAGCGCGGGGGTGTCCGTGAGCAGGCCGTCGGGCAGCCCCAGGAAGACCACGTCGGTGACGCCGAGCATCCGGGCCGCGTCGCGCTGCTCGGCATACCGGGTGGCGGTCAGCTCGGGGGCCGGCACGGTCGGATCCTCGCCACCCTGCGCGCCGTCGGTGACGACCAGATAGGTCACCTGCGCGCCCTCGCCGGTGAGGCGGGCGACGGTGGCGCCGAAGGCGAATTCGGCGTCGTCCGGGTGGGCGGCGATCACCAGGACCCGGTGGAAGCTGCGGGGCAGCGGCAGGAGTCGACCGGAATCAGCCGGGGAAGCGGGCGTCATGGCGGCAACATACACGCTACGGGCGACATTGATCGACGCCGTGCTGGTTGCGGCCCAGGTTATTGACGTTTAGCATTTGACGGCGGTGTTCTCTGATCTGTCGGACGACACCGCAATGAGCAGCGCAGCAACGGACATGACGCACCACGGCACCGACTTCGCCTCACCGAACACCACCCTGAGTGCCACTTCTGCGCGACGAATCCTCCTGAAAGGCCGACCCGCTGGAACTGTCGCCACCCTTCGTACTGATCACGTCCATTCCGGCGAATTGTGGCAGTCCGTGGTGCGGGACGCGTCGGCGTGCCGGGTGCACAGGTGTGCGCCGGACGGCGGCCGGGCCGGTGCGGCCGGGTGTCGCGGCCGGGCGGTGGACACCGTCGCCGCCGGCAACCGGCCGGGAAGTCCGAGATCCGTCGGTGCCGAGAGCGATTGGTGAGGCCGCATGAACGTCGGAGAGCACCTCGTCGCGAAACTCGTCGAGGAAGGGGTGGAGGTCGTCTTCACCGTGCCGGGTGAGCAGCACGACGCCATCTTCGCGGCGCTCGCCGACACGACGATCCGGGTGGTGCACACCCGGCACGAGCAGGCCGCCGCGCTGATGGCCTACGGGTACGCCCGGGCCAGCCGCCGGGTCGGCGTGTACCTCGTCATCTCCGGGCCGGGCGTGCTCAACTCGTTGACCGGGCTGGCCACCGCCTACGCGGGCGACGCCCGGGTGCTGTGCGTCGCCACCCAGATCCCCACCCCGGTGCTCGGGCGGAACCTGGGTGTCCCGCACGAGATCCCCGACCAGTTGGGCGTGCTCCGGTCGCTGACGGGGTGGGCGGCCCGGGTCGAGGAGCCCGCGTCGATCACCCGCGTGCTCGGTGAGGCGTTCCACCGGCTGGGTCACCACCGCCCCCGGCCCGTCGCGATCGAGATCCCGACCGACGTGCTGGCCGCGGAGGTCACCGCCGCCCCACCGTGGCCGGCGTCGCCGCCCCCCGCGCCGCCGGACCCGCGCGCCGTCGAGGCGGCCCGCGCGGAGCTGGCCGCCGCCCGCACGCCCGTCATCTTCGTCGGCAGCGGGGCGCGCGGCGCGACGGCGGAGGTCGCCCGGCTCGCCGAGCTGCTCCAGGCGCCCGTCACGACGGAGCTGGGCGGGCGCGGGGTGCTGCGGGACGACCATGAGCTGTCGGTGTCGTTGCCCGTCGCACACCGGTTGTGGCCGCACGCCGACGTCGTCCTGGCTGTCGGGACCCGGCTGCTGCGGCCCCAGGTCGAGTGGGGCACCGAGGGCCTGCGGATCATCCGTGTCGACCTCGACGAGGAGGAGATCCACCGGGTGTCCCCGCCGGCGGTGTCCCTGGTGGGGGACGCCACCGAGGTGCTCCGCGCGCTGCTCGACGGGCTGCCGCCGCCTGCGCGGCGGTCGCAGTGGCGGGCCGCGGTCGCGGACGCCCGGCACGCGGTGGACGCCGAGCTCGACAAGCTCGCCCCCCAGGTCGACCTCGTCCGGGCGATGCGTGCCGCGTTGCCGGAGGACGGGTTCTTCGTCGACGAGATGACCCAGGTGGGTTACGTCGCCCGGCTGATGTTCCCGGTGCTGCGCCCGTCGACCTACGTGCTGCCGACGTACGTCGGGGCGCTCGGTTTCGGGTTCGCGGCGGCGCTCGGTGTCAAGGTCGCCTACCCGGACCGCGCGGTGCTGTCCATCTCGGGTGACGGCGGTTTCCTGTTCACCGCGGCGGAGCTGGCGACGGCGGTCCAGCACGGGATCGGGGTCGTCGCCGTCGTCTTCGACGACGGGTCCTACGCCAACGTGAAGCGCGCCCAGCGCAAGTTCCTGACCCAGACGATCGGCACCGAACTGCACAACCCCGACTTCGTCAAGCTCGCGGAGGCGTTCGGCGCGGTCGGTGTCCGCGCCCACGACCCGCAGGAGTTGCGGGCCGAGATCGAGAAGGGCCTCGCCCGGGAGCGGGTGCCGACGGTGATCGAGGTTCCGGTCGGGGAGATGGCCAATCCGTGGCCGTGGATCCGATTGCCGCGGGTGCGCTGACAACGCCAGACTTCGATGCGTCGCCCATTCCCCGCGCCGGACGTGCGCCCCAGCCGTCAAGGAGACCACCCATGCCGACCGCCCCGCGCAACGACGTCCCCCCGTTCCGCGCCGCCCTCGCGCACATGCGGACGCAGGAGATCGTGGCCGTCGCGCGCCTGTGCCAGGACTATCCCGACGCCGTCAGTCTCTGCTTCGGTGAGTCGGATCTCCCCACCCCGCTGGTCGTACGGCAGGCCGCCGAACTCGCCATGGACCAGGGCAAGACCCGCTACGCGGACCGCCGGGGCATCGCACCACTGCGGCAGGCGATCCAGGAGTACCACCGGCGTACCAACGGGGTGGAGGTCGAGCTGGAGCGGTTGTCGGCGACCTCGTCGGGGATGACCTCCATCATGATCTCGTTGCAGTGCCTGGTGGAGCCGGGGGACAACGTCGTCGTCGTGGCGCCGGTGTGGCCGAACATCGTCATCGCCGTCGAGTCGATGGGCGCGACCGTACGGTTCGTCAACCTCGAAGCCGACCCGGACGGGTGGTCGCTGGATCTCGAGCAGGTCGAGGCGAACTGCGACGACCGGACGCGCGCGGTGTTCCTGGCCTCACCCGGCAACCCGACCGGCTGGACGATGACCTCGGCCCAGCAGCGGGAACTGTTGGAGCTGACCCGGCGCAAGGGCATCTGGATCATCTCCGACGAGGTGTACAACCGGCTGGTCTTCGACGGGTCCGTCGCGACGCCGTCGATGCTGGAGGTCGCCGACGACAACGACGCGCTCTTCGTCGTGCAGAGCTTCTCCAAGACCTGGTCGATGACCGGCTGGCGGCTCGGCTGGCTGGTGCACCCCGCCGGCCTGGCCCACCAGGTGGGTAACCTCAGCGCGATCAACAGCACCGGGTCGGCCACCTTCGTGCAGCACGCGGGGGTCGCGGCGATCCGCGAGGGTGAGCCGTTCGTGGCCGAGATGGTGGAGCGCAGCGCGCGGGGCCGGGAGACCGTGGCGGACGCCTTCCAGGGCCACCCGCGCATCCTCGCGCCGGACGTCCCGGCCTCCTTCTACTCGTTCTTCCGGATCGAGGGTGTCGACAACTCCCTGGCGTACGCCAAGGAACTCGTCGCCCGTGCCGGGGTCGGCATCGCGCCCGGCTCCGCGTTCGGCGACGGATTCGACGGCTACTTCCGGATCTGCTTCGCCCAGGACCCGAAGCGCCTGCAACTCGCCCTCGAACGCCTCATCGCCGCGGTCTGACCGGTCCCGCACGGGCCACCACTGCGGGTGGTCGGGGCGGGGCGCACGGCGCGGGTCAACCTGGCGGGGCGTCAGAGCCGGTCGGGGCTGAACGCGGAGATGTCCACCGTCGACCGTCCGTCGAGCGCGAGCTGCGCCAGGACCTCCCCGATGCCCGGGGCGAACTTGAAGCCGTGGCCGGAGCAGGCGCTGGCGTAGCAGACGCCGTCGAGTTCCCGGGAGCGGCCGATGAGGAAACTCTCGTCGGTCGACATCGTGTAGATGCAGGAGCGACCCCGGCCCGTGGGCTGGACGGCCGGCAGCACCGGGCTGATCGTCCGCCACAGCTCATGCCGCTCCGCGTCGCTGGGTGGACGCCGGTCACCGTCGACGTCCTGCGGTGACAGTTGCCGGTTGTGGAAGCCGATCTTCAGCCCGCCGTCGACCGACCGCCAGCGGGGGAGCCCGTAGACCAGGGCTCCCCCGGCGTCCTCGTAGAGGAAGGCCGGGAAGCGTCCGGGCAGGTGGTCCCGCTCCCGCGCCTCGGCCACGTCGAACTCGAAGACGGGAATGCGCATCGGGGTGACGGCGGGGGCGATCTCACCGGGCAGGAAGCGACCCACCCAGCCGCCGACCGTCAGCACCACCGCGCCGCAGCTCACCTCCCACCCGTCGCCGACGACCGTGACGGTGCCCCCGGAGCCGGGGGAGAGCGTGCGCACGGCACGTCCGTGGACCAGGTGGGCGCCGGCGGCGGTCGCCCGCGTCAGGTAGGTGAGCCGGGCGTTGTCGGCGAAGAGCATCAGCGCGTCCGGCTCGTGGACGGCGACCGCGTCGGGCTGGACGTGGAAGGCGGGAAACCGGCTGGTGATCTCGCCCGCGTCGAGGTACTCGTGGTTGATCCCGCACCGGAGCGCGGTGTCCCGGGAGCCCTGCACCAGCTTGGAGTCGGGGGAGCCGACGAACAGGCCGCCGGTGCGCAGCGCGATCGTCTCGTCGGTCGCGGCGTCGAGTTCCCACCACCCCTCGTACGAGCTGTCCAGCAGCGGGACGTACTGCTCGCCCTCCCAGTACGCCCGCCGGAAGATGCGGGTCTGGCCGTGCGAGGAACCCAGGTCGTGCAACGGTCCGTGGGCCTCGACGCCCAACACCCGCGCTCCCCGCCGGCTGAGCTGGTGGAGCGCCGACGCACCCATGATCCCGAGCCCGACGACCACCACGTCGTAGGTGGGGGACACCTCACCCCACCGCGCATCCGGGCCCGTGGGGGCGGGCCAGTTCCCGTGAGCGCTGCGCGGCGGCGGTGAGCGCGGTCAGGATGGAGCCCTTCAGCCCGGCGGCGTCGAACGCGGCGATGCCGCGCTCGGTGGTGCCGTTGGGCGTCATCACCTCGTGGCAGAGCTGCATCGGCGGTTTCCCGCTCTCCGCGATGAGGGTCGCGGTCCCGCCGAACACCTGCACCGCCATCTCCCGGCCGGCCGCCTCGCTGAAGCCCCGGGCGGCGGCGAACTGGCAGAAGGCGTCGACGATGTAGCTCACGAACGCCGGTCCGCCGCCGCAGATCGCGGTGGCGTCGTCGACCAGTTCCTCGCGGTCGACCCGCAGCACCCGGCCGATCACCCCCAGCAGGGCCTCCGCCTGGGCCGTGGTCTCCGCCGACACCTGCGGGCCGGCGTGGTAGACCGACATCCCCTGGAACACCTCGGACGGTGTGTTGGGGATGGACCGGACGACCTGCGTGGTGCCCAGCGCCGTGGCGATCGTCTCGGCGGTGAGGCCGGCCATCACCGACAGCACCGGCGTCCACGCGGTGAACCGGTGGCGTTCGGCGTCGGCGAACTCGGCGAAGACCTGCGGCGGGACGGCCAGCACGACGAAGTCGCCCTCGGCCAGATCCAGGTGGGCGACGACCGTGAGTCCGTCGAGTTCGGCGAGGAGTTCGCGTCGGGCGGCGCTGCGCTCGACCACGACGAGTTCCGGACCGGCCGGTCCGCCGAGCAGCCCGCGGATGATCGCCAGCCCCATGTGACCACCGCCGACGATGACCAGCCGCCGGGTGGCGGTCATCCGCGCGACTCCGCGTGTGCCATCGTCACCTGGTAGTTGGTGACGACGTCGGACACCGTCGTACGGTGCAGGACCCGCCGTTGCCGCAGGTCGTACGGGCGGCCGCGGTGCATGGTGCAGCGGTTGTCCCATACCGTGAGGTCGCCGACGCGCCAGTGGTGGGTGTAGACGAACCGGTCCTGGGTGGCGAACTCGACCAGCTCTTCGAGCAGGGCCCGCCCCTGTTCGACCGGCCAGCCGACGATGTGTGAGGCGTGCGAGGCGAGGAAGAGGCTGCTGCGGCCGGAACCCGGGTAGTGGTCGACGACCCGCTGCGGCACCGGTGGCAGCGCGGTGGCGATGTCGGAGTTGAAGCTGTCGAACCCGGACTTCGCCCGGGAGTGGGCGATGCTGTGTTCGGCGACGAGGTTCTCGACCTGGCGTTTGCGCTCCGGCGGCAGCGCGTCGTAGGCGGCGCGCATGTCCGCGTACTGGGTCTCGCCTCCGGTGGGGGGGATCTCCCGGGCGGACAGCAGCGAACACTTCGCCCGGACGGCCTTGAAGGAGCTGTCGGTGTGCCACATCTGGTTGCCCAGGTTGTAGCGGGTGAGGCGGTCCTCGGGGTCGAGGAGCTTGCCCTCGTGGTCGAGGTTGGAGATGTCGGTGAACTCGTTGCTCAGCCGCAGCGCCTTGCCGGCGAAGTTCGGGGCGGTCTCCAGCGGCCCGAACAGCCGGCTGAAGCTGGTCTGCTGCTCGTCGGTGACCGGTTGGTCGGGAAAGACGAGGACCGCGTAGCGCTCGAAGGCCGCGTGGATCTCGGCGAAGACGTCCTCCGGTACGGGCGTGGTCAGGTCGACGCCGGTCACCTCTGCGACGAAGAGCGGATGGAGTGGCTTGAGGGTTATCGCCACGGATGTCTCCTTATCAGCGGTCAGGGAAGACGTCGGCACAGATCACAGGGAGGACACAGGCATCGAAGGCCGACATTGGCACGCATTCGACGCCGAATGTGAATAGGCGGTTTCCTGGACACCATTTTCCACGCCCCGGCAACCCTCTCAAGTGGATGAAATCTCCCAAGTTGGGGCAGCGTTACCGGATCGTGACCTAAATCTATATGTAAGAACGTCGATAGTGTGGACGACTGTCGGATGGCCGTCCGCCCAGCCGGGAGGGGTCGGCGGCGGGCGGATCGTGGGGTACCTTCCCTGACGCACTGGTAGATGTCGGTCTATATGTGGGGGTGTCGGTTCATGGGCGTGGGGACCGCCGTCGACCTTGCCGGGTTGGTGCGGCGATCGGTTGCCGACCATCCGGAGGCGGTCGCGCTGGAAGTCGGCGACCAGTTCCTGAGCTACCCGGAACTCTGGCGACGCGCGGGCCTCCTCGCGGCGCGGATCGCCGCCACGGCCCCCGGCGCCACCCGCGTCGGGCTGTTCTCGACCCGCTCCGTGACCTCGTACCTCGCCTATCTGGCGGTGCTCCGGCTCGGCGCGACCGTGGTGCCCCTGCACCCCGGCGCTCCCGTGACGCGCAACGCCGGCATCGCGCGCCGGGCCGGCCTGGCCGCCGTCGTCGTCGACGAGGTCGATCCGGCCCTCCTCGGTGCGTTGGCCGACGTGGGCGTCCGTCTGGTCCACCCGGACGACGACCGGCCGGTGGTCGGCGGCGTACCCGACGACGGCGGACGGACGGTCACCGGCGACGACGTCGCCTACCTCCTGTTCACCTCCGGCTCCACCGGAGTGCCCAAGGGGGTGCCGATCGCCCACCGCAGTGCCGCCGCCTACGTGCAGCACGTGGTACGCCGCTACGACATCGGCGTCGGCTCCCGGCTCACGCAGAACTTCGACCTGACCTTCGACCCGTCCGTGTTCGACCTGTTCGCGGCCTGGAGCAGCGGCGCGACG
The DNA here is from genome assembly GCF_050942205.1 of Micromonospora sp. CA-248260. NCBI lineage: Bacteria > Bacillati > Actinomycetota > Actinomycetes > Micromonosporales > Micromonosporaceae > Micromonospora > Micromonospora sp. CA-248260. The sequence continues at coordinate 5,478,933 of NZ_CP192021.1, read as the reverse complement.
CTGGTGGTCGCCACCGCCAGGGAACTCCTGCGTCCGGCGACGTTCGTCAACGAGCGACGGATCACCCACTGGTTCTCGGTGCCGTCGCAGGTCTCCTACGCGCGCCGGCTGCGGCTGCTCGCCCCCGACGCCATGCCCGACCTCGGCTGGAGCATCTTCATCGGGGAGCCGTTCACCCGTGAGCAGGCGGCCGTGTGGCACGCGGCGGCGCCGCGCAGCGTGATCGAGAACGTGTACGGTCCTACCGAACTCACCGTGAGCTGTGCTGAGTACCGGCTACCCGGGTCGCCGACCGACTGGCCGACGACGAGCAACGCGACGGTGCCCATCGGGCTGGTGCTGCCCGAGCACGACTGGATCCTGGTCGACCGCGACGGCCGGGCCGGGCGCGACGGCGAGCTGTGCGTGCGGGGCGTCCAGCGGTTCGCGGGCTACCTCGATCCCGAGGAGAACACCGCGCGCTTCCTCAGCTTCGACGCCGGGGGCGACGCCCGTGCGCGGGTCTACGACGGGACCGGACCGCTCACCCCGGCGCACTGGTACCGCACCGGTGACCGGGTCCGGGTCGAGAACGGTCACCTGGTCCATCTGGGCCGCCTCGACCGGCAGGTCAAGATCCGCGGCTACCGCGTCGAACTCGGCGAGATCGAGGCGGCGCTGCGCGGGCTGGACGGCGTCATCGACGCTGCCGTCGTCCTGCTCGGGCAGGCCCCGGCCGAGTCGCTGGTGGCGTTCTGCACCGGCGACACCGAGCCGGCCCGGGTGGCCACGGAGCTGCGCGGGGTGCTGCCGCCGTACATGACGCCCACCCGGGTCGAGTGGCTCGAGGCGATGCCCCTCAACCAGAACGGCAAGGTGGACTACCTGCGGTTGGCCTCGGTCGCCGCCGACGGGTCCCGCTGAGGTGCGGGAACCGTCGAATGCGGCATCAACCGGCTCGGACGCCACCGCGCTGTCGCGACCCGGTCCGACAGGCTGCCGTGCGCCGCGCAGCCGGCGTCGCTGTCGCCGCTGTCGACGAACGGCCGTGGCGCAGGTCTCAGGAGCGCTGCTTCCTCGTCCAGATGACGTAGCCGGCGCAGAGGATCAGCATGAGGACGACGATGCTGGTCCATGCCCAGCGGGCGAAGGGCTCGTCGGCCACCATGGCGCGGATGCCCGCCAGGACGGCAAGCGCCAGCGGGCCCAAGCCGTACCACTCGGAGAAGGTCAGCTCCTTCATCGCCTGCCGCATGCGGCGAGTCTAGTCACCACCTGCTTCGATACCGGGCCTAGCCGACGACCTCGGCGTCGATCACGGCCCAGGAGTGCGGTCCGGTGGCCACGAGTGCCAACCGGTCGCCGGCGGTGAGCACGCCGTCGGCGGCCAGCAGGTCGGCGTTGACGAGCAGGTCCGCTGCGAACTCGTGGGCGTGCGCGGCCAGGCGACCGGGCAGCAGCTGGTCGAAGGAGTAGCCGGCCGCGCCGGTGAGGAACCGCTGGGCGGGCAGCCGGTAGTTGTTGAACAGGGCGTGGGTGAAGTCGCGCGGACCGCGACCGGTGGCCTCCCGGGCGGCCTTGACGGCCGACCGGCCGAGCAGCACGTTGCGGCGCTGCGCGGCGGGGCTGTTGTCGGTGAGGTCACCGCGCCAGTCGCTGCGCAGCGCCATGCCGTTGACGAGCAGGACGAGCCCGTCACCCGCCGGCCGGTGCCGGGTCACCAGGGCTGCGGCGGCACCGTCGCTGAGGACCGACAGCTCCGCGTCCATCATCCGGCCGCGACCGACGACACGGTCCGCGGTGACGACGAGGACGGTGTCGACGTCGGTCGTCGCGAACAGCCCCTGCACCGTGCCCAGCAGCAGGCCGAGGTTGGCGCACCCGTGACCGGCGACGGTCTGGGTCGCGGCGCCGGGTGCGTCCACGGCCCGGGCGAGGCGCACGTTGTTCCTGCGTACGCCGTCCCCGTCGGCGGTCTCCGTCGCGTAGACGATCGCGTCCGGCACCAGCCCGCCGGCGAGCGCACGCGCACCGACCTCGCCGGCCATCTCGATCGAGGACATTGTCGTCACTCCATACGACTCCAGCCCGTCGTCGAGCAACCGTGGATTGTCGGCACCCACCTCGTCCAGCTCCCGGACGAGGTGTTTCGTCCCGTGCAGATGGGCGATGGAGGAGAGGTAGAACGCCGCCACGGGAGGTCCTTCCGCCTTGCCGGAACGCTGGCCGACAGGGTACTACGACGGGGGTGCCGCACCGGCCACGTACGTTTTCCGAAATGGCCGGGGTCGATGTCGGAGTGCTTGTCGCCGCCGGACCCGCCCACCGCCGCGCTTGGCGCTTCCCACCCGCTGCCGTGCTTGCCGCACCGCTGCCGTGCTTGCCGCTCCGCCGTCGCGCTCTCCCCCGCCCGACGGCGGGCGGGGGAGAGTCGTGGTGGCGGTGCGGTCGGGCGGGGACCGTCCCCGCACCCGTAGGTGGGGTCAGGCGACCGTGCAGGCCGCGCCGTTGAGGGTGAACGAGGTGGGCTTGGCGGTGTTGCCGGTGTGGTTGGCCTGGAATCCGATGTCGACCGACCCGCCGGCCGGGATGGCGGCGTTGTAGCTGGCGTTACGGGCCGTCACCTGGCCGGACGAGGGGGAGTAGGAGGCGTTCCACCCGGAGGTGATGCTCTGCCCGCCGGGCAGCGTGAAGACCAGCGACCAGCCGTTGACGGCGCTGGAACCGGTGTTGGTGATGGTCAGGTTCTCGGTCAGGCCGCTGTTCCAGGCGTTGACGCTGGCGGTGACCCGGCAGGCCCCGGAGCTGGGCGGCGGGGTCGTCGTCGGCGGCGGGGTGGTCGGGGGCGGCGTGGTCGGCGGCGGCGTGGTAGGAGGCGGGGTGGTCGGCGGCGGGGTGGTCGGGGGCGGCGTGGTCGGGGGCGGGTTGGTCAGGCCGAAGAACCCGAGGGCGACGGCGGCCATCCCACCGGAGGGCAGGCTGTGCCCGGCACCCTGGACGCTGTACGCCTCGACGAGGACGTTGCCGCTGGCGTCGGCGTAGCGGCGGCGGTTCCAGTTGGCCTGGGGGGTGTCGGTGGAGGTGGGTGTCTGGCTGAGCCCGAACACGTTGGTCCACTGCTCGATGGTCTCCTGGAGCAGCGAGTACGGCACCAGGGTGTCGGCGGTGCCGTGCCACAGCTGCACCTTCGGCCGGGGACCGGAGTAGCCGGGGTACGCCTGCTGGCGGACCGCGTCACCCCACTGCTGCGGGGTGCGGTTCATGTTCCCGCCGGTGCACTGGCTGGCGCCGGGCGGGTAGTCGGCGGCGTTGGCGAAGCAGTTGTAGGGCACCCCCATGAAGGCGGCCCCGGCGGCGAACACGTCGGGGTAGAGCGCCAGCATGTGGTTGGTCATCATGCCGCCGGAGGAACTGCCGGTGGCGAACACCCGGCGGGGGTCGCCGCCGTACTGCCGCTGGGCATAGTTGATCATCGAGACGATCGACACCGGGTCACTGCCACCGCCCCGGCGCTTCGCGGCGTCCGACCAGGTGTCGAAGCAGTTGCCGAAGCCGGCCTGCTGGGTCGCGGACGGGTAGATCACGATGTAGCCGTACCGGTCGGCCAGCGAGGCGAACTCGCTGCTGGAGTAGAAACCGGGGCCGGTGCCGCCGCAACCGTGCATGGCGACCACGACCGCCGGGTTGGTCGGGCGGGTGTTCGGTACGTAGATGTGCATCCGCATCCGGCCGGGGTTGTCGCCGAAGTTGGTCACCTCGACCAACGACGCGGCGTACGCCGGTTGGAGCGTCGGTACCACCAGGGCGGCGGCCGTCAGTGTGGCCACCAGTGGCGCCGCCAGGGCGAGTAACAGTTTCCGTCTGATTCTCATGGGGCGTGACTCCCTCACAGGTTGAGATCGGCCGCGCGGCACGGGTGCGCCCGGATGCCCGTGTGGTCCGCGCCGGCCCTTGGCGTCCGGCATGCCCTGCCCCGGCCCGAGGTGGCATTGCATGGCACTTAGTGTTCTCTTCGGTCCGACAAGTGTCAATCGAATGGCCTCGATACACTGGTCGATCACCGACGTACGCCCGGTCCACCGTGGAACCACGCCCGGTAGGCGGGCCCGGGTACGCCGTCTACAGTCGGTGCCACCGTCGCCGAGCCGAGCCCGGAGCGTCCCCGTGCCACACCCGTTCGACATCGAGGAGATATTCCCCGACGACGGGGACCACCCGGTACGGCTGCCCCGGCGGCAGGCCGGCAACTCGCCCCAGGGCGTCGCGGTGACCCTGCTGGCCGACTACACCCTGCGTACCCGCGCCTGGTTGCCGTCCGCCGCCATCGTCGCGCTGCTGGCCGAGTCGCACGTCAGCCTCGCCGGCGCGCGGACCGTGATCAGCCGACTGGCCCGCCGGGGCGTCCTGGAGGGCAGCCGGCAGGGGCGGCGCAGCTCGTACCGGCTCAGCCGGTCCGCCGCCGTCAGCCTCTCCGTCGGCGGCAGCTGGGTGATGGCCGCCACCACCACGACCCAACCGTGGGACGAGTGCTGGACACTCGTCGCCTTCTCCCTGCCGCAGGAGCGCAGCGCGCAACGGCGGGCCCTGCGTGGCCGGCTGCGCTGGCTGGGCTACGCGCCGCTGTACGACGGGCTGTGGATCTCCCCGCACGAGTTGACCCCGAAGGCCAGGGCCCAGCTCACCCAGCTGCACCTCGGCGCGGTCACCGTCTTCCGGGGCCGGCGGGTCGACCTCGACGCGGTCGCCGGGCGCGACCCGCTCGACGCCTGGGACGTCGCGGCCGTCGCCGCCCAGTACGAGAGCTTCCTGCGGCGCTGGCGGCCCCTCCTGCCGCGGATCGCCGCCGGTCAGGTCGACGGCGCCGAGGCGGTGCGGGCCCGGACCGAGGTGATGGACACCTTCCGGCGTTTCCCCACCCTCGACCCGCAGCTACCGCTGCGGCTGCTGCCCGCCGGCTGGCTGCGCGGCCCCGCCCGGGAGACCTTCGCCGCCGTCTACGACGGGCTCGCCGACACCGCCGAGCGGCACGTCCGGGCAGTCGTCGCCCGGTTCGCCGACGGCACGTACGCCGACGTGCGGGCGCACAGCACCGCCGACCTGCTCGCCGGGGTGTGTGCCACCGAAGCCCGCAGCCCCGCCCCACCCACAGCCGACACCGACCTGGCGGAGTCGTCCCCGTCGCACTGACCCGGCCACTGCCGGCCCCTCGGCCCGCTCAGAGTTTCAGCCCCTCCACGGTGCCCAGGTCGTACCAGGTGAGGGAGAAGGGGCTGTCGCCGGACGGCACGACCGGGAACACGCCCCAGCTCTCCAGGACCGCACCGGGCCGCAGGGTGAAATCCGTGCCGGGCCGCTGCGACGCGCAGTACGTGTCGACCGGGAAGACCTGCCGCCCGTCGCCCAGCGTCAGATGCGACGACTGGAGATCCGCCGTCCGGGCCGGGCAGCTGAGCACCCAGCCGCCGGGGGACCGGGTCGCATAACGCAGCTGCACCCGCACCGTACCCGCCGTCACCTCCAGACCCGTGACGGTCGCCGTGTTCTGCCCGTCGTCGTAGAGGAGGCGACTCATCCGCCGGGGGCCGGACTCCGGCGACGCCGAAGCGGCCGTGCCGGGCGCGGCGGTCGACGGGGTGGGACTGCCGGACGGCGATTGCGTTGCCCCGGAGGTGGTTGCCCCGGCCGGTGCCGCCGCGTCCGGACCCGGCCCGGTCGGCTCCGGCTTGTTGAGCGTGATCCAGACCACGGCGGCGGCACCCAGCACCACGATGACGACGACGCCGACGATCAACCCGACCAGATGCTTGCGCAACATCGATGATCCTTACTGCCGGTGAGCAGGCTCCTTCCACGCTAGATCCCGGTGGCAAGATCCGCAGGGTGGCGGGGTCGTCGAGCTCACCGGCGGCGGGCCCGGTCCAGCACCTCCTCGGCGGTGAGCGGGCTGCGCGGATGGTGGCTGAGCGACAGCGGGGTACGGATCTTCACCGGCGCGGCACCCTCGGCGGCGAGGTAGAACTCACCGGTGCCGAGGCGGGAGATGTCGGCGACGTCGCCGCCCTTCGCCTTCGCCATCTCCCGGGCCGCCTCCAGCTGGATCGGGCTGTTCAGCCGGCCGTAGAGCTGGGTCGCCGCGTTGCCCGGGATGCGGTTGTGCAGCCCCTTGGGCGACTGGGTGGCGAAGATCAGACCCAGGCCGTACTTGCGGGCCTGGGCCGCCAGCGCCAGCGTGCTCTGGGTGCACGCGGTCATCGCGCCGGACGGGGCGAACGTCTGTGCCTCGTCCATCACCAGCAGCCCGAGCAGCGGCCGGTCGTTCGCCGGATGCTGCTTGATCCAGGCGAACAGCGCCATCTGCAACTGGTTGACGAAGCCCTGCCGGGCCTCGTCGGATTGCAGGCCGACGAGGCTGATGACGGAGATCCGCGCCCGCCGGCCCGGCTCGGGGGTCAACAGCAGCCCCGGGTCCATCGGGCTGCCCTCGCCGCCGAACAGCGGATCGTTGACCATCGCGGCCGCCAGCGACTGCGCGATCCCCACCCCGATCTTGTCCGCCCCGTCGATGTCCAGCAGCCCGTCCGGCAGGTCGGCGAGAGTGTCGATCAGGCCCTGCACCCGGCTGCCGCCGCGCCGGCCGTAGTGCTCGACGGCCTTACGCAGCACGGCGAGCCCCAGGTGGACCTTGTTGGTGCGACCGGTCAGCTGGGCACGGGGCGCCAGTGCGGCGACCGCCGCCTCGACGGCCTCGTGGAACTCGTCGGGGTCGTCGCGCACACCGCGGAAGTCCGGTAGCGGCTGGAAGCTCAGCGGACGTCCCGACGACCGGCGCGGCGTCCACACCAGTACGTCGGTCCCGGCGAGGTACGCATCGGCCTTCTCCGCGTCCCCGGCACGCCACTGCGGCGGTGGCTCCGGCCACCCGTCACCGAGCCGGGCCAGGTCGTTGTTGGGGTCGAGGACGATGGCGGAGACCCCGGCGAGAGCACACTCCTCCAGGATCCGCCGGATCAGCACCGTCTTGCCGGACCCGGAGCCGGCGAAGAGGGTGGTGTGCTTGCGGAGGGCTTCGAGGGAGAGCGGCACGGGTGCACCGGTGCGGTGGTCGTACCCCACGATGAGGTGCGGACCGGCCTGCCCACCGTCGGCCGGCGGCGGATCACCCCGCCCCGCCCCGGAGCGCCCGTCACCCGCCCCCACGTCACCCGTTCCCGCCGGTGCCGTCTCGGCCGGTGCCACGTCGGCCGCCGTCGTCTCGACCGGTCCGGCGGCGACCGGTCCGGCGGCGACCGGTCCGGCGGCGACCGGTCCGGCGGCGACCGGTTCGGCGGCGACCGGTTCGGTGCGGTCCGGTCGTACCGCCGCATCGGCTGCGTCGCCACCGGGAGGGTCGGGGAGCCAGTCGGCCACGGAGCCCAGGGCCTGTCGCAACACGGTGACGTTCCGGGTCGGTCGACGGGCGGTCAGCCAACCCCGCAGGTCGACGGGTGACTCGGCGAGCATGACCCGCAGGGCCCCCAGGATGCGGAGATCCTCGGGGTCCAACGGGAGGATCGTCCCGCCGGCCCGGGTGAAGGCCGCGATCGCCTGCCTGGTCTTGGCCCCGCTCGACCAGGCGCCGTTGCGGAGCAGGAAGAGCTTGCGGCGGGTCACCCGGGCGTCGAGCCCCGCCACCGTGCACGCCTTGCGGAGCCGGGTGAGCGCGGCGATCGCATGGTGCTCCTCGCTGATCGCCCGGAAACACCAGTGGACCTGGTCCTCGGTGGCCTCGTCGAGGGTGAGCCGGAGCCGGGCGTGCAGCGGCGGCTGGGCGCTCGGCGGCGGATCCACGCTGAACGATCCACCGCCCTCGCCGCGCTCCACCACCCAGGCGGTCAGGCCCGCCGCGAGCAGGGCGGGGACCGTGCTGTCCTCACTGTCACGGGCCAGCGGGCCGGACACGCCGACCTCGCTCTTGAGCTGGGCGAACCTGGTGTCGAAGCGCTCCAGGTCCCCCACGGGGGACAGGCGCGGGCGGTGGGGTCGCGGTTCCGCCGTGGCACCGAGCCGGGTCAGCTCCCGCACCTCACCGGCGGCGACGCAGGCCCGGACGTGCCGGTCGATGTCGATCAGCAACTGCCGGGGTGTCATCTGCGCGGCCTGCGCGAAGGCTTCGGGCCGCACCGGCCACGACGGATACGGGGGTACGAAGCCGCGCTCGGCGAACCGGGCGGCGAACCGCCGCTCGACGATCTGCCGGGCCAGGGTGGCGTCGTGGATGGTGGTGAGCCGGGGTGCCACCCGGAACCGGTCGCTCACCGTGTCCACCGTCCGGCTCGTGATGATCGTCCACGAGGTCGGCAGGCAGGCCACCAGGGTGAGCGTGCGGCGGGTGAGCTGGCGCAGTGACATCAGGCCGTCGGCGATCCGGGCGTGCACGGCGGCCTGCTCCGGGTCGTCCTGCCCGCCCGACCGGTGGCGCAGGACGTCACCGGCGGCCACGGACTGCGCGATCAGGGTGTCGATCTGGTCGACGGCGATCACGGACGGGCCGGTGAGGGCCAACAGCCAGGAGATCTCCTGGACGATCTGCTGCGCGTTGCGGGGTGCCCGTCGCATGCCCCAGGCGCCGCGCTCGCCCGGCTCCCCCTCCTCACCGGAGGTGAAGTAGTTCTCCGCGATGTCGCGGTGGGTGCCGTCCTCCGAGGCGCTCAGCGCGAGCGCCCGGGCCGTCTCCCGGCAGGCGCGCGCCACGTGCGGGGCGTACCCGACGAGCCCGTCGACGAACGCGTCCAGGGCCGGCCGGGTCAGTTCGGTGTCACCCATCACCGCCCGGCGGGCCGAGCGGGGCGCCCCGACCATCGAGGAGAGCCGGCGCAGTAGCAGCCGGAGCTGGCTCTCGGCGCCGGGCACCGGGCGGGACAGCCCGTCGAGCATGCAGGCGAGCACACTGTCCCAGAAGCCGTGCGCGTCGAGCAGCCCGACCAGGAAGAAGTAGCCGCCCTGCTGCTGCACCTGCTGGCGGATCCAGCCCAGCAGGTGGGTCTTGCCCGAGCCACGCTGACCCTGCAGCACCAACCCGATCGGGCTGCTGTCGGCGCTGTCCCGGGCGTCGGCCACCCCGGCGAGGACGTCGCGGGCCACGGCGGTGTGCAGACCCTCCACATGGAACGGCGAGGGCCGCCAGACGTCGTCGGGCACCGGCGCCCAGTCGAGCCTGAGCGCCGCCAGGGCCGCGTGCTCCGCCACGGTCATCCCACCCCGATCGCCAGCAGGTGCTTGTCCTGGCCGCCCAGCCGCAGGGCCGCCGCGACGTCCGCCGTGGTGAGCGCCTTCTGGTTGGATTCCGGGACGATGTCCACGTCCGGCTCGCGCTCCAGGTCCCGCAGCGCCTCGTCGAGGTCGGCGGGGTCGACGTCGCCGAAGAACGGCCGCAGTCGGGTCAGGCTGACCCAGGCCCCCGGCTCGGCGGCCAGCGCCGCGTACGCGTGCCGGACGCGCAGACCCAGGGTGCGCCGCAGGTCCGGTTCCGCCGTACCGGCCCGTACGTCGGTCAGCGCGAACAGCTCACCGAACGAGCGGTAGTCGCTGCGGACCATGACCCGGTCCCGCAGGTTGACCTGCAACGCCGTCAGCGCCCCGCCGAGGATGCGGCCCTGCGCCGACTGGAAGGGCAGATCCTCCTGCACCCGGACCCAACCCTTGTCGGCGAGCTGGTGCAGGAAGGTGTTGCCCTCCCGGCGGCTGTCGACGAATCCGAGGCGGTTGAGCTTGTCCCGGTAGGACTTGCGCACGTCGACGCCGTACCGGTTGCGCAACTCGGTGTTGGGCACCTCCCGGGCCTCCGCCATCAACACGAACAGGATCGCGGCCTCAGAGGGGGTGAGGTCGTCGCCGGCCATGGGATCTTCCTTCCGCCAGGTCACGTCGCCGGGCCCGGATCAGGGTGCCGATCTGGTGCACCACCGCCCCGACGTCGTGGTTGATTCGGGCATTGGTGAAGCGCAGGACGGCGTAACCGTCCAACTGCAACCGCACGTCGCGTTGCCGGTCCGCCTCGAACCGGTCCGGCCGGCAGTGCTCCGGGCCGTCGATCTCGACGACACACCGATCGTCGGGCCAGAGCAGGTCCAGGCAGACCGCGGGTGAGAGGGGGTGCGGCTGGTGGTACCGGTTCCAGATCCGGCCCGCCGACCAGCTCTCGCCGGCCAGCGCGGCCTCCAACAGCGCCTCGGTCGCGCTGCCGGGGTGGGGGCGTCCGACCACCGCCGGGGGTGTCGTCGGCACCGGTCCCGGCTGCCCGTCCGCCGCCTCCCGGGTCAGCACGACGGTGACCACCCGGTCCTCGTGCCGTAAGGGTGCTCCAGCCAACCACACGCCGACCCGGCCGTGGTGACACAGCCACTCCGCGCCCGCCACGACGGCCTGCTCGCCGGCCGGGTCGAGGCCGGCGGGCACCTCGATCAGCAGATTCGCCCGAGGGCGTCCGAACCCCTGCGCCACCACCCGGGTCAGCCCCGGACACCGGATCTCCGGGGGGAACGGGTCGACCGGTGGTCGTCGGCCGGACAACGCCACGGTGGCCAGGTGCGCCAGGAACGCGGCGGAGTGCGCGGAGCCCCGCGCCCGGGCGACCGCGGCGGCCCGGACGGCGGCCAGGCCGTACGGGTCGGCGCGGGGGAGGTCGGCGGCCTCGGGGAGCCACCCCGGTAGCAGCCCACCGCCACCCGTTCCAGCTCGTCGAGGACGGCGTGGACGAAGGAACCGGCGGTACGGGTCGGGCCGGGTTGCAGCACGACGGCGGCCGGGCCGACCGGTTCCCCGGTGACGGTTGCCGCGACGGTGCCGGTGGGCACCCCCGGAATCTGCACGACGCGATCCGTGGGCAACGCGGCGAGTTGACGGACGAGACTCATGGCCGGTCACCGGCGCGGACCGCGACGACCCTCTCCGGAGGGGGAGCGGATCGGGTGGAACTCAGCGGTCCTCATCCTCCCCGGGCGGCCATCGGACGAACCCGAACACACTACGAAGCGGTTCGCCGCCAGCGCCATAGCTGTCCCCGGTCAGTCGTGCTTCGGACACCCGACCGCGCGACGGAACCGGGCAGGAGCTAGCTCTTCCCCGGCTGCGCGTCGTGCCGCTCCGGTTGTTTGTCGGCGAGCGCCTGCGCCCGGCGGCTCAGCGACTCGACGTGGGCGGTCAGCTTCCCGACGGCTGCCTCGTCGGTGTCGTCCAGGGTCGCCAACCGGTCGAGCAGAGCGGCATGGTCGGCGGTCAACTGCCGGTAGCGCCGGGCGAAGCCGCTGTCGTCGCCCTGACGCCCGTACAACAGGGCGTACGTCGGGTCGAGGTCGATGATCTGCTGGGCGAGCCCGGCGGTGGCGGCGCTGAGCGCGCTGCGGCTGTCGGTGAGCCCGTCGCGGCGGACCCGCCGGGCCGCCGCGAGCCGCCCGGCCCGCCGGCCGCCGAGGTAGAGCAGCGACGCTCCGGCGACGACCCCGCTCACCGCCGCGGCGGCGAGCAGGAACCGGGGCAGCGACGGGCTGATCGTGCGGGCCCCGTCGGGTACGGTGCCGGCCTTGACCAGCCGGTCGTAGTTGACGGCGATGACCTTCACCGCCTCCAGCGGGCGGTCGGCGAAGGTGTCGATGCCCCGGCCGATGATCATTTCTGCGGCGGCGGCCTTGCCCAGGTTCTTCTTGTCGTATCCGGGCACCAGGGCGCAGCCGTAGGTGTCGTAGTCGTCGCCGTCGCGGCTGAGCACCAGCACGACGGTCCCGTCGGCGGCCCGGTGCACCTGCTTGCAGGTGTCGCGCAGGTCGGCCCCGGGGGAGCGCAGGATGACCACCAGCCGGCGGTTGCCGATGATCCGTTCCGCTGCGGCCCGGTCCACGTCGAGCCCCGGGTCGGCATAGAACGACATGGTGCGCACCTGCCGGGCGACCGGCCCGTCCAGCGCCCCGCCGCTCCACACCGCCCAGCCGGCCAGCGCCAGGCAGGCCAGCACGGCCAGGCCGAACGGGGTACCGAGCAGACCGATGACACGCTGCGGCCGGGAAGGGCCGGCACTGGTCCGCCGGGACGGATCGGCGCGCTGCGGCCGGGAGGGGCCGGCACCGGTCCGCCGGGAGTCGGAACGGGTCATGACAGCCGGCCTCGCAGGTAGTTGTCCGGGCGGTAGCTGGCGATGCCGACCTGGCGGGCGGTGTCGTCCAACTCGGCCGCCGCCTCGTCGAGCAGCGTACGGACGTGCCGGGCGGGCAGCTTCTCCTCCCACGCCGACCGGGCGGCCTGGAGCGCGACGATGCCCCGGGTCAGCGCCGGGTTGCTGCGGGCGTCGGTCAGCAGGGACACCTCGACGGCCAGCGCGGTCAACCCGGCCAGCCGGACCGGGGCGGTGTCCCGTCGGCGGCCCAGCCCTCGGTCGGGGCGGCGCAGCGACCGGGCCGACAGGATCAGGAACGCCGCCACGCAGCCCGCGAAGAGCCACGGCAGCGCCGGCAGCGCCACCCGCAGCGGATCGGCCGGCCGGTAGGGCAACGGCCGCTCGAACAGGCCCGCGTAGCGCAGGTCGGTGACCCGGTTGAGGTAGACGCCCAGCACGTTGCGCTGCGGATAGTCGGAGCGGCTGAGCACGCTGGCGAACTGGCCGTAGAAGCTCGCCCCGGCCAGCTCCGCGAAGTCCGCGGCGCCGGGCCCGTGGTATTCGATCCAGAGCCCGTACATCACCACGATCGGCTGGTCGGGGAACTGGGCGCTCAGGGCGGGGCCGTACCGGGGCAGGGGTTTGCCGTAGCGCTGCACGGGCAGCGCGACGTACCAGGCGCCGTCGGGAAAGGCGTTGCGGGCGGCGGTCTCGGGCACGTCGGTGAGGGTCGCGCCGGGCGCGACGTGCCTACCGGTCGCCCGCAGGTCGGTCAGGACGGCGGTCAGCTCCGGCCCGCTCGGCTCGCGCCAGCGCAGCTCGTCCCGGTCGGCCGGGGTGGACTCCTTGCGCAGCGCGGTGATCAGGGCGATCAGCAGGTCGGTCACGTCCCCGGTGGCGAACTGCGCCCGCCAGGCGGGCAGCGTGTCGGAGCTGGCCTGGTAGAAACCGCCGCTGACCTCGGTGCCGATCACCCGGATCGTGGCGTTCTCCACGTCCCGGACCCGCTCGCGTTCATCTTTGTCGAGGCCGGGTGGGGCGACCAGGATCCGGGTGTCGCCGGCCACCTCCCGGACCCGCTGCTCGTTCCAGTACGCCACCGCCCCCGGTAGGCGTACCACCGGCGCGGCGGCGACCAGCGCGGTCATCTCGTCCACCGACGGCACGGTGGCCCGGTCGGCGGTGCCGGCGCTGTCCGTGGCGACCCCGGCCGTCGACGCCGGTGACCGGCCGTAGCTGACGTCGATGCCCTGCTGCCGCTGGGCGAGCAGGAAGACCACCAGCACGAGCACGGCGACCCCGAGCAGCGCCCAGCGCAACGGCTCGGCCAGGCGGCGGTATCCGCGGGCGCTCATCGCTGTCCCCGCCACAACCGGTCGGCCTGCCGGGCGTGTTCGGCCGCCGCCCGCGCCGCGTCCACCCCGCCGCGGGCACCAGCGAGCGACTCGGCGCGGGTCAGCAACCGTTCCGCCTCGGGCACCCGGTCCGGCGCGGCGTCCCGGCTGACGGCCGCGCTGTCGATCGCCGCCCGCGCGGCCGACCAGGCGGTCCGCCGCTGCTCGGAGCGGGCCCGACGGTGGGGCAGCAGGGTGGTCACCACGCCCGCGGCCACCAGCAGCACCGCGCCGGCCAGCCAGAACAGGTAGGGGTGTGCCATGGGCTCCAACCGTTCGCCGGGGTCCGGGGGACGGCCCCCGGGGGTGGTCCGACCGAGTCTCGCTGATCGGGTCAACCCGCGCCACACGCGCCCCGACCAGGGCGGTTGTCGCTGCGAAGGGTGGTGTGACGGTGATCGTGAGTACGGGTGCTCATCCGGTGACCCACCCGGCGGACGATGATCGGGGCGTGCAGATGACGCGTACCCGTACCCTCCTCGGCGGTGTGCTCCTCGCGGCCGCGACGATCGGCACCTGGGCGGCCTGGCTGGGGTGGGAGAGCGGCTACTCGACGGACCCGCGTACCGGCGCGACCAGCGGGCCGTACGCGGTCTGGCAGGTGGTCGGCGCGGTACTCACCCTGGTCGTGGTCGCCGCCGTCGCCGGGTGGCTGCTCAGCCCGGTGCTGGTCGCGCCGGTGATGACGGTGGCGTTCACGGCCTGCTGGTCGGGGCACGCGGCGGCCACCGACGACTCGGGGCTCTGGGTGGTGGGGGCGGTGCTGGTGCTGCTCGGCACCGGCGTCGGCAGCACCCTGGTCAGCCTCGGCAGCCGGCTCGTCCGCCGCCGCGCCCGCTGACCGTCGCCCGGGTACCTGTACCCGGCTCCCCGCCTGGCGGTGGTGCCGGTGCGGCGGGCATCCGCCGCGCGGTGGCGGTCTGGTCGGTGAGTTCGTCGGTGATCCGGATGAGGGTGCGGGTCAGGTCGGCTGCGGTCGGGGTGCTCTGCGGGTCGACAAGTGACTGGGCGGCCAGGCCACCGAGCAGGGTCTGGTAAAAGGCGCCGAGGGCCAGCGCCTCGGCCTCGTCGGCCTCGGGGTCGAGCTGGTGGAAGATCGCGGCCAGTCCGAGCCGGGCGCGGTGGTTGGCGGCGCGGAGCGCCTCCCGCAGTTCGGGGGAGCGGTCGAGCTGGGAGATCAGCTCGAACTGGACGGCCCAGAGGGGGCGCAGCCGGTCGAACGACTCGATCACCCGGGTCCAGGCCGCCTCGAACCGTTGCCGTGGGGTGGCGTCCGGGCCGGCGTCGACCGTGAACGCCCGTTCCAGCTCCTGGCCCCACTCCTCCATCGCCTCGAAGAGCGCCTGGTCCAGCAGGGCCCGGGTGGTGCGGAAGTGGTAGCCGATGGCGGCCAGGCTGGTGCCGGCCGCGGCGGCCACGTCCCGTGCGGTGGTGCCGGCGTAGCCCTTCTCCATCAGGCAGCGTTTCGCGCCGGCGAGCAGGTCCTCCCGATTGCCCATGGGCACAGCGTAGCGGGTCCCTCGCACAAAGGTCTTGCACAATCGTCTGACACGTTCGTACTATCGTCGGCATGACGAATGTCCTGATCTCCGGCGGCGGCGTCGCCGGCCTCACCCTCGCCTGGTGGCTGCGCCGGCACGGCTTCCGGCCGACCCTCGTCGAGCGGGCCCCGGCCCTGCGCGCGGGCGGCTACAAGGTCGACATCCGGGGCGTGGCGCTGCAGGTGGTCGACCGGATGGGGCTGGGCGACCAGGTCCGGCGGCACGACACCGGCATGCTCCGGACCCGGTTCGTCGACTCCCGGGGCGACACCCTCGCCGCCATGGACGCCAGCCTCTTCGGTGGGCGGGAAGGCGACGACGTCGAGATCATGCGCGGCGAACTGGTCGACCTCCTGGCCGGTGCCACCACCGACGTCCCCCTCCTGCTCGGCGACTCGATCACCACCCTCACCCCCACCGCCGACGCGGTACGGGTGGGCTTCGCCAGCGGCCACCGGCAGACGTTCGACCTGGTGATCGGGGCGGATGGGCTGCACTCGCAGGTGCGCCGGCTGGCCTTCGGCAACGACCCGGACCCGGTACGCCCGCTCGGCCACCACATCGCCGTGTGCACCGTGCCGGCCGAGTTCGGCCTCGACCGCACCGAGCTGATGCACGTCACCCCGGGCCGCAGCGTCGGTGTCTACCGCACCGCGGGCGCTCCCGACGCCCGCGCACTGTTCCTCTTCCGGTCCCCGGCCGAGGTCCCCGCCCCCGGCGACACCGCCGGGCGTCGTGCGCTGCTGGCCCGGGAGTTCGCCGGTCTCGGCTGGCAGGTGCCCCGGCTGCTCGCCGCAGCCGCCGACGCCGACGACCTCTACCTCGACGCCATCAGCCAGGTACGGATGGACCACTGGTCCACCGGGCGGATCGCGCTGGTCGGGGACGCCGCGTACGGGCCGTCACCCGCCTCCGGCCAGGGCACCAGCCTCGGCCTGGTCGGGGCGTACGTGCTGGCGGCGGCGTTGGCCCGGGCCGGCGGGGACCCGACCGTCGGATTCGCCGACCACGAACGGCAACTGCGTCCCTTCGTCCGGGCCAATCAGGAGCTGGCCGAACGCAACCTGCGCGGGATGGTGCTCGGTTCCACCGCCCAGATCCGCGTCCAGCTGACGATGCTGCGGCTGCTGCCCCGGCTGCCCGGCCGGGAGCGGATGATCCGCCGGGTGACCGAGCCGATCCGCCGGGCGGCGACCGCGATCACCCTGCCCGACGTGGGCCCGCCCGGCGGAGCCTGAGCGGCCGGCCGCCCGGCTCCCTATGCTCGGGGAATGGAACTGCGGATCTTCACCGAGCCCCAGCAGGGCGCCACCTACGACCAACTGCTCACGGTGGCCCGCGCCGCCGAGGACGCCGGCTACGGCGCGTTCTTCCGTTCCGACCACTACGTGGCGATGGGGTCGTCCACCGGCGAGCCCGGCCCCACCGACGCCTGGACCACCCTGGCCGGGCTGGCCCGGGACACCTCCCGGATCCGGCTCGGCACGCTGGTCACGGCGGCCACCTTCCGGCTGCCCGGCCCCCTGGCGATCACCGTCGCCCAGGTCGACCAGATGAGCGGCGGCCGGGTCGAGCTGGGCATCGGCGCCGGCTGGTTCGCCGAGGAGCACACCGCCTACGGCATCCCGTTCCCGTCGGTGGGGGAGCGCTTCGACCGGCTGGAGGAGCAGCTCGCCGTCATCACCGGGCTGTGGGCGACCCCGGCCGGTGAGCGGTTCGACCACGCCGGGAAGCACTACCCGGTCGCCAACTCCCCGGCGCTGCCCAAGCCGGTGCAGCAGCCCCGCCCGCCGATCCTGCTCGGCGGCAAGGGCCCCAAGCGCACCCCGCGCCTGGCCGCCCGGTACGCCGACGAGTTCAACCTGCCCTTCGTCTCGGTCGACGAGACGGTGGCCCAGTTCGGCCGGGTCCGCGCGGCCTGCGCCGAGGCCGGTCGCGACCCGGGCACCCTGCGCTGGTCCAACGCGCTGGTGCTCTGCTGCGGCCGGGACGACGCCGAGGTGGCCCGTCGGGCCGCCGTCATCGGTCGGGAACCGGCCGAGCTGCGGCAGAACGGGGTCGCCGGCACCCCCGCCGAGGTGGTCGACACGATCGGCCGCTACGCCGAGGCCGGCAGCGAGCGGATCTACCTCCAGGTGCTCGACCTGGCCGACCTGGACCAGTTGGAACTGGTCGCCGCCGAGGTGATGCCCCAGCTCTGACCCGGCCCACCGCAGGCAGGCGGGAGTCCGGGGCCGGAGGCCGGGACCGGCGGGTGGTCAGCGGTGGCGGCGGCCACCCGGCTCGCGTACCACGGTGTCCAACCGGCCGTCCCGGTCGCTGTCCAGGTAGGTGATGTCCGCGATGCCGTCCCCGTCCAGGTCGAACTGGACCACGTCGGCGATCCCGTCCCCGTCCAGGTCCGTCACCACCTGCGTCGACCCGTCCAGGTGGTGGGTGACGATCGAGTGCGCCCCGGTCCCCGCAACCGGGGGCGTCGACGGGGGCTGCGGCGCGGGCGTCGGCACACCGTGCTGCGGGTACGCCGACGGCGGGGCGCTCGCCGGCTCCAGGCCGACCCCGGTCGGGTCGATCTCCTCCTCGGACGGGTAGACGTCGCCGTGCAGGATCGGGTCGCGGTAGCTGCTCATCGCGCCATGGTTCCCCGTGGACGCCGTCGACAACCGTGCCGGATGATGCACCGGGACCGCGCTCATCGACGGGGAGACGACGTGGAGCTGCACCGGGAACGGGGCCGGCAGGTGCTGGCGGCGGTGTGCGTACTGGCCGGGACGGTGCTGCTGGCCACCGGCGGCGGGCCGCTGCGGACGACCACCGCCCTCGGGGGCGTCGCGCTGGGCGGGGTGGGGCTGGCCAACAGCCTGCGACCGTTCCGGTTCGTCATCGACGCCGACGGCCTGACCGTACGCCGACAGGGCCTGCGCCGGCAGCTCCGCTGGGCCGAGCTGGCCCTGGTCGTGCTGGACCGCCCGGCATCCGGCACCGGCGGGGTGCGGCTGCTCGGCGTACCCGTCGAGGGTGTGGGGTTGCCGCCCGACGCCCGGGTCGACGGCCGGCCGGCGACCGAACTGCTCGACCTGGGTCAGCTGCGGGAGAACCCCGACGAGATCGCGGCGGCCCTGGCCCGGTACGCCGGCGACCGGTTCCGCGACGACCGCGACGTCGCGGTCCGTTCCGGTGCCGAGTTCAGCGTCGGACTGCGCGGGTACAGTTCCGACGTGGTCGACACACTGGTGGGACACGCCCGGGCGGCACTGGACTCGGACGACCCGGCGCGGTGCCGGGCGGTCCGCGACGAGGTGGCCGCCGCCAGGGCGCAGGGCCTGCCGGTCGCCCTGCGCGGCTACGACGTCAGGCAGGTCGACGAGGCGTTGGACGATCTGCACGCGGCGCTGACCGAGGGCGGCGACGCGTGAGCGGGGTGCCCCGGCACAACTGGGCCGGCAACGTCCACTACGCCGCCCGCGCCTTCCACCGGCCGACCACCCTCGACGAGCTGCGTCGGCTGGTCGCCGGCAGTGACCGGGTGCGGGCGGTCGGCAGCGGCCACTCGTTCAACCGGATCGGCGACACCACCGGCGACCTGGTCTCGCTGGCCGGGTTGCCGCCCACCGTCGAGGTCGACCGGGAACGCGGCACCGTGACCGTGGCCGCCGGGCTGCGTTACGGGGACGTGGCGACCCGGCTGCACGAGCAGGGGCTGGCCCTGGCCAACCTCGCCTCGCTGCCGCACATCTCGGTGGCCGGTGCGGTCGCCACCGGCACCCACGGTTCCGGCGACGGCAACCGCAACCTGGCCGCCGCCGTGGCCGGCCTCGAACTGGTCACCGCCGACGGGGAGGTGCTCACCGTCGACCGGTCCGCCGGCGACCGGTTCGCCGGCATGGTGGTGTCGCTCGGCGCGCTGGGTGTGGTCACCCGGGTCACCCTGGACGTGCTGCCCACCTTCACCGTCCGCCAGTACGTCCGTGAGGGCCTGCCCGTCGGTGCCCTGGACGCGGCGCTCGCCTCGGCGTACAGCGTCAGCGGGTTCACCACCTGGCGGTCGACGGACATCGACCAGGTCTGGCGCAAGCAGCTCGCCGACGCCCCGCCGCCGGAGCCGGACTGGCTCGGCACCACCCCGGCCGACCGGCCGGCGCACCCGGTGCCCGGCATGGATCCGGTCAGCTGCACCCCGCAGTTCGGCGAGCCCGGCCCGTGGCACGAGCGGCTGCCGCACTTCCGGCTCGGTTTCATGCCGAGCAGCGGCGACGAGATCCAGTCCGAATACCACCTGCCCCGGTCGGCGGGGGCGGAGGCGCTTGCCGCCCTGCACGAGATGCGGCACCGGATCGCCCCCGTGTTGCAGATCTGTGAGCTGCGCACCGTCGCCGCCGACGAGCTGTGGCTCAGCCCCAACCAGGGGCGCGACACGCTGGCCGTGCACTTCACCTGGGTCGACGACGCGGCGGCGGTGCAGCCGGTGCTGGCCGAGATCGAGGCCCGGCTGGCCCCGTTCGACCCCCGGCCGCACTGGGGCAAGGTCTTCACCCTCGACCCGGCCGTGGTCGCCGCCGCCTTCCCCCGGTACGCCGACTTCGCCGCCCTGCTCACCGAGCTGGACCCGGCCGGGGTGTTCCGCACCCCGCTGCTGGACCGCTACTTCCCGCGCGACTGACGGGGTCGGCTGTCGGGGCCGACGCCCCGGTGCTGCGGGTGGCGGGTCTGTCCGGGGTGTGGGAGTGTCCCGCACCCACCCCCGTCGCGGCACGGGACACTCCTACACCCCGGACAGCGCGCCACCTGTCGACGGGTGGCTCAGACGACAGCCGTGTAGAACCCCGCCGCGAGCACCGTCCCTGAGACCGCGCCGGCGACCACCTGGGCGACGGTGTGCGCACCGAGATGCACCCGGGACCAACCGATCAGCGCCACGACGAGCACCCCGACCGCCAGCGCCGGCCCGACCAGCAGGACCAGGACGGTGCACGCACCGGCGGAGACGGCCGTGTGGGCGCTCATCTTCCACACCTGGTTGACGGCGGTGGTGCCGGCCAGCACGGCCAGCATCACGGCGATCACGGCGATCAGCGGCCGGGGAGCGCCCAGGGCCACGAACAGGGCCAGACCCACGGCGACCGATGCGATACCCACGAGCAGCACTCCTCTGCGCTGCTCCCGGCGGCTGAGGTGATGGTCGGTGACCCGGCCGGTGCGCTTGGCGTAGAGGATCGCCCCGAACGGCACGACGGCGGTGAACAGCGCCGCGAGCGCTCCCCAACCGAGGCCGGCGGGGACGGTCCGGGCGGCGAGCACCGCCACGACGACGGGCATGGCAGCCGCCCACACGGCGGGCTGGAGTACCTCGGTGATGGCCTGGGCGATCCGCGTCGAGGTGCGGGTGCCGCCGGTGGTGGCGTGTTCGGTCACGTGCTGCCCTATCTCATTCTGACGTGGTGGACGGTGCGGGAGATCCGTTGGCGGGGGCGGCGCGGGCGTGGGCCTGCCCGGCGCGGACGCTCACCACGACCGGGGATCGTGCCAGGGCCTGCGACACCCGGCCCAGCCAGACCACCTCGCTGGTGAGATCTGTCCCCCCGGCCTCGACCCGGCCGGTATCGACCGGATCGTCCCCGGCGGCCTTGGCGTCGAGGGCGACCGCGACGACCGTGGCCTCCACGGTCGCCATCAGGTCACTTCCGGTCATGCCGGCCCGTTGGCCGAGTTGCAGCGCGCGGTCCCGCACTGCGCCGTCGAACCACGGGGTGAGCTGGAGGTAGCCGTCGCGGATCTCCAGGACCCGGCGGGACAGGCTGCGCCCGTCACCCAGCCAACTGGTCGTCCAGGCAAGCCCGCGTCCCCACCAGTGCGTCGGGTGGGGCTGCCGTCGGGGGATGGCCGGGTGGGCCTGGACGATCGCCCGCCAGAGCAGCTCCATCCGCTCGCACTGGTGTGCGTCGTGGGCCCGACGCAGGGCGGCCGAGGCCGCTGCGGTGGTGCCGGGCACAGCGGAGCCGGCAGCGATGAGCCCGATGCCGGTCAGTTGACTGGTCATGGTGACGTACGTCCAGGCGGTGCCGACGTCGATGCCGAACTGCCCGGCGACGGCCACCGCCACGATCGTGACCGAGTAGCCGAGGCTGATCAGCCCACCGGCGGCGAACATGCGCAGACCGACGCGGGTGACCGGTCGGGTGGTGACGCGGGTGGCGTAGCGCAGCGACAGGCGGGCCAGGTCGATCAGGGCGTAGGTGAGGATCCCGCCGAACAGCGTCATGTAGATCATGACAGGCGGCCGTCGATGGTAGGTCGCGAACCAGTCGCCCGGCGCGGCGGGTGTCCGGGCGATCAGGAACAACGCCGCGAGGACGACGGTCGCCGAGCCGGCGAGGAGCAGCCGCCGCCGGACGGCCCGTCGGGTGGATTCGGGGCTACGCGTCCAGTACACGAGCATGCACGACACCGCGATGGCCGCCCACACCGTGAGGACGTGGGCGATGAGCCGGCTGACGTGGGGAACCCCGACCAGGCCGTCGACAGCGTCGTTTATGCCGGGGGCGACGGTGGCGAGGGCGAGGGCGAGGCAGAAGAGACTGCCGCCCATCCAGGCGCGTGCGGGGCCGTGCTCACGACCACCGAGCAGGGTGAAGGCGGTGTACCCGGCGGCGCACAGCGCCACGGAGGCCACGAGGATGGTGAAGATCATCGGTGGGGGTGCCCGTTCCGAAGGTGTCGATGACGCGGAGTACGTCGTCCGGTTCCAGGGGTGGCGGTGCCGGGGGTGATGCCGCGCGCCGGAGGATCGTCTCGGCGAACTCGTCGGCCTCGAACTCGTGCCGTTGGTCGTAGGGGCGGTGGCTGACCCGTCCGTCGAGCTCGGCGAGGTCCCGCGAGGGGTGCCCGAGCCACATGTGTGCGACCTCGTGCAACACGATCGCGGTCTGCTTGAACGGACCGCTGCGGGCCGGATAGGCGATGTAGTCGGCCCGTGGCGTGGCGACCCACAGGCCGTGCAGGACGCCGCCGTGCATCTCGACGGCCAGGAGATGGACGGGGCGGTCCCGCTGCCTGGCGATCTGCCCGACGAGGGCGGTGAGGTCCCAGGGGGTGGGCAGGGTCAGCCCGGCGATCAGTCGCGCTGCTCGGTGGTCCATCGTTCCCCGTCGACGCCGTCGGCTTCCCCGGTCACCACGTGACCGCCGAGCTGATCCTCGATCCGTTGAATGTGGGCCAGCACGGCAATGACGGTGGCCTTTACCTGGGCGAGGTCCTCGCCGACGGTGTTCATCGCCACGTGCTGCACCTCGAGATCGGCCATCCGGCGACCCAGGTCGCTCTGCGGTGTGCTGGTGGCGGGCAGGAAGAAGTAGTTCGGTTCGACCTCGAAGAACGACGCGAGCGCATTTATGGTCTCCCAGGTCGGCCCGCGACTGCGGTTGCCGCCCTGCTTGGGATTGCGCAGATTGTGCAGCTGGGCGCGGGACAGCCCGCAGCGGGCCCCCACCTCGGAGTTTTCCCAGCGCAGGCCACCTGGCCGGCGCGCGACCTCGAACAGGTGGTTGAGTCGCGCAGCGAACAACTCATCAGGATGTTCCTCGAACACACGGCAGATCATTCCAACTGTCCGGCCGCGCGTCAAATGTATTGGACGCATTGACGGAAATCCGTCCAGTCGAGTTGACGGACCCGTTCGTCGTCCGGCCGGCTCGCCCGGCACCCGACCGCAGCGGGCAACAGAAGTCGGGCCCACGTCCCCCCGGCTGCCTAGCGTGGATCACGTAAGCGGAAGGAGAATCCCATGCTGGACCGGCTGAACGAGGCCCTGGCACACGTGGAGCGGCACCTCGACGCACCGATCGAGGTGGCGGACCTGGCGCGGATCACGCTCACCTCGGAGTACCACTTCCGGCGGATGTTCTCGGCGCTGGCCGGGATGCCCCTGTCGGAGTACGTCCGCAGGCGGCGGCTCACCGTCGCGGCGGCCGAGGTGCTGGCGGGAGAGCGGACGTTGCTCGACGTCGCAATCCGCCACGGGTACGGCTCGACCGAGGCGTTCACCCGGGCGTTCCGCGCGATGCACGGCATCGGGCCGGGTGAGGCGCGGCGCACGGGGGCCGCGTTGCACTCCCAGCAGCGGTTGTCCTTCCGGCTCGTCGTCGAAGGGAGTGGCAACATGCGGTATCGGGTGGTGGAGAAGCCGGCGTTCCGGCTGGTGGGGCAGCGGGCCCGGGTGCCCCTGGTGCACGAGGGGATGAATCCGGCGATCGTGGCGTTCGTCAAGGGCATCCCGGCGGAGACGACGGCCCGGATCGAGGCCCTGTCCGACCAGGAGCCGGCGGGCATCGTCAACGTCAGCGACCTGCTCGGCGAGGACCGGTCCGAGGGCGTCGAGCTGGACTACTGGTACGGCGCGGTGACCGGCGCGGACGTGCCGGACGACCTGGACGCGCTCGACGTACCGGCGGGGACGTGGGCGGTCTTCGAGAGCTCCGGGGAGTTCCCGGCCGCCGTGCAGTACCTGTGGCGGGACGTGTTCACCCAGTGGTTCCCGTCGAATCCGTACCGGAGCCGGCCGGGGCCGGAGATCTCCAGCGTCCGCATCTCGGCCGGCGGCACCCACGCCGACGCCGAGCTGTGGATCCCGGTGGAGCGCACCGCCGGCTAACGATGGGGGCGCAGGCTGCTGCGTTGGACGGCGCGGCTGATGTCGCTGGGGGAGACGATGCCGACGAGCTGGTCGCCGGTCACCACCAGGGCACGGCCGTCGGAGCACTCGTTGAGCCGGGGGAGCAGGTCGTTGAGCTGCTCCTCCGGCCGGGCCAGCACCAGGTCGTCGGCCCGGCAGGCGACCTCGGCCAGGGTGGTGGCGGCCCGCCGGTCGGCCGGGATGCCGCGTACCCGGTCCAGGGTGACCAGGCCGACGGGCCGGCCGTTCTCGGTCAGCGGCAGTGCGGTGTGCCGGTAGGCGAACAGGTAGTGGTCGACGAAGTCGGCGACGGTCAGCTCCGCCGAGGCGGTCTGTGGCTGCGGGGTCATCACCTCACCGACCCGGACGCCGGTCAGTGCGCTGCCCAGCCGGGCCTGGCGTTCCTCCATCCCGGCCGCGCCGATCAGGAACCAGCCGATCAGCGCCAACCAGAGCCCGCCCACCCCGTAGCCGGCCAGGAACTGCCAGATGCCCAGGCCGATCAGCAGCACGCCGAGCACCCAGCCGGCGCGGGCGGCCACCACCGACGCCCGGGCCCGGTCACCGGTGGCCTTCCAGACGGCGGCGCGCAGCAGCCGGCCCCCGTCGAGCGGGGCGGCCGGCAGGATGTTGAACACCGCCAGCAGCACGTTGATCCCGGCCAGCCAGGACACCGAGCCGAGCAGCAGCCCCTCCTGCCCGGCCAGCGCCAGCAGCACCGCGATCGCCCCGAAGAAGACCCCGAGAAGCAGGCTGACCAGCGGGCCGACCCCGGAGATGCGTAGCTCCGCGCCCGGGTCGGAGGGCTCGCCGCGCAGCTCGGCGACGCCGCCGAACAGCCACAGCGTGATCCCCTCCACCTGGAGGCCGTTGCGTTTCGCCACCACCGCGTGCGACACCTCGTGGGCCAGGAGGCCGACGAAGAAGACCACCGCCGCCGCGAGCCCGGCCAGCAGGTACGCCCAGCCGGGCCGGTCGGGGTACGCGCGGGGGAACTGGTTGGCCGACAGCAGCCACGCGATCAGCACGAAGATGACCAGGACGCTCCAGTTGACCCCGACGGGTACCCCCGCGATCCGGCCAAGCCGGAAGCTCGCCCTCATGCCCCCGTCATACCCGGCGACGCCGCGCCCATGCCAGGGCGGAAGGTCCCGGGACGACCGTTTCGTCGGCGGGACCGCTCAGTCCGCCGTGCCGGCCGGGTCACCCAGGGGGCTGGCCGGTGCTGGCGGTGATCATGTCGTGGTCGCACGGTGGATATCGGTCCGGTGCGGGTTGACCGGTCGGGAATAGTGGCAGGGGTGACGCTGATCGATGAGGGTGACGACCCGTACCGCTGGCTGGAGGAGCTGGACGGGGCGGACGCCGCCGGCTGGGTCCGCGAGCGCAACGCGGCGACCGTCGCGGCGCTGACCGATGACGACACGTTCGCCGAAGTGCAGGCGGAGATCCGGCAGGTGCTCGACGCCGACGACCGCATCCCGTACCCCGGCTGGCGTGGCGACGGGTTCTACTACGGCTTCTGGCGGGACGCGGCGCACCCCCGGGGGCTGTGGCGGCGCACCACACTGGCGCAGTACCGGCGGCCCGAGCCGGCCTGGGACGTCCTGCTCGACCTCGACGCGCTGGCCGCCGCCGAGGACGAGAACTGGGTCTGGGGCGGGGTGACGGTGCTCAAACCCGGCCACCGACGCTGCCTGGTCAGCCTGTCCCGGGGCGGCAAGGACGCGGTGGTGGTCCGCGAGTACGACCTGGACACCCGCGCCTTCGTCGCCGACGGGTTCACCCTCGACGAGGCCAAGAGCGACGTCACCTGGATCGACACCGACCGGATCTACGTCGGCACCGACCTCGGCCCCGGCTCGCTGACCACCTCCGGCTACCCGAGGGTGATCCGCCGGTGGCGGCGGGGCACCCCGCTGGCCGAGGCCGAGATCGTGTACGAGGGACAGGTCGACGACGTCTCCGCGTACGCCTCGCACGACCCGACGCCCGGATTCGAGCGTGACTTCGTCGGTCGCAGCCTGGACTTCTACCGGACCCGGAGCTTCCTGCTGACCCCCGACGGCGGGCAGGTTCCGGTCCCGGTGCCCGACGACGCCCGGTGGGACGTGCACCGGCAGTGGCTGCTGGTCCGGCCGCGCTCGCCGTGGGAGGTCGCCGGGGTCACCTACCCCGCCGGGGCGCTGCTGGTGGCCCGGTTCGACGACTTCCTCGCCGGGGATCGCGACCTCACCGTGCTGTTCGAACCCGACGAGCGGACGGCGCTGAGCTACCACGTCTGGACCCGGCACCACCTGATCCTGGCCACCCTGGTCGACGTACGCCGGCGGCTGGAGGTGCTGACCCCCGACGGCCCGCCGGCCCGCGATGTCCCGCCTGGTCCCGACGGCCGGCAGGGTCCCGGCGGGCCGGGGTCGTGCGGCGGTCCGGGGTCCGGCGACGGTCAGGGGGCGGCGGCCGGTGGGGTCCGGTGGCGGCGGGAGCCGCTGGCCGGGGTGTCGGCCGACGACGACACCTGGATCGTGGACACCGACCCCGACGTCGGCGACGACTACCTGATCGCCTCGACCGGCCACCTGCGGCCGGCGACGCTGCGGCTGGGGCGGATCGGCGGCCCGGTCGAGACCCTCAAGCAGGAGCCGGCGTTCTTCGACGCCAGCGGCCTGGCCGTGCGCCAGTTCTTCGCCACCTCCGCCGACGGGACCCGGGTGCCCTACTCCGTGGTCGGCGACCCGACGGCGTCCGCCGGGCCCACCCTGCTCACCGGGTACGGCGGGTTCGAGATCTCGCTGACGCCCCACTACGACGGGGTCGTCGGCCGGGCCTGGCTGGCCCGGGGCGGCAGCTACGTGGTGGCGAACATCCGGGGCGGCGGGGAGTACGGCCCGCAGTGGCACCGGGCGGCGCTGCGCGGGAACCGCCCCCGGGCGTACGAGGACTTCGCCGCCGTCGCCGCCGACCTGGTGGCGCGGGGGATCACCACCCCGGAGAAGCTCGGCATCGAGGGCGGCAGCAACGGCGGCCTGTTGATGGGGGCGATGCTGACCCGCTACCCGACGCTGGTCGGCGCGGTGGTGGCGAACGTGCCGCTGCTGGACATGCGCCGCTACCACCTGCTGCTCGCCGGGGCCTCCTGGATGGCCGAGTACGGCGATCCGGACGATCCGGCCGACTGGGCCTACCTGCGGGACTATTCGCCGTACCACAACGTGCGGCCCGGGGTGACGTACCCGCCGGTCCTGTTCGTCACCTCGACCCGCGACGACCGGGTGCACCCGGGGCACGCCCGGAAGATGGCGGCCCTGCTGCGCGAGCACGGTCACGACGTGGCGTACTACGAGAACGTCGAGGGTGGGCACGGCGCGGCGAGCAACAACGAGCAGCGGGCGTTCCTGTCGGCGTTGACGTGGCGCTTTCTGTGGCAACGGCTGGGTGGCCGGTGACGGCTGTGTTGACGGGGCGATCCCTCACTTTGCGGGAATAGAGACCATCGACATCGGCGGGCACGGGACTTCCGCGATTGAGATGAATTAGTTTCCTCGACATTATTCACGTTTGTCGGCGAGGCGACTCGATGGGTGGGCTCCTATTGAATTGCGGTACCCGGTTGACTACTATCTGTAGTTGTCGACTTCGGGGGGGACCGTGAAGATAAAATTCCTCGCTACTTCCAGCAATTCGGGCTCGTGCCCGAGCCTGTACGAGACCGACGACGGTGACATCGTGGTGCAGGGTTACCGGTTGACCGATCCGGAGGCGCTCGCCCAGCTGCGGGACGTGCTGCCCGACGAGACCTTCGTCGTCGTGCCCCGGGCACTGATGTCCTGGTTCGAGCAGAAAGACTGACATGGGGTCGCTCGTCACCGACCCCGCCACGTTCCAGCGCCTCTTCGAGGACTTCCACCACGCCGCTTTCAAGCTGGAGGTCCGCCGGTCGTACGGCGTGCCGTCCGAGGACGAGCCGTTCCAGGTCTTTCTCGCCGGGGGAGACCCGGGCGTCGGATGGCTGCGGTCGTGGCTCGACCTGATGCGGGCCGAGACGGCGAAGGGCAAGCGGGTGGAGCGGGTGCGGGTCGTCGACGAGCCACCGAGCGACTACCTGCGTTTCGAGATGTCGGTGACGCCCCACAACATCGCGGCGGGCGAGGACATCCGCTACCTCGACCGCCGCCGGGCGACCGAGCTGGCGCTGCCGCAGTACGACTTCTGGTTGTTCGACTCGCAACTGGTCGCGTTCCTGCACTTCACCGACGACGACCAGTTCGTGGGTTTCAGCACCACCGAAGATCCGGCCGAGGTGTTGAAGCACTGCCAGTGCCGCGACCGGGCCTGGACGAGGGCCATCCCCTTCTCGGCGTTGCCGCCCACCGTCGCGGCAGCGGCCTGATCGGCACCACGATGTTGCGGGGTCGACACGGACTGCCGGACGTCAATGCGATCGGCGCTCTCCCGGCCCGTCGATTCCCCATTAGACGGTGTCATGAGTGACGACCGGGGCCGGGTGGACAACGATTTTTCCGGCCGCAGCGGGGCGGTGATCCAGGCCGGGCTCATTCAGGGCAACGTGAACCTGCGTGCGGTCACGGAGACGCCATTGCCGTCGCCCCGGCAGTTGCCACCCGCGACCAAGGGTTTCATCGACCGCGAGGTGCACATTCAGCAACTCGACTCGCTCCTCGACGAGGTTGAGTTGATCACCGACAAGTCGCGGTTGCCCGTCGTCACGATCTCCACGATCTCGGGCAGCGCCGGGGTGGGCAAGACGGCGCTGGCCGTGCACTGGGCGCACCGGGTACGGGAGCGTTTTCCCGACGGTGACCTCTACATCAACCTGCGCGGATATGACGCCGTTCCGCCGCTGACCCCGCACGAGGCCCTCGACGGATTCCTCCGGGCGATGGACGTGCCCGCCGAGAAGGTGCCGCGCGACCTGCACGACCGCACCGCGCTCTACCGGTCGTTGACCACCGGCCGGCGGATGCTGATCCTGCTCGACAACGCCGCCACCGCCGAGCAGGTGCGGCCACTGCTCCCCGCCGCACCGAGTTGCATGGTGATCATCACGAGCCGCAGCCGGCTGTCGGGGCTGACCGTCCGCGACGGCGCCATCCGGGCGGTGTTGGACGTGTTGTCGAGCCACGACGCGACCCGGCTGCTCCGGGTGACTGTCGGTGCCGATCGGGTGGACCGGCAACCCGAGATGGTGGACCGGCTGATCGAACTCTGCTCCCATCTGCCACTCGCACTACGCATCGTCGCCGACCGCGCCCGGCTCGACGAGGAACGGCCGCTCGCCGAGTTGGTGGAGGAGTTGACCGCCGAGGAGAGCCGCCTCGACGCGCTGGCCGTCGAGGAGGACGACCTGTCGGCCGTCCGGACGGTCTTCTCCTGGTCCTACCAGGCACTGGCCGCCGAGACGGCCCGGGTGTTCCGGCTGGTCGGCCTGCACCCCGGAGCCGACATCGCGCTCGACGCGGCGGTCCGCCTCACCGGGCTCGCCCCCTCGGTCACGCGTCGCCACCTCGATTCGCTTGTCGGACTGCACCTGCTCACCCGCAGCGGACCGCACCGGTTCCGCCTGCACGATCTGCTGAGGCTGTATGCGATGGAGCGAGCGACCCTCGACGAGAGCCCGGAGGCCGTCCACGCCGCCCGGGAGCGGCTGCTGAGGTGGTATCTGCACCACACCTATGCGGCCTACCGGGCGATCCTTCCGCAGGGCCGGCCCCTGCCCGACGTCGACGTCCCACCCGACGCGACGCTCGACGACGCGCTGCGGTGGTGCGAACACGAACGGCTCAACCTGCTCGACGTCATCCGTGCCGCGCCCGAGTGGGGCCATCACCGGCTCGGCTGGCAGATCGCGCTCGCCAGCATGGCCTTCTTCGAGCGTAGGTCCTACTGGAAGGCGTGGATCGACAGCCACCTGGCGGGTCTGGACTGCGCCCGTCACCTCGGCGACCGTCGTGCCGAAGGATGGCTGCTGCTCAGCCTCGGCGACGCCTGGTGGGACCGGGGCGACCTCGACGAGGCCGGGCGCTGCTACGCCGGTTCGCTGCACGCGGCACGGGAGGTCGGGGACGCGTGGACCACCGGGTACGCCCTGCGCGGATGCGGCCTGGTGGACGAGGACCGGGGAGACTTCCCCGAGGCGACCCGCTACGCCCGGGAGGCGCTGCGGACCTTCCGCCAGTCGGGCGAGGAACGCGGCACCGGACTGGCCCTGATGAGCCTCGGCAACGCGCAACGTGGCGCCGGTCGCTTCGCTGAGGCCCTCGTCTCGTACGACGACGCGATGACGGTGTTCGAGCGGCTGGGCAACCGGTGGAGTCAGGGGCTCGTCGCGCTCCACCGGGGGCAGACGCTGCTGCACACCGGTGAGCCCGCGCCGGCGCTGGCGGCGGTGACCTCGGCCGCCGCGTTGTTCCGCGAACTCGGTGACCGCCGGCACGCCGCCCTGGCCCGCGCGTACGAGGGCGACGCCCACCTCCAGCTCCACCAGCCGCACGCCGCCCGCGAAGCCCTGGCCGACGCGCTGCTGACGCTGCTGGAACTCGACGACCCCCTCGCGGCGGACGTACGACGACGCCTGGCCGCCCTCGACCACCACGACACCTCAACTGACCAGGGGGAGCGGGATGGATGACCCGATTCTCACGGCGATCGCCGTGGCACTGTCGACCCGTGCCGTCGAGGGCCTGACCGATGCGGGCAGGGAGGCCCTCGCGTCGCTGATGCATCTCGTTCGCCGTAAGGCGGCCGGCCACCGGGAGCTTCGGGCCTCGCTCGTCGCCGAGCCCACATCCGCCGAGGGCGACGACCGGGCCGTGGAGTTGCGTCGGGCACTGGGCGACGCCGCCGCCCGTGATCCGGACTTCGACCAGGAGCTGCGCCGCCGCTGGGAGACCTTCCAGCCGACGACCGTACGGGCCGACGCGGTGACGAACACGGTGTCGGGTCAGGTCACCGGCCCGGTGGTGCAGGCGCGCGACATCTCCGGCGGGGTGCACGTGGGGATGCCCGCACGTGGTGGTGACGGCGCGTCATGACGTGATGGGCCGATCGTCGGTATGCAGCAGTTATGCTGAGAGTATGACTCGCCGTATCACCATCAGCTTGCCCGACGACGTGGCCGCCTACGTCGAACGCACCCAGGGCAACACGTCCGGTTTCATCGCGGGAGTCCTCCGTCGGAAGATGCGGGCGGACGACCTCCGGGCGCGCTGGGCGCAGCTCGGTTACGTCGTCACCGACGACGACGTGGAATCGACGAGGAGTCGTCTGGCAGCTCTGCCACCGATCAGTGACGAGCAGCATGCCCGGAATCTCGAATGGCTTCGCCAGTTCGACGAGGACGGAAGCGCCGCGGCGTGAACGGCCTGGTCCTCGACACCTCTGCGCTGCTCGCTTACGCCTCGGGAACCAGCGTCGAGCCCGGTGCCATGCTCACCCTCGCCGAGGAGGACCCGGAGCAGCAGCTGTGGGTACCCGCGCTCTGCCTCGGGCAGGCACAGCTCGAACTGGCGGGTACCGCCTCCGCCGCCCTGCTCGACCTGCTGTTCACCGAGGACCGTGACATTCAGGTGGCCGTCTACGATGCCGCGACGAGCCGGCGGGTGGCGCGGCTGGCGGCGCGTACACAGGTGTCGCTGGATGCCGCGCATGCCGTCACCACCGCCGTGCTCTACCGCTGCTATCTGGTCACCCGGGATCCGAAGGCCCTGACGCCGGCGCTGCCCCCGGGAATGGAGATCCTCGACATCAGCGAGACCTGGGACTGACGTTCCCGGGAAAGTGCTCGCTGCGCCGGCCCGACCACGACAGCGAGCGGGTGCCGGCGGTGACGGCGCGTGCCGGCCTGCCCGGCGGGTAGGCCGACACGGTCGAACGGTCAGTCAGGCTTGGCCTGTGCTGGTGCAGCCGGGACGGTCCGGTCTCTTTGAGCGCGGTGCTCGTCAGGAGGCGCGTCCACGCCGGGGGTGTGAAGGTGGAGGTGGGGCCGGTTGGGTCCTCGCTGTCGTGCAGCCCGGCGATTCCGGAAGGGTCGTCGGCGACCTCGTCGCAGTCGGTCCCGTTGTTGCTGCGGGGTGGACTTGCGCCAGACGGTACCGGTCAGCGCGGGGAAGCGGTGAGCACCGCCTTGCCGAAGGCGACGTGGGCCACGTTGGCCTGACGGCCCGAGTTGGCATTCCGGCCGGTGCAGCGGATCTTCAACTGGGTGGTACCGGTGATATCGACCTTGACATGGGTGGCGGGCCCCAGCTTGGCCACCTTGTTGCTGTCGAGCTGTCCTCCGCTGTCCCGGTAGAAGGCCACGTCGGCGACCAGCCCGGAGGCACCGGGGGTGTTGTCGTCGATGCCCAGCCAGAAGTCGAGGGTCCGCATCCCTGCGACGGGAAAGACGAAGTAGGTGCTGGTGCCGTTGCAGCTGAGTTCGATGCTCCGGTCGTAGGGTTTGTTGCCCATGGTCACCAGCCCTTTGACATAACCCCCGTTGCGGTCCTCCGCGTCGAGTTCGTCGAGGTAGCGGACCGAGACTTCCTCAGGGCTGTCCTCCGGCGTGGGTGTGGGGTCGACCGTCTCGGTGGGCGTGGGACGCGCCTCATCGCTCGGGCTCTCCGAGATGTCGGAGGTCGGGTCCTCGGAAGCCGGCGGCGTCAGGTACGCGGAAGGACTCGGCCCGGCCGCTGAGGTAGGTGCGGGATGGCTGGCCTGCGAGAATTCGATGCCGAACAGATCACGCCCAAAGCCGAGTGTCGCCACCAAGAGGCTCGCCGCGCCGATGATGACTCCGGCGAGAGCCAACTTCTGATGATCCTTGACCCAGCCGAAGTAGCGTGACACGGTGCACCTTCCGGGCGGCGAATTCGACGTGCCCTCACCTATGCAGGTCGGGGCGGCCGATTGTGTGCCGTTCGGTCTGGCGTGTCGAGGTGGGTGTCGCAAAGCTGACGCCATCCGCGTCGCGCACCGGCACCAGATCGGGGGCAGGGCAGCCCGGTCTGTGCGGTGTCCCTTTCAGTACCGGGGCGGCTGCTGCTTGAGGCTCGCCAGAAAACGCGTCCACGTTCGGGGTGCGAAGGTGAGGACTGGGCCGGTGGGGTCCTTGCTGTCGCGGAGTCCGACGACGCCGGGCATGTTGTCGGCGACCTCGACGCAGTTGCCGCCAGCGTTGCTGCGGGTGGACTTGCGCCAGACGGCACCGGTCAGGTCAGGCACGGGAGTGCTCCTCTGCTATTCGGTGGATCAGGCTCATTGACCGGGACTCATTGAGGACACGGCTCGTCATGTCGGCCCAGATAGCGCCGTACACGGCCGTCTCGTGCGGCTTGTCCAGGTAGATCGCCCCCGTCGCGGACTCGATGTAGGTCACGGGCGGCTCCACCTCCCTGCCGGTGGCGTCCTGCGGAAACTCCAGCATCGAGAAGCTTCCAGCCGTCATTCCGGCGTGTAGTCCGGCAGAAAATTCCATCATTCTTACGGTGACGTTGGGTAGTTCTGCGGCCTTGATGATCTGATGAAGCTGTTCAGCCATGATCTCCTTGCTGCCCACCGGCCGACGTAGCACGGCCTCGTTGAGTATCACGCTGAGTTGCGGCGGGGAGAACCGGATGAGCAACGCCTGTCGCTCCACCCGAAGTTGAACAGCCCGCTGATGCGTCTCGTCGTCGCTGGTGTCGATCCCGCCGCTGGGGAGTCGGGAGACATGTTCCGCGTAGGCGCGGGTTTGGAGCAGGCCGGGGACCAACTCGGCCTCGTACTGGCGGATGTGTGATGCGGCCGATTCCAGTCCGATGTAGAGCTGGAACCAGCGGGGCAGGCCGGAGCCGACGTAG
The DNA here is from genome assembly GCF_050942205.1 of Micromonospora sp. CA-248260. Taxonomy (NCBI): domain Bacteria; kingdom Bacillati; phylum Actinomycetota; class Actinomycetes; order Micromonosporales; family Micromonosporaceae; genus Micromonospora; species Micromonospora sp. CA-248260. Next base: position 5,445,388 of record NZ_CP192021.1, on the reverse strand, counting down.
TCGTGCCACCAGTTCTTGTTCTCCCGGGTGGCCGCCGTCATGGCCAGGAGCAACTCGCTGTCCTCGGTGGAGGCACCGTAGAGGTCGAGCATCTGCTGCACGTCGGCCTGCCGGTAGCGGACGTGCTCGGCACCGTTCTCGATCCGGTGCAGGGTGGCCCGTGCCCGGTCCAACTGCTCGGCGGCCTGCTCCATCGTCAGCCCGGCCGCCCTGCGCAACGACTCGAACTTCCGCCCGATCTGGCGGCGGAGCATCGTCGTCCCGGTCACGGATTGTGACACCATCGTCCTCCCGGCTCGGCTGGCCTGAACACCCTCCCGTCCATTTTCGACGGCCCCGCGTCTCCGCAGTAATGGACACATTACACAGAGTGCGTGTCTATAGCTAGCCGTGCGGTCGCGCAGCGCAATTGAGACGTTGCAATCAGTGGCTTCCGGTGTTTGACTGCTTCGGCGGTCGCTGGGAAGTTCCCGCTGCTCAGCGGCCATCTGATCCCCGTTGTCGGGTGGCTGGTGAGCGCTGCGACGGCGGGTGCACGGGGTGGGTCCGCCGGTGCGCGGCGGGCCGGTGGACCCACCCCCGCCCGGGTCGATCGTCAGGAGAGGCAGGTTCCGTCATGCGTGACTTCTTCCGCCGGATTCCGGAGAGCCGACGACCGCTGCCGGCGTCGGTGGGGCGTCGTCCGGGCGTACCCAATCGGTTGTTGCCGTGGCAGGTGCGGGAGCGGCGGTTCCGGCCGGCGCGGTTCGGGCGGCGCGGGCTCGACCCGCAGGAGGTGCGGGAGTTCCTCGACCAGGTCGCCGGTGAGCTGGCCGCCGCCTACGACGCGCTGCGGCAGAGCCGGCGGGAGGCCGGCCGGGTCAGGATCGCGCTGTGCCAGCTGCAAGCCGAGCGGGCGCACGGCCGCAACGAGCGGGAGTGGGACCGGTGACCGGGCGCTTCGTCATCCACCTGCCGGTGGTCACCGACGATCTGCTCTCCGCGCAGCGGCTGGCCCGGGTGGTGGCGCACTGGACGCACGTCCTGCCGCAGACCGACCCGGGCGGCACCACCGTCTCCGTCGAGGACGACCAGAACGTCCGCCACTGGGTGTTCTGTGACCGGCTGCTCTCCGGTGGTCGGCGCTGCCTGCTCCGCCCCGACCACGACGGCGAGTGCTCCCGGCGGCGCGGGTGGCGGTGAGCGGGCTCCGGTGAGGGGCGGTGCCGCGCGTCCGGGCCGACCGGCCGTGACGCTGCGGTGCCGTCCGGCTCAGCGGCGGGGTGCGCTGCCCGCCGTCGCCGGGGTCCGCGTCATCCGCACCGCCCAGTCCAGGGCGTGGTCGGCGACCGCCTCCCAGCCCGGCTCACCCACCGTGAAGTGGGAGCGGCCCGGGAACTCGTGGTACGCGGTCACCGCCCGCGACTTCTGATAGAGCCCGGCGTTCGCCTTCACCAGCGACGGCGGGGCGACATGGTCCTCGCCACCGGCGATCAGCAGCAGCGGCGGGCGGTCGTCGCGCCCGGTGTCGACGGTCGCGGCGGAGTGCGGGTCGAGGTTGGCGAACGCCCCCTCGAAGAGCACGTGCCCGGCGGCCGGTACGGCGTACCGCCGCCAGGCCCGGTCGGAGTCGTCCGGTTGGAGGGTGTTGCCGAAGGCGTACCGGAACTCGTCCGGGCTGATCTGCACCCCCCGGTGCCGGTTGACCGGGCTGTGCAGCACCGGGTACGACGCCCGCAGCGTGCTGATCGGCAGCCGGAGCACCCCCTTGACCGGCGCGGACGCGACCGCCACGGTGGCCGCGCCGAGCCCCCGGTCGGCCAGCACCTGGGCGACCAGCCCGCCGAACGAGTGGCCGATCACGATCGGTGGGCTCGGCAGCTCACGGATCACCGCCGCGTAGTGGTCGATCACCTGCCGCAGGGTGGTGCCGGCGATCGTGCCCGGGTCGGCGCGCAGCGCGGTCACCTCCCGGTCGAAGCCCGGCCAGGCCGGGGCGAGCACCCGGAACCCGCGTGCCTCGTACCGCTCGACCCACCCCTCCCAACTACGTGGTGTCATCCACAGCCCGTGCACGAGCACCACCGTGTCGACCCGCGCATTCGACGTGTTCCCCATGCCGTCCTCCCCGACCTCACCCACCCCCAACCCCGGCCGCATACCCACCTCCTACCCCGCAATGCCCCCACCCCATCCGGCGGGCCCGAATACGCCCGGTGATCAAGAGGTTTGCGTCATCCGACGGCCAGATTTTGACGCAAACCTCTTGATCACCGGGGGCGGCGGGGGCGGCGAGGCGGCGGGGGCGGCGGGGCCGGCGGAGGCGGCGAGGCGGCGGGGGCGGCGGTGCGCTGGCTCAGGAGGTGGGGAGGGTGTCGACGACTACCAGTTCGGTGCCGGGGCGGACCTCGTCGAGGAGGGTCTGCTGGGCGGTGCGGGTCAGCCGGATACAGCCGTTGGTGACGTTCTCGCCGAGGGTGTCGTCGTCCTGCCAGGTGTGCAGGCCGATGTGTGCGCCCTTGAGGCCGGTGGGCACCGCGTCCAGGTCGTCGGGGATCGCGCCGAGGGCGAAGACGTCCACCCCGCCGTAGACCGGCTCGGGCGGGGGCGTGGTGCCGAGGATGAAGGTCCGGCCGAGCGGGGTCTCCTGGCCGGGCAGGCCGAGGCTGACCGGCCAGGTGTGCTGCGGGCTGCCGTGCCGGTACCAGGTGAGCCGGTGGGTCCGCCGCTGCACCACGAGCTGGTCGCGCAGGGCCACCGGGGTCCAGCCGCCCGCCGGCAGCCAGGCCAGTCGGCGGCTCGCCGAGGGCAGCAGGACCGCCGTCCAGCCGGTCCGGCGTTCCACCACCGGCATGGTCAGCTCGACACCGTTGATGGTGGGGGCGAGCAGGGCGCGGGGGCGTCCGCCGGGGGCGTCGTACGCGGCGATGTTCCGGGTCGGGGTGAGCCCCTCGGTCAACGGGGTCACGTCGAGCGGGCGCGGGTCGGCCGGGAAGCCGGCGGGTGCCGGATCGTAGTCGATCACCGGCAGCCCGGCGGGGGCCGGTGCGGCGGGCGGCACGGTCTCGTCCTCGGCCGGGGCGGCGGTCGCGGTCGGTGGCGGGGCGGCCCGGCGGGTCGGTGCGGGTGCGTCGTACCGCAGCGCCGCGCCGACCAGCAGGGCCAGCACCAGCAGCGCCGGTACGCCGACGACGGCGGCGAGCGGACCCCGCCCCCACCGGTCGATCATTCGGTCAAACAGCACAAACAAAGACTAACGGGTGCATAGCTTCCGGTCGGCGTGAATCGTCCGGACAGGTTCGCCCGACGGGGCGCCACCGGTCAACGGATGGACGGTCGTCGCTGCGCCGGTGCGCCGTCGACGCGGTGCGCCGGGGGCTACACGTGCGCCGGGCCGGGGTGGTTCGACAATCCACCGAGAATTTTCACCACCCGCACTGATCCGTACGCGCCGGAGGTCCGTACTGGAGGTGGGAGCAAGGTCGGCCGGTGGTGGCGCCGCCGTTAGACGATCGAGGAGCAGATGGCCCGGGCAAAGCAGAACGAGAAGGCCGCGACCGTCCGGACCTCCACCAGTAGCCGTGGTGTCCGGACCGTGTCGAAATCCGTGCTGGCACTGATGGTGGCGTCCGCGCTGGGCCTGCTCTGGGCCGGTGTCGAGATGACCGGCAACGGCTCGGTGATGTACGCGTACGGGTTCTTCTTCACCGAGTTCTTCGCCGGGGTGGTCGCCCTGGTGGCGCTCAGCCTCACCGTGATGATGGGCCTGCTCGCCACCGACCGGCTGGTCCTGATGATCCGGCACCGGGTGCTGCTCCAGTCGGCGCACCGGGCCACCGGTGTCCTCGGTGTCGCCGGCCTGGTGTTCCACGTCATCACCAAGATCGCGATCGGTCGGGCCGGCCCCACCGACGCCGTGGTCCCGTTCATCGGCGGCAGCGGGCTCTACGTCGGTCTCGGCACGGTGGCCGCGTTCCTCATGGTGAGCGTGTTCTGGACCGGCATCGTCCGGGTCCGCTTCGCCGGTGTCGGCCCCAAGTGGTTCTGGCGCAGCCTGCACTCCCTGGCGTACCTCTCCTGGCCGTTCGCCCTGTTCCACGGCCTCAACGCCGGCCGCGCCGCCAAGTCCTGGGTGGTGCTCAGCTACCTGGCGTGCGTGCTGCTGGTGGTGGTGGCGCTGATGGTGCGGCTGTCGGTCTACCTCGGCAAGCGCACCCGTGAGCAGCAGCAGGCCGCCGCGCTGAACAAGGCGATGACCGCCAAGGCGACCGACGAGGGCAAGGGGCGGACGCTGCTCAGTGGCCTCGGCCGTAAAAAGGAGGAGGAGACCAAGGACAGCCGGACCGGTTGGGCCGAGACCACCCTGACCCCGTCCTGGAACGCGCCGACCGGCACTGCCCGGCGTCGTGACCCCGAGCGGTTCACCGTTCCGGTGGTGCCCGAGCCCGGCACCCTGCGGGAACCCGTCCGGGGCGGCCGACCCGCCCGGGAGACGTCGGCCCCCCGCCGCGAGCGTGACCTGGAACCGGCCGCCCGACGCCGCACCGTCGAGCGCGACGAACGCGACGAACGGCCCCGCCGCCGCGACGAGGACGTCGCCCCGGTCTCCGGCAGTCGCCGGTCCCGCTACGAGGAGGACGTCGCCCCGGTGTCCGGCAGTCGCCGCGCCCGCTACGAGGAGGACGTCGCGCCGGTGTCCGGCAGTCGCCGCCGCGACGAGGACGTCGCCCCGGTCTCCGGTGGCCGCCGGTCCCGGTACGAGGAGGACGTGGCCCCCGTGTCGGGCACCCGCCGGTCCCGCTACGAGGAGGACGTCGCCCCGGTGTCGGGCACCCGCCGGTCCCGGTACGAGGAGGACGTGGCCCCCGTGTCGGGCACCCGCCGGTCCCGGTACGAGGACGAGGATATCGCCCCGGTCTCCACCGGTCGGCGGGCCCGACGCGACGACGACGACCTGGCCGCCCGCTACTCGGCCCCGCCCCGGCGGCGCACCGAGGAGCCCGAGGAGCCGTGGGACAGCCCGAACCGGTGGGAGTCCAGCCGGCCCGTCTCGGCCGAACCCATCTCCGCCGCCCCGCGCAGCGGCTCCGGCCGGCACAGCGTCGAGCCGGACGTGCCCGAGGAGCCGGACTACTGGCGTCCGCCGGCCCGCTACGTCGCCGACGACATCCCGGTCGACGACACCCCGACCCTGGTCGACCTGGCCTCCCGGCGGGCCCGCAAGGCCACCGGCGACGGCCGCAGCCGGCGCAAGGGCAAAGCCAACGCGGACGCCGTCGACGGGGCGTACTGGGCCGGGCTGCGCGGTGAAGCCAAGTGATGCGGACCAAGGTGCCCCCGGTCGCCTGCATCGGCGAGCCCCGGCTCACCGCCGGTTTCGCCGAGTTCGGTCGGCTGGACCTGATGGCACACGAGACGGTGCACGGCCCGATCGGCCCGATGGAACCGGCCAACCTGCTCCGACTGGCCGAGGCCATCCAGCTCAAGGGCAAGGGCGGCGCGGGTTTCCCGTTCTACCGGAAGTTCAAGGCGGTGCTGGAGTCCTGTGAACGGCAGGACCTGCCCGCCGTGGTGGTGGTCAACGCCACCGAGGGGGAACCGGCGAGCTGGAAGGACAAGGTGCTGCTCACCCGGGCCCCGCACCTGATCCTCGACGGTGCCGCCCTGTCCGCCTACGCGCTGGACGCCGAGGAGATCGTGCTCTGCGTCGCCGACGACCTGATCGGCCGGGACTCGCTCACCGAGGCACTCGCCGAACGTCGGATGCCGGTCCCCACCACCATCGTCACCGTGCCGCACCGGTTCATCTCCGGCGAGGGCGGCGCACTGGTCAACGGGATCAACGGACTGCCGCACATCCCGCCGGGCACCAAGAAGCGGTCCAGCGACTCGGGCGTACGCAACCTGCCCACCCTGCTGTCCAACGCCGAGACGTACGCCCAGGTGGCCATCGCCGCCCGGCTCGGCCCGTACGAGTACGCGGCGCTCGGCACCGACGACGAGCCGGGCACCGTCCTGCTCACCGTGACCGGCCAGGCCAAACGCGCCGCCGTGGTGGAGTGCGCCGCCGGCACCCCGCTACGGGACATCCTCGAACTGTGCGAGGTGCCGGAGGGGCCGGGCATCCTGATGGGCGGCTACCACGGCCGCTGGATCACCTGGGAGGCGGCGCAGCGGGCGGAGATCACCCGCAAGAGCCTCACCAGCGTCGGCGGCACCCTCGGCGCCGGCATCATCATCCCGCTCGGCCGCGACACCTGCCCGCTCGGCGAAGCCGCCCAGGTGGTCCGCTACCTGGCCGGGGAGTCCGCCGGCCAGTGCGGGCCGTGCAAGCGGGGCCTGCCCGACCTGGCCCGCGCCGTCGACCTGGCGGTCTCCGGCAGCGCCCCGGTGGAGGTCGTGCGGGCCGCCGCCGGTGACGTGAAGGGCCGGGGCGCGTGCAGCCACCCCGACGGCACCTCCCGTTTCGCGCTCTCCGCGATGGAGGTGTTCGCCGACGACCTGCGGCAGCACACCACCGGTGAGGGGTGCGGCAAACGGGTCAAGGGCGTGATGGGGCTGCCCGGTGCCCCCGACGCCAACCCGAAGATGCTCACCCTGGACTGGTCCCGCTGTGACGGGCACGGACTCTGCGCCCACGTCGTACCGGACTTCATCCGGCTCGACGGCAACGGCTACCCCGCCTTCCCGCCCACCCCCGTGCCGACCTGGCTGAAGGAGGGGGCGATGAAGGCCGTCAAGGTCTGCCCCGAGCTCGCGCTGCGGTTGGTCGAGGTCAAGTAGCACCGTCGAGGTCACCCGGCACCGTCGGGGTCACGTAGCACCACCGAGAGGAGATTCGGATGCGGTCGTCGTACCCCAGGACCCGGCCGGTTGGCCGACCGGCCGTCCGGCTCGCCGTCGCCGCCACCCTGGCCGGCACCCTGCTGGCCGCCTCGGCGTGCGCCGTCGGGCCGACGACGGCGCAACCGGCCGCCGAGGTCGCCGTGCCGATCGCCACCTCGTCGCCGCTGCCCGCCGAGCCGACCCCGACCGGGGCACCCGCCACCACCGGGGCACCCGCCCCGGTGCCCGACGCGTTGCGCTTCACCGCCAAGACCCTCGACGGTACGGCGTTCTCCGCCGCCGCCCTGGCCGGCCGGCCGGTGGTGCTCTGGTTCTGGGCGCCGTGGTGCGCCACCTGCGCCAGCCAGGCGTGGACGGTCGCCGAGATCGCCCCGAAATACCGGGACACCGTGCCGATCGTCGGGGTGGCCGGCCTCGGCGAGCAGAAGGCGATGCGCAGCTTCGTCACCGAGTTCGAACTCGGCGGCACCACGCAGATCGACGACCGGGCCGGCGCGTTGTGGCGGCGCTTCGAGATCGTCGAACAGAGCACCTTCCTGATCATCGATCGGGAGGGGAAGGTCGTCCACCAGGGCTTCCTCGACGGTGAGGACCTGACCCGCCGGGTCGCCGCCCTGGCCGGCTGATGACCGGCCCGCTGCTGCTCGCGCTGACCGCCGGGATGCTCGGCGCGGTCAACCCGTGCGGCTTCGCGATGCTGCCGGCGTACCTGTCGCTGCTGGTCGCCGGGCCCGCGGACGGCCGCGGCGCGATCGGCCGGGCACTCACCGCGGCGGCCGGCCTGACCTGTGGGTACGTCGTGGTGTTCGGGGCTTTCGGGTTGGCCGTGGCACCCTTGGCCGACTGGCTGCGCCCACGGTTGCCGTGGCTGACCGTGACCCTGGGGCTGGGCCTGCTGGCGCTCGGGTTGTGGCTGCTCGCCGGACGCCGCCTGCCCACCCCGCGTCCGTCGGCCCGCGCGCCCCGGCTGACCCGCTCGCTGCCGTCCATGGCGCTGTTCGGCATGGCGTACGCGCTGGCGTCGCTGAGCTGCTCGATCGCGCCGTTCCTGGCGATCGTGGTGACCAGCCTCCAGGCCGGCTCGACCCTGCGCGGGCTGGCGCTGTTCGTCGCGTACGCGCTCGGGATGGGTCTGGTGGTGGCGGTGGCGGCGCTCGGCGTGGCGCTGCTGCGCGGGCGGGTGGTGAGTGGGTTGCGCGGGGCGGGCGCCTGGGTGCCCCGCCTCAGTGGCCTGGTGCTGCTCGTCGCCGGCGGCTACGTCGCCTGGTACGGCTGGTACGAGGTCCGGCTCGCCCAGGGTCGGCACGACGCCTTCGGCGACCCGGTGGTGGTAGGTGCGGCCCGGGTCCAACGGATGCTGGTGACGGCCTTGGACACGGCCGGGCCGGTGGTGCTCGCCGGGCTGCTGCTCGGGTTGCTCGCGGTGGCGGCGCTGCTGCACCGCAGCCGTACCCGGACCGGTGACACCGAACGGGTGTGAGACAACCGGCCGGTGACCCCGCCGGGCTGGTGCGCGGCTGGCCGATGTCGGTCGGGTGTGCGGCGGGCCGGGTGTGCGGCGGGCCGGGTGGGTGTGGTGCGGGGCGGTGGCCCGGAGGCCCCGCCCCGCACCGCGAGCCTCAGCGCAGCGGGGTGAGCCGGTCGGTGCCGAGCCGGTCGCGGAGCACCTCGGGCACCACTACCGAGCCGTCGGGCTGCTGGAACTGCTCCAGGATGGCCGGGAAGAGCCGGCTGGTGGCCAGCGCCGACCCGTTGAGGGTGTGCACGAACCGGGTCTGCTTGCCCCCCGGCTCGCGGTAGCGGATGGCGGCCCGGCGGGCCTGGTAGTCACCGGCCCACGAGACCGACGACACCTCCTTGTACTTGCCGGTGCTCGGCATCCACACCTCGATGTCGAGGGTCTTCTTCATCGACGCGCTGGCGTCACCGGCGGACAGCAGGCTGCGCTGGTAGTGCAGGCCCAGCTTCTCGACCAGGCTCTCCGCGTGGGCGAGCATCTCCTCCAGCGCCGCGTCTGCCTGCTCCGGCAGGGTGAACTGGAAGATCTCCACCTTGTTGAACTGGTGCCCACGCACGGTGCCGCGCTCGTCGGAGTGCGAGCCGGCCGCCTCGCGGCGGTAGCAGGGGGTGTACGCGAACGCCTTCAGCGGCAGCTTCGACGTCTCCAGGATCTCGTCCTGGTAGGCCCCGAGGATGGCCGTCTCCGAGGTGGGCAGCAGGAACTGCCCGCGCGGGGCGGACTCCCGGTCCAGGTGGTAGACGTCGTCGTAGAACTTCGGGAACTGGCCGGCGGCGAAGCCGGCGGTGTCCAGCAGCAGGTGCGGCGGGAGCAGGAACTCGTAGCCGGCCCGCACGTGCTCGTCGATGAACCAGTTGATCAGCGCCCATTCCAGCCGGGCGCCCAGGCCGGTGTACATCCAGAAGCCCGAACCGCCGAGCTTGACGCCGCGCTCGTGGTCGACCAGGCCGAGTGCGCGGCTCAGTTCCACGTGGTCGCGGATCTTCTCGATGACCGGGGGCTCGCCGAAGGCCTTCACCACCCGGTTGGCCTCCTTGCCGCCGGGCACCACGTCGTCGGCGGGCAGGTTGGGCAGCTCGCTCATCGTGCCGCGCAGCCGGGACTGCACCTCGTCCAGCTGGGACTCCAGGTCGGCGAGCTGCTTGCGCTCGACCTCCGGCGCGACGGACTCCGGCGTGGTGCCGGCCCGCTTCGCCTGCGCGTACGCCCGGGCGTCGGCCTTGCGGCGCTGCCGCTCGGCGTCGATCTCCGTGATCAGGGCGCGACGCTCCTGATCGAGTCGCTGGATCTCGTCCAGGATCCGATTGACCTCGGCGGGAGCCAGACGCTTCGCCAGCGCGGTCGCCACCGCCTCGCGATCCTTGCGGATCAACTCCATGTCGAGCATGCTGCTCCGTACGCTCCGTCCAGGCGGTCGGGGTGGGACCCTCCGATGCTACCGTCGCGCCTGCCGCCATCCGGCCCCGGCCGGAGGCATGGCCTCACCCGCGCTGCCCCACCGGCCCGATCGGTGCTGCTGGCCCGACCGGTCCGATCGGCGCTGCTCTGGCCCCACCGGTCCCACGGGTCCGATCGGCGCTGCCGTGCGTGGTGTGGCCGGGGTGCTGTCCGGCCGGTGCCGCGCTGACCGCCGTCCCCGGAGCGGTCGTGTCCGCGCCGGTGGGACCGCCGGCCGGCCGCGCCGCAGGGGCCCGGTCGTCCGGTCCGATCCCGACAGATGACGCCGTCGACCCGAGCGGTGACTTACGGTGATGAGTCGACGCCGACCCCCATTTTGTCACTCTGGGTGATCCTTGGGGTGTTGTTCTTACCGTGCCCGGATGGGCTTCCAGCGGCAGATCCCCTCTGAGCTGCTCAAATGCCGCATCGACTCGCCACCCCTCACCACCCCCACTCCGACGCTTTGCTCTGCTGCCACCGGCGCGACGGTTACCCGCCGTGCCTGTTGCTTCGGTGGCAGCAGAGCAAAGCGTGCACAGGGGAGTAGGTGGGGGGAGGGTTGTAGCTACCCTCCGTAATGGTGGGGTGTCGTTGTCCGTCGATGGCGCACCGGCGGGCCCGGTGCCCGACGTGGGTCACTCTCCGGCAGGCCCGGTGCCGAGGCGGGTCACCCGGCGACCGCCCGGCACCTGATCGTGCTGCGCCGGGGCGAGGCGAAACGGGGTGCGGCCGGTGTGGGACCGGACCCGCTGGGTCCGAGGCCGACGCGGAACGCCGGCTGGGCTGCCGGCCGGCCGGCCCATGACCGTCAGAGGCGGATCGGCATCAGGATGGAGAAGGTGTCCTCGTCACCGGGCCGCCGGACGGCCAGCGGGGCGATCGGGCCGTCGAGTTCCAGCATCAGTTGCGGGCCACCGGCAGCCTCCAGGGCATCGAGCAGGAAGTCCCCGTTCACGCCGACCAGCAGGTCGGTCCGGTCCGGCCCGGCCAGTTCGGTCGCGTCGACCAGGCGCAGCCCGTCGTGGTCGTCCACCCCGAGCACGGTCACCGGCAGCGGCACCCCCTCGTGCACCCGGGTGACCGTGGGGGTACCGGCCCGCAGCGCGGCGCGCAGCCTCGCCACGTCGACCGGGACCTGCCGGGCCGGTGCGTCCGCCGGTCGGCGCAGCAGCCGGCGGTAGTCGGTGAACTCGTACGGCAACACCGCCGAGCTGGCCACGGCACCGGCGACGGTGACGGCGACCCGGCCCCCGGCGAGCGTCAGGTGCGCCTGCTCCTGCGTGTCGGCATCCAGCAGGGCCCGGAACTCGTCGACCGCCGCCGCCGGGAGCAGCGCCCGCACCGGCGGGCCGTCCACCCGACCGCCGGCCCGGGCCAACGCCATCCGGTACCGGTCGGTGGCGACCAGTCGTACGCCGTCGGACTCCACGTCCAACAGCACACCGGTGAGCATCGGCAGGTCGGGGTCGGTGCCGACGGCGAACCGGACGGCGTCGACGGCAGCGGCCAGGTCGGCGCGGGCAAGCACGATCGTGGTGGTCATCGGGTACTCCTCGGGATCGATCAGGGTGCGGACCCGGGAGAGTTCACGGCGGGCGTCGGCGAGACCGTCCTCCAACCGGCGTAGGTGGGCGTCGAACAACCGCCCCACCCGCGCGGGTTCGTGCCGCAGCCGCAGCGCGGCGGTGATCTCGACCAGCGGCATACCGACCCGACGTAGCCCGGCCACCAGCCGGGCCGGCGTCACCTGCGCGTCGGTGTACCAGCGGTAACCGTTCACCGGGTCGACCAGCGTCGGCGTCAGCACCCCGCACCGGTCGTAAAACCGCAACGCGCTGACCGTCAGGCCACTGGCCCGGGCCAGCTCGCCGATACTCAGCAGTTCGCTCTCCACGCCCATGATGCTGTCGCCTCCACCAGGTCGAGGGTCAAGCCGTCGGGTCGTCGCCCCGGTCAGCTCCCCGCCGGGAGGACCCGGAACGTCATGCCGGCCCTCACCAAGCGGTCCAGCAGCGCATCGCCCATCGCCGTCACCGGGGTCAGCTGCCCGCTGGTGGCGGGCAGTTCGTCGTACGCCAGGCAGAGGGCCGACTCGGCGAGCATCTTGGCGGTCTCGTCGTAGCCGGGATCACCGCCGGAGACCTCGGTGCGGACGGTGCGGCCCCCGCCCTCGCCGACGAACCGCACCCGGAACCACGACCGGGCCCGCTGCGCGGCGCTCGGACCCTGCCCGGAGGCGAGCCGGCCGAGCAGCCAGCGCCGGGTCGGTGGCAGCTTCACCAGCCCGACCACCCCGGCCATCCCCACCCCGGCCAGCAGCACCGTCGGCAGCCGCTTGACGGCGGCGAAGTGCCGGTAGCGGAAGTCCGGGCCGTACTCCGGGCAGGCCGCGGCGGACCGGCGTACCACCTGCGGGTCGATGGTGGGCAGCGGCACCGCCCACATGCCGGTCGCCGCGGACCGGCCCAACTTCCCGGCCACCGCGCGGGCCCGGCGTCCGTCCGGGCGGGGTTCGACCGCCCGCCGGGCCCGCGCCGCCTGCTTCGTCTGCGCGGTACGCGAGAACGCGGTGAGCGCCGAATGGTACGTGCCGGCGGAGAACTTCCCCCCGGCCCGGACGAACCCGTCCACCATGATCGGCCCGTCCGACGGCAACTGCCGGACCGTGTACCAGACGCCCAGGTCGTGCGGGATCGAGTCGAAACCGCAGGCGTGCACCAACCGGGCCCCGGTACGCACCGCCTCGGCGTGGTGCCGCACGTACATCAGGTCCACGAACTCCGGCTCACCGGTGATGTCGAGATAGTCGGTGCCGACGGCGGCACACGCCGCGACCAGCGGCTCCCCGTGGTGCACGTACGGTCCGACGGTGGTGGCGAGCACCCGGGTCGCCTCCGCCACCACCCGCAGCGACCCGGCGTCGGTGACGTCGGCGGTGAGCAGCGGCAGCCCGGCCAGGGCCGGGTCGATGGCGGCGAGCCGGTCCCGGACCGCCGCCAGCTTCGCCGGGTTGCGGCCGGCCAACGCCCAACGCAACCCCACCGGGGCGTGCCGGGCCAGATATTCGGCGGTCAGCCCGCCGGTGAAGCCGGTCGCGCCGAACAGGACGATGTCGTACGGGCGGTCGTGGGACATCCGCCGAGTGTGCCACCCGCACCCGGCCCTCACCTGGGCACCGGGGGTGGACCGGTCCGCACCGCGGCGACCGGCACCCACCCGGACGACTCAGCCGTGCGGGCTGAACACCGCCCGCACACAACCGTCGGCGCGGTCCCGGAACAGCGCGTACCCCGTCGGGGCCTGGTCCAGGTCGAACCGGTGCGTCGCCAGGTGTTCGGTACGCAGCTCGTCGCGGGCCATCCGGTCCAGCAGCATCGGAATCCACCGCTGACCGTGCTGCCGGGCGCTGCGCAGGGTGAGACCCTTGTGCATCACCGCGCCCAGCGGGAAGGCGTCCACGAAACCGGTGAAGGTGCCCGAGACGAAGACCGTGCCACCCTTGCGGCAGGCGTGCACCGCCTCCCGTACCGCCAGGGGGTCCTCGACCGGGCCGCCCCGGCCGGTGAACCGGTCGGCGAGCGAGACCGGCCGGCCCCCGCCGTCGGCCACCCCCACCGCCTCCACGCAGACGTCGGGCCCCCGGCCACCACTGCGTTCCCGCAGTTCGGCGGGGACATCAGTGTGTTCGTAGTGCAACGTCTCGGCGCCGGTGTGCCGTTCGGCCATCCGCAACCGTTCCGGGTACCGGTCGATCACGATCACCCGTTCCGCCCCGAGCACCGTCGCCGCCTGCGCGGTGAGCTGCCCCACCGCACCCGCCCCCCAGACCGCGACCACGTCACCGGGGCGGACCGCACCCAGCTCGGCACCCATCCAACCGGCCGGGGCGGCGTCCGAGGCGAAGACCGCCCGGTCGTCGCTGACCGGGTCGGGCACGGTGAACGCCCCCACGTCGGCGTACGGCACCCGGACGTACTCGGCGTGGCTGCCGGCGAACCCACCCGCTGTCCGGGGATGGCCGTAGCAGCCGCCGGTGGGCTGCCCCCAGGCCGCCTCGCCGACCGTCCCGGTGGCCGTGCCGTTGTCGCAGCACGAGTAGAGCCCCTGCCGGCAGTACCAACAGTTCCCGCAGGCCACGGCCGCGCAGACCACCACCCGGTCACCGACGCGGTGCCGCCGGACCGCCGGGCCGACCTCGGCCACGTCGCCGAGGAACTCGTGCCCGAGCACGTCCCCGGCGGCCAGGCCCGGCACCCGGCCGGCGAGCATCGGCAGGTCGGCCCCGCAGGTGGTGCTGCGCCGGACCCGGACGATCATGTCGTGGGCGTTGCGCAGTTCCGGGTCGGGCACCTGGCGTACCGCGAGCCGGTCGACGCCCTCCCAGCACAGCGCCCTCATCCGGGCACCACCGGGCCGTCGGTCCCGTGCGGCCCGGTCCCGGTCGCGGGCGGCCCGGTCGCGGGCGGCCCGGTCGCGTGCGGCCCGGTCCCGGGTGGCGCGGTCGCGGGGCGTTCGGCGGCGGGCCGGTCGGCGCGTAGCACCTCACCGGTCTCGGCGAGCTGCCGGACCGTGCGCAACACCTGCCGCAGGTAGCCGTCGGGATCGTCGCCGACCAGGTGGGCGGCCATCCCGGGCAGGGTCGCCACCCCGCCGAGGGGGCGGACCGAAAGCTCGGTGCCCCGCCCACCGGGGGCCGGCCGCAGGTGCAGCTCCACCGCGTCAGCCAGTGGGCGCAGCGGCTCCGGCCACCGCCCGTCGGGCATCAGCTCGGCCGCCGACACCCCGACCGTGACCACCTGCCAGCGGCCCGACCGGGCGTCGACCCCCGCCCGGTGCGCCCGAAGGAGGGTGAACCCGCCACGGGTCAGTCGTCCCATCCGTACCACCCGCCTCTTCGCCGGGACCGGTGCGCAGCAGCCGGTCACGCCACACCGGCTGCCCGATCCGCCCATCCTCGGTGGGGACCGGGTGAACCGGACTCGTCCCGAAGGGGTGAACCGGTCCGGTCCGGGTAACCGCCGCCGACCGGTCCGGAGCGCGCCGACCGGGAGGAACGCGCCGACCGGCCGGAGGGCGCCGACCGGGGCGGAACGCGCTGACCGGGGGAGGGCGGATGCCGCAGCAGCACGACAGCGCCGAGGTGCCCGCCGGCCCGCCGCTGCTGGCGTCCCGGCTCACCCCGCCCGCCCCGCCGGAGCCGATGCTGTGGCGTCCCCGGCTGTCGGCCCGCCTCGACGCCGGAGCTGCCGGCACCCTCACCCTGGTCCGGGCCGCCGCAGGGTGGGGCAAGACGACGATCCTCACCGCCTGGGCGCGAGCGGCGGACGAGGACCCCCCGGCCTGGGTTCAGGTCGAGGCGGGCGACAGCGGGGAGCGGCTCTGGGCGTACCTCACGGCAGCCCTGCGGGGCGCGGCCGAGCCACCGCCGCACGCACCACCCGCCGCCCTGCCTGGCGCACCGCCTGCCGCCCTGCCTGGCGCACCGCCTGCCGGGCGGCCTGGCGCACCGCCTGCCGGGCGGCCTGGCGCGTCGGCCGCCCAGCCGTCGGTCGTGCCGGTGCGGTCGGAGCAGTTGGAGGCGCTCGCCGCGACCCTGGCCGCCCGGGAACGCCCGGTCCGGCTCGTCGTCGACGACCTGCACCGGGTCACCGACCCGGCGGTGCTCACCGGCCTGGAGTTCCTGCTGCGGCACGCCGACGGCCGGCTGCGCCTGATCGCCGCCGCCCGCACCGACCTGCCACCGGCCCTGCACCGGCTACGGCTGGCCGGTGACCTGACCGAGATCGGCCCCGACGAGTTGGCCTTCACCACCGACGAGGTGGCCGACCTGCTGGTGGCGCACGGGGTGCCCCTGCCTGCGGCGGCGGTCGCCCGGCTGCGGGACCGCACGGGTGGTTGGCCGGCGGGTCTGCGGTTCGCCGCGCTCGCCGCCCGGGGGCAGTCCGATCCGCAGCGGTGGGCGGCCCGGTTCGGGGGTGACCACCCGGACGTGGCGGCGTACCTGCGGGCCGAGGTGCTGGGGCAGCTGCCGCCGCCGGCCCGGGAAGTGCTGCGGCGCTGCGCCGTCGGCCCGGCGGTCCGCGCCGACCTGGCCGACGCGTTGACCGGTCGTGCCGACGCCGGGCACCTGCTGGCCGGGCTGGCCCGCGACGGCGGATTCCTGCACCGCGACGACAGCGACCCACCCTGGTACCGACCGCATCCGCTGCTGGCCGACCTGCTGCGCGAGGAACTCGCCGACCTCGCCGACGGGGAACGCGCCGAGCTGCACGGGCGGGCCGCCGACTGGCACACCGACCACGACCGGCCGGCCGAGGCGTTGCGCCACGCGCTCACCGCCGGGCAGTGGGACCGGGCCACCGGGTTGCTGCTGACCCACTGGCCGGAGCTGCTGCCGTACGACCGGGGGACACCGGATGTGGCCCCGCCCGCGCCGCCGCCCGCCGAGGCGGTGCACCGGGACCCGGAGCTGGCGTTGGCCGCCGGCACCGAGCGGGCGTACGCGGGCGACCGGGAGGCGGCGACCGCCTGGCTGCGCGACGCGGTGGCGGCGGCCCGCTCGCTGCCGGCTCCGCGCCGTGACCGGTTCCACCGGCTGGCCCTGGCGTTGGAACTCACCCTCGCCCGGTTGGCCGGCGACCATCCGGGGTACGCCGGGCCGCCGCCCGACTGCTCGCCACCGTCACCGGGCCTGCCCTGCCGCCGACTCCGCCGCCCTGCCGGCCCGCCGCGACGCCGACCCACCGGCCGGCCGTCGTTGGCGACCACCCCGAAGCGGTGGCACCGACCGGCGACGACCCCCGGACCGGCGAGGACGTGGACGTCCTGGCGGTGGCCGGCACCGCGCTCGGCCTGGTCGAGCTGGCCGAGGGGGAACTACGGTCGGCCGGGGCATGGTTCACCCGGGCGCTGGCGGCGGCCCGGCAGGCCGGGCGGCCCCGGACCGAACTGGTCGACGCGACCCGCACCGCACTGCTGCTCGCCCTGGCCGGTGAGCTTGCGCCAGCCGAAGAGACCGCCCACGCGGCGCTGGTCATGCCCCCCTGCCAGGGCTGGTCGAGTCGGGTCGACTGTGGCTACGCCCATCTGGCCCTGGCCCTGGTGGCGCTGCACCGGGACCAGCCCACGGAGGCGACCGCCGAACTGGCGGCGGCCGGCGCGGCCATGCCGGGCGAGGCATCCGGTGCGGGCGGTACGACATCCGGCACCCCTACGGCCGACGCGGCGATCGGTGCGCTGCCTACCCCGGTCGGGTTCGGGGTGGCGTCCGCTCGTGTCGGGGCCGGGGTGGCGTTCGGTGCGGCGGCTGCTCGGGGTGGGGCGGGGGTGGGGGTCGGTGCGGCGGCTGCTCCGGTCATGGTCGGGGTGGCACCTGGCGGGGGCACGGTCGGTGCGGTGGTGGCGCTGTGTCGGGCGACCTTGCTGCGTGACGCCGGCGAGCCGGCGGCGGCGATCGAGGTGGTGCGCCGGGCCCGGAACGAGCTGACCGGAGCCCGTACCCTCCCCGGCGCAGCGCTGACCGGGGGTGGGGTGTGGGGTGGAGGTCTGACCGGGGGCGGAGAGTCGGCCGGGGATGGGGGGCTGGTCGAGGTCGGGGTGTGGGATGTGGGGCCGGCCGGGGACGGAGGGCTGGCCGGAGACGGGGTGTGGGGTGGAGGGCTGGTGGGGGGCGGAGGGTTGGCCGATCGGCTGCTCGCGCTGGAGGCGGACCTACGGGGTGAACAGGGGGACCTGGACACCGCCCGCCGGTTGCTCGCCGAGCGGTCCCGGGAGCCGGACCCCGACCCGGTGCTGGGCCTGGCGCTGGCCCGGGTGGAGCTGCGGGCGGGCGACGTCCGGGCCGCCGGTCACGCGCTACCCGACTGGGACGCCCCGGACGCCGCCGGCTGGCCGCTGTCGGTACGGCTCGCCACCGGTGTCCTCGACGCGGTGCTGGCCCGGCGGTCCGGTGACGAGCGCCGGGCCGGTCGGCTGTTGGAACGGGTGCTGGACCTGTCCGGCCGACACGGTTACCGCCGGGTGTTCACCCGGGCCGAACCGGAGGTCCGGGACCTGCTCGCCGCCCACCTGGACTCGGGTACGGCGCACTGGCCGGCGGTCAGCGACCTGGTACGCGACGCCGAACAACCGACCGAGCACGGATCGGGTGACCCGCAGTGGGGGCCGGGCGCTCCGGAACGGGCGCTCCCCGAGCCGCTCACCGAGCGGGAGCTGACCATTCTGCGGTATCTCCAGAGCATCCTGTCCAACGTCGAGATCGCCGGTGAACTCTCCCTGTCGGTCAACACCGTCAAGACCCACGTCCGCAACATCTACCGCAAGCTCGACGCCACCCGCCGCCGCGAAGCCGTCCGCCGAGCCCGCTCCCTCCGCCTCCTCTAACAACCCCACCCCACCCACCCTGCCCCCTGCCCCACCCCCGCCGCCGCCACCCCCGCCCCGCCAACCCTGCCGCCCCGTTGATCAAGAGGTTTGCGTCAAGTTCGATCTTCAAGTTGACGCAAACCTCTTGATCAACGGGGCGGAGGTGGGTTGGTTGACGCAAACCTCTTGATCAATGTGGGTGGGTGGGGCTGGGTGGGGTGGGTGGGTCAGGGGGTGGTGGTGTCTACTGCGGTCAGGAGGGTGGGGAGGTCCAAGGGGCCCTCGTGACGGTGGTCGCCGATGAAGAGGGTGGGGGTGCCGTTCACCCCGCTGCGGATGCCGCCGGTGAAGTCGTGACGGACCCGGTCGCCGTACGCGTGCCGGTCGACCTCCGCGTCGATCTCGTCCGGCGGCAGACCCACCTGCGCCACGCCGAGCGACAGGTGCACCGGGTCGAGTTGGTCCTGGTGTTCGTAGAGCCAGTCGTGCATCTCCCAGAACCGGTCCCGGCGGCCGGCCGCCTCGGCCACCTCGGCGGCCCGCTCGGCGTACGGGTGGAGGTTGGTGATCGGGAAGTGCCGGTAGACCAGCCGTACGGTGTCCTGGCGCTGCCGCAGCACCTCGGTCAGGTTCGGGTGGGCGGCCCCGCAGTACGGGCACTGGAAGTCGCCGTACTGCACGATGGTGACCGGTGCGTCCAGTGGCCCGCGGATGTGGTCGGTTTCCGTCACCGGCACCCGGAGTCGGGCGGTGACCTGCAACGGGGTGCTCATCGGGCCACCACCTGCCGCCCGGTGCCGAGCTGGTCCAACGCGTCGAGGATGCCGTCGGCACCCGGGTTCACCTCGGCGGGGGACAGGTAGCTCCAGGTCACCGTCCCGGCCGGGTCGAGCACCACCAGGGCCCGACCGGCCTGCCCCTGCGGCGTGTACGCCCCGTAGACCCGGGCCACCTCACCCTTGGGTTCGAAGTCGGACAGCAGCGGAAACCGGACGCCCCGGGCCTCGGCGAAGGCCCGGTGTGACCAGAGGCTGTCCACCGAGACGCCCAGCACCACCGCGTCGTACCGCTCGAACTCCGGCATCGCGGCCTGGTAGAGCGCCATCTGGTCGCCGCACACCGGGGACCAGTCAGCGGGATAGAAGGCGAGCACCACCGGCCGGCCACGGAACTGCCCGGGGCCGGTCCGTCGCCCGTCCGGGGTGGCCGGCAGGGTGAACTCGGGGGCCGGCGTCCCGGGTCGGATCAGTCCGTCGGGTCCAGTCATGCCTCCCACCCTCCGGCAGCCCGGGTGAGGCCGACTCACCCGACCCGGGTGGTCCTCGTCCGCCCGGACCCGCCCCGATGGTCCGCCCATATCCGCCCTGGTGCTCCGCGACCGGGCCCGCCCTGGTGGTCCGCGACCGGGCCCGACCTGGTGGTCCGCGACCGGATCCGCCCTGGTGGTCCGCGACCGGGCCGAACCCGCCCCGGTGGTCGCCCCGGACCCGAACCGGTAGTCCGATCCGGTGGTCGCCAGCGGATCGGATTCGGACGACGAAGGGGAGCCCGGTCTGAAAATCGGGCGGGTCACGGTGTCGACAACCGGATCGGACTCGGGCAGTCTGACGGACGGCAAAGGACGGGGTGGAGAGATGGACGTCGATCAGATTCGGGTGTTCGGCCGCCGGCTGGCGGGGGTGTCGTGGCGGGTGGCCCGGCACGAATGGACCCTGGCGGCGGTCGCCGCGCTGCTGCTGGCCGTGGTGCTGACCTGGCCGACCCTGCGGGATCCGGCGAGCACCATCCCGCAGGACACCGGTGATCCGACGCTCCAGGCGTGGCAGGTGGCCTGGGGTGGGCACGCCCTGCTCACCAACCCGTTCCAGGTCTGGCACTCCAACACGTTCTATCCCGAGCCGTACACCTATGCCTACTCCGACACCCTGCTCGGGTACGCCCCGTTCGGGATGATCGGGGACGGTCCGGTGGCCGCCGTGATCCGCTACAACCTGCTCTACATGCTGACCCACGCCCTCGCCCTGTTCGGGGCGTACGCGCTGGCCCGGCAGGTGGGGGCCGGCCGGGCGGGTGCGGCGGTGGCCGGGGTGTCCTTCGCGTACGCCCCGTGGAAGCTCGCCCAGGCCGGTCACCTGCACGTGATCAGCATCGGCGGGATCGCCCTCGCGTTGGCCATGCTGGCCCGGGGGCACGGCTGGTCGCTGCGGCACGGCCACCGGCCCGACCGGGTCCGCCCCGGCTGGGCGGTCGCCGGGTGGGCGGTCGCCGCCTGGCAGGTCACCCTCGGCTTCGGCATCGGCCTGCCCTTCGCGTACGCGCTGGGACTGATCTGCCTCGGCGTGGCGGTGACGTACGCCGTGGTGTGGCGGCGGCGGCGGTCCCGGCCGGCGGTGCCGCGTGGCCTGCTCCTGGCCGACCTGGCCGGGGGGATCGGCTTCGCCGTGGTGACCCTGGCGATGGCCGCACCGTACTTCGAGGTGGTGGCCCGCAACCCGTCCGGTCGGCGCACGGTGGCCCAGATCGAGATGTTCTCCCCGCCGTGGCGGGGGTTCGTCACCGCGCCGCCGGAGTCCTGGCTGTGGGGGGAGCGGCACGAGGCGGCCCGGGCCACGCTCGGCTTCCCGGGTGAGATGACCCTGCTGCCCGGGGTGGTGCTGTTGTCCCTGGCGATGGCCGGGCTGTTCTTCTCCGCGTGGCGGCTGCGGCACCGGCTGATGCTGGCCGGCGCGGCGTTGGTCAGCGTGGCGCTCGCGGCGGGCACCACGTTCGGCGGTGACGGCAACCCCGGTTACGTGACGCTTGTCGAGCACGCCCCGGGCTGGGACGGGGTGCGCACCCCGGGCCGGCTGGTGCTGTGGACGACCCTGCTGCTCGGCCTGCTCGCCGCCGGGGCGTTGACGGTGCGCGAGCCGGCTTCCCGGGCCGTGCGGGACGGGGAACCGGCACCGGGGCCGACCGGGGGGCAACCACCGGAGCCGGGGGCGGAGTCGGCCGTGCCGGGGGCGGAGTCGGTCGTGTCCGGGGCGGTGGAACCGGGAGCGCCGCCGACGCTGCGACCGGCGGACCCGGCCGTCGCGATGGCGGCGGACCGGGGAGCGCTGGCACCCTCGGCGGAGGGGGCCGTACCGGTGCGGGCGGCGGTGCCGGCGGAGGTGGTCGTACCGGGGCAGGCGCAGGCGGCGGCGCGACCGATGCTGCGGTCGGCGGCGTGGTCCGAACCGGCGGCCGAGCAGACGGCCCCCCGGAAGCCGGCCCCGAAGCGGGACGGCGGGCAGTGGCGGCTGGCCCGGTTGGCGTTGCTGGTGCCGCTGGTGCTGGTCCTGCTGGAAGGGGTCAACCGCACCCCGCACGTGCCGGCACCGGTGCAACCGGCGGTGCTGCGCGGGCTGACCGGCCCGGCGTTGGTGCTGCCCAGCGACGGTATCCGGGAGTTGCACGTGATGCTGTGGTCCACCGACGGGTTCCCCAAGGTGGTCAACGGGCTGGCCTCGTTCACCCCACAGTCCCAGGAGCGGATCCGGGCGGCGAGCATGACCTTCCCGGACGCGACCTCGGTGGCGTACCTGCGGCAGGTGGGGGTGCGCACGGTGGTGCTGCTGCCCGGTTGGGCGCCCGGCACCCCGTGGGCGGACGTGGCCGCCCGACCGGTGGACGGGTTGGGCATCAGTCGGGAAATGGTCGGCGAGGACGTCATCTACCGGCTCTGATGGCCGAGTTAGTTGGGAGCGCTTCCTAATTCGGCGGCGCAGCGGTTACTGTTGACTTCTTCTTCGGCAGCGGGAGCCAAGCGTGCCGGCGGGGAGCCAGGGCAGCTCTTCGCACCCGTCGACGTCCCCACGGGGCGTCGCACCCTCACCCTGGCATCCCGAGAGGAACCGCAGATGCGGAGAAGTCTCGTCGGCGCGGTCACCACCGTGCTGGCCGCTGCCACGGCCGTCGTGGCCGTACAGTTCACCGTCGCACCATCCACCGAGGCCGCCGCGGCGGCGGCCGAACCGTACAGCTGGAAGAACGTCCGGATCGACGGTGGCGGCTTCGTCCCCGGCATCGTCTTCAACCAGACCGAGAAGAACCTGATCTACGCGCGCACCGACATCGGCGGCGCGTACCGGTGGGAGCAGGCCAGCCAGTCCTGGACGCCGCTGCTCGACTGGGTCGGCGCGGACAAGTGGGGCTACAACGGCGTGGTCAGCCTGGCCACCGACCCGGTGCAGACCAACCGGGTGTACGCGGCCGTCGGCATGTACACCAACGACTGGGACCCGAACAACGGCGCGATCCTGCGCTCTTCGGACAAGGGTGCCACCTGGCAGGCCACCGCGCTGCCGTTCAAGAACGGCGGCAACATGCCCGGCCGGGGCATGGGCGAGCGGCTCGCCGTCGACCCCAACAAGAACAGCGTCATCTACTACGGCGCCGAGGGCGGCAACGGCCTGTGGCGCAGCACCGACTTCGGGGTCACCTGGGCCAAGGTGGCGAACTTCCCCAACGTCGGCAACTACCGGGCCGACCCCAACGACACCACCGGCTACCAGAGCCAGAACCAGGGCCTGACCTGGGTCACCTTCGACAAGAGCACCGGTACGGTGGGCAACGCCACGCAGACCATCTACGTCGGCGTGGCGGACAAGGCGAACCCGGTGTACCGCTCGACCAACGGTGGCACCAGCTGGGAGCGGATCGCCGGTCAGCCCACCGGCTACCTGGCCCACAAGGGTGTGGTGGACCCCGTCGGCGGCTTCCTCTACATCGCCACCAGCGACACCGGCGGCCCGTACGACGGGGGCAAGGGTGACGTGTGGAAGTTCAACCGGGCCACCGGGGCGTGGACGCAGATCAGCCCGATCCCGTCGTCCAGCAGCGACGCCTACTTCGGCTACTCGGGGCTGACCATCGACCGGCAGAAGCCGAACACCCTGATGGTCGCGACCCAGATCTCCTGGTGGCCGGACGCGATCTTCTGGCGCAGCACCGACGGCGGCGCGACCTGGAGCCGGATCTGGGAGTTCGGCAGCTACCCGGAGCGCACCAAGAAGTTCAAGATGGACATCAGCTCGGTGCCGTGGCTGACCTTCGGGGCCAACCCGGCCCCGCCGGAGGAGTCCCCGAAGCTGGGCTGGATGAACGAGTCGGTGGAGATCGACCCGTTCGACTCGAACCGCTTCATGTACGGCACCGGCGCGACCATCTACGGCAGCACCGACCTCACCAAGTGGGACACCGGTGGCCAGCTCACCATCAAGCCGATGGTCAAGGGCCTGGAGGAGACCGCCGTACAGGACCTGATCAGCCCGCCCACCGGGGCACCGCTGATCAGCGGGCTCGGTGACATCGGCGGGTTCCGGCACACCGACCTCGACGCGGTGCCGCCGATGCTGTTCACCCAGCCGGTCTTCACCACCACCACCAGCCTCGACTACGCCGAGGCGAACCCGGCGACGATGGTGCGGGCCGGCAACTTCACCGACGCCGACCGCCCCAACGACAGCCACATCGCGTTCTCCACCGACGGCGGGGCGAACTGGTTCCAGGGCAGCGAGCCGGGCGGGGTCAACAACGGCGGCACGGTCGCCGCCGCCGCCGACGGCAGCCAGTTCGTCTGGGCCCCGGGTGACGCCGGGCAGCAGGTCATCCGCTCGGTGGGCTTCGGCAACTCGTGGACCGCCGCCACCGGTATCCCGGCCAACGCGGTCGTCGAGTCCGACCGGGTCAACAAGAACAAGTTCTACGGCTTCAGCGCCGGCAAGTTCTATGTCAGCACCAACGGTGGGGCCAGCTTCACCGCCTCCGCCGCCACCGGCCTGCCGGCCACCGGGAACGTGAAGTTCAAGGCGGTGCCCGGCAAGGAGGGCGACGTCTGGCTGGCCGGTGAGGGCGGGCTGTGGCGCTCCACCGACTCCGGGGCCAGCTTCACCAAGTTGGCCGGGGTGTCGGCGGCGGTGAACGTCGGCTTCGGCAAGGCCGCCCCCGGGCAGACGTACCCGGCGGTGTTCACCTTCGGCACCGTCGACGGCAAGGCCGGCGTCTACCGCTCCGACAACACCGGCGGGGCCTGGGTGCGGATCAACGACGACCAGCACCAGTACGGCAACGCGGGCGAGGCGCTCACCGGGGACCCGAGGGTCTACGGCCGGGTCTACCTGGGCACCAACGGCCGGGGCATCCTGGTCGCCGACCGGCTCGGCAGCAACCCGACCACGCCTCCGCCGACCACGCCGCCCCCCACCACGCCGCCCCCCACCACCCCTCCGCCGACCACGCCTCCGCCGACCACGCCGCCCCCCACCACGCCTCCGCCCACCACCCCGCCGCCGACGACCCCGCCGCCCACCGGTGGGTGCGCGGCGACGTACCAGGTGACCGGGTCGTGGCCGGGTGGCTTCCAGGGCGAGGTGACGGTGCGGAACGCGGGCACCGCGCCGATCGCCGGCTGGACGCTCAGCTGGACGTTCGCCAACGGTCAGACGATCAACTCGCTCTGGGGCGGCACCCTGACCCAGACCGGGGCGCGCGTCTCGGTGCGCGACGCCGGGTGGAACGGCGCGCTCGGTGCCGGGGCCACCACCAGCGTCGGCTTCACCGCCAACGTCACCGGCAGCAACACCGTCCCGGCGGTCACCTGCACCAGCCGCTGACGACTATCAACTATCCGACACCTGCCGGCTCCCCCGATCCCGTCGGGGGAGCCGGCGCGTGTCCGGCCTGGGACCCGCCCGGCCGGTGGCTGATCGACTCAGTGGCGGCGATGGTGCGGCGTCGACCCCGGGTCTCTACCGCAACATCGCCCCAACGGAGTGGATCGAAGACGGCACAGGCCCCGGTCGGCGCCGAAGGGCGCGACCGGGGCCTGTGCGTGCCGTGGGACGGTCAGTCGTCCAGACCGACCGGGGAGTTGGGCCGGTCCACGTCGACGAACTCGATGTCGTCGGCGGCCCGGTCATCTCTGCTGCCGGCAGCCCGCGCGGCGGTGCCGGCAGCCCAGCCGATCGCCGCGCCGACCAGCGCCGCGCTGATCAGCAGGGTCCAGGGCAGGGCCGGGCGGCGGCCGGCGAGCGCGTCGAAGGCGAGCGTGGCCCGTCGGCGTGCCTCGTCGGCGGTCGAGCCGACCAGGTCACCGGCGTCGGCCAGTCCCGAGTCCCGGACCGACCTGGCGGCGTCCCGCACGCTGTCACCGGCGGAGTCGACCGCCGAGAGCAGGTGGTGCCAGGCCTGGTCGGCGATCCGCTCGGGCTTGCTGCGGCGCTCCAGAAGGTTGCTGCCGAACATCGTGATTACCTCCTCGAATGCCGAAGTCTGCGGCCACTTCGGACTTCGACGTCTCTGCGGCTCGTGACGGTACTCGCCCGCCCGGTCGTCCGCCCGTCCTCCCAGCAGTGCCCCACCCGACCGGGTCGCAAACCCGACGCGGACGGAGCGTGATCCCGGCCGGTGGAAATCATCCCCTCCTGGTCGACCCGGCCCGACCGTGACCTCGGACCGGTGGACGGGACTCGGCCTGTCCCGGCCGTGACGTCGGCCCGGTGACCGCGGTCACCGGGCCGACGTCACGGGGCTAGCGGACCAGGACCACCGACGTCGCGCGGGCGAAATCGTCGCCGTCGTCGTCATCGTCGTCGTCCCCGCCACCGCCGAAGCCGCAGGCGAGCACGAGAGCGAGCAGTGCGCCGACGCCGGCCAGGCCGAGCAGTCTCTTGAGCATCGATCCGTCTCCTCGATCGTGGTGACCCATCTCTCGCCCAGGCTAGGCACCGGGCACAACCAGCGCCGGGAGGCCGGACGGGGCTCGCCCGACCCTCCGCATCCGGCTCGGAGTGGACCCGGACCGCTACTCTGGGACGGTTGGAACGGCCCAGCTGAGCCGTTCGTCGGAGAGAACAGGACCAGCAACGGTGCGGGAAAGGACGGCCCGGTCCGTCCGGATCCGCGAATTGCTCATCCCGAGGGGTGGCGACCGAGGCCGTCGGAGGAATACTCTCGGTCGCGGCCCGCGTACTGATGAGGCGCCCGGGGACGGGCGAGTGGAGGTGCTCGCGTGAGCCTGTCGATCGTGAAGTCGGTCCTGCCGGCCGGTGTCATCGAGATCGCCCCTCGTGGCGAGATCGACGTCGACACCGCCTACGAGGTACGTGAGGCGATCGCCGAGGTGCTGGCCAAGGGCCGGCCCGCCCGGATCGAGCTCAACATGCGACTGGTCACCTTCATCGACTCCGTCGGGATCAGCGCGATGGTCGCCGGGTTCCAGACCGCCGAGGTCAGTGGGGTCAAGTTGATCGTCACCGAACCGAGCCGGTTCGTGCACCGGCAGCTCTGGGTCACCGGTCTGCTCGGTCTCTTCGGCGCTCCGGAGCCATACTTCGCCGGTGCCGCCACCCCCGAGGTGCTGCCGGGCGCCTGACCGCACCACCGGCCCCGCCTGAGCCCGCTGGCCTGGGACGTTGCCAGTCCGTCCCGGGTGCGGCACGATCGTGCGACCGACGACGGTCAGGAGGCCCGGTGGTCCGGCGGGAGAGCTTCAGCTACACGGTGCAGGCGCGCTGCGCACAGGCGGACGCGGTGGCCTTGCTGAGCGACCTGTCCCGGCAGGAGGAACTGCATCCCCTGATCGTCCGGGTGCGGCGGTTGCCCGCCCGGCCGGGCGCCCTGGCCAGCTATGCGATCACCGATCGGCTGGAGTTGGGGCCGCTGCGGTTTCCCGTCACCTATCAGGCGGATGTCCTGCAGGTCGGCGACGACGAGATCGTGACGGTGGCCCGACAGCAGCCGGGCACCACGGTCCGCAACCACACCCGGCTGCGGACGGAGGGTGACCTGCTGCGGATCGACGTGGAGATCACCCTCGCCGCGCCGGCACCGTTGTTCGGGTACGCCTTCCGGCAGGCCCGCGCCGCTCACCTCGGGCTGGCCAGCCGGCTCGGCGCGGTGCTGGACGGCCGGGCCGGCGACCCGTCTGCCGCCGGCTGACCTGGGGCCGACCTGCGACACCGGGCCCGACCCTGCGGTCGGGCGGTGTTCCGGTGGCCCGTCGGGCGGTCTTCCGGTTGGCTGTCGGCGGTGTTCCGGTGGCCCGTCGTGGACGGGCCACCGGGCCAGCTCAGTACATCGACAGGTGCACGTGGTTGGTGTGGTCGCTGGACGGGTCGCCGTTGCCCCCGCTGTACGCCTTCCAGCCGCTGCTCGGCAGCCAGATCCGCTTGAACCAGATCACGTAGAGCACGCCGAGCCGGTCGGCGTTACGGATGAAGTAGGCGGCGAGGTTGTTGCCGTACGTCCGGTCGCCGCCGCTGGCCACCCCGCCGAAGCCGTTCTTCTGCGCGGCGAAGTCGCACGCGCGGCCCTTGGGGTGTTCACCGGAACCACTGGGACGGTGGCAGGAGACGTACCGGGTGAAACCGGCCGCCTTGGCCTGCTGGAGGGCGTTGAGGGTACGCGGGGTGATGCAGCCGTTGGCCGGGGTCGGGTCGTTGACGCTGCACGACTCGGACGGCCAGGAACCGTCGGAGTTACGGGGCGCCCCCTTGGCGTTGCTGCTGGACGTGCCCTCCGAACTGCCGGAGTCGTTGGAGGAGGTGGGGGCCGGCTTGTCGGCGGCGGCCACGGCCAGCGCGCGTTCGGCCTGATCCTTCCGCTTGCCCATGGTGGCGACCTGCTTGCGCTGCTCGGTGATCTCCCGACTGACGGCGGCCCGGGTCCGGGCGGCCTGGTCCCGGGTCTCGATCATCTTGCGCAGTTCCTGGTCCTCCCGGGCCGCGACCGTCTCCAACGCCGACGCGCGGTCCATGAAGCCACCGGGGCTGTTGCTGTTGAGCAGGGCGGACATCGGCCCGAGGCGGCCGGTGCGGTAGGCCGCTCCGGCGATCTCGCCGACCTTGCCGGTCTGCGTGACCAGCTGGGCCTCGATGGCCTTGAGCTGGCCGTCCAACTCCTGCTGACGTCGGGTGGAGCGCTCGAGGGCGGTCTTCGCGTCGAGCCACCCCTTGCTGGCCGCGTCGAGCTGGTCGCGTAGGGCCGGGGTGCCGCCCTCCTCGTCGTCGCCGGGGGCGGCGAGGCGGGTGGTGGGCGCGGCGACGGCCGGGCTGAACGGCGCGGACGACACGCCCAGGGCGAGCGCCGTGACGACTGCGGCCAGTAGTCGCGTGGTGGTGCGTACGTGCATGTGATGTCCTTCCGTCAGCCGCCGACCGGGTTAGCTGACGGGTTCGGGACGGAAGATCCCTACCGCTGACGCGGATGCACCCCAGGAACGTGGTTCCCCGGTTCGCCCTGGTGGGCGATTAGGCGGCGGCCACTGCCGGCGCCGGTGGGCGCCGCCTGGCGGTGGCCGGAGCCGAGCCTACCGGTACGCGTGGGACAGCTGCCTACCTCGTGACTGAGGGTACGAGAGTGAATACTGCCAAAAGGTGTGAACGGCGCAAATTGCCGTTGATCTACAGCGCGATTCCCGGAGAGTGGGCCCGACCACCGGGCACGAGACGGCGGCCGGGTCGCAGGGCGGCGGCCCGGCCGCAGGGCGGCAGTCGGGGTCACCAGTGGGTCGGGCCGCATGCTCCGGGGGTCGCTCGGGGCTCGATCTGAAGAGTGGCGTGCTCGATGTGGAAGTCCTCCCGCAGGGCACCACGGGCGGCGGCGAGCACGGTGCCGGCCTCGGCGTCGCCGGCCAGGGTGAGGTGGGCCGAGGCGACGTCCATGCCGGAGGTGAGCGTCCAGACGTGCAGGTCGTGCACCTCGGCGACGCCGGGCACGGCGGTCAACCGGTCGTGTACGGCGGTCACCGGGAGATGCTCCGGGGCGGCCTGCACCAGGATGCGCACCGCCGCCCGCCCGAGCCGCCAGGTGCGGGGCAGGATGAACACGCCGATCGCCACGGCGACCACCGGGTCGGCCCACCACCAGCCGGTGCCGGCGATCAGCAGCGCCGCCGCGATCACGCCGAGGGAGCCGAGCAGGTCGCCGACCACCTCCAGGTACGCCCCGCGCAGGTTGATGCTCTCCTTGGCCCCCTCGCGCAGCAGGCCGAACGCGACGAGGTTGGCGAGCAGGCCGAGCACCGCCACCACCAGCATCGGGCCGGCCAGCACCTCGGGTGGCTCGCCGAAGCGGCGGACCGCCTCGATCAGCACGTAGATCGCCACCCCGCTGAGCAGGACGGCGTTGGCCAGCGCGGCGAGCACCTCCAGCCGGTAGAGGCCGAAGGTGCGCTGCGGGTCCTGCGTGGCCCGCCGGGTGGCGGTGATCGCCGCCAGGGCCATCCCGATGCCGAGGACGTCGGTGAACATGTGGCCGGCGTCGGAGAGCAGGGCCAGTGAGCCGGTGCCGAACGCGGCCACCGCCTCGACCACCATGAACACGGCGAGCAGTCCGAAAGCCGCCCAGAGCCGACCGCGGTGCCGGTGTGCGGCGTTACTGACCGTCGCACTGTGGTCATGACCTGCGCCCACGTCCACACCTTCCGTCGCCGCTGCGGACCCGATCCAATCTATGCTCACATCGCTATGTATGCAAGTGACAGCCGGGCCTTCGGCCAGGAGCGACAGCAGGGGCCGTCGACCCAGCACGACAGCGGGGTCGCCGACGACCCAGAAGCGTTCGGTGTGGCCCTCGACCAGGGGCCGGGCCGATCGGGGCCGGTGGCTCAGCCGGTGGGGTCGATGGTGGTGAGGCGCTGGGTGGCCCGGGACAACGCGACGTAGAGCGTCCGTACCCCCGAGCCCGGATCGGCCCGGATCTCCCCGGGGCAGACCAGCACCACCCCGTCGTACTCCATGCCCTTGGCCTGGAGACTCGTCACCACCTGAAGCCGCGCCCCGCCCCGGTCGCCCAACCAGCCGGCGACCTCGTCGCGGCGCGGCACCGGCGTGATCACGCCGACCGTCCCGGCCACCTCGGCCAGCACCGCGTCCACCGCGTCCACCGTCGCCGGGGCCAGCTCCGCCGCCGGCACGTGCAGCGCCACCGGCTCCACCCCGGTGGACCGCACCGCACTCGGCAACTCCAGGTCGGGATAGAGCCGGCGGATCTCCGCCGCCGCCACCGCGAAGATCTCCGCCGAGTTGCGGTAGTTGGTGGAGAGCGTGAACCGGTGCCGCCGCCGCCGGCCCAGCGCCTGGTCCCGGGCCCGGTCCAACTCCTGCTGGTCGCCCGTCCAGGCGGTCTGCGCCGGATCACCCACCACCGTCCAGGAGGCGAGCCGACCACGCCGGCCGACCATCCGCCACTGCATCGGCGAGACGTCCTGCGACTCGTCCACCACCACGTGCGCGTAGTCCCGGTAGTCCTCGGGCCGTTCCCGGGCCGCCGCCCGGGCCGCGCGCTGCCGCTCACCGAACGTGCTCAGCTCCCGCACACCGCCGGCCAGCTGGAACGGGTCCCGGTTCGCCTTCTTCGGCCGCACCGGCCGGCCCAGCAGGGCGTCCAACTCGTCCAGGAGGGCGATGTCGGCCACCGTCAGCCCCTCGACGTCCAACGACCGGTACGCCGCGACGAGCAATCCGATCTCCGCCCGGGAGAGGATGCCGGCCGCGTACCGGTGCAGCCGGTCCGGGCGGGCCAGCCAGCCCAGCACGTGCCGCGGATGCAGCCGGGGCCACCACGCCTTGAGGAACTCCCGGAACTCCGGCCGCTCGATGATCTCGTCCTCGAAGGCACGCTGCTCGGGCAGCCCGCTGACAGCCGACCGACGGGCCTGCGCGTAGAGCGCGGCGAGCACCCCGTCGAAGCCGACCCGGCGCACCTCGTTACGGCGGGCCCCCCGGTGCAACGCCCGGTCCCGGATGCCGTCCAGCTCACGCCGCTCCAACCGCAGCAGCGTCCCCCGGTAGAGCAGCCGCAGCTCCTGCGGGCCGTCCGGCACCGCGTCCCGGGCCGCCCGCTCCAACACCCGACGCATCCGCAGCGAACCCTTCACCGCCGCCACCTCGGGCCCGTCCGTACGGGTCGCCGACATGCCGGGGAACAGCGACCCCAGCGAGTGCAGGGTGGCGGTCTCCTCACCCAACGACGGCAGCACCGAGGCGATGTACTCCACGAAGACCGCCGACGGGCCCACCACCAGGATGCCGCCGCCACCGTACCGGCTGCGGTCGGCATAGAGCAGGTACGCCGCCCGGTGCAGGGCCACCGCCGTCTTCCCGGTGCCCGGCCCACCGGAGACGATGGTGACCCCCGAACCGGGGGAGCGGATCGCCTCGTCCTGCTCCCGCTGGATGGTCGCGATGATGTCCCGCATCCCCCGACCGGTCGCCCGGGACAGGGTCGCCAGCAGCGCCCCGTCACCCACCACCGGCATGTCCGGCGGGGCGGCCTCCGGGTCGAGCAGGTCGTCCTCGATCCGGGTGACCTTCTCGTCCGACGAGCTGATCGTGCGCCGCCGCACCACGCCCAGCGGCTCCGCCGGAGTGGCCCGGTAGAAGGCGGCGGCGGCCGGGGCCCGCCAGTCGACCACCAGCGTCTCGGCGTCGTCACCGCGCACCCCGAGCCGTCCGACGTGCAGCACCTGCCGGTCGCGCAGGTCCAGCCGGCCGAAGACCAGCCCCTCGTGCTCAGCGTCCAACAGGTGCCGCCGCTGGGCGGCGTGGAACACCATGGCGTCCCGCTCCACCAGCGCACCGAAGGTGCCGACCCCGGCCATCCGGTAGCCGTCCCGCTCGGCGCGGGCCGCCGCGCGACGCAGCTCGGCGAGCCGGGCGTACACCCGGTCGAGATGCCGTTGTTCGGCGGCGATCTCCTGTTCCAGGGTGGTCTGGTCGGTCAACGTACCGGCTCCTGTGCGACGGCGACGCCGGGCACGGGTGCATGCCAGGCGGAATGAGGGTACGGGCACCCACCCACCCCGCGTCGGGGCGATACCCGTCCGGCGACCTCCACCACCTCCACGGGGCCTCCGGCCGGTGGTCCTTCCCCGTCCCGGACCGACCGGGGGAGTGGGCGGAGGTGGCCGGGGGCGGGGAACCGCGTGCCGCCCGGCGGTTCAGCCGGTCGGCCCGGTCCTCGCCGGGACGACGGCGGGCCGGCGAGGACCGGGCGGCGGCGCGGCGGCCGTGACCTGGTCCGCAGGGTCGCGCCAGGCTCGCCGGCCGGCGGTCAACACCCGGTGCAGCACGCCGGCGAGGGCGGCGTTCACCTCGTCCGGGCGTTCCATCATCAGCATGTGCCCGGCACCCGGGCAGACGGTCAGCTCGGTGGCCGGCAGCGCCGCCGCGATCGACTCCGCGCACGGCGGCGGGGTCAACCGGTCCCGGTCACCGACCAGTGCCGCCGCCGGCAGGTGCGCCAACGCGGCCAGGGTGGCCAGCCGGTGCTGGGCACCGATCGAGGCGCGGAAACCACCGATCGAGCGCAGCGACGCGCGGGCCACCGCCGAGGTGACCAGGCGGATGTCGGAGCCGGAGCACCGGTCACCGAAGAGCATCCACCGGATGCTCGGCGCGAGGGCGCGCAGCAGCGGACGAGGTGGCCGCCACGAGCCGCACCGGGCCAGCACCCCCGCCCCGGTGGTCTCGGCGAGCCGGATCAGCCGGGCGATCCGCGGCGACAGACCGTACACCGTGTGGGTGTGCCCCTCGGCGGTGGTGGAGACGAAGACCAGCCCGGCCGTACGGGCGGCGAAGTGGACCGGATGCCGGTGGGCGTACTCCATCACCGTCATCCCGCCCATCGAGTGCCCGACCAGCACCACCGTCCCGGCCGGGGCCACCTCGTCCAGCACCGCCGCCAGGTCGTCGCCGAGCTGGGCCAGGGTCGCCGTGCGCAGCGCCATGCAGCTGGACCGGCCGTGCCCCCGGGCGTCGTAGGCGACCACCCGCACCCGGTCGCCGAACCGGCTGCGCAGGTCGGCGAGCTGCTTGTGCCAGGCCCGACCGTCCAGCGTCCAGCCGTGCAGCAGGACCACGGTGACCTCGGCATCGGTCGGGCCACTCACCTCGACATGCAGTCGTACCTCGTCGGGTAGCCGCAACTCCCGCTGATCCGGCATCGCCACCTCCCCAGGCCACCGGGACACATTCACCGGTGTGACCCGGCGGTAACACCGGCTACCCGACATCAGACCACGCCAACCGCGGTGGAGAGAAGATTCCCGACCGCCCCGCGCGGGGCCGCCCCGACGGCCAGTCTGGAGACATGCACCGTTCGCCCGCCGGAGCGGCCCGGCCTCCCCGGACGGCCCCCGTGGGCGCTGTCGGGTCGTCTCCAGCGGAACCTGCGGGCGCTGCCGGGCTGTCTCCGGTGGCACGTGCGGGCGTTGTCGGGTCGTCTCCGGTGGCACGTGCGGGCGTTGTCGGGTCGTCTCCGGTGGCATCCGTGGGTGCCGTCGGGTCGTCGCCTGTGGGGCCTGGCGGGCCGCCCCGGTCCGTCCGTCCGCCCCGGGCGGCGCTGGCAGAGCTGCTCGCCGGCAACCGGCGCTTCGTCAGCGGCCGACCGATCCACGGCCACGACGTCACCGCCGCCGCAGCCGTCGCCTCCGGCGACCAGCAGCCCTACGCGGTGCTGCTCGGCTGCATCGACTCGCGGGTGCCGCTGGAGGCGATCTTCGATCAGACCTTCGGCTCGATCTGCGTGATCCGCACCGGAGGGCACGTGCTGGACCGGGCCGTGCGAGGCTCGATCGAGTACGTGGTGGACCAGCTCGGGGTGACGCTGGTGATGGTGCTCGGACACGAGCGGTGCGGGGCGGTCGCCTCGACCGTGCAGAGCCTGCGCACGGGGCAGCGGCCCGGCGGTGACCTGGGATACCTCGTCGACCGGATCGCCCCGGCGGTGGTCGAGGTGGGCGCGCACCACCCGGCAGTCCATCCCCTGGCGGTCCGTCGGCACGTACGGCGTACGGTGCGGGCGCTGCGCACCGACGACCTGCTGGCCGGCCCGGTCGGCACGGGCGATGTCGACGTCGTCGGTGCCCTGTACGCCCTGGACACCGGCGAGGTCACCCTGCTCGACCCCTGACTCCCGTCCCCGCGCTACCCCACCCCGCCGCCGTGCTGCTCCGCCCCGCCGCCGTGCTGTCCCGCTCTGCTGCCCGGGAGGCAGCATGCTGCGCATGATCGCATGCTGTCCGGGGACCGCGTGCTGCCCCAGGGGCCGCATGCTGCGCCCATGATCGCAGCGCGATCATGGGCGCAGCGCGATCGTCACGGCGGGATGAGGATGATCCCGCCGTGACGGTGAGGGGACGAGAAAGAGGAACCGCCCGCCGGGGTGACCCGACGGGCGGTTCCAGATGTGCTCGGTGAGGGCTCAGCCCTCGAAGACGCCGGCCTCGACGAGACGCTTCTCGGTCTTGTCCCAGCCGTGGTCCGGGTGGGTGGCGGCGAGGTTGTTGATCTCGGCGCGGATCTTGGCGGCGTGGCCGGCGGTGGCCAGCGTCCGGATCTCCTCGACGAAGGCGTCGGAGTCGGTACGCAGGTGCGCGGTCTTGCCGTTGGTCAGGTTCCGCACGTAGGCGTGCTTGCCGCCGTTGAGCGGGATGAGGTACTTGAACTCGCCCAGCACGCTGAGGGCGCCACCCTGGCCAGCCTGGCCGGCCCGGACTGACGCGCGCGCGGTCTTAGAGGTGTTGCCTGCCACGGAGATGCTCCTTGCAAGACGTACGGGAGGACGGGGATCGTCCGGGGGCTGTAGCGGGTGACGCCCGGTCGGATCGTCGAACGCCCAGGTGGGTCATCGAACGCCCGGTTGGATCGTCGGCCCGCGAAGTGGTGCGACGGCGCAGAACCGCCCAGAGAAATATACACGACCACGGTGCCTGGCAGCTCACCGTGCCGTCGGAGAGCACAACCGGGTCACCGGTCCGGGTATTTCCCGCCGGCGAATTTTCCGATTCCCTGGCGCACCATCCGTCACAGGAGTCATCATGTGTGGCAACAGCCACTCGGGTGGTCGAGGTCGTAGGGGAAGACGCACCTCGCTCTCCGGGAGGTCACCGTGCCAACGCGTGGCGTCGTATACGTCCACTCGACCCCGCTCGCCGTGTGCTCACACGTCGAGTGGGCGATCGCGCGCGTCCTTGCCGCGCCGGTCAACCTGCACTGGACGGCCCAGCCCGTCGATCCCGGCGCCCGCCGGGCCGAGTGCGGATGGACCGGCCGGCCGGGGACGGGTGCCGAGCTGGCTGCTGCCCTCAGGCAGTGGCCCATGATCCGTTTCGAGGTGACCGAGGAACCCAGCACCGGCGCGGACGGCGAGCGTTTCATGCACGTGCCCGGCCGGGGCCTGTTCCGGGCCGCGGTGGGCGCGGCCGGCGACATCCAGCTCGGCGAGGACCGGCTGCGCAGCATCATGGCGTCGGTACGCCCGGAGGCGTTGGCGCACGCCCTGGACAAGGCGATGGGCACGGCCTGGGACGCGGAGCTGGAGCCCTACCGGTACGCCGGGGACGGTGCGCCGGTGACCCTGCTCACCCGGGTCGGCTGACCGCAGCGGCGCCTGAAGTGGGTGAGTCTGCTCACCCGGACCGGCCGTCCGACGGCCAGGAGAGCGAGCGGGTCAGCCGGACACCCGGTCGGGGACAGGCATCCTCCACCCATCGCCTGACCTGGTCGGGTTGCCGCTGATCTCCGGCGCGGGTTGGATGGGCCGGGTGCCGAACTCCTCGCGACGTGCCGGCGTCGCTGTCGCCGCCCTGACCGCGCTGCTCGCCTCCGGATGCGCGGGGGAGGGGCAGGCTCCCGCGCCGGCCCTGTCCGGGGCCGCCCCGACAGCCAGCCCGACCGTCGCGGCGCCCACCGCCGACGACCCGGCCGGTCGGGCCGCCGCGCTGGCCGGCACGCTCGCCGACGAGGACCTGGTCGGCCAGGTGCTGATGCCCTACGCGTACGGCAGTTCGGCGACGACGGTGACGCCCGGATCGGCCACCGGCAACCAGGCCCTCGCCGGGGTCGACACCCCGGCCGAGATGATCGCGAAGTACCGGCTCGGCGGGCTGATCCTGGTCGGGTTCAGCGCCGACGATCCCACCTCCGGCAACCAGTCCACCACCAACGTCGACAACCCGGCCCAGGTGAAGAAGCTGACCGCCGGGCTGCGCCAGGCCGCCGGGAAGCTGGCCGCCGGCCCGGCCCCGTTCCTGGTCGGCACCGACCAGGAGTACGGGGTGGTCACCCGGATCACCGACGGGGTGACCACGCTGCCCAGCGCGCTCGCCGCCGGGGCGGCCGACGATCCGGCCCGGACCGAGGCCGCCTGGAAGGCCGCCGGCACCGAACTGGCCGCGATGGGGGTGAACCTGGACTTCGCCCCGGTCGCCGACGTCCTGGCCACCCGCAGCACGGTGATCGGCTCGCGGTCCTTCGGCGCCGACCCGAAGCGGGCCGCCGGGCAGGTCGCGGGCGCGGTCCAGGGGTTGCAGAGCGCCGGGGTGGCGGCCAGCGTCAAGCACTTCCCCGGGCACGGGCTCAGCGCCGCCGACTCGCACCAGGAGGTCCCGGTGGTGGCGCAGCCCCGGGCCGAGTTGGACGCCACCGCCTTCCCGCCGTTCCGGGCCGGCATCGACGCCGGGGCGATGGCGGTGATGTCGGCGCACCTCGACGTCACCGCCGTGGACCCGGGCACCCCGGCCACCTTCTCCCGCAAGCTGCTCACCGACGTGCTGCGCGGCGAGCTGGGTTTCCAGGGCGTGGTGATCACCGACGGGATGAACATGCCGCCGGCGAAGCGCTACCCGCCGGGCGAGGCGGCGGTGAAGGCCCTGCTCGCCGGCAACGACCTGATCCTGATGACCCCGAACGTCGGCCAGGCGTACGACGGGCTGCTGGCCGCGCTGCGCGACGGCACGCTGCCCCGGGACCGGCTGGTGGCGGCGGTCACCCGGGTGTTGACCATGAAGTTCCGGCTGGCCGACCGACCGACGCCGGCGATGTCCACGCTCGACAGCGCCCCGCACCGGGCCGCCGCCACCGCGTTGGCCGCCGCGGCGGTCACCCAGCTACGCGGGAAGTGCGGCGTGGCGGTGTCCGGCCCGGTCACCGTCACCACCTCCGACGGGCGGGACAAGACCCGGGCGGCGCTCACCGAGGCGTTGACCGATGCGGGCGTGCGGGTGGTGCCCAAGGGCGGCACGCGGGTGCACCTGGTCGGCTACGGCGACGGCCCGAAGGATCTCGCCGCCGACGCGGCGGTCACCGTGGCGATGGACACCCCGTACGTGCTGGAGAAGGCGGCCTCGCCGACGCTGCTGGCGACCTATTCGTCCAGCCGGGCCTCGATGACCGCGCTCGCCGGGGTGCTGGCCGGCAAGGCGAAGCCGACCGGGCGTTCCCCGGTGCCGCTGACCGGGCTGCCCACCACCACCTGCACCGGCTGACCCCGACTGCGCCCGCTGTCTGCTTGCCCCCGCTGTCCGCTCTGGCGAGGGGTGGGCGGTCCGGGTGCCCGGCCCGCCCCCGAGGGAGCCGGGCCGCGCGGCGTCCGACGCCGACGTGGCCGGTCGCCGACGGAGGTCGACGACCGGCCACGGCCGGTGCGGTGGTGGATCAGTTCAGCGGGACCTGCTGGGCCACTGCCGCGCCACCGGACTCGAAGGCGGCCAGCAGCGACGTCGGGGTGCCCCCGCTGGTCGGGACCGTCACGGTGACCCGGTCACCGGCGGCCAGCCGTACCGTGTGCTCGCCCTGGGCCGTGTCGCCGTCCCAGGCGTACAGGTAGGCGGTTCCGGCCCGGTCGGCACGCAGGGTGACCTGCACGCCGTCGGTGACGCGGTGGGCCGAGGTCAGCCGCAGCGCCGAGTTCTTCAGCCTCGGCACGGCGGCCGGGGCGACCCCGTCCACGGCCGACTGGGCGATGGTCTGCGGGCTGTGCACGCTGCGCGCCGAGGTGTCCGGGAACACCGGCGTGCTGGGCTGCCGGGCCGCCGGCTGGTAGCCGGGCAGGGTGGTCAGACCGTAGCGGTACGGGTCGGCCCGGACGCCGGTGAAGGTGGACCAGCCCAGCCGGGACTGCGAGCTGAGGTCCTGGGTGTCCGAGTCGTAGACCAGCACGTTGAAGCCCATCCGGGCCGGGTCCACGGCGTCCGGCAGCACCGCGAACGGGATCATCGTCTCGATGGTGTAGCCGGTGTACGGGGAGCTGACCCTGCTGACCACGGTCATCCCGGGTGCGGTGGTCGCCCCCGGGCCCTGCCGGTTGTCGGCGTCGCGCTGCCAGCACGGCGGGTCGCCGTTGGCCGGGTCGTCGGTGATCGGGAAGATGCCGGCCTTGAACACGGTGGAGGTGTCCGTCGAGTTCCCCTTCGGGTCGACGATGATCTCCACGCTGTCGGTGCGGCGCTGCCGCTTGCAGTCCTGCGGGACGACCTTCTTGCCCAGCACGTCGTCGGTGACCTGGACGAGCACCTTCAGCCCGTCGGCGGTCCAGGCGATCCGGCCGGTCGCCGAGGCGTCCTGCGGGGTCGTGGCCTGCCCCTCCCAGATGCGGGAGAAGTCCAGCTCCGGGCCGGGGTACTCGCCGGGCGAGGCGACCCCGTCGACGGTGCCGGCCCCGGCGGCCGGGACCTCGGTGGTCGGGACGATCTCCAGTGCGCCGGTCTCCACGGTGCTGCCGGCGGCGCTGGTGGTGGTGATGGTGATGCCGTAGTCGCCGTCCGTGCCGCCCTCGTTGGCGGTCGGCAGGGTGGCGTCGGTGTTGGTGACGGTGAAGGTGACCGCCCCGGTCGCGCCGGGGGCCAGCGCGGGGTAGCTCTTGGTGGCCGCGTCGGCGGTGAAGCCGGCCGGCAGGCCGAGGGTGACGGTGCCGCTGCGGCTGACCCGGCCGTGGTTGCGCAGGTCGATGCGGACCGTGCGCTGCTGACCGGAGCCGATGGTGAGCACCGGCTTGATCAGGGTGTCCAGCTGCGGGTATCCGCCCTCACCGGCCCAGGTGCGGAACGTGCCCACCTCGGGCAGCGGCTCCAGGGTGCCCCGGACGTCGGCGACCACCCGGACGGCCCGGTCGGTGCGCCCGGCACCCTGACGGGTGGTCAGGGTGGCCCCGATGAGCTGCTGCTGATTGGTGGCGGCGTCGGCCGCAACGGTGACGGTGAACTTCCGGGTCCGCTCCTTGCCCGACGGCACGTCACTGTTGAGCACGCCGGAGCCCTTGACCTTCCAGCCGGCCGGCAGCCGCAGGTCGATCCGGGGCTTGACCAGGGCACGGTTGTGCGGGGCGCGCAGGTGCGCGGTGACCTCGACGGTCGCGCCGGGGGCCAGGTCGAACCGGTCGGTGGTGAGGTACAGCTCGGTGCCCTTGGGCAGGCCACCGGTCACCGGCGGCAGCACCGAGCCGCGCAGGATCGCCTCCGGGGAGGTGTCCGCCGGGTCGTACGGGACGCGGCTGTCGATCAGGGTGTAGAAGTCACACCGGATCTTGGTCGGGTCGGTGGGGGCGGCGGCGGTGCCGGCCCAGCCCTGGGTGACGTACTCCCGGCGGGCGTCGACCTCGATCTCGGCCCAGGTCTTCCCGCTGGCGCTCGCGGTGCCCTCCCAGACGCCGAAGACCTGGTCGGTGGGGACGGTGGGGGTGAAGCTGGTCGCGCACTGCGGCCCGGCGGCGGAGCTGCCGGTGCCGCCGCTGCGCAGGAACTTCGCGGCCCGGAACGGGGTGAGGCCCTCGGCGCTGAGCTGCTCGGGGAAGGCGTTCGGGTCGGCGGCGGCGGCGAACGCCTCGGCGGCGAACCGGGCGGCCTGCTGGTGGTTGCCGTGGTTGCCCGGGGTCGGCGACGGGTTCATCGTCATGATGATCTCGGGCCGGGTGGTCCGGATGACCCGGACGATCTGACCCAGGGTGTCGTCGTGGCCCCAGATCTGCTCGGACAGCGGGGCGGACGCGGTGTACCAGAAGTCGACCCGGTCGAGGTTGTAGAGGTTCTCCACGCCGGCCTTGCCGATCGCGGTGCGCTCCTCGCGTTCACGGATGATGCCCAGCGGTGGCCCCTCTTCCAGGCCGACGGCGTTACCGCCGCCCTCACCGCGGGTGATGGTGACGACGCCGGCCTTGGCGCCGTACTTCTCCTTCCACTGGCCGAGGGTGGCGAGGCTGCCGGCCTCGTCGTCGGGGTGGGCGCTGACGAAGAGCACGTCGAGGTCGACGGCCTTGGCGGGGCGGACGTCGGCCGGGGCGGCGACGGCGGTGGCGGGCGCCCCGGCCACGGCCAGGGCGAGTGCGGTGGGTAGCAGGAAACCCTTGATGCGCATGCAGATCCTTCCGGAACCACGATGTCCGGGCAGCGACGGTCCTCGTCGGACGCGGGGCGTCCGACGAGCGGTCGTCGGTGGACGGTGAGGCGGCGGGAACGGGAACGGTGGGCGTCGTTGGACGCGGTGCACCGGGTACGGCAGCGGTACGGGTTCCGTACACACTGGAAGGCCTTCGCCCGGTGACGCTAGGGACCAGCGTGGCGGCACGTCAATGTTCTGGAAGGTATTTCTTTCTTTGCAGAAGAAATAAAGTACGCCCTGTCCGGGATGTCCGGTGATATTCCGCCACGGCCGGCCCGTCCCGGGCGTCGGCCCCGGCGCGGATGTCGTCGCTGCTCCGGTGCTGTCTGCGCGCTGGTCGAGACGGACTTGTTACTTGACTCTTTAATTCGTTCGCCGTAGGAAGGAAGTGTGACAGACGTGGTGACGCCACCAACGAGCCCGGTGAGCCGGGAGCGGTCGAAGGAGATCAAGCGGCTTTCCGTGATCTCCACCGCCCGCCAGGTCCGGCTGCTCTCCCGGGCCGAGCTGACCGAGCTGACCGGCCTGAGCCCCGCGACGCTCACCCCGCTCGTGCGTGACCTGATCGCCGAGGGCTACCTGATCGAACGCGGGCCGGGCACCTCCCGGGCCGGCCGCCCCCGGGCGATGCTGGAGTTCAACCCGCGCGCCGAGCTGGTCGCCGCCGTCTCGCTGGAACCGTCCCGGATCAGCTGCGAGATCGCCGACAGCGACGGCGCGGTCGTCGCCCACCGCGCGATCCGGCTGACCGGCGACATCGTCGACACCATCTGCCGCT
Organism: Micromonospora sp. CA-248260; assembly: GCF_050942205.1. Taxonomy (NCBI): domain Bacteria; kingdom Bacillati; phylum Actinomycetota; class Actinomycetes; order Micromonosporales; family Micromonosporaceae; genus Micromonospora; species Micromonospora sp. CA-248260. Next base: position 5,404,284 of record NZ_CP192021.1, on the reverse strand, counting down.
CGGTGCCCGAGCTGGCCGGGGACGGCCTGCCGGCGCTGCGCGGGGTGGCCATCGCCGCGCCCGGCGTCATCTCCGGCGGCGCGGTCCGACTCGCCCCCTCGGTCGGCCTGATCGAGGGCCGACCGATAGGGGAGTCGGTCCAGCGAACGCTGGGCGTGCCGGTGGTGGTGGACAACGACGTCAACCTGATGGCGGCCGGCGAACACGCCGCCGGGGCCGGCACCGACGTCGCCGACCTGCTGCTGCTGCACGTCGCCGACGGCATCGGCGCGGGCCTGGTGCTCGACGGCCAGGTCCGGCGGGGGGCCCGGGGCGCGGCCGGCGAGGTCGGTTTCCTGCCGCTGGACCCGGCCGGCCGGGGACACGACGGGATCGGCCCGTTCGAGGCCCGCTGGTCGGAGAACGCGATCGCCGAACGGGTCGTCGCACTGGCCCCGGGCCGCCGCCCCGACTCGCCGGTACGCGCGCTGGTCGCCCTGGCCGTCACCGATCCGCGCGCCGCCGGCTACCTCGACGAACTGCTGCACGCCTGGTCCCGGCTGATCGTCTCCTGCGTCTGCGTCATCGACCCGGGGCGGGTGCTGCTCAGCGGTGCCGCCGCCGACCTCGACGACGCCGCCGTCGGCCGGCTCCAGGACCTGGTCACCGCCGCCGCACCCAGCACCACCGAGGTGCGCCGGGCCGTGCTCGGCGACCGGGCCGTGCTGCACGGCGCGGTCAGCTACGCCCTCTCCGCCGCCGCAGCCGGGTTGCCCACCCTGTTGCCGGCCCCCTGACCTGCCCCGCCTCACTTCTCCCCAACCCCTCGGAGGTATCCCATGAGACGTCGACTTCTGCTCGCCGGAGCGCTCGCCACCGTCCTCGCCGCCGGCACCGCCTGCGGCGGCGGCTCGGACGACACCGCTGCGGGTGAGACGGAGAAGCTGACGATCTACACCGCCCGCGACAAGAAGGTCTCCACCTTCGTGGTGGACAAGTTCACCGCCAAGTACCCCGAGTACAAGGGGAAGGTGGAGATCCTCAACCTGGGCGCCCAGGAGATCCTGGAGCGGGTCCGGGCCGAGAAGGCCAACCCGCAGGCCGACGTCTGGTGGGGCGGCACCCAGCAGGGGCTGTCCGCCGGTGCCGGTGAGGACCTGCTCACCGCCTGGCAGCCCGCGTTCGCCGGCAAGATGGACGCGAAGTACAAGGACGCCGAGGGTCGCTGGTTCGGTGAGATCCTGCTGCCCGAGGTCATCATGTACAACAACAAGGCGCTCACCCCGGAGCAGGCCCCGAAGGACTGGGACGACCTGCTGAAGCCGGAGTGGAAAGACAAGATCGTCATCCGGGACGTGGCCGCCTCGGGCACCATGCGGTCGATCTACGCCGCGATGATCATGCGGCAGTCGCCGGACGGCAGCAACCCGCAGCCCGGCTACGACTGGCTCAAGAAGCTCGACGCCAACACCGGCTCGTACGCGGCCAACCCGGCCGACCTCTACCTCAAGCTCTCCCGCCAGCAGGGCACGCTGAGCGCCTGGAACCTGCAGGACATCCTGCTCCAGGCCAACCAGTCCAACATGCCGTTCGGCTACGTGATGCCGGCCTCCGGCGCCCCGGTGCTGGTCGACGGGCTCGCCGCGGTCAAGGGCGGCAACAGCGCCGGCGCGCAGAAGTTCATCGAGTTCCTCTTCGACGACACGCTCCGCGCCGACCTGGCCAAGGACTACTACCAGATCCCGGCCGTGGAGATCGCCCAGCAGCCGGAGTGGCTGGCCCAGCTCAACCTCAAGCCGCTCGACGTCAACTGGGACATCATCGGCAAGAACGAGACCGAGTGGATCAACCACTGGAACAGCCAGATCAAGAACAAGGGCTGACCGTACGGGTGCCGGGGGTCGTCCCGCCCCCGGCACCGCCCGTCGCGCCGCCCACCCGGGCGGCCCGTCTTCGCAACCGTCATCCGTTTCCCCGTGCCCACGGGCCCGGTCCCGCCACCCCGCCCGGCCAGGTCCGGTACCGCATGAAGGAGAGGACATCATGATCGATGTCACGCTGGAGTCGGTGAGCAAGCGCTTCGCGCGTGCCGGCGACACCGCTGCCGTCGACGACGTCGACATCAGCATCGCCGCCGGGGAGTTCTTCACCCTGCTCGGGCCGAGCGGCTGCGGCAAGACCACCACCCTGCGGATGGTGGCCGGGTTCTACTTCCCCACCTCGGGGCGGATCCGGTTCGGCACGGAGGACGTCACCCACCGGCCGCCGAACAAGCGCGACACCGGCATGGTGTTCCAGAACTACGCCCTCTTCCCGCACATGTCCGTCGCGCAGAACGTCGCGTACGGGCTGAAGATCCGCAAGGTGGGGCGGGCCGAGTCCGCCCGGCGGATCGAGGAGGCCCTCGGCCAGGTCCACCTCGCCGGCTACGGCGACCGCCGGATCGACCAGCTCTCCGGTGGCCAGCAGCAGCGGGTGGCGCTGGCCCGCGCGCTGGTCATCCGGCCGCGTACCCTGCTGCTCGACGAGCCGCTGTCCAACCTCGACGCCAAGCTGCGCGAGGAGACCCGGGTGGAGATCCGCCGGATCCAGCAGGAGGCCGGCACCACCGCCATCTACGTCACCCACGACCAGGCCGAGGCGATGGCGATGTCCGACCGGATCGCCGTCATGGAATCCGGCCGGGTCCGGCAGATCGGCGCCCCGCAGGAGATCTACCACCGGCCGGCGACCGCCTTCGTGGCCCGGTTCATCGGCCGCAGCAACGTGCTCAACCTGCCGGTGGTCACCGCCACCGCCGAGACGGTCACCGTGGGCCTGCCCGACGGCAGCGAGACCGCCGTCACCGCCCCCGCCGACCACGGCCTGCGCGCCGGGGACACCGCCCTGGTCTCGGTACGCCCCGAGCACCTCGGGCTCACCTCGGCCACCGAGGCCGGCGCGCTCACCGGCCGGGTGACCGAGGTGGAGTTCACCGGCATGGCCACCAACCTCGTGGTCGAGGTGGCCGGCGAGCCGGTCCAGGTCGCCGCGATCGACGTCCCGGCCGGCATCGCCGTCGGCGACCAGGTCGGCCTGCGGCTGAACCGCCAGCGCATGTGGGTGGTGCGCCCGTGAGCGCGAGGAGTGAGCCGGTTTTGCGAGCCCCGCAGTCGCGAACCGAGGTGACGGCCGTGAGCGCGAGGAGTGAGCCGGTTTTGCGAGCCCCGCAGTCGCGAACTGAGGTGACGCCGTGAGTACCATTCCCGCCACGCCGAGTCCGGCCACCGTGCCGCCGGTCACCAAGGACCCCGCCCCGCCGCGTGCCGACCGGCCCCGGCGCGGCCTCAACGCCAACTCGCCCTGGTTTCCGTACCTGCTGGTCTTCCCGCTGGCGCTGATCCTCTTCGGCTACGTGGTGCAGCCGATGTTCGCCACCTTCGCCGAGAGTGTCGGGGTGGAGGGGGTGGCCAACTACACGGAGTTCGTCACCGGCTCCGGGGTGGCCCGGTCGGCGCTGCTCACCTCGCTGATGATCTCGGCGGCCAGCGTGCTGCTCTGCGGGATCGTCGGGGTGGCGATGGCCTTCCTGCTCAAGCGCTTCTCGTTTCCCGGCCGGCGGCTGATCGAGGCGATCATCCTGGTGCCGGCGGCGCTGCCGCCGCTGATCGGGGCGATCTCGTTCCAGCTGCTCTACAGCGAGACCGGCATCCTGCCGCGCGGCCTGCAACAGCTCCTCGGCACGGAGAACCCGGTGCTGCCGTTCACCGGCATCGCCGGCGTGCTGGTGGTGCACACCTTCACCATGTACCCGTTCTTCTACCTCGCCGCCTCGGCCGCCCTGGTCGGGATGGACCCGTCGGTGGAGGAGGCGGCCTACAACCTGGGCGCGAGCCGGGTCCGGGTGTGGCGCACCGTGCTGCTGCCGATGCTCACCCCGGCGCTGGTCTCCGCGTCGCTACTGGTCTTCATGACGTCGCTGGCGTCGTACACCGCGCCGTTGCTGTTCGGCGTGGACCGCACGATGACCATGCAGATCTACATCAACCGCACCAACGGCGACCTGCCGATGGCCTCGACCTACGCGTCGGTGCTGGCGGTGTCCTCGGTGCTGTTCCTGCTCGGGATGCGCTGGTACGAGGGGCGGCGCAGCTACCGCTCCCAGTCCAAGGGCGTCGCCTCGCACCGCCGGGAGATCACCAACCCGCTCGGCAAGTGGCTGGCCCTGGTCGCCTCGGTGCTGGCGACCATGGTGCTGCTCGCCCCGGTGGCGACGATCGCCCTGGTCGCCTTCTCCCGGGACGGCTCGTGGACCACGGAGGTGATCCCGTCGGAGTACACGATGCAGAACTTCGTCACGATCTTCTCCGACCCGGGGGCGTACCGGCCGATCCTCAACTCGTTGCGGATGAGCGTGCTCGCCACGGTCGGCTGCGTGCTGGTCGGCGTGCTGATCGCGTACGCGGTGCGCCGGCTCGACTTCCGGGGCCGGGGGCTGCTCGACGTGGCGGTCATGCTGGCCTGGGCGCTGCCCGGCACGGTGGTGGCGATCAACCTGATCTCCGCGTTCAGCACGGGTAACGCGTTCAGCTTCGGTCAGGTGCTGATCGGCACCTTCTGGATCATGCCGTTGGCGTACTTCGTGCGGTTCCTGCCGTTGGTGTTCCGGTCGAGTTCGGCGACGCTGGCGCAGATCGACCCGTCGTTGGAGGAGGCGGCCCGCAACCTCGGCGCCCCCTGGTGGCGGGCGTTCGGCACGGTCACCCTGCGGCTGATGCTGCCCGGTGTGCTGGCCGGCGCGCTGCTCGCCTTCGTCAACGGGGTGGGCGAGTTCGTCGCCTCGGTGCTGATCTACACCTCGGAGACGGCACCCATCTCGGTCGAGATCAACAACCGGATGTACTCGTTCGAGGTCGGCACCGCCGCCGCGTACGGCATGCTCCAGGTGGTGTTGATCTTCTTGGTGATGGTGTTCTCCGGCCGCCTGCAGAACGGCGGCCGGGCCACCCGGGAGGCGGCGAAGTGGACGGCGTGACCTGGCCGACCGGTGGCGGGCTGCTGCCCGCCACCCGGATTCCCGGCGGCGAGCTGGCCGCCGTCGCGGCGGCGGCCGACTACGCGGTGCTGCCCGTCGGCGCCGTCGAGTGGCACGGCCCGCACCTGCCGCTCGGCACCGACCTGATCCTCGCCGAAGGCTTCGCCGCCGAAGCCGGCGGCACGTCCAGCCCGGCCGCCGAAGCCGGCGGCACGTCCAGCCCGGCCGCCGGGGCCGGTGGCGCTGTCGCGTCGGCCGCCGGGTCCGCGTCGGCCGCCAGCTCCTCGGGGGATACGACCACCGGCTCCCCCGGGCCGCGCGGGGTGCTCTTCCCGGCGGTGCCCTATGCGGCCTGCCCTGGGCAGACCCGGCCCTGGCCGGGCACGGTGTCGATCCGGCCGGAGATCGCCGTCGGCTACCTCGCCGACGTGATCGAGGGGATCGTCGCCGCCGGTTTCCCCCGGCTGCTGATCGTCAACGGCCACGACGCCAACATGTCCACCGTGCGGGCCGCGATGGAATGGGTCTCCGGCCGGCGAACCGCCAGCCTGCTGCTGGTCAACTGGTTCCAACTGGTCACCCCGGCGGAGACCACCGAGCTGTACGGGCCGCTGACCGCCCGGGGGCACGGCGGCGCGTACGAGACCTCCGGGGTGCTCGGGTTCGATCCCGGCGCGGTCCGCCTCGACGCCGTGACCGACCTGCCGCCGAAGCCGAAGCTGCCGGTCGGCCATCCCTACGTGCTGGTCGAGTCCCGTCCCGACCCGTGGCAGGGCTGGTCCGGGCACATCTCGCTGGCCTCCGAGGCGGCCGGCCGGCAGGTCCGCGCCACGGCCGGCGCGCGGCTGCGGGAGATCGTCGCCGCCTGGGTGGCCGCCCCACCGCCCGCCCCGCCCACCGCCGACCCGCTACCCGACGCGGCGGCCGACGGCCCGGCACCGACGGCCGGGCCGGCCCCGGCGGCCGGTGACCCTACGACGGTGACCGGGGGAGAGCGGTGAGCGTGGACCGGGGACTCGACATCGTCGACTTCCACCTGCACTTCCGCATCGGCACCGACGAGACGATCCACGCCTGCGAGGACGCCGCCGGGATGCACCCCGGCGGGGAACACGAGCGGGCCGTCCGGGCAGCCGGCTCCGCCCCGTACGCGAAGGCGTGGCGGCAGGCGTGGAGCTTCCCCGACCCCGAGCCGCCCGCCCCACGCTGGCAGGACGAGGCCGACCGGTGGGCCGACGAGCTGCGTGCGGTCGGGGTACGGCGGGCGGTCTTCGTCACCGGCGGCGGCAATGACACCGTCGCCGACGTGGTCGACCGGCACCCCGACCTGCTGCTCGGCTTCGCCCACCACGACCCGTACTCGCCGGGGGCCGCCGCCGAGCTGGAACGCGCGGTGACCGAACGGGGGCTGCGCGGGCTGAAGCTGTTCGCCCCGCTGCTACGCGGCCCGCTGGACCACGCCGACCTGGACCCGCTGTGGTCCACCGCCCAGCGCCTCGGGGTGCCGGTGCTGATCCACATCGGCCACTACGGCAGCGCCGGCGGCCTCTCCTTCGGCCGGTACGGCGGCCCCGACGAGCTGGCCCGGATGGCCCGCCGCTTCCCCGAGCTGAACGTGGTGGTGCCGCACTTCGGCGTCCAGCACGTGCAGGATCTGCTCTTCGCCGCCTGGGGCTGCCCCAACATCCACGTCGACACGTCCGGCTCCAACCAGTGGGTGCGCTGGATGCCGTACAAGCTGACGCTGGAGGACCTGTTCCGCCGCTGCTACGAGACGATCGGCCCGCAGCGCATCGTGTACGGCAGCGACTCGTCGTGGTTCCCGCGCGGCTACGTCACCCGCTACCTCGACGACCAGTTGCGGGTCTGCCGCGAGCTGGGGATGCCCGACGACCACCTCCGGACGATCTTCGCCGGTAACGCCGAACGGCTGCTGGGCCTGACCGACCGACCAGCCGAGAACCCGGGAGCCGGCCCCCGTGCCGCGTCCCGGCCCGGAAGGAAGTAAGGAACCGCCATGAGCGAGCTGACCACCTACCAGCGGCACCACCTGGCCCCGACCTACGACCACCACGTCGGGCACCTCTACCCGGCGATGGTGCGCGCCAGCCAGGCGCACGTGGTGATGCTGACCGAGCAGGGCCTCGTCCCGGCCGAGCGGGGCGCCCGACTGTTGCGCGGGCTGGCCACGCTGCGCGCCGACGACAGTCCGGCCCCGGCGTTCGACGGCAGCTTCGAGGACACCTACTACCTGCTGGAGTCCACGCTCGCGCAGGCGTGCGGCGTGCCGGCGTCCGAACTGGACGTGCAGATGGCCCGCAGCCGCAACGACCTCGACGCCGGGGTGTTCCGGATGCTGCTGCGCGGCCAGCTCCTCGACGTGCTGGACCGGGTGCTGGCCACCGGCCGGACCGCCCTGGACGTCGCCGACCGGTACGCCGACGTGGTGATCACCGGTTACACCCACCGCCGGCCCGCCCAGCCCACCACCATCGGGCACGCGCTGGCCGGTTACGCCGAGGCGCTGGCCGGTGAGGCCACCGCGTACGCCGACGTGATCGACCAGCTCAACGTCTCGCCGCTGGGGTCCTGCGCGTTCGCCGGCACCGACCTGGACATCGCCCCGGCCCGGGTGGCCGAGCTGCTCGGCTTCGACGGGCTGGTGACCAACTCCTACGAGGCGGTCGCCGGGGCCGACCACCTGGTGCGGGTGGGCACCCTCAACGCCCAGGCCCTGGCCACCGGCGCCCGGCTGGCCCGTACCCTGATGGATTGGCTGACCTGGCAGTGGGTGGCCACCCCCGGCGACTTCACCCAGGGCAGCAGCATCATGCCGCAGAAACGCAACCCGGTGGTGCTGGAGCACCTGGTGTCGATGGCCGGCGCGAGCGCCGCCGACGCCGCGTCGGTGCTCAACAACGTCGGGGCGGCCTGGTGGGAGGACTCCAACAACGCCACCACCGACGTGCAGGTCCGGCTCTGGGACAGCAACGACCGGGCGGACCGGTTCTTCGCCCTGGTCGGCGGCTTCCTCGCCGAACTGGAGCCGCTGTACCCGCCGACCCGGGAGGAGATCGTCGCGTCCGGGGCCACCACCACCGCGGCGGCCGACGCGTTGACCCGGCACGGGGTGCCGTTCCGGGCCGCCCACTCGGTCGTCGGCCGGCTGGTCCGGGCCGGTGCGCCGGACACCTGGACCGCCGAGGGGGTCCGGGCCGCCGCCGCCGGGCTGACCGCCGGGCTGACCGACGACGCCGTCGCCGACCTGATCGCCGCCGCCGTCCAGCCCGACCTGGTGCTGGACCGGGTGCAGGTGGACGGGCCGGGTGCCGCCGCCGTCCGCGCCCAGGTCGGCACCCTGCGGGTCGCGTTCGACGCCGTCGCCGACCGGCTCGCCGCGACCCGGGACCGGCTGGCCCGCGCCGACGAGGCGCTGGACACGGTCGCCGCCGAGGTGGCCGGCCGGTGAGCGCGTCGATCCGACGATCCGGCTCCGGTCCGGCCCGGCTGTCCGGCGGGGCACCGGCGCGACCGCGGTCGACGGTGGTGACCGGGCGGTGGACCAGGTGAGCATGCGACTGGCCGGCCGGGCCGCCGCCGGCACCCGCACCGACGAGCGGCTGCTCGGCATCGACTTCGGCGGCACCAAGATGGCCGTCGGGGTGGCCGACGGCACCGGTCGGCTGCTGGCCCACCGGCGGATCGCCACCCACGCCGAGCGGGGTGCCCCGCAGGCGTTGGACCGGGCGCTGGAGTTGGCGGCCACGCTGGTCGCCGAGGTCGGCGGGCCGCTGGTGGCGGCCGGGGTGGCCTCACCGGGGGTGGTCCGCCCCGACGGCATCGACCTGGCCCCGAACGTGCCCGGTTGGGAGCGGTTGCGACTGGCCGACGCGGTGTCCGCCGCCCTCGGGGTGGCCCGGGTGGCGGTGGACAACGACCTGAACGCCGCCGCCCTGGCCGAGCTGCGCCTCGGCGCGCTGCGTGACGCCGACCCCGGGCTGGTGGTGGGGATCGGCACCGGCGTGGCGGCGGCGGTCACCGTCGGCGGCCGGGTCCTCGCCGGGCATCGGGGGGCGGCCGGCGAGATCGGGTACGCGGTGGCCGGCGGCCCCTGGCCGGGCACCATGCTGGAGCTGGACTTCTCCGGCCGGGCGCTGGACCGGTTGGCCGACGAGCTGGGGGTGGCCGGGCACGCGGCCGGGCTGGCCGCCGCCGCCGAAGTGCCCGGCGTGGCCCGTGACGCGCTCACCGCCCGGGTCGACGAGCTGGCCCGGCACCTGGTCACCTGCTGCCTGCTGCTCGATCCACAGCGGGTGGTGCTGGTCGGCGGGGTGGCCGGCAGCGCGCTGATCCGGGGGCTGCTCGTCGACCGGCTGGCCGAGGTGCTCCCGAACCGCCCCGACGTGGTGCTGTCCCGGTTCGCCGACGACGCGGCGCTGCTCGGCGCGGTCACCCTGGCCCGGGAGGCGGTGCCGGCACCCCGCTGACCGGCCACCTGTGCGTCCGGCCGCGAGGGGGCGGACCGGTCGGCCCGTGCGTCCGGCCCACCCTCGGGCGGGCCGGACGCACGGCGCGGTCACTTCGGCAGGTCGGCGCTCGACTTCGCCAGCTGGTACGCCGGCAGCATCTCCTCGAACTCCTCGGTGTCCAGGCCGTCGAGGGTGATCATCAGCGTGCCGTACAGGGTGGACACCAGGATCGCCCGGTTGGGTTCGCCGTCCTCGGTCCAGGTGGCCTCGAAGGCGTCCAGCGGGCCGGCCTTGGTCCGCCGGTACTGCTGCTCCTTCGGGCTGTTGAACGCGGCGAGGTACTTGTCCACGGTGACCTGCGGGTTCAGCGGTGCGGCCCCGGTGATCTGCCAGACCCGCAGGAAACCGATGTTCCCGGCCGGCTTCGCGTCGATCTCGCACAGCGGCACGGCCGGGCCGAGCTTGAGATCGGCCCCGCCCTTCACCGCCTTGACCTTCCACTTCGCCGGCACCGAGAAGGTCATCGACAGCGTGCAGGCGCTGCCTTTCGGGCCGACCGTGGTGGCGGCGGCGGCCGGGGCGACGTCGTCGTACCACGGTGGACCGGCGGCGACCGGCGAGGCGGTCGGGCTGGTCGACGGCGCGGGCGTCGTCGCCCGCTCCGTGGTGTCACCGGCGCAGCCGGCGGTGAGGGTGAGGGTGAGCGCGGCAAGTGCGGTCGTACGTCGGATCATCGTCCCGTTTCCCCGTTGGAGTTGCCGCCGTCGGTTGCGGTGGCCGACGGATGCTAGCCGACGGATGGCTGGCCCTGCTGACCGTTTGCGGCGACCAAGCCCATGATCACTGTGCGGTTGCCGCAGATCCGCCCCACCGCTCGCCGTCCGACCACGCTGGACGCCGACGGCCCGGCACCCCGAGGGGGCCGGGCCGTCGGACTGCTGCTGCCGTCAGGGGCGGGTGAAGACCAGGGCGACGTTGTGGCCGCCGAAGCCGAACGAGTTGTTCAGCGCCGCCGGCACGTCCAGGTGGCGGACCTTGTTCGCGGCGACGTCCATGTCGAGGCCGTCGTCCGGGTCGTCCAGGTTGATCGTCGGCGGGATGACGCCGTCGCGGATGGTCAGGATGGTGGCGATCGACTCCAACGCGCCGGCCGCGCCGAGCAGGTGCCCGGTCATCGACTTGGTGGCGGTCAGCACCGGATGGTCACCGAGCGCCCGGTGCAGCGCCTTGATCTCGGCCAGGTCGCCCACCGGCGTCGAGGTGGCGTGCGCGTTGACGTGCACGATGTCGGCCTTGGCCACGTCCGCGTCGGCGATCGCCTTGGCGATGGCCCGGATCGCGCCGGCCCCCTCGGGGTGCGGCTGGACGATGTCGTACCCGTCGGAGGTGATGCCCGCACCGGCGAGCCGGGCGTAGACGTGCGCGCCCCGGGCGGCGGCGTGGTCGGCGCGCTCCAACACCAGGATGCCGGCGCCCTCGCCGAGGACGAAGCCGTCGCGGCTCTTGTCCCACGGCCGGGAGGCCTGCTCCGGCTCGTCGTTACGGGTCGACATGGCCCGCATGGAGCTGAACCCGGCGATCGGCAGTGGGTGGATGACCGCCTCGGTGCCGCCGGCCACCACCACGTCGGCCCGACCGGACCTGATCATGTCCAGGCCGAGTGCGATCGCCTCCGCGCCGGTCGCGCAGGCGCTCGCCACCGAGTGCACCCCGGCCTGCGCGCCCAGCTCCAACCCCACCCAGGCGGCGGGACCGTTGGGCATCAGCATCGGGATGGTGTGCGGGGAGACCCGGCGCGGGCCGGACGCCTCCAGGATGTCGTCCTGCGCGAGCAGGGTCAGGGCGCCCCCGATGCCCGAGCCGACGCTGGCCCCCAACCGCTCCGGGTCGAGCCCGGAGTCGGCGAGCCCGGAGTCCGCCCAGGCCTGCTGCGCCGCGATGAGCGCGATCGCCTCGGAGCGGTCCAACCGGCGCAGCTTGACCCGGTCCAGCACCTCGGTCGGTTCCACCGCGAGTTGGGCGGCGATCCGGACCGGGAGCTGGCCGGCCCACTCCTGGGTGAGCGGACCCACCCCGGAGCGGCCGGCGAGCATGGCGTCCCAGGTCGACGCGACGTCCCCGCCCAGCGGGGTGGTCGCGCCGAGCCCGGTGACGACGACGTCGATGCGACTCATCTCAGGACTGCGCCTCGATGAAGCTGACGGCGTCCCCGACGGTCTTCAGGTTCTGCACCTCGTTGTCCGGGATCTTGACGCCGAACTTCTCCTCGGCGGCGACCACGACCTCCACCATCGACAGCGAGTCGACGTCGAGGTCGTCGGTGAAGGACTTCCCCTCGGCCACGTCGTCCGGGTTCACCCCGGCAACCTCTTCGAGGATCTCGGCGAGGCCGGAGGTGATCTCGTCACGGGTCATTGCGGTGGGTTCCTCTCATCGGGGTTTGTTCTCCGCCGGATGGCGGTGCGCCGCGGTCGCCGACCACGGCGGGTCTTCAGGGGCAGCGGACGACCTGACCGGCGTAGGTCAGACCGCCGCCGAAGCCGAACAGCAGCACCGGTGCGCCCGAGGGCACCTCCCGGCGCTCGACCAGCTTGGACAGGGCCAGCGGCACGCTCGCCGCCGAGGTGTTGCCGGACTCGACGATGTCCTTGGCGATGATCGCCTGCGGGATGTTCAGCCGCTTGGCGATGCCGTCGATGATCCGCGAGTTGGCCTGGTGCGGCACGAACGCGGCCAGCTCGGACGGGTCGACGCCGGCCTTCTCGCACGCCTGCAGGGCCAGCGGGGCCAGCGCGGTGGTGGCCCAGCGGAACACCGACTGCCCCTCCTGCGCGATGTACGGCCGCCAGCCCTCGATGCGTACCGCGTCGCTCTTGTCCGGTGCGGAGCCCCACACCACCGGGCCGATCCCGGCCGGCTCGTCGCCGGTGGTGGCGGTGACCACCGCGGCACCCGCGCCGTCGGCGAAGATGATGCAGGTGGAGCGGTCCGTCCAGTCGGTGAAGTCGGAGAGCTTCTCCGCGCCGATGACCAGCGCGTTGCGCGACGCGCCGGCCCGGATGGCGTGGTCGACGGTGCCCAACGCGTAGGCGAAGCCGGAGCAGGCGGTGTTGAGGTCGAACGCGCCCGGGGCGGTGATGCCCAGCTTGGCGGCGACCCGGCAGGCCACGTTGGGGCTGCGGTCGATCGAGGTGCAGGTGGCGACGACCACCAGGTCGATGTCGGCGGCGGTGAGACCCGAGTTGGCAAGCGCCTTGTCGGCGGCGGCGGTGGCCATGTCGGCCACCGTCTCGCCGTCGGCGATGCGCCGGCTGGCGATGCCGACCCGGTCCCGGATCCACTCGTCGTTGGTGTCGACGAACTGGGCGATGTCGTTGTTGGTCACCACCCGGGAAGGCTGGTAGTGCCCGAGGGCGACGATCCGACTGCCGCTCATGCCTGGCCTCCGATGCGGGCGATGGGGCGGCCCGGCGCGACCGGGTCGTCCTGGTGGGCGAGCCACTCGGTGAGCGGGCCGCTGTCGTGGGCGGTCACCTCGACCGGCCCCTGCCGGGTGGTGATCTGCCCGAGCACCTGGCCGGTGCTCAGTTCGGCGCCCTCGGTGAGACCCTCCACCGGGGCGAAGGTGCCCACGGCGGGGGCGACGACGACCCGGGAGCGCGACGTCGGCCGGCGACCGGGCGGACCGCTGTGCCGGGCGATCAGGTCCCGGGCGGCGGGCAGGTCGGCGGGGGTGTTCAGGGTGACGATCTCCGGTGCGCCGGTGGCCTTGAGCTCCCGCTTGACCAGCCCGGCGAGGGTGCCGGCCGGGGGGAGTTCGAGCACGCCGGTGACCCCCAGGTCGGCCAGCGTCCGCATGCACAGGTCCCAGCGCACCGGCGCGGTGACCTGCCGGACCAGCCGGTGGACCAGTTCCCGGCCGTGCGGGACGGCAGTGCCGTCGAGGTCGGAGAGCAGGATCCGGACCGGGGCCGACGGCGTGATCCCGGCGGCGACGACGGCCAGCGCCTGCTCGGCGGGGGCCATGTAGGGGGTGTGGAACGCCCCGGCGACCTGGAGCCGGATGATCCGGGCCTTCGCGGGGGGCTCGGCAGCGAGCTTGTCCAGGGCGTCGAGCGTGCCGGCGGCCACCACCTGGCCACCGCCGTTGCGGTTGGCCGGGTGCAGCCCGTGGGTGGCCAGGGCGGCGAGCACCTCGTCGGGGTCGCCGCCGAGGACGGCGGCCATCCCGGTCGATTCCAGGGAACAGGCGGCGGCCATCTCCCGGCCGCGCACCCCGGCGAGGGTGATCGCCGTCTCGGCGGAGAACACCCCGGCCAGTGCGGCGGCGGCCAGCTCGCCGACGCTGTGCCCGGCGACCAGGTCCACGTCGTGCAGCGGCAGCTGCTCGGCGGCCAGCAGGGCCGAGGCCACCAGCAGCGGCTGGGTGCGGGCGGTGTCGCGGATCTCGTCGGCGTCCGCCTCGGTGCCGAGCCGGACCAGGTCGACCCCGGCCGGCACCGACCACCAACGCAGCCGTGACTCGACGCCACGCAGGGCGAGCCAGGGCGTCAGGAAGCCGGGCTTCTGGGAACCCTGGCCGGGAGAGAGGACGGCGAGCACGTCTATGACTCTTCCCGATACCCCCGGGTAAGCGCTGTGCGGGCTGACACCAAACCGCACTAGAAGTCTTGGAGGTTTCCTACAAACATCGGTGGTGATCGTCGTTCAGCGGTGCTGCTCAGGCTACCCGGGGTCATTTCTGGCTCGGTCCGGGTATCCCGGCCGGCGCGATCGGATCCAGCCGGCCCACCGTCAGCGCGACCTGGAGGGCGAACGCGTCCCGGGGGGTCAGGGGCGAGAATCCGGTCACCTCGGCGATCCGACGCAGTCGGTAACGCACGGTGTTGGGGTGGACGAACAGGGCACGGGCCGCGCTCTCCAGCGTCCCACCGGCGGCGAAGAAGGCGTCCAACGTCTCCAGCAGTTCGCCGCCGGCACGCACCAGGGCGGCGTACACGTCGTGGCGCAGCCGGCGGCGGGCCTCGGCGTCACCGGCGAGGGCCCGTTCGGGCAGCAGGTCCGCCGCCGGCACCGGCCGGGGCGCGGTCGGCCAGGCCGGCGCCGCCCGGTAGCCGGCCAACGCGGCCCGTGCCGAGTCCGTCGCCTCGTCCAGACTGGGTACGGCGGGACCGACCACCACCGGCCCGTCACCGAACCCGGGGAGCAGCTTCTCGGTGGCGGCCATCGGGTCGGCCGCGCCACCGAGCACGATCACCAGCCGGTCGCCGTGCACACCGCCGATCACCTCCACCCCGATCCGGCGGGCGTACCGGTAGACGGTGTGCAGCACGGCGGACACCTCCCCGCCGGGGGACCGCCCGACGGCCACCGCCACCGGTGGGGCGTCCGCCCAGCCCAGTGCGGCGGCCCGGCTGGCCAGCACGTCGGGGGAGTCCCCGCGCAGCAGGGCGTCGACCAGCAGCGCCTGCAACCGGGCGTCCCAGGAGCCCCGGGACTCGGCGGCGCGGGCGTACACCCGGGCGGCGGCGAAGGCGATCTCCCGGGAGAACCGCAGCACCGCCTCGCGTAGCTGCTGCTCCTCGCCGGGCGCGGCCAGGTGCGACACCTGCTCCTCGACCACGTCGATGGTCACCTTGATCAGCGCGACCGTCTGCTGGAGGCTGATCGACCGGGCCAGGGCCAGCGGCGCGGTGGCGAAGACCTCGTCGGACACCTCCTGGGTGCTGTCGGTGGTGCCACCGCCGGAACCCAGCCACTCGACCAGGGACCGGGCCCCGGCCTGCGCCACCAGCATCACCCAGGAGCGCTGCTCGGCCGGCAGCTCACGGAACCAGGGCAGACTCTCGTCCATCCGGGCCACGCTGGCCGTGGCCAGCGCCCCCGCCGCCCGTTCGATCCGGCGCAGGGTGGCCGTCAGTTCCATCCCGTCCGGCTCGCTCACCGCTCCAGCGTGACATGCCCTGAGCAGGGACTCGACGCCGGCTCCGGGGCGACCCGCCGGGGGCGGGCCACCGGCGGGTCGGGGTGCAGGTCGGCGGTGCCGAGTTCAGCTGGTGACGGTCAGGTGCACCACCCAGCGCACCTGGGGGGACGGGCAGGGGGTCGGCTGGTGCCGGCAGAGGTTGTCGGTGATGGTGGAGACGTCGACCCGGCCGGGGGCGGTCGCCACGTAGCGGGCGATGAGCGGCTGGCCGCTCGGGTAGCCGCCGGTCACCTCGGCGGGCACGACGACCCCGGCGGGGGAGAGCGTCGGGGGCAGGTAGTTGCTGGCCAGGCTCACCACGAGCGTGTCACCGACGCGCAGCGTGAGGTCACGCTGGTTGTCGGGCGCGGAGACGACGACGGTCCGCCCGGCGTCGGTCGGCGGCAGCTCGATGACCGCGACCTGCACCCGCCACAGCACGCTCGGCAGGGTGCACGGCGGGGTGGCGTGCTGGCAGGCGTGGTCGGTACGGGTGGTCAACTCGGCGGTGCCCGGGGTCACGGCCCGCAACGTCGCCACGAGGGGCTGCCCGGTCGGGAAGCCGCCGCTGGTCGACACGGGGGTCAGCGCGCTGCCGGTGGTGGTGACCGGCAGGTAGTCGGCCGCCAGGGTCACGCCCAGCGTCTGCCCGACGTACAGGGTGACGGTGCGCTGGTTGTCGACCTCGCGGACGGTGACGTCGGCCCCGGTCGGCGGGCTGGTGGTGGTCGGCGGGACGGCGTCGTTGGTGCAGCTCGGCGTGGGTGCGGTGGTGGGGCCGGCGAGCTGGACACCGAAGGTGGTCGACGCGCCCGACGGCAGCACCCCGTTGTACGGAGCGTTGGTCGCGGTCGCGGTGCCGCCCGTCGCGGCGATCGAGGTGTTCCAGGACGACACGATCCGCTGGCCGTCGGCGAGCGGCCAGGTGACCGTCCACCGGTTGGCGGTCGTCGACGAGGTGTTCGCGACGGTGAAGGTGACGATCTGGCCGCCACTCTCGCCGCTGCCCCAGCGGGAGTCGACCCGGACCGTGGCGGTGCACCCGCCGGCCGGGGTGGCGGTGGCGGGCGTGCCACGGGCGATCGTGGTCATACCGAGGGCGGCGACGGTGGTGGCGGCGAGGATGCCGCCCGCCGTCAGGACGGACCGCCTGGAAGCGATCATGGCCATTCCTCCGATCCGGCTGATCTCCGGCCGGGCGCGGCGTCGGACGGCAGGTGCTGGCCGGCAAGCCCCTGGTAACGCACCATATGACCGCCCGGGAGAGCAGTCAATAGATTTGCATCAATGCATGTGAAGCTCCCTGCGTGCCCCTCGCTGACGGACCGGGTGCCACGTCGTCGGGGAGGTCGACCGGGCCGCCCGGGTCACGGCGGCGGCACCGGCAGGGCCAACTCCTGGGCCAGGATCGCCGCCTGCACCCGGCTGCGCAGCGCCAACTTCGCCAGGATCCGGCTGACATGGGTCTTGGCGGTGCTCTCCGCCACCGCCAGCCGGTCGGCGATCTGCTGGTTGGACAGGCCGACACCCAGACAGGCCAGCACGTCCCGCTCCCGGGGGGTCAACGCGGCCACGGCAGCCCGCTGCGCCCCACCGACGCCCGGCGCGGTCGCCGCGAAGGCCGCGATCAGACGCCGGGTCAGGGTCGGGGCGATCACCCCCTCACCCCGGGCGACCGTACGCACCGCCGCCACCAGTCCGGCCGCGTCGGTGTCCTTGAGCAGGAAACCGGCCGCCCCGGCCCGCAGCGCGCCGAAGACGTACTCGTCGAGGTCGAAGGTGGTCAGGACCAGCACCTCGGCGGTGCCGGCGGCGACGATCTCCCGGGTCGCCGACACCCCGTCCAACCGGGGCATCCGGACGTCGAGCACCGCCACGTCGGGGCGCAGCTCCCGGCAGAGCCGGACCGCCGCCTCCCCGTCGGCCGCCTCGCCCACCACCTCGATCTCCGGCGCACCGGCCAGGATCAACACCAGACCGGCCCGCACCGCCGCCTGGTCGTCGGCCAGCACGACCCGCACCGGGGCGGTCACCCCGACGCCCCGGTGGGCAACGCCGCCCGGACCCGCCAACACCCGTCCCGCAGGCCACCGGTGAACTGCCCGTCGAGCAGGGTGGCCCGCTCCCGCATCCCGATCAGCCCCGCGCCGCCACCCGGCAGCCCCGCACCGACCGCCGCCGAGGCACCGGCCCCGCCGGAACCGACCGGGTTCTCCACCGTCACCACCACCTCCGTCGGCCGGTACGCCACGGTCAGCTCCGCCGTGCCCCTGCCGTGGCGCAGCGCATTGGTCAACGACTCCTGCACGATCCGGTACGCCGCCAGGTCGACCCCGACCGGCAGCTCCCGGGACCGGCCCTCGACCGTCGTCCGGACCCGCAGACCGGCCGCAGCCATCCGGTCCAGCAGCTGGTCCAACTCGTCCAGGCGGACCCGGGTGGCCTCCTGCGCCGCATCGACGGACGGCTCCCGCAGAAACCCGATGACCTGCCGCATCTCGGCCATCCCCTGCACGCTGCTCTCCCGGATCACCCGCAGCGCAGCGTCGACCCGGGGCCGGTCCAGCCCGGGCGCGGCGAGCACGGCGGTGGCGTGCAGGGCCACCGCGCTGAGGTGGTTGGCCACCACGTCGTGCAGCTCGCGGGCCATCCGGGCCCGCTCGGCCAGCACCGCCTGCCGCCGGTCCAGCTCGACCAG
Organism: Micromonospora sp. CA-248260; assembly: GCF_050942205.1. Lineage (NCBI taxonomy): Bacteria > Bacillati > Actinomycetota > Actinomycetes > Micromonosporales > Micromonosporaceae > Micromonospora > Micromonospora sp. CA-248260. The sequence goes on along the minus strand of NZ_CP192021.1, from coordinate 5,386,159 downwards.
CCGGGCGGTCTGCTCGGCGCGGGCCCGTTCGGCCGACGCCTGGTCCCGGTACTGCCGCACGCTGACCCCGGTGACCACCGGCAGGACCCCGAGCAGCGCGAACGGCACCCCGACGGCGGCACCCCGAAAACCCCAGACCAGCAGGCCGAGGGCGGTGCTGCCGACACTGAGCCCGACGGTGACCCGCAGCAGCCAGCGCCGCAACGGGGGCGGGCCGTACACGCACGTGTCGTACAACACCTGGGTGTAGATCACGGTGCTGCCGACCGAGACGCCGAGCGCGGCGTCGGCCAGCACCGCCCCGGTGCCCACCGCCAGACCGGTCCGGGTCGCCACCCGGCGCAGCCCGACGGCCACGCTCACCGCCAGCAGCGGCAGCAGGAAACACGCCCTCGGCACGTCCGGCGCCCAGGGGAACTGGGGTTGCAGGCCGGCACCCCACACCGCCAGGCCGCCGATCAGGGAGGCCCCGGCCAGGGCCAGGTCGCGTCCCGGCCGGCCGGAGCCGGCCCAGCCCGGCATCCGCATGCTCCCGATCCCATCACACCCCCGGCCCGGTCCCCTCCGACCTGGGCAGGACACCGTGCGCCCGGCCGTCCGTCGAAGGAGGTACGCCGGGCCGCCGGTCCGTCGAACGATGGACCCGCAACTCGTCCCCGCCGGTGAGGTGGGTGCCGGACCGCCCCGGCACGCTGGAACCGAACGGGGAGGTGTGCATGCTGCTGGCGATCATCATCGGCTGCGAGATCGGATTCTGGGTGCTGCTCGTCGCCGGGCTGATCGCCCGGTACCCGCTGCGTCGACCCCGACTCGGGGCGGCGCTGCTGGTCTGCGTCCCGCTGGTCGACCTGGTGCTGCTGGTGGCGGCGGCGGTGGACCTGCGCCGGGGCGCCACCGCGGACGCCACCCACGGGCTGGCCGCCATCTACCTCGGCTTCTCGGTGGCGTTCGGGCACTCCCTGATCCGCTGGGCGGACCAGCGCTTCGCCCACCGGTTCGCGGGCGGCCCGCCGCCGGTGAAGCCGCCCCGGTACGGCTGGGCGCGGACCCGGTACGAGTGGCGGGAGTGGGGGAAGGCGCTGCTCGGTTGGGCCGTCGCGTGTGCCCTGCTCGTCACCGCGATCGTGATCGTCGGTGACGACGAGCGCACCCGGGAGCTGTCGGACTGGATCCGTAACCTCACCGTCGGGCTGCTGATCTGGCTGGTCGCGTTCCCGGTCTGGGAGACGATCTTCCCGCGTCGACCCAAGTCCTGACACCGGGGTACGCGCTGCACGACGCGTCGGTGCCGGCCAGTACGGTGGCACTGCCGCGCCGGGGTGTCGTCGCGGCGCGCGACGCGAACGTGAGGAGACCGGGATGGCGCACGGGGAGGCCGAACACGGCTGCGCCCAGGGCGAGCCCTGCCGGCCGGGCCACCACGACCAGCCGGGGGCGGCCCGACCGCACCGCCGGCTGGCGACGGAACAGGTCTGTCGGGTGGCTGAGCGGGCCGACGACGAGGTGGCGCTGCCCCGCCAGCGGGGCACCGAGCCGGCCGATGCGCCGGTGTCCCGACCGGCGGCGGTGGAACCCGGTCCGCCGGGTCAGCCCGACGCGCCGACCCGGCACTGCCGCAGCGACCTGGCCGGATGGGCCGGTGCCCACCGGCACGGGCCGGTGCGGCCGGGCCGGCGTCCGCAGCGTCTCCAACGCCCGCCACAACGCTGGTGCTGACCGCTCGCCGCTGCCGTTGACCGCCCGCCACAACGCTGGTGCTGACTGCCGCCGCTGGTGTTGACGCGGCGTCCGGCGCGACCTGCGTCGCCGCCGGTCGCCACGCTGAGCGGGTGTCTCGCCGACCGTAGGTGCCGAGGGGTGTCTCGCCGACCGCCGTGCCGAGCGGGCACGCAACCCCCGCCCCCCGCCCCCCGAGGGTGCGGAGGTCGGCGGTGTGGATCAGCGGGTGCGGCGGCGGACCAGCAGGGCGATGCCCGCCAGGCCGACGGTGATCACCAGCATCACGCCGACGTTGAGCAGCAGCAGCCGCTGGAGTTCGTCGATCGCGTCGTCGAAACCCCGGCCCGGGTTCAGGGCCTCCTCCGGGAGCGTCCGCTCGCCGCCACCGACGCCACCGGTGACCGTGTCGGGTCGCCGCTCCAGCGGCACCCCGGCGGCGCGCAGCGTCTCGGACATGTTGAGCCGGCCCAGGAACCACCCGGCGGTGGTCTTGCGCGCGTCGGGCTGCTTGGCCGGCCGGAAGGCCCGGGGGCCGCCCTTGGCCAGCGGATAGAGGTCGTACGTCTGCTTGGGGACGTCTCCGGCGAGCACCACGATGGTGTACTTCGGACCGAGGTCGGCCGGCTTGGGCCCCTTGGCCTCGCCGGTGCGGCCGAACCAGCTGACCTGGTCGATGACCGCGACCACCTGGGTCGCAGCGGTGTCGGTGCGCAGGCGCAACGGCTCGGTCAACCCGACGCCGGTGATGTCCACCCCGGCGGGTGGCGTCTTCGGCGCCGCCCGGTGTGCCCCGGCCGGCTGCGCGGACACGCCGGTGGCCAGCACCGCCGCCGTCACGACCGTGGTGACCACTGAGAGTAGCCGCCTCACCCTGTCGACCATAGCCGCCTCCTCGCCCCGTTCGATGGATGGCTGTGCTGCGGGTCACGTGCGGGTCGGTCGACGTCGGTGATCGACCGGACGACACCGGCCCACCTCATAGACTTCATGGAACATCGCGCGGATGCAGCTCTGGGAACAATATGTGGAACTATCTGTGATCCTGGAACGACCAATGGGAAGCCGCGTGATCAGCGGGCGGATCGTACCTTTGCGGAGGGCTTCATGGGGGGCAGGGTCCCACGGTTGACGCGGGCGGTGCCAGTGCTCGTCGGCGTGGCGCTCGGCGTGGCGTTGCTGCCGGCGACGCCGGCGTTCGCGCATAACTCGCTTACCGGGAGCAATCCCGTCAACGGTGCCAAGGTGGCCACCGCGCCGGCCAAGGTCGAGCTGCGCTTTCTGGCCAAACTGGACCCCGAACGGACGAAGATCACAGTGGTCGGACCGGACAACGTCCCGGCCGCCGGTGGCGCACCGGCCTTCTCCGGCAGCCGGGTCAGCGTGCCGTTCTCCCCCGGGGCGGCCGGTCTCTACATCGTCGGATACCAACTGCCCTCCAACGACGGGCACCCGGTCAAGGGGGAGGTGCGGTTCACCCTCACCACCGGCACCGCCGCCGCACCCCCGTCGGTCACCCCGACGGCCGGCACCACCCCGACGGCCGGCACCACCCCGACGCCGAGCAGCAGCCCCGCCCCCGCCTCCCCGTCGACCACCCCGGTCGCCGCTGCCGGCACCGACGACACCGGTCGGGGCTGGCTCTGGGCGGCCGGCGGCCTGGTGCTGCTGGCCGTGCTCGCCGCCGGCCTGTTCCTGCGCCGACGCCGCTCCGCCCGCCCCTGACCGGCCCCGCCGATGACCGATCGGCCCGCCCCTGACCGGGTGCGGCGAGGGCCCGCCGGGAAACGGCGGGCCCTGACGGGTGCCGTGGTGGTCAGACCAGGCGGAGTCGGGCGGCGCGCAGCCGGGTCAGGGTGCGTTCCCGACCGAGCACCTCCAGCGACTCGAACAGCGGCAGCCCGACGGTGCGGCCGGTGACCGCCACCCGGACCGGGGCCTGCGCCTTACCCAGCTTGAGGCCACGCTCCGCGCCGACCGCCTCCAACGTCGACTTCAGCGACGCCGCGTCCCAGGACGCCAGCTCCGTGTAGCCGGCGACGGCCGCGTCGAGCAGCTCGGCCGCACCCTCCTTCATCGCCTTGGCCCAGGCCGCCTCGTCGATCAGCGGCTCGGCGAGGAAGAGGAAGTCGACGTTCGGCACGATCTCGCTGAGCACCGCGATCCGGGTCTGCGCCAGCGGGGCCACCGCCGCGAAGGCGCCGGCGTCGAACTCCGCCGGCTGCCACGGCGGCGGCGCGATGGTGCCGGTGCCGGTCAGCCAGGGCTGGCAGGCGACCACGAACTCGTCGACCGGCAGCGCCCGGATGTACTCGCCGTTGAACGCGCGCAGCTTCTTCTCGTCGAAGAAGGCAGGGGAGGGGTTGACCTCGGTCAACCGGAACTCCTCCTCGATCACCGACCAGGGCACGATCTCCCGGTCGCCCGACGGCGCCCAGCCGAGCAGCATCAGGTAGTTGCGCATCGCGGCGGCGAGATAACCCTCGTCCCGGTACGCCTCCAGGGCCACCTTGTCGCGCCGCTTGGACAGCTTCTGCCGCTTCTCGTTGACCACCACCGGCACGTGCGCCCAGATCGGCGGCTTGACGCCCAGCGCGTCCCAGAGCAGCTGCTGCTTCGGGGTGTTCGGCAGGTGCTCCTCGGCCCGGATCACGTGGGTGATTCCCATCGTCATGTCGTCCACGACGTTGGCGAGCAGGAACACCGGGGAGCCGTCGCCGCGGGCGATGACGAAGTCCTCGATCAGCTTGTTCTCGAACGTCGGCTCGCCCCGGATCAGGTCGACCACCACGGTCGTGCCCTCGTCGGGGGTCCGGAAGCGCAACGCCCGCCCCTCGCCCGGCGGCAGGCCCCGGTCCCGGCAGAAGCCGTCGTAGCCCTGGTACTGCGAGCCGGTACGCGCCTGCACGGCCTCCCGGGTGCAGTCGCAGTAGTAGGCCCGCCCGGCGTCGTGCAGCCGCTGGGCGGCGGCCCGGTGCTCACCGGCGTACGCGGACTGGAAGTAGGGGCCCTCGTAGGTGTCGCGGGCGATGCCGATCCAGTCCAGCGCGGACAGGATGCCCTCGGTCCACTCGGGCCTGTTGCGGGCGGCGTCGGTGTCCTCGACGCGCAGCACGAACACCCCGCCCTGCTGCTTGGCGTAGATCCAGTTCTGCAGCGCCGAGCGGGCGCCGCCGACGTGGAACATACCGGTCGGGGAAGGGGCGAAGCGCACACGTACCGTCACGCCGTCCAGCCTACGGCCGGCCGCGACCCGGTTTCCCCAGGGGGCCGGACGCCGTTGCCGGGCCGGCCACCGACGGGCGTTCCCGACCTGCGGGCGGCGGCGACCCGGCCCGGACCGGCCGGGTCGCCGCCGGGGGTCAGCGCACGCCCCGGATCTTGAGGACCAGGGCGCTGCCGAGCAGGGTGACCACGGCGGTCACGGCGTAGAGCGTGGGGTAGCCGCCCAGGTGGACCACGATCGGGGCGGACAGCGCCGGGCCGAGCACCTGGGGTGCCGAGTTCGCGATGTTGATCACCCCGAGGTCCTTGGCCCGGTCGGTGGCGCGCGGTAGCACCTCGGTGATCAGCGCCGCGTCGACCGAGAGGTAGACGCCGTAGCCGGCACCGAGCAGCACGGCCGCGACCAGCGCCATCGACCAGGTCGGCGCGACCGCCAGTAGCAGCGCGGCCACCGCCATCACCACCCCGGAGACGATCACGTAGACCTTGCGCCGGCCGGAGCGGTCGGACAGCATCCCGGAGACCACGGCGGTGAGCATCATGCCCAGGGTGTAGAGCAGGATCAGCACCAGCAGCCCGCCCTCGGGATCGGGGTAGCGCACCCCGTCGGTGAGGAAGTACAGCAGGTAGAGGGTGCCCAGGGCGTTGCCGATCTGCACCAGGAACCGGGTGATCCAGGCCCAGGCGAAGTCGGGGTGCCGGCGTGGGTCGATCCACATCGAGGCGACCAGCGCGCGCAGCCGCAGCGGTGGGCGGTGTTCCCGGGGCAGCGGGTCGTCGGGGGTGAGGAACGCGAACGGCAGCGACAGCAGCAGCACCGCCAACGCCATCGCCGTGTAGCCGGGGACGGTGCCGCTGACCAGGGCGGTGACCAGCACCGCGCCGAGCACCAGGCCGAGCGCCTGCGGGATGCCCACCCACCCGGAGACCCCGCCGCGCTGCACCACCGGCACCCGGTCGGGGATGCCGGCGGTGAGGCTGGCCAGCATCGCGTTGAAGCAGACCTGGGCGGCGACCCAGCCCAGCGCCACCCCGGCGATGGTCTGCTGCCGGGCCAGCAGCACCAGCGCCAGCGCGCCGAGCACCGCCCCACCTGCGGTCCAGACGTGCCGGCGGCCGAACTCCCGCCCGCCGACGCGTAGGCAGGTGCGGTCCGACAGCGCCCCGGCGAGCGGGTTGGCCAGCACGGCCGCGAGCGCGCCCAGCCCGGTGACGACGGCCAGCATCGCCTCCTTGTGGTCCGGCGAGATCCGTTCCACCTGCTGGGGCAGCAGCACCTGGATGGGGGTGAAGAAGGCCATCCACACGCCGAGGTTGGCCGCGAAGATCAACGCGATCCAGCTGCGCCGGACCGGGACGACCGGGTCGGCGAGCGCCGCCGGCAGCGAGGCCGGCGTCGGGTCGACGGTGGTCACCCCCGGCCGACCTGGGACCGGTACCAGGCGTACGAGGACTTCGGGGTACGGGTGCCGGTGGCGAAGTCGACGTGCACCAGGCCGAAGCGCTTGGTGAAGCCCTCCGCCCACTCCCAGTTGTCCAGCAGCGACCAGACGAAGTACCCGGTCACGTCGACACCCTCGTCGATGGCGGCGAGGACGGCGCGCAGGTGCCCGTCGAGGTAGGCGATCCGGTCCGGGTCGGGCACCTGACCGTCGGCGTCCGGGACGTCGTCGTAGGCGCAGCCGCCCTCGGTGACCTGGATCGGCGGCAGCGCGTCGCCGTACCGGTCACGCAGGCCGACGAGCAGGGTACGCAGCCCGTCCGGGACCACCGGCCAGTCGAACGCGGTACGCGGGTAGCCCTCCAGCGGGACCAGCTCGAACGGCAGCGGCGAGCCCTCCTCGGGGGCGCGTACCCCGGTGGGGTTGTAGTAGTTGACCCCCAGCACGTCCAGCGGCGCGGCGATCACCGCCAGGTCGCCGTCGCGTACCACGCCCGGGTCGAAGCCGTCGGGGTAGCTCCGGCCCAGCAGCGGGTCGGTGAACAGGTGGTTGTGCAGGGCGTCGTACGCCGCCGCGGCGGCGTGGTCGGCGTCGGTGTCGCCGTGGCGGACGACAGGCGAGTAGTTGTTGGCGATGGCCACCGGGGCGGTGCTGTGGGCGCGCAGCGCGGTCACCGCCAGCCCGTGCCCGAGCAGTTGGTGGTGGGCGGCGGGGAAGGAGTCGAAGAGCAGGGTCTGGCCGGGGGCGTGTTCGCCGGTGCCGTGGCCGAGGCTCAGGTGGATGAACGGCTCGTTGAGGGTGATCCAGAGTTTCACCCGGTCGCCGAGGCGTTCGGCGGTCACGTCGGCGTACTCGGCGAAGTGGGCGGCGGTGTCCCGGTTCAGCCAGCCGCCGGCGTCCTGGAGCGGCTGCGGCAGGTCCCAGTGGAACAGGGTGGCGACCGGGTCGATGCCGGCGGCCAGCAGGTCGTCGACGAGCCGGTCGTAGAAGTCCAGGCCGGCGGCGTTGACCGGGCCGGTGCCGCCGGGGCGGACCCGGGGCCAGGCGATCGAGAACCGGTACGCCGACACCCCGAGCCCGGCCAGCAGCGCGACGTCCTCCCGGTGCCGGTGGTAGTGGTCGCAGGCCACGTCGCCGGTGCTGCCGTCGATGATCCGGCCGGGGGTGTGCGCGAAGGTGTCCCAGATGGACGCTCCCCGGCCGTCGGCGGTGGCGCCTCCCTCGATCTGGTACGCGGAGGTGGACACCCCCCAACGGAAGCCGGCGGGGAAACCGGGGATCGGTGCGGTCGTCATCCACCCTCCCAGAACGCGAAACGTGTTCGCACTCTAGGGCGCGAAGCCCGGGAGCGCCATAGGTGCGGGGCAATGCGGGCGCAAGGGCTTCCGGCGTGTCTTTTTCCGAACACGTCCCAGTAAGTCCGATTTAGCGCATAGAGTGCGGAATATCGCGGATGTCCTCAGTGGGGGAAGAAACAGAATGATCCTCGTCGAACGCAGTGCGCACGTGACGGCGCCGGTGGAAGCGGTCTGGGAAGTCGTCCAGCGGGCCGAGCAGTTGCCCGCCTGGCTGGCCGGGGTCCGGGCCGCCGAGGTCCTCTCGGGGGAGGGCTTCGGCCGTCGACAACTCGTCCAGGCCGGGCGCGGCTCGGCGCACGAGGCCGAGGTGATCGCCTACCAGGAGCCCAACCTGATCGGCTGGCGGGAACGCGCCCGGGGGGCCGGTGCCCGAGCCGAGGCACGCACCGAGATCTACGTGCAGCTCACCGCCGACGAGGAGGAGGGCGGCACGATCGTCCGACTGATCGTGGTCCGCTGGCCGGCCGGCCCGGTCAAGGGCGCCCTGCTGCGCCTCGGGCTGCGTCGGGTCGGCACCGACCTGGAGGACTCGTTGGCCCGGCTGACCGACCTGGCCGTCGTCGGCTGACCCGACACCCCGTCGGCACCACCTGCGGATCCGGTCAAGATCACGCTCGATCACGCAGGGGCGGAGCGGGCGGAGGACACGAGAAGGGCCCGGCGCGAGGCGCCGGGCCCTTCGTCGTACCCGGGAACTAGCTGTCGCCGCCGGTCTCACCGACCGGGGCGGCGTTGACGTCGTCGATCGCGTACTTCTTGGCCGCCTCGGCCGGGACACCGGCCGGGATCGTCCCGCGCAGGGCGAGCTGCCGCAGCGTCGCCACCGCAACCGACTCGGCGTCGACGTGGAAGTGCCGACGCAGCGCGTGCCGGGTGTCCGACATGCCGAAGCCGTCGGTGCCGAGCGAGGTGTAGTCACCAGGTACCCAGCGGGCGATCAGGTCCGGTACCGCGCGCATCCAGTCGCTGACCGCGACCTTCGGCCCGTCGGCCTCGGCCAGCTTCTCCTGGATGTACGGCACCCGCTGCTCCGCGCCCGGGTTGAGCAGGTTGTGCTCCTCGCAGAGCACCGCGTCGCGGCGCAGCTCCGACCACGAGGTCACCGACCAGACGTCGGCGGCCACCCCCCAGTCCTGGGCGAGCAGCTGCTGCGCCTTGAGCGCCCACTGCATGCCGGTGCCGGAGGCCAGGATGTTGGCCCGCGGCCCGTCGACCTGCGGGGCCGGCGCATAGCGGTAGATGCCCTTGAGCAGCCCCTCGACGTCCAGCTCGGACGGCTCGACCGGCTGGTGGATCGGCTCGTTGTAGACGGTGAGGTAGTAGAAGATGTTCTCCTGGTCCTCGCCGTACATCCGGTGCAGGCCGCGCTCCACGATGTGCGCCAGCTCGAACCCGAACGCCGCGTCGTAGGCGACCACCGCCGGGTTGGTCGCGGCCAGCAGCAGCGAGTGGCCGTCCTCGTGCTGGAGGCCCTCACCGTTGAGCGTGGTCCGCCCGGCGGTCGCGCCGAGGACGAAGCCCCGGGCCATCTGGTCGGCCGCCGCCCAGAAGCCGTCACCGGTGCGCTGGAACCCGAACATCGAGTAGAAGATGTACATCGGGATCATCGGCTCGTCGTGGGTGGCGTACGCGGTGCCGGCGGCGGTGAACGAGGCGACCGAACCGGCCTCGTTGATCCCCTCGTGCAGGATCTGCCCGGTCGTCGACTCCTTGTAGGACAGGAACAGGTCCCGGTCGACCGAGGTGTACCGCTGGCCGTGCGGGGAGTAGATCTTCGCCGTCGGGAAGATCGAGTCGAGGCCGAAGGTACGCGCCTCGTCCGGGATGATCGGCACCCAGCGCTTGCCGAACTCCTTGTCCTTCATGATGTCCTTGAGCAGGCGGACGAAGGCCATCGTGGTGGCCACCTTCTGCTTGCCCGAGCCGCGCTTGACGTCGGCGAACCGCTCTGGCCCCGGGATCGCCAGCTTCTTGTGGCTGGTCCGCCGGGACGGCAGGTAACCGCCGAGCTGCTCGCGCCGCTCCCGCAGGTAGGCCATCTCGTCCGAGGACTCACCCGGGGTGTAGTACGGCGGCAGGTAGGGGTTGTCCTCCAGCGCCTTGTCCGGGATGTCCAGGTAGAGCCGGTCGCGGAACAGCTTGAGGTCGTCAAGCGTCAGCTTCTTCATCTGGTGCGTGGCGTTGCGGCCCTCGAAGTGCGAGCCCAGCGTCCAGCCCTTGATGGTCTTGGCCAGGATGACGGTCGGCTGCCCGGTGTGCTCGGTAGCCGCCTTGTATGCCGCGTAGAGCTTGCGGTAGTCGTGCCCGCCCCGCTTGAGGTTCCAGATCTCGTCGTCGGACAGGTGCTCGACCATCTTGCGGGTCCGCTGGTCCCGGCCGAAGAAGTGCTCCCGCACGTACGCCCCGGACTCCGCCTTGTAGGTCTGGTAGTCGCCGTCGGGGGTGGTGTTCATCAGGTTGACCAGCGCGCCGTCGGTGTCCGCGGCGAGCAGCGGGTCCCACTCCCGGCCCCAGACCACCTTGATCACGTTCCACCCGGCGCCCCGGAAGAACGCCTCCAGCTCCTGCATCACCTTGCCGTTGCCCCGGACCGGGCCGTCCAGCCGCTGAAGGTTGCAGTTGATCACGAAGGTGAGGTTGTCCAGCTCCTCGCGGGCGGCCACGCCGATCGCGCCGAGCGACTCGACCTCGTCCATCTCGCCGTCGCCGAGGAAGGCCCAGACGTGCTGCTGGGAGGTGTCCTTGATGCCCCGGTGCTGCAGGTAGCGGTTGAACCGGGCCTGGTAGATCGCGTTCAGCGGGCCCAGACCCATGGAGACCGTGGGGAACTCCCAGAAGTCGGGCATCAGCCGCGGGTGCGGGTAGGACGGCAGTCCGCCGCCCGGGTGGGACAGCTCCTGCCGGAACCCGTCGAGCTGGTCCTCCGAGAGCCGACCCTCCAGGAACGCCCGCCCGTACATGCCGGGGGAGGCGTGCCCCTGGTAGAAGATGTGGTCGCCGCCGCCCGGGTGGTTCTTGCCCTTGAAGAAGTGGTTGAAGCCCACCTCGTAGAGGGAGGCGGAGCTGGCGAAGGTGGAGATGTGCCCACCGACGCCGATCTCCGGCCGCTGCGCCCGGTGCACCAGCATCGCCGCGTTCCACCGGACGTACGCCCGGATCCGCCGCTCGATGTGCTCGTCACCCGGGAACCAGGGTTCCTGCTCCGGGGTGATGGTGTTGATGTAGTCGGTGGTGGTCAGGGACGGCACCCCGACCTGCCGCTCGCGGGCCCGCTCCAGCAGGCTCAGCATGACGTACCGGGCGCGTTTGGTTCCGCGCTCGTCGATGACACCGTCGAGCGACTCGACCCACTCGCTGGTTTCTTCGGGGTCGATGTCCGGAAGCTGGCTCGGCAGACCAGCGGTGATCACCGGGCGCTTGCGTTCCGTAGCCACAGGCGTTCCCTCGGTTGTGTGTGGGATAGGTCTCTAGCGCCATCCTGCCCTCTGGTGGCACCCGTCGTCACCTCTAGCTCCCCCAGACGCGACGCTGAACACAGGTACCCACCGGTAACTTTGCCCGGTCGGCCGCGTCGGGGCCGGCCGCCGTCGCCCCGCCGGGGTCGGCCCACCGGGGGCCCGGCCCCGGCGGCCGGGGACGGCGGCGGTAACGGGTCGGATGCGGCAGAATGCGCCGTATGCGCAGCGAGGTGATCACCGTCCGGACCGGTTCCCGACCCACCGTCGTCGACGTCACGGCCGAGGCCGAGCGATTCGTCGCCGGGCAGGGCGACGGCCTGCTGCACGTCTTCGTGCCGCACGCCACCGCCGGGGTGGCGATCATCGAGACCGGCGCCGGCTCCGACGACGACCTGCTGCGGGCCCTCGACGACCTGCTGCCCACCGACGACCGCTGGCGGCACCGGCACGGCTCGCCCGGCCACGGCCGCGACCACGTGCTGCCCGCCTTCGTGCCGCCGTACGCGACCCTGCCGGTGCTCGGCGGGCGACTCCAGCTCGGCACCTGGCAGTCGGTCTGCCTGGTCGACCCCAACGGTGACAACCCGTCGCGCCAGCTCCGTTTCTCCTTCCTCCCCGGCTGACCCCGCCCCGCCCGCCCTCGCCGCCGGCCACCCGGGCGCCGCGTCCCGTCGCCCGGCCGTCCCGTCGCCCGGCCGTCCCGTCGCCCGGCCGTCCCGTCGCCCGGCCGTCCCGTCGCCCGGCCGCACCGGCCCCCGGCGCGTCCCGGCCGCACCGGCCCCGGCGCGTCCCGGCCGCCGCCCCGGGGCGGCTCAGCGCAGCCCGGTCTCCGTCTCGACGGTGTACCGGTCCCGGTCCACGCCCGGCGGCAGCGCGCGGGCCGTCGTCGGCGGGCGGTCGCCCGTCTGGTGCAGGCCGGGCACCCGGTCCTCGACCACGAACGACGCCCGTGGGTACGCCGGGGCGCCCGCCCGGCTCACGTACGGCAGCACCATGAAGTCCGCGCTGAGCTGCGCCGGGGTGATCGTGGTCCGGACGAAACCACGCAGGTCGTTCTGGAACCGCAGGTGCGGATTGGTGCGCAGCCAGGGGTGCGAGCCGCTGGCCGAGTCGAACCCGTCCCCGCCCGAGGTGACCGAGGAGCAGACCAGCTCGGTGCCGACCGTCCGCGCGCCCGGGTCGGTGTAGTCCAGCTTCAGGTCGGCGGCCCAGTGCGCGTGCACGTCCCCGGTGAGCACCACCGGGTTGCGCACCCCGGCGGTCACCCAGCCCCGGGTGATCCGGTCCCGGGAGGCCAGGTAGCCGTCCCAGGCGTCCATGCTGGTCAGCCGGGTCGGCCCGGGGTCGCGGTCCCGGGCGGCGAAGAACACCTGCTGGGCGAGGAGGTCCCAGCGGGTGTCGGAGCGGCGGAACCCGTCCAGCAGCCACTGCTCCTGTGCCGTCCCGGTGATGGTGCGGCCCGGGTCGGCCGCCGCCGGGCAGTCCCGGTAGCCGTCCCCGCACGCCTGGTCGTCCCGGAACTGCCGCGTGTCGAGCAGGTGGAAGGTGGCCAGCCGCCCCCAGCGCAACCGCCGGTGCAGCGCGATGTCCGGACCGCGCGGCACCGAGGACCGCCGCAGCGGCATGTTCTCGTGGTACGCCTGGAAGGCGGCGGCCCGCCGGGCCAGGAAGTTCGGGTCCGGCTCCTCCGGCACCGCGCCGGCCCAGTTGTTCTCCACCTCGTGGTCGTCGAAGACCACCGCCCAGGGGGCCACCGCGTGCGCCGTCTGCAGATCCGGGTCGGTCTTGTACTGGGCGTGCCGCTGCCGGTAGCCGGCCAGTGTCCGGGTCTCCGGCCCCTCGTGCCCGCGCGGCCGGTCCGGGCCGTACTCCCGGGCGTACTCGTACTGGTAGTCGCCGAGGTGCAGGATCAGCTCCGGCGCGCTCTCGGCCAGCCGCCGGTAGGCGGTGAAGTACCCCTGCTCGTAGTGGGAGCAGGAGACGAAACCCATCGCCAGCGCGGCGGGCAGGGACGCCGGGTCGGGCGCGGTGCGGGTCCGGGCGGTGGGGGAGAGGTGCCCCTCGGCCCGGAACCGGTAGAAGTACTCCCGCCCCGGCAGCAGCCCGGTCAGCTCGACGTGCACGCTGTGCGCCGACTCGGGCCGGGCGATCGCCGTACCCCGCTGGACGACGTGCCGGAACAGCTCGTCGGCGGCCACCTCCCACTGCACCTCGACCGTCCGGTCGGGCATGCCGCCCAACCCGTCCTCGGCCAGCGGCTGCGGGGCCAGCCGGGTCCACAGCACCACCCCCTCGTGGTCCGGGTCGCCGGAGGCCACCCCGAGGGTGAACGGCCAGATCAACGGTCGGTGGCGGGCGGTGCCCACCGGGCGGGCGGGACGCCCGTCGGCGGCGTCGGCGGACGTCGGCAGACCGGCGGTCGCGCCGGCCGCGCCGAGCGCCGCGCCGGAGAGCAGGACGGTACGGCGGGACAGTGCCATGGGAACCTCCCGGGATGTGGTGCGTACCTGACCCCGGCAGCGTCGCGACCCACGGTGACCGTCAGGTGACGACTGGAGACCGTCGTCGTCTCCGCCAGCCGAACAGCGGCCGGCGACCGCCCCGGGCGGCGTGTCGGGCGGCCGTTGGTCGGGCGGCGCAGCCCGACGTCGGCATCCGGCGGGCAGCGGTGTCGATCGGCCCGGTGGTGCGGTGGGCGGTAGGCGCGGCCGTACAGTCGGGGGATGACGCAGGAGGCCGGCCGCACGCAGGCCGACCGGGGCGACCGCGCCGGGTTGACGGGCGAGACGGTACGCCGGTTCCTGCACGTCGCCGACGCGATCCGGCACGACCAGGAGGCCGCTCTCGGTGCGCTGGGACTCACCCCGGCGGCGGCCCGCGCACTGTGCGAATTGGACCCGGACCGGCCGTCGCCGGCGCGTGACCTCGCCGTCCGGTTGGCGTGCGACCGGTCCAACGTGACCGCCCTGGTCGACCGGCTGGAACAGGCCGGGCTGGTCACCCGCCGGGTCGACCCGATCGACCGGCGGCAGAAGACACTGCTGGTCACCGACGAGGGCCGCCGGGTGCGGGAACGGGTGCGCGAGGCGCTGTCGGGTTCCCGGCTGCTCGTCGGATTGACCGTCGAGGAGCTGTCCACGCTGCGGGAACTGGTGGAGAAGGTGTCCGACGGGGACTGCCCGCAGCGGTGCGCGGTGGACTGACTCACCCCGGTCGGGTCGTGTCTGAGTGGGCGACCGTGGCCTCCGTCGGTAATGCTGATCGCGTGACCACCCCGCAAGATCTCGACGACCGGTTCCGGGAGACCCTGGGCGCGTTACCCGAGCCCGAGCGGCGGCGTGACCCCGGGCAACCGCTACGGCCGGCCGCCGCGCTGACCGGCCGGCAGTTGCTCGCCCTCTTCGACGCGCAGGTGACCAGCCGTCAGCTCGACCTGGCCGGCCGCTGGCTGCGCAGCTTCGACGAGGGCTTCTACACGATCGGCTCCGCCGGGCACGAGGCCAACGCGGCGGTGGCCGCGGCGCTGCGCCCCACCGACCCGGCCCTGCTGCACTACCGCTCGGGCGCCTTCTACTGTCTGCGCGCTGCCCAGGCGGCCGGCAGCTTCCCGGGCGGCGACGCCTCGGCCGGCAGCTTCCCGGACGGTGACGCCGTGGCTGTCGGCTCCCCGGGCGGCGACGGTCCGGCCGTCGACCGCACCGGCGGGGACGGCGTGGCGGCGATCGGTTCCCCGCCCGCCGGCGGTGACCCCGACGACGGCACCGCCCCGGGGGCCGGTGAGCCGGAATCCCTCCACCCGGTCGGGGCACCGGACCGCACAGGTGCGTCGTCGGCCGCCGGGAGCGGCCCCGCCGGATCGTCGCCGGCAGCCGGTCCAGCGGCCGACGCCGGGGACGAACGCCCCGCGCCGGTGGGCACGACCGACCCCCTCGACGGTGACGCCGGCCCGGTCGGCCAGCCCGTCCCGGTCGGCCCGGTGGCCTACCGGGTGGGCAGCGACGGCACCACCGAGCCGGTGCCCCGGCAGCGGCCCGCCGCCCCGGAGGGCACCCCCGCCGCCCCCGCCGCCGCCCCGGTGACCGCCGCCCCGGACCCCGCCCCGGGCAGTCCCACCGCCGCCGATGCCGTCCCCACCGCCACCGATGCCGTCTCCGCCGGTCCCGTCTCCGCCGGTCCCGGTCCGGCCGGCCCCGGGCTCCCGGTGACCGGGACGTCCCCGGCAACGGCGGTCGACCCGGGACCGGGCGGGGACGACGGGTGGCAGGAGGCGTACGCCGGGGCGGCCCGGGACGTGCTGCGCGGGATGGTCGCCTCGACCCTCGACCCGATCGCCGGGGGCCGGCACAAGGTCTTCGGCCGGGCCGACCTGGCGGTGGTGCCGACGACCTCCACCATCGCCTCGCACCTGCCCCGGGCGGTCGGCCTGGGCCTGGCCCTGGAACGGCTGCGCCGGATCGACACCGCCGGCCGGCGCGACGACCCGGCCGGTCCGCCGCGCTCGCCGTGGCCCCGCGACGCCATCGTGGTCTGTTCGTTCGGCGACGCCTCGGTCAACCACGCCAGCGCCACCGCCGCGTTCAACACCGCCGGCTGGTACGACCACACCGGCCTGCGGATCCCGGTGCTCTTCGTCTGCGAGGACAACGGCCTGGGCATCAGCGTCCGGTCGCCGGACGGCTGGGTGGAGCGGGTCCTGCGGGCCCGGCCCGGGGTGCGCTACTTCACCGCCGACGGCACCGACCCGGTGGCCGTGCACGCGGTGGCCGCCGAGGCCGCCGGCTGGGTGCGGCGGCACCGGCGGCCGGCGGTGCTGCACCTGCGGACGGTACGGCTGCTGGGGCACGCCGGGGCGGACGCCGAGCGGGCGTACCGCAGCACCGCCGAGATCGCCGCCGACGAGGCGCGCGATCCGGTGCTGGCCACCGCCCGGCTGCTCGTCGAGGCGGGGGTGGCCACCGGCGAGGAACTGCTGGCCCGCTACGACGAGCGGGGCTGGCAGGTGCGGCGGACCGCCGAGGAGGTGCTCGACGAGCCGAAGCTGGCTGCCCCGGTCGACGTGGTGGCCCCGCTGTCGCCCCGCCGGCCCAAGCGGGTCGCCACGACGGTGGCGCAGGCGGCGCAGCGGGCGGCCGGGCCGGATGCGGCCGACCGGGTGGCGGCGTTCGGTGGCAAGCCCCCGGAGTTGGCCGGCCCGCTGACCCTGGCGCAGAGCATCAACGCCGCGCTCGCCGACGGGATGCTCAGCCACCCGCAGTTGGCGGTCTTCGGGGAGGACGTCGCGGCCAAGGGCGGGGTGTACGGGGTCACCAAGGGGCTGCGGGAGCGGTTCGGGGCGGCCCGGGTCTTCGACACCCTGCTGGACGAGACGTCGGTGCTGGGGTTGGGGCTGGGCGCCGGGCTGGCCGGGATGCTGCCGGTGCCGGAGATCCAGTACCTGGCGTACCTGCACAACGCCGAGGACCAGCTGCGGGGCGAGGCGGCCACGTTGCAGTTCTTCTCGCAGGGGGCGTTCCGCAACCCGATGGTGGTTCGGGTGCCGGGGCTGGCCTACCAGGAGGGGTTCGGCGGGCACTTCCACAACGACAACTCGGTGGCCGTACTGCGGGACGTGCCTGGTCTGGTGGTCGCGGTGCCGGCGCGGCCGGACGACGCCGGTCCGCTGCTGCGGACCTGCCTGGCCGCCGCCGTGGTGGACGGCACCGTCTCGGTGTTCCTGGAGCCGATCGCGCTCTACCACACCCGGGACCTGTACGAGCCGGGTGACGGCGAGTGGCTGGGGTCCTACGCCGAGCCGGCCGACTGGGCGGCCGGTCACGCGCCGATCGGCCGGGCCCGGGTGTACGGCGTCGGCTCGGCCGAGGACGTCACCATCGTCACGTTCGGTAACGGGGTGCGGATGTCGCTGCGGGCGGCGTCGACCCTGGCCGACGAGGGGATCGGCTGCCGGGTGGTGGACCTGCGGTGGCTGGCACCGCTGCCGGTGGCGGACCTGATCCGGGAGGCGTCCGCGACCGGTCGGGTGCTGGTGGTGGATGAGACCCGGCGGTCCGGCGGGGTCGGTGAGGGGATCCTCGCGACGCTTGTCGACGCCGGATTTGTGGGAGCGGCGCGGCGGGTGGCCGCAGTCGACTCGTTTGTACCATTAGGTCCGGCTGCCCGTCAGGTGCTGGTCTCCGAGGATGCCATTACCCAGGGTGCCCGTACGCTGCTGGCACGGTAAATTCCGTTCCACCCGGTGCGCCACTTGCGCGACGGACCACAACTGTGTGGACTCTGCCTGACGGCGTCACCGCGACGCCGCTGGGCAGGGACGAGATGAGGAGGCACGCGACAGTGAGCGCGACCGCTGGTCAGGCCGCCGACGGGGTACGTCTCCTGGCGGACCGGTTCGGGATCGAACCGGGCATGGTCGTCATGGAGATGGGGTACGACGAGGACGTCGACCAGGATCTCCGGGACGCCCTGACCGACCGCTGTGGAGAACTGGTCGACGAGGACACCGACGAGGTGGTCGACGCGGTGCTCGTCTGGTACCGCGACGGAGACGGTGACCTCTTCGAGCTTCTCGTCGACGCCCTCGGTCCGTTGGCCGACGCCGGAGTCGTGTGGCTGTTGACCCCGAAGGCCGGCCGGGACGGGCACGTCGAGCCGAGCGAGGTCGCCGAGTCGGCGCAGACCGCCGGGCTCCAGCAGACCTCGACCCTCAACGCCGGCCTGGACTGGAGCGCCGCCCGGCTCGTGCTGCGCCGGGGGTCCAAGGGGCGTAAGTAGGCTCCCCGGCCGGGCCGTGGCCCAACTGAGCAATCCCGCACCCGGGGCGTCCGCGCCGGGTGTGGCAGGCTGGACCCACCTCAGAGTCGACCCAAGGAGTTCGCATGCCGATCGAGGTTGGTGCCGAGGCGCCCGACTTCCTGTTGAAGGACCAGAACAACCAGGAGGTACGGCTCTCGGACTACCGGGGCAACCGCACCGTGCTGCTGGTCTTCTACCCGCTCGCCTTCACCGGCATCTGCCAGGGTGAGCTGTGCGAGGTGCGGGACAACCTCAACGACTACGTCAACGACGACGTGCAGGTGCTCACCGTCAGCGTCGACTCGATCTACGCCCACAAGATCTGGGCCGAGAAGGAGGGCTACCAGTTCCCGCTGCTGGCCGACTTCTGGCCGCACGGGGCGGTCGCCCAGGCGTACGGCGTCTTCAACGACCTCGCCGGCATCGCCAACCGGGGCACCTTCGTCATCGACAAGGCGGGCATCGTCCGGTTCGCCGAGATGAACATGCCGGGTGAGGCGCGTGACCAGCAGAGCTGGCGCAAGGCGCTCGCCGACACGGTCGCCGCCTGACGTTCCGCGGCGACCGCGCGTGCCGCCGTACCGGTTCCGCCGGTGCGGCGGCACACCGCTCGATCGGCACACCGTTGCGACGGGCCGGCGGCCGGCAGGTAAGCTTGCCAGCCACCGGCCCGCCCGCACGGGCGTTCCGGGCGCGTAGCTCAGTGGGAGAGCACTCGCCTTACAAGCGAGGGGTCGCAGGTTCGAAACCTGCCGCGCCCACCCCGCACCACAGGCACCGTGGCGATCCCGTAGAGCGGGGATCCGGCGGCTGACCGCAGCGACGGTCCCGACCGGCCTCCCGTGGAGACGTACATCGGGCATACTCGCCTGGTGGATCAGGGACGCCGGATCGCCGAGCGCATGTACGACGCGTTCAACCGCCGGGACGTGGCGGCCATCGAGACCATCTTCGCCGGCACCTTCTACAGCCATCCGTTGCGGGCCACCGGCCGGGGGCGCGTGCAGCAGGCCTGGCAGCAGATGTGGGCGCAGCATCCCGACCTGAGGGTGACCCTGAAGGATCTGGTCGCGGACGGAGAGCGCGTGGCGACCCGGACCGAGATGGTCGGCCTCGCCGACGGCTCGACGGCGACGATGCTGGAGATGTTCACCTTCCGCGACGACCGGATCGTGGAGCTGTGGGGCCTGTCGGCGAAGCCGCAGGCCGCCCCCGACCGGCCCGAGGCGTGAGGCGCTGCCGTCGTGGTGGCCCGGGCGACGCCCCCGGGCCCGAGGCGGGGAGACACCGGTGAGCTACGCGGACGTCAACGGGTTGCGCCTCTGGTACGAGGAGCACGGCGACGGACCGCCGCTGGTGCTGTTGCACGGTGGTTACGGCTCGACGGAGACGTTCGCCCCGATCCTGCAGGCGTTGGCCGAGCGTCGCCGGGTGATCGCGGTGGATCTCCAGGGCCACGGCCGGACCGCCGACGTGGACCGACCCCTGCGGTACGAGTCGATGGCCTACGACGTCGCCGCGCTGCTACGCCACCTCGACCTGCCCGGGGCGGAGGTGCTCGGCTACTCCCTCGGTGGCGGGGTGGCGCTGCGTACCGCGATCCAACACCCGGAACTGGTGCGTCGGCTGGTGCTCATCTCCACCCCGTGCCGGCGGCGGGGCTGGTATCCCGAGGTGCTGACCATGATGGCCGGCCAGGACGAACGGGCGGGCGAGCAGATGCGTGGTACGCCCCCGCACCAGCTCTACCAACGGATCGCCCCCCGGCCCCAGGACTGGCCGCAGCTGTGGGCCAAGTCCGGTGCCCTGCTGCGCCACGAGTACGACTGGTCGCCGGAGGTGGCCGCCCTCGCCGTACCGACCCTGCTGGTCTTCGCCGACGCCGACTCGATCCCGGTCACCCACATGGCCGAGTTCTACCGGCTGCTCGGCGGTGGCCACCGGCACCCGGGCGCAGACGGCACCGGCCGCCCCACCTCCCGCCTGGCGGTACTCCCCGGCCTCACCCATCACGACATCCTCACCACCCCCCTCCTGCCCCAACTGGTCGTCCCCTTCCTCGCCCACCAGCTCCGCTGACCCCGACCCGCCGAGGTCACCCCACCACCGGTGCGGTGATCAAGAGGTATTCGTCAGAAAAGCGGTGCAGGCTGACGTGAACCTCTTGATCACCGGACTGCTCCGGGGGTTTCGAGGCGGTGGCGGAGCCAGGGGACGAGGGCGGTGGCCTGGGCCTGTTGGAAGGCACGGACGGTGGGGATGCCGGCCGGTGGCGGGCGCTGTCGGTGAAGAAACCGGCCAGGCCGGCATAGAAGCCGGTCAGGGTGGCGGGGTCGACATCGGCGGTGAGTGGCAACCGGCGCAGCAGCGCCTCGGTGTCGTGCCCGCCGTGCAGCCGCACGTTGACCAGCAGCAGCGCCGTGTCCAACCAGGTGGGCCCCCGGCAGGCCCACGGCCAGTCCACCACGGTGACCGCACCGTCCGCGTCGATCAACAGGTTGTCGGCCCGCACGTCCAGGTGGCACAGGGTGTCTCCGGTCAGCCCGGCCAGCCCCCGGTCGGCCGCCGCGCACAACTCGACCAGGTGCGCGGCGACCCACGGGTCGAGCCGGGGCGGCGGGTCGGCGACGATCCGCCGCCAGCCGGCGAAATCGTGGGCCAGCCGCTCGGCGGCGGTCGGCACGTCCGGCACCGGGCTCGGGGTGAGCGTGTCGGCCAGCGCCTCCAACGCGCGCAGCACCGGGTCGAGGTCCGCGGGCCGCCACGGCGTGTGCGGGTGCCGGCCGTCGACATCGGTGAGTACGAGCGCCACCCACTCACCGTCGTCGTGACAGCCGAGCAGCCGGGGCGTCGGGGCGCACCGGGGCAGTGCGGCCGTGTGCCGGGCCTCGGCGCGGTGCATCCGGGGGGTGTCCGGGTTCTGCGCCGAGCTGACCGCCTTGACGAACGCCCGTCGCCCGTCGGCCGTCAGCACCCGGTCGGCCGTGCCGGGGGAGTATCCACCGGGCTGGGAGACCGCTTCGACCACCCGGTCACCGATGATCCGTTCCACCGCCTGCCGGACATGCCCGGGCAGCTCATCCCACCCGATCCTGCCCCCACCCGCGTTCGCATCCGCCATCCCCCCACCCTGGCGAGCACCCCACACCCCAGGCAACCCGATTACCCCACCCACCCCACGTACCGCCCCACCCCGCCCTCGTCCCCGCCCTCGTCCCGTCCCCGTCCCCGCCCCGTCCCCGCCCCGTCCCCGCCCTCGTCCCGTCCCCAGCCCCGCCCGCGCCCCGTCCCGGTGATCAAGAAGTTTGCGTCACCCCACCGGCCCGACCTGACGCAAACCTCTTGATCACCCGCCCACCCCCACCGCTGTTTTCGGTGATCAAGAGGTTTACGTCATTCCGCCCGGGTGGGTTGACGTAAACCTCTTGATCACCGGGGCGGGGACGGGGGAGGGCGGGGACGGGGGAGGGGCGGGGGCTCGGCTGGGGCATGGGTTGGGGTTGGGGGGGAATGCGGGCGGGACGGTTCTGGGGAGGAGTGACGGATGAGGGGTCCCACCGGATTGACCATCGGTGTGCTCGGCTCGTACGGCGGTCGGAACCTCGGTGACGAGGCGATCCTCACCGGTCTGCTGGCTGACCTGCGGGAACAGGAGCCGAACGCCCGGATCATCGTGTTCTCCCGTAATCCGGCGCACACCGCGCTGGCCCACCCCGACGTCGAGGCGGTGCCCTGGGAGGGCGTGAGCCGGGTCGACTCGGCCGAGGTGCTGGCCCAGCTCGACCTGCTCATCCTCGGCGGGGGCGGCATCCTGTACGACAAGGAGGCCCGCCGCTACCTGCGCGTCGTGCGGGTCGCCCAGGAACGTGGGCTGCCCCTGCTGACGTACGCGGTGGGGGTCGGGCCGCTCAGCGACGGGGTGGACACCGGCATGGTCCGGGAGACGCTGGCCGGGGCGACCGAGGTGACCGTCCGGGATCAGGAGTCCCGGATGGTGCTGGAGGAGGCCGGGTTGCTCAACCCGATCACCGTCACCGCCGACCCGGCGTTCCTGTTGGAGCCGGAGGACTTTCCGGCCCGGCTGCTGCGCGAGGAGGGGGTGCCCGCCGGCAAGCGGCTGGTCGGGCTGAGCGTCCGGGAGCCGGGGCGGGCCGCGGAACGACTCGACGTCGACGGGTACCACCGGTTGCTCGCCCAGATCGGCGACTTCCTGGTGCAACGGATCGACGCGCACGTGCTGTTCGTACCGATGGAACGCGACGACATCCGGCACTCGCACGGGGTGCTGTCCCACATGATCGCCGCCGACCGGGGGCGCATCCTGCACGGTGACTACTCGCCCCGGCAGGTGCTCGGCCTGATGAAGCACTTTGACCTGGCGGTCGGCATGCGGCTGCACTTCCTGATCTTCGCGGCGATGGTCGGCACCCCGTTCCTGCCCCTGCCGTACGCGGGGAAGGTCTTCGACCTGGCCCAGCGGCTCGGCGTGCCGGCGCTGCGCGGCGTGGAACGTGAGGTGGAGGGTCCGCTGCTGGCGGAGGTCGACCGGCTCTGGGACGAACGGGACTCCCGCCGCGAGGCCACCGCCCGCCGCGTCGCCGAGGTGTGCGACCAGGCCCGAGGCACCTCCCAGGTCACCCGGGCGGTGCTGGACGGCCTGCGTTCACGCACCCTGGCCCGGATGGCCGCCTGATCGGCGGGCAGGCGGCCCGGATGGTTGTGTGATCGGCGGGCACGAGGCCCGGATGGTTGTGTGATCGGCGGGCACGCGGCCCGGATGGTTGCCTGATCGGCGGGCAGGTCGGTTCCCGGCAACCGGGGCGGGGTCAGAGCACCGGGCCGCGCCAGCGGTAGCGCCACTGGTCGCCGGCCGACTCCAGCTCGTAGATGTGGGCGTCGGCCAGCCCCTGCGGGCCGAGGTGGTGATGGGTCAGCGGGGGCCGGTCGTTGCTGTCCAGCTCGACGTCGACCGCCTCGCCGTCAGCCGGGCCGTCCGCCAGGGGAATCCGTACCGTCGAAGACATGCGCCCATCCTGCCAAGCCGGCCGCCGGGCCGCAGGGTTTGCCGGGACAGCGGGACGGCTCCGACGGTCCGGGCCGCGCCGGTCGGCCGGCAGGGTCGGGGTGCGGGTATCGTCCGCTGATGGCGGAGATCCAGATCGACCCGACGCTCGCTCCGGTACTGGCCCGCACCGGTGACGAGCGGGCGGTGCTCGACGCGTTCCTCGACTTCCACCGTGCGACCGTGCTGCGCAAGGCACGGGGCTTGACCGACGCCGAGGCGTCCCGTCGGCTGGTGCCGTCGGCGACCACCCTGGCCGGCATCCTGCGGCACCTCACCCTGGTCGAGCGGAACTGGTTCCCGTTCCTGCTCGCCCCGGCCCCCGGCGATGTCTTCCCCACCTCCGAGGAGGACGCGGCGGCCAGCTTCGCCCTGATGCCGGGGGAGACCCTCGACCAGCTCACCGACGGCTACGAGCGGGCGTGTGCCCGGTCCCGAGAGTTGGCCGCCCGGTTCCCCCTGGACCATGTGGTCGCGCAGCCGCAGCTCGGTGAGGTGTCGCTGCGTTGGATCATGGTGCACATGATCGAGGAGACGGCCCGGCACGCCGGGCACGCCGACATCCTCCGTGAGCTGACCGACGGCAGCACCGGCGCGGTCTGACCCCCTGCCGGAGCACGACGTCAGCCGGGCCGGTGTGGGCCGGGCGTGGCGGGGAACAGCCCGGTCGGATACTCCATCCCGTCGTGGGTGCAGGCAGCCGCAGCGACCCTGGCGGCGTACCCGGTGGCCGGCAGCAGCGCCGCCCCGCGCAGCCGGGCGGCGATCAGGCCGGCGGCGAAGGCGTCGCCGGCCCCGTTGGTGTCGACCACCGCACCGGGCGGTGTCGTCGTCGGCACCCGCACCGGGGGCCGGTCGCCCGGGTGGACGTCCGCGCCGTCCGCTCCCCGGGTCACCACCACCGTCCGGGGGGCGAGCGCCGCGGCGACCGCCGGGGCCCGGTCGCCCAGCCGGACGCCGCTGACGAAGACCAGGTCCGCCGCCTCGGCGAAGGGCCGGTGGTACGGGTCGTCGCCGTCCCAGTCGTGCAGGTCGGTGGAGAGCAGCACGCCCGGGGCCAGCGCGGCGCGCAGCGTGGGCAACCGGCCCCGGACCCAGTCCATGATCGAAACGTGGACGTGGGCCGCGCCGCCGGCCAGCGCGGCCAGTTCGGCGCGCGGGAACGGCGGCTCCCCACGCCACGGTCGGGGGTCGTAGAGCGCCATCCGGCGGCCGGCCGGGTCGACCAGGTTGACCGACCGGCGGGTGCCCCCGGGATCGTCGGCCAGCACCGACCGGATGCCGGTGCGGGCCAGCGCGGCGCGGACCACGTCGCCGGCCGGGTCGACCCCCAGCACGTCGACCACGGTCACCGTCAGTCCGAGCGCTGCGGCGGCCAGTGCCACCCCCGACCCGGTGTTGCCGACCCGCAGCTCGATCCCGGGAACGGTGACGGAGTCGGCGAGGGGCAGCGGCAGCGCGGGCACCCGGGTGCGGATGTCGACGCCCAGCCCACCGACGACGAGCAGGTCCACCATGGCGTCGACGGTAACCGGGCGCCGCCGCCTATCCTGGCCCCCGGGCGTCGACGAGGGGGAAACTGTGCTGGTCGTCCACGGGGTGTGGCTGGTCGGGGCCGGTCTGGCGGTGTGGGCGGAGGATTCCACCCGCCCGACGCAGGTGCCGCGCCGCCCCGGCCGGGCCCCGCGCGAACGCCCCCACCCCTTCGCCGCCGAACCGGCCGCCCTGTGCGCGTTGTTCGGTGACCGCCCGGCCGACGCCGTGCTGCTCACCCTCCCCACCCGGGCCGGTGCGCCGCTGCACTCCCCGGAGCTGGTCCCGGCCACCGTCGGGGAACCGGTCCGCGGCCCAGTCACCCTCGCCGCCTGGCGGACCCCCGCCCTCCGGTACGCCCCGGACGACGCGTTCGCCCTGCTGCGTACCCTCGACGGGCTCGACGCCGTGGTCGGGGCGGGCCTGCGGCACCTCGCGGAGCTTGCCGACTTCGCCGCCGACCTGGTGGCCCGCGGCCGGTTGCTGCCCGGTGTGGCCGACCGCCCGCCGGGGGAGGTGCCCCGGTCACCGGCGGGCCGGCGGGCGGCCGGCCGGTCGGTGCCGTCGGCGGGAGCGGCGGTCGGATGGGCGGTGTGGCGACCCCTGCTCACCGGCGCGGACGCCGCCTGGGCCCGGTCGTTGGCCCTGGCCCTGCCGCCGGCCACCCGGGCCGCCGTCGACACCCCCACGCCCACTTCCCGCTCCCGTTCCGGGTCACGCCGGCCGACCGGCCTGCGGTCCGAACCCGGGGAGGTGTCGCCCGGTTCCGGCACCACCACGGCGGCCCGACCCGGTGTCGACGTGCCGGCCGGGGCCTGGTCCGGTTCCGACGCGGTGGCGGGCGCGCGGTCCGGTATTGCCGTGGTCGGGTCGGCAGGTCTGGTCGCCGACGCGGTGGACCTGCTCACGGATGCCGCCGCCCGCCGGGTGCTGGCCGACACCGACCTGGTCCGGGGCGGTCGGCGCGACGGCGCGACGGCCGGTTGGCTGGCGGCCCTGACCGGCCCGCAGCGGCGTTTCACCGCCGAGCCCACCGCGTTGGCCACCCTCCGCACCGAGCTGGACGCCTGGCAGCGCGACGCGGTGGGCGGCCCGGTCCGGGCCAGTTTCCGGCTGGTCGAGCCGGCCGACGACGAGATCGTCGAAACCCTGACCGTGGTGCCGGCCGACCCGTCGACCGTCATCGGGCAGGGTGGACGGTGGCGGATCGAGTTCGGCCTCCAGGCCGCCGACGAGCCGGGCCTGCACGTGGCCGCCGGTGACATCTGGCGGACGCCGGAGCGGTTGCCGGCGCTCGCCGGCCGGTGGAACGACCCGCAGGAGACCCTGCTGGCCGAGCTGGGCCGGGCCGGGCGGCTCTGGCCGGAGCTGGACGAGGCGTTGCGCACCCCCACCCCGGAGCAGTTGGAGTTGGACGTCGAGGGTGCGCACCGGTTCCTGCGTGACGGCGCACCGGTGCTGCACGCCGCCGGCTTCGGGGTGCTGCTGCCGTCGTGGTGGCGGCGGCCGTCGGCGCGGCTCGGCACCCGGTTGCGGGCCAGCAGCCGGACGGCCCCGGGCACCGTCGCCGCCACCTCCGGGGGGCTCGGGCTGGACGCGCTCGTCGACTACCGATGGGAGGTGGCGCTCGGTGACGAGACGGTCGACGCCGACGAGTTGGCCGCCCTGGCCGCGATGAAGACCCCGCTGGTGCGGCTGCGGGGCCGGTGGGTGGAGCTGGACCCGAAGCGGCTGGCCGCCGGCCTGCGACTGCTGCGTTCCCCCGGCGAGCTGACCGTCGCCGACCTGCTCAAGATGGGTCTGACCGGGGCGGACGACCCGGAGGCGCTGCCGGTGCTTCAGGTGACCGCCGACGGGCCGCTCGGTGACCTGCTGGCCGGGCAGGCCGAACGGCGGCTCGTCCCGCTGGACCCGCCGCCCACCTTTCAGGGAACCCTGCGGCCCTACCAGCGGCGCGGGTTGGCCTGGCTGGCCTTCCTCCAGTCGTTGGGGCTCGGCGGGGTGCTCGCCGACGACATGGGGTTGGGCAAGACCGTGCAGCTGCTCGCCCTGCTCGCCGGGGACCGACCGGACGCCGGGCCGACCCTGCTGGTGTGCCCGATGTCGTTGGTCGGCAACTGGCAGCGGGAGGCGGCCCGGTTCACCCCCGGGTTGCGGGTGCACGTGCACCACGGCGCGGACCGGGCCCGGGGAGCGGAGTTCGAAGCTGCGGTGCACGCCGCCGACCTGGTGCTCACCACGTACTCGGTGGCGGCCCGGGACGCGGTCGCGTTGGCGTCGGTGGGCTGGCACCGGCTGGTTGTCGACGAGGCCCAGGCGATCAAGAACGCCGCCACCCGGCAGGCCGAGGCGGTCCGGGCGCTGCCCGCCCGGCACCGGGTCGCCGTCACCGGTACGCCGGTGGAGAACCGGCTGGCCGACCTCTGGTCGATCATGCAGTTCGCCAACCCCGGCCTGCTCGGCCCGGCCAGCAGCTTCCGACAGTCCTACGCGGTGCCGATCGAGCGGCACGGGGACGCCGACGCGGCGGCCCGGCTGCGCCGGATCACCGGCCCGTTCGTGCTGCGCCGGCTCAAGACCGACTCCTCGATCATCTCCGACCTGCCGGAGAAGCTGGAGATGGAGGTGGTCTGCAACCTCACCGCCGAGCAGGCGTCGCTCTACCGGGCGATCGTCGACGAGATGCTCGCGAAGATCGAGTCCAGCGACGGGATGGAACGGCGGGGCCTGGTGCTGGCCACCATGACCCGGCTCAAACAGGTCTGCAACCACCCCGCCCAACTGCTGCGCGACGGTTCACCGCTGGCCGCCCGCTCGGGCAAACTGCAACGGTTGGAGGAGATCGTCGACGAGGTGCTCGCGGCCGGCGAGAAAGCCCTGCTGTTCACCCAGTACGCCGAGTTCGGCGCGCTGCTGCGCGGCCACCTGTCGGCCCGCTTCGGTCGCGAGGTGCTCTACCTGCACGGCGGGGTGGGCAAGGCCGACCGGGACGACCTGGTCACCCGCTTCCAGTCCCCGGACGGACCGGCCCTGTTCGTACTCTCCCTCAAGGCCGGCGGTACCGGGCTCACCCTGACCGCCGCCAACCACGTCGTACACGTCGACCGGTGGTGGAACCCGGCGGTGGAGGACCAGGCCACCGACCGGGCGTTCCGGATCGGCCAACGGCGACGGGTGCAGGTCCGCAAGTTCGTGTGTGCCGGCACCGTCGAGGAGAAGGTGGCCGCGATGATCGCCGACAAGCGGGCCCTGGCCGCATCGGTCGTGGGCAGCGGCGAACAGTGGGTCACCGAGCTGTCCACCGGGCAGCTGCGGGAACTGTTCACGCTGGACGCCGGGGCGGTGGTCGAATGACCCCCCGGCGTGCCGGACCCCCCGCCGACGGCCCCGGCACGGCTGATCCTGACCCGGTCGGGTCGGGGCCGACTGGTCCGGCGGCGGAGGGCTCCGGGGTGGGGGGCGCGTTCGCCGACTTCGGCCCGCCGCGTCGGGTCGACGGCGGATTGCGGGCGCGCAGCACCCGGGGGGCGATCGGGGTCTCCTGGTGGTCCCGGCGGTTCCTGGAGGTGCTGGAGTCGTTCGCGCTCGGCACTCGACTCACCCGGGGCCGGGCGTACGCCCGCCGGGGGCAGGTGCTCCGGCTCGACGTGTCACCCGGGCGGGTCGAGGCGAGTGTGCAGGGTTCCCGCCCCCGGCCCTACCCGGTGGTCATCACCCTGCCGCCGTTTCCGGAGGCGCTCTGGGCCCGGGTCGAACGCGAGCTGGCCGGTCAGGCGTTCTTCAGCGCCCGGCTGCTCGCCGGTGACCTACCGGCCGAGTTGGAGGAGCTGTTCGCCGGTGCCGGTGCGCCGTTGTTCCCCGACTCGGTGGGGGAGCTGACCCAACGCTGCGGGTGCCCCGACTTCGCGGTGCCGTGCAAGCATCTCGCGGCGACGTTCTATCTGCTCGCCGAGGCGTTCGACGCCGACCCGTTCCAACTGTTGCACTGGCGGGGCCGCAGTCGCGACGCCCTGCTGGGCCGGCTCCGCTCCCTGCGCGCCGAGGCGGTCGGCCGGCCGCTGCCTGCCGGGGCGGTCGGGTCGTCTCCGCCCGCCGTCGTCGACCCTGCCGCCGGGCGGCAGGGGGTCGGATCGGCGAGCGGGCCGGCCGGTGTTCCGGTGTCGCGCGTACCGGACGGTGGGCCGGACGCCGGTACGCCCGATCGGACGTCGGGGCCCGGGTCGTCGGTGGTGGAAGGGGTGGCATCCGGGCCACCGAGCGCTGTGGCGGGGGCGGCCCGGGTGCTCGCCGACCTGCCCGACGCGCCGCTCACCGAGGCGGTGGACCGGTTCTGGCTGCCGCCGGTGCCGTTGCCGGACCGGCCGCCCATCCTGGCCACCGGTCCGGAACTGCTGCTGCGGCAACTCGGCTCGCCCGCTGCGACGATCGGCGGCCCCGGCCTGCTGGAACGCCTGCGCCGGGCCTACCAGGCCCTCGGCCCGTCCTGACCAGTGGTCCGCCCCGACCCGTGACGGTTCATGGTCGACACCAGTGGGGCGATGTCGGGGTGTCCCCGTCGCGTCGACCCCGCACCATCGCCACCCTGGTGTCGACCATGACGCGGGTCAACGCCAGCGGTGCCGGAAATGCCACATCAGGCCGGTGTTGGCTGCCACGAGCACGACGCACGCGGCACCGGCCGTCCGTCCGGCCACGACGGTCATCGCGGGCAGCGACGCCCACAGGATGACGGTCAGCAACATCAGCCAGCGTCCGCGCCGGGCCCGGATCCGATGGTCGAGTCTCGCGAAGAACTTCGGGTCGCTCTCCCGGAGCTGCCGGGTGATCTGTTCGAATCTGCGCTGATCCTCTTTGCTGAGCATGGCGGTGCCTTCCCCTCACGGCTGTCAGCGGTTCGGCGGCTTGTCAGCGGTTCGGCGGCTTACCCGCTCCGGCTGCGGGTCACGCCCTCCTGCTGCTGCTACTTTCGGTCCCACCCACCAGCCGAAGGGGACAGGCCGACCGAAGGCGCACCCGGCCGACCGAACGACGCAGAGCGGTCGACGGCACCGCGACAGACCGGCCGACACCGGGCCCGGCTGGCGGACGGGCGCGGCGAGGCTGCGGGTGGCCCGGCCCGGCCTGAGGGTGGGCGGGCCGGGTGAAACCGGGCTGCGGGGGCGTGCGGTGACTCTTCGCCCAGGCTTACCGGTGGCTTAAGTTTCGCTGTGCCGGTGAACGTCGGATGCGGTGACGCGTACCGCTGCGTCGTGACGGCAGGGCTGCCGACGGACACGTCGTCCCTGCTGGGGACGCCGCCGGCCGACCGGGGTGTGGCAGCCCGGCTGATCGGGGTGCTGAGCTGCGGCTTAAGTGCCCGCCGGGGCCGCCGCGACCCGCCTTGAAGGCGCCGCAACCCTTGGCTACCTTCCCCGCAACGACTCCTCCGGCAGCCGCCGCCGCACCCCTGCCCGCCCCTGGCCGCAGTGGTACGACGCATCGAAAGAAAACGGGACCGGTACATGGCCGACCAGAAGGTGCCACCGCGCCGACCGCACGCCACCGACGAGAGGCGTTCCGGCGCACCCTACGGCGAGCCGACCGCCGGACCCCCGCCGGTGTCCCGGGGACCACAGTGGGTGGGGCCCGAGGGGTTGGGTCGGCAGGCGTTCCACCAGCCGGCCGGCACCGGACTACCGCACCTGGACGACGACGGCGACGCCCGCGACCGGGTCGGCCGGCGGCGCGCACTGGTCGCGCTGGGCGGCACCGCCGCCGTGGTGGCCGGCGGCGCGGCGCTGGCGATGAGCCCCCAGGTGCGCGGCCTGTTCGGCGACGACGCCGCCGGGGACGCCACCGGCGTCACCGCCACCGACGGCACCCCGGCCCGCCCGAGCGGCCAGCAGCCCAGCACGGTACGCACCTACACCGAGCAGAACGAGAGCTACATGGGCTCCCGGGCCGGTGCGGCGCTGAAGAAGAACTCGCCCAGCGGGGGGCGTACCTTCTCCGGCCCGGCCGACGCGGCGGCGCAGACCCGGGTGACGGTGCAGACCGTGCTGGCCAAGGACCCGGTGCGGCACCTGGCCGGCCGGGCCACCTTCGGGGCCACCCCGAAGGTGCTCGCCGACATCAGGCGGATGGGCATCGACGCCTGGGTACGCCAGCAGCTCGACCCGGAGAAGATCGCGCCGAGCGCCGCCGAGCTGAAGCTCGCCGAGCTGCCCACCCTCAAACTGACCAGCCAGCAGCTACGCGACCAGCGGGAACAGCTCAACGCGCGGGGCGCGCAGCCGGAGCGGGAGATGGTCGACGGGACGCTGGCCCGGCAGATCTGGTCGGAACGGCAGCTGTACGAGGTGATGGTCGACTTCTGGAACGACTTCCTGCACGTCGCGGCGGACTTCGACGGCGGTGAGGCGTACCGGAACTCGTTCGATCGGGACGTGGTCCGCAAGCACGCCATGGGCAGCTATCCGGACATGCTGGTGGCGGCCAACAGGCACCCGGCGTTGCTGCTCTACCTCAACCAGAACGACTCCCGGGCCGACGCGGTCAACGAGAACCTGGCCCGGGAGAACCTGGAGCTGTACTCGGTCGGGGTCGACGGCGGCTACACCGAGAAGGACGTCCGGCAGGCCGCCCTGCTGCAGACCGGCCGGGGCGTCGACGACGGGCGGTACGTCTTCCGTCCCGAGCGGCACTACCGGGGCAAGGTGAAGATCCTCGGCTTCAGCCACCCCAACGACTCGACCGACCCGAAGAAGGCCGACCAGGTCATCGACGCGTACCTCACGTACCTCGCGCTGCACCCGTCGACCGCCAGGTACGTGGCCCGCAGCCTGGCCACCCGGTTCGTCTCGGACACCCCGCCGAAGTCCCTGGTGGACCGGCTCGCCAACATCTACACGGTCAACAGGGGCTCGGTGAAGCCGCTGCTGATGTCGCTGTTCAGCTCGTCGGAGTTCTGGGCGGCGGTCGGGCAGAAGGTGCGCCGACCGATGGAGTACCTGGTCGCCACGTACCGGACGCTGGGCGTCGGGCCGCAGGCCGGGCCGGGCTTCCGGCAGGGCGACAGCAAACGCACCGCCTTCGCCCAGGGGCTGCGCCAGATCCACGACAAGCTGCGCGAGCTGGGCCAGTACCCGATGGGCCAACCCACCCCCGACGGCTACCCGGACGTCTACGTCGCCTGGACGTCGGCCGGCACGATGGTCAACGGCTGGAACGAGGCCGCGGAGCTGATCGCCGGCCGTCGCACCCAGTTCACGTACACCCGGCCGGAGAAGCTGGTGGCGAAGCCGCCGACGACCGCCGGGGCGTACGTGGACGCGTTGGCCCTGCGGCTGGTGCACCAGAAGCTGTCGGCGCGGGAGCGCACCCTGATCCTCGGGGTGGCCGGGGTGTCCGCCACCGCACGGGTCGACGCCACGTTCAACGGGGCGATCGCCGCCGTCGCGCGGGCGATCCTCGCGTCCCCCCAGCACCACCTGCGGTGAGGCAGACGATGGACAAGCCGGTGACGCACCCGAGGGAGAAGACCGTGCCCGCGTTCCCCCTGCACCCCGAGTGCCCCGACCTGCGCCGCCTCGCCGACGACCCGACCGAGGCGCTGCTGCGGGCCGAGGCCGACGTCGTCGCCGCCGAGAACGCCGCCGAGGCCGACCGCTACCGCCGGCTGGAGGACCTGGAGGAGGCCCAGCAGGACGGGCGCGGGGTGACCCGGCGGACGTTCGTCGCCGGGGCCGCCGCCACCGCCACCACGCTGGCCACCGCCCAGTTCGTCACCACCTCCGCCTCGTTCGCGGCGACGAGGACCGGCACCCTGATCCACGTCTTCCTCTACGGCGGGCTCGACGGGCTCAGCCTGGTCGCCCCCGCCGACGACCCGGTGCTCGCCAAGGCCCGCCCCGACCTGCTGCTCGGCGGCGACTCGCTGGCCCTGGGCCGGGGCTTCACGCTGACCAGCGCGTTCGCCCCGTTGGAGAAGTGGCTCAGGGCCGGTCAGCTCGGTTTCGTCCCGGCGGTCTCCGACGAGCGGTTGTCGCGCAGCCACTTCCAGGCCGCCGACGCCTGCAACCTGGGTGGTCTGCCCAGCGAGACCGGCGGCCGGGGCTGGCTGGACAGCCTCGTCGACGCCCTCGGCAAGGGCACCGCGTTCCGCAGCGTCGGCATCGGCAGCACGCTGCCCCGCTCGCTGGTCGGCACCAACGGCGCGTTGTCGCTCAACAGCGTCGGCTCGCTGCGGCTCAACGGCGACGACCGCTACCGGGCGGCCACCGAGAAGGCGATCCGGGGCCTGTTCACCGGGATCAACCACCCCGTCGAGGAGGCGGTGATCGAGGGGATGGGCGCGTTGGCGACCGCCCAGCAGCTCGCCGCCAAGCCGTACCAGCCGGCGGAGGGCGTGACCTACCAGGGCGTCGGGTACGCCTTCCAGCAGCTCGCCCAGCTGATCAAGGGCGGGGCGAACGTCCGGGTCGCCACGGTCGGGATGGGCGGCTACGACACCCACGAGAACCAGGGCACCCGCCCCGGCGGTCAGCTGCACCGTCGGCTCGGCGAACTGGCCGGCGCGATGGCGGCGTTCTTCACCGACCTGGGCGACCGGGCCGCCGACGTCACGATCATGGTGTCCAGCGAGTTCGGCCGTCGGGTCGCCTCCAACGGCGGCGGCACCGACCACGGCCACGGCGGGGTGGTCACCATCCTGTCCGGGCGTCGGCTCGCCGGCTCGCTGCTCGGCAGGTGGGACGGATTGAGCGATCTGGACTCGGGAGACGTACCTGAGTACAACAACATGTTCGACGTCTACGGTGCGGTGGCGCAGGGCCGGTTCGGGCTGACCACCGCCCAGGTCGACAAGATCTTCCCGAGGAAGAAGTACACCCCGATGAAGCTCTACGCGTGACCTATCAGGACATGCACGCCGCCGGCCGTCGCACCGGGGACCCGTCCCGGTCCGGCGGCCGGTCGGCTGCGTCCGTACGCCCGCCGCCCGCCCTGCCACGACGGGGGTCGGCCGGTCGGCGGGTGGTGTCCGGGCTGTTCTGGGTGGGCCTGGTGGCCGCGGTGCTGCCGTGGTGGCTCGACACCCCGGCCGGTTCGCTGGCCGGCACCGCCGACGTGCTCACCGCCGCCGGTCGGGTCACCGGCCTGGTCGCCGGCTACCTGCTGCTGGTGCAGGTGCTGATGATGAGCCGGCTCGGGGTGCTGGAACGCGGGGTCGGCGGCGAGCGGCTGTCCCGGGTGCACCGGGACCTGGGCGCGACGCTGCTGGTGGCGGTGCTGGCCCACCTGTCGCTGCTGGTGGTCGGCTACGCGCGCACCCAGGGCAACCCGGTCACCGCCCAGGTGGGGGTGCTGCTGCGTGACTTCGACGACATGGTGTCCGCGTTCGTCGCGGCCGGCATCCTGGTGCTGGTCGGCTGCACCGGCATCCGGGCGGTCCGCCGGGCGGTGCCCTACGAACTCTGGTACCACCTGCACCTGACCAGCTACCTGGCGCTGCTGCTCGGTTTCGGCCACCAGTTCAGCAACGGTGCGCAGCTCTTCCCACCCGGCCCGGTACGCACCGGCTGGATCACCGGCTACCTGCTGGTCGCCGCCGCCCTGGTGTGGGGCCGGCTGGTCGCGCCGCTGCTGCTCAACCTGCGGCACCGGCTGCGGGTGGCCGACGTGGTGGCGGAGAGCCCCGACACGGTGTCGCTCTATCTGACCGGTCGTCGGCTCCAGCAACTCGACCTGCTCGGCGGGCAGTACCTGCGCTGGCGGTTCCTGACCCGGGGCTGCTGGTGGCAGTCACACCCGTTCTCGCTCTCCGCCGCCGCGAACGGCCGCTGGCTGCGGCTGACCGTCAAGGTGGTCGGCGGGCACACCGCCGACCTGCGCGACCTCGACCCCGGCACCCGGGTCTGGGTGGAGGGCCCGTCCGGCACGTTCACCGCCGCGCACCGGACCCGGGACCGGGCCCTGCTGATCGCCGGTGGCAGCGGCATCGGACCGCTGCGGGCGATGCTTGAGGAGTTGCCACCCGGCGCGGCCCTGATCTACCGGGCCCGCACCCCGGCCGACGTGCTGCTGCACCACGAGCTGGACTGGTTGGCCCAGGCCCGGCAGACGTCGGTCTGGTATGTCATCGGCTCCCGGGACGACCCCGGCCCCCGCCAGGTGATGAGCCCGGACGGGCTGCGCCGGCTGGTGCCCGACCTGATCCGCCGCGACGTGTACCTGTGCGGGCCGGAGGGGCTGGTCGAGTCGTCGATGCGGGTGCTCCGCCAGGCCGGTGTGCCCCGCCGGCAGATCCACCTCGCCCCGTTCGAGCTGTAGGAAGGCACCTGACATGCGTCGCGCGCTGCTCGCGATCACCGGGCTGGCCGCCGGCACCACCGCCCTGGTGGTGCTCAAGGGCGCACCGGACGCCCGCCAGGTCGCCCAGGACCTGCCGGCCGGTGCGCCGGGCGGCACCACTGCGGCCACACCCGGCGCGGCTCCGGAGCGGGCCGCCGCGAAACCCCGACCGACCGGCCGACCCGACGCCACCGCGGCCCGCACCCCGGGGGCGGGCCGGACCGGCACCGGAGCCGGCCCACGCAGCACCCCGGCCGCCCCGAGGACCAGCGCCGCCGCGCCGAAGTCGACCACCCGCAAGGTCACCGGGCCGGTGGTCGTCACGGAGTTCGGCAACGTGCAGGTGCAGATCACCGTCACCGGCACGAAGATCGTCAACGCGGTGGCCCTGGAACTGCCCCAGGGCGGTCAGTCCGACCTGCGCAGCAACCGGGTCGACGACACCTACAGCGGCACCTCCGGCACGGTGGTACGCCAGCAGGACGCCAACCTGGACACCGTCTCCCAGGCGACCGCCACCAGCAACGGTTACCGGCAGTCGTTGCAGGCCGCCCTCGACCAGGTGCGCTGATGACCGCGCCGGTGACCCGGCCCGGCCTGCGCCGGGTCGAGCAGGTGATGGGTACGGCGATCAGCCTGGACCTCGCCGACGACCTGCCCGCCGCCACCCTGCGCGAGTTGGCCGACGACACGTTCCGCTGGCTGCGCGAGGTCGACGCCCGGTTCACCACCTACGCCGAGGACAGCGAGGTGCGCCGCGTCGACCGGGGGGAGTTGCCGCTGTCCGGGGCGTCGGCGGACCTGCGGGCGGTGCTGGCCCGCTGCGCCGACCTGTGGGGCGACACCGACGGCTTCTTCGACGCGTACGCCACCGGGCGGCTGGACCCCTCCGGTTACGTGAAGGGCTGGGCGGCGCAGGTCGCCTCTGACCGGCTGGTGGCCGCCGGGGCGGTCGACCACTGCCTCAACGCCGGCGGTGACGTCCGGGTACGCGGGCACTCGTCGTCCGGGCGGCCGTGGCGGATCGGCGTCCGGCACCCCTGGGACGCGTACGCCACCTGCCTGGTGCTCACCGGCACCGATCTGGCGGTCGCCACCTCGGGCGTCTACGAGCGGGGCCACCACGTCGTCGATCCCCGGCGGGGCGGCCCGGCCCGGGGGCTGCGCTCGGTCACCGTGGTCGGCCCGGACCTGGGCGTCGCCGACGCGTACGCCACGGCGGCGGTGGCGATGGGCGTGGCCGGGATCGGCTGGCTCGACCGGCTGCCCGGCCACCTGCACGCGGTGGTCACCGACGACGGTCGGCTGCTGCGCTCCACCGCCCTGCCGCTGGCCGACTGACCGCCCGTGCCGAGTGTCACCAGGTCGGTGGACGACGCGCGCCGACGCAC
This sequence comes from Micromonospora sp. CA-248260, assembly GCF_050942205.1. Classification (NCBI taxonomy): domain Bacteria; kingdom Bacillati; phylum Actinomycetota; class Actinomycetes; order Micromonosporales; family Micromonosporaceae; genus Micromonospora; species Micromonospora sp. CA-248260. Next base: position 5,349,853 of record NZ_CP192021.1, on the reverse strand, counting down.
AGGTCGGCGGCCCGCAGTCCGGGGTGCTCCGGGCCGTGTGGGTTGCGGGCGTTCACCGGGCCGCGTGGGGTGCAAATTTTCACCCGGCCGGGCGCGGTGTGGGCTCTCACCCGAGCGTGCCCGGTGCGGGCGTTCACCGGGCTGTGCGGTGGGTGCCGGCCGGGCGGGAGCCGGTCGGCCGGGGGCGGCCGGGTCGGGAACCGGCGGGCCGGGTGTCCGACCAGTGTCGGGGCCGTCGCCGGTGGGGTGGTTCGGTGCCGCCGGTGTGCCGCATCTCGTCGTCCCTGGCCATGTCCTACCCCCGCTCCGGTGGCGCGTGCGCGCCGTCGTGGTGTGCAACGAGTCCGGCGTCGGCGGGGACGTTGGCGGGAACCCGACCCCGCCGACGCCCGTCCCGTCGCGCCCCGGCGGTCAGTGGCCGCGGCGGGGCAGCGGGAGCTGGCCGGGCAGCAACTCCGGGGTCAGCGTCACCCCGTCGGCCCGCAACGCCCCGATCAAAGTGTTCTGCAACAGGTACGAGTCGGGCAGCTGCCAGCGGGCCTGCTCGGGGGCGACCGCCCAGCGCACCGGTCCCTCGGGCAGCCTGGTGGGGGGCGCGGGGATCCACGAGCCGGTGCCGTGCCGGACCACGTGGAAGCAGTGTTCCAGCTCGGGGCGCAGCGGGTCACCGGGGCGGACCAGGAACATCCACCGCCCGGTCGGGGTCACCACCACCGGACCCCGGGCCCCGGGGCCGGCGGGGTGGCCGGGCACGGCGTCGAGCAGCCGGCGGCCCAGGTGCGCCGACACCTCCAGCACGTCGAACGCCCGACCGGTGGGCAGCAGCACCCCGTGCGGGCGGCTGCGCCACCAGGTGGCCACCCGGGCCGGATCGGTGCTCGCCCCCCGTTCCCAGTTCTCCAGCGCGGGATGGCAGCCGACGGTGGGACAGCCGGCCCGGCCGCACACGAAGCGGCTGCGCGCCAAACAGGCGCCGGGGGTCACCTCCCAGCCGTGCACCGCGTACCGCACGGCGATCCGGCGCAGCCGGACCCGTTCGATCGGCGACAGCTGGGCGACCCGTGGCCCGACGTTCCCCCACATGTCCCGTGCTCTCCTCTGGCCTCGACCGGTCACCCGCCACCCCTCACGTCGAGCGCCGTCACTGTCGTGATCCGGGATCGTTGACCTGACGAACGGCTCATGCAACTTGCACGAAGGTACGAAAAGCAGGTGTACGAACGACGTACACCCTGTGCGACCAGCGAATACCTGGGACGGACGGATCGGAGGCGCCCAGTGCGGGTCGTCCGGAGCCCGGTCGGACGACCCACGAGGGGGAGGAACGGGAGAAGATGGACGAGCTTCCGATAGGGCGGCGGGTGGCCTACTGGCGCGGACGGCGCAAAATGTCCCAGCAGGTCTTCGCCGACCGACTCGGCAAGTCCAAGAGCTGGGTCGACAAGGTCGAGCGCGGGGTCCGCCGGCTGGACAAGTTCTCCGTGCTGTACGAGATCGCCGTGATCCTCCGGATCGACGTGCAGCTGCTGCTCGGCAAGGACCCGGAACGGCGCAGCGACGCGTTCAGCTGCATCGACCAGGTCGAGGTGCAGGAGATCCGGGCCGCCCTGGAGCAGTACGCCTCGATGACCGTCTACTTCGACGCCGTGGCGTACCCGCCGCCGCTGTCCGACATGCGCAAGGCCGTCACGCACGCCTGGCTCACCTACCAGTACGGCCGCTACGGGATGCTCACCCGGGCGCTGCCGAAGCTGCTGCGGGAGGCCCAGGCGGCCGACGCCGGCTACGGCGGGGAGCAGGGCAAGGAAGCCGCCCACCTGCTCGGGCAGGTCTACCAGATCGCCTCCTCGGTCCTACGCAAGCTCGGCGAGTGCGAGCTGGCCTGGTTGGCGGCCGACCGGTCGATGGCGGTCGCCCAGCGCGCCGACGACCAGTTGCTGGCCGGCGTCGCCACCGCCCGGGTCTGCAACGCGCTGGTGGCGATGGGCCGGGCCCGGCCCGCCCTGGAGCTGAACGTCAGCATCGCCAACCGGCTCGCCCCCGGCGGCATGAACGACAGCGCGCCGGACCGGCTCTCCGTCTACGGCATGCTGCTGTTGCAGGGCGCGATGGCGGCGGCCCGGTTCGGCGACTCGGACACGGTCGAGGACCTGCTGCACGGGGCCCACGAGGCGGCCCTGATGCTCGGCGGCGACCAGAACCACTACTGGACCTCGTTCGGCCCGACCAACCTGGAGCTGCACCGGGCCGCCGCCGCCGTGGAGCTGGGCGACGGCGGGCGGGCCGTGGAGATCCACCAGCGCATCCCCGAGCCGAGCTTCAACGGGCTGCTGCCCGAACGCCGGGCCCACCACCTGCTCGACATCGCCCGGGGCTACGCCCAGCTCGGTGACGTCGCCCAGGCGGGGGAGATGCTGCTGCGCGGTGACCGGCTCGCCCCGTCCGAGATCCGCTGCCGACCCATCGCCCACGAAGTGATGTCCGACGTGCTGCGTCGCACACGGGGTGCGTTGCCCGCGCCGATAGCGGAGTTGGCTGAGCAGATGGGAGTCGGAGTATGAACACGGCGGCGGCCGGATGAGCGGCAGCCCCCACCAGAGCAGTGAGCACCGCGGAGTGCTCTACGTCATCGCCTGCGGTTCGCCGCTGGCCCGTCACCTCGATCGACTCGTCGGCCTCGCCCAGGACGACGGCTGGGAGGTCTGCGTCGTCACCACCCCCGACGGGGCCAAGTTCGTGGACCGGGCCGAGCTGGCCCGGCAGACCGGGCACCCGGTGCGTACCCATTACAAGAATCCGGGCGACCCGGATCTGCTGCCCCCGGCGGACGCGATGGTCGTCTGCCCGGCGACCGTCAACACGGTCAACAAATGGGCGGCCGGGATCACCGACACCCTGGCGCTGGGCCTGCTGGTCGAGGGGCAGGGCCGGGGGGTGCCGGTGGTGGTGGTGCCGTTCACCAACGCGGCGATGGCCGCGCACCCGGCGTTCCGGGCCGGTCTGCAACGGCTGGGCGAGTGGGGTGCCACGGTGCTCTTCGGCGACCACGTCTACCCGCTGCACCCGCCCGGCACGGGGGAACGGCACCTGCACACCTTCCCGTGGGAGGCGGCGGTGGCGGCCCTGCCCGACCGGTCCCGGGCCGCCTCGGCCGCCTGACCCGCCGGACGGGCGTGGGCGTGGCCGCCAGTGCGCGCCGGTAAGCTGACCGGCCGTGAGCACAACCGCGTCCCCGCCGTCCGTCGCCGACGTCGTCACCGAGCTGGACCGGCGTTACCCGCCGGCCTGGGCCGAGGAGTGGGACCGGGTCGGTCTGGTGCTCGGCGAGCCCACCGACCCGGTCCGCCGGGTCTACGGCACGGTGGACGTCGTTCCCGAGACGGTCGCCGAGGCCCTCGCCGCCGGGGCCGACCTGATCGTCGCGCACCATCCGTTGCTGCTGCGTGGTGTGTCCTCGGTCGCCCCGACCACCTGGAAGGGGCGGATCGTGCACGACCTGATCCGCGCCGGGGTGGCCCTCTACGTGGCGCACACCAACGCCGACATCGCCGCGCCGGGTGTCTCCGACGCGCTGGCCGCCCGGTTCGGGCTGACCGGCCTGCGTCCCCTCGCGCCGTCCGCCCCCGGTGCCCCGTCCGCCGGTGGTGGTCGGGGCATCGGCCGCATCGGCGAGCTGCCCGCCCCGCTGACGTTGGCCGAGCTGACCCGGCACGCCGCCGCCGTCCTGCCCGCCACGGTCTGGGGGGTTCGCGCCGGAGGCGATCCCGGGCGTATCGTGCGTACCCTCGCGGTCAGCGGTGGCTCGGGCGAAGGTTTCCTGGCTGCCGCGTCCGCCGCCGGGGTGGACGCGTTCCTCAGCTCCGACCTGCGGCACCACCCCTCCGGTGAGCACCTCGCCGCCGGTGGGCCCGCCCTGTTGGAGGCCGCGCACTGGGCGACCGAACGACCCTGGCTGGACGACGTGGCCGCCCACCTGCGGGCCGACTTCGGCGTCGAGACCGTGGTGTCCGATCTGGACACCGACCCGTGGACCGTGCACGCCGCCGCACCCGCGATGGACGACAAGGAGCCCCGACCGTGAAGGCTGAACCCCAGGTCCAGCGCCGCCTGCTCGATCTCCAGGCGATCGACACCACCCTCGCCCAGCTCGCCCACCGCCGCCGGTCGCTGCCCGAACGGGCCGAACTGGAGGGCCTGGCCCGGGAGCTGTCCGCGCTGGAGGACGAGCGGGTCCGCGCCCAGGTCGCCGTCGACGACCTGGACCGCGACATCGCCCGGCTGGAGAAGGACATCGACCAGGTCCGGGCCCGCAAGAGCAAGGACGAGTCCCGGTTGGCCAGCGGCAGCGGGCCGGCCCGCGAGCTGGAGGCGCTCCAGCACGAGCTGGTCTCCCTCAACCGCCGCCAGGGTGACCTGGAGGACGCCGAGTTGGAGCTGATGGAGCAGCGGGAGACGGCGCAAGCCACCCTCGACGGGATCGAGTCCCGGCTCGCCGAGACCCGGGACCGGCGGGCCGCCGCCGAGCAGCGCCGCGACGAGAGCCTCGCCGCCATCGCCAAGGAGGAGGAGTTCAAGCAGGGCGCGCGCAAGCCGCTCGCCGCGGACCTCCCCGCCGACCTGGTCACCCTCTACGACAAGATCCGCGCGGACACCGGCCTCGGTGCGGCGCTGCTCACCGCGGGCCGTTGCGGTGGCTGCCGGCTGGAGCTGTCCGGCGCGGACCTGGCCCGGATCCGCAGTTCGGACCCGGACGAGGTGGTCCGCTGCGAGGACTGCCGGCGGATCATGGTGCGTACCAACGAGTCGGGGCTGTAGCCCGGTGGCGGTACGCGCGGTCGTCATCGAGGCCGACGGCGGGTCGCGGGGCAACCCCGGGCCGGCCGGTTTCGGTGCCGTGGTCCGGGACCCGACCTCCGGCGAGGTGCTGGCCGAACGCGCCGAGGCGATCGGGACGGCCACCAACAACGTCGCCGAGTACCGGGGGCTGATCGCCGGGCTGGAGGCCGCCGCCGAGCTGGGCGCGGTCGAGGTCGACGCCCGGATGGACTCCAAGCTGGTCGTCGAGCAGATGTGCGGCCGGTGGCAGATCAAGCACCCCGGGCTGCGTCCGCTCGCCGCGCGGGCCGCCGCCCTGGTGGACCGCTTCGACACCGTCCGGTTCAGTTGGATCCCCCGGGAACGCAACCGGCACGCCGATGCCCTGGCGAACGCGGCGATGGACGCCGCCGTCGGCAAACCGTCCCGCGCGGTGGCCGTACCGGCCGGCGGCGAGGCGTCCCGGTCTCCCGGTGACGAGCCGTCCCGGTCGGTGGCGGGCGTCGACTCGCCGGGCCGGGCGCAGGCCCGCGAGGTGGCCGCCCGTGCCGCCACCCGCAGCGCCGGGACCGACCCGGCGACCGCCAAGGCGTCCTGGGAGCCGAGGCCGAGCTTCACCGCCACCCGGCTGATCCTGGTCCGGCACGGAGAGACCGAGTGGACCGTGCAGCACCGCTACGCCGGCCGCGCCGACGTGCCGCTGTCCGAGTCCGGCCAGGCCCAGGCGCGGGCCACCGCCACCCGGGTGGCCGCGCTGGCCCCGTCCGTCGCGGCCGTGCTCAGCTCCCCGCTGTCCCGGTGTACGGCCACCGCCGAGGCGATCGCCGGGGCGCTCGGCGGTCTGCCGGTCCGTCGGCAGGACGACTGGGTCGAGTGCGACTTCGGCGACTGGGACGGCCACACCTTCGCCGAGGTACGCGACCGGTGGCCGGGCGAACTGGACGCCTGGCTCGCCTCCACCCGGGTGGCCCCGCCGGGCGGTGAGTCGTTCACCGAGGTCGGGCAGCGCGTCGACCGGGCGATGGTGGCGCTGCGGGAGGCGTACCCCGGGGAGACCGTGGTGGTCGTCTCGCACGTCTCGCCGATCAAGCTGGCGTTGCGCGACGCCCTCGCGGCCGGCGACGCCATCCTGCACCGGCTCTACCTGGACGCGGCCGGCATCTCGGTGCTCGACATGTGGCCCGACGGGGGCGTCGCCGTCCGCTCCGTCAACGACACCGCCCACCTCCCGACCCGCTGATCACGGATAGTCCGTCGGCCGGCCCGGGCCGGTTCGTCGTTTCCCGGTTCGTCGTGAGTCGCCGCATCGTTCGTCGTGGGTCGATGTGTCGGCCCGTGCGTCGCGCCGTTCGGCGCAGCCGGGCGGCCGTTGAGCGCATCGTCGCGCGCCGATTGAACGTGATCGGGTTCACCGGGTCGTAGCGTCCGGCCGTTACTGGCCGGCACGACTACCGGAGGTGGGTCAGATGACCGCTGCCGAACCGGAGACGCCGCGTGCGGCGTCGTCCAGGGCGAAGGACCACAGCCCCTGGAACTGGTTGCTCTTCATCCCGATCGTGGTACCGCTGATCCCGATGTTCTTCAATGCGGACTCGCCCCGGTTGTTCGGCTTTCCGCGCTTCTACTGGCTGCAACTGGTCTGGATCCTGCTCGGCGTGGCCACCACCACGCTGGTCTACCAGATGACCAAGAAGCGGGGGCACCGGTGAGCGCGAGGAGTGAGCCGGGTTTGCGAGCCCCGCAGTCGCGAACGGAGGGGGTGCTCTGATGTGGCGCGATCACTTGACCGAGATCATCGTCTTCTCGGCGCTGTTCCTGCTGGTCAGCGGCATGGGTTTCGTGGCGGCCCGGTGGCGGGCGCCGAAGGACATGGCCCACCTCGACGAGTGGGGGCTGGGCGGGCGCAGCTTCGGCGGCTGGATCACCTGGTTCCTGGTCGGCGGTGACCTCTACACGGCGTACACGTTCGTGGCGGTGCCGGCGCTGATGTTCGGGGCGGGCGCGGCCGGGTTCTTCGCCGTGCCGTACACGATCGTCATCTATCCGCTGGTGTTCCTGGTGCTCTGCCGGCTCTGGTCGGTGTCGCACCGGCACGGCTTCGTCACGCCGGCCGACTTCGTCCGCCGCCGGTTCGACTCGCCGGTGCTGGCGCTGCTGATCGCGATCACCGGCATCGTCGCGACCATGCCGTACATCGCGTTGCAGTTGGTGGGCATCGAGGCGGTGCTCAAGACGATGGGGGTCACCGGGGACAGCGCGGTGGCGCGGCACCTGCCGATCATCATCGCCTTCGCGATCCTGGCCGCCTACACCTACCAGTCGGGGCTGCGTGCTCCGGCGCTGATCGCGTTCGTCAAGGACACCCTGATCTACATCGTCATCCTGGTGGCGGTGATCTACCTGCCGTACAAGCTGGGGGGTTGGGGTTCGATCTTCGACGCGGCGGACGCGAAGTTCGCCGCCTCACCCAATCCGAACGACGGCATCCTGCTCAACGCCAACAACCAGCTCCAGTACGTCACCCTGGCGTTCGGTTCGGCGCTGGCGCTGTTCCTCTATCCGCACAGCATCACCGGCGTGCTGGCCAGCCGGAACCGGGACGTGATCAAGCGGAACATGTCGGCGTTGCCGGCGTACAGCCTGCTGCTCGGCCTGATCGCGCTGCTCGGTTTCATGGCCATCGCGGCCGGGGTGAAGCCGCTGCCCGGGGCGAAGGAGGGCACCGTCGACAGCAACACGGTGGTGCCGGTGCTGTTCGACCAGCAGTTCCCGGACTGGTTCGCGGGGGTGGCGTACGCGGCGATCGGCATCGGCGCGCTGGTGCCGGCGGCGATCATGTCGATCGCGGCGGCGAACCTGTTCACCCGCAACATCTACAAGGAGTACCTGAAGCGGGACGCCAGCCCGGCCCAGGAGGCGAACGTCTCGAAGATCACCTCGCTGGTGGTCAAGGTCGGCGCGGTGGCCTGCATCGTCTTCCTCGACCCGCAGTTCTCCATCGACCTCCAGCTCATCGGCGGTGTGATCATCCTGCAGACGCTGCCGGCGGTGGCGCTGGGCCTCTACACCCGCTGGTTCCACCGGGGCGCGCTGATCGCCGGCTGGGCGGCCGGCATGGGGTTGGGCATGTGGATGCTCTACCAGATCCCCAACCCGGCGTCGAAGCGCGCGCACTTCGGCGGGTCGGCGTTCCCGCTGTCCGACTTCGGCTTCGACACCAAGAAGACGATCTATGTCGGCATCGTGGCCGTGCTGGTGAACCTGGTGGTGGCGGCGCTGGTCACGCTGGCACTGCGGGCGGCGAAGGTGGCCGAGGGAGTGGACGGCACCACCCCCGACGACTACTTCGCCGACGAGGGCGACCCCCGCGTCACCCCCGACCCCGCCCGCGCCACCGACCCGGCCCGCGAACCAATCGCCTAACCCCGCCTCCCCGCCTCCCTGCCTCGCCCCCGCCTCCCCGCCTCGCCCCCCCCGCCTGCCCCTGTTGATCAAGAGCTTTACGTCAACATCCGACCAAGAACTGACGCAAACCTCTTGATCACGCGACCGGCCCGGTCACCGTGCCCCGGGTCGGCCGGCTGGGGCTGGTGATCAAGAGGTTTGCGTCAAGTTCGATCTTCAAGTTGACGCAAACCTCTTGATCAACGGGGGCAGGCGGGGGGCGAGGCGGGGGGTGGAGGGGAGCGGGCGGGGGTGGGGTGGGGGTGGGGTTAGGGGCGGCGGGTGCGGGTGTCCAGGGCCTGGTTGAGGCGGGTCAGGAGGGTGGCCAGGGTGTCGCGGTCGGTGGGGGTCCAGTCGGCCAGGATGTCGCCGTAGAGCCGGGTCCGGGCGGCCCGGACGGCGGCCATCCGGTGCAGGCCGGCGGGGGTGGGAGAGATCACCGTGCCCCGGCCGTCGACCGGGTCGGGGGCGCGGGCGATCAGGCCGTCGCGTTGCAGCGCCGACACCTGGCGGGTGACCGTGGAGCCGTCGAGGTTTAGCCGGGCGGCCAGCGCCGAGACGTTCTGCGGGCCGGTGGTGTCCAGGTGGCGCAGGATCACGTACGCCGCCCGGTCGAGGACCCGGTGCTCGGCGCTGCCGGTGGCCCGGCGGGTGGCCTCGCCCAGCCGCATCAACAGGGCGACCTCGGTCTCGATCCGGCCGAGGGTGGCCTCGTCCGACTCCGTTCGCTTCGCCTGGTCGTCGCTCATAGCTGTATGATACAACAGAATTAACTGTATGATACAGCTATCTGTGGCTTCGGCCCGACAGGAGGCGGAGTGGACCGGCGAACCGAGCCCCACCGCAGTGCCATCTACGCCACCACGCTGGTGGCCTTCCTCGCCATCGCCGGTATCGCCGTGGTGGACCCCATCCTGCCCGCCATCGGCACCGCGATCGGGGTCACCGCCTGGCAGGTCGAGCTGCTCTTCACGGCGTACATCGCGGTGATGGCGGTCGGGATGATCCCGGCGACCCTGGCCAGCGGACGCTTCGGCTTCAAACCGGTGCTCGTCACCGGCGTCTCGGTGGTCGGGCTGGCCGCCATCGCCGCCTCGTTCAGCAACGACATCGTGCAACTGTCGGTGCTGCGCGGCGTCTGGGGGCTGGGCAACGCGATGTTCTTCGCCACCGCCATGGTGGTCCTGGTCAACCTCGCCAACGACCGGGAATGGGTGGTCGGCCTCTTCGAGACCGCACTCGGCCTCGGCTTCGCCGTCGGCCCGCTGATCGGCGGCCTACTCGGCGAGATCAGCTGGCGACTGCCGTTCTTCGTCTGCGGCATGTTCATGGTGTTCGCCCTGCTGGTCGCCGCCCGCAAGCTCCGTGAGCCGACCAACCGGCAGCCGCCCGTACGACTGGGGCAGATCTTCGCCACCTACCGCCGGCCGGCGTTCCTCATCCTCTGCGTGGTCACCGCCGCCTACAACTTCGTCTTCTTCGTGGTGCTCGGCTACACGCCGCTCTTCCTCGGCCTCGACGTCATTCCCCTCGGCCTCGCCTTCACCGGCTGGGGCCTCGGCCTGGCCGCCGGCATCCTGCTCATCGGCCACCGGCTCGCCCACCGGATCGGCGCGGTGCAGACCGTCGGGGTGGCCCTCGTGGGCCTGCTGGCCTGCATGGTCCTCTTCGCCACCTCGGCCGGCACCGCCGAGTCGCTCGTGGTGCTCGTCGTCGCCGGCCTGTGCATGGGCCTGGCCAACGCCAACCTCACCGACCTGGCCCTCGGCCTCGGCTCCGCCGACCGCCGGGTCGCCACCGGCGCGTTCAACCTGGTCCGCTGGGGTGCCGCCGCACCCGCGCCGATCCTGGCCGGCAAGCTCGCCGAGCACAGCCTGACGCTGCCGTTCTGGGTCGGCGCCGGGGTGCTCGCCGTCGGCCTGCTCGTCTACCTGACCTTCGCCCACCTGATGGCCGCCGGCTACGGCGAACGGCTGCGCTGGTCCCACTGGAACCGGGCCGCCCGGCAGGCCGAGCACGAACCCGTCGGGGAGGCCTACTGAACGGCCCCGGGGCTGCTCAGCCCAGCGCCCGCCAGAGCAGGTAGAGACCGATCGCCGTACCGAAGCAGACGATCAGCGTCCGGAGCACCACCGGCGGCAACCGGCGGGTCACCCGCGCCCCCACGTACCCGCCGAGCATCGTGGCCGGCGCGACCACCGCGACCGCCGCCCAGTTGACCGGCCCGAACAGGGCGAACACCACAAGCGTGGTCAACCCCACCACGGCCGACAGCAGGTTCTTCACCGCCGACACCCGGGCCAGCGTCGCATCGAGCACCAGGGCCAGGCCGGCCACCAACATCACCCCGAGCGCCGCGCCGAAATAGCCGCCGTACACCGTGCCGACCGCGACCATCGCCTGCACCGTGAGGGTACGGCGGCGCGGGCCCAACTCGGCCGGATGACCGACCAGCCGGCGCAGCGGCCCCTGGAACGCCAACACCGCCGTGGCCCCGAGCACCAGGAACGGCACCACCAGGTCGAACGCCCGCGCCGGGGTGGCCAGTAGGAGCAGACAGCCGACCCCCGTGCCGAGCACCGCCGTCGGCAGCAACGGCCACAGCGTCCGCCGGTGCGGCAGATCCATCCGGCTGCCCGCCACACTCGCCGCATAACCGGGAAAGACCGACACCGAGTTGCTGACGTTCGCCGCCACGGGCGGAATGCCCACCGCGATCATCGCCGGAAAGGTGATCAGGGAACCACCGCCGGCCGCCGCGTTCACCGTGCCCGCGGCGAGACCGGCGATGATCAGCAGTACGGCATCGGAGAGGTCCATGGTGCCCAGAGGCTAGTACGCCCTGATCAGAGCCCCTCCACCGCGTCGACCGCGTACCATTTTCGGGTTTGTTACGGCCCGGCCCGGGGTGAGATGGGCGCGGGACGCCGCGCCGTTAGGATGGGGACGCGACGGACGAGTCGACCGGGCGGTCGCGTCGGCGGGCTGCGGCCCGCCGCCGAGGAACGTCCGGACTCCACAGGGCAGGGTGGTTGTTAACGGCAACCCGGGGCGACCCGCGGGACAGTGCCACAGAAAACAGACCGCCGACCCCACTCGGGGACGGTAAGGGTGAAACGGTGGGGTAAGAGCCCACCAGCACCCCGGGTGACCGGGGTGGCTAGGTAAACCCCACCCGGAGCAAGGCCAAGCAAGGGCCGTCACCGCAAGCTGACGACCCGGCGCAGACGCTTGAGGGCTGCCCGCCCGATGTCTGCGGGTAGGCCGCAGGAGCCTGCCGGCGACGGTAGGCCGAGATGGATGGCCGCCGCCGGTGCGGGCCCCGCAAGGGGTACGCGCCGCGCACAGAATCCGGCGTACAGGTCGACTCGTCCGTCGCCCACCAGCTCAGAGCCTCGATCATGGCTCTGAGCTGGTTCTATGTTCGGGCGTCGATGGTCGTTCTTGGTCATTGTTAGGTGGCATTTGACGGCCCGGTGACGGCCCAGACGGCCCAGAGACGGCCCAGCATTCCTTGACTCCCGGGTCAGTTGGACCGTCTGCGGTGCCTGCTGGGGCTCGGTGGCGGCCTGGTCCTCGTTGACGGCGGACGGCGTGCGGGATGGGGCCGGGTACGTCCTGGCGGTCGAGCTGCTGGCGTGACCCGGTACCCGGTGGCAAGCCAGTCCCGGGGTTGGACTGGCGCGGCAGCCGGAAGCCCCGACCACGCGACCAGGCCGACCCCGCCGGCTTCCGTACCGCCGTGCGTCGGGTGCGGTCAGCGCAGGTAGGCCCGTTCATCGATGCTCTGGTGTGGTTCGGTCAGGAAGACACCGGCGGGCACGGGGCCGTGGGCGATGTTCAGCGTGTCGAGGCGGTAGAGCCAATCTCCGGTGCAGTGGTGGGTGAAGCGGTAGTTGATCTGCCAGCGCAGCCATTGGCCTCGGGGGAGGCGTACGGCTGGCGGGCGGCGGTGTCGGCGGGGCATGCCCCAAGCCGTCGGGATCAGCTCGACGCGGACCTGGTCCTGGGTGTGGCGGAGTTGGACGGCATCGCAGGATGGTGCGTTGTTGTGCAGGGAAATGACTGGTTGGAAGCCGTCGTGCTCGTGCATCGTGACTTCGTGGGTGAGGGGCGCATGGTGCTGCGGCAGCGTGAACGCCGTGGGCAGGGCGTTGCGGCGGGCGGCGTGGTGGCCTCCGCGTGACTGCTTGGTCCAGGAGACGCGGACCCACTGGGCGACGATGTCCACCCGGTGGATGGTTCAGGCTTCCTGGTCACCTTGGCAATCCGATACCGAGCCTCCTGGGGCGGTGTCCCGGCGGCTGTCGGTGGCTCACCGCCCCGGTGCCGTAGGCGTCCGGGGCGGCTTGCCGCCGGCCGGGCTTGCCGCCCCGCACCGCGCGAAGCGCGGTGCCTTGATTCAGAAGAGGGCATTTCGGCAGCACCCATGACGATGGACACCACGACGATGGACGCTGCAGTGATCGCATAGTAAGACTCCCGCACCTTGTCAAGCATGGTGTCCACTCTGATAGACGGTTTCGCACGTGCCTCTCTATGTGCAAATAAGGGGCAGTCAACTGGCAGATTTGACGGATCTGCGACAGAGCGAGCGCTGTCTCAACCGGCTTCCCTTGTGTATAGTCACCCGGAAAACCTAAGGGATGCGATGCTATGCGGCAGATCCGGCAATTTTCGGTTGATGGACTATTTGACAGTGCGCTCGCGCACAAAATTTCTTTCTCGAAAGACGGGCGCGTAACGATCATCTCTGGCTTAAATGGCGTTGGTAAAACTCATGTCCTGAGGCTGATTCACGCCATTCTAAGTTTGAATATCAGCACTTTGTTAAGAATCCCTTATGAGTCTGCCCAGTTAAGGTTTGCGGATGGCCGCTCATTATCTGTACTCCGTCAATCGGTTGAGCGCCGCAACGGTGTTCGTTTGGTATTTGAAGGCATCGGCCCGCGCGGTCGCAAATTGGGTAGGGCCGAATTCGTGATCGACCCGGCTCACGAGTTAGCGCTGGACCGCTTTATGCCTGACGGGGAGGGGAAGTTTTTAGATCGACGAACGGGGCGTGTTGTGTCCGCTGCGTACCTCGACGATTATATTCAGCATGTGCGCCTCAGGCAGCGGCGTGGCGTAATGAATGAGCAGTCGGCATTGTTCGGCGATGACGCTCTCGCAGAGCATTCCTGGATAAATGATTTAATCGAAAATCGTAACCCGATTTTCATTGATACCAAGAGGCTCGACACGCCTCAAGCGAAGGGCGGGTCCGAAGGGGCTCCCGCCTTTCAGTCTCGAATTGACGAATATATTGAGCAAGTCAAGGTGCAAGTGGCAGATGCCAGGCGAGCATCACTAGCTGTCACACAAGAGTCAGATCAAACCTTCGCCAAGAGAGTTCTTACCCGGTCAAAGAAGGTGATTCGAGGGGAAGATCTCAAAAGGCGATATGAAGACATTGCTGAGCGAAGCGCGGAATTGTATAGAAGTGGCCTCTCGCAGACGTTGGTTGATGTGCAGTTCCCGTCAAGCGCTGTCGACGAGACTGAAACCCGAGTCCTTTCAATTTTTATCGACGACTGGCAAAGTAAGCTGGAACCGCTACTACCAGTCAACGATAAGTTGAAGGTTTTGCAGCGGATCGTAAACGATAAGTTCATCGGGAAGAGGCTGAGGCTAGATAAGACGGGTGCGCTAATATTTGTTGCAACAGGTGATGAGTCCGTTATTCCAGTAACGTTGCTCTCGTCGGGCGAACAGCATATTCTTGCCCTTTTTACCATGCTGCTTTTCTCTGCGCAGCCGGGGTCAGTGGTTCTGATAGACGAGCCGGAAATCTCTCTCCACGCTGCATGGAAGCACGCTTTCCTGGATGACATTACTGACGTCGCTAACATTGCCGATCTGCAGATCATCTTAGCGACCCACTCAAGCGGAATAATAAACGGCCGTTGGGACTTAGTTCAAGAGCTCGGATCGCGTAGGTAGAGATGTCTGTATCGATAAGAGATTATGATAGGGTTGCTGATCGGATCAGGCAGCACCGGCAGGCTGATACGCGCCCAGTAGTTGTAGTAGAAGGGCCTACCGATGCGCGCTTCCTTCGAGCGGGATTTGATGACAAGTATGTTGTCTTTCCCTGCGGAACCCGGAGTACGGCTCTAGATGCGACAGCCCAGCTGGTGGCTTGGGGAATCGAGGGCGCTGCCTGTGTGGTGGATCGCGATTTTGACAGCGTTGTAACTGAAAGGGAAGCTGAAGGCTTGCCAGTATTCGCTTATGAAAACGCTGACTTGGAAGCGATGATCTCCCAAACAGATGCATTTCACCTAATGGTGCTTGAAATTGGTAGTGAGAAAAAGATTAAAGATGCTGGTGGCCCGCGGGCTTTGGTAAGAATTGTGCAAGAGATTGTAGTATCTGTTGCAAGGTTGCGTGCCGCGAATTGTAGAAATGGCTGGGGTTTAGCCTTTGATCAGGTAGATCTTTCCAGCAAGGTGTCGCTGAGAAGTCTGTCATTCAACTTGAGTGGATACTGCGCTGCCCTGCGTCAGGCCACCCAGGATTCGCCGCCGCTTGGGACGCTTATCTCGGTTGCCGACGGCACCACTCCTATTCGGCCTGAGCCTTCCTGCCCTCGTCGTTCCTTTCCGTACTATCGCGGACGAGACTTCCTTGCGGCCGCTGGCGTAGGGCTGCGGCATCAGTTCGGCTCCTGCCAAAAGGCTGCGACAGACCCGGAGCATTTGGCTGGCGTACTGAGAGCGATCGCCAGCAAGTCGGTAAGGGACTCAGAGTGGGGTAAAGATTTCGAACGCTTTATCGAAGGATTGCATAAGAATCGGACTGCCCGAATTCCTAGGCCTCGCTAGGTGCGGAAGCTCGAAAGAACCGGATTTGAGGTGGATTCCTTCGCTCATTGAGTCTGCGCTAATTGTGCAAAAATGGGTATGCGCCAGTTGGCGTGGTGGCGCTACATCGAAGTGGCTCAGCGCGGCGCGTTCTAGAGCGATCGGCCATACGAGCTGAGGGTATTCCTATGGCCTTAAGTAGTAGCGTCTGAGCACACTTTCGACTACTCCGTCACGCCACCGAACGCTTTGTTCCTCAATTAAACAGGTTCCGCCAGCAACGTCAAAGATTGCAGCTAGCTCTGGATCAGCTGCAACTTCACGCTGCCGTCCTTCTGACTCTTCGCCCCTCGCTAGATCATTTTTTTCCGGAAGGGGTGCGGCTGATGTTCCTCGGCCGTGTTCGGTGATCACTAGGCCCTCCTCACGCAGCACAGCTATGGCTTGTCGAACCGTGCCACGCGCTGCCCGAAATTCAGCGGTTAACGCTGCTTCGGTCGGTATAAGTGCACCTGGCGTAATGATGCCGGCCTCGATGCGGTGTCTGAGTTCGTCGGCGATCACGCGGTAGCGGGGTTGTCCGTAGTGCGGGGTGGGCACCTGCTCACCGTACCTGGCACTTGTTGTACCAAGTGCCAAGCAAGCGACGTGTTTCGACGTCTAGACAACTCGTCCACTTGTAGATACGTTTCCTGGTGTGCGGCCGGGGTCACGGCTCGTGTCAGGGGTGGTCGCGGTGTCGGCCCTGGCCGCACCTATGCGCGGCGTCCCTGTGGGACCGGTTGCGGTAGCCGCGTAGACAAGTTGGCTCGGCGATACCCGACCCGTCCGGCGTCGGACGGTGCGCCGTGCCTTCATCCGGGCCGGCGGTCGGCCACGACCAAGCTCGTGGTCGGCCGCCGGTTCCTCGTCTACCTGTGGAGGTGCGATGTCTGGCTCTCATCGTCGACGCGGTTGGTTGTCGTCCTGGCGGTCTCGCAGACGTACGCCGATCTCGACCCCCAGTGGCAACACGCCGTCGGCGTCGTCCGGCGGATCGACCGGCCCTGCGCCGTGGTGGTCGGCCGGCGTGACGCGGGAGCTGCCCGTGCTGCGGTACGCGCCGTTGATGACGGTGGCGCAGGCGCACCGGGGCCACGGCGGACGGTGGACACGATGACCCGCCCGAGCAAGCCGACCCCGGTCACGAGTCACCCGGACTGGTGTACGCCGGAGCGGTGCGGTTACCTGGTGCCGCCGGTGATGGCGCACATGGCCCGTCGTCATCGCGGCCACATGCTCCGGGTTGGTGAGAAGCGGGCGAGTGGGCTCGTCGTCACGTACCTGATCAGTGCGGAGGCTCCCGGTGGTCCGCTGGTGTGCGTGCACGCGTCGTGTCGGGCGGGGAACGCGTGGGCGGAGTTGTCGCTGCCGGAAGCGGCCGAGCTGGTGGAGCAGTTGCGGGGGTTGCTGGCGCAGGCCGGCGGGCAGGGGGCCGGCGATGAGTGACGGCTTTCCGATGATGAACCGGCGGGGGCCGGCGTCGCCTCGGCCGGTGGTGTGTCCGCCGTGGTGCCGGGGTTGTGGGCCGAACGATCCAATGCACCGGGGGTACCTGGCCACGATCGGGCGGGAGGGGACCGGGTGGGTGAGTCTGCAACTGCTCATCGACCGGTTCACCCGCCGCGACCCGGCGATCAAGCTCGACGCGACCCACTACGGCACCACGCAAACCGTGCTCCTGACGCTCACCCACGTCGACCGACTCATCGAGGAACTGACCCACGCCCGCCAAGCCATGCAAGCAGCGAACAGGCGGCGCGGGCGGACGGGAGAGACGCGGTGAACACCAACGGCCGGCGGGCCGCTGCCGCCCGTGCGCCTGGTGGGCGTCGTGGGCAGCCCCCGCGAGCAGGGGCGGTGGTGGTGCCGGCGGTGCCGGAGCGGCCGGCTGGGGGGACCACCTGGCAGACGTTGGAACGTCTAGGGGGTACGGTGACCGGTGTGCATGGCCGGGACTGGCGCCCTCGCTACCTGCAACTCGCCGAAGAGTTGCGGGCGAAGATCATGAGCGGGGAGCTTGCCCCCGGGACGCTGATGCCGAGCGAAACCGAGCTGGCCGAGTCGTCCGGGCTGTCCCGCACGAGCGTCCGCAACGCCATCCGGCAGCTCCGGGAATGGGGACTGGTCCGGGCGGAGCAGGGGCGCGGCACCTACGTGCGGGCACCCCGCCAGCGGGTACGCCGCCGCAATACCGAGCGGTACCAGTGGGAGAAGGACCGGGTCCTGCTTGACGAGGACGAACGGTTGAAGACCGGCGCGACCGAGCACGACACCGGCCTGACCGTCGATGACCTCAAGTTCCACGCCGAGTACACCCGCGTAGACGCCGATGATGAGATGGCGGTTGCCCTCCAGGTCGAGCCGGGTGCGCCGCTGCTGCGCCGGGTCTACTGGACGTCGTCGCGGCACGAGAACGCGCCGCTGACCGTGTCGTACTCCTACCTCCCGTATGACCTGGTCGCCGCGAACCCGGACCTGCTCGACGCCGGCAAGGAACCCTGGCCCGGCGGCACGCAACACCAGCTGTACACCCTCGGCGTCGAGCTGGACCGCATCGACGACGAGATCCGGGCGCGTCCGCCGTCGCCGGATGAGGCTGAGCTGTTGGACATCGACCCGGGCGTCTCCGTGCTCACCGTGCGGAAAACCTCGGTCGACACCACCGGCCGGGTGGTCGAGGTGGCTGACGTGGTGATGCCGGGGGACCGGACCGAGCTTGTCTACTCCCACAAACTCCAGCGGTGGCAAACTTGACGCAGCTCGTCTCGGTCATCACCCCGGTCCACGCGCCCAGCATCGAGTACCTGGCTGGCGCGTACGAGTCGCTGGCCAAGCAGGAGATGCCGCCGGGGTGGGATTGGCAATGGCTCGTCCAGGAAGACGGACAGACCGGAGCCCTGGCCGACGTACTGCCCGACGACCCCCGGATCAGCCTCGGCACCGGCCGACCTGGCGGGCCTGGTGTTGCTCGGACCCTTGCGTTGTCTCGGGTTGACGGGGATCTCATCAAGGTTCTTGATGCTGACGACCAGTTGACCCCGGGTGCGCTGGGGCGGGATATCGCCGCGTTCGGCGCGCATCCGCAGATCGGATGGACCACCTCGCGGGTACTCGACCTGCTTCCCGACGGGTCGACCGCCGGATGGGACAAAGACCCGGCCGGGGGCGTCATCGACCGGGGCGCGGTCCTGGCCTTCTGGCAGGCCAACGACTACCGGGCGTCCGTACACCCGGCGACCCTGTGCCTGCGGCGGGATCTCGTCTTCGCCCTCGGCGGCTGGATGGCCCTCCCCGCCTCCGAAGACACCGGCCTGCTCCTGGCCGCCAACGCCGTCACCGCCGGCTACTTCACCCGCGAATACGGCCTGCTCTACCGCAAATGGCCCGGCCAGGTCACCAGCCAAGCCGCACACCGCGAACCCGCCGAATACCAAGCACGCATGAAGATCATCGAAGCCAGAGCCAACGCCCTGACCTCGATGATCCCCAACGGCTTCGGTGGCTGCGGTGCAAAAGCCTAGCTTTGTGTCCCAGCATCCCATACGTATACCTCTGTTTCTCCTTCACCCCGCCGCCAGCGCTGGTCCAACTCTCGCGGCCCGCGTGATGCCCTGAGTCGCACGAAATGACTGTCATTGGACTACTCCATGACCTGCACGTCCATCTATTCGCCGACACGTTGCGCTCCCGCACCGAAATTCAGGTCGACTAGCTCTGGCCATACCAGACAGCAGAGACCTCACCTGTTCGCTCCTGCGATCAATCCGTGACCACAAGATGCAACGCGAGATTTTGTCAAATTTCTGACAATTGCGTTGTCTGGTTGCCCTTAGGTTGCGACTCGCCCACTATCGATGCAAGGCTCAGCAAGCGGCCGGCTACCGATCTTGGCCTGGAATCCAAAGATGGATGCAGGCTGTCGAAGCGTGCCGTGAAGTTGTTAAGAAGGAGGTGATTCGGCTGCGAGAAGTTGTTACCACTATTGTTATGGCACTGGGCACCGCAGCGCTCCAACTTGTAATGAAGGGTCTCAGTCGAACCAATTATGCGGGAAAAAATCACGGCTTGAGTCGAGACGATGCCCTCTTCTGGTCCGATTGGGTGATTGCGGCAGCGCTTGCACTCTCTGGATCTATAGTCGTGTCGGCGAGTCAGGGCAAGCAGATTCCTCAGCTGCAACTCTTCCTATGTTTCGTTGCAATATTCTTCGGCTGCAGCGGCCTCCCCTTTTTCCTGAGGATATTCGCCTACGGGCCTAATGCTGAGATTAAGCCTTGGGGTTGGTGGGGGCTCGGGTGGGTCCTAGTGGCCAATGCCTTTGGAGTGCTCGTTCTCTTGAGCGCCGTTTGGGCAGGGGTGGCGGTTTATGACCGACAATAGGAATGAGTCCGACAATTTTGAAGGTCACTCTCAATCCGAAAAGGTGGCTGCGGCCGCAGGCGCGGCTGCAACTGTTGGCAGTGCAGTCGCTTCTATAGCTGTAGCGGCCGGAGTGGCTGCCTTCCCTGCAATTGGTGTCGCTCTTGCCGCCTCGGCCATTATTACCAAGGTGGTGGCAGAGTATCTTCGCAAGAAGCGGGATGATAGCTAGCCGACTAGTGTCCTGCGCCTGAAATTCGGCTACAAAATCGGGCGAGTGATTCGAGGATCTCCTCGGCGGTCTTGGTCCAGATGAACGGGCGTGGGTGGGTGTTCCAGTCGGCGATCCAGTCTCGGATGTCGGCTTCAAGGGCCTGGACGCTCTTGTGGGCGCCGCGGCGGATCTTCTGGTCGGTGAGGAATCCGAACCAGCGTTCGACCTGGTTGATCCAGGACGATCCGGTCGGTGTGAAGTGCATGTGGAAGCGGGGATGCCGGGCGAGCCAGGCCCGGATCGCCGGGGTCTTGTGCGTGCCGTAGTTGTCGCAGACCAAGTGCACGTCCAGGCCGGCGGGTACCTGCTTGTCGATGGCGATCAGGAACTGTGTGAACTCGGTGGCCCGGTGCTGGCGGTGCAGCTCGCTGATCACGGTGCCGTCAGCGATGTTGAAGGCGGCGAACAGGCTGGTGATGCCGTTGCGGTGGTAGTCGTGCGTGCGTCGTTCGGGCATGCCCGGCATCATCGGCAGGACTGGCTGGGACCGGTCGAGTGCCTGGATCTGGGATTTCTCGTCGACGCACAGCACGACCGCCCGTTCGGGCGGGTGGTGGTAGAGGCCGACGACGTCGACGACCTTCTCGATGAACTGCGGGTCGGTCGACAACTTGAAGGTATCCGCCCGGTGTGGCTTGAGGCCGAAGTCGCGCCAGATCCGGCCGATCGTCGATTTCGATAGTCCGGACTTCTCTGCCATCGACGCTCGTGACCAGTGGGTGGCGTCACGCGGGGTCTGCTCCAAGGTGTCGACCACGACCTGTTCCACCTGGTCAAGAGTGATCGATGGGGGCCGGCCCGGCCGTTGTTCGTCGATCATGCCGTTCAGGCGTTCGGCCAGGAAACGGCGCCGCCACTTGCCCACGGTGGACAGATGCACCGCCAGTTTCGCCGCCACCTCAACGTTGGACAGCCCGTCGGCGCAGGCCAGGACGATCTTCGCCCGCATCGCCAGGACCTGCGACGACTTCGCCCGTCGGGCCCATCGCAGCAACGTCGCCCGTTCCTCGTCCGACAGCGTCAACGGTGCAGTGGGGCGTCCGGTCCTCGGCATCCCACCACGCTACACCTAGTTATAAGGCGAATTTCAGGCGCAGGACACTAGCTAGTGGCCATATTCTCTGATCCATACCCTTGGCCTTGTAAAGGGCTTCGACATCACGCCCTTGCCGCGTCGATAATTTGCCGAAGGTTCCTCGCGTGCGGATCTTTCGGCGGAAAGAGCAGTGGCCACCCCTGAGGGGTGGCCACTTTGTATTCCAGGCTTCGCCCCTGAGGTACGCGCTGCTGGCCTGCCCGAAGGCAGGGGGGTGCGGTGCTCTATCCAAGGTTGTTGACTTGTCTGCCAAGTGGGGTCTACCTTGGAGTCTCAACTTGGCAGACATGCCAACAACCTGGAGGTTGAGCGATGGCTCTGCGTGGCGGTACGAGGTTCGCCGTGCGTTGTGAGGACGTGTTCCCGGCGGGATGCGCCCTGGTCCCCGAGTCCCTGGGTGAGGTCGAGGACTACGACGAGAAGACCGGGCGGCGTAGCCCGGCGAAGGACAAGTTGACCGGTCAGCGGGTGTGGCAGGTGCGGGTGATGGACCTGGACCCGGAGCTTGGCAAGCGGTCCCGGGAGACGACGGTCAAGATCTCCGCCGACTACCAGCCGGTGCCGCCGTCGGGTGCGCCGTTCGAGGCGGTGGAGTTCGAGGGCATGACGGTCACGCCGTACGTGACCAACAACAACCGGATGGCGTACTCGCTGCGGGCGACCGGGATGCGTGCTCCGGCGGGTGTGGCGAAGAAGGCGGCGGCGTAGCCGCTGGTGGTTGGGGGCGGGGCTGTCTGGTCTTGGCGGACGGCAGCCCCGCCCCCTTGGTGTCTCTTTCCCCTGCTCTGTCGAGAGAGGTAGTGACGTGTCCAAGCGTAGGCGTTCGGCTGCCCCGGCTTCGCCTCGGTGCGAGGTGTGTCAGTCCCGGCTCGACCCGGCCACCGGTGCCGATGGTCGGTGTGGCGGCTGTGTGGGTCAGCTCGTTCTTCCGTTTCCTCCGGTCCGGGATGCGTCGGGCCGGTTCGTGTCGCTGCGCGGTGGTGGGCGATGATGCGCCGGCCTCGTGGCGGGGTGGTGATGGTGACCGCCGGGGATCTGCTGGTGGTCCGGCCGAAGCGGTTCGTCCTGCCGATGTGGCTGGTCGTGCTCGGCCTGGTGCTGCGCTGGGCCGCCCGGTTCTGCTGGTGGTGCCTGCGTCACCCGCTCACCGTGGGCCTGGCCGTGGCCGCCGTCGTCCTCTACGTCGAGCACGGTTGGCCGGGCCTGGTGGTGCCGCTGGTGCTGGTGTCGGCGGTGTCGGCGGTGTGGCGGTGGCGTGATGAGGCGTCCTGGTGGCGGTGGTGCGCCGGGCCGCTGCTCGGCCGGTTCCGTCAGGTCATCGTCTACCGGCGGGCCTGGCAGGAGGCCATGACCCTGTGCGGCCTGGCCGCAACGTACGACCACCGGCCAGTCCTGCCCGAGTTACTACGCGTGCGCTCCGATCAGGCCCTGGACGTGCTGACCGTGCGCATGGTCCGGGGGCAGACCCCGGCCGACTTCCAACAGGTCACCGCGAACCTCGCGTACACCTTCGGCCGGCGGCACGCCCGGGTCTACTCCGAGCGGCCCGACACCCCGCCGACCCGTACCGGCTACTGGGCGCTGCCGCTGGGCTGGGTGGATCGGCTGAGGTTCCGGGACCGGCCCACGCTGGTCTATCTGGTGCTCGTCCGTACCGACGCGCTGCGGCCGGTGGTGCCGCCGTTCGACACCCCGGCCGTTCCCGACTTCACGGCGTTGCCGTTGGCGCGGCGGGAGGACCTGGGGACCTGGTCGCTGCACCTGCTCGCCACCCATGTGCTGATCGGTGGGGCCACCCGCTCCGGCAAAGGCTCGGTCCTGTGGTCGCTGGTCCGCTCGCTGGCCGGTGGCATCACGTCGGGCCTGGTGCGGCTGTGGGTGATCGACCCCAAGGGCGGGATGGAGTTCGCCATGGGCCGGCCGCTGTTCGCCCGGTTCGCCTGCAAGTCGTTCGAGGCCATGGCCGATCTCCTCGACGAGGCCGTGACCGTGATGCGGGAACGTCAGACCCGCCTCGCCGGAACCGTGCGGCTGCACACGCCGACCGAGGTCGACCCCCTGGTCGTGGTCGTCATCGACGAAATGGCCGCACTGACCGCGTACCTGCAAGACGTCGACCTCCGCAAGCGCATCGCGTCCTCGCTGGGGTTGCTGCTGTCGCAGGGTGCCGGGGTCGGCGTGCTGGTGGTGGCCGCGTTGCAGGACCCGCGTAAGGAAGTGTTGCCGTTCCGGGACCTGTTCCCGACCCGCATCGCTCTCGGGCTGACCGAGGCGGCTCAGGTTGACCTCGTGTTGGGTGACGGTGCCCGCAACCGGGGCGCCCTCGCAGACCAGATGCCCCGATGGGCCAAGGGCGTGGGGTACGTGATCCTGGACGGCACCCCGGAACCGATGCGGGTCCGGTTCTCCTACGTCAGCGACGACGACATCCGCGACTTGGCCCACCGGTACCCGGCTCCGGCCGACGCGGCGGACATCCTCGCCCAGGTCGGCCGCGAGTCCACCCCGGAACCGGCCCGGCCGGCGCTGCCCCGGCCCCGACGCGGGCCACTGCTGCCCGACGCGCTGCGCACCATCCTCGACGCCGACCAGGGTGAACCCCGATGACCGGCCCGACCGACGGCCGGCGCTTCTACCGGCTGCGGACCCCCGAACCGGTCACCGCCGTGTCCGTGCGCGTCGACCCCGACCGACCCGACCCGTACCCCGTCTACCTGGCGGTCGGGGCGGGCCGGCGGCGGATGTCCCTGACCTCTGATGAGGCGTGGGCGTTATGGCGCTGCCTCTCCGAAGCGGTCGCCACGCTCGGCACCCCTCCCGACTACATCCGCACTGACATCCGACCGGCCCGGAGGTAACCGTCATGACCACCCTTGCCCGCGTCATCAACCGGCTCCGGCGTCCGCTGCGTATCCGGCTCGTCGGCCCGGCCGACCAGACCGCCGCCGCCCTGCACGGCCTTGCGCACATGGTCAACCGCCGCCCCGACATGGCCGACCGGCGCATCCGCATCGACCTCACCATCCGCGAGAAGCCGATGCAGGAGTGGCGATGACCGCACGCACCGAAACCGCCGTACGCCTGGTGATCCTGCTCGCCATCGGCACCATGGCCGGCGCAGCCGCCTTCACCCACGTCCACGACCTGTCCGTCACCCACGGCCAACCGGACTGGATCGGCTGGGCCAACGCCGTTGCGGTCGAGCTGATGGCGATCTACCTCGGCCTGGAACTCCGCGCCCGACGTCGCACGGGTCGGCCCGTCGGCCTGGTCGGCTCGCTCCTGGTCGCGTTCGCGCTGCTGTCCCTCGCCGCCCAGGTCGCGGAAGCCGAACCGTCGGTGTGGGGTTGGACCGTGGCAGCCGTGCCATCGCTGGCGTTCCTCGCCCTGGTCAAGGTCGTCCTGTCCAACGCGCCGGTTACCCCGCCTGCTCTCGAACCGGACCAACCCCCGGGCGACTGGTACGAAGTGCCCGAGCAGGCCACCACTGAACCCGAGCGCCCGGCTGACCCCGTGCCGCCGGCTGTCCCTGCTCCGGCGGCCATCTCTGCCCCGGCGGCCGTGCTGCCTCCACGTGTCGTCCCGTCGAACCGGCCGCACGTCGTCGGGATCATCCGATGACCGCCACCTTCACCGCCGGCCGGCGGCTACCGAAACTCGTGCACGACCTCGATCAACCCGACGATGTGCGCGTTGAACTCGTCCAGTTCCTCGGCCGGAACCCACAGCTCCAGGATGGTCTTCCCGCCGGCCTGCTGGACCGGGTACCGGCGCAGAAACTCCGACTCCACCCGGAAGCGGGTGACGTAACCGACGCCGGACGCGGGCACGTTCCAGTCCCGGGCGATCATCACCGCGTAGTCCTCGTTCAGGACCGGGTAGAAGATCGGCTGATCCGGCAGACGCGGCGGCCACGCCCGCCATCCGGACTCGCGGACGAGATCCAACTCTTCCGGCCCGGTCGGACGCCACAGCACCGTCGTACCGTCATCGCCGCTCATGTCGACCTCGCCACTCGGGTTCCTGGTGAGCCCGGACAGTACCGGCGCACCCGCACCCGGAACCACCGCATTCCGCTCACGGCGGGGGCGAGCCGATGACCGCTCCGACCCTGCCCGGTCTCGAACCCGTCGCCCCGACCCCGGCTGCGCCTCCTCGGCCGGGGTCGCGGGCGGCCCGCATGGCGCTACCCCGCTCGGTCGACGTCCTCAAGGAAGTCGCCGCCGAGTACGGCGTCTGCGTGCGCCCCCTCGCCATGCGCCGCACCGATCTCGACACCGGCCTGACCGAGGTCATCGACCTGCCTTGCGGGGCCACCCGGGAAGACAAGTGCGCCCCGTGCGCGAAGAAGAACCGCCGACTGCGGCAGGCCCAGATCAGGGAGGGCTGGCACCGCGACGACGAGCCTCTGCCGCCGCCGGAACCGGCGACCGAGGAACAGAAGGCGCTGATCCTGCTGCGGGGGCATCTGGAGTTCTCCCGTGACGAGGCATCGCGGGCGTGCCAGTGGGACCAGGTCGAAGACCTCGACGACGCTATCCGCGAGGTGGAAGAGGCGATTGCGGCCGAAGGGCTTCGGGGCCGGGTCGCCCCGCCGCACCAGACCGGCGACGACGACCAGGGCGACGACGACACCGGCCTGCGTCGGAAGCGGTCGACCCGGCGGCGGCAGGATGCGCCCGAGCTGCCGCGCCGAAAGGTCGAGCGGCGCACGGTCGGCAGGACGTACACCGCTGCGGACGGCACCACCTACCGGCCGTCGATGTGGCTGACCCTCACCCTCGACTCCTACGGCCCGGTCCGGCCCGACGGCACCCCCGTCAACCCCGACCGGTACGACTACCGCCGCGCCGCCTGGGACGCCGTGCACTTCCCCCGACTGCTCGATCGGTTCTGGCAGAACCTGCGGCGGTGTGAGGGCTGGAACGTCCAGTACGCCGGCTGCGTCGAGCCGCAACGTCGTCTTGCTCCACACGCGCACTTCGCCATCCGGGGCACCATCCCCCGCGACACCCTCCGCACCGTCGCGGCGGCCACCTATCACCAGGTGTGGTGGCCGGTGGTCGACGTCCAGCAGTACACCGCCGACCGGCCTCCAGTGTGGGACGAGGACGCTTCGGCGTGGGTTGACCCGGACACCCGGTGCCCGTTGACCACCTGGGGTGAAGCGCTTGACGCCATCGACGACGACCCGCACGCGGAACCGGTGCACGTCGTGCGCTTCGGTACCCAGGTCGATGCGCGCGGCGTCATGCCCGGCACCACCGACGCGGAGCGGACCATCCGGTACGTCACGAAGTACATCACCAAACACACGGGCGACGTGCACAAGGCCACCACCGACCGGCAACGCAAACACCTCGACCGGCTCTGGCGGGAACTGCGCGTCACGCCCTGCACCGACCGATGCGCCAACTGGCTGCTCTACGGCGTCCAACCCAAGAAGGCGAACCCGAAGCTCAAGCCGGGCCGCTGTAGGGGCAAGGTCCACCAGCGGGACACCCTCGGCATCGGCGGCCGGCGCATCCTCATCTCGCGGGACTGGTCCGGCAAGACGCTGAGCGATCACAAGCACGATGTCCGGGCCTGGGTGCGGTCGCTGCTCGGTGTCACGGTCGGCCTGGATGGGGTCGACGACCAGGGCGCCACCGTCGAACCGGTCCGGCACGCCTGGGAACTCGCCCGACCCGATGACCCCGACGTACCGGCCATGGCTCACCGGTTGCTGCGGTCGATCAGCGAACGTGCCCGCTGGCGCTCCGAGCTGCTCGCCGCCAAGGACCGAGCCGCGCAGCTCCCCGACAAGGGATCGACGACGGAAGCGGACGGCTCGACGGGGGAGGGGCTGTGACGGTGGTGAACGACGGACTCTGGACGGTACGGGAGGTGGCGGCCTACCTGCGGGTGCCGCAGGAAACGCTGTACCGCTGGCGCAAGGTCAAATACGGTCCGCCGGCGGCCCGGGTCGGCCGACACCTGCGGTACGAACCGGAAATGGTCCGGGCATGGGTACGCGCGCAGGCGGCGGCCTGATGGGGCACGTAGAGGATCGCTGGTACAAGACGGTTCACCACCCGGGCGGGCGACGGGAGCGGGTCAAGACAAACCTGTTCGGCAAAGGGCTGCGCTACCGGGTGCGGTACATCGGGCCGGACGGCAAGGAACGGAAGAAGTCCTACCCCGACCGGGCCAAGCGCGAAGCTGACGCGTTCCTCGTCTCGACCGAGACGGATAAGCTCCGGGGTTCCTACGTCGACCCGGTCGCTGGCCGGATGACCTTCGCCGAGTACGCCGAAACCTGGCTCCGTACCCGCTCCTTCGACGAGTCGACCCGGGAGAGCACGGAGTTCCGGGTACGGAAACACCTGCTCCCGTTCTTCGGCGCGCGGAAGCTGGCCGAGATCAAGCCGGGGCACGTCCGCGAGTGGGACGCCGGGATGGTCGGCAAGCTGGCCCCGGCGACCCGGGCTGTCGTCTTCGCCCACCTCCGCACCATCCTCGGCGCGGCCGTCGACGACGAGCGGATCGCCAAGAATCCGTGTTCGGCAAAGTCGGTCACCCCGCCGCGACCGGTGCAACGTCGGGTGGTGCCGTGGCGATACGAACAGGTTTCGGCAATCCGCGGTGGCCTCGCCCAGCGGTACCGCCCGATGGTCGACCTCGGCGCGGGCTGCGGGCTACGGCAGGGGGAAATCCTGGGGCTCGGTGTCGACGACATCGACCTCGATGCGGGGTGGGTGCACGTCTCGCGTCAGGTCAAGCTCGTCCGCTCCCGGCTCGTCTTCGGACTGCCCAAGAACGACCGTGACCGCCGGGTGCCGCTGCCCGACTCCGTCGCCCAGGTGCTGCGCCAACACCTCGACAACTTCGCCCCGGTGCCGCTCACCCTCCCGTGGGAGAACCCGGCCGATGACGAGCGGGTGACGGTGCCGCTGCTGTTCACCACCACCCGGCGGGGTGCGATCAACCGGCGCACCTTCGACAACAAGAGTTGGCGACCGGCTGTCGTTGCGGCCGGCATCACGCCGACCCGGGCCACCGGCATGCACGCGCTACGCCACTTCTACGCCTCGTCACTTCTCGACGCCGGGGAGAGCATCAAGGCGCTCGCGTCGTACCTCGGCCACGCCGACCCCGGCTTCACCCTCCGCGTCTACACCCACCTGATGCCGGCCAGCGAGGAACGCACCCGCAACGCGATCGACGACCTGTTCAAAATAAGTGACACCCCTCGATAAATCGAGGTGGGGGCCGCGAGCCTGCTGCGATCGGCGATGCTGGCGCAGTGCCAAGAAATTCTACTTGGACCTCAGGCCTCGGTTGGGCATAATTTAGTTATGCCTCGTGTCTATTTCGTGGAAACGTCTGACGGCGTGTTTATCCAAGCGACTGATGCGCCTTCGCCTATAGCTGAAGAGGGTATCTACACTCAGTTGGTTGAGGAGCGGGTTAGGGAAGCTGCGTCCGCCTTTGCCGTTCCTGATTTTGTCTTCGACCCGCTTAAGGTTTCAAAAGGTGGTGCTGTCAGGGAAGTTACCGATGCATTGATTATCGCTAGTGATCTCGCGTTGAGCGTGCAAGTTAAAGCTCGCGATCCCTTGGCGGCTTCTGGTGATGCAGATAAGGAGGGGCGATGGATTAAGAAGCATGCGGCGAAGGGGGTGCGTCAGGCGGAAGGAAGCTTGAGAGCCATGATCAAGACGGGTGGAGGGAGGTTTGTGAACCGCCTTGGTCGTGAAGTAGATATCAGCTTCGATCGCCTAATTGTATGCAATGTCGTGGTGATTGATCATCCTGACCCACCGAAAGTGCTTCTTGAGGTGCCTGAGGCAAAGAACCCTACGCTAATACTGTTGCGGTACGAGTGGGAATTCTTGATTGCTCAGTTGCGTTCTGTGCACGGGCTTCATCGGTATGTCCATGGAGTTGCATTGCTGCCGGCGGTGCCGCTTGGTGATGAGCTAGCTCGCTTTAATGAGCAGGTCATCGTGGCTGGCGGGCTGTGGAGTAGTGGCAGCGCCAATCCTGACACTCAAGTCCCTCTCGTTGATCCGACCTTGCCGCTTATCCGGATGGGGGAATCGCTGCCGACGTGTGAAGAATTCTGGCGCAACCTTTATCTTTCGCTGTCTGAGTGTAGATTCAAGCCGGAGCATGAGTGGGTGCGGCTAGAAACAATGGCGCGATTTGATCGCCTGCCCTTTTCGATGCGTGAAGAGATTGCAAATCACCTTACCTCTCGACTTCGGGGCACTGGCTCGCAGCTTGACTTTTTCGTCGTGCAGGAGGGTTCTAGTCACACGCAGTTCGTATTCGGTGTTACTGAGGTTCACCCCTCTGAAAGTGCTCCGCGGTTCGAGGCGCTGACGCATTTGCAACACGGTATGCAGCCCCTAGCAGAGAGTGGGGGCGTCCGGGAGACCATCGGCATCATGTTCTATGGGGTGCCTCAACGGGAGCCTGCATTCACCATTACGGTAGTTCCGCTTGCCGGTCCATCCAATTTAACTCCGACTCAGGCGGCTGAGCTGGCCAGATTCTGTGGTGTAGGGCAGGCTACGCCCCTCTGGCCTAAATAGGTCATCTGCACTCGTTGGACTCTCTCGTGCACTTGGACTGTGACGCCCTGGCGACGCCCTGAGCGGGCTTCAGCCGAACAGAACGCCTGGTCAGGGCATGAATCACCTTCGTAATCCGGCGTACAGGTCGACTCGTCCGTCGCCCACCAGCTCACAGCCGTGATCAAGGCTCTGAGCTGGCCATTCTGAGCGACCCCGCCGGCTTCCGTGCCGCCGTGCGTCGGCTGCGGTCAGCGTAGGTAGGCCCGTTCGTCGATGCTCTGGTGTGGTTCTGTCAGGAAGACGTCGATGGGTACGGGGCCGTGGGCGATGTTCAGTGTGTCCGAGCGGTAGAGCCAGTTCCCGGTGCAGTGGTGGGTGAAGCGGTAGTTGATCTGCCAGCGCAGCCATTGGCCTCGGGGGAGGCGTACGGCTGGCGGGCGGCGGTGTCGGCGGGGCATGCCCCAAGCCGTCGGGATCAGCGCGATGCGGACCTGGTCGTCGGTGTGGCGGAGTTGGACGGCGTCGCAGGAAGGTGTGCCGTTGTGAAGGGAAATCACTGGTTGGAACTCGTCGTGCTCGTGCATCGTGATTTCGTGGGTGAGGGGCGCATGGTGCTGCGGCAGCGTGAACGCCGAGGGTAGGGCGTTGCGGCGGGCGGCGTGGTGGCCTCCGCGTGACTGCTTGGTCCAGGAGACGCGGACCCACTGGGCGACGATGTCCACCCGGTGGATGGTTCAGGCTTCCTGGTCGCCCGGCAATCCGATACCGAACCTCATGGGGCGGTGGCTGCGACGGGCAGATCGTCCTTCCGTTCCTCTGGTCCGGGGTGCGTCGGGCCGGTTCGGGGCGCTCCGGGGTGCCAATTCGTCGGGCGGCCTCGCGGTGAGGTGCTGCTGACGTCGGCCGTGCCGGATTTCTGCTGGTTCCGGCGGGTATTCGTCTACCGGTGGTGGCGTGCGGCTAAGAAGGGCTCACCGCAGGCGCGGTGAAGGGCTGACCAGGGATCTCGCGTCGGGACGGTCTACAGGGCGACGAGTTGCCATTCCTGGTTGGCGCCGGTGCCGGGAGACCATTGAATGACGCTTCCTCCGTCGGCCGTCGAGGCGCCGGACACGTCGGCACACCAGCCGTTACGCACGTTGACCAGCCGGTGGTAGCCGCTGGTGCTGGCGGGCACGAGCTTCCACCACTGGTTGTCGCTGCTGGTGTCGGTCGACTGGGTCAACGCCGCGCCCTGCGCGGAGCCGCCGGCGCTGTGCAGCACTTTGCCGCTGCTGACGCTGCGCAGGCGGTAGGACCCGTCCGGGTTGGGTTCCAGGGTCCACTGTTGGTTGGTGGCACCGGTCCACGTCCACTGGATGATGCGCGCGCCGTCGGCGGTGGACCCGCCGTTGACGTCGATCACCTTGCCGCTGTTCCGGTTGACCAGCCGGTACTTTCCGGCGGGAGCGTTCGCGGAGAGGCCCACGGTGATCTGGATCGTGGTGGCGGCGGGCAGCGCGACGACCCGGGCGTGGTTGCCGAGGGGGGAGGAGGCGACGGTGACCGAGGGGGAGGTGGTGACGGAGGCGATGCCCCGGCGGCAGATCAGGCTGATCTCCTGGGCGACCGCCGAGTTCAGGGTGACGGTGGCGGTGCGAGCGCTGATGTCCCAGGTGAGCTTCTCGACCAGGATCCGGTTGCGGCCCCGGACCCCCGT
Organism: Micromonospora sp. CA-248260; assembly: GCF_050942205.1. Taxonomy (NCBI): domain Bacteria; kingdom Bacillati; phylum Actinomycetota; class Actinomycetes; order Micromonosporales; family Micromonosporaceae; genus Micromonospora; species Micromonospora sp. CA-248260. The sequence continues at coordinate 5,318,718 of NZ_CP192021.1, read as the reverse complement.
GATGGTCCCCCGGGGGAGTTGGTCCGGTAGCGCGGGCAACAGCTCCAGGACGCCCGGTCGGGTGTAGAGCAGCGCCTCGGCGAGCACCGCGGGGATGGCGTTGGCGGCGTCGGCGTTGTAGATGTCCAGATTCGGGTTGTGGGCGGTCATCAGGGACCGGAACACCATGTTGCGGCCGAGGATCTTCAGCAGGTTGCCGTACACGCCGGAGCCGTCCTTGAGGCGGGCCCGGGCCAGGGCGCGGTGCAGGCTGCCGTGGGCCGAGAGGTTCTCGTCGCCGCGCAGGTCCAGCGCCCGGCGGGCGGTGCGGACGAGATCGGGCCGGTCCTCCGGGTTGATCTCGTGCAACGGCCAGGCGCCGTACAGGTGATGTACGTGCCGGTGGTTGTAGTTGTCGGTCAGGCCGGGCCAGGACCATTCGGCCAGCGCGCCGTCGCCGTTGACGGTGTAGCCGGGGAGTCTGGCCAGCAGCGCGGTCCAGCGTTGCACGCCCTGCCCGGCGCCCTGCTCGACGCCGAGCGTGTTGGCCGCGTCGATGGCGGCCGTCAACGCGTGCCGACCGGCCATGATGTCGCCGGTGGCGTTGATCGCGAGGAGTTGGCCGGTGCTGGCCGGCCGGTTCTCCATGGAGAAGGACGGGACGAAGACCACCTTGCCGGCCGAGTCGGTACGGGTGAGGAAGTCCTCGTAGAAGAGGGCCAGCTCGATCAGGGCGGGGCCGAGCTGGTCACGCAGGAAGGTGGTGTCCCCGGTGGTCTGGTAGTACTCCAGCAGCGGGTACAGCAGCCAGTCCGCGCCACCCGTCCAGCAGTGCCCGGGGAAGCCGCCGTCGAAGTGCAGCATGTAGCCGTACTCGCCGTCGGTGCGGCTCGGGGCCAGGAAGCCGCGCGCGCCGTAGAGCCGGCGGGCGTTCTCCCGCCAGTGGGCGAGCTGCCCGAGGACCAGGGTGCGGTACCCCTGCATCGCGTCACCGAGGTCGAGGATGTTCCCGCCCGCGACCTGGAGGTTGATGTTGGCGTCGGTGGTGAAGTCGTCGGCCCAGGCCCCGGTCCAGGTGCCGGTCCAGATCCCGGTCAGGCGCGGCGGCAGGATCCCACTGGAGCTGACGAAGAGATAGCGACCCGAGTCGTACAGGCGCTCCAGCAGCGCGACGTCGATGACGGAGGTGTTCGCCTTCTGGCGGGCGATCAGCTGGCTGGTGGACAGCTGCCGGTCGGCGGCGGAGACGCCCAGATCGATGCCGGAGCGGTCGTACATCGCCTGGTGTGGTGGGACGTGCCGGCCCAGCAGGACGGCGTAGTCGGCGGGCAGCGCGGCCAGCGCGGCCTGCAACGGCTGCCCGTTCCAAGCACCGGCCGTCTCGTACCGGTCGAGCTTCGTCAGCAGCAGGATCCTGGTGGCCCGAGACACCACGAGCGCCGAACCGCTCACCGTGACCGACGCCTGGCCGCCGCTGGCCACGACGCGGGTGACCCCTTCGAACCCGTACGCGCCGCCGGACGGATACGTACCGCGCACGTCCAGGTACCCGGAGCCGGCGGCCACCGTTGCGGAGACCGTGTAGCCCACGTTGCCCGGCGCGCCCGCCAACCCGGTGTTGACGCGCAGGGTCGCGTCCAGCGTCTGTCCGGCCGCCGGCAGCAGCTCGTGGACGACGACCCGGTCGGCGCGCGAGGCGAAGACGCGGCGCAGCCAGGTGCCCGAACCGTCGATCCAGCTGTGGCTGACCTCGCCGGTGCGGAAGTCGGTGATCCGGGCATAGTTGTTGACCGTCGTCATCGCCGGCGTGCTGATCTGCAACTCGTGGCCGGGGTGGTAGGTCTGCGTCCACCGCAGCGCCCAGCCGTTGACGAAGGTGGCCGTCGCCCCGCTGTAGTTTCCGGACATGGCCTGGTCCCGGGCCCGGGAGAGCTGCCCGGAGTTCACCGGCGGCAGCACGCCCCGGGAGCCGTTCGGCAACACGAACCGGTGATGGTTGAAGATCACCTTCTCCAGCGTCGGCGTTCCGTGGAGCACCGCGCCGTACTCACCGTTGCCGGTCAGGAAGCCATCGGTCCACGCGGTCGCCGCCGCCGTGTCGTAGATGCCCCGCTCGGGGAGCGTGACCTGCGCCGGGACGGCCGCCGCCGCCCATCCGGGCGTCAACCCGTCGGCCAACGCGACAGCACCGGCCGACAGCGCCGTGGTCGCGAGCAGCTGCCTGCGCCGGATGGGACGTTCGGAGAGGCTCACGCGCTGAACTCACTGTCTCTCACGAACGCGACCTCCCGTGGTGTCCCTGCGTCGCCGGTACGGCGCACATGGCGCGCCAGCGAATCGATTCGCGGCCATCCTAAAGATGGTCGTTGATAAGTGTCAATGTAAGAGGGGTCGGTGCGGGGTGGGGTCGTACCCCTTCAGTAGCGCGGTCTGGCCGCTCGGCCGCTGGCCACCGCCGCGGCGCGCCCAGTCACCTCCACCGCTTCCATTCCTGCGGCGGCTGCGCCACAGGATGGCTCCTGTTCGTGGTGGCGATCGGCGTCGATTGCCACAAATCCTGGTGGCCGGCTACCCGTCGCGTCCGCCGGCTGGGCCTTGCCGGGGCTGTTTCCTGGCCTGCCGAGGGGCGGCGGCCGGCGGGTTGGGTGGCGTCCGGTGCGGGACGTCCGAGAGGAGGGCTGTGGTCTGTGTGGCGTTAAGTCCGGCTCACCCGCTTCAGGCGCAGCCGGCTGGCGGTCCGGGGTGGTGCGGCGTGGGTCGCTCTGCTGACCTACGCGGCACCACCCCCATCCCGATCAGGTCAGACGGTGCACCCGCGCCCCCCGTCGGCCGTGAGGCTGGTCAGGGAACAGACCTTCGACAACGGGTAGTGCGGCCCCATGACGGTCGCGGCGGTCTCCGCCGTGCTGTCCACCGGCACGTTCTGGGTGGCGTGCGGAAAACCGGCGACCGGCAGCAGGTTGCGCAGCAGGACCATGTGCGGGGCCACCGGGTAGGAGACGGAGAACGGCAGGAAGGTGGCGTTGTCCACCGCCTCGATCGCCGTCCGCTGCTGCTCCCGGCCGAGCACGTAGGTGTAGTAGCCGTGCCGGTCGAGGCGGGTGTCGTCGTCGTAGCGGCAGCCGAGGCTCGGCGGCGCGTCGGTGAACCGGTTGATCACGACGGGCTTGACCTGGCCGCCGAGGTTGGTGCACATCGAGAAGTAGCGCAGGTCGGTGTGCCGGCGCGGCCAGACGCCCGGATGGTTGCCGGAGACCGCGCGGGGCGCCCGGCCCCGGATCACCACGACCTGGTCCGCCGCCGGCGGGGTGATCCAGGTGCCGAGATACGCGTTGTCCGGGTTCGGCGCGAGGTTCTCCACCTCGGACGTCCGGGTGAAGAGCTTCTGCCCGGTCTCCTCCGGCAACCCCGGCCCACCAGGATGCCCAGGCCCACCAGGCCCACCAGGCCCACCAGGCCCACCAGGCCCACCGGGACCACCCGGTCCGCCGGGTCCGCCGGGTCCGCCCGGTCCGCCAGGCCCACCCGGTCCACCCGGCCCACCCGGTCCGCCGGGCCCCGGCCCACCAGGATGCCCCGGCCCACCCGGTCCGCCGGGCCCAGGTCCGCCTGGATGTCCAGGGCCCCCGGGATGTCCGGGCCCGCCCGGCCCGCCAGGGTGATGTCCGGGTACGCCGGATCCGCCCCCGGGATGCCCGGGCCCGCCGGGCCCGCCAGGCCCGCCCGCGCCGGACCTTTCCGTGTCCGCCACTGCTGCGGTGGTGGGGGCGGTGCTTCCCGAGGTGCAGGGCGGCAGGGTCTGCGGCACCCCGTCGAGGGTGAGGGTGATGGTGGGCAGGACCACCGTCGCATCACCACCGGCCGGCAGATAGACCCGGAAGATCACCGACGCCTTCGCGCCGGGCAGGGCGTCCTCCCGGGCCAGGGGCATTCGGTTGGTCTGTCCGAAGGCCACCTCGGGGCTGATGGTGAGGGTGAACCGGCCGCCCGGTGACGCACTGGACTGCCACGGATTCAGGCTGCCCGTGTCCGGCATGATCAGGTAATCGGGCATGCTTGAGCTGACGCCATTACGCGTAAAGTAGGTGGGCTTGTCGTCGTACACGTTGAAAGACGCGTATCTGGCGTCGGGAAAGACCCCGGAGATGGTGATTTCCAGGCCCGGCGTCACCGGATAGACGGTCGACCAGTAGGTGGCGGCGGTGTCCGGCCAGTAGGCGTTCAGGCTTGTCGCCCCGTACTTCGACGACCAGGCGCAGGTCGGCATGGTGACGGCGGCGGCGGCGGAACGTTCCGCCTCGGCAGGGGTGGCTACCAGGGGAATGGTCAGTGCGATCAGCCCGGACAGCAACAGGAATGGCCGACGACGCGTACCCCGCGTCGTTGGTGTGAGTACGGAGAGTGGCATCCGTAGACTTGATCAGAAATATGTGTCGACACAGTTACTTTCGCGGTCAATTATCGTTGCTGTGGCGCGCGTTCCGACCATCTGCGATGACTATTTCCCAGCAGTGGCGACTATTTCGGAAAAGCCAGATCCGGGGTATCTGGTCGGGTGGTGCGGTGGAGTGTGGACAGAGGCCGGGATTCGCCCGTTAAAGAGTGTCTCCGACCTGGGTGGGCCGGCGCGGCCGGGTGGTCCGGGCCGGCCGGGGGACGGCGTGATCCGCCGCCGCCCCCGCCGTCCGGATCAGGCCCCCGCCGTCCGGATCAGGCCCCGCCGTCCGGATCAGGCATCCGTCGGTACGCGGGTCAGCAGCGCCGCGAGGCGGCCGGCCACTCCCGGGGCGTGCAGGTGCAGCCGGGCGACGTTGACGGCGTCCGTGCCGACCACGGCGAGCAGAGCCTGGTCGCTGACCGCGTAGACGCTCAGGTAACCGCTCTGGTTGCGTACGGTGGACTGCTGGAAGTCCCCCTGACCGAGCCGCATGCCGACCTGCCGGCCGAGGCCGAAGGTGGTCGCGGCGAGCGCGGCCAGGTCGTTCGGGTCCACCTCGGTCTGCAGGTTATGGGTGATGAGCAGGCCGTCGACGCCGCCCAGCACGCAGCCGTGCACCCCGGGGATCTGGTGCCGCAGCTCCGCCAGCTCGCGACCGATCGCCGGGTACGGCAACGAGCGGTCCCCGGCGAGCGACGGCGGGAGCAGCCGGGCGGCCGGCAGCTTGGTGGCGCGCGCGGAGCGGCGGGGCAGGGTCTTCTCGGTCTTGTCTGCGCTCACAGTTCCAGGCTCTCCTCGATGGTGCGCAGCTGGTGTCGGGCCATGGCCAGGTTGGCCCGGCTCTTGCTCACCATCAGATAAAGGAACAGGCCCTTGCCGGTGCGGCCGGTCAGCGGTCGGATCAGGTGGTACTGACCGCCGAGTGTGATCAGGATGTCCTCGATCTCGTCCTCGATCTTGAGCATTTCCAGGGTGCGCATCTTGGCGCGGACGACATCGGTGTTGCCGGCGGCGGCGACGGTCAGATCGATCTCGCCGGTGCCGCCGGCCACGCCGAGGGTCATCCCGCTGTTGTAGTCGACGAGTGCCACCCCGATCGCTCCATCGATGCTCATCGCGTTCTTCAGGGTGACGTCCAGGCTAGCCACGGTGGTGTTCTCCCGGTTCGACAGGGCGGCGCCGTTGACATCGTCGTCGTCCCGCCCAGTTGACGGGCGGTGGCAGCGCCGCAAGAGGTCTGACGACACTCGCACACACCTCGACCCGGTCGCACTCGGGGCTGCCGCATCGGGACTGTCCGGTCGACCCGGGCCGGCCGGACAGTCCCGTCAGGAGGACCACGCCGAAGGATGGTTCATCCCGGGGCGAGCTGCTACCAGGTACCTGCTCCGGATGGAAGGGGCGGAAGTCCCTGATCCGCTGGTTGCCGTGTCCCGCGTTCGGACCCCGAGCACCATGGACGAGGGCTCAGCCGGACCAGGCGACGATCCGGGCCGCCCGGTCGAAGTGCCGGCCCAACTCCGCGTCGAGGCGCGCCATCCGACTCTCGTCCAGCGTCACCGTCGGCTCGTGCGGGGCGCGGGCGGTGAGCATCCGGTGGCGCAGTCCGGCCGGCGGGTGCGAGGCGAAGAGCGACGCGTGTTCCCGGACCGACAACTGACGGACCAGCGGCATTCGCCCGGCCGCCGCCGTCCGGGCCCGCGCCACCTCGGACCGCCACTGTCGTGGTCCCTGCCCGCCCCGGGACGCCTGCCGCACCACCAGGGTGACCGAGTCCCCGCTGAGCAGGACGTCGAGCAGGTCGCGCGCGCCGGTGCTGCCCGCCGCCCGGGCGGCCAACTCGTCGGCCAGGTACTCGGCCCGCTGGCTGTCCCGCAACGCCGTCCAGACCAGCAGCAGGTGAACGCCGAAGAGCAGCCGGGACAGCATCCACGAGACCGCCCGGCCCAACGCCGCGCCGACCATCTCCAGCAACCCGCCGGGCCGGCCGGTGGGAGACGGCCGGAACAGGTCGGCGGCGTTGCCGAGCATCGTCAGCGCGGGCTGGGTGACCAGCAGCCGGCGGACGTCGCCGTTGACGAAGTGCGCCAACTCGTGGCCGATCAACGCGACCCGCTGCGCCCCGTCGAGGGCACCCCACAGTGGCAGTCCGAGACAGAGCACCCGCTGCCGCCGCAACCCCACCGAGGTCGAGTACGCGTTGAAGCTGCCGTCCACCCCGATCACCTGCGGCACGGGCGCGCCGACCGCTGCCGCCACCTCCGCGACCAGCGCGTGCAACTCCGGAGCCCGTCGAGGGTCGAGCACCTCCAGATCGGCATCGAGCCGCCCGACACGAGGTCGCAGCACCACCGCCAGCCCGACCAGCGCCACCCCGAAGACCACCGCGGCATTCGGGAACGGGTACGCGAAGAGCAGCGAGCAGCCGAGCCCGGCCAGCGCCAGCACCCCGACCACCAGCAGTAGCGCGGCGGTCGCCGTCACCATCCCGGCCAGCCCCGGTCCGGCCGGCTCCAACGGACGGCCGACGAGGATGGCGTACTGCCGACGGTTCAGCCGGGTCGCGATCCGGTGGGTGCGCCGATCGACCCACGCCCAGCCGAACTCGGGCGCCCGACGCCCGGGATCGTAGCCGTCCAGGTTCCACTCGCAGTCCGCGCACCAGGGCATCGCCGCCCGTATCGACACCGTCGCCGTGCCGCAGCGCGGACAGGTCCCCGTCGTGATCACGACGCCCGATTCTGCCGGTGCCCCGGGAGTCGTACCACCAGCTTTCCGGCTCACCCGATCCCGCGCGGAGCCGGCGGCCCGGGGGCGTGCCCGAGCCGTGTCTGCCCCCGAACCGGGTCTCCGGCGCGGTGTCGCCGGGCCGGTTTCGGGTGCTCCCGGGCAGGTCGGGGCCGATTTCGCGGTTTCGCCTCCGGGGCGTCCGAGCACGTCTACTGTGGATGTGGTCGCGACCAATTGCGGCGATCCGGTGGCGGTCGGGCTGCGCCCGGTGCACAGTGATCTCATGAACGACAGCGGAAGTGGTGGGCACTACTACTGGTGCACCCGACACCACCGGGTCGAGACCGATGCCGACGTGTGCCCTGCCAAGCACGTTCTCGGACCGTATCCCTCGGCTGCCGACGCGGAGAACGCCCTGCAGAAGGTGCAGGAGCGTAACGAGGCGTGGGAGGCCGAAGATGCCCGCTGGGCCGGGGAGGGCAACTGAACGGCGCGGGACGGCCCGCGTCGAGGACTCCGTGCCTCCGTGAGGAGGCACGCGGGAGCATGTCCCCAAGGAGGGAACCGAGATGGCCGAAGCAACAAAGGCCACCACCCGCCCGGCCGCGACGAAGACCGCCGCGGCGGCGCGGACCGCAGGCGCGACCCGAAGCACTGCGGCCCGCCGCTCCACCACCACCACCACGGCTGCGGCCCGCAAGACGTCGGCCGGCCGGGCGACGGCGAACGCGGCGGGTGCCGGCTCGGGCCGGACCCCGGCTGCCGGCACGGCCACGGCCCGGAAGACGGCGGCCGGCATGACCGGCACGGCGAAGAAGGCCCCGGCCGCCAGGAGCACCGCCAAGACGGCTCCCGCATCGAAGTCGACGGCGAAGAAGGCCCCGGCGGCCAGGAGCACCGCGTCGAAGTCGACCGCGCGGAAGGCCCCGGCGAAGAAGGCCGCCAGCAAGACCACCGCCGCCGCCCGGAAGACCGTCGGCGCAGCGAAGAAGACCACGGCCACCGCTCGGGCCACGGCGGCGAAGAAGACCACGGCGGCGAAGCGGACGACCGCGGCGGCGGCGGCGAAGACCACCGCGACCGCCCGGACCGCCGCCAGGAAGACCACTGCGGCGAAGAAGACGACGCCCGCGAAGAAGACAGCCGCCACGAAGTCCACGGCCGCGAAGAAAACGACGCCCGCGAAGAGCACGGCCGCCCGGAAGACCACGGCGACGAAGGCGACGATGCCCGCGAAGAGCACGGCGGTCCGCAAGAGCGCGGCGGCGAAGACGACGATGCCCGCCAAGAAGGCCGCCGCAGCCAAGAAGGCGCCGGCCAGGAAGTCGACCGCGAAGACGGCACCCGCGTCGAAGTCGACCGCGAAGAAGGCCCCGGCCCGGAAGGCGAGCGCGACGGCCACCCGTACGGCGGCGGCGAAGAAGGCGACCGCCACGAAGACGCCCGCCAAGAAGGTCACCGCCCGCAAGGCCCCCGGCCGTACGGCGCCGGCGCGCGCCACCGCGCCGGCCAGCGCCCGCTCCCGCGCCCGGAAGGCCACCGGCTGACCGTACGGAGACCGTCGCCCGCCTGCCGGAGAGCGGATCGCGCGGCACGCTGCCAGGATTGACCCGTGGTCATCCGACGTGTGCTCGCGCCCCGCATCGACTTCGGCGCGCTGCGCCGCGAGCTGGGACTGCCCGACAGCTTCCCGGCCGCAGCGCAGCGCGAGGCGGACGAGGCGGCCGACGCCCCGCCGCCCGCCGTGGCCGACGCCCCGCCGCCCGCCGTGGCCGACCGTACCGACATCCCGTTCGTCACGGTCGACCCGGCCGCCTCCCGCGACCTGGACCAGGCGATGCACCTCAGCGCCCGCCCCGGCGGCTACCGGGTGCGGTACGCCATCGCCGACGTCGCTGCCCACGTGCGCCCCGGCGGGCCGTTGGAGGAGGAGACCTGGCGGCGCGGGCAGACCGTCTACCTGCCCGACGGCAACGTGCCGTTGCACCCGCACACCCTCAGCGAGGGGGCGGCCAGCCTGCTGCCCGACGTCGACCGGGCAGCGGTGCTGTGGACCATCGACCTCGACACCGACGGGGCCACCGTCGCCGTCGCGCTGGAACGCGCCCTGGTCCGCAGCCGCGCCAAACTGGACTATTCGGGCGTCCAGGTGGCTGCCGACGCCGGTCGGCTGCCCGACCCGATCGCCCTGCTGCCCGAGATCGGTGCCCTGCTCACCGCCCGTGGCCTGCGCCGGGGTGCGATCAACCTGCCCCTGCCCGAGCAGGACGTCGAGCCCGACGGGGACGGGTGGCGGCTGGTGCTGCGCGGCCCCGGCCCGATGGAGGACCACAACGCCCAGATCTCCCTGCTGACCGGGATGGCGGCGGCGGACATCATGCTCGCCGGCCGGATCGGGTTGCTGCGTACCATGCCGGCACCGAAGCCGGAGGCGGTGGCCCGGCTGCGCGCGGCGGCGGCCCCGCTGGGCGTGCACTGGCCGGACGGGGTACGGGTGGGCGAGGTGCTGGCCGGGTTGGACGCCTCGCAGCCCCGGGCCGCCGCCTTCGTCGACCAGGCGGCGGAGTTGATGCGCGGTGCGGCGTACACGGCGTTCGACGGCGAGCTGCCCGAGCAGCCGGAGCACGGTGGGGTGGCAGCCGCGTACGCCCATGTCACCGCCCCGCTGCGTCGACTGGCCGACCGGTACGCCACGGAGGTCTGCCTGGCCCTGCACGAGGGCCGTGAGGTGCCGGAGTGGGCCCGTACGGCGCTGCCCCGGCTGCCGGAGGCGATGGCCTCGACCGACCGGACGGCGGGCACCGCCACCCGGGGTGCGATCGAGCTGGCCGAGGCGGTGCTGCTGGAGCACCGGGTGGGGGAGACGTTCTCGGCGGCGGTGCTGGACGTGGACGCACCGCCGAACAGTCAGTCGAAGCCCGGTCGGGTGCCCGGCGGGACGGTGGCGTTGGACGATCCGCCGGTACGGGCCCGCTGCACCGGTGAGCTGCCACTGGGGGAGCGGGTCACCGTACGCCTGGTCACCGCCGACCCGGTCGGCCGCAAGGTCCTCTTCGCGCGGGCCTGAACCCGGCCCCGGCGGGGTCCCGCCCTGTCCGGCGGCCCTGGCGGGGCGGCCAGCGTCACAGCGCCTTGTGCCGCTGACCGTGCGGGCGGTTTGCGAGGATGACGCCATGGCATACGACGCGAGCACCCTTCCCGACGTGTCCGGGCTGACCGTCGGCATCATCGGTGGCACCGGCGACCAGGGGCGGGGGCTGGCCTACCGGTTCGCCCGCGCCGGTCAGCAGGTGCTGATCGGGTCCCGCTCCGCCGACCGGGCGGCCGAGGCGGCGGCGGAGATCGCCGTGCTGCCCCGGCTGCCCGCCGGGGTCGACGTGACCGGCGCGGACAACGACGAGGTGGCCCGCCGCAGCGACGTGGTGGTGATCGCGGTGCCGTGGGACGGGCACGCGGCCACCGTCGGCGCGCTGGCCGGGCCACTGGCCGGCAAGATCGTCGTGGACTGTGTCAACCCGCTCGGCTTCGACAAGCAGGGCCCGTACGCGCTGCCGGTCGCCGAGGGCAGCGCGGTGCAGCAGGCGGCGGCACTGCTGCCCGACTCGCGGGTCTGCGCGGCATTCAACCATGTCAGCGCGCCGTTGCTGGCCGACCCGGAGATCGACCGGATCGACCTCGACGTGCTGATCTGCACCGAGGAGCGGGAACTGGTCGACATCGTCGGCGCGTTGGCCGCCCGGATCCCCGGGATGCGCGGCATCTACGCCGGCCGGCTGCGCAACGCCCACCAGATCGAGGCGTTCACCGCCAACCTGATCGCCATCAACAAGCGTTACAAGGCGCACGCCGGCATCCGGGTCACCGACCTTTGACGGTGGGAATGTGGGAGCAGATCAACCCGGCTGCCCCGACTCGGTTGCTGACCGTGCGGATGCGGGAGCGGGCCACCCGGCTGTGCCGAGGTGTGCTGCCCCGTCGCGGTCACGGGTGACCTCCGGGACCCCGGCCGGCCCCCGGTGCGGGTGGTCGGGCGGTGGGTCGGACGGCCCGGGTGACCTGCTCCTTCGTCACCGTCAGAAGTTGATGTCGACGCCGGCCTTCTTGCAGGCGGCGTTCACCATGGCGCTGGTCTTCTGGAACTCGGGGCCGTCGGCGGCGGCGTCCATGTCCGGGGCGGTGGCCACCCTGCCGGCGGCGACGCCGAACGCCGCCAGCGCGGTGGCCGCCTCGCTGCCGGGGGTGCCGGCCGTGGCCTTCGCCAGGCCCGACGCCATCTCGTTGTAGGCCTTCTTGATGGCCGGGTTCGGGTCACCACCCGCCATCGCGGCCTTCACGACGTCGACCTTCGTCGTCTCGGCGATCTTCTTGGCCGCCGTGCAGAGCTTCTTGTCGGCTGCCGGGTCGGCGGCTGCGGTCGGGGCGTCGGTGGTCGGCGCGGTCGTGGCGGAGGGGGAGGTGGCCGGCGCAGCCGCGCTGGTGGCGGAGGACGACGGCGCGGCCGTCGTCGACGGCTTCGCCTCGCTGCACGCCGCGAGTGCCAGGACGGAGAGACAGGTCAGGGCGACAGTCGAGAAGCGAGCATGATTCACGAGCGGAACCCTAGCGGAGCCTGGTGGGGCGGTGGGGGCAGCGCCCCACCAGGCTCCGGCGCGACCTCAGAAGGTGTGTTCGGTGGCGGGGAAGTCGCCGCCGCGTACCTCGTCGGCGAACCGGCGGGTCGCCTCGGTCAGCGCCCCGGCCAGGTCGGCGTAACGCTTGACGAACCGGGGGGCCTTCCCGGTGCGCAGCCCCGCCATGTCCTGCCAGACCAGCACCTGGGCGTCGGTGTCGGGGCCGGCGCCGATGCCGACGGTGGGAATCGCCAGTTCGGCGGTGACCCGCTTGGCGACCTCACCCGGCACCATCTCCAGCACCACCGCGAACGCCCCCGCCCCGGCCACCGCCCGCGCGTCGGCGAGCACCTCGTCGGCGGTGTCGCCGCGACCCTGCACCCGGTAGCCGCCCAGGGTGTGTTCGCTCTGCGGGGTGAAGCCGATGTGCGCCATCACCGGGATGCCCGCCCCGGTGATCGCCGCGATCTGGTCGGCGCAGCGTCGGCCGCCCTCCAGCTTCACCGCGTGGCAGCCACCCTCCTTCATGAACCGCACCGCCGTGCGCAACGCCTGCGTCGGCCCCTCCTCGTACGAGCCGAACGGCAGGTCACCGACGACCAGGGTGTGCCGAGTCGCCCGGACCACGGCCCTGACCAGCGGCAACAACTCGTCGACGGTCACCGGCAGGGTGGTCTCGTAACCGAACACGTTGTTCGCCGCCGAGTCGCCGACCAGCAGCACCGGAATCCCCGCCTGGTCGAAGATTCCGGCGGTGTACTGGTCGTACGAGGTGAGCATCGCCCACCGGTCGCCGCGCTTCTTGGCGGCGATCAGGTCGCGGGTGCGGACCCGTCGGGTGGCCGGCCCGCCGTACAGGGCGGTCACCTCGGTCGGGGTGGACTCCACCATGACTGTCTCCTTTCCTCGAGGCCGCTGTCGCGGTCCCCGGGTTCCGTCGCGATCGTCGCACCACGCGACCGGTCGACGGCAGGGAACAGTGCAGGATTTCACTCCGCCGGGGCGACGCCGACCGACCGTGGCCGGCCGGCGTCGGGGTGCCCGACCGACCCGGGTCGGTCGGGCTGTGCTGCTCAGCCGACCCGGGTCGGTCGGTCCCGGACGCTCAGCCGGCCGCAGGTCGGCCGGCCCGGATGCTCAGCCGTCCTCGCGCCAGCGGTTGGTGATCGGCAGCCGACGGTCGCGGCCGAACGCCTTCATCGAGATCTTCGTGCCCGGGGCGGACTGCCGACGCTTGTACTCGGCGGTGTCCACCAGCCGCAGCACCCGGTCGACCACCGCCGGGTCGTGGCCGGACTCGACCAGGCCGGCCCGGCCCAGGTCACCGTCGACGTAACCGATCAGGATCGGGTCCAGCACGTCGTAGTCGGGCAGGCTGTCACTGTCGAGCTGGCCGGGGCTCAGCTCGGCCGACGGGGGCTTGCCGATGGAGTTCTCCGGGATCGGCGGGGTCTCGCCCCGGCGGGCCGCGTCGGCGTTGCGCCACTTCGCCAGCCGCCAGATCAGCGTCTTCCAGACGTCCTTGACCGGGTTGAACCCGCCGACCGAGTCGCCGTAGAGGGTCGAGTAGCCGACCGCCAGCTCACTCTTGTTGCCGGTGGTGAGGACCAGGTGGCCCTCCTGGTTCGACAGTGCCATCAGGATCACCCCGCGCACCCGGGCCTGGAGGTTCTCCACCGCCACCCCGGACAGCGAGATGTTCGCCAGGAAGGTGTCCACCATCGGCTGGATCGGCTCGACGCGGTAGTCCAGGCCGGTGCGCTTGGCCAGGTCCTCCGCGTCGGTCCGGGAGTGCTCCGAGGAGTGCTGGCTGGGCAGTGACACGCCGACCACCCGCCGTGGGCCGAGCGCGTCGACGGCCAGCGCGGCCACCACCGCCGAGTCGATCCCGCCGGACAGGCCCAGCACCACCGAGGGGAAGCGGTTCTTGTTGACGTAGTCCCGCAGGCCCAGCACCAGCGCCTGCCACACCTCGGCCTCGTCGGCCACCGGCGCCAGCAGGCCGCCGTCGGCCGCCGGCCCGGTCGGGGCCGCCGGCACCACCTCGACGGTACGACGCAGCACCCGCATCCCGTCGGCGAGGTCCTCGGTGTCGGCGGCGTGCGGTCCCGCCCCGGCCAGCTCCACGTCGTGCACGAGCAGGTGCTCGACGAACTGCGGCGCGCGGGTGAGCAGTTCCCCGTCGGCGTCCACGATCATCGAGTCGCCCTCGAAGACCAGTTCGTCCTGACCACCGACCATGTTGACGTACGCGATCGGGGCCCCGGCCTCGGCGGCCCGGCGACGCACCAGCGGCAGCCGGACGTCGTCCTTGTTCAACTCGTACGGCGAGCCGTTGATGTTGACCACCAGGCCGACGCCGGCCTGCCGGGCCACCGCGAACGGGCCCCCGGCCTGCCACAGGTCCTCGCAGATGGTCAACGCCACGTCCACCCCGCCCACCCGGACCACGGTCAGGGTGTCGCCGGGCACGAAGTAGCGGTCCTCGTCGAAGACGCCGTAGTTGGGCAGGTGGTGCTTGAAGTAGGTCGCGACCACCTCACCCCGGTGCAGCAGCGCGGCGGCGTTGCGGGCCCCCCGGCCCGGCTGGGCGTCCCCGCTGACCTGGGGTGGACCGTCGGCGTCCAGGTAGCCGACCACGACCGGCAGGTCGCCGAGGCCGTCGGCGGCCAGATCGGCGGCGAGCTGCCGCACCGCGGCCTGTGAGGCGGCGACGAAGGAACGGCGGAAGACCAGATCCTCGACGGGGTAGCCGGTGAGTGTCATCTCCGGGAAGGCGACGAGCTGGGCGCCGGCGTCGGCGGCCCGACGGGTCCAGGCGCGGATCAGCTCGGCGTTGCCGACGGTGTCGCCGACGGTCGGGTTGACCTGGCACAGGGCCAGACGCAGGGTGGGCATGACCTCATCTTGCCCCAGCCGCAGGCGGTCGACCCGGCGGCTGCGACGAGACGACGGCCACCCTCTCGCCGCGCCCGGCCGGCCCGCCGCTGGTGGCGGGGCCGCCCGTCGATCCGGCCGTCGGGACACCGCAGGACGAGCGGCGGCAGGTCGCGTAACGTCTGCTTAACCAGGCCGGTGAAGACTGGGCGGTCAGGACGGACCGGCCGACCGGTGCCGGACGTACGTCGCGAGGGGTTGGGGAAGTGGACCGTCAGCAGGAGTTCGTCCTCCGTACGCTGGAAGAGCGGGACATCCGGTTCGTCCGGCTGTGGTTCACCGACGTGCTGGGGACGCTCAAGAGCGTCTCAGTCGCCCCGGCGGAGCTGGAGGCAGCCTTCGAGGAGGGCATCGGGTTCGACGGCTCGGCCATCGAGGGCTTCGCCCGGGTCTTCGAGTCCGACATGGTCGCTATGCCGGATCCGACCACCTTCCAGGTGTTCCCCTTCGAGGGCGGGGTGAGCGGTGAGAGCGCCCGGATGTTCTGCGACATCCTGCTGCCCGACGGCGGCCCGTCCTGGGCCGACCCACGGCACGTGCTGCGCCGGATGCTGTCCAAGGCGGCCGAGAAGGGCTTCACCTTCTACACCCACCCGGAGATCGAGTTCTTCCTGCTGGAGAACGGCCCGCAGGACGGCTCGGTGCCCACCGCCGTGGACACCGGCGGCTACTTCGAGCACACTACGCACGCCGTCGCGCGGGACTTCCGCCGCCAGGCCGTGCTCGCGCTGGAGCGGATCGGCATCTCGGTGGAGTTCAGCCACCACGAGGTCGCCCCCGGCCAGCAGGAGATCGATCTGCGCTACGCCGACGCGCTGACCACCGCCGACAACATCATGACCTTCCGGCACGTGGTCAAGGAGGTGGCGCTGTCCACCGGCGTACAGGCCAGCTTCATGCCGAAGCCGTTCACCGACCAGCCGGGCAGCGGCATGCACACCCACCTGTCGCTGTTCGAGGGGGAGCGCAACGCGTTCCACGACTCCGGTGACCCGATGAAACTGTCGAAGGTGGCGAAGTCGTTCATCGCCGGCCTGCTGATGCACGCCCGGGAGTACACCGCCGTCACCAACCAGTGGGTCAACTCGTACAAGCGGCTGTTCCCGCAGGCCTTGCCGGACCGGATCACCGAGAGCCCGGCGTACGTCTGCTGGGGGCACCTGAACCGGTCCGCGCTGGTCCGCGTGCCCGCGTACGGCAAGCCGAACTCGGCCCGAGTGGAGGTCCGGTCGCTGGACTCGGCGACCAACCCCTACCTGGCGTTCGCGGTGATGCTCGGCGCCGGCCTGAAGGGCATCGAGGAGGGCTACGAGCTGCCACCCGGCGCGGAGGACGACGTCTGGTCGCTGACCAGCGCCGAGCGCCGCGCGATGGGCTACGAGGCACTGCCGGAGAACCTGTCCGAGGCGATCGACGTGATGGCCGGCTCCGAGTTGGTCGCCGAGGTGCTCGGGGAGCACGTCTTCGACTTCTTCCTGCGCAACAAGCGGGCCGAGTGGGAGCAGTACCGCCGCGAGGTCACCCCGTACGAGCGGCAGCGCTACCTGTCGTTGTGACCCGTTGACGTCGAGGACCCGGGGCCCGCGCGGCCCCGGGTCCTCGACGTCCCGGGTCCGCCGGGGCCCAGGGCGTTCGGCGGTGCCGGGCCGGCTGACGGTCCGGGCGTTCGGCGGTGCCGGGTCGGCTGACGGCCCGGGCGTTCGGCGGTGCCGGGTCTGCCGACGGTCCGGGCGTTCGACGGTCCGGGGGGTGTCGGGGGTGGCGCGGTGCCGCTATCGTCTCGATCACCGTGCCGGCACCCGCGCCGGGCGCAGGAGGTCGGGAGGCCGTCGGTGCTGGATGATCTGCTCACCGGAGCATGGCAGAGCGTCGTGTTCGGGATCGTCGGGGTGGCGCTGATGGCGGCCGGCTTCGTGCTGGTCGACGTGCTCACCCCGGGCAAGCTGCGCGAGCTGATCTGGGTGCAGCGCAACGGCAACGCCGGGCTGCTGCTGGCCGCCAATCAGCTGGGTGTCGCCGGCATCGTCTTCACCGCGATCGTGACCAGCTACGACGACTTCGCCAAAGGGCTCGCCTCCACGGTGCTCTTCGGGCTGATCGGGCTGGCTGTCATGGCGCTCGCCTTCGGCGTGCTGGACCTGCTCACCCCGGGCAAGCTCGGTGAGGTCATCTGCTCGGACCAGCCGCACCCGGCGGCCCGGGTCAGCGCCGCCACCCACTTCGGTGCGGCTCTGATCGTCTGCGCCTGCATCGCCTGAACCGGGGGCCCTGCCGCCCGTACCGTCCGAGCCGACCCCCGTCCGCCCTCCCCGCCGGGGCGGACAGGGGCGGTGCGTCGTACCCCCGTCGTAGCGTGCGGGGGTGAACCGGACGGATCGTCTCTACGCCCTGGTGGAGGAGCTGCGGGCGGTGTCGCCCCGGCCGCGCAGCGCCCGTTGGCTGGCCAACCGTTTCGAGGTCAGCACCCGCACCGTCGAACGCGACATCGTCGCCCTCCAGGGTTCCGGCGTGCCGATCTGGGCCGAGCCCGGCCGCACCGGCGGTTACGTGGTCGACCGGTCGCACACCCTGCCGCCGGTCAACCTGACCGCCACCGAGGCGGTGGCGATGGCGGTGGCCCTGCACCGGCTCGCCGGCACCCCGTTCGCCGTGGCCGGCAGCACCGCACTGCGCAAGCTGCTCGCGGTGCTGCCGGCCGCCGACGCCGATGCCGCGCGCCTGCTCGCCGGCCGGGTGCTGCTGGTCGGCACCGGGCCGGGCACGTCCGTCCCGGCCGTCGTCGCCGACGCGGTCTCCGCCCGTCGGATGCTCCGCCTGCGGTACGCCGACCGCTGCGGGGTGCCCTCGTCGCGCGAGGTCGAGCCGCTGGGTTACCTGGGCAACGACCGGCACTGGTACCTGCTCGCCTGGTGCCGGCTCCGCGACGGGCTGCGCTGCTTCCGTACCGACCGGATCGTCGGGGTCGAGGCGTTGTCGCAGCGGGTGACCCGGGAGTTCTCCCCGGCCGACCTGGACGTCCCGGCCGAGCGGGTGCGCCGGCTGACCCTGGTCTGACTCGGCGTGGGCCGGCCGCACAGTCCGGTCGGCGCGGGCTGTCCGGACGGGTCGGCGTGCGGGCCGTGCAGGCCGGTTGGCGTGCGGGCTGTCCGGACGGGTCGGCGTGCGGGCCGTGTGGACCGGGCGGTAAACACCGACAGGACGGTGTCGCGGACACCCGGGAGGCTGACTGCCGAGCCCGCCGGCCGCCCGGTCGGCGGGGAACAGGAGGCAACGCGTGACCAGTACACCCGTCACCTGGTTCGAGATCGGCACCGACCGGCCGGACGAGGCGCAGAGCTTCTATGCGGAGTTGTTCGGCTGGACCTTCACCGAGGAGGGCACGGCCGAGGGCGGTTCCTACCGGACGACCACGGCGGGGGAGCCGACCGGCATCGGCGGCGGCATCCGGGCTCTCGCCGAGGACGCGCCCGGCTACGCGATCCTCTACGCCGAGGTGGCCGACGTGGCGCAGACCTGCGGGCGGGCCGAGGCGGCGGGCGGCACGGTGCTGACCCCGCCCCGGACCACGCCGAGCGGCCTGACCCTCGCCCTGGTGCGCGACCCGGTGGGCACCCACCTCGGTCTCTTCTCCTCGGGTGGCAGCGCCTGACGCCAGCGGGTCGGTGTTGCGCTTCCTCGGGTGGCAGCGCTTTACGCCAGGGCCGACGTTGCGGTGTCCCAGTGCGTCGGACACCGCAACGTCGGCCCTGGCGGGTCGATTGTCGGCCCGCCGGGTCGGGCGGGCCGGAGGTGGGTCACTCGCCGGGCGTACCCGCCGGGCCGCGGTGGTGACCGGGGCCACCCGGCCCCGGGAAGACCCCGGCCTCGACGGCCTTGGTGATCGCGTCGGCCTGGTCCTGGGTGAGCTTGCCGTCCTTGACCGCCTGGGCCAGCCGCTCGGCCAGCTTCTCCTGCCGGTCCTGCGGCGACGGACGCTCCGGCCGGTCACCCGTGGCGCGGTCCTTGTGCTGCTCGCGCACCTTTTCCAGGGCGGCGGTCACTTTGTCGGTGTCCACGCCCAACTCCTTGGCGAGCGCCTCGACGAACTCGTTCTGCCGGTCGGCGCGCTGCTGCTGCCGGTCGGTGCCCTGAGCGGCCTCGCTGCTGGCGCTCGGCGTCGGGGTGGCCCCGTTCTCGGCGAAGGCGACCGTGGGAGCGGCGATCCCCACCCCGAGCACACCAGCGGCGGCGAAACCGACCAGCAGGCGCTTCTTCGACATCATGCGGGACATCGGTCCTCCAGTACGTCGGTGGTGATGCGTTGACGTCACCGACAGTGACCACCGAACCTGGGAATCCCCCTTCCCGACCCTGTCCCCCAGCTGAAAATCCCGCCCACCGCCCCGGTGATCAAGAGGTTTCGGTCAGGAACGGGCTTTCCGGTGACGCGAACCTCTTGATCACCGGAACGGTCGGGGCCGGAGCGGGTGGGGTGGGGGTGGGGGTGGGGCGTGGGGGTGGGGGTTACTGGACGGCGGGGGTGGTGGTGAGGGTGCCGGTTTCGGTGTCGAGGGTGGCGGGGGTGCCCACCGGGACGGTGAGTTGGCCGGGGCCGTGGCCGATCGGCAGGCCGCCGAGGACCGGCACGCCGAGGTCGCCCAGCCGGTCGGTGAGCACGTCCACGACGGTGGTGTCCCAGCCGTCGGCGCAGTCGGTGAACTGGCCCACCGCCACCCCGGCCAGGCCGTCCAGCACGCCCGCGCGGCGCAGGTGGGTGAGCATCCGGTCGACCTTGTACGGCGGCTCCTGCACCTCCTCGACGAGCAGCACCGCCCCGGTCAGGTCCGGCATGTCCGGGGTGCCCAGGGTGGCGGTGATCAGGCAGAGGTTCCCGCCGAGCAGCCGACCCACCGCCCGACCGGGGACCCGCACCGGGTAGGTCTCCTCCGTGGGCACCGCCGCCACGGTCACCGGCGCGGTGGTCATCAGCGCGGCGTGCAGCGACTCCGCCGAGCGCAGCGGGGTCCGCTCGTCGACCCAGGCCGCCCCGGGGCCGTGCACGCCGGTCAGCCGGGCCCCCCGCCAGAGGGCGAACTGCAGGGCGGTGATGTCGGAGAACCCGGCCACCACCTTCGGGTCCCGCCGCACGGCGGCCATGTCGATCAGGTCGACCACCCGCTGCGCGCCGTACCCGCCCCGGGTGCAGATCACCCCGCGCACCTGCGGGTCGGCGAAGGCGGCGTTCAGGTCCGCGGCGCGCAGCGCGTCGTCACCGGCGAGGTAACCCCGTCGGGCGTACGCGTTCGGTGCCACCACCGGGCGCAGCCCCCAGCCGGTCAGTAACTCGACACCCCGGGCCACCCGCTCCGGCCGGGTCGGCCCGGACGGCGAGACCAGCATCACCGTGTCGCCCTCGCGCAGCACGGGCGGGCGCAGGACGGACGGGTCGTCGGCGATCACAGCGGCCGAGCATAGTCGCCCCGCCGCGCGGTCCGAGGCGTTCCGGGTGTCCGTCGACGAACCCGATAGCCTCGACGGCGTGGGAACCGCACTGGTGATCGAGAACGACCCGACCGACGACCCCCGACGGCTGGGGGAGTGGCTGGTGGAGGGGGGCCTGGAGCTGCGGCTGCTGCGCCCGTACGCCGGCGACGAACTCCCCGACGACCTCGCCGGCCACGTGGCGCTGGTGGTGCTCGGCGGTGACCAGCACGCCTACCCGGCCCCCGACGGCACCCCCGGCGCACCCTGGTTCCCGAAGCTCGAAGGGTTGCTGCGCAAGGCCGTGCGGCACCGGGTGCCGACCCTCGGCGTCTGCCTCGGCGCGCAACTGCTCGCCACCGCGCACGCCGGCCTGGTCGAGCGCAGCCCGTCCGGCCCCGAGGTGGGCCCGGGCGTGGTCGGCCGGCGCGACGCCGCCGAAAGTGACCTGCTGTTCCGGTACGTGCCGCTGATCCCGGACGTGCTCCAGTGGCACACCGACGAGATCACCGAGCTGCCCCGGGCCGCCACCCTGCTGGCCGCCTCGACCCGCTACCCGCACCAGGCGTTCCGGCTCGGCGACCGGGCCTGGGGCCTGCAGTTCCACATCGAGTGCGACACCGCGATGATCGCCGGGTGGGCGCGCGGCTCCGAACTGCTCGCCGAGCTGGGTTACGACGAGGACCTGGTGGTGGCCGCCTGCGACCGGGTGATGGCCGACGTCGAGGAGGTGTGGCAGCCGTTCGCCGTCCGGTTCGCCGCCCTCGCCCTCGGCGAGCTGGACGACGACACCCGCCGCAGCCTGCCCCTGCTCGGGCACTGAGATGAGCAGATCGACCAGGGGACGGCTGGCCCGCTACGGCTTCGCCGAGGGCGACGGCGGGGTCCGCGCCGCCGACCTGCTCGGCGCGGACGGGCTCGGGCTGTGGCAGGCCGACGAGCAGGAGCCCACCGACCGCGCGGCGGCCGACCTGCTGGCCGCGCTCTCCCGGGCCGCCGACCCGGATCTGGCGCTGCGTCAACTGCACCGGATGGTGGAGACCGAACGCCGCACCGCCGCCGACGCCACCGGGTCGGCCCTGCTGGCCGGGCTCGCCGCCGATCCGGGTCTGCGGCGTCGGCTGGTCGCCGTCCTCGGGGCCTCCTCCGCACTGGGTGACCACCTGGTCGCCAACCCGGGGCAGTGGACGGTGCTCGGCACCGCCCCGGACGGGCTGGCCCCCACCGCCGACGGTCGACTCGACCTGGCCCTCGCCGGCCGGTTGACCGTCGCCACCGCGCCGGTGGCGGTGCTGCGGCAGGCGTACCGGCTGGCGTTGCTGCGGATCTCGGCGGCCGACCTGACCGGCGGACGCGGCCTGGAGCAGGTGATGTCGGCGCTGTCCGCGCTGGCCGACGCGACCCTCGCGGCGGCGTACGAGATCGCGGTGGGTGAGCTGCCGGCGGGCACGCCCCGGCCCCGGCTGGCCGTGGTGGCGATGGGCAAGTGCGGTGGCGACGAGCTGAACTACGTCTCCGACGTCGACGTGATCTTCGTGGCCGCGACCGACGAGGACCTGCCCGCCGCGACCACCGTCGCCGCCCGGCTGATCCACATCTGCGGGCTGGTCGCCTGGCCGGTGGACGCCGCGCTGCGCCCCGAGGGCAACCGGGGGCCGCTGGTGCGTACCCTGGCCAGCCACCTCGCCTACTACCAGCGGTGGGCTCGCACCTGGGAGTTCCAGGCGCTGCTCAAGGCCCGCCCGGCCGCCGGTGACCTGGCGTTGGCCGGCGAGTGGGTCGACGCCCTCGCCCCGCTGGTCTGGCGGGCCTCCGAGCGTCCCGAAGCGGTCTCCGACGTACGCGCCATGCGCCGCCGGATCATCGACAACATCCCGCCGAAGGAGCTGGACCGCGAGATCAAGCGCGGTCCGGGCGGGCTGCGGGACATCGAGTTCGCCGTCCAACTGCTGCAACTGGTGCACGGCCGGGGCGACGAGTCGCTGCGGGTGCCGGGCACCGTGCCGGCGCTGCGCGCGCTGGTGGCCGGCGGTTACGTCGGGCGGGCCGACGGTGAGGCGCTGCTGCGCGGATACCGCTTCCTGCGCGGGGTCGAACACCGGCTCCAGCTCCAGGCGCTGCGGCGCACCCACACCGTGCCGACCGAGCCGGCCGCGCTGCGCTGGCTGGCCGCCGCGCTCGGCTACGCCGCCATCCCGGGCCGCAGCGCCGTGGAGAGCTTCCGCGCCGACTGGGTCGCGCACGCCACCGAGGTACGCCGGCTGCACGCCAAACTGCTCTACCGGCCGTTGCTGGAGTCGGTGGCCCGGGTGCCCGCCGACGGCCTGCGGCTCACCCCGGAGGCGGCCCGGCACCGGCTGGAGATCCTCGGTTTCGCCGACCCGGCCGGGGCGCTGCGCCACCTCGAAGCCCTCACCGGCGGGGTGAGCCGGACCGCCGCCATTCAGCGGACCCTGCTGCCGGTGCTGCTCAGCGAGTTCGCCGACGCGCCCGAACCGGACCGGGGGCTGCTCAACTACCGGCAGGTCTCCGACTCCCTCGGCAGCACCCCGTGGTACCTACGGCTGCTGCGCGACTCCGGGCCGGTGGCCCGGCGGCTGGCCCGGGTGCTGTCGTCGTCCCGCTACGCGGCCGACCTGCTGGCCCGGGAACCGGAGGCGCTGCGGCTGCTGGCCGAGGAGAACGAGTTGACGCCCCGACCCCGGGAGGTGCTCTGCGACGGGTTCGCCGCCGCGGCGGCCCGGCACGCCGACCCGGTCGAGGCGACCCGGGCGGTACGCGCGCTGCGCCGCCGGGAACTCGTCCGGATCGCCTGCGCCGACGTGCTCAGCCGGGCCGGCGGGCTGGCCCCGCGACCCGAGCGTGGTGTGCCGGTCGGCCCGCTGGCCGACGTCACCCGGGTCGGCACCGGCCTGTCGTACGTCACCGACGCCACCCTGTCCGCCGCGCTGCGCGCCGTCCGGGCCGCCCAGCCGGAGCTACCCGGCCTGCGGTTCGCGGTGATCGGCCTCGGTCGCCTCGGCGGGTACGAGTCGAACTACCTCTCCGACGCCGACGTGCTGTTCGTCTACGACCCGCCGGCCGGGACGGCGGAGAGCACCGCCAGCGCCGCCGCGCACGCGATCGCCGAGGAACTGCGCCGGCTGCTCGCCGCCCCCGCCCCCGATCCGGCGCTCGGCGTCGACGCCGACCTGCGCCCCGAGGGACGGCAGGGCCCGCTGGTCCGCAGCCTCGCCGCCTACGCCCAGTACTACGCCCGCTGGTCGCGGGTGTGGGAGGCGCAGGCGCTGCTGCGGGCCCGCTTCGTCTGCGGCGACGCCGACCTGGGCACCGAGTTCGAGACGATGGTCGATCCGGTCCGCTACCCGGCCGACGGGTTGACCCGGGAGCAGGTCGTCGAGATCCGCCGGATCAAGGCCCGGGTGGAGAACGAACGACTGCCCCGGGGCGCCGACCCGGCCACCCACACCAAGCTCGGGCGGGGTGGCCTGGCCGACGTCGAGTGGGCGGTGCAGCTGCTGCAGCTGCGCAACGCCGGGGCGTACCCGCAGCTGCGCGGCACGCGTACCCTCGATGCCCTCGCGGCGGCCCGGGAGGCGGGGCTGGTCGACCCGGCGGACGCCGCCGCGATGGTCGCCGGGTGGACCCTCGCCGCGCAGGTCCGCAACGCGTTGATGCTGGTCCGGGGTCGGGCCGGCGACCAGCTTCCCCGGCACGGGGTGGAGCTGGCCGGTGTGGCGCGGTTGCTCGGTGCGGACGACCCGGGGGAGTTCCTCGACGACTACCTGCGCACCGCCCGGCGGTCCCGGGCCGCCATGCAGCGGGTCCTGGAGAGCTGAGCCCCCGCCGCCGGCACCGAAGCCGTTGGCATAGTCGGGCCGGGCAGCCGGGCCGGGCAGCCGGGCCGGGCAGCCGGGCCGGGCGGCCGTGCCGTGCCGGGCCGGGCGGCCATGCCGGGCCGGGCGGCCGTGCCGGGCCGGGTAGCCGGGCGACGACGGCGGCCCGGTCACCAGGGCGGCCCGGTCACCGGCCTCGCCGGGTCACCGGCGGCGGACCAGCACCAGATGGTCGATCAGGGTGCCGGCCTCGCCGTTGGGGCCGGTGGCCTGCCGCTGCGGCGCGTCGAGGCGCTCGACGTGCCATCCGTCCGGGTCGAGGTCGAGCTCGGCCAGGGTCTCCTGCGGGTGGGGAACCGCACGTGGCGATGTTCGGCGGCACCCCACGGGGGCACCGCGCCGTGCTCGACCACCAGCAGCCGTCCGCCCGTGGCGACCGCCCGGACCGCCGCCCGCAGCACCTGCGCCCGGGGGAAGTCCAGCGGCGACTGGAGGAACTGCGCCGAGACCAGGTCGAACCTGCCCGCCGGGAAGGTCCGGGCCAGGTCGTGCCGCTGGAAGTCGACCAGGGACGCCACCCCGGCGGCCGTCACGGCGGCGGCCGACCGCTCCAACGCGGTGGTGGAGACGTCGACCGCCGTCACCCGCCAGCCCTGCCGGGCCAGCCACACCGCGTCGCCGCCCTCGCCGCAACCGAGGTCGAGGGCGCTGCCCGGCGGCAGCGCCCCGACGACGTCGACCAGGTGCGGATTGGGTCGGCCGCTCCACTGCCGCCCCCGGGCCCGGTACATCTCGTCCCAGTGCCGGGCGGTCTGCTCGTCCACGGCCGCGTCGACAACGGTTCCGTGCGTCCCGCCGCCCTGCCCGTCCTCGTTGCCGGTCCCGTGGGTACTGCGGCCCTGCCCGCCGTCCTCGTTGCCGGTCCCGTGGTCACTCACTGGCCTGTCCGCCGTCCTCGTCGCCGGTGCGGGCGGCGGTGGCCCGGTGCGCGGCCACCGCCCGGTCGGTGTCCTCGGCGATCAGGTCGGCGTTGAGCGCGGCGGCGGCCTTCAGCCCCGCCGCGGCGGCGGCGATCACGGTGGCCTGCGGGTCGGTGACGTTGCCGGCCACCCAGACGCCGGGCACCCCGGTCGCGCCGGAGGCGTCGGCGGCCACCCGGTCACCGAAGGTGTGCCCACCGACGACGAATTCCTCGGTGGGCAACCCGAGCCCGGCGAGGAAAGCGGCCCGCGCGCCGAACCGGGGGGCCACCACCAGCGCCTCCCGGGGGACCACCCGGCCGGACCGCAGCCGTACGCCGGTGAGCCGGTCGCCGGTGACCTCCAGCTCCGCCACCTCCCCGTCGACCACGGTGACGCCCCGGGCGGCCAGCTTCTCCGCCTCGTCGGCGGGCAACGGCCCGGCGGTGTGCGTGAAGACCACCACGTCGTCGGTGAGCTGACGGAACAGCAGCGCCTGGTGGGCGGCCATCGGGCCGGTGGCGAGCACCCCGACGGCCTGGTCGCGTACCTCCCACCCGTGGCAGTAGGGGCAGTGCAGCACGTCGCGGCCCCAGCGGTCGGCCAGGCCCGACACGTCGGGCAACTCGTCGACCAGGCCGGTGGTGACCAGCAACCGGCGGGTGTGCAGGGTACGGCCGTCGGCCAGGGTCACCGCGAACCGCCCCGGACCGACGTCGCCCGCCGGTGCCGTGGCGTCGTGCGGGTGGGCCGGGTCGATCGGGTGGGTGGCGGTGACGGTGCCGTCGAGGACGGTCACGCCGTACCGGGCCACCTCGGACCGGCCCGTCGCGTACAGGTCGGCGGGTGGGACACCCTCGTTGGTCAGGAAGTTGTGCACGTGGTCGGCCGGGGCGTTGCGCGGGGCACCACCGTCGACCACCACCACGTCGCGGCGGAACCGGCCCAGGGCGAGCGCACCGCTGAGCCCGGCCGCACCGCCACCGACCACCACCACGTCGTGCACCACCGGGTACGTCATGACTGTCTCCTCACGGGCGGGTCCGTCCCGCCGATGCCCCGGATCGTGCGCCCGGATCACCGTACTGCCAAATCTGGTTGCCGAAATGGCAAACTGGTGCGGTGACCGACGACCACAGCGACATCCCCCCGGACGAGGTGCTCACCGCCGTCGGACCCCGGCTGCGGGCGCTGCGGCAGCAGCGCGGCGTGACCCTGGGTCAGCTCGGCGCGGCGACCGGCATCTCGGTCAGCACGCTGTCCCGGCTGGAGTCCGGTGGCCGGCGGCCCACCCTGGAACTCCTGCTCGCCCTGGCCCGCTTCCACCGGGTGCCGCTGGACGATCTGGTCGGCACGCCGCAGACCCGCGACCCCCGGGTCCACCGCCGGCCCGTCGTCCGTCACGGCGTCACCATCGTGCCGTTGACCCGTCGCCCGGGTGGCGTCCAGGCGTACAAGATGATCTATCCACCGCAGGTGCCGGTGGGGGAGCCGACCCAGCAGGCGCACGAGGGGTACGAGTGGCTCTACGTGCTCTCCGGCCGGGTCCGGCTGCTGCTCGGCAGCCACGATCTCACCCTCGACGCCGGTGAGGTCGCCGAGTTCGACACCCGCACCCCGCACTGGTTCGGCAACCCCTACGACGAGCCGGCGGAGATCCTCAGCCTCTTCGGCCCCCAGGGTGAGCGCCTGCACGTCCGCGCCCGCCCGTCCCCGGTCCGCCCCACCCGCCCCTGACCGGCAGCCCGGGTGCCGGCGCGCTGGCGGTGCACTGGCGGCGTGCGCTGCCGGTGCACTGGCGGCGTGCGCGACGACCCCGGGCGGGTGTCACCGCGCCTACCGTGGTAGGACTGCTCGGTGCCGACGACCCGCCGTGAGCAGTCCGCGCGTCCCGTCCTCGCGGCGCTGGCGGTGTCGCTGCTGCTCGCCGTCGCATTCCTGCTCGCCCCGCCGATGGGCACCGACCTGTCGGCCCAGGTCGCCCGCGCGGGCTTCGCCGACCGCAACGGCCTGGCCCCCATCGACTTCGCCTGGTACGGCGGAGTCCACCAGGGCGGTTACAGCCTCTACACCCAACTGCTCGGCGCGCTGGTCGGCGTACGGCCGCTCGGCGCGTCGGCAGCGGTCGTCTCGTCGGCGGCACTGGCCTGGCTGTTCGTCCGCTCCGGTGCCCGTCATTGCCTGCTGGGCGCGGTCCTGGGCGCGGTGGTCCTGGTCGGGAACCTGGCGAGCGGCCGGATCACCTTCGCCGTCGGGCTCGCGTTCGGGCTGCTCGCCCTCTGCGCGGTGGCGGCGCAACGACCCGGCCGGCCACTGCGGCTGGTGGCAGCCGCCCTGCTCGCCGCCCTCGCCACCTGGGCCAGCCCGGTCGCCGGTCTGTTCACCGGACTGGCCGGTGCCGCAGTGCTGCTGGCCGCCCTGCGACGAGGCGACGGCCCGGGCAGAGCACTGCCCGGCGGCTGGCGGACCACCAGCCCGGTGGCCGACGGACTCGTCCTCAGCCTCACCCCCGCGCTCGCCCTCGCGCCGATGGCGGTGCTGTTCGGCAACGGCGGCACCCAGCCGTACTCGGCCGAGTCGATGCGGATCAACGTGGCGCTGGCCGTGCTGGGGTACGCCGTCCTCGGCCGGCAACACCGGGTGCTGCGCATCGGCGCGCTGCTGACCGTGGTGTTGCTGGTCGCCGCCTTCTACCTGCCCAGCCCGATCGGCTCCAACGCCCTGCGGCTGCCGATGCTCTTCGGCCTGCCGCTGCTCGCCGCGTTCGCTGCGGTGCGCGGACCGTGGCTGGCCGGTCTGCTCGTCGCCGCTGTCTGGTGGCAGAACCCGGTGATGGTCAGCGACGTGACGCGCGCCGGTTCGGTGCAGAGCGGCGCCGCCTTCTACCGTCCGCTCGTCGACGAACTGGCCCGACGGCAACCGGTGGGCCGGGCCGAGGTGGTGCCGCTGCGCGACCACTGGGAGTCGGCGTACCTCTCACCGACCGTCCCGCTGGCCCGGGGGTGGGAACGGCAGGTCGACGCCGACCGCAACGCGATCTTCTACACCGGCCGGCTGACCGCCGAGTCGTACGCCCGATGGCTGCGCGCCAACGCCGTCCGCTACGTCGCCGTCGCGCCCGACGCGCCACCCGACCGGTGGGCGCGCGACGAAGCCAACCTGGTGCTGGGCGGCCAGCCCTACCTGCGCGAGGTGTGGCGCAACGCCGACTGGCGGCTGTACGCCGTCGCCGACCCCGCGCCGATGGTGAGCGCTCCCGGACGGCTGGTCTCCGCGGATCAGAGCGGGGTCCGGTTCACGGCCGACCGGACCGGGAACGTGCAGGTGCGCGTACGGTGGTCGCGCTGGCTCTCGCTGTCGGGGGCAGCCGGCTGTCTGCGGCCGGGACCCGACGGGTGGACCGAGATCAGGGTGGACGGCCCGGGTGAGTTCTGGATGTCGAGCGACCTCCTGCCCGCGCGTCACTGCTGACCGGGTCGACCGGCCGCCGCGACGTGGCCGGCCCGCGCCCACCCGCCGAGCGGCCCCGGTGCCGACACCAGGGCGCTCCCGCCCACCGCCGCCGTAGCCCACTGCCATAGCCCACCCCCGTGGCGTCACCGTGGTACTGGCAGCATGTTCTCCCATGCCCCTCCCCTTGGCGCGCTGGACCGGCCTGGCCGGCTCGACGATGCTCGCCGTCGCAGCGTTCCTGGGCGGCGCGCTGCCTTCCTCGCCGCACGGAAACACCCCGGTCGGCATCTGGCAGGGCCCGAACGGGCCCCTGCTCGTCGCGCTGTGGGTGGTCGGGCTGGGGCTGATGGCCGCAGTGTGGTGGACGCTGCGCGATCGCGTCCCGTCGACCCGGTGGGCGCTGGTGACCATCGGGCTCTGGCTCGTCCCGCTGCTCGTCGCCCCCCCACTGGCCAGTCGGGACGTGTACGCGTACGCCTGCCAGGGTGCCACCTACGCCGCCGGGTTCAACCCGTACGAGCAGGGGGTGTCGGCGCTGCCGTGCCCGTGGTTGGACACGGTCTCGCCGATCTGGCGGGACACCCCGGCCCCGTACGGGCCGCTGTTCGCCCTGCTCTCCGGCGCGGCGGTGGCGGCGACGGACTCACTGGTCGGCAGCATCGTGCTGTTCCGGTTGCTGGCGGTGGCCGGGGTCGCCCTGCTCGCGGCGGTGCTGCCGGTACTGGCCCGCCGATGCGGGGTGCCACCGGAACGGGCGCTGTGGCTGACACTCGGGTCGCCGCTGGTCGGGGTGCACCTGGTCGCCGGCGCGCACAACGACGCGCTGATGGTCGGACTGCTCGTCGCCGGGCTGGCGGTGGTGGCGTCACATCCCGGCCGCCCCGGCCCGCTGCTGGCCGGTGGCATGCTGCTCGGCCTGGCTGCCGGGATCAAGGTGACCGCGTTGGTCGTCGTGCCCTTCGCCGCGTTGGCCGCGCTGGCCGGAACGTACTCCATCCGCAGGCTCTGCCGGGACGGCGGCTGGGTGGTCGGTGGCGCGGTGGGGACGGTGGTCGGGGCGACGTTGGCGGCCGGACTGAACTTCGGCTGGATCTCCGGCCTGCAGCAGGGTGGCCTGGCGATCGCCTGGACGTCGCCGCCGACCGCCGTCGGGCAGACCGCCGGCTACGTCGCGGCCCTGTTCGGCGCGGACGTCGACGCGCTACCGGTGACCCGGACGATCGGCATGCTGGTGCTGGCGGTGCTGCTGGTCTGGTTGTGGTGGCGGGCCCGCACCCGCGACCCGCTCTGGCACGCCGGCCTGGCACTCGCCGCGACGGTGGCCCTCGCGCCGCTGTTCCACCCCTGGTACTGGCTGTGGCCGCTGGCCGTGCTCGCCGCGACCACCCACCGGACGACCCGGTGGTTCGCGCTGGTGGCGTTGCTCTCGTCGTTCCTGGTGCTGCCCGACGGCACCGGGCTGCCCCGGTACACCAAGATGCCCGGTGCCCCGCTGATGACGCTGTTGGTGATCGTGGTGGCCGTCCGGTTGGTACGGTCGGCTCGGGCGGGCCGGCGGCCCGCCACCGTGGACGCGCCCGCCGACTGAGGAGAGGTGGCCGGTGACCGAGCCCGGCGTGCCGACCGGGAGGCGGGCCCGTGCGGCGCGTCACCTCGGGTTGACCGGAGCGGTGCTGCTCGCCGTGGCCGGCTGGCTGGGCGGGGTGCTGCCCGAAGTGCCGCCGACCGGGCCGTGGCGCGCGCCACACGGGCCGGCCGCGGTCCTCTGCTGGCTGGTCGGGACGGCGCTGATGGTGGGTGCCTGGTGGGCGTTGCGCGCCGGTGCCCCGTCCACCCGGTGGGCGTACGTCACCGCCGGGCTGTGGACCCTGCCGCTGCTGCTCACCCCACCGCTGGCCAGCCGGGACGTCTACTCGTACGCCTGCCAGGGCTGGTCGTACGCGGCCGGGCACGACCCGTACCGGGTGGGGGTGGCGGCGGCCGGCTGCCCGTGGGTCGACGCGGTCGCGCCGATCTGGCGGGACACCCCGGCCCCGTACGGCCCCGCCTTCGTGCTGCTGGCCGCGCTCGCCGCGGTGCTCGGCGGGACCCTGGTCGGCACCCTGATGGTGCTGCGGCTGTACGCGGTGGCCGGGGTGCTGCTGGTGGCGCTCTGCCTGCCCGGCCTGGCCCGCGCCGCCGGGGTACCCACCCGCCGGGCGGCCTGGCTGGGGTTGGCCTCCCCCCTGGTCGGGGTGCACATGGTGGCCGGCGCGCACAACGACGTGGTGATGCTCGGTCTGCTCCTGCTGGGCCTGCTGGTGCTGGTGCGCGCGCCCGGCCGGACCCGGGGGCTGCTCGTCGCCGGGGTGCTGCTCGGGCTGGCGGTGGCGGTGAAGGCGACAGCGGTGGTGGTGCTGCCGTTCGCGGCGTTGGCGGCGGTGCACGGCCGCTACACCCTCCGGACCCTGCTGTGCGACGGCGGCCGGCTAGCCGGGGTGGCCCTGGCCACCCTGGCGGCGGTCTCGGCGCTGTCCGGCCTGGGGCTGGGCTGGGTCGCCGGGTTGGCCCGCAGCGGTGACTCACAGCAGTGGACGTCGGCGCCGACGGCGGTCGGCTTCGTGGTCGACTACGTCGGCGAGCTGGCCGGTCGGCGGCCGGACGCGGTGCCGGTGACCCGGGCGGTGGGCCTGCTGCTCCTGGCGGGGCTGCTGGTGCTGCTCTGGTGGCGGGCGTGGACGGCGCTGCGCCGGCTCAACGACGTCCGGCAGCGGGTGCACCGGCTGGCGGCGGCCCGGCCCCGGGTCACCCTGGGCGCGGCGGGCGCGGCGCTGGCCGCGACGGTGCTGCTCGCCCCGGTCCTGCACCCGTGGTACGTGACCTGGCCGTTGCTGCTGCTCGCGGTGTCGGCGACCCGGACGACCTGGTTCGTGGCGCCGGCGGCGGTGGCGGCCTTCCTCACCCTGCCCGACGGCACGTCGGTCGCCCGGTACACCAAGGCACCCGGCGCGATCGTGATGACCGCGCTGCTGCTGGTGCTGCTGGTCGGCGCGGCACGGGGCCGGTGGCATCCAACGGGCGGGCGTGACGGTGCGGGTCCGCGTGACGGAACGGGCCGGCTCCGCGGAAGCGGAGCCGGCCCGGCCGGTGGAACGTGACAGTCGAGGCGGACCTCAGCAGTCGAAGTACATCGCGAACTCGTGCGGGGTCGGGCGCAGACGCACCGGGTCGACCTCGTTGGCCCGCTTCCAGCCGACCCAGGTGGAGATCAGGTCGGGGGTGAAGACGCCACCGTCGAGCAGGTAGTCGTGGTCGGCCTCCAGCGCGTCGAGCACCTCCGGCAGCGAGCCCGGCACCTGCTTGACGTCGCCCCACTCCTCCGGCGGGAGGTCGTAGAGGTCCTTGTCGATCGGAGCCGGCGGCTCCATCTTGCTCTTGATGCCGTCCAGGCCGGCCATCATCATGGCCGAGAAGGCGAGGTACGGGTTGCTGGACGGGTCCGGCACCCGGAACTCGACCCGCTTGGCCTTGGCGTTGCTGCCGGTGACCGGAATGCGGGTGCAGGCGGAGCGGTTGCGCTGCGAGTAGACCAGGTTGACCGGGGCCTCGTAGCCGGGCACCAGGCGACGGTACGAGTTGACCGTCGGGTTGGTGAACGCCAGCAGCGACGGGGCGTGGTGCAGCAGGCCACCGATGTACCAGCGGGCGGTGTCCGACAGGCCGGCGTAACCGGTCTCGTCGTAGAACAGCGGCTCTCCGTTGAGCCAGAGGCTCTGGTGGGTGTGCATGCCGGAGCCGTTGTCGCCGAAGAGCGGCTTGGGCATGAAGGTGGCCGTCTTGCCGTTGGCCCAGGCCTCGTTCTTCACGATGTACTTGAAGAGCTGGAGCTGGTCACCGGCGTGCAGCAGGGTGGAGAACTTGTAGTTGATCTCCGACTGGCCGGCGGTGCCGACCTCGTGGTGCGAACGCTCCACGGTGAACCCGCCGTCGACCAGCCGACGCACGATCGAGTCGCGCAGGTCGGCGTAGTGGTCCACCGGCGGCACCGGGAAGTAACCACCCTTGTACGCGGTCTTGTAGCCGCGGTTGCCGCCGGCCTCCTCACGACCGGTGTTCCACGCGCCCTCGATCGAGTCGATGTAGTAGAACGACTGGTGCGCCGAGGTCTCGTGGCGGATCGAGTCGAAGATGTAGAACTCGGCCTCGGCACCGAAGTACGCGGTGTCGGCGATGCCGCTGGCGGCGAGGTAGGCCTCGGCCTTCTTGGCCACGTTGCGCGGGTCCCGCGAGTACGCCTCACGGGTGAACGGGTCGTGGATGAAGAAGTTGAGCGCGAGGGTCTTCTGCGCGCGGAACGGGTCGATGAAGGCGGTCGCGACGTCCGGGAGCAGGAGCATGTCCGACTCGTGGATCGCCTGGAAACCGCGGATCGACGAACCGTCGAACGCGAGACCGTCGGTGAAGACGCTGTCGTCGAAGGACTCCACCGGCAGATTGAAGTGCTGCATCACGCCGGGCAGGTCACAAAAACGTACGTCGACGAACTTTACGTCCTCGTTCTTGAGGTATCGCAGGAGTTCCTCGGGATTGGCAAACACACGTCCTCCTGGCACGTCCACTCCGGTGGCTGGGCTCTGGCGACGCTATGACCGTGGGGTTGCTCGCCCGTGTCTCCAATGTTTCTGCCGTGTTACGCCGCTAGCGGAGCGTCATCTGCGCCGCTCAGTACCCGCCGGGTTGTCCGTTCGGACGATACCGGCTGAAGTGCTGTGCTGCCATTCGTAGTGATTAGACCGAATGTGCACAGATTGCTGGAACACCCTGCCTGTCCACCTGGTGACCGGCCGCCGACCGACCCGGGGCCCGGGTGACCACCCCCGGCCGGCCGCCGTCCCTGAGCGGTAGCGGGTGCCGGTGCCGCCCTGAGTGGTGGCGGGTGCCGGTGCCGCCCCGGCCGGTGGCAGGGCGGTGCTGACTACCCTTGAGCACCGTGACGAGTTCGCCTGCGGCGCCGGTGCCGCCCGCCACCGATCCCGCCTTCACCCCGCCGACCCTCGGCCGACGGTTCGGGGCCCTGGTGATCGACTGGGTGCTCTGCCTGCTGGTGGCGAACTTCTTCGCCGACCCGGTCCGCGACGGCTGGGCCCCGGTGGCGGTGCTCATCGCCGAGTACGGCCTCTTCCTCGGCCTCTTCGCCCAGACCCCCGGGATGAGGATCACCCGGCTGCGCTGCCTCGACTGGTCCGACGGCGGGCGGATCGGCGTCCCCCGGGCGCTCCTGCGCGGCCTGCTCCTGGCCCTGGTCGTACCGCCGCTGATCATGGACGAGCAGCGCCGGGGCCTGCACGACCGCCTCACCGGCGCGGTCATCGCCGACGCCCCCCGCCCCACCACCTGATCGCCCCGCCGCCGGGTGCCCGCCCCGCCCGCCGGGTGCCCGCCCCGCCCGGCGGGTGCTCGCGGCGCTGCCCGGCGAGTGCTCGCGCTGCCCGCCAGGTGCTCGCCGCCCGGGCGCTCGCGGCCGACCCCCGCTGCGGAGAGGACCACGCCGGGTCGCGTGCAGGCGCGGCACGGGTGGGCGCGGGGCGGGCAGGCGTTGTCCCCCGCGCAGAGGTGGACACACGGGCACGAGGCAGAGCCGGGTGGCACGGGCAGAGCCGGGTGGGCACGGGCAGAGCCGGGTGGGCACGGAGCCGGCCGGTGGCAGGTGGCAGCCGGCGGGTGGCCGGTGGCCGGTGGCCGGTGGCCGGGCGTACGACGGGGGTGTCAGCGGCCCCGGGTCTGGCGGAACGCGCGGCCCGGGGGCCGCATGTTCTTCGGGATCGCGCCCTTGGGCATCTGCGGGCGGGCGGTCAGCGCCTTGAGCCGCTTGTCGAGCGAGTTGACGTCCTTGCCGTTGAGGGTGCGCGGCAGCCGCATCAGGGTCATCCGCAGCTTGCGGATCGGCAGCTCACCCTCGCCCTGGCCGATCACGTAGTCGTGCAGCGGCGCGGAGCCGATCACCTTGGCCAGCCGGCGCTTCTCCTGGCCCAGCAGGCCACGGACCCGCTGCGGGTTGCCCTCGGCGAGCAGGATCACGCCGGGCCGGCCGATCACCAGGTGCACCATGTCCATCTGGGTGGTGGAGCTGACCGCCGGGGTGACCCGCCAGTCGCCACGCATGCTCTCCATGATCTGCGCCGCCGCGCCGGGCTGCCCCTCGGCGGCGTTCATCATCGCCTTGTTGGACCGCAGGTTGAGCACGACGAGTAGGGCGAGCAGGGCGAACAGGATGCCGATCGGCAGCCACAGCCAGCCCCAGAGGATCACCGCGACCACGGTGAGCGCGAGCGGGATCAGCACCGCCCCGGCGGCCAGTGGCGCGAACCACCGGTCCTGCTTGGCGGTGAACTTGAACACCATCCCGATCTGCTTCAGCCGTTGGCCGAACGAGACCTTCTCCTGGGGCTTTGCCATGCCGCCGAGTCTAGTGGTCGCCGCCAGGACGGATGATCCCCGGCCGGTGGTCGGCGGTGGGCCGCGGTGTTCCCGGGTGGCGGGACCACCGCGAGCGGGGTCGATCCCCGGCCGACGGGGTCGGTCGGGCCGTGATCGACCGGGGCTGTTCCCGACGGTGGTCAGCCGGTGGGGGAGCGGTCCCCGGCCGGCGGCGCGGTGCGGGGGCGCGGGATGACCGGGGCGGCGCGGCCGGTGCCGCTCTGACCTGTGCCGGCGTGGCCGGCACCGTCGCTGCCGCCCTCCTCGTGGTAGTCCTCCTCCACGTTGACGGCCCAGACGTCGTGGTCGGTGCCGTCGAGGATGTTCTCCGCCGTCAGCATCGCGGTGAGCATCGAGTGGTCCTGGTTGTTGTACCGGTGCATGCCGTTGCGACCCACCGGGTGCACGTTCGGTACGGCCTCGGCCAGCCAGCGGCGGATCACCTCGACGGCCTCGCCGTAGCCCTCGTCGTAGACCGGGTAGGCCTTCGGCATCCGCACCACGTATCCGGTGGTGACCGAGCCGGGGCTGACCAGGCCGAGCCGCTCCAGCTCGGCGGTGCCGAAGGCGACCAGCTCCGGGTCGGGGGTCGACCACAGCTCGTCACCCTCGTTGACGAAATACTCCAGGCCGAGGCAGGTGCCGCCGTCACGGACCATCTCCGGCGACCAGGCGCCGAAGTTCTGGATCCGGCCGACCTTCACCCCCGGGGTGTGTACGTAGATCCAGTTGTCGGGGAAGCTGGCCTCGGCGGGCACCACCAGCGCCACGGTCAGGAAGTCCCGGTACCGCAGCAGGTCGGCGGCGTCGCGCACCGCCGCCGGGGCGGGCGGGTCCATCGCCCGGACCAGGGCCGAGATCGGCATGCTGGACACCACGTGGTCGGCGGAGATCCGTCGCTCACCGGCCGGGCCGTCGACGGTCACCGCGACCGCCCGGCCGTCCTCACGGTGCACGGTGCGTACCGCAGTCTCCAGCTCGACCGTCCCGCCGGCCTTGACCACCAGTTCGGCGCAGCGCTCCCACATCATCCCCGGGCCGAGCCGGGGGTAACGGAACTCCTCGATCAGGCTGGTCACGTCGTTGCCGCCCCGCTTGGGCAGCAGCGCCCCGCGGATCGCCGCACCGAGGGAGAGGTTGCGGATCCGCTGGGCCGCCCAGTCCGCCTGCAGCTCCGTCGCGGGAATGCCCCACACCTTCTCGGTGTACGTCTTGAACAACATCCGGTACAGCCGGGCCCCGAACCGGGCCGACACCCAACCCTCGAAGTGGGTCTGGTCGGCTGGCGGACGCACCCGCGCCCACAGGTACGACCCGACACACCGGGACGCCTCCAGCACCCCCAGGTTCTTCAGGGCGTTGCCGGCCCGCAGCGGATAGTCGAACAGCCGTCCCCGGTAGTGGATCCGGCTCATCCGGGGGCGCAGCAGGAAGTCGTCGTCGGAGAGCAAC
Organism: Micromonospora sp. CA-248260; assembly: GCF_050942205.1. Classification (NCBI taxonomy): domain Bacteria; kingdom Bacillati; phylum Actinomycetota; class Actinomycetes; order Micromonosporales; family Micromonosporaceae; genus Micromonospora; species Micromonospora sp. CA-248260. The sequence continues at coordinate 5,282,408 of NZ_CP192021.1, read as the reverse complement.
TCGTGCCAGAACGCCTCGACCCGGGACACCTTCGTGAAGAACCGGTGCCCGCCGATGTCGAACCGCCAGCCCTCCCGCTCCACGGTGCGGCTGATCCCGCCGACCACGTCGTCGGCCTCGACGACCTCCACCGGGGCGTGTCTACGGGTCAACTCGTACGCGGCGGTCAGGCCGGCCGGGCCGGCGCCGATAACAACCGTGTGCGGCTGCGCCATTAAAGACACCACCATCGATGATTTGAGGGTCGGGGCTGGCGGAATCTAACACGATCTCGCCCTGCTCGGGGAGTGCCCACGGGTCGACCCGGATCATCGGTTGGCTGCCCCTTGCGGGCGTCGCCGACGTCTGGGAAGATCGACACACTCGAATGCCCGGCGGTCGCCGCCGTGGCCGGTGGAATCCTGGGGCGTGGCCCGGTGGCGTCCCGGGTCAGCCGACCGTGACCGTGGCGTCCTGACGGGCCGTCAGGGCCTGCTGGTAGAGCCGCCCCGCCCGGTACGACGAGCGCACCAGCGGCCCGCTCATCACCCCGGCGAAGCCGATCTCCTCGGCCTCCTCGCGCAGCTCGACGAACTCCTCCGGCTTGACCCAACGGGTCACCGGGTGGTGCCGGGGGGTGGGGCGCAGGTACTGGGTGATGGTGATCAGCTCGCAGCCGGCCTCGTGCAGGTCGCGCAGCGCCTGGGAGACCTCGGCCCGCTCCTCGCCCATGCCCAGGATCAGGTTGCTCTTGGTGACCAGACCGGCGGCGCGGGCCTGCCGGATCACGTCGAGCGAACGCTCGTAGCGGAACGCCGGACGGATCCGCTTGAAGATCCGGGGCACCGTCTCGACGTTGTGCGCCAGCACCTCCGGCCGGGCACCGAACACCTCGGCGAGCTGCTCGGGGACCGCGTTGAAGTCGGGGATCAGTAGCTCGACGCCGCAGCCGGACCGCAACGCGTGGATCTGCCGGACGGTCTCGGCGTACAACCACGCGCCGCCGTCGGGCAGGTCGTCCCGGGCCACACCGGTGATGGTGGCGTAGCGCAGCCCCATCGTGGCGACCGACTCGGCGACCCGGCGGGGCTCGTCGGCGTCGAACTCGGCCGGCTTGCCCGTGTCGATCTGGCAGAAGTCGCAGCGCCGGGTGCACTGGTCGCCGCCGATGAGGAAGGTGGCCTCCCGGTCCTCCCAGCACTCGTAGATGTTGGGACAGCCGGCCTCCTGGCAGACGGTGTGCAGTCCCTCGCGGGAGACCAGTCCGCGTAGCTCGGTGTACTCCGGCCCCATCTTGGCCTTGACTTTGATCCACGGCGGTTTGCGCTCGATCGGCGTCTCGGCGTTGCGCGCCTCGATCCGCAGCATCCGTCGCCCCTCGGGGGCGACCGTCGCGGAGCGCGCTGCCTGCTGGGTCGTCGGCGCGGAGTGCTCGATCGTCACAAAACCGAGCCTACGCCCGACGGCGGCGATCGATGCACGTCGGGCGACCGGCGTCACGTCACCGGTCTTGTGACACCGGACACCGGCGGGCCGAAAAAGCCCGTTACAGCCGGGGGGAACGGGTGTTAGCGTGCCGGCAGAGCTGTGACGGAGCCGAGTACCGCCCCGATCCGCCAGTGCAGAGAGCCGCCGGTTTGCTGGAAGGCGGTCTGACGCCGGGGTGCGAAGACCCTCCCGAGCCGCGGGAAGAACGGCGCGTCCGCGCGCCCAGTAGACCCCGCCCGGCTGGCCCCGGTGAAAAGGCGACGAATGAGGCCCCCGCCACGGCGGGGGCGAAGGTGTGGTGGCACCGCGAGGTTCCCGCTCGCCCACACCTCCCGGGGATCGCGTTGCGATTGATCGAGGAGGTAACCGCCGTGCAACGCATCCTGTCCTCCCACCTGCCCACCCGCGTCGGCGAGACCGTGCGGGTCGCCGGGTGGGTGCACCGCCGCCGACTGTTGAAGTCGGTGGCCTTCCTGATCGTCCGGGACGCCGCCGGCCTGACCCAGGTGGTGGTCACCGACCCGGCCGTCCGGGCCGCCGTGACGGCACTGCCCGAGGAGACCGTGGTCGAGGTGGTCGGCACGGTCACCGCGAACGGCACCGCGCCCGCCGGGGTCGAGGTGACCCATCCGACGGTACGACCACTCGGCCCAGCCGCCGTGCCGCCGCCGTTCGACCTGTACCGGCCGGCGCTCACCGCGACCCTGCCCACCCAGCTCGACCACGCCCCGGTGGCGCTGCGGCACCCGACCCGCTCGGCGGCCCTGCGGATCTCGGCGGCGGCGGTGGCCGGCTTCCGGGCCACCCTGGACGCCCGTGACTTCGTGGAGGTGCACACCCCGAAGGTGGTCGCCACGTCCACCGAGAGCGGGGCGAACGTCTTCGCCCTCGACTGGTTCGGCCGGCCCGCCTACCTGGCCCAGTCGCCGCAGTTCTACAAGCAGCTCATGGTGGGCGTCTTCGAGCGGGTCTACGAGGTGGGGCCGGTGTTCCGGGCCGAACCGCACGACACCGTCCGGCACCTGGCCCAGTACACCTCGCTCGACGTCGAGTTGGGCTTCGTCGACGACCACCGGGACGTGATGGCGGTGCTGCGGGACACCCTCGAGGGGATGCTCGCCGAGGTGGCCCGGCGGGCCGGCGGCGCGGTGGCGACCCTGGGGCTGACCCTGCCCGACGTGCCGGTCGAGATCCCGGCCGTGCACTTCACCGAGGCGCTGCGGATCGCCGGCGCACCCGCCGACGAACCCGACCTGGCCCCCGCCCACGAGCGGACACTGAGCGCGTGGGCCCGTGCCACCCACGGCTCGGACTTCCTCTTCGTCACCGGGTACCCGATGGCGAAGCGGCCGTTCTACACCCACCCCGACCCGACCCGGCCCGCGTACTCGAACGGCTTCGACCTGCTCTTTCGCGGGTTGGAGCTGGTCACCGGCGGGCAGCGGCTGCACCGCCACGCCGACTACCTGGCGGCGCTGGCGGCGCGCGGCGAGCCGGTCGAGCCGTACGCCGGGTACGTGGACGCGTTCCGGCACGGGATGCCGCCGCACGGCGGCTTCGCGATCGGCCTGGAACGCTTCGTGGCCCGGCTGGTCGGTGCGACGAACGTCCGGGAGGTCACCGCCTTTCCCCGCGACCTGCACCGGCTGGCCCCCTGAGCCGCCGGGTGTCCGCGCGACCGGCCTGCCGTGGGCCCTCACCGGGCGTCTGGGTACGCACTCTGGGTAGTGGTCTTGCTGAACTCGCTGTTGGTTGCTCTCCGTGATCGATGCGAGGTGTGGGCGGAGCTGATTTTTGCCGGGCAACAGCCCGCACCTCGCTGAACAGGAGCTTTGCTGCCACCTCTTCCTGTCCCACTTACCCGCTCATCCGCACTTTGCTCTGCTGCCATCGACGCGACGGTCACTTTCCGCATGTGGTGCATCCAGGGCAGCAGAGCAAAGTGTGCGAGTGAGGTAAGTGACGCCCGGCGGGGTCTTTACGCTGCGTAGCGGACGGAGAGGTGCTGCGGCGGCTGGAGCGGGACCCGGGAGCGGAGCCCGGGATCGGCAGCCGGGAGCGGAGCCCGGGAGCGGGACCAGGGCGGGGGCCGGGCCGGGATCGGAACAGATGGGGAATGCGGGGGCGGGACCGGGAGGTAGGACCTGGGCCCCGGCCCGGCGGATACCGGGCCCGGTGGAGCTGCGGCGGCTCGACGGAGGCAGCGGGGCAGCGGTGTCAGGCCGGGCCGAGCAGGTCCCAGCGGTTGCCGGCGATGTCCCGGAACACCGCCACCCGACCGTACGGTTCGGTGCGCGGCTGCTTCACGAACTCCACGCCGGCGTCGACCATTCGCCGGTGGACGGCGTCGAAGTCGTCGACCTGGAGGAAGAACCCGACCCGGCCGGCCACCTGGTCACCGACCACCGCCTCCTGCCGTTCCCCGTCGGCGCGGGCCAGCAGGATGCCGGTCTGCGCGCCGGGCGGGCGGACCACCACCCACCGCTTCGGGCGGCCGTCGTTGGTCAGCGACGGCTCGTCCTCGACCAGTTCGAAACCGAGGATCCCGGTGAAGAACGCGATGGCCGGGTCGTAGTCGGCGACGACGACGGTGACGAGGTCGATCCGCACCCGCTCAGCCGAGCAGGGTGGGCAGGTGCCGCTCCACCACGGGCAGCACCTCGGCCACCGTCACGGGGCGGCCCAGCTCGGCGGTGAGCGAGGTGGTGCCGGCGTCGGCGATGCCGCAGGGCACGATCCGGTCGTAGTACGACAGGTCGCAGTCGCAGTTGATCGCGAAGCCGTGCTGGGTGACGCCCCGGGCGACCCGGATGCCGATGGCGGCCACCTTGCGGGCCGGGCCCCGGTCGTCGTCGGGCACCCAGACGCCACTGCGCCCCTCGACCCGGCCGGCGGTCAGCCCGAACTCGGCGCAGACGTCGATCAGCAACTGCTCGGTGCGGCGGACGTAGGCGACCACGTCGACCGGGTCGGGCAGCCGGACGATGGGATAGCCGACGAGCTGCCCCGGACCATGCCAGGTGATCTTGCCGCCCCGGTCGACGTCGACCACCGGGGTGCCGTCCATGGGCCGGTCCCAGGGCTCGGTGCGCTTGCCGGCGGTGTAGACGCTCGGGTGTTCCAGCAGCAGCACGGTGTCGCCACGCTCACCGGCCACCACCTCGGCGTGCAGCCGCCGCTGCTCGTCCCACGCGGTCGGGTAGTCGACCACACCGGCCCGGACGGCGGTCACCCCGGAAGTCGTCACGCTCACCCCGCCACCCTAGCCCCGCCCGCCCGCGCTCCGCCCCGTGAGCCTCGTCGCCCCACCCTGCGTGACCCCAGGCGCTGGGCGTGACCCCGCGCGTCCGGGCGTGGACCTGCGCCGTGGGCGTGACCGGTCAGGGGGACCGTCAGGCGGCGGGGACCGTCCAGAGCCACACGTCGTCCACCCGGCGGGGCTCGCCGAGCAGGGCGGTGGCGGTGCGGCGCAGGGCGTCCTCGTCGAGGTCGTACTTGGCCCCGTGCACCTCGTCGGGCAGGACGACCGCCTCGACCCCCCAGTACCGCAGGTCCGCCCGGGACAGGCGGATGCTGCCCTCGGTGACGATCGGCACCAGCCCGGTCCGGCCGGCCTGGTCCATCAGCGTGTCGAAGGTGCGCGGCGGCGGCCCGATCCGCCCCCGCCCGTCGGGGCCGCCCGGGCCGAGGAAGAAGCCGGCGGGCAGCCGGAACTCACCCTGCCGGTGGGACAGGGCGTACGCCTGCCAGCGCTGCCCGTCGGGGGTCACGTCCAGGGTCAGCGGGATCGGGGTGAGCACCCCGCCCGGTGAGACGTACTCCCGCCAGGTGCCGGCGGTGACGAACTCCGGCACCGGCGGGCGGACGCTGGTCAGCAGCGGGGTCGGCAGCAGCGGCAGCAGCGCCGCCGCGAAACCCACCCCCCACATCCAGGCCGCCGTGCGACCCGGTGGCGTCGCCCGCAGCCGGTCGACGGTGTACGCCAGCAGCACCCCGATGACCGGGGCGACCACCAGGGCCAGCCGGGACGGCAGGGCGGCGTTGACCACCGGCAGGTCGTCCAGCACCCCGAAAGGCAGCAGTTGGCCGGTACGGCTCCCGTTCCACTTCGCCACCGGCCCCCAGGACAGCACCGCGAACACCACGGCGGTCACCCCGAGCGCGGTCAGCGTGGCCTGCCGGCCGGGGCTGGCCCGACGCCACAGCCACCCGAAGCAGACCACGGTGAGCAGCAGCAGCGGCACCCCGAAGAAGCTGTTCTCCTCGGTCGGGTTGGGCGCCAGCGTGGTGTCCCAGCCCAGCGCCCCGGCCACCGACCGGCTCGGGTACGCCCCGAACGCGGCGATGTCCTCGGCGTGGATGACCGGGTCGAAGCCGGTGCCGTGGAACCGTTGCGGCCCGGCGAAGTGCAACCACAGCGGGTACGCCAGCAACACCCCGGCGACCAGCGCGGTCACCGCCAACCCGCGCAGGAGGTCCGGCAACGCGGCGCGGGCCTGCGCCCGGCGGGCCGGGTGCAGCGCCCAGACGGCGAGGAAGACGGCGACTGCCAGCGCGGTGAAGAACAACCCCTCGGCGGCGATCGAGAAGGCCACCGCGACCAGCACCCCGAGCACCAGCCCGCCCCGCAACCAACGGCCCGGCCGGCGCAGCGCGAACACCCCGGCCACCAGCAGCGGCACCAACCAGCCGGCGGTCCAGTTCAGGTGGGCGTTGGCGTGCGCGACCATGCCGGGGGAGTAGGCGACGAACAGCGCCCCGACGCCCGCCGCGAGCCGACTGGCGACCAGGTGCCGGGAGAGCAACCAGTACCAGGCCAGCGCGGTGGCGGCGAGGTTGAGGGTGAGGATCACCAGGAACGTCGCCGGCGGCCCGATCAGGTACGTCAGCGGTGCGAAGACCACCGCGTACACGGTGATCGAGGTGTTGACGGCGAGGTTCACCCCGTCCGGCACGTTGAGCAGATGGGTGAAGAGCGGGTTCTCCCCGTGCGTGACCGCGTGCCCGCCGAAGGCGAGCAACCACTCGAAGAGTGCCTGGTCGCTGGAGTTCACGGTGATCGCCCGCTGGTTCGGGTCGCGCCACAGGCCGCTGGTCACCCAGACCGCCAGCGCCACCGCGACGACCAGCATGATCAGGTCGGCCCGCCGACCCCGGGCGGTGTCCGGGGCGGCGGTGGGTGGCTGGTCGGCGGCCAGGGTCGGGGAAGTCGGCACGGAGCGGACGTTACCAACCGGAACTGGACCGACCGGTCGGACCCGCGACCCCGACCCGGCGGGTCAGTCGTGCAGGGCGGCGTGCAGCGCGGCGGGCAGCTCGGGGTGGGTCCAGGGGAAACCGGCCCGGGTGAGCACGGCGGGCAGGACCCGGGTGCTGGTCAGCGCCTCCTGGGCGAAGCCGCCCAGGGCGACCTTCAGGGCGAGCGCCGGAATCGGGACGATCGCCGGCCGGTGCAGTTGGCGGGCGAACTCCCGGGTGAACTCGGCGTTGGTGACCGGGTGCGGGCCGACCACGTTGACCGCGCCGGCGACCTCCCCGGCGGTCAGCAGGTACACCGTGGCGTCCAGCCAGTCCAACAGTGAGATCCACGGCAGCCACTGCCGCCCACTGCCGAGCCGGCCGGCGATGCCCAGTTTGAACGGCAGCAGTTGCGGCTTGAGCAGCCCTCCGTCGCGGTGCAGCGGCAGGCCCGTCCGCAGCCGCACCACCCGTACCCCGGCGTCCTCGGCGGGCCGGGTCGCCGCCTCCCAGACCCGGCACACGTCGGCGAGGAACCCCTCACCTGCGGGGGCGTCCTCCTCGACCACCCGGTCGCCGGTGTTGCCGTACCAGCCGACCGCCGAGGAGTTGAGCAGCACCCGGGGCCGGTCCGCCGCCGGTAGCCCGGCGATCGTCACGGCCAGCGTGGTGGTGCTGTCCACCCGGCTGGACCGGATCACCCGGCGGTAGTCGTCGGTCCACCGCTTGTCGCCGACCCCGGCCCCGGCCAGGTTGACCACCGCGTCGGCCGCGGCCACCACGGCCGGGTCGAGCTGCCCGGCGGCCGGGTCCCACCGCTGTTCGTCGGGGGTACGCGGCGAGCGCCGGACCAGCCGGGTGACCTGGTGCCCGTCGCCGGTGAGCCGGTCGACCAGCCGGGTGCCGAGGAAGCCGGACACGCCGGCCATCAGGATCCGCATACCCCCATCTTCGGGCACGCGCCCCCGATCAGATGCGCCGACCACCAACCCCCCAACCCCCGCCCCCGCCCGCCTCGTCCCGGTGATCAAGAGGTTTGCGTCAAGATTGATCTTCAATTTGACCTGAACCTCTTGATCAACTGACCTGAACCTCTTGATCACCGGGGCCGGCTGGCGACCCGCCGAGGTGGGGTGGGGAAGTCGGGGCGGGAGGGAGGCGGGTGGGGTGGGGTGGGGTGCGCGGTGGCGGGACCTACCGGGTGGCGGGGGCGCCGGCGGGGGTGGGGCGCAGGTCGGCCAGGAGGCGCTCCACCTCGGCGAACGCGTCCGCCGGGAGGGGGCCGAGGGTGAGGGCGGCGAAGTTCTCCCGGGCCTGCGCCACCGTCCGGCACCCGGGGATCGGCAGCGTACGGGGGCTGCGGGCCAGCAGCCAGCCCAGCGCCCCCTGGGCGAGGGTACGGCCGTCCGAGGTCAACGCCGCCCGGATCGCCGCCACCCGGGCCGACCACTCGGGGGTGGGCCGGCCGTCGCGGAACCAGACCAGCCACTGCGGCGCCCGGCCCCGCACGTCGTCCGCGCCCAGCGTGCGGGTGGCCCCGGTGAGCAGGCCCATTGCCAGCGGTCCCCGGTTGAGGCTGGCCAGGTCGAAGGTGTCGCAGACGGCGAGCACCTCCGGGTTGTCGTTCAGCACCGACTCGTCGTGTTCGACGGCGACGCAGTGCGGCCCCGCCCCGGCGAACGCCCGCGCCGACCCCGGGTTGTCGGTGCTCCAGCCGTACCCGCGGATCTTGCCCTGGGTGACCAGGCCCTCCAGGGTGTCGACCAGGTCGAGCGCGGCGGACGCCGGCAGGTCGTTGAGGTGCAGCAGGTAGAGGTCCACGTGGTCGGTGCCGAGCCGACGCAGCGACCCCTCCAGGCTGGCCACCGCGTACGCCGGGCTGGCGTCCACGCCCAGCGCCCGCCGGGTCGCCTCGTCGCTGCGGTTGCCGAACTTGGTGACGATCACCGCCCGGTCCCGCCGGCCGGCGAGCGCCCGGCCGAGCACCCGCTCGCTGTGCCCGGCCCCGTAGTTGCTGGCCGTGTCGAAGAGGGTGACACCCAGGTCGAGGGCCTGGTGGATGGTGGCGACCGACTCGTCGTCGTCCACCTCACCCCAGCCGTACGGCTGACCGTCGTCGCCCCAGAGCGGGCCACCGATCGCCCAGCACCCCATGCCGATCGCGCCGACCTCGATTCCACTGCGGCCCAGAGTCCGTGTCGTCGTCATGCCGACCAGTGTTCAACCTGGAGCGCGCTCCAGGTCAAGCGATGGCCTCCGCCCCTCGGCGGACGCCCGACGCCCGTGGGTGTTCCAGCCCCGGCACCCTCCGCTGTGCCCGCGGACCGGGACCTCACCCGTCCCGCGTCGGTGCGGCGCCGGGCAGCCGGGACAGGACCGGGACGAGCGGTTCGAGGGCGTCCCGGCGTACCACGAAGCGGGTGACGCCCCAGCGACGCCGGTGGGCCGCGACCGCCGCGACGATCTCGTCCACCGTGCCGATCAACACGAACGGGGTGGCCAGCAGCTCGGCGACGGTCAGCCCGATCCGGCCGGCCTGTTCGGCGGCGGCGGCCTCGGCGTCGTCGGTGACCACCACCGTCTGCACCAGCGCCTCCACCGCGGGCGGGGTGTCCCGGCCGGCCGCGCCGGCGGCCACCTGGGCGAGCTGCGCCTCGATCTGGTCGGTCCGCCAACGCGCCTCGTGCCGGTGACCGTCGGCGAGGGTACGCCCGAAACCCGTCAACCCGACCACGTCGGCGTGCGCGCCGGCCCAGCGCAGCAGCGTCGAGTTGGCGGTGCCCATGGTCAGCGGGATGCGCTCCTGCACCGGCCGGGGCGAGGTCAGCCGGGCCTCCCGCGCCACCAGGTCGGGGGAGTCGACAGTCACCGGGGAACCGTCGAGCAGGGCACGGACCGCCTCGGCGACGGCCACGCAGCGGCGTACCCGGCCGGCCACGTCGGGGCGTACCCGGCCGACGGCGGCCCACTCGGCGGGGGTGTGGCCGGCCCCGACACCGAGCCGGGCCCGCCCGCCGGAGACCAGGTCGAGGGTGGCCACGTCGGCGGCGAGCAGGATCGGCTCCCGCACCCCCAGATTCGACACGTACGAGCCGAGCCCGATCGTGGTGGTCACCGACGCGGCGGCGGCGAGCGCGACGAACGGGGACGTCACGTCGCCCGGGTGGTCGGCGGCGAGCAGGGCGTCGAAGCCGACCGCCTCGGCCCGGCGGGCGAGGTCGACCCAGCCCGCCGCGTCGGTCGGGGTGGCCTGGAGCGAGAAGACGGTCACCGGCCCAGCTTTGCCGTCGCGTGCCGTTCCGGCCAGCCCGCGACCCCGGATTCTGCCAACCGGAGAATCACCGCCCGCGGTCCGACGGTCCTACCGCGCGCCCCGGCCGGGTCTGCTGCGCGCCGGCCGGGTCTGTTGCGCCCTGGCCGGGTCTGTTGCGCCCTGGCCGGGTCTGTTGCGGCCTGGCCGGGTCTGATGCGGCCTGGCCGGGTCTGCTGTGCCCCGGTGGGGTCACCAGTCCGGCGGTGGGGTCACCCCGAGCAGTTCGGTGGTGCCGCCGGCCCGGTCGCCGAGCGCGTCGAGGGCGGCGGTGAGGGTGCGTTCCTCGTAGCGGAAGTGCGATTCGAGGATGGCGGACAGCCCGTCCAGCTCGACGCGTACCCGGTCGAGGGCCGCCGGGTCGTCGGGCGGTGGGTCGGTGAACAGCGCCTCGATCCGGTGGACGATCCAGTCGACCATGCGGTGGTCCCGGCTGAGCTTGTCGAGCACGGGCCGCAGCTCGGGTGCCTCGTCGGCGAGCACCAGGAACGCCCCGGCGTCCTCGCCGGTGTGGTGCCGGGTGAGCGCCGCGCAGAAGCTGAGGCAGTGGGTGCGCAGGCCGCGCAGCCGGCCTGCCCCGGGTGATCCGTCGGGACCGGCGTCGAGGCCGGCCCGGAGCTGGTCGAGTTCGTCGAGCAACCAGAGGTGGATCTCTACCAGTTGGTGGCCGAGCGCGGTCAACCGGTCGGCCGGGGTGGAATCGGGGTGCACGTGTGTCCCATGCTGTCCCGCGCCTCCATGCCCTCGGCGGTCTCCTTGCCGGGTGCACTGCGACGCTGGCGACGATCCTACGACCCACCCGCCGCGCTGTCCGCCCTCCCACCGCCACGGATGCCGACCCACCGCCGGTTGTCGACCCGGCCCACCGTCACGGGTGCCGGCCCATCGCCGTGGGTGTCGACCCGACCTGTCGTCACGGGTGCCGGTCCATCGCCGTTGGTGCCGACCCGGCCCACCGTCACGGGTGTCGGCCCTGGCCTGCCGACGGGCGTCGGCACCCGGGCCGTCAGTGTCGGCGTAGGCCGGCCAGGAGGAGATCGAGCAGGCGGCCGGCGAGGTCTCGCTGCTCGGGTCCCTGCGCCGCCAGCGACATCCCGCCCAGCCCGGCCAGCACGTCGCCGGGGTCGACGTCCGGACGGATCGTGCCGTCGGCGACGCCGGCCGCCAGCAGCCGGGTCAGCGCGGCGACCAGCAGGTCCCGGCTCTGCGCGTACGGGTTGGTGCCGGCGGCGATCACCAGGCGCAGGGCGTCGGCCATGCCCCGTTTGGTGGCCAGGTAGTCGACGAAGCGGCCCATCCAGGCCCGGGTCGCCTCGGCGGGCGGCAGTCGGGTCAGCAGGTCGTCGGCGGCGGCACAGAGCTTGGCCAGTTCGCTGCGGTAGGCGGCCTCGACCAATGCCTCCCGGGTGGGGAAGTGCCGGTAGAGGGTGCCGATGCCCACCCCGGCGTCCCGGGCGATCGACTCCAGGGTCACCTCCGGCCCCTGTCGGGAGAACGCCTTCACGGCGGTGTCGAGCAGCCGCTGCCGGTTGCGCAGCGCGTCGGCGCGCAGCGGCCGGGAACCGCGCTCCGGCACGTCGCCTCCTGAGCGGTTCTGCGACACGTCGCCTCCTGGATCTGGTGCAGTGGTGCTGACGGGTGGTGTCTCCGGCGGTCGGGTCCGCTCAGGCCCCGGTCCGGGTCTGCTCAGGTCCGGGTCTGCTCAGGTCCGGGTCCGGGTCCGGGTCCGGTCAGGGTCGGGTCTGCTCAGGGGCGGGTCTGCGCGGGGATCAGGTCCGCTCGGGGGTCGGGTGGCAAACGGAGGATCCTCCGGTTAGGCTCGGAGTTGTAACGGAGGGCCCTCCACTTCTCATCGTAGCGGTCGGGTCGTCCGGCCCGTACCGCACCGACAAGGACGGATCATGACCACCGACTCGCCAGTCCACACCCCCTTCGACGCCCGTACCACCGCCCTGGAGGTGGTCCGCGACGTCGACCTCACCGGCCGCCGTGCCGTGGTGACCGGCGGTGCCTCCGGCATCGGCGTGGAGACCGCCCGCGCCCTCGCCGCCGCCGGAGCCGACGTCACCCTGGCCGTCCGGGACCTCGACGCCGGCCAGCGGGCCGCCGGGGACATCACCGCCAGCACCGGCAACGACCGGCTGCTGGTCGCCCCGCTCGACCTCGCCGACCAGGCGTCGGTGGCCGCCTTCGTGGCCACCTGGGACGGGCCGCTGCACCTGCTGGTCGACAACGCCGGCATCATGGCCTCGCCCGAGCGGCGTACCCCCGAGGGCTGGGAGTTGCAGTTCGCCACCAACCACCTCGGGCACTTCGCCCTCGCCACCGGGCTGCACCGCGCCCTCGCCGCCGCCGACGGTGCCCGCATCGTCTCGGTCAGCTCCGCGGCGCACCTGCGGTCCCCGGTGGTCTTCGACGACATCCACTTCCGGCAGCGCCCCTACGACCCGTGGGCGGCGTACGGGCAGTCGAAGACCGCGAACGTGCTGTTCGCCGTCGAGGCGACCCGGCGCTGGGCCGACGACGGCATCCTCAGCAACGCGCTGATGCCCGGCGCGATCCACACCAACCTCCAGCGGTACGTCAGCGCCGAGGAACTGGAGCGGATGCGGGCCGCCAGCGGTGGCGGCGCGGCCACCTGGAAGACCGTCGAGCAGGGTGCCGCCACCTCCGTCCTGGTCGCCACCTCGCCGCTGCTCGACGGGATCGGTGGCCGGTACTTCGAGGACTGCCAGCAGGCCGCCCCGCACCAGCCCGGCACCCGCACCGGCGTCGCCGCGTACGCCCTCGACCCGGCCGCCGCCGAGCGGCTCTGGACGGTCTCCGAGCAGACCCTGCGCGGCTGACCCGCCGATCCGCCGGGTGCCGTGCCCCGGCCCGCCCTGCTCGGATCGAGGGGCCCGACGTGCGGTAGCCGGTCGGTGCGCCCGCCATGCCCCTCCCCGCCCCGCGCGGCCCGGCACGGCCCGGCGGGTGGTGGCCGGTCGGTCCGCCCGTGCCGGCACCTGGCGTGCTGACGACGCAGGCGCCCCGGTCGACCGACCGGGGCGCCTCCGTCGAACGCGGGTGTTACAGGCCCAACTCGGCCTCGAAGTTGCCGCCCTCCAGCCGCTCCTTGACCGCGACCAGGAAACGGGCCGCGTCGGCGCCGTCGATCAGCCGGTGGTCGTAGGACAGGGCCAGGTAGACCATCGACCGGACCGCGACGACCTCGCCGAGGTCCGGGTCGTTCACCACGACCGGACGCTTCACCACGGCACCGGTGCCGAGCATCGCCGACTGCGGCGACGGCACGATCGGGGTGTCGAAGAGCGCCCCCCGGCTGCCGGTGTTGGTCAGCGTGAAGGTCGCCCCGGCGATCTCGTCCGGGCTGATCTTGTTGGTCCGGGTGCGCTCGGCCAGGTCGGCGATCCGCTTGGCGATGCCGCCCAGGTTGAGGTCGCCCGCGCCGTGGATGACCGGCACCATCAGGCCGCGCTCGGTGTCCACCGCGATGCCCAGGTGCTCGGCGTCGGGGTAGGTGATCGTGCCCGCGTCGAGGTCCATGCTCGCGTTGACGATCGGGTACGTCTGCAACGCCTCGATGGTCGCCAGGGCGAAGAACGGCAGGAACGACAGCTTCACGCCGTGCCGCTGCTGGAACGCCTCCTTGGCCTGGGCGCGCAGCTTGGCGATCCGGGTGACGTCCACCTCGATCACCGTGGTCAGCTGCGCCATCTCGTGCAGCGACTGCTGCATCCGCTTGGCGATGGTCGCCCGGATCCGGGGCAGCTTCTCGGTGCTGCCGCGCTTGGCGCTCGGCTGCGCCTTGGCCGCCGGCTTCGCCGGAGCCTTCGCAGCCGGCTGCGCGGGGGCCGCCGGAGCGGCCTTGGCCGCCTTCGCCTTCTCCGCCGCCTCCAGCACGTCCTGCTTGCGGATCCGGCCACCGACGCCGGTGCCGGTGACCGAGGCCAGGTCGACGCCGTGCTGGCCGGCCAGCTTGCGCACCAGCGGGGTCACGTAACCGGCGGCCTCCTCGCCGCCGCCCTGGACGGGGGCGGACGGCCGGGCCGGCGTGGCGGTCGGGGCGGCCGGCTGGGCGGCCTGCTCCGCCTTCGCCGGCTGGGCCGCCGACTCGGTCTCGGCGGCCGGCTCGTTGTATCCCGCGCCCTGGGTCGGCTCGGTGACCTCGGGCTCCGGCTTCGGCTCGGCCTTCGGCGCGGGCGTGGCCTGCGCCTTCGGGGCGGGCTCCGGCTCCGGCGTCGACTCGGCCGGGGCGGCGTCCGCCGTACCGATGATCGCCAGGTCCGCGCCGACGGCGGCGGTCTCGTCCTCCGCGACCTTGATCTCCAGGACGGTGCCGGCGACCGGCGACGGGATCTCGGTGTCGACCTTGTCGGTGGAGACCTCCAGCAGCGCCTCGTCGACCTCGACGGTCTCGCCGACCTGCTTGAGCCACCGGGTGACGGTGCCCTCGGTGACGCTCTCGCCCAGCGCCGGCATCTTCACCGCGGTGCCCTCGCCCGAGGACGCCGGGGCGGCCTGCGCCGCCGGCTGCTCCTGCTCCGGCTGCTCCGGCTCCGGGCCGGTGCCCTCGGCGGCGGCCGTCGGCTCGGTGGCCGGCTCGGCCTGCTCCGGCTCGGCGGCCCCGCCGTCGTCCTGCGAGCCGGCCGACTCGCCCTCGCCGGAGATGACGGCCAGTTCGCTGCCCACCTCGGCGGTCTCGTCCTCACCGACCACGATCCGGCTCAGCACCCCCGCGGCGGGGGAGGGGATCTCGGTGTCGACCTTGTCGGTGGAGACCTCCAGCAGCGGCTCGTCGACCTCGACGGTCTCGCCCTCCTGCTTGAGCCAGCGGGTGACGGTGCCCTCGGTGACGCTCTCGCCGAGCCGAGGCATGGTGACCGATACCGGCATGTTCTGAAACTCCTTCGTGGCCTGGTGCGATCCTCGCCCGCTTGCCGCCGGCGTCGCGGAATGAGTGTGGGTCAGGCGTGCGCGTGCAGCGGCTTGCCGGCCAGGGCCAGGTGCGCCTCGCCCAGCGCCTCGTTCTGGGTCGGGTGGGCGTGCACGAGCTGCGCCACCTCCGCCGGGTAGGCCTCCCAGTTGTAGATGAGCTGCGCCTCGCCGATCAGCTCGCCGACCCGGGCACCGACCATGTGTACGCCGACCACCGGCCCGTCCTCGACGCGTACCAGCTTCACGAAACCGGCGGTCTTGAGGATCTGGCTCTTGCCGTTGCCGCCGAGGTTGTAGTTGTAGACCTTGACCTTGTCGCCGTACTGCTCCTTGGCCTTGGCCTCGCTCAGCCCCACCGACGCCAGCTCCGGGTCGGAGTAGGTGACGCGCGGGATGCCGGCCTCGTCGATCACGGCCGGGTTCAGGCCGGCGATCTCCTCGGCGACGAAGATGCCCTGGGCGAAACCCCGGTGGGCGAGCTGGAGGCCGGGCACGATGTCGCCGACCGCGTAGACGTTCGGCACGCCGGTGCGCAGCCGCTCGTCGGTCAGCACGTACCCCCGGTCGAGCTTGACGCCCTGCTCGGCGTAGCCGAGGTCGGCGGTGTTCGGGCCCCGGCCGACGGCGACCAGCAGCAGCTCGGCCTCGACGGTCTCGCCGCCGGCGATGGTCAGCTTGACGCCCTTCTCGGTCTTCTCGACCTTCTCGAAGGGCTTGCCGACCTTGAAGTTGATCTTCCGCTTGCGGAACGCCCGCTCCAGCGCCTTGGACGACTCCTCGTCCTCGGCGGCCACCAGCCGGGGCAGCGCCTCGACGATGGTGACGTCCACCCCGAAGGACTTCCACACGCTGGCGAACTCGACGCCGATCACGCCGCCGCCCAGCACGATCACCGACGCGGGCACCCGGTCCAGGGTCAGCGCGTGGTCACTGGTGATGATCCGCTCGCCGTCGACCTCCAGGCCGGGCAGGCTCTTGGCGTACGAACCGGAGGCCAGGATCACGTTGCGGCCGGTGTAGCGCTTGCCGTCCACCTCGACGACGTTCTTGCCGACCAGCTTGCCGGCACCCGCCACGAAGGTGATGTTCTTGCTGCCGCCGACCAGCCCCTGCAGGCCCTTGTAGAGGCGGGAGATCACCCCGTCCTTGTACGCGTTGACCCCGGCCATGTCGATGCCGACCAGCTCGGCCTGGACGCCGAACTGCGCCGACTCCCGGGTCTGGTCGGCGATCTCCGCCGCGTGCAGCAGCGCCTTGGTCGGGATGCAGCCGTTGTGCAGGCAGGTGCCGCCGAGCTTGCCCTTCTCGATCAGCGCGACGGAGAGGTCAAGCTGGGCGGCACGCAGCGCCGCCGCGTAGCCGCCGCTGCCACCTCCGAGAATGACGATGTCGAAGGTTGCGTCGTTCGGCTCGCTCACGTCCAACTCCCTGGTCGCTTCGCTGCATCGGGGGGTCACGGCGGGGCGGCACGGGCAGACCCCACCTCGGTCATCTTGTCACTTGCCCGTCCGGGGCGCGTACCGAGGTGCCCAACGACACGTCCCCGACACGTACTCTTGGCACCGTCCTCGACGACGGACGGGGGAGAGGAGTAGCCCGGTGGCGCTGTTCCGGCGACGCAAACCGCCGACCCCGGCCAACCGTGACCGGCCGGCCGAACGGGCTGACCTGGATCACCTGGCCAACTTCGCCCGCACCCGCCGGGGGGTCGAGGCGTTCGTCGAACCCCGGACCACGATGACCGAGACCACCGTCATCATGATCGCCGACGACGGCGAGTGGACCCGGCGGCGCATCGACGGCCCGGAGGGCGCCCGCCGCTTCGCGCACGCCCTGGGCATCCCGATCTACGACGTCCGGCTGATGGGCTACCCGCAGCGGATGCGCGACTACAACGAACGCCGCAAACGCCGACCCGAGCTGTTCTGAGTCCCGCCCGGCGCCGGCGACGTCACGCCCGACCGGCGACGCGCCCGGCCCGGGAAAACGCGGACGGGACGCCCGTGGGCGTCCCGTCGTCGTGTCGCGAATCCGTCAGCCGTTGGCGGCGACGTCCTCGACCAGCTGCACCAGGGTACGCACCGGCACACCGGTGCCGCCCTTGGTCCAGTAGCCGGTCGGCTCACCCGAGTGGTAGCCGGGGCCGGCGATGTCGATGTGCGCCCAGGCGACGTCGTCGGTGACGAACTCGCGCAGGAACACCCCACCCTGGAGCATGTGACCGGCCCGGTCCATGCCCGCGTTGACCTGCGAGATGTCCGCCACGTCCGAGTCCATGCCCTTGCGGACGTCGTCCGGCAGCGGCATCGGCCAGGCCGGCTCGCCGACCGTGTCACCGGCCACCTTCACCCGCTCGCACAACTCGGGGGTACCCATCACCCCGGCGATCCGCTTGCCCAACGAGATCACCTGACCACCGGTGAGGGTGGACGTCTCGAACAGGTAGTCGGTGCCGTCGGCGCAGGCCCGGGCCATCGCGTCGCCGAGGATCATCCGGCCCTCGGCGTCGGTGTTGAGCACCTCGACCCGCTTGCCGTTGAACATGGTGACCACGTCACCCGGCCGGTAGCTGGTACCCGACGGCATGTTCTCCGCCATCGGCAGGTAACCGGTCACCGTCACGGACGGCTTGAGCGCGGCGATCGCCAGCATCGCCGCCCCGACGGCCGCCGCGCCGGCCATGTCGGACTTCATCTCCCACATGCCCTGCGCCGGCTTGATCGAGATACCGCCGGTGTCGAAGGTGATGCCCTTGCCGACCAGCGCGACCCGCTTGCCGTTCGTCTCACCCTGCGGGGTCCAGGTGAGCTTGACCAGGCGCGGCGGGGCCTCGGAGCCCTGCCCGACGGCGGTGATGCCACCGTACCCGCCGGCCCTCAGCTCCTGCTCGTCGAGCACTTCGACGTCGAGGCCGGCAGCGCGGGCGGCGGTGGCGACGGCGTCGGCGAAGGCCGGCGGACGCAGCTCGTTCGGCGCGGTGTTGACCCAGTCCCGGCTGGTGCGCACCGCACCGGCCACCGCGGTGGCCCGGTCGATCTCGGCCTTGGCGGTCGCGTCGGCGGCGTCCGGCACGGCGATCAGCACCTCGGCCACCGGCTCCCGCCGGGACGGCTGCGGCTTGGTCTTGTAACCGGCGAACCGGTAGCCGCCGAGCAGCGCGCCCTCGGCGACCGCGCGCAGCACGGCCGGGGCGTCGGCGTTGTCGGGCAGCGGCAGGCTCAGCGCCACCCGGGGTGCCCCGGCCAGCGCCCGGACCGCCGCGCCGGCGGCCCGGCGCAGGGTCTCCGGGGCGGGGGCGGCACCGGTCGGCTCCGGACCCAGCCCGACCGCCACGACCAGCGGTGCGGTGACGGTGCCCAGCGTGGCCAGCTTGATCACCTCGCCGGGGCCGCCGGTCGCGCCGAGCAGGGCCAGCGTCGCGGTCAGCTTGCCGTCGAAGGCGGCGGCGATACTCTCCGCGCCGTCGGCCAGCAGCAGGGTGCCGGCGGGACCGCTCGTGGCGTCCGGGCCGGTGGTCTGACTGTGTACGCCGATCACGATCGCGTCGACCGTGAGCTCGGCGGGGTCGGTGTCGACCAGGCTGAGGGTGGTGCTGGACGATGTCACTGAGCTACTCCGGGCGGGCCGGGCCGGCCGCGTCGTCGCGTACCGGCGGTGATGGTCTCCGGCGGCAACCTATCCGCCGGAGCGCGGGTGCGTCCCGCCGAACTGCCGACGGGTCCCGCCGATGCTAACCAGCGGCGCACCCACCGGTAAGTTGCCACCCATGACGGACGTGACCTCCGACGCCGCCGCGACCCGGCTGCGCCGTTCCCCGCTGCACGCGCGGCACACCGCGCTCGGTGTCAAGTTCGCCCCCTTCGGGGGTTGGGAGATGCCCCTGGAGTACGCCGGCGGCGGCGTACTCAGGGAACACGCGGCGGTCCGGACGGCGGTCGGCGTCTTCGACGTCTCGCACCTGGGCAAGGCGCGGGTCACCGGCCCCGGCGCGACGCGGTTCGTCAACTCCTGCCTGACCAACGACCTGGACCGGATCGGGGCGGGCAAGGCGCAGTACACGCTCTGCTGCGACGACGCCACCGGCGGGGTGGTCGACGACATCATCGCCTACCGGTACGCCGACGACCACGTCTTCCTCATCCCCAACGCGGCGAACACCGCCGAGGTGGTACGCCGGCTGCGCGCCGCCGCCCCGGCCGACGT
The DNA here is from genome assembly GCF_050942205.1 of Micromonospora sp. CA-248260. NCBI lineage: Bacteria > Bacillati > Actinomycetota > Actinomycetes > Micromonosporales > Micromonosporaceae > Micromonospora > Micromonospora sp. CA-248260. Next base: position 5,263,252 of record NZ_CP192021.1, on the reverse strand, counting down.
CGAGGTCACCGACGAACACGACCGGTACGCCGTGCTGGCCGTGCAGGGCCCCCGCTCGGCCGAGCTGCTCGACGCGCTGGGCCTGCCCACCGGGCACGACTACATGAGCTTCTCCCCGGCGGCACTGGCCGGTGCCGAACTGACCGTCTGCCGTACCGGCTACACCGGTGAGCTGGGCTACGAGCTGGTGGTGCCGGCCGAACACGCCGTCGCCGTCTGGGACGCGCTCTTCGCCGCCGGGGAGCAGGTCGAGCTGCGCGCCTGCGGGCTGGGCGCCCGGGACACCCTGCGTACCGAGATGGGCTACCCGCTGCACGGGCAGGACCTCTCCCTGGACGTCACCCCCGTGCAGGGGCGCTCCGGCTGGGCCGTCGGCTGGGACAAGCCGGCCTTCTGGGGCCGCGACGCGCTGCGCGCCGAGAAGACCGCCGGCCCCCGCCGTACGCTGCGCGGCCTGGAGGCCGTCGACCGGGCCATCCCCCGCGCCGGGATGACCGTCTACGCCGGTGACGCCCCGGTCGGCACGGTCACCAGCGGCACCTTCAGCCCCACCCGCAAGCAGGGCATCGCCCTCGCCCTGCTGGACACCGCCCCGAAACTCGCCGACGGCGACCTCGTCGAGGTCGACATCCGGGGCCGCCGCGCCCAGATGCGCATCACCCGCCCCCCCTTCGTCACCCCCTCCGTCCGCTGACCCCACCCCACCGGTCCTGGCGTCGCCCCCCGGTTGGCCTCCGCCCCCGGGTTGGCCTCCGCCCCCGGGTTGGCCTCCGCCCCCGGGTTGGCCTCCGCCCCCGGGTTGGCCTCCGCCCCCGGGGGGCTGGCCTCGGTGATCAAGAGGTTTACGTCACGTCGGGCCGAAATCCTGACCTAAACCTCTTGATCACCCGAGGCTGGCCTCCGCGCCTCCGACCGGCCTCGGTGATCAAGAGGTTTACGTCATGTCAGGCCGAGATTTTGACCTAAACCTCTTGATCACCGGGCCGAGCCGGGGCGGGCCGAGCCGGGCCGGGGCGGGCCGAGCCGGGGCGGGCCGGGCCGGGGTGGGCCGGGTGGGGTCAGTGGGTGGGGTGGGGGCGTTCGCCGGCGTCGAGGACGGCCTGGGTCCAGCCGCCCTCGATGACCCCGGTGCCGTCGAGGACCGCCCAGTCGACGACCTCGGTGACGGCCACCTCGACCGGGGAGCCGATCCGGACGGTGGGGTCGGTGTTGGCGTCGCTGGCGCTCGCGCCGACGATCCGCTCCGGGGCGTCCCACGAGTTGACCCCGGCCCAGACGTACTCGGGGCCGTCGTCGCCGGGTAGGCCGTACTTGATCACCAGTTGGGCCTCCGGTGGCAGCCCGTCGGCGAGGAACCGGGCCCGGATGTCGTCCAACCCGGCGCGGGCGGTGGCGACGGCCCGGCTCATCGCGTCGCCCGAGCGGGCGTACCGGACGTCCGGCTCGATGCCGGAGAAGAGGGTCGCGCAGGCCGCCGCGAAGTAGCGACCGTCCGGCCCGGGGTGGCCGGGCGGCGGGCGCAGGCTGAGGAACGAGTCGGCCTCCGGGTCGGTCGCCGGGTCCAGCTCCAAGCGCAGCAGCACCGGGGCCGTCGCGCCGTGCTGCTCCGGGTTGCCGTACGCCACCGCGATGTCGTGGCCGGTCACCGTGGCCAGCACCGGCAGCTGCACGAACGCCGGCACCTCCTCGCCGGCGAGCCCGTCGGTCCAGTCCCGCAGCAGCCGGCGGGCGGCACCGGTCAGCACCGCGCCCCAGGCCCGGGTGAGGTGGTCGGGCACCCCCTGGGTCTGCAACTCCAGCAGCCCGAAGCGGCGCAACCCCTTGGTGGTGAACCACAGCCCCTCGGTGTCCGAGGAGTACGGGACCAGCACCCAGTCGACCAGCCGGATGCGGCCCTGTGCGTCCGGCAGCGACTTCAGCGCCGTCGCCGGGTCGAGGAACTGCAACCCGAACACGTCCACCACGTCACCGTCGACGGATTCGGCGACGGCGGCGGCCACCGCGCGGGCCGCCCACTCGTGCGCCGGTGGCCAACCCGGCCGGTACTCGGCCTGCACCACCACCAGGTGGCTGGCGGCGGCGAGCCGGCCCAACTGGGCCTCGGTCGCGCCGAAGGCGGTGAGCAGGTCCGGCGGCAGCTGCGGGAACTCGTCGATCGAGCGGGTGTCCACCGACATCAGCGGGCTGTCCAGCATCTGCGTGGCCAGTCCGTAGACCGGGTCGGCGAGCCGGCCCGCCAACGCCCGTACCGCGGTCTTCGGGCTCACCGGTGGCAACCCCGCCATCGGTACCAGGTAGGTCGCGCTGAGCGACTCCGGGACCGGTACGGGCAGGAAGTCGTCCGTGATGAGCAAGTCGTCCCCCGGAAGGCCGTGCCGGTGCTGTCGGGGCAAACGCTACCCGGCGCGCCGCGTCGTCCTCAGCCGGACAGCACCAAGCCCAGGTAGACCAGCGTGGTCACCACCTCCACGAGGGCCCCGAGCACGTCGCCGGTGATCCCGCCGAGGCGGCGTACCAGATGGCGGAGCAGGCCGGTGGCGACGGCGAGGGCGGCCAGCACGGCCAGCGGCCCCTGCCACGGGCGGCCCGGCACGGCCGGCACCGCCGCCAGCGCGACGACGAGGGTGCCGACGACCGGTGCGACCGGCCCGACCGTCCCGGCGACCAGCGCGCCCATCCCGTCGGGGCGGGCCGCCGGCACGCCCCGGCAGCAGGCCAGGGTGATCCCGAGCCGACCGGCGGCGGTGCCGGCGACCACCGCGGCGAGCGCCGTCGGCCAGGAGCGTCCGGCCAGCTCGGCGAGGGTCGCCGTCTGGAGCAGCAGGACGACCACCAGCGCGACCACGCCGAACGGGCCCACGTCCGGCTTTTTCATGATCTCCAGCGCCGCCGCCCCGCGCCGGTACGACCCCAGCGCGTCCACGGTGTCGGCCAACCCGTCCAGGTGCAGCCCCCGGGTCAGCAGGGCCGCCACTCCGACGGTCAGCCCGGCGGCGACCAGGGGCGGGGCGAGCGCGGCCAGGACCAGCAGCACCGCCCCGAGCAGCACGCCGAGCAGCACCCCGACCAGTGGGGCGAGCGCCATCGCGGTGCCCGCCGTGGCCCGGTCGATCCGGCCGGCGCGGACCGGCACGGTGGTGAGGGTGGTCAGCGCCAGTCGGAACCCGTCGCCGCGCCCCGACTCAGCCGGCACGCCGGCCGGACGGGTCGCGTTCCGGCCCGGCGTCGGTGGCGGTGGTGGTCGGGCCCGGGCCGGCCGGCACCGGCTCCGCGAACTCCGGGGTGGCGTCCGGCCCGGCGGGCCCGGCATCGGGATCGGCCACCTCGGCCCCGGCCGGCCCGGCGTCGGGGTCCGCCGCCCCGGTCGCGGCGTCGCCGGCCGGGAGGCCGGTGGCCCGGTCGGTGGTGGCCGGAGCGGTGGTGGCCCCGACCTCACCGGTCGGCGTGGCCCCGACCTCACCGGTCGGCGTGGTCGTGGCGGCGGTCGGCGTGGTCGTGGCGGCGTCGCCGGTCGGCGTGGTGCCGGTGGGCTCGTCGTCGGGGCCACCGTGGTGCGGGTGCGCGGGCAGCGACCCGGCCAGCGCCAGCACCGAACGCAGCAGCGGCAGGGCGGCCAGCGCGTTGGCCCCCTCGCCCAGGTCGAGCCGCAGGTCCAGCAGCGGGGTCAGGCCGAGCACGTCGGCGGCGAGCCGGACCGCCGGGTGGCCGCCGTGGTCGACCAGCAGGCACCAGTGCCGGGCCTGGCCGGCCAGGTCCCGGGCGACCATGCCGGCGGCCAGCCCGACCGGCCCGTCCAGCAGCACCGGCACCCGGCGGGCGGTCGCACCGAGCAGCACACCGGCCGCCACCGCCACGTCGCCGCCGCCCAGCTCGGCCAGGATGTCCTTGGCGTCGCGGGGGGAGCGACGGGTGCGGTGCAGGGCGTCCCGTACGGTCGCGCACCGCACCATCCAGGCGGCGTCGTCGATCTCGCCGTCGGCGGTGTGCACCCGGCCCAGCACGGTCGGGGCCTCCGCGCCGGCCGTCGCGACGAGCACCGCCGCCGCAGCGGCCTCCGCGCCCGCGCCGCAGGCCCCCAGCACCAGCAGTCGTACGCCCGCCTCGGCGGCCTCCTCGGCCAACCGCCAGCCGTAGCGCAGCGCCGCCTCGACGGCGTCGGCGTCCAGCGCCGGCCCGTGTTCGATCGGCGCGGACGGCGGGGCGTCCACCACCTGGAGGCTGGCACCGCTCTCGGCGGCCAGCCGGGCCAACGCACCCCGGCCGGCGCGGGCCTGCCGGGCCAGTCGGGCCGACTCCCCGACCGGTGCCCCGGCCGCCGCGCCACCGGCGTGGTCGCCGTGCAGTAGCAGCACCCGGACACCGGTCCACGGCGTAGGCGTCGGCGTGCCCTGGGTGGCGGCGGCGAACTCGACCACCCGCTCCAGCACGCCCAGCCCTGCCCCCGGCAGGTCCAGGGTGCCGAGCCGCTGCACCGCCTGCGGTCCGGAGTACTCGTCGGGCATCGGCAGTTCCATGCCGGGCTGGATGACGAGCCCGGTGGCGACCACCGGCAGCGCCATGGTCGGTGCCGCCCAGCCGGTGCCGTCGGCGGTCGGTGCGGCCGGGGCCGCCGGCACGGTGGGGGTCAGCACGTCCGGCAGCGGCGGCTGCGCGCCGCCGGTCGGGTCCGCCACACCGCCGGTCGGCGCGGCCGCACCGGTGGTCGGGGTGGCCTGGGTGGGTACGTCGACCGGTCGGGCCGGGGTGGCCGGCTTGAGCCAGACCGGCTGGCCGGCGACCACCAGCGCGACGGCGTCGCAGGCGTCCGCGACGGCCCGGTTGGCGGCGCCCAGCGCATCGGTGAACGCCCGCCCCAACGGGGTGGTCGGCACCAGCGACAGCCCCACCTCCGGGCTGACCAGCACGATCCGCGCCTCGCTGGCGCGTACCGCGTCGGCCAGCTCGGTGATCGTGGCGACGTCGTCGGCCGGCTGGTGGGTCGGGTCGAGCAGCACGGTCACCCAGCCGCCCAGGTCGTCGACGAGCAGCGTCTCGTTCGGCCCGGCCGAGGCGAGCACGTCGGCGAGCCGGCGCGGGTCCTCGGCGGTCTCCTCGGTGGTCCAGCTGCCCGGCCGGCGGGCCCGGTGGGCGGCCAGTCGGGTGGCCCACTCGGTGTCGTCCGGGTCGGCGGCGGCCGACGTCGCCACATACCGCACCGTGGGGGCTTCGGCCACCAGGGACTCGGCGAACTCCGACTTGCCCGAACGCGTACCGCCGAGCACCAGGACCGTGTTCCACCCGTCAACGGACATGCCCGTACCTTAAGGCCGCCCGACCCGGCCCCGCCCGCCGGCCCGGGCCCGTCACGCTGCGCGGAACCCGGCAGCCAGGGGGCGTGCGTCCGGTGCGCTCCGCACCGGCCGACTACGCTTGCGGGGGTCCGTCCCCCGGGGACGGTTGAGCGGCGAGGGGAGACGCGGCATGGCGTGGAGCTGGCGGTACGAGGGCACGGACGGCGCACCGGTCGACGGGCCGGCGGAGACGTTCAGCAGCCAGGCGGACGCCGAGTCCTGGATCGGTCAGACCTGGCGGGAGCTCGCGACGTCCGGCGTCACCTCGGTCACGCTCGTCGAGGACGATCGGGTGGACTACCGGATGAGCCTGCTGCCGACGGCGGAGTGATGGGGTACGACCGCCCGGGGGGCGAGCCGCTGGTGCTCGGTGTGCCCCGGGCGGCGTTCCGGCCCAGCCCGATCTTCCTGGCCCTGGTGGCGCTCTTCGTCACCAGTGGCGTGCTGGTCTGGAACGGGGTGGGCAACGTCCGGTTCGACGTGTTCCTCTTCGTCGTCTCCGGCTGGCTGGTCTCGCTGTGCCTGCACGAGTACGCGCACGCGGTGGTCGCCTACCGGGCCGGTGACCGGGACATCGCCCACCGGGGCTACCTGACGTTGAACCCGCTCAAGTACACCCACCCGCTGCTGTCGATCGTGCTGCCGGTGGTGGTGGTGCTGCTCGGCGGCATCGGCCTGCCCGGTGGGGCGGTGTGGGTCGACCGGCACGCCATCCCGGGTCGGCTGCGGCACACCCTGGTCAGCCTCGCCGGCCCGGCCACCAACGTGCTGTTCACCCTGCTGCTGGTGGTGGTGCTGCGGGTGGGCATCGACGCGGGCGGCCCGATCGAGTTCTGGGCCGGGGTGGCGCTGCTGGCGTTCCTCCAGCTCACCGCGAGCGTGCTGAACCTGCTCCCGGTGCCCGGCCTGGACGGCGGCAACATGATCCAGCCGTGGCTCAACCCGCAGTGGCGCCGGATGTACGACATGTTCGCGCCGTTCGGCTTCATCCTGCTCTTCGCCCTGCTCTGGAACCCGCGCATCGGCAACTGGTTCTTCACCGCCGTCTTCTGGCTGAGCGACCTGCTGGGCCTGCCGCCGTGGCTCTACAGCACCGCGCTGTCCCTGATCCGCTTCTGGCAGACCTGATCCCATCCCACCCCGGACGGGGTGGGATGGGACCGGCGCCGGTCAGGGGCGCTGGGCCGGGCTCTCGGTTTTGGCCGGGTCCCGCTCGGTGACCGGGGCGACGATCTCGTCGATGGCCTTGAGCAGGTCGGCCTCCAGGGTCACCCCGGCCGCCTTGACGTTGTCGTGCACCTGGTCGGGGCGGGACGCGCCGATGATCGCCGAGGCGACGTTGCGGTTCTGGAGCACCCAGGCGACGGCGAGCTGCGGCATGGTCAGCCCGGCCTGCTCGGCGAGCGGCTTGAGCTGCTGCACCCGGGTCAGCACCTCGTCGCCCAGCCACTGCGCGATGAAGTTGGCACCGGACTTCTCGTCGGTGGCCCGGGAACCGGCCGGCGGCGGCTGGCCCGGCAGGTACTTGCCGGACAGCACCCCCTGGGCCATCGGCGACCAGACGATCTGGGAGATGCCCAGCTCCTCGCTGGCGGGCACCACCTCGGCCTCGATGACCCGCCACAGCATCGAGTACTGCGGCTGGTTGGACACCAGCGGGATGCGCAGTTCCCGGGCGAGGGCGTGCGCCTCGCGCAGCTGTGACGCCTTCCACTCCGACACACCGATGTAGTGCGCCTTGCCGGCACGTACGACGTCGGCGAACGCCTCCATCGTCTCCTCCAGCGGCGTGCTGTAGTCGTACCGGTGGGCCTGGTAGAGGTCCACGTGGTCGGTCTGGAGGCGGCGTAGCGAACCGTTGATCGACTCCATGATGTGCTTGCGGGACAGGCCACGGTCGTTGCGGCCGGGGCCGGTCGGCCAGTAGACCTTGGTGAAGATCTCCAACCCCTCCCGGCGCTCCCCGGCGAGGGCCTTGCCGAGCACCGTCTCGGCGCGCGTGCCGGCGTAGACGTCGGCGGTGTCGAAGGTGGTGATGCCGTTGTCCAGGGCGGCCCGGACACACGCCAGCGCCGCCTCCTCCTCGACCTGGGAACCGTGGGTGATCCAGTTGCCGTACGAGATCTCACTGACCATGAGGCCCGAACGGCCAAGGTGTCGGAATTCCATCCTGCGACCCTAGCCCCGACCGGCCCCGGGCACCCGCCGACGCGGTCGGGCATCAGAGCACCCGGTGGGCGTCGGTGCACCGGATGGGTGTCAGAGCACCGGGTGGGTGTCGGCGAGCAGCCTGTCGATCTCCGCCACCACCGTGTCCCAGTCGGGGTGCACCGGGGGGATCAGCGGTTCGCCCCGCCGGTCCAACGCCCCCCAGTGGCTCATCCCGTCGCCGACCAGGAACGCCACCGGATGGATCACCAACGCCGGGTGCACCGGCCGGACCAGCACCGCGCCGGTGCGGTCGAGCACGCCCCGGCGGCCGGCCAGCTCCACCACGACCAGCCCCTCGTCGGTGAAGCCGTCGAGCCGGCGACCGTCGGACAGCATCGTGTCGAGCCCGTGGTAGCGCGGGGGGACGACCAGTCGACCGTGCCGGTCCACCGCCCCCCAGCCGCCCCGCCGTACGGCCGCCACCCCGGCCCGGAACGGTCGTACCTCCTCGAAACCCGCCGGCACCACCACCGTGCCGTCGGGCTCGATCGCCGACCAGTCCGCGTCGCCGCCCTGCGACACCCAGGCCAGGCCGTCGGAGAAGGCCAGCACCCGGGCGTACGCGGTGTCGAGCCGGGTGACGCCCGACTCGTCGATCAGCTCCCAGCCGGCCTGGTCGGGGCGGCGTACCCAGGCCAGCCGCTCGTGGAACGGCTGCGCCTCGGCGTAGCGGTAGTCGACGACGAGGTCACCGTCGGTGTCCGCGTACCCCCAGCGGCCCCGGCCGTCCTGGGTGGGCCGCGGGGACCGGCGGCCGTGCCGCACCTCGTCACGGCTGCGTGGGTACGGCCCGAACCCCTCCCGGGCCACCGCCCGCGCGTACACCGCGTCCAGCGCCACCCCGATCCGCTCGGTCAGCTCCGGATCGTCGGCCCGGTGCAGGTCGAGGGCCCGCTCGAAGTGCCCGCACGCCTCGATCAACCGGCCCTGGTCATAGCAGCACCGGCCGGCGTGCTCGTGCAGGGCCGACCGCAGCCGGTCCGGCAGCTCCGTCGAGTTGGCCTCGGCGAAGAGCCGGTCGGCCTCGGCGAACTCACCCTTCCAGCGCAGCGCCTCGGCCAGCCGCGCCCGGGCCAGCGCGGTACGCCGCAGTTCACCGGTCGCCTCGGCGTAGGTCAGCGCGAGCCGGCCGTCGGCCACCGCGTCGGCGAGGTCGCCGACCAGCCGGGAGAGCACCGCCCGGAGACTGAGCAGCCGGGCCCGGGCCCGGTTGTCCAGGGCCGAGGCGAGCTTCTCGGTCAACCGGCGGCGGATGAGTCGTAGTTCGGTCGGGTCGTCGACCACCTCGCGCAGGGTCTGCGGGTCCAGCTGCCACCGGTAGCCGGCCAGCGCCTGCTCCGGATCGCCCTGGGGCAGGTGCGTCGACGCGGCCTGCCGGGCAGCAGCGGCACCGCCCGTGGCCGGGACCAGCTCGGGTGTCGCAGCCTGTTCGGCAGTGCCGGACCGGTCCGTGGTCGAGGTCTGCCCGGTGGTCGAGGTCTGCCCGGTGGTCGTGGCCCCTTCGGGAGCCGTGTTCCGTTCCGTGCTGGTGGTCGGGTCCGTGGTCGTGGCTCGCCCCGGAGCCGGGGGCCGGTCCGGAGATGACGTCCGGTCCAGGCCGCCGACCACCGTCGCCGCCAGGCTGGTGGTCTCCGGCTGGACCCCGGTAGCGGTCTGCTGGACCCCGGTGGTGTCCTGCTGGACCCCGGTGGTGTCCGGTCGGGTCCCGGTGGTGGCCGGCTCCGGTGTGCCACCGGCCGGCCCGACGGCGTCGGCCACTGCGTCGGTGGCGGGCGCGGCGGTTGCCCGTGCGAGGTCGCCCGGCGGAACTCCGGCGGCGGTCGGCGCTGCCGTGGCGTTCGACACCCCCGCGCTGGTCAGTGCCGGGGTGTCGACCGGTGCTGTGGTGCCGGCGCGTGGCGTGGTGCCGGTCCGTGCCGGGGTACCGGGCGGTGGCGTGGTGCCCGGCGGTGCTGTGGTGTCGCGCGATGGCGGGGTATCGGTCGGCGCTGTCGGGCGGGGCGGTGTTGCGGTGCCCGGCGGTGGCGTGGTGCCCGGCGGCGTTGCGGTGTCGGGCACCGTTGCGGTGTCGGGCGGCGTGGGAGCGGCGGTCGCCGCCGCCGCGGCACTCACGCCCGTGGCGGTACCGGTGGCCGGATCGTCGTCGGCGGGTCCGGTTTCGTCCGTGCCGGTGCCGTCCGTGACAGGGGCGGTCGGGCGGGAGCCGGCAACCGTGCCGGGGCCGGCCGTGCCGGGGTCAGTTGACGGAGGCAGCCCGGTCCCACCCGGGGGGCCGGCGACGGGGGACGGGGCGTCCCGACCGGCGGTCGGCAGGGGACCACGGTCGGGACCGGGTCGGGTGCCGGAGGCGCCGGAACTGGGCGCCAGGTCCACCGACCCCGTTTCGCGCTCGGCGAGCCCGTGGGCGGCCGACCCCGTTTCTCGGTCGACGACGGTCGGCCGCCCACGGGTGTCGGCGGCGTCGGCTACCGGGGTCTCCGGCCGGTCCTCGGCGGGAGGGGGAGCGATGGGCGGGGTCGGCCGGGGAGCGGCGTCGGGGGCCGGCGACCGGGGGGCCCGGACCTCCGTGCCCTCCGCCCGTGACACGTCCGAGGGGGGTGGGGTGGAGGCCGGTCGACCGGTGCGCGGTGCCGGCGGCTCGACCGTGGCGGGCGCAGCGCCGGCCGACGCGGTCGGCCTGTGCGACACGGTCGGGCCGGATGGCGTGGGCGTCGGGCCGGATGGCGTGGGCGGGCTGGACGGTGCGGCGGGCGTGGTTGGTGCGGAGGTCGAGCGGCCGGGTTGGAACCAGGCTGCGGGACCCCCGGACGTGGTACCGGCAGCGGTGTCCCGGTGGTCGGTCGGGTCGGGTTCCGGCGTCGGTGGGACGTACCGGCGTGGTCGGTCCGGGGTGATCTCCAGAGCGGTCCGGTCGGTTGCGGAGCCAGCCGTGGCCGCCGCCGGGGTCCGCCCGGGAACGGCCCGGCCGGTGCCGGACCCCGTGGTGGGCCGGTCGGCCGGCGGGGTGGCCGGCGTGGGCTGGCGGAACTCGAGGTGCAACCGGGCGGCCGGCGGCGCCGAGACCGGGGCGGTCTCGTCCGGGTCGGGCGCGGGCGACCACCGGTCGGTGCGGCGCTGCCGGGTCGGCAGGTCGGCCGGCGGTACGGGCGTGCCCGGCGGCACCGGGTCGGGCCGCCCGACGCCCGGGTTGGTGGCGTCGGCGTCGCCCGGGCGGGCAGTGGCGGGGTGCTCGCCGGGCTGCGCCGGGGGCGGGCCGGGACGGGGACCCCACGGGCCGGACGGGGCAGGCGGGGCGGGGGGCCGGGTCGGCTCCGCCGGGTGGCGTTCCGGCCGGGAGTACGGCTGCCGGACGTCGCGACCGTGCTCCGCTTCCCGGGCGGGGCGCAGCGGCTCCGCCCGGTCGGTGCCGGAGGTGTTCCACGGCTCGCGGGGTGGTGTGACCACCTCGCGGGAGCGTAGGTCGGGGTACGACTCGCTGCGCACGGCCGCCTCGCGTGGGTCCGGCGACCGGCGCTCGTCGGGCCCGCGCGGGTGCTGCCAACGCTCCTCGGGAATGGCGGCCATCGCCCCTCGGCCGCCGTCGGGCGGGCGGTGCCGTGGGGCGTCCCCGGGCAGGCGGTACCGCTGGTCGTCGTGGCTGTGCGCGGCGGGTCGTCCGTCGTCGTCCCGGCGGGGGGACCGCTGCGGGTCGTCGTCGCGGAACCGGGGTGGCAGGTCCCGTCCGGTCGGTGCCGGCCGGGCCGGGTGAGGTTCGTACCCACCGGTGGTGCGGTGCTGCGCGCCGTTGCCGGCCCGCTGGTCGGGCTCGGCGAAGTCCTCGGCGGTCAGCCGGTCGTAGTCGTGTGTGTCGTCGGTGGTGCGACGGTCGGCGCTGGGGCGTTCCCCGGTGACCCGGCGGCGGGGTGGGTTCTGCGTCGGGGCGGCCCCCCAGCCCGGTTCGGTGGACCGGTCGGGCCGGGCACCGTGGGGCGGCTCGTGGCGGGGGGCGGGGGATACCGGAGGGCGGCCGGGGGAGACCGGCGTGACACCGGGGGCGGTGCGGTCCTGGCGGGGCGGGGCGTCGTGCCGGCCGGTGTCGTCGTGCCGCCCGGTGTCGTCGTGCCGGCCAGCGTCGTGCCGGTCGCCGCCGGCCTGGTCGCGGTGCCACCCGGTCGGGGCCGGCTCGGCGGTGCCGCGCCGCCGGTCGGACCAGTTGGTCCGGCCGGTCTGCCGGTCCAGGGCCGACAGTGCGTCGTACCGGTCGGGTACGTGCCGGTCCGCTGCGGGCTGACGGCGTTCCCGCTGCCAGATCGGCTCGTCCGGGAGCCGCCGGTACGCGTCGTCGGTCGGTCGCCGGTACGCGTCGTGGTCGGTGTGCGGTTCGCCCCTGAGGTTCGTCTGGTCGTCCTGCTGGTCGGCCCAGGACCGGCCGAGGTAGGTGCCGTCGGGGCGGGTCGGGGCGAGTGGGGGCACCTCGGCACGACCGGAGGCGGCGACCCGCCCCCGGGGGTCGGCGTACTGGCTGCCGATGTCGCCGGGGTAGCGCTGGCCGGGGAACTGGGGATGCCATTCGCCGGTCGGCTCGATCATCCAGGCGGGTTCCGGCGGGGCGTCCCAACGGTCGGGCCAACCGCCCGTCATCGGGGGGCTCCGTGGCCACGCGTGCGGCGCGGTCCGATGCCCGGCTCGCGTCGCTCGCTCACGGCGGTGTCACCTCGTTGCAAATTGTCGTGCGGGGCGCTCCGGGATGCCGGTAGAGTCCCCCGTCCGGCACGGCGGGGCTGCGGAAGGAGGGTAACGGCGTGGGCTCGGTCACCGCCACTGTGGCACCGGCCACGAGCGCAAACGTTACCCGATGGTTCCGGACATTCGGGGCTTTATCCCGGGCCGGCTTCCGTCGTTACTCCACCTACCGGCAGGCGGCCGTGGCCGGTGCCGTGACCAACACCGTGTTCGGCTTCCTGCGCTGCGCGGTGCTGCTGGCCGCGGCCGGTTCCGGGACCGTCGGTGGGTACGACCGGCCACAGCTCGCGACCTTCGTCTGGGCGGGCCAGGGGCTGCTCGCCGTGGTGCTGCTCTGGGGCTGGAGCGACCTGGCCGACCGGATCCGCACCGGTGACGTGGCCGCCGACCTGCTCCGCCCGGTGCACCCGGTGACCAGCTACCTCGCCACCGACCTGGGTCGGGCAGGCTACGCGGCGCTGGCCCGGCTGCTGCCGCCGGTCCTGGTGGGGCCGTTGTTCTTCGACGTCTACCTGCCGTCGCGGTGGCCCACCGTCGGGCTCTTCGTGGTCTCCGTGGTGACCGCCGTGGTGCTCTGCTTCGGTTGCCGCTTCCTGGTCAACGCCACCGCGTACTGGTGGCAGGACGCGCGGGGTCCGTTGCTGCTGTGGACCCTCGGGTCGGGGGTGCTGGCTGGGCTCTACTTCCCGTTGCGGTTTCTGCCGGAGTGGCTGCAACTGGTGCTGTGGTGTGGCACCCCGTTCCCGAGCCTGCTGCAGACCCCGCTGGACGTGCTGGTGGAGCGGGATCCGCCGGCCGTCCAGGTCGGCCTGGTCGCGCTCCAGCTCGGCTGGGCGGTGCTGGTGCTGGCCGCCTGCCGGCTGGTGCAGCGGCGGGCCGAACGTCGGCTGGTGGTGCAGGGTGGTTGAGCAGGGGGTGTGCACCGGCGAGGCGGTCCGGCCGGGTGGGACGTTGCGGGCGTACCGGGCGCTGCTCGGGGCGCAGGCCCGGTCGCAGACGGCGTACCGGGCATCGTTCCTGCTGGACCTGCTGGGCAACGTGGGGGCCACCGTGTTCGACGTGGTCACCGTCCTGGTGATCTACGGGGTGACCCGGGAGCTGGGCGGGTTCACGCTGCGCGAGACGCTGGTGATGGTGGGGCTGTCGGCCAGCGCCTTCGCGGTGGCGGACCTGCTGGTCGGCAACATCGAGCGGCTGCCCACCCACGTGCGGACCGGCCTGTTCGACGCGGTGCTGCTGCGCCCGCTCGGCGCGCTGCCCCAACTGCTGCTGATGAACCTGCCGCTGCGCAAGGTGTCCCGGGGCGTGTTCGGGGTGGGCGTGCTGGTGGTGGCGCTGACCTCGGCCGGGATCGACTGGACGCCGGCCCGGGTGGCGTTGGCGGTGGTCGCCCCGCTGGCCGGGGTGGTGTTCTTCGGGTCGCTCTTCGTGGCGACCGCCACCGTGTCGTTCTGGTGGGTGGACTCCGGTGAGCTGGCCAACTCGGTCACCTACGGCGGGCGGGACTTCACCACGTACCCGGTGACCATCTTCGACGGGTGGTTCCGGGCCGCCTTCGCGTACGGCCTGGGGTTCGCCTTCGTCAGTTACCAGCCGGCGCTGGCGCTGCTGGGCCGCGCCGACCCGCTCGGCCTGCCGTCGTGGGCCGGCTGGGCGGCGCCGGCGGTGGCCCTGGTCGCCGCCGCGCTCGCGGCGACGGCCTGGCGCACCGGCATCCGCCACTACCGGAGTACGGGGTCATGAGCGTCATCGAACTGGACGGGCTACGCAAGGAGTTCACGGTACGGGTGAAGGCGGGCCGGCTACGCCGGGAGAAGCGGACGGTCACCGCCGTGGACGGCATCGACCTGCGGGTGGAGCAGGGCGAGATGCTCGGCTACATCGGCCCGAACGGGGCGGGCAAGTCGACCACCCTGAAGATGCTCACCGGGGTGCTGAGCCCGTCGGCGGGTCAGGCCCGGGTCTGCGGCCTGCGCCCGGTCGCCGACCGCACCCGGCTGGCGCTGCGCATCGGGGTGGTCTTCGGCCAGCGGTCCCAGTTGTGGTGGGACCTGCCGCTGGGCGACTCGTTCGACCTGCTGCGCCACCTCTACCGGGTGCCTACCGCCGACCACGCCGCCCGGCTGCGCCGCTGTCGTGACCTGCTCGACCTGGACGCCTTCCTGGACACCCCGGTGCGGCAGTTGTCGCTGGGGCAGCGGATGCGCGGCGAGTTGACCGCGGCGCTGCTGCACGGCCCGCAGGTGCTCTTCCTCGACGAGCCGACCATCGGGCTGGACGTGGTGAGCAAGCAGGCGGTCCGGGGGTTCCTCGCCGAGTTGGGTCGGGCCGGTGACACCACGCTGGTGCTGACCACCCACGACCTGGCCGACATCGAGCGGCTCTGCGCCCGGCTGGTGGTGGTCGACCACGGCCGGGTGGTGCACGACGGTTCGATCGCCGCCCTGCACGCCCGCTACGGTTCCCGCCGGCTGGTCGTCGCCGAGTTGGACGCCCCGTTGTCGACGCCGCCGCAGCCGGTGGGGGCGCCGCTGCACCGGGTCGAGGCCGACGGCCGCCGGTTGGTCTACGCGCTGGAGTCGGCGGGGGTGGCGGAGGTGGTCTCCGCGCTGGCCGGGCTGGCCGCGCTGCGTGACGTCTCGATCGTCGAACCGGACATCGAGGACGTGGTGGCCCGGCTCTACCGCAGCCCGGCCCCCGACCCGCGCCGCCCGTCCTGACCGGTCCCGGACCGGTCCCGCCCGCCGTTCCGAGCCGCCGGACGCGACGACGGCTTCCGGACGCGACGACGGCTTCCGGACACGACGACGGCCCCGCCACCGGGGCGGGGCCGTCGGGAGACGTCGGTCAGATCGGGTCGCCGATGTTCACCCGGGGTGCCGGGGCGCG
This sequence comes from Micromonospora sp. CA-248260, assembly GCF_050942205.1. Taxonomy (NCBI): domain Bacteria; kingdom Bacillati; phylum Actinomycetota; class Actinomycetes; order Micromonosporales; family Micromonosporaceae; genus Micromonospora; species Micromonospora sp. CA-248260. The sequence continues at coordinate 5,248,100 of NZ_CP192021.1, read as the reverse complement.
CATCCGGCGGAAGGTGATCGACCGCATGATCGCGTAGAGGTAGAGCGAACCCATCCGCTCGCCGCTGTTGGGGTGGCGCTCCCGCACCAGCTTCTTGATCCGGCGGGAGATCAGCACCGAGTCGATCACCACGCCGAGCGCGAGCGCCCCCCACACGACGTTGGAGGCGAGCCGGATCGCCTGCGGCATCGCGGCGTTCGACCCGATCAGCACGATCAACGCGCCACCGAAGAACCAGGTGCCGATCGTCCGCCGCGAGTCGACGACGTTGCGGGCCAGCAGCCGCTCCGGCCCCCGGTCCCGGGGGCCGCCCTCGCGGCGGAACTCGGCGGCGGCCTCGGTGCGCGCCTTGCGGCGCTGCTCCCGGGCTTCCTCCTTGGTCAGCGGCCGGGTCGGACCGGCCGGCCGGCGGCCGGCGACCGGCCGTTTCGGGGTCTCGACGCCCAGTTCCTTCTTGCTCGGGGTGTAGCCCCGGGGGCGCGCGGCGGATGGCTCCTCGGTCACCACCGTGGCGGTGGCGGAGGAGTCGGAGTCGGCGGACTTGCGGCGAAACAGCGACGGCACGAGGTGAAGGGTAGCCACCCGACGGCGCCCGGTGCACATCACGGGTGCACCGGGCGCTCGGTGGAGCGGGTCGAACGGGCCCACGGGGGCCGTCGGGTGGCGGTCGGGGCCGCCGGGGGGACGGTCGGTTACGGCCGTTCTACGTGCGCGCCGAGGCTGGCCAGCTTGGCCTCGAAGTCCTCGTAGCCCCGGTTGATCAGGTCGACGCCGTACACCCGGGAGGTGCCCTCGGCGGCGAGTGCCGCGATCAGGTGGCTGAACCCGGCCCGCAGGTCCGGGATGACCAGGTCGGCGGCGTGCAGCTTGCTCGGGCCGGCGATCACCGCGGAGTGCTTGAAGTTGCGCCGGCCGAACCGGCACGGGGTGCCGCCGAGGCAGTCCCGGTAGACCTGGATGTTGGCGCCCATCGTGTTCAGCGCCTCGGTGTAGCCCAGCCGCTGCTCGTAGACCGTCTCGTGGACGATCGACAGGCCCCGGGCCTGGGTCAGCGCCACGACGAGGGGCTGCTGCCAGTCGGTCATGAAGCCGGGGTGCACGTCGGTCTCCAACGCCACCGCGTTCAGCTCACCGCCGGGGTGCCAGAACCGGATGCCGCCCTCCTGGCCCGGGTCGCTGAGCTTCGGCGGCCGGGCGTCGGTGACCTCGTACTCGCCGCCGACGGAGCGGAAGATGTTGAGGAAGGTCATCATGTCGGCCTGCTGCGCGCCGAGCACCTCGACGTGACCCCGGGTGGCCAGCGCCGCCGCCGCCCAGCTCGCCGCCTCGATCCGGTCCGGGATCGGCCGGTGGCTGTAGCCGTGCAGCCGCTTGACGCCCTGGATCTCGATCACCCGGTCGGTGTGCACCTTGATGATCGCGCCCATCTTCTGCAGGATGCAGATCAGGTCGATGATCTCGGGCTCGACGGCGGCGTTGCGCAGCTCGGTGACGCCCTCGGCCATCACCGCGGTCAGTAGCACCTGCTCGGTCGCGCCGACGCTCGGGTACGGCAGGGCGAACTTCGTGCCGTGCAGCCCGTTGGGTGCGGACAGGTGCAGACCCTCGGGGGTCTTCTCCACCGTCGCGCCGAACTCGCGCAGCGCCTGGAGGTGGAAGTCGATCGGGCGGGGGCCGATGTGGCAGCCGCCCAGGTCGGGGATGAACGCGTGGCCGAGCCGGTGCAGCAGCGGGCCGCAGAACAGGATCGGGATCCGGCTGGACCCGGCGTGCACGTTGATCTGGTCGGTGCTGGCGCTCTCGACGTTGGACGGGTCGAAGACCAGCTCGCCGTCCTCGGTGCCGTCGGTCACCTTCACCCCGTGCAGGCCGAGCAGCCCGCGGACCACCTCGACGTCACGGATCTTGGGGACGTCGAACAGCCGGCTGGGCGAGTCGCCCAGCAGGGCCGCGACCATCGCCTTGGAGACCAGGTTCTTCGCGCCGCGCACGCGGATCCGCCCTTCGAGCGGGGTACCTCCGTGTACGACCAGGACGTCGTCCGTCAACGCAAACCTCCAGCGCGTGTCGGGTGGTGCGGTGTGAGTCGATGATGGGGCATGCTGTCCAGCTGTCCGATACGAGCTGTCCAGCTACCCGGGACGGGGCCGGCTCAAAACGGTCCCCGTGGTACGTCGCCCCGGCAGCATAGCCCTCCGTGACGAAATAGGAATCGGTCACCGCACGGGTTACGGAACGAACCGGTGAATCCGGTACGTTCCCGTACCTCGGCGGTGACCGTAGGTGATCAGGTTGCGGCGGGCGGCGGGGTGTCGGCACCCGGCAGCGCGAGCATCTGGTCCAGCGCCACCCGGGCGTGGTGCGCGGTGTCCGCGTCGACGGTGATCTGGTTGACCACCCGGCCGGCGACCAGCTCCTCCAACGCCCAGACCAGGTGCGGCAGGTCGATCCGGTTCATCGTGGAGCAGTAGCAGACCGCCTTGTCCAGGAACATGATCTGCTTGTCGGGGTGGGCCAGCGCCAGCCGGCGGACCAGGTTCAGCTCGGTGCCGACCGCCCACGCCGAGCCGGCCGGTGCCGCCTCGATCGCCTTGATGATGTACTCCGTCGAACCGACCTGGTCGGCGGCGGTGACCACCTCGTGCCGGCACTCCGGGTGCACCAGCACGTTGACCCCGGGCACCCGGGCCCGGACGTCCTCGACGCTGTCCAGGGTGAACCGGCCGTGCACCGAGCAGTGCCCGCGCCACAGGATCATCTTCGCGTCGCGCAGCTCCTCGGCGGTGAGCCCACCGTTCGGCTTGTGCGGGTCGTAGAGCACGCAGTCGTCCAGCGAGTAGCCCATCTCCAGCACCGCCGTGTTGCGGCCCAGGTGCTGGTCGGGCAGGAACAGCACCTTCGAACCCTGCGCGTAGGCCCAGTCCAGCGCCCGCTTCGCGTTCGACGAGGTGCAGACCACGCCGCCGTTGCGGCCGACGAAGCCCTTGATGTCCGCCGAGGAGTTCATGTACGTCACCGGAACGGTGTCCGCCGCGACGCCCAGGTCGGTCAGCACCTCCCAGGCCCGCTCGACCTGCGACAGCACCGCCATGTCGGCCATCGAGCAACCGGCCGCCAGGTCGGGCAGGATCACCCGCTGCGCGTCGGTGGTGAGGATGTCCGCGCTCTCGGCCATGAAGTGCACGCCGCAGAAGACGATGTACTCCGCGTCGGGGCGGGCCGCCGCCTCCCGGGCCAGCTTGAACGAGTCGCCGGTGACGTCGGCGAACTGGATCACCTCGTCGCGCTGGTAGTGGTGGCCGAGAACGAACACCTTCGTGCCCAGCGCGGCCTTCGCCGCCGCCGCCCGGGCCACCAGGTCCGGGTCGCTCGGCGCCGGCAGGTCTCCCGGACACTCCACGCCACGCTCGGTGGCGGGGTCGCTGCCGCGGCCGAGGAGCAGCAGCGCGGTCGCCGTGTTGGAGGGTTCCACCCAGGTCGAAGTCACGTCCTCATGGTCCCACAACGGGGCGTTCGCACGACCGCTGCCGGTGTGGGCTGCCACACTGCCCCCGCGCCGATGTGGCCTGCCACACTCTGGGCATGCGCGTGCTGCTCTGTCCCGACAAGTTCGCCGGCACCCTGGAAGCGCCCGAGGTGGCGGCCGCCGTCGCCGCCGGCTGGCGCGAGGTGGACGACGTCGGCGAGCTGCTCATCCGTCCCCTCGCCGACGGCGGGCCGGGCTTCATCACGGTGCTCGCCGACGCTCTCGACGGGCGGCGGGTGCCGGTCTCCACCCTCGACCCGCTGGGCCGGCCCGTCACCGGTGAGATCCTGCTCACCGCCGACGGCGTCGGCTACCTGGAGAGCGCCCAGGCCTGCGGGCTGCACCTGCTGGCCGCCGCCGAGCGGGACCCGAAGGCCGCCACCTCGTACGGCCTCGGCGCGCTGGTCGCCGCCGCCGTGGAGCACGGGGCCCGGACGGTGGTGATCGGGCTGGGCGGCTCCGGCACCAACGACGGCGGGGCCGGCCTGTTCACCGCGCTCGGTGCGACCCCGCTCGACGACGCCGGCCGGGCCCTGCCGTACGGCGGTGCGGCGCTGACCGCCGTCGCCGCCCTCGACGGTGTCCCCCGACTGCGCGGGGTGACCCTGGTCGCCGCCACCGACGTGGACAACCCGCTGCTCGGCCTGCACGGCGCGAGCAACGTCTACGGTCCGCAGAAGGGCGCCGACCGGGCCGACGTGCTGCTGCTCGACGCCGCACTGCAGCGGTGGGCGGCGGTGCTGGAACGGGACCTGCCCGGCTGCCCGCCCGGCCTGGGCACGCTGCCCGGTGGCGGCGCGGCCGGCGGCCTCGGCGCGGCGATCCTGGCCCTCGGCGGGCGCTGCGAATCCGGCATCGACCTGGTCAGCCGGGCGATCGGGCTGGAGGCCGCGCTCGACGACTGCGATCTGGTGATCACCGGGGAGGGATCGTTCGACCACCAGTCGCTGCGCGGCAAGGTGGTCGCCGGGGTGGCCGGGGCGGCCCGCGACCGGGGGGTGCCCTGCGTGGTGCTGGCGGGTCGGGTGAGCACCGGCCGGCGGGAGGCCGCCTCCGCCGGGGTGACCGAGGCGTACAGCCTGGTGGAGCACTTCGGTGGTGAGGAACGCGGCGGGGTGGCGGCGGCGATGGGCCGGCCCGTCGAGGGGCTGCGGGCGCTCGGTGCCCGACTGGCCCGCCAGTGGAGCCGCTGACCGGACCACCGGGGTGGGCCGGACCACCGGGGTGCGACCGGCTCGCACGTGCACCGGGTGGGCGCGGGCGGGTGGGGTGGTGCGGGTGGCCTGGAGCGGCGATCACGCCGGCCGGGTGGGGTCGGCCGGGGCGGCGTACCATCGAAGCTGGACCAAACCGGGAATCACTGGGCGACGCGTGCTGTTGACCAGGGTGTCCGGACCCATACCGCGCAGGGAGATTTCCACGTGACCACGCCAGCGCAGACCGACTCGACCGAGGCCCAGGCCCCTACTTCCGTCGTCCTCACCGACGTCGCGGCGCAGAAGGTCAAGGCCCTGATCGAGCAGGAAGGCCGCGACGACCTGCGGCTCAGGGTCGCGGTGCAGCCGGGTGGCTGCTCCGGCCTGCGGTACCAGCTCTTCTTCGACGAGCGTTCGCTCGACGGTGACGTCGTCACCGACTTCGACGGCGTCGGCGTCGTCGTCGACCGGATGAGCGCCCCCTACCTGTCCGGGGCGACCATCGACTTCGCCGACCGGATCGACGCCCAGGGCTTCACCATCGACAACCCCAACGCGGGCAGCTCCTGCGCCTGCGGCGACTCGTTCAGCTGAGTCGCGACCGTCGCCGTCGCCGGGGCCGCCCCACCACGGGGCGGCCCCGGCGCGCGTCCGGCAACCCTGTCCGGGCCGAGGCGGTGCCGGTCGCGGTGGCCGGGCTGCTCGTGCCGATGTGCCCGGTGGCACGGGGTTGCCGGTGTGTGGCGGGCGGATGAGCAGGTGGTGGCCGGTGCCCGTCCGACCGTCGACCGTCGTTCGCGCGCGACCGGTAGGCTGACCCGCGCCGTGCTCCCGACCCCGAGGGTTGACATGAAGATCGCCGTGACCGGCTCGATCGCGACCGACCACCTGATGAGCTTCCCGGGTCGCTTCGCCGACCAGCTCATCGCCGACCAGTTGCACAAGGTGTCGCTCTCCTTCCTGGTGGACGACCTGGTGTTGCGCCGGGGCGGGGTGGCCGCCAACATCGCCTTCGGCATGGGGCAGCTCGGGCTGAGCCCGATCCTGCTCGGCGCGGTGGGTGCCGACTTCGCCGACTACCGTTCCTGGCTGGAGCGGCACGGCGTGGACTGCGACTCGGTGCACGTCAGCGAGGTGGCGCACACCGCCCGTTTCGTCTGCACCACCGACACCGACATGTGCCAGATCGCCTCGTTCTATGCCGGTGCGATGAGCGAGGCCCGCAACATCGAGCTGGGCCCCGTCGCGGACCGGCTCGGCGGCCTCGACCTGGTCCTGGTCAGCGCGAACGACCCGGAGGCGATGATCCGGCACTCGGCCGAGTGCCGGGACCGCGGCTACGCCTTCGTCGCCGACCCGTCGCAGCAGCTCGCCCGGATGGACGGCGACGACGTGGTCGCGCTGATCGATGGCGCCGAGTACCTGATGACCAACGAGTACGAGAAGTCGCTGCTGCAGAGCAAGGCCGGCCTCACCGACGCCCAGCTCCTGGAACGGGTGAAGGTCCGGGTCACCACCCTCGGCAAGGACGGCGTGGAGATCGCCACCCGGGACGGGGAGTCGTTGCGGGTGCCGATCGTCCGGGACGCGCGGGCCGTCGACCCCACCGGGGTCGGTGACGGCTTCCGGGCCGGTTTCTTTGCCGCCCTGTCCTGGGGCCTCGGCCTGGAACGTGCCGCCCAGGTCGGTTCGCTGCTGGCCGCCCTGGTCCTGGAGACCGTCGGCACCCAGGAGTACGACGTGCGCCGCGACGTGTTCGTCAAGCGGCTGGCCGAGTCGTACGGGGACGCCGCCGCCCAGGACGTCCGGCCACACCTGGTGCCGTGACGCAGCTCCTGGTCGTCTTCGCCGGTCTGCCGGGGGTGGGTAAGAGCACCATCGCCCGGCAGGTCGGCGTGGCCCTGGGTGCCCCGGTGCTGCCTGTCGACCCGATCGAGCGGGCACTGGCCCGGCACGGGCTGACCGGCCCCGGCACGGGCCTGGCCGGCTACGACGCGTTGGCCGGGCTGGCCGAGGTGCAGCTCGGGCTGGGCACCGGCGTGGTGGTCGACGCGGCGAACCCGGTGGCCGGCGCGCGAGGGCTCTGGCTCGACCTGGCCGTGCGGTCCGGGGTGCCGCTGCGGCTGATCGAGGTGCACTGCGGTGACGAGGCGGAGCTGCGTCGCCGGGTCGAGGCCCGGCACGCCGCCGACCCGCACGCTCCGACCTGGGAGCAGACCCGGCAGCGTGGCGCGGAGTACGAACCGTTGATCGGCCCCCGGCTGGTGGTCGACACCGCCATCGCGATCGACCCGCTCCCGGCGCTCCTGCGTTACCTCACCTGATCCCGACCCGACTGGCTGTCCCGATCCCGGTCTGGGTACCTGGCTGTCCCGGTCCGGGGCACCTGGCGTGCGGCTGGTGGGGCTGGCGGCCGATTTCGGGCGGGCGTACGTTGGCGAAGTCCAGCAGGACGAATTTGCCGATCGCGATCATGGAGTTGTGGTGCCTTCGAAACGGCATTAGTGCCGCAGATCGGCCACCACAACTCCATGATCGACGGAGCGGGGCGGGGTGGGTCAGTGGGTGCGGCGTACCTCGTAGCCCGGGCCGTCGGGGATGGCGGTGACGAACTGCTGGGCGCGCATCCGGCACCAGGCGGGGATGTCCACGGCGGCGGCCGGGTCGTCGGCGAGGACCCGCAGCACCGCGCCGACGGGCAGCTCAGGCAGCCGGCGGGCCAGCGCGATCACCGGTAGCGGGCAGCGCTGCCCCCGACAGTCCAGCACCTCGACCGGCCCCGCCCCGTCGCCGCCCGGTCCGGCCTCGCCGCCGCCCGGCCCGGTCGGGAGGCCGTCCGCGCCGGTCGGGAGGCTGTCCGCGCCGGTCGGGAGGCTGTCCGCGCCGGTCGGGAGGCCGTCCGCGCCGGTCGGGAGGCTGTCCGCGCCGGTCGGGGGGCTGTCCGCGCCGGTCGGGGGGCTGTCCGGGCTGGTCGGGGTGGTCACAGGCCCACCACGCCGGCGTCGGCGCGCAGGTCGGCGACGATCCCGGGCAGTTCGGCGAGGAACCGCTCGACGTCCGCCGTGGTGGTCTCCCGGTGCAGCGAGACCCGGACGTTGCCGTGCGACAGCACCCCCATCGCCTCCAGCACGTGCGACGGGCGCAGCGTCGAGGAGGTGCAGGAGGAGCCGGAGGAGACGGCGAAGCCGCGCCGGTCCAACGCGTGCAGCAGCACCTCGCCGTCGACGTACAGGCAGGAGAAGGTGACCAGGTGGGGGAGCCGGTCGACGGGGTCGCCGACGACCTCCACGTCCGGCACCTCGGCGGCGACCCGGGCCCGGATCAGGTCCACCAGCGGGGTCAGCCGGGCCGCCTCGGCCGCCGCGTCGGCCGCCGCCGCGCGCAGGCTCGCCGCCGCCGCCACCACCGCCGGCAGGTTCACCACCCCGGGGGTACGTCCGAACTCCCGCTCGTCGGCCGGCCACGGCGACTCCCAGCGGGTGCCCTTGCGGACCACGAGCAGCCCGACGCCGGGTGGGCCGCCCCACTTGTGCGCGCTGGCGGTCAGCACCGACCACCCGTCCGGCACCGGCACCCGGCCGACGAGCTGGGCCGCGTCGACGTGCAGCGGCACCCCGACGGTGGCGCAGGCGTCGGCCGCCCCGGTGACCGGCTGCACGGTGCCCACCTCGTGACTGGCCCCGATCAGCGTCGCCAGCGCCACCCCGGGGGAGCGCACCGCCGCCGACCAGGCGGTCAGGTCGAGCCGGCCGAGCCGGTCCACCGCTACGGAGGTCGCGGTGCCACCGGCCGCCACGTGCCGCTGCGCGGCGTGCAGCACCGCCGAGTGTTCGATCGCCGAGTGCACAAGCGTGTCGCCGGTGCGCTGCCGACCGGCCAGGCCGCCGAGCACGGCGGAGTGCGCGGCGTGCGTACCGCTGGGGGTGAAGGAGACCTCGTCGGGGCGGACGCCGAGGGTGCCGGCGGTGGCCTCGCGGGCGGCGTCGAGGAGTTGGGCGGCCCGACGGGCCCGGCTGTAGAGGCGGGCGGGGTCGGCCCAGCCGTCGTCGAGGGCCGCCAGCAACGCCTGCCGGGCGACCGGGTGCAGCGGCGCGGCAGTGGCCGCGTCCAGGTAGACCGGGTGGGCACTCACGGCTGACGACGCTATCGCGTCGGGATGGCCACGATCCCCCCGATGGGGTCGGACAGCGACCCCAAGACGGTCGAGCCCGCCATGGTCGAGTAATCTGCGACCGTCGGTGACGCCTTTGCCGTCGGTGCTGATGGAAAGCCCCACCGCGGCGCGCTAGGGAGGCAGGACCAGGTGGTCGCAAGGAGTTCGGAGGTACGGCCGTCGGCCGTACGGCACAGCGCTTCCCCCGGAGCCGGTGAGCGTCGGCGGCGTGGTGCTGGCCGGCTCGCCGGGCTCGGTCTCGGCGGAGCTGCGCTGCTGGTTCTGCTCACCGGGTGTGACGTCGGCCGCTCGGTCGACGGCTTCGGCTGGCCGCAGGGCGGCATCACCCCCGAATCGCACCGGATGTACGACCTGTGGATCGCCTCCTGCATCGCCGCCCTGGCGGTCGGTGTCTTCGTCTGGGGCCTGATCTTCTGGTGTGTGGTGCGTTACCGCAAGCGCGGCAACGAGCTGCCGGTGCAGACCCGCTACAACCTGCCGATGGAGTTCCTCTACACCATCGCGCCGATCCTGATCGTCTCGGTGCTCTTCTACTACACGGCCGTGGTCCAGACCGACGTGGTGCGGACGACCAAGAACCCCGACGTCACCGTCGAGGTCGTCGCCTTCAAGTGGAACTGGCAGTTCAACTACCGCGACGGCCAGGGCACCGAGGCCAACACCGTGGCGTCGGTGCTGGGCACCAGCGAGGTCATCCCGGTGCTGGTGCTGCCGACCAACCGGTCCATCCGGTTCGAGGAGACCAGCCGCGACGTCATCCACTCCTTCTGGGTGCCGGAGCTGCTGTTCAAGCGCGACGTGATGCCCGGCAAGATCCGTAACGTGTTCGAGGTCTCCAAGCTGGAGTCCGAGGGGGCGTACGTGGGCCGCTGCGCCGAGCTGTGCGGCAGCTACCACGCCTTCATGAACTTCGAGCTGCGGGTGGTCTCCCCGGAGGCGTACGACCAGTTCCTGGCGGCCAAGCGGGACGGCAAGTCGACGCAGGAGGCTCTCACCGCCATCGGCCAGGACCCGTACGCGAAGACCACCCAGCCGTTCGACACCCGGCGGACCAAGGACAACTTCAACCCGGACGGCGCGTCCGCGGGCGCGGGAAACTGAGGTATCCGGCATGAAGACCGAGTGGCGCATCTTCCTCATCATCGCCGGGTTCCTCCTCGGCGCGACGATCCTCTACGGCGCCTGGACGTACGGCGACTCCGGTGGCCAGGTCGAGTGGGTCGGCACGGTGGCCCTGCTGCTGTCCTTCCTGCTCTGCGCGATGTGCGGCGGCTTCTTCTGGTTCGTCTCCCGCCGTATCGACCTGCGCCCGGAGGACCGGCCGGACGGCGAGATCGCCGACGGCGCGGGCGAGATCGGCTTCTTCAGCCCCGGCAGCTACTGGCCGTTCGGCCTCGCGCTGGCCGCCGCGGTCGCCGGCCTGGGCCTGGTGTTCTGGCAGTTCTGGCTGCTGGGCCTCGGTCTGGTGCTGGTCATCGTCACCGCCTGTGGCCTGCTCTTCGAGTACTACTCCGGCACCCGCCGCACCGCCGAGCACTGACCCACCGGCCTGCTCGCGGCGAGCCCCGTTCGCCGCGTCAGCGCCCGGAGAACCACCCGACGGGCCCGCCCCCCCCACCCGGGGAGGCGGGCCTGTCGTCGTTGGGCGGGTGATCGACTCCAGGGGGCCGAAGTCGCGGTGTCCCCGGCGGGCTGATGCCGCTGTTTCGGCTCGGCCTGGGTGGATCAGGCAGGCTGAGTGGATCAGGCCGGCTCGGGCCAGACGGGTCCCTGGTCGGTCCAGGTGACACCCCTGTTGCGGCAGAGGCAGAAGGGGTGACCGACCGGGTCGGTGTAGACCCGCCATCCGTAGCCTTCGGGGCCGAGGAAATCCTGCGCCAGGGTCGCGCCGAGGGCCAGGACGCGGGCCTGCTCGGCCTCGATGTCATCGACCTCGAAGTCGAGGTGGAACTGTTTGGGGTGCTCGCCGTCGGGCCACTGCGGGGCGCGGTAATCCGTCACCCTGATGAAGGCCAGCTCGATCTCGCCGAACCGGATGCCGGCCCAGTCCCCGTCACTGCCCTCCCTGACCGGGCGACCCGTCACCGCGGCGTAGAAGGCCGCCAGCCTCATGGTGTCCGGGCAGTCGATGATGAAATCCGTGAGTCGGAGCATCCGGTGATCCTGCCACGCAACTGAGCAGGCCGGATCTCCCGACAGGACCAGGGAGCCGGCGGTGCCCGGCAGGGGTCAGGCCGCGTGACGACCGGCAGGGGTCAGGCCGCGTGACGACCGGCTGACGGGCGGCGGCGACGGTCGGCCAGGCGGGTGGGCTGGAAGGCGAAGGTGGCGATCAGCACCGCCGTGCCGCAGCCGGTGCAGGCCAGCTCGGGGCAGTCGGCACCGTGGCCGTCGGCGCACGGCGGCACCTCGAACGGCTGAACGCCCTCGCAGGTGTCGCAGTAGAGCTCGCGGTCCGACACGGGCGTCTCCTCTCGTTCCGGAACCCGCCGATGGACATCGCCGCCATCACCGGAAACGGAAAATTACTCCCATGTAGTTTCCCACGCCCCTCCGACACTTCCCCGCCAGCCCCGCCCGGCACACCGCTCGGCCCGGGGGAGCGGGCCGCGCTGAACGGCGGGTCAGAGCGGGCCGCGCTGAACGGCGGGTCAGAGGGAACGGGCGACGTCGACCCAGCGGTCCAGGACGGCCGCCGCCGCCCCCGAGTCGACGGACTCGGCGGCCCGGGCCATGCCGGCGCGTACCGCCTCGGTGAGGTCACCGTCCAGCGGGGTCTGGGTGGCCAGCGCGACGGCCGCGTTGACCAGGACGGCGTCGCGTACCGGACCGGTCTCGCCGGCGAGCAGCCGGCGGGCCACGGCGGCGTTGTGCGCGGCGTCACCGCCCCGTAGGTCGGCCAGGGTGGCCCGGGGCACCCCGAGGTCGGCCGCGTCCAGCACGGCCTCCCGGACGGCGCCCTGCTGGGCCACCCAGACCCGGGTGGGCGCGGCGGTGGTGAACTCGTCCAGGCCGTCCTCGCCGCGCATCACGATCACCGAGTCGCCCCGGCCGGCGAAGACCTCGGCCATTACCGGGGCCATCCGGGCGTCGAAGCAGCCGACCGCCCCGGCGTGCGGCCGGGCCGGGTTGGTCAGCGGGCCGAGGAAGTTGAACGCGGTCGGCACGCCGATCTCCCGCCGGACCGGGCCGGTGTGCCGCATGCTGGGGTGGAAACGGGCCGCGAAGCAGAAGCCGATCCCGACCTCGGCCACACACCGGGCCACCTGCTCAGGGCCCAGATCCAGCGGCACGCCGAAGAACTCCAGCAGGTCGGCGGTGCCGCACAGCGACGAGGCGGCCCGGTTGCCGTGCTTCACCACCCGGACCCCGGCACCGGCCACCACCAGCGCCGTCATCGTCGAGATGTTGACCGTGTGGGCGAGGTCACCACCGGTGCCCACCACGTCGACCGCCGTCCGGCGCAGCTCCTCCGGCAGGGTCACCCGGACCGAGTTGTCGAACATCGCCTCGACCAGACCGGCCAGCTCGGCGGGGGTCTCGCCCTTGGCGCGCAGCGCGACCGCGAAACCGGCGATCTGCGCCGGGGTGGCGGCGCCGGCCATGATCTCGTTCATCGCCCAGGCGGTGTCGGCGGTGGACAGCTCGTCGCCGCGCAGCAGCGCGTTGAGCAGGTGCGGCCAGGTCCGTTCGCCCATGATGGGCCTCCCGAGCGGGCGTGGGGTGGGGGTGGACGGTGCGCCCGTCACCCCGGGCGCCAGGGACGCCGCCGAGTGCGTCCGACTCAGGCGGCGGCGTGCGTACGCAGCAGCTCGGCGACCGTGGTGCCGGTGGTCACCGGGTCGAGCGGGTGCATCAGCACGCCGTCGACCTGCGCGTACGAGGCGAGCCATCGGTCGGCGGCGCGGGCGATGACCACGCAGGTGGGCGGGGCGTCTTCCCGGTCGTCCTTGATCTGGCGGGCGATGCCGATGCCGCCGCCGGGGCTGGCCTCGCCGTCGAGCAGCATCAGGTCGATCTCGTAGTCGTCGACCAGCCGGACGCAGCCGAAGTAGTCGGACGCCTCGACGAACTCGATCGTGATCCCGGGGGCGGGACGGGTGCCGACGGCCAGCCGCATCCGGTCCCGGACCTGCGCGTCGTCGCTGTAGAGCAGGACGGTGCAGAGACGCTCGCTCATGCCGACACTCCGCTTCGCTCCGTGCCGTGATGAGGCACCGTCGCACTGAGCCTGACTCGCTCGCTGCGCTCACTCATGGGCTGTACTCCTCGTTGCTGCCGTTGATCGTACCGGGCGGTGTGGCGTACCCGACATCCCGCCTGCCGGCCCCGGGCCGACCGGGTGTCGCGGCAGCTCAGGACGGGGTTCCGGGGGCCGCGGCCGGGGTGGCGGCGGCCTCGGCGGCGCGGTCGCGGGCCTCCTGCCGGTCCAGCTCGCGGTCCACCCGGCGGGCCTCCCGCTCGGACTGCTTCACCCACTGCACCACCAGCACCGCGAGCATCGTCACGCTGACGAACTCCCCGCCGGCCCACAGGACGCCGCCGGCGACCACCTGGTCGTTCCACGGGTCGGACCAGGCCAGGTTGAGCGACGGGTACCAGTCGCCGCCGAACAGCGTGGTGCTCTGCATGATGGTGAGCCCGAGCACGGTGTGGAACGGCACCGACAGCAGCATCAGCAGCGCCCGCGCCGGGTACGGCCAGCGGCCGGGCAACGGGTCCAGCCCGAGCAGCGGCCAGAAGAACACGCAGCCGGTCATGATGAAGTGCGCGTGCACCAGCTCGTGCGCCCAGGCGTGTTCGAGGGTGTAGCGGTACAGGTCGGTGAAGTAGAGCGCGAACGGGTTGACCACGAAGATGGTGAACGCCACCAGCGGGAAGCTGTAGATCCGGGCGATCCGGCTGTGCACCACCGCCAGCAGCCGTTTGCGCGGGCCGACCGGCAGGGTGCGCAGCGCCAGGGTGATCGGTGCGCCCAGGGCCAGGAAGATCGGGGAGACCATCGACAGCACCATGTGCTGCACCATGTGCACCGAGAGCAGGGCGGTGTCGTAGGCGTGCAGGCCGCTGACCGTGACCGCGGCGATGCCGCCCAGGCCCGGCCCGAGGAAGCAGACGGTACGGACCACCGGCCAGTGGTCGCCGCGCAGCCGGAGCCGGTGGACCCCGTAGAGGTAGAGGCCGGCGGCGAGGACCAGGCCCAGGGCGAGCCAGCTGTCCAGCCGGGTCTCGGTGAAGACCCGGGTGATGTCGAACGGCGGCGGTACCTCGACGCCGCCCGCCGCGAGGCCGGTGGACGGGGCCGTCGAGGTGGCGGCGAAGATCGAATCGACGTGCAGCACGCTTTTCAGGCTAGGCCAGGCGAACCGGACCGCCACGATCGGGCCATCCCTCACCCGGGTTTGGCCCCCCGCTGATCGCCCGCCCCGGTCAAGGGCAATAATGACCGCGTGACTGCGGCCCCAGCCATTGACAAGAGCCGGATCCACTCTCTGACGCGGCCCAACATGGTCAGCGTCGGGACGATCGTGTGGCTCTCCAGCGAACTCATGTTCTTCGCGGCGCTGTTCGCGATGTACTTCTCGATCCGTGCGGCGGCGCCGGAGCAGTGGGAGAAGCACACCGAGGTACTCAACATCCCCTATGCGACCACCTTCACGGTGATCCTGGTGCTGTCCTCGGTGACCTGCCAGCTCGGTGTCTTCGCGGCCGAGAAGGGTGACGTCCACGCCCTGCGGCGCTGGTTCACGCTCACCTTCGTGATGGGCCTGATCTTCGTGCTCGGCCAGGCGAACGAGTACCTGACCCTGGTGCACGAGGGCGTGAAGATCAACGAAGACGGTTACGGGTCGATGTTCTACCTGACCACCGGCTTCCACGGCCTGCACGTGACCGGCGGTCTCATCGCCTTCATCATCTTCATGATCCGCACGACCATGGGCCGCTTCACCCCGGCCCAGGCCACGTCGGCGATCGTCGTGTCGTACTACTGGCACTTCGTCGACGTCGTGTGGATCGGGCTCTACGCCATGATCTACTGGCTTCAGTGATCTTGGCGTGTCACGTTCCGCGCCGCTGCTCCGTCCCCTGAGACAAGGTCCAACCGGTTAAGGACACAGGTCATGACTTCTGACAACGACCGCCGACGCGGTCTGCTCGCGCGCCTGCGCGGGCGGCCCGCGGCGCGCAGCAGGGGCCGCCGCCGGCTGGGCGCGGCGTTCCGGCTGATCGCCGCGTTGACGCTGGCCGGCGGCGCCTACACCGTCTTCGCCCCCGGCGTGCAGGCGCAGGAAAACCCGCCGCTGACCGGTGCCGCAGCCGAGGGTCGGGCGCTGTTCGACGTGAGCTGCGTGACCTGCCACGGCCGCAACGCCCAGGGCGTCGAGGGTCGTGGCCCGAGCCTGATCGGTGTCGGCTCCGCCTCGGTGGAGTTCCAGGTCAGCAGCGGTCGGATGCCGATGGCCCGGCAGGAAGCGCAGGCCATGCGCAAGCCGCCGGTCTTCACCGACGAGCAGGTCCGCCAGCTCGGCCAGTACATCCAGGAGCTCGGCGGCGGCCCGCAGGTCCCGCAGGGCAACCTCCGCGAGGGCGCCAACCTCGCCACCGGCGGCGAGCTGTTCCGGATCAACTGCTCGCAGTGCCACGCCTTCGGCGGCGGCGGCGGCGCGCTCTCCTCGGGCAAGTACGCCCCGAGCCTCGCACCGGCCAGCGACGCGCAGATCTACGCCGCGATGCTCAGCGGCCCGCAGAACATGCCGGTGTTCGGCGACAACCAGATCACCCCGGAGCAGAAGGCGGACATCATCGCCTACATCCAGGAGTCCCTGAAGGCCGACCAGGACCAGGGTGGCTTCAACCTCGGCCGGTACGGCCCGTCCACCGAGGGTCTGGCGATCTTCCTGGTGGGCATCGTCGCGCTGGTCTTCGCGAGCCTGTGGATTGCGGGCAAGTCGTGACCGAGCGGATCGTCAACAGCATTGCCGTGGTGCCGTGCGCCGGCACCGCCCGTAGCGAGGTGACGGCATGAGCACCCAGACCGAGCAGCACGCCCCGCAGGGTCGGGAGCCGCTCGACGTCCACGACCCCCGGCTCTCCCGGTTCGACATCGTCACCGAGGGCGCCCGCCGGGACGACATCGAGATCGTCCACTACGAGGAGCAGGTCGTCCCGGGCAGCAAGGCCGAGCGCCGGCTGACCCGTACGGTCGCGGCGATGTTCCTGCTCACCGGCCTGGCCGCCACCGCGTTCCTGGTCGTCTACATCTGGTGGCCCTGGGAGTACGAGCCGGGTCGCGGCGGTGACAAGTGGTACACCCCGCTGCTCGGCCTCACCCTGGGTGTCGCCCTGCTCGGCATCGGCTTCGGCATCCTCACCTGGGGTAAGAAGCTGCTGCCCAAGGAGGTCTCGATCCAGGACCGGCACGACGGTCCCGGGTCGGCGGAGGACCGGAAGATCACCGGCGAGACGATGCTCTACCTCGCCGACGAGATGGGGGTACGGCGTCGTCCGCTGCTCGGTGTCTCGCTGGTCGCCGGCCTGCTGCCGGTCGGTGCGGTCGCGGCGGCCCCGCTGGTCGGTGGCCTGATCTCCAACCCGCACAAGAACAACCAGATGTTCACCACCGGGTTCGCGCCGGCCGACGGCAAGAAGATCCGGCTGGTCCGCGAGGACGGCCGGCCGATCCGGCCCGCCGACGTCAGCACCGGTGGTCAGCTGACCGTCTTCCCCGGCATCGAGCACGGCGTGAGCAACAAGCACGCCGACTCGCCGACGCTGCTGATCCACCTGCGGGAGTCCGACGCGGAGAAGTCCCGGCAGGCCAACTCGCGGGTCGGTCACGGTGACTACATGTGGGGCAACTACGCGGCGTACTCCAAGATCTGCACGCACGCCGGCTGCCCGGCGAGCCTGTACGAGCAGCAGACCAACCGGCTGCTCTGCCCGTGTCACCAGAGCCAGTTCCTGATCACCGACAACGCCCGTCCGGTCTTCGGCCCGGCGAGCCGGCGGCTGCCCCAGCTGCCGATCGAGGTGGACGAGGAAGGCTTCTTCGTGGCGAAGTCCGACTACACCGAAACCGTCGGCCCCGACTTCTGGGAGCGGCCATGAAGCGCCGAAAGTTTGACGTAGCAGCGGTGCCGGGCAAGGCCGCCGGGGGAGTGGACGACCGCTTCCAGGTCGCCACCCCGTTGCGCAAGCTGCTCAACAAGGTCTTCCCGGACCACTGGTCGTTCCTGCTCGGCGAGATCGCGCTCTTCTCGTTCGTCGTGCTGCTGCTGACCGGCGTCTTCCTGACCTTCTTCTACGAGCCGGCGATGACCGAGGTGGTCTACAACGGCAGTTACGCCCCGCTGCGGGGCACCCCGATGTCCGCCGCGTACGCCTCCAGCCTGGACATCTCGTTCGATGTCCGGGGTGGCCTGATCATGCGGCAGATGCACCACTGGTCCGCGCTGCTGTTCATGGCCGCGATCGTGGTGCACATGATGCGGGTCTTCTTCACCGGCGCGTTCCGCAAGCCGCGGGAGACCAACTGGATCATCGGGTCGCTGCTGTTCTGGGTCGGCTTCCTCGCCGGTTTCTCCGGCTACTCGCTGCCGGACGACGGCCTGTCCGGCACCGGCCTGCGGATCGCCTCCGGCATCATGCTGTCGATCCCGGTGATCGGCTCCTGGGTCACCTCGTCGATCTTCGGCGGCGAGTTCCCCGGTGAGATCATCATCAGCCGGTTCTTCATCGCCCACGTGCTGCTCATCCCGGGTCTGCTGGTCGCGTTGATCAGCGCCCACCTGGGCCTGGTGTTCAAGCAGAAGCACACCCAGTGGCCCGGCCCCGGCCGGACCAACGACAACGTGGTCGGCGAGCGGATGTTCCCCCGCTACGCGCTCAAGCAGGGCGGCTTCTTCATGGTCGTCTTCGGCGTGATCGCGCTGATGGGCGGCCTGTTCCAGATCAACCCGATCTGGTACTTCGGCCCGTACGAGGCGTGGGTGGTCTCGGCCGCCAGCCAGCCCGACTGGTACGTCATGTTCCTCGACGGCTCGACCCGACTGATGCCGGCCTGGGAGATCAACATCCCGATCGGCAACGGGTACGTCATCCCGCCGCTGTTCTGGCCGACGGTCGTCCTGCCCGGCATCCTGGTCGGCCTCTCCACGCTCTATCCGTTCGTGGAGGCCCGGCAGCTCAAGGACTACCGGCACCACAACCTGCTCCAGCGGCCCCGGGACGTCCCGGCCCGGACCGCGGTGGGCGCGATGGCCGTCGCCTTCTACATCGTGCTGACCCTCTCCGGCGCGAACGACGTGATCGCCGACAAGTTCCACATCAGCCTGAACGCGATGACCTGGGCGGGCCGGATCGGCCTGCTGATCGTCCCGCCGGTGGCGTACTACGTCACCTACCGGATCTGCCTCGGGCTCCAGCAGCACGACCGGGAGGTGCTGGCCCACGGCGTGGAGACCGGCATCATCCGCCGCCTGCCCGACGGCCGGTTCGAGGAGGTCCACCAGCCGCTCAGCGCCGGTGACGGCCACGGGCACGGCGAGTTGGACTACGTCGGCTGGGTGGTGCCGAAGAAGATGAACCGGCTCGGGGCGCTCGGCCCGGCGATCCGGGGCTTCTTCTACCCGATCGAGAAGCCGGTCGAGGCACCGGTCTCGCCGGGGCACCCGCCGGTGGAACCCCGCCCGGAGCGGGAGGAGATCGGCAGCGGAGATTCCCGCCGCTGACCTGCCCGTACCACGCGACCGAGGCGCCCGCCGGAGGATTCCGGCGGGCGCCTCGTCCGTATCCCGGCCCGCCTCGTCCGTATCCGCTCCGGTGCGGTGGGGGCGTGCGGTGCGGTGTCCGTTTTCCGGCCGGCGGGCCGGCGCGGCCGGACCCCAACGGGTGGAAAGCCAGGATTAACCCTCGCCAGTCGGGTATCCGTGCGGTCCACCGAAAACGGGGAGGAAACATGTTGGGTATCAAACGCCTGGGACTGCTGGCCACGCTGGCGGTGGTCGGCCTGGCACCCGCGGCTGCCGCGCAGGCCGCCGCGCAACCGTCGGCGCAGGACACCCAGTACCTGCAGGCGGTGCACCAGGTCAACCTGGCGGAGATCGTCACCGGGAACCTGGCCCAGAAGAAGGGGCAGAACGAGCAGGTCAAGCAGTTGGGGCAGCAGTTCGTCACGGATCACACCCAGCTCGACCAGACGGTGCAGAGCACCGCGCAGCAGCTGAACGTGACCCTGCCGAACGCGCCGACAGCCGATCAGCAGAAGGTGATCGACAAGCTCAACGGCCTCAAGGGCGCCGCGTTCGACAAGGCCTGGGTGACCGCTGAGCTGGCCGGTCACGTGCAGGCCATCCAGGCCACCCAGACCGAGATCTCGCAGGGCTCCGAGCAGTCGGTGGTCCAGTTGGCGCAGGACGCCCTGCCGGTGTTGCAGGCGCACTACGACGCGCTGGTGGCCCTGGCCCAGGAGTTGGGCATCCCGGTCCCGCAGACCAGCGCCAGCGGCACCGCGAGCCCGGGTGGCAGCGGTACGCCGGCACCGGGTGGCACGACCGGGTCCCCGACCCCGGGCGGCGGCACGGAGTCGCCGGAACCGGGCGGCACCACCGAGACGCCCGTTCCGGGCAACAGCTGACCTCTCGTACCACCTGATGGTGGCCGGTCCCCAGGGGCCGGCCACCGTCGCCTGTCCGGGCGTCGGTCAGTCGGCGCTGGCCAGGCCGATCGCGAACGCCTCCTCCAGGTCGTGCTGGGAGTACGCGCGGAAGGCGATGTGCGACTCGGTGTTGAGCACCCCCGGCACCTTGGAGATGCTGCCGGCGATGACCTGGGCGATCTGCTCGAACTCCCGGACCCGGACGATGGCGATCAGGTCGACGTGTCCGGCCACCGAGTAGACCTCGCTGACACCGGGCAGGTTGGCCAGGTTCTCGGCCACCTCGGGGATCGAGTCGGTGGCGCAGTCGATCAGGACGATCGCGGTGATCACTGGACGATTCTCCGTTCGTCGTGCCCGGCGCGACGCCGGCCTGGTGTCGTCGACCATGCTAGTGCCGCCCTCGCCGCCCGCGGGCGGCCCTCCGGTGGACCCGGCTGCCGGTCAGAGCAGCATGGTGCGCGGGTCGGCGGCCATGGCGCGCAGCCAGGCGGCCGCCTCCGCCGCCCCGGGGCAGCGGGCGGTGTCCAGCGCGGCGGCCAGGGCGTACATCTCGGGCGGCGGGATGAGCAGGCTCTCCCTGCTGCGCAGCCCCAGCTTGACGGTGCCGGAGTCGGCGGTGACGGTGAGCACCGGGGTCCGGGTGACCGCGCCGGTGGCGACCAGCGAACCGTCACTGGAGACGCCGGTCTGCGCGACGGCCGCCGCGTGCAGCGACACCGACCGGGCGGCCCGCAGGTCGACGCTCTTCGTGGTGAGCCCGACCACGGTGAGCCGGCTGCCCTCCAACCAGGCGCCGCTGCGCACGATGCTGGTCACCAGCAGGCCGATGAGGAGCAGGACCAGCCCGGCCGACACCAGCGCGGCGATCGCCGGCACCGCCGCGCTGCCCGAGGTGTCGTTGCCGCCGGCCGCGTTGATGCCGGTGCCGATGAAGGCGCCGACACAACCGCAACCGACAGTCAGGATGACACCCAGCACCAGCAACGAGACGACCCGACCGGTACGGCTCGACCGGTAGCCGACCGACAGGGGGATCCGAGGCACGGAGGGCTGCATGCTGGTGATTCTGACACCGGTGATCAACGTCCGCCTGGTGGGGCGGCGACGGAGAGCCCGTCGTCGGCCCGGATCGCGTCGCGGAGCCGTTCGTCCGGGCCGACCGTCGCGCCGGGCCAGACCACCACGCGCTCCACGTCGCCGCGTACCACCGCGCAAGCGCCGACCACCGCGTGCCGGACCCGACCGGTGACGGTGGCGTCCGGGGCGATCAGGGCGTCGTCGCCGGCGGCGTGCAGGTTGGCCGCCAGGTAGTCGGCGGGCGTGCCGGTGTCGAAGAACGTGCCCGGGTACGGCACCACGGTCAGCTCGCCGGCCGCCTCCGCCGGCCGCCACACCGCGCGGACCAGGTCACCGAAGCTGGCCGGCAGCTCGCGCACCCGGTGCCAGGGCAGCAGGGAGAAGCCGGTGAAGACGTGCCCGTCGAAGGTGCCGGGCGCGCGCGGGTCGGGCGCCGGCCGACCCAGCAGCCGTACGGAGTGGAAGTCCCACCCGGCCAGCAGCGCCGCGATGTCGGGGCCGGGGGCGGCCCCCGGATCGGCCAGGTAGGCGTCGGCGTTGCCGACCAGCACCCCCCGACCGGCGATCCAGTCCCGCAGGTTGCCCAGGCCACCGGCGGTGCCCAACGGGTCACCCGGCTCCACCGACAGGTGCGCCCGGTCGCTGACGTGCGCCACCACCTGGTCGGCCAGGTAACAGGCGTTCACCGCGACCCGCCGGGGCCCGGTCAGGCCCAGCCCGGCGAGCCGGTGCAGGGCCCGGTCCAGCAGCGGCACGTTGCCGACCGGGCAGAGCGCCTTGGGCACCCGGGCGGTGAGCGGGCGCAGCCGGGTGCCCTCACCGGCGGCGAGCACCACCGCGCACAGGCCGTCCGGGGCGGTCACGTCGTCGGCTGGCCGGCCTGCGGCCCGATGCCGTAGTGGCCGAGCAGGTTGGCGGTGGCCCGGCTCAGCCGGGGCAGGTCGTCCAGCGGGTGCCAGGCGGCCTCGAAGACCTCCGCGCCGTCGACGGCCAGGGTGGTGGTGGCGGCGGGCACCTCCGCCTCGAAGACCATGTCCACCCAACCCCGGGTGTGCACCACGGCGTTCGGCACGGCCGGGCGGAGCTGCTCCGGGGCGAGCCGGACCCCGGACTCCTCGTGCAGTTCGCGGGCCGCGCCGACGACCGGGGTCTCACCGCGTTGGAGCAGGCCGGCGGGTAGCGTCCAACTGTGCCCGGGGGGTTGGCGCAGCAGCAGCAGGCGGCCGGCGCCGTCGGCCTCGCTGTCCCGGACCAGGGTCACCGCGCCGACGACGTACTTCGGCCCGGCGAGCCGGACCAGGCGACGCCGCACCGAGACCGGCAGCCGGTAGAAGACCTTGTACGCCACGGCCCGGCCGGTGGCGCGGGAACGGAGGATCATCGCTCCAGGCTAGGCCGTCGGCGTGCTGCCGTGGGGTGCGGGGCGACCGGTCACCCGGCCAGGGACTCACTGTCGATGGTCGACCAGGTCGATGAGCTGACGGACCACGGTGTCCGGTTCGACCGCCCGGTCGAAGACCGCGACCAACAGGGTCTCCAGGTCGGGGTAGCCGAGCTCCTCCGACAGCCGCAGCAACGGCAGGTCGCTGGCCAGCCCCCGGTTGTGCGTACGCAGCGCCAGGCCGATGGTGGCCCGGCCGAGGCGGACCTTGTCGGCGATGGAGATGCCCGGCTCGACGTGCTCGGTGAACCAGCGGCTGATCTGCATCTGCGCGTGCGGCGACTTGACGAAGTCGAGCCACTCGCGGCGGGGGCCCCGGGGGGCGACGTCCGCCTCGAAGCCGCTCGCGACGCTGCTCTCCGAGTAGATCTCCACCACGTCGCCCTCGTCCAGTTCGGACGCCAGTGGGGCGAGCCGGCCGTTGATCCGCGCGGCGAGGCAGTGGTCGCCCCGCTCGGTGCCCAGCTCGTAGGCCAGGTCGATCGGGGTGGCCCCGGCCGGGAGCACCACCTGCCGGCCGTCGGCGACCACCTGGATCTGCGCCTCGGCCAGGTCGCACCGCAGCGACTGGAGGAACTGGGCCGGGTCGGGGGCCTCCTGCTCCCAGTCGAGCACCCGGCGCAGCCAGGAGAGCTGGTCGGTGTTGCTGGCCCCGGTGGCGGCGCGGGGGAAGCGGAAGTCGGCGGCCACGCCGTACTCGGCGCAACGGTGCATCTCCCGGGTGCGGATCAGCACCTCGACGGTGCGGTTCTGCGGGCCGCAGACGCTGGTGTGCAGGGAGCGGTAGAGGTTGTTCTTGGGGGAGGCGATGAAGTCCTTGAACCGGCCGGAGACCGGCCGCCAGCGGCCGTGCACCGCGCCGAGGGCGGCGTAACAGTCGGTGGCCGGGCCGTCGACCACGATCACGATCCGGGGCAGGTCGTACGGCTGGGCGTGCCCGCCGGCCACGGTGTCCTTCCAGATCGAGTAGAGGTGCCGGGGGCGAACGCTCACCTCGGCGTCCACCCGGCTGCGGCGCAGCGCCACCTTGGCCTGGGCCACCACGTCGTCGAGGTAGGCGTCCCAGCCGGGCCGGTCGTGCACGTGCCGGGCCAGCCGGGCGTGCTCGTCGGGCTCCAGGTGCAGCAGCACCACGTCGTCCAGGTCACGCTTGAGGGTCTGGATGCCGAGCCGGTCGCAGAGCGGGACCAGGACCTCCTGGGTCTTGCGGGCGATCCGCTCCCGGGAGGCGGCCGAGCGGA
Organism: Micromonospora sp. CA-248260; assembly: GCF_050942205.1. Taxonomy (NCBI): domain Bacteria; kingdom Bacillati; phylum Actinomycetota; class Actinomycetes; order Micromonosporales; family Micromonosporaceae; genus Micromonospora; species Micromonospora sp. CA-248260. The sequence continues at coordinate 5,224,785 of NZ_CP192021.1, read as the reverse complement.
CCCCGAGGGTACGCATGTTGTGCAGCCGGTCGGCCAGCTTGATGATCAGCACCCGGACGTCCTTGCCGGCCGCGATGATCATCTTGCGGATCGTCTCCGCCTCGGCGGCCTTGCCGTAGAACGCCTTGTCGAACTTGGTCACCCCGTCGACCAGGTGCGCCACCTCGTGGCCGAAGTCCTCGCTGAGCGCCTGGAGGGTGTAGCGGGTGTCCTCCACCGTGTCGTGCAGCAGCGCCGCGACCAGGGTGGTGGTGTCCATCCCGAGGTCGGCACAGATCTGGGCGACCGCCAGCGGGTGGGTGATGTAGGGCTCGCCGCTCTTGCGGAACTGACCGCGGTGCATGTTCTCGGCGATCGTGTACGCCCGGCGCAGCACCGAGGCGTCCGCGCTGGAGTGGATGCCGCGGTGGGTACGGACGAGCTGGGTCACCGGGTCGGCGTCGTTGGCCGGCCAACTCAACAGGGACCGGAGCCGCCGGGCCAGGGGCAACTCACCCGGCTGGGCCGGGAGCGCACCCCCCAGGGCGGCGCCGTGTCCGGCGTCGACGTCCACGTGGGACACCTCCTCACCCCGGCTCCACGGTCACCGTCACCGGCAACCGGAAGCAGGCCCACGAAACGGGCAGGACTGCACTCCCTTAACAGACTAAGCGAGGCGAGGTCGTCCGATCGGTCACTTGCTCATGGGCGTTCGGTCGAGAGTTGGTGGGACCCGCCGCCCTCGGCCTTGACCAGCAGGTCACGGAACCGCCCCGCGCCGGCCACCGGGGACGACCAAACGGACGTCATCTCCACCAGCCGGGTCTCCGGTCGCTCCAACCAGGACAGGATCCGCTCGGTCTCCTCGGCGGTGGCCCGGGGCACCGGCCCGTGCCCACCCGGTTCCACCGTCTCGGCGGTGGCCCGGATCGCGGTGATCGTCGGTCGCGGATGGACACCCGGCGGGGAAACCCCGGCACCGGCGAGCCGCCCGTACCGGACCAGCGCCAGCTCCCAGCCACCCCCGGTGGCGGGTCGGGCGGCGGCCACCTCGGCGATCCGGGTCAACGCGGCCAGCCGCTGCATCCGGACGGAGGCCCGCAGCACCGCCGCCAGCCGGGACCGCACCACCGCCGCCTCCTCGTAGCGCTGCGCCGTCGACAGCGCCTCGATCCGGGCCAGCAGGGCGTCCACCACCACCTGCGGGTCACTGGTGGTGGCGGTGCGGAACGGCGCGACGGCGCGGTCGTCGTACTCCTGCGGGGTGATCCGGTGCTCGCAGGGTGCCGGGCAGCGGCCCAGCTCGGCCAGCGCGCAGGCCGGTGTGATCGTGCGCAGTGAGAGCCGGTGGGTGCACTGGCGCAGCGGCACCGCGTCGTGGAACCCGGCGGCGGCCAGCTCGGCGGCCCGGGTGGAGCGGAACGGACCCAGGTAGGCGGTGTCACCGGGGGCCAGGCCGCGCACCACCGACAACCGGGGGTACGGCCCGCCGGTGAGCTTGAGCCACACCATCCGTTCCGGATACTTCGACCGCCGGTTGTACGGCGGCGCGTGCGCGGCGATCAGGCGCAGCTCGCGCACCTCCGCCTCCAGCGGGTGGGCGCACTCGACCGCCTCCACCCGCTCGGCGGCGGCCAGCATCTCCGACATCCGGGCCCGCTTCTCGGCGGCGGTGAAGTAGCTGCGCACCCGGGTGGCGATGTCCCCGGAGGTGCCGACGTAGAGCGGCCGGTCGTCGGCGGCCCGGAAGATGTAGACCCCGGGCGCCTTGGGTAGCCCGTCGGCGAGGTGCCGCTTGCGCCGCTGGGTGGGGGTGACCGCGCGGGCGAACTCGATCGCGTCGCCGACCGTGTCGACCCGGTGCCCGCCGAGCCGGGCGATCAGCCCGTGCAGTACGTCCACCGTCGCCTTGGCGTCGTCGAGCGCCCGGTGGGTGGGCTGGGTGGCGGTGCGGAAGTAGGCGGCCAGGGTGCCCAGCTTGCGGTTGGGCACCTCGTCGCGGCTGAGCACCCGGCGGGCCAGGGCCGCCGTGTCCAGCACCCGGGGGTTGGGCCAGCGGTAGCCGTGCTTCGCGCAGGCGGCCTTGAGGAAGCCCACGTCGTACGGCGCGTTGTGGGCCACCAGCACCGCGTCGGCGACGAACTCCAGGAAGCTCGGCAGGACCTCCTCGATCGGCGGGGCGGGGACCAGCATGGCCTGGGTGATGCCGGTCAGCACGGTGATGAACGGCGGGATCGGCACCCCCGGGTTGACCAGGGTGGCGAGCACCCCCAGCTCCTCGCCGCCCCGCACCTTGACCGCGCCGATCTCGGTGATGCCCCCGCCGTCGGGTGAGCCGCCGGTGGTCTCCAGGTCGACCACCACGAACGTCGTCGCGTACAGCGGCAGGGCCGGATCGACGCCGCCGGCCGACTGGTCCAGACCGGCCAGGGTCTGCTGGACGTACTCCCCAGGTGCCACGGGCGGCAGGCTAACCGTTCGGTGCGACACTCGCGTCACCGCAGCCCCAGGGGCCCCGGCCGGCATAGGATGAGAGATCGGCTCACTCAACCGGCGGTGGGCCCGGTCGCGGTGGGAGACTTGCCCCATGCCCCTCACCGAGCCGCACGACGACCGCCTCCCGGAGGAGGGGTCGTCCGCCGCCGTGCCCGAGGCCGGCGGGGACCTGGGTGCGGGGGCACCCGAGCCCGGACCCACCCTGCCCGAGCCGGAGTCCGCGCCCGGCCTGCCCGAGCCGGAGCCAGCCCTGCCCACGCCCGACGAATCCGACGACGGTGAGCCCGGGGCCGGGCTGCCGGAGCCGGAGCCCGTCCTGCCCGAGCCGGTCCGGCAGCGGATCGTGGCCCTCACCGCCGCCGTCCTGCCCGGTCTGCCCGCCGACGAGGTGCCGGTGCCGCTGCGCCGGGTGGCGAAGTTCGCCCCGAACCGCCGGGCCCGGCTCGGTGGCTCGGTGATCGCCGCCCAGCTCACCGCCGACCCGCTGTTCCGGCAGCGGGTCACCGCCCGGGTGCTGACCGACGCCGGTGACCTCGGCGCGGCCGTCGTCGAGGGCACCGCGCCGGCCGCCGCCGACCCGGTCGAGGTGGCCGCCCTGGCCTACCTGGTCCGTCCCCGGGGTTGGCGGGAGCTGATCGACACCAGCGGCGCGGTGGTCCGCGCCGAGGCGGACAGTGCCGTCGTCGCCGAGCTGGTCCGGGAGGCCGAGCAGCGGGCCACCCGCGCCGAGCACGACCGGGCGGTGGCCCGGGTGGAGGCGGACAAGCTCCGCGACGAGCTGGCCCGGGTCCGCGAGGAGCTGGGCCAGCTCCGGGAGGAAAGCCGCCAGCTCCAGCGCAGCCTGCGGGAGACCCAGGCCCGGGAACGCCGGGCCAACGAGCTGCTCGCCACCGAACGTGGCCGGGCCACCCGGGCCGCCGCCGACACCGACGCCGAACTGCGCCGCGCGCGGGCCCGGCTGGCCGAGGCCGAGGCGGCGGCGGGGGTGGCCAAGGCCAGCGCCAAGGAAGCCCGCTCGGTCGACGACGCCCGGCTGTGGCTGCTGCTGGAGACGATCGGTCAGGCCGCCGTGGGGCTACGCCGGGAGCTGGCCCTGGACCCGGTGGACAAGCTCCCCGCCGACTTCGTGGCCGACGCCTTCACCGACGCCCCGGTCACCACCCAGGGCGGGCCGGCCGCCCGCGCCCGGGACACCGACGACCCGGCCCGACTGGACCAACTCCTCGCCCTGCCCCGCGCCCACCTGGTCGTCGACGGCTACAACGTCACCAAGCGCGGATTCGGCGAGATGTCCCTGGAACAGCAGCGCAAACGGCTGATCACCGGGCTGGGCGGGATCGCCGCGCAGACCGGTGACGAGGTGACCGTGGTCTTCGACGGGGCGGAACGGATGCACGGGCTGCCGCCCACCCCGCGCGGGGTGCGGGTGCTCTTCTCCCGCAAGGGCGAAACCGCCGACGAGCTGATCCGCCGGCTGGTCCGGGCCGAACCGCCCGGCCGTCCGGTGGTGGTGGTCTCCTCCGACCGGGAGGTCGCCGACGGGGTACGCCGGCACGGGGCGTACCCGCTGGGCGCGGATTCGCTGCTGCGCCGGCTCGCCCGCTCCTGAGCCGGTGCAGCAGGGCACCCACATCGTCGGTGGTGGTCGCGCGTCAGCGGTGCGTCTTCGTGCGGCGTGGTGGTTCGGGCAGGTGGAGGCGGTCTACGGGTACCCCGGCGAGGGGTAGCTGGCGGCGGGCGTCGTCGAGAAGCGCTGGTGGGCCGCAGACGTACACCTGGTGGTGGGGTCGGTGGTGGCGCAGGGCGAGGGTGAGCGCGTCGCCCTGCTCGGCCGGCGCGGCGTGCGGGTCGTGGGAGAAGGCGGGCACGATGGTCAGCCAGTCGTGGGCCTGCTGGAGTGTGTCGAGGGTGATCGCGTCGTACAGGTCGGTGAAGGTGCGGGTGGCGGCGATCAGGGTGACCCGGCGGCCGTCGGGGGCGGCGGCGACCTGTTCGACCAGGGCGCGCAGTGGGGCCAGGCCGGTGCCGCCCGCGACCAGCAGCAGGTCACCGTCGCGCAGGTGCAGGCCGGTGTCGCGAGGTGGGCCGAGGTGCAGCAGGTCGCCGGGGCGTACCTCGTTGACGAGGCTGGCCGAGACGGCGCCGGCGGGCACCGCGCGGACATGTAGCTCGATGGTGCCGTCGGGGCGTGGGGCGTTGGCGGGGGAGTACCAGCGCCACCGGCCGGGGTGGTGTGGGGTGTGCACGGGGACGGCCTGGCCGGGGCGGTGCGGCAGCCGCGACCAGGGGCGGACGGTCAGGATGGCGGTGCCGGGGCAGGGCCGGTCGTGATCGATCACCCGGGCCGGCACGCTGTCGCCGGCCCACCCCGCCGGCTCGGCGGTGTCGGCCCGCGTCACCTGCGGCAGCGCGGCGGACCGCTCCGGCGGCGGGTGGTGGGCGGCGCTCATCGGGCCACCGCCCGGCGCACCTGGGCGATCAACCCGTCGGGCAGGTCCGCCGCCCAGCACACTCCGACCAGGTAGTCACCGATGCGCCGGTGCTGCTCCTCGGACAGGCCGAGCCCACCCCAGGCGTCCGCCGGCTCCCCGACGAGCGCGGCGGTCACGCCCGCCGTCAGGTGCCCGGCAAGCCGGACCCGATCCACCCCGATGAGGTACGGCGACAGCTCCGCGTCCGCCGTCACCAGCCGCAACCAGCGGCGGACGATCTCGGCCGGTGTCATGCCGCAGGCGTCCCGCTCCGGCTTGTCGTCGCCGGGTGGCCGGTCCCCGTCGGGGATGTCTGCCCTGGTGGTCATCGTGTCTGCGCCCCTGTGCGTCGCGGAAGGTGGACGGACGCCGGGGCGGGCGGGGACGAGGTCGTGTCGTTCGGGTCGACACCACCCCGGAGCCCGGCACCCGCCCCGGGCCATGCCGTCGACCATCGCCGCTGACCAGGGGTTCCGTTATGCGGTGCTGATCGTGAGCGGCATGCGCGCACCGTATCCGACCGACTACGCGGATGGACCCGCCCGCCCGTGGGTGACACTGCTGGCATGAATGATCGGGGAGTGCTGCATCTCGTGGTCTGCGCGGCCCCGCCGGTGGACCGCATCGGCGAACTCGTCGACCTGCTGATGGCGGACGGGTGGACGGTGTGCCTCATCGCCACCCCGGTCGCGGCGTCCTGGCTCGACCGGTCGGCGTTGCAGGAACAGACCGGCTATCCGGTACGGGCGGAGTGGCGCAGGCCCGGTGATACGGAGCCTCATCCACCGGCCGACGCGCTGCTGGTCGTTCCGGTCACCTTCAACACGGTGAACAAGTGGGCGGTCGGGGCGAGTGACACGCTGGCGCTGGGCATCCTCAACGAGGCGATCGGCACCGGCCTGCCGGTCCACGCCTTTCCCCGGGTGAAGGCGACTCTCGCCGCCCACCCCGCCTACGCAGGGCACCTCCGGTTGCTCGGGGAAGCCGGGGTCGTCTTCCACGACGCCAGCTTCCTCCGGCCCGGCGACGAGATGACGCCCGACCGTTGGGCGATCGTGGTCGACACCCTCCGTCGAACAGGCCGGCCGACCGGTACGACATGAGCGTGGGCGTCCTCGATATGCGCGCTACGTATACCGATCCTGCACGGAGCGGGTTGAATGGCTACGCTCGACTTCGGACTCAGCCGCCCGCGATTGGCGAGGTTGCCGGTGACATCTGCGAACTGCCCACGCTGTGGCGGGCGACTCGCCCGTGACAACGACAGCGGACGCTGCGCGCCCTGTCAGGCCGCGGAGCGAGACCGGCTCAGTGCACCACCCGAGGTGCCGGCGTCCTTCTGGGATCACGAACCGCTCGGGCAGGCGCTCGCCGACCGACACCTCGGGCGGGTGATCAGGGCCTACCGGTTCCACCCCTACCACGGGCGGTTGGCGTTGTCGCAGACCGTGGTGGCGGGCTGGTTGGGGATCACGCAGGCACAACTGAGCCGGGTCGAGAACGGACCGCCGGTGGTGCACCTGGACCGGTTGGCGCACTGGGCGACGATCCTCGGGATACCGGGTGCCCTGCTGTGGTTCAGCCTTCCCGACGCGCGGCCCGGCTCGACCACGGACTCGGCGACAGCACCGGGGGCGTGGGGGCGCGATTGCCATGACCACGCGAACGTTGAGGCAACGTCAGCATCGTTCGCATCATCGATGAAGGGGGTGGTCACGACGGATCGCCGGCAGTTCCACGCACTGGCAGCATTGGCGGGCCTGGCCTCCGTGAGCAATCTGGGCTTCTTCGCCACGCTCGCGGACCAGTCGCCGTCCATTGGCCTCGAACACGTCCGGCTGGCTGGTTCCCTGGTAAAGGAGTTCCGGGAGGCCGACGCGGCGACCGGTGCCAACCAACTGTGCGACATCGCCATCCATGTCCATGGCCGTCTGGCGTCCTGGGCGGCGAAGGCGCACTACAGCCGGGATGTCGGTGAAGCCCTCCAGGCTTCGCTCGCCGACCTTGCCGTGGAGACGGCGTGGCTGGCCCACGACGCCGATCGCAGGGCCGCCGCGCGTCCGTACCTCCACGAGGCGATCGCGAGGGCACGTCTCGCCGACGATCTTCAGGTCGAGGCACGCGCGCTCGCGCAACTCGCACTCCTCGCCTGGAAGTCCCAGCCCACCGAGTCCCTGCACTGCGCGGACGCCGCACTCCGGGTCTCCGCAGGCTGGGCCACTCCACGGCTGCGTACGCTTCTGCACCTTCGGCGGGCATGCGCGTTCGCCGAGCTGAACGACCGCAGCGCCTTCGAGCGCGAGATGCGCAACGCACGCCAGCAACTGGAGCGGGGTACGCGCGAGGAGGATCCCGAGTTCACCCACTTCGTCAACTTCCAAGAGGTCCAGGGCCTGGAGGCGTTGTCGCTCCTCTCGCTCGACCAGCCGAATCGCGCCGCCGAGGCGCTCCGGGACGCCATCGCCAACGGGTCCCCCACACACCGGCGCAACCAGGTCTACTACCGGGTACGGCTGGTCGAGGCGACCTACCGGGAGGGCGACGTCAACGAGGCCGCCCGGATGGCAGTTGACCTCCTACCCGAGGTGCGGCAGATGAACTCCGGCCGGGTGACTCGGCACCTGGCTGACATCCGTTCGACGGTGGGTCAGCTACCTCGACCGGCCGCCCCGGTCCGAGACTTCATCGAAGCCTTCGACGGCGTGGCCGTCCGATGACCGAGAATCTGACCCTCCGCCACTACGGCGCGGCCGAATCCGAAGGAATCATCGAGCAACTGATCGCTCTTTACCTGGAGGTCCATGCCGGGCAGGGCGATTTCTACGGTGAGGACCGTTACCGTCGCCAACTCTCGGCGCACCGGCAGCGGGACGGCTGGGCGCTGGTCACCGCATGGCTCAACGAGGAGCTGATCGGCTACGTGTACGGGTTTCCACTCGCACCGGACACCCGGTGGTGGGACGGCATCGAGGAACCCGTACCGGTCGGTTTCACCGAGGAGGACGGGCACCGCACCTTCGCCATCTCCGAGTTGTTGGTACGCGCGGCATCGCGGCGGCAGGGTGTTGCGCGGGCACTGCATGACGATCTGGTGGGGAGCCGACACGAGGAGCGGATGACGCTTCTCGCCCGGCCGGACAACGGCCCCGCGCAGGCGGCGTACCGATCCTGGGGATGGCGGACCGTCACCCGCCTTCGACCCGGCTGGCCCGAGGCACCCCTGTTCGACGTGCTCACCCGCGATCCGGGCATGAAGAAGTGACATAGGTTCTGACGAGGGACCATCGGGTGACGTGGGCGGATCATCCTGGGTGGCCTGCCGTTGTCCATCGGCTCGGCCCTGGTTGATCACCGGTTGTCCGATTGTGTCGTACCCGATGGTTAGTGTCCGACCTGACCGACGGTGCTCGGGTGGTGACGATGGTCCTCCGCCCGACGCCGCACTGCGTCAGGAGGCACGATGCTCATCGACTGCGACGGTTGCCGGGTCCGGGGCGCGGGCTGCGCCGGCTGCCTGGTGACGGCCCTGCTCGACACCGACTCGCCGGCCGCCGGCCTGGGTGCCGCCGAGCACCGGGCGATCGAGGTGCTCACCCGCTCCGGCTTCGAGGTGGAGGTGCTGGCCCACGAGACCCGCCGGGCCCGGTCCACCCGTCGCCGGGTCGCCTGACCGTCGCCGCCCCGCCGGGGCAGGCCCGCCAGGCCAGCGATGTCCGTGGCTGACGGTTGCTCCGCGCGGGCCGGGTGGGGCCGGGGCACACACCGCGCCGGGGCCGCCTCGGTGGGCCATAGGATGGGCGCTCACGGCGGGAGGAGCGGCGGCATGACACGGGTACGACGCCACACCCGCAGGCCCGTCCACGGGGTGCCGAGGTGACCCCGCGCGGCTGGGCGGTGCTCACCCTGGCGGCGTTGGTGCTGGCGCTGCTCGTCGTCGCGGCCCTGCTGGTCCCGTGGAGCCGCCCTCCGGCACCCCGCTCCGACCAACTCGCCGCGCTGCGTGACCTGCCCGCCGACCAGGTGGCCCGGGGGCGGGCGCTGCAGGCGGCCCTGCGCCCCGGCCGCTACACCGGGCTGGCCGTCGGGCTTGTCGCGGCGCTGCTGCTCGGGCTGACCCCGCTCGGTGCCCGGCTGGTCGAGTTGGCCGGGCGGCCCTTCGGTGACCACTGGATCGCCCGCGCCGTGCTCGGTGGGATCGCCGTGGTGCTCGTCGCCGACCTGCTCACCCTGCCCTTCGCCGCCTGGCGGCAGTCGGTGCTGACCCGCTACGGGCTGAGCACCCAGGGCTGGGGCGGCTGGACGGTCGACCTGCTCAAGTCGTACGCCCTCAGCGCGGTGCTCGCCGCGACCGTGCTGCTCGGCTTCTACACCGTCACCCGGCTGGCCCCGCGCTGGTGGTGGGCGTTCGGGGCGGCCGGCGCGGCCGGGCTGGTGGTGCTGCTCTCCTTCGTGCTGCCGGTGCTGGTGGAGCCGGTGTTCAACCGGTTCACCCCGATGGAGCAGGGGCCGCTGCGCACCGAGCTGACCGCGCTGGCCGCCCGCGACGGCGTACCCGTGCGGGACGTGCTGGTCGCCGACGCCTCCCGGCGGACCACGGCGGTCAACGCGTACGTGTCCGGGCTGGGGCCGACCCGGCGGGTGGTGGTCTACGACACCCTGCTGCGCGAGGCCACCCCGGCCGAGGTGACCAGCGTCGTCGCGCACGAGCTGGGCCACGCCAAGGACCGGGACGTGTGGACCGGCACGGTGACCGGCGCGCTCGGTGCCGCCGCCGCGGTGGTCGCGCTCTACCTGCTCGGCTCCTGGACGCCACTGCTGCGCCGGGCCGGCGTCGACTCGATCGCCGAGCCCCGGGCATTCGCGCTGCTGATCGCCCTGGTGACGGTCGTCGGGCTGGTCGCCGGCCCGGTGCAGGCGCTGATGTCGCGTCGGGTCGAGGCGCGGGCCGACGCGCACGCCCTGGCGCTCACCGGTGACCCGGCCACCTTCGAGGCGATGCAACGCCGGCTCGCCGGGGTCAACCGGGCCGACCCGGACCCGCCCCGCTGGGAGTACCTCTGGGCGGCGTCGCATCCGTCGACGGTGGAGCGGATGGCCGCCGCCCGTGCCTACGCCCGGGAGGTCGGTCGATGAGCCGTATCCTGCTGATCACCAACGACTTCCCGCCCCGACCCGGCGGCATCCAGTCGTTCGTGCACCACTTGGCGGTCCGTCAGCCGCCCGGGTCGGTGGTGGTCTACGCCTCCAGTTGGCGCGACACCGCCGAGTTCGACGCCGCGCAACCCTTCCCGGTGATCCGGGACGCCACCCGGGTGCTGCTGCCCACCCCACGGGTCGCCCGCCGGGCCGCCGGGCTGGCCCGCGAGCACGGCTGCGACACCGTCTGGTTCGGTGCCGCCGCCCCGCTGGGCCTGCTCGCCGGAGGGCTGCGGCGACGCGCCGGCATCCGTCGGGCGGTCGCGTTGACCCACGGCCACGAGGCCGGCTGGGCGACCCTGCCCGGGGCCCGCGCCGCGCTGCGCCGGATCGGCCGGCACACCGACGTGGTCACCTACCTCGGCGACTACACCCGGGTACGCCTGGAGCGCGCCCTGCACGGCGTCACCGAGCTGCACCGGCTCGCCCCCGGGGTCGACGTGGACACCTACCACCCGGCGGTGGACGGCGCACCGGTGCGGGCCCGGCTCGGGCTGACCGACCGGCCGGTGGTGGTCTGCGTCTCCCGGCTGGTCGCCCGCAAGGGCCAGGACACGCTGATCCGGGCCCTGCCGGCGATCCGCCGCCGGGTGCCCGACGCGGCGCTGCTGGTGGTCGGGGGCGGGCCCTACCGGGCGACGCTGGAGAAGCTGGCCCGGTCCACCGGTGTCGAACGGGACGTGGTGTTCACCGGCTCGGTGCCGTGGGAGGCGCTACCCGCCCACTACGCCGCCGGTGACGTCTACGCGATGCCCTGCCGCACCCGCAACCGGGGCCTGGACGTCGAGGGGCTGGGCATCGTCTACCTGGAGGCGTCGGCGACCGGGCTGCCGGTGGTGGCCGGTGACTCCGGCGGCGCACCGGACGCGGTCCGCGAGGGCGAGACCGGATACGTGGTCCCGGGCCGCGACGTCGCCCAACTCGCCGACCGGGTGGCCACCCTGCTCGCCGACCGGGACCTGGCCCGCCAGCTCGGCGCGGCCGGCCGGGCCTGGGTGGAGAAGGAGTGGCGCTGGGAGACCCAGGCCCGACGACTCACCGACCTGCTCACCGGCACCACCGCACCCGGCTGAGCCGGCACTGACCGCCCACCGGTGTGGCCCGGCCGGCGTCGCCGCAGCGGCAGGTGCCGGGCCGGTCACCCCGGCCGACCGGTCAGCGGATCTGTTCGAGGATGCGGGCTGCGGGTGCGGGCCGGCCGAAGTGCCAGCCCTGGCCGGCGTCGCAGCCGATGGCGCGCAGCAGGTCGGCCTGGTCGGCGGTCTCCACCCCCTCGGCGGTGACGGTCAGGTCCAACGCGTGGGCCAACGACACCAGCGAGGCCAGGATCCGTTCGTCGGTACGGCTCGCCGGGTCGACCTGCGGGGCACGCAGCCCGGTCACGAACTCGCCGGCCATCTTCAGCTCGGTCACCGGCAGGTCCCGCAGGTAGGCCAGGTTGCTGTAACCGGTGCCGAAGTCGTCGATGGCGATCCGCACGCCCAGGTCGTTGAGCGCCCGCAGGGCCCGGACCGGGTCCTCCGCGCCGGCGCTCATCATCGTGCTCTCGGTGATCTCCAGCTGGAGCCGTTGCGGTGGCAGGCCGGTCTGGGCCAGCAGCCCGCGTACCTCCTGCACCAGGTCGGGGCGGTTCACCTGCCGGACGGCGAGGTTGACGCTGACGAACGGCGCCGGCCCACCGTCGGCACCCCAGCTCTCCGCCTCCCGGCACGCCTCGGCGAGCACCCAGCCGCCCAGCCGGACGATCAGCCCGGTCTCCTCGGCCAGCCCGATGAAGCTGTCCGGGCGCAGCACCCCCAGCTCGGGGTGCCGCCAGCGGACCAGCGCCTCCACCCCCAGCAGGGTGCCGTCGCGCAGCGACGTCAGCGGCTGGTAGTCCAGGAAGAACTCACCCCGGTCCAGGGCGGCGGGGATCGCCGCCGACAGGGCGTACCGGGCCAGTTCGGTGCGGTGCCGGGCCGGGTCGAACAGCGCCCACCGGGCACCGCCGGCCGCCTTGGCCCAGTGCAGGGTGCTGTCGGCGGCCCGCATCAACTCGCCGGGCGTGGTGCCGGCGACCGGTCGTTCCACGATGCCGACGCTGGCCGTGACGCTCAGCTCGTGCCCGTCGACCAGGGCCGGTTCACTGACCGCCGCCAGCGCCGCCTCGGCCGCCTTGACCACGTCGTCGGTGCCGCCCGTCCGCTCGACCAGGATCACGAACTCGTCGCCGCCCAGCCGGGCCACCAGGTGCTCGCCGAGCGCCCGACGCAGCCGTTGCGCCATCTGCACCAGCAGCGCGTCGCCGAGCTGGTGCCCGAGCGAGTCGTTGACCACCTTGAACCGGTCGAGGTCGAGGAAACAGACCCCGACCCGGTCGGCACCCCGCCCCGGCGCGTTGATGGCGGCGGCGAGCCGTTCGGTGAACAGGGTGCGGTTGGGCAGGTCGGTGAGGGGGTCATGGGTGGCCTGGTGGCGGAACCGGGACTCGCTGTCGCGCAGCGCCCGTTCGGCCTGCGCGCGGGCCACCATCGCGGCCCGCCGGATCGACTCCTGCTCGTCGAGCGTCCGGTCGCGCAGCGCGCGGGCGTACCCGGTGGTGATGGTGGCGAGCAGCCGGGCCAGCCGGTCGGAGATGTCGTCGCCGACGAGGCCGAGGTCACGCAGCAGACGGAGCTGGATGACCTCGACGGTACGCCCCAACCCCTCGGCCGAGGCGATGTGCGCGGCCACCAGTTCGGCACCCACCTGGTGGCCGACACGCGGGTCGAACGGCTCGGCCCGCAGCGCGGCGGCCAACCGGTGGGTGAGCCGTTGCAGCAGCTCCTCGAGTTGGGCCTGGGTCATCGGCAGGTAGCTGGTGCCGGAGACCGCCTTGGCCCAGGCGCGGGCGAAGGTGCCCGGGCAGGACGCCCCGGGGGTCACCGGCTCACCCATCGAGACGCCCGACGCCGCCCAGGAAGCCGGCCCGTTCGGCGTCCTCGGCGCTCTCCGGTGTCTCGGGTCGCCACTGCGGCACCCAGACCACCCCGGGGTCGACGAGCGTGAAACCGTCGAAGAACGCGGTCAGCTCGGCCCGGCTGCGGATGCACAGCGGATTGTCGGTACGCCGGTAGACCCGTTCCGCCTCGACCCGCTCCGCCCTGCGGCGACCGTCCTCGCCGGCCTGGGAGAGGACCAGGTGACTGCCGGGGGCCAGCGCCGCGCGCAACGTCCGCAGGGTTTCCTCCGGATGGTCCGCGTGCGGGATGAAGTGCAGCACCGCCACGACCAGCACCGCCACCGGCTGGGAGAAGTCGATCAGGCGGGTCACCTCCGGGTGCCGCAGGATCGCCTCCGGCCGGCGCAGGTCCTCCCGGACGACGGTGGCGTTGCGGTTGCCGGCGAGGATCTCCTGGCTGTGCGCCACGGCGACCGGATCGACGTCGACGTAGACCACCCGGGCGTCCGGGACGGCCCGCTGGGCGATCTCGTGCACGTTGCCGACGGTGGGGATGCCGGAGCCGATGTCGAGGAACTGCCGGATGCCGGCGTCGATGAGATGTTGCACCACCCGGCGCAGGAACGCCCGGTTGGCCTGGGCCATCAGCGGCGCGTCGGGGACCGCGTCGACCATCGCCCGGGCGGCGACCCGGTCGGCGGCGAAGTTGTGCGAGCCGCCGAGATAGTAGTCGTACATGCGGGCGACGCTGGGGCGTTCGACGTCGATGTCGTCGGGTGCCCAGTCCGGTCGCTGCATCCCCAACCCCTTTGTCGAGTATCACCACGTGGGTCGTAGCCTGCGCGGTTCACCCGGGTATTGTGCCCGCCCGTTGCCCAGGTGCAAAGACCGCGATCTGTGCGCGATCATCCCCTCACCGGGTGCAATCGAAACCTGTGGATCGCCCGGCAGGCCCGGTCCGACGAGGGATCCGGGCCTGCCGGCCTGCGGGTGGGGACCCGCTCAGAACTTCGGGGCGTCCGGCGCCTCGAGCAGACCCAACCGCAGGGCGGTCATCAACGCCTGCGCCCGGTTGGCCGCACCCAGCTTCTCGTAGAGCTTGGAGATGTGGGTCTTGGCGGTGGACTCGCTGACGAAGAGCTGCTTGGCGATGCCGGCCACGCTCATGCCGTCGGCGAGCAGCCGCAGCACCTGCCCCTCGCGGGGGGAGAGCTGCGGGCCGGACGGGGCCAGCCGGCGCTTCATCGCCTCGGCCAGGTCGGCCGCGGTGAACGCGCTGGGCGAGGAGGCGGCGTGCCGGGCGGCGGCGACCACCTCGTCGGCCGGCGCGGTCTTCGGCACGAACGCGCTCGCCCCGGCCTCCAACGCGCCGAAGAGCTGGTCGTCGCCGGCGTACATGGTGAGCACCACGATGCCCATCGACGCGCTGGACTTGCGCAGCGCCCGGGTGGCCTCCAGGCCGCTGCCGTCGGGAAGCCGCAGATCCATGATCACGACGTCCGGTTGCAGCGCGCCGGCCTGGCGCACGCCCTCCGCCGCCGTGGCGGCCTCGCCGACGACCTCGAACTGACGGTCCCGCTCGAAGGCGTGCCGCAGCCCCTTGCGGATCAGGTCGTGATCGTCGACAAGGAGGACCTTGGTACGGGTGGCCGGTGTCGGGCTTGTGGTCATCCTCGAATTACTCCACTTCTGCTGCTGCGCTGCCACGCACGTTATCGCGCCGGGGCGACGAACCCACCACCACCGCCACGGTCGTACCACTGGGTTGCCGGGGACTGATCTCCAACCGGCCCCGGATACGTTCCGCCCTCTCCGCCATGATCGCAAGGCCGTAGTGACCGTCGGTGCGCTGGTCACCGATGCCGTGACCGTCATCCGACACTTCAATTTGCGCGTACGGGGGGTCCACTTCACAGGTGACCCAGAGATTCGACGCCCCGGCGTGCTTGCGGGCGTTGGTCACCGCCTCCTGCGCGATGCGCAGCAACTCGGCCTCGGTGGCGGCCGGCAGCCGGGCGGTCGACTCGTCCAGCGACAGGTGCACCCGCAGCCCGCCGGCCGAACCCACGGTCCGGGCGTACTCGGCGATCGCCGCCGCCAGGCCGCCGTGCCGGTCCACCTCGCTGCGCAGCTCGAACAGGCTCAACCGCAGCTCGGTGATCACCCGGGTCACCTCGCCGCGCAGGGTGCGCAGCGCCTCGGCGGTCTCCTTCGGGTCCTCGTCGACGTAGGCCAGCGCGTTGTCGATGCCGTAGCCGACCATCACCAGCTCCTGCGCCACCCCGTCGTGGATCTCCCGGGCCAGCCGCTGCCGCTCCTCGTTGGTGGCCAGCGACCGCACGTCGTCGAAGAGCAGCGCCGCCTCCAGCCGCAGCGCCGCCGGGCCGGTCAGCGCGGTCACCCGGGACACCACCGGCGGCGGGTACGCGTGTGCCGCGTCCGCCTCCAGCACCACCAGGCCGACCGTGCGGACCCCGGCGACCAGCGGAACGATCAGCGACGAGACGTCCCCGCCGGTGTGCGAGCGGGCCTGCGACCGGGCCGCGGTCTGGGGCTGCTGACTGGCCCAGGCGTCGGCGATCGCCGAGTCGGAGTCCAGCGTCGTCTCCCAGTCGACCCGGTCCACGCCGATCTGGGCGAGCACCACCAGCCGCCCGCCGCCGCTGGCCGACAGCACCGCGCCCCGGTTGACGGGGGCGACGGTCCGCAGCTCCTCCAGCAGGTGCTCGGAGATACCGCCCGGATCGAGGGTGGCCCCGGGCAGCTGCCGGGCGACCGTGCGCAGCTGGGTCAGCAGCCGGGTCGCCTCGGCGTACGGCTGGGGCTTGCCCTCGGCCCGGACCCGCATCACCTGGTGCAGCGTGCCGGCGGCGTAGAGGCCGAGCCCGGCGAGGATCAACCACTGCGCGCAGACCGCCAGGTAGCCCGGCTGGCCCAACTGCCGCCCGCCGTCGACCTCGGTGAAACCACCGGCGACCACCAGGGTGGCGGCGGTGACCCCGAGCAGCACCGCCCCCTCACGGAACTGCCGGCGCAGCGCGGTGACCGTCACCGGCACCGCCAGATAGGGCAGTACGGCCGAGGCGCCCAGCCCGCCGACCGACGAGCCGAGGGTGGAGGAGACGGCGACCTGGCTGGCGGCCAGCCCGATCACCACCGCCTCGGCGAGCCGGCTCAACGGACCGATCAACCGGTGCTCGGGGGCCAGCAGGGCGGGTGCCCCGGCGACCGCCAACAGGGCGATCCACCAGAGCTGGGCGGGATCGCCGGTGGCGATCAGGGTCAGTGTGCCGACCAGCGCGAGCATCACCGCACGCGCGGCGGCGGCGACGGGTCGCGTCTGGGGGCGGACAGCTGTGGAGGCGGACACGTGACGGATCGTAGTCAGCCTTGGTAGATCTCCGCGATCTCGGCCGCGTACGACTTGTGCACGACCTGCCGCTTGACCTTGAGTGAGGGGGTCAGCTCGCCGGTCGCCTCGGTGAAGTCGCGGGGCAGGATGCGGAACACCTTGATCGATTCGGCCTTGGAGACGGCCAGGTTGGCGGTGTCCACCGCCCCCTGGATCTCGGCCCGCAGCCCGTCGTGCGTCACGAGCTGTTCGACCGGGGTGTCCTCGGGCAGTCCGTGCCCGGCCAGCCACTTCGGCAGGGCCTCCTCGTCGACGGTGACCAGGGCGGCGATGAACGGCTGCCGGTCACCGACCACCACGCACTGGCTGACCAGCGGATGCGCCCGGACCTGGTCCTCCAGCACGGCCGGGGCGACGTTCTTGCCGGCGGCCGTCACGATGATCTCCTTCTTGCGGCCGGTGATGCGCAGGAAGCCGTCGTCGTCGAGGTGCCCCAGGTCGCCGGTGCGGAACCAGCCGTCGACGAGCGCCTCGGCGGTGGCCGACTCGTTCTTCCAGTAGCCCTGGAAGATCAGGTCACCGGCGATCAGGATCTCGCCGTCGTCGGCGATCCGGATGGTCACGCCGGGCAGCGGCCGGCCGACGGTGCCGATCTTCGTGCCGGTGGGCAGGTTGGCCGCGGCGGCTGGGGAGGTCTCGGTGAGGCCGTACCCCTCGCAGATGGTCACCCCGATGCCCCGGAAGAAGTGCCCGAGCCGGGCGCCGAGCGGGGCACCGCCGGAGATCGCGTCCCGGCACCGGCCACCGAGGGCGGCCCGCAGCTTCCGGTAGACCAGCCGGTCGAAGACCGCGTGCTGGGCGCGCAGCGCGAACCCGGGACCCCCCGGGATCTCCTGCGCCTCGCTCCAGGCGATGGCGACCTTCTCCGCCCGGTCGAAGATCGCGCCCTTGCCGTCGGCCTGGGCCTTCTGCCGGGCGCCGTTGTAGACCTTCTCGAAGACCCGTGGCACCGAGAGCACGAACGTCGGCCGGAACTCCTGGAGCTGGGCGACCAGGTCCCGGGTGTCGGCGCAGTGCGCCATCGTGGCCCGGGCCTGCACCACCCCGATCTGGATGAGCCGGGCGAAGGCGTGTGCCAGGGGGAGGAACAGCAGGGTCGAGGCCCCCGGCCGGAACAGGTTCGGCAGCACCGGCACCGCATTGGCGATGTCGGCGTACATGTTGCGGTGGGTCAGCACGCAGCCCTTGGGGCGGCCGGTGGTGCCGCTGGTGTAGATGATCGTGGCGACGTCGTCGGCGCGGACCGAGGTGCGGCGGCGCTCGATCTCGGCGGGGTCGACCGACGCTCCGGCGGCGACGATCTCGTCCACCCCACCCAGCTCGATCTGCCAGACGTCGCGCAGCTCGGGCAGCCGGTCGCGGACCCCGGCGACCAGGGTGGCGTGGCTGTTGGTCTCCACCACCACGGCGACCGCGCCGGAGTCGGCGAGGATCCAGGCGGCCTGCTCGGCGCTGGACGTCTCGTAGATCGGGACGGTGACCGCGCCGGCCACCCAGATGGCGTAATCGAGCAGGGTCCACTCGTAGCGGGTGCGGCTCATCAGGGCGACCCGGTCACCGGGGGCCACCCCCGCGCCGGCCAGGCCCCGGGCGACCGCCACGACCTCGTCGCGGAACTGCCGGCAGGTGACGTCGATCCCGGCGCTGCCGTCGGCGGCGGGCCGGACGAACTGCACCGCGTCCGGGGCCGCCTCGGCGTTGTCCCAGACCGGGTCGGTCAGGTTTGCCGCGTCGCCGATGCTGACGATCGGCGGAACGGAGAACTCGCGCACCTGCACTCCCTCGTGCTCGCACTGGCCGGGCCGACCTTGGTCGGCATGGTCGAAACCTACCCGGCCGGCCCCCCGAACGCCCCAGGCAGGTTGCCCGCCCCACCGGCCCGGACCCCGTCGGGGACGGCCCGGGAGCCCGCGGCGGGCCACCCCCGGCCCCGCTGCGGGGCGGCCCGGGACCCGGCTTCGGGGGTGGAGCGGGGCGGCCGGCGGAAGCGGCGGGTAGCCTCCCCCCATGGCGGACTCCTCCACCCAGTCGATCATCATCGGCGCGTCACCGGACCGGGTGGCGGCCGTCATCTGTGACTTCGCGAGTTACCCCCGGTGGACCGAGGCGGTGCGTCGGGCCGAGGTCGTCGAGGAGTACGAGGACGGCTACGCCAGCCAGGTCCGGTTCACCATCGACGCCGGGGTGATGGCCGACGAGTACGTGCTGGCCTACGAGTACGCCGAGGACCTCTCCCGCGTCGAGTGGCACCTGGTGGCACCCTCGAAGATGCAGAAGACCCAGCGTGGCTCGTACGACCTGGTCGGCAACCCGGACGGCACCTGCACGGTGACCTACACGCTTGAGGTCGAGCTGTCGGTGGGCATGCTCGGCATGTTTCGCCGCAAAGCCGAGAAAATGATCATGGATACGGCGTTGAAGCAGCTCAAGCGCCGGGTAGAAGCACCCGGTGCGGCGTAGCGACACAACGGCCGGCGACACGACGGAGGAGCCGACCATGGGCGCAACGGAACCGGGCTCGGCCCGGGAGGAAGCGGAACGGCTGGTCGCCACGCTGCTCGCGACGGCCCGGCTGGCCTCCGCCGGCACCGGGTCGGGGGCGGGACCGTGGGGTCCGCTCGGTGGGATCGTCTCGGGTGTCCTCGGTCACAGTGCCGGCGCGGCCCGGCCGACCGCCGGCACCCACCGGGCGGAGGGTTTCGCCACCGGATCACCCGAGTGCTGCATCTGTCCGATCTGCCGGGCTGTCACCGCCTTGCGCGATCCCAGTCCCGAGTTCGCCGAGCGGCTCGCCACCGGCGCGGGGGACCTGGCCGCCGGAATCGCCAGCATGATGCGTGCGTTCGCCCCGCCCGCAGGCGGGGAAGCATCCCACGGGACGCCCGGTGACGCCAGCGCGACGACAGGTCGGGGCGGCCCTTCCGATTCCGAGGCCGATCATGTGTGGCGCGAGGCCACCCGTACCGGGCATGATTCTGCGTCGGCGCCGGAGCGGGACGTCTGGTCCGCCGCCACCCGGGCGGAGGACGCGGTCGCACCGGCCGTCGCCGCACCGCCCGTCGACGACGCCGGGCCGGCCGCGCCGGCCCAGCAGGTCCGGCCCACGGCCGACGGTCACGTGGTGCCCGCCTCGCGCGCGCCGGCCGGCGCGGACGGGGACGCACCAGGCGACGGGGCCTGACCACCGGACATCCCGGCAGCGTACGGCCTGTTTCGGTCGATGCCGGGCAGCACAGCAGAGGGGAGTGGCCGCGGTGACGCTGACCATCGGAGTCGACGTCGGTGGCACGAAGGTGGCCGGCGGTGTCGTGGACGACACCGGCCGGGTTCTCGTGCAGGCCCGGCGGGACACCCCCGCGGACGACGTCGGCAAGACCCGCGACGTCATCATCGAGCTGGTCACCGAGCTGTCCACCGGCCACCAGGTGGACGCGGTGGGGATCGGCGCGGCCGGCTGGATCGACGCCTCCCGCTCCACCGTCCTCTTCGCCCCCAACCTGGCCTGGCGCGACGAACCGCTGCGCGACTACGTCAGCACCGCCACCGGGCTGCCGGTGATCGTCGAGAACGACGGCAACGTGGCGGCCTGGGCCGAGTTCCGGCACGGCGCGGCCCGCGACGCCGACGACTCCATGGTCATGTTCACCATCGGCACCGGTGTCGGCGGCGGCATCGTGCTCGGCGGTGAGCTGGTCCGTGGCGCCAACGGCATCGCCGCCGAGCTGGGCCACATGCTCACCGTCCCCGACGGCCACCAGTGCGGCTGCGGCCGGCTCGGCTGCATCGAGCAGTACGCCAGCGGCAGCGCCCTGGTCCGGTTCGCCCGGGCCGGCGCCCGACAGGAGCCGCAGCGGGCCACCGCCCTGCTGGAGCTGGCCGGTGGTGAGGCCGAGGCGATCACCGGGCCGATGGTCACCACCGCCGCGCAGGCCGGCGACCCGATCTCGGCCGAGGCGTTCGCCCAGATCGGCCGCTGGCTCGGCACCAGCCTCGCCGACATGGCCCAGATCCTCGACCCGCAGGTGCTGGTGGTCGGCGGCGGCGTGGTGGACGCCGGTGACCTGCTGCTCGGCCCGACCCGGCGGTCCTTCGCCGACGCGCTGGCCCAGCGCAGCCGACTCCCGGTGGCGCAGGTGCGCCCCGCCGAGCTGGGCAACACCGCCGGCGTCATCGGCGCCGCCGACCTGGCCCGCCGCCGGTGACCGCCGCACCGCAGGACCCGGCCGCCGCCGGCCCCACCACCGCCAGCCCTACCGCCGCCAGCACCGGCGCCGACAGGCTCGCCGCCGCCGGGGCCTCCGGATCGGGTGCCCCCGCCGGGGCCGCCCCGACCGGTGCCGGGCAGGTGCCGCTGCGGGTGGTGTCGTACAACATCCACAGCCAGCGCGACGACACCGCGGCGCTGGCCAGCGTGGTCCGCGAGGCCGCCCCGGACGTGGTGATCGTGCAGGAGGCACCGCGCCGGTTCCGGTGGCGGCAGAAGTCCGCCACCCTCGCCGACTCGTTCGGCCTGGTGGTGGCCGCCGGTGGCCTGCCCTCGCTGGGCAACCTGCTGCTGACCAGCCTGCGGGTCCGGGTGACCGGGACGCACTGCCAACGGTTCCCGCTCACCCCCGGCCGGCACCTGCGCGGCGCGGCGTACGCCCGCTGCCAGGTCGGCGGGGCCCGGTTCCTGCTGGCCGGCTCGCACCTGGCCACCGACCCGGCCGAACGCCCCGGCCAGGCCGCGCTGCTCAAGCGGGAACTGGCCGCGAGCGACCTGCCGGTGGTCTTCGGGGCCGACCTCAACGAGGGCCCGGACGGCCCGGCCTGGGGCACCGTCGCGAGCGGACTCGTCGACGCCGCGGTCGCCGCCGACGCGGCCGACCGGCACACCTACTCGTGCACCAACCCGCGCCGGCGCATCGACGCCCTCTTCGTCGACCCACGCGTCGAGGTCGTCGGCTACGACGTGGTGGACACCCCGACGACCCGCCGGGCCAGCGACCACTTCCCGGTCCTGGTCGACCTGCTGCTGCCCGCCGCCGGCTGACCGGCCGGCAGGCGTCCCCGGCGGGCCGACGCCGCCGACCGGGGAGCAGCCGTCGCCGGGTCCGGGCCCCCGCGAGCCGGGCTGGACAACGGGATGCGGGTACGGGGAGGATGCCCGTCGAACCGGCGTACCTGGCCGCATCAAAGGAGATTTCCGGTGCCCTCCTCCACCGAGCACGGCCGGCCCGATCCGGAGACCACGACGCCCGCCCCGAGCCGGGACGGCCGGCCGGTCTCCGACCGGGGCGACACGGTCTGCGTGATCGGGGCCGGGGCCAGCGGCCTCACCGCCGTCAAGAACCTCACCGAACACGGCTTCGGTGTCGACTGCTACGAACGGGAAACCGGCGTCGGCGGTGCCTGGAACTGGCGGCACGACCGCAGCCCGGTGTACGCCAGCACCCACCTCATCTCGTCGCGGCCGTTCACCCAGTTCCCCGACTTCCCCATGCCGGACTCCTGGCCGGACTACCCGCACCACGGTCAGGTGCTGTCCTACTTCGAGCGGTACGCCGACCACTTCGACCTGCGCCGGCACATCTGGTTCGGCACCGAGGTGGTCCGGGTGGAGCCGGTCGACGGTGACCGGTGGGACGTCACCACCCGCAGCACCGGCGGGTACGGCCCCGAACGCACCTCCCGGTACGCCGCCGTGCTGGTCGCCAACGGGCACAACTGGTCACCGAAGCTGCCCCGCTACGAGGGGCTGGAGGAGTTCCGGGGCGAGGTCATGCACGCCTCGTCCTACAAGGACCCCGCCCAGCTGCGCGGCAAGCGGGTGCTGGTGGTCGGGGCCGGAAACACCGGCTGTGACCTGGCCGTCGAGGCCGCCCAGCAGGCGTCCCGCTGCTGGCACTCCACCCGCCGCGGCTACTGGTACGCCCCCAAGTACGTCCTCGGCCGCCCCGCCGACCAGGTCAACGACGCGCTGCTGTCGTGGCGGGTGCCGCTGCGGTTGCGGCAGTGGCTCTACCACCGGACCCTGCGGCTGACCGTCGGCGACCTGACCCGGTTCGGGCTGCCGAAGCCCGACCACCGGGTCTACGAGACGCACCCGATCGCCAACAGCCAACTGGTCTACTACGTCGGCCACGGCGAGATCACCCCGGTCCCGGAGGTGGCCCGGTTCCATCCCGGCGGGGTGAGCCTCACCGACGGCCGGGAGATCGACCCCGAGCTGGTCGTCTTCGCCACCGGTTACCTGCCCCGCTTCGAGTTCCTCGACCCGCAGATCCTCGGCGACGCCGACGGCTCCGGCCGGCCCCGGCTCTGGCTGCACGCCTTCCCGCCGGGCCACCCGACCCTGGCGGTGGCCGGGCTGTTGCAGCCCGACTCGGGCCTGTTCACCCTGGCGCACTGGCAGACGGTGCTCTTCGCCCGGTCGCTGCGGTTGCGTCGGGACCGGCCGCAGCGGGCCGCCGCGTTCGCGTCCCGGGTGGCGGCCGGCGCGGGGGAGCGGTACGCCGGGAGGGTCAAGGACAGCAGCCGGCACTGGTTCGAGGTGGGCCACGTCGACTACCTGCGCGCGGTGCAGCGCGCCCTCGACGACTTGGAGGGCAAGTGAGCGGGACGACCGAGGAGCGGGTACGGATCCTGCGGGGCCGGGAGTGGGCGCACCCGGTCCGTCCGGCCCGCCGGGAGGTGCTCAGCGCCGTGCCCGAGCTGGACGAGGGACGCCCGCCGCTGCTGTTCGTCCCGGGGTTCGGGCACGGGGCCTGGGCGTTCGCCGAGCACTGGCTGGAGCACGCCGCGTCGCGCGGGTTTCCCGCGTACGCGGTGAGCCTGCGCGGGCACGGCGGCAGCGAACCTGCGCCGGGGGCGACGCTGCGGGCGTACACCCATGATGTGGTCCAGGCGGCGGCGGAGCTGCCACGGCAGGCGGTGCTGGTGGGGCACGGCGCCGGGGCGTTGGTGGTGTCGCACGCGTTGGCGCGGTATCCGGCCCGGGCCGCGGTGCTGGTCGCGCCGGTGCTCGGCGGCCCGGCCACGGCCCTCGCGGCGCTGCGGGCCAACCCGGTCGGCACGCTGCCCGCCCTGTTCGGCGGGGCGCTGCGGCTGCACCGCCGGCAGCTGTTCGGCCGGGAACTGCCCGACGCGGACGCCCGGCGGCACCTGGCCCGGCTGGGGCGGGCCGACCGGCGGGCCCAGTGGCAGCTGCTCGCCGGCCGACCGGCCGAGCCGGCGGTGGGCCACCCACCCGTGCTGGTGCTGGGCAGCCCGGACGACCGGGTCGTCCCGCCGGCCGCCCTGACCCGGGCGGCCGGCAGGTACGGCGCGGCCCCGCTGCTCTTCCCCGGCATGGGCCACGACCTGATGCTGGACACCCGGTGGCAGGAGCCGCTGGACGCCCTCCTGGACTGGCTGGTCAAGGAGCCGGGCCGCCGCTGACCGTCGCCCCGTCGCCGGCTCGGCGGACACCGGCCACCCCGCCGGGCGGGGTAGCCGGGCCGGCGGCGGGTCAGCCGGTGCTGCTGAGCCGGGTGAGCAGGGAGCCGGTGTCGTCCAGGGCGCTGAGGTAGGAGCGGGCCCAGGCCCGGATGTCGTGCCGGTGCAGGTGGTCGCGCATCGCCCGCATCCGGTCGCCGACGTCGTCCGGCCCGGCCCGCAACGCCGACAACAGCCCCTGCTTGAGCCCCTCCAGGTCGTGCGGATTGACCAGGTACGCCTGGTCCAGCTCGGCTGCCGCTCCGGCGAACTCGCTGAGCAGCAACGCACCCGTGTCGTCGACCCGGGCGGCCACGTACTCCTTGGCGACGAGGTTCATCCCGTCGCGCAGCGGAGTGACCGCCATGACGTCGGCGACCCGGTAGAGCGCCGCCAGCTCGGCCCGGTCGAAGGGCTGGGTGAGGTAGTGGATGGCCGGCTCGCCGACCCGGCCGAACTCGCCGTTGATCCGGCCGACCTCGCGTTCGATCCGTTCGCGCAGGATCTGGTACTGGCCGACACGTTCCCGGCTCGGCATGGCGACCTGCACCAGCACCGTGTCGCGGACCTTGACGTCACCGCTGGCGAGCAGCTCGCTGTAGGCCTTCAGCCGCTGCTCGATGCCCTTGGTGTAGTCCATCCGGTCGAGGCTGAGGATGACCCGCTCCGGGTCGCCCAGGTCGTGCCGCAGGCGGCGGGCCCGCGCGGTGACGTCCGGTCGGCCGGCCAGCGCCGCCATCTCGGCGGTGTCGATCGAGACCGGGTACGCCCCGATCCGCACCACCCGGTCCTGCACGCCGATCCGCCGGTCGGTGGCGGGCAGCCCGAGGACCTTGCTGGCCAGCTGGGCGAAGTTGTGTGCCGCCTGGGCCCGCTGGAAACCGATCAGGTCGGCACCGAGCATCCCACGTAGCAGCTCCGCCCGGCGGGGCAGCTGCATGAACAGCTCCGGCGGTGGGAACGGCACGTGCAGGAAGAAGCCGATCCGCAGGTCGGGCCGTAGCTCGCGGAGCAGGCCGGGGACCAGTTGCAGGTGGTAGTCCTGCACCCAGACCACCGCGCCCGGGTCGGCCACCTCGGCGGTCGCCTCGGCGAACCGCTGGTTGACCCGCTGGTACGCCTCCCACCAGCGGCGGTGGTATTCGGGTTGCTCGACGGCGTCGTGGTAGAGCGGCCAGAGGGTCGCGTTGGCGAAGCCCTCGTAGTGGTCGCGCAGGTCGTCGGCGCTGAGCGGGACGGTCTGCATGTGCACGCCGTCCACGTCGGGCAGCACGGGCGCCGGCCCGGTGCCGCCGGCCCAGCCCACCCAGGTGGCCGGGGTCTGTCGGAGCAGTGGGTGCAGCGCGCTGACCAGCCCGCCGGGGCTGCGGCGCCACTCGCAGGCGCCGTCGGGCGCCACGCTGTCGTCGATGGGGAGCCGGTTGGCGACCACCACCAGGGAACTCTGTCGCATCTCGGGCATTCCGATCGGCAGGGGACCGACCACGCGAGCAAGGAACAACCGGGCAGTCGGTGGGCGAAGTGACCTACAGCGGTATTCCTACTGACCGTAAGTTACACCACTGTTACGCCCGGCGTGGGGGCGACGGTGTCCCGGGATGCGGGCGAAGGTCGACGGCGGGGGCGGTGATGTGCAGGGGGTGGGGACTCAGACGACCGCGCCGTCGTCGGGGTCGTGGTCGTCCTCGTCACCGGGGCGCAGTCGCCAGATCAACGTGACGAACCCGGCGAGGATGCCGGTGAAACCGAGCAGGGTCACCACCGAGGCGTCCACCGGCAGCAACGACGGATTGAGGAACAGGACGAAACCGAGCACGATCCCCAGCACGCCGACCACCGCGTACTTCGAGATCCGGGGCAGCGGCGGGGGTGGCGGCGGGGTGTACCCCTCCTCCGGATCGTCCGGCAGGTCCGCCCCGAAGGTGTCCAGGCCGTCCAGCAGCGACGGCTCGTCCTGGCGGCCCCGGGGGGTCACCGAGATGCCGGAGATGTCAGCCGCGTACGGCAGCCGCCGCACGTCGGTGGCGGTCGGGCCGGTCGGCTCGTCGGCCCGGGTCGTCGATCCACCGGCCCGGGTGGTCGGGTCGGTCGGCTCGTCGTCGACGTCCTCGGCGGCCGGCCAGGGATGACTGCCGGCGGCCGGGGCGGTGTGGAAGGCGGCGACCAGGCGTTCCCACTCGGCGTCGACGTCCGGCTCGGCCCGGGCCGGCTCCGGCGTCGCCTCGTCGGCGAGCTGGGTGAGGTAGTCCCGGGCGGTGGTCAGGTGCGAGCGGTCCACGTAGAGCCGGTCGACCGGCCGGGACGGCACGGTGGTGGTCCGGGTGATCGGGTTCAGGTCGGCGGAGGGCTGGAGGTAGGCGGCGATCCCGCCCGCGGCGAGCACGTCGAGCAGGTGCTCGCCGACGCGCGGATCGACGTCGCCCGCGACGGCGTACTCGCTCGCGTCGAGCCCGTTGTCCCGCCGTCCCCGGCGGGCACCACCCGCTGACACCGGACATCCTCCTCCGCGCACCTCCCGGTGCGGTCGTGTCGGCGCCCCGTACGCCGTGCTCTGAATCGTGACACGTCGGCACCCCGTTCCGGGAGTGCGTTGTGGCGTGCCGCTCGTGGTTCGTCGGCTCCGGGCCGGCCGCCTCCCCGTCGGTCACCGTCGTGGACGATCGTCCGGCCGCCCTGGCCGAGCTGCCCGGACTCTCTGGACCCGGAGTCCGGGCCCGGGTGGAGGCCGCGAACCGTGGCCGTACCGGCTGGTAGTGCAACTGGGCGCCGTTGCGCCGCGCGGGGCGGGACCATCCGCTGCCGGGGGAGGCGCCGTCGACCTGCCCGTCGGCGGTCCGGTGCCCCGCGTCGGCGGCGGATCCGACCACTCTCCACCGGCCCGTTCCGGGGCAGTGTCTGCAAGAACTCACATCCGGCGCGAAACGGAATACTTCACCGGGTATCCCCGTACCGCGAGCGGTCCGAGCAAGTTGATCAAGGTGCCTGGCCCGTCCTGGCCCGGGTCGGCCTGGCCCGGGCGGGTGGTGGGCGGGGTCAGGTCGCGGGGGCCGCAGTGGCGAGCCGGAGCAGACCGGGCACGTCGTTGCGATCGGCGAAGTCGCGTACCCGGTCGATGGTGGCCGCCGCCTGGGCGGGGTCGGCGACGGCCAGCGCCCGCACCGACAGCGCGGTGGTCAGCACGTGGTCCGTGGCGTCGGTCATCCGGGCGTAGCTCTGCGCCGCCGTGCGGAACAGCCGGGCGGACCGCTCGGCGTCCCCGTCGGCCAGCGCCAGGGTGGCGTCGGCGACCTGCCCGGCGGCCTCCGCCCAGGGGGTCATCCGGGGGGACCGGTCGAGCATGTCGTGCACCAGCCGGGCGGCCTGCGGGCCGAGCACCGCGGCGACGTGACCGACCGCCGGCACCCACTCGGCGAACGGGATCATCCGGGTCCGGCCCCAGTCCTCGTCCAACTCCACCAGCAGCCGCATCGCCTCGTCCCGGCGGCCCCGGACCGCCCGGCAGAGCGCGGCGTGCGCCAGCGTCGACTGCAACACCCGGTGGAAACCGCTGCGCCGCGCCGCGACCAGGGCCCGGGACACCAGATCGTGATCGTCCGCCCCGGCGTCGCCCGACCCCGGGCCGGCCGCCTCGGCGTCGGGTGCCTCCGGGTCGGGCGTCCCGGGACCGCTCGGCGTGTGGCGGGTCGGGGCCGACGCCCGGGGCCCCTCGTCGGCCGGGCCGGGCTGGATCGGCACCAGCGGATGAGCCGGCTGGCCGGCCGGCGGACGAGCCGGTGGTTGGGTCGTCGGGTGGGCGGGTGGGTCGTCGGCGCGCAGGGCGCGCATCCACCCCGAGATCGCGACGATGTGCAGGTCCCACTCGGCGGTCGGCAGCCGGGTCGACTCGGTGCCCAGCTCCAGCGCCGCCACCCAGTCGCCGGCGTAGTACGCCCGGGCCCACTTGTCGGCGAAACTGGTCGCGAGGCTGTGCCCGCCACCCGGGTCCAGCGTGCGCTGCTCGTCGACCAGTTCGGCCGACCGGGCCAGGTCACCCTCCTCCTGCGCCGCCCAGGCCAGGTTGTGCACCGCCCGGCGTCGGCTGGCCAACCGGTCCACCCGGCACTGCTCGGCGACCTCGGCCAGCTCCGCGTACGCCTGCTGCTCGCCGGCCATGTACCGGGCCACCGCCAGGGTGATCCGCGCGTTGGCGCGTACCTCGGGCAGCAGCAGCCGCTCGGCCAGCTCGACCGCCGCGCGGGCCGCCACGCAGGCCTGATCGGTCTCGGCGTTGAGCATCCGGACCCGGGCCAGCTCCAGCAGGGCCTCCGCCTTCTCCTCGGACTCCGGCAACTCCGCGTAGATCGCGTTGGCCCGGTCCAGGCAACGCAGCGTCTCGGACCGGTCGGCCCGGCTCCAGGCGGCGGTGGCGAGCCGGGTCCAGGCGCGGGCCGCGCCGGCACGGTCCCCGACGGCGGCCAACCGCTCGGTGAGCCCGGCCAGCACCTCGGTCCCCCCGTCGACGAGGAAGGCGTCCCCGTCCCGGAAGAAGGCCAGCTCGGCGGCGAACAGCTCCAGCCCCGGGTCGGGGTCCCCGCCGACGGCCAGGGCCCGCCCGACCAACGTCGCGGCGTTCTCCAACGCGTGCAGCTCGTACGCCCGGCGGGCGGCCTGGTGCAGCGCCGTCCGGGCCGCCACCGCGTACGGGGTCGGGTCCAGTCCGACCGTCCGGGCGATCTCGTGGGCGGTCCAGCGGTGGTTGGCCAGCACCTCGGCCAGGTCCTGCTGCCCGGCGTCGGTGAGCTGGGCGAGCCAGTCGGCGGTGCGCTGGTGGCGCAGCACCCGTTCCGCCCGGGGCAGCCGCTGGTAGCACACGTCGCGGACCAGGATGTGCCGGAACCGGTACTCCGGCTGACCGGCCATGGTGGAGGCGGGCAGTTCGAAGACCATGTCCCGGCGCTGCAACCGGTCCAGCGCCCGCTCCACCCACTCCACCGTCCGCCCCAGCGCGGTCGCCACCGGCACCGGCCAGAACTGCACCCCCACCACGGCGGCGGCCTGGAGCACCGCCCGGTCCGCCGGGTCGAGCAGGTCGAGCCGGTTGGCGATGACGGCCTGGACGGTGCGTGGCATGTCGCTGGTGCCGGCCGGGGCGAACCGGGCGGCCGGCTCCAGCAGCCCGCCGTCCATCAGCATCCGGGCGTACTCCTGGGCGTAGAGCGGATTGCCGTCGGCGAACTCGATCAGCGGCTCACGGGCCGCCGCCGGCAGCGCGGCCTGCCCGAGTAGCAGCGAGTAGAGGGTGTCGATGTCCGCGTCGTGCATGGGCGGCACCGAGATCGACATCGCCCCGCTGATCGTGCCCGTCCAGGCCGGCTGCCGCTCCCGCAGCTCCGGCCGCGCGGTCGCCACCACCAGCAGCGGTACGCCCCGGGCCGCCGCGCCGAGCTGCTCGACGAAGGTGAGCATCGCCTGGTCGGCCCAGTGCATGTCCTCGAACACCAGCACCGTCGGCCCCTGCCCGGCCAGGGTGAGCAGGAACCGCCGCCAGGCCGCCTCGGTCTCCCCCGAGTTGAGCCGGGTGCCGGCGGCGACCCCGAGCAGCGGCCCCAGGGCGTTGGCCAACCGGGTGGCGTGCGGATCGCCGAGCTGGCCCAGCCGTTGGCGCAGCCGGTCGCGCAGCGGCTCCGGGTCGTCGCCCTCCGGCACCCCCAGCCACCCCTTGACGATGTCCGCCAGGGCAGCGTAGGTGACGTTCTCGCCGAACGGCGGGCACTGCCCGACCAGCCAGGTGACCCGGTGGCCGGGCAGGTTGGCGGCGTGCCGGGACAACTCGCGCAGCAACCGGCTCTTGCCCACCCCGGCCGGCCCGAAGACGGTCACCAGTTGGGAGGTGCGCTCGTTGACGGTGCGGTGCAGGGCACTGACCAGCAGCCCGCGCTCGTGCTCCCGGTCGACCATCGGGGTCAGCTCGGCGGCCTGCGGCCCGCTGCGCGGCCGGGCCCGTACGGCGAGCCAGATCCGGCTCACCGCCGAGCGCCCCCGCAGGGTGACGGCCGGCCGGTCGACGTACTCCAACTCGTGTCGGGTCGCCGCCCAGGTGCTCTCGTCGACGACCACCCCGCCGGTGGGCGCCAGCGCCTGCAACCGGGAGGCGGTGTTCACCACGTCGCCGGTGACGAACGCCTGGCCGCCGTCACGGGTGGCGGACAGGTCCACCAGCGCCTCACCGGTGGCGACACCCACCCGGAAACCCAGCGGCGGGTGCGGGCCGGCGGCCTGCCGGGCCAGGTTGCGTTGCAGCTCCAGACCGGCCCGTACGCAGCGCAGCGCGTCGTTGTCCGTGGCGACGGGGGCACCGAACAGCGCCATCACCGCGTCGCCGATGTACTTCTCGACCACCCCGCCGTACTGGTGGACCAGCTTGCGGACGGTGGCGAAGTACGCCTGCTGGAGGCTGCGCGCCTGCTCCGGGTCGGCCCGCTCGGCGTACGTGGTGAAGTCGACGATGTCGATGAAGAGCACGCTGACCTGGCGGCGGTCCTCCTGCACGGTGACCCCGTGGTCACGCAGCGGCTGCCCGCAGTTGGTGCAGAAGTTGGCCTCGGGGTTGTTGCCGTGCCCGCAGGAGGCACAGCCGAGCGACAGCGCCTGTCCGCAGCCGCCGCAGAAGCGGTCGTCCGGTCCCGCCGCCCGGGAGCAGTGTCCACACTTGAGGTCGATGACGAACTCCGTACGTGAGGAGGTCCCATTATCCCGCTGCGGCGGGCCAGTCGGGTACCCGACGTGCGGGCGGACCCTGCCGCTGGTCGGCCGCCACTAGTGTTCCTCACGAGGAAAACTCACTGTCAGGAGAGTGCCGTGCAGGTGCGATTGTCCGGCTACTGGACCGACCCGAACGGTACCGTCCGGTCTCCCGGGGAGACGGTCGACGTCGACGCGGTCACTCTCGCCAGAATGGAGGAACAGGGCATGGTGGAGAATCCCGACAGCAAGGCGTCCTCGGACACTGGCACGACCACGACCTCGCCGTCAAAGCCGCAGAAGATCGGGCCCGGACCAGGCACACCGCCGGACGAGATCGGACCCGGACCGGGTGCCCCGCCCGCGGACGACAGCGGCAAGTGAGTGACCGGCGTGGCCGGCGGACCAGGTCCACCGGCCACGCCGCTGTCGGTGCCACCGTCACGTACCCCGGCCCCGCCAGGAAACCCGCCGCCGTCGCCTGGATGCGGGCGTCCGCCGGGGATCGTCGGTCAGCGGTCGTTCATGCCGGCGCGTCGGCGCAGCGCCGCCACGTCGGTGACCACGATCCGGCGCCCCTCGGTACGCAGCCAGCCCCGGTTGGCGAAGGAGCCGATCGCCTGGTTGACGCTCTGTCGGGAACCACCGGCCATCTCGGCCAGCTGGCTCTGGTTCAGCTCGATGGTGATCATCGGGGCCTGGCTCTCGCCGGCCAGCCGGACCAGCGTCTTGGCCACCCGACCGGGCAGGTCGAGGAAGACATGGTCGGCGTTCTGCTCGGTGAGCCGCCGGATCAGCGCGCCCAGCGACCGCATCACCGCGTCCAGGATGCGCGGGTTGGAGTGCACCAGTTCCATGAAGGCCGGACGGGACAGGGCGAGCGCCGCACAGTCCTCGATCGCCTCGGCCGAGGCGGACCGGGTGGAGGCGTCCAGCAGGGAGACCTCACCCAGCACGTCCGGTGGTCGGATGACCGACAACACGGCACGCTCTCCGGTCGGCGCGGTGCGGAACACCGCCACCGCCCCCCGACGCAGGACGATCAGCGACTCACCGGGATCGTTCTCGACGAAGAGCAGCTGACCCTTACGGTAGGTGCGCGGCACGGCTGCGGCGATCACCCGCTGGCGCACCTCGGGCTCCAACCCGGCGAACATCTCCACCCCCGTGAGGGCGTCACCCGGCTCCGGTAGGCGCATCTCCACCGCCCCACCCCTCCCCGGTCAAGGACCACAAATTTCGCTCACCGGGTGAACCCTGACGGCCCCTGCAGAGGTGAACTGACACCGGTTCGGCGTCCGGTAGCGGTACACATCAGATCATGACGGCCCAGTCGCTTGCTGTACACCCCTGTAGACCTTTCCGTGACACTCCGGAGCTGCGGCGGACGGCGAGGGTACGGCCCTGGAGCCCCACCCGGCCGCTCCGGCACCGCCCACCCGCCGCTCCGGCACCGTCCACCCGCCGCTCCGGCACCGCCCACCCGGCCGCTCCGGTGCCGCCCCGCCCGTCGGCGGTCACCGGGGGTGGGCGAGGATGGACGGCGATGGTCTACCGCTATTTCTACGACTGCGAATTCATCGAGGACGGCCGCAGCGTCGACCTCGTGTCGATCGGTGTCGTCGACGAGTACGGCCGCGAGTTCTACGCGGTCTCCACCGAGTTCGACGACTCCCGCGCCGTGCCCTGGGTCCGCCGTAACGTGCTGGACAAGCTCCCGTCGCCGGCCGACCGGGCCTGGCGCTCCCGGGCCCGCATCCGCGACGACCTGCACGAGTTCCTGCTGGAGCCGGTCCGCGACCGGCCGAACGAGCAGCTGGAGCTGTGGGCCTGGTACGCCGCGTACGACCATGTGGTGCTGGCCCAGCTCTGGGGGGCGATGCCGGCGCTGCCCCGGGAGATCCCCCGGTTCACCAAGGAGCTGCGGCAGCTCTGGGACGACGTCGGTCGTCCCCGGTTGCCGGACGCGGCGGCCGACCGGCACGACGCGCTGGTCGACGCCCGGCACAACCTGGCCCGCTGGCGGGCGATGACGGCCCGTCCGGTCTGAGCCCCGGCCCGGCCCGCCGGGTCCGGCCGGCGGCCCGGCCGCTCCCTGGCTGGCCGGGTGGCTGATGACAGCCCGTGACGATCAGCAGGTTTGGCTGGTCCCGTCGGGGGCACCGGGTCCGGGCGAGCCGATCCGAGGGAGTGCGCCATGGCCGACGACGCGACCACCATCACCGACGCCCGGCGGCGGGTGACCGAGCTGATCCGGGACGCCCGGATCTGCATGTTGACCACGATCGGCGTGGACGGTCGGATGCTCAGCCGGCCGATGGCGCTCCAGGCGGCCGAGTTCGACGGCGACCTGTGGTTCTTCGCCTACGCCGACTCCGCCAAGGTGCGTCAGATCCGGGTCAACCCGGAGGTCAACGTCGCCTTCTCCGACCAGCGCCACCACGCCTGGGTGTCGATCGCCGGCACCGCCCAGGAGGCGTACGACCGGGCGCGGGCCGAGCAGCTGTGGAACCCGCTGTTCAAGGCCTGGTTCCCCGACGGGCTGGACACCCCCGGGCTGACCCTGCTCAAGGTGCACGCCAGCTCGGCCGAGTACTGGGACTCCCCGGGTGGCACGGTGGTCAACCTGCTCGGGTTCGCCAGGGCGGCGGTCACCGGGAGGCCGCCGGAGGCGGGGGAGAACCACGAGGTCAGCTACTGACCGGTAGCCGCCGGGGTGGGCGGGACCGGCCGGGGCGCGGTGTCGGCGTGCAGCTGAGCCGACTACAGTGCGCACTGACGGCCCGCCCCGGGCCGGCAACGACGCCGATGGTCTGAGCGGACACATATCCTGGGGCTTATCCGGGCTTCACCTGACGTTCCAGGAGGATGAGCAGATCATGCGTATCGGCGTGCTCACCGGCGGCGGCGACTGCCCAGGTCTCAACGCGGTCATTCGAGCGGTGGTCCGTAAGGGCGTCGCTACTTACGGTCACGAGTTCGTGGGTTTCCGGGACGGGTGGAAGGGTCCGCTGGAGGGCCTGTCCAAGCCGCTCGGCATTCCTGAGGTGCGGGGCATCCTCCCGCGCGGCGGCACCATCCTCGGTTCGTCCCGCACCAACCCGTTCAAGATCGAGAACGGCGTGGAGCGGATCAAGGAGAACCTCGCCGGGCAGGGCGTGGACGCGCTGATCGCGATCGGCGGCGAGGACACCCTGGGCGTCGCCACCAAGCTGCACGAGCTGGGCGTCAACGTGGTCGGCGTACCGAAGACGATCGACAACGACCTGGGCGCCACCGACTACACCTTCGGCTTCGACACCGCCGTCAACATCGCCATGGAGGCGATCGACCGGCTGCACACCACCGCGGAGAGCCACCACCGCACCCTCGTCGTCGAGGTGATGGGCCGGCACGCCGGCTGGATCGCCCTGCACGCCGGCCTCGCCGGCGGCGCCAACGTGATCCTGCTGCCGGAGCGCAAGTTCGACGTCGACCAGGTCGCCGGCTACGTCGAGAAGCGCTTCCAGCACCAGTACGCCCCGATCGTCGTGGTCGCCGAGGGCGCCCAGCCGCTGGACGGCCAGATGGTCCTGCACAACCAGGAGCTGGACGCCTTCGGGCACGTCCGGCTGGGTGGCATCGGCCAGTGGCTGGCCGAGCAGCTGGAGGCCAAGACCGGCAAGGAGGCCCGCACCGTCGTGCTCGGGCACATCCAGCGCGGCGGCACCCCGACCGCGTTCGACCGGGTGCTCGCCACCCGGCTCGGCCTCCAGGCCATCGACGCCGCGCACGAGGGTGACTGGGGCAAGATGGTCGCGATGCAGAGCACGGACATCGTCCGGGTGCCGCTGGCCGAGGCCACCCGCGAGCTGAAGACCGTCCCGGTCGAGCGCTACGACGAGGCCGAGGTCTTCTTCGGCAGCTGATCGCAGCCCATCCCCTTCCCCTCCGCAGCGCCGGAGGGGAAGGGGCACGGGACCGGACGAGCGGGACGGAAGGGTGACATGGGGTCGGCGAGACACACCGTCGCGGTGATCGGGGCGGGAAAGATCGGCGAGCTGGTGCTCTCCGGGCTGTTGCGGTCCGGCTGGCCGGCGCAGCGCCTGCTGGCGACCGCCCGCCGACCCGTCCGGGCCGAGGAACTGGCCACCCGGTACGGCGTACGGGTGGTCGACAACCTGACCGCCGTGACCGAGGCGGCGGTGCTGGCGATCGCCGTGAAACCCCAGGACGCAGGGGTCCTGCTGGACGAGATCGGCCCCAAGGTGCCGGCCGACAAGCTGGTCGTCTCGCTCTGCGCCGGGCTGCCCACCAGCTTCTTCAGCCGCCGGCTGCCCGAGGGCACCCCGGTGGTCCGGGTGATGACCAACACCCCGGCCCTGGTCGACCAGGCGATGAGCGCCATCTCGGCCGGCGCCCACGCCACCGGCGAACACCTGGCCCTGGCCGAGGAGATGTTCGCCCCGCTCGGGGCGACCCTGCGGGTGCCCGAGTCGCAGCAGGACGCGGTCACCGCCCTCTCCGGCTCCGGCCCGGCCTACTTCTACCTGCTGGTCGAAGCCATGATCGACGCCGGCATCCTGCTCGGCCTGCCCCGGCAGGTGGCGCACGAGCTGATCGTGCAGACCGCGATCGGTTCGGCCGTGATGCTGCGCGACTCCGGCGAACACCCGGTCAAGCTCCGCGAGGCGGTCACCTCGCCGGCCGGCACCACCATCTCCGCCGTCCGCGAGCTGGAGAAACACGGGGTACGCGCGGCGCTGCTGGCGGCGCTGGAAGCCGCCCGCGACCGCGCCCGCGAACTCGCCGCCCAGGCCGACTGACCCGGGCTCGCCGTGTCAGGGGCGGGGGCCGACGGCATTCCGGATCTCGGTCCGCCACCCGAACGGGTCGTCGTCGACGTGGCGCAGGTGCGCCGCCTCGTCGCCACCCAGTTTCCGCACTGGGCCGAACTGCCGGTCGAACCGGTCGCCAACGGCGGCTGGGACAACTGGACCTTCCACCTCGGCTCCGGCATGTCGGCACGCCTGCCGAGCGCATCCGAGTACGCCGAGGCGGTCGACGGGTCGGTTCGGACGCCTCCGGGCCGACTGAAGCCGGCGGACGGGTCGGTGCGGATCACCCGGGTGCCCCATACTGGCCCCGTGTTCACTCTCGCCCAGGCGCGGTACCTGGTCGCCACCCTGCACCCCCGCATCGACGAGCTGATCGGCATCCGGGCCGACCTGGCCGAGCTGCGGGCCGACCTGGCCGGCCCGGGGATGTCGGCGCTGGGCGGCCGGGCCGAGGTCAAGGCCCTGGAGGCCCGGCTGCACGGCGTGCTGGAGGAGCTGAACTCGCACGACATCCAGGTCAAGGGGATCGCCCCGGTGCTGCTCGACTTCCCCGGCGAACACGAGGGCCGGGCGGTGCTCTGGTGCTGGCTGGAGGGTGACCCCGACGTCCGCTGGTTCCACCGCGTCGAGTGCGGCTTCGCCGGCCGCCGCCCCATCCGCTAACCCCCCACCCCCACCCTCCGCCCCTCCCCACCCCCGCGCCCCACCCCTCCGCGTCGATCATGGAGTTGTGGTGGGTTGCAAAAGGGGTGTATCACCGCGAAATCGGCACCAGAACTCCAAGATCGCGCGCGACACCCGGGGCAGGTCAGCTCGGCGGGTGGCCGGGTGAGTCAGTCGGCGGCGGAGCGGGGGAGGGGATCGGCCGGTGCGTCGGCGACGGCGAAGACCACCACGTTGTCCCGGTAGTGGCCGACCCGTCTGTCGAAGTCGCCGCCGCAGGTGATCAGCCGCAGCTCCGGGCCGGGCGTCGGGCCGTACACGGTGGCGGTGGGGAAGGCGTCCTTCGGGGTGCGCAGCGCGCCGGTGACCCGGAACGGCACCCGTCGTCCGCCCCGCCACACCTCGATCCGGTCGCCGGGGCGCAGTTCGCCGAGGCGGGCGAAGACGGCCGGGCCGCGCCGCGAGTCGAGGTGCCCGGCGATCACCGCCGGTCCCGGGTCGCCCGGCGCGGGGCCGCCGCCGTACCAGCCGGCCCGGGTGAAGTCCGCCGGGGGGACCAGGATGCCGGCCCGGTCCAGCCCGAGGGCGGTGAGTGGGGAGTCGACGCCGATCCGCGCCACGCGTACCCGGGTGGGCGGTGTCGGGGTGGCGCGGGGGTGCCGGCGCTGGTGGCGCAACCGGCCGCGCAGCCGGGCTGCCAGGCGCCGGCCGGGTCGGCCGGGCGGGCGGAGTCGCTGGTCAGGCGCGTGTCGGTGGCCAGGCCGACGCCGGTGCCGGCGGCCAGACAGAGCACCGCCCCGGCCGCGACCAGGGCGGCGGCCGGCGTCCGGCGGGCGCGGTGCCGGCGGATCGCGAAGCCGGGCCCGGTCACCAGACCGGTCGCCGCCGTCGCCGCGCCAGCACCGTCGCCCCCACCACCACGGCCCCCGCGAGCACCCCGCCGGCCACCATCGGGTACGCCCCGGGCCCGTCCCCGGCCAGCCCTCCCGCTCCCGCCGGCACGCCACCGGCCGGGGCGACCCCGCCGCCCCGGGCGTCCTCGCGCAGCTCGGTGGTGAGTCCGCCCCGCTTGCCGTCGAGCACCAGCAGCGAGTAGACCCGCCCACCGGTGAGGGTCACCTCGGCGTCGGTGCTCGGGCCGCTGCCGCCGCCGAGGCGCAGCCGCCAACGACCCGGCTCGACCTGCCGGTAGTTGGTGGTGGTGGCGAACCGGACGGCGTCGGCGATGGTCGGCCCGTCGTCGGCCGTCACGTCGACCACCGGGGCGCGCACGGAGGCGTGGACGACCCGTACCTTCGCCTGGCCGGGGGCCGGGGCGGTGAGGTCGTCGGCGAGCACCCGCAGGCCCAGGTCGGCGTAACGGCCCACCCCGGCCACCGTGTACGCCTCGCCCGCGCCGAGGTCCACCTCGGTGGTGAGCACCGGGGGTTCGCTGGCCGGGGTGCCGGCCTGCCGCATCGCCACCGCGTACCGGCCGACGGCCAGGGGCAGGTAACGGGAGACGACGCCGTAGCCGACGGCGGGGAAGACCTGCGGCGCCGCCGCGCCCGGGGCGGAGAGGTAGACGTCCACGGCCGGGGTGTCGGGGGAGAGGTGGGCGAGCCGGACGTAGCCGACGTCGCCGGCCGCCGCCCCGGCGGGCGTGATGCCGATGGTGGCCAGCGCGGTGCCGAGCAGGAGCGTGCCGGCGGCGGCGAGCAGCCGACGCGGAACGGTGGGGAGCTGGGGCATCTCGCCTCCGAGGTGGTGTCGGTCCCGACCCCCAGCGTCCCGTGAGTGGGACCCGATGGCAAGTTGGCCGGACGTCGTGTTCCGGCACTTTCCGGTCGGCGCGGTTCCGGGCCGGTTCCGTCGTTTCCGGTCGGGCGGTCCCGGGTCGGCGCGGTTCGGGTCGGCGGTCCGCCCGGGGCATCCGGTACCGTCCGTTCGTGATCAACGTTCGACGGGCCGTGGTCGCCGACGCTGGTGAGATCGTTCGCCTGCGTGGGGTGATGCTGGCCGACATCGACCAGTTGGACCCGGCGCCGGGGCCCTGGCAGCAGGCGTCCCGGGAGGTGCTGCACCGACGGCTGGCCGAGCCGGCCGACCTGATGGCGGTCTTCGTCGTCGACGACCCGGCCCGGCCCGGCGTCCTGGCGGCCTGCGCGACCGGGACCATCGAGCAGCGTCTCGGCGGCCCCGGCAACCCCGACGGCCTGACCGGGTACGTCTTCAACGTGGCCACCGAGCCGGTGCACCGTCGGCGCGGCTACGCCCGGGCCTGCCTGGAGGCGTTGCTGGACTGGTACCGGCAGCGCGGGGTCGGCAAGGTCGACCTGCGGGCTTCGACCGACGGCGAGCCGCTCTACCGGTCGCTGGGCTTCGTCCCCACTCCCGGGCCCACGCTGCGGCTGAGCCTGCCGGTCGAACACCGGAGGAACTGACGGATGTTCGCACTACCGCTGACCGGGGACGCCGAGCTGCGTCCGCTCGCACCGTGGCAGGCCGAGGAGTTCCTGGCCCACCTGGACCGGGCCCGGGCACACATCGCCCCGTGGGTGGGTACGTCCTTCGTGGCCACCGACCTGGAGGCGGCCCGCCGGGTGCTGCGTCGGTCGGCCGACAAGTGGGCCGACGACGCCGGGGGCATCTGGGGGATCTGGCTCGACGGCGTCCTGGTCGGCGGGGTGCTGTTCGTGTCGTTCAGCACGGCGACGGGGGTGGCGGAGGCGGGCTGCTGGCTGGAGCCGGCCGCCGAGGGTCGGGGCCTGGTGACCCGGGCGGCGACCCGGATCGTGGACTGGGCGATCCGGGAACGCGGCATCCACCGGGTCGAGTGGCGGACCAGCGTCGGCAACGTCCGCAGCATCGCGGTGGCCCGGCGGCTCGGCATGCGGCACGAGGGCACCCTGCGTCAGGTCGCTCGGGGGCCGGCGGGCCGGGTGGACATGGAGGTGTGGGCGGTGCTGGCCGACGAGTGGCAGGCTCCTCGCTGACACGGGGGGCCGCCCGCCGGCCGCACCGGCCGGGACGGGCCTCGCGGCTGCCGTCCCGGCCGGCGCGGTGGTGGTACCGGTCAGACGTCGGCGTAGCGGCGGGCGGCGGCCAGGGCGTCGCGCAGCCGCTGCGCGTCGGTCGGCAGGCCCGGCTGTTCGTAGCCGGCCGCCGGGTCGGCGGTGTAGAAGACGCCGTACGCGGCGGTGTCCCGCTGGAACCGCCAGCCCTCGGCGAGCGGCCCCACGTCGACGGTGTCGTACCCGACGGAGTCGATGAACGCGGTGACCTCGGCCTTGGCCGCGGCGTCGTCCCCGGCGACCGGCAGCGAGGTACGGTCGGTGGCCCCCGCCGGGCGGGCCAGCGCGAGCAGGTGCTTGAAGTAGATGTTGTTGAAGGCCTTGACCACCTGCGACTCCGGCAGGTGCCGCTGGAGCAGCTCGCTGGTGGTGGTCGACTCGTCGTCCAGCTCCGGGAAGCTGTCGTCGCGCTCCGGGTAGTAGTTGTTGGTGTCGATGACGGTCTTGCCGGCGAGCGGCGCGGCCGGCACCTCCCGGTAGGCGCGCAGCGGGATGGTGACCACCACCAGGTCGCCCGCTGCCGCCGCCTCGGCCGGGGTGGCCGCCCGGGCCCGTATGCCCAACTCGTCGACCAGGTCCTTGAGCGTCTCCGGGCCGCGTGAGTTGCTGAGCACCACGTCATGTCCGGCGGTGACCGCCAGCCGGGCCAGGGTGCTGCCGATGTTGCCGCTGCCGATGAGTCCCACAGTTGTCATGCCGGTGACCAACCGGCCGGCGTGGGTGGGTATTCCCGACCTGACCGATGGGTTGTGCGCCGGATGTCGACCGTCCACGTCGGCCCGGCCGGGCCGTCTGTCCGACGGCGACGTCACGTGCGGATGAACCCCTAGTAACCCCTGTTGCCCATCGATAATCTTCCGTAAACATATGATTGAGTGATATCTATCTCCCACCACCACTTCCTAACCCCCAGGAGTGCGACGTGCGGAGATCCCGACTCGTGACCCTCGCCGTGAGTCTCGCGGCGTCCATCGGCGTGACCCTCGGCGCGGCGGTGCCCGTCCAGGCCGCCCCCACCGACCGGTACGTGGCCCTCGGCGACTCGTACGCCTCCGGTGTCGGCGCCGGCAGCTACACCTCCGAGAGCGGCTCCTGTCAGCGCAGCACCAACGCGTACCCGGCGCTGTACAACACCAACATCAAGCCGGCCTCGTACAAGTCGGTGGCCTGCTCCGGCGCGACCACCACCGACGTGGTCAACAACCAGCTCTCCGCGCTGACCTCGACCACCACCCTGGTCAGCGTCACCATCGGTGGCAACGACGTCGGGTTCACCACGATCATGTCGACCTGCGTGCTCCAGGGGGAGACCCAGTGCGTCGCGGCCGTGCAGGCCGCCGAGAACAAGGCCCGCGCGGAACTGCCCGCCAAGCTCGCCACCGTCTACAACGGGATCAGGTCGCGTGCGCCGTCGGCCCGGGTGGTGGTCGTCGGCTACCCGGTCTTCTACCAGCTCGGCACGGTCTGCGTGGGGCTCAGCGCGAACTCCCGCGCGAAGATCAACGAAGGCATCAACCTGATCGACGACATCACCCGCACCGCCGCCACCTCGGCCGGCTTCACGTTCGCCGACGTACGGTCCATCTTCGTCGGTCACCAGCTGTGCAGCTACGGCGAGAAGTGGCTGCACGCGTTGAACTTCGCCAACCTCGGCGTCTCGTACCACCCGACGGCGGCCGGGCAGTCCGGCGGCTACTACCCGGTCTTCCGCTCCGCCGCCGGTTGACCTGAACCGCGTCCCGCCGGCTCCACCGTGACCGCGTCGCCCCGCCCGGGTCGGCGCGGTCACGGCCGTCGGGTGGGTCTGCGGCATCCTGTCCGGCCGGGTCGGGTCCGCAGGTGTCCCTGTTCCGGCCGGCTTCCGGGGTGCGGGTCGGCCGGCTTGCGGGCGTGGGTGGGTTGGCTTGCGGGCGTGGTCGGGCCGTCCGGTCGAGTGCCGGGCGTCTGCCCTCCTGCCGATGCCGTCGCGGACGCTTTCGAGCTGATGACGTTGACGACTCGCTGCCCGGCCCGGCTCCGGCGGCCCCCGTCCGGCCGCTCGGCGTCTGGACGGGGGCTGGACGGGTGTCGTCGACGCAGACCGCGCCCGCAGCGCGTGCTGGTCCACCCCGGCCGGGGTGGGTCGTCGGGACCGGTGGAAATCACGTGGCGTGTCCCCACCGGGGTCCGGACGGCGCTGCTCGGCGTAGGTCGGGGTTCGCGGTCGACTCGGCCCGGCTTCCTACGCGGGGGAGTGGGGTGTCGTCCTGTCCGGGCGGGGTGACTCGTTGGTGTCGTCAGCTCGAAAGGGCGCGAGGAGACCCTTGTGGGGGCGGGGCGGTCCGCGTCGTGGGCGGCGCCCGGCGGGTAGGGGTGAGCCGGCCGACGGGGGCTCGGCCGGCGGTCGGCCCGAACCGTCCGGGTCGGACCGGTGGGCGGCCCCGGAACGGGACCGACCCGGACGGTGCGACCCGGACGCAGGGGCGAGCCTTTAGGCGGGGAGAACCTTCTCGATGGCGGCGCGTAGCTCGGCCGAGTCCGGCGTGACGGTCGGCGCGAACCGGGCGGCGACGGTGCCGTCCGGGGCGACCAGGAACTTCTCGAAGTTCCACCGGACGTCGCCGTCGTGCCCCTCGGCGTCGGGAGTGTCGACCAGCGCCGCGTAGAGGGGGTGCCGGGCCGGGCCGTTGACGTCGACCTTCTCGGTCAGCGGAAAGGTGACGCGATAGTTGACCTGGCAGAATTCGCCGATCTCGGCGGCCGTGCCGGGTTCCTGCCCGGCGAACTGGTTGCACGGTACGCCGAGCACCACCAGGCCCCGGTCGGCGTACTCGGTGGCCAGCGCCTGGAGGGCGGCGTACTGCGGGGTGAGGCCGCAGCGGGAGGCCACGTTCACCACCAGCAGTGCCCGGCCCCGGTAGCCGGCCAGGTCGGCCGGGCCACCGGCCAGGGCGTCGATCTCGATGTCGAAGACGGTCATGTGGCGAGGTTAGCGCCCGGGCCGCCGCCCGCTTCGCTGCTCGTCCCGCCGCCCGCTTCGCTGCTCGTCCCGCCGGCGGGTCCGCTGCTCGTCCCGTCGCCCCGGGCCGGTGACGAATCGACGGATGCGCATCTTGACGAAGTGATGACGGTGTGAGTAGCGTCTCCCCATCGATTTGGAAAGTTTCCTAACTGTTTGAGGAGGCGCCTCATGAAGAGATCGCTCCGCCGCGCCCTCTGGGCCGGCGCCGTCATGGCGCTGACCGTGGCGGCGGTACCGGTGACCTCGGCGTTCGGCGCCGGAAGCGTCACCGCGACATTCGCCTCGGCCCAGGACTGGGGGACCGGCCACGAAGGGCGGGTCACCGTGGCCAACGGCTCCAGCGCCAGCGTCAGCACCTGGCGCATCGAGTTCGACCTGCCGTCCGGCACCACCATCAGCAGCTTCTGGGACGCCGACGTCACCAGCAGCGGCAACCACTACGTGGCGGTGAAGAAGAGCTGGGCCGGGCCGCTCGCCCCGGGGGCCAGCTTCAGCTGGGGCTACAACGGCACCGGGCCGTACAAGGCGCCGCTGAACTGCACGATCAACGGCGCGTCGTGCGGCGGCGGCACCCCGCCCACCACGAAGCCGCCGACGACCCCGCCGCCCACCACGGCCCCGCCCACCACCGCCCCGCCGACGACCCCGCCCCCGACGACCCCGCCACCCACGACCACCCCGCCCAGCGGGGACAAGAAGGTCGTCGGCTACTTCGCCGAGTGGGGCGTCTACGGCCGCAACTACCACGTCAAGAACATCGCCACCAGCGGCTCCGCCGCCAAACTCACCCACATCCTGTACGCCTTCGGCAACACCACCGGCGGCCGGTGCACGATCGGGGACAGCTACGCCGACTACGACAAGGCGTACACCGCGGCCGACAGCGTGGACGGCGTCGCCGACACCTGGGACCAGCCGCTGCGCGGCAGCTTCAACCAGCTGCGCAAGCTCAAGAAGATGTACCCGCACCTCAAGGTGATCTGGTCCTTCGGCGGCTGGACCTGGTCGGGTGGCTTCACCCAGGCCGCGCAGAACCCGGCCGCGTTCGCCGACAGCTGCTACAACCTGGTCGAGGACCCGCGCTGGGCGGACGTCTTCGACGGCATCGACGTCGACTGGGAGTACCCCAACGCCTGCGGTCTGAGCTGTGACAGCAGCGGCCCGAACGCGTTCAAGAACGTGATCTCCGCGCTGCGGGCCAAGTTCGGCTCGTCGGCCCTGGTCACGGCCGCGATCACGGCCGACGGCAGCAACGGCGGCAAGATCGACGCCACCGACTACGCCGGTGCGGTGGGCAACCTCAACTGGCTGATGCCGATGACGTACGACTACTTCGGCGCGTTCAACGCCCAGGGTCCCACCGCCCCGCACTCGCCGCTCACCTCGTACACCGGGATCCCGCAGCAGGGCTTCAACTCCGACGCGGCGATCCAGAAGCTCAAGTCCAAGGGCGTACCGGCCAACAAGCTCCTGCTCGGCGTCGGCTTCTACGGTCGGGGCTGGACCGGGGTGACCCAGGCCGCCCCGGGCGGCACCGCCACCGGCGCGGCCCCCGGCACCTACGAGGCGGGCATCGAGGACTACAAGGTGCTGAAGAACACCTGCCCGGCCACCGGCACCATCGCCGGCACCGCGTACGCCAAGTGCGGCAGCAACTGGTGGAGCTACGACACCCCGGCCACCATCGGCGGCAAGATGACCTACGCGAAGAACCAGGGCCTCGGCGGCGCGTTCTTCTGGGAGCTCTCCGGCGACACGAGCAACGGTGAGCTGATCGGCGCCATCAAGGGCGGCCTCGGCTGAGCCGAGCGCCCGACGCGCCACCCGCGCGGGGAGGGACCGGCCACCGGTCCCTCCCCGCCCGGCTGCGGCCGGGGCCCGTCCGACGCCCGTCCGGGTCGGCCCGTGCCGGGTAGGGTGGTCAGCTTCCGGCGTCGGGCGGTCCCGTCGGACGAAACGCCGGCCGGCTCGGGCGGCGCGGCCGTGACGGGTTGCCACCGCACGGGTGCGGTGTGGCAGACTCGCCGCTCGGCATCCGGTCGACAACCGCCCCAGGGGCCGGTCGACATCCGCACCCGGGGAGGACGCATGGGCCGCAGGTTCCGCACCGTCGGCGTCGTACCGCTGGCCCTGCTGCCGTTCGCCCTGCTCGGCTGCGGTCTCGGGGGGGACGACGAGGCCGACGGCGGGCCCACCAGGGTGCCCGTCCAGGAGGCGTCCGCCAAGGCCCGCGAGCGGGTGCAGGCGTACCTCGACGCGATGGCGGCCAAGGACCCGGCCGCCGGCCGCAACCAGCTCTGCGCGACGATGCAGGCGGGCTTCGACGCCGCCGCGACCGGGCCGAACGGTGACTTCGCCGACCACTTCACGGTGCCCGCCGCGAGGATCACCGACATCCGGGCCGGCTCCCGGGGCCAGGAGGTCAGCACCACCGTGACCGTGTCGGTGGGGTCGAAGAAGACCACCCGGCCGCTGCTGTTCACCGTCACCCGCGACGGCGCGGACTGGTGCATCGCGGGCGAGGAGCCCGGCGGGCACACCCCGGCACCGTCGGTCACCCCCTGACTCCCACCTTCCGGAACCCCGCCCCTCGGGGGCGCGGCGTCCGGACCGTCGCCGTACGCTTTCTCCCA
Source organism: Micromonospora sp. CA-248260 (assembly GCF_050942205.1). NCBI lineage: Bacteria > Bacillati > Actinomycetota > Actinomycetes > Micromonosporales > Micromonosporaceae > Micromonospora > Micromonospora sp. CA-248260. Next base: position 5,179,969 of record NZ_CP192021.1, on the reverse strand, counting down.
TGCGCCATGAGTGGCATCAGCTGAGCTACCCCGCCGTGAGCAGCCCCGGGCTGCAGACCAGCCGCCCCACCGTCGACTCGGCCGAGGACGCCGCGCTCGGCCTCGACCGGTGGCGCGAACTGCCCCGTCAGCAGACCCCGCCGTGGTCCGACCCGGCCCAGGTCGCCGAGGTGTGCAAGGTGCTCGACACCGTGCCGTCGGTGGTCGCCCCCTACGAGGTCGACCAGCTGCGGCGCAAGCTCGCCCTGGTCTGCGAGGGCAAGGCGTTCCTGCTCCAGGGCGGTGACTGCGCCGAGACCTTCGCCGACAACACCGAGAGCCACCTGCTGGCCAACGCCCGCACCCTGCTCCAGATGGCGATCGTGCTCACCTACGGCGCGTCCCTGCCGGTGGTGAAGGTGGCCCGGGTCGCCGGCCAGTACACCAAGCCCCGGTCGCTGCCGACCGACGCCCGGGGCCTGCCCGCCTACCGCGGCGACATGATCAACGCGCTGGAGGCCGATCCGGCCGCCCGGGTCGCCGACCCGCAGCGCATGATCCGGGCGTACGCGAACTCGGCCGCCGCGATGAACATGCTGCGCGCCTACCTGGCCGGCGGACTGGCCGACCTGCACGCGGTGCACGACTGGAACAAGGGCTTCGTGAAGAACTCCCCGGCGGGGGAGCGCTACGAGGCGATCGCCCGGGAGATCGACCGGGCCATCGCGTTCATCCGGGCCTGCGGGATGACCGAGGACGACGCGCTGCGTACCGTCACCCTCTACTGCTCCCACGAGGCGCTGGCCCTGGAGTACGACCGGGCGCTCACCCGGGTCTCCGACCGCCGGGCGTACGGGCTGTCCGGGCACTTCCTGTGGGTCGGCGAGCGGACCCGGCAGCTCGACGGCGCGCACATCGACTACATCTCCCGCATCGCCAACCCGATCGGGGTGAAGCTCGGCCCGACGACCACCCCGGACGAGGCGATCGAGCTGTGCGAGAAGCTCAACCCGGAGAACATCCCGGGCCGGCTCACCCTGATCAGCCGGATGGGCAACCACAAGGTCCGCGACGCGCTGCCGCCGATCGTCGCCAAGGTCACCGCCGCCGGGGCGAAGGTGGTGTGGCAGTGCGACCCGATGCACGGCAACACCCACGAGTCGTCGAACGGCTACAAGACCCGGCACTTCGACCGGATCGTCGACGAGGTGCTCGGCTACTTCGAGGTGCACCGGGGGCTGGACACCCACCCCGGCGGCATCCACGTCGAGCTGACCGGTGAGGACGTCACCGAGTGCCTCGGCGGCGCCCAGGGCATCGAGGACCTCGACCTGCCCGGCCGGTACGAGACCGCCTGCGATCCCCGGCTTAACACCCAGCAGTCGCTGGAGCTGGCCTTCCTGGTCGCGGAGATGCTCCGTGGCTGACCATCCGGCCGACCTCGCCGGTGACCCGACGGGCGGGCCGGGCCCGGCGCGTTCCGGCCGCCCCGGCGACCCGGGCCCGCTGGTGGACCTGCGCTCCGACACGGTGACCCGGCCCACCGCCGGAATGCGCGAAGCGATGGCCGCCGCCGAGGTCGGCGACGACGTCTACGCCGAGGACCCGACGGTCAACGCGTTGGAGGCCGAGGTCGCCGCGCTCTTCGGGCACGAGGCGGCGCTCTACGCCCCGACCGGCTCGATGGCCAACCAGATCGCCCTGCAACTGGTCGTCGCACCGGGTGACGAACTGCTCTGCGACGCCGACGCGCACGTGGTCACGTACGAGGTCGGCGCGGCGGCGGCGTACGGTGCGATCTCCACCCGGACCTGGCCGGCCGTCGGCGCGGACCTCGACCCGGGCATGGTGGCGGCGATGATCCGGCCGGACGGCTACTTCGCGGTGCCGACCCGGGCGATCGCCGTGGAGCAGACCCACAACCGGGGTGGTGGTGGGGTGATCCCGCTGGCGACCCTGCGGGAGCTGCGCCGGGTCGCCGACACCGCCGGTCTCGCCCTGCACTGCGACGGCGCCCGGATCTGGCACGCGCACGTCGCCGACGGGGTGCCGCTGCACGAGTACGGCGCACTCTTCGACACCCTGTCGGTCTGCCTGTCCAAGGGCCTCGGCGCACCGGTCGGCTCGCTGGTCGTGGGCAGCGCCGAGCGGATCGACCGGGCCCGGTTCCTGCGCAAGCGGATGGGGGGCGGGATGCGGCAGGTCGGGGTGCTCGCCGCCGCCGGCCGGTACGCCCTGGCCCACCATCTCGACCGGCTCGCCGACGACCACGCCCGCGCCGCCCGGCTCGCCGAGGCGCTCGCCCCGTGCGGGGTGCTCGCCGGTCCGGTACGCACCAACATCGTCCCGTTGGACCTGACCGGGCACCGGCTCGACGCGCGGGCCCTGGCCGCCGCCGCCCGCGCCGAGGGGGTGCTGCTGTCGGTGCTCGGCCCCCGTACCGCCCGCCTGGTCACCCACCTCGACCTCGACGACGCCGCCATCGACCACGCCACCAAGATCCTCCCCCACCTCCTAACCCCCTGACCTCCCACCGGCGCTGCCCGCACCCTTCCACCCTCCGCACCCTCCGCGCCGTCGGGCGTTGATCAAGAGGTTTGCGTCAGCCTGGAGATCAAACTTGACGCGAACCTCTTGATCGCCGGGGACGGCGAGTCGGGGACGCCGAGTCGGGGGCGGCGAGTCGGGGGCGGCGGGTGGGGGGCGGCGGGTGGGAGGGCGTGCGGGGGTGGGGGTCAGGGGGTTTGGAGGCGGGTGAGGGTGGCTATGTCGGTGGCGTGGCCCTCGTGTTTGTCCGAGGGGGTTTCCACGACGACGGGGACGCCGGCGGTCGCCGGGTGGGTCATCAGCTCGGCGAAGGCGGGCTCGCCGATGTTGCCCTTGCCGATGTTCTCGTGCCGGTCCCGGGTGGAGCCGCACAGGTCCTTGGAGTCGTTGGCGTGGATCAGCTTCAGCCGGTCCGCCCCCACCGTGGCGACCAGGGTGTCCAGGGTCGCCGTCATGCCGCCCGGCACGGCCAGGTCGTGCCCGGCCGCCCAGGCGTGGCAGGTGTCGAAGCAGACGCCCAGCCCCGGATGCCGGTCGACCGCGTCCAGATAGGGGCCGAGGTGCTCCACCCGGGAGGCCAGTGACCGGCCGCCACCGGCGCTCGGCTCCACCAGCAGCAGCGGACCGCCGCCGGCCGTGATCTCGTCGAGCAGCGGCAGCAGCGACTCGCGTACCTGCCGCAGGGCGGTCTCGGCGTAACCGGCGTCGACCGCGCTACCGGCGTGGAACACCACGCCCCGGGCGCCGATCGCCCGCCCCCGGCGCAGCGCGTGCGCCAGCGTCTGCGTCGACTTCTCCACCGTCGCCGGGGTGGGCGAGCCGAGGTTCACCAGCAGCGACGCGTGGATGTAGACGGGCACGCCCCGGGCGGCGCAACCCTCGGCGAACAGTGCGTCCTGAGCCGGGTCGCCCGGCGGCAACGCCCAGCCACGCGAGTTGGCGACGTAGACCTGCACCACCTGGGAGCCGGCCGCGTCCACGTACGGCAGGGCGGCCCTGGCCAGCCCACCCGAGGTGGGGGTGTGCGAGCCGACCGGCCGGCGGGTGCTCACAGGCAGCCCAGGGTGACCGGGGTGCCCGGCGGCACCTGCGAGTTTTCGCCCGGGTTCTGGAACCGGACGGTGCCGTTGGGGTTGAACTGGACGTTCACCGTGAACCCGGCCCCCTCCAACTGCTGCTTGGCCTGCTGGCAGGGCAGGTCGACGACCCGTGGGACGGTCACCTGCGGCGGGCCCTTGCTGACCTCCAGCTTGACCTTGGTGCCCTTCTCCACGCCCGCACCGTCGGCCGGGCTCTGCCCGAGAACCTCGTCGCGGGGCTTGTCGGACTCCTTGTAGGTCGTCTCGGCCACCACCAGCCCGAGCCGGGACAACGCGGACCGGGCGTCGTTGAGGCTCTTGCCGACCAGGTCGGGCACGGTAATCGGGGCGCGGCCCCGGCTGAGGATGACGGTCACCTTCGTGCCCGGCTTGACCTCGGTGCCCACCTTCGGGTTGGTGTCCACCACCACCCCGGCCGGCAGGTTGTCGTCATAGCGGGGGCTGCCCTTGGCGACCACCAGCTTCGCGCCGGTCAGGTCGGCCTCGGCCAGGCCGAACTCCTTGCCGACGACGTCCGGCAGCGGGAACCGCTCCGGGCCGAGGGAGAGGGTCACCGTGATGGTGCCACCCTTGAGGATCTTGGCGGCCGAACCCGGGTCCTGGGCGACCACCCCGTCGCGGGGGATCTTCTCGTCGTAGCGCGGCGCGGCGAAGTCGAGCTGGAAACCCGCCCGGTCCGCCTGCGCCTGCGCGTCGGCCCGGCTGAGGTTCACCAGCTGCGGCGCGACCGTGTACCGGCCCACCCCCACCCACCAGCCGCCCATCGCGGCGAGCAGGCCGACCACCACCACGGCCGCCGCCACCGACAGCCGGCCGCGCGGGGTGCCCATCACCCGGGTACGCAGCTCCGCCAGGCGGGACCCCAGGCCGGCGCTCTCGGCGGCCCGGCGTCGGTGCGGGCGCTGCGGGGTGGCCGGCTCGGGCAGCCGCGCCCAGGTCGGCCGGGTGACCGGGGTGACCGCCGCGACCACCATCGTCGGCTGGGCCACCGCCGGCAACTCCTCGGCCACCCGACCCAGCACGGCGGTGTGCGCGTTCGGGTTGCCCAGGTCGTCCCGGGCCACCTGCACCTCGGCCAGCAGGGCGCCCGCGTCGGCCGGACGCGCGCCCGGGTCCCGTCGGGTCGCCCGGGCGACCAACTCGTCGAGCACCCGGGGCAGGCCCGGCACCAGGACCGACGGGGCCGGGACGTCCCGGTCGACGTGCTGCCAGGCCACGTCGACCGGGCGGTCCCCGTCATACGGCACCCGGCCGGTGAGCATCTCGAACAGCACGATGCCGGCCGAGTAGACGTCGGTACGGGGATCGGCGCGTCCGTCGGTGACCAGCTCCGGCGCCACGTACGCGACGGTCGCCATCAGTTGGTTGCCGTCGCCCTCCTCGGCGCTGGCCTCCACCGCGCGGGCCAGGCCGAAGTCGGCGACCTTGACCACGCTGTCGACCAGATTGGCGACCCCGCCGGTGGGCGCCTCGGCCACCAGCACGTTCTCCGGCTTGACATCACGATGGACCAGTCCGGCCCGGTGCGCGGCGGCGATCGCGGCGAGCATCTGCTCCATGATCGCAAGCGCCTCGTCGGGGTTCAGCCGGCGGCGTTCGGCGAGCACCTCACGCAGGGTGCGACCCCGGACGTACTCCATCACCAGGTAGGGCAGCCCCTGGTGGGTGCCCTGGTCGTAGACGGCGACCACGTTGGGGTGGGTCAGCCGGGCGATGGCCTTGGCCTCGTCGGTGAACCGGTCCGGAAAGCCCGCCAGCCGCGACCGCGCCTCGGCGGCCTGGGACGGGTGGATGATCTTCACCGCGACGGTACGCTCCAGGCGCTCGTCGGTGGCGGTGTACACGGTCGCCATGCCGCCACGGGCCACGCGGCCGCGAATGCGGTAGCGCCCGTCGAGCAGCGAGCCCAGCAACGTGTCGGCGACCTGTATGTCCATCGGCAGGGAGTCTATGTGTCCTGAGGGTGAAGGTTGAACAGGATGCTACAGCCGGGGTCCCCGCCGGTCCGTCCCGGCGCGCTCACCCAGGCCCGACGGGGTGCCGCTGCACGGGTGGCCGGGTGACGTGGCAGGGTGGTCCGGTGACCGATTCCGTACCCGCCGACCAGCCTGCCGACAGCGACCTCGGCGGCCCCCGCGACCCGGCCGAGTGGCTCACCCTCCCCGACGTCGCCGAGCGGCTCGACCTGTCGATCAGCAAGGTCCACCAGATGATCCGGGACCGCGAGCTGATCGCCGTCCGTCGCGACGGCGTCCGCCGGATCCCCGCCGATCTGGTGGCCAACAAGACGGTGCTCAAGCACCTGCCCGGCGTGCTCAACCTGCTCGCCGACGCCGGCTACGACGACGAGGCCGCCCTGCGCTGGCTCTACGAGCCCGACGACACCCTCTCCGGCGGCACGGGCGCGGTCACCCTCGGCGGCGACCACGCCCGCGAGGTGAAACGCCGCGCCCAGGCCCTCGGCTTCTAGCCCGACCCCCGCCCCACCCCTCGCCCCTTCCACCCCCACCCCCACCCCCCACCCCCCTGCCCCCGCCCGCGTTGATCAAGAGGTTTGGGTCAGTTGATCAAGAGGTTTGGGTCATCTGACGGCCCATTCGTGACCGAAACCTCTTGATCAACGTGATCGGGCGGGGCGGGGCGGGCGGGGAGGGGAGGCGGGGGAGGCGGGGGAGGGGGAGGGGGTTAGTCGGCGCGGCGGGTGGCGGCTATGGCCAGGTCGACCAGGGCCTGGCGGGCCTCGGTGTCGAGGTCGACGCCGGCCAGGGCGGCCAGGGCGGTGTCGGTGAGGGTGACGATGCGCTGCTCGGTGCGGGTCAACGCGCCGGTGGCGCTGATCAGCTCGCGGAGCCGGGCCACCCCGTCCTCGTCCAGCTCCGGATCGCCGAGCCGGCTGAGCAGCAGGTCCCGGCCGGCCTCGTCGGCGACCTCCACCGCCGCCGCCACCAGGTAGGTGCGCTTACCCTCGCGCAGGTCGTCCCCGGCCGGCTTGCCGGTCTGTGCCGGGTCGCCGAACACCCCCAGCACGTCGTCGCGGAGCTGGAACGCCTCACCGAGCGGCAACCCGTACGCCGAGTAGGCGGTACGCACGTCGGGCGACGCGTCGGCGAGCGCAGCGCCGAGCAGCAACGGCCGCTCGACGGTGTACTTGGCCGACTTGTACCGGGCCACCTTGCCGGCCCGCTCCAGCGAGACCTCCCCGGTCGCCTGGGTGAGGACGTCGAGGTACTGCCCGACGGTGACCTCGCCGCGCATCTCGTCGAAGACCGGTCGGGCCCGGGCCACCGTGTGCGGGGCCAGTCCGGCGGAGTGCAGCAGCTCGTCGGACCAGACCAGGCAGAGGTCACCGAGCAGGATCGCCGCCGCGTCGCCGAAGCTGTCCGGATCACCGTGCCAGCCGGACGCCCGGTGTCGGGTGGCGAACCGTCGGTGCACCGCAGGCTCACCGCGCCGGGTGTCCGACCGGTCCATCAGGTCGTCGTGGATCAGCGCGCTGGCCTGGAAGAACTCCAGTGCCGCCAGGGCGGTCACCACCGGGTCGGCGTCCACCCCGCCGGCACCCCGGAACCCCCAGTACGCGAAGGCCGGACGCAGCCGCTTGCCGCCACCGAGCACGAACCCCTCGATGGACTCGGCGATCGGGGCCAGTGCCTCGTCGATGCCGGCCATCCAGCTGCGCCGGCCGGACAGGAACTCGGTCAGCGCCTTGTCGACGCGCTGCCGCAGGCCGGCACGGTCGACAGGGGAGACGGGAGCAGCGTGGGTCACGCCACGACGCTAGCCGGTCCCCACCGCCGCCGCCTCACCAGCGGCTCGGCGCGTCACCCCGGTCGCCACCCCGACCCCGCCCGACCGGGCGGCCGGGGTGTCCCGCCGGACGGGACGGACCGTTGCCCGACGCCGGTCCTTTGCCCGACACGGGACGGCCGCCCGACCCCGGTCCGTTGCCCGACACGGGACCGCCGCCCGACCCCGGTCCCTTGCCCGGCGTCGGACCGGTCCGCCGCCGCTGCGGTGTCGGCCCGTCCGGACCCGGCTCGATCCATCGACCCGGGGCGGCGTTGCCGGCCCGGGTCGGCTTCGGAGTGGCTCGCCGGGTCGGGGTGGCTCGCCGGGTGGGAGTGGCTCGCCGGGTGGGAGCGGCCTGCCGGGTGGGGTCGGCCTGCCGGGTGGGAGTGGCTCGCCGGGTCGGGTCGGCCCGCTGGGTCGGAGCGGCCTGCCGGTCGCGGGTCGGGCCGCCGGCCAGGGACCCGATCGGAGCGTCGAGGACGACGGCGAGCTGCCGTCGCCAGCGGTCGCCCGGCACCCGTACCGCCCGTTCCCACCGGGACACCTCGTGCCGGGTCAGGGTGGGTGTGCCGGCGGTGGCGCACAGCTCGTCGGCGAGCCGCTGCTGGCTCCACCCACGGGCCAGCCGCAGTTGGGTGATCAGCGGCCCGAGCAGGCTCGGGTCGGACGGGGTCATCGGTCCTCCGGTGGGTGTCGACGCGGCCATGCCCGTCCGCCCCACAGCACGGCCGGGATGCCGCCGGTCACGGTGGCCGACCCCCGCGCGTGACCCCGGGCGTCGGCACCGACCGACGCCACCCGCGCCCGTCCGTTCTACCCCCGGCGTACGACGTTTCCACCCCGGGGGTACGACGTGCGCCGCCGCGTGGCGACGGCGTCGGTCGGCCGGGTTTCGGCGGGTGTCGATGCTCTGGTGGGAAGTGCGTGGGGTCGGGCCGGGTCGCCCGCTAGAGTCGTCACGTGGCGCTCGGTCTTCCCTCTGTCCTTCCCAATCCCCAGCCGGCGATCGGGGAGCTGATCCGCGACCGCCAGCCGACGTTCTCGTTCGAGTTCTTCCCGCCCAAGACGGCGCAGGGCGAGCGGCTGCTCTGGCAGGCCATCCGGGAGCTGGAGTCGTTGCGCCCGTCGTTCGTGTCGATCACCTACGGGGCCGGTGGTTCGACCCGGGACACCACCGTCGCGGTGACCGAACGGATCGCCACCGAGACCACGCTGCTGCCGATGGCCCACCTGACCGCCGTCAACCACTCCGTCGCCGAGCTGCGCAACGTGATCGGACGGCTGGCCGGCGTGGGGGTGCGCAACGTGCTCGCCGTCCGTGGGGACCCGCCCGGTGACCCGGGAGGGGAGTGGATCCGGCACCCGGAGGGCGTCGACTACGCCGAGGACCTGGTCCGGCTGGTCCGGGAGGCCGGCGACTTCAGCGTCGGGGTGGCCGCCTTCCCCTACAAGCATCCCCGCTCGGCCGACGTGGACAGCGACACCGCGCACTTCGTGCGTAAGTGTCGGGCCGGCGCGGAGTTCGCCATCACCCAGATGTTCTTCGACGCCGACGACTACCTGCGGCTGCGCGACCGGGTCGCGGCGGCCGGCTGCGACACCCCGATCCTGGCCGGGGTGATGCCGGTGACCCAGATCGGCACCATCGAACGCTCGGTGCAGCTGTCCGGAGCGCCCTTCCCGCCCGCGCTGGCCGAGCGGTTCGCCCGGGTCGCCGACGACCCGGAGGCGGTCCGCCGGCTCGGCATCGAACAGGCCAGCGAGATGTGCGCCCGGTTGCTCGACGAGGGGGTGCCCGGCATCCACTTCATCACCCTCAACCGTTCTCCCGCGACCCGGGAGGTGTGGCGCAGCCTGCGGGCCGACGCCCGGGTGTGAACGCGTCGACCCCGACACCTCGACCAGGCCGCGACGGTTGACCGATGGTGGGCACACAGCTGAAATGGGACGAGTACGCGACCGCGTGGGCGCGGCTGCACGGTGGCTTCGACCCCCGGGTCGCGGCGCCGGTGGTCCGGGCCTGGCTGCGTTTCGCGTACCACGTCGGCTATGTGCTGGGACGGCTGCGGGTGACCCCGACCGCGGTGACCGTCGGCGGGGTGCTGCTCTGCCTGTGCGTGCCGCTGTTCAGCGTCCGGTCGGCGCAGGGCCCGATCGTCGGCGCGCTGTTCGTGCTGTTGGCCTCGGTCGCCGACAGTGTCGACGGGGCGGTCGCGGTCGCCACCGGCCGGACCACCCGGCTCGGCTACGTCTACGACTCGGTCGCCGACCGGCTCGGTGAGATCGCCTGGCTGGCGGCTTTCTGGCTGATCGGAGCGCCCGGCGCGCTGGTCGTCGCGGCCGGCGCGTTGTCCTGGCTGCACGAGTACGTGCGGGCCCGCGCGGTCGCCGCCGGGATGCGGGAGATCGGCGCGGTCACCGTGGGGGAGCGGCCCACCCGGGTCTGCGTCGCCCTGGTCGGGCTGCTGCTGGCCGGGTTGACCGGGCTCATCGACCTCGACCTGACGGCCGGCACCATCACCATGGCCACCGCCGTCTGGGTGCTGCTGGCCGGCTTCGGCCTGGGGCAGCTGTTGTCCACCGTCCGCCGCGCCCTGCTCGACGCCGGCTGACCCACCCGCCCCGACGGGCCGGGCAGGGGCGGGGCCTACCAGGCGGGGCCGATCTCGTCGGCGACGATCTGCGCGGACAGGGTGACCATGGGCAGGCCGCCGCCGGGGTGGGTGGAGCCGCCGACCAGCCACAACCCGTGCACCGGCCCCCGGTTGGCGGGGCGGAGCAGCCCACCGGCCGTGCCGTAGATCGACCCGCCGGGCGCGGCGGTCGCGGCGTCCAGGTCGGCGGGGGTACGGGTCTCGCGGAACACCAGCCGGTCGCGGACGTCGACCCCCCGCGCGGCGAGCACGTCGAGGATCCGGTCGGCGTACGCGTCGGCGAGCCCCGGCCGACGCCAGTTGACGGCGTCCGGGGCGGTGCCGTGGCGGGCGGCGTTGACCAGCACGAACCACGCCTCGTGCCCGGTCGGGCGGGCGGTCGGGTCGTCGGCCACGGTGACGAAGATCGTCGGGTCGGTCGCCGGTCGGGCCCGCACCCCCCGACCGGGGTCACCGAAGACGGCGTCGAACTCGGCGTCGTAGTCGGTGGGGAAGAAGACGTTGTGGTGGGCCAGCCCGGAGTCGCCGCGTACCCCGAGCAGCAGCACGAAACCGGCCAGGCTGCGGTCGGTGAGGGCGGCCAGCCGGCCCGGGTGCGGCAGCAGGTCCCGGTAGACGGTGAGCGCGTCGGCGTTGGCGACGACCACGTCGGCGGGGACGGGCGCGTGGACCCCGGCGAGGCGTACCCCGTGCACCCGGCCACCGGCGGCGTCGATGCGGGTGACGGTCTCCCCGGTGCGGACCGTCACGCCCAGGTCCAGGCAGCGGGAGAGCAGCGCGTCGGCCAGGGTGCCCAGCCCGCCGCGCAGGTACCAGCCGCCGAAGGCCAGCTCGGCGTAGGGGACGGCGACCAGCGCGGCCGGGGCCCGGCGCGGGTCCGCGCCGGTGTAGGTGGCGTACCGGTCGAGCAGCATCCGCAGCCGGGGGTCGGACAGGTGGCTGCGACCCAGCCCGCGCAGGGTACGGCCGGGCCCGATGGCGGCCAGGTCACCCAGCCGCCAGGCCAGCGCCGCCAGGTCGCGCGGCGAGTCGACCGTACGCCGCAGGATGTCCCGGTGCGACGCGGTCCACACCCGGGCGGCCCGCCGCCACAGCCGCCGCCAGTCGGCGGCGGCCCGGTCGCCGAGGGCGACGCCGATGCGGGCGGCGAACTCGTCCGGGTCGGCGCACGAGTCGAGGGCCGGCCCGCCGCCGGGGAAGACGTGCCGCACGATCGGGTCCAGCGGGGTCAGGTCGAGGTACTCGTCGAGTTTCGCGCCGGTGGCCTCGAACAGGTCGTGGAAGACCTGCGGCAGGGTGAGCAGGCTCGGCCCGGTGTCGAAGTGGAAGCTGCCCGCCGGGGTGTCGTGGACGTACCTGCCGAGTTTGCCGCCGACGGTGTCGGACCGTTCGAAGACGGTCACCTCGTGCCCGCTGACGGCGAGCCGGGCGGCGGTGGCCAGCCCGCCCACGCCGGCGCCGATGACCACGATCCGCGCCATGCCGCGCCTCCTAGCTGACCGGGCGGCCACGCCAGGACAGGCGACGCCGCTTCCGCAGATGGTACGACCGCAGGGTCAGCCAACCGAGCACCACGACCGAGCCGGGGTGGGCCAGCGCGTCGGGCCAGGCCCGGCCGCCGGTGGCGCGGGCGGCGACCACCCGCCCGGCGACTCCCGCCGCGTACCCGGTCAGGGCCAGCCCGGCGGCCGACGGCGAACCCGCCGCCAGCGCCGCCACCGCCAGCAGCGGCGGCGCGGTGTAGAGCAGCAGCAGCGCGGCGACCACGGTCGCGGCGGCCCCCGGGTGGCCGAAGGTGGCCCAGAGCGACTTGGTGTAGCCGTCGCGCAGTTGCGGCCAGGTCTCGTACATCCGGCAGGCGGCCAGCCGGGAGCCGTCGGCCAGCGCGATCCGGCCGCCCGCGCGTTTCACCGCCCGGGCCAGCTCGATGTCCTCCAGCACCCGGTCGGCGACCGCGGCGTGCCCGCCGGCCCGCTCGTAGCCGGCCCGGTCCACCAGCAGGAACTGCCCACCGGCGGCGGCCAGCGACGGCCGCGGCGAGCGTTCCATCGCGCGCAGCGGCAGGAAGGTCAGCCACAACCACTGCAACAGCGGCTGCACCAGCCGGTCACCCACCGTCCGCACCAGAATCCTCGGGTACGCCGACAGCAGCGTCGCCCGTGCCGCGCGCAGCTCGGTCACCGCCGCCGCCACCGCGTACGGGGTGAGCACCACGTCCGCGTCGACGAAGGCGTACACGGTGGCGTCCGGCCCGGCGTGCCCGGCGAGCTGGTGGCAGGCGTACGGCTTGCCCAGCCAGCCCGGTGGCGGGGTGACCCCGGTGCGCAGGGTGACCCGGGGGTCGTCGCCGACGACCGCGCGGACCACCCCGGCGGTGCCGTCGGTCGAACCGTCGTCGAGCACCACGATCCGTAGGCCGGGCACCCCCTGCTGGGCGAGCAGCGCGCGCAGGCACGGGGTGACCCGGTCGGCCTCGTCGCGCAGCGGCAGCAGCACCGCCACCGTCTCGTCGACCCCGACCGGCCCGTCGGCGGGCCGGCGCAGCCAGTACCGGGCGTTGACCCAGGTGTGCGCGGTCAGCGCGGTCACCGCGACGGCCAGCACGAGCGCAACCACGGTCACCGCCGGACCCCCACCGACCAGGCCGGGTGCGGTCGTCGTCCCGGCGTCGGGTGCCGGCGCGGTGGCGGGGCGGGTCGGCCGGGGCGGGTGCCGCTCATGCCGGGGTGTCGACGCCGCGCCGCTGCGGTGCCGGCCGGTCGGCGGGCCGTCGGCGGGCGCGCAGCAGGGTCACCGCCAGCGGCACCGCCACCACCGCCATGCCCACCGCACCCCAGAGCGCCGAGGCGGGCAGCCGGAGGAAGACCGCGTGCGCCAGCACGCTGGAGAAGTACGTCCACAGGTAGAGGGCGAACATCGGGTCGTCGCGGGAGCCGGTGACCGCGACGGCCGGCCCCGCCAGCGGGCGCAGCGCGCTCATCAGCAGCACCGCGAACAGCAACCAGCCCAGGTAGTTGCTGACCGGGATGCCGGGCAGTCCGGGCAGCGCCGGGGTGGCGTCGCGCCACACCCAGTAGCCCTCGGCAACCATCTGCGGGTCGAGGAAGAGGTCCCAGCCGGCCAGCCCGACGGTGGCCAACGCCACCCGCCCGACGTGCCCCGCCGGCGTCAGGGTGCCGGGCGTCCGACCGGTGGTCGACACGGTGCCGGGCATCCGGCCGGCGGGCGGCGCGGTGCCGGGCATCCGGCCGGCGGGCGTGGTCAGTTGGCCGGCGGGCGTGGTCAGCCGCACGGCGGCCAGCCAGGCGGGCCAGGCCATCCAGGTCCAGGCCAGCGGGATGATCAACGGCACCCCGGCCAGCTTCGGCCCCAACTCCCCCGAGTAGTCGTAGCTGCCGAACGGGAAGCCCGTCGCCACCCCCAGCGCCTCGATGGCGAACCCGCCGCCGGTGGCCACCGCGACCAGCGCCGCCGCCGTACGGGCACCCCGGGTGAGCAGCGCGTGCCCCACCGACAGCAGGTAGCCCAGCACGACCGTGGCGACGGTGAGCCGGGCCCGGGTGACCCCGGTGGTGAGCGGGTAGCAGATCTGGATCAGCACCAGCAGGGCCAGCAGCAGCCACGGGACGTGCCGGCGGGTCACGACGAGGCCGGGCCGGACGTGTCGGGTCGGGGCAGCGGCAGGTCCCGGCCGAGCACCCCGAACGGCCGTTCGTCGCCGGGGAAGCGGAAGTGCCGCAGCACGTCGACGAAGCCGAACCGCCGGTAGAGCCGCCAGGCCCGCGACGTCCGCTCGTCGGCCTCCGGGGTGGACAGCAGGGTGGTGCCGCCCTCGGCGATGCTGAGCAGGGCGGTGAGCTGCCGGGCACCCAGGCCGTGCCCCTGCGCGGGCGGCCGGACGTGCAACTCGACCACCTCGAAGCAGTGGGTCAGCCAGCGCTGCCGGGCGTCCGGGTCCAGCGCCCGGTAGACCTGGTCGTGCCACCACTGTCCACCCGCGCCGAGGTAGCCGTACCCGAAGCCGGCCAGGTGGCCCTCGCTGGTGAGGCTGGCGACGGCGCGGAACCCGGGCCGGCGGGCGTGGGTGGCGATGTAGCCGCGTCGGGCCTCCAGCAGGTCGCTGCGGTAGCCCATCGCCTCCCCGTACACCGCGACCACGTCGTCGAGCCGCCGGACGAGATCCTCCGGCGTCCACCGCACCAACCTCATGCGCGTCCTCTCACGGTTGCGGATCACCGTCGGCGACCCATCCCAGCACCGACCGGTCACCGACCACTGCGCGCACCTCGAAGCGCGCGAACAACTCCTCCGCGTACCACCCTTCGGTGGGGGTGCGGGTGATCGCCGCCCGGTGCTCCGGGTGACGGTACGCGAAGGCCACGAGGTCCGTCGGGTCGCGCCACACGCTGACCGTGCCCTGCCAACCCAGCGGGGCCTCACCGACACCGAACCGGGCGAGCAGCCCCGGCGCGGCGTGCAGTGCGGCGGCGACCGGCGGGACGGCCTGCCAGAAGGTGAGCGCGCGGCGGGGGCGCAGCCGGGCCCGGGTCAGCGCCAGCACCGGCCCGTCGACCCGGCCGCCCGCCGGATCGCCGAACGGCCGCCGGCCCGACCACTCGCCCCGGCTGGTCACCGGGCGCAGCTCCAGCCGGGCCGACGCCTGGGCGATCCGGGCCCAGGAACGGCCGACCGGGGAGGCGTCGAAGCCGGCCGCCGCGGCGGGGGATTCCCACACCACCAGCGCCGCCCACCGGGTCAGGTCGGCGTCCCCCGGGCCGAAGCCGGTGCCGGTCCCGGTGCCGAGCAGCTTGCCGAACCGTACGCCGGGGGTGCGTCGCAGCTGCCACGGATGCCGGGCCATCCGGGCCAACGCCCGACCGACGGCGGCCCGGGGCACCCGCCACACGTGCAGGGTGACCAGCTCCGGGGTGGTGTTCACGCCACCTCGGCGGGGGTGCCGCCGGTGATCCGCAGCAGCTCCGGGTAGGTGGTGGGGAAGACCGCCTGCGGTACGCCACCGGCGGCCCACACCTGCGGGTGCCCGGTCAGGGCGGTGTCGACGAGGGTGCGCAGCGGCCCGGGGTGGCCGACCGGGGCGACCCCGCCGATCACCTGGCCGGTGTGCTCCCGGACGAAGTCGGGGGTGGCCCGGCGCAGGTGGGTCACCCCGAGCTGGGCGGCCAGGCCGGCGGTGTCGACCCGGTGCGCGCCGGAGGTGAGCACCAGCAGCGGCGTGCCGTCGGCCTCGAAGACCAGCGAGTTGGCGATCGCGCCGACGTCGACGCCGAGCGCGTCGGCCGCCGCGGCGGCGGTGTGCGCCGCCTCGGGTAGCAGACGGACCCGGCTGGCCGCACCGGAACCGTCCCGCGCGCCCGCCTCGTCGAGCGCCCGCTGCACCGCCTGCACGTTCGGGTGTGACTGCATGCGGCCCATTCTCCCCGGTACGCCCCGACACCCCGCAGCCGGCCGCCCACCGTGGCGGGTCAGCGGGCGGGCGGCGACCCGGGACGGGTGCCGGGCCAGTGCCCGGTGGCCCGGATCCGGCCGTCGGCGGTCACCAGCAGCGCCTCGTGGTCGGCCAGGCCGGTCAGCCAGGTCAGTGCGTCGTCGGCGTCGCGGGTCATCGCCGCGGTGGCGTACACGTCGGCCCAGAGCAGCTCCGGTCCGACCACGGTGACCGACCGCAGCGCGGTCGCCGGTCGGCCGGTGCGGGGGTCCACGATGTGCGCGCCGCGCCGGGCGGTGCCCGAGGTGGCGACCGCGCCGTCGCGCCGGTCCAGCACGTCCAGCAGGTGGCCGGGGCGGTCCGGGTCCTCGATGCCGACCCGCCAGGCCGGCCGGTCCGCCTCGGCGCGCAGCAGCACGTCCCCACCGGCGTTGAGACAGAGGTCGTGCCCGGCCAGGTCGGCCAGCCACCCGGCCGCCCGCTGCACCGCCCACCCCTTGACCAGCCCGGACGGGTCGTAGCCGGCACCGCCGGTGGGCAGCGGCAGCCGCCGGGCGTCGAACCGGCCGCCGGTGCGCGTCCGGGCCAGTTCGCACAGCTCCGCCACCTCCCGCACCAGTGGGCTCGCGGTGGCCGGATCGGGTTCCCGCCCGGCCAGCCGTCCGATCTCGCTCTCCGACCGGTAGACGCTGAACGTCGCGTCGATCGCGCCCAGCCAGGTGAAGAACCGCTCCACCCGGGCGGCGACCGCGTCGTCGTGCACGTCCGGGCCGCGCAGGTGCACGCTCACCGGCAGCCCCATCACCTGCACCACCCAGGCCCGCCGGTCCAGCTCCGCCGTCCGGCCCGTCGGCGTGCTCATTTCAGGTACGCCGCGTCGATGGCGGCCTGGAGGGACTCGCGGTAACCGTCGCTGGTGACGGTCGCCCCGGACACGGTGTCGATCCGGGCGCTCTGCGCGGTGAGCGCCGCCTGCCGCAGGATCGGTACCGCGTAGTCGTTGATCTGCTGGTCCCGGAAGTTGCCGTCGGGCACCTGGAGTGCCGTGACGTCGGTGATCCGCCCGCCCGCCACGGTGATCCGGACCTGCACCGGCCCCCACCGGGTCTGCGCCACCGACCCGTCGTAGCTTCCGCCGCCGCTGTCGCCGGTGCTTGCGCTGTCGCCGGTGTTTCCACCCTCGCCGGTGTCTCCGCCCGGCACGCCCGAGCCCGGGTCGGTGCCGGAGGGCGTGTCCCCGGAGCCGGGGGTGGTGCCGCCACGGTCGACGGCGACGGCGCTGGTCCCCCCGCCGACGCCCATGGTGCTGGTCCGGTAGCTGAACAGCAGCACCAGGGCGGTCACCGTGGAGAGCAGCCAGATGGTGATCCGTCGCACGGTTCCCCCTTCCCGCCCGTCACCAGGCGAAGCGTTCGTGATGGACGTGCCGCTCGGGCACCCCGGCGGCCCGGGTCGCGGCCTGCACCGCGTCGACCCAGCCGTCCGGGCCGCACAGGTAGACGTCGTGGTCGGCGATGCCGGGGGAGAGCCGGCGCAGCGCCTCGGCGTCCGGGAGCCCGGCCGCGTAACCGGGCAGCCAGGAGGGTTGCCGGCCGCGCGGACCGACCAGGTAGTGGACCGACACCCCGCGTTCGACCGCGAGCCGCTCCAGCTCCGCCCGGAAGGCCAGCTCCTGCTGGGTACGCACGCGGTAGAGCAGCACCGCCTGCCCGGGTGCGTACGGCAGCTCCCGGAGCAGGGCCAGCAGCGGGGTGACGCCGATCCCGCAGGCGAGCAGGGTGATCCCGCCGCCGCGCCAGTGCTGCCCGGTCAGCCGCCCGTACGGGCCCTCCAACAGCACCCGGGTGCCCGGTCGCAGGGTGGCCACCCGGGAGCTGTCGTCGCCGAGGTCCTTGACGGTGATCCGCATCAGGTCGCCCGTCGGCGGGGCGGACAGCGAGTACGGGTGCGCCCGGGACCAGCCGGGGCCGGTCAGGAAGCGCCAGCCGAAGAACTGCCCGGCCCGGACCGGCAGCCGGTCCAGGTCCCGCCCGCGCAACCAGACCGAGGTGACGCCGGGCGCCTCGGGGACCACCGCGGCCACCTCGACCCGGTGCCGCAGCGAGCGGTACGCCGGCAGCCCGAGCCGGAACACCAGCACACTGCCCAGCGCCCCCAGGTACACCGTCCACCAGTACGCCCGCGCGGCGGCCGAGGAGACGAAGTCCGCGCCGGTCCACAACTGGTGCGGCAGCGCCAACCCGATCCCCAGGTACGCGTACAGGTGCAGCAGGTGCCAGGACTCGTAGCGCAGCCGACGGCGGGCCGCCCGGACGGAGGTGACCACCACCAGCACCAGCAGTGCCAGCGCGGCGGTGGCCAGCAGCATCCCCGGGTACCCGGTGACCAGCAGCCAGAGCTGCGTCACGGGGTTCTCCCGGGCGGTGCCGGCGTACCCCAGGGTGGTCAGCAGCACGTGGGCCAGCAGCAGGTGGAACGAGGTGAAGCCGGCCAGCCGGTGCCAGCGGGCGATCCGGTCCTGGCCGAAGCGCCGTTCGACGAGCGGCACCCGGGCCATCAGCACCACCTGGACGAGCATCAGGTCGGCACTGAGCAGGCCGGTGAGCCGGCCGGCGGAGGTGAGGCCGGTGGCCACCCCGGAGAGCAGTTCCTGCACCCCCCGGTCGGCGGTCCAGAGCGCGACGACGACCAGCAGGCTGAGCACCGCCGCGCTGCCGGCCAGGTCGGCCCACCAGCCGGGGGCGGTGGGCAACGGCCGGCGCGGGGTACCCCGGTCCAGGACGGTGGCGCTCATCCGCGGGGCGTTCCGGCGGGTCCTTCACTCATGCGTTCCACCCTGCGGCGGTGACCTCGGGTCAGGCTTTGCCGTCGCTGTGCGCCGGCTGGGAATCGTCGCTGGCACGCCGTACGCCAGACGTTGCGTTTTCGTCGGGGGCAGGGTGTACTGTCAGAGCAGTTAGAACGAGTGTTCGATTCAGTCGCACACCCGTTCCAACGCCCCCGGGCGGTGTTTCGCGGCGTCGACCCGGGCAGGTGCGGTTTCGCGGACCGCACCGGGTTCCGGGCAGTCGCGAGCCCGGTCCCGTCAAGGCAGGTCGTCGCCCGCCGCCCACGACCCCCGGGCGGCGGGCGACGAACCCGCCGGTTCGCCGGCCGGGTGTGGTGTGGGGAAGCATCCGCACCCGGCCGGCCCCCAGCGGTGCGTCTTCCTCCGCACCACCCGCCCCGGGCATCGCGCCGGTGGACCTCCTCCACCGGGCGTCCCGCCCGATCCGGTCACGCGGAGGAGACAGTCATGCCGACCAACCCGGCCCAGGCGCCGACGGTGCCCGCGCACGTGCTGCCGCACCGCACCCCGACCCAACTCCTCACGGTGGCCCGACACGGGCTGGCCGAGGCCGCCCAGACCCGCCCCGACGGGCTGCGCTACGCCGCCGCCCACCTGGCCGCGCTCCGCGCCGCCGCCGCCCTGCTGGCCGCCCGGGCCCGGCCCGCGCCCGCCCGCCGCCGCCGGATCACCAGCGTCTGGGTGCTGCTCGCCGGGGTCGCCCCCGAACTGGACGAGTGGTCCCGCTACTTCGCCGCCGCCGCCGGCAAGCGGGCCGCCGCCGAGGCTGGCATACCCCGGGTGGTGAACGCCCGGGAGGCCGACGACCTGCTCCGGGCCGCCGAACAGTTCGTGACGGTGGTGGAGCAGGCGCTCGGCGTGACCCACCAGCCCGCCCTCGACGGCCTCGCCGCCTGACCCGGGGGCGTGCCCGGGTCCCCGCCGGGCACCTGATCCGGCCGGCACCGGGCCCGCCGCAGCACCTCGACGCAGCGTCCCACCGCGTCCGGGGCGAGCACGCAGTGCACCTGATCCACGCAACGACACGACGGGGGGTTGGTCCGATGGCGGGCCGCATGGTGGGCGGTTCCGCCGCACTGGCCGCTCTGGTACGCCCGGCGAGCGCTCCGGACCCGGCGGTCGGTCACCGGCTGCTCCCGGTGGCACCCGAGCTGACCGGCCTGCTGCCACACCGGGGGCTGCGCCGGGGCAGCACCGTCGCCGTGACCGTCGGCCAGCCCCGGCGCAGTGGCGGCACCTCCCTGGTGCTGGCGTTGCTCGCCGAGGCGTCCCGGGCCGGGTCGTGGTGCGCGGTGGTCGGGGTGCCCACGTTCGGGGCCGGTGCCGCCGCCGAGGCCGGCATCGCCCTGGACCGGCTGGCCCTGGTGCCCCATCCCGGCCCGGAGTGGCCCACCGTGGTCGCCGCCCTGATCGACGGGGTCGACGTGGTGGTGACCGCCGTACCGCACACCGTCTCCGCCCCGGTCGCCGACCGGCTGGCCGCCCGGGCCCGGCAGCGCGGCTGCGTGCTCGTCCCGTACGGCCGGTGGACCGGCGCGGACGTGACGCTCCAGGTGGTCCGGGGGGTCTGGGAGGGGCTCGGGGCGGGGCAGGGCCGGCTGCGCCGACGCGAGGTCACCGTGTCGGCACGCGGACGCGGAGCGGCGGCCCGTCCCAAGGAGATCACGATGTGGCTGCCCGGCGACGGGCTCACCCGGGTCGTGCCCGCCGCCGCGTCGGCCGTCCCCGCCGCAACCGCCGGGCCCCGGCCGGGCGGATTCACCGTGGTCGGGTCCGGGTGACCGGCACGCCCGTGCGCACCCTGCTGCTCTGGTGCCCGGACTGGCCGGTGCTCGCCGCCGAGATCGTCGACGGGGTGCCCGCCACCGGCCCGGTGGCCGTGCTGCACGCCAATCGGGTGGTGTCCTGCTCCGCACCGGCCCGCGCCGCCGGGGTACGCCGGGGCCTGCGCCGCCGGGAGGCGCAGGGGCGCTGCCCCACGCTGACCGTCGTCGACCACGACCCCGGTCGGGACGCCCGCGCCTTCGAACCGGTCGTCGCCGCCGTGGAGGAGGTCGCCGCCGGGGTCGAGGTGGTCCGCCCCGGCGTCTGCGCGCTCGCCGCCCGGGGGCCCGCCCGCTACCTCGGTGGTGAGGAGGCCGCCGCCGAGCGGATCGTCGAGCAGGTCGCCGAGTCCTGCGCGGTGGAGAGCCAGATCGGCATCGCCGACGGGGTCTTCGCCGCCGGCCTCGCCGCGCGTACCGGTCAGGTGGTGCCGCCGGGCGGGACGCCGGGGTTCCTGGCGGGGCTGCCCGTCGAGGCGATCGGCCGCCCGGCCCTGGCCGACCTGCTGCGCCGGCTCGGCGTACGCACGCTGGGCGACTTCGCGGCGCTGCCCGCCGGTGACGTGCTGGCCCGGTTCGGCTTCGACGGGGCCCTCGCCCACCGGCTCGCCGCCGGGCACGACCACCGGCCGCTCGCCGTCCGGCAGCCCCCCGTCGACCTGACCGTCACCGCCCACCACGACGAACCCCTCGACCGGGTCGACGCGGCGGCCTTCGCCGCCCGGATGCTCGCCGAACGGCTGCACGACCGGCTGGCCGGGCACGGGCTGGCCTGCACCCGGCTCGGCATCGAGGCGGTCACCGCGCACGGCCAGGAACTGCACCGGGTGTGGCGGCACGACGGGCTGCTCACCGCCGCCGCCATCGCCGACCGGGTGCGTTGGCAGCTCGACGGTTGGCTCTCCGGCGGCACCGGTCGGGCCGGTGCCCGACCGGCCCGACCGACCGCCGGGATCATCCGGCTGCGGCTGGTGCCCGACGGGCTGCTGTCCCGGGGTGGGCTGCAACCCGGCCTGTGGGGGGAGGTCGGCGAGGAACGCGACCGGGCACACCGGGCGTTGAGCCGGGTGCAGGGCATCCTCGGTCCGGAGGCGGTGGTCACCGCCGTGCTGGGCGGTGGTCGGTCCCCGGCCGACCAGACCCGCCTGGTCCCCTGGGGCGACGAACGCCTCCCCGCCCGCCCCGGCCCGCCCCCACTGCCGGGCGTCACCGAGGCGGAGCCTGGTGCCGCCGGGCGGGCGGTGGCGCAGTCTGCTGGTGCCGGGCGGGCGGTGACGGGGGCCGGGGGCGTTGGGCGGGCGGTGACGGGGGCCGGGGGTGCCGGGCAGGCGGTGACGGGGGCCGGGGGTGCCAGGCGGGGCGGGCCACGGCGGCCGGGTCCCGTACCGCCCTGGCCGGGGCGACTGCCGCCACCCGCGCCGGCCGTGGTGCTGCCCGTTCCGCTCACCGCGACCGTGCACGACGCCACCGGCGAACCGGTGCTGGTCAGCGCCCGGCTGGTGGTCAGCGCGGCGCCCGCCCGGCTGGTCGTCGGCGGCACCGCGCCGACGGAGATCGTCGGCTGGACGGGCCCGTGGCCGGTGGACGAGCGGTGGTGGGCCCCCGCCGAGGCCCGTCGCCGGGCCCGGTTCCAGGTCTGCCTGGCCGACGGTGCCGCCCTGCTGCTGGCCGTCGAGGCGGGCCGGTGGCTGGTGGAGGCGATCTATGACTGACCGGTGCTCCGGGCTGGTCCGGTCCGGGCTGGTCTTGCCTGGGCTGGCCTCGTTCGCGCTGGCCTCGTGTGCGCCGGTGGGACCTTTCCGGGCTGGACCCGGATCGGCCGGCTGCGTGCAGGTCGGCCGTGTGTCGGCCGGTGGTATGCCGGTCGGTCGGGTGCGCGCTGGTTCCGGGTCTGCCGGAGTGCTGCCGGTTCGGGCATTGCCGGCTGACCGCGTGTCGGCTGACCGCATGCCGGTCGGCTGTATGCCGATCGGTGCGGTGTTCCGTCCGGGGTCACCCCGCGTCCCGACGATGTTTCCGGGTGAGTGGTATGCCTCAGCGGCATAAATATGCCTCAGTGGCATATCACTCATCGGGAGGACCATGGCTGTCCGTAGTGGCCACGCCCGGTCCCACCGCCGCACGCAGAAGGCCGACCCGCGCTACCGGGGCGGCCGGATGAGCTTCCACAATCCGAAGCTGCCCTGGTCGGAGCTGGAGCGGGTGCTGTCCGGACGGTCCACCACCGACGGCGGCGCGGACCACCGCTCCCGTGACGACCGCCTCCGTGACGACCGCCTCCGGGACGACCGCCTCCGGGACGACCGCCTCCGGGACGGCGGGGCCCAGGACGGCGGGGGGCGGGGCGGGCGGCGGCGCGGGGAACGGCACCTGCACGTGGTGGACCCGCTCGCCGAGGCCGACGGCGGCGACTCGCCGGCCTGGACCCGGCACCGTGAGCGGTACGCGCCCCCCGAGCTGGCCCGCCCGGACGACCCGGTGCCCTACGCCGAGCTGCACGCGCACACCAACTTCAGTTTCCTCGACGGGGCGAGCCACCCGGAGGAGCTGGCCGAGGAGGCCGCCCGGTTGGGGCTGACCGCGCTCGCCGTGACCGACCACGACGGGTTCTACGGGGTGGTCCGGTTCGCCGAGGCGGCCCGTACGCTGCGCCTGCCCACGGTCTTCGGGGCGGAGCTGTCGCTGGGGCTGCCCGGCCCGCAGCAGGGCGAGCCCGACCCGCTGGGCCGGCACCTGCTGGTGCTCGCCCACGGCCACGAGGGGTACGCCCGGCTCGCGTCGGTCATCTCCCGGGCCCAGCTACGCGGCGGGGAGAAGGGCCGGCCGGTCTACGGCGAGCTGGAGGAGGTCGCCGCCGAGCTGCGCGACCACGTGTTGGTGCTGACCGGTTGCCGCAAGGGGCACGTGCCGGCGGCGCTGCTCACCACGGGGGTCGACGCGGCGGCCCGGGAGCTGGACCGGCTCACCGCGCTGTTCGGCGCGGAGACGGTGGCGGTGGAGCTTACCGACCACGGGCACCCGGTCGACGCCGACCGCAACGACGCGCTCGCCGAGCTGGCCGCCACCGCCGGGCTGCCCACCGTGGCCAGCAACAACGTGCACTACGCCAGCCCGGGGCGACGACGGTTGGCGACCACCCTGGCCGCTGTCCGGGCCCGCCGTAGCCTGGACGAGATCGACGGTTGGCTGCCGGCTGCCGCCACCGCCCACCTGCGCAGCGGTGCGGAGATGACGGCCCGCTTCGCCGCGTACCCGGGTGCGGTGTCCCGGGCCGCCGAGTTCGGCGCGGAACTCGCCTTCGACCTGCACCTGGTCGCGCCCCGGCTGCCGGCGTACCCGGTGCCGGCGGGGCACACCGAGATGAGCTGGCTGCGCCACCTGACGCTGGCCGGGGCGCACGAGCGCTACGGGCCGCCCGGGGCGCACCCGGAGGCGTACGCGCAGCTGGAACACGAGCTGCGGATGATCGACGAGCTGGGCTTCCCCGGCTACTTCCTGGTGGTCTACGACATCGTGGCGTTCTGCCGCGCGCAGGACATCTACTGCCAGGGCCGGGGTTCGGCGGCCAACTCGGCGGTCTGCTACGCGCTGCGGATCACCAACGTGGACGCGGTACGGCACCGGCTGCTGTTCGAACGGTTCCTCGCCCCGGAACGCGACGGGCCACCCGACATCGACGTGGACATCGAGTCCGACCGGCGGGAGGAGGTGATCCAGCACGTCTACGCCCGCTACGGCCGGGAGCACACCGCCCAGGTCGCCAACGTCATCTCCTACCGGCCCCGGTCGGCGGTGCGGGACGTGGCGAAGGCGTTCGGCTACTCGCCCGGCCAGCAGGACGCCTGGAGCAAGCAGATCGACCGCTGGGGTTCCGTCGCGGCGGTCGACGTCGAAGGCATCCCCGAGCAGGTGGTGGCGTACGCCAACGAGTTGCAGACGTTCCCCCGGCACCTCGGCATCCACTCCGGCGGGATGGTGATCTGCGACCGGCCGGTGATCGAGGTGTGCCCGGTGGAGTGGGGGCGGATGCCCGGCCGCAGCGTGCTCCAGTGGGACAAGGACGACTGCGCGGCCGTCGGGCTGGTCAAGTTCGACCTGCTCGGGCTGGGCATGCTGTCGGCCCTGCACTACGGCTACGACCTGATCGGGTCCAGGCTGGACCTGGGCGACATGACGTTGGACGACCCCGAGGTCTACGACATGCTCTGCCGGGCCGACTCGGTCGGGGTGTTCCAGGTGGAGAGCCGCGCCCAGATGGCCACCCTGCCCCGGCTGAAACCCCGCGAGTTCTACGACCTGGTGGTGGAGGTGGCGCTGATCCGGCCCGGCCCGATCCAGGGCGGCTCGGTGCACCCGTACATCAGGCGCAAGAACGGCCAGGAGCCGGTGACGTACCCGCATCCGCTGATGCGCAACGCGCTGGAGAAGACCCTCGGCGTGCCGCTGTTCCAGGAGCAGCTGATGCAACTCGCCATCGACCTGGCCGGCTTCGACGCCGCCGGGGCCGACCAGTTGCGCCGGGCGATGGGGGCGAAACGGTCGGTGCAGCGGATGGCGCAGCTCGCCGACCGGCTCTACGCCGGGATGGCCGAGCGGGGCATCACCGGCGAGTTGGCCGACGACGTCTACCGCAAGCTCACCGCGTTCGCCAGCTACGGCTTCCCGGAGAGCCACGCGATGAGTTTCGCCTACCTGGTGTACGCCAGCTCGTGGCTCAAGCGGCACCATCCGGCGGCGTTCCTGGCCGCCCTGCTCAACGCCCAGCCGATGGGGTTCTACGCGCCGCAGACCCTGGTCGACGACGCCCGGCGGCACGGCGTCGAGGTCCGCCGGCCGGACGTCAACGCCAGTGGGGCCGGGGCGGTGCTGGAGTCCACCCCGCAGACCCGGTGGGGGAGCGTGCCGGGGGAACCGCCGCACGCCTGGGGGCTGGGCGGTCCGGCGGTCCGGCTCGGGCTGGGCGGTGTGCGTACCCTCGGCGACGACCTGGCCGGGCGGATCGTGGCGGAGCGGACGGCGCACGGGGCGTACCGGGACATGCCTGATCTGGCCCGGCGGGTCGGTCTCACCGCGGGTCAGCTGGAGGCGCTGGCCACCGCGGACGCCTTCGCCTGTTTCGGGCTGACCCGGCGGGAGGCGCTCTGGGCGGCCGGGGCGGCGGCCCAGGACCGGCCGGGCCGGCTGCCCGGCACGGTGACCGGCGCGGCGGCCCCGACCCTGCCGGGGATGGAGGCGGTGGACCGGCTCGTCGCCGACGTCTGGGCCACCGGGCTGTCCCCGGAGACCCACCCGGCCCGGTTCGTCCGGGACCGGCTCGACGCGCTGGGTGCGGTGCCGATCGCCCGGTTGGGGCGGGTGGAGTCGGGTCGGCGGGTCCGGGTCGGCGGGATCGTCACCCACCGGCAACGGCCGGCGACCGCCGGTGGGGTCACCTTCCTCAACCTGGAGGACGAGACGGGGATGCTGAATGTCACTTGCTCCCCGGGGCTGTGGCAGCGCTATCGTCGAATCGCCCGCACCAGCAGCGCCCTCGTGGTCCGTGGTCGGTTGCAGCGGCACGAGGGGGTCACCAACCTCACCGCCGACCGGCTGGACCCGATCACGCCGCCGGTGGAATCCGCCTCCCGCGACTTCCGGTGAAGTGATCCACATTACGGTTTTCCGGGCCGGGAGACGGGAGAATTCCGGCACGCGCGGGCAGAGCGGCCCGCTCGCGGCAAGGGGGATGACCAGTGACGATGGACAGCACGTACACCGGTGGACTGGCGAACGCCCGGCGTACCCGGCTGGGCGCCGGTTGGACGCCCGCCCAGGACGCCGAGCCGCGGGAGTACCAGGTGACCGAGGGCCCGGTGGCGAACGACCGCCGGTCCCGCGCCGAGGAGGACCCGGCCGGCGGCGGCGAGATCTGAGCCGTCGGCGTCGGCACCGCCAGCGGGGGTCGGGTGAGGCGGGTGACTAGGCTCCACCGGGTGGAGCAGAGCACCCGAGGTCGGTTCGTCGAGCCGCCGTTGACCCCCCGTACCGCCGTCATCTGGTCGGTGCTCGCCGCCGAGCTGGACCGGCGGGCCGACGACACGCTGACCGTGCTCGACGTGGGCGGCGGCACCGGCGGCTTCGCCGTGCCGCTCGCCCAGGCCGGCCACCGGGTGACCGTGGTCGACGCCAGCCCCGACGCCCTCGCCGCCCTCACCCGCCGGGCCGCCGAGGCCGGGGTGGCCGACCGGGTCCGCGCCGTGCAGGGCGACGGCGACGCGTTGACCGGCCTGGTCGAACCGGCCTCCGTCGACCTGGTGCTGTGCCATGCGGTGCTGGAGGTGGTCGACGACCCGCTGCCGGTGACGACCGCGCTGGCCGCCGCGCTGCGCCCCGGTGGGGCGGCGAGTGTGCTGGTCGCCGGGCGGGCCGCCGCCGTGCTGGGTCGGGCGATGAACGGTTACCTGGACGTCGCCGCCGCGCTGGCCGCCGCCACCGACGGCGCCGCCGCCCCCGGGACACGCTGCGCCGCCGCTTCGACGCCGAGCAGGCCACCGCCCTGTTGCGCGCCGCCGGCCTCACCGTCGAGGAGATCCACGGGGTACGCGTCCTCGCCGACCTGCTGCCCGCCGCCGTCGCCGACGGTCAGCCGGGTGCCCTGGTCGAGTTGGAGAAGGCGCTGGCCGGGCGTCCGCCCTACCGGGATCTCGCCGCCCAACTGCACCTGTTCGCCCGCCGCCCGGCATGACCGACCTGCCCCCGGCCGGGACGACCCTGCCCCCGGCTGCTGTGCCGGTGGACCGAGCGGCGGGGCCGGTGCCTGCGGCGGACCCGCTCGCGGTGGTGTCGCCGCGCTACGGCGGGGGCAGCCTGGCCGACGTGCTGCCCAGCGCGCTGGCCGTGCTCGGTGTGCCGGGCGCGGTCGACCTGCTCGGGCTCGCCCCCGGCCTGGCCGGGGTACGCCGGGTCGCCGTGCTGCTCGTCGACGGTCTCGGCTGGTACCAGCTCCCCACCGCCGCCCGGTACGCCCCGACCCTGACCGGGCTGGCCGCGACGGTGGGCCGCCCGCTCACCTGCGGCTTCCCCTCCACCACCCCGACCAGCCTGGTGACCCTGGGCGCGGGCGCGGCCCCCGGCACGCACGGCGTGCTCGGCTTCACCGTCCGGGTGCCCGGCACCGACCGGGTGCTCAACCACATCGACTGGCACGGCGACCCGGACCCGCTGCACTGGCAGCCGGTACGCACCCAGTGGCAGCGGGCCCGTGCCGCCGGGGTCGCGGTGAGCGTGGTGAGTCGTCCCGAGTACGCCGGCAGCGGGCTCACCCTGGCCGCCAACCGGGGTGGCGACTACCGGGGCGCCGCCGGGGTGGACGCCCTGGGCCGGACGATGCTGGCGGCGCTGTCCGCCGGGGCCGGCCCCACCCTGGTCTCCGGCTACCACCCCGACCTGGACCGGCACGGGCACCTCAGCGGGGTCGACTCCGCGCCCTGGCGGATCGCCGCCGCCGAGGTGGACGGCCTGCTCGCCCGGCTCGTCGACGGGTTGCCGGCCGACGCCGCGCTGCTGGTCACCGCCGACCACGGCCAGCTCGACGTGCCGGCGGCCCACCGTTTCGACCTGGACACCGATCTGCGGCTGCGGGCCGGCATCCGGGTGGTCGCCGGTGAGCCCCGGGTGCGGTACCTGCACGTCGAGCCGGGGGCGGTGGACGACGTGGTGGCCACCTGGTCGGCGGTGCTCGGGCCGGCCGCCCGGGTGTGCACCCGGGAGGAGCTGGTGGCCGAGGGCTGGTTCGGCCCGGTCGCCGAGGAACACCTGTCCCGGGTCGGTGACGTGGTGGTGACCTGCCGCGACACGTACGCGGTGCTGGCCACCCGGTCGGAGCCGCCGGCGGCGTCCCGGCTGGTGGCGTACCACGGGGCGGACAGCGCGGCGGAGATGACCGTGCCGCTGCTGGTGGTCCGGGGCTGACCGCCGGGCCGGTTGTCGTACCGGGCGGCTAGCCTGCGGTGATGGGCCGGAGCCAGTCGTTGCCGCGTGGTGCTGGTGACCCGCGTTTCGGGCCCGACGCCGACGACTCGGCCAGCCCGATCCTGCACGTCGACATGGATGCCTTCTTCGCCTCCGTCGAGGTGCGTCACCGGCCCGAGTTGGCCGGCCGTCCGGTGGTGGTCGGCGGGGTCGGGCCGCGGGGTGTGGTCAGTTCCGCCAGCTACGAGGCCCGCCGCTTCGGCGTGCGCAGCGCCATGCCCACCGCGCGGGCCCGCGCGCTCTGCCCCGGCGCGGTCTACCTGCCCCCCGACTTCGCCCGCTACCGGGCGGCCTCCGACGCGGTGATGCGGATCTTCCGGGACGTCACCCCGCTGGTCGAGCCGCTCTCCCTCGACGAGGCGTTCCTCGACGTGACGGGTGCCCGCCGGCTGTTCGGCCCGCCCGCCGCCATCGCCCGGCGGATCCGGGCCCGGGTCGCCGCCGAGCAGGCGTTGACCTGCTCGGTCGGGGTGGGGCCGAGTAAGTTCGTGGCCAAGCTCGGCTCCACCCGGGCCAAGCCGGACGGCCTGCTGGTGGTGCCGGCCGATCGGGTGTTGGAGTTCCTCCACCCACTGCCGGTCGACGCGTTGTGGGGGGTGGGGGAGCGGTCCGCCGAGACGCTGCGGCGGCTCGGCCTACGCACCGTCGGCGACCTGGCCGAGGCACCCGCCGGGATGCTCCGCAAGGCGCTCGGTGTGGCGTCCTCGACCCACCTGCACGAGTTGGCCCGGGGGCGCGACGCGCGCCCGGTCAGCCCGGACCAGGTGGAGAAGTCGATCGGGGCCGAGGTGACCTTCGACGTCGACGTCGTCGACGCGCAGGAGATCCGGCGCGCGCTGCTCGCCCTCAGCGAAAAGGTGGGCAGTCGGCTCCGGGCGGCCGGCCAGGTCGGCCGGACCATCTCGATCAAGGTCCGAATGTCCGATTTCCGCACCGTCAGCCGGTCCCGCACCCTCGACGGGGCGACCGACGTGGCCCGGGAGATATTCGACACGTCCTGGGGCCTCTGGACGGTTCTCGACCCGGGTGAGCCGGTCCGGCTGGTCGGCGTCCGGGTGGAGGGCCTGGCGGGAGCGGTCGACACACCGCGACAACTCACGCTGGGCGCACCGGAGCGGGGATGGCGGGAAGCGGAGACCGCCGCCGACGCGGCGGCTGCCCGTTTCGGGCGGTCCGTCATAGGTCCGGCCAGTCTGCTCGGTAAACGTGATCCCCGGCGCGGGGAAAATAGCAGTCGGCCATAGGTCGTCCCGCTTTCCGACGCGCGACCCCCCTCGTAGACTTGGCGGCAAGCAGCCGGATGGCTGCCACGGTCTGTCGGCCCGACCGGGCCGACCAACGTGACCGGGGAGGAGTGCCGTGCCGCTCTCGGAGCACGAGCAGCGGCTGTTCGAGCAGATCGAGCGGTCGCTTGCCGAGGACCCCAAATTCGCCTCGGCCGTGCGCGCCAGCGACCCGCGTTTCCATACGCGGCGTCGCCTGCTCGTCGCTGCCGGCGTGGTGGTCGTCGGCCTGGCCCTGTTGGTCTACGGCGCGGTGATCAAGACGCCGCCACTGGCAGTGGCGGGCTTCGTCGTCATGCTGGCCGCGTTGGGCTATGCGGTGCAGTCGCACCGGCGGGCGCAGTCACCGGACCTGCACGTGGTGGGCGGCACGACGAGTCGTCGTCGTCCGCGTGGCCGGGGCGGCCGTCGGCCGTCGCTGCTGGACCGCATGGAGGATCGGTGGCGGCAACGTCCGGAGGGACATCGCTGAACCCGGCCCACCCCTGAGGGTGGACGGGCGTCGCCGACGACGGTAGGTGCCGGACCTGTGGTCCGGCCACCTCCGTCATATCGCTATGCCCGCGCTCTGCTGCCAGCCAGGTTGCCCACCCGGGCCCGTCGGTGCCCCCACGCCGCCCCTCACCATCCCTGGCCCACTCCCGTGCGGCGACGTGGCGTTGTCCAGGACGGCTGACGCGGCTGTATCGCCCCACGAGCGGCCCGCCCCACGAGCGGCCGCCCCGCCGGGGCGGGGCGGCCGGGGCGGGGTCAGGCGCGGCGGGTGGCGAGCAGGCGGCGCGGGTTCCAGCGCAGCAGCAGGCGGCGGAGCCGGCCGGAAGCCGTCACCAGACGCGCCGACGTGTCGCCGAGCGAGGTACGCCAGCGCAGCAGCACCGAGGGGGGCAGCACGGCGGCGAGGAACCGGGTACGCCGGTCCGCCCGCGCGGCGAGACTGTCGCGTACCGTCCGCAACGCCGGGTGCAGCGGTTCGCCGGTGAGCGGGTCCCGGGCGTACCGGGCACGTTCCTCGGCGCGACCGAGCAGCCGTACCGCCGTGGCGGAGCCGGCGTCCTCACCGACCGCCTCCCGGGCCAGCCGCTCGGCGGTCGCCCGGGGCGTCTCCGTCCGGTCGATCCGCACCCGGTAGTCGACCAGGGTGTCGAGCAACTCGTCCCAGGCCGCGTGGGCGTCCGCCCGGGCCCGTTCGGCGTCCACGCCCAGCACCGTCATCGGGATGCTCCCGCCCGCCCCGTCGTCGGGGGCGGGCCCGGCCGCCACCGGGGTCGGCAGGTGGTGCCGTTGCCGGCGCAGCGCCCGCCGCCGCAGCGCCGGGACGGCCAACAGCGCCGCCACCGCGAGCAGCGCTCCCACCGTCCACCAGGGCCAGGTCGGGGCACGTTCGACGGGAGCGCCGGTGGTCGGGTCGAAACCAGCGTCGGTGTCCTTGTCGGCGGCCTCGTCCCGCTGCGGTCCCGTGGTGGCCCCCGGGTCCTGCGGGGCGGCCGGCGCGGCGGTGTCCGACGGCTCCGGGTCCGGGGCGTCGGAGTCCGGCGCCCACGCCGACCGGTTCGCCCCCTGGACGCCGTACGCCGGGGTGGCGTCGAACGGGACCCAACCGAACTGGTCGAAGTAGACCTCCGTCCAGGCGTGCAGGTTCCGGTTGGTCAACGTGTAGGTGTCCCCGTTGGCGCTGCTGCCGTTGGTGAAGCCGAACGCCACCCGGGCCGGGATGCCGGCCTCGCGTACCAGCCAGGCCAGCGCCGCCGCGTACTGCTGGCAGTAGCCGACCTTGTTGGTGAGGAAGTCGACGATCTCCTGGCCGCTGGTGCCGCCCTTGGTGCTCAGCGAGTAGCTGAAGCCGTTCTCCCGGGAGAAGTAGTCGTAGATCGCCCGGACCCGGTCGTAGTCGGTGGACTTCCCCTCCACCAGCCGGCTGACCAGCAGGCTGACCTCACGGACCTCCGGGGTGCGGGTCTGTTGCAGCCGGATCGGGTGCTCGGCCGGCAACGGGCGGGCCCGACGCAGCGCCGCCGGGGTGAACGTCGAGCGCACGTACTCGAACGAGTAGCGCTTGCTCCGGGAGTTGTCCCGGTTGGAGAAGACCACCCCGAGGTTCTGGTCGTACGACCAGTTGCCGTTGAGCCCGTCGAAGCTGACCGGGTCGGTGTAGAGCGGCACGAAGGGCATGCTCAGCGTGCGGTTGATCTCCACCGTCGCCCGGTAGGTCCGCTGCTCCACCCCCGGCCCGGTGCGACCCGACGGGTCGGGCAGCTCCCGGTTCACCGGGCGGCCGTTGGGCGGGCGTACCCGGAAACCGTCCGGGCGCAGCTCGTCGGCGACCCCGAAGCGCAGGTAGAACGGGTTCTGCTCGGTGGTGGTGACCTTGACCATGTCGGCCACCTCGGACTGGTTGAGCTGCCCGCTGAGCGACGCGAAGAGGTCGATCCGGCCTGGCCCGCCACCCTGCCCGGGGCGGCCGGTGCCGTTGCCGGCGGTGTTGAACTGGTCCAGCAGCCCACCGGTCATCCCCGGCACGGCCAACGGCAGCACCACGGCCAGCGCCACCCCGACCACCGCCAGCCGGCGACCGGCGGCGGCCAGCGGGGAGGACTCCCAGACGTCCACGTCGCGGCCCTCACCGGTGAACCGGCGGCCGAACCGGCGGACCCGGTCGACGTTGTCGGTCACCAGCAGCCAGAGGTAGCCGGCGGCGCCGACCACGAACGGCAGCGCGGGGACGCTGTCGACGTAGACCGCGACCGGCACCGAGTAGATGGCCAGCATCGGCAGTCCGGCCAGGGCCGGTCGCCGCAGCCCGACGGCGAGGACGTCGACCACCACCGCGACCGCGCCCACCCCGAGCACGCTGATGAACAGCAGCGGGGTGGTGTCGGGCACCTTCACCCCGTAGGAGCGCATGTCCTGCAAGGAGCCCTGCGCCAGCTCGCCGAAGTGGGCCAGCGTCGCCGGCGTGGGCAGGAAGGCGATCAGCTCGCCACCACCGGGGAAGAGCCAGGTCAGGGCGAGCAGCAGACCGGCGAGCATGCCCAGCACCTGACCCCACAGGGGGGCCCGGACCAGTCGGGTGAGTGCCGCCGCGCCGGCCACCACGGCGACCGCGATGGCGGACTGGATCAGCCAGGTCCACTGTTGGAAGATCGACGACAGTGGTGCCGCGGCGAGCAGGGTCGCCACCGCTGCCACGAAGCCGATGTTCCGGGACGCGATCACGACGTCACCCTTCCTGTCGTCGGACGGCTCACCGGACGGCCCCGGCGACCGTCTCGGCGAGGGCGGCACGCAGCGCGAAGCCCTGCGAACCGCGCCCGGCCTGCGGCCAGAGCACCGGCAGTTGGCCGTCGTGGTTGACCCCGATGACCCGCCAGCCGCCCTGCAACAGGGCCAACGCGGCGGCGGCGTGGGTCTGCTCGGCCTCGAACCGGGCCCGTTCCGGCAGGCTGAGCCAGGTGGAGCTGTTGAGCACGAAGCCGACGCACGTCGCGCCGCTGCCGCGCAGCCCGCTCAGCAGCTCCGCCTCACTGGTGGTCAGTGAGCCGAACAAGGCGATGATCAGGCCCCCGTCGGCGCGTTGCCGGACCCGCTGCACCAGGGTCGCCACGTCACCACGCTGGTCGAGCCGGACGTCGGCGAGCTGGTCGAGGAGCAGGCCGTCCCCGGTGGCCTCGGTGGCGTCCACGTCCACCCCGTCCCCGGTGACCAGGCGCAGCTTGTAACCGGCCTGCCGCAGGTGCGAGGCGATGCTGGCGGCGGCGGAGACCGACCACTCGAAACTGGCCGTGGGACCGTCGCCCCGGTGACCGTGCGCCCGGGTGTCCAACAGCACCGTGGCCCGGCTCTCCCAGGGCTGTTCCTCCCGGCGCACCATCAGCTCACCGGTGCGGGCCGTCGACTTCCAGTGCACCCGGCGCAGATCGTCGCCCCTGCGGTACTCCCGGGTGGCGGCGTCGTCCTCGCCGTGCACCGCCACCGACCGGGCCCGGCTGTCGCCGCTGCCGGCGTACTCGCCGGGTAGGCGTACCGAGGGCAGCGGGGTGACCTGCGGGATCACGGTCAGCTGCTCGGTGCTGGGGAAGGCCCGGCTCAGCTCGCACAGCCCGAACGGGTCGGTCATCCGGACCACCAGCGGGCCCACCTCGTAGCGGCCGCGTACGTCGGCGCGGACCGTGTACGCCACCGAGCTGGCCTGGTGCGCGCCGAGCCGTTCCAGCACCACCCGGGGCCGGCTGCCCAGCGCGTAGGGCAGCCGGTCCTCCAGCAGCAGGGTGCCGGTGGGTAGCCGGGACATGTTCTGCAACCGCAGCACCACCCGGGAGCTGGCCCCGACCGGCACCCGGTGCGGGTCCAGCGAGCGGTTGCAGGCCAGTTTGTAGCGGGTCCGGCCGACGTACAGCGCGGCGAGCAGCGGCAGGACGCCGAGCAGCACCGCCACCCGGAGCAGGTCCCGTTCGCCGAGGATGCCGGCGGAGATCGCCGCGGCGATCGCCGCCGCCAGGAACGACCGGCCCCGGGTGGTCAGGCCACGCAGCCCGGCACGCACGTCACGGCCTCCGCGGCTCGAACGGCGGGCGGCCGTTGCCGGCGGCGGGGCGGGGGGTGTCGTACCCGGTGGGACGCTTGCGGTCCGCCGGCAGGGCCAGCCGGTGCACCAGCTCGGCGACGATCGCGTCGGTGGTGCGGCGGGCCAGCTGGGCGTCGGCGGTGGGGATGATCCGGTGGGCCAGCACCGGCACCGCGAGCGCCTGGAGGTCGTCGGGCAGCACGTAGTCGCGGCCCTCCAGGGCGGCCACCGCGCGGGCGGTGCGCAACAGTTGCAGGGTGGCCCGGGGGGACGCGCCCAGCCGCAGGTCGGGGGCCTCCCGGGTGGCGGTGACCAGGTCGACGGCGTACTGCTTGACGGCGTCGGCGACGTGCACGTTGCGGACGGTGGCGATCAGGCGGCGGACCGTGTCGGCGTCGGAGACGGGCCGCAGCTCCTGGAGCGGGTCGGCCGCGCCGTGCCCGTCCAGCATGGCCAGTTCGGCCTCCGGGCCCGGGTAGCCCATCGCGATGCGGGCGGTGAACCGGTCCCGCTGCGCCTCGGGGAGGGGGTACGTCCCCTCCATCTCGATCGGGTTCTGGGTGGCGATCACCATGAACGGCGTCTGCAGCTGGTAGGTCACCCCGTCGACGGTGACCTGACGCTCCTCCATGCACTCCAGTAGGGCGGACTGCGTCTTGGGGGAGGCCCGGTTGATCTCGTCGCCGACCACCAGGTTGGCGAAGACCGCGCCGGGGCGGAACTCGAAGTCGTGCGTCTCCTGGTTGTAGACGCTGACCCCGGTGACGTCGCTGGGCAGGAGGTCGGGGGTGAACTGGATGCGCCGCACCGAGCAGTCGATGGACCGGGCGAGCGCCTTGGCCAGTTTGGTCTTGCCGACTCCTGGGACGTCCTCGATCAGCAGGTGACCCTCGGCGAGCAGGACGGCCAGGGCGAGCCGCACGGTGGCTGTCTTGCCCTCGATGACCTGCTCGATGTTGGCCACCACGGCCTCGCTGGCGGCGCGGAACTCGTCGTGCGGCAGTACGCCGCCCACCTCGTCCCAGGTCTGTTGTGTCACGGGCCTTCTCCTCGTCGCGACGGCAGCTCGGTAAAGAGCACCTGGACCCGTCGTTCGGTTCGCAACGGGAAGCCTCGTCTGCCGCAGGAATCGCACTGGTCTCTCAGGCTAACCATGTTTACGGTGAACGCCGAACCCTGCCGGAAGTCGGCCGGTCACACAGCGGATATTCGTCAGGTCGGGGGACCCGACGCGGCCGGGTGCTCACGGAAGGTGACCGTCGGGGCGGGTGCGGTCCCCGGCCTGCGGCTGCCAGGGGGTAGACTGCGGGACATGAGCGCAGTCTCCCTGCTTCTTACCGGGCCGTGCTGATGCGCTGACGCGCGACAGCACGGCGGCCCCTCCTGTGCGAGGGGCTTTTTCGTGCCCGCGGCAGGGTCCTGCGGGCCCGACGCTCCCCAGATCCGACACGACCGCGCCGGTCCCGCCCGAGGGCACCGGTCCCCGATGATCGCGTCAGTGCGACACGACCGCGATGACCGCGCCAAGGAGTAGGTATGAGTGAGGCAGCCGCACCTGCGGGCGACATCCCCCCGTTCCGGTACACCGCGGCCATGGCCGACGAGATCGAGCGTCGGTGGCAGGACACCTGGGAGCGGGAGGGGACCTTCCACGCACCGAACCCGACCGGTCCGCTGGCCGACCCCGGGCACCCGCGGGCGGGCGCGGAGAAGCTGTACGTGCTGGACATGTTCCCGTACCCGTCCGGGGCGGGGCTGCACGTCGGCCACCCGCTGGGCTACATCGGCACCGACTGCTTCGCCCGCTACCAGCGGATGGCCGGGCGCAACGTGCTGCACGCGATGGGCTTCGACGCGTTCGGCCTGCCCGCCGAGCAGTACGCGGTGCAGACCGGCACCCACCCCCGCACGACCACCGTGGCCAACATCGAGCGGTACAAGGCGCAGCTGCGCCGGCTGGGGCTGGCCCACGACGACCGGCGCTCGGTGGCCACCATCGACACCGACTTCTACCGGTGGACCCAGTGGATCTTCCTGCAGGTCTTCAACTCCTGGTACGACGCCGACGCCCGCAGGGCCCGGCCGATCGCCGAGCTGACCGCCGCGTTCGCCGCCGGTGACCGGCCCACCCCCGACGGTCGGGCCTGGGCCGAGCTGAGCCCGGCCGAGCAGCGGCGGATCGTCGACGACCACCGGCTGGCGTACGTCTCGCAGGCGCCGGTGAACTGGTGCCCGGGGCTGGGCACCGTGCTGGCCAACGAGGAGGTCACCGCCGACGGCCGTTCCGACCGGGGCAACTTCCCCGTCTTCAAGCGCAACCTGAAGCAGTGGATGATGCGGATCACCGCGTACGGTGACCGGCTGCTGGACGACCTGGACACCCTGGACTGGCCCGAGTCGATCAAGCTGCAGCAGCGCAACTGGATCGGCCGGTCCACCGGCGCGCACATCGACTTCGCCACCGGGACCACCGATTCCGGTGTCGCGGGCGAAGCCCGCATCAGAGTGTTCACCACCCGGCCGGACACCATCTTCGGGGCCACCTACCTGGTGCTGGCCCCCGAGCACGAGCTGGTCGACGCGCTGACGCCGGCCGCCTGGCCGGCCGGGACCCGGGACGCCTGGACCGGTGGGCACGCCGGCCCCCGGGAGGCCGTCGAGGCGTACCGGAAGGCGGCGGCGGCCAAGACCGACGTGGAGCGGCAGGCCGACACCAAGGAGAAGACCGGCGTCTTCGTCGGCGCGTACGCCACCCACCCGGTCACCGGTGGGCAGATCCCGATCTTCATCGCCGACTACGTGCTGGCCGGCTACGGCACCGGCGCGATCATGGCGGTACCCGCCCAGGACGAGCGGGACTGGGCCTTCGCCGAGGTGTTCGAGCTGCCGATCGTGCGGACCGTGCAGCCGGTCGACGGGTTCGACGGGAAGGCGTACACCGGGGACGGGCCGGCGATCAACAGCGCCGCGCCCGAGCGCGGCCTGGACCTGAACGGGCTGGGGGTGGCCGACGCCAAGGCGGCGACCATCGCCTGGCTGGAGGCCAACGGCCACGGTGTCGGCGCGGTCACCTGGCGGCTGCGGGACTGGCTGTTCTCCCGGCAGCGCTACTGGGGCGAGCCGTTCCCGATCGTCTACGACGCCACCGGCGCGGCGATCGCGCTGCCCGAGGAGATGCTGCCGGTCGAGCTGCCCGAGGTGGACGACTTCTCCCCGAAGACGTTCGCCCCGGATGACGCCGACAGCAACCCGGAGACCCCGCTGTCGCGGCGGCGCGACTGGGTCGAGGTGGAGCTGGACCTGGGCGACGGGCCCCAGCGGTACACCCGGGAGACCAACGTGATGCCGCAGTGGGCCGGCTCCTGCTGGTACGAGCTGCGCTACCTGGACCCGACCAACTCCGGGCGGTTCGTCGACCCGGAGAACGAGGCGTACTGGATGGGCCCGCGCGCCGAGGGTGACTGCGGGGGCACCGACCTGTACGTCGGGGGTGCCGAGCACGCCGTGCTGCACCTGCTGTACGCCCGGTTCTGGCACAAGGTGCTGTACGACCTGGGGCACGTGTCGTCGTTCGAGCCGTTCCGCAAGCTGTTCAACCAGGGCATGATCCAGGCGTACGCCTTCCGCGACTCCCGGGGCACCCCGGTGCCGGCCGAGGAGGTCGTCGAGGTCGACGGCCGCTGGATGCACGGCGAACAGGAGGTGACCCGCGAGTACGGCAAGATGGGCAAGTCGCTGCGCAACGTGGTCACCCCGGACGACATGTGCGCGGCCTACGGCGCGGACACCTTCCGGGTGTACGAGATGTCGATGGGCCCGCTGGAGGTGTCCCGCCCGTGGGAGACCCGGGCGGTGGTCGGGTCGTACCGGTTCCTGCAACGGGTCTGGCGGGCCGTGGTCGACGAGCAGACCGGCACGCTGCGGGTCACCGACGCGCCCGCCGACACCGAGACCCGCCGGCTGCTGCACCGGGTGATCGACGGGGTCCGGACCGACATGGAGGGCATCCGGTTCAACACCGCGATCGCCAAGCTGATCGAGCTGACCAACGCGGTGACCCGGCTGGCGGAGACCCCCCGTGAGGTGGCCGAGCCGCTGGTGCTGATGCTGGCCCCGTTCGCCCCGCACGTCGCCGAGGAGCTGTGGCGGATGCTGGGCCACGACACCTCCCTGGCGTACGCGGACTTCCCGACCGCCGACCCGGCGCTGCTGGTCGCCGACACGGTCACCTACCCGGTGCAGGTCAACGGCAAGGTCCGGGGCCGGATCGAGGTGCCCGCCGACGCGCCGCAGGAGGCCGTCCGGGCGGCGGCCCTGGCGGCGGTCGCGTCCGCGCTGGCCGGCAAGGAGCCGCGCAAGGTCATCGTGGTGCCGGGCCGGCTGGTCTCGGTCGTCGCCTGACGGTGCCACCCGCCCGAGGCGGGGCGGCTCGCGGGCCTGCCGGCCTGTGGGCCGCCGTGGCGCGCAGTGACCGCGGACGGGGCCACTGTCGACGTGGAGCGGTATGCCTGAGGGGCATGAATATGACTCTCCGGCATACCGCTCGCCGGAGCGACCACGCCGGCGGCCCGGACCGGCAGGGGCGTCGGGAGCGGGCCGGATGTCGGCGACCGGCGTTCCGGCCGCCGCCTGCCGCAGGGGCCGGCTCGTGTCCCGGTCAGGGGCGCGGGTCGGCGACCACGGACCGGCGGGCGCGTTCGGCCCGCCACCACTGGTACGCCAGCACCGCGCTGGCGATCAGCCCGAGGCTGGCCGGGGCGGCGGCGTACCAGTTGATGCTGCCGGGGGAGCTGGCCGCCGCGCCGATGGCGGCGTAGCCGAAGGCGGTCGGGGCGGAGGCCAGCACGCTGCCGACGAGGAACGGCAGCACCCGCGCCCCGGTGGTGCCGTAGCCGTAGCTGACCAGGCCGAACCCGGCGATCGGCAGCATCCGTACGGTGATCACGCCCAGCACGCTCTGCCGGGCGAACCAGCCGTCGAGCCGGGCCAGCCGGCCGCGTACCCGTTCGGCGACGAACTCCCGCCCCAGCACCCGGCCGACGGCGAAGCCGAGCGCGGCGGCCAGCAGCGCCGCGCCGAGCGCGTACGCCGCCCCCTCCAAGGCACCGAAGACGGCCCCCGCCACGAGCGTGACGAAGGTCCGGGGGACGAGCGCCACCAGCAGCAACGCCCCGACGACGATCCCGACGACCGGGGCGTACCCGCCGAGGGTGTCGGCCAGCCGGGGCAGCTCGCCGACGTCCGGCCGGGGTGCCACCAGCAGCACCGCCGCGAACCCGACGAGCATGACCAGCAGCAGGGCGAACCGCCGGGCGGACGGCTGACCGAGCGACCGCCGGGCGGCGGCGACCGCGGCCGCCCGACGGTGGGTCATGTCCGGGCGGCGGAGGCCACCGCGGTGCGGCGTTCGGAGCGGAGCCGGTCGGCCCAGGTGTCGTCCAGCGGGGGGAGTTGGTGCGCGCCGGTGGCCCAGCGCAGCAGCAGGTCGGCCAGGGCCGGGTTACGGGCCAGTGCCGGCCCGTGCGAGTAGGTGCCCAGCAGGCTGCCCCGCCAGGCCCCCTCGGTGACGCCGTCGTTGCCGACCCCGGCGCTGACCCGGGCCAGTGGCGACACACCGGGGCCGAGGTGGGTCCGGCCGCCGTGGTTCTCGAACCCGGACAGCGCCGGCACCCCCAGCCTCGGGTCGATCTCGCCGGCCAGCTCGCCGACCGCCCGGGTGGGACCCCGGTCGGAGGAGAGGTCGAGCAGCTCCAGCCCGGCGCACTTGGTGCCCTTGGCGAAGAAGGAGGTGCCGAGCAGTTGGTAGCCGGCGCAGACGCCGAAGACCACCGACCCCTGGGCGACGGCCCGGTGCAGGCCACCGTCGGCGAGCAGGCGCTGCGCGCCGAGTGCCTGCGGGCCGTCCTCGCCGCCGCCGATCAGGTAGATGTCGGCGGTGGCGGGCAGCCGCTGGTCGGAGCGGACCTCCAGCACCTCGACCGGCATCCCGCGCTGCTGCGCCCGGCGGGCCAGGATCAGCAGGTTGCCCCGGTCGCCGTAGGTGGAGAGCAGGTCGGGGTAGATCCAGACGATACGCAGGCTCTCAGTTGACACGGTCCAACTCCGCTCGGATGTCCTGGAAGGCGGTGTAGTTCGCGATGACCTCCAGCCGGCCCGGCGGCACCGCCCGGACCGCCTCGCCGAACGCCCGGACGTGCTGGAACGGCACCCCGTTGACGTCGAGCCGGACCGCCAGGTCGTACGCCCGGTCGCCGGTGATGAGGACCTGCCGGCCGCGCAGCGGGGCGAAGTCGACGTCGAACAGCCAGGAGGTGTCCAGCCCGTCGGGGTCGCGGGCGTTGATGGACAGCAGGGTCGGCGCCTCGTCGGCCATGTCGAACGCCTCCAGCCAGCTGGCCGGGTTCTTCGCCAGCAGCAGCCGGATGTTGCGGCCGTCCCGGTCGACCTGGGCGTACCGGCCGGCGACCGAGCTGACCGTGTGCAGCCGGGAGACCGCGTCGACGGGGCGTACCCCGAACTCGGCGGCGACGGCGAGGGCGGTGGCCGCGTTGCCGAGGTTGACCTTGCCGGGGAGCTGGAGGGTCACCTTGTGCCAGGCCCCGGTGGGGTCGAGCACACCGTCGTCCTCCACCGTCCACTGGGCGTCCGGGCGGCGCAGCGGGCAGCCGGTGCACCACCACTGCTCGCCGGAGCGCTGGATGGTGGAGCCGCACTCCGGGCAGACCCAGGAGTCGTCGTGCCAGCGCTGGCCGGCGCTGAACCAGGTGACGTGCGGCGGGCGGACGCCCCGGGCGGGGTCGGCCGGCGGGGTCGCCGCCCAGACCACCATCGGGTCGTCGGCGTTGGCCACCACCCGCACGTCGGTGTGCCGGATCAGGGCGGCCCGCCAGAGCTGCGCCATCATGGCCACCTCCTTGGCCCGGTCGAGCTGGTCGCGGGAGAGGTTGAGCAGGGCCACCACGTGCGGTTCGGTGGCCTCCAGCACCTGCGCGAGGTAGTGCTCGTCGACCTCCAGCACCGCGTACGGGGTGCTGCCGGCCTTGGCCAGCGCCGAGGTGTGCCCGGTGGGCATGTTGGCGCCGAAGGAGTTGGTGGCGACCCGGCCGAGCACGCCGACGGCGGCGGCGCTGAGCCGGGTGGTGGTGGTCTTGCCGTTGGTGCCGGAGATCAGCGCGATGGCGCGACCGGCCGAGAGGTGGGCCAGCAGGTCCGGGTCGATCTTCAGCCCGATCCACCCGCCGATCACCGAGCCGTCGCCCCGGCCGGCGGCGCGCGACAGCGCCGCGGCGGTCCTCGACACGGAGCTGGCCACCTTCGCCCGCAGGGGCATCTTCGCGTCTGTCACGCGAGCGAGGTTACCGGACCTCCGCGCCCGCCAGATCGCCGCCGACGGCGAACCGTTCGGTCGGGGTGGGCCGGGCGTCCGGTCGGTGAGCGCTCCACCGGACGGAGTCGATCAATGTCGGGTAGCGGACGCGGCGCGGGGGCGGCTCGGCCCTCCACTTCGCTCCACCGGCTCTGACGTGCGGTTTTATCCCCGTCGGCGACGCGCCGGGCGGGCGATTCTGGTTGCAGGTGGAGGGAAGTGGAGTAGAGTGGGGCGCATTGGTGAGGCCGGGAGGGCCCACCGGCCCAGGGGGTCAGCGGCGCCGCGAACGCCGCTCAGGGCGAGGGGGTTGGGCCGATGTTCCTCGGCACCCACACTCCGCGCCTGGACGAAAAGGGTCGGTTGATCCTTCCGGCCAAGTTCCGGGACGAACTGGCGGGGGGTGTCGTGATCACCAAAGGACAGGATCGCTGTCTCTACGTCTTCCCCACGCCCGAGTTCCAGCGGATCGCCGAGCAGTTGCGCGCGCAGCCGATGACGAACAAGGCGGCCCGGGCCTACAGCCGGGTCTTCTTCGCCAGCGCGCACGACGAGGTCCCCGACAAGCAGGGCCGGGTCACCATCCCGGCCCACCTACGGTCCTATGCCGCGCTCGACCGGGATCTGGTGGTGATCGGGGCGTCCACCCGGGTGGAGATCTGGGACCGGGCGGCCTGGGAGAGCTACCTCGCCGACAGCGAAGACGACTTCGCCGACATCGAGGAGGGGGTGCTGCCCGGCGGTCTGTAGGGCGTGGCGACGCCCGACGTACTGCGAGATCTCCAGCCGCTTTCGAGTTCCTGGCGCCCCTTCCCCGGTGCCAGGGGCACGATCTCCACCCCGGGTCGGTGACCCGGAGCCGGAGCGGGAGCGGATGGGGATCTGGCGGTACGACGGTACGGCGTCGTCCGACGAGCAGAGCGCGACACGACGAGACTTATTCCACAGTGGGGGTCGACATGGGGGAGCTGCGCGGCACGCACGTGCCGGTGCTGCTCGAGCGGTG
Organism: Micromonospora sp. CA-248260; assembly: GCF_050942205.1. Classification (NCBI taxonomy): domain Bacteria; kingdom Bacillati; phylum Actinomycetota; class Actinomycetes; order Micromonosporales; family Micromonosporaceae; genus Micromonospora; species Micromonospora sp. CA-248260. The sequence goes on along the minus strand of NZ_CP192021.1, from coordinate 5,137,557 downwards.
CCTCGAGCTGCTGGCCCCCGCGCTGGACCGGGGCGGCCGTACGGTCCACGTCGATGCCACGCTGGGTCTGGCCGGGCACGCCGAGGCGGTGCTGCAACGGCACCCGCACACGGTGCTGATCGGCCTGGACCGGGACACCGAGGCCCTGGCGCACGCCCGGGTCCGGCTGGCCCGGTTCGCCGACCGGATCCACCTGGAGCACGCCGTCTACGACGAGCTGCCCGAGGTGGTGGCGCGGTTGGGCTATCCGGGCATCGACTCGGTGCTGTTCGACCTGGGCGTCTCCTCACTGCAACTCGACGCGCCCGACCGCGGGTTCGCCTACGCCCAGGACGCGCCCCTGGACATGCGGATGGACCAGACCGGGGGGGTGACCGCCGAGGAGGTGGTCAACAGCTACTCCCACCCGGACCTGGCCCGGGTGTTGCGGGTCTACGGCGAGGAGAAGTTCGCCGGCCGGATCGCCTCGGCGATCCTGCGGGAGCGGGAGCGGGGCCGGATCACCTCGTCGGCCCGGTTGGCCGAGCTGGTCAGGGAGAGCATTCCGGCACCAGCGCGACGAACCGGGGGACACCCGGCCAAGAGAACGTTTCAGGCTTTACGGATCGAGGTAAACAGGGAACTGGTGGTGCTGGAGACGGCGCTGCCGGCTGCCCTCGACACGCTCAACGTGGGCGGTCGCATGGTGGTCCTGTCCTACCACTCGTTGGAGGACCGGCTCACCAAGCAGGCGCTCGCCGACCGGGTCCGCAGTAAGGGCCCGGTCGACCTCCCGGTGGAACTACCCGGGTCGGGTCCGACGTTCCGGCTGCTCAGCCGGGGTGCCGAACTCGCCGGGGAGGCCGAGGTCACCGCGAACCCGCGGGCCGCATCCGTGCGGTTGCGGGCGGCGGAGCGACTCGACCCGACCACCGGGCAGCAGGGGCGGACCGACCGCGAACGGTCCCGCCGACGGGTCAGGGCGATGCACCAACCGGGCACGGGGTCGACGCCGGGTTCCACAGTGGACGACGGGGTGACGCCGGGGGACGGCAGGACGGACGAACAGGGGGAGGGGACATGAACGTCAACAAGCGTGACGACCGCGACGCGGTCGTCGGGCAGCGCGCACCGCGGTCGGGGGGCCGGACCACGGCGCAGCGCACGACCCGTACCACGATGCCGGCGGACCTCGCCGGTCGAGCGGGGGAGGCTCGCCGGGGGGCGCGCGAGTTCCCCACCCAGGGCAGCGCCGCGCTGCGGCCGGCCGAGCAGCCGGCCACCCGGGCCACCGGCACCGGTTCACCCCGACTGCGGGTGGCGCCGCCGCCGCCGGTCCGGGTGCCCCGGGCGCCGTTCGCGGCACTGATCGTGGTGCTGGTGGTCGGTGGGGTGCTGGGCATCCTCGCCGTCAACACCAAGATCAACGAGAACGCGTTCCGGCTCCAGCAGCTCCAGCAGCAGCAGGCCCGCCTCGACGTCGACCAGCAGCAGCTGGAGAAGCAGATCGAGGAGGCCAAGGAGCCGGGCAACCTGACCGCCGAGGCCCGCAAGCTGGGCCTGGTGGAGGCCGGCGAACCGGCGTACATCCGGCTGCCGGACGGTCGGCTGATCGGCGTGCCGCAGCCAGCCGACGGACAGCCGGCGATCACCAGCCAGCAGGGCAACGGGGGGTAACACCCGTGCCACCCAGATCCGACGAACCGCGCCGGGACGCCACGGGCTCCCGGCGCGGATCGGTTCGTGGTGGGACCGCCCGGGGCGGCGAGCCACGCCCGCCGGAGCCCCGCACACCAGAACCACGGACCCCGCAGTCGCGCACCGGCGAACCCCCGGCCGCCGGACCCCGGGCCGGTGAGTCCCGGGGACAGGGCCGGGCCGGGGACGCCCGCACCGGGCAGCCCCGCGCCGGGGACGGCGGGGGATCTCCGACGCGCGGGCGTACACCCCCGGGGGCGGACCATCCGGGAGAGCAGCGACGAACGGGGCGGGCAACGGCGTACCCCCGGGCCGGACGCTCCGGCGACCCGTTCCGGCCCGCCCTCCAGGTGCTCGACGGCGGCCGGGCCGCCGCCAACCGGGCCGGCCGCCGGGAGGCCGCCCCGACCGGGCGCACCGGCGTCATCCGGACCGTGCCGGCCACGGCCGCCCCCGACGACGACGAGTTCGCCGATCCGCCCGCGCCGCGCCGCCGCCCCGGCCGCACCACCCCGCGCCGCACCGACGCACCCGGCCGGGGTGCCCCCGCCGGACCGAGGCACCCCGGCGCACCGACCGGCCCGCCGGCCGGCGACCGGTCCGCAAGCCGCGTCGCCCGCCGAAGCTGGCCGAACCGCGACGCCGGCTGCGGCTGGGCACCGCGCTCGTGCTGGCGGTCTTCGCCGTGATCGGTATCCGGCTGGTCGTCCTGCAGGCCGTGGACACCCCGGCGTACGCCGGCGGTGGCGTCGGCAACCGGCTCAGCCGGGTCGAACTGCCGGCCCCGCGCGGGTCGATCGAGGACCGCAACGGCGCCCCGCTGGCCCGCAGCGTCGAGGCGCGGTACGTCTTCGTCGACCCCACCCTGGTCAAGGACCGGACGGAGACCGCGAAGCTGCTTTCCCCGCTGCTCGGCATTCCCGTCTCCGAGCTGGCCGAGAAGATGAAGCGCCAGGGCGGGCTCCAGTTCCGTTATCTGGCCCGGGGCGTCGACATCGCCCAGGCCAAGCAGATCGAGGCGCTCGAACTGGCCGGCATCGGCACCCACCGTGACGAGCGCCGCGAGGTGCCCGGCGGTGACCTGGCCGCCAACCTGGTCGGCTTCACCAGCCCGGACATGGACGGCCTGGAGGGGCTGGAGGCCCGCTACGACGACGTGCTGCGCGGGCAGGACGGCCGGTGGGTCTACGAGGCCGGCGCGGGCGACCTGGACGCGCCCATCCCCGGCGGCTACAGCCAGACCACCGCCCCCAGGCCGGGCAGCTCGCTGGTGCTCACCACCGACCGGGACCTCCAGTTCCAGGTGCAGCAGATCCTCAGCCGGCAGATGGCGCAGACCCGGGGCGCGATCGGCGCGGCCGTGGTGCTCGACGTCAAGACCGGTGAGGTGCTGGCCCAGGCGAGCAACCCGACCTACAACGCGGCGTCACCGGATCAGAGCCGGCCCACCGACTGGGAGGACGCGGCCACCAGTTTCGTGGTCGACCCGGGTTCGGTGCACAAGGCGATCACCTACGGCGCGGCGTTGCAGGAGGGCGTCATCACCCCCGACAGCGCCTGGCCGGTCGCCAACACCATCACCCGGGGCGGGGTGACCTTCCGCGACACCCACCCGGCCGAGGGCAAGAAGTTGAGCGTGGCCGGGATGCTCGCCTACTCGTCCAACGTCGGCACCATCGAGATCGGCGACCGGCTCGGCCCGGACCGGCTGATCGACTACCAGAAGCGGTTCGGGTTGGGGCAGCCCACCGGCGAGGGGATGCCCGGCGAGGCGTCCGGGCGGCTGCTCCCGGCCGACCAGTGGAGCGGCTCGTCCTACGGCTCGGTGCCGATCGGGCACAGCGTCGACGCGACCCCGCTGCAGATGGCCGCCGCGTACGCCACGATCGCCAACGACGGCACCTACGTCCAGCCGCACCTGATCAAGGAGGTGGTCGGGGCGGACGGCAAACGCACCCCGGCCGCCGCCCCGGTCACCCGTTCGGTGCTCAGCCCGAGCAACGCCGCCGCGCTGCGTACCCTGCTGGAGGCGGTCACCACCGTCGACGGCGCGACCGGCCTGGCCGCCGCGGTGCCCGGCTACCGGATCGCCGGCAAGACCGGCACCGGGCTGCGCTACGTCAACGGCAAGCAGCAACCCGGCGAGGTCGGCTCGTTCATCGGGATGGCCCCCGCCGAAGCACCCCGGTACGTGGTGGCGGTCTTCGTGTGGAACCCCGAGGGCGGTGGCGGCGCGGTCGTCGCCCCGGCGTTCCGCGAGATGATGGGCTTCACGCTGCGTCACTACCGGGTCCCGCCGTCGCGCGGGAAGTCTCCCAACTTCGAGGTCTTTCCGCGCTGACCGGGAACGGCGGGACATCATCGGTGAGTGCCGACGAACCACCGGGGCGGCTGTGCGGCCGGAACCGGACGACCGGGTAGGGTCTGACGCCGTGCCCGGCAATCCACGCCCCCGTACCGTGCCCGGAGTCCGGCTCGGCGACCTCGCCGACCGGCTCGCCGTGACGCCGCCGGCCGACGCCGCCGCGCTGGTCGTGACCGGGGTGACCCACGCCAGCCAGGAGGTCCGCCCCGGCGACCTGTACGCCGCGCTGCCCGGTGCCCGTCGGCACGGCGCGGAGTTCGCCGCCGCCGCCACCACGGCCGGCGCGGTGGCCGTGCTGACCGACCCGTCCGGTGCGGCGGCGGCCGGCGCGACCGGGCTGCCCGTGCTGGTGACGCCCGACCCCCGGGCGGTGCTGGGTGAGCTGGCCGCCGCGGTCTACGGCGACCCGACCGACGGGCTGACCGTGATCGGGGTGACCGGCACCGCCGGCAAGACCTCCACCGCCTACCTGATCGAGTCGGGGCTGCGCGCCGCCGGTCACGTCACCGGCCTGATCGGCACGGTGGAGACCCGGTTGGGTGACCTGGTGATCGACAGCGTCCGGACCACCCCGGAAGCCACCGACCTGCACGCGCTGCTCGCCGCCGCGCGGGAGCGCGGGGTGACCGCGGTGGTCATGGAGGTGTCCAGTCACGCGCTGGCGATGGGCCGGGTCGGCGGGGTCCGGTTCGCCGTCGGCGGCTACACCAACTTCGGCTCCGACCACCTCGACTTCCACGCCGACTCGGCCGACTACTTCGCCGCCAAGGCGAAACTGTTCGACGGGCGCTGCCGGGTCGAGGTGCTCAACCACGACGACCCGGCCCTGCGTCCGCTGTTCCGCCCGGCCACGGTCAGCTACTCGGCGGCCGGCGACCCGACCGCCACCTGGTGGGCCGACCGGGTCGGCGGCGAGGGCTACGCCCAGCGGTTCACCGCCCACGGCCCGGACGACCTGGCCCTGCCCGCCGGGGTGGCGCTGCCCGGCCGGCACAACGTGGCCAACGCGCTGCTCGCCGTCGCCTGCCTGGTCGCCGCCGGGGTCGACCCGGCGACCGCCGTCGCCGGGGTGGCCGCCTGCGGCGGGGTGCCCGGCCGGCTGGAACTGGTCAGCGGGGACGCGCCGGTGCGCGGCGTGGTCGACTACGCGCACAAGACCGACGCCGTGGTGGCGGCCCTGGCCGCGTTGCGCGACACCGGCACCGGCCGGTTGATCTGCGTCATCGGCGCCGGTGGTGACCGGGACCGGGGCAAGCGGCCGGTGATGGGTGCCGCCGCCGCCCGGGGTGCCGACGTGGTGCTGGTGACCGACGACAACCCGCGCACCGAGGACCCGGCGACGATCCGGGCCGAGGTGCTGGCCGGGGCGTACGCCGCCGACGCCGCCGCCCGGATCGTCGAGGTGCCGGGCCGACGGGAGGCGATCGCCGAGGCGGTGCGGCTGGCCGCACCGGGCGACGTGGTGGCGCTGCTCGGCAAGGGACACGAACGCGGTCAGGAGATCGCCGGCGAGGTGCACCCGTTCGACGACCGCACCGAGCTGGCGCAGGCGCTGCGCGTCCGCTTCGGCGACCTGGCGGGTCGCCGGTGATCCCGCTGAGCCTGGCCGAGGTCGCCACGGCGGTCGGTGGCCGGCTGCACGCCGCCGACCCGGCCACCGTGGTCACCGGTCCGGTCGAGTTCGACTCCCGCAAGGTCGCCGCCGGGGCGCTCTTCGTCGCCTTCCCCGGTGAGCGGGTCGACGGGCACGACTACGCCGCCGGTGCGGTCGCCGCCGGTGCGGTGGCGGTGCTCGGCACCCGGGAGCTGCCCGGGGTGCCGATGGTGCTGGTGGACGACGCGCTGGCCGCGCTGGGCCGGCTGGCCCGCACGGTGGTGGACCGGCTGCCCGGGCTCACCGTGATCGGGCTGACCGGTTCCTCGGGCAAGACCACCACCAAGGACCTGATCGCGCAGCTCGCCGTGCGGCTCGGCCCGACGGTCGCCCCGCCCGGGTCGTTCAACAACGAGCTGGGGCACCCGTACACCGCGTTGCAGGCCACCGCGCAGACCCGGTACCTGGTGATGGAGAAGGGCGCCCGGGGCGTCGGACACGTCCGCTACCTCTGTGACGTGGTGCCGCCGCAGGTCTCGGTGGTGCTCAACGTCGGGGTGGCGCACCTGGGCGAGTTCGGTTCGGTGGAGAACATCGCCCTGGCCAAGGGGGAGCTGGTGGAGGCGCTGCCGGCCGACGGGCTGGCCGTGCTCAACGCCGACGACCCGCTGGTCGCCGCGATGGCGTCCCGCACCGCCGCCCGGGTGGTCCGCTACGGCGAGTCCGCCGACGCCGACGTCCGCGCGGTCGACGTCACCCTGGACGAGCGGGGCCGGCCGGCGTACACCCTGGTCACCCCGGAGGGGACGGCCCCGGTGCGGCTCGGCCTGACCGGCCGGCACCAGGTCTCCAACTCGCTCGCCGCGGCGGCGGTGGCCCGCGAGCTGGGCATGCCGCTGGCCGAGCTGGCGGCGGCCCTGGGCGACCTGGGGCTGGTCTCCAGCCGCCGGATGGACGTCTTCACCCGTCCCGACGGGGTGACCGTGATCGACGACTCGTACAACGCCAACCCGGCCTCGATGGCGGTGGCGCTGCGGGCGCTGGCCGGGATGCACCGGGGCGGGCGGACGTTCGCCGCGCTGGGCTACATGGCCGAGCTGGGCGCGTACGAGGACGAAGGGCACCGGGAGGTCGGCCGGCTCGCGGCCGAACTCGGTGTCGACCGGCTGCTCGTGTTGGGTGAGCCGGCCGCGCCGATCCACGAGGGCGCGACAGCGGTAAGTGACTGGGGAGGAGAGTCGGTGCTGCTCACCGATCAGGCGGCGGCCGTCGAGGTGCTGCGCAGCGAGCTACGACCGGGCGACGTCGTCCTGGTGAAGGGCTCCCGGTACCGCACCTGGGAGGTCGTCGACGCCCTGCGGGCCGACGCCCAGGCTGACGGGGCCGGCGCGGGGGGTGCCGCGTGAGGGCGGTCATCGTCGCCATCGGCGTGGCGTTCCTGGTGTCGCTGCTGGCCACCCCGCTGGCGATCAAGGTGTTCGCCCGGCTCAAGGCCGGCCAGCCGATCCGATCGAACCTCGGGCTGGCCAGCAACGAGGGCAAGAAGGGCACGCCGACGATGGGCGGCGTGGTGTTCATCCTGGCCACGGTCATCGCCTACGTCGCCGGCCACCTCGCCCTGACCACCCTGCCGGACGCGCAGATCGCCCAGGTCGAGCCGACCATCACCGCCCTGGTGCTGCTGGGGCTGATGGTCTTCTCCGGCGCGGTCGGCTTCATCGACGACTTCCTCAAGGTGCGCAAGCGGCACAGCGGCGGGCTCAACAAGCGCGGCAAGCTGTTCGGGCAGATCCTGGTCGGCGCGGTCTTCGGGGTGGTCGCGCTCTACTTCCCGAGCAGCATGACCGACGCCAGTGGCGCGACGACCAACACCGAGACCGTGGGCAGCACCACGCTGAGCTTCATCCGGGACATCCCGGCCCTGGAGATCGGCAAGGTCGCCTCGGTGATCGTGATCATCATGGTGGTGATGGCGGCGACCAACGGGGTCAACCTCACCGACGGGCTGGACGGGCTGGCCACCGGCGCCTCGGTGATGGTGCTGGCCGCGTACGCGCTGATCGCGTTCTGGCAGTACCGGCACTGGTGCGCCGACCCGACGTACACCGCCAACCCGGACAACTACTGCTACGCCGTCCGGGACCCGTTGGAGATCGCGCTGATCGCCGGGGCGGCGGCCGGGGCGTGCGTGGGCTTCCTGTGGTGGAACACCTCGCCGGCCCGGATCTTCATGGGCGACACCGGCGCGCTGGGCCTGGGCGGGCTGATCGCCGGGATGGCGATGTCCACCCGTACCGTGCTGCTGCTGCCGATCCTCGGCGGGCTGTTCGTGATCATCACGATGTCCGTGGTGATCCAGATCATCTCGTTCCGGACCACCGGCAAGCGGGTGTTCCGGATGTCCCCGCTGCAGCACCACTTCGAGTTGGCCGGCTGGAGCGAGGTCAACATCGTGGTCCGGTTCTGGATCATCGCGGGCATCGGGGTGGCCATCGCGCTGGGCCTGTTCTACAGCGACTTCCTCGCCAGCATGGGCTGATCGCGTTCCGGGCCGGTACCGGCCCCGCGCGCCGGTTCCGTCCGCGCCGGGCCGCCACCGGACCACCGGCGGACGGGGGTTCCTCCTACCGGAGGAGCCCCCGTCGCGCATTTCGACACGCCGACCGGGGGGAACGGCCGGAACCGGCCGCCCGCAGCGGCGATGATGGGCGGGTGGGGGAGGACCGAGGCACCAGCACCGGCACGACGGCGCAGACCCAGCCACGGCGGGTCGCGGGCGCGGGGCGTACCGCCGATCCGCCCCCGGTGCTGTCCGGGCTGGGGCCGGCCGGCGGCCTGGCGGCGCTGCGCGGCCTGCTGGCCCGCCCGCTGGCCTCCTACTACCTGCTGCTGTCCAGCGCCGGCCTGCTGCTGCTGATCGGCCTGACCATGGTCTTCTCGGCGACCAGCGTGCGCGACTACGCCGAGGCCGGCGACGCCGCCGCCTCGGTGACCAAACAGGCCATCTTCGCGGTGATCGGCATCGTCGCGTTCTGGGCCTGCCAGCGGCTGCCGGCCAGCACCTTCCGCTCGCTGGGCCGGCCGCTGCTCGGCGGGGCCGTGGTGCTGCTGCTGGTGCTCAACCTGCTGGTGGCGCTCAACGCGCTGTTCGGGCTGAAGTCGCTGGGGCCGCTGCAGGCCAACCTGCTCTGGCTCTATCTCGGGCCGATCCAGGTGCAGCCCGCCGAGCTGGCCAAGCTCGCGCTGGTGCTGTGGGGCGCGCACGTGGTGGCCCGCAAGGGCGCCGCGCTGGGCTGGTGGAAGGAGTTGGCCACCCCGCTGTTCCCGGTGGTCGGCCTGCTCTTCGTGCTGGTCGGCTACAACGACCTGGGCAGCATGCTCTGCCTGCTGGCCATCGTGGTCGGGCTGCTCTGGGCGGCCGGGGTGCGGCTGCGGGTCTTCGCCGCCCTCTCCGCCGTCGGCCTGGCCGGCGTCGGCCTGCTCGTCGCGGTGGCCTCCCTCGGCGCCGGCTCCGGGGCACGCGGCCAGGAGAACTACCGGCTGGCCCGGCTCACCTCGTTCCTCGACACGCCCGACCCGGCCAAGTGCGTCGAGGACGCCTGCTGGCAGATGGTCCAGGCCCGCAACGCCATCGAACACGGCGGCTGGTTCGGCGTCGGGCTGGGCAAGAGCAGCCTCAAGTTCGGTTGGCTGCCGGCCGCCCACAACGACTTCATCTTCGCCGTCATCGCCGAGGAGCTGGGCGTGGTCGGCTGCACCGTCATCCTGGTGCTCTTCGCCGTGCTGGCCTACACCGGGCTGCGGATCGCCCGCCGGGTCGCCGACCCGTTCCGCCGGCTCGCCGCCACCGCCGTCACCGCCTGGCTGACCGGCCAGGCCGTGATCAACATCGGTGGGGTGACCAAGCTGCTGCCGCTGACCGGGGTGCCGCTGCCGTTCATCTCCGACGGCGGCAGCGCCCTGGTCGTCACCCTGGCCGCGGTCGGCATGCTCGCCTCCTTCGCCCGCGCCGAACCCGACGCCGCCCGAGCCCTGCACGCCCGTCCGCCCGCCCGATGGGTCCGACTAGTCTGGGCCCCGTTGCCGCCGCTTCCCGGTGCGCGGAGCCGACCGGCGTCGCCACCGGCTGCCCCGGGGTCCGTACCCCGGGCGCGCGGGCGGCGACCCGACGATCAGGCCGTACCGCGCGGCGTCCGGCAGGACCGGACCCGGGGCGGGCCGGCGAGCGAGAGGAGACGCTGATGGGTCCGCTGCGTTCGGTGGTGCTCTGTGGAGGGGGCACCGGTGGGCACATCTACCCGCTGCTCGCCTTCGCCGACTGCCTGCGCCGACACGACCCGGGCGTCCGGATCACCTGCCTCGGCACCCCCAAGGGCCTGGAGAACGAGCTGATCCCGCCGGCCGGCTACGACCTGCGGCAGATCCCCGCCTACCAGCTGCCCCGCTCGGTCAACATGGGGCTGGTGCGCACCCCGGACCGGATGTGGAAGGCGGCCCGCGCCGCCGGCAAGGTGATCGACGAGGTCGCCGCCGACGTGGTCGTCGGCTTCGGCGGGTACGTCTCCGTCCCCGGCTACCTGGCCGCGTGGCGGCGCGAGATGCCGATCGTCATCCACGAGGTGAACGTCCCGCCGGGGGTGGCCAACCGGCTCGGCATGAAGTTCACCAAGAACATCGCCGTCGGATTCCCGCACCAGCCGGCCCAGGCGGAGGCGCTGCGCGACGCCCGGGTGGTCGGGGTGCCGCTGCGCCGGGGCATCGCCGGGCTGGACCGCTTCGCCATGCGGGCCGCCGCCCGCGCCCACTTCGGACTCCGCCCCGACCTGCCGGTGCTCTTCGTCGCCGGTGGCTCCCAGGGTGCCCGGTCGATCAACCTGGCGGTCTCCGGCGCGGCCAAGGAACTGTCCCGCAACGGGGTGCAGGTGCTGCACGTGATGGGTGCCCGCAACGAACCGGTGCCGGTCCCCACCGACCTGCCGGTGCCGTACGTGGCGCTGCCCTACCTGTCCGAGATGGAGCTGGGTTACGCCGCCGCCGACCTGATGCTGGCCCGGGGCGGGGCGATGACCTGCGCCGAGGTGGCCGCCATCGGGCTGCCCACCATCTACGTGCCGTACCCGCACTCCAACCAGGAGCAGAAGCGCAACGCGCTGCCCGTGGTGGAGGCCGGCGGCGGGCTGCTCGTCGACGACGCCGAGCTGACCCCGGACTGGCTGGAGCGCACCGTGCTGCCCCTGCTGCGCGACCCGCAGCGGCTGTCCGCGATGAGCCACGCCGCCGCCGCGTACGGCCGCCGCGACGGCGACGTGGCCCTGCTCAACTTCGTCTACGAGGCGGTGGCCCGGTGAGCCGGTCCAGCGCGACGGAAAGGTACCTGGCATGAACACCGCGCAGTTCACCCCGGCCGGCACGCTCACCGCGGAGGACCTGGGCCGGATCCACCTGATCGGGGTGGGTGGGGTCGGCATGAGCGGCCTGGCCCGGCTCTTCCTCACCCGGGGCCTGCCGGTCTCCGGCAGCGAACTGCGCGAGTGGCCGTCGCTGGCCGGGATGCGGGCGCTGGGCGGCACCATCCACATGAGCCACGAGGCGGCCAACCTCGACGGGGTGGACACCGTGGTCTACTCCTCGGCGATTCCGCAGGACCACCTGGAGATGGTCGAGGCGCGGCGGCGCGGGCTGCGGGTGCTGCACCGCTCCGAGGCGCTGGCGGCGGCGATGACCGGCCGGCGTACCGTCGCGGTGGCCGGCACCCACGGCAAGACCACCACCACCTCGATGGTGACCATGGTGCTCCAGCAGGCCGGCGTCGACCCGTCCTTCGTGATCGGCGGGGAGATCTCCGAGGTCGGCTCGGGCGCGCACCACGGCACCGGCGAGCACTTCGTGGTCGAGGCGGACGAGAGCGACAGGTCGTTCCTGATCTACCGCCCGTACGTGTCGATCATCACCAACGTCGAGGCCGACCACCTGAACACCTACGGCGACCTGGCCACCCTGGAGGCGGCGTTCGCCGAGTTCGCCCGGCTCACCGACCCGGCCGGGTTCGTCATCACCTGCGCCGACGACCCGGGCGGCCGGCGGTTGGCCGAGACGCTGCGCGCCGAGGGGCGGCGGGTCTGGACGTACGGCGAGGCGGCCGACGCCGACCTGCGGTTGTCCGAGATGGCCTCGTCCGCCCAGGGGGTGCGGTACCTGGCCGCGCTCGACGGCCGGTCGTTGGGCGAGATCCGGCTGCCGGTGCCGGGGCGGCACATGGGGCTCAACAGCGCCGCGGCGGTGCTCGCCGCCCACCTGCTCGGCCTGCCGGTGGCGGCGGCGGAGGCGGCGCTGGCCGCGTTCCCGGGGGTACGCCGCCGTTTCGAACGCAAGGGCGTCGCCGACGGTGTGCTGGTCTACGACGAGTACGCCTACCACCCGACCTCGATGACCCTGGCCCTGCAGACGCTGCGCGAGGTCGCCGGTGACGGCCGGCTGATCGTGGTGTTCCAGCCGTACCGGCTCTACCGCACCCGGGACCTCCAGGCGGAGATCGCCGCCGCCCTGGGCATCGCCGACGAGCTGGTGCTGCTGGAGGTCTTCGGCCCCGGTGAGCTGCGGCAACCGGGCGAGGGGTCGGCGGCGTTGCTGGCGGCGGTGCCGTTGGACGCCGCGCACAAGGTCTTCGTGGACTCGTTCGACGACGCGCCGGTGGAGGTGGCCCGGCGGGCCCGTCCCGGTGACGTGGTGGTGACGATGGGTGCCCCGCCGATCTCCCTGCTGGGCGACCAGCTGCTCGACGCGTTGACCGTCCGGGCCGGCGGGGTCGCCGAACCGGTCGCCCCGGGCCCGGTCATCGGCCCGGACGGCACGGTCTCCACCACCGGATGAGTCCGGGGCCGGCGCGGGGCCGTCCCGCAGGCGCGGACGGTGGTGGTTCCCGGCGTGGTCCGGCACGGCGTTGGCAGCTCGTGCGGGCCGGTAGCGATGCGGTCCCGCCGTCCACCCGGCGGTTCATGGCGCGGGCCCGGCAGCGGCGGATGCGGGCCGCCCTGCCCTGGGCGGTGGTCGCCGGGGTGCTGGTGCTGGCCGGCCTGGTGGCCTGGGCGATGCTCGGCTCCGGCCTGTTCGGGGTGCGCGAGGTCCGGGTGGAGGGGGCCCGGCTGGTCACCCCGGTCGAGGTGCGCGACGCGGCGGCGGTGCCGGACGGGGCGCCGCTGGCCCGGGTGGACCTGGCCGCGACGGCCCGGCGGATCGGCGGGTTGGCCCCCGTCGAGCGGGCCACCGTACGCCGGGACTGGCCGGACACCCTGGTGGTGACGGTGGTGGAGCGGACCGGGGTGGCGGTGGTGCCCCGGGACGACCAATTCGTGGTGCTGGACCGCAGCGGGGTGGTGTTCCGGACGGTGCCCCGGCCCCCGGCGGGGTTGCCGCTGGTGCGGCTGGCCGACCCGGGCCCGGACGATCCGGGCACCCGGGCGGCGTTGCAGGTGCTGACCGTGCTCACCCCGGCGTTGCGGGCCGCTCTGGTCGAGGTGACCGTCGAGGGGCTGGCCCGGATCGGGCTGACCCTGCGTGACGAGCGGACGGTGGTCTGGGGCGACGCGACCCGGGGCGAGGAGAAGGCGCGGGTGGCGACGGCGTTGCTGGGTCGTAAGGCCGACACGATCGACGTGAGCGCTCCTGACGTGGTGACCTTCCGGTGAGGCCCGTGTCGAACGTGAGTCGTTACTCTCGCGACGGCGACACGCCGGTGGGGTCCTTGGCTCTCGGCGTGGGGGCGCTTACGTTGCCCCGAAGAGGATCAGTGGTTGACATAACTCTAACCCTCTAGTAGAGGGTTAGGGTTCGCCTCTGATCCTCGCTGGTGACAGCTCGCCGACCACCGGTCTGAGCCACGCCGTACCGGGGCGGTGCGAGCCAATCTCGAACGGAAAGGACCGGAGATGACACCTCCGCACAACTACCTGGCGGTCATCAAGGTCGTCGGCATCGGCGGCGGCGGCGTCAACGCCGTCAACCGGATGATCGAGGTTGGGCTCAAGGGCGTCGAGTTCATCGCGATCAACACCGACGCGCAGGCGCTGCTGATGAGTGACGCCGACGTCAAGCTCGACGTCGGCCGGGAGCTGACCCGGGGACTCGGCGCGGGCGCCAACCCGGACGTCGGCAAGAACGCCGCCGAGGATCACCGCGACGAGATCGAGGAGGTGCTCAAGGGCGCCGACATGGTCTTCGTCACCTGCGGCGAGGGCGGCGGCACCGGCACCGGCGGGGCGCCGGTGGTGGCCAACATCGCCCGCAAGCTCGGCGCGTTGACGATCGGCGTGGTGACCCGGCCGTTCTCCTTCGAGGGCAAGCGGCGCCAGGTGCAGGCCGAGGCGGGAATAGACGAACTGCGCAACCAGTGCGACACGCTGATCGTCATCCCCAACGACCGGCTGCTGGCCCTGGGTGACCGGGGCATCAGCATGATGGACGCCTTCCGCACCGCCGACCAGGTGCTGCTCTCCGGTGTCCAGGGCATCACCGACCTGATCACCACCCCGGGTCTGATCAACCTGGACTTCGCCGACGTCAAGAGTGTGATGAGCGGGGCGGGCAGCGCGCTGATGGGCATCGGCAGCGCCCGGGGGGAGAACCGGGCGGTGGAGGCGGCCGAGGCGGCCATCTCCAGCCCGCTGCTGGAGCAGAGCATGGACGGTGCGCGGGGCGTGCTGCTGTCCATCGCCGGTGGCTCCGACCTGGGCCTGTTCGAGATCAACGACGCCGCGCAGCTGGTCACCGACGCGGCCCACCCGGACGCCAACATCATCTTCGGTGCGGTCATCGACGACGCGCTCGGCGACGAGGTGCGGGTCACCGTGATCGCCGCCGGTTTCGACGGTGGCACGCCCGCGTACAAGGCGTCCGAGTCGCCGCGCAAGAGCAACCAGAACCAGCCGACGCCGCAGGCTCCGGCGGTCACCGCGCCGGCCACCATGCCGCCGCAGCAGTCGCCGCGCCGGGTGCTCTTCGACGACGTCGACGTGCCCGACTTCCTCAAGAACGGTTCCTGAGCCCGTTGATGACGGGCAGTCCCGCAGGCGGGCACGCCACCCCGACGACGCCGGACGGGTCCCGGGGCGGCCGGGCCGCCCCGCCGGTGACCGGGCGGTCCGGCAGATGAACGCCGCGCCCGATCCGGTGGGTGCGGACCGCCGGGCCGCGCTCGCGGCCGGCCTGGCCGTGGTGCGGGCCCGGATCGCCGACGCCTGCGCCGCCGCCGGCCGGGATCCGGCCGGGGTGACCATGATCGCCGTGACCAAGACGTACCCGGCCGGCGACGCGGTCGCGCTGGCCGGGCTCGGGGTCACCGACCTGGGGGAGAACCGGGACCAGGAGGCGGCACCGAAGGCGGCCGAGGTGGCGGCGGCGGGGGTGGCCGCCCGGTGGCACTTCATCGGCCAACTGCAACGCAACAAGGCCCGTTCGGTGGTCCGGTACGCCGATGTGGTCCACTCCGTGGACAGTGTCCGGTTGGCCCGCGCGCTGGCCACCGCCGCGGAGTCCGGCCGGGACCGTCCGTTGGAGACGTTGGTCCAGGTCAGCATCGACGGCGACCCGGCCCGAGGGGGTGCCCTGCCGGGTGCCGCGGACGCCGACCGGGGGCTCGGTGCGGTGGCCGGGGCGTTGGCCGGGGCGGGGGCGCTGCGACTGGCCGGGCTGATGGCGGTGGCGCCGCTGGGCTGGGAACCGGAGCGGGCGTTCGCCCGGTTGGCCGAGGTGGCGGCGGGGTTCCGGGCCGACCATCCGGGGGCGACGGTGCTCTCCGCCGGGATGAGCGGTGACCTGGAGGTGGCCATCGGACACGGCGCGACACATGTCCGCGTCGGCAGCGCGTTGCTCGGAATGCGTTCCACGCTGCGGTAGCCTGACCGCGATAGAAGCAAATTACATCAGTGTTGTTCAGGAGCGGCGTCCCCAGGTCGGGGGCCACGACGGGCGAGCCGCGAATCGCGCGTCGAGGGATTGCCACTTCGATCCGGTGGGCATGGAAGCCCATTCGCGATCATGGCGACACGGCACGGGGGTGCGTGCCGCACGGCGGACGGAAGGGCGCGGGATGGGTGCACTGCGCAAGGCGGGGGTCTGGCTCGGTCTCGTCGAGGAGGATGACGAGCGGGGCTACGACGAGGGCTACGACAAGCCCGGCTACCGCGAGTCGCGGTACCGGTCGAGCCGGTACGCCGAGGAGTTCGCCGACGACGACGAGGACGACGCGGAGGAGCCGCCGGCACCGCGTCCGCGCCTCGGTGACCGGGGTCGGCTGACGGACCGGTCCAGCCGGCTGGCCGAGGCCGACCGCGCCGACGACGAGCGGGCCGAACGGTCGGAGCGGGCCGAGCGCTCGGAGCGGGCCGAACGGTCGGAGCGGGCGAGCGTCCGGTCGATCACCAGGTCCGGTGGGTCGGAGTCCTCGGGCGCGCTGAGCTATCACACCCGGGACAATCTCGCCCTGGCGCCGCAGGCGTCGCCGCGGGAGCGGCCGGTGGTGGCCGAGGAGGAGCAGCGTTACCAGATCACCACCCTGCATCCGACGACCTACCGCGAGGCGCGGACCATCGGCGAGCACTTCCGCGACGGCGTTCCGGTGATCATCAACCTCACCGAGATGGACGAGGCCGACGCCCGCCGGCTGGTGGACTTCGCCGCCGGGCTGGCGTTCGGGCTGCGCGGTACGATCGAGCGCGTGACCAACCGGGTGTTCCTGCTCTCACCGGCCAACGTCCAGGTCACCGCGGAGGACAAGGCCAAGATCGCTGAGGGTGGCTTCTTCTCCCTGAGCTAAGTCCACCCGACCGAGGGACGTCGTCTGCTGTGTTGTCGATCATGTTCCAACTCTTGTACCTGATTGTGTACCTCTTTCTTATTGTGCTGTTGGCCCGATTCGTTCTCGGTGCAGTCCTCCAGTACGGTCGTCGGTGGCAACCGGGGCGTGGCGCGTCCGCCGGACTTGAGTCCGTGTGGAGCGTCACTGATCCGCCTCTCAAGGCGTTGAGGCGGGTGATCCCCCCACTGCGAATTGGTACCGTGAGCATCGACCTGGCCTCCCTTGTGCTCCTGGTTATCCTGTTCGTGCTGATGAGGTTTGTGTTAGATCCGCTGATCAGGAACTTCTCCTGACCAGCGCGCGCTTTCGCGGCCGCAACTGACCCGAGGAGTTTCGATGCCGCTGACACCGGCCGACGTGCACAACGTCGCCTTCAAAAAGCCGCCGATCGGCAAGCGGGGGTACGACGAGGAGGAGGTCGACGCCTTCCTGGACGAGGTCGAGCGTGAGCTGGCCCGTCTGATCGAGGAGAACAACGAGCTGCGCGCGCAGGTGGAGCGCGGCGGTCGGGGCGGGGCCCCTGCCGGCCCCGGTGGCGACGCCCGGCTCGCGGCGGAGCTCAACGACGTCAAGGCCCAGCTCGACCGGGTGCAGCGCGACAAGGCCGCCGCCGAGCAGGCCGCCCGCGCGATGCAGGCGGAGCTGGAGCAGGTCCGCACGACCGGCGGTCCGGCCGTCGGCGGCGACGGCGAGCAGCAGGCGCTGCGGGTGCTGATGATGGCCCAGCGCACCGCCGACGACCACGTCTCCGACGCCCGTCGGGAGGCCGACCAGCTGCTCTCCGAGGCCCGCTCCAAGGCCGAGGAGGTCACCCGCGAGGCGCGGGCCAAGGCCGACGCGCTGGAGCGCGACGCCCGTCAGCGGCACCAGGAGGCCATGGGGGGCCTGGACGCCAAGCGGACCGCGTTGCAGAAGCACATCGAGGAGCTCAAGCAGTTCGAGCGCGAGTACCGCACCCGGCTCAAGGCCTACCTGGAGAGCCAGCTGCGGGACCTCGACGGTCGGGGCCAGGGCCTCGAAGCCGAGATGACCCGCGCCGAGGGCACCCGTGCCGTCGGTGGCAACGGTCTGGCCGCAGCGGGCCTCGCCGGCTCGTACGGTGGCGGTCGCTCCGGCGCCCTCGAAGCGGGCCGCTGATCCACGGTCGGCGACCGTCCCCCGACGGTCGCCGACCCACCACGACCCACGACGCTGCGGGGGTGAGCCCGTGCTAGTCGCCAGTCTCCTGCTCATCCTCGTCGCCGTGGTCCTGCTGGTGTTCGGTCTCGTCGGCGGCTCCAGCACCCTGTTGACCAGCTCCATCGCGGCCAGTCTGCTGGCCGCCGTCGCCCTGGTGGCCGGTGCCCGCCAGGCAGCCGTGACCAGGGCGAGGGCGGCGGAACGGGCCGAGGCACGCGGTCGGAGCGCGACGGAGTCCCGTCCGACCGCCCCGCCGCCCACGACCGCGCCGTCGGACGAACCGACGACGTACCCCCCGACGACGTTCGGCACCGGTGGCGCCGGGTGGCGGCAACCACCCGGCCAGCCGGTGGCCGGCGACCCCGTCGGCGCGGCCACCCGCCCCGACGCCGGTGCCTGGGAGCCCGACGCGGAGGCCCCGTGGGACCCCGTCGTCGTGCCCTCCGCGTCGGGGCCGGACCACGCCGCCCCGCCGGCCGACCGTGCCCCGACCGACCCCGCCCGACCCGACCCGGACGACCCCCGCTGGGACCCGGCGGACGACCCGGCCTGGGCGGCCGGGGACGACCCCGGGCCACCCTGGGATCCGCCGGAGGACGACGCGTCGCCGTGGGATCCACCGGCCCAGCGGGTCCCACCCGCCGACGCCGCCCGGGTGGCCCGACTCGACGCCGAGGTGCTGGTGGTCGACGGGCATCCCCGCTACCACCTGCCCTCCTGCGCCCACCTGATCGAACGGGAACACGAGCCGCTGCCGGTGGACGAGGCGATCTCCCTCGGGTTCACCCCGTGCGGTCTCTGCAACCCGGACACCGCCCTGCTCGCCGACACCTACCCCCGCTGAGGCCGGCGTCGATGCCCACGGACGACACGCTGACCGTCGCGGTGCGGGTGAAGCCCGGCGCGTCCCGGGCCCGCGTCGGCGGCTGCTTCGCCGGCCCGCACGGACCCGCCCTGGTGATCGCCGTGACCGCCCCGGCGGTGGACGGCCGGGCCACCGAGGCGGCCCGGCGGGCGCTGGCCGGTGCCCTGGGCGTCCGCCCGTCGGCGGTGGCGCTGCGCACCGGTGCGGCCAGCCGGGACAAGCTCTTCCTGGTCGACCGACCGGTGCCCGGTCTGAGCGGGCTGCTGCGGCGGCTGCGCGACGGATCGGCCGGGTGACGGCGCCCCGGGTGGGGCGCCCGTGACGCCGGGACTGGATCTGGCCCTGCTCCTCGGCGCGGCCGTGTTGCTGGTGGCGATCGGTGCGGTGCGGTTCTCCACCCGGTTGGGCGTGCCGAGTCTGCTCGTCTATCTGGCGCTCGGGGTGGCGATCGGTGAGGCCGGGCTGGGCATCCGGTTCGACGACGCCGAGCTGACCCGGATGCTGGGTTTCTGCGCGCTGATCGTGATCATCGCGGAGGGCGGGCTCACCGCCCGGTGGAGCACCCTGCGCCCGGTGCTCGGGCTGGCCGGCGCGTTGTCCACCGTCGGGGTGCTGGTCAGCATCGTCGTCGTGGGCCTGGTGGTGCACCTGCTGCTCGGGCTGGACTGGCGGTTGGCCCTGCTCTACGGCGCGGTGCTCTCCTCCACCGACGCGGCGGCGGTCTTCGCCACGCTACGCCGGTTGCGGCTGCCGCCCCGGCTGGTGGCCGCGCTGGAGGCCGAGTCGGGCATGAACGACGCCCCGGTGGTGATCCTGGTGGTGCTGCTGTCGCGCACCGGGCCGGTGGAGCACCCGTGGTGGTTCGAGGTCCTCCTGGTCGGCTACGAGCTGGGGGTGGGCGCGGCGGTCGGGTTGGCCGCCGGGCTGGCCGGCCGGTTCGCGTTGCGGCGGGCGGCGCTGCCCTCCTCCGGGTTGTACCCCATCGCCGCCGTCGGTTTCACCGTGCTGGCGTACGCCGCCGGGGCGGTGCTGCACGCCTCCGGCTTCCTCGCCGTCTACGTCGCCGGGGTGCTGCTCGGCAACGCCCGGCTGCCGCACCGGCAGGCCATCCTGGGATTCGCCGACGGGCTGGCCTGGCTGGCCCAGATCGGGTTGTTCGTGCTGCTCGGGCTGCTGGCCACGCCGCAGCGGCTGCACACCGCGCTGCTGCCGGCGGTGGTCACCGGGCTGGCCCTGCTGCTGCTGGCCCGGCCGCTGTCGGTGCTGGTGTCGGCGCTGCCGTTCCGGGTGAGCCTGCGTGAGCAGCTCTTCCTGTCCTGGGCGGGGCTGCGGGGTGCGGTGCCGATCGTGCTGGCCACCATTCCGCTGTCGGCCCGGGTGCCCGGGGCGGACCGGTTGTTCGACGCGGTCTTCGTGCTGGTGGTGATCTTCACGGTGCTCCAGGCGGGCACGCTCGCGCCGGCGGCCCGCCGGCTGCGGGTGACCGCCCCGGCCGAGCCGGCGGAGATCCGGGTGGAGACCGCGCCGTTGGAGCGGATGCGGGCGGACCTGCTCCAGTTGGAGGTGCCGGCGGGGTCCCGGCTGGCCGGGGTGCACGTCGACGAGTTGCGGCTGCCGGTGGGCGCGTCGGTGACCCTGGTGCTGCGCGACGGGGTGGGCTTCGTACCGGGGGCGGACACCCGGCTCAAGACCGGGGACAGCCTGTTGATCGTGGCGACCGCCGGGGTGCGGGACGAGGCGGAGCGCCGGCTGCGGGCGGTCAGCCGGCGGGGTCGCCTGGCGAGGTGGTTCGGCGAGTACGGCGAGGATCGGGACGGATGATCTGCTAGTCTTCTTTTTGCCCCAATTAGGGGTTATTAGTGGCTGAATAGCGGCGCAACGGTCCGGCACGTTGTCGGAAACCTGTACGTTCCGTATTCTTGCCAACCTCCGGAGTGCGCGGCCACCGTTGCCGTGCGCCCGTTTTGTTACCTGGGGACGCCATGTCGGCGCACCCTGTCCGGGCACCGCCGACCGCCGCGTCCCGCGGCTGAGGGAGCTGACGATGGCGAAGCCAGCCGACACCAGGACGGCCGGTCGCAAACCGGCGGCGAAGGCCACCGCGCAGGCCACCCGCAGCGCGGCGGAGACCGAGAAGATCCGGGCGGCCCTGGCGGCCCGACGGGACGAGCTGCGCGCCGAGTACGATCAGACCCTGAGCGAGATCACCGAGCTGCAGCGCGACCGGTTGACCGATTCGGCCGGGGACGACCAGGCCGACACCGGCACCAAGACGTTCGAGCGCGAGCAGGAGATCTCCCTCGCCAACAGCATCCGGGAACGGATCACCCAGGTCGAGCGCGCGCTGGAGCGGCTCGACGAGGGTGGCTACGGATGGTGCGAGCGGTGCGGGAACCCGATCCCGGTGGAGCGGCTCGCCGCCTTCCCGTCGGCGACCCTCTGCGTGACCTGCAAGCAGCTGGAGGAGCGGCGCTGACGTCCACTCCCCGGTGACCTCGAGAGACGGCGGACCCGCGTCGTCGGGACAGTCGATGGGGAGTCGATGACCACAGCACCGACCGCCGGACCCGGCACCACCGGGCCGGCCGGCCGCACCCCCCGACGCAGGGCGGTCGTGGTCCTCGTCGGCATCGCGACGCTCGCGTTGCTGACGGATCTGCTCACCAAGCATCTCGCCCTGCAACTGCTCGACGACCGGGCGCCGGTGCGCCTGCTCGGCGGGGCCGTCTATCTCACCCTGACCCGCAACAGCGGTGCGGCGTGGAGCATCGGCGCCGACCACACCTGGGTGTTCCCGCTGATCACCATCGGGGTGGTCGGCTGGATCAGCTGGATGGCGGTCCGGCTGCGGTCGTTGCCGTGGGCGGTCTCCCTGGGGCTGGTGCTGGGCGGGGCGCTGGGCAACCTCGCCGACCGGATCTTCCGGGCCCCCGGTCACTTCGTCGGTCACGTGGTCGACATGGTCAGCCTCTTCGACCCGTACGGCCAGGTGTGGCCGGTGTTCAACCTGGCCGACAGCTGCCTGGTCTCCGGGGTGCTGCTGGCCGTGCTGCTGGAGTTGACCGGCCGCCAGCGCGACGGGCGACGGGTCGGTGCCAAGGGCGACACCGACACCGCCCCCACCGACGCGACCCGGACCGCCGCCGCCCCCACCGGACCGGCCGCCGCCGCGCCGACGGCGACCGACGCCGAGCCGCGGGAGCGGGCGTGACCGCCGCCGGTGGCGACCACCGTTCCCTGCCCGTGCCGGACGGCCTCGACGGCATGCGGCTGGACCAGGCGGTGGCACGCCTCTTCGGGCTCTCCCGCACCGCCGCCGCCGCGCTCGTCGACGCCGGGGACGCGCTTGTCGACGGCGTGATCCGGCAGAACTCGCACAAGGTCAAGGCCGGTTCCTGGCTGGAGGTGACGCTGCCCGCGCCGGTCGCGCCGCCGACCGTGGTGCCGCAGGCGGTCCCCGGGTTGACCGTGGTCTACGCCGACGACGACATCGTGGTGGTGGACAAGCCGGTCGGAGTGGCCGCGCACCCCAGCCCCGGCTGGACCGGCCCGACCGTCATCGGTGGCCTCGCCGCGATCGGCCACCGGATCTCCACCAGCGGGGCCGCCGAACGGCAGGGTGTGGTGCACCGCCTCGACGTGGGCACCACCGGGATCATGGCGGTGGCCAAGAGCGAGCAGGCGTACACCGCGCTCAAGCGGGCGTTCAAGTACCGCGAGGTGGAGAAGCGCTACCACGCGGTCGTCCAGGGTCACCCCGACCCGTCGCGCGGCACCATCGACGCCCCGATCGACAGGCACCCGCACCACGACTACCGCTGGGCGGTGGTCTCCGACGGCAAGCCGAGCATCACCCACTACGACACCATCGAGGCGTTCCCGGCGGCGAGCCTGCTCGACGTCCGGCTGGAGACGGGGCGTACCCACCAGATCCGGGTGCACTTCTCGTCCCTGCGGCACCCGTGCGTCGGCGACCTCACCTACGGGGCCGACCCGACCCTGTCGGCGCGGCTCGAACTGCGCCGGCAGTGGCTGCACGCCCGGTCGTTGACCTTCGCCCATCCGCGTACCGGTGACGACGTCACCTTCGTCAGCGAGTACCCGGACGATCTGGCCCGCGCGCTGACGATCCTGCGCGACTGACCGGTGCCGGGTAGTCGCCCGGGCGTCGGGCCGCCCGCCGTCGCGTCCCGGCCGCGCCGGGGGCTGGTCACCGCAGCGGTGCTGGCCGTCGGCGCGGTGCTGCTCACCGTCGGCTGGGTGGCCCGCCGACCCGCGCCGGTGGGTGACCGCACGGTCGGGCAGGTGACCCGGGTCGGGGTGCTGCCGGGTGACTCGCTGCCCGGGTACGCCGCCGCGGCCCGGGCCGAACTCGCCGGGCTGACCGCCGGGGCGTACGCGCTGGTCAGCTTCGACCGCTACCTCGTACCGGACCGGTTGCCGGCGCTGCTCGCCGACGTCGAGGTCGCCGCGGTGGTGGTGCGGGTGCCGCTGCCCGGTCGGCAGACCGAGGTGGTCCGGCTGCCGGCGCAACTGCTGCCGCAGGACGTCACCGCCGGCATGGCCGGCCTCGCGGACCGCAAGGACCGGGAGGCCGCCGACCAGCGGCGGCGGGCCGCCGACACCACCGACCCCACGGCCCGTCAGGGGTACGAGACCGGGGCGCAGGTCGCCGGGCGGGAGGCGGCCGGCTACCGGGCGGCCTGCGCCTGCGTCTACGCGGCGGTGATCCGGGCCGACCCGACCGCGCTGCGTGCCGTGGCCGGACGCGACGGGGTCCGGGCGCTCGATCCCGCCCCCGAAGTGGCCCGGCTGGACCGGACGGTGTTCCTGCCGCCGCTGCCGGAACAGCGGGACGTGGCCCGGCCACCCGCCGACACCGCCGCAACACCGGCGCACCCGGCGTCCACCGGCCCGGTCCCGACGCCGGGTGGGGCGATGGGCGATTCGTCGGAAGGGGCACCCGCTGTGATCGCCCCGGCACCGTCGTCGAGCGGGGTCGGGCCGGGGTCCGCCCCGACCCCCGCCCCCACCTCCCCGGACTCCCGTAGCGGTGGGTCGTCCGACCGGTCGCCGTAAGTATTGTTCCCGGGGGATGTGTGCAGACCGGTGTGGTCCGAATAGGGTTTCGTTCGTAGCCTGTCAGGCGGAGATCGACGGCGCGGGAGGGCGAGCCTTGGACGGCAGCGAGACCGGCTGGGGTCGGTCGGCCGAACCGGCACCGCGATGGCGGGCGCTCTTCGAGCGTGCCCGCCTCGGCGGACGCGCCGCCGACCAGGCGGAGCCGGACCGCCGCGACGAGCAGCCGGTCCGGGACCCGTTGCCCGGCCGGGGGCCCGCCGGCGGCTGGTCCGGGCGGGGATCGGCTTCCGTGCCACCACCCGCCGACCCGGGCTACGGTGCGCAGCCCGGCTACGAACCGGACCCGGGCTACCGCGCCGGGGCCGGCTACCGGGTCGACCCGCCGCGCCGCGCCGCGCCGGACTATCCGGTCGAGCCCGCTCCCGGCTACCGCGCCGACCCGGGCTACCGCGCCGACCCGGCCTACCCGGCCGATCCCGGTTATCCGGCCGGCTCCGCCCCCGGCTACCCGGCCGACCCCGGCTACGCAGCCGCTCCCGGCTACCCGGCCGACCCCGGCTACCCACCGGAGCCGGCCCGGCCGCCGGAGCCGCCTGTCGTCCCGTCCCGCTACGCCCTGCTGGACAACGGCTACCGGTCCGAACCGCCACCCCCCGAGTCCCGGTACGCCCTGTTGGACAACGGATACCGCGCGCCCGGCTACGCGCCGCCGGAGCCGACGTACCAGCCGCCGCAACCCGCCTACCCGGAGCCGGCCTACCCGGAGCCCGGCTACCCGGCCGCGCCCACCTACCAGCCGGAGCCGCCGACCTACCCGCCGGCGGTGACCGCCGACCGGAGCTACCCGGCCCGGATCGAGCCGGCCCGCATCGAGTGGCGTCAGCAGGGCCCCCAGGACGAGCAGGAACGCGCCGCCGGCATCCTCCGCCGTGACCTGGGCACCCCCCGGGTGCTCGCGTTCGCCAACCCCAAGGGCGGGGTGCACAAGACCACCGCCACGGTGCTCGCCGCCGCCACCGTCGGCAGCGTCCGGGGCCGGGGCGTGCTCGCCTGGGACGACAACGAGCTGCGCGGCACCCTCGGCCTGCGCGCCGGCAGCGCCCGGCACGCCCGCACGATCCGGCACCTGATCAGCGACCTGGCGCACATCGAGATCCGCGACGGCGCCGAGCTGCTGGAGTCCCTCGACGACTACCTGCGGCACGCCTCCGACGGCTCGTACGACGTGCTGGCCGGGGAGGAGAGCCCCCGGTTCGCCCAGCGCCTCGACCAGTTCACCGTCAAACGGGTGCTGGAACTGCTGCGGCGCACCCACGACGTGGTCTGCGTGGACACCGGCAACAACGTGGAGAGCCCCAACTGGCGCACCGTCATGCACGCCGCCGACCAGCTCGTGGTGACCACCGTGCCCCGGGAGGACGCCGCGTTCAGCGCCGACTGGATGCTCGACCTGCTGCACGAGGAGGGCATGGGTGAGCTGGCCGACAACGCGGTCACCCTGATCTCCTGCCCCACCCCGGGCCGGTCGACGCTCCAGGACGACCTGGAGCGGCACTTCGCCACCCGGACCCGGGCCGTCGCGGTGGTGCCGTACGACCCGGTGCTGGAGACCGGGTCGTCGATCGAGTACCACCAGCTCCAGGCCGAGACCCGGGCCGCGTGGCTGCGGGCCGCCTCGGTGATGGTGGAGCCGTTCGCCCGCTGAGGGGCGGTACGGGCTCCGCCGCCCCGCCGTACCGCCCCGCCTGAGAGGATCATCGGGTGAGCCCGGACACCCCCGATCCGTACCGCCCCGCCGACGCCCCGGCGGGTGTCGCGCCCACCCCGCACACCGTCCCCACCGGGGCACCGGCCGACGGGCCACCGACCGTGGCCGGTAACGACCCGGGCGGGTCGTACCTGCCGTGGCCGCCGCCGTCGGGCGGGCCGACGCAGCCGGGGGAGCAACGCCCCCGGCACACCCGCGCGGTGGCGGCCGGCCTCGTGCTGGGCCTGACCCTGCTCGGGGCGCCGCTGGGGCTGCTCTGGGCGGCGCTGGCCCCGGACACCCCGGTGCTCAAGACCGCCGAGGGTGCCGTCTACGCCCAACCCCAACCGGAGCAGCCGATCGCCGCCGACGGCTGGTTCAGCCTGCTCGGCCTCGGGTTCGGGGTGCTCGCCGCGATCGCGGTGTGGACGCTGCTGCGCCGCCGACGCGGGCCGGTGAACCTGGTCGCGCTGACCGTGGGGGCGCTCGGCACCGCCCTGGTCGCCTGGCAGCTGGGCCGCCGGATCGGGCTGGACGGCTACCAGCGGCTGCTCGCCACCGCCCCCGCCGGTACGCCGTTCGACAAACCGGCCGACCTGCGGGCCGGGGGCATCGAACGGGTCCTCGGTGTGCTGCCGCTGCCGTACGGCAACCTGCTGCTGCCGGCGTTCGCCGCCGCCGTCACGTACACCCTGCTGGCCGGCTGGTCCCGCTGGCCCTCGCTGCGCCCGGAGCCGGAGCCCGGCGGGCCCGGATGGCCGGTCGACCCCGGTGCCACCGGGTGGTCGGGCGCCGGCGTCACCGGCCCGCCGCCCGGACCCGGGATGCCCGCCGCCCCCGACCAGCCGGGGGACGACGGGGTGGCCGGGGTCAGTTGGGGGCCGGCGGGGACGCCAGCTCCGACAGCGGCACCGGAACCGCCCGCACCTGACGCAGCAGGGCCGACTCGCGATTGAGCAGCCGCAGCTCGGCGCGGAGCCGGGCGGTGGTGTCGTCGATGGCGAGCAGCCGCTGCCGGTCGGCCACGGTCAGCACGGCGGTGGCCGCCACCAGGTGCGACAGCACCGTCGGGTCCTCCGGGAGCTGCTCGGACAGCTCCTGCGGGTCGGCCCGGATCAGGCCAAGGTACTGCCGGAAGACCGCGATCACCCGGGCCGCCAGCACCTCGGCGGCCTCGTCCGGGCCGGTCGGCTCGGGCAGCCACTCGACGTCGGCGGTCAGGTAGGGGGCGGACTCCCGGTCGATCCCGGTGACCCGGAACCGTCGCCGGCCCACCGTGACGATGTCGAAGCCGCCGTCGTCCAGCTCGTTGACCTGGCGTAGCTCGGCGGTGCAGCCCACCTCGTGCAGGGTCACGTCGCCGCCGCCCGGGGTGGCCCGACCCGCGCCCGGGGCGACCTCCCAGCCGGAGCGGATCGCCAGCACACCGAACTCGCGGGGCGCCCCCTCGGGCTGCCCGACCAGGTCCCGCACCAGGTGGCGGTAACGCTCCTCGAAGATGTGCAACGGCAGCACCAGACCTGGAAAGAGCACCGTGGCGAGGGGGAACACCGGCAGCCGTGCGGTCACGCGTCCGAGCGTAGCCCGATCCCGCGACGTCGGCGTGTCCCGGCTCACCGTCTCGCGGTACGGGCGGCGCGGGTCGCCCTCCGGGCCGCCGCCTAGACTCGGGAGCGTGTTGAATCGGATCGACCTGCGCGGCGGGGTCCGTGACCCGCGCCGACTGCTGCCCCGTGCCCAGCTCGACGTGTCCGTGGCCGTCGAGCGGATCCGCCCGCTCGTCGAGGCCGTCCGTGACCATGGGTACCCGGCGATCCGGGAGGCCAGCGAGCGGTTCGACGGTGTCTGCCCGCCGGTACTGCGGGTCCCGGCCGAGGCGATCACCGAGGCGGAGGGGACGCTCGACCCCGACGTGCGGGCCGCGCTGCTGGAGTCGATCAGCCGGGCCCGTCGGGTGCACGCCGACCAGCGGCGCACCGACCACACCACCCAGGTGGTGCCGGGCGGCACGGTCACCGAGCGCTGGGTGCCGGTCGACCGGGTCGGCCTCTACGTCCCCGGCGGGCTGGCGATGTACCCGTCGACCGTGGTGATGAACGTGGTGCCGGCCCAGGTGGCCGGGGTCCGCTCGCTGGTGGTGGTCAGCCCGCCGCAGCTGGACAACGGGGGGCTCCCGGACGCCCGGGTCCTCGCCGCCTGCGCGCTGCTCGGCGTCGACGAGGTGTACGCCGTCGGCGGAGCCCAGGCGGTCGCCATGCTGGCGTACGGGTCGGCGGTCGACGCGGGGGGCACCCTGCACTGCGCGCCGGTCGACATGATCACCGGGCCGGGCAACATCTGGGTCACCGCCGCCAAGCGGTTGCTGCGCGGGGTGGTCGGCATCGACGCCGAGGCCGGCCCGACCGAGATCGCCGTGCTGGCCGACGACACGGCCGACCCGGCGCACGTCGCCGCCGACCTGATCAGCCAGGCCGAGCACGACCCGTTGGCGGCCAGCGTGCTGGTCACCCCGTCGGTCGAGCTGGCCGACGCGGTCGACCGGGAGCTGGCCCGGCAGGTGCCGGCCACCAAGCACGCCGAGCGGGTCGGCACCGCGCTGGGCGGGCAGCAGAGCGGCATCGTGCTGGTCGACGACCTGGCCGACGGGTTGCGGGTGGTCGACGCGTACGCCGCCGAGCACCTGGAGATCCAGACCCGCGACGCCCGCGACTGGGCGCTGCGGGTACGCAACGCCGGGGCGATCTTCGTGGGCCCCTGGGCGCCGGTGTCGCTCGGCGACTACTGCGCCGGCTCCAACCACGTGCTGCCCACCGGCGGCTGCGCCCGGCACTCGTCGGGGCTGTCCGTGCAGTCCTTCCTGCGCGGGGTGCACCTGGTGGAATACACCCGGGAGGCGCTGCGTGACGTCGCACCGCACGTGGTGACCCTGGCCACCGTGGAGGACCTGCCGGCGCACGGGCAGGCGGTCGCGGTGCGGTTCGCCGGGGAGGCGTCGTGACCACCCTCGACGACCTGCCGATCCGCGACGACCTGCGGGGCCGCTCGCCGTACGGGGCGCCGCAGCTCGACGTGGCGGTCCGGCTGAACACCAACGAGAACTCCTACGCGGTGCCCGAGCCGGTGGTGGAGGCGATCGGCAAGGCCCTCGCCGCCGAGCTGCGTGACCTCAACCGCTACCCGGACCGCGAGGCGGTGGCGCTGCGCGCCGACCTGGCCGGCTACCTCGGGCACGGGATCACCGCGGAGCAGGTCTGGGCGGCCAACGGCTCCAACGAGATCCAGCAGCAGCTGCTGCAGGCGTTCGGCGGGCCGGGGCGCAGCGCGTTGGGCTTCGTGCCGGCGTACTCGATGCACCCGCTGCTGGCCCTGGGCACCGGCACCCGGTGGGTGCCGGCCCAGCGGGGGGTCGACTTCGGGCTGACCGCCGACGAGGCGGTCGCCGAGGTCCGGGAGCACCGCCCCGACGTGGTCTTCCTCTGCTCGCCGAACAACCCGACCGGCACCGCGCTGGACCCGGCGGTGGTCACCGCCGTGCTCGACGCCGCGCCCGGCATGGTGGTCGTCGACGAGGCGTACGCCGAGTTCGCCCGACCGGGCACGAGCGACGCCCTGGCGCTGCTGCCCGGCCACCCCCGGCTGGTGGTGACCCGGACCATGAGCAAGGCGTTCGGCTTCGCCGGTGGCCGGTTGGGCTACCTGGTCGCCGACCCGGCGGTGGTGTCGGCGGTGCAGCTGGTCCGGCTGCCGTACCACCTCTCGTCGCTCACCCAGGCCGCCGCCCGCGCGGCGCTGGCCCACCGTGACGCCCTGCTCGGCACCGTCGACGCGATCAAGGTGCAACGGGACCGGATCGTCGACACGCTGCGGGGCCGGGGTTTCCGGGTGGCCGACAGCGACGCCAACTTCGTGCTCTTCGCCGTCGGCGGCGACCAGGCCACCGCGTGGCGGACCCTGCTCGACGCCGGGGTGCTCGTCCGGGACGTGGGCCTGCCCGGCTGGTTGCGGGTCACCGCCGGCACCCCCGCCGAGACCGACGCCTTCCTCACCGCGATGGAGAAACTGTCATGAGTCGCACCGCCCGGGTGGAGCGGATCACCAAGGAGACCAAGGTCCTCGTCGAGATCGACCTCGACGGCACCGGCCAGGCCGAGATCAGCACCGGGGTCGGCTTCTACGACCACATGCTCCACCAGATCGCCCGGCACGGCGGCTTCGACCTGACCGTCCGCACCGTCGGTGACCTGGAGATCGACGCCCACCACACGATGGAGGACACCGCGCTGGCCCTGGGCGCCGCGTTCGACCAGGCGCTGGGCGACAAGGCCGGCATCCGGCGGTACGGCTCGGCGACCGTCCCGATGGACGAGGTGCTCGTCCGGGCCGCCGTCGACCTGTCCGGCCGCCCGTACGTGGTGCACGACGAGCCGGCGCTGTCGCCGTACATCGGGCCGGTCTATCCGACCAGCATGACCCGGCACATCTGGGAGTCCTTCGGCCAGTCGGCCCGGGTCACCCTGCACGTCGACGTGCTGCGGGCGGCCCGGCCGGGCGGCCACCCGGACGCCCACCACGTGGTGGAGGCCCAGTTCAAGGCGGTTTCCCGGGCGCTGCGGGAGGCCACCGCGCTCGACCCGCGCAACGCCGGTGTGGTGCCCAGCACCAAGGGCGCGCTGTGACCGGCGCGGTCGCCTCCGGTTCCGCGCGGCACTGCCCGTCGCGGGTCGGCCGACCAGGGGGGTGGCGCTGATGGGCCCGGTGCTGCCGACCCTGCTGCTGATCCTCGCCGGCATCCTCGTCGGTGGGGCCTGGTCGTTGTACCGGCAGGACGCGCCACGCGGTGCGATCGTGGTCACCGGGCTGCTCGCCGTGCTGGCCACCGTCGGCGGGGTGCTCTGGCTGCTACCCGGGGAGGGCTGATGGGCGCGCACGGCACCGGCAAGCGGATCGTGGTGCTCGACTACGGCTCGGGCAACCTGCGGTCGGCCGAGCGGGCGCTGGCCCACGCCGGGGCGGACGTGACCGTCACCGCCGACCTGACCGCCGCCGCCGATGCCGACGGCCTGGTCGTGCCGGGTGTCGGCGCGTACGCGGCCTGCATGGCCGGGATCGAGGCGTCGGGTGCCGGCCCGGTGATCGCCGAACGGGTCGCCGCCGGCCGCCCGGTGCTCGGCATCTGCGTCGGCATGCAGGTGCTCTTCGCGCACGGTGACGAGCACGGGGTGGTGACCAAGGGGCTGGGGCTGCTGCCCGGTGGGGTGACCCGGCTGCCCGCCGACCGGTTGCCCCACATGGGCTGGAACACGGTGACCCCGCCGGACGGGTCGGTGCTCTTCGCCGGGTTGCCCGCCGACAGCCGGTTCTATTTCGTGCACTCCTACGGGGTGCTCGACCAGGCGTCGTTGCGCGAGGCGGGCGCCCGGGTCACCACCGCCCACCACGGCACGGAGTTCGTCGCCGCAGTGGAGTGGGGCCCGCTGTCGGCGGCCCAGTTCCACCCGGAGAAGTCGGCCGAGACGGGTGCCGTGCTGCTGCGCAACTGGCTGGCCACGGTTGACTGAGACGCGCGGCCGCACCGGGTCGGGTGCGCGGTGAGTAAGGAGCGGGCCCGTCGGCGGGCCGTCCGGGAGGCGGAGGCGGCCCGCGACCGTGTCGTACGCCAGCGCAAGTTGGCCCGTCGGCAGCGTCGCCGCGCCCTGGTCCGTCGGGTCACCCCGCAGTGGCGGCGGGGCCGGACGGGCCGGTTGGCCCGGCGCAGCCGGGGGGAACGGGCCGCCATCGTCGGGTTGACCGGCGCGGCGCTGGTGCTGATCTGGGTGTTCGTCGACGATCTCGCGCTGCGGGTGGCGCTGGTCGTGCTGTTGCTGCTGGTCCTGCCGGCGATCGTGGTGATCGCCCTGGACCGTCGGATCTGACCGAGGAGTAGGAAACGTGAGCCTGACCCTGTTGCCCGCTGTGGACGTCGCCGACGGCCAAGCCGTCCGGCTCGTGCAGGGCGCCGCCGGCAGCGAGACCGCCTACGGCGACCCGCTCGACGCGGCGCTGGCCTGGCAGAACGACGGGGCGGAGTGGATCCACCTGGTCGATCTGGACGCGGCCTTCGGCCGGGGCTCCAACGCCGCCCTGCTGGCCGAGGTGGTCGGCAAGCTGGACGTGCGGGTGGAGTTGTCCGGGGGCATCCGCGACGACGCGTCGCTGCGCGCGGCGCTCGGCACCGGGGCGGCCCGGGTGAACATCGGCACCGCCGCGCTGGAGGACCCGCAGTGGTGTGACCGGATCTGCGCCGAGTACGGCGACCGGGTGGCGATCGGTCTGGACGTGCGGGGTCGTACCCTCTCGGCGCGGGGCTGGACCCGCGACGGCGGTGACCTGTGGGAGGTGCTGGCCCGGCTGGACGCGGCCGGTGCGTCCCGGTACGTGGTGACCGACATCACCAAGGACGGCACGATGCGCGGGCCGAACCTGGACCTGCTGCGTGAGGTCTGCGCCCGTACCGACGCCCCGGTGATCGCCTCGGGCGGCGTGTCGACCCTGGACGACCTGCGTGCCCTGGCGACCCTGGAGCCGGCGGGTGTGGAGGGCGTGATCGCCGGCAAGGCGCTCTACGCCGGTGCGTTCACGGTGGCCGAGGCGCTTGCCACGTTGCGGGTGGCCGGGTGACCGACGTGGCCGGGCCGGACGACGCGACCGTCACCCGGCTCGGCTCGGGCGGCCCGTGGGAGACGGTGTACGGCTACTCCCGGGTGGTCCGGGCCGGTCGGTCGGCTTGGACGGCCGGCTGCACGTCGACCGTCGACGGGGTGGTGACGCACGTCGGCGACGCCGCCGCGCAGACCGCCCAGGCGCTGCGGATCGCCCTGGCCGCCCTGGCCGAGGTGGGTGCGGGTGCCGCCGACGTGGTGCGGACCCGGCTGTACGTGACCGACCGGCTCTTCCTCGACGAGGTCGGCCGGGCCCACAATGCCGTTTTCGGCCCGGTCCGGCCGGCTGCGACGCTTGTCGTCGTCGCCGGGCTGGTCGATCCGGACCATCTGGTGGAGGTCGAGCTGGAGGCCTACCTGCCGCCGTCCTGACCCGCCGTCCCGGCCTGTCGCCCTGACCCGCCGTCCCGGCCTGTCGCCCTGACCCGTCCCGGCCCGTGGCGCTCCCCGTGCCGGCCCGCCGCCGGGGGGAGACCCGGGTCACTTCCGGCCAGATAAGTTGTACGCAATTGAATTGCGAGCTACGTTTTCCCGGTGAGTGACCATCTGGTGTTGCGTGATCAGGTCTGCTTCGCGCTCTATGCGGCCTCCCGCGCGCTCACCGACGTCTACCGCCCCATCCTCGACGAGTTCGGGCTCACCTACCCGCAGTACCTGGTGCTGCTGGTGCTGTGGGAGCGCGACGACCCGCCCACGGTCTCCGAGCTGGGGACCGCGCTGCGGCTCGACTCCGGCACCCTCTCCCCGCTGCTCAAACGGCTGGCGGCGGCGGGCCTGGTGGTCCGCACCCGCTCCGCGCTCGACGAGCGACGGGTTGAGGTGGGGCTGACCGCCGACGGCATGGCCCTGCGCCAACGGATGACCGACGTGCCGTTGCGGGTGGCCTGTTCCACCGGGCTCGACGAGGCCGAGCTGGTCGCGTTGCGCGACACCCTCACCCGGGTCACCGAGACGATCCACCGACAGAAGGAGCAGTGATTCCCATGCAGGTTCTCTACACCGCGTCCGCGACCGCCACCGGCGACGGCCGGGACGGCCACGTCCGGACCTCCGACTCCACCCTCGACCTGGACCTGGCGATTCCGAAGGAGATGGGCGGCGCAGGTGGCGCGGCCAACCCTGAGCAGCTCTTCGCCGCCGGCTACGCGGCCTGCTTCCACTCCGCGCTGCGCGTGGTGGCCCGCCGGGCCAAGGCCGACGTGACCGGCTCGGTCGTCGAGGCCGAGGTCGGCATCGGAGCGAACGGCAGCGGCGGCTTCGGTCTTGCCGTCACCCTGGTGGTGGACCTGCCGGCCGTCGAGCGCGCCGCCGCCCAGCAGCTGGTCGAGGCCGCCCACCAGGTCTGCCCCTACTCGAACGCCACCCGGGGCAACATCGAGGTGGCGCTCACCGTGCGCGAGGCCGCTGCGGCCTGAGCGCCGCAGCAGACCACCACCATCGCGTACGAGAGGACGACACCGGATGACCAGCAACCGTGAGATCCACCTGGCCTCCCGCCCCCAGGGGTGGCCGACGGCCGACAACTTCCGCCTCGTCGAGACCGAGGTGCCCACCCCGGGCCCGGGGCAGATCGTGGTCCGCAACCAGTTCATGTCGGTCGACCCGTACATGCGTGGCCGGATGAACGACGTCAAGTCCTACGTGCCGCCGTACGCCCTGGACGCGCCCCTCGACGGTGGGGCGGTCGGCGAGGTGGTGGCCGGCGGGGCCGACGGGATCAGCGTCGGCGACACCGTGCTGCACGGGCTGGGCTGGCGGGAGTACGCCGTGCTCGACGGCCGGTCCGCCCGCCGTGTCGATCCGGACGTCGGCCCGGTCAGCGCCTACCTGAGCGTGCTCGGGATGACCGGGCTGACCGCGTACGCCGGGCTGCTCGACGTGGCGGCGATGCGGCCCGGGGAGACCGTGTTCGTCTCCGGCGCGGCCGGCGCGGTGGGCAGCATGGTCGGCCAGATTGCCAAGCTGCGGGGCGCCGGCCGGGTGGTCGGCAGCGCCGGCTCGCCGGCCAAGGTGGCCCGGTTGACGGAGCTCGGCTTCGACGCCGCCTTCGACTACCACGACGGTCCGGTCCGCGACGCGCTGAAGGCCGCCGCTCCGGACGGGGTCGACGTCTACTTCGACAACGTCGGCGGCGAGCACCTGGAGGCCGCCATCGGGGCGATGAACCTGCACGGTCGGGCCGCGATCTGCGGCATGATCGCGCAGTACAACTCGGCCGAGCCACCGGCCGCGCCCCGCAACCTGGCGCTGGTCATCGGCAAGCGGCTCACCCTGCGCGGCTTCCTGGTCGGCGACCACGGCGACCTGCGCGAGCAGTTCGTCACCGAGGTCGCCGGCTGGCTGCGCGAGGGCCGCCTCTCCTACGACGAGACGATCGTCGACGGCCTCGACAACGCCCCCGAAGCGTTCCTCGGCCTCCTCCGCGGCGAAAACCTCGGCAAAATGCTCGTCCGCCTCTAACCCTCCCTCCCCCTCCTCTCCTCCCCTTCCCCCTCCCCGCCCCCCGCCCCGGTATCGGTGATCAAGAGGTTTGCGTCACCTTTGGAGATCGAACTGACGTAAACCTCTTGATCACCGGGGAGGTGGCGGGGTTGGTGGGGAGGTGGGGTTGGGTGGGCGGGGCAGGGGGTGGGGCGGGGGCGTTGGATAGGCTCGGCGCATGACGGTGGCGGTACGGGTGATTCCGTGTCTGGACGTGGACGCCGGTCGGGTGGTCAAGGGGGTCAACTTCCTCGACCTGCGCGACGCCGGTGACCCGGTGGAGCTGGCGGCGGCGTACGACCGGGCCGGTGCGGACGAGTTGACCTTCCTGGACGTCACCGCGTCCTCGAGCGACCGGGGCACCATGCTCGACGTGGTGCGCCGGACCGCCGAGTCGGTCTTCATCCCGCTCACCGTCGGCGGTGGGGTCCGGCAGGTCGCCGACGTGGACACCCTGCTGCGCGCCGGGGCCGACAAGGTCGGGGTGAACACCGCCGCCATCGCCCGACCCGAGCTGATCGCCGAGATCGCCGACCGCTTCGGCCGGCAGGTGCTGGTGCTCTCGTTGGACGTCCGGCGGCCACCAGCCGGCACCACCCCCAGCGGTTTCGAGGTGACCACCCACGGTGGCCGCCGCGGCACCGGGCTCGACGCGGTCGAGTGGGCGGCGCGCGGGGCCGAGCTGGGCGCGGGGGAGATCCTGCTCAACTCGATGGATGCCGACGGCACCAAGGCCGGCTTCGACCTCACCCTGATCGAGGCGGTCCGCGCTGTGGTCGACGTGCCGGTGATCGCCAGCGGCGGCGCCGGCCGGGTGGCGCACTTCCCGCCCGCGATCGGCGCGGGGGCCGACGCGGTGCTCGCCGCCAGCGTCTTCCACTTCGGCGAGCTGACCGTCGGCGAGGTCAAGGACGCCCTGCGCACCGCCGGGCACCCCGTCCGCTGAACGCAGCGCCGGGCACTGTGTCGGCTGAGCGCACCGCCGCCGGGTCGCCCCGTGCATCCGGTCGGCGCACTGCTTCTGCGGGTCGGGTGGCTCAGCGGCCGGTCTGGCCCTCCGGGGAGCGGCGCGGGGCCGGGATCGACCGGACCACGTACTCCTGCACGGCGGCGGCGTGGTCCTCCTCGGGCAGGTGCCACTGCGCGCTGCCCGGGGCGTGTCGCCGGGTGAGCACCCCCTGCATGCTGTCGACCGTGCCGCCCACTCCGGCCCGGGGCCGGGTACGCCAGAGCTGCTCGCCGTCGGGGGTGATCCGGAACCAGCCGTCGGAGACGGTGACCAGCCCCGCGCCGACCAGCCGCTGGACCGCTGTCTCCACGTCGTGCCGTTCGGGTATCGCCTGGTTGAGGTGGTCGGCGGTGGACAGCACGTCAGTGAGCCGGACCCCTTCCGGGCGGCGCGAATCCGCCGCGCGGCGGTGCCGTCCGGCGCCGCTGGCGATCACCAGTGACACGAAGATCCAGGCGTCCGTCCAGCGCCACGCATTCTCCCCCATGCACGAATGATGCCTGTAGGTGTCCGTTGAGGAAACACCTACTTCCCCCCTGTTCTGTCAGCGCAGCTCAGCGTGGTCACCCCCGGACCCTCGGCAGGCGGTTTCGCCGGTAACCGTTGTCCGGGGCCGGAAAACCGGTGCCCCCGGGGACGCCGGAACGGCGGACACCGGTGACCCGGTGGCTGGGCTCGGGGGCGGCGGGGAAGCCGACACGGGTGGCCCGGCGACGGGTGGCCCGAGGGTCGGTTCCGGATGGTCCCGTCGGCCGGGCTCCGCAGGCGGCGGCCCGGAGAGCTGCGGTCCGGGGACCTGCGGTCCGGGGAGCTGTGGTCCGGGGTCCGGTTCCGGGTGGACCGGTTCCGGGTGGACCGGTTCGGCGGGGACGGCGAAGCGGGGGATGAAGAACTGGGCCAACGGGCCGATGCCCAGCGCGTACGCGACGGTGCCGACGCCGACCGTGCCGCCGAGCAGCCAGCCCAGGGCCAGCACGGTGATCTCGATGACGGTGCGGACCAGCCGGACCGAGCGGCCCGGCCGGCGGGCGACGTACCCGGTCATCAGGCCGTCGCGGGGGCCGGGGCCGAGCCGCGCGCCGAGGTAGAGGCCGGTGGCGGCGCCGTTGGCGACGATGCCGCCGAGCAGCAGGCCGATCCGGGCGGGCAGCGGCCACCCGGCCGGCAGCAGGGCCACCGTGGCGTCCACCACCAGTCCGATCACCAGTACGTTGCTGATCGTGCCGAGGCCCGGCCGTTGCCGCAGCGGGATCCAGAGCAGCAGCACCACCGCGCCGACGGCGATGGTCACGGTGCCGAACGACAGGCCGGTCTGCCGGGCCAGCCCCTGGTGGAAGACGTCCCACGGGTCCAGCCCGAGCCCGGAGCGGATCATCATGGCCATGCTGACCCCGTAGAGGACCAGCCCGGCATAGAGCTGGGTGAGCCGCCGGGCGGGGCGGTGCCGGAGATTGCCAATCAGAGCCATGCATGCCACTCTAGAGTCCAATATCACCCACAGAAGAGCCAATTCCGAAGGGGTGGCCGTGACCAGTCAGGTGCGAGGGGTCCAATTGGCCCGGTTGCTCGGACAGTGGCACGCGCTGCCGGGCCGTCGCCGCAGCCCCGACTACGCCGCGCTCGCCGCCGCCGTCCGGGGCCTGCTCGCCGACGGCCGGCTCCCCCTGGGGGTACGCCTGCCGGCCGAGCGGGAGCTGGCCGAGGCGCTGCGGATCAGCCGTACCACGGTCACCGCCGCGTACCGGCAGTTGCGGGAGAGCGGCCACCTGGCCAGCCGGCGCGGCGCGGGGAGCTGGACCATGCTGCCCGGCACCCACCGGGTCGCCAGCACCGGCCTGTGGACCCCGCTGGACGACCGCGACATGATCGATCTCGGGGTGGCCGCGTTGGCCGCCCCACCCGAGCTGGTGCCGGCCGCCCGAGCCGCCGTGGAGGACCTGCCGCGTTACCTGTCCGGCGCGGGCTACCACCCGACCGGCATCATCGAGCTGCGCGAGGCGGTCGCCCGGGCGTACACCGAGCGGGGGTTGCCGACCAGCGCCGAGCAGATCATGGTGACCAGCGGCACCCAGCACGCGCTGGACCTGGTGCTGCGGCTGGCCCTCGCGCCCGGCGGGAACGTGCTGGTCGAATCGCCCACCTACCCGAACGCGCTCGCCGCGTTGGCGGCCCGGCGGGCCCGGATCAGCACCCACGGCCTCGCCGTCGACGCCGGCTGGGACGCCGACCTGCTGCTGGGCAGCGTCCGGCAGACCCGGCCCAAACTGGCCTACCTGATTCCCGAGTTCCAGAACCCCACCGGCCACCTGATGCCCGCCGAGCTGCGGGAGCGGCTGGTCGCCACCGCCCACGCCGCCGGCACCGACCTGGTCGTCGACGAGTCCTTCGTGGACCTGCCGTTGGACGGCACACCGCTGCCCCCGCCGGTCGCCGTCTTCGACCGGCACTCCCGGGTGATCTCCATCGGGGGGATGAGCAAGCCCTACTGGGGCGGTCTGCGGATCGGCTGGGTACGCGCCTCCGCGCCGCAGGTGCAGCGGCTGGCCGCCGCCCGGGTCGGGGTGGACATGGCCAGCCCGGTGCTCGACCAGTTGGTGGCGGTGCACCTGCTCGCCCAGGCACCGGCGATCGTCGCGGCCCGCCGTGCGCAGCTCGTCACCCAGCGGGACGCCCTGCTCGACGTGCTCGCCGAGCGGCTGCCGGACTGGCGGGTCGGGGTGCCCCGTGGGGGCGTCACGCTCTGGGTGGAGCTGGACGGCCCGATCTCCAGCGCCCTGGCCCGGGCAGCCGAGGAGGTCGGCGTACGGCTGGCCCCCGGTCCCCGGTTCGGCCTCGACGGCACCCTGGAGCGCTTCCTGCGACTGCCCTTCACCCTGCCCGCCGCCGACCTGGTGGAGGCGGTCGGGCGGCTGGCCGCGATCCGCTACGACCTCGACCGGGGTGCCGGCCGGGCGCGCTGGCGGGAACCGGCAGTGATCGCCTGACGGCCCGCCCCGGGGACTGCCGGCGGTCCCGGTCGGGACGAACCGGCCTGATCGGCGGGCGTCGGCTGGGAGACTGCCGGGGTGGGCAGCCCGCAGTGGTCGCGCGGGGTCCGGCTCGGTGCGCCCGGCTCCCGGACCACCCGGCTGGAACTCTTCTACGACCTGGTCTTCGTCTTCGCCTTCTTCAACGTCACCGCGCTGACCTCCCAGCAGCCCACCGGCACCAACCTGCTGCGCTGCCTGCTGGTGCTGGGGCTGCTCTGGTGGTGCTGGACCGGGTTCGCGGGCGTCGGCAACGTGGTCCGCGCCGACCAGGGGCTGTTGCCGGTGGTCGGCTTCGTCACCATCGCCGCCACCTTCCTGCTGGCGTTGAGCATGCCGGGGGCGTTCAACGACCGGCCCGGTGGGCTGAACGGCCCGTTGGTCTTCGTCGGCTGCTACCTCTTGGTCCGGGCCTGCCAGTTGGCCGTCTTCGGGCTGCTCGCCCGGGGCGAGGCGGCCCGGTGGCGGCAGTGGCGGCGGCTCGCGGTGCTGCCGGTGGTCGCCGCCGCCCTGCTGGTCGCCTCCGCGCTGCTGCCGAACCGGATCTCCGGGGACGGGGCCGCCACCGCCCTGCAACTCACCCTGTGGACGGCCGCGCTGCTGCTGGAGTACGCGGCCGGGGTGCGGCTGGGCGGGACGTACTGGGTGGTGGTCTCCGCCGGGCACTGGGCGGAACGGCACGCCCTGATGGTGCTGATCGCGCTCGGCGAGTCGATCATCGCGCTGGGGGTCGGCCCGAAGTTCGTCACCGGCCTGCCGCTGACCTGGCCGGTGGTGATCGCCGCGGTGCTCGGCATCGCCGTGGCGTCGGTGCTCTGGTGGGCCTACTTCGACACCCTGGCGCTCGCCCTGGAACAGGCCCTGCACCGCAGCCGGGACCCGGCACACCGGGCCCGGTTGGCCCGGGACGCCTACACCTAC
Organism: Micromonospora sp. CA-248260; assembly: GCF_050942205.1. Classification (NCBI taxonomy): domain Bacteria; kingdom Bacillati; phylum Actinomycetota; class Actinomycetes; order Micromonosporales; family Micromonosporaceae; genus Micromonospora; species Micromonospora sp. CA-248260. The sequence goes on along the minus strand of NZ_CP192021.1, from coordinate 5,098,061 downwards.
CTGCACCTGCCGATCGTCGCCGGGGTCATCTTCTTCGCCCTCGGGCTCAAGGACCTGCTGACCGAGGTGGCCGACCCGGACAACCCGGACTGGGGGGTGCCGCTGGGTGGTTACTGGGTGCTGGTGCTCTACGGCGGGGTGAGTCTCTACCTGCTCAGCCTCGTCGCCTGCGGGCTGCGGGCGCTGCGGGTGCTGCGCTGGCCGCCGGTGCTGGCGGTACTGGCGCTGGCCGCGCTCGCCCCGGTGGGGGCCCGGGTGTCCGAGGTGGGCGCGTTGGCCCTGCTGGCGCTGGTCTGCGTCGCCCTGGTGGTGGTGGAGACCCGGGGGCAGGGCCGGCGTCGGCACCGGGTACGCCAGCTGGCCCTGGCGGAACAGGAAGCCGCCGAGGCCGAGCAGAGCCGGTGGCGTCGCGAGCACCTGTGACCGGTCGACGGCCGTGTCCCGGGACGGGGGGACACGGACGTCGACCGGCCCGGACCGCTCAGATCTCGGCCAGGCTGCCCGCGTACATCCGGTCGATCTCGGCGGCGAAGTTGCTCTCCACCCCGCGTCGTTTGATCTTCAACGACGGGGTCATCTCGCCGTCCTCGATGGTCAGGTCGCGGGGCAGGACGGTCACCTTCTTGATCGTCTCCCAGCGGTTGAGCTTGGTGTTGAGCTGGGCGACGTGCTCCTCGACCATGGCCCGGGCCTCGGGCGAGGCGACGATCTCGGCGTAGTCGCGCCCGTCGAGCGGGCCGCCCGCCGCCCAACCCCGGATCGCATCCGGGTCCAGGCTGACCAGCATGGTGCAGTAGTTGCGGGCCTGACCGATCACGATCGCCTGCGAGGTGTAGGGGCAGATCGCCTTGAACATCCCCTCGATGTGCGACGGCGCGACGTACTTGCCGCCGGAGGTCTTGACCAGGTCCTTCTTGCGGTCGGTGATGCGCAGGTAACCGTCGTCGTCGAGGCTGCCGATGTCCCCGGTACGGAAGAAGCCGTCCTCGGTGAACGCGGCGGCCGTCTCCTCGGGCAGGTTGTGGTAGCCGCGCATCACCGGCCGGCCCCGGACCAGGATCTCCCCGTCGGTGTCGATCCGGCACTCCAGGTCGCCCATCGCCCGGCCGACCGTGCCGATCCGCAACCCGTCGGGCGGGTTGACGAAGTTGCCGGCGCTGGTCTCGGTCAGGCCGTACCCCTCGGAGATGGGCAGGTTCGCCGCGGCGAAGAAGGTGGCGATCTCCGCGCTCAGCGGGGCCGCCCCGGAGACGAGCACCCGGATCCGGCCGCCGAGCCGGGCCTGGAGCTTACTGAACACCAGCTTCTCGGCCACCGCGTACCTGAGCTTCAGGCCACCCGGCACCGGCCGGCCGGCCTGCTCCAGGGCGATCTTCTCCTTGCCGACCGCGACGGCCCAGGCGAAGATCTTCGCCTTCGCGCCGCCGGCGTCCTGCGCGGTGGTGACCGCCTTGTTGTAGACCTTCTCGTAGACCCGGGGCGCCCCGCACATCAGCGTCGGCCGGATCACCGACAGCAACTCGACCAGCTTGTCCACCCGCCCGTCGACGTAGGTCGGCAGTCCGACGTGTGTCGAGCCGCAGAGCAGCGTCTTGCCGAACGAGTGCGACAGCGGCAGCCAGAGGTACTGCACGTCGTCGTCGCGCAGCAGACCCGTCTCGGCCTGCACCACCCCCTCCCAGCACCAGCCGCCGTGCAGCAGCTCGACGCCCTTGGGCCGGCCGGTGGTGCCCGAGGTGTAGATCAGCGTCGCCAGGTGATCGGGGCCGACCGGGGCGATCAGCCGGTCGACCAGGCCCGGGTCGGCGGCGAGCGCCTGCGCGCCCTGCTCCTCCAGCTCGGCCAGGGTCAACTGGGGCACGGCGGCGGCCGGGTCGGGGGTGCCGTCGAAGAGCACCACGTGGGTCAGCGCGGGCAGTTGCGTGCCCGCGACCTTCGCCGCCTGGGCCGGGTTCTCCGCGAACAGCACCCGGGAACCGGAGTCGGCGATGATGTACGCCGCGTCCTGCGGCTCGGTGGTGGGGTAGACGGTGGTGGTCGCCCCGCCCGCGCACATGATGCCGAAATCGGCGATGATCCACTCCAGTCGGGTGTTCGCCAGGATCGCCACCGGATCCTCCAGCCCGACCCCGAGCCCGTGCAGGCCCGCAGCGACCGCGTCGGCCCGCCGGCCTACCTGGGCCCAGGTCAACCAGACCGGGCCGGAGTCGTCGGGTGCCGGATGGGCGAAGGCGTGCTGGTCGGGGGTCGCGGCCACCCGCTTACGGAACATGTCGGGAATGGAGCGGTACGGGATATCGAGAGCCATCGTGGAAGCCGCCTTCAGGGGTGGGTGACGTGACGGGGGTCACGTCGCGCTGCGGTTACCGAAGGGTATTGCCTGCGCCGGGGCATCGGCTAGCCCCCGTACCTGTGAGGCGGCTGAATCCCCGCAGAGGTGGCCGGTGACCGCTCCCCGAGCCCCGCGGGTGCGGCGGCCGGGTCAGGCGTACCGGTCCGCCCGTGCCGACCAGTCGTAGGTGGCGCGCAGCCACGAGCGGCGGGCCGCCAGGTAGGGCGTCAACGCGGGCCCGCCGTGCGCGACCAGCGCCGCCTCGCGGACCAGGTAGTCGGCCAGCCCGTCGTTGAACCACCCGGCAGCCAGGCGGAAGGCGGCCGCCTCACCCCGTCCGGTCTGCGCGGCGAGGACGGTCACCAGGTTGTGCGGGTCGGCCACCGGACCCTGCTCCTTGCGGTAGGAGAACAGGTCGTTGCACCAGCAGACCAGGTCGACGGCGAGGTCGTCCAGCGCGACCACCGCGGGGTCGACCCGCCTCCGGGCGCCGGGCAGTCGACCGTACGCCAGATCGGTGAGGGCCAGGCTGGGGCGTACCCCACCGGTGTGCCGGCGCATCTGGCGGTACTCCGCCACCCCCGGCACCCGCCGGTGCTCCCGGTTCGCCGCCTCCCACAGCAGCGCGAGCAGGTACGCCCGCAACTGGCTGACCAGCCGCAGCAGCAGCGCGGGGCGGCGCTGGTGGCCGACCCGGCGGCACAGGTCGGCCAGGGCGGCACCGAGCGCCCCGGCCGGTCGGGGCCCCGTGCCGGTCGAGGACGTCCAGCAGCGCGGCGACGGTCGGCGCGAGGGTGGCCGGCGTGCTGCCCAGCCCGTCGTCGTCGCAGACGTCGTCCACCACGAACAGCCAGGAGAACAGGTCGGTGAGCAGCCGCAGGTGCGCCACCGACGCCTGCGGGCAGGCGCGGCCGGCCAGCTCGGCGGCCCCGGCCCGGTGCAGCCGGCCCGCCGAACGACCCGCCCCGACCAGGCCCTGCCGGTGGGCCCACTCCAGGCTCGCCGCCGCCACCGCGTCGGTGGCGGCGTGCCGTCGGCTGACGAAGGGTGGTTCGAGCAGCGCCGAGACGTCGAAGCTTCGCATGGTTTCCCCAGTCGGCCACCCCACCGGTGGCGTTGCCGGAGAGTACGCCTGGGGAATCGACACAGATCATTGCCGGTGGCGGTCGGGGCGGTCGAGTCGACCGCCACGGCAGAAGGTGACGGGAACGGCACAACGGGTGACCTGCCGGCGCGCGGGTGCTCGCCGGCCGTGCGGTCCGGTGCCCGGACGGCACGCGGGTGCGGGCCGGGGCGCCTACATCCCCAGCTGGGCGGTACGCAGCCGTTCGGTCAACGCGGGCGGGCCGTCGAGCTGGACCCGGGCCACCCGTTGCCGGCCGGAGAGGAACAGCACCAGCTCACCGGGGGAGCCGACCAGGCGTACCCGGTCACCACCCCGGCCGGTGGCCACCTCGCCGTGCCCCGGCGCCTGCACCAGCAGACTGGCCGGGAACCGGCGGGCCCGGGTCCGGGCGAGCAGGGCGACCGGCTTCCACAACCGGGCGGCCAGCCCCGCCGGGAGGTCCCGGGGGTGCCACCCCGACCGGGCCCGCCGGACGTCCTCGTGGTGGATGAAGAACTCCATCGTGTTGGCCAACTCGTCGGTGAGCGGGTTGCTGACCGGGCTCCACACCGGCGGCCGGCGCACCTGGTCGACCAGCTCCGGCCAGGGCCGGGCGGCCGTGCGCAGCCGCACCCGCTCGGCGTACCCGTGCAGGGGTGGCAGCAGGATGCCACCGGCGGCGTCGGGGCGGCGCTCCCGCACCACCAGGTGGGCGGCGAGGTCCCGGGCGGTCCACCCCTCGTTGATCGTCGGGGCGTCCGGGCCCACTTCCAGCATCAGGTCGGCGAGCGCCTCGCGCTCCGCTCGGGCGTACCGCGGCATGCAGCGATCGTAGGACGGTCGGCCGCAGTCGGCGCGGCGAGCGACCCTTCCCACCTGCCCCGCGCGGTCCGGCAGCGCCGTCCGGCGGGCCGGCGGCCCGGGCGCGGTGTGGTGGCGCGGTCTTCGACGTGATGGTGGACATACCGCGCCGGGCGGCGTAGGTGGCGGCGAGCGGTAAGGATAAGGGAGATAATTGCGGCTTACGGCGGGGGAGAGCGTGGCGAGCGGGACGAGTCGGGACGTGATCCACCGGGGGTTGTGGGTCCTCGGCCGGGCGATCCGGGAACAACCGCGGATCTTCGCGGTGGCGGTCGCCGGTAGCGTGCTCTTCGGCGGGCTGGTGATCGTCAGCGCGTACGTGGTCGGCGCGGTCGTCGGCGACGTGGTGGTGCCGGCGATCGAGTCCGGCGAGGTCGGCACGAGCACGCTGGCCCTGGCCGCCGTGGCGTTGTTCGGGATCAGCGTGCTGCGGGTGGTGGGCATCTTCGGCCGTCGGCTCGGCGCCGGTTACATGCAGTTCCGCCTCCAGGCCGCCTACCGCCGCCGGGTGACGCGCCGTTACCTGGAGCTGCCGCTGTCCTGGCACCACCGCAACTCCACCGGCACGTTGCTGTCCAACGCCAACTCCGACGTCGAGGCCGCCTGGTATCCGATCGCGCCGCTGCCGTTCGCGGTGGGCACGCTGGTGATGCTGGTCGGCGCGGTCGGCTCACTCTTCGTCACCGACTGGGCGCTCGCCCTGGTCGGGCTGGCCGTGTTCCCCGCCCTGTTCGCGCTCAACGTGGTCTACTCCCGCCGGATGGCCCCCCGCCAGGCCCGGGCGCAACGGCTGCGGGCCGAGGTCAGCGGGATCGCCCACGAGAGCTTCGACGGCGCGCTGGTGGTCAAGACCATGGGCCGGGAGGCCCAGGAGACCGCCCGGTTCGCCGGCCGGGCCCACGAGCTACGCGACTCGCTGATCTCCGTCGGCCGGCTGCGGGGGGTCTTCGATCCGCTGCTGGAGACGCTGCCCAGCCTCGGCACCCTGGCCGTGCTCGTGGTCGGCACGATCCGGCTGCGGCAGGGTGCGATCACCGTCACCGAACTGGTCAGCGTCGCCTTCCTCTTCACCGTGCTGGCCTTCCCGGTGCGGGCCATCGGCTGGGTGCTGGCCGAGCTGCCCCGCAGCGTGGCCGGGTGGGACCGGGTCAGCCGGGTACTCGACGCCACCGGCGAGATGCCCTACGGGGACGTCACCCTCGCCGACGACGCCACGCCCGCCACCCTCGCCTTCGACGGCGTCCACTTCGGCTACGAGCCCGCCGAGGCGCACCTGCCCGGGACGTCTGTGCTCGGCGAGGTCGCCTTCACCGTGCCCGCCGGGCGGACGGTGGCGCTGGTCGGGCCGACCGGCGCCGGCAAGTCCACCATCGCCTCGCTGGCGGTCCGACTGGTCGACCCGGATGCCGGCACGGTCACCCTCGACGGGGTGGACGTGCGCCGGCTCACCGCCGCGTCACTCGCCTCGACCGTCGCCCTGGTCGCCCAGGTGCCGTTCGTCTTCGACGACACCGTCCGGGCCAACATCAGCCTGGACCGGCCGGGCATCGACGACGAGGACGTCTGGGCGGCGCTGCGGCTGGCCGAGGCCGACGGTTTCGTCGCCGCCCTCCCCGACGGGCTGGACACCATGGTCGGGGAGCGGGGCACCTCGCTCTCCGGCGGCCAACGACAACGTCTCACCCTGGCCCGCGCGCTGGCCGGCCGGCCCCGGCTGCTGGTGCTCGACGACGCCACCAGTGCGGTCGACCCGCGGGTCGAGGCGGCCATCCTGGCCGGGCTGCGCGCCCCGGCACCCGGCCAGCCGGCAGCCGCGTCGATCCTGGTGGTGGCCTACCGGCGGGCGACCATCGCGCTCGCCGACGAGGTGATCTACCTGGAGCAGGGCCGGGTGCTGGCCCGGGGCACCCACACCGAGCTGCTGGCCAGCGTGCCCGGCTACGTCGACCTGGTCACCGCCTACGAGCAGGCCGAGCTGGAACGCGAACAGAACCGGACGTACGACGAGGTCGCCCCGCTGCCGTCGGGCCTGGAAATCGAGGTGGACCGGTGAGCGCGAGGAGTGCAGCGCAGCGGAGCCCCGCAGTTGCGAACGAAGGGTCGACGCCGGTGAGCGCGAATGTGGGTGGCGGGGACGAACGGGTCGAGGGGACCTGGCAGACGTTGCGCCGGGGGCTGGCGCTCTCGCCCGAGCTACGTACCGGACTGGCCGGCACGATCGCCCTGGCGCTGGTCTACATGGTCGGCCGGGTGGCGGTCCCGGTCGCCGTGCAACGCGGCATCGACCAGGGGATCGCCGTACCCGGTGGTCCGGACCTCGGGGTGATCGTCACGGTGGTCACCGCCACCACGGCGGTGCTGGTGGTCACCACCGCCTGTGGGTACCTGATGATGCGGCGGCTGTTCACGGTCAGCGAGACCGCACTGGCCAACGTCCGGACCAGGGCGTTCCGGCACGTGCACGACCTGTCGATGCTGCACCAGCAGTCCGAGCGGCGCGGTTCGCTGGTCTCCCGGGTGACCAGCGACGTCGACCAGATCACCCATTTCCTCCAGTGGGGCGGGGTCATCCTCCTGGTCAACCTGGGCCAGCTCGTGGTCACCACGGCGGTGATGCTGGCGTACTCCTGGCAGTTGACGCTGGTGGTGCTCGTCGCGTTCACCCCGGCGGTGCTGATGATCCGGCTGCTGCAGCGCCGGTTGGCCGGGGCGTACGGGGTGGTCCGGCAGCGGATGGGCACCCTGCTCGGCACGATCGCCGAGAGCGTGGTGGGTGCGCCGGTGATCCGGGCGTACGGGGTGTCCGGGCGGACGGCCCGCCGGCTGGACGAGGCGATCGACGGGCAGCGGGTGGCCCAGCAGCGGGCGATCCGGATCAGCATCATGGGCAGCTCGGTGGGGGAGTTGGCGGCCGGGGTGGCACTGGCCGGGGTGGTGGTGGTCGGGGTGTCGCTCGGGGTGGACCGGACGCTGTCCGTCGGCCAGCTCACCGCCTTCCTCTTCCTGGTCACCCTCTTCATCCAGCCGGTGCAGATCGCCACCGAGGTGCTCAACGAGGCGCAGAACGCCATTGCCGGCTGGCGGCGGGTGCTCGACGTGCTCGACATCGCGCCGGACGTGGCCGACCCGGGCGAGCAGGGTCGGGAGCTGCCGGCCGGGCCGTTGGACATCCGCTTCGCCGGGGTGACGTTCGCCTATCCGGGTGGGCCGCCGGTGCTGCACGGCGTCACCCTGGACATCGCGGCGAAGAGCCGGGTGGCGGTGGTCGGCGAGACCGGCAGCGGCAAGACCACCTTCGCCAAGCTGCTCACCCGGCTGATGGACCCGACGCAGGGGCGGGTGCTGCTGTCCGGGGTGCCGCTGGACGAGGTGCGGTTCGACTCGTTGCGGTCCCGGGTGGTGATGGTGCCGCAGGACGGGTTCCTGTTCGACGCCACGGTCGGGGAGAACGTCCGCTTCGCCCGCCCCGAGCTGACCGACGCGCAGCTCACCGCCGCGTTCACCGAGCTGGGGCTGGCCGACTGGTTGGACGGTCTGCCGGCGGGTCTGGCCACTGCGGTGGGGGAGCGGGGGGAGGCGTTGAGCGTCGGGGAGCGGCAGCTGGTGGCGCTGGCCCGGGCGTACGTGGCGGATCCGGATCTGCTGGTGCTGGACGAGGCGACGAGCGCCGTCGACCCGGCCACCGAGGTACGCCTGCAACGCACCCTGGACGCGGTGACCCGGGGTCGTACCACGCTGGCCATCGCGCATCGCCTCTCCACCGCGCAGGCCGCCGACGAGGTGGTGGTGGTGGACCGGGGTCGGATCGTGCAGCGCGGCCCGCACGAGGAACTCCTCCGTGACCCCGACTCGGTCTACGGCCTGCTCTACGCCTCCTGGTTGGAACAGACCCGCTGACCGGCCGGCACCGGACACCGCCCTGCCACCTGCTGTGGACGCTTCGGCTGGCTGGTTGGCGCAGGCCCGCTGACGTCCGGCGCGGTGCCGGTGACGGGCGACCGGCCGCCGGGTCCGTGCCGCCGAGCAGCGTGTCCCTGCGGAATCGGCGGTCGGTGGACGTGGTCGCCCGGGTGCTCTACGCTGCGGGTTAGGTAAGGCTAACCTTTATCGGAGGTGCCCGGTGGCCCCGACCCCTGCTGAGCTGATCCGTACCCTGGTGGCCGGTCGGCTGCCCGGCCTGGTGCATCTCGCCCACCGACCCGGGCCGTTCCACGTCCGGCACGCCACCGACGTGGAGGGGCGGGTGCTGCTGCTCGTCCCGGTCTTCAGCGACCTGGCCGCCGAGCTCGACCCGGGGGTCGCCCGGGACGTCGCCGTGGTGCTCGACGTGCTCGATCTGCCTCCGGCCGCCGGAGCGCCCTCGGCCGGCCGGGCCTGGGTCTCCGGCTGGGCGGTGCCACTGGACGGAGAGTCGGCCCGTCGCGCCGCCGTCGACTTCGCCGCCGTGGACCCGACCGGCGACCTGCTCGACGTCGGGAGCCGCTTCCGGCTGCACCGCTTCGAGGTGGTCGAGGCCCGGCTGGAGACCGCCGGTGTGGTGCACCGGGTCGATCCCGGCGAGTACGCCGCCGCCGAGCCGGACCCGCTGCACGCCGACGAGGCCGCGCTGCTGGCCGATCTCGCCAACCGCCACGGGCCGGAGACGGTCGCGTACCTGCGCGGTCGGCTCCGGCTGACCGGCGACGAGCCCCGGGTGGTACGCCTGGACCGCTACGGCCTGGTCGTGGCGTACGGCCGACCCGGCGACCGCCGCCGCACCCGCCTGCCGTTCCCCCACCCGGCCACCGACCCGGCGGACCTGCCCCACCTCCTGCACCCCCTGCTCCACCTCCCCACCCCCGCCCACCCCCACCCCTGACCCCCACCCCCGCTCCCACCCCCGCCCCCTGCCCCGGTGATCAAGAGGTTTGCGTCATGCCGGGCGGCTTTCGTGACGTAAACCTCTTGATCACCGGGACGGGGCATCACCGGGGCAGGGCATCACCGGGGCGGGGCGTCGCCGGGGCAGGGCGTCGCCGGGGCGGGGTTAGGGGAGGGGGGCGGTGAGGTAGCGGTGGATGGTGGGGCCGAGGGTTGTGGCCAGGGTGTCGGGGGTGGCGGAGGCGACCGGTTCGAGGCGGATGACGTAGCGCATCATGGCCAGGCCGATCATCTGGGTGGCGACCAGGGCGCCGCGCAGCGGCCGTTCCGCCGGGTCGAGGTCGAGCTGGTCGAGCACCCGGCGCAGCACCTGGGGGGTCAGGAACTCGCGCATCAGCCGGGCCGTCCACTCGTTGTTGCTCGCCGAGCGGAGCAGCGCCACCGCCGCCCCGCCGGCCGGCGAGTCCCACACCCCGAGGAACGTGCGGACCAGCCGTTCCCCGATCCCGTCCGGGTCGCCGGCCAGCACGGCGGGCAGCAGCGCGGCCGGGTCGACCGGGATGTCGACGGTGGCCCGGAACAGCTCCTCCTTGCTGCCGAAGTAGTGGTGGACCAGGGCCGGATCGACCCCGGCGGCGGTGGCGACCTGCCGGATCGAGGTCGCGTCGAAACCGCGTTCGGCGAACGCCGACCGGGCGGCGGCGAGGATCGCCTCCCGGGTGTCCTGGTTGCCGGGGCGGCGGCCGGTGCGTCGGGTCACCGGGCTCACCCGCTGCGCCGGCGCAGGGTCGCCGCCGCCAGCACCAGGGCCACCACCGCCGCGCCGGCCACGATCGACACGTCGCGCCACATCAGGCCGGTCGGTGTGGGGTGCGCGCCGACCTCCTGGAGCGCCTCCACCGCGTACGACAGGGGCAGCGCGTCGCTGACGGCCTGGAGCCAGCCGGCCATCTGGTCGCGCGGCACGAACAGCCCGCACAGGAGCAGTTGCGGGGCGACCACGACCGGCATGAACTGCACCGCCTGGAACTCGGTGCGGGCGAAGGCGCTGCACAGCAGCCCCAGCGCGACGGCCAGCACCGCGTTGACCGCGGCGATCAGCACGACCAGCGCGGCGGACCCGGCGGTGGTCAGCCCGAGCAGCCGGTACGCCGCGGCGGCGGCGACGGTCGACTGGACCACCCCGGCCAGCCCGAACGCGATGCCGTAGCCGAAGAGCAGGTCGAGCTTGCCCAGCGGGGTGGTGAGCAGCCGTTCCAGCGTCCCGCTGGTGCGTTCCCGGAGCATCGCGATGCTGGTCACCAGGAACATGATGATGAACGGGAAGAAGCCCAGCATCACCAGGGCCACCCGGTCGAAGGGGGACGGTCGCCCGGGTGGGGCGGGCTGGTCGGCGTACATGTAGTAGACCAGGGTGAGCAGCACCGTCGGCACCACCACCAGCAGCGCCACCGTACGCCGGTCGTGTCGCAGTTGACGCAGGATGCGCCCGGTGGTGGCGGCCAGGATCGTCGGGTTCACGCCGCCTCCCCGATGTCCGCCGGGCCGGCCTCGCCGGCCCGGATGAGGCGCAGGAACGCCTCTTCCAGGTCGTCCACCCCGGTCGCGGCGCGGACCGCGTCGGGGGTGTCGTCGGCGATCAGCCGGCCGTGGCGGATCAGCAGCAGCCGGTCGCAGCGGGCCGCCTCGTCCATCACGTGGCTGGACACCAGCAGGGTGGTCCCGGCGGCGGCCAGGGCGTGGAACCGGGCCCACAGGTCGGCCCGTAGCACCGGGTCCTGCCCGACGGTGGGCTCGTCGAGGACGACCAGTTCCGGTTCGCCGACCAGCGCGCAGGCCAGTGAGGCCCGGCTGCGTTGCCCGCCGGAGAGGGTGCCGACCAGTTGGCCGGCGGCGGCGGCCAGGCCGACGTCGGTGACCGCCGCGTCGGCGTCGGCGGCGGTACGCCCCTGGAGGGCGGCGAAGTAGCGGGCGTTCTCCCGGACCGTCAGGTCGACGTAGACGCTGGGGGCCTGGGTCAGGTAGCCGACCCGGCGGCGTAGCTCGGCCGCGCCGGCCGGTCGACCCAGCACGGTGACCGTGCCCGAGTTGATCGTCTGCACCCCGACCACGGCCCGCATCAGGGTGGTCTTGCCGCTGCCGCTCGGGCCGAGCAGCCCGGTGACCGCGCCGCGCGGCACCGTGCAGCCGATGCCGTCCAGCACCCGTCGTCGACCCCGGTCGACGACCAGGTCGCGGACGGCGATGGCGTCGTCCATCGCGCCTCCTCAAAACTCATCTTGTGTTGAAATCAACGCTAGATGAATTACCCGGTGTCGCGCAACGGTTGACTTCGAGCACGCTCGAACTGAGAACCTGGGGCACGTGGACATCAGCACGCGGGAGAGAGTCCTGTCGGTCGGCGAGGCGGCGGCCCGGGTCGGCCTGACCACCTACACACTGCGCTGGTACGAACAGGAAGGGCTGGTCGCCCCGGTCGGCCGCGACTCGGCCGGCCGCCGCCGCTACACCGAGGCCGACCTGAACTGGCTGATGCTGCTCACCCGGCTGCGCCGCACCGGCATGCCCGTGCGTGACATGCGCCGGTACGCCGAGCTGGCCCGCCAGGGCGACCGGACGCGGGCCGCCCGACGGGCGCTGTTCGAAGCCCACCGGGTCCGGGTACTGACCCGGATGGCCGAACTGGAGGAGGACCTCAAGGTGCTCAACTACAAGATCGAAATCTACCGTTGCGCGGAGGAGGGGCGATGATCCGTCGACAGCTGGGGGCCGACGGTCCGGAGGTCTCCGCGATCGGCCTGGGCTGCATGGGGATGAGCTTCGCCTACGGCGGGCCGGACGACGCGGAGTCGACGCGCACCCTGCACCGCGCCCTCGACCTGGGGGTGAACCACCTCGACACCGCCGACATGTACGGCTTCGGCGCCAACGAGCGGCTGCTCGCCCCGGTGGTGCGGGCCCGCCGCGACGAGGTCTTCCTGGCCACCAAGTTCGGCAACCGACGCACCCCCGACGGCACCGGGGTCCGCGTCGACAGCAGCGCGGCCTGGGCCCGGGAGGCCTGTGACGCCTCCCTCGGGCGGCTCGGGGTCGACACCATCGACCTGTACTACCTGCACCGCCGTGACCCGGGCACCCCGATCGAGGAGACCGTCACGGCGATGGCCGAGCTGGTCGAGGCGGGCAAGGTGCGCCGGCTCGGCCTGTCCGAGGTCAGCCCGGCGACCCTGCGTACGGCCCACGCGGTGCACCCGATCTCGGCCGTGCAGATGGAGTACTCCCTGTTCACCCGGGACGTCGAGGGGGAGATGCTGGACACCTGCCGGGAGTTGGGGGTGGCCCTGGTGGCGTACTCACCGGTCGGGCGGGGGCTGCTCACCGGGGCGATCACCGGGCGGGACCAGCTCGCCGAGGGTGACTGGCGGGCGGCGGCTCCCCGCTTCGCGGCGGAGAGCCTCGACGCCAACCTGCGCCTGGTGGCCGCCGTCCGGGCGGTGGCCGACGAGATCGGCTGCACGCCGGCCCAGGCCGCCCTGGCCTGGCTGCTCGCCCAGGGCCCGGACGTGCTCCCGATCCCGGGCACCAAGCGGGTCCGCTACCTGGAGGAGAACACCGCCGCCGCCGATCTGCGGCTCACCGCCGCCCAACAGGCCCGGTTGCGGGAGGCGGTCCCCGCCGACGCGGTGGCCGGCGAGCGGTACGCGGCAGCCGGGATGCGGACGGTCGGCCACTGACCTGCGCCGGTCGCCTCTCTCGCCACGAACGGCCCGATCCGGTCACCTCGGCCGGTGTCCGGATCGGGCCGCGTGCTCAGGCGACCGTCAGCACCTGCGGCCCTACCCTCGGATCGGGCGCTAGCCTTCTTACCGGTCTTTAGCCCCGACCCGGGCTTCAGCCTTCGGACCGGGCGCTAGCCTTCTGACCGGACAGGATGTCCGCCTTCGGGCATTGCGGACCTGATCGGACGTACGGCACGATGGCGCGGTGGATCACGCTCCGTTGCCGGAGGCCGCCTTCCTGGCCGACTGGACCGACCGGTTACGGGCCTCCGCCGAGCGTCCGGTGGTCGGGATTCTGCTGCGCGGCAGCCACGCCCGGTCAGCCGCCACCGCCTACAGTGACGTCGACCTCGACGTCCTGGTCACCGCGACCGGCCGGCCCGTCCCGGCGGATCCGTGGCACCTGTCACCGCTGTCGGACCCGTCACCGCCCTCGGACCCGGCGTCCCCGCCCGGTGCGGGGCCGTCGGCCCTGTCGCGCCGGGCCGCTGCGCCGGGGCCGCCCGAGCGGGTCGGTCCCGCGCCGGGCCCGCGCCGGGCCGGTCCGCCGTCCGCGCCGGGCCCGACCGGTCCGGCCCGGCAGACGACCCCGGTCGACGCCGACCGCGCCGGTCCGGGTGGCACGGGCCGGCCGGCCGAGACGCCGTACGACACCCGTCGCGCCTACCTGACCGAGGTCGACGGGCGGATCGTGCACGTCTCGGTGGCCGCGCGGGACGTCCGCACCTGGGTCGACCGGCTGGGCGAACCCGCCGACTGGGCGTTCGGGCTGCCGGTGACCACCCCCACCCGGCTGCTCTGGGCCGACCCGACCTGGCGTCGCCGGATCGACCTGCCCGTGCTCTGCCAGCCCGCCGACCAGCCCCGGCTGGAGGAGCTGGTCGCCACCCTCGGCAAGGTGGCCGGGGCGCTGGCCGCCGACGACCCGCTCGGCGTCCGGCTGGCCGCCGCCGACCTGGCCCGGCTCTGCCCGTGCGTGCTGCGCCCGGCCAACCCGGGGTGCGGGTGGTGTCCCGCCGGGCCGCCTTCGCCGCCGCCCTGGACCTGCCGGTCGCGCCGCCGGGCTACCGCGACGACATGCTGCGCTGCCTGGGGGTACGCCCCGCTGCCGCCGCCGAGGTCGGCGTCGCCGCGGCCCGCCTGGTGGCCGGGGTGCTCCCGCTGGTCCGCCCGTACGCCGATCGGATCGCCGAGACGGCCGGCCCGGACCTCGCCCTGGCGCTGCACGATGGCCGGCTGGACCGCTACGTCGCCCAGTTGTCCCGGGCGGTCGGGGACGGGGCGCAGGTGCCCGCACCGCGTGCGGGACAATCGGGAACTGTGCCCGTACCTGACTCTGCCCCCAGCGACGGCGGACCCGCCGACGCGGCCCGCCCGTCCCGTCTCGACCCGGCCATCGCCGCCCGGCTGCGCCGCACCCCGGACGGCCTGGTGGCCGCAGTCGTGCGCCAGCACGACACCGGCGAGGTGCTGATGGTCGCCTGGATGGACGACGAGGCGCTGCACCGCACCCTCACCACCGGCCGGGCCACCTACTGGTCGCGCAGCCGGCAGGAGTACTGGGTCAAGGGCGCCACCTCCGGCCACCACCAGTACGTCCGTTCGGTGGCGTTGGACTGCGACGGCGACGCGCTGCTGGTCGGCGTGGACCAGGTCGGCGCTGCCTGCCACACCGGCGAACACACCTGCTTCTTCACCGAACTCCCGGTCACCGGTCAGGGGGTCCAGCGATGACCGACGGTGCGCTCAGCCCGGATCTCGCGGGGTTCGTGGCGGCGGCGGCCCGGTGGCGGGTGGTGCCGGTGACCCGCCGGCTGCTGGCCGACGCGGAGACCCCGGTGGGGGTCTACCGCAAGCTGGCCGGCGGGCCGGGAACGTTCCTGCTGGAGTCCGCCGAGCAGGGTGTCGGTTCGGCCGGCATGGCCTGGTCGCGGTACTCGTTCATCGGGGTGCGCAGCAGCGCCACCCTGGTCGAACGGGACGGCGTCGCGCAGTGGACCGGCACCCCGCCGGCCGGCGTTCCGGTCTCCGGCGACCCGGTGCACGTGCTGCGGGAGACCGTCGAGGCGCTCGCCGGTGGCACCCCGGACCCGGCGGCGGGCCTGCCGCCGCTGACCGGTGGCATGGTCGGCTACCTGGGGTACGACCTGATCCGCCGGTTCGAGCGGTTGCCCGAGCTGACCGAGGACGACCTCGGGGTGCCGGAGTTGGGCATGATGCTCGCCACCGACCTGGTGGTGCTGGACCACTACGACGGGTCGGCGATCCTGGTCGCCAACGCGGTGCTGCCACCGCTTACCGACCCGGACCGGGCCGACCGGGTCACCGCCGCCTACCACCACGCGGTGGGGCGGCTCGACGCGATGACCACCGCGTTGTCCCGACCGATTCCGCCCATGATCTCGACGGTGGGTCGGCCACCGGCCGGCGACGTGGTCAGCCGCACCCCGGACGGCGGCTACCCGAAGGCGGTCGAGGCGGCGAAGGAGGCGATCCGGGCCGGCGAGTGCTTCCAGATCGTGCTGGCCCAACGCTTCGAGCGGGCCACCGACGCCGA
Organism: Micromonospora sp. CA-248260; assembly: GCF_050942205.1. Lineage (NCBI taxonomy): Bacteria > Bacillati > Actinomycetota > Actinomycetes > Micromonosporales > Micromonosporaceae > Micromonospora > Micromonospora sp. CA-248260. The sequence goes on along the minus strand of NZ_CP192021.1, from coordinate 5,082,567 downwards.
CCCGCTGGACGTCTACCGGGTGCTGCGGACGACCAACCCGAGCCCGTACATGTACCTGCTGCGCTTCGACGGGTTCGACATCGTCGGCTCGTCCCCGGAGGCGCACCTCAAGGTCAACGCCGACACCGACGGGCAGCGGCGGGCGATGTTGCACCCGATCGCCGGCACCCGGCCGCGCGGGTCCACCCCGGTCGCCGACGCCCGGCTCGCCACCGAGCTGCTGGCCGACCCGAAGGAACGCGCCGAGCACGTGATGCTTGTCGACCTGGGCCGCAACGACCTGGGCCGAGTCTGCCAGCCGGGCACCGTGCAGGTGCCGGAGTTCGCCACCATCGAGCGGTACAGCCACGTGATGCACATCGTCTCCACGGTGGTGGGCACCCTGCGCGAGGACCGGACGGCCTTCGACGCGCTGGCCGCGACCTTCCCGGCCGGCACCCTGTCCGGGGCCCCGAAGGTCCGCGCCATGGAGATCATCGAAGGGCTGGAGCCGGTGCGCCGAGGGCTCTACGGCGGCACCGTGGGCTACTTCGGGTTCGGCGGCGACCTCGACATGGCGATCGCGATCCGGACCGCGCTGATCCGCGACGGCCGGGCGTACGTGCAGGCCGGGGCGGGGGTGGTGGCCGATTCTGATCCGGCCGCCGAGGACCAGGAGACCCGGAACAAGGCCGCCGCCGTGCTGGCTGCCATCGCCGCCGCCGAGACCCTGCGACCGGCCCGGTGAGCGGCACCGCCTCCGACGGTCCGGCTGTCCCCGACGGTTCGGCGGAATCCGGCGGTTCGGCCACCTCCGGGCGGCGTGAGCTGGCGTACGCCGTGCTGCTCTGCCTGGCGGGGGCGGGCCTGGCCACCTGGACGGCGACCCGCACCTGGTCGGTGGAGGTGCTCGCCCGGGGGGCGTTGCCGCCGGCCCGGCAGGACCGCTCCGGGGCGGACCTGCTGCCCTGGCTGTCCGCGTTGGCGCTGGTCGCGTTGGCCGGTGGCGGTGCGGTGCTGGCCACCCGGGGGCGGCTGCGGCGGCTGCTGGGTGGTTTCGTCGCCCTGCTCGGCCTGGCGGTGGCGGCCGGTGGCGGTTACGGGCTGGCCGTCGACCCGGGGGCTGAGGCGCACCGGCAGTGGCCGGCGCTCTGCCTGCTCGGCGGCCTGGTGGCGGCCGGAGGCGGGTTGCTCACCGCGCTGCGCGGCGCGGGTTGGCCGACGATGGGTGCCCGCTACGAGCGGACGGCGCGCGCCACCGGGCCGGACCGGCCCGACGGTCGGCCGATCGCCGAGGGGGCAACCGGGCGGCGTGGGACGCGCTCGACCGGGGTGAGGACCCGACGGTCAGCTGACCGGCTGCGGCGCGCAGGTGGCGCGCTGGTCCCGAACGGCCCGCCGGTCCTGACCCAGGTGCCGGTCCCGGGCCGCGGCCCGGGTGGCGGCCAGCTCGGCGACCAGGCGGTCCAGCTCGGCGCGCTGGTCGGCGCGCGCCCGGTCGGCGCAGACCGCCTCCCAGGCGTTGCCCCGGGCGGTGCGTACCCGCCCCTCGCCCGCGACGACCCGTTCCAGGGTGTGCACCACCTCGACGGCCAGCGAGGCGACGGTTCGGGAGATGGTGGTGAGTCCGATGCCGGCGTTCGGCCCCGCAGTGCTCATAGGTCACCCCGCACGATGAGATCCGATGGTGGGCAGGCGCATGGTCGAGTCTGCCCGAAACCGATGCTGCCCGGTTCACGTTTCGCCCTGGTGACGGGCCGGTCAACGGCCCCCACCTGCACCGGGCGGAGATCCTTGAGTTTCGTCACAGCCGCCTCGACCGGGCCGAGCTGCGCGGTGCGCCGGAACGTGATCTCATAACGCATATGGGCGTCTATCGATGGTCCGGGCGGCTCCGGACGACGGATGTCGATGACACCCGCCGACGGGTACGGTGGCGCTGTGTGACATTCCGTTCACCGGAGGTCCGGCATCATGCCACAGCCCATCTCGTGAGGAGCGCCATACCCCCGGCACTTGTCGCCAGGTGGCGCCCCCTAGCATCGGCCCATGACACCCGGAGAGGGGAGTCCGTTGGTGACTGCTGAGCATGCGCACGCAGAGGGGGACGGGGCCGGTTCGGCGGCGTCCGCAAGCGTGCTCGACGAGATCCTGGCCGGCGTCCGCGAGGATGTGGCGCGACGGCAGGAGCAGCTTCCGCTGGAGCGGTTGCGCGAACTGGCCGCCGCCGCGCCGCCGCCGCTGGACGCGTACGCGGCCCTGCGCAAGCCCGGCGTGGCCGTGATCGCCGAGGTGAAGCGTTCCTCACCGAGCCGGGGCCGACTGGCCGAGATCGCCGACCCGGCCGAGCTGGCCGGCGAGTACGCCTCGGGTGGTGCCCGGGCGATCAGTGTGCTGACCGAGGGGCGCTGGTTCGGTGGCTCACTCGACGACCTGGCGGCGGTGCGGGCTGCGGTGCAGGTGCCGGTCCTGCGTAAGGACTTCGTGGTCTCCAGCTACCAGGTGCACGAGGCCCGGGCGCACGGTGCCGACCTGGTGCTGCTGATCGTCGCCGCGCTGGAGCAGAACGCCCTGGTCGGGTTGCTGGAGCGGATCGAGTCGCTCGGCATGTGCGCGCTGGTCGAGGTGCACACCGAGGAGGAGGCCGACCGGGCCCTGGAGGCCGGCGCGCAGGTGATCGGGGTCAACGCCCGTGACCTGCGTACCCTGGAGGTCGACCGGTCGGTGTTCGAACGGATCGCCCCCGGCCTGCCGAGCAGCGTCGTCAAGATCGCCGAGTCCGGCGTGCGCGGTCCGCACGACCTGATCCGGTACGCCTCGGCCGGCGCCGACGCCGTCCTGGTGGGCGAGGGGCTGGTCACCCAGAAGAGCCCCCGTGAGGCGGTCGCCGAGCTGGTCAACGCCGGGAACCACCCGGCCACGCCCCGCCCGGCGCGCTGACCCGACGGGCAGATCTGCGCAGCGAGAGGACATCGCGATGAGCGAGCGCGAGCGATTCGTCACCGGCGACGCGACGGGGCGTCGGCGCGCGGACGGCCGGGGAGCGACGGCATGAGCGCCGACGTGACGACCCCGGCCGGCCAGTTTCCCGACTCCGCCGGTCACTTCGGCCGGTTCGGCGGCCGGTTCGTCCCCGAGGCGCTGGTCGCTGCGCTCGACGAGCTGGACGCCGCGTACCGCAAGGCGATGACCGACGAGGAGTTCCTCGCCGAGTTCGCGGCCCTGCTGCGCGACTACGCCGGCACCCCCTCCCTGCTCTACTCCGCCGAGCGGTTCTCCGCCAAGATCGGTGCCCGGGTCCTGCTCAAGCGGGAGGACCTCAACCACACCGGCGCGCACAAGGTGCGCAACGTGCTGGGCCAGGCGCTGCTCACCCGGCGGATGGGCAAGCGGCGGGTGATCGCCGAGACCGGCGCCGGTCAGCACGGGGTGGCCACCGCCACCGCCGCCGCCCTGTTCGACCTCGACTGTGTGGTCTACATGGGCGAGGTGGACACCGAGCGGCAGGCGCTCAACGTGGCCCGGATGCGGATGCTGGGGGCCACCGTGATCCCGGTGACCACCGGCTCGCGCACCCTCAAGGACGCGATGAACGAGGCGATGCGGGACTGGGTCGCCAACGTCGACGACACCCACTACCTGATCGGCACCGCCGCCGGCCCGCACCCGTTCCCGGAGATGGTCCGCGACTTCGTGCGCGGCATCGGCGACGAGGCCCGCCAGCAGTGCCTCGACCTGACCGGTGGGCTGCCCGACGCGGTGCTCGCCTGCGTCGGCGGCGGCTCCAACGCGCTGGGCATCTTCCACGCCTTCGTGCCCGACACCGACGTGCGGCTGTACGGCTTCGAGGCCGGCGGCGAGGGCGTGGACACCGACCGGCACGCCGCCAGCATCACCGGCGGCACCCCCGGGGTGCTGCACGGCGCCCGCACGTACGTGCTGCAGAACGCCGACGGCCAGACCGTCGAGTCGCACTCGATCTCCGCCGGCCTGGACTATCCCGGCGTCGGCCCGGAGCACGCGTGGCTGCACGACAGCGGCCGGGCCCGCTACCAGCCGGTGACCGACCGGGAGGCGATGGCCGCGTTCGAGCTGCTCTGCCGCACCGAGGGGATCATCCCGGCGATCGAGAGCGCGCACGCCCTCGCCGGCGCGGTGCAGATCGCCCCGCAGCTCGCCGCCGAGCTGGGCCGGGAACCGCTCCTCGTGGTCAACCTCTCCGGCCGGGGCGACAAGGACGTGCACACCGCCGGTGAATACTTCGGCATCCTCGACAAGGAGCAGTGAGACCGTGAGCCGGATCGGGGTGGCCTTCGACAAGGCCCGGGCCGACGGGCGGGCCGTCCTGGTCGGCTGCATGCCGGCCGGGTTCCCCACCGTCGAGGGCAGCATCGCCGCGATGACCGCGATGGTCGAGGCCGGGGTGGACGTCATCGAGGTGGAGATCCCCTACTCCGACCCGGTGATGGACGGCCCGGTGATCCAGAAGGCCAGCGACATCGCCCTGGCCGGTGGCGTCCGTACCGCCGACACGCTGCGCATCATCGAGGCGGTCGCGGCCACCGGGGCACCCGTGGTCACCATGACCTACTGGAACCCGATCGAGCAGTACGGGGTGGACGCGTTCGCCCGGGACCTGGCCGCCGCCGGGGGCACCGGCCTGATCACCCCCGACCTCATTCCCGACGAGGCCGGCGAGTGGCTGGCCGCCTCGGACGCGTACGGGCTGGACCGGACGTTCCTGGTCTCCCCGTCGTCCACGGACGCCCGGCTGCGGATGACCGTCGAGCACTGCCGGGGCTTCGTCTACGCCACCGCCATCATGGGGGTGACCGGGGCCCGCTCCCAGACCTCGGACGCCGCCCCGGTGCTGGTCTCCCGGCTGCGGGAGGTCACCGAGCTGCCCGTCGGGGTGGGTCTCGGCGTCGGCACCGGCGCGCAGGCGGCCACCGTCGCCGGGTACGCCGACGGGGTGATCGTGGGTAGCGCGCTGATCCGCCGGCTGCTGGACGCCCCGGACCTCGACGCGGGGTTGGCCGCCCTGCGTACCCTCTCCGCCGAGCTGGCCGAGGGCGTCCGCAACCCGACCCGCTGAGCCCGCACCCGGCCGGCCCGTCCCACCCTGCCGTCCGTCGCCGAGGTGCGGTACGGCTCGGATTGATCAACTCAGTGGGGGCGCGACGGCGGTGTCCGCTGCGGCGGAATGCTGCCATTTCGCCCCACGGGTGGCGTCCGTCGGGCGACCGGACGACGGGGTTGCATGGTCGGGTGGCAGGTCTGACCGGACCGGGTGCCACGGTGGGGCTCCGCAGCGGTAGCCTGTGCACCCGTGACCCACGTCTCGATGACGCCCCTGGCGGCGCTGCCCAGCCCGACGACCGCCGTCTGGCAGCTCGGGCCGGTCCCGCTGCGGGCGTACGCCCTCTGCATCGTCGCCGGCATCGTGATCGCCTGTCTGGTGACCGAGCATCGGCTGCGCCAGCGTGGCGTCGCCCCCGGCGCGGTGCTCGACATCGCGGTCTGGGCGGTCCCGACCGGCATCATCGGCGCCCGGATCTACCACGTGATCACCTCACCCGAGAAATACTTCGGCACCGGCGGTGACCCCTGGAAGGCGTTCGCCATCTGGGAGGGCGGTCTCGGCATCTGGGGTGCCGTCGCCGGTGGCGCGGTCGGTGCCTGGATCGCCGCCCGGCAGCTCGGCATCCCGCTGACGGTGGTGGCCGACGCCCTCGCCCCGGGCCTGCCGCTGGCCCAGGCGGTGGGCCGGCTCGGCAACTGGTTCAACAACGAGCTGTACGGCGGGCGGACCAGCCTGCCGTGGGGCCTGGAGATCCACCGGATGGACCCGGACAATCCCGGGCACGCGCTGCGCGACGACGCCAACCAGCCCATCCTGGAGCCCGGCCTCTACCATCCGACGTTCGCCTACGAGGCGCTGTGGAACCTCGGCGTCGCCGGCCTGGTGTTCGCCCTGGACCGGCGGTTCAAGCTGGGGCGCGGCCGGGCCTTCGCGCTCTACGTGATGGGTTACACCGCCGGCCGGTTCTGGATCGAGCTGATGCGCAGCGACGAGGCGAACCGGATCCTCGGGGTCCGGCTCAACGTGTGGACCGCCGGGCTGGTCTTCCTCGGCGCGCTGATCTACTTCCTGCGGGTGCGGGGCCCCCGGGGTTACCTGATCCCGATCGACGCCCCCGCGCCGGCTCCGGTGACCGGCGGCGACGTCTCCCAGGTCGACCTGTCCCAGACCGGCAAGGGGTCCGCCGCGACGGTCGCGCCGGTGGGCTACCAGGTGGTCGACGAGGAACAGTTCACCGCGTACCGGGAGACCGGGGTACGGCCCGACGGACCCGCCGCCGACGACGCGGCGGCGACCGACGACCAGCCTGCGGGCCACGACGACCAGCCTGAAGGCCACGACGACCAGCCGGCGGGCCACGACGACCAGCCGGCGGAGCCCGACCGGCTCAGCGGCGGTGCGGAGGCGGGGGCCGGCGGCGACCGGGCCGCCGGGACCGGCGCGGGTGACGACGTCGACGCGTCAGCGGGGGCCGGCGGCGCGGGTGGCCGGCCCGCCGACCGGGACAACTGAGCGGGCCCGGCATGCGCAGCGCGGTGGTGGTCGGCGCCGGGCTCGGCGGACTGTCGGTGGCCGGCGCGCTGGCCCGCTCCGGCTGGCAGGTCACCCTGCTGGAACGGGCCGACCGGGTCCGCCCGGAACCCACCGCCGTGGTGCTCTGGCCCAACGGGGTACGCGCGTTGCGGGTACTCGGCCTCGGCGCCGGCCTGGACGCCATCGCCACCCCGCTGCCCGACGGCGGTATCCGCCGCCCCGACGGTCACTGGCTGGCGCAGCCCCGGCCCACCCCGGCCGACCGGATGCCGGTGGTGGTGCACCGGGAGGATCTGCACGACGCCCTGATCGCCGGCCTCGGGGACCGGGTCGAGCTGCGGACCGGGGTCGTGGTGGACAGCGTCCGGGCGAACCCCGACGAGCGGCCCGGGGTCGGGCTGAACGGGCAGTTCGTCGAGGCGGACCTGGTGGTCGCCGCCGACGGCACGGACAGCGTGCTGCGCCGTCAGCTCGCCCCCGAGGCCAGCGTGGTCAGTTCCGGCTGCGCCGCCTGGCGGGCGGTGATCCCCTGGTACCGGGTGCCGGTGCCGGCCGACCAGCCGGTCGGTGGTGAGGTGCTGGGCGCCGGTTACCGGTTCGTGGCGGCCTCGCTCGGCGAGCGGGGGTCGTCCGGCGCGTCCCGTCGAGGTGGCGTCTACTGGGTGGCCACCGCCGCCGGTGCGCCCCGCCCGGAGTCCCCGCAGACCCAGCTCGCCCTGCTCAAGCGGTGGTACGCGGGCTGGCCCGCCCCGATCGGTGATCTCCTGGCGGCCACCGAACCCGCCGACCTGGTGCAGCAGGAGGTGCGTGAGTTGCGTCCGCTGCCCCGGGCGTACGGCTTTCCCGCCGGGCCGGGCGGGGTGGTGCTGCTCGGCGACGCCGCCCACGCCATGCCACCGCACCTGGGACAGGGCGCCTGCCTGGCCTTCGAGGACGCGGCCACCCTGTCGTCGCTGCTGCGCGAGTCCCGGTTGCCCGACGCCGTGCTGGCGTACGACCGGTTGCGCCGTCCCCGGGCGGCCACCGTGGTCCGGCAGACCCGCCGGATGTCGGCGGTGCTCCAGACCCGGGGCCGGCTGGCCCTGCGCGCCCGCGACGCGGCGCTCGGCACGATCAGCCCCCGCCTGCTCTCCGGTGCCGCCGCCGCAGCCGCCGCCTGGCGCCCCCACCCACCCCCTGACCCGCTGCCCCCGGCTCGCCCGCCCCGCCCCGCCTGCCCCGCCCCGCCCCGCCTGCGCGGCCGTCCCCGGGCCGGTGATCAAGAGGTTTACGTCATGCGCGGCCCATTTCCTGACGCAAACTTCTTGATCACCGAGCCGGGGCGGGGCGAGCCGAGCCGAGCCGGGACGAGCTGGGGCGGGGCGGGGGAGGGACAGGGGCTGTTAGAGGAGGGCGGTGGGTTCGGCTATGCAGGCGGTGCCGATGCGGCGGAAGCCGACGCGCAGGTAGATGCGGGCGACGTCCTCGCTGCCGGCGGAGAGGAAGACCAGGTCGGTGCCGGCGGCGCGCAGGGTGCGGGCCAGAGTGGCGGTGACCGCGGCGGCGAGGCCCCGGCGGCGGGCGGCCGGCAGGGTGGCGACCCCGGCGACCTCGGCGACGTCGTCGACCCGCATCGCCATCCCGCTGGCCAACGCGCCGTCGTCAGGCGTCCAGGCGACCGCCGACAGTCGCCGGCCGGCGGCGATCGCGGCCCGCTCCTCGTCGAGGGCGGCCACGTCCAGCTCGGTCATCGCGGCGTCCCGTTCGGCCGGGCCGGCGGCGCCGGGGGCGGTGCCGGCGGCGGAGAAACCGACCGCGGCGACCGCGCGGCGGGCCGCCACGTCGAGCGCGAAGCCGGGCGCGTCCGGGTCCAGCACCCGCACCGGTACGTCGGTGAGCGTCGCCGGGTCGGCCGGGATCACCTGCGGGTCGAGCACCATCAGCGGGGCCTCCAGCACGCTCAGGCCGGCGGCCCGGGCGGTGGCGAGCAGGTCCGGGGTGGTCTCGTGCACCCACTCGAACGCCTCGGGCAGGCCCAGCTCACGCTGCCGTTCCCGGACGGTGTGCAGGTCGGCCAGCGACGGTGGCGCGGTGGCGTCCAGGCGGGGGCGGGCATAGAACGGCCAACCGACCCCGTCCCGGGCGAACAGCACCAGGCCGCCGTGTTCCTCGGCGCGGGCGGCGTCCCGGGGCACCGCGTCATAGAAGCGTTCCAACCGGTCGAACAGGTCGCGGTGCGCAGGATCCACCGCGCGAGACTACACGTCCCAGAGTCTGGAAGGTGTGATCAATCCGCACTGGCCCTGCCCGGGTCGCCCTAACGTAGACTCAACAGACCGCCCAGGGCCGACGTCGTCCCGACCATGAAACAACCTGAGTGACGACAGGAGACCCGGTGGCCCTTCCGTACCCGCACAGCCCGCAGCCGGTCCCTTCCGCGACCGGTCTGTACGACCCGGCGCACGAGCACGACGCGTGCGGGGTGGCCTTCGTGGCCGACCTCCACGGGCGGCGCTCCCATGCGGTGGTGGCGAACGGCCTCGGTGCGCTCTGCCGGCTCGACCATCGTGGCGCCCGGGGCGCCGAGCAGAACACCGGCGACGGCGCGGGCATCATGATCCAGGTGCCGGACGCGTTCCTGCGTGCGGTGGTGGACTTCCCCCTGCCCCCCGCCGGCCAGTACGCCACCGGTCTGGTCTTTCTCCCCGACGACGACGGCGGTGAGGCCCGCGCCCGTCAGGTGGTGGAGAAGTACGCCCTCGTCGAGGGGGCCGAGGTGCTCGGCTGGCGCGACGTGCCGACCGACCCGAGCGGGCTCGGTGAGACGGCGTTGGCGGCGATGCCCCGGATCCGGCAGCTCTTCCTGGCCGCGCACCGGCTCACCGACACCCCGGCGGGTCCGGCCGGTTCCCCGCTGTCCGGCATCGACCTGGACCGGGTGGCGTTCTGCGTGCGTAAGCAGGCCGAGCGGGAGACCGCCGAGCGGGGGGTGACCGCCTACTTCCCGTCGCTGTCGGCGCGGACGATGACCTGGAAGGGCATGCTCACCCCCGACCAGCTGCCGGAGTATTTCCCGGAGCTGACCGACGAGCGGGTCGACAGCGCGATCGCGCTGGTGCACTCCCGGTTCTCCACCAACACCTTTCCGTCCTGGCCGTTGGCCCACCCGTACCGGTTCATCGCGCACAACGGCGAGATCAACACGATCCGCGGCAACCGGAACTGGATGCAGGCCCGCGAGGCGCTGCTGCGTAGCCCGCACCTGCCCGGCAACATCCGCCGGGTGTTCCCGGTCTGCACTCCGGCCGCTTCCGACTCGGCCAACTTCGACGAGGTGCTGGAGTTGCTGCACCTGGCCGGCCGGAGCCTGCCGCACGCGGTGCTGATGATGATCCCGGAGGCGTGGGAGAACGACCCGGCGATGCGCCCGGACAAGCGCGCGTTCTACCGGTTCCACGCCAGCCTGATGGAGCCGTGGGACGGGCCGGCCTCGGTCGCCTTCACCGACGGTGAGATCGTCGGGGCGGTGCTGGACCGCAACGGCCTGCGGCCGGGGCGCTGGTGGCGGACCGCCGACGGGCTGGTGGTGCTGGGCAGCGAGGCGGGCGTGCTCGACCTCGACCCGGCCTCGGTGGTCGCCAAGGGCCGCCTCCAGCCGGGCCGGATGTTCCTGGTGGACACGGTCAACGGCCGGATCGTCTCGGACGACGAGATCAAGACCGAGTTGGCTGCCGCCCAGCCGTACGACGAGTGGCTGCACGCCGGCCTGATCGACCTCGGTGACCTGCCCGCCCGGGAGCACGTGGTCTACACCCACGACTCGGTGCGCCGGCGGCAGCAGACCTTCGGTTACACCGAGGAGGAGCTGAAGATCCTGCTCGCCCCGATGGCCCGTACCGGGGCGGAGCCGCTGGGCTCGATGGGCACCGACACCCCGATCGCGCCGCTGTCGACCCGGCCCCGGCTGCTCTACGACTACTTCCACCAGCTCTTCGCGCAGGTCACCAACCCGCCGTTGGACGCGATCCGGGAGGAGTTGGTGACCAGCCTGGCGTCGACCATCGGCCCGGAGGGCAACCTGCTGGACCCGGGTGCGGCGAGCTGCCGGCAGATCGTGCTGCCCTACCCGGTGATCGACAACGACGAGCTGGCGAAGCTGCTCGACGTCGACGAGGACGGTGACCTGCCCGGCTTCAAGGCGGTCCGGGTGTCCGGGCTCTACCGCATCCGCGACGGCGGGGCCGGCATCAAGGCCCGGTTGACCGAGATCTGCCGGCACGTGTCCGAGGCGATCGAGGACGGCGTGCGCATCCTGGTGCTGTCCGACCGGGACTCCAACGCCGACCTGGCGCCGATCCCGTCGCTGCTGCTGACCGCGGCGGTGCACCAGCACCTGGTGCGGGAGCAGACCCGGACCCAGGTGGCGCTGATCGTGGAGTCCGGTGACTGCCGCGAGGTGCACCACGCGGCGGTGCTCATCGGGTACGGCGCGGCGGCGGTCAACCCCTACCTGGCCTTCGAGTCGGTGGAGGACATGATCGCCACCGGGGCCCTGGTCGGGGTGGAGCCGGCGAAGGCGGTCCGCAACTACGTCAAGGCGCTCGGCAAGGGCGTCCTCAAGATCATGTCCAAGATGGGCATCTCGACGGTGTCGTCGTACTGCGGCGCGCAGGTCTTCGAGGCCGTCGGCCTGGACACCCGGCTGGTCGACCGCTATTTCCGGGGCACCCCCAGCACCATCGGCGGGATCGGGCTGGCCGGGATCCACACCGAGGTCGCCGCCCGGCACGGGCAGGCCTGGCCGACGCCCGGCACCGTCGGCTCCACCCGGCTGGAGGTGGGCGGCGAGTACCAGTGGCGGCGCGAGGGTGAACTGCACCTGTTCAACCCGGAGACGGTCTTCCTGCTCCAGCACGCCACCCGCAGCCGCCAGTACGACGTGTTCCGCCAGTACACCGCCAAGGTCGACGAGCTGGCCGCCCAGGCCGGTTCGCTGCGCGGGCTGTTCACCCTGCGGACCGGGCTGCGTCCGGCGGTGCCGATCGAGGAGGTCGAGCCGGCCACCGAGATCGTCAAGCGGTTCGCCACCGGCGCCATGTCGTACGGGTCGATCTCGGCGGAGGCGCACGAGACGCTGGCCATCGCGATGAACCGGCTCGGCGGCAAGTCCAACACCGGCGAGGGCGGCGAGGACGTCGACCGGCTGCACGACCCGGCACGCCGCTCGGCGGTCAAGCAGATCGCCAGCGGACGCTTCGGGGTGACCAGCGAATACCTGGTCAACGCCGACGATCTCCAGATCAAGATGGCGCAGGGCGCGAAGCCCGGCGAGGGTGGGCAGCTGCCCGGCAACAAGGTGTGGCCGTGGATCGCCCGCACCCGGCACGCCACCCCCGGCGTCGGCCTGATCTCCCCGCCGCCGCACCACGACATCTACTCCATCGAGGACCTCGCCCAGCTCGTGCACGACCTCAAGTGCGTCAACCCGGCCGCCCGGGTGCACGTCAAGCTGGTCAGCGAGGTCGGTGTGGGCACCGTCGCGGCCGGGGTCGCCAAGCTCAAGGCCGACGTCATCCTGATCTCCGGGCACGACGGCGGCACCGGCGCGTCCCCGCTCAACTCGCTCAAGCACGCCGGCACCCCCTGGGAGTTGGGCCTGGCCGAGGCGCAGCAGACGCTGCTGCTCAACAAGCTGCGTGACCGGGTCACCGTGCAGGTCGACGGCCAGCTCAAGACCGGCCGGGACGTGGTGGTGGCGATGCTGCTCGGCGCGGAGGAGTTCGGTTTCGCCACCGCCCCGCTGATCGTCGAGGGCTGCGTGATGATGCGGGTCTGCCACCTCGACACCTGCCCGGTCGGCATCGCCACCCAGAACCCGGTGCTGCGGGAACGCTTCACCGGCCGGCCGGAGTTCGTGGAGAACTTCTTCCTCTTCCTCGCCGAGGAGGTCCGCGGCTACCTGGCCGAGCTGGGCTTCCGCAGCATCGAAGAGGCGATCGGGCAGACCGAGGTGCTCGACATCGTACCGGCGATCGACCACTGGAAGGGCCACGGCCTCGACCTGGCCCGGGTGCTGCACACCCCGCAGCTGCCCGAGGGTGCCGCCCGGCGCGGTGTCCGCGCCCAGGACCACGGCCTGGAGCTGGCCCTGGACAACGAGCTGATCGCGCTGGCCCAACCGGCGCTGCGCGACGGCAGCCCGGTCCGGGTGGAGGTGGCGGTGCGCAACGAGCACCGCAGCGTCGGCGCGATGCTCGGCGGCGAGGTGACCCGCCGGCACGGCGGCGCCGGCCTGCCGGACGACACCGTCGAGTTCGTGCTGCGCGGCACCGCCGGGCAGTCCTTCGGCGCGTTCCTGCCGCGCGGGGTGACCCTGCGACTGCACGGCGACGCCAACGACTACGTCGGCAAGGGGCTCTCCGGGGGCCGGATCGTGATCCGCCCGGACGCCGCCGCGCCGTTCGTCGACCCCGAGGCCACCGCCGGGCAGCGCGCCGAGGACCAGATCATCGCCGGCAACACCATCCTGTACGGGGCCACCGGCGGTGAGCTGTTCCTGCGCGGCCGGGTGGGGGAGCGCTTCGCGGTGCGTAACTCCGGTGCGGTGGCCGTCGTCGAGGGCGTCGGCGACCACGGTTGCGAGTACATGACCGGTGGCACGGTGGTGGTGCTCGGCGAGACGGGCCGTAACTTCGCCGCCGGCATGTCCGGTGGGACGGCGTACGTGCACCGGTTGGACACCGGCCGGGTCAACGCGGAACTGGTCGACCTGTCCCCACTGCGCGACGCCGAGCGGGAGTTGCTGCACGACCTGGTGCAGCGGCACGTCGCGGAGACCGACTCGGCGGTCGGCGCGGAGTTGCTCAAGAACTGGCCGGAGGCGGTGGAGGAGTTCACCGCCGTGGTCCCCCGGGACTACCGCCGGGTTATGGAGATCATGAAGGCCGCCGAAGCCGCCGGCCGCGACGTCGACGACGCGGTCATGTCTGCGCTGACCGCGTCGGTGCCGCCCGCCGCGCGGGTGGTCGCCCAGGAGGTGGCTCGTGCCTGACCCGAATGGTTTCCTGCGTTACGAGCGGCAGTTGCCGGCCCGTCGCCCGGTGGCGGTGCGGATCACCGACTGGCGCGAGGTGTACCCGCCCGCCGGGGCCGAGCTGATCCGGGAGCAGGCCACCCGGTGCATGGACTGCGGCATCCCGTTCTGCCACGACGGCTGCCCGCTGGGCAACCGCATCCCGGACTGGAACGACCTGGTCCGCACCGGCACCTGGGACGCCGCGGTCGAGTCGCTGCACGCCACCAACAACTTCCCCGAGTTCACCGGCCGGCTCTGCCCGGCGCCCTGCGAGGCGGCCTGCGTGCTGGGTCTGGGCGGCCAGCAGCCGGTCACCATCAAGCAGGTGGAGGTGGAGATCGCCGACGCGGCGGTGGCCCGGGGCGGGCTGAACCCCCGCCCGGTGCCGGCGTCGACCGGGCGGTCGGTCGCCGTGGTCGGTTCCGGGCCCGCCGGGCTCGCCGCCGCCCAGCAACTGGCCCGCGCCGGTCACGCCGTCACGGTGTACGAGCGGGACGACGCGATCGGCGGTCTGCTGCGTTACGGCATCCCCGATTTCAAGCTGGAGAAGCAGCACATCGACCGGCGGCTGGCCCAGCTCGCCGCCGAGGGCGTGCAGTTCCGCACCGGGGTGAACGTCGGGGTCGACGTGACCGCCGAGGAGCTGCGGGCCCGGCACGACGCGGTGCTGCTGGCCTGTGGCGCGCTCCAGGGCCGGGACACCCCGGAGACGCCCGGTCGGCCGCTGCGCGGCGTCCACCAGGCGATGACCCACCTGGTCGCCGCCAACCGGGTGGTCGCGGCGGCCGGGGACGGTCGACCCGCGCCGGCGGTGCTGCCCGACGGCACGCCGATCGACGCGGCCGGCAAGCACGTGGTGATCATCGGTGGTGGCGACACCGCCGCCGACTGCCTGGGCGTGGCCCACCGGCAGGGCGCGGCCGGCGTCCACCAGCTCGATCTCTACCCGGAGCCGCCGCACGGCCGCGACGCCGAACGGGACCCGTGGCCGACCTGGCCGTGGGTGCTGCGCAACTACCCGGCGCACGAGGAGGGCGGGGAGCGGGTCTTCGCGGTGGCCGTGCAGGAGTTCGTGGACGACGGCACCGGTCAGGTCAAGGGCGTCCGGATCGCCGAGGTGACGGTGGAGCGGCGCGACGGCCGACGGGTGGTCACCGCGCTGCCCGGCTCCGAGCGGGAACTCCCGGCGGACCTGGTGCTGCTGGCCATCGGCTTCGAAGGCACCGAGGAGCAGCCGCTGCTGGCCCAGTTCGGGGTGGTCCGCAACGCCCGGGGTGCGGTCGACGCCCGCCCCGACTGGCAGACCGACGCCGACGGGGTGTTCGTCGCCGGGGACATGCACCGGGGGGCGTCGCTGATCGTCTGGGCGATCGCCGAGGGGCGGGCCGCCGCCGCGGCGATCCACTCCTACCTGGGTGGGGTGGGTGACCTGCCGGCCCCGGTCGACCCGGCCCGCCAGCCCCTCGCCGCCCGCTGACCCCCGCCCGTCGAACGGTGGCCGTCAGCCGACCTGGTCTCCGGGTCGGCTGACGGCCCGACCTTGTGGCACGGCCTGTGGCACGGCCACCGTTTCGCCCGCTGCGCCCTGCCGGCTCACAGCCGCTTCTGCGGCACCACCTGTCCCGGCCCTGCCGTTGTGGTGTCACGGGGGTGTCGGAGCCAGCCCTCCCGAGAGCACGTATCACCACGGAGAGCGATATGCCTGACAGTCATAAATATGCCCGTCAGGCATATCGCTCTCCGGAACCATCGTTCCGGCTCGGTCCGACGCTGCCCCGATCGGCGTCGCCCGGAGCCGACCCCGGCCCCGACCAGCCCGGGGCCGACCCCGGCCCCGACCAGCCCCAGACCAGACCAGACCCGACCTCGGGCCGAAACCGTGCCGAGCCGGGACCGAGTTCCGCCGGGACCGGCCCGGGTGCCGGAAGGTCACGGTTGCGGGCCGGTCCGGGCTGCCCGCGCCGGTGCCGGGGGCGGGCAGCCCGAACCGGGGTCGGTCAGCGCGCCAGCAGTTGGTGCGCCGCCCGGATCTGGGTCCACGACTTCGGCTGCGCCGGGGCGGTCGTGCTGCGGGTGGCGGTGGCCGGGGTGGGCCGGCCGGGGGTGAACAGCCAGGTCGTGAAGACCGGGTCCAGGTCGAGGCCGGAGATCCGCTCGGCGAGGGCCTGGAACTGGGCGATGGTGCCGTTGCCGTACCGGTGCTCGGCGGTCCAGGCGGGCAGGATCCGGAAGAACGCGTCGTCGCCGACGGTCAGCCGGAGCTGGTGCAGGGCCATCGCGCCCCGGTCGTAGACCGCGTCGTCGAAGACCGCGCCGGCACCCGGGTTGCCCGGCAGCACCTGCCAGAAGCCGTCGCCGGCGGGGTAGTTGGCGTAGGTGAAGTCGAACAGCTCCTGCGCGGTGCCCTCACCCTGCGCCTCCGACCAGAGCCACTCGGCGTACGAGGCGAAGCCCTCGTTGAGCCAGATGTTGCTCCAGTTCGCCACCGAGACCGAGTCGCCGAACCACTGGTGGGCGTTCTCGTGCACCACCACGTACGGGTTGCTGCCGCGTCGCCAGAAGCCGGGCCCGTACACCGGGCGGGTCTGCGTCTCCAGGGCGAAGCCGAGGCTGTCGATCGGCGCGGCCACACCCCCCTGCGCCTCGAACGGGTACGGCCCGAAGACGCCACTGGCCCAGTCGACGACCTCGGCGGTGCGTTCGATGCTGGCCCGGGCGGCGGGACCCCGGTCGCCCAGCGTGGTGCTGTAGGCGTTGATCACCGGCTGCCCGTTCGGGGCGGTGTCGGTGACGATGTCGTACTGGCCGATCGCGAGGAACGCCAGGTAGGTCGCGCCGGGTTTGGTGCTGCGCCAGCCCCACCGCATCCGGTTGCCGGCCTCGGCCAGCGGGGGCCGGGGCTGCACGCCGTTGCTGATCACCTCGACGCCGTCGGGCACCGACACCGAGACGTCCCAGGTGGCCTTGTCCAGCGGGTGGTCGTTGGACGGGAACCACCACCAGGCCGACTCGGGCTCGTTGACGGCGAGCGCGCCGTCGACGGTGCGGGTCCAGCCGGAGTAGCCGTTCACCAGGGTCTCGGACGGCACGCCGGAGTAGGTGACCACGACGGTCATCGCCTGGCCGGTGGTGAGGCCGCGCGGCGCGGTCACCACCAGCTCGTGGTCGCCCTCCCGGGCGAACCGGGCGGTCCACCCGTTGACCCGCACCGACTCCACGTCGAGCAGGAAGTCGAGGTTGAACCGGGAGAGGTCCTGGGTGGCGGTGGCCAGGATGGTGGTGGTGCCGCTGAGCCGGTCGGTGGCCGGCTCGTAGCGCAGCCGCACGTCGTAGTGGTCGACGTCGTAGCCACCGTTGCCGTAGTCGGGGAAGTAGGGGTCGCCGAGGCCGGGGCTGCCGGGTTTCGGGGCGGCCGAGACCGCGACCGACCGGCTCTTGCCCGGTCGGGCGTCGGCCTGGCCGGGGGTGCCGGTCACCAGGGTGCCGGCGGTGGTGACGGTCAGGGCGGCGATGGCCGCCGTGAAAACACGTCGCACGGGGTGGACTCCCTCCATCGGGGTGTTCGCACCGACAACCTAATCGACGGCGGTGGAAACGTGTGCGTCGGATCGATGGGGATCGGCTGTTCTCTTTGTGTCGATGTTTCGCTAGCATTACCGACTAGTAACAACGCCTCACCCCCCTTGGCCACGCGCGCGGTCCAGAGGCTCCACCCTTCCTGCCCCCGGAGGACCGTCATGCCCCACCGCGCCCTACCCCGTCGTGCCCTGGCCCGTGCGGCCACCGCACTCGCCGCCCTGCTCGCCACCGCCGTCGGTGTCGTGCTCGTCCCCACCCCCGCCCAGGCCGCCACCGTCCACTACGTGGCGCTCGGCGACTCGTACTCCTCCGGCGTCGGCGCCGGCCCGTACGACCTGTCCACCTGCCTGCGCAGCCAGAAGTCGTACGCCCCGCTCTGGGCCGCCGCCAACGCGGTGACCAGCTTCGCCTTCCCCGCCTGCGGTGGCGCGGTCACCTCCGACGTGATCAGCAAGCAGGTCGGATCGCTGAGCGCCACCACCACGTTGGTCACCATCACCATCGGTGGCAACGACGCAGGCTTCGCCGACGTGATCACCAGTTGCCGGTTCGGCAGCACGGCGACCTGCACCGCGGCGGTCGACAAGGCCAAGAGCTTCGCCACCTCGACGCTGCCCGGCCGGCTCGACGCCACCTACGCCGCGATCCGTGACCGGGCCCCGAACGCCCGACTGGTGGTGCTCGGCTACCCCCGGCTCTTCGAAACCGGCTCCTGTGGAGTGCTGGCGATGAGCAGCTACAAGCGGACCATCCTCAACGAGGCCGCCGACGTGCTCGCCACGGTCACCGCCGCGCGGGCCGGGGCGGTCGGGGCCACCTTCGCCGACACCCGGCCGTTCTTCACCGGGCACGGTGTCTGCGCCGCCGCCCCGTGGATCCGCGACGTCAGCGGCGTCATCGAGGCATACCACCCGAACGCCGACGGTTACCGGTCCGGCTACCTGCCGGCGCTCACCGCCGCGCTGCGCTGACCCACGCCGACGGTCGGCGGCCCCCGGGTCGCCGACCGTCGGCGTCGGGCGTCGGTCGCCTCCGGCGCCCCACCGGAGCGCCGGGCGACACCGCCGACAGCGGGCCGCAGCCGGGGCGCCGACGGCGGGCCGCAGTCGGGACGCCGACGAGTTGATCGGTGGGCGGGTCGTGCGTGCCGACCGGCCGGGGCGCTAGGGTTCCCTCGATTCGTCAGCGCGGCGGTGGGGAGCAGTGGGTGGGCAGGCTCGCATCGGCGTACGGGCAGGCGGTCGCCGCGCACCGGCAGGCCCGGCAGCGGTGGACGGCGGCCCGTGCGCTGCTGGACCGGCTGACCGGGGAGCCCGTCCCGGAACGCACCGCCGACCTGGTCGCCCGACTGGCCCGGCTCGCCGACACGCTGGCCGCCCCACCGGCGGACGGCGGCCCCGCCCCGGTGCGCATCGGGGAGGCGTCCACGGCGGACGGACGGTTCCCGCTGCTGCTGCCGTTGGGTGCCGGCCGGCACCTGGCGGTCGACCGGGACGCCCGCGATCCCCGGGTGGCGGTGCTGCTGCGGGTGCTGGTGCTGCGGCTGCTCAGCACGGCCACGCCGGGCAGCGTGCGGGTGGTCGGTATCGACCCGGCCGCGTGGGGTGCCACCTTCATTCCGCTGCGCCCGCTGCGCGACGCCGGGGTGCTCGGTGGGGTCGCCACCACCGAGGCGGAGATCGGCGCGTTGCTGGACACCGCCGAGGCGCACGCCCGCGCCGCCCAGGCCGGTGCGGGAGAACCGGAACTGCTGCTGGTGGTGGCCGCGTCCGCGCCCGGTCCGCGGGATCTGGCCCGGCTCGCCGCGCTGACCCACGCCGGCCCGACCGCCGGGGTGTGCGTGCTGTTCGCCGGGCGCGCGGTGACCACGCCCGGGCAGGTCCCACCCGCGCTGGGCGGCACCACCGAGGTACGCCTCGACGAACGCTACGCCCGCATCGGCGACCCGCCGGGGCAACCGTTCAGCGCCGACGGCACCGGCCTGCCCGTGCCGGTGCTGCTCGACGGCGATCCGCCCGCCGGGGCGGTCCAGGCGTTGGCCGACCAGTTGGGCGCGCAGGTGCGCCGGGACACCGCCCTGCACCTGGCCGACCTGCTGCCCGAGCGGCGCTGGACCGAGTCCGCCCGCGCCGGCCTGCGGACCGTGGTCGGCCGCTCGGGTCGTACCCCGGTGGTGCTGGCCTTCGACGACGCGACGCCGCACTGGCTGGTCGGTGGCCGCACCGGCGCGGGCAAGACGGTCTTCCTGCTCGACGTGCTCTACGGCCTGGCGGCCCGCTACTCCCCGGCCGAGCTTCAGCTGTGGCTGCTCGACTTCAAGGAGGGGGTCAGCTTCACCGAGTTCGTCCCCACCGAACGGGACCCGTCGTTCCTGCCGCACGCGCGGGCCGTCGGCGTCGAATCCGACCGGGAGTACGGCCTGGCCGTGCTGCGGGAGCTGCGCCGGGAGCTGGGCCGGCGGGCCGGGCTGTTCAAGCGGCACGGGGTGACCAAGCTCGCCGACCTGCCGGACACCGAACCGGTGCCCCGCACGGTGGCCGTGATCGACGAGTTCCACGTGCTGTTCGCCGGCAACGACCGGCTGGCCCGGGAAGCCGTCGACCTGCTGGAGGAGCTGGCCCGCAAGGGCCGCTCGTACGGGGTGCACCTGGTGCTGGCCAGTCAGAGCACCAGCGGCGTGGAGGCCCTGTACGGCCGGGCCGAGTCGCTGTTCGGGCAGTTCGCGCTGCGGGTGGCGCTGCCCGGCGGTGAGCCGGTGCTCGGCCCCCGGGCCACCGTGACCGGCCCGACCCGGATCGGCACGGCGCTGGTCAACACCGCCGCCGGGGCGGCCGGCGCGGACACCCTGCTGCGGTTCCCCGACGCGCACGCCGACGCCCGCCAGCTCGCCCGGCTGCGCTACGAACTGTGGGACGCCCGCCCCGACGACACCGGCCCGCCCGCGGTCTTCCGGGGCTACGCCACCGCCCACGTGGAGGACGAGCCGATGCCGGCCGCCGCCGTGACCCGCCGCCCGGCGGTGCTGGTGGGCCGGACGGTCGACGTGGTCGGCAGCACCGCCCGGTTCGACCTGGACGCCTCCCCCGGCCGGCACCTGGCCGTGGTGGGCACCTCGGCGACCGGCGGGCACGTGCTGCGGGCCGCCGCGTTGAGCCTGGCCGGCCAGCACCGCCCCGGCGAGGCCGAGTTCGTGCTGGTCCCGCTGGTGTCGGCCGCCGACGAACTCGCCGACGACACGGCTGCCGGGTTGAAGGCCGCCGGACACCAGGTGACCCAGGTCGACGCGGCCGGCCTGCGGGCCCGCATCGGTGCGCTGACCGCCGGCCCCGGCGAGCGCGGCCGGACGTACCTGGTGGTCTTCGGGGTGGACGCGGCCGGCGCGGTGCTCGCCGCCGCCGACCCCGACACCTACCGCACCGGCCACGACGACCTGCGGGCGCTGCTGGGGGAGGGGCCGGGGCGTGGGGTGCACCTGCTCGGCTGGTGGCGGGGGCTGCGTCGGCTCGCCGACGACCTCGGTGGTAGCCAGAACCGCGACGACGTGGCCTGCCTGGTGGCGTTGAACGTGCCCGCCGACGATCTCGGGCTGTATCTCGGGGTGACCGATCTGGTGTGGACCCCTCGCCCCAACCGGGCCCTGCTGGTCGACCGGCACGCCCAGCGGCGCACGGTGATCGTGCCGTTCGTCCGCCCCGGACACCAGCCCGACGAGGAGGAACGCTGAGTGGCCGGCTACGACGACTACGCGGCGGCCGTCCGGCAGCTCTCCGCCCGGATCCGCGAGGGTGAGCGGGGTGCCGCCGCCGAGGCGGAACGCCGCCGGAGCCTGCACGCCGGGGTGACCCAGCTCGGTCAGCGGCTGGCCGCCCAGGAACAGCGCCTCACCCAGCTCGCCGCCGCCGCCGGCCTACCTGCCGTGGCCGACCCGACCCCCGGTCCGGGGCCGGTCCCCGGGGCCGGTGCGGGTCCCGCCGTCGGCTCCGGTTCGGCCCCGGGGCCCGCCCCCGGGGCGGGCACGGCTCCCGGCGGGTCCGGGGTGGACGGCGATCCGGCGGTGGTGCTGGCGGAGACCGGGCGGCTGGTCGACGAGGCGGACCGGCTGGGGCAGCAGGCCGAGGCGTTGGCCCGGCGACCCGCTCTGCTGCCCACCTGGTCACCGACCGCCCGCGCGGTCGCCGTCTACGCCGGCTGTGCCGCCGTCGGGGCACTGGTCATGCTGGTGCTGGTGGTCGCCAACGGCATCGGCGTGGTCGACGGCTTCACCCTGGGCGCGCTGACCTGCGCCGGGCTGCCGCTGATCTCCTTCGTCGCCGGCTGGTTGATCCTCGGGCGGTGGGGACGGCCGGCACTGGCCAGCACCGATCCGCCCCGGTACGCCCCGCTCGGCTTCGTCGTCTGCGTCCTGCTGGTGCCGCTGGCGTACTGCGTGACCCTGCTGCTGTTCCGCGTCGTGCGGTGAGGTGCCTGGCGGGGCCGGTGGCGGCTGCTGCTGCGGCGGTGGTGGTCGTTGCGGCGGCGGTGAAGAAGGGACCTCGTCCCGGTGCTCGTGTGCGAACGACCACCGGGGACGCTGGTCAGCCGGCCCGGTAGGAGAGGTAGTAGCCCTCGTACGGCCAGCTGTGGAAGTTGTTCAGCTCGGACGCGGTACCGGTGCAGTCGGAGGTCCGGTAGCCGGAGACGGAACCGAAGCCGTTCCAGCCGATCGCCCAGATCGCCTCTGCCGGGACCGGGCGGCAGATGCCGTCGGGCGTGGCCTGTCTGCCGACGATGATCTGCGTGGTGGCCTGGTAGAAGACGAGGCCGACGTCGGGGACCTTGAGCGTCTCGACAGCGGCTGCGGGCGACGCCGGTATCGTTACGGCCAGTGTGGTGATCAATGCGGCGGCGAGACCCGCAGCGATTCGGCTGGTGAAACTGCGCATGAGCTTCCCTTCCTCACGGTGTCCAGGAACGGGGCCGGAGCTCGTTCACCCCGCAATGAATTGATCTGGATCGATTGTATTCCCCGTGTCAACAACCTCGTCACTGATTGCTGCCGCCGGGTGGCCCGAGTTTCCTGCCGGCACCCCGCGAGCGTCAGGTACTTGACCGTGCAACTTTCCGGCGGTAGCTTGAGATTTCGATCCACCAGCATCAATGGGAGTAGGTAGCCGTGCTGTTGAAATCCTTCGCCATCGCCGGGGTCGTCGCCGGTGTGCTGGCTGTGGCCCCTCCTGCCTCGGCGGCACCCCAGCTGGGGGCCGGCGTCTATCCGCCCGGGAACTGCCAGCCGGGCACATTCTGCGTCTGGCCCCACTGGGATCACCCGAACGGGGTCCCTACGGAGACTCCGTCCCTGGTGACCACCACCGAGTGGACCGGCAACATCACGGGTTTCAACTACTACAACTACACGAACCGAAACGCCGCGATCAGCTGGCGCTTCAACTCTGCCGGAACGATTATGACCGGCACGGACTGTGCTACCCCCGGCGACGGATTCTTCTATGTACCAATGGGCGTGACGAAGGTGAGTTGGAATACGGCGAACGTCTGCTGACCTCCGCCTCTTCTGATCTCCCGAATTCGGTGCCTCCGCTTTCCCGGTGGTCTTTCGTACGGGGACGACCACCGGAGAGGTCGGGCGGTAAGCCCTCCGTGGCTGCTGTTGCCGACGTGGTCACCGCCGGGCCGCACGGTCGGTACCTGTTTCGCCTGCGCCGGGTCGGGATCGAGTTGGTGCCGGTCGCCCACCTCGGCGGGGAGCAGCCCCGGCCGCACCCCCGACAGATCCCGGTGTACGTCTCGATGCCGTGGTCGGCCAACGTCCGCCGCGCCTCGGCGGCCCGCCCGGCGGCGTACCGGCGCAGCTCGGCGGCGTTCACCGGCGTCCCCTCGGCGCGGCGGCCTTGATCAGTCGGGCGTACCTCACCTGCTCGCAGGGGTAGTCCGCGCCACAGCCGCAGACCCGGCGGGTCACCACGCGCGGGGGATGGGCGAACAGGATGTCGTCGGCGTCCTCGACGTCCTGGTCGGAGACGAGCAGGCCGAGGTCGCCGCCGGACTCCGAGGGCAGGTCGGCGTCCGACGCGTTGCTGTCGTACGGACGGCGGTTGTCGTGCGCTCGCTGGCTGTCCTGTGCTCGCTGGTCGCCCTGTGCTCGCTCGTTGTCGTGTGGTCGCTGGTTGTCGTGCTGTCGTCGGCTGGGGTGGTGGTCGGGTCGGTCGTTCATCGGGGTACCTCCAGGTCGGTCTCCTCGGGCGAGGGCTGGTGGGTGTTGAGCCGGATCCGGTGAGTCTCGGCGGGGTCTGGTGGCTGGAGCGCGCCGTCGGGGGCGACGGTCAGCTGCACGGTGCTGGTCCAGTTGCTTGAGCGACTGGCGCTCAAGATCAGATTGCGATTTGCGTACTCCCCTCGGCGTGTCGTGTACAAAATCGCAATCTGATCTTGGTGAGGGTGGTGCACAAGTGGTCGGGGCGTGTGGGCAGGTGGTGGCACGCCCGGTCGGGTCGGGGGGATGACCCGACCGGGCGCTCTGTGCGGGTGCGGAACCGACCAGCTCCGGGTTTGCAGACCTGGGAGCCGATCGATGGGAGCTTTACACATCTAGTCACGCAAGGCAAGCACGACAACACGTTACTTGTCACGAGTAGTGGCACGTGATCGAATGGCGGGGCAGACCTGGGAGTACACACATGCCCGTCAAGCCCAAGTGGCAACAACTCGCGGACCAGATCCGTGGGCAGATCGAATCAGGAGAGCTTGCGCCAGGGGACCAGTTGCCCTCCACCATGCAGCTCAAGACTGAGCACGGCGTCTCGACGACCGTCGTGCGGCAAGCCATTCTCGTCTTGCAGACGCAGGGATGGGTGCAGGGTGTCCACGGGCTTGGGGTGTTTGTCGCCGAGCGGGAGTGACCGGGATGCCCCACACCCCGTGCCCTGCCACGCCGACGCCCCACGGCGACGCCCCATGTCGACGCCGACGCCAACGCCCCATTCCGACGCCGACGCCAAGATCGTGCTACTTCCTGGTTGTAGTGGCATCCCCGCGGGCGTTACGAGGCCACTACATCGTGGATCGAGCACGATCTTGGCCGCAGGTGGCGGCCTAACCGAGCGGGGTTAGCCGAGCGGGGGTAGCCCAGCGGGGTTAGCCGGGCGGGGGCGGCCAGTGGGGGCTTTGCATGGGCCGGGCATTGGCGGTGGTCACCCGTACCGCGTGGGGGTGGTCCCGGTGGGGGGTGGCTGCGTTCGGTGTTCACCTCGTAGGCTCTCTGTGGTCATCGTCGGTGCGGCGGCGTGACTGTGGTGTGTCGACAGGCCAGGGGGAGCGTGTGTGAGCGCGGCGGAGATGATCGCGAAGCTGGCGGCGGCCTCGCAGAAGCTGGACGAGGCGCGGGCGAAGACGGCAGCGGCCGCACAGGACGCCGCCGAGGCGCGTTCCCTGGTCGCCGGGGCGTTGCAGGGCGTCGCCGCCGGCCCGCTGATCGGCGTGATCGACAGCTACCGGCAGGCGCTCGCCCAGGCCACGCAGGGCGGTCAGCCGGCCTACCAGCAGCTCCAGGAGACGATCTCCAAGGTACGCGCGTTGGGTAATTGAGTGGCCCCACGACCGGTGTGGGCGGGCCGGCCGTGGTCGGGTTGCCCGTGTGGCCACCGATCTGCCGGATGGCCGCTGGCGTAACGCGTGCGGGCGGTGTGATCCGCCGGATTCGTGGTGTCGATTCTTCGCGAAGTCAGTTCCACCGCCAGCCTCGGCGCTGGCGGTCGACCAGTTGGACACGATCGAGGCGGTGGGGGATGACGGTGCAGGGGCGTGACGGTGGCGATCTGGACGGGTTCCACGTCGGGTGGGTGCCGGAAGGGGCCGGGGAACTGGTGTCGGACTTCGCTTCCGAGTGGGAGGACGTCAGCTTCGCCAGCCGGGTCTGGGAACGTGCGGTGGAGGACGGCTACCGGGTCGACCTGCGGGTGCACGTGTTGCGGGGGGAACGGCTGACCACGCTGTTGCAGGTGCGCGATTTCCTGGCCGGGTACCACGAGCGGGATTCCGCTGAGTGGCCGCTTGCCGAGTTCGGGCGCGGTGACGGCGTCGGGTTGACCGGCGGGGGCGAGGCGTTCTGGCTGGTCCGACCAGGGCTCGCGGTCGACGTGCTGGTGGATGTCGACCGGTTCGATGCGGAGGCGTCGATCGAGGTCGCCAGCTCCATCAGGGAGCTACCCCTCGGCTGACCCCGGGCGGGGATGATTCCTGGGGGAGGGTTATGCCTGTCAGGCATATTCATGACGCTGTGGCATAAGACCTTCCCCGCATAGTCTGTCCGGACGTCGCCCGTGTCCTGACGTCGCCCGTGCCCCGACGTCGCCCGTGCCCCGACGTCGCCCGTGCCCCGACGTTGTCGGGTTTCCGATAACGCACCAGGTTCCGAAAATGTACACCCGTTCATATTCTGACGTGTTCACCGTCGGCTATGGACGTGGAGAGTCGTGGATCATCGAGAGGTACGCCGCCTGGCGGAGCAGTCTGCCAACTTCGGGTTCTTGGCGGACCATCCGCTGCTGGTCTGGTACGGCGCCGGGGCGGAACTGCTCGTCTACGTCGACGCGCAGTCGGCGATGTTCAAGGCCCGCGCGTTCGGTGACGTCCTCGCCCGGGACCTGGTACGGCGTACCCAGGTCACCCCGGCCAAGGACACGTTCTTTCACCAGGTGCAGGCGTTGCACACCTCGGGTGCCGTCACCGCGAAGGTCTACGCCGCCTTCGACCGCCTGCGGGACACCGGCAACCGGGCGGTCCACGACCACCTCGGCGAGGTCCGTGAGGCACTGGCGCTGCTACGGACCTGTTTCGAGCTGGGCGTCTGGTATCACCGGGCGTTGACCGACGACCGTTCCCCGCGTGGCTTCGTGCCCCCGACCCCGCCTCCGGCGCAGGTCCCGGTGTCGATTGCCGAGGGGCTGCGCGCCGAGATCGAACGGTACAAGCAGGAGCTTGCCCAGACGAAGCTGTTGCTGGACGGGCAACCGTCGCTGGCGCTGGCCCAGGCCGCCGCGACGGATGCCGCCGAGCAGGCGGTGCGGGACGCCGACGCTCGACGCCCGCAGGCCGCCGCGTTGGTCGCCAGTCTCGAACCGGCCGCCGAGGCGGCGCAGCAGGCATTCGACAGTGCGCAGCCGGTGACGGTGTCCGCCGCCAAGCGGGAGGATTTCATCGCCCGCGCCCGCCGCGCCTCCCAGGAGCCGCTGAACGAGGCGCAGACCCGGGTCGAGATCGACTGTCAGCTCACCGCCGCCGGTTGGCAGGTCCAGGACGAGAACCAGCTCAACCTGTACGCGGGCGTCGGCGTCGCGGTGCGCGAGGTGACCCTGGCGACGGGCCGCGCCGACTATCTGCTCTATGTCAACCAGCGGCTGGTCGGGGTGATCGAGGCCAAGCGGGAGGGCACCGCCCCGCGTGGGGTGGAGGCGCAGCTCGGCCGCTACCTCAACGGGTTGACCGCCGAGCAGCGGCTCAGCGCGTGGCGGCGGGAGGCGGCACTGCCGTTCGGATACGTCGCCACCGGCACGGAGACCGCTTTCGTCAACCAGCTCGACCCGTTTCCGCGTACCCGGGAGGTGTTCGCGTTCCATCGGCCGGAGACGCTCGCCCGGTGGATGCGGGAGGCGGACGACGAGCCGGAGGCACCGACGCTGCGTGCCCGGCTGCGCCGGATGCCGACGCTGGACCGGTTGGGTCTGCGCCCGGCGCAGATCGACGCGGTCGACGGCCTGGAACGCTCGCTGGCCGAGGCCCGACCCCGGGCGTTGATCCAGATGGCGACCGGGGCGGGCAAGACCTTCACCGCAGTCACCAGCAGCTACCGGCTGCTCAAGCACGCCCGTGCCCGCCGCATCCTGTTCCTGGTCGACCGGAACAACCTCGGCAAGCAGACCCTGCGCGAGTACGCCGGCTACCAGACCCCCGACGACGGGCGGAAGTTCACCGAGCTGTACACGGTGGACCGGCTCTCCGGGGTCGGCCTGCTGGACTCGTCGAACGTGGTGATCTCCACGATCCAGCGCCTCCACGGGGCGCTGCGCGGCGTCGAACTACCCGACGTCGACCTGGACGACCGGGCGTACGACAGCTACGACCTGGACTCCCCGGCCGAGGTGGGTTACAACCCGCAGTTGCCGCCGGAGACGTTCGACCTGATCGTGGTGGACGAGTGTCACCGCTCGATCTATGGCAAGTGGCGTGCCGTGATCGAGTATTTCGACGCCTTCGTGGTGGGGCTGACCGCGACGCCGGTGAAGCAGACCCTCGGCTTCTTCCAGCAGAACCTGGTGTCCGAATACACCTACGAGCAGGCGGTCGCCGATGGGGTGAACGTCAATTTCGACGTCTACCGGATCAAGACCGAGATCACCGAGGGCGGGCAGAAGATCGAGGCCGGCACGGTCGTGCCGCTGCGGGACCGGCGGACCCGCGCCGAGCGCTACCAGGAGCTGGAGGACGACTTCACGTACGCGGGCCGCCAGGTCGGCCGGTCGGTGATCTCCAAGGGGCAGCTGAGGCTGGTGCTGGAGACCTTCCGCGAGCGGCTGTTCACCGAGATCTTCCCCGGCCGTTCCACGGTGCCCAAGACGCTGATCTTCGCGTGCGACGACAACCACGCCGAGGAGATCGTCGCCATGGTCCGGGAGGTGTTCGGGCGCGGCAACGAGTTCGCCAGAAAGATCACCTATTCCTCCCGGCGGGACGGCGACAACCCCGACACCCTCATCCAGGCGTTCCGCAACAGCCCGGAGATGCGGGTCGCGGTCACCGTCGACATGATCGCCACCGGCACCGACGTACGCCCGCTGGAGTGTGTGTTCTTCCTCCGGCCGGTGCGCAGCGCCACCTACTTCGAGCAGATGAAGGGGCGTGGGGCACGCACCATCGACCCGGCCGACTTCCAGTCCGTCACCCCGGACGCCCAGGTGAAGGACCGGTTCGTCATCGTCGACGCGGTAGGCGTCACCGAGGCCGACCTGGACGAGGCGGTGCCGCTGCAACGGCACACCGAACAGCAGATCTCGCTGCGTGACCTGCTGCGCAAGGCCGGCACCCTCACCGCCGACGCCAACGAGGTGGCCACCCTGGCGTCCCGGTTGTCCCGCCTCGACCGGCAACTCACCGACGACGAACGCGCCGAGTTGGCGGAGCTGGGCGGGCAGCCGCTCACCGGCATCGTCCGGGGCCTGGTCGACGCCGTCGCCCCCGAACAGCTCAACCCGGCGACCCAGGCCGGGCCGGACGCCGTCCGTGACCTGCTGGCCGGGGCGCTGCGCCCGTTGGCTGCGAACCCGCAGCTCCGCGACCGCATCCTGGAGATCCGCCGCGCCCACGACATCACCATCGACGAGGTCAACGTCGACAAGCTGGTGTCGGCGGCCGGGGTGCCCGCCGCCGAACGCGCCCAGGTGACCGTGCGGAGCTGGCACGACTACCTGGAACAGCACCGCGACGAGATCACCGGGTTGCAGGTGTTCTACGAGGGCAAGGGCCGGGTCAGCTACGAACAGCTCAAGGAGCTCGCGGCCCGGATCGCCCGGCCCCCGCAGGCGTGGACCCCGGAGTCGCTGTGGCAGGCGTACGTGCTGCTCGGCCGCACCGCCGAGCAGTCCGGGGCGCGCGGGGTGACCGACCTGGTCGCCCTGATCCGCTACGAACTGGGCCACGACCAGGAACTGCGTCCATTTC
Source organism: Micromonospora sp. CA-248260 (assembly GCF_050942205.1). Classification (NCBI taxonomy): domain Bacteria; kingdom Bacillati; phylum Actinomycetota; class Actinomycetes; order Micromonosporales; family Micromonosporaceae; genus Micromonospora; species Micromonospora sp. CA-248260. The sequence continues at coordinate 5,053,630 of NZ_CP192021.1, read as the reverse complement.
GTACGGCCACAGAGGAGCGTTTCCGTGGGTGGCTGCTGCGGCAACAGCAGGCGGGCGCTACCTTCACTGCCGATCAGGTGTGGTGGCTGGAGAGGATCAAGGACGTGATAGCGGTCAGCGTGGAGATCACCCCCGACGACCTGGAAGGGGCACCCTTCACCGAACGCGGCGGCATCGACGGGTACGCGGGCGCCTTCGGCAACCGCGCCGAACCCCTCCTCACCGAACTCAACCAGGAGCTGTCCGCGTGACCGACCTACCTCCGGGTTGGATTGTCGCGCCGCTGGGTGAGCTTGTCGACGTCCTCGACAGTCAGCGAGTCCCCGTCAGTGCCAAGGAACGCGCGGAACGGTCTGGTTCGGTGCCTTACTACGGTGCAGCCGGACAGGTCGGCTTTATCGATGCTGCCATATTTGACGAAGATCTGGTGCTGCTCGGAGAAGACGGCGTGCAGTTCTTTGATCTCTACAAAGGTAAGGCTTACCGGATTTACGGACCTGCATGGGTCAACAACCACGCCCATGTGTTGCGTCCGAGGGGGATGCTGGAAATCAGCTACCTCCACCACTATCTGAATTCCTTCGACTATCGCGGATACGCTAATGGAACGACCCGCCTCAAGCTGACCCAGGCGGCAATGAATCGAATTCCAGTCAGGTTGCCACCCGTCCGGGAGCAGTGTCGCATCGTCGCTGATCTCGGAGTTCACCTCTCGCGACTTGATAAAGCGGCCGACCTGCTCGCCAAGCAGTTGCTGCGCCTGCGCGCTCTGAAGAAGCGAGTGCTGGTCGATGCCGTTCCGCTAGGTGACGAGACCGGCTGGCGGACCGTGACCGTTGCGGAGGCGGGTCGGGTCGACCTCGGTCGGCAGCGGCACCCCGATTGGCACACCGGGGAGCACATGCGGCCCTATCTGCGTGTCGCAAATGTGTTCGAGGACCGCATCGACACCGCCGATGTGATGGAGATGGATTTCCCGCCGGCCATCTTCGAGAAGTTCAAGCTCGTGCCGGGCGACATTCTGCTCAATGAAGGCCAGAGCCCAGAGTTTCTCGGTCGTCCTGCACTGTATCGTGGCGTCCCCCGGGACGTTGCCTTCACCAACAGCCTGCTGCGGTTCCGGGCTGGCCCCGATGTTGATCCGGAGTGGGCGCTGTTGGTCTTCCGACGCCATATGCACGCCGGACGCTTCGCCCGCGAAGTGAGGATTACCACCAATATCGCCCACCTCTCGGCTACGAGATTCAAGGCGGTGGAGTTCCCCATACCCCCGCTCGCCGAGCAGCGGGAAATCGTGGCGCGCACCGCCGATCGGCTGGCGGGGGTGGACCGGCTGATCGCGGAGGTTGAGCACGCTGCGAGGAAGGCAGACGCGCTACGGGCATCGTTGCTGGCGGAGGCGTTTGCGGGGCGGCTTGTGCCGCAGGATCCGAACGACGAGCCGGCCGCCGAGCTGCTCGCCCGGATCAGGGCCGAACGCTCGGCCACCATCCCGAAGCAGCGGACGCGCTCCCGGCGTACCCCCAGGGAGTTGGCGGCACCGCCGACCAGGGTGACCGGCGACGACTACCAGCAGGAGACCTTGCCACTGTGAGCACTGTGGATTCGCGCCGTCTGGTGCAGAAGCTCTGGAACTACTGTGACGTGCTGCGCGACGACGGCGTGTCGACCATCGATTATGTGGAGCAGTTGACCTATTTGCTGTTCCTCAAGATGGCCGACGAGCGGGCCAACCGGACGTTCCGGCCGGAGCAGATCGTGCCCGCCGAGCTGAGCTGGCAGACCCTGCTGGACGCCGAGGGTGACGATCTGGAGGTGCAATATCGGCACATCCTCACCGGGCTGGCCCGGGAGGGTGGCACCCTCGGCACCATCTTCCGCAAGGCGCAGAACAAGATCCAGGACCCGGCGAAGCTCAAGCGGCTGATCGTCGACCTGATCGACAAGCAGGAATGGTCGGGCACCGGGGTCGACGTCAAGGGCGACGCCTACGAGGAGTTGCTGGCCAAGGGCGCGGAGGACGCGAAATCCGGCGCGGGGCAATACTTCACCCCGCGTGCGTTGACCGCCGCGATGGTCGACTGCATGCTGCCCACCCCCGACGACACGATCACCGACCCGGCCTGCGGCACGGGCGGGTTCCTGCTCGCCGCCTACGACCACATCCAGCGTCACCACGGCAGCACCCTCACCCCCGACCAGCGGCGACGGCTCGCCCACGGCGCGATCACCGGCACCGAGCTGGTCGACGGCACCGCCCGGCTGGCGGCAATGAACATGCTGCTGCACGGCATCGGCACCCCCAACGGCCCGTCGCTGATCGCCGTGCGCGACGCCCTCGGCCGGGAGCCTGACCAGCGGGTCAGCCTGGTGCTCGCCAACCCGCCGTTCGGGCGCAGCTCGTCGATCCGGATGGTGGGGGAGGACGGCCGTTCCTCCCGCGAGGAACGCGAGATCGAACGCGCCGACTTCTGGGCCACCACCGCCAACAAGCAACTCAACTTCGTCCAGCACATCGCCGCGCTGTTGGAGATCGACGGCCGGGCGGCCGTCGTCCTGCCCGACAACGTGCTGTTCGAAGGCGGCGCGGGGGAGACCATCCGCCGCCGGCTGCTCAAGCAGTACGACCTGCACACCATGCTGCGCCTGCCCACCGGCATCTTCTACGCCGGTGGCGTCAAGGCCAACGTGCTGTTCTTCGAGCGCAAGCGCGCCCGCGAACAACCCTGGACCCAAAACCTCTGGGTGTACGACTTCCGCACCAACCAGCACTTCACGCTCAAGCAGAACCCGCTGCGCCGGGAACACCTCCAGGATTTCGTCGACTGCTACCTGCCCGGCAAGGACCGCTCCGAGCGGGTGCCGACCGAGCGCTTCCGCGCGTTCTCCTATGACGAGCTGATCGCGCGCGACAAGGTGAACCTGGACATCACCTGGCTCAAGGACGCCTCCCTGGAGGACGCCGACGCGCTGCTGCCACCCGAGGTGATCGCCCAGGAGATCGTCGAGGACCTCCAGGCGGCCCTGCGCGAGTTCGCCGCCATCGCCGAAGCCCTCGGCGCGACAGGCTCCCGGGTCGACGCCGACTGAGCCGTGCAGGCGCACCGCTGGGGAAAAGCGTAGGCGTGCTGGTGGCCCTCCCGGTAGGGTCGCCAGCGTGTACCGTACCGGCCGGTCAGTGGCGTGTTGCCCGGTGGCCTGTCCGTCTTCCTTCCGGGCGCACCAGCTCGCCGCCCATCCGATGTCGTCGTGCTCAGCAGAGCCGGAGGTCCCCACCATGGCCGGTAAGACCTATCAGGTCATCGTGCGCGGCAAGTTCGCGCCGCTCGGCGACGTGCAGCGTGCCGCGCTGCTCGCGAGAGCCGATGAGCATGAGGTGTTCCGGGCGAAGTTCACCGAAGAGGGCACGGTGACCTATGAGCGGTCCCTGCTCGCGTTCACCTTCCGCTGCCTGATCCCGGCCACCGAGGAGGACGGGGAGGCGGTCGTGATCGGGCGGGCGGAAACGCTTGCCGCAGCAGCCGTCGCGGCACTCGGTGTCGACCACCGTGACCTCCGGTCGGTGGCGACCGACCTCGACGACATCAAGATCCGCCACCGGGCACGCGGGTAGCCGGTCGGACCCGGTCATCGGCATGCACATGCGTGGGGCTGCCCGGCTGGCCGCCGCTTCCGCAGCGCTCCCGGTGGTGACGCGTAAACGCCGGGCGGGCCGATCCAGGGAATCCCAGGATCGGCCCGCCGCAGTGGTCGTGACCTGATCAGTCGCCGCTCAGGAGGTGACGCCCCGGACGTTGGTCTTCGCATAGATCCAGTCAGCGACGAGCGCGGTCGGCACCGCGTTCGTGTAGGCCTGCTCGTCCCCGGTGGAGACGACACCTCGGATCAGACTTCCGTCCCAGACCCCCGCGCCGGAATCGCCCTTTGCGGTTACTCCGTTGATCCTCTTGATCTGGAAGACGTCGGCAACGGAGGACTCGACCTTCATCGAGCAGACCTTCAGTGACGGGCTGGGGCCGGTGCCGGTCCGGCTTTCGCGGCCCCAGCCGCGCACGGCCACGTTCACGCCGGCTTTGATGATCCCAGGGCCGGCACTGTATTTGACGATGTTCTGTGTCTGCTTGACCGGCCCGGCAAGGTGCAGGATGGCGATGTCGTAGCCCTTCTCCGCCGCCGCGTAACCGTCGACAGCGATCTGCTGACCCTGTTTCGGGGCTCGGTTCCCGGTCCAGATGCGCATGCTGGTAATCGGACTGACCAGGCAGTGTTCTGCGGTCAGCACGTATCTTTCGCCGATCAGGGAACCCGTGCACTGGAACGACGCGCCGTTGTTGATCCAGATGTTCACCTGGCCCGTCAGGTTGCCACTGGTGGTGCCGTCGATGATTGCGCTCGCCGGTTGCCCGACCATGACGGCAAGCAGCGTGGTTGTCAGCGTCACGGCCACGGCGGCAAGGCGCCTGCCTGCGAAGAAGGTGGATCTGGGCAGCATTGTGCTCCTCGGGCAGGCTTTGCGTGGGCCATGGACGCGGTTGGCGTGGCCGGCAGAAGGGAGCGTAGGGGAGGCCAATCCGGCAAACAAGATCAGCTATGTGCCGGCCCCAAGATTTAACAATCCGGGGGTACGCCGTTCCGGGTCGGCGGTACGGGACATGCCTGGGGGAACGAAGGGCGACCACCTGCCACGTGCGATGGAAGACATCCGCGTCGAGCACGTCGAACGGGCCGGCGGGGAACAGGGGAGTCGGAGCCGGCAAACAGGAGCTGCGCAACGCCCAGCTCCGACACCGTCCTGCCGAGACGGGCCACCCCGCGACGCGCCGTTCCGCCGTACGCGCGCTGTTCGTCTCGTCGCTGGCGAAGGCCGGCCCTCGGTCTTCTTCGTGGAGAGTTCTTGTCGCCAGGGCGACAAGAACTCTCCACAATCACTGTTGACCTCCGACGGCGGGGACGTTGCCGTGGGCGTCCGACCCACTCCCGCCAAGATCCGACTGTGTCGCGTACGTCGTGAGTGCCGGCGACGAACGGTCGTGCGCCGAGGTGCGGCCGGTCACTCCGGGGTGTCGTCCTCGGTGGGGCGCGGCGGTCGGTGCTTCGTGATCCACTCTTCGACGTCCTCGGCCAGCCACACCTTCATGCCGCGTAGCTCCTGGTAGGGCCTCGGGAAGGTGGGATGCCGGGTGAGCTGCTGGAACCGCTGCCGCGAGACACCCATCCGCTGGGCGATCTCGTAGGGACCCATCAGCAGCACCGGGTCACGACTCATGTGGCTGACGGTAGCGAGTCGCCTACTTTGCGATCGGCTATTGCCATCTGACTAAACCTCCACCAGGGACCGTGTCGGTATGTCACGACGAGTGTCCTACCACGAGTATCTGCTCGCCACGGCGATGACGTTGGCGCGGCGGCACCGGCCGGCGTGGTCGTGGCGGCGGTGGCGGTTCGTCTGCCGGTGCGGCAACGAACTGCCCTGCCGTTACCGGCACCGCATCCCGATCAACCAGCGGCACTGGCCGGGCCAGGAGGGGCCGCGATGATCGCGCTGCGGGCCGGGGTGCTGGTGCAGGTGACGCGGAAGGCGAGCCCGCAGTTCGTCAGGCCGATCCTGTTCCGCCTGATCCGGGTCCGCACCGAGTGGATCACGTACGACGGTTGGGCCTGGCTCGACGGCTACCAGATCGACGCCAAGGGTGACGCGGTGGCCCGCCGCTCGATCTACGTCCAGCCGGCCGAACTCCAGCTCCCGAGCCCGGCTCAGAGTCGCCCCGGGCCGGTCCCCACCTCCCGGATCGTTCCTTCGCCGCGACCCGCGCCGCCCGGTGTCCGGAGGAGTCGACCACGGCAACCTAATCGAGATACGTCGATTGACAGAAGTTTGTCCGATCGAGACACTGGTTGAAACATAACCGTGCGTGCGCGGCGTCGTGCCGTCGATGCGGGAGGACCAGATGAGGCTCGTACACCGGCGGCCCCTGCTCGCGGGAGCGCTTGCCGCCGCCACCCTGGTCGGCGTCGTCGGGGTCGCCACCTCGGCCTCCGCCGCCACCGGCTGCCGGGTGACCTACACGGTCTCCAGCCAGTGGAACGGCGGGTTCGGGGCCAACGTCGCCGTCACCAACCTCGGTGACCCGCTCAACGGTTGGCAGCTCACCTGGTCGTTCACCGCCGGGCAGCAGATCACCCAGTACTGGAACGGCACCGTCACCCAGAACGGCGGCCGGGTCACCGTCGGCAACACCACCTGGAACGCCGCACTCGGCACCGGGGCGAGCACGTCGTTCGGCTTCAACGGCTCGTGGAACAACGCCAGCAACCCGGCACCGACCGACTTCGCGCTCAACGGCACCCCCTGCACCGGTAGCACCACCCCGCCCACCACGCCGAACACACCCACCCCGGGCACCCCGCCACCCACCCCCAGCACCACCCCGAGCGGCGCGGAGGCGACCATCGTGCCCGACCCGTCCTGGACCTGCGGCCGGTCCGCAGGCCTCGTGCCCCCGACCCGTGGCCGGCTGGTCTTCCGCGCCACCGCCCAACTCGGCGCGATCCGCGACGTCGGCGTCACCCAGTACGGCCACCGCCGCATCCTCGACATCAGGGGCGGCACGATCACCGGGGACCGGATCAACGGCACCATCCTCACCGGCGGCCTCGACCTCGAACTCACCCTCGGCACCGGCGCGACCGAGCTGGAACAGGTCGCCATCCTGCGCACCGGCGACGGCACCCCCATCTACCTGCGCACCTGCGGTGTCGCACCGGCCGGCGAGTCCACCGTGCGGATCGTGCCCGACTTCGAGGCCCCGAACTCCAGCGCGTACGCCTGGTTGAACACCGGGACGTACGTCGGCACCCGGACCGTCGACACCGCGACGAACACCCTCACCCTGGCCGTGTACGACGTCGCCGGGGTGTCCCCGGCCGACCCGCGCGTGCAGCTACGCGACCCGGCCGGGACGGCCAACCAGTCGTGGGACTGCCTGACCGGCAGCGGCACCCGGGGCGCGGCGGTGTTCACCGAGACCGTCACGCTCGGGGCCAGCGTCTCGGTCGGGGCCAGCAAGCGCGGCACCCGCAACATCATCCCCATCACCGGCGGCACCATGACCGGCCGGGTGACCGGGACCGTCCTGCCCGGCGGGGCGGACTACCAGCTCATCGGCGCGACCAGCACGCTCGACGCCCGGTACGTGCTGTCCACCAACGACCGGGAGCTGATCCTGGTCCGCAACTGCGGGGCGTTCGGCCGGCTGGTGCCGACGTTCGAGGCCCGCGCCGCCGGCCCGTACGCCTTCCTCAACGCCAACACCTGGCTCAGCTCCGACCCGGGTTCCGCCCCCGGCGGCGTGAGCATCACCTTCTACGAACGCCGCTAGCGCGGGGGAGGGTGCCCGCCCCTCCGCCCCGACGCCCGGCCCCGTCCCACGGTCCCCCTGGTGGGGCGGGGCCGGGTGGCACCGCTCAGGTGTCCAGCGCCAACCGGGCCACCTCGTCGGCGCACCCCCAGGACAGCGTCACCCCGGCACCCCCGTGGCCGTACGCGTGCACCAGCCGCCGCCCCGGCGCGGCCCGCACCGCCACCCTCGGCCCACCGTGCCGGGCCGGCCGCAACCCGACCCGCACCCCCAGCACGGGGGCGTCGGCCAGTTCCGGCACCAGCGCCACGCACCGGGCCCGGATCGCCGCCGAGGTGGCCGGGTCCGGGCCGGTGTCCCACTCGTCCGGCTCGAAGGTGCCGCCGAGCACCACGTCGTGCCGGCGCGGGTGCACGTAGGTGATCCCGGCCGGGTTCTCCTCGTCCCGGACCGAGGTGGTCAGGCCCGGATTCGCCACCAGCACCAGGTGCCCGCGTACCGGGTGCACCGCAGGGTCGGCGGCGAGTCGGCCGGCGGCCAGGCCGGTGGCGTTGACCACGGTCGGGGCGAGGGCGAAGCCGTCGTCGAGGCGGTCGAGCCGACCGGCCCGGAGCACCCCACCGGCGGCCGTGAACCGGTCCCGCAGCCAGTCCAGATAGGGCGACATCTCCACCGTCGGGGCGGTGAACCGCAGCTGCGCCGCGTACGGGCCGAAGCCCGGCCCGGTCACCAGGTCGCCGGTCGCCGCCGCCCACCACGGCGGGCCCACCCCCGGCCGGCGCAGCAGCATCCGGGTCGGCCGGGCCACCACCCCGGGCACCCCGGCGGTGGCCTGCCGGCCCAGCTCCGTGTGCGTGTCGGTGGCCCAGCGCAGCACCCGGGGGTCGGCGTCGGTGTGGCTGGGATACCAGACGGCGGCGGCCACCGCCGACACCGTGTCGGCGGGCGGGTCGGCGGTCAGCAGCGTCACCCGTACGCCCCGCTCCCGCAGCCGCACCGCCGCCGTCAACCCGATGATCCCGCCCCCGACCACCAGCACGTCCGTGTCCATCGTCGACCTTCCCGTCGGTGCCGCCCGCAGTTCGGACGACCGGACCTGGATCGTCTCCCCGACCCGACGGACCGGTCCAAGACAGAATCGGCGGCCGGCGATAAGTGCCGCTTATGCTCCCTGGATGGGGGCACCACCGACCACCGGTCCGACCCGACCGGACCACGACCGGGACCGGCCGGACCCAGGCCGGGACGGGTGGGACCTGCGCCGGTGGCGGTACTTCGTGGTGCTCGCCGACGAGCTGCACTTCACCCGGGCCGCCGCCCGGCTGCGGATCGCCCAACCGGCGCTCAGCCAGCAGATCCGCGCCCTCGAACGGCAGCTCGGGGTGACCCTGCTGCACCGGGACAGTCACGGCTGCACGCTGACCGGGGTGGGCGCGCAGGTGGCAGGTGAGGCCCGTCGGCTGCTCGCCGAGGTGGATGCCGCCACCGCCCGCATCCGGGACCTGGTCGGTGGGCGCGGCGGTCGCCTGCGGTTGGCGTACACCCGCTCGGCCCGGGGTGGTCGGGTGGACGCGCTGGTGGCCCGGTTCCGGGCGGCGCACCCCGAGGTGGAGGTCGTCCCCGAGACCGGCTGGACCGCACCCAACGTGACCGGGCTGCTCACCGGTCGACTCGACGTCGCCTTCGTCCGTCCGCCGCTACCGGAGGCGGGGCTGACCTGCCGCCCCGTCGACCGGGAGGAGTTGCTGCTGGCGGTGCCGGTGGGGCATCCGCTCGCGGCCGGCCGGGCCCGGGTGCGCCGGGCCGAGGTGGTCGGGCTGCCGGCGGTGATGTGGCCCCGGGAGAACGGCCCCGGCATGTTCGACCGCACCATCGCCCAGGTGTGGCCCGACGGCGGTTTCCACCTGGTCCGCCAGGAACCCGACGACGAACAGTTGCTGCGCGCGGTGGCCGGCGGCGACGTGGTCGCGGCCGTCCCGGCCGGCCGGGCCCGTGCCCTGAAGGTTCCGGGGGTACGCCTGCGGCGCTTCGCCGCCCCGGTGCCGACCGTCGACGTGGCCCTGGCCTGGCGGACCGGCACCACCGACCCGGCCGTCCGTCGGCTCGTCGCCCTGCTCGCCACCTGCTGATCCGTCGGGCGTCGTCGTCGCGTCGGATCCTGCGGGGGTGTGGACCCGTTCGCCGGCGCAGTTTCGCCGCCATTGCTCGACGAACCCGGCGCACTCGGACGGATATCCGACAATGGACGGTCCCGACGTTTCTGCCGGTGAATATGAATCGCCGAGCGCATTCGCAGCGAGTAATGTGCTGCCTCCCACGGCCCGTACGAACCGCCGTGTTCGTGGAATCGTCCCACTCTGCTCGTGGGTGGTTCGGCCGTGCCCATGGAATCGTCCCGCCGTTTCGGCAGGTGACGCTGTAGTCGAGGAGCCCTGACGTGTCCGACATGGACAGCGCCCCGCAGCCCGGACCCGAAGTCGACCCCGCCCCGGCCCCGACCGTGCCACCGGCCGGGTCGCCGACCGCGCCGCCCGCCGGGTCGCCGACCGCGCCGCCCGCCGGGGCGGTGGCCGGGTCGCCCGCCGACGAATCCGGGGACCGGTTCGCCCACCGCCCGCCCGGCTACCCGAGCGCCCTGGTCTGGTTGCGCGCCGGCATCCTGCGGGACTGGCGGGGCGTGCTCGGCTCGTTCCTGGCCACCTGGTTCTACGTGCCGTTGGCACTGGTGGCGGCCGTCTGGGGCGGCCTCGCCCTCGGCCTCTACGGGCTGATCGCCGGGGGCACCCAGTCCGAGGAGGCGGTGCCGGCGCTGCTGCGGGACGCCCCGCTGGTCGGGCCGCTGCTGGAAGCCTTCGTGGCACGTTCCGGCGGGGTGGTCGGCGGGTTCGCCGGGTTCGCGCTCGGTGCCCTGGTCGGTTTCCTGGCCATCCTGGTGCTGCCCTGGCGCAACGCCTTCGACGAGCCGGCGAACCTCTTCACCGGCCTGGCCGGGATGGTGGTCGCCGCAGGCCTCGTCGGGCTGCTCTATACCGTCGGGCGGGTGCTGCTGGAACCGTGGCTGCTGGGGGTCTCCGGCGCGCGTCTGCTCAGCCGTCGCGAGGCCGAACGGCTGCGTCCGCTGCTGAGCGACTGCGCGGCCCGGCTCGGCCTGCCCGGTGAACCCCGGCTGCTGATCGAGGACGACCCGGTGCTGACCAACGCCCGCGCGTACGCCCGGCACGTGGTGGTGAGCACCGCCGTACTCGACTGCACCGACGAGGAGATCGCCGCGCTACTCAGCCACGAACTGGTGCACTGGCGCACCGGCGACGAGGTGACCAGCGCGTTCATCCGGGGCGTCGGCCTGCCGCTGGTGCTGGTGCACGCACTGCCGGCCTGGCTGATGCGCCGGTTCCCGCACCCGGCCACCGACTTCGTGGTGTTCCTGTTCTTCTGGCCGGTGCTGCTCACCATGCGCTACCTGGTCCTGCCCTGCCACCGCCGGGACGTCCGGGCCGCCGAGTACCGGGCCGACACCGGCGCGGTGCTCGCCGGGCACCGGGAGGGGATGCGCGCCATGCTGGAGCGGCGGCGCTCCTTCGAGACCGGGCGCAGCGGCTGGGACGAGGCGGTCTGCGCCACCCACCCGCCGTCCGAGCTGCGCCTGGACCGGCTGGACCACCCCGTCCCCGACCCGGCCACCGACCGCGCGGCCACCGCACGCGGCCTCGACGAGCTGTTCGGCGGTACGACGGGTGCGACGGTCGGTTCCCGCCGGGCGCTACTGCTGGTCGGCGCGTTGGTGCTGGTGAGCTGCCTCGGCGGGGGGTTGACGGCGACCCAGTGGGCGTTCTTCCGTCCCCAGGCGGCCGTCAGCGACTACTTCGCGGCCCTGGACGACCACGACGCCCCCGAGGCGCTCGACCAGCTCACCCCCGACGTGCGGGCGGCGCTGGGCGACAGCGGGCAGCTCGCCCGGATGGTGGCGGCGAAGGACTACCGCCCGCCCACCGACGTCTCCGTGACGGGGGTGGAACGCGACGGCGACGAGGCGGTCGCGACGGTCGCCTACACCCTCGCCGGGCGGAAGCTGACCGCCGAGCTGCCGTTGCGCCGCGACGACTCCGCCGTGCTCGGGCTGTTCCACCGCTGGCACCTCGACGCCGCCCCGGCGACCCTGACCCTGCCCGGCGGCCCGGCCCCGCTGACCGTCAATGGGGTGCCCGCACCCACCGGTGAGGAGGGGGTCGCGGTACCGCTGCTGCCCGGGGCGTACACGGTCGCGGGGGAGAGCAACGCGCTCAGCGAGACGGCGCCCCGGGTGGTCTACGTCGTACCCGGGCAGCAGAGCGTGAGCGGCGCGGAGCTGACGCCCACCCTGCGACCCGAGGCGCTGGCGGCGGCGGAACAGAGCGTGCGGTCCTACCTGGACGGCTGCGCGGCGCAGGCGGTGGCCGCGCCACCGGGCTGCCCGCTGCGCTACTACAGCGGCGGTTCGACGGTGAAGAAGATCGCCTGGAAGATCACCGAATACCCGAGGATCGAGCTGACCCTGACCGGCCCGACCACCGCGCGGGTCTCCACCGCGTACGAGTCGCAGGGGTCGGCGCGGGCCACCGGCAGCACCGTCGGCTACTTCGGGACCACCCCGTTCAGCGACACCCAGACGGTCGGGGTCAGCGGTGTGCTGTCGGTGGTCGACGGCAAGCTGACCTTCCAACCCGGTGACGACTGAGCCGGCGTGTGCCGACTGAGCCACCCGGTGTCGACGGTGCCGTCCGGTGCCGGGTCGCACCGTGGCGACGACTGATAGGGAGATCGAGATGACCGCCCCCCGTTCCACCGCCCCGGCCCGGCTGGTGCTGGCCCCGCGTGCCGCCGGGCCGCACCGGGTGCCGCTGCTGGCCTGGCTGCACCGCGACCCGCGCTACCGGGCCCTGGTCCGCGACGCAGGCCCGGGGGGCGGGGCCGGTGGCCGGGCCGGTTTCAGCGACGCGGTGATCATCGCGGTGGTGGCCCAGGGGTTGCTGCCCGGCCTGTTCAACCTGGTGCAGAGCTGGGTGGACCAGCAGCGGACCGAGGTGAGCATCCGGCTCCAGGTCGGCGACTCCGAGGTGGAGATCCAGGTCAACGGCCGTACCGACGCGGCGAAGCTGTTGGACGAGGCCCAGCGGGCGCTGCGCCCGACCGACCCCGGCAACGAGATCACCCCCGGCGGCTGACCCACCGCCACCCTGCCCCGAGCCGACCCGGGCCCCGGCCCCGCCCGCCCCCGCCCGCCCCCGGGCCCGCCCGCCCCCGGGCCCGCCCGGCGTGCGGCGCTCGGCGCGTCGGGGCTCAACGAGGGGGGCGATGTAGCGGTATCCGCAGCTTGGGATGCCGCTACATCGCCCCCCTCGTGTGCCGGGCGCTGTGGGAGGAACGGGGTTCCGGTCTCGTCCGGGGCCGGAAACCACATCGCTCCCGTCGTGGGTCGGGTGCTGCGGAGGCTGTCGGAGGCACTTTTCGCCGAGACCCTTATGCCTGTCCGTCATATATATGACGGACAGGCATAAGGGTTGTTCGACCTGTTGCCGTCAGGCACGACGCGCCGGGGCGGGTCGGTCAGGCGGCCTTGGCCAGGGCGTCGTACTCCTCGTCGGTGAGCTGCACCTGGGCGGCGGCGACGTTCTCCTCCAGGTGACCGACCGAGGACGTACCCGGAATGGGCAGCATGACCGGCGAGCGGCGCAGCAGCCAGGCGAGCGCGAGCTGGGCGGGCGTCGCCTCGTGGCCGGTGGCGATGGCGTCCAGCGGGCCGCCCGGCTTGGCCAGGTTGCCGGTGGCGATCGGGAACCACGGGATGAACGCCAGATCGTTGCGCTCGCAGTGCTCCAGGACGTCCTCGGCGCTGCGGTCGGCCAGGTTGTAGAGGTTCTGCACCGACACGATCGGGGTGATCTGCTGCGCCGCCTCGATCTGCTCGACGGTCACCTCGGACAACCCGATGTGCCGGATCTTGCCCTCCTGCTGGAGCAGGGCCAACTCGCCGAGCTGGTCGGCCAGCGGCACCTTCGCGTCGATGCGGTGCAGCTGGTAGAGCCCGATCGATTCCACGCCCAGGTGCCGCAGGCTCAGCTCACACTGCTGGCGCAGGTATTCCGGCCGCCCCACCGGCCGCCAGTCACCCGGCCCGGAGCGGGTCAGCCCGGCCTTGGTCGCGATGACCAGGTCGTCGGCGTACGGGTGCAGCGCCTCCCTGATCAGCAGCTCGGACACGAACGGCCCGTACGAGTCGGCGGTGTCGATGAACGTGACGCCCAGCTCGTACGCCCGGCGTAGCACCCGCACCGCCTCGGCCGGGTCCTTCGGGTCACCCCACACCCCCGGGCCGGTGAGCTGCATGGCCCCGTACCCGAGCCGGTCGACCTGGAGGTCGCCACCGATCCGGTAGGTGCCGGACGCCTTCGCGGGCTGACTGCTGGACCCCATGTGCCGTACCCCGATCCTGTTCGTTGTCGTCAGCGGCAAATCTAGCCACCGCCACAACGCCTTTCCCGAAGATCGCCGTCGGCAACACCCACGGGCCGAATGTGGGCACCGACACGGGTGCTCAGCCGACGTGCCGGATGACCACCAGCGCCTGGTCGTCGTCGGAACCGGAGAGCTTGGCCAGCAGGGTGTCCGCGATCACCTCCACCGGCTGGTCGCGCACCGGCACGATCACCTCGTGCAGGGCCGTCACCCCGGCGTCGTACGCCTGGTCGCGCCGTTCCACCAACCCGTCCGTGTACGCCACCAGCAGGTCACCCGGGCCGAACGTCACCGTGGTCACCGGCACCGGATCACGGACCAGCCCCAGCGGCAGCGAGTGCCCCGTCCAGACCGTCTCGGGGGGCCGCCCCGACGGCAGCAGCACCGGGTGCGGATGCCCCACCCGGGCCACCTGCGCCTCGCCGGCCACCGGGTCGACGACCATCGCCAGGCAGGTGCCGAGGAACCCGACCCCGAGCAGCCCGGTCAACCGGGGGAACACCTCGGCCAGCGGCACCCCGGACCGGATCAGGGTGTTCACCACCGTCCGCAGCTGCGCCATGTCGGCCGCCGCCTCGACCTGGTGGCCCACCACGTCGCCGACCACCACGGCCAGCCGGCCGTCGTCCAGGTCGACCAGGTCGTACCAGTCCCCGCCCAGGTGCAGGCCGCTCATCGCCGGCTGGTAGCGGGTGGCCACGTCCAGACCGGGGGGCCCGACCGTGGCCGAGGTGCGCAGCCGGCCCGCGAGCCGGGTCACCAGGTTGTGCTCGGCGGCGGCCAACCGGACCCGCTCCAGGGTCTGCTCGCACAGGTCGGCGATGGTGTCCAGCAACGCCAGGTCGTCGTCGGGCAGCGGACGTTCGCGGGGCCAGCCGAAGCCCAACGCGGCGATGGGCCGCCGGGAGGCGTCCAGCAGCGGCAGCACGACGGTGGTCACCATCCCGTACTCGCCGGCCGGGTCCGGCAGGCCGGGATGCCGGGCGGCGAACTCGGCCCGGTTACGCAGGATGATCCGTTCCCCGGTGCGCAGCGCGCGGGCGATCGGCCGGGGATCGTCGATGGTCAGGTCGTCGAAGGTGGCGACCAGCCCGCTGGGCAGCTCCGCGTGCCACAGCCGGACCCGTCGGCCCTCGTCGCGCATCGCCAGGCCGGGCAGCGCCGCGCCGAGGGCCATCGGCGCGGCGTCCAGGATCACCTCGATCGCCTCACCGGTGGACCGGGTGACGCTGAGCCGGGCGGCGAACTCCGCCATCGCCCGCGCGGACGCGGTCAGCTCGGCCCGGCGTAACGCCTGGCTGCACAGCCCCGCCACCGCGTCGAGCAGGATCCGGCGGGCCTCCTCGTCGGCGACCGGCCCGTCCCAGCGCACCTCCAACGCCCCGAGCACGGTGCCGGTGCCGTCGCGCAACGGCAGGCACAGCCCGTCGGGCAGCGCGACGGTCGCCTCCTCGCGTACCGCGCGGGCCAGCGGCGCGTCGTCGGCCACCGCGAGCCGACCGGGGCCGTTCCCGTCGGTCACCGTCAGGTCCAACGCGCCCGCGGTGGCCACCGCGACCCGGACTTCGGTTGCCCCGACCAGCGCCGGCGTGACCGTGATGACCACGTCCGTCACCGCCGTGCGGGTCCCGGCGGCGCTGAGCGACCCGGCGAGCCGGGCCAGCCCTTCAGCCTGCCGCAGCGCCTGACGCCGCTCCCCGGCCGCCGGGTGTGGGGCCTGCTGCTGGCCGGGGTCCCGGCGGCCACGGCGGCGCGCAGCGGGAACCCCGGTGCTGGTGGCGGTCCCGGCGCTGGTGGTGTCCGACCGTGGGGATCCGGTCGGGTCGTCGGCGTCGGTGGCCCCGCCGGTGTGGCCGATCGCCTCGGCGACGGTGGTGAAGACGCCGCCGGGCCGGCCGGTGGCGTCGACGATCGGAGCCGACGAGAAGACCAGTCGGTGGCGCTCCGCGCCGGAGCCGACCTCCCGTTCCTGCCGGCAGGTCACCTGGCCCGTGGTCAGCAGCCCGGTCAGCGTCGGCACCGCGTCCGGCCAGACCGCCGCCCCGGGTTGGCCCGGCTCCTGCGCGCCGACCGGGTCGGGCAGCGCGAGGTACCCGTCGTTGGGCAGCAGCACGAGTTCCGGTCCCCACCAGATCGCGGCTGGTTCGGGGCTGTACAGGCAGATCACCAGGGCGGTACGCAGGCTCGCCGGCCAGTCCTCGACGGGCCCGAGCGGGCTGCCGGCCCAGTCGTGCCCGACGATCCGACGGCCGGTCCGGCCGGCCCGGGAGAGCAGGTCCCGCCAGCGTGCGTCGTCCGGCGGCCGGGGAGCGGCGGCGGAGCGAGTCATGTCGGGACCTCCGCTCTGCGGATCGAGCGCTTCCCCATCAGTCGGACCGTACCAGCGTGGGCCGATCCGCACGTCTGTCGATCATCCGGTTCGGGTCTGCCGGAACGTCGCCCCCGCTGTCCGACGGGCCCGTGCCGGGGCCCGCCCGGCGGACCCCGACCCGGTGCGCCGCCCGCGTCGGCCGTCCCGCTCCGGTCCCGGTGCCCGCCGTCGGTCCGGGTCGGTGCCGGCGACGGTCCGGGGAGGCGGTCCGGGGAGTTGTCCCGACCCGCCGCGAGGGGTGTGCCCACCGTGCGACGCTGGCCGGGTCCGGGGCAGACCGGCGCGGGGTGGCGCCGACGCGGGGAAAGGGACGCGATGACGGGTACGCCGCAGCTGGACTTCGCACTCGACACGTACGAGTGCATCGTGCTCTATCCCGGCCCGGCCGGTCGGGTGCTGCCGAAGGAGACCGTGCAGCGGCTCCAGGCCGAGCACTTCGCGCACATGCGGGCCCTGCAACGCCGGGGTCTGGTGCTGGTGGCCGGCTCGATCGACGGCCCGGCCCGGGAGCCCGCCCCGCCGATCGGCATCGGCCTGGCCCGCACCGGCTCGGTCGAGGACGTACGCAGCGTGATGGAGGCGGACCCGGCGGTGCAGGCCGGTCTCTACATGGTCGACGTGCTGAGTTTCCTCTGCCCGGCCGGCTCGTTGGAGTTTCCGCTGGTCAAGACCGACAGCTAGGGGCGGCGGGGTCCGGACGTCGGGTCGTGGTGACCGACGGTGCCGGTGTCGGGGCGGACGAGCACGGGAGCGCGCGGACGGCGTTGGTCCCCGGGCGGTACGATTCCCGGCGCGCGGTCGCCGATGCCCGCGACTCCCCGACGTCCCGGCGTGGGCTGCGTCCCGCCGGCCAGGCGCCCACCCCGCGCGTCGTCGGACCCCTGTTCCTCAGTCCGCAAGGGGTCGACCCCCAGGTCGACCCGGAGGAGAGACTAGCCTGATGGGCGTGAACCGCCGCGCGAAGATCGTCTGCACTCTTGGTCCCGCCACCTCGTCCCCGGAGCGGCTCCGGGGCCTCATCGAGGCGGGCATGAACGTGGCCAGGCTGAACTTCAGCCACGGCAGTCACGCCGACCACGAGTCGGTGTACCGCATGGTCCGCGAGGCAGCCGAGGCGGTCGGCGTGCCGGTCGCCATCCTGGCCGACCTCCAGGGCCCCAAGATCCGGCTCGGCAAGTTCGCCGACGGGCCGCACGAGTGGCGTACCGGCGACTCGGTGGTGATCACCGGGGACGACATCCTCGGCACCCGGGACCGGGTCTCCTGCACCTACCGCAAGCTGCCCCAGGAGGTGAAGCCGGGTGACCGGCTGCTGATCGACGACGGCCGGGTCGCCGTCGAGGTCAGCGACGTCACCGGCAACGACATCCGGTGCCTGGTCACCGAGGGTGGCCCGGTCTCCAACAACAAGGGCGTCTCGCTGCCCAACGTGGCGGTCAGCGTCCCGGCGATGTCGGACAAGGACGCCGAGGACCTGCGTTTCGCCCTCGGCCTGGGCGTCGACCTGATCGCGCTCTCCTTCGTCCGTACGGCGGAGGACATCAAGCTCGTCCACAGCATCATGGACGAGGAGGGTGTGCGCCGTCCGGTGCTGGCCAAGGTCGAGAAGCCCGAGGCGGTCGACCACCTGGAGGCGATCGTGCTCGCCTTCGACGGCGTCATGGTGGCCCGGGGCGACCTCGGTGTCGAGATGCCGCTGGACCAGGTGCCGCTGGTGCAGAAGCGGGCCGTGCAGCTGTGCCGGGAGAACGCCAAGCCCGTCATCGTGGCCACCCAGATGCTCGACTCCATGATCGAGAATTCCCGGCCCACCCGCGCCGAGGCCTCCGACGTGGCCAACGCGGTGCTCGACGGCGCGGACGCGGTGATGCTCTCCGGCGAGACCAGCGTCGGCAAGTACCCGGTGCTCACCGTCAGCACCATGGCAAAGATCATCACCACCACCGAGGCCGGTTCGATCGGGGTGCCCCGGCTCCAGCACGACCCGCGCACCCACGGTGGCGCGCTGACCGTGGCGGCGTCCTCGATCGCCCGCGCCATCGGGGCGAAGGCGCTGGTGGCCTTCTCGCAGACCGGCGACACCGTCAAGCGGCTCAGCCGGTTGCACTGCGACCTGCCGCTGCTGGCCTTCACCCCGGTCCCCGAGGTGCGCAGCCAGCTGGCGCTCTGCTGGGGCGTGGAGACCTTCCTGATGCCGTTCGTCCAGCACACCGACGACATGTTCCGTCAGGTCGACCAGGCTCTGCTCGGCCTCAACCAGGCCACCCCCGGCGACTACGTGGTGATCGTCGCGGGCAGCCCGCCCGGCACCCCCGGCTCCACCAACACCCTGCGGGTGCACCAGCTCGGCTCCCTGGTCGACGCCGCCTCCGCCCGGGCGCTCCAGTGAGCACAGGGAAACTCCCGGTGAGCGTGAGGAGCACGCCGGGTTTGCGCGCCCCGCAGTCGCGAACAGAGCCAGCCCGGTGAGCGCGAGGAGTGAGCCGGGTTTGCGAGCCCCGCAGTCGCGAACAGAAGCAGGCCGGTGAACGGGCGTCCGGCGGCGACCGGTCAGGCCGCGGTCGACCAGCTCCTCGAGGTCCTCGACCTCGACCACACCGGCTCGATGACCTTCCGTGGGGTCAGCCCCTCGGTGGGTCCGCAGCGGGTGTTCGGGGGGCAGGTCGCCGGACAGGCACTGGTCGCCGCCGGGCGCACCGTCGACCCGGACCGGTTCGTGCACTCGCTGCACGGCTACTTCGTCCGGCCCGGCGACCCGGCCGAGCCGATCGACTACCAGGTGGAGAACGTCCGGGACGGGCGGTCCTTCTCGGTCCGCCGCTCGGTGGCGTTGCAGCACGACAAGCCGATCTTCTTCATGTCGGCGTCCTTCCAGCGGCAGGAAGAGGCCCTGGAACACCAGGCCCCGACCCCGCCCGACGTGCCCGGCCCGGACGACGTGCCGACGATGTCCGACCGGCTGGCCCGCTATCCGGAGCGGCTCGGCATCTGGGGGCAGATTCCCCGCCCGATCGACGTCCGCTACGTCGGCGAACCCGGCTGGGTACGCCCCGGCGACCGGCCCGCCGACCCGCACCAGCGGGTCTGGATGCGCATCGACGGCAAGTTGCCCGACGATCCACTGCTGCACGCCTGTGCGCTGACCTACGCCTCGGACCTGACCCTGCTGGACTCGGTCCTGTCGGTGCACGGCGAGGTCTGGGGTCCGGGCGGTCTGGTCGGGGCGAGCCTGGACCACGCCCTGTGGTTCCACAGGTCGTTCCGGGCCGACGAGTGGTTCCTCTACGACTGCTGGAGCCCGTCCGCCTCCGGTGCGCGGGGTTTGGCCACCGGCCGGCTGTTCACCCTCGACGGCCGGCACATCGCCAGCGCCGTCCAGGAGGGCCTGCTGCGCCGCGTCGGCGCCTGAGCGGACCCGCCCGCGCCGGGTCGCCGCCACCCGCTGACCGTGGGGTGCGGGGAAGGTGGCGCGTCGGGCGGTGGCGGTGCGCAGGTGGTCGGGCAGGGACCGGCCGGGTGGTCAGAAGCTGCTGACCACCTTGACCAACGCCTCGTCGATGGTGGTCGGGTTCTTGGCGTCGAACGCCTTGCCGGACGACGCCTTGGCGATCCGGTCCAGCGCGGCCAGGTCGGACTCCTGGTCGAAGGCCACGCAGAAGACCTTCACCGGCTTGTTCGGGTCCAGTGCGATGTCCCGCAGCAACCGGTCCAGGTCGCTGTCCTTCTGGTATTCGTTCTTGCCGTCGGTGAGCACCACCACCGCGTTGATCCGCTTCGGGTCGTACCTGTCGAGCAGGGAGCGGTGTGCCGCGCGGACCGTCGCGTACAGGGCGGTGTTGCCACCGATGCGCAGCCCGGCCAGCTTCCGGTTGAACGCTTCCCGGTTCAGCGGCGCGAGCCGTACCTCCTCGCTGTACGGCTTCTTCGGCCGTTGCGGGGTCTCGCTGGAGAACGACCAGAGCGCCACCTGGTCGGCGGCGTTGAGCAACCCGATCGCCTTGCTGGCGGCGTCGGTCGCCACCTGGAACCGGGTCCGGTCGCCGACGGTGGCCTTCATCGAGCCGGAGGTGTCCACGGCGAGCAGGATGTTCGCCTTCTTGCGCAGGGTGTCCCAGCTGCCGAGGATCGCGCCGACCACCTCCGGGGTGGGCGGGTCGAAGTAGGTGAGCCGGTCGCCGCCCGGCCCGGCCACCGTGGCCAGCAGCGTGTCGGCGGGCTGGCGCTCGTCGTCCCGGAAACCGAGCGCGGCGAAGCTGCGTTGCTGCGGGCCGTCGCGGAGGAACGTGAGGAAGTCCTCGGCGGCCTCGCGTTGCGCCGGGTCGGCGGAGGGCAGCACCACGTACGGGTGGTCGAGGTTGAAGGTGCCCTCCTTGGGGTGCACCGCCACCAGCGGGACCCGGGGCTTGCTGCCGGTGGGGCTGAGCTGCCCCTGGTTGTAGAGGTAGACCAGCTCCTCCTGGAGGACGATCGCGCTCATGTCCGTGGCCGGGGTGTCCCCGGTGGCGGTGGCGTCGGCCTCGGCGAGGTTGCGCAGCAGGTCCACCGAGTCGTCGCTGTAGTGCGAGACGTTGGCCTCGATCCGCCTGACGAACTGGGTCACCGCCGGCTGGGCGAGGTCCTCGCTGGTCAGGTCGCTGGCCCGGCTGACCGCCGCGTAGTAGGTGGCGATGGTGGCGGCCAGGCCGGAGGTGGACAGGTGCGGGTTGTCCTTGCCGAAGGTGAACCGGCCCCACTCGGGCTTGCCGAACGCCGCCCAACCGGTGTCGCCGGAGAGGCCGAGCACGTCGGCCCAGCCGAGCGGGCCGCGCTGCTGCACCACCTCGCCCCGGTCCTTGGGCATGGCGATGACCAGTGGACTGTTGGCGATGGACGGGTACTGCCCGGGGGTCTGGGCGGGTCGGCCCGCCGCGGAGTCCAGCAGGCGCAGCTGCCCGGTCCACAGTGACGAGGTGGGCAGCCACACCTGTGGTTCGGCGACCTTCGGCTGGGTGAGCGCCCACCCGCCGGCCAGCGCCTCCATCGCCTCGCCCGAGTTGAGACCGTGCACGGTCACCTGCGCGCACCGCCCACCGAAGCGCCGGTCGGCGGCGTTGTACCGGTCGGCGAGCTGGGCGACCAGCGCGCTCTTCTCGGTGGAGGAGCTGACCTCCAGCGGTACGCAGTCGGCCCGGTCGGTGCCGGGCGTGGGCCGGACGTACAGGTACGCCCCGGCGATCACCGCGAGCCCCGCGACGACGGCCACCGCGTGCGGCAGCCACGGTCGGGCGGGACGCTGACCGGTGGCCATCGGCTCCTCCAGGGGTTGGTTCGGCGGGTCAGGTGTCGGTGCGCGGTGCCGGCACGGGCGGCGGTGGGGGACCGTCCGGCGTGGTGGACGGGGTCAGCGCGGCGGCGACGAGCAGACGGACACCGTAGACCACGACGAGGGTGAGCGCGCCGACGGCGGCGGCCGTGCCCACGGCGGTGCTGGCGACGTACCCGGCGGCGAAGCCCACCGCGCCGAGGAAGATCGCGAGGGACATCCCCCACGGGTCGGTCCACTGTCGACGCAGCCGCCGCCCGAAACCGTCCCGCCGGGTCGGCGGGGTGACCGGGGCCGGCCGGTCCGTCGTCGTCCGGGTGGGTGTGGGGGTGAGGGCCGGGGCGGGGGCGGTGGCCCGGGTCCCCGGGGGTGCCGTCGGTCCGGCCGGGGCGGGCCGGGTCGCCGCCGGTGGGGCGGTCGCCGGGTCGGTCGGTACCTGCGGAGTGTGGTGGGAGGTCGACGTGGTGGGCCACAGTGCCGCCGCCATCGCCGGCCCGCTCGGCCCGTGCGGTGCCGGGTGGCCGGTCGAGATGGTCGGCCCGGGTCCCGCCACCCCGGCGGTCGGCCACGGGTCCGCCGCCGCGCCGGTCGGCCAGGGGTCGGCCACCGCGCCGGTCGGCGCGGGCGGGGCGGCCGGCGGGGAGGACAGGGTACGGGGCAGTTGCTGGGTGGCCGCCGCGTCGGTGCCGGCCCGCAGCACGGTCTGCAACGGCACCTCGCGGGTGTCCCGCCCGAGCAGCCGCAGCAGCACCTCCTGGGCGGTCGGCCGGGCCCGGTGGTCCTTGTCCAGGCACTGGCCGATCAGGGTGGCCAGTGGGCCGGTGAGCCCGGTCAGGTCCGGGGGGTCGTGCAGGATCCGGTGCAGCACCGCCGCGACGGGGCCGGTGCCGAACGGTGGTTGTCCGCCCGCCGCGAAGGCGATGGTCCCCGCCCAGGCGAACACGTCGCTGGCCGGCCCGACCTCGTCGTCGCGGAACCGTTCCGGGGCCATGTAGGGGGCGGTGCCCATGACGCGGTTGGTCATCGTCTCGGTGACGTCCAACGCGCGGGCGATGCCGAAGTCGATCACCCGGGGGCCGTCCGCCCCGAGGATGACGTTGTCCGGCTTCAGGTCGCAGTGCACCACGTCGGACTGGTGGATCGCGGCGAGCGCGGTGGCGGTGCCCACGGCCAGCCGGTGCAGCGCGTTGCCGCTGATCGGGCCCTGTTCACGGACGTGCCGTTGCAGGGTGACGCCTTCGATGAACTCGCTGACGACGTAGGGCAGCTCACCGTCGACGTCGGCGAAGAGGATCTGCGCGGTGCAGAACGGCGCGACCCGGCGGGCGGCGGCGATCTCCTTGACGAACTGTGCCTTCGCCCGGGGATGCTGGTGCAGGTCCACGTTGATCACTTTGACCGCGACCCATCGGCCCTGCTCGTCGCGGCCCAGGTAGACCACGCCCTGGCCGCCTGCGCCGAGCCTCCCGACCAGTTCGTACGGCCCGGCCTGGCGGGGGTCGCGGGGGCTCAGCGGTGTCACGTCCGGCATCGCTGTCGCTGCCCCCATCGGCCGGTTTTCGGTGCGCTGGTGTGTGTCGTGGTGTGCCGGCGACCCTGCCGGCGACAGGGGTATGGTGCCACGTCCCCGCCACCGGGACATGACACCCTGCCCGTTCGGTGGAGGGTGACGACCCGGCCGGCCGGGTCGCCGACTAACCTTGCGGCCATGCGCCTCTCCGCTCGGGTCGACTATGCCCTCCGCGCGGCCGCCGAGCTCGCGGCGGTCGCCGATGGCGGGGACTCCGGACGGTCCCGTCCCGTCACCGCCGAGCAGATCGCCCGGGCGCAGGACATCCCACCGAAATTCCTGGAGAGCATCCTGCTCCAGTTGCGTCGGGGCAGCATCGTGCACGCCCAGCGGGGTCCCGAGGGCGGTTACTGGTTGGCCCGCCCGGCGGCCGAGATCTCGCTCGCCGAGGTGATCCGGGTCATCGACGGTCCGCTCGCCCACGTCCGGGGGCAGCGCCCCGAACAGCTCGGTTACCACGGTGCGGCGCAGGCGTTGCAGGAGGTCTGGATCGCGTTGCGGGCCAGCGAGCGGGCGATCCTGGAGCAGGTCACCATCGCCGACGTGGCGGCCGGGACACTTCCCGGCCGGATCACCGAGTTGGCTGCCGACCCCCGCGCCTGGAGCTGATCCGCCGCGCCCCGGGGCGTCCCACCCACCGATCAGGGGTTGACCGGGGAGCCGCCGTGCCGCATTCTCGACCAAGTCGATAGGAGATGCCGAAAAGTTCGGAGGGCTCGTGCGCAAGCTTCTGATCCTCGCTCTGGTCGGGTTGGCCGCACAGCTCGTCGACGGCGCGCTCGGCATGGCGTACGGGCTGACCTCGTCGACGCTGCTGCTCTTCGTCGGCGTCGCCCCGGCCGCCGCCTCGGCGTCGGTGCACCTCGCCGAGATCGGCACCACGCTCGCCGCCGGTGTCGCGCACTGGCGGTTCGGCAACGTCGACTGGCGGGTGGTCACCCGGATCGCCCTGCCCGGCGCGGTCGGCGCGTTCGTCGGGGCCACCTTCCTCAGCTCCATCTCCACCGAGAACGCCGCCCCGTGGATGGCCGGCATCCTGTTCACCCTCGGGGCGTACCTGCTGGTGCGTTTCTCCCGCCCGCTGCGCCAGCGCTCCGGTGCCGGGCGGCTGCGTGGCCGGTTCCTCGGCCCGCTGGGCCTGGTCGCCGGGTTCGTCGACGCCACCGGCGGCGGGGGATGGGGTCCGGTGGCCACTCCGGCGCTGCTGGTCTCCGGTCGGATGGAGCCCCGCAAGGTGATCGGGTCGGTGGACACCGCCGAGTTCGTGGTGGCCGGGGCGGCCAGCATCGGCTTCCTGATCGGCCTGGGCAGCGAGGGTTTCCTGCTGCCCACCGTCGCGGCGCTGCTGATCGGCGGCCTGATCGCCGCGCCGGTGGCCGCCTGGCTGGTGCGGATCGTCCCCGCCCAACTGCTGGGCGCCACCATCGGCGGGGTGATCGTGCTGACCAACGCCCGCATCCTGCTCAAGGCCGGTGACGCCGGGTCGACCGTGCGTCCGGTGGTCTACGTGCTGCTCGCCGTGGGTTGGGTGGTCGCCCTGACGTTCGCCGTCCGGGCGTTGCGCCGCACCCGTCGGGCCCGCGCCATCGTCGACGCCGCCACCGCCGAAACCCCCGCCGTCACCACCCCCGCCGACGCGCCCAGCCCCGCCGACGCCGTCGCCACGACGCCGTCGCCGGACACCGCGGCTTCCGCTGTCGCGGCCGGGGTCGTCGCCGGGGCCGCCCCGGCCGACGCCGACGACGACCGGCTCGCCGTCGTCGAGCGCTGAACCACCGACGGGGTACGCGGCCCGCCGTCGCGGCCACGGCGACCGTCGCGCACCGGTGTGACCCGTACGGGGCGGCGACGGTCACCCGGGAAGCGCGCCGCCCCGGGCGGCTCCACCCGTGGCGGTGTCCCCGGCCAGCAGGTCCGTGGCCGCAGCCGACAGCAGTGCCCAGGCCCGGTCCACGTGCTCCGGCCCGGTCAGCGGTGCGCCGACGGCCAGGCGCAGGGTGTACCGGCCGTTGACCCGGGTGTGCGTCAGGTGCACCTGACCGTCGTCGTTGACCCGGGCCAGCAGGGCCGCGCTGGCCTCGTCGCCGGCCCGTAGCCGGAATGTCACCAGGGAGAACGGGTGCGGGGCGGCGATGGCGAACCGGTCGTCGGCGCGGACCCGGGCGGCGAACCGGTCGGCCAGGGCGATCCCGGAGCGCAGGTGCGCGCGCAGCCCCTCGACGCCGTACCAGCGCAGGACGAACCAGAGCTTGAGCGCCCGGAAGCGGCGGCCCAGCGGGACCTGCCAGTCCCGGTAGTCGATCACCGCACCGGATTCGCTTGCGGCGTTGCGCAGGAACTCCGGCATGACGGTCAGCGCCTCGATCAGCTCGCCCCGGTCGGCCACCCAGAAGGCGTCGCAGTCGAAGCCGGTGAGCAGCCACTTGTGCGGGTCGAAGCAGTACGAGTCGGCGTGCTCCACCCCGGCGTGCGACCAGCGCAGCTCGGGGCAGACCGCCGCCGCGCCAGCGTACGCGGCGTCGACGTGCAGCCAGATGCCGTGTTCGGCGCAGATCGCGCCGATCTCCGGCAGCGGGTCGACGGCGGTGGTGGAGGTGGTTCCGATGGTCGCCACCACGATGGCCGGCACCTCGCCGGCGGCCAGGTCCGCCTCGATCGCCGCCCGCAGGGCCGCCGGGCGCATCGCCTGGGTCTGCGGGTCCACCGCGATGGTGCGGACGCCCTGCCCGCCGAGGCCGGCGATGCGGGCCGCCTTCTCGATCGAGGAGTGCCCGTGTGTCGAGGTGTACGCCCGGTACCGGCGGTCGACGCCCACCTCCCGCCAGCGGCCCCCGCTGGCCCGGTGCAGGGCGGCCAGGGTGGCGACCAGGGTCGCCGAGGAGGCGGAGTCCTGGATGACGCCGCCGCCGGTGCCGGTGGAGCGGAACCGCGCGGGCAGGTCCATCAGTTCGACCAGCCAGTCCAGCACCACCGTCTCCAGTTCGGTGCCGGCCGGGTTGGTGGCCCAGAGCATGCCCTGGCTGCCGAGGCCCGAGCTGACCAGGTCGGCGAGCACGCTGGGGCCGCTGGTGTTCGCCGGGAAGTAGCCGAAGAAGCCGGGGTGCTGCCAGTGGGTGACCCGGGGCACGATGATGTCGTCCAGGTCGGCCAGCATCGCCGCGACCGGTTCGCCGTGCGTGGGCGGGGTGGCCGGCAGGGCGGCGGTGACCGTGCCGGGCGGGTCCCGGGGGACCACCGGGCGCTGGTCCAGCGTCCGCCAGTAGTCGGCGACCCAGTCGACCACCGCGTACCCGGCGCGACGGAACTCCTCGGGGTCCATGTGCTCAGCCATGGGCCGAGTCGATCAGGTGGGCCGGTCGGGGGCAAGGGCGGGTACGGGTTGTGCGGGCGGAAAGCGTTGTCCTACGATCCGACTGCGCGGAGTCGAACCATGGACGTCGATGCAAGGCGTCCCGTCACCACCGTCAGCACGGCGCTTCATCCCGCCGGCCCGGGCAGGCCGGCGTCGGCACCGTGCGCTGACCTCCGCGAAAGGCGTTTCCGTGCACCTGAGCCCACCCCGTCGTCGCGCCGCGTTGCTCGCCGCCGCCGCGGCCACCACGCTCGCCGCCGGCACCCTCACCGCCGTGACGGCTTCGGCCGCCGCCGCCGGTTGCCGGGTCGATTACAAGATCAGTAGCCAGTGGGGCGGCGGCTTCGGCGCCGACGTCCTGGTCACCAACCTCGGTGACCCGATCAACGGCTGGACGTTGACCTGGTCCTACACGGCCGGTCAGCAGGTGGCCCAGGCGTGGAACGCCACGGTCACCCAGTCCGGGGCGCAGGTCAGCGCCAAGGACGCCGGCTACAACGCCGCCCTGGGCACCAACGGCACCGCGAGTTTCGGCTTCAACGCGTCGTGGAACAACGCCAGCAACCCGACGCCGGACAGCTTCGTGCTCAACGGCACGACCTGCACCGGTGGCACCGCGCCGACCACCGCGCCCCCGACGACCGCACCGCCGACCACGCCCCCACCCACCACGCCGCCGCCGACCACCCCACCCCCGACGACACCGCCGCCGACCACGCCCCCGCCGACCGATCCGCCGGCCGGGGCCAAGCAGTTGGAGGATCTCGACCGGGGGCTGATCAGCGTCCGCTCCGGCAGCGGGAACCTGGTCTCCTGGCGGCTGCTGGGCACCGAGACCTCCGGGGTGTCGTTCAACCTCTACCGGGGCTCCACCAGGGTCAACGCCTCGCCGATCACCGGGGCCACCAACTACCTGGACAGCGGGGCGGCGGCCGGCTCGGCGTACACCGTGCGGGCGGTGGTGAACGGGGCCGAGCAGGCGGCGTCCGCGTCCGCGCTCCAGTTCGCCAACGGCTACCTGGACGTGCCGATCCAGCCGCCGGCCGGGGGCACCACCCCGAGCGGGGAGGCGTACAGCTACTCGGCCAACGACGCCAGCGTCGGTGACCTCGACGGCGACGGCGACTACGAGATCGTGCTCAAGTGGGACCCGTCCAACGCCAAGGACAACAGCCAGTCCGGCTACACCGGCAACGTCTACGTCGACGCGTACACCCTGACCGGCAGTCGGTTGTGGCGCATCGACCTGGGCCGCAACATCCGGGCGGGCGCCCACTACACCCAGTTCCAGGTGTACGACTACGACGGCGACGGCAGGGCCGAGGTGGCCATGAAGACCGCCGACGGCACCCGCTCGGGCACCGGTCAGCTGATCGGTTCGTCGTCGGCGGACTACCGCAACTCCAGCGGCTACGTGCTGTCCGGCCCGGAGTACCTGACCATGTTCAACGGGCAGACCGGTGCCATCGCCTCCACCGTCAACTACGACCCGCCGCGCGGCACCGTCTCGTCCTGGGGCGACTCGTACGGCAACCGGGTCGACCGGTTCCTCGCCGGCACCGCCTACCTGGACGGGCAGCGGCCGTCGCTGATCATGGCGCGCGGCTACTACACCCGCGCGGTGATCGCCGCCTGGGACTTCCGTAACGGCACCCTGACCAAGCGGTGGACGTTCGACTCCAACGCCTCCGGCAACTCGGCCGCCGCCGGCCAGGGCAACCACCAGCTCTCGGTGGCCGACGTGGACGCCGACGGCCGCCAGGAGATCGTGTACGGCGCGGCCACCATCGACGACAACGGCCGGCTGCTCTATTCCACCGGCAACGGCCACGGCGACGCCCTGCACGTCGGTGACCTGGACCCGGGCCGGGCCGGCCTGGAGATCTTCAAGGTCGACGAGGACGCCAGCAAGCCCAGCTCCTGGTTCGCCGACGCGCGGACCGGTCAGATCATCTGGAGGACCGCGGCCAACGGCGACAACGGTCGGGGCGTCTCGGCCGACATCTGGGCCGGCAGCCCCGGTGCCGAGTCGTGGTCGGCGGCGGTCGACGGGCTGGCCAACACCAGGGGGCAGAACATCGGCCGCAAGCCGTCGTCGATGAACTTCCTCGCCTGGTGGGACGGCGACCCGGTGCGTGAACTCCTCGACGGCACCAAGATCGACAAGTACGGCACGGGTGGCGAGACCCGGCTGCTCACCGGCAGCGACGTGGCCTCCAACAACAGCACCAAGTCCACCCCGGCGCTCTCCGGCGACATCCTGGGCGACTGGCGCGAGGAGGTGATCTGGCGCACCGGCGACAGCCGGGCGCTGCGGATCTACAGCACGCCCACGCCGACCAGCACCCGGATCTACACGCTGATGCACGACCCGCAGTACCGCGCGGCGATCGCCTGGCAGAACACCGCCTACAACCAGCCGCCGCACCCGGGCTTCTTCATCGGTGACGGCATGTCCACCCCGCCCACGCCCAACATCTACCTGCGTTGACGGTGCGGGCCCGGCGCTGGCCGGGCCCCACAAAGCAGGCACCGGGTCGCCAGCCGCGGAATCCGCTCAGCTGGCGACCCGGTGCACCACACCGCAGCACCCCCGACCCGTCCCGACCGGGAGTGCCGTACCACCACCGGTAATAAAGTTAGAGGTCGTCCGCAACGGTGGGGTGACGTCGCTATGAAGAGCGTGTTTCAGACGCTGCGGGACAGCCCGCCGACCACCTTCTCGGCCACCAGCTCGAACGAGCGCACCCGGTCGGCCACGTCGTACACCATGGTGGTGAGCATCAGCTCGTTCGCGCCGGTGCGGGCCAGCAGCTCGGTGAGCTGCCGGCGGACCGTCTCCGGTGAGCCCATCGCCTGACCGTCGCGGCGCTGCCGGACGAACTCCCGCTCGATCTCGGTGTACGGATACCGGGCGGCGTCGTCGGGGCTGGCCAGCGGCTCCGGCCGCCCTGAGCGCAGCTTGAGGAACGACAGCCCGGCGGGGCCGGACAACCACTCGGCCCGCTCGTCGGTGTCGGCGCAGACCACGTTCACCGCCACCATCGCGTACGGCTCGGTCAGCCAGCGCGACGGCCGGAAACTCTGCCGGTAGAGCTGGAGCGCGGGCAGGGTGTGCTGGGAGCTGAAGTGGTGGGCGAACGAGAACGGCAACCCGAGCAGCCCGGCGAGCTGCGCGCTGAACCCGCTGGAGCCGAGCAGCCAGACGGCGGGGGACTGGCCCAGCCCCGGGCTGGCGGTGATCGCGCCCGGGTCGTCGCCGCTGAAGTAGTTCATCAGGTCGGCCAGCTCCCGGGGGAAGCCCTCCGCCGACAGCCCCTCCATGGTCCGGCGCAGGGCCAGCGCGGTCCGCTGGTCGGTGCCGGGGGCCCGGCCGATGCCCAGGTCGATCCGGCCCGGGTGCAGCGCCTCCAGGGTGCCGAACTGTTCGGCGACCACCAGCGGCGCGTGGTTGGGCAGCATCACCCCGCCCGAGCCCAGCCGGATCGTGGTGGTGTGCGCCGCCAGGTGGGCGAGCAGCACCGCCGGTGCGGAGCTGGCGATCGCCGGCATGTTGTGGTGCTCGGCCACCCAGAACCGGCGGTAGCCCAGTTCCTCGGTCCGGCGGGCCAGCTCGGTGGTGTGCGCGAGGGCCTCGGAGGCGGTGGCCCCGGCGGCGACCGGAGCAAGATCAAGAACAGACATCGGTACGTCGATCACGACTTTCCCCAACCCGCCCCACGCCGGATATGTTCCCTGGCCGGCGCGGTCCCCCGCCCGGTCCAGGGGAGGACGGGCAGGTCGACGAGGTCGTGGGGGTCGGCATCGCGACACCGCTGTCGTCGCGGGATCATGAGCCGGGGCACCCCGGTCGACGCGGGGCCCGGGGCCTGCTCGGAGCAGGCACCCGGGTCACTGTGCGTACGTGCAGGTGGTGCCGGGAGCGGGATTCGAACCCGCAAGCCCTTTCGGGCAGAAGTGTTTGAGACTTCCGTGTATGCCGTTCCACCATCCCGGCGGGTGCTGACAACTGTACCCGACTAGGCTCTTGCGGGAGTATGGGCGGTAGCTGTGCCGAGATCGATGGTGGGGGTAGGGCTGGTGGCCGAGACGCAGACGGATGCCGAGCGCAGGCGGGTGTTGATCGCCGAGGACGAGGCGCTCATCCGACTGGACCTGGCCGAGATGCTGGTCGAGGAAGGTTACGAGGTCGTCGGTGAGGCCGGGGACGGCGAGACCGCCGTCCGGTTGGCCGAGGAACTCAAGCCCGATCTGGTCATCCTCGACATCAAGATGCCGATCATGGACGGGCTGGCGGCCGCCGAGCGGATCGCCGGCGCCCGGATCGCCCCGGTGATCATCCTGACCGCGTTCAGCCAGCGTGACCTGGTGGAACGGGCGCGCGCCGCCGGGGCGATGGCCTATCTGGTCAAGCCGTTCCAAAAGAGCGACCTGGTGCCGGCGGTGGAGATCGCCCTCTCCCGCTACTCCGAGATCGCCGCCCTGGAGTCGGAGGTGGCCGGGCTCACCGACCGGCTGGAGATCCGCAAGACGGTCGAGCGCGCCAAGGGTGCGCTGATGACGACGTACGGGATGACCGAGCCGCAGGCGTTCAAGTGGATCCAGCGCACCGCGATGGACCACCGGATGACCATGAAGGAGGTCGCCGAGCGGATCCTCGCCGAGACCGCCGGCGGCGAGATCGCCGAGCAGCCCACCGGCTAGCCGGCCGGGGCGGGGCGTCCGCCGGTTCCGGAGACCACCGTCGGTGGCTAGCATCGATGGATGGCCTCTCGGTGGAGCTTCGCGGTGCTGGTTGTGCTCGCCGCGTCGCTGGTCGCCTGTGATCCGGCGCCCACATCGACCGGTGAGCAGCCGCCGGTCCGACCGGCGTGGCAGCCGCTGACCCTGCCGCCACCACCGGGTCCGCCCGGCCGGGTGCTGCTACGCGACGCGACGGCCTGCGCGGGCCGGTGGTACGCGGTCGGCGGCGTCGCGGATGCCGACGGCGGCACCCGACCGGCCGCCTGGACCAGCCTGGACGGTACGACCTGGGCGGTGGTGCCGATCGTCGCCGAGTCCTTCTACGGCAGGCAGAACGTGCTCTCCGCAGCCGGCTGCCGCGACGGCGCGTTGGCGGCCGTCGGTGCCAAGACCGGTGGTGCCCACGGCAACCCCCGGGTGAGCACCTGGCGGCAGGGCCCGGACGGCGCACTGGTCGAGGTGTCGGCGTCGTTCGAGACCTACGGCGGGCCCAAGGCGGTGAACGTGTCCCGCCTGGTGGGCGGCCCGCCGGGCTGGTTGATCGTCGGCAACCGCTCCAGCGGCGCGGCGGCGTGGGTGTCCCCGGACGCGGCGGACTTCGCCCTGGTGGAGGGGGCGCCGGAACTGGCCAGTGACGGAGGCGGGATCACCTGGGCCTTCGACGCCACCGCGGTGCCCGGCGGGTGGCTGGCGGTCGGCGGGGTGCTGCCGGGTGGTCGCATCGACCGTGACCCGGTCGCCTGGTCGTCGGCGGACGGCCGCAGTTGGCGGCGGACGACGCTGCCCGGGACGGACCGCTACGAGGAACTACAGCGGGTGGTCCTGACCGGCGACGCGGTGGTGGCGGTCGGGTTGCGGGGTACGGCGTTCGGCGCGTGGCGTCGCGACGACGACCGCTGGGTGGCCGTCGGCGGGTTCGCCGGTGCCGTGCCGTCGCGGGTCCCGTCGGTGGACGCCCTGGTGGCGGCGGACGGCCGGCTGGTGGCGGCGATCTCGGACGGGATATCGCGTGCGGTCTGGACGTCGGTCGACCGGGGCGGTTCCTGGCGGCGGATGGAGCTGCCCGGGCCGGTGCCGGCGGGTGTGGACGGGGACGTCGCGGTGGTGGCGGTGGGGCGGCGACTGTGGATCTTGGTCGACGACGGTGTCCGCCCGGCGGTGTGGACGGCGGAAGTGCCCGCGGACGGCGGGGTCGAGCGACGTGGTGAGGGGCCGAGGTAGGGCTCCAAGGACCAGTCAGGGGCCGACCTGTTACGGGCTCCTGGCCGATCACGCACGTCTTCGTAACGGTTTCGCAGACCACGGGCCAAGGTCTTCCCCGGTCGTATGAGTGTCGGTACGCTCCGCCATCACGAGCCGTAACGCAGGGGGCGTTCCTGCTGGGTGGGTGGTGGTGCGGGCTGTACGGTCGCCGCCCTCCCAGGATGGTCGCCTTCTGCTTTTGGAGGAGGTCAGGAAGCCGTGAGGCGTAGCTATGTACGGGCACTGGGGGCCGCCGCGCTTGCCGTGGCGATGGTCGGTGCCGCAGGTTGCCAGGACACGGGCGGCGGCGAGACCACCGCGTCCGGCGACTGTGGTGGCAAGATCGCTATCTTCGGCGCATTCACCGGTGACAACGCGGGCCTCGTCCTGCCGTCGCTGAACGGTGCGAAGCTCGCCGTTAAGCAGTTCAACGAGAAGAACTCGAACTGCAAGGTCACCTTGCAGGAGTTCGACACCCAGGGCGACCCGGCGGTGGCGACCCCGTTCGCGAACCAGATCGCCGGCGACAACTCGTTCCTCGGTGTGATCGGCGGCCACTTCTCCGGCGAGTCCGACGCCACCATGCCGATCTACCAGGCGGCCGGCCTGGCCATGGTCAGCCCTTCGGCGACCCGGGCCGACCTGACCCAGAAGGGCAACAAGTCCTTCTTCCGGGTGGTCGGCAACGACGGCACCCAGGCGGGGGCCGTGGCCACCTACCTGAAGTCGCAGAACGCGGCGAAGGTCTTCACCATCGACGACGGCAGCGCGTACGGCGCGGGCATCACCGCCGAGCTGGCCAAGAACATCGGCTCGACGCTGGCCGGCACCGACAAGATCCAGGAGAAGCAGGCGCAGTTCGACGCCACCATCTCCAAGATCAAGTCGGCGCAGGCGGACTTCGTCTTCTACGGCGGGTACACCCGCGAGGCGGCTCCGCTGGTCAAGCAGATGCGTGCGGCCGGCATCCAGGCCAAGTTCGTGGGCCCGGACGGCCTCTACGACCCGGCGTTCCCGAAGGGTGCCTCGGGCGGCGCCGAGGGCGCCATCATCACCTGCCCCTGCCTGCCGGCCGACAAGGCGGGCGGCACCTTCTCCGCCGACTACCAGAAGGAGTTCGGCCAGGCGCCCGGCTCCTACGGTGCCGAGGGCTTCGACGGTGCCCAGATCTACCTGGACGCCTTCAAGGACGGCAAGAAGACCCGGGCCGACATCCTGGCCTACGTGAAGGCGTACGACAAGCAGGGCGTCTCGAAGTACATCAAGTTCGACGACAAGGGTGACGTCGACCCGTCGAAGGTCGTCATCTGGGCCTACCAGATCAAGGGCGAGGAAATCAGCGCCCTGCAGGAGCTCAAGCTCAGCTGACGACACAGCAGGGGGTGCGGCCGGGTGCTGTTCCCGGCCGCACTCGATGCAAGGAGACCCCGTGCATTTCGATGAACTGATCGGACACCTCGGCCAGCACACCGTGGACGGCCTGTCCAAGGGTGCCATCTACGCCCTGATCGCTCTTGGCTACACCCTCGTCTATGGCGTCCTGCGCCTGATCAACTTCGCCCACTCCGAGGTTTTCATGGTCGGCACCTTCGCGGTGCTGGGCCTGTGGACCGCGTTCGGGGTAAAGAACAACCCGCCGATCGGCCAGGCGGTGCTCTTCTTGGTGCTCGGCCTCATCGCCGCAGCGATCGCGTCCGGTGGTACCGCCCTGGCGATCGAACGGATCGCCTACCGCCCCCTGCGCCGTAAGAACGCGCCACCGCTGATCTTCCTGATCACCGCGATCGGAATCTCCCTGGTGCTGGTCGAGGTCTTCGGCCTGCTCCTGCCGGACGTGGCGGGTGGCGCGTTGCCGACCCTGTTCGGTCGGGCCCGGCAGATCGTCGGTATGCCGACGATCATCCAGCAGGAGACGCTGCTCCAGATCGGCAACACCGCGATCACCAACATCCAGTTGATCGTCTTCGTGTCGGCCGTGGTGATGATGGCCCTCCTGGACTGGTTCATCAACCGCACCCGGTACGGCCGGGGCGTGCGCGCGGTGGCGCAGAACCCGGAGACCGCCGCGCTGATGGGCGTCAACCAGGAGCGTGTGATCATGTTGATCTTCATGCTCGGTGGCATCATGGCCGGTGCGGCGGCACTGCTGTGGAGCATGCGGTTCGGCTTCACCCAGAACAGCATCGGCTTCGTACTCGGTCTCAAGGCCTTCACGGCCGCGGTGCTCGGCGGCATCGGCAACCTGCGGGGCGCCCTGGTGGGTGGCCTGTTCCTCGGCATCGTCGAGGTCTACGGCGCGACGCTCTTCGCCTCCAACTGGGAGGACGTCATCGCCTTCGTGGTGCTGATCGTCGTGCTGATGTTCCGCCCGACCGGCCTGTTGGGCGAGTCGCTCGGGAGGGCCCGCGCATGATCGACAAGATTCGCTCCGCAGACCGACGACGGGTCAGCGTGCTGACTTCCGTCGGCGACCGGTTCCGGGCGCTGCCGAAGTGGCAGCAGGCTGCGGCGATCGTGGCTCTGGTGGCCTTCCTGTACTACCTGCCGTTGCTCGGCATCCCCGGCCTGACCTGGCTGCGGACCGACTCCATCGCGGGCGGCAACAACTGGGCCGGCGTGCTGTTCGTCTGCGCCATCTATGTCCTGGTCGCCATCGGCCTGAACGTGGTGGTCGGCCTGGCCGGCCTGCTCGACCTGGGCTACATCGGGTTC
The DNA here is from genome assembly GCF_050942205.1 of Micromonospora sp. CA-248260. Classification (NCBI taxonomy): domain Bacteria; kingdom Bacillati; phylum Actinomycetota; class Actinomycetes; order Micromonosporales; family Micromonosporaceae; genus Micromonospora; species Micromonospora sp. CA-248260. Next base: position 5,018,488 of record NZ_CP192021.1, on the reverse strand, counting down.
TTCGCCATCGGCGCCTACAGCGTCGCGCTCTTCGGCTCGGTCAACTCGCCGGTGGTCAAGTGGATCCAGCAGGAGTTCGACCTGCCGCCGACGTGGGCGGTGACCTGGGCGGTCTGCCTGCTTCTCGCCATCGTGCTCACGCTGATCTCCGGCGTGCTGCTCGGCTGGCCGACGCTGCGCCTGCGCGGTGACTACCTGGCCATCGTGACGCTGGGCTTCGGCGAGATCATCCGGATCGTGGCACGCAACGCCACCGGTCTGACCAACGGCCCGCAGGGCATCTCGGCCATCCCGGGCCCGGAGGGCCCGCCGTCGGGGGACAACAAGGTCTTCGGCCTGATCGACGCGAAGCCCTGGTACTGGCTGGCGATCACGATGGTGCTGCTGATGGTCTTCCTGGTCCGCCGGCTGGAGCACAGCCGGGTGGGCAGGGCCTGGCTGGCGGTGCGTGAGGACGAGGACGCCGCTGCGGTGATGGGGGTCTACCCGTTCAAGGCCAAGCTCTGGGCCTTCGCCATCGGCGCGGCGCTGGGCGGACTGTCCGGGTTCCTCTTCGGCAGCCGGAACGCGTTCATCGACCCGACCCAGTTCAACGCGAACCTCTCCATCCTCTTCGTCGCCATGGTCGTCGTCGGTGGATCGGGGAACATGATCGGTGTCTCGCTCGGCGCGGTGTTGCTGGCCTACCTACCGGAGCGGTTCCGGGAGGTCGCCGACTACCGGTGGCTGGCCTTCGGCCTCGCCATGGTGCTGGTGATGATCCTGCGTCCGCAGGGCCTCATCCCGAGCCGACGGCGGGCCCGTGAGTTGAAGGATCGCGCGGCGGCTGCAGAGGAGGCGCCCGCTCATGTCTGACCAGATGACCACCACGACGCCGAAGATTCCGGCCCAGCCGGGCCCGAAGCCGGTGCTGCTCGAGGTCGACGAGGTCACGCTCCGCTTCGGTGGAGTGGTGGCCCTCGACAAGATCAATTTCAAGATCTACGAGGGCGAGATCCTCGGGCTCATCGGTCCGAACGGCGCGGGCAAGACCACCAGTTTCAACGTGATGACCGGCGTCTACCGGCCCACCTCCGGGGCCGTCCGGTTCCGGGGTGAGAAGGTGACCGGCCGCAAGCCGCACCAGATCAGCCGGATGGGCATCTCCCGCACGTTCCAGAACATCCGGCTCTTCCCGGAGATGACGGCGCTGGAGAACGTCATGGTCGGGACGGACTCCCGGCACAAGACCAGCGTGCCGGGTGCGCTGTTCCGGCTGTACCGGGTCAAGCCGAAGCCGGAGGAGCTGCCGCAGGTGACCGCCACGTCCGGCATCGTACGGACCTGGCAGGAGATCCGTCGGACCTGCGCCAAGGTGTTCGGGTTGTCCCGGCACATCCTCGAGGAGCGGGCCGCCGAGGCGAAGTCGCTGGAGCTGCTGCGCTTCGTCGGCATCGCCGACCGGGCCAACGACGAGGCGCGCAACCTGCCGTACGGTTACCAGCGCCGGCTGGAGATCGCCCGGGCCCTCGCGACCGAGCCGAAGCTGATCTGTCTGGACGAGCCGGCTGCCGGCTTCAACCCGGCGGAGAAGGAGGAACTGCTCTCCCTGATCCGCAGGATCCGTGACATGGGGCTGACCGTGCTGCTGATCGAGCACGACATGCGCCTGGTCATGGGGGTCACCGACCGGATCGTGGTGCTGGAGTTCGGCCGGAAGATCGCCGAGGGTGCGCCGGCCGAAGTCAGTCGAGACCCGCGGGTGATCGCCGCGTACCTGGGGGAGCCCGCCGATGGCGCTGCTTGAGCTGGACAACGTAAGCGTGTCGTACGGCCGCATCGAGGCGCTGCACGGCATCAGCCTGACCGTCAACGAGGGCGAGGTGGTGGCACTGATCGGCGCGAACGGCGCCGGCAAGACCACCACCATGCGGGCCATCTCCGGCATCCGGACCCTGTCCCAGGGGCGGATCTCCTTCAACGGCGAGGACATCAGCAGGCTCCGGGCCGACCTGCGGGTGGTCCGGGGGCTGTGCCAGTCGCCCGAGGGCCGGCAGATCTTCCCCGGCATGACGGTGCTGGAGAACCTGGACATGGGGGCGTACACCCGGCGGGACTCCGCCGGTATCGCCGCCGACCTGGACCGGGTGATGACCCTCTTTCCCCGGCTGGCCGAGCGGCGCAAGCAGGCCGGCGGCACGCTCTCCGGCGGTGAGCAGCAGATGCTGGCCGTCGGTCGGGCGCTGATGAGCCGGCCGAAGCTGCTCCTGCTCGACGAGCCGTCGATGGGGCTGGCGCCGATGGTCATCCGACAGATCTTCGACATCATCACGGAGATCAACCAGCAGCAGGGCATCACCATCCTGTTGGTGGAGCAGAACGCCCAGCAGGCGCTCTCCCGGGCCCACCGGGGTTACGTGCTGGAGACCGGCCGGATCGTCAAGGAGGGGTCCGGTCAGGACCTGCTCACCGACCCGGCGGTCAAGGAGGCGTACCTCGGCGTGTCCTGACCGCACCAGGCACGACGAACCGGCCGGCGAGTCACTCGCCGGCCGGTTCGTCAGTGGGTACCGGGGCCGACCGCTGTCCCCAGCGTCGAGTCGGCCCGCCGGTGGGCGGATCAGTTCATGTAGCCGCGGAGGAAGTATCCCCGCTCGCCGCACCGGTCGAAGGGCACGAGGCCCACGGCGACGCCGGATCCCGTCGGCTCCGCCACGCACGACTTGGTACCGAAGGTGCAGGTGTAGGCCTCGTACTGATGGCTCGCGACCCGTGCCGCGCCCGTGCTCCGGCACTCGGCTTCCGACGAGTAGAAGCCACCATTGACCCACACCCCCGCATGTGCGGGACCTGCCATGAAGGCGACGGCCCCGGCCGTGGCCAGGACCGACATCGCAACGGTTCTCGCAACTTTCCGCATGGCTCTCCGTCGTCTCCCATCGTGGTTTCGCTGTTCTTCGGCACTGTGTGTTGTCTGCCAGCTTTTCCGGAACCGATAAGCGGGCGTACGCGTCCCCGGCCTGCTCGCCACGACGGCCACCGCCGGGTCAGCTGACCGGAGGCACGCGTCGACCCGGACCGTTCGATATGCCGTTCACGTTTTCTGGAATAAGCGTTTCAGGGCATGGCGGCATCGCCCGTCCTGCGTATTTCCGCAACACGGGACGGGTGATGTCACTGAAGGTCGGGTGTGAGCCGGCCGCTATTCCTGGCGAGCCCGCGTCAGTTCATGTACCCGCGGAGCCGGTAGAAGTTCTTCTTGGCGACGTTGTCCCATTCCTTGGTGCAGGTGTACGTCTGGTACATCCCGATCAGCTTGCGACCGTCACCGACGGCCTGGCAGTCGGACAGGACCTGATAGAGCCCGCCGTCCACCCAGACCCCGGCATATGCCGGGCTTCCCACGAGCGTGACACCGGCCGCCGCGACAGCGACAGCGACGCTTAATCGTCGCGCCAGCTTTTTCATCCCCCGCTCCAATCTTTCGGTTGCTGTTCGTCAATACGATGCTGGTGTCGAAGATGCATGTCAAGCCTTGAAATCGGTGTGGAGGTGTGCGAGTCGAGGTAATCCTGTCCCCCATTCGGGCTACTGCTGGCCAGGTCGGCGTGAGGGTGACCGGTGTTCGGCGGCGAGGGACAGCGGCCGATTTCGACCGCTGACAGGGTGGTGCTCATTGCGCTGCACGGGGGTCGGCACGCTTTACGAGGGCCATCACGTTTACGGGGACCGTCGGGCTTTGCGGGGACCATCGCGTACCACGGGCAGTGGTGAACAATGGTGGATTCCTTGCCGGTCCGGTGCCGCCGGCGGTTCGCCGGGCGCACTCGCGCTCCCGGCGGAGGCGTTGTCCGATGCGCCGACCTGCGCGATCGCCACGTGCGGCGGGCCTCCTCGCGATCACCGCGTGCGGCGGGCCTCCTCGCGTGCGGCGCGGGCCGTGGTCCGGCCGCCGGACCGATCCGGAAACAGGGCGTCCTGATCCGGGAGGGGGGTGGTCGGTCGTCGCACGACCCGGTGCTGGCGCGCGAGCACTGTCGGTATCCCGTACTAGAGTCGCTGCCGTGACAGCTACGACGCCGCGCCTGCTTCTCGTCGACGGACACTCCCTGGCATACCGGGCGTTCTTCGCCCTGCCGGTGGAGAACTTCTCCACCACGACCGGGCAGCCGACCAACGCGGTCTACGGCTTCACCTCGATGCTGATCAACGTGCTCCGCGACGAGCAGCCCACCCACATCGTGGTCGCCTTCGACGTCTCCCGCCGTTCCTTCCGCACCGAGAAGTACGCGGAGTACAAGGCCGGCCGCAGCGAGACCCCGGCCGACTTCAAGGGGCAGGTCAGTCTGGTCAAGGAGGTCCTCGACGCGCTGCGCATCCCGGTCGTCGAGCGCGAGGGCTACGAGGCCGACGACGTCATCGCCACCCTGGCCTGCCAGGCCCGCGACCAGGGCATGCAGGTGCTGATCAGCACCGGCGACCGGGACGCCTTCCAGCTCGTCGGCGACACCGTGACCGTGCTCTACCCCCGCAAGGGCGTCTCCGACCTGGCCCGGATGGACCCGGCCGCGATCGAGGCGAAATACGGTGTCGGCCCGCAGCGCTACCGCGACCTGGCCGCGCTGGTCGGCGAGACCAGCGACAACCTGCCCGGCATCCCCGGCGTCGGCCCCAAGACGGCCGCCAAGTGGATCACCACCTACGGCGGGGTCGAGGGCGTGATCGCCCACGCCGACGAGATCAAGGGCAAAGCCGGCGACAGCCTGCGCGAGCGGCTCGCCGACGTGATCCGCAACTACGAGATCAACTGTCTGGTCTCCGACCTGGAGCTCCCGATCCGTCCCGAGGACGCCCGCTGGCAGGGCTGGGACCGGGAGGCCGTGCACCAGGTCTTCGACACGCTCCAGTTCCGCATCCTGCGCGACCGGCTCTACCAGTACCTGGAGGCGGTGGAGCCGGAGGCCGAGGCGGGCTTCGACCTGACCGCCGAGGTGCTCACCGCGCCCGGCGCGTTGACCGACTGGCTGGCCACGCACGCCCCGGTCGGCACCCAGGTCGGTGTGGCGGTGAAGACGCCGGCCAAGCCGAAGGAACCCCGCGAGCGTTACGAGCCGCAGCTGGAGGCGCTGGCGTTCGCGCTGGCCACCGGCCCGGCGGCGTGGCTGGACCCGACGACGCTGGCCGAGGCCGACGAGCGCGCCCTGGCCGACTGGTTGGCCGACCCGCAGCAACCGAAGGTGCTGCACGACAGCAAGCACGCCCGGCTGGCCTTCGCCGCCCGGGGCTGGGACCTGGCCGGCGTCGCCCGGGACACCGAGGTCGCCGCCTACCTGGCCCGTCCCGACCAGCGCTCCTACGACCTGACCGACCTGGCGCTGCGCTACCTGCACCGCGAGCTGCGGGTCGACGCGCCGGAGACCGGGCAGCTCACCTTCGACGGCCTCGGTGACGACGGCGAGGCCGAGCAGAACCTGATGCTGCAGGCGCGGGCCACCCTCGACCTGGCCGACGCGATCGACGCCGAGCTGTCCCGCGACGGCGAGCAGTCGGCCCGGTTGATGGCCGAGGTGGAGCTGCCCCTGTCCGAGGTGCTCGCCGCGATGCAGCGCGTCGGCATCGGTGCCGACCTGGACTACCTCCAGGAGCTGGAGGCGCACTTCGCGGGCGAGGTGAAGTCCGCCGCGCAGAGCGCGTACGCCGCCGTGGGGCGGGAGTTCAACCTGGGTTCGCCCAAGCAGCTCCAGGAGTTGCTCTTCGGGGAGCTGGGGCTGCCCAAGACCAAGAAGATCAAGACCGGCTACACCACCGACGCCGACGCGCTCCAGTGGCTGCACGCGCAGAACCCGCACCCGGTGCTGGAGCACCTGCTGCGGCACCGGGACGTGGCGAAGCTCAAGACCACCGTCGACGGCCTGCTCAAGTCGGTCGCCGACGACGGCCGCATCCACACCACGTTCAAGCAGACCGTGGCGGCCACCGGCCGGCTCTCCTCCACCGACCCGAATCTCCAGAACATCCCGATCCGCACCGAGGAGGGCCGGCGCATCCGCCGGGCCTTCGTGGTGGGCGACGGCTACCAGACGTTGCTCACCGCCGACTACAGCCAGATCGAGATGCGGATCATGGCGCACCTGTCCCTGGACGAGGCGCTGATCGAGGCGTTCAACTCCGGCCACGACTTCCACGCCGCCACCGCGTCGTCGGTCTTCACCGTCCCGGTCGGCGAGGTCACCGCCGACCAGCGCCGAAAGATCAAGGCGATGAACTACGGCCTGGCGTACGGGCTGAGCGCCTTCGGCCTGTCCCAGCAGCTCGGCATCACCGCCGAGGAAGCCCGCGGGCTGATGGACAACTACTTCGCCGGTTTCGGCGGGGTGCGTGACTACCTGCACGAGGTGGTGGCCCGGGCCCGCCAGGACGGCTACACCTCCACCGTCCTGGGCCGCCGCCGCTACCTGCCCGACCTGGTCAGCGACAACCGGCAGCGCCGGGACATGGCCGAGCGGATGGCGCTCAACGCCCCGATCCAGGGCTCGGCGGCCGACATCATCAAGGTCGCCATGCTGCGCGTCGACACCGCGCTGCGCGACGCCGGGCTGCGTTCCCGGATGCTGCTCCAGGTGCACGACGAGCTGGTCTTCGAGGTTGCCCCCGACGAGCGGGAGGCGCTGGAGGCCCTGGTCCGGCAGGAGATGGGGGCGGCCTATCCGCTGTCGGTGCCCCTGGAGGTCTCCGTCGGCGCGGGCCGGGACTGGAACAGCGCCGACCACTAGGCCGGTCGGCCACCAGGGCGGTGGCCCGTTGGGCCACGGCCTTTCGGGTCGGTGGTCGGCGACCTGACCAGGGAATTCTGACGGGGACGAGGGGGAGACATGACCACACTCCACGACCGGCCGCACACCGCGCTGCTCGTCGTCGACGTGCAGAACGGCGTCGTCGCGGGGACGCACCGGCGTGACGAGGTCGTCGGCACCGTGGGTGCACTGGTGCGGCGGGCCCGACACGAGGGGGTGCCGGTCGTCTGGGTGCAGCACTCCGACGCCGACCTCGTCCGGGGCAGCGACGACTGGCGGATCGTCCGTGAGCTGGCCCCCGGCGAGGCCGAGCCGCTGGTCGAGAAGCACTACGGCGACTCCTTCGAGGACACTGCGCTGGAGTCGGTGCTGGCCGGGCTGGGTGTCGGGCGACTCGTGGTGGCCGGTGCGCAGACCGACGCGTGTGTCCGGTCGACGCTGCACGGCGCGTTCGTCCGAGGCTACGACACCGTGCTGGTCGGCGACGCCCACACCACGCAGGACCGGACGGCGTGGGGTGCTCCACCGCCCGAGCAGGTCGTCGCGCACACCAACCTCTACTGGGCCCACCAGACGGCGCCGGGACGCACCGCCGGCACGGTCGAGGCGGAGGACGTCGACTTCGCCGCCCCGGCCTGACCTCCGCCGCCCCGGTCGGGGGCGGTCACCGCAGTGGGTCGTGGCCCCAGTTCATCAGCGACCAGCGCCACCTGGTGTCCCGGATGTCACCGGCGGGCCGCTGCGCCAGGTGCCGGTGCACGTACCCGATCACCGTGCGCATGTGCTGGTAGTCGGCAGCCGACAGTTCGGCCCGCTTGCGGCGGAGCAGGTCGACGATCCGCCGCCCGGACGAGTGGCCGACCGACTCGCCGCCGCCGGCACGTCCACCCTTGTGCCAGCCGACGTGCTTGGACTCAGCCGTCTGTAACCAGGAGGACAGCTCGCCGGGCCGCATGTTCACCGCCTCGGTGAACTCGCGGTAGGTCTGCTGCGGATCGTCGGCCCGGCTCATCGCGCACCGCCTCCAGTCGGCGGGCGACGTCGGGTGCCGTCATGGCGGATGCGGAACCTCTGCTCGGCCATGTCCGCCGCGTACCCGGGGGCGGTCCACCGAAACGACCGGTGCGGACCCGGTGCTACGTGACACCCCGGTGATCGGCAGGTGTCCGGTGGTGCCGCTCAGCCCGGCCCCGACGGCCCGGGTGACAAGGAGTCGGTCGGGAGCGGGGCGGGCAGCCGCCACCGGTCAGCTGGCGGTCGGCTTCTCGGTGACGAAGATGGCGGTGCCGGGGAAGAGCCGTCCGCGCAGCGGGCTCCACTGCCCCCAGGTCTCCCGGTGTCCGGCCGGCCACTCGGGCTCCACCAGGTCCAGCAGGCGGAAGCCGGCGTCGACCAGTTCGCGGATCCGGTCGCCGAGGGTCCGGTGCTGCTCGACGTAGCTAGCCACCCCCCGCTCGTCCTGCTCCACGTAGGGCGAGCGGTCGAAGTACGAGTGCACGGCGGTCAGGCCACCCTCGCCGGGGTCGTCCAGGAAGACCCAGCGCATCGGGTGGGTCACCGAGAAGACCCAGCGCCCCCCGGGGCGTAGCACCCGGTGCACCTCGGCCATCAGGGCGGCGGAGTCGTCGACGAACGGGATCGCGCCGAAGGCCGTGCAGGCGATGTCGAAGGACGCCCCGGCGAACGGCAGGGCCAGGGCGTCGGCCTGCACCAGCGGGACGCGTACCCCGGTGGTGCCGGCGGCGCGGGCGGCGTGCCGCAGCATTCCGGCGGAGAGGTCGAAGGCCACCGGCTCCGCCCCCTGGGTGGCCAGCCAGCGGGCGCAGGACGCCGCGCCGCAGCCGACCTCCAGCACCCGCCGCCCGGCGACCTCGCCGAGCAGCCGCGCGTCGGACTCGCGCAGCCCCTCCGGGCACCAGCGGAAGTCGACCTCGCCCAGGAACGCGCCGTGCTCGGCCTGGTAGTCGTCGGCGTCGGCGTCCCACCAGCCCCGGTTGGCCCATCGTGCCTCGGTGGCGCCCACCCGGCGTCGCAGCACCCGCTCGTCGTCGTCCACCAGCTCGTCGTCGTTCACCAGCTCACGCTAGGCCCTGCGGTGGTCTCGCCCGCCGGACCCCGCCGCGCGCGGCGTGCCGGACCGCCGTACGCTGTCGGTCCCGTGGGGTGGATGTGACGGATGAGACACCGGAGGCGCTTTTTCCCCGAAATCTCCGCTTTCGCAGCTGGCGGGTTCGCGAGGACCCGGGAGGCCTTGCACGCTGTGGTAATGCAGCGGGTAGGCTAGACGATGCGCTCGTGGATCGTGTACCTCGGCAGGGAGCAGGTGCGCGGTCGTCGGAGCACCAATGGTCTTCTCTTGACGATCGTTCGGTGTGCCCGGTGGCGGATCCGCTGGCGCGAACGGGTCACTGCGACACCACGCCTGCTGTGACAACCCATCCGACCGGAGCAACCGCCCACATGACGAGCAGCATCGAGGCCCCCTCGAGCGCCACCCGGGTCACCCACGACGATCTCGGTTCCGAGGAGGCTTTCCTCGCCGCGATCGACGAGACCATCAAGTACTTCAATGACGGCGACATTGTCGAAGGCACCGTCGTCAAGGTCGATCGGGACGAGGTCCTGCTCGACATCGGCTACAAGACCGAGGGTGTCATCCCCTCGCGGGAGTTGTCGATCAAGCACGACGTGGACCCCGCCGAGGTCGTCTCGGTCGGTGACCACATCGAGGCCCTGGTCCTCCAGAAGGAGGACAAGGAGGGGCGTCTGATCCTCTCGAAGAAGCGGGCGCAGTACGAGCGGGCCTGGGGCACGATCGAAAAGATCAAGGACGAGGACGGCGTCGTCCGCGGTTCGGTCATCGAGGTGGTCAAGGGTGGCCTCATCCTCGACATCGGGCTGCGCGGCTTCCTGCCCGCCTCCCTGGTCGAGATGCGACGGGTGCGTGACCTGCAGCCGTACGTGGGCCGCGAGCTCGAAGCCAAGATCATCGAGCTGGACAAGAACCGCAACAACGTGGTCCTGTCCCGCCGGGCCTGGCTGGAGCAGACGCAGTCCGAGGTGCGCACCGAGTTCCTCAACAAGCTCCAGAAGGGGCAGGTCCGCAAGGGCGTCGTCTCGTCGATCGTCAACTTCGGCGCGTTCGTCGACCTGGGCGGCGTGGACGGCCTGGTGCACGTCTCCGAGCTCTCCTGGAAGCACATCGACCACCCGTCCGAGGTCGTCGAGGTGGGCCAGGAGGTCGAGGTCGAGGTCCTGGACGTCGACCTGGACCGCGAGCGGGTCTCGCTGTCGCTGAAGGCGACCCAGGAGGACCCGTGGCGGCAGTTCGCCCGCACCCACGCGATCCAGCAGATCGTGCCGGGTAAGGTCACCAAGCTGGTCCCGTTCGGCGCCTTCGTCCGGGTGGACGACGGCATCGAGGGCCTGGTCCACATCTCCGAGCTGGCCGAGCGCCACGTGGAGATCCCGGAGCAGGTCGTGCAGGTCGGCTCCGAGGTCATGGTCAAGGTCATCGACATCGACCTGGAGCGCCGCCGGATCTCGCTGTCGCTCAAGCAGGCCAACGAGGGCTTCGTCGAGGGCGAGGAGCACTTCGACCCGACCCTCTACGGCATGGCCGCGACGTACGACACCGAGGGCAACTACATCTACCCGGACGGCTTCGACCCGGAGACGGGCGAGTGGCTCGAGGGGTACGACAAGCAGCGCGAGACCTGGGAGAACCAGTACGCCGAGGCGCGTCAGCGCTGGGAGGCCCACACCAAGCAGGTGCAGACCTCCCGGGCCGCCGACGCCGAGGCCGCTGCCAACCCGGCTCCGCCCGTGGCCGCCGGTGGTGGCACCACCACCTCGACCAGCTCGTCGACCCCGAGCCGGCAGGCCGAGGAGCCGGCGGGCACCCTGGCCACCGACGAGGCGCTCGCCGCGCTGCGGGAGAAGCTCGCCGGCGGCAAGTGACCCAGGAGGCTGCCACCGGGTACCACGTCTGACGTCGTACCCGGGCCCGGGTAGCCGCTGACCAGAAGAGCCCCGCCTCCGGTCCACTGAACGTGGACCGGAGGCGGGGCTCTTTGGCGTCGGCGTCGGATACGGCTACCCCGCTGACACCGCGTGGCGCTCCGGGTGCGAGGCGGCCCGTCGGCGGCGGTCAGGTGCCGCCGGTGCCCAGGGCGGGCTTCCCGGTGCGGTGCGCCGACAACACGGGCCTGGTGGCGTGGTGCCGGGTGGGAGGTGGGGGCGGGGGTGGTGTGGTGGGGCAGGGGCCGATCCGGTTGACTGGGTCGGTGCTGAGGGTGGGGTTGACCGGTGGTATCGGGTCCGGCAAGAGCGCGGTGGCGACCCGACTGGCCGAGCGGGGCGCGATCATCGTCGACTCCGACCGGATCGCCCGGGAGGTGGTCGCGCCGGGCAGTGCGGGGCTGGCCGAGATCGTGGCCGCCTTCTCCGACCGGGTGCTGACCGCCGATGGCGCACTGGACCGGGCGGCGTTGGGCGCGTTGGTCTTCGCCGACGAGGCTGCCCGCCGTCGGCTGGAGGAGATCACCCATCCCCGGGTACGGGCCCGGTCCGCCGAGCTGTCCGCTGCGGCCCCCGCCGACGCGGTGGTGGTCAACGACGTGCCGCTGCTGGTGGAGGTGGGGCTGGCACCGTCGTACCACCTGGTGGTGGTGGTGCAGACGGCCGTGGCCATCCGGTTGGCGCGGCTGGTGCGGGACCGGGGGATGACCCGGGCGGAGGCCGAGCGGCGGATCGCCGCCCAGGCCGACGACGCCCGCCGCCGGGCGGCGGCCGACGTGGTCCTCGACAACGACGGCGGTCTCGACGAGCTGCACGCCGCCGTGGACGCGCTCTGGCGGGACCGCCTGCTGCCCTACGAGCGCAACGTGCGGGAACACCGGGCGGTCCGGGAGGGGTGGGCGGTGCTGACCGAGCCCGACCCGACCTGGCCGCAGCAGTACGCCCGGCTCGCCGCCCGGATCCGGCACGCGCTCGCCCCGGCCGACCTGCGGATCGACCATGTCGGCTCGACCGCTGTGCCGGGGCTGGCCGGCCGGGACGTCATCGACGTGCAGGTGACCGTCCCGTCGCTGGCCGAGGCGGACGGCGTGTTGGCGCGGCGACTCGCCGACGCCGGATTTCCCAGGGTGCCCGACGTCCGGGGGGACGCACCCCGACCGGCAGCCGGCGACGGCGGGGCGGGCCGGGATGAGCGGCTGCACGGCGGTGCCGACCCGGGGCGGCCGGTACGGGTGCACCTGCGGGTGGCCGGATCCCCCGGCTGGCGACACGCCCTGCTGATGCGGGACCACCTGCGCGCCGATCCCGGTCAACGGGCGGCCCACCTGCTGGTGGAGCGGGAGCTGGCGGCGCCGCCCGATCCGGGGTCCACCGCCACGGGCGACCCGTGGTCCGCGGAGGAGTACCTGCGGGCGGAGGCGTGGGCGACCCGGACCGGCTGGCGTCCCTGACCGCAGCCCTCCTCCCCAGCCGGTGCGGACGGCACCGGGAATCGTGCCGTCCGCCGGATCGCGCACTCGGCAGCGTCGTGCCCGTCTGCCGGGTCAGGGCGTCGGCCGAATCGTGCCGCCGGCAGCGTCGTGGCGTCCGCCGGGTCGTGAGGCCGACGTTGCCGTGCGGTGGGGCGCGACGAGTCCCGCCGGCAGCGGCCCGGGGCTCAGGTCCAGCTGCGCCCACAGACCCCCGGTGGTGCGTAGCTCCAGCCGGTGCGGGAACCCGGTGCGGTCCAGCCAGTAGCGCAGTCGCCGGCCCTGCTGGCGTACCTCGAACACGTCCACCGGCCGGTTGGCCCGTCGGTCGCCCCGGATCCGGACGGCCGTGTCGACGCCCGGCGGGCGCCCGTCGGCCTGTAGCGCCGCGTCGACCAGCATGTCCAGCTCGTCGGCCGGCCGACCGCCGAGCCGCCAGCCGGTCCCGGCCGGCGGCGGCAACGGCGGACCGGGGGCGGCGGTGTCCGGCCCGACCGGTACGTCCGCCCGGGCGAAGCCGGTCCGGTCCCGCCGCCGCAGCGTCCGACGGCCGAGGGTGTCCAGCTCGGCGACGGACAGGTAGGAGACATCGGCGGACCAGCTCAACCAGCCGCTGCCGCGCAGGTTGGCGGCGGCCCCGAGGGGGGCCGTCACGGTGACGGCGGCCCCGCTGCCGGCGCGTAGCCGGGTGGCCAGGCGGCCCAGCCGGGCGGCCTCCTCGTCGGTGAGGGCCCGGGGCAGTCCTGGCCGGCCACCGAGCGCGTCGACCGGCCACGGCGTCGGCCGGTCGACCCGGTCCAGCTCGATGGTGACCGGGGTCCCGTCGTCGAGCCGGCCCGCCCAGCGACGCAGCCGGGCGTCCCGGTCCACCCACCAGCGGGGGTCGGTGTCCCTGGCCACCGGTCGACCGGTCGGCCCGGCGGCGGGCCGACCACGGGGCCCGACCGGCGGCAGCGCCGCCTGGAGGACGTCCACCGGGTCGCCGCCGACAGTGTCCCGGCCGAGCCACCGTCCGCCGGTGCGGAGTGGTTCGGCCGGCTCGGCCCGGTCGGCGGCCAGCGCGAACAGGACGGCGAGCGCGCCGTCCAGGCGTCGCCCGGTGGGTCGGTCGCGCAGCCGCCAACGGTCGACGGGAGGCACCAGCGGCGGCCGGGCCGGGGTCACGATCGCCGTGGGGTCGCGACGGTGCACCACCACCGGGCCGGCGGCCTGCACCAGCCCCCGGTCCTGGCCGGCACCCGGACCGCCGACGGCGAGGTAGGCCAGGGGACGCGACCAGTCGACCCAGCCGACCAGGTCGGTACGGCCGGCTGCGGTGCCGACGGCCACCCGTACCCCGGCCCGGACGTCCCGGTAGGCGCTGACCCGGGCGGCTGCCAGCCGCTCGACCTCGTCGCCGGTCAGCGCGCGGGCCGGCGTGGCCGGTGCGGGCGACCAGCTGAGCAGGCCGGCCACCAGGGCGGCGGCGGAGGTGGCCGCGACCGCGCCCAGGACGAGCAGGGTGGCGCTTCGCCGCCCCGGCGTGCGGTCCTCGGGGCCGGCCGGGGCGGTCGTGCCGAGGGCGACCGGTCGGCCGGCGGTTCGGTGTCGCCGGCCGGCACGTCGTCGTCCCGGGCCGGTGCCGGGTGGGTGTCGTGGCCGGTCGGGCGAGGTCTCCACGTGGAGTTGAACGGGCCGGCCGGGGGCGGGGTGACGCCGCCGGGACGGGTGGGGTGGGCGGGCGGTGGCCGGCCGGACGGGCAGGGGCGCTCGCGGCGGCCGGTCTGCGCCAGGGGCGCGACCACGCGGGATGCGCACGCCGGTGATGTCCGGGTGCTGCGACCCCAGGTGCCGGGCGGTGGGAGCCTGTCGAGGCCCGGCCACTGCCGCGGTCGGCCGCCGCGAGCGGCCTACGGTGTCCAGGCTAGCCCTCTGAGATGTGGGCCACAATGGCAATATCGAAGGTGGTCGACTGCTGGCGACGGTCGCGGCACAGTGTCGGACCCGCGGCGTACCGTTGATGTCATGGCGCTCGACATTCCCCGGCTCGACGGTCGCTTCCAGGTCGTCAGTGACTTCCAGCCGGCCGGCGACCAGCCGGCCGCCATTGATGATCTTGAGCGTCGGGTTCGACGTGGCGACCGGAACACCGTGCTGCTCGGCGCCACCGGCACCGGCAAGAGCGCCACCACCGCCTGGCTGGTCGAGCGACTGCAACGGCCGACCCTGGTGCTCGCCCCCAACAAGACGCTCTGCGCCCAGCTGGCCAAGGAGTTCAGCGAGCTGCTCCCGCACAACTCGGTGGAGTATTTCGTCTCCTACTACGACTACTACCAGCCCGAGGCGTACATCCCGCAGACCGACACCTACATCGAGAAGGACTCCTCGATCAACGAGGAGGTCGAGCGGCTGCGGCACAAGGCGACCATGTCGCTGCTCACCCGGCGCGACACGATCGTGGTGGCGACCGTCTCGGCCATCTACGGCCTGGGCACCCCCGAGGAATACCTCGACCGGGCCGTCCGGATCGCCGTCGGGCAGGAGCTGGACCGCGACCAGCTGCTACGCCGGCTGGTCGACATCCAGTACACCCGCAACGACATGGCCTTCCAACGCGGCACCTTCCGGGTCCGGGGCGACACCCTGGAGATCATCCCGGCGTACGAGGAGCTGGCGGTCCGCATCGAGCTGTTCGGTGACGAGGTGGAGAAGCTCTACTACCTCAACCCGCTCACCGGTGACGTGGTCAAGGAGGTCGACCACCTGTTGATCTTCCCGGCCACCCACTACGCGGCCGGTCCGGAGCGGATGGAACGGGCCACCCGCGACATCGAGGCCGAGCTGGGGGAGCGGCTGGCCGAGCTGGAACGGCAGGGCAAGCTGCTGGAGGCGCAGCGGCTGCGGATGCGCACCACCTACGACCTGGAGATGATGCGGCAGGTCGGGTTCTGCTCCGGCATCGAGAACTACTCCATGCACATCGACGGCCGACTGCCCGGCAGTCCCCCGCACTGCCTGCTCGACTACTTCCCGGACGACTTCCTCACCGTGGTCGACGAGTCCCACGTCACCATCCCGCAGATCGGCGGCATGTTCGAGGGCGACGCCTCCCGTAAGCGGATGCTGATCGACCACGGTTTCCGGCTACCCAGCGCCGCCGACAACCGTCCGCTGCGCTTCGACGAGTTCCTGGAGCGGGTCGGCCAACTGGTCTACCTCTCGGCCACCCCGGGCACCTGGGAGATGGAACAGGCCCAGGGCGAGTTCGTCGAACAGGTCATCCGCCCCACCGGCCTGATCGACCCGGAGGTCGTGATCAAGCCGACCAAGGGCCAGATCGACGACCTGATGGACGAGATCAAGCTGCGGACCGAGCGGGACGAACGGGTGCTCGTCACCACGCTGACGAAGAAGATGGCCGAGGACCTGTCCGACTACCTCCTGGAGAACGGCATCCGGGTGCGTTACCTGCACTCCGAGGTCGACACCCTGCGCCGGGTGGAGCTGCTGCGCGAGCTGCGCAAGGGCGACTACGACGTGCTGGTCGGCATCAACCTGCTCCGGGAGGGGCTCGACCTGCCCGAGGTCTCCCTGGTGGCGATCCTGGACGCCGACAAGGAGGGCTTCCTGCGCAGTGGCCGGTCGCTGATCCAGACCATCGGCCGGGCCGCCCGTAACGTCTCCGGCCAGGTGCACATGTACGCCGACAAGATCACGCCGTCGATGGCGTCGGCGATCGACGAGACCAACCGCCGCCGGGCCAAGCAGATCGCCCACAACGAGGCGCACGGGATCAGCCCCGAGCCGCTGCGCAAGAAGATCCACGACATCCTCGACGACATCTACCGTGAGGCGGAGGACACCGAGAATTCCCGGATCGGCGGGGCCGCACGTCAGCTGTCCCGGGGCAAGGCGCCGGTCAAGGAGACCCGCAGCCGCAGCCGGGCCACGGCCGGCACGCCCTCCCGGGAGGGGATGGCCCGCGCCGACCTGGCGCAGCTGATCCAGGAACTCAACGACCAGATGCTCGCCGCCGCCCGCGAGTTGCAGTTCGAGCTGGCGGCGCGGATCCGCGACGAGGTCGCCGACCTCAAGAAGGAACTGCGCGGGATGGACGCCGCCGGGGTGAAGTGACGGCCGCCCTGGTGCTGGACGAGGTGCGCGTCGGGACACCGGCCGGTGGGCTGCGCCCCCTGGTGGGCAGCTACCTGGGTTACCGGGAGAGCCGGCCGGCGCATCCGGGGGGTGTGCCGGCCGGTACGGCGTCGCCACTGGTGCGGCACGAGGCGGCCGGGGCCTTCGTGGTCCTCGTCCTCGGCTGGGGCGCCCCGCTGGACGTGCTGAACCCGCGCTCGGCAGCGCACAGCGCGTACCAGGTGGACTCGTTCGTGGCCGGGCCGTACGACGGCTACTGCACGACCTCGACGGTCGGGGCCGGTGCCGGGGTGCAGTTGCTGCTCACCCCGCTGGCGGCCCGTCGGATCCTCGGAGTGCCGCTGGGGGAGTTGGCCAACCGGGCGGTGGCGGTCGACGGGCTGCCCGATCCGTGGCTCGACCGGTTACGGGTCCGGCTGGCCGAGATGTCGGACTGGCCCCGCCGGTTCGCTCTGCTCGACGCGGCGCTCGGGGCCCGACTGGCGGCCACCGATCCGGTCGAGGAGCACCTGGGCCGGGCCTGGGGCCGACTCGCCGGGTCGGCCGGCCGGATCGGCATCGGCGAGCTGGCCGACGAACTGGGCTGGAGTCGCCGGTACCTGACCGCGCGGTTCCGCCGGGAGTTGGGGCTGGGCCCGAAGACGACCGCCCGGCTGCTGCGCTTCCAACGGGCCTACGCGGCCCTGGGGCGGACGCACGCCATGCCCGCGTCGCCCGTCGGGTCGGATCGTCCCGATCCGACGGACGGCTGGGCCGAGTTGGCGGTGCGCTGGGGCTACTACGACCAGTCGCACCTGATCCGGGAGTTCCGGGAGTTCACCGGGGCGACCCCGACGGCGGTCGGCCGGCCGGGTTCCCATTCGTCCAATCCGGGCTGATCCCCGGACGGCACACTCGACGCATGACCAACATCTACCCGACCTTCCGGTATCCCGACGCCCGGGCGGCGATCGACTGGCTCTGCACGGCGTTCGGGTTCCGGGTCCACGCGGTGCACGACGGCCCGGACGGGACGGTGGCGCACGCCGAGCTGGCCCTCGGTGACGGCATCGTCATGCTCGGCACGGGCCGGGGGCGACCGGATCGGCCGGCCGACGACGACTACGCCGTCTACGTGGCGGTCGACGACCTGGACGCCCACCACGACCGGGCGCGGGCGGTCGGGGCGGAGATCGTCCGGGAACCGTTCGACACCGACTACGGTTCCCGTGACTACGCGGCCCGGGACCTCGCCGGTCACGTCTGGTCGTTCGGCACCTACCGGCCCTGACCGGACGGCCCCGAACGGCAGCCGTAGCGAACGGGGGGCTGCCGTTCGGGGCCGTCTCCGACAGCGGCGTCATCCGAATCGGGCTCAGATTATTGTTGCGGTGAGCAAGCAAAGTGTTGCCCTGGGTGATGATCCTGCGTACCCTCCCTCGTGGGGAGGCCGGGATGCCATTGTCATCGAGTCCTGTCATTCGACGCGCGAGGCTCGGCGCCGAGCTGCGCCAGTTGCGCAGACGGGAGGCGCTGACGCTGGAACAGGTCTGTGCCCGGTTGGGGTGGGCCTCCACCTCCAAGTTGTCCCGCATCGAGCTGGGGCAGAGCCGGCCCGACCTGGCCGACGTACTCGATCTGCTGGACGTCTACGAGGTGCCGTCGCCGCAGCGCGAGGCACTGATCGTCATCGCCCGCGACGCGGCGACCGGGCGCGGCTGGTGGAAGGCGCTCGGCGAGATGAGCGAGCGGCAGCGCACCTACGCCGAGCTGGAGGCGGGGGCGGCGTCCATCGTGGAATACCAGCCGACGGTGCTGCCGGGCCTGCTCCAGGCGCCCGGCTACGCCCGGCTGCGGATCACCGCCGGTCGGCTGCTGCACCCGGACGTCGACGTCGAGGCCGATCTGCGGGCCCGGCTCACCCGGCAGGGGGTGTTGCGCCGCCCCGATCCGCCGCAGTACACCGCGTTGCTCGACGAGCGGGCCTGCGATCCGGCGGGTCTGCCCGCCGACGTGTGGCGTGAGCAGTTGGACCAGTTGCTGGCGTTGGCCGAGTTGCCGCACGTGACCATCCGGGTGGTGCCGAGGACGGGGGTCCCGCGTGGTGGCGCGTACCCGTTGACCGCCTTCTCGTGTTACTCGTTCCCCGACCCGGCCGACCCGCGCACGGTGATGCTGGAGGCGCTGACGACCGACGTGCGGCTGGCCTCCGACGCCGACGTCGGTCGCTACGACCGGATGACCGGCTGGCTCTCCGCCGCCGCGCTCAGCGCGGCGGAGACGGTGGAACTACTCGGTCGCAGGGCCGCCGGTCTCGCCGTCGGCCCACCCGCGGTCGCCGTCGGTGCGTCCGGCGGCGGGGGTGCCGCCCACCGTGGGGGAGAGCCGGGCGAAGCGGCCGACGGCCCCGGTACGCGGCCGGCCGGTCCGGGCTCACCCGTAGCGGTTGAAGCCACCCTCGGAGTCGATGACCTGGCCGGTGAGCCAGTCCGCCTCCCGTGAGCAGAGGAAGCGCACCAGCCGGGCCGCCTCCTGCGGGGTGCCCCAGCGCCCGCCCGGGAAGCGCGCGGCCACGGCGGCGTGTGCCTCCGGTGCGGCGTAACCGGTGTCGGTCGGCCCGGGGTTGAGGCAGTTGACGGTGATCCCCCGGGCCATCAGCAGCGGCGCGAGCTGCGTGGTGAGGTTCTCCAGGGCGGCCTTGCTGGCCGCGTAGGCCAACTCGTCGGGCATCGGGCCGAGTCGTTGGCCGCTGGAGAAGAACACCAGCCGGCCGCCGGCCCCGGCGGTGAAGGCGGTGGCGAACGCGTCGGCCAGCAGCAGACAGGCCCGGACGTTGACCAGCAGGTGCCGGTCGACCTGGGTGGCGTCCAGCTCCCCCAGCCGGGTGCTGGTGGAGTAGGCGTGCGCGGCCACCACGGCATCGAGCCGGCCGTGCCGGCGTACCGCCTCGGCGACCAGGGCCGCCGGGGTGCCCGGGTCGAGCAGGTCGGCGGTGATGTGTTCGGCGGAACCAGCCAGATCGGCCAGCAACGCCGGCACGCCGTCGGGGTCACCGCCGTAGGGCTGGGCGTCGTCGAAGTCGGGCAGGCCGGTGAGGAGCAGCCGGTGTCCGTCGGCGGCGAGGGTGCGGGCGACCGCCGCGCCGATGCCGACCCGTCGGCTCACCCCGGTCACCAGGAACACCCGTGCGGTCATGCGGGCCAGTCAACCGGAGCGGGCGCACCGGACGCCACGGATTAACACCACTGCGCCGTAACGGCCGCAACGGTCCACCGGCATAGTGGGGCACCGGCATGGTGGGGCGCCGGCATGGTGGGGCGCCGGCACGGTGGGGCACCGGCACGGTGGGTCGGCGCGCGACCACCGGGCCCGGCACCCCCGAACGTGTCGGGGCCGGTGGGCCGCGCGTGCGCCGCACGATAACCCGGAGGTACGACAGAACCGGCTCGAATCTGATCGACCAAGGTAAATTTCTCTACCCGCCGGGCCGCCCCGAACCGGGACCGCTCGACCGGCCACCCCGAACCGGCCACCCCGAACCGGCCACCCCGAACCGGCCACCCCGAACCGGCCACCCCGAACCGGCCACCCCGAACCGGCCACCCCGAACCGGCCGGCCCGCCGCCGGGTCGACCGCGAAACGACCTGTGGCCCGTGGGGTCGGATGGTGGGACCCGCCGGGCCGACCCGGAACGGCCGGCTCGGCTCAGGCCGGGACGTCGACGAAGTGCTCGACCCGGGGCGGTCCGGCGAAGTGTGGGCCGATCAGCGCCCGCCACCTGTCGAACGCCTCGGTGCCCCGGAAGTTCTCCTCGTGGGCCTGCACCGAGTCCCACTCGACCAGCAGCACGAAGCGGGAGGGGGACTCGATGCCCCGGGTCATCCGGACCGAGCGGCACCCTTCGGTGGCGATGATGATGGCGTGCGCCTCCGCGTAGGCGGCGGCGAAATCGTCCTCGTGTCCGGGCAGTACGTCGATGAGCGCGACCTCAAGCACCATGCTGACAGCCTGCCACGCCCTGCCGAGGCCCCACCGCAGTGGGGCCGAACCCGGCGCGGAGCAGGCGGACCGACTCCGCACCAGCCACACCTAGCCTCCTAGGAAGCCTTGCGGGGTGTGGCGTGGCGCCAGCCGACCCGATCGGCCCCCACCTGCGGCATCACCCCTCGACGGGCGCTGTGGGCGGTCTGCCGCAGCGGAGCGACCGGCGCGGCGACCGGTTTCGGAACGTGATGCTGCCGGCAATGCATGCCGCAGGAGATGCGCCCGTGGCCCTCGATGGTGAACAATGGCGGCCGAGGAGGGGAGTATTCCCTCGCGACGGAGTCGTCAGCACGGTCGAGCGTCACCCCCGACAATCGACCCGGCTCCGCCGGTCGGCGGCCCGTTCGCGGGTCACCGGCGGAAGAGACCTCCGTCAGTCACCAGTGTGTGCGTCGTCGCCCACCCCGCCGTCACGCGGCGTACGGTGTGCCCGACGCCGCGTGTCTGCCGGAGGAATGGATTGAACGTGTCCGGAATGGTGTGGGCGGGAACTCTCGTCGCACTGACGGCTGTGCTCCTCGTCGACCTCTTCATCATCGGTCGCCGGCCGCACGAGCCCAGCGTCCGCGAGTCGAGCCTCTGGGTCAGCTTCTACGTCGGCCTGGCGCTGCTCTTCGGGGCCGGGCTGTGGGTCACCGCGGGCGGCAACGTGGCCGGCCAGTTCTACACCGGTTGGCTGACCGAGTACAGCCTCTCGGTGGACAACCTCTTCGTCTTCGTGATCATCATGGCCCGCTTCGGGGTGCCCCGGAAATACCAGCAGAAGGTGCTGCTCGTCGGCATCGTGCTGGCCCTGGTCATGCGGGGTGGCTTCATCGCCGCCGGAGCGGCGCTGCTCGCCCAGTTCTCCTGGGTGTTCTACATCTTCGGCGCGTTCCTGATCTACACGGCGATCAACCTGGCCCGCCAGGGTGAGCCGGAGGAGGACGAGTTCAAGGAGAACGTGCTGATCCGGTGGAGCCGCAAGGCGCTGCCGATCTCACGGGACTACGACGGGGCGAAGCTCACCACCCACCAGGCCGGCCGGCGGTTGTTCACCCCGATGCTGGTGGTGATGATCGCGATCGGCACCACCGACCTGATCTTCGCGCTGGACTCGATCCCGGCGATCTTCGGGATCACCCAGGAGCCCTACCTGGTCTTCACCGCGAACGTCTTCGCGCTGATGGGTCTGCGACAGCTCTACTTCCTGGTCGGTGGGCTGCTCGACCGGCTGATCTACCTGAGCTACGGCCTGGCGGTGGTGCTCGGCTTCATCGGCGTCAAACTGGTGCTCGAGGCGCTGGCCGACAACAACCTGCCGTTCCTCAACGGTGGTGAGCCGATCGGCTGGGCCCCGCACATCCCGATCTGGTTGTCGTTGACCGTCATCCTCGGCTGCCTCGCCGTGGCGACGGTGGCGAGCCTGGTCAAGTCGTCCCGGGACCGCCGCCGCGAGCTGGTCGAGGCCCGCCGCTGACCGTCGTGACCACGATGGGCGTCACCGCACGTCGGTGACGCCCATCGCCGGTTCGAACCCCGGGTCAGACCCGGTGCGCGCCGACCAGGGTGGCGACCCGGTCGGGCGGCAGCGGCTCCGCCAGCACCCGCCGCTGCCGGTAGCAGGCGTGCAGCATCCGTGGTCCGCTGCCGTCGGTCACCAGGCCGACGTGGTGGACCCGGCGTCCGGGGCGGGCGAAGAAGTAGAGGTCGCCCGGGAGTTCCTCGCCGGCCGGCACCGGGGTGGTGGCCGCCGCCTGGTCGTCGGCATCGCGGGGCAGCGTCACGCCGAACCGCCGCCAGACCAGGTGGACCAGGCCGGAACAGTCGATCCCGTGCCCGGAGAGCCCACCCCAGACGTACGCGACGTCGCGCAGCCGGGCGGCGACGGTGAGCACCTCGTCGGCCGTCGGCGCGACGGTGGGCAGGTCGGTGACGTCCACCTCGGGCACCCACAGGGGATCGGGTCGACCGGGTGCCCGGACCGGTCGCCACCCGTCGACGGCGGGGCCCACGGGCAGGAGCCGGGTGCCGAGGACGACCCCGGGCAGGGTCACCGGGCCGTCCGGGGTGGCGCGCAGGCCGGTGCTGACGGCGTCGACGACCAACGGACCGGGCGGGTCCGCGTCGGGGGTGGCGGGGGTGAGTTGCGCGGTGGGCAGCCAGCCGGGATAGCCGCGCGGGTCACGTCGGGGGGCGGCCTGTTGCACCGCGACCACCTCGGCCCAGCCGCCGGGGCGCAGCGCGGTCACCAGGACCCGTTCACCGAGCAGCAGTTGGCTGAGCACGCAGTCGCCGACCCGTTGGGTGGCGTCCATCCCGGTGATCCAGCCGTCGGTGTCGGACGGCACCGACAGGGCCGGCCGGTCGACCGGGCGGGTCGCGCCGGGGTCGGTCCAGAGGGTGGCGACGGCCACCTGTACGAGGGCCTCGCAGCCCGGCTCCAACTCCACGTCGACCTCCGGCTCACGTGTCGGTGCCTCACCGGACGATAGGTAAGAAAAATGCGGTCATCAACTCTGGTGGTGAACTTTTGTTTCGGTCACCGAGGTGATCCCGAGCCCCGGGGCGTCCGGCAGCACCACCGTGGCGCCCTCGTACCGCAGCCCCCCGCGCACCGGTGACCGGGCCAGCCACCAGGCGGCGTCCAGGTCGGACACGGCACTGGTCGTGTACGCGGCGGCCAGGCTGGCCGCCGCCCCGACACCGACCTGGCTCTCCATCATGGACCCGACCAGGGTGCCCATGCCGTGCGCGCGGGCCAGTTCCAGCAGGGTCCGCGCCGGTCGCAGCCCACCGCACTTGGCGAGCTTGACGTTGACCAGGTCGGCGGCCCGCCGGCGGATCACCTCGACCAGGTCCCGCACCCCGAACACCGCCTCGTCGGCCAGGATCGGCACGCCCACCCGGTCGCCGACCCAGGCCATGCCGTCCAGGTCCCACCGGGCGACCGGCTGCTCGACCAGCTCCACGTCGAGCCCGGCGTCCTCGACGCCCCGGATCACCCGGACCGCCTCGCGCGGCGTCCAGCCCTGGTTGGCGTCCAACCGGATCCGCACCCCCGGGCCGACGGCCGCCCGGACCGCGCGGACCCGTGCCAGGTCGCCGGCCGCATCCGTGCCGACCTTCAGCTTGAGCACGTCGAAGCCCTCGCCCTGCCGTTGCCGGGCCGCCCTGGCCAGTTCCGCGCCGTCCCCGGCCGCCAGCGTGACGTCCGTCGGCACCCGCAGCGCCGTGCCGCCGAGCAACCGCACCAGTGGTACGCCGAGCCGCCGTGCCGCCAGGTCGTGCAGGGCCACGTCCAGCGCGCAGCGGGCCGCCTCGTTGCCGGCCACCGTCGCCGCCATCTCGGCGCAGCGGGCCAGCACGTCGTCGGCGTCCCGGCCGACCACCACCGGGGCGAGCACGTCCCGCACGCACGCCTCCGCGCCGGCCACCGAAGCCCCGGTGACCTGCCACACCTGCGGTGCCTCCCCGTAACCGGACCGACCGTCGTCGTCGGTCACCTCCACCACCAGGGTCCGCACCGTGGTGGTCCGGCGCAGCGCGGTGACGAACGGGGTGTGCAGCGGCGCGGACAGCCGGTGGGTGCGTACCGCGGCGATCGTCATGTGCGGCACCCTATACGCACCATGTCGCCGGAAGGGGAGGCCGATGAGCGTGCGGGACTGGGAGCTGGTGGGCGCACCGAACGCCCGTGACCTGGGCGGACTACCCACCACGGACGGGCGGCGGGTACGCGTGGGCCGGCTGATCCGGACCCCGGCGCTGGGGCGGTTGACCGAGGCCGACCTGACGGTGCTGGGCCGGCTCGCCCCGGCCTGCGTGGTGGACCTGCGCGACGACTCGGAGACCGCGCTCGCCCCGCCGAACCGGCTGGTCGGTGACCCCCGTCTGGTCCGGTTGCCGGTGCTCGACCCGGCGCACCCCGGGTTCACCTACCTCTCGGCGGTGCTGCACGGTCACGACCTCGCCGGGTACGACGAGCTGGCCCGGCGGGGTGCGGCGGCGGCGATGGCGGAGGTCTACCGCTGGTTCGTCAGCGCCGCGGTGGCCCGGGAGGGCTTCGCCCACGCGGTGCGGTTGGCGGCCGATCCGGCCCACCTGCCGTTGCTGTTCCACTGCTCGGCCGGCAAGGACCGCACCGGGTGGCTGGCGGTGGTGCTGCTCACCGCACTCGGCGTCGACGAGGCGACGGTGCGGGCCGACTACCTGCGGCACAACGACCTGACGGTGGAGTCGCGGGCGACCATGTCGGCGGCGATGCTGCGTCGCCGGCCGGAGCTGGACCCGGAGACGGCGCAGGCGGTGCTGGAGGTCCGCCCCGAGTACCTGGACGCGGGCTACGACGAGGTGCGCCGGGTGTTCGGGTCGTTCGACGCGTACCTGGTGGACGGGTTGGGGGTGACCACCGAGGTCCGCGCCGCCCTGCGGGCGCACCTGCTGGAGTGACACCGGGCTGGCCCGGGCCCAGCCGGGCCGGTCAGCCGATCGTGGCGGGCCGGGCCGTTGCGGGTCAGCCGGCCAGGTCGTGTCGGGCCGCCCAGGCCGTTGCCGAGATCTCCGCGACCAGTCGGCAGGCGTCGTCGAGGTCGTCGTCGGGGGAGGCGGCCAGGTCGGTGGTGGTGCAGACGGCGATCACGTACGCCGGGGCGTCGTCGGGCAGGACCACGCCGGCACCGTGCCGTACCCCGCGTACCCAGCCGTTCTTGTGGGCGATCCGGGTGCCGTCGGGCAGCCCGGCGGCGAGATCCTCCCGGTGCCGCTGGGCCAGCAGCACGTCCAGCATGGCGGCGCAGGCGGCCGGGGTGGCCAGCGGTCCGGGGTGTTCGGCACCGGTGGCCAGCCCGCCGAGCAGCGCCGCCAGGTCGGCCGGGGTGACCAGGTTGGTGATGCCGGCCTCCCGGGCGGCGGCGTCCTCGATGCCCCGACCGGTGACACTGTGCCGGGCCCCGGCGAGCTGCCACGCCTGGGCGACGGCGGGCAGCCCGACCCGGTCGATGATCAGGTTGGTGGCGAGGTTGCTGGACCGGGTGATCATCCGGTCGGCCAGCCAACGCGGGGTGGCCTGCCCGCCCAGCCGCTCCCAGACCGCGTCGTCGTTGTCGTAGTGCCGGGCGCAGGAGAACCGGGGCGCCCCCGGCTGGGCCGAGTCGAACTCGTCGACCACCGGCACCGGGACGTCCAGGTCGAGGGTGCCCGCCTCGGCGGCCCGGTGCAGCGCCAGCAGCACCGCGACCTTCATGGTGCTGGCCGCGTAGTGGGTGGCGTCGGGGGTACGGGTCCAGGTGGCCGGCGCGTCGAGCCGACCCAGGTACGCCGAAACGGTGCCGGGCACCCGGTCCAGCCGGGCGTCGAGGTCATCCCAGGTCATGCCGTGACGGTAACGGACCGCCTGCGGGCACGGGGGCCGCCGAAGCGAGGCGACCGGTGGGCACGGCCCCCGTCGTCCGGGCGGCCCGACGGTCGAGCCCGCCCACCCCGTCCGCCTTACTCCCGGGCGGCCCGACGGTCGAGCCCGCCCTACCCGCGCCATCCCGCCGCCGTACTCCGGGCGGCCGGTTCGGCCCCGGTCTCCCGTCCCGTCGGTCGGCTCCCGGTCGGGCAGGGCGGAGCCCCGGGCCGCGCGTGGCGGACCGGGGCTCCGGGGTGGTGCGGGGTGCTGTGGGGTGGTTCAGCCGGCGTGCTTGCGGCGGGCGGCCATCCGACCCCGCTGGGTCTGGTCCAGCACCACCTTGCGGATCCGGACGGCGACCGGGGTCACCTCGACGCACTCGTCCTCGCGGCAGAACTCCAGCGCCTGCTCCAGGGAGAGCTTGCGCGGGGGGATCAGCTTCTCGGTCTCGTCGGACGTCGAGGCCCGCATGTTGGTGAGCTTCTTCTCCTTGGTGATGTTGACGTCCATGTCGTCGGAGCGGGAGTTCTCCCCGACGATCATGCCCTCGTACACCTCGGTGGTCGGCTCGACGAAGAGCTGGCCGCGCTCCTGGAGGTTGATCATCGCGAACGGGGTGACGACGCCCGTCCGGTCGGCCACCAGCGACCCGTTGTTGCGGGTGCGCAGCTCACCGAACCACGGCTCGTACGACTCGAAGACGTGGTGCAGGATGCCGGTGCCCCGGGTGTCGGTGAGGAACTCGGTGCGGAAGCCGATCAGGCCCCGCGCCGGCACCAGCCACTCCATCCGGATCCAGCCGGTGCCGTGGTTGACCAGCTGCTCCATCCGGCCCTTGCGGGTGGCCAGGAGTTGGGTGATCGCGCCCAGGTACTCCTCCGGCGCGTCGATGGTCAGCCGCTCGACCGGCTCGCAGGTCTTGCCGTCGATCTCCTTGGTGACCACCTGCGGCTTGCCGACGGTCAGCTCGTAGGACTCCCGGCGCATCTGCTCGACCAGGATCGCCAGGGCCAGCTCGCCACGGCCCTGCACCTCCCAGGCGTCCGGCCGCTCGGTGGGCAGGATCCGCAGCGACACGTTGCCGACCAGCTCCTTGTCGAGCCGGTCCTTGACCATCCGGGCGGTGACCTTGGCGCCCTTGACCCGCCCGACCAGCGGCGAGGTGTTGGTGCCGATGGTCATCGAGATGGCCGGCTCGTCCACGGTGATCAGCGGCAGCGGGATCGGGTTCTCCGCGTCGGCCAGGGTCTCACCGATCATGATCTCGGGGATGCCGGCGACGGCGATGATGTCGCCCGGCCCGGCCGAGTCGGCGGGCTTACGCTCCATGCCCTCGGTCATCAGCATCTCGGAGATGCGGACCCGTTGGGTGTTGCCGTCGGTACGGCACCAGGCCACCGTCTGGCCCTTGCTGATGGTGCCCTGACGCACCCGGCACAGCGCCAACCGACCGAGGAACGGCGAGGCGTCCAGGTTGGTGACGTGCGCCTGCAACGGGGCACCCTCGTCGTAGGAGGGCGGCGGGATGGTGTCGAGCAGGGTCCGGAACAGCGGCTCCAGGCTGGTGCTGTCGCCGGGCACCGAGCCGTCGGCGGGCTGGGTCAGCGAGGCGATGCCGTCGCGGGCGCAGGCGTAGACGATCGGGAAGTCGATCTGCTCCTCGTCGGCGTCCAGGTCGAGGAAGAGCTCGTAGGTGTCGTCCACGACCTCCTTGATCCGGGCGTCGGGCCGGTCCACCTTGTTGATCACCAGGATGATCGGCATCCGGGCCTTGAGCGCCTTGCGGAGCACGAACCGGGTCTGCGGCAGCGGGCCCTCACTGGCGTCGACCAGCAGCACCACCCCGTCGACCATGGTCAGGCCCCGCTCGACCTCACCGCCGAAGTCGGCGTGGCCGGGGGTGTCGATGATGTTGATGGTGACCGGGTCGGAGCCGTCCGCCGGCAGGTAGCGCACGCCGGTGTTCTTGGCCAGGATGGTGATGCCCTTTTCCCGTTCGAGATCCATCGAGTCCATGACGCGCTCGGTGTTCTCACCACGGGCCCCATAGGCGCCGGCCTGCCGCAACATGGCGTCGACCAGGGTCGTTTTGCCGTGGTCGACGTGGGCGATGATGGCGACATTGCGGAGGTCGGTGCGAAGCTGCATACCCTCCATACTCCTGTCTGCGGTTGCCGGGTCAGGTGTCGGGGTCACCCCCGACGCCGCCCGGAACTCGGCCGGAACTGCTGTTGCGGCCGTGCCAGCTGCGGGTCTGCCGCTCCCACCGGCATCCCGCCGGCCCCGGTGGGCCGGTCGGGCACCCGGTCGCGACGGTCACGGCGGACGAGGCCACAGTGATCGTCGGTGTCGGTGCCGGGGGGAGTCGACCCTGCTGGTCGGTCTCCTAGCGTACGCGGGCCCGGGAAGGCCCGTCTCGGCACTGCTCCCGCTGACCGGGCCGGCCGTGACCGGCACCACATCCCCGCACCTGCGCCCACCCGTCGCGCCGGCCGTGTTCGTCGCCCGTCGCCCGCGTTCGCCCACCCCCGCCGCTCGTGCCCGCGTCTGCTGTCCGCCGCGCCCCGGCCCGCCCGCGCCCGCCGCCCGTGTTCGCCCTCGAACAAGGTTGTAGTGGTGTTCGAAGCTGCGGAGGCAACTACAACCAGGATCGAGCGCGATCTTGCTCGCGCGCGCCCGGAGCGGGGACGGGAGGTGGTGCGAGGGGCCGGGAGCGAGGGCGCGGTGGGAGGTGGGGTGAGGGTCGGTAGCGAGGGAGCTGGGGTGGGAGGTGGCTGGAAATGAGGGGTGGGCGGAGGGTGGAGGTCGGTTCAGTCTCGTGGGGTGGTGGCGCCCGTGTCGGGGGCGGCTGGGTCAGGGGTGGGCGGCTGGCTCGGGGGTGACGGCCGAGTCGGGGGCGTCCCGTTGGATGCGGCCCGGCCACCAGAAGCGGTCGCCGAGCACGAACGCCAGGGCCGGCACCAGCACCGTGCGCACCAGTAGTGTGTCGAGCAGCACACCGAGGCACACGATGATCCCGATCTGGGTCAGCAGGATCAGCGGCAGCACGCCCAGGACGGCGAAGACCGCAGCGAGCAGGATGCCCGCGCTGGTGATCACCCCGCCGGTGACCCGCAGGGCGGACAGCATCCCGTCCCGGGTGCCGGTGAGACGGGCGTCCTCCCGGGCCCGGGTGACCAGGAAGATGTTGTAGTCCACGCCGAGGGCGACGAGGAACACGAAGGCCAGCAGGAGCACTCCGCTGTCCAGCGCGGGGAAGCCCAGCACGTGGTCGAAGAGCAGCCAGGCCGCGCCGAGGCTGGCGAAGAAGGACGCGATCACGGTGAGCACCAGCAGCAGCGGGGCGAGCAGGCCGCGCAGCAGCAGCACCAGCACGGCGAGGACGAGCACCAGGATGATCGGCAGGATCAGCCACAGGTCGCGGGTGTTGGCCTCGTCGGAGTCGTACGTCGCGGCGACGGTGCCCCCGACGAGCGCGCCGTCGGGCGGGTCGACGCCCTCGACGGCCGGTGGGGCGGAGTCGGGTACGGCGGCGACGGCGTCGCGCAGCGCCTCGACGGCCCGGTCGGACGCCGGGGTGCCCGGTTCGTCGGTCAGCACCACGTCGACCTGGGCCACGTTGCCGCCGGCCAGGCCGGGCCGGGCGGAGGCGACGCCGGGCACGGCGGCGGCGACCCGGGTGACCGCCGGGGCGGCGGCCGGGTTGGTGAGGACGGCCACCGGCTGGGTGGTGCCGGCGGGGAAGGCGCGGGCCAGGGTCTGGGCTCCGGCGACCGCCTCCGGCTCGACCCGGAACTGTTCGGTCTCGGACAGGCCGGTGCGGATGCCGAGGCCGCCGAGGGCGAGGCCGGCGAGCAGCAGGGTGGCGAGCGCGGCGACGGGCACCGGGCGGCGGACCACGGCCGCGCCGAGCCGGCCCCACAGCTTGCCCTCGCGGGCCGGGCCGCCGACCCTGGGCACGAACGGCCAGAACAGCCCCCGGCCGAAGATGACCAGCACGGCGGGGAGCACGAACAGCGCCGAGAGCATGGCGAACACGACCCCGGTGGCGCAGGCCACGGCGAGCGCCCGGTTGGTCTCCTGCTCGGAGAGCAGCAGGGTGAGCACGCCGAGCACGACGGTGCCGCCGCTGGCCAGGATCGGTTCGGCGGTACGGCGTACGGCGGCGCGCATGGCGGCGAACCGGTCCTCGTGGCGGCGCAGTTCCTCCCGGTAGCGGGCGATGAGCAGCAGGGCGTAGTCGGTGGCGGCGCCGAAGACCAGCACGCTGGCGATGCCGGTGACCGCGCCCTCCTGGAGGTTGATGCCGACGGCCGGGACGATGGTGTCGACGGCCCGCAGGGTGAGCTGTTCGGTGGCGGCGACGACGATCAGCGGCACGATCCACAGGAACGGGCTGCGGTAGGTGATCAGCAGCAGCAGGGCGACCACGCCGGCGGTGACCGCGAGCAGGGTGATGTCGGCGCCTTCGAAGACCTTGGTCAGGTCGGCGGTGAAGGCGGGTGCCCCGGTGACCGCGACGGTGATCCCGTCGGGGAGGCCGCCGACGGCGTCGCGTACCTGGGCCACCTCGTCGGCGACGGCCTGCTGGCCGCCGGCGGTGTCCAGCGGGACGGCGAGCAGCGCGACGGTGCCGTCCGGGGAGACCTGGGGTGGGCTGACCTGACCGCCGACGGCGAGCCGGCCCAGCGCGTCGGAGCGTCCGGTGACGGCGGCCCGGTCGGCGTCGGTCAGGGCCGCGCCGTCGTCCCGGCTGACCACGACGATGGCCGGTTGGACGTCGCGTTGCGGCAGCTGTTCCTGGAGGCGTTCCACCTGGGTCGACTGCCACTGCACGGACAGGCCGGTGGTCGAGACGGGGGCGGGGTTGTCGGGCTTGGGCAGCCCGAAGACGATCGCGCCGACGACGATCGCGGCGACCACGGTGAGCCAGGCGGCGAGCCGGCTGCGGGCGACGCGGGTGAACAGAGACATCGGAGGCCCTCTTGGTCGGTGGGGACGCCGGACGGAGAGATAGCCCGCCCTTCGAGTATCTTGATGGACGAGATTATCGGTAGCTGTTCTATGCTGCAACCGGGCGCATCGACAGGGGGCGACGGCGGGCGTGGCAGCGCACGAGATGTATCGGCGGCGGGACGATCCGCGCGGGCGGATGGTGGCCGACATCACCAACGACCTGCGGCGTTACTCGGTGGACGCGCAGCACATCGGGCACGCCTTCGCCGGCCTGCACGGGCTCAACCCGACCGACCTGCACGCCCTGATCGCCGTGATGGACGCCGAGCTGCTCGGCGACCCGATCACCCCCGGCCGGCTGGGTGAACAGCTGAATCTCTCCTCCGGGTCGGTGACCGCGCTGATCGACCGGCTGGAACGCGCCGGGCACATCCGCCGCGACCGCGACACCGCCGACCGGCGCAAGGTGTTCCTGCACTACGCCGACCGGGGGGCCGCCCTGGCGATGAGCTTCTTCGGCCCGCTCGGGCGGCGTACCGACGAGGTGATGGCCCGGTTCACCGACGACGAGCTGGCGGTCGTGCAGCGGTTCATGACCACCATGGTCGCCTCGATGCAGGAGCACCGCGACGCCATGCGGGCCGCCCGCGCCGAGCCGTCCCGCCGCCCGGTGGACTGACCGTCGTGCTGGACCGCTCGCTCGCCCGACTCGCCGCCGCCGCGCTGCGGCTGCCGGCCGCGCCCACCCACCGGGTCGACGTCACCCGGGGCGTCGTGGTCCGGGCCCGCGACGGGGCGCGGCTGCGCACCGACCACTACGCCCCCCGGCTGCCCGGTGCGCCGACCGTGCTGATCCGCACGCCGTACGGGCGGGGCGGGCCGATGCGGCTGCTCGGTCGGCTGGTCGCCGGTCGCGGTTTCCACCTGGTGATCCAGTCCTGCCGGGGCACCGACGGCTCCGACGGGCTGTTCGACCCGCTGGTGCACGAGCGCGACGACGGGCTCGACACCGTCGACTGGTTGCGTCGGCAACCCTGGTACACCGGCCGGTTCGGCATGTTCGGGGCCAGCTACCAGGGTTTCGTCCAGTGGGCGCTGGCCGCCGACGCGGGGGAGGAGCTGGCCGCGATGGTCGCCGTGGTCACCGCCTCGGCCACCCGCGACTCGACGTACGCGGGAGAATCCTTCGCCCTGGACACCGTGTTGACCTGGGCCGAGCTGCTCCAGGCGCAGACCGTACCGTGGCTGGCCCGGCAGTGGGAGCTCAAGCGCGGGCAGCCCCGGCTGGCCGCCGCCCTGGCCCACCTGCCGCTGGCCGAGGCCGACCGGGTCGCGACCGGGGTGACCGTGCCGTTCTTCCAGGAGTGGCTGCACCACCACACCCCGGACGCCGACTACTGGCGGACCCGGGTCTTCGGCGCGCGGATCGCCGAGGTGCGCGCCCCGGTGACGATGGTCAGCGGCTGGCAGGACATCTTCCTGCCAGCCCAGCTCGCCGACCACGCCGCGCTGCGGGCGGCGGGCGTGCCCACCCGGCTCACCGTCGGCCCGTGGACGCACGGCAGCCCCGGCCTGCTGGCGGAGTCGCTGCGGGAGGGGCTGGGCTGGCTCGACGCCCACCTGCACGGCCGACCCGCGCCGCCGCGCGCCCCGGTGCGGGTGCACGTCGGCGGGGACGGCGGGGGCTGGCGTGACCTCCCCGACTGGCCGCCGCCGGCCACCGCGACCCCGTGGCACCTGCACGCCGGGGGCCGGCTCGCCCCGCAGCCACCGGCCGAATCGGCCCCGGACACCATCCGGTACGACCCCGCCGACCCCACCCCGTCGCTGGGCGGTCCGCTGCTGGTCGCCCAGCGGGCCGGCCCGGTCGACAACCGTTCCGTCGAGGCCCGCCCCGACGTGCTGGTCTACACCAGTGCGGTGTTGACCGACCCGGTCGAGGTGGTCGGCCCGGTCCACGCGGAGATCCACGTCCGCAGCGAACTGTCGTACCTGGACGTCTTCGTGCGGCTCTGCGACGTGGACCGGCGCGGCCGGTCCTGGAACGTCGCCGACGGTCTGGTCCGGATGGCCCCCGGCCGGTTCCCGGTCGACCCGGACGGGGTGACCCGGGTGCCGGTGGCACTGTGGCCGGTGGCGCACCGCTTCGCCGTGGGGCACCGGCTGCGGGTGCAGGTCTCAGGCGGTGCCCATCCCCGCTACGCGCGCAATCCCGGCACCGGCGAACCACTCGGGACGGCCATCACGCTCCGCGCAGGGCTGCGGCAGATCCTGCATGATCCATCGCATCCGTCGCGGCTGGTGCTGCCCACGGTCCCAGTCAACTCCCAGCTTCGACCTATCTGAAGACAATCCCTCTGAACTGGGCTTTTCTGGCAACTGTGGATATCGTCTCTCGCAACGCCCGATGACGT
Source organism: Micromonospora sp. CA-248260 (assembly GCF_050942205.1). Taxonomy (NCBI): domain Bacteria; kingdom Bacillati; phylum Actinomycetota; class Actinomycetes; order Micromonosporales; family Micromonosporaceae; genus Micromonospora; species Micromonospora sp. CA-248260. The sequence goes on along the minus strand of NZ_CP192021.1, from coordinate 4,985,324 downwards.
GCACCAGCGGTCGGGTCCGCTCTCCCAGCGGGCACTGCCTACGCGGAGTAGCGACGTTTCCGGCCCTGGCCTGGTGCTGAAGCAGTCGGCGCCCTGGTTCCGACTGCGGAGAGGGGGACGTCATGACGACGGCTCCGGCCAATCTGCTGGCGGTCCGCCGGCTCCTGCTCGACACCATCAAGAGCCTCGACCCGGCGGCGGTGGGGATCGTCGGCGATCCGGCCCACCGGGGCGGCTACCACACCGGCTCGGACCGGGTGGTCGCCAACGACTACTCCGTGGTGGAGTCACCCCGGGACTCCGCCGGCCTCACCCTCTATGCCTCAGGGTTGGACGTGGGCACGTTCAGCGTGCGGTCCGGGGGCGCCACCCACGACCTGCGGACGTTCTCCGAGTGGTGTGTCGCCCAGTGCCGGGCGAACACGGCGGACAGCCGCGACCTGCGGGAGATCATCTATTCGCCCGACGGCAAGGTCGTGCGGCGCTGGGACCGGCTCGGCAAGCGCAGCTCCGGCGACGACTCGCACCTGTGGCACACCCACTTCAGTTTCTTCCGCGACTCGACCAAGGCCGGACGGGACCAGACCTCGCTGTTCCGGCGCTACCTGACCGGCATCGGACTACTGGAAGGACCCGACATGACACCCGAAGAGCACGCCTGGCTGGAGACCGTCCACAAGAACCTGACCGTCCTGGACGGCCGGAACCCGGTGGGTCAGATCTACACCCGGATGGCGATGGGTGAGGACCACACCAACCCCGACTTCGTCGTCCCGCACCCGAGCCTGAAGTCGCTCGGCGCGCAGGTGGCCTCGCTGCAGACCGCACTGACCGCGCTGGCCACCAAGGACTTCACCGACGAGCAAGCCATCATCACCGGCGTCCTGACCGGGCTCACCCCGGAGAAGATCGCCGCCGCCATCCCGCCCACCATCGCCAAGCAGGTCGCCGACGAGTTGGCCAAGCGGCTGGTCGCCTGACCCCCGACCCCGTGGGTACCCCGTCCGCCACGCCTCCTGTGACGGGGTACCCACGGTTGGCGACGGGCGGCCGGGGGTCACTCCCGTGCCCTGGCGCAGGTGAGGAAGCGGTCCGTCAACTCGTCGCGCCGGTCGGGGTGGAGCTGGGTGAGCTGCCGCTCGGCCTCGGTCATCAACGTGGCGAGATAGACGAGCAGGCCGGTCCGGTTGCCCCGGTACTCCACCAGCAGGCCCAGCCGGGCCGGCTGGCAGGGCCACTCCCCGCCGCAGTTGCGGCACCGCCAGAGCGGGCGCATGGCGACGTGGGGGATCACCCGACGGGCCGTCATCGGAGTCGCCACCCGGCGGCGCGGCTCCCCACCGTCGACGCCGGTCACCGGTGGGCCGCGCGCATCCGATGGGACGGCGTCCCGGCGCAGACCGGGTCGTCCGGGCCGGCAGCGACGTCGCGGGTTCTCCACCACCTGATCGGACCGGGCACGGCCTACCTCCTCGGAGACTGGAAGGGCCGCCCCCACGGGGGAGGGGGCGGCCCCGGCGGAGTCGGCCCGAGCCCTCGTCCGGCGTCGAGCAGGTCCGCATACGTGACAGTCTGCTCAGGTTGCCGTTACCGTCGGAAGGCATTCGCGTTGCACCGGAGCGGGCGTGCAGCGCCGACACCCTTCACGTACAGGAGTTGTGCAGATGGAACGTCTGCCCATGCTGGAACTGTTCGCCGGGGAGCTGCGCCGGCTGCGGACGAAGGCGGGACTGTCCCAGGAAGGGCTGGGTGACCTGGTCAACTACTCGGCCTCGCTGGTCGCCGCCGTCGAGCAGTGCCGTCGGCCGCCGCGCAAGGAGTTCGCCGAGCGCTGCGACACCGTGCTGGACACTGACGGCCTGCTGGCCCGGATCCGGGACGCCCAGATCCGGGAGAGCCTGCTGCCCTGGTTCCGCGAGTGGGTCACCATCGAGCAGGAGGCGACCGCACTCTGCTCGTTCCAGCAAACGGTCCTGCCCGGCCTGCTCCAGACCGAGGCATATGCCCGGGAACTCTTCGAGCGGGCCAGCCATTTCCTCGGTGACGACATCGAGCAGCAGGTCGCGGCGCGACTGGCCCGGCAGGAGATCCTGACCCGAGCTAACCCTCCGCTGTTCGTGGCGGTGCTCGACCACACCGTGCTGGAGCGCCCGGTCGGCGGGGCGAAGGTGATGCGGGAGCAGCTCCTGCACCTGCGGGACGTCGGCAGCCGGCCGAGGGTGCACCTGCACCTGGTGCCGAAGGGGACCGGGGCGTACCCCGGGCTGAACGGTGCCTTCGTGATCGCCACGCCGCCCGAGGGCGACGACATCGCCTACCTCGACAACCAGTTGCATGGATCGATCATCGAGCGGACGGCGGACGTACACTCGCTGCGACGGACCTGGGAATCGGTGCGCGCCGAGGCGTTACCCCACGGGGCCACCGTAAAGATGATCTCGGAGGCGGCAGATTCATGGACCTGACCGGCGCGATCTGGCACAAGAGCACCCGCAGCAGCGGCAACGGCGGTGACTGTGTGGAGGTGGCCGCCAACCTGCCCGGTGTCGTCGGCGTCCGCGACAGCAAGGATGAGGCGGGCCCGGTGCTCAGCTTCGCGCCGGCCGCCTGGCGGTCGTTCCTGGGCCTCGTCAAGCGGTCCTGACACCACCGCACCCCGCCCGGACGGCCGGTGGCGGCTTTCCCCGACGGGCGGCCCGTGACCGCTTCCTCGCCGGGCGGCCGTGACGGTTCCTCGCCGGGCGGCCCATGATCACTGCTTCCCTCGGCCGGGGGGCCGTGACCGCCCTCCCCGCCCTCGCCCGAACGCGTGATGTCTTCCTGCCGGACGGACGGGACCGTGCCTCCCCGCCCCGACGGCGGAGTTCGCTCGGTCCGGCGGAACGGCGGGCAGGATGCGCCGCAATGGTGCCCAGGTAGCGGTGTCACGGCGGGCGGGATAGCGCTACAACGGCCCCCTTGAGTCGATCATGGTCGTGCCGGGCCGTACCGGTGCCGTCACCGGGTGATGGTGGTCGACAGCGCTCGGTGGCGGCGGCCGAAGCCGCCGCCACCGGCACGGACCTACAGCGGGCGGACGTTCTCCGCCTGCGGGCCCTTCTGCCCCTGGGTCACATCGAACTCGACCTTCTGGGCCTCCTGCAGTTCCCGGTATCCGCTACTGGCGATCGCCGAGTAGTGGACGAAGACGTCGGGGCCGCCGCCGTCCTGCTCGATGAAGCCGAAGCCCTTTTCCGAGTTGAACCACTTGACCGTGCCGGTTGCCATGCATCTCTCCCTGTTTACAACGGGTGATCCCGCCGCTGCGGCGGATGATCGCCCTGTACTGCCCCGACAGTAACCGGCCGATCCGGTTTTTGCCGGCTGAAGTGCCGCAGGAAGTTACGGGGAAACTCGCGGGTCAGCCCGGAATACCACCCTTCGGGCGGTCCGGTCCGGGACACTCGACCGGTGAACGGACCGAGCACCGCCGCGTTGGCCGAGCTGGAGCGGGAGATCGACGCACCGGGGGACGGGCTGGACCGGCTCCGGCTGGTGCCGACGCCGTTCGTGCCCGAGGTGCGGCTGCACCTCGCCGAGGACGCGATCGTCTGGTGGGCACGAATGGAGGCGGCGGCCGGCCGTGCCCTGCCGCCACCGTTCTGGGCCTCGGCCTGGGCCGGTGGTCAGGCGCTCGCCCGTCACCTGCTCGATCACCCCGACCTGGTCGCCGGTCGCCGGGTGCTCGACCTGGCCGCCGGCTCCGGACTGGTCGCCATCGCCGCCGCGCTCGGCGGTGCCACCCAGGTCGTCGCCAACGACGTGGACCCGTACGCGGTGGCGGCGGTGACCGTCAACGCGCGGGCCAACCGGGTACGGGTGCAGGCCCGTTCCGGTGACCTGCTCGACGACGACGGCACCCAGGCCGAGCTGCTGGTCGCCGGGGACGTCCTCTACGACCGGGAACTGGCCGAGCGGGTGCTGCCCTACCTGCGACGGGCCGCCCAGGGTGGGACGCAGGTGCTGGTCGGTGACCCGGACCGGGGCCACCTGCCGTGGGACGTGCTGGAGGTGGTGGCCAGCTATCCGGTGCCCACCACCGAGCCGTCCGTCGACTCCCCGGTCCGCCGGGTGCAGGTGCTGCGTCCCCGGTGAACCCCGCAGGCCAACCAGGGCACCCCGAGAAAATTCGGGGAGTGATCAGGGTCGCGACCCGATGCGCCGGAGCACCCCCGAGCCGTAGCGTCGGCTCGTGCTCGACGAACTGGCCCGACTCGGTGACCTGCCCACCGCTCTGCTGATGGCGGCGCTCGGGCTGGTGATGCTCGCCGACGCCGTACCGCTGCTCGGTGTGCTCGTCCCCGGCGACGTGGCGATCCTCGCGGCGGTGGGGGTGGGTCGGCCCCTCGCCGGTGTCGCGACCATGGTGGCGGTGGTCGTCGGCTGCCTCGCCGGCTGGTCGCTGAGCTTCCTCGCCGGGCGGATCTACGGGGAGCGGCTGCGGCACAGCCGGGTCGGTGGCTGGATCGGCGAGGGGCGCTGGTCGGCCGCCGAGCAACTGCTGCGCTCCGGTGGCGGGCGGATGGTGCTTGTCGCACCCTTCCTGCCGGTGTTCAACACGCTGCTGCCGCTGGCCGCCGGGGGCCTGCGGATGTCGTACCGCCGGTTCGTCACGTGTGCCGCGCTCGGCGCGGCGGCGTGGGCCGGTCTCTATCTGGCGCTGGGGGTGGCGTCACGGGCCCTGGCCGGGCTGCTGCCCGGCGATCCGCTGCTGGTCACCATGGGGGTGGGCCTGGTGCTGGCCGGTCTGGTGCTGCTGGGCACCCGACGTCGGCTACGGACGGTGACCGCCCTCGGTCAGGCCGGCTGACCGCTGCCGACCCGGTGACCGGCATCCGCCCCGGTGACCGGCGTTCGCCCGGTCACCGGGTGTGAGCCCGCCACCGGGTGCCCCGGGTCACCAGCCGCGCGCCCGCCACTGCGGCAGCGACGCCCGCTCCGCCCCGAGGGTGCTGTCGGCACCGTGCCCCGGATAGAACCAGGTGTCGTCGGGCAGCCGGTCGAACAGCTTGTGCTCGACGTCGTCGATGAGCTGGCCGAACCGCTGCGGGTCCCGGTCGGTGTTGCCGACCCCGCCGGGAAACAGCGAATCCCCGGTGAAAAGGTGCGGGGTGCCGGCCGGGTCGCGGTAGAGCAGCGCGATCGACCCCGGGGTGTGCCCCTTGACGTGGATCACCTCCAACGTCTGCTCGCCCACCGTCACGGTGTCGCCGTCGGTCAGGGCCTGCGCCGCGATCGGCAGCCCCTCGGCGTCGTCGGCGTGCACCAGGGCCTGGGCGCCGGTGGTGGCGACGACCTCCTCCAACGCCACCCAGTGGTCCATGTGCCGGTGGGTGGTGACCACCGAGGTCAGGCCGGCGTCGCCGATCAGGTCGAGCAGCCGTGGTGCCTCGTTCGCGGCGTCGATCAGGACCTGCGCCCCGGTGTCGCGGCAGCGCAGCAGGTAGGCGTTGTTGTCCATCGGGCCGACCGACAGCTTGCTGACGGTGAGTCGGTCGAGTTCCCGGACGGCGGGCGGGCCGCCGTGGGTGACGTCTCCGGTGTAGCTCATGGGCGGTCTATATCCATTCGGGTGGGGTCGGGAGGGGACCGTCCGGGGTGACGGTCAACACGTCGCCGCTGCTGCGGCCGATCAACCAGGCGACCAGTTCGGCGGCGGGGCCGGCGACCTGCGGGGCGTCCTGCGGGTCGCCCACCACCAGCTCCGGCCGGTTACCGTCGGCGGGCCGTAGCACCAGCGCCGGGGCGTCCGGCCGCTCGGCGAGCCCGCCGGCCACCTCGTGCAGCAGGTGCTGGGCGAACGCGGCCGGCCAGTCCGCCGGCCGGTAGCCGGTGCCCAGGTCGACGTGGTGCACCTCCAGCTCGCGCCACCGGCCCCAGAGCACCAGGGCGACCGGCCACGGGCCGCGTCGGGTCTGCACGGTGCCCTGCCACGCGTGCGCCGGCATCGCGGCCACCGCCTCGGTGAACCGGTCGGTGCTGCGACGCAGGTCGGCCAGCAATTCGGCGGGCGGCCGGTCGGCACCGGCGGCGATGTCGGCGTCCCGCGCGGCGTCGCTGGCGTACATCGGGATGTCCTGCCCGGTTCGGGCGGAGGTGAGCAGGTTGACGAACCCGTCGGCGTTGCGGGCCAGGTGGGTCAGCACGTGGCCCCGGGTCCAGCCGGGCAGCAGGCTGGCAGCCGCGACGGCCGCCGCGTCGAGCCCGGCCGTGGTGTCCAGCAGACGGGCGGCGGCGTCGGTCACCGCACCGGTCAACAGCAGTGGATCCGTGGTCACGCCACGACCCTAACGGTCCGGGGAGCGTTGCGCCGCCGGGGAATTCGCTTTCGGCGCGTCGGTGCGACGCCTACCGTCGGCTACGACGCGGTACCGGGACGACGGACGGGGTGGTGATCATGCCGGTAGCAGGACGCGTGTTCGGCCACGACCAGTTCCGACCCCGGTGAGGATGACATGACCATCGATCTGACCGCTCTCGGCCTGGACGCCGAGCGGGCGGCGTACGCGCGACGGCGGCCGGACCGCCGGCCCGGCCGGGTGGCCCGGGTCGACCGGGGGGTGTGCACCGTGCTCGCCGCGGACGGACCGGTCCGGGCCAGTCTGGGCCCGGCGGTGCTGGCCGCCGCCGCCCGTGACCTGACCGCGTTGCCGTGCGCCGGTGACTGGGTGCTGCTGGCCCGCTGGCCGGACGGCCCGGTGACCGTCGACGCGGTGCTGCCCCGACGGACCGCGCTGATCCGCCGGACCGCCGGCAAGGACGCCAGCGGTCAGGTGCTCGCCGCCAACCTCGACGCCGCGGCGGTGGTCGAGCCGGTGCACCCGGAGCCGGACGCCGCCCGGATCGAACGGCTGCTCGCGCTGGCCCACGAGTCGGGGGCCACCCCGCTGGTGGTGCTCACCAAGGTCGACCTGGCCGCCGACCCGCAGGCGGTGGCCCGGCAACTCGCCGCGGTGGCCCCCGGGGTGCCGGTGCTGCCGGTCAGCGCCGAGCAGGGCACCGGCCTGGCACCGCTGCGTCCGCTGGTCGCCCCGGGGCGCACGCTGGCCCTGCTCGGCCCGTCCGGAGCGGGCAAGTCCAGCCTGCTCAACGCCCTGGTCGGGGCGGACGTCATGCCGACCCAGGCGATCCGACGCGTCGACGGCAAGGGTCGGCACACCACCACCTGGCGGGCGCTGGTCCCGGTGCCCGGTGGCGGGGCGGTGCTGGACACCCCCGGGGTCCGGGCGGTCGGCCTGCTCGACGGGCACGCCGGCCTGGACCGGGCGTTCACCGACATCGCCGAGCTGGCCACCGGCTGCCGGTACGCCGACTGCGGGCACACCGCCGAGCCGGCCTGCGCGGTGCGGGAGGCGCTGGAGAACGGGGAACTGTCGCCCCGGCGCTGGGAGAGCTGGCGTCGGCTCCAGCGGGAGGTGGCCTACGAGGGTGGCCGTCGGCAGAGCCGGCTGGCCGCCGAGCGGCGGGGCGGTTGGCGAGGGGGTCGACGCCGGCCGGCCCGGCCGACCACGCCACCGCTGCCGGGCGGCTTCTGACCGGTGCCCGGACCGGCCGACAGCGGTCGGGTCGGGCACCGGGTCGGTGTGCCGCCGCGGTGCCGGTCCGAGCTGTGGCGCGGGCCGGGCGGTGGCTGACCTGACCGGTGTGAGCTGGGGGAGTGTGGGCGTGCACGAAGTTGTCGTACCCCGGGGCTAAAGTTGCCGGGGCGTTCCTTCGCGCCCGTGAAACTGCTCAACTCACTCCGCAAACCGCTCAGATCACCCTCGTAGCGGACAGATCCGCCTCACATTCTTCTTTCGGGAGCACCCGCACCGTGGCCGACCGTCTGATCATCCGTGGCGCGCGCGAGCACAACCTGCGTGACGTCAGTCTCGACCTGCCCCGGGACGCGCTGATCGTCTTCACCGGGCTGTCCGGCTCCGGCAAGTCGAGCCTGGCCTTCGACACCATCTTCGCCGAGGGGCAGCGCCGCTACGTCGAGTCGTTGTCGTCGTACGCGCGGCAGTTCCTCGGCCAGATGGACAAGCCCGACGTCGACTTCATCGAAGGGCTGAGCCCGGCCGTCTCCATCGACCAGAAGTCCACCTCGCGCAACCCGCGCTCCACCGTCGGCACCATCACCGAGGTCTACGACTACCTGCGGCTGCTCTTCGCCCGCATCGGTGAGCCGCACTGCCCGGTCTGCGGCGAGCGGATCTCCCGGCAGAGCCCCCAGCAGATCGTCGACCGGGTGTTGACGATGGCCGAGGGGACCAGGTTCATGGTGCTCGCCCCGGTGGTCCGGGGTCGCAAGGGCGAGTACGTCGACCTCTTCGCCGAACTCCAGGCCAAGGGCTACGCCCGGGCCCGGGTCGACGGGGTGGTGCACCCGCTGACCGAGCCGCCCAAGCTCAAGAAGCAGGAGAAGCACACCATCGAGGTGGTGATCGACCGGCTCAGCGTCAAGGCGGGCGCCAAGCAGCGGCTGACCGACTCGGTGGAGGCCGCGCTCGGCCTCTCCGACGGCCTGGTGCTGCTCGACTTCGTCGACCTGGCCGAGGACGACCCGGCCCGGGAACGTCGCTACTCCGAGCACCTGGCCTGCCCCAACGACCACCCGTTGGCGATCGAGGACCTGGAACCCCGGGTCTTCTCGTTCAACGCGCCCTACGGGGCCTGCCCGGAGTGCACCGGCCTGGGCACCAAGAAGGAGGTCGACCCGGAGCTGGTCGTCCCCGACCCGGAGCGCACCCTGCGCGAGGGCGCGCTGCAACCCTGGGCGACCGGGCACAACCTGGAATACTTCCTGCGCCTGCTGGAGGCGCTCGGCGAGAGCCAGCACTTCGACGTCGACACCCCGTGGCGGGCGCTGCCGGCGCGGGCGCAAAAGACCATCCTGCACGGCTCCGACGACCAGGTGCACGTCCGCTACCGCAACAAGTTCGGCCGGGAGCGGTCCTACTACACCGGCTTCGAGGGCGTGGTGCAGTGGATCGAGCGGCGGCACACCGACACCGAGAGCGAGTGGTCGCGGGACAAGTACGAGGGCTACATGCGCGACGTGCCCTGCGCGGCCTGCGGCGGCACCCGGCTCAAGCCCGAGGTGCTGGCGGTCACCATCGCCGGCAAGAGCATCGCCGAGGTGTGCAACCTGTCGGTGGGTGAGGCGGCCGAGCTGCTCGCCGGCATCGCGCTGACCGACCGGCAGAAGATGATCGCCGAGCGGGTGCTCAAGGAGATCAACGCCCGGCTGCGGTTCCTGCTCGACGTCGGCCTGGACTACCTCTCGCTGGACCGGGCGGCCGGCACCCTGTCCGGTGGCGAGGCGCAGCGCATCCGGCTCGCCACCCAGATCGGCTCCGGCCTGGTCGGCGTGCTCTACGTGCTCGACGAGCCGTCGATCGGCCTGCACCAGCGGGACAACCACCGGCTGATCGAGACCCTGCTGCGGCTGCGCGGCCTGGGCAACACGCTGATCGTGGTCGAGCACGACGAGGACACCATCCGGGTCGCCGACTGGATCGTCGACATCGGGCCCGGCGCGGGGGAGCACGGCGGCCGGATCGTGCACAGCGGCTCGGTGCCGGAGCTGCTGGACAATCCCGAGTCGGTGACCGGGGCGTACCTGTCGGGCCGGCGGGAGATCCCGACACCGCAGCAGCGTCGACCGCAGACGCCGGAGCGGGAGCTGGTGGTGCACGGGGCGCGCGAGCACAACCTGCGCAACCTGACCGTGCCGTTCCCGCTGGGGCAGCTCATCGCGGTCACCGGGGTCTCCGGCTCGGGCAAGTCGACGCTGGTCAACGACATTCTCTATGCGGTGCTGGCCAACCAGATCAACGGCGCGCGGCTGGTGCCGGGCCGGCACACCCGGGTCTCCGGGCTGGAGCACGTCGACAAGGTGGTCGGCGTCGACCAGTCACCGATCGGCCGTACCCCGCGCTCCAACCCGGCGACCTACACCGGGGTCTGGGACCACGTCCGCAAGCTGTTCGCCGAGACCACCGAGGCCAAGGTCCGGGGGTACGGCCCCGGCCGGTTCTCGTTCAACGTCAAGGGTGGCCGCTGCGAGGCGTGCTCCGGCGACGGCACCATCAAGATCGAGATGAACTTCCTGCCGGACGTCTACGTCCCGTGCGAGGTCTGCAAGGGCGCCCGGTACAACCGGGAGACCCTGGAGGTGCACTACAAGGGCAAGACCGTCTCCGACGTGCTGGAGATGCCGATCGAGGAGGCGGCCGAGTTCTTCTCCGCCATCCCCGCCATCCACCGGCACCTGCGCACGCTCAACGACGTGGGTCTGGGTTACGTCCGGCTGGGTCAGCCCGCGCCGACGCTGTCCGGCGGTGAGGCGCAGCGGGTCAAGCTGGCCTCCGAGTTGCAGAAGCGTTCCACCGGTCGCACGGTCTACGTGCTCGACGAGCCCACCACCGGCCTGCACTTCGAGGACATCCGCAAGCTGCTGATGGTGCTGGAGGGCCTGGTCGACAAGGGCAACACGGTGATCACCATCGAGCACAACCTCGACGTGATCAAGACGGCCGACTGGCTGATCGACATGGGCCCGGAGGGTGGTCACCGGGGCGGCACGGTGCTCGCCACCGGCACCCCGGAGGAGGTCGCCGAGGTCGCCGAGAGCCACACCGGCCAGTTCCTGCGCTCGGTGCTCAAGCTCGACGGCCAGGCCCGGGGGGCGAAGGCGGCGGTGACCCGGGCGTCCCGGGCCAACGGTGCGACGCCGAAGGCGCGTACCCGCAAGGTGCCCGCCGCAGCCCGCTGACCCGGCGGGTCGACGACCGGCCCCGCCCCGGGGTCCGGCGCGGACATTCCCGGGCGGGTGGGGTGAACCGTCGGGCACAGTGGTGCGTGTGCTCCAGTGAGGCCGCGATGGTCGACGACCTGCGGCGGCAGTCGAGAGGAAGGCCGGAGATGAACGACGATCAGGTGCTGACCGGGCCCGGTACGCAGACCCGACGCGCCCTGCTGGCCGGGGCCGGTGCGGTGGGGGCCTCGGTTCTCCTGACCGCCTGCGGCGACGACTCCGGTGACGAACCGGCCACCCCGGCCACCGGTGGGCCGGCCGCGACCTCCGGCGGGTCCGGTGCCGCCGCGATCGCCAAGACCGCCGACATCCCGGTCGGCGGCGGCCAGGTCTACGCCGCGCAGGGCGTGGTGATCACCCAGCCGACGGAGGGGCAGTTCAAGGGTTTCGACCCGATCTGCACCCACCAGGGCTGCCCGGTGTCGAACGTCGACGGCGGGACGATCAACTGCACCTGCCACAACAGCAAGTTCGCCATCACCGACGGCGCGGTCAAGGAGGGGCCGGCGACCAAACCGCTGGCCGCCAAGGAACTCAAGATCGACGGCGACCAGATCTCGCTGGCCTGACCGACACCGGCCGGCCCGGAGGACGTCCTCCGGGCCGGCCGGTCGGGTTCACTGCGGGTAGACCGCCATCTCCCAGATCGAGTAGCCGTAAGTGGTGGCCCGGGTCACCCCGTGCATCCGGACGTAGCGGGCGCTCGTCGTGGGGAAGGCCGCCACGTCGGTGCCGCCGTCGCCGGCCGTGGTCGACCAGACCGTACGCCAGGTCGACCCGTCGTTGGACACCTCGATCCGGTACGACCGGGCGTACGCCGACTCCCAGGCCAGCGTCACCCGACCCACCTGGCGGGCCGACCCGAGGTCCACGGTCAGCCACTGGTCGTCCGCCCAGCTGCTCGCCCAGCGGGTGCCGAGGTCGGAGTCGACGGCCTTGGCCGCCCCGAAGAACAGCTCACTGCCGGACGCGCTGACCGGCCGGCCGGCGGCCAGGTTGGTCAGGTCGTCGCCCCGGCGGGACGGGAACGACACCACCTGCTGGAAGGTGGGCCGGTTCTGCCAGGCGGTGGTGGCGTGCTTGATCCCGCCCAGCGGCGACTGGATGATCGCGTCCGCGCACCACTGGTCACCGGCGGCGCAGCTCGCGTCGCCGGGATAGGTCTGGGCGGCCGGGGTGGCCGCCGCCGTGCGTAGCGTGTCCAGCAGCACCTGCCGGCAGCCGGCCAGGTTCCCGGCCCCGCAGTAGCTCCGGCCCAGCCCGCCGCGCACCGGGTCGCCGAGCACCGCGCGCAGGTCCTTGTCGACGTAGCCCCACCAGCCGTACTGGAAGGACGAGCCCTTGTGCGACTGGGCCTCGTTGGCCGAGGTCGGCAGGTTGGACTTGTCGCCCTGCTGGTACCCGGAGGGGGACTCGTTGATCTGGATCGCGTTGATCAACGACTGGTAGAGGTCCGGGCCCAGCTGGTCGCGGAACATCCCCCGGACCAGCAGCGGCCACCAGGCGTCGAAGGTGCGGATCGCGTCGGCGTGCCGGTAGACCTTCGACCCCTTCGCGGTCTCCACCCGCAGCGCGCCGTCCTGCCGCCACGCCTTGAGCCGGCTGATCTCGGTGGCCAGCGCGGCGTCGGCGACGGGCTGGCTCTCCAGCACCCGGATCAGCTCGTCGAGCACCTCGGCCCCGCGCAGGTCGGTCACGCCGGCCTGCTCGACCAGCGCGGTCAGCGAGCCCCGGTCGAACTTCCGGCCGGCCTGAAGGCCCGCCTTGAGCGGGCGGTCCAGCAGGTCGGCCCGGTGCACCGCGCCGAAGCTGTAGTTGCCGTCCGCGCCGCCGAAGTCCTTGGCCTGCTTGTTGTTCCAGCTGACGTAGTAGTCCTGGTTGACCGACCGGGGGTGGGCGGCCAGCGGGGCGTAGTTGGCGGTGTTCGTCGCCGGGTCGAAGCCCTGCCACTCGTAGGCCGGCTCGGCCTTCATCGGCAGGTTCGGGTTGGACCCGGCGGCCCGCACCGGGTTCAGCCCGGAGTTGAAGTACGCCGACTCGGTGGAGTTGACGTAGAACCAGTTGAACGCGTACTCGACGTTGTTGGCCGAGGCGACGAAGGCGTCCGCCGAGCCCATCTCGGCCGGGTCGTTGAACATCTGGAAGCCGATCGCCGAGTCGGCCTCGTGCCGGTAGGTGGAGCGGAGCTGGGTGAACGCGTGCGGTTTGCCGCCCACCGTGCCCCGCCAGGACACCAGGCCGAGCTTCGTGCGCCAGGCCACGAGCTTGTACGACCCCTTGGCGGTGCCGTCGGCGAGGGTCGGCGTCCACTTGTTGACGTGCGCGAGCTGCTCCATCGCCACGCACTGCCCCCGGTAGAGGTAGTGGTCGGCGGCGAGGGTGGGGGCGCTGCCGTCGGTGGTGCACAGCGGCACCGCGTAGCTGTCGGTGATGTCGTGGATCGACGAGGTGGCGCTCCACGCGTAGTCCTGCCCCCGGCCGAGCAGCACGTAGAGGTTGAGACCGGCGAACGCCGCGCCCCGGGCACTGATCCCCGGGCCCTGCAACTCCTGCACCATCAGCAGTTGCGGGGAGAAGTAGCCGGTCTGCGGGCCGAAGACCGCGACCGGGTGTCCGGTGGCCGAGTTCCCGGCCGAGACCACCGCCGCGTTGGACATGCCCCGGTGCGCCGGGCTGATGGTCAGCCCGGACAGCGCGGCGGCCAGCTCACCGGACGCGCTGGTGCCGGGGGCACGGGCCGGGGCGGCGGTGCTGCCGGCGGAGCCGGTCGGGTCGGTGAAGATCGGCTCGACCCGGGCCGAGCCGGCGTCGGGCAGTGCCACGCTCGCCGCGTCCGGGGAGGCGTCGCCGTACGGGAAGCTCTGCCCGTCGTGCAGGGTCAGCACGGTCTCCGGGTCGTTCTGGTTGCGGAACGCCGTCCACACCCTGTCGCCCTCGGTGGCGCCGTACTTGGCGCGGGCGGCGATGCGGACCAGCGCGGACTGCATCTCGGTGCCGCCCCCGCCGCCGAACAGGCCGCCCACCACGCCGGCGATGGCGATCAGGTCGGTGAGCTGGAACGGCTCCGGGCCGCCGGCGTTGGTGACCGCGTCCAGGTGGCCGGTGAGCACGTACTCGCCGGGGCAGTTGCGGGCGCCCATGCAGACGCCGATGTAGGCGTTGATGCCGGCGATGTACTCCTGCACGTCGGCGTAGAGCTGCTGGCCGCGCGGACCCTTCGTGCGCAGCGCCTCGACCTGCGCCTGGAGGTCCGCCTCGGTGTAGGGCGAGTTGCGCCAGACGCTCTGCTCCAGGGCCCGGTTGCCGGGGGCGCCCCCGGCGAACGAGGTGAGGGTGCCCCGGCCGACGTGCCGTAGCAGGTCCATGGTGAACAGTCGGTCCTCGGCCCCGGCGTAGCCCGCGCCGTACATGGTGCCGCCCCGGGTGGTGCCGGTGACGTGCGGGACGCCTGTCGCCTTGTCCCGCAGGATGCGCACGTCGGAGCGGGGCGAGTAGTCGCGTTCGACCTGCCCCTGCGGCACTCCGAAGGAGGCGTCGTTGAAGAACGAGCCGATCTGTTCCTCGCGCAGCCCGGCGTAGCCGTAGACCAGGTCGGCGTAGCGGTCGAGCTGGTCGGCGGAGTGCCGGGGCAGGGTGCCGAGGGTCTGGTTGCCCAGCACCTCGACGAGGGTGGCGTTGCCGTTCTGGCCGGGTGGCAGGATGTCGCCGCACTCGCCGAGGCAGTAGTCCTCGGGGCTGAACGCGGCACGTGGCGCGGCGGCCTCGGCCGGGGCGGCGGGGGTCGCGGTGAGCAGGGCGGCGACGCTGATGCCGGCGGTCAGTCCGGCGAGCAGGCGGCGGACGGTGGGGGGACGGGGCATGGTGATCCTCCGATGAGGATGGGGATCTTTACGTGAATAACATTCGGTTACCGGATGGTAATCTCCGCTCGTCGATATCGGAAGACGTCCATCGAGCGGCTGCCGGATCTTTCCCCGGGAGTATCGAGCCGGTCGGCGCGCGTGGATAGCTTTCGATCCGGCACCCGGGCTGACGCCCGCCCCTCGCCCCACCCCGCCCGGCGCTCACCCGCCGGCCCTCCCGCCCGGACCGGTGCTCACCCGCCGGTCCCCCAACCCTGACCGGTGCTCACTGCCGGTCCCGCCCCCGACCGGCGGACACCCGCCGGTCCCGCCACTCCAGATTGGACCGTCGATGAAGGTCGTCCGTCTGCTCGCGTCCGCGACGCTGCTCGCGGCCGTGCTCACCCCGCCCGCGCCGGCCGCCGCGTCCCCGGGCACCGCCGCCGCCGCGCCCACCTCGGGGGCGTTCTCCGTGCTCACCTACAACGTCGCCGGGCTGCCCGACATCATCTCCAGCGGCGACCCGGCGACCAACACCCGGCCGATCGGCGAACGGCTCGGCGGGTACGACATCGTGCACGTCCAGGAGGACTTCAACTACCACGCCGACCTGTACGCCACCGACCAGCACCCGTACCGCACCCCGACCAGCGGGGGAGTGCCGTTCGGCAGCGGCCTCAACACGCTGTCGAACTACCCGTACAGCGACTTCGCCCGGGTGAAGTGGAACTCCTGCAACGGCACCGACTGCCTCACCCCGAAGGGCTTCACCGCCAGCCGCATCCGGCTCGCCGAGGGCGTCTTCGTCGACTTCTACAACGCCCACCCCAACGCCGGCACCACCGACGCCGATCTGGCCGCCCGCCGGTCCAACCTCAGCCAGCTCTCCGCGTACGTCGCCGCCAACTCGGCCGGCAACGCGGTGGTCCTGATGGGTGACCTGAACGTCCGCTACACCCGTACCGGAGACAACATCCGGGACCTGGTGGCGGCCAACGGCCTCACCGACGTCTGGGTGCAGCAGGAACGGGGCGGCCAGCCGCCGGCCGCCGGTGACCCCGCGCTGGTCTGCGACGAGGCCAACGTGACCGACTCCTGCGAGGTGGTCGACAAGATCCTCTACCGGGGCAACAAGCTGGTCAACCTCACCCTGAACCGCTACCACAACGAGCACGCCCGGTTCCTCACCCCGACCGGCGGGCCGCTGTCCGACCACTACCCGCACGCCGCCTGGTTCGACTGGACCCTCGCCCCGACGCTGCGGGCCAGCGATACCTGGGGCGGCCCGCACGGCACCGGCTTCACCGACGCCGACCGGGTCGGCCCGGCGGTGACCCGGGTCACCCTGCGCGGCGGCTCCCGGCTCGACGCCGTCGGCGTCGACCTCGCCGACGGCGGCCAGCTGCGCCACGGCGGCACCGGCGGGACCGAGACCGGCCTCACCCTGGCCCCCGGCGAGCGGATCACCCAGGTCACTCTGACCCAGGGCCAGAAGGACGGCCGGACCAGGATCTTCTCGGCCCGGCTCGGCACCGACCAGGGCCGCACCCTCAGCGCCGGTACGCCCACCTCGGCGACGGTCACCTTCACCGCGCCCCCGGGCGGTCGACTGGCCGGCTTCTTCGGCCGCAGCGGCACCGAGGTCGACCAGCTCGGTGTGATCTGGAGTGTCGGGGGCAACGGATAGTCTCGGTGCCGTGGCTGATCCCTCGACCTACCGCCCCGCGACCGGCACGATCCCCGAGTCCCCCGGGGTCTACCGGTTCCGCGACGGCACCGGCCGGGTGATCTACGTCGGCAAGGCCAAGAGTCTGCGCAGCAGGCTCAACTCCTACTTCGCCGACCCGTGGGGGCTGCACGAGCGCACCCGGCAGATGGTCACCACCGCCGAGTCGGTCGACTGGGTCACCGTGGGCACCGAGGTCGAGGCGCTCCAGCTCGAATACACCTGGATCAAGCAGTACGACCCCCGGTTCAACGTCCGGTACCGCGACGACAAGTCGTACCCGTACCTGGCGGTCACCCTCGACGAGGAATACCCGCGGCTGCAGGTCATGCGGGGCGCGAAGCGTAAGGGCGTGCGGTACTTCGGGCCGTACTCGCACGCCTGGGCGATCCGCGAGACGCTCGACCTGCTGCTGCGGGTCTTCCCCGCCCGCACCTGCTCCGCCGGGGTGTTCAAGCGGGCCGGGCAGGTGGGCCGGCCCTGCCTGCTCGGTTACATCGGCAAGTGCTCCGCGCCCTGCGTGGGCACCGTCTCCGCCGACGCGCACCGGGCCATCGTCGACAACTTCTGCGAGTTCATGGCCGGCCGTACCGACAGCATGGTGCGTCGCCTCGAACGCGAGATGACCGAGGCCAGCGAGCAGTTGGAGTTCGAGCGGGCGGCCCGGCTCCGCGACGACGTGGCCGCCCTGCGCCGGGCCATGGAGAAGCAGACCGTGGTGCTCGGCGACGGCACCGACGCCGACGTGGTCGCCTTCGCCGACGACCCCCTCGAAGCGTCCGTGCAGGTCTTCCACGTCCGCGACGGTCGGGTACGCGGCCAACGCGGCTGGGTGGTGGAAAAGACCGAGGAGCTGACCACCGGCGACCTGGTGCACCACTTCTGCACCCAGGTCTACGGCGGCGAGCAGGGCGAGGCGGACGTCCCCCGGGAGTTGCTCGTCCCCGAGCTGCCCGGTGACGCCGACGCGCTCGCCGACTGGCTCAGCGCCCGCCGGGGCAGCCGGGTGTCGCTGCGGGTGCCCCAGCGCGGCGACAAGAAGACCCTGCTGGAGACCGTGGGCCGCAACGCGAAGGACGCGCTGGCCCGGCACAAGCTCAAGCGGGCCGGCGACCTCACCACCCGGGGCAAGGCGCTCGACGAGATCAGCGAGGCGCTCGGCATGCGTACCTCGCCGCTGCGCATCGAGTGCTTCGACGTCTCCCAGATCCAGGGCACCGACGTGGTGGCCAGCATGGTCGTCTTCGAGGACGGGCTGCCCCGCAAGAGCGAATACCGCCGGTTCATCGTCCGGGGCGCCACCGACGACCTGTCGGCGATGTCCGAGGTGCTGCGCCGCCGCTTCGCCCGCTACCTCGACGCCCGCGCCGAGACCGGTGAGCTGGGCGAGGAGACCGCGTCCGACCCCGACCGCCCCGGCATCGACCCGACCACCGGCCGGCCACGCAAGTTCGCGTACCCGCCGCAGCTGGTGGTGGTCGACGGCGGTGCCCCGCAGGTGGCGGCGGCCGCCCAGGCGCTGGCCGAGCTGGGCATCGACGACGTGGCGCTGTGCGGGCTGGCCAAGCGGCTGGAGGAGGTCTGGCTCCCCGACGACGACTACCCGGTCATCCTGCCGCGCACCTCCGAGGGGCTCTACCTGCTGCAACGCGCCCGGGACGAGGCGCACCGGTTCGCCATCACCTTCCACCGGCAGCGGCGCTCCAAGCGGATGACCGAATCGGCCCTGGACACCGTCCCCGGGCTGGGTGAGGTCCGCCGCAAGGCGTTGCTGCACCACTTCGGCTCGCTCAAACGGCTCTCCGCCGCCACCGTGGAGGAGATCGTCGAGGTGCCCGGGGTGGGCCGGCGCACCGCCGAGGCGATCCTCGCCGCCCTCGACGACGACCCGAAGACCACCGCCCCCACCCCGGCCGACTGACGGCGGTCAGGGCTGGTCGGCGAGGACGGTGAGGATGGACTCGCCGTACTTGGCCAGCTTGTTCTCGCCGACGCCGCTGATCCTCGACAGCTCGGCCAGCGAGGTGGGGGAGTCGGTGGCGATCTGCCGCAGCGTCGCGTCGTGGAAGATCACGTACGCGGGCACGCCCTGTTCCTTGGCGGTGGCTCCCCGCCAGGCACGCAGCCGCTCGAACAGCGACCCGGCCGCCGGGGACAGCTCGGCGACCACGGTGGCCGCGCCGCGCGGCTTCGCCGAGCGGGCCGAGGCCACCTTCTCCGGCTCCCGGCGCATGGTGACCGTGCGGCGGCGGGCCAGCACGTCCGCGCTGGCCTCGGTGAGCGCCAGCGTGCCGTAGTCGCCCTCGACCGCCAGCAGCCCCTCGGCGAGCAGCTGCCGGACCACCCCGCGCCACTCCGTATCGCGCAGCTCGGTGCCGATGCCGAAGGTGCTCAGCGCGTCGTGGCCGTGCTGGCTGATCTTGTCGTTCTGCTTGCCGAGCAGGATGTCGACGCAGTGCCCGGCGCCGAAGCGCTGGTTGCGCTCCCGGTCGAGCCGGTAGACGGTGGACAGCAGCTTCTGCGCGGCCACCGTGCCGTCCCAGGTCTCCGGCGGGGTCAGGCAGGTGTCGCAGTTGCCGCAGTCGGCCGTGCCGGGCTGGCCGAAGTATTCGAGCAGCTGCACCCGTCGGCAGCGGACCGTCTCGCAGAGCGCCAGCATGGCGTCCAGGTGGGTGGCGAGGTTACGGCGGTGGGCCAGGTCGCCGTCGGACGTCTCGATCATCTTGCGTTGCTGCACCACGTCCTGGAGGCCGTAGGCGAGCCACGCCGTCGACGGCAGGCCGTCCCGGCCGGCCCGCCCGGTCTCCTGGTAGTAGCCCTCGACCGACTTGGGCAGGTCGAGGTGGGCCACGAAGCGGACGTCCGGCTTGTCGATGCCCATCCCGAAGGCGATCGTGGCGACCATGACCAGGCCGTCCTCGCGCAGGAAACGCTGCTGGTTGGTGGCGCGGGTGCCCGAGTCCAGGCCGGCGTGGTAGGGCAGCGCGGCGACCCCGTTGGCGACCAGGAACTCGGCAGTCTTGTCCACCGAGGCCCGGGACAGGCAGTAGACGATGCCGGCATCGCCCGGGTGCTCGTCGCGCAGCAGGGCCAGCAACTGCTTGCGCGGCTCCTTCTTGGGCACGATCCGGTACTGGATGTTGGGCCGGTCGAAGCTGGCCACGAAGTGCTTCGCCTCGGTGAGCTGGAGCCGGGTGGCGATCTCGGCCCGGGTGGCGCTGGTGGCGGTCGCGGTCAGCGCGATCCGGGGTACCGTCGGCCACCGCTCGTGCAGCATCGACAGGGCCAGGTAGTCGGGGCGGAAGTCGTGCCCCCACTGGGACACGCAGTGCGCCTCGTCGATGGCGAACAGGCCGATCCGGCCCCGGTCGAGCAGTTGCTGCACGCCCCGGGTGCCCAGCGCCTCGGGGGCCAGGTAGAGCAGATCCAGTTCCCCGGCGACGAAGGCCTGCTCGACCGTGCGCCGGGCCGCGTAGTCCTGCGTCGAGTTGAGGAAACCCGCGCGTACGCCGACCGCCGTCAGCGCGTCGACCTGGTCCTGCATGAGGGCGATCAGCGGGGAGACGACTACCGCGACGCCGTCGCGGACCAGCGCCGGGACCTGGTAACACAGTGACTTGCCGCCACCGGTGGGCATCAGCACCAGCGCGTCCCCACCGGCCACCACGTGATCGATGATTTCCTGCTGGAAGCCCCGGAAGGCGTCGTAGCCGAAGACCCGGCGGAGCACGTCGAGGGCGTCGGAGGCGCGCAACTCGGTGGGGGAGACCATCCGGGGAGTCTACGAGCCGGCCCCGACACCACCGTCCACGACGCCCCCGGACCCGCCCCGATCCGCCCCGCTTCCGGCGGCACCCTCGTCCTCAGCGGTGCCCCCGCCGGAGCCGGCGGGTGTCCGACCCGGCGGGCCCTCACCCGGTGCTGTCCCCGTCACCCCAGCAGAGGCCGCCGATGCCGGCGGCGCTGTGGAAGCCGAGACGCCGTGCGGTTGGATGGCCTGATGGCGGTACACATCGATATCGACGCACTCCGGGACGCGGCCGGGGTCGAGGTCTGCGCAGCGGCGGACAAGCTGACGGCCTCCGGCCAGCCGCCGGAGGTCCTCCCGGTCGACGGCGGAGCATCCGGGGTGGTCCACGAGGCGGGTCGGCCGCCGTACGAGGTCTGGGTGGGGGTCACGGCGGACGGCTTCACCGCCGAGTGCGACTGTGCCGCCGAGACCGACCTGTGTGCGCACGCGGTGGCCCTCACCGCCGCCGCCCTGGCCGAGGGCTTCGCGTGGTCGTCGACGGCCACCCCGCAGTTGGACCCGGCGGTCGACCCCCGGGTCGCGGAGCTGACCGTACTCGCGCGTGGGCTGCCCGCGCGCCGGCTGGCGGCGCTGGTCGCCGAGTGGGCGGCCACGGACCCGGTGTGGGAGGGCGCGCTACGGGCGCAGGCCGGCCAGCCCGCGCCCCGCACCGCCGTCGAACTGGACGGAGACTAGGACGATCGTGCCGCCACCGTCGCGGTGCGGAGGTGGTGACACTTCTCCCGTCGAGCGGTATGCCTGTCCGGCATAAATATGACGGACAGGCATACCGCTCCGCGCCAGGCAATGCTCCGGATGCCGGTCGAACGCCGAGCCGACCCCGCCGGGCGACCCGCCGTCGGGCGTGCCGGGATCGACGCCGCCCACCGGGATAGAGTCGTCGACTGACCCTGCGCGGTACGGGACCCATCGGGGCTCGCCGCCACGGAACCGGGAGTGGTGGAATGGGCGAGGCGCGGACAACCGGCGGGCACGTCGAGGGCGGCACGGCGGAGTCGGACACCACGCTGGTGGTGGTCACCGGCCTGTCCGGCGGTGGCCGCAGCACGGTGGCGCGCGCCCTGGAGAACGTCGGCTACTACGTGGTGGACAACCTGCCGCAGGCGCTGATGCTGGACATGGCCGAGCTGGCGATGAAGGCCGGCGGGGCGGCCCGGCGTACCGCGATGGTGCTGGACGTGCGGTCGCGGGCGTTCTCCACCGACCTGGCCGGGGCGATCCGGGAGCTGAAGGAACGTGGCTTCTCGCCCCGGGTGGTCTTCGTCGACGCCGACGACGAGGTGCTGATCCGGCGGTTCGAGAGCGTGCGCCGGTCGCACCCGTTGCAGGGTGAGGGGCGGTTGGCCGACGGGATCGCCGTCGAGCGGGCCCTGCTGGAGGAGGCCCGCGACCAGGCCGATGTGATCATCGACACCAGCCACCTCAACGTCAACCAGCTCCGCCGTCGGGTCGAGGAGCTGTTCGGCGGGGAGGACGCCCGGCGGTTGCGGCTCACCGTGCTCTCGTTCGGCTTCAAGTACGGCCTGCCGCCGGACGCCGATTTCGTCCTCGACGCCCGGTTCCTGCCGAATCCGTACTGGGTGCCGGAGCTGCGGGAGCACACCGGTCGGGAGGCGGCGGTCAGCGCGTACGTGCTCGGTCAGGAGGGCGCGGACGCCTTCGTCGCCTCGTACGCCGAGCTGGTCAACGCCACCACCGCCGGTTTCGAGCGGGAGGGCAAGCGTTACCTGACGGTGGCCGTGGGCTGCACCGGCGGCAAGCACCGCAGCGTGGCGATCGCCGAGGAGCTGGCCGAGCGGCTGCGCCAGTCGGGGCTGGCCGCCAATGCGCAGCACCGGGACCTGGGGCGGGAGTGACGGTGCGGTCGGTGGTCGCCTTCGGCGGGGGGCACGGACTGTCCGCCTCGCTGCGGGCGCTGCGGCACTGCGCCGGGGAGTTGGACCTGGACATCACCGCCGTGGTCACCGTCGGCGACGACGGCGGCTCCAGCGGCCGGCTCCGGGCCGAACGCGGCGGCCTGCCCCCGGGCGACCTGCGGCAGGCACTGGTCGCGTTGGCCGGGGACCATCCGGCCACCCGACGTAGCGCCGGGCTGTTCCAGCACCGGTTCGCCGGTGCCGCCCGGGACGGGCTGGCCGGTCACGCGGTGGGCAACCTGGTGCTCTGCGGCCTGATGGAGCAGCTCGGCGACCCGGTCGCCGCGCTGGCGCACGCGGGGGCGATGCTCGGCGCGGTCGGCCGGGTGCTGCCGATGTCCGCCCAGCCGGTGGACATCGAGGCCCGGGTCCGTGGCCTCGACCCGGCCCACCCCGACGAGGTACGCACGGTGCGCGGCCAGCACCAGGTGGCGGTGACCACCGGCACGGTGCAGGCGCTGCGGATCACCCCGGACGCCCCGGTGGCCTGCGCGGAGGCGGTGGCCGCGATCGGCGACGCCGACTGGTTGATCTTCGGACCGGGCAGCTGGTACACCAGCGTGCTGCCGCACCTGCTGGTGCCGGGGCTGGCCGAGGCGATCGTGACCAGCCCGGCCCGGCGACTGGTCACCCTCAACCTGGCCGCCGAGAAGGAGACCCTGGGTCTCTCGGTGGCCGACCACCTGGCCGCTCTGCGTTGGTACCTTCCGCAGCTCACCGTCGACTACGTGGTGGCCGACTCCAAGGCGGTGGGTGACCCCGAACCGGTCGGGCGTGCGGCAGAATCGCTTGGTGCCCGGTTGGTCCTCGCCCCGGTCGCCGTCGACGACGGCACGCCCCGTCACGATCCGGCCGCCCTGGCTGCCGCACTGGTGCCTGTCCTGGGCGTCGATCGTTAAGCACGTACGTAATCACCGGCGACACGCCGGTACCGGTCCGTGAGGGGGCGCACAATGGCGATGACGGCTGCGGTCAAGGACGAGCTGAGCCGGGTCGACGTGCCCAAGCCCTGCTGCCGGCGGGCGGAGATGGCGGCGCTGCTGCGCTTCGCCGGTGGGCTGCACATCGTCTCCGGTCGGGTGGTGGTGGAGGCGGAGCTGGACACCGGGGCGGTGGCCCGCCGGCTACGCCGGGAGATCGCCGAGGTCTACGGCTATCCCAGCGAGATCCACGTGCTCGCCTCGGGTGGGCTGCGCAAGGGCAGCCACTTCATCGTCCGGGTGGTCAAGGACGGCGAGGCGCTGGCCCGGCAGACCGGCCTGCTCGACGTCCGGGGCCGGCCCGTACGCGGCCTGCCGCCGCACGTGGTGGCGGCGAACGTCTGCTGCGCGGTGGCGGCCTGGCGGGGCGCGTTCATGGCGCACGGCTCGTTGACCGAGCCGGGCCGCTCCAGTGCGTTGGAGATCACCTGCCCGGGGCCGGAGTCCGCGTTGGCCCTGGTGGGGGCGGCCCGTCGGATCGGCATCACCGCCAAGAACCGGGAGGTGCGCGGGGTGGACCGGGTGGTGGTCAAGGACGGTGACGCGATCGCCGCGCTACTCACCCGGGTCGGCGCGCACTCCAGCGTGTTGGCCTGGGAGGAGCGTCGGGTACGCCGGGAGGTGCGGGCCACGGCCAACCGGTTGGCGAACTTTGACGACGCCAACCTGCGCCGCTCGGCGCGGGCGGCGGTGGCCGCCGCCGCCCGGGTCACCCGGGCACTGGAGATCCTCGCCGACGACGCGCCGAACCATCTCACCTCGGCCGGTCAGCTGCGGCTGGAGCACCGGCAGGCGTCGCTGGAGGAGTTGGGCGCGCTGGCCGACCCGCCGTTGACCAAGGACGCGATCGCCGGGCGGATCCGCCGGCTGCTGGCGTTGGCCGACAAGCGGGCCCGTGACCTGGGCATCCCGGATACCGAAGCGGCAGTCACGCCGGACATGCTCGTGGTCTGATAGGACGGTGGGCCGCCATCCCGCGGGCGCGTGCGAGGCACGGGCCGGCGGGCGTGACGTGCCCCGGGTCGGGTGGGTGGGGCGTGCCGTGCCGTCGACCCGACGGGGTCACCACCCGCCGCAGCACGGCGGGGCACGCTCGGATAGGGTCGTCAGGTACGGCAAGGGGGCCGGCACAGGCACTCCTCGCCGTGCACGCCGCCTCAGGCGGTCAGGTCCTCCCAGACCGTGGCGGGGTGGCCGAGACGAATCGTCAACGGCCGGCTCACCGGCCGGCGCACACACCTCCGCCGGCCCGTTCTGACGTCGGCGGACCAGAACGCGAGGAGATGGGACCTGTGACCATCCGGGTTGGCATCAACGGCTTCGGCCGCATCGGCCGTAACTTCTTCCGGGCCGTGCTGGCGTCCGGCGCCGACATCGAGGTCGTCGCCGTGAACGACCTGACCGACAACGCGACGCTCGCCCACCTGCTCAAGTACGACAGCATCCTCGGTCGTCTGCCGTACGAGGTCAAGGCCACCGCCGACGAGATCACCGTCGGTGGCAAGACCATCAAGGCGTTCGCCGAGAAGGACCCGTCGAAGCTGGCGTGGGGCGACGCCGGGGCGGACGTCGTCATCGAGTCCACCGGTTTCTTCACCGACGGCACCAAGGCCAAGGCGCACATCGACGGCGGGGCCAAGAAGGTCATCATCTCCGCCCCGGCGAAGAACGAGGACGTCACGGTCGTCATGGGCGTGAACCACGACCAGTACGACCCGGCCAAGCACACCATCATCTCGAACGCGTCGTGCACCACGAACTGCCTGGCCCCGATGGCGAAGGTCCTCCAGGACACCTTCGGCATCGAGAAGGGCCTGATGACCACGATCCACGCGTACACCCAGGACCAGAACCTCCAGGACGCGCCGCACAAGGACCTGCGTCGGGCCCGTGCCGCCGCGCTGAACATCGTCCCCACCTCGACCGGTGCCGCCAAGGCGATCGGGCTGGTGCTGCCGGTGCTCAAGGGCAAGCTGGACGGTTACGCGCTGCGGGTGCCGATCCCGACCGGCTCGGCCACCGACCTGACCGTCGAGGTCGGCCGGGAGACCACCGTGGACGAGGTCAACGCCGCGATCAAGGCCGCCGCGGACGGCCCGCTCAAGGGCATCCTGGTCTACAACGAGGACCCGATCGTCTCGTCCGACATCGTCACCGACCCGGCGTCGTGCATCTTCGACGCGCCGCTGACCAAGGTCATCGGCAACCAGGTCAAGGTCGTCGGCTGGTACGACAACGAGTGGGGCTACTCCAACCGGCTCGTCGACCTGGTCAAGCTGGTGGGTTCCTCGCTGTGAGCATCCGCAACCTCGACGACCTGCTCGCCGAGGGGGTGTCAGGTCGGCGCGTGCTGGTGCGCGCCGACCTGAACGTCCCACTCGACAAGCAGACCGGGGAGATCACCGACGACGGCCGGATCCGGGCCGTCCTGCCCACCCTGGGCGCGCTCGTGCAGGCCGGGGCGAAGGTCGTGGTCTGCTCGCACCTGGGTCGCCCAAAGGGTGCCCCGGACCCGCAGTACAGCCTCCGCCCGGTTGCCGGGCGGCTCGGTGAGCTGCTCGACGCGCCTGTGCACTTCGCCACCGACACCGTCGGCGAGTCCGCCCGCAGCACCGTGGACGCGCTGGCCGACGGCCAGGTGGCCCTGCTGGAGAACCTCCGTTTCAACAAGGGGGAGACCAGCAAGGACGACACCGAGCGGGGGGCCTTCGCCGACCAGCTCGCCGCGTTCGGCGAGGCGTACGTGGACGACGCGTTCGGCGCGGTGCACCGCAAGCACGCCAGCGTCCACGACGTACCGGCCCGGCTGCCGCACGTCGCGGGCCGGCTGGTGCTGCGTGAGGTGGAGGTGCTGTCCCGGCTGGCCGGCGAGCCGGAGCGCCCGTACGTGGTGGTGCTCGGCGGTTCCAAGGTCTCCGACAAGCTGGCCGTGATCGAGGCGCTGCTGCCGAAGGTCGACCGGCTGCTCATCGGCGGCGGGATGTGCTTCACCTTCCTCAAGGCCCAGGGCCACGAGGTGGGCACCTCGCTGTTGGAGCAGGAGATGGTCGAGACCTGCGGCAACCTCCTGGCCCGCGCCGAGGGCAAGATCCTGCTCCCGGTCGACGTGGTGGCGGCCGACGCCTTCGCCCCGGACGCCGCGCACGACACGGTGCCCGCCGACGGCATCCCCAGCCACCGGCTCGGCCTGGACATCGGCCCGGAGACGGTGGCCGGCTTCACCGCCGCCCTGTCGCAGGCTAAGACGGTCTTCTGGAACGGCCCGATGGGCGTGTTCGAGATGCCGGCGTTCGCCAACGGCACCCGGGGTGTCGCCGAGGCGATCACCAAGACCGACGCGTTCACCGTGGTCGGTGGCGGTGACTCGGCGGCGGCCGTACGGGCCCTCGGGCTGGACGAGTCGTCGTTCGGGCACATCTCCACGGGTGGCGGCGCCTCCCTGGAATACCTGGAGGGCAAGACCCTCCCCGGCATCGCGGCCCTGGAGAACTGATGGCGAGCGTCACCCGCCGGCCGCTGATGGCCGGCAACTGGAAGATGAACCTCAACCACCTCGAGGCCAACCTGCTGGTGCAGAAGCTGGCCGCGAGCCTCACCGAGCAGCAGCTCACCGCCGTCGAGACGGTGGTCCTGCCGCCCTTCACCGACCTGCGCACCGTGCAGACCGCGGTGGACGGCGACAAGCTGCTCATCGGCTACGGCGGGCAGGACCTCTCGCCGTACCAGTCCGGCGCGTACACCGGGGACATCTCCGGGGCGATGCTGGCCAAGCTGGGCTGCACCTACGTGGCGGTCGGGCACTCGGAGCGGCGGCAGTACCACTACGAGGACGACGCGATCGTCAACGCGAAGGTGGCCGCCGCGCTGGCCAACGGGCTCACCCCGATCCTCTGCATCGGTGAGGGCCTGGAGATCCGCGAGCAGCTGCGGCACGTGCCGCACTGCTGCGACCAGCTCGACGGCGCCCTGAAGGGGCTCACCGCCGAGCAGGTCACCAAGGTCGTGGTGGCCTACGAGCCGGTCTGGGCGATCGGCACCGGCAAGACGGCCACCCCCGAGGACGCCCAGGAGGTCTGCGGGGAGGTCCGCAAGCGGCTGGTCGAGACCTACGACCAGGGCACCGCGGACCAGGTCCGGATCCTCTACGGCGGCTCGGTGAAGTCGTCCAACGTCGCGTCGATCATGTCCCAGCCGGACGTGGACGGGGCGCTCGTGGGCGGGGCCAGCCTGGACGCCGAGGAGTTCGCGAAGATCTGCCGCTTCCCGGAGCACACGGGTCGCTGATCGCTCGCTATTCTTGACTCCGCCCGTCCACCGGTCGGTGCCGCCGTGCCCGATCTGTCCGGGCGAGGATCGTAACGAGAGGACTGACCCCAGCCATGCCGATCTGGTTCGCATACACGTTGATCGTGTTGCTGGTCATCACGAGCGTTCTGCTCACCATGCTCATTCTGCTGCACCGGGGTAAGGGCGGCGGGCTGTCGAGCATGTTCGGCGGCGGGGTCAGCTCCAGCCTGGCCGGCTCGTCGGTGGCCGAGAAGAACCTGGACCGCTACACCGTCCTGGTGAGCATCGTCTGGTTCGCCTGCATCATCGGGCTCGGCCTCTGGCTCCGGCTCCAGCTCAACAGCGGGTCCTGAGCGACACGATCAGGTCGTACAATCTGCGCGCGGTCCGTCACGGACCGCGCGCAGTTGTGTTTCTCCGCCACCGTCGCCCACCGCCCGCCTCAGGCGGTGGTCCCCTCCGACGACAGGAGCGAGTGTGCCCAGTGGCAACGTCATCCGCGGTTCCCGGATCGGTGGGGCGCCGGAGCGCCCCACCGAACGCTACGAGCCGGCCCCCCGTCGCGCGGTCACCTACTGGTGCCGCAACGACCACGCCACCGAGATCCGGTTGGCGTTGGACGCCGAGGAGCCGGCCGTCTGGGACTGTCCGCGCTGCGGCCTGCCCGCCGGCCAGGACGCCCAGAATCCGCCCGGACGTACCCGTCCCGAGCCCTACAAGACCCACCTGGCGTACGTGAAGGAGCGGCGTACCCCGGAGGAGGGGGAGGCGCTGCTGGCGGAGGCGTTGGCCGCGCTGCGCCGCCGACGCGGTCGGGAGTGACCGCCCCGGCGGTGACGCTGCGACCCCAAGCGACCGCCCCGGCGGTGACACCTCGACCCGGAGCGACCGCCCGGCGGTGACGCCCGCTGCGGCCGGGTGTGACCGCCCCGGCGGTGGGGGCGTGCTGACCCGGCTCGCGGCCGGGCCGCCCGGGCTCAGCGCAGGCTGCGCAGCCGGGCCGGCACGTCGGCCGCCGCCGCCCGGTCGAGCAGCCAGAGGGTACGCGAGACGCCCTGCACCCCGGCGGCGGGCACCTGCTTCGGGCCGGCACCGGCCAAAGCCATCCCCACCGACCGCGCCTTGTCGGGCCCACTGGCGACCAGCCAGACCTCCTCGGCGGTGTTGATCGCCGGCAGGGTGAGGGTGGTCCGCACCGGCGGCGGCTTCGGGCTGCCCCGTACCGCGCTGACCGGTCGGGTGTCGTGGTGCACCGGGTGCTCGGGGAAGACCGACGCCACGTGCCCGTCCTCGCCGACGCCCAGCATCAGCACGTCGAAGTGCGGCAGTGCCGCGTGACCGGGCCGGGCCGCCCGCGCCAACTCCTCGGCGTACGCGGCGGCACCGGCCTCCGGGTCGTCGCCGGTGGGGCCGTCGGTGGCCGGCATCGGGTGCACCCGGGCCGGGTCCAGCGGCACCAGGTCCAGCAGCGCGGCCCGGGCCTGCGTCTCGTTGCGGTCCGGGTCGCCGGCCGGCAGGAAGCGCTCGTCGCCCCACCAGACATCCACCCGGGACCAGTCGACGGCGTCGTGGGCGGGCAGGGTGAGCACCGCCCGGTGCACCGTCGCGGCGATCCGCCCGCCCGTCAACACGATCGACGCCGCACCCCGCTCCGCCTGCGCGTCGAGCAGCTTCACCACCAGCCGGGCCGCCACCGCCTGCGCCAGCAGGTCGGCGTCGGCGTGGACCGCGACACTCGCCTCACTCATCTTGGCCTTCTTTTCCTGACCGCTCGGCGCGGTCCTGCTCGTGGGGGCGGGGACCGGTCGGCCCGCCGGGTGCCGGTGTCACCGGAGGTCTCGTCGTCGTGCGGGCCGCCGGTCGACTCCGGCGACGGGCGGGAGAGGACACCCGCCCACCCGGGAACGGACCCCGGCTGCCCCTAACGGCCGGTGGGCGGCCCCGCAGGACCGCCCACCGGCACATGCTCAGGATGTCGTGCTGGTGTCGGCGTGCGCGCTCACGCCCGCCTCCGCCCGGCGCGCGGTGGCCGGGTCCTTCCAGACGTGCACCCGCTGGGGCGGACGCTGCTCCAGGCCGGACAGGCCGGCCGCCGTGCCCAACGCCTCGGCGTACACCTGGTCGGCGTCGAGCCGGCGCAGCTCCTCGGCCAGCTCGTCACCGAGCGGGCGACGCACCAGCGGCAGCACCCGGTCGTCCTGGCCGGTACGCCGGAACGTCGCCAGGCTGTCGTCCCGGGTCAACGTCAACTCGTCGCCGTTGGCGCAGCGCAGCTGCACCTGACGCATCCTCGGGTGGTCGTCGGTGTGCTGCCACTGCGGTTGGATGCCGAGCCGGGCGGCCAGCCACCCCTGCATCAGCGCCGCCGTCGGGTCCCGGCGGGGTGCCACCACCGTCGCCTCGGTGACCCGCGCCTCGGTGGTGTCGAACGCCCCGGCGACCAGGGTGCGCCACGGGGTGATCCGGGTCCACGCCAGGTCGGTGTCGCCGGGGGCGTAGTCCCGGGCCCGTTCCCGCAGCGCCTCGACCGGGTCGACGGCCTGCGCGCAGTCGGTGATCCGCCGGTCGGCGACCACCCCGAGGAAGTCGGTGGCGATCTCCGCCGGTGGTTCGCCGTGCCACCAGGTGACCACCGGTACGTCCGGCACCAGCAGCGGCATCACCACCGACTCGGCGTGCAGGGCCAGCCGGCCGTACATCCGGGTCACCACCGCCTCGCACGGGCCCAGCCGGCCGCCGACCACGATCTCGGCGTCCAACCGGTTGCGTTCCCGCTCCACGTCGGCGCGTACGACGACGAGCAGCCGGCACGGGTGGGCGGCGGCGGCGATGGTGGCCGCCGCCTCGGCTTCCCGGACCCGCTTCTCGTCGACCACGACGATCAGGGTGAGCGCCATCCCGCTGGCCACCCCGCCCGCGCTGCGCCGCTCGGCGGCGAGCGCCTTGACCACCTCGTTGCCGGTGGTGTCCCACAGCCCGATCAATGGAGCCTCCTGGTTCGCTCGCTCTGCTCGCTCACGCTCTCCGCCAAGCCCGGCCCTCGCGGGCCAGCATCTCGTCGGCGGCCCGGGGACCCCACTCGCCGGACCGGTAGGGCTCCGGCTTGGTGCCCTCCCAGGCGTGCTCCAGCGGGTCCACCACCGCCCAGCTCTGCTCCACCTCGGAGGCGTCGGGGAAGAGTGTCCGGTCGCCGATCAGCACGTCCAGCACGAGCCGCTCGTACGCCTCGGGGCTGGACTCGGTGAACGCCTCGCCGTACTGGAAGTCCATCGCGATGTCGCGGACCTCCATGGTGGTGCCGGGCACCTTCGAGCCGAACTTGAGCACCACGCCCTCGTCCGGCTGCACCCGGATGACCAGCTGGTTGTTGCCCAGCGACTCCATGTCGGCCGTGTTGAACGGCAGGTGCGGGGCCTTCTTGAACATGATGGCCACCTCGGTGACCCGCCGGGGCAGCCGCTTGCCGGCCCGGATGTAGAACGGCACCCCGGCCCAGCGGCGGTTCTGGATGCCCAACTCGACGGCGACGTACGTCTCGGTGGTCGAGTGCGCCGGGACGCCCTCCTCGTCGAGGTAGCCGACGGCCCGTTCGCCACCCACCCAACCGGGCAGGTACTGACCGCGCACGGTGCCCCGGGACACGTCCTTCGGCAGGGTGATCGCCTTGAGCACCTTGAGCTTCTCGGCCCGGATCTCGTCGGCGTCGAAGCTGGTGGGCTCCTCCATGGCGACCAGGGCGAGCAGCTGGAGCAGGTGGTTCTGGAGCACGTCGCGGGCGGTGCCGACCGAGTCGTAGAAGCCGGCCCGGGTGCCGATGCCGACGTCCTCGGCCATGGTGATCTGCACCGAGTCGACGTACTTGGAGTTCCACAGCGGCTCGAACAGGTTGTTGGCGAACCGCAGGGCGAGGATGTTCTGGACCGTCTCCTTGCCCAGGTAGTGGTCGATCCGGAAGACGTCCTGCCGGGTGAACACGTCGTCGACCAGGTCGTTGAGTTCCTTGGCCGAGGGCAGGTCGTTGCCGAACGGCTTCTCCACCACCACCCGCCGCCAGCCGCCGCACTTGTCGTTGTCGGCCATGCCGGTGCGGGCCAGCTGCTTGAGCACCACCGGGAAGGCCGTCGGGGGGATGGAGAAGTAGAACGCGGCGTTGCCGTGGATGCCGTGGCTGTCGCGCAGCTGGTTCAGCGTCGAGGCGAGCTTGTCGAAGGCGGCGTCGTCGTCGAACGAGCCACCGACGAACTTGATGTTGCCGGCCAGCCGGCCCCACACCTCCTCCCGCCACGGTGTCCGGGCGTGCTTCTTCGCCGACTCGTGGGCCAGTGCCTCGAAGTCGCCGTCGCCCCAGTCCCGGCGGGCGAAGCCCAGCACCACGAAACCGGGCGGCAGCAGCCCCCGGTTGGCCAGGTCGTAAACCGCCGGCAGCAGCTTCTTGCGCGCCAGGTCACCGGTCACCCCGAAGATCACCAGGGCGCACGGCTCCGGGATCCGGGGGAGCCTTCGGTCCTGCGCGTCGCGCAGCGGATTCACGCCGTCTCCTCGCTCCGTCTGGTCCATGTCGTCCATCGTCACGCCCGCCATTGTCCGATCGCGTCCAGCCGGGCCGGTGCGGCCGGCCTGTCGGCCGGGGGCCGGCGCAGCATCGGCCGGCCCCGGTCGGATGGTGCCACCGGGATGCCCCGCGCGTACAGGGCAGCCGGTACGGCGGCGGGCGCGGTCGTCGCGACCGCGTCCGCCCCGTTCACCGCGCGACCGGCGGCGGCATCGGCCGCGCCGGTCGACAGGTCACTCACGTCGCCACCGGTGCTGCGGTGACGACGGCGTGGCACGTCGCGGGGCCGGGCCCCGCGACGCCGGCGACGCCGTCGGTCACGCGTTGCCCCCGGCCCGCTGGGCCGCCTCGGCGTTGCCCTTGGCGGCCTCGTTCGGCGTGCCGGTGCCCTGCGCCGCCGCGCTCAGCGACTTGCGGACACCTTCGAGCAGCTCACCCCAGCTGGCCTCGAACTTCTCCACGCCCTCCCGTTCCAGGGTGGCGATCACGTCGGCCATGTCGACGCCGACGGCGGCCAGGTCGGCGAAGACCTTCCGGGCGGCCTCGTATGCGCCGGTGATGGTGTCGCCCCGGGTCTCCCCGTGCTCGGCGTACGCCGTCACGACCGACTCGGGCATGGTGTTGACGGTGCCCGGCGCGATCAGCTCCTCGACGTAGATCACGTCGCGGTAGTCCGGGTTCTTGGTCGAGGTCGACGCCCACAGCGGGCGCTGCGGGTGGGCGCCCGCATCGGCCAGGGCCTGCCACCGGTCGGAGGAGAAGACCTCGGTGTAGCGCTCGTAGGCGAGCTGGGCGTTGGCGACGGCGGCCTTGCCGCGCAGCGCCTTGGCCTCCCCGGAGCCGATCTTGTCGAGCTGCTTGTCGATCTCGGAGTCGACCCGGGAGACGAAGAACGAGGCCACCGAGCCGATGCCGGACAGGTCGTGGCCGTTGGCCTTGGCCTGCTCCAGGCCGGTGAGGAACGCCTCCATCACCGCGGAGTAGCGGTCCAGCCCGAAGATCAGCGTCACGTTGACGCTGATCCCCTCGGCCAGGGTGGCGGTGATCGCCGCCAGCCCCGCCTCGGTCGCCGGGATCTTGATGAACAGGTTCGGCCGGTCCACCAGCCACCACAGCGCCTTGGCCTCGGCGACCGTCTTGTCGGTGTCGTGGGCGACCCGGGGGTCGACCTCGATGGAGACCCGCCCGTCGACGCCGTCGCTGCCGTCGTACGACGGGCGCATCACGTCGCACGCCCAGCGCACGTCGTAGGTGGTGAGCATCCGGACGGCCTCTTCGACCTCGATGCCCCGG
This sequence comes from Micromonospora sp. CA-248260, assembly GCF_050942205.1. Lineage (NCBI taxonomy): Bacteria > Bacillati > Actinomycetota > Actinomycetes > Micromonosporales > Micromonosporaceae > Micromonospora > Micromonospora sp. CA-248260. Next base: position 4,952,077 of record NZ_CP192021.1, on the reverse strand, counting down.
GTGGCGAGGTCCTTGAGCTGCCAGTTGTACTCGTCGGCGTCGCTCAACGCCTTGGCGAAGATCGTCGGGTTGGTGGTCACCCCGGCCACGTGCTTCTCGCGGCGGAGCTGGTCCAGCCCGCCGGAGCTCAGTCGTACCCGGGAAAGGTCGTCGAGCCAGACCGCCACTCCGGCGGCGCTCAGTTCCTTCAGTCGGTCCGTCATGCCGTGCACGCTCCCCTCAACTGCCGGTCGTGAAACCGGTGATGTCGCCCACCCGCGCCAGCGACGCGTGTGCCGCCGCGACGATCCGGTCGGGGGTGAACCCGAACTGCTCGAACAGCACCGTGTGCGGCGCGCTTGCTCCGTAGTGCTCCAGGCTGACGCTCTCGCCCAGGTCACCGACGACACCCCGCCAGGACATCCCGATCCCGGCCTCCACGCTCACCCGGGCCTTGACCCCGCGCGGCAGCACCGACTCCCGGTACGCCTCGTCCTGCTCGTAGAACCACTCCTGGCAGGGCATCGACACCACTCGGGTCGGGGTGCCGTCGGCCTCCAGCCGCTCCCGGGCGGTGAGGCAGAGCTGCACCTCGGAGCCGGTGCCCACGATGATCACCTGCGGCTTGCCGGTGGACGCCTCGGCCAGCACGTACCCGCCCTTGGCGGTGCCCTCGGCGCCGGCGTACTGCTCCCGGTCCAGGGTCGGCAGCGGCTGCCGGCTCAGCGCCAGCGCGGTCGGCCGGTCGGTGTGCTCCAGCGCCTGCCGCCAGGCCCAGGCGGTCTCGTTGGCGTCGGCCGGGCGGACCACGTCCAGGCCCGGGATGGCGCGCAGTGCGGTCAGGTGCTCCACCGGCTGGTGGGTCGGCCCGTCCTCGCCGAGGCCGATCGAGTCGTGCGTCCAGACGTACGTCACCGGCAGCTTCATCAGGGCGGCGAGCCGCACCGACGGGCGCATGTAGTCGCTGAAGACCAGGAAGGTGCCGCCGTACGGGCGGGTGCCGCCGTGCAGCGCGATGCCGTTGAGGATCGCGCCCATGGCGTGCTCACGGATGCCGAAGTGCAGCGTGCGGCCGTACTCGTGGCCGGGGAAGTCCTTGGTGGCGTGGGCGGCCGGGATGAACGACGGCTCGCCCTTCATGGTGGTGTTGTTGCTCTCCGCCAGGTCGGCCGAGCCGCCCCACAGCTCCGGCAGCACCGGGGCGAGCGCCTCCAGCACCTTGCCGGACGCGGCCCGGGTGGCCACGCCCTTGGCGTCGGCGGGGAAGGTCGGCAGCGCGTCCGTCCAGCCCTGCGGCAGCACCCGGCCGGCGATCCGGTCGTAGAGCGCCCTGCGCTCCGGGTTGGCCTGCGCCCAGCCGTCGAACTCGCCGGTCCACGCCTGCTCGGCCTCGGTGCCCCGGGTCAGCACCCCACGGGCGTGGGCGAGCACGTCCTCGTCGACCTGGAAGCTCTGCTGCGGGTCGAAACCGAGGATCTCCTTGGTGGCCTTCACCTCGTCGGCGCCGAGCGCCGAACCGTGGATCTTGCCGGTGTTCTTCTTGTTGGGCGCGGGCCAGCCGATGATGGTGCGCAGCGCGATGAACGAGGGACGGCCGGTCTCGGCCTTCGCCGCCAGCAGCGCCTGGTAGAGCGCCTCGACGTCCTCGTGGTAGTCGCCCTGGTCGGCGTCGCCGGCCCGCCAGTCGACGGTCTGCACGTGCCAGCCGTACGCCGCGTAGCGCGCCGCCACGTCCTCGCTCTTGGCGATGCGGGTGTCGTCCTCGATGGAGATCTCGTTGTCGTCGTAGATCAGCGTGAGGTTGCCCAGCTGCTGGTGCCCGGCCAGCGCGCTCGCCTCGTGGCTGATGCCCTCCTCGATGTCGCCGTCGGAGGCGATGCACCAGATCTGGTGGTCGAAGACGGACTGCCCCGGCTCGCTCTCCGGGTCGAACAGGCCACGCTCGCGGCGGGCCGCCATCGCCATCCCGACCGCGTTGCCCAGGCCCTGCCCGAGCGGGCCGGTGGTGGTCTCGACACCGGGGGTGTGCCCGTGCTCCGGGTGACCCGGGGTGAGCGAGCCCCACTGCCGCAGCGACTTCAGGTCGTCCAGGCTCAGCGGGTAGCCGGACAGGAAGAGCTGGATGTAGAGCGTGAGGCTGGAGTGCCCGGCGGACAGCACGAACCGGTCCCGGCCGGGCCAGTTCGGGTCGGCCGGATTGTGCCGCATCACCCGGTTGAACAGCAGGTACGCCGCGGGCGCGAGGCTCATCGCGGTGCCGGGGTGGCCGTTGCCGGATTTCTCCACGGCATCCATGGCCAGGACGCGGACGGTGTCGACGGCCCGGCGGTCGAGGTCGGTCCAGTTGAGTGCGGGTCGGTTGGCAGCCACTATGGTTGTGCTCCTCGGCAGATGGGCGGAACCCTCAGTGGTGACCCTATCGAGCGGGTCTAAACGTCCGCCCGGGGATCTCAGCAGGCAGTTACGTATGGGCGGGCCGGATCGTTCGGTCACCCGTCAGGTGTGACGGCCCGCACCGTTGTCGGGTCGCCCGGGCAGCGAAAACGACGACGCGTAGTGTGTGGTGCGGTGTGTGGGCCCCGACGGGGCCCCGCCGAACCGACTTCCCCTGCCGATGCCGGAAGGTGGCAATCCGTGAGCATGATCACCGAGCGCCCCGTCAGCAACCCTGCCGGGCAGCCGCCGGTGCGCACGGTGGCCGGGGAGCCGGCGTCCCGGCGGCGGGACGTGCGCGCGGTGCTGTCGGCGTACGTGACGCTGACCAAGCCGCGCATCGTGGAGCTGCTGCTGGTGACCACGGTGCCGGCGATGATGCTCGCCGACGGTGGCCTGCCGTCGCTGTGGCTGATGGCGGTGGTGCTGGTCGGTGGTTCGCTCGCCGCCGGTGCGGCGAGCGTGCTCAACTGCTACATCGACCGGGACATCGACCAGTTGATGCGCCGGACCAAGCGGCGTCCCCTGCCGGCGCACACCGTCTCGCCCCGCAGCGCCCTGGTCTTCGGGCTGGTGCTGGCGGCGGTGTCGGTCGCCCTGATGGCGACGTTCACCAACCTGCTGGCCGCGGCGTTGACGTTGGCCGCGATCGCCTACTACGACCTGGTCTACACCCTCTGGCTCAAGCGCACCACGACGGCGAACACGTTCTGGGGCGGGGCGTGCGGGGCGGCGCCGGTGCTGATCGGCTGGGCTGCGGTGACCGGGTCGTTGGCACCTGCGGCCTGGGTGCTGTTCGCGGTGGTCTTCTTCTGGCAGATGCCGCACTTCTACCCGCTGGCGATGAAATACAAGGACGACTATGCCCGCGCCGGCATCCCGATGCTGCCCGTGGTGGCTTCGGCCCGGCGGGTCAACGCCGAGATCCTGATCTTCGCCTGGTTGACCGTGGCGACCTCGCTGGCGCTGTGGCCGCTGGGCATGAGCGCGATCTACGGGGTGCCGACCGCCCTGGTGGGTGCGGTCTTCCTGGTCGAGGCGCACAAGCTCTGCCGGCGGGTGACCCGGGGCGAGCCGGTCAAGCCGATGCGCCTGTTCCACTGGTCGACCACCTACCTGACCATCGTCTTCGCCGCGGTGGCCCTCGACGCGCTGCTCTGACGCGGCACAGGAGCGTCTGGCAGTGGGCCCCGGCTGAGGACGGCACGGTCCTGCGCGGGGTGGACGTCTACCGGGTACGCGACGGCCGCATCGCCGCCAAGGACGTCTACGGCAAGCTCACCGTCGATGTCGAGCGGCCACGTTGATCCGCTCCCGTCGACCGGACAGCCCACGGACGCCGGCGGACTGCACTGTCTGCATCTGGACAGATTATGGCGATCCAGGCGAGTCGTTACGCCCGTATTTATCCGACATGCCTGGTCAATCGGCCCAGCGGTTCCGATAAACCCTCGGGTAATTGGTATCACAAATAGTTCATGATTCTCGCGCGTAGGGGTGCAAGTCTGCTTAGGCTTCGCGCATGGCAGAAGGTTCCGATACGACGCTGACGGCTGAACAGACCGCCGAGCCGGCCCCCACCGGGCTGGTCTCGGGCATCAAGTCCTTCGCCGCCGGACACGGCGGCGCGAAGGCGGTCATCGAGTACGTCGGCAAGCGTGGCGCGCGGATCGTCCTGGTCGGCGCTGACGGTGCGTGGGGCGACCAGTTCGCCGAGGACACCGTGACCGCCCGGGAGGCGTGCGCGCAGGCGGGGGTCACCGTCGAGAACGCCTGGGAGCGTGAGCTGATGGACCAGATGCGGCCGAGCAACGACCTGTGGCGGTCGATGGCCCGACGCACGATGGCCCGCTGACCCGGTCGGCCCGTTGACCGACGACACCGTGACCCACCACCAGTCGACCCGGGGGAAACCCCGGGTCGCTCTCGTCACCTGCGCCCGCTTCGCCGATCTCTACCCCGACGACCGGCTCGTGCTCGCCCCGCTGGCGGCACGGGACGTCACCGTCGAGGCCGCCGTCTGGGACGACCCCCGGGTCGACTGGGGGAGCTACGACCTGGTCGTGCTCCGTTCGCCCTGGGACTACGCCCCACGCCGCGACGAGTTCGTCACCTGGGCCCGTACGGTGCCGACCCTGGCCAACCCTGCCGACGTGGTCGAGTGGAACACCGACAAGCGCTACCTCGGTGAGCTCGCCGCAGCCGGGGTGCCCACCGTGCCGACCTCCTGGGTCGCGCCGGGTGACGCCTGGGTCCCGCCTCCACCGCCCGGCGAGTACGTGGTCAAGCCGACGGTCAGCGCCGGCAGCCAGGACGCCGGCCGGTACGACGCGGCCGACCCGGGACACGGGGACCTGGCCGTCGCACACCTCCGTCGGTTGTCGTCGGCCGGCCGGGTCGCCATGGTCCAGCCCTACCTGGACGCGGTGGACACCGCCGGTGAGACCGCCCTGCTCTTCGTGGCCGGCCCGGACGGCCTGACGTTCAGCCACGCCATCCGCAAGGGCGCCATGCTCGACGGCCCCGACCTGGGCGTCGAGGGGCTCTTCCGGCCGGAGGAGATCAGCCCGCGCAACCCCACCGACGCCCAGTTGGCCGTCGCCGCGCGGGTGCTGGCGGAGGTCCCGGGCGGCCCGCAGCGGCTGCTCTACGCCCGGGTGGACCTGCTTCCCGGCCCGGACGGCGAACCCGTGCTGATCGAGCTGGAGCTGACCGAGCCCTCGCTGTTCCTCGGTCACGCCGACGGTGCGCCCGAGCGCCTCGCCGACGCGGTGCTCACCCACCTCACCCGCCGCAGCTGACCTCCCCCACCCGCCCCGCCCCGCGCCCACCCGCCCCGCGCCACCCAGCCCCGCGCCCGCCCGCCCGCGCCGTCGGGCCGGATGCGGCCGGCTACTTCCAGGTTGTAGTGGCCTTCTTCGGCGGTGAGGCCACTACGACCTGGTTCGAGTGCGATCTCGGCACCAGGACCGGCGAGTGTGGCAGGGCCCGCGAGTGTGGCAGGGCCCGCGAGTGGGGCAGGGCCCGCGAGTGGGGCAGGGCCCGCGAGTGCACCAGGACCGCGAGTGCGGCAGGGGCCGCAGGCGGTCAGACGGTGGCGGGCAACCGGTCCTCGGTCAGGGGTCGTGCGGGACCGGCCGGCAGCGGGTCGGCCGTGGCCGGACGGCGCTGCCGGGTCGACCAGAGCATCGCCAGGGTGGCCAGCAGCACCAGGCAGGAGCCGAGCATGTGCGCGGCGACCAGCACGCCCGGCAGGTGGGTGAAGTACTGCACGAAACCGATCAGGCCCTGCCCCAGTTCCACCGCGACCAGCACCAGGGCGGCGCGGGCCGGGCCGGCCGCGCCGACCGCCCGCAACGCCAGGACCAGCGCGACGGAGAGCCCGATCAGCAGGAACACCCCGTCGGCGTGCACCTGGGAGATCGTCTCGGGGTCCAGCCCGTTGCGGGCCGCCCCGTGGTCGCCGGCGTGCGGGCCGCTGCCGGTCACCCAGGTCCCGACGACCAGCACCGCGACGCTGACGGCGGTGGTGAGCCGGGCGAGGGTACGCAGCGGCCGGGGCACCACCGGCTCCGCCGGCCCGTCGGGGTCGACGATCCGCCGCCAGAGGGCGTACGCGGCGGCGATGACCGCCATCGAGGCGAGGAAGTGCAGTCCGACCACCCACGGGTTGAGGTTGGTCAGCACGGTGATCCCGCCGATCACGGCCTGCGCGGGGATGCCGAGGAACACCGCCACCGCCAACCCGGTCAGCCCGGGGCGTCGGGGCCGCTGGGCCAGCACGGCCAGCAGGGTGGCCAGCGCGATCGCCCCGACGGCGAAGGTGAGCAGCCGGTTGCCGAACTCGATCACCCCGTGCACGCCCATCTCGGTGGTGGTGGTGTACGACGCGTCGGTGCACCGGGGCCAGGTCGGGCAGCCGAGCCCCGACGCGGTGAGCCGGACGGCCCCGCCGGTCACCACGATGGCCACGTTTGCCACGATCGAGGCGTACGCGAGGCGGCGCAGCAGGGTGGTCGAGACCGGGTGGCGGTCGAGCAGGCGGGCCAGCGCGGCGGGGACCGGGAACCGGACGGATCGCTTCACGCCGCGAATCCTACGCACCGTAGTTGATCCCGATCGGGTGACTCCGGCACCCCGGTGGGCGGAATCACCGGGATCGGGTTTGCGAGCGCCCGCCGAATTACGTAACGTTGGCGTTGTGAAAAACATGGCGGCGCTCTCCGGGCACCCGCCGACGACCGGGTCGGTCGTCGGCGTCGGAGCGCGGTCCCGTCGTGCCGGGCGACCCGGCGGGCCGGGTGCCGGTCACCCCGCCCCGGTGGAGTCGACCCCGGCCGCCCCCACCGATCTTTCCACCCGGGACCGGGTGACCCAGCTCCTGCTGGAGCAGGGGGCGACCACCGCCGGCCAGCTCGGCTCGGCGCTCGGCCTCAGTCCCGCCGCGATCCGCCGACACCTCGACGCGATGCTCGCCGACGGTGACGTGGTGGCCCGTGAGCAGACCGTGCGGGGCAGTCGGGGCCGGGGCCGACCGGCGAAGGTCTTCCTGCTCACCGACGCGGCCCGGGTGCGCTGCGGCACCCACCACTACGACAACATGGCCACCGCGGCGTTGCGCTGGATCGCCCGCAGCGGCGGCTCCGACGCGGTCGAGGCTTTCGCCGCCGACCAGGTCGCCGCGCTGGAGGCCCGCTGCCGGGCCGCCATGGAGGATGCCGGCGACGATCCGCTCGCCCGGTCCGAGGCACTCGCAGGGGCGCTCACCGCCGAGGGCTACGCTGCCAACGCGTCCACGATCGCCTCCGGCGGGCAGCTCTGCCAGCACCACTGCCCGGTGGCGCACGTGGCCGCCGAGTTTCCCCAGCTGTGCGAGGCCGAGACGGCGGTCATCTCCCGTCTGGTCGGCACCCACGTGCAGCGCCTGGCCACCATCGCGCATGGCGACGGGGTGTGCACCACGCACATTCCGGCCCAGCTGCGCGCCCCAGTCCGGTAACACCGTCACCACTGTGAGGACAGATAGATGACCGAGCAGATCGTCCAGCCCCTGACCCAGGAAGAGCAGCTCGCCGCCCTCGGTCGCTACGAGTACGGCTGGTCCGACTCCGACGTCGCCGGGGCGGCCGCGCAGCGCGGCATCAACGAAGCGGTGGTGCGGGACATCTCGGCGAAGAAGAACGAGCCGGCCTGGATGCTCGACCTGCGGCTCAAGGGCCTGCGGCTGTTCGGCCGCAAGCCGATGCCGTCCTGGGGTGCCGACCTCACCGGGATCGACTTCGACAACATCAAGTACTTCGTGCGGTCCACCGAGAAGCAGGCCACCAGCTGGGAGGACCTGCCGGAGGACATCAAGAACACCTACGACCGGCTGGGCATCCCCGAGGCGGAGAAGCAGCGGCTGGTCGCCGGGGTCGCGGCGCAGTACGAGTCCGAGGTGGTCTACCACAAGATCCGCGAGGACCTGGAGGAGCAGGGTGTCCTCTTCCTGGACACCGACACCGCCCTCAAGGAGCACGAGGACGTCTTCAAGGAGTACTTCGGCACGGTGATCCCGGTCGGCGACAACAAGTTCGCCGCGCTGAACACCTCCGTGTGGTCCGGTGGCTCGTTCATCTACGTGCCGAAGGGCGTGCACGTGGAGATCCCGCTCCAGGCGTACTTCCGGATCAACACCGAGAACATGGGCCAGTTCGAGCGGACGCTGATCATCGTCGACGAGGGCGCGTACGTGCACTACGTCGAGGGTTGCACCGCGCCGCTCTACTCGTCCGACTCGCTGCACAGCGCGGTCGTCGAGATCATCGTCAAGAAGAACGCGCGCTGCCGCTACACGACCATCCAGAACTGGTCGAACAACGTCTACAACCTGGTCACCAAGCGGGCCGTCTGCCACGAGGGCGCGACCATGGAGTGGGTCGACGGCAACATCGGCTCCAAGGTCACCATGAAGTACCCGGCGGTCTACATGACCGGCGAGCACGCCAAGGGCGAGGTGCTCTCGGTGGCGATGGCCGGCGAGGGTCAGCACCAGGACGCCGGGGCCAAGATGGTGCACGCCGCGCCGCACACCAGCAGCACCATCGTGTCGAAGTCGATCGCCCGGGGCGGCGGCCGTACCTCGTACCGGGGCCTGGTGCAGGTGCTGGAGGGCTCGCACCACAGCCGCAGCACGGTCAAGTGCGACGCGCTGCTGGTCGACACCATCTCCCGCTCGGACACCTACCCCTACGTCGACATCCGCGAGGACGACGTGTCGATGGGGCACGAGGCGACCGTCTCCAAGATCAGCGACGACCAGCTCTTCTACCTGATGAGCCGGGGCCTGAGCGAGGACGAGGCGATGGCGATGATCGTGCGGGGCTTCATCGAGCCGATCGCCAAGGAACTCCCGATGGAGTACGCCCTGGAGCTCAACCGCCTGATCGAACTCCAGATGGAGGGCGCGGTCGGCTGACGCCGCCCACCCTCCGCCCAATGACACCGTCGTCACGGACAGACAGACCAAGGAAGAGATGACTACCCAGGCTTCCGCGCCGCCCAGCACCAAGTCGCAGGCGCTCCGCTCGTACGACGTCGCCGACTTCCCGGCCCTGACCGGCCTGGAGGAGGAGTGGCGTTTCACCCCGCTCAAGCGGCTGCGTGGGCTGACCGACGGGGCGCAGGCCGCCACCGGTGCGGTCCGCCACGAGTACGCCGACCTGCCGGCCGGCGTCACCGTCGGGCGGATCGGCCGGGACGACCCCCGGGTGGGCAGCGTGCTCACCCCGGTCGACCGGGTCAGCGCGCTGGCGTACGGCGGTGCCGGTGCGGCGTTGCTGGTCGAGGTCGCGGCCGACGCGGTGGTCGACGCGCCGGTGACCCTGCGGGTGGTCGGGGACGACGCCGCCGGGCTGGCCTTCGGGCACACGTTCGTCGACGTGGGCCGGTTCGCCGAGGCGGTGCTGGTGCTGGAACACGTCGGCGCGGCGACGCTCGCCGACAACGTCGAGGTGGCGGTGGCCGACGGGGCGAAGCTGACCCTGGTCACGGTGGCCGACTGGGCCGCCGACGCGGTGCAGGCGCAGCACCTGAAGATCCGGCTCGGCCGGGACGCCAAGGTGTCGCACATCCAGGTCAGCCTGGGTGGCGACCTGGTCCGCCAGTACACCACGGTCGAGTACACCGGCCGCGGCGGCGAGGCCGAGCTGTACGGCGTCTACTTCGCCGACGGCGGCCAGCACCTGGAGCACCGCCAGCTCGTCGACCACAACGTGCCGGACTGCCGCAGTCACGTCGGCTACCGGGGCGCGTTGCAGGGCGACGAGGCGCACACCGTCTGGGTGGGCGACGTGTTGATCCGGGCCGAGGCGACCGGCACCGACACGTACGAGATCAACCGGAACCTGCTGCTCTCCGACGGTGCGCGGGCGGACTCCGTACCCAATCTGGAGATCGAGACCGGCGAGATCGCCGGGGCGGGCCACGCCAGCGCGACCGGCCGGTTCGACGACGAGCAGTTGTTCTACCTGATGGCCCGGGGTATCCCGGCGGACGAGGCCCGCCGCCTGGTGGTGCGGGGCTTCTTCGCCGAGGTGATCAACAAGATTCCGGTCGAGTCGCTGCGTGAGCGGCTGGGGGACGCCATCGAGGCCCGGCTCTCCCGGTCCGGGGCCTGACATGATCCGGATCTGCGCGACCGAGGACGTGCCGAAGGGCACCGTGATCAGCGCCGACGTGGACGGCCTCCAGGTCGCCGTCGTGCACGGCACCGACGGCGAGTTCTACGCGGTGCACGACGAGTGCTCGCACGCCTCGGTGGCCCTGTCCGAGGGTGAGGTCGAGGGCTGCACGCTGGAATGCTGGCTGCACGGTTCCCGGTTCGACCTGCGCACGGGTGAGCCCTCCGGGCTGCCCGCCACCGAACCCGTCCCCGTCTACGCCGTCGAGGTCCGCGACGGCGACATCTACCTTCCCGTGGGCGCCGACGGCCGCCCGACGCCGAGCAATGGAGTGACCCGATAATGAGCACCCTGGAGATCCGCGACCTTAAGGTGTCGGTCAAGCTGCCCGAGGGTGAGCTCAAGCCGATCCTGTCCGGCGTCGACCTGACCGTCCGGTCGGGGGAGACCCACGCGATCATGGGCCCGAACGGCTCCGGCAAGTCGACGCTTGCCTACTCGATCGCCGGCCACCCCAAGTACGAGATCACCGGCGGCTCGGTGACCCTCGACGGTGTCGACGTGCTGGAGATGACCGTCGACGAGCGGGCCCGTGCCGGCCTCTTCCTGGCCATGCAGTACCCGGTCGAGGTGCCCGGCGTCTCGGTGGCGAACTTCCTGCGCACCGCCAAGACCGCCATCGACGGCGAGGCCCCGAAGCTGCGTACCTGGGGTGGCGAGCTGCGCGGCGCGATGGAGAAGCTCCAGATGGACCCGGCGTTCGCCCAGCGCAACGTCAACGAGGGTTTCTCCGGCGGCGAGAAGAAGCGGCACGAGATCGTGCAGCTGGAGCTGCTCAAGCCCAAGATCGCCATCCTCGACGAGACCGACTCCGGCCTCGACGTGGACGCGCTGCGGGTGGTCAGCGAGGGAGTCAACCGGGTCCGCGACACCGGCGACACCGGCCTGCTGCTGATCACCCACTACACCCGCATCCTGCGCTACATCAAGCCCGACTTCGTGCACGTGTTCGTGGCCGGTCGGATCGTCGAGCAGGGTGGCCCGGAGCTGGCCGACAAGCTCGAGGAAGAGGGCTACGAGCGGTACGTCGCCGGAGCCGGCACGGCGCGGGCCTGAACACCACGGAACGGGGCGCTGAGATGACCACCATCGCCATCCCGGACGGGATGCCGCAGTACGACGACGTGCCGCGCTTCGACGTGGCCGCGGTGCGCGCCGACTTCCCGATCCTCGACCGGGAGGTCAACGGGCACCGGCTGGTCTATCTCGACAGCGCCAACACCTCGCACAAACCCCGCCAGGTGCTCGACGTGCTCGCCGGGCACTACGCGATGCACAACGCCAACGTGTCGCGTTCGGTGCACACCCTGGGCACCGAGGCGACCGAGGCGTACGAGGGGGCACGGGCGAAGATCGCCGCGTTCGTCAACGCGCCGAGCGTGGACGAGGTGGTGTTCACCAAGAACTCCACCGAGGCGATCAACATCGTGGCGTACGCCTTCTCCAACGCCTCGCTGCGCGCCGACGCCGACGAGCGGTTCCGGCTCGGCCCCGGCGACGAGATCGTGATCTCCGAGATGGAGCACCACTCGAACATCGTCCCGTGGCAGTTGCTGGCCGAGCGGACCGGCGCGACCCTACGCTGGTTCCCGGTCACCGACAGCGGCCGGCTGGACGAGTCGGGGCTGGCGGACCTGGTCACCGAGCGGACGAAGATCGTCGCGCTGGTGCACACCTCCAACATCCTCGGCACGGTCAACGCCACCGCCCGGATCACCGAACGGGTCCGCCAGGTGGGTGCGTTGCTGCTGCTCGACTGCTCGCAGTCGGTGCCGCACCAGCCGATCGACGTGGTCGATCTGGACGCCGACTTCATCGTGTTCACCGGGCACAAGATGTGCGGGCCGACCGGCATCGGCGTGCTGTGGGGCCGGGGCGAGCTGCTCGCCGCGATGCCCCCGGTGATGGGCGGCGGCTCGATGATCGAGACGGTGTCGATGGCCCGGTCGACGTTCGCCGCGCCGCCGGCCCGGTTCGAGGCGGGCACCCCGCCGATCGCCGAGGCCGTCGCGCTCGGCGCGGCGGTCGACTACCTCACCGGCGTCGGGATGCGGGCGATCCAGTGGCACGAGAAGGAGCTGACCGCGTACGCGCTGGACGCCCTCGCCACCGTGCCGGGGTTGCGGATCTTCGGCCCGACGGTGCCGGTCGGCCGGGGTGGCACCATCTCGTTCGCGCTCGGCGACGTGCACCCGCACGACGTCGGGCAGGTCCTCGACTCGCTCGGCGTGCAGGTGCGGGTGGGTCACCACTGCGCCAAGCCGGTCTGCACCCGGTTCGGGGTGCCGGCGATGACCCGGGCCTCGTTCTACCTGTACACCACCACGGAGGAGATCGACGCCCTGGTGTCGGGTCTCGCACAGGTGCGGAGGATCTTCGACTGATGCAGCTGGAGCAGCTCTACCAGGAGATCATCCTGGACCACTACAAGCGTCCGCAGGGGCGCGGTCTGCGTGACGCCGACGACCCCGACGCCGAGGTGGCCGAGGCGCACCACGTCAACCCGACCTGCGGCGACGAGGTCACCGTACGGGTGGCCGCCGTCGACGACATCGTGGTGGACATCTCGTACGACGGGGCCGGTTGTTCGATCAGCCAGGCGTCGGCGAGCGTGTTGTACGACCGGCTGTCCGGCCGGTGCGCGGAGGAGATCGCCGCCGTGCACGCCGGATTCGTGGAGTTGATGTCCGGCCGTGGCCAGGTCACGCCGGACGAGGAACTACTCGGTGACGGGGTGGCGTTCGCGGGGGTCGCCCGCTACCCGGCCCGGGTCAAGTGCGCGTTGTTGCCGTGGATGGCGTTCAAGGACGCCGCGGCACGCGCGGGGGTGGGCGTGAGCCCGACGGAGGTTGAGGCATGAGCGAGAACACGGCTACCGCGGCGACGCCGCAGACCGGCGACGCCGGCACCACGACCGGCGCGGTGACGCCGCCGGCCACCGACGGTGTCGCCGCCGCGACTCCGGCCGCCGACGCCGTGAACGGTGCCACCGGGACGGCGGGTGTCGACGCGTCGTCCGGTGCCGACGGGACCCCGGCCGGCGACGGGACGGCGGACGCCGCCGGTTCGGCCGGTGGCCGGGCGGCCCTGGCCGACATCGAGGAGGCGATGAAGGACGTCGTCGACCCCGAACTCGGCATCAACGTGGTCGACCTCGGCCTGGTGTACGGCGTGCACGTGGACGACCAGAACGTCGCCACCCTGGACATGACGTTGACCTCGGCGGCCTGCCCGCTCACCGACGTGATCGAGGACCAGGCCCGGCAGGCGCTGACCACCGGCCCCGGCGGGGGACTGGTGGACGACATCCGGATCAACTGGGTCTGGCTGCCGCCGTGGGGCCCGGACAAGATCACCGATGAGGGGCGGGACCAGCTCCGCTCGCTCGGTTTCAACGTCTGACCCCTGGTCGACCTCGCGGGCACGGCACCCCTGACCGGGTGCCGTGCCCGCGTCTTTCCAGCCGGCCCGACCCACCCGCCGGGGGTGCTCACCGCAGTGGGTGTCCAGGTCTGCCGGCTATCGCACCGTCGCCGCCGACGAGTCGACCACCCCGGTCGTTCCCCGTTTTTGTGGCAATTCGGTGGCCTGGTGGCGGGTGGCGGCCGATGATGGGCCGGTGATCGAGGCGTACCCGAAGCAGAGCCCTGTCCGGGCGGCCACCGCCGCGCGTCGACAGCGGGCCCGTCCGGGGTGCGGATCGGCCCGTCCCCGATCGTCGTGACCGCCGCCTTCCTGGCCGGGTTGGTGGCCGGCTACGGCGTCGCCGTGCCGGTCGGCGCGATCGCGGTGCTCATCCTCGGGCTCAGTGCCCGAACCTCCTTCCGGGTCGGTGCGGCCGCCGCGCTCGGTGTCGCCACGGCGGACGGGCTCTACGCCGCCGTGGCGGTGCTCGGCGGCGCGGCGGTGGCCGCCGTGGTCGCCCCGGTCGCCGGTCCGCTGCGGGTGGTGGCGGCGGTGGTGCTGCTGGCGCTCGCCGTGCACGGAGGCTGGCGGGCCTGGCGTCCCCGGCCCGCGTCGGGTGGCCCGGGGGCGGGCCGGGGGATCGACACCGCGGGGCGGGCGTTCGCCGGGGTGCTGGCACTGACCCTGCTCAACCCGGCCACCGTCGTGTACTTCACGGCGCTGGTCCTCGGCCGTGCCGACGCGGCGCGGGCGGCACCGGCAGCGGCGGCGCTGTTCGTCCTCGGTGCCTTCGTCGCCTCGGCGAGTTGGCAGTTGCTGATCGCCGGGGGCGGCACCCTGGTCGGCCGGGTGCTGGCCGGCCCGCGTGGCCGTCTGGTGACCGGGCTCCTCTCCAGCCTCATCATCGCCGCACTCGCCGTCGCCGTGCTGGTCGTGCGGTGAGCCGTCCGTCGGTCCGGTCGGTCGTGCGGTGGGCCGCCCGTCGGGCGGTCGGCCCGGCTGGTCGTGCGGTGGGCCGGCCGTCGGACCGGCTCGGGTGGGCCACCGGTCGGTCGGCACGGCGTGTGCCGTCGTCCGCCCGCCGTGGGTCAGGTGGGGTAGGAGCGGAACGCCGCCGTGCCGTACGGTCGGGTGATGAGCAGCCGACCCGCAGCCGGTGGCGGCCGGTGGGTCGAGGTCGATCCGACCCGGGTCGGGCGCTGGGCCGAGGGCTTCGCCGACCGGCACGGCCCGCCCGTCGTCTCCCCGCAGGGGTACGGGCTGCTGCTCACCGCCTCCGACGGCGCGACCGCCGAGCTGCACCTGCCGCCGGGTGCCCCGACCGTCGGCGACGCAGCGCAGGCCGTCCCGCCCCGACGCGTCGACGACGTGCCGCAGTTCGTCAGCGTCGCCACCGCGCCCCGCCGGCTCGGGCTGCTGCTCGCCCGCAAGGGCGCGGTGGCGGTCGGTGTGGCGTCCGGTGCGGAGTTGCTGGTCTCCAAGGTGGACACCCGCTACGTGCAGGGTCGTACCGCCGCCGGGGGCTGGTCCCAGCAGCGGTTCGCCCGGCGGCGGGACAACCAGGCGAAGGCGGCCCTGGGCGACGCGGCGGAACTGGCCGTACGCCTGCTGCTGCCGGCGGCGGCGACGCTGGCGGCGCTGGTCTGCGGGGGCGACCGCCGGGCCGTCGACACGGTCCTGGCCGACCGGCGGCTGGCCCCGCTCGCCGCGCTGCGTGCCGACCGGCTGCTCGACGTGCCCGAACCCCGGCACGCGGTGCTGGTCGGCGCGGTCGCCGCCGCCCGCGCCGTGCACATCCTGGTCCGCGATCCGGCCTGAGCGGGGCGGCACGACGACGGCGGCCGGGGGGCGTACGCCCCTCCGACCGCCGCGACGGTGCCGATGCGGTGCCCGGTCAGAGGCTGCCGCCGAAGGTGTCGCAGGACTTCGGGTCACCGGTGGTGTAGCCCTTGGTGAACCACTGCTTGCGCTGCTCGGAGGAGCCGTGGGTGAATTCCTCCGGGTTCACCGGGCGGTTGGCCCGCTTGGAGATGGCGTCGTCGCCGATCTTCTCGGCGGTGTCGATCGCCTGCGCGATGTCCTGCTCGGTGATGCTCTTGAAGATCTTCTGGCCCTGCTCGTCGGCGGTGCCGGTGGCGTTCTTGGCCCAGGCCCCGGCGTAGCAGTCGGCCTGGAGCTCCAACTTGACCGAGAGCGCGTTGGCGCTGCCCGGGTCCCGCTGCTGCTGGCGGCGCATCTGCGCCTCGGTGCCGAGCAGGTCCTGCACGTGGTGGCCGTACTCGTGGGCCAGCACGTACGGCTGGGCGAACTCACCCTCGGCACCGAGCTGGTCGGCGAGGGTCTGGTAGAAGGTCAGGTCGATGTAGACCAGGTCGTCGGCCGGGCAGTAGAACGGCCCGACGCCGGAGTCGGCCTGACCGCAGCCGGTGTTGACGCCCTGGCTGAAGAAGACCGTCTTGGACGGCTGGTACTGCTGGCCGAACCGCTCCGGCAACGCGGTACGCCAGTACGCCTGGATCGAGTTGACGTAGAGGGTGTTGCGGCAGTCCAGCTGCTTGAGCGCGTCGTCGGCGGAGCACTTCTGCGTAAGCGACGTGTTGTCGCCCGACTCGGCACCGCCGCCGTTCATGGCGTTCAGGCCGAATCCACCACCCACCAGGGCCACCAGCACGGCGATGACGAGCCCGACGATGCCGCCGCGTCCACCCCCACCGGGGATCGGGATGCCCATCCCGCCACCCCCGCCGGATCCCCGCCGGTCGTCCACCTGGCCGGTGTCGACCCGCGCGTTCTCGTTCAGCTCCATGTTGACCCCGATCACCGATTCGTCACGTCTGAGGGTTGCGGTACCGGACCGGGTCCGGACGGCGTTTCCGGTACCCGATGATCTTGCCCGGTAATCCGGGCGGCGCGTGTCGGGCCGCCCGGTACACTTGTCGGGTGCTGCGCTGCGAAGGCTGAATCGCCCCGCGCCGACGGGAACCACCGCCCGCCGGCGCTTTCGCGTGCCCTGAGTCAGCCCTTCCAGACCCCCGAGAGCGAGTACCGGAAATGATCAGTGTCACCGGCCTGGAACTGCGCGCCGGTTCCCGGATCCTACTGTCCGACACCACCCTGCGGGTACAGCCCGGTGACCGGATCGGACTGGTCGGCCGCAACGGCGCCGGCAAGACCACCACCCTCAAGGTCCTCGCCGGCGAGGGGCAGCCCTACGGTGGGCAGATCGACAGGCGCAGCGCCATCGGCTACCTGCCGCAGGACCCGCGTACCGGCGACCTGGAGGTCACCGGCCGGGACCGGGTGCTCTCCGCCCGTGGGCTGGACGTGCTGATGGCCCAGATGAAGGAGATCGAGCAGCGGCTCGCCGACGGCGTCGACGACAAGCTGGTCCGCCGCTACGGCGCCCTGGAGGACCAGTTCGCCTCGCTGGGCGGGTACGCCGCCGAGGCCGAGGCCGCCCGGATCTGCGCCAACCTGGGGCTGCCCGACCGGGCGCTGGCCCAGACCATCGGCACCCTCTCCGGCGGTCAGCGTCGCCGGATCGAGCTGGCCCGGATCCTGTTCCGCGACGCCGGGGAGAACGGCGGCGGCATCCTGCTGCTCGACGAGCCCACCAACCACCTCGACGCCGACTCGATCACCTGGCTGCGCGGTTTCCTCGCCAACCACAAGGGCGGGCTGATCGTGATCTCCCACGACGGTTCGCTGCTGGAGTCGGTGGTCAACAAGGTCTGGTTCCTCGACGCCACCCGTTCCGTGGTCGACGTCTACAACCTGGGCTGGAAGGCGTACCTGGAGGCTCGGGAGACCGACGAGCGGCGGCGTCGCCGGGAGCGGGCCAACGCCGAGAAGAAGGCCGGCGCGTTGATGGCGCAGGCCGACAAGATGCGCGCCAAGGCCACCAAGACCGTCGCCGCGCAGAACATGGCCCGCCGGGCCGAGAAGCTGATCTCCGGCCTGGAGGAGGTACGGGTCTCCGACAAGGTGGCGAAGGTCCGGTTCCCCAACCCCGCGCCGTGCGGCAAGACCCCGCTGACCGCGACCGGCCTGTCCAAGTCGTACGGCTCGCTGGAGATCTTCACCGACGTGAACGTCGCGGTGGACCGGGGTTCCCGGGTGGCGATCCTCGGGCTCAACGGTGCCGGCAAGACCACCCTGCTGCGGATGCTCGGCGGGCTGCTCCCGCCGGACACCGGCGAGGTGCACGCCGGGCACGGCCTGCGGCTGGGCTACTACGCCCAGGAGCACGAGACGCTGGACGTGGAACGCACGGTGCTGGAGAACATGCGGGCGGCGGCGATCGAGCAGTCCGACACCGACCTGCGCAAGATCCTCGGTGCCTTCCTGTTCTCCGGCGAGGACGTCAACAAGCCCGCCGGGGTGCTCTCCGGTGGCGAGAAGACCCGGCTCGCCCTGTCGACCCTGGTCTGCTCCGGCGCGAACGTGCTGCTGCTGGACGAGCCGACGAACAACCTCGACCCGGTCAGCCGTGAGCAGGTGCTCGACGCCATCGCCAACTACCCCGGCGCGATCGTGCTGGTCACCCACGACCCGGGCGCGGTGCTCGCGCTCAAGCCCGACCGGGCCATCCTGCTCCCCGACGGCGACGAGGACGCCTGGAGCGACGACCTGCTGGAACTGGTCGAGCTGGCCTGACCCGGCCACGACCCCGCCCGCGACGGCCGGCGGGGTCGGCTGCCGCGGCCAACGACCGGTGCTCAGTGGCCCCTGCCCCACCGGCCCGTGACCGGCCCGACCGGTGGTCAGCGGCCCATGCTCGGCGGTCCGGCCGGTGGTCAGCGGCCTACGCCCGGCGGCTCGACGGTCCGGCCGGTGGTCGCCGGCCTACGCTCGGCGGCGCGGCGGCGGCGGCCCGGCCGGTGGTCAGCGGGCGAGGTCGACCAGCCGGCCGAGGACACCCGAGCCGACCAGGATCACCAGGCCGATGGCGACGAAGACGACCGGGACCAGCCAGTGCCCGGCCCGGCCGACCAGGCGGACCACCCGGGGATGCCCACCGAGCAGCGCGGCGGCACCGCACCAGGCGGCGACCAGCACGGCGAAGACCAGCAGGTAGACCAGCCCGGTGGCCGGGTCGAGGGAGCGGAACACCGGGACGTAGACGGCGATGTTGTCCGCGCCGTTGGCGATCGTCACCCCGGCGACGCCGAGCAGGCCGCCCACCACGGCCGGCGGGGTGTCGTCGTCGGTGCGGGCCAGCAGCGCCCGGACGCCGAGCGCGATCGGCAGCAGCCCGAGCAGGCCGGTCCACGGGTCGGGCACCACCAGCAGGCCGGCGGCGACGACCAGAGCCGCCGTGACGAGGGCGGCGATGCCCAGGTACTGCCCGGTCACGATCTGCCACGGGCGGGGTCGTCCGGTGCTCCGGGCGGCCACGAAGAGTACGGTCAACACCACGATGTCGTCGAGGTTGGTGGCCGCGAAGACGGCCCCCGCTCCGCTCACGCTGCCCAACAGGTCGGTCACGACCGGCAGGCTACGGGCCTCCCACGGGCGCGACCGCAGCGCGGTCTCCGCCGTGGATCGTCCGGAGCGTCACTCTATCGGGTTGGCGACACTGCATAGCGTGTCGGTTGGCGTGGAGTTGATATCTGGCGCATGATCGTTCGAGACGGTCTAATAGGTGGGACCGTATCGAACCGCACAGTCTGGGACGTGAGGAATCAGCATGGCAGCCACTGGCACAGCCACCAGCACTGAGAAGGGTCGCCGGATCGTCGGAGCCGAGCGTCAGACGCTCGCCAAGGACCTGGTAAAGCGGTACACCGGCGGCGAGAGCATTCGCGCGCTCGCCGCTTCGACCGGGCGATCCTACGGGTTCATCCACCGCGTGCTCACCGAGTCCGGTGTGCAGCTGCGACAGCGCGGCGGCGCCCGGCGTCGCAAGAAGGCGTGACCCGCCTACCAGCGTCGTCCGTCAGCACGCCCCGGGCGGTCCGGTGACCGCCGAGACGACCGGGGTGCTACTGCACTGCGACGGGCCGGTCGCGACGGTCACGTTGTGCCGGCCCGACGTGCTCAATGCCCAGACCCCGGCGATGTGGCGCGCGATGAGCGACTTCTCCCGGGACCTGCCCGGCGACGTGCGCGTCGTCGTGGTACGCGGTCAGGGGCGGTCGTTCTCCGCCGGCCTCGACCTGTCGGTGGCCGGTGCCCAGGGTCCGGGCTCCTTCGCGGAGCTGTCCACCCTGCCCGAGCAGGAGTGCGCCGACCGGATCGCCGACTACCAGCAGGGCTTCACCTGGCTGCACCGACCGGACGTGATCTCGGTGGCGGCCGTGCAGGGTCATGCCATCGGCGCGGGCTTCCAACTCGCGCTCGCCTGCGACCTGCGGGTGCTCGCCGAGGACGCGAAGCTGTCGATGGCCGAGGTCACCCTCGGCCTGGTCCCCGACCTGGCCGGCACCAAGCGGCTGGTCGAGCTGGTCGGCTACGCCCGTGCCCTGGAGCTGTGCGCCACCGGCCGGCGGATGGACGCCGTCGAGGCCGACCGGATCGGGCTGGCCAACCTGGTGGTGCCGCCCGCCGAGCTGGACGCGGCCGTCCGGGACCTCACCGCCGGCCTGCTCGCCGGCAACCGGGACGCGGTTGTCGAGATCAAGGCGCTGCTCGCCGGTGCCGCCGGCCGTTCCCACCCCGAACAGCAGCGGGCCGAGCGCGAGGCACAGACCCGCCGGCTGCGCGATCTCGCCGGCCGCGGCGAATAGCCCACCCGCCGGGGGCGGGAACCGCGGCTACTCTGCCCGGAGCGAACAGCAGGGACTGCCCGGGAAGACCCGGGTTGCCGCCGAGGTTGTCGTAGGCGTCGGGAGAATCGACCCGACGGTGCGCGCTGCCCACGACGCGGAGGTGACCCATGAACCCGATGGCGGGCGGCAACATGGCCGGCTGGAGCATGCTCCGGTCGATCCGGCACGGTGACGACGTCTCCACGCACCGGCTAACCCGGGGCACCGCGAGAAGGATCATGGCGTTCGCCCACCCCTACCGGCGGGACATCGTCGTCTTCCTGGTGACCGTGGTCATCGCCGCCGTGATCGGGGTGGCCACCCCGGTGCTGGCCGGCCACGTGATCAACGCGATCAGCGGGGGTGGCCCCGAGGCGGGTGCGGTCGTCGTCCGGCTCGCCCTGATCATCGGCGCGCTGGCCGTCGCCGACGCGCTGTTCTCCCTGGTCCAGCGGTGGTATTCGGCGCGTATCGGCGAGGGCATCATCCTCGACCTGCGCACCCGGGTCTACGACCACGTGCAGCGGATGCCGTTGCAGTTCTTCACCCGGACCCAGACCGGTGCGTTGGTCAGCCGGCTCAACAACGACGTGATGGGCGCCCAACGGGCGTTCACCTCCACCCTGTCGGGGGTGGTCAGCAACGTCATCCAGTTGGTGCTCACCGCCGGGGTGATGTTCACCCTCTCCTGGCAGATCACCCTGCTGTCGCTGGTCCTGTTGCCGATCTTCGTGGTGCCGGCGCGGCGGGTCGGCCGGCGGTTGGCCGAGATCACCCGGGAGTCGTACGACCTCGACGCCAAGATGAACGCCACCATGACCGAGCGGTTCGGGGTGGCGGGCGCGCTGCTGGTCAAGCTGTTCGGCACGCCTGAGGTGGAGGCGGGCCGATTCGCCGCGCGGGCCGAACGGGTCCGCGACATCGGCATCCAGTCGGCGATGTACTCACGCACCTTCTTCGTGGCGATGCTGCTGGTCGCGTCGCTGGCCCAGGCGCTCACCTACGGGCTCGGCGGCTGGCTGGCGGTCACCGGGGCGGTCAGCGCGGGCACCGTGGTCACCCTCGCCCTGCTGCTCACCCGCCTCTACGGTCCGTTGACCGCGCTGTCCAACGTCCGGGTCGACGTGATGAGCGCCCTGGTCTCCTTCGACCGGGTCTTCGAGGTGCTCGACCTGCGCCCCGGCATCGAGGAGAAGCCCGACGCGGTGCCGGTCCCCCGGGGCGCCGGCCGGGTCGAGTTCCGCGATGTCCGGTTCCGCTACCCGGCTGCCGCCGACGTCTCGCTGGCTTCGCTGGAGGAGGTCGCCACCCTCGACCGGACGGCCAACGAGCCGGTACTCAAGGGCGTCTCGTTCCGCGTCGAGCCGGGGCAGATGGTGGCGTTGGTCGGGCCGTCCGGGGCCGGCAAGTCCACGCTGTCCATGCTGATCTCACGGATCTACGACGTCACCGACGGCGCGGTGCGGGTCGGCGGGGTCGACGTCCGGGACGCCACCCTCGCCTCGCTGCGCGACGAGATCGGTGTGGTCACCCAGGACTCCCACCTGTTCCACGAGACGATCGCCGAGAACCTGCGGTACGCCAAGCCGGACGCCACGGACGACGAGATCTGGGCGGCGCTGGCCGGTGCGCAGGTGGCCGACCTGGTCCGGGCCCTGCCCGACGGGCTGGAGACGACCGTCGGCGAGCGCGGCTACCGCTTCTCCGGCGGCGAGAAGCAACGCATCGCCATCGCCCGGCT
Organism: Micromonospora sp. CA-248260; assembly: GCF_050942205.1. Lineage (NCBI taxonomy): Bacteria > Bacillati > Actinomycetota > Actinomycetes > Micromonosporales > Micromonosporaceae > Micromonospora > Micromonospora sp. CA-248260. The sequence continues at coordinate 4,930,049 of NZ_CP192021.1, read as the reverse complement.
CCTGCTCAAGGCCCCGTCGATCGTGATCCTGGACGAGGCCACCGCCCATCTCGACTCGGAGAGTGAGGCGGCGGTGCAGCGGGCCCTGTCCGTGGCGTTGGCTGGGCGTACCGCGCTGGTGATCGCGCACCGGCTCTCCACCGTCCGTGACGCCGACCAGATCCTGGTCCTCGACGGCGGCCGGATCGTGGAGCGGGGCCGCCACGAGGAACTGGTCGCGGTCGGTGGGCTCTACGCCGAGCTGTACCGCACCCAGTTCGCCGTCGTCGACTCGCCTGCCCCGTACGCCGAGGCGGACCAGCCTGAGCCGATCATCACCACCGTGCCGATGGGCACCTACGTCGCGCAGGAGGCGCTGCCCCCGGCCGTGGCCAACTGACGGGACCCCGTCCCGAAAGCGACCAGCGTGGTGACCCGGCTGGTGTTCTGCGGACCGGGGTCGGGGCACACCTCGGCTGCGTGCTGCCGCCAGTGAAACGAGGTCAGGCCAGGGGGAGCGGGCCCTGGCCTGGTCTCGCATTCCGACGGCGCTCCCCACGCCGGGTGCCGACGACACGTCCCACCGGCCGTCGGCACGACTCACAGGCTGCCGGCGCGGCGGCTGCCCGAGGCGGCGATCGTCAATTCGGTGCCTGTTCCGTCATCAGGTGCGACGGTAACTCAGAAGTACACCGTTTTGGTCTTCGTGTACGTGGTGTACTGGCTGCCCGGGTAGAAGGTGGAACCGGACACACTGACCTGGACGTTGGTGAATCCGTAACTGGAGACGAGATCGCCGGTGAAGGTCTCGCAGTTCTGGTAGTAGACGGTGTGGGTGGCCGTGGCGGTTCCGCCCTGGATGGTGACGCTGGCGCTCGGGTAGGTGCTCTGCCCGCACAGTGTCACCGAGTAGCTTGCCTGGGTGCTGCCTGTCGTCCCGGTGACGGTCCCGGTGGCGGTGCCGAGGGAATGGGTGTTGTTGTAGCCACCCTTGACCGAGACGTTGATCGATGACGTGCCCGCCTGGGCGCTGACCGCGGGGAACATGGCCACCGCGGCCGCCCCGGCGGCGCCTGCGGCGAGCAGGCGGATGAAGCGGGAAGAACGGACTTGAGGCATAACTGCTCCTGATCTGCTGGAGAATTGCGTTAAAGACGTGTGACCGATTGCGGACCCAATGTTAGACCAAGGTGAAGTCGAAAGCACGTTCGAAATAAATCTTCGTCAATAGGGTGATGAGTCGGCTGCGCAATTTATCGCCTCAATGTCACCCTTTACCCGACACATCGTGAACGCGCCACCCCACGGACAGCGTGAGCCGGCACGCGGAGTGGACTGCTGGCCGTTCCCCGCCAGACGTCCCGGTGGTTCGCGGCGGTGTTCATGCGGTACGGGAAGGGTCCATCTCGCCAGGGTGGTCACGCCGACCGGTCAGCCGGCGGGTGGCCGGCGATGACGGCGCGCAGCTCGCCGAAGGCGGCCCCCAGGGTCTGCGGGGTGAAGTGGGCGTTCAGGCCGCTGGGGTTGGGCAGCACCCAGAGCCGCGCGCCGGCCAGCGGTTGCGGCTGCGGGCCGAAACCGGCCTTCGGCCGGGCGAACCCGATCCGGTAGGCGGTCACCCCGACCACGGCGACCCAGGTCGGCCGGTACCGGGCCACCTTGTCGGTCAGCGTCCGCGCGCCCGCCACCAGCTCCGCCGGAGTCAGTTCGTCCGCCCGGGCGCTGGCCCGCGCCACCATGTTGGTGATGCCCAGGCCGTACCCGGGCAGGGTGTCCTGCTCACTGGGGTGCAGTTGGCGCGGGGTGAAGCCGCCCCGGTGCAGGGCCGGCCAGAACCGGTTGCCCGGCCGGGCGAAGTGCCACCCGGTGGCCGCCGACCACAGGCCCGGGTTGATCCCGACGAAGAGCACCGTCAGCCCGGGGCCGATCACGTCCGGGATGGTGCGGTCCGCCGCCGCTGCCAGCTCCGCCCGGTCCGGTCGCCGTACCTCCGGCGTGCCCGGCCGGTCCTGCCGCCGTACCTCCGGCGTGCCTGGCTGGTCCGGTCGCCGTACCTGCGACGCGCCCGGCCGGTCCGGTCGCCGTACCTCCGGCGTGCCTGGCTGGTCCGGTCGCCGTACCTGCGACGCGCCCGGCCGGGTCAGGCCGGCGGAGGGCCCGACCGGGTCGGACATCGCGTCGACGGTCGTGGACGGGCGCTCGGCAGGGGCCGGGGAGGGCCGCCCGCCGGCACCCCGACGACGGGCCGGTTCGGGGGTCGCGACGGCGGGAGGCAGTTCGGGGGCGGTGCGGCCCGGTTCGGCGGCCGGGGCTGGTTCGGGGGCGGCGGCGGGGCTGGTCGAACGGCGTCGCGGGGTCACAGGCTGCGCAGCGCGCCGCCGTCGACGGGCACGCTGACCCCGGTGACATAGCCGGCGGCGGGGGAGAGCAGGAAGGCCGCCACCCGCCCGAACTCGGCCGGATCGCCGATGCGGCGCAGCGGGATGCCGGCCTCCGCAGCGGCACGGGCCGCCGCGTCGTCGCCGAGCAGCTCCCGGTTGCGGTCGGTCAGGAAGCGCCCGGGCAGCAGGCCCAGCACCCGTACCCCGCGTGGGCCGTACTCGTCGGACAGGTCCTTGGCCACGCCGGCCAGGCCGGGCCGCAGGCCGTTGGAGATGCCGAGGCCGGTGATCGGCGTCCGGGCCGAGGTGGACAGGACCATACCGATCGCGCCACCATCGGTGAGCGCGGCGGCCACCGTCCGGGCCGTCCGGACGGTGCCCAGGAAGACCGTCTCGAAGGACTCCCGCCACTGTGCGTCGCTGACCTGCGCGGCGGTGCCCGGCGGCGGCCCACCGACCGAGACGAGCGCCCCGTCGAGGCGGCCGAAGTGTTCTCCGGCGGCGATCACCAGCCGCTCGGGCAGGCTCGGGTCGGCCAGGTCGGCGACGAGACCGATCGCGTGGTCCGGCCCACCGAGCCGGTCGACCGCCCCGGCGATCCGCTCCGGCGTGCGGGCCGACAGGACCACCCGTGCTCCGTCCGCGACCAGGCACTGCGCGGTCGCGAAGCCGAGCCCCCGGGAAGCGCCGGTCAACACGTACACCCGATCGGTGAGTCCGAGATCCATGCCACCGATCCTGCCGCATCCGGCGGTGGGTGGCGCGGCGGGCCGGGGAGGCGAGCCGGTGGTCAGCGGCGGGCCGGTCGGAGCAGGCGTACCCGGCCGGCGATCTGGAGGGCGACGGCGTCGCCGCTGCGGGCCAGGGCCGGCAACCGGCGGCGGCGGGGCGGGTGCCGCCCGTCGTAGCGGTGGGTGGCCTCGCGGGCGGCCAGCTCCTGCGCGCCGAGCGGGGGAGGGCGTCCCGGTCGCGCAGCCCACGTGCGAGGTCCCAACCGTCGCGCAGCGACCCGACGGTGGGTCGGCCGGACGCCCAGTCGGCGAAGGTGGCCGGCCAGGTGTCCCCGAGGCCGGCGGCGAGCAGCGGCCAGTGGCGGGCGACCTCGCCGGCCCGCTTGCGCAGCAGCGCCCGCCGGGCGGCGTCGACCCGGTCGGTGGCGAAGCCTGCGGGCAGCGGGGCCCCCGCGACCAGGGCGGCGACCAGCGCGGCCTGTCGGGCGGCCAGCCCCACCGGTCCGGTGGCACCGGGCGGCGGGGCCGACTCGACGGGGTGCGTCGGGCTCATGTGACGACCGGGTGGCCGGCAGCGGTGGCGAGGGCGTCCAGCTCGGCCCGCAGCACGTCGGCGGGTGGGTAGTGGCCGTCGCGTTCGAGCAGCAGGGCCGGCGGTCGGCGGCCGGCACAGAGCGCGCCGACCAGCTCCAACACCTCGGTGGGCACCGGATCGGTGTGCGTGTCGTGGTAGAGCCCGCCGTGCTCGGCCCCACCGGCCACGTGTACGTAGGCGATCCGGTCCAGCGGCAGCCGGTCCAGCAGGGCCTGCGGGTCCTCGCCCCGGTTGCGGGCGTTGGCGTACACGTTTGCCACGTCGAGCAGCAGCTCCGCGTCGGTGGCGTCGAGGATCTCGGTGAGGAAGTCCGCCTCGTCCAGCTCGTCGTCGGGCCAGTCGAACAGCGCGGCGATCGGCTCCAACGCCAAGGGCACCGGCAGCTCCGCCCGGGCCCGGCGGACGTTCGCCACCACCGCCGCCACCGCCTCCCGGGTGCGCGGCAACGGCAACAGGTGCCCGGCCTCCAGGCCGCCGGCCCGGACGAACGCGATGTGCTCGCTGACCAGTGGCGCGTCGACCAGCTCGGCCACCCGGGCCAGGTGCGTCACCCGGGCCGGGTCGACCGGGTCCGCGCCGCCGAGGGAGAGCCGCACCCCGTGCGGTACGACGGTCACGCCGCGCTCCCGCAGCCCGGCCAGCCCGGCCGGCAGGGGGTTGCCCGGGCTGAGCGACTCCGCTACCACCTCGACGAAGCGCAGCCCGGGCAGCTCGGCGACGAAGCCGGCGATCTCCGACCGCCAGCCGATGCCCACCCCCTGCGGCCCGGTCATCCGCCGCACCCGCCACCGCCGCCGCATCCTCCTCCGCCGCCGCAGGAGCTGCCGCCACCGCCCGACGAGCCGCTGTCGCCCGACGAGCCGCTGTCGCCCGACGAGGTGCTGCCGCCGCACGTGACACCCGTGGAACCGGTGTAGCCGCTGCCGCTGCTGGCGTTCAACGCCTGCCGCTGGATCTCCGCCTGCGCGGCGAAGCCGGGGTCGAGCGCGTAGAGGGAGACGGTGCCGAACAGGGCCACCCCCATCGCTGCGCCGGCCGGACCGTAGGTCGCGTAGGCCGGGGCGGCGTCGGGGGCGAGGTGGTGGTTGCTGCTGCGCAGGCGACTCATCATCACGTTCGCCGTCCTGGTCCGCCGGGGCGTACGGGCCACCAGGGCGAACGCCACTGCGAGTCCGGCCAGGGCGAGCAGTAGCCAGCCGACCGGCCGGCCGTTGAACAGGCCGGCGACCAGCCGCACCACACCCAGGGCCAGGAGCACCAGCAGCAGGTTCCGTCCGCGCCGCAGGGCCCGTACCCCGTCGGCGTCGATCAGCAGGCCGCGCTGCTCCAACCCCTGCCGCAGCTCCTCCAGGGCGCGGGTCACCCCGGCGTTGCGGCGCAGCTCGCGGGTGGCGACCGACTGGCGGGCGGCGTGCCGGATCGCGTGGTCGAGCGGAGTGAGCCCGCTGGGCGTCGACCCGGCGGCGACCAACCGGCCGTTCGATGTGACGTCGATCGCGCCGGCGCCGCGCAGCCCACCCAGCGCCGCCCAGATGGCGAGCTGGTCGCCACCGTTGAGGTAGGCCACCTGCTGGGGTCCGAGCTGGTCCGTGGTGACCGTGTCGGGGCCGGCGGTCGTGCGGCGGCGGTGCAGCAGCGTGCCGACCACGGCGACGACGGCCACCAGCAGGTAGAGCTTCAGGAAGAGCGGCCCGGGGATGCCCCAGGTGTCGCCCTGTGCGGCAAGCGTGTTCATGAGCTGCTCCTGTCGCGCGAGGGGGTCGCGGCCTCATTGTGGAGCAGCCCCGCCACGCCGGCACCGGGGCGGTGGGCGAGTTACCGAGCCGAGATCCGGGCTGCCGGCCCGGGTGGGTCAGTGCCGGCGGACGGCCTCCTCGACCAGGTCGAGCACCGGCCCCAGGTCACCGGCGGGCCGGCCCATCGCCAGGTGCAGCACCAGCCCGTCGTACGCCAGCTCCAGGAACTGGGCCAGCACGTCGATGTCGATGTCCTCGCGGAGCACCCCGGCGTCGCGTTGCCGGGCGAGCCGGTCCCGGGTCGCCTCGGCGATGGCGGCGGAGCGTTCCGCCCACCGGCGCGCGAAGGCCGGGTCGGTCCGCAGCCGCCGGGACACCTCCAGTTGGCTGCCCAGCCAGCCGGTGGTGTCGGGGGAGACCGCGCGGGCGAGCAGGTCCCGCATCACCTGGACGAGGCCGTGGCGGGCCACCGTGGAGACCATCACGGCGGCGTCGTCCTCGGCGACGGCGAGGAAGAGTGAGTCCTTGTCGCGGAAGTGGTGGAAGATCGCGCCCCGGGACAAGCCGGTCGCCTCCTCCAGCCGGCGCACGGTGGCACCCTCGTAGCCGTGCCGGGCGAAACAGGCCCGGGCCGCGCCCAGGATCTCCTGCCGGCGCGCGTCGAGCTGGTCCTGACTTACTCTGGGCACGGGTCGATCGTCGCAGGTGACCCTCCGCAAGGCAAACCGTACGTACGGCTTGCTATCGGGTCGTCACCTCGTCCTGCCGAACGCCCGTCCGGTTAGGATCGGCCGGTGCCGACAGCCCCGGTCACCTCCCCCTACCCGCCCACCGCCCCCATCCGGCCCCGGCAGCCCGACGGTCGCCGGCGGGCGGTTCGACCCTGTCGGCGGCGGTCCTTCCTCCCGTAAGGTGCCTCAGTGCCGTTGCTCCTGCTCGACCTGGACAACACCCTGCTCGACCGGGCCGGGCCGTTCCGCGCCTGGGCCGAGGGTTTCCTGGCCGAGATCGGCGCCCCGGCCACTGACATCGACTGGCTGCTGTCCATCGACGCCGACGGCCTCACCGACCGGTGGGACATCGCCGACGCCATCCGGGACCGCTACGCGCTGCGCATCCCCTCCATCGACCTGGTCGAGGAGCTGCACGACGGGGTGGTCGGCTACACCCGGCTGGACCCGCTGGTCGCCTGCGCGCTGCGGATCGCCGACGACGCCGGGTGGCTGCCGGTGGTGGTCACCAACGGCTCGGTCCGGCTGGAAGACGCCAAGATCAGGCAGACCGGCCTCGACCGCTACGTCGCCGACTGGGTGATCTCCGAGGAAGCCGGGGTGAGCAAGCCCAACCCCCGGATCTTCGCGCTGGCCGCCCAACGGGCCCGGTTGCCGCTGCGTGGCGCGTGGGTGGTGGGCGACAGCCCGGAGGCGGACATCGGCGGGGCCGCCGCGGTCGGCCTGCCCAGCGTCTGGCTGCACCGGGGGCGCAGCTGGACCGACGGGCGGTTCGCCCCCACCCGTACCGTCGACTCGTTGATCGCGGCGGTCTCGGTGGTGCTCGCCGGGGGGTAATCCGGTTGTGCGCCGGGCGGGGTATCGGTCAGCATGGGGCCGCGCGGGAGCGCGCAGCCGGGCGGGGCCCGGTCGAGGAGAGGAGGTCGGTCATGGCCGTCTTTGCAGGGTCGTACCACCTGCCCTCACCAGCCTCGACCAAGGGATCACCAGCACCGTGCGCGAACACGACCTCCCGGCGCCGCAGCGCCGTGGCCGCGGCAGAAGCCGCTTCGACGACGACGAGACACCCTTCCTGACGTACGGCCGGCAGCCGGCCGGCACCGCACCCGAGGACGAGCCCGAGCCCGAGCCCGAGGACCACTGGTCGTCCTGGGACGAGGCCGTGCACGGTCCGGAACCGCACCCGCCGTGGCTCGTCACCGAGCTGGCCGCCCGGGACACCGAACTCGGTGTGCTCAAGACCGGCAAGGAGGCGGACGTGCACCTCGTCCGCCGGGCGGTGCCCGACACCGACCGGTCCTGCCTGCTGGCCGTCAAGCGGTACCGCGACGCCCAGCACCGGCTCTTCCACCGCGACGCCGGCTACCTGGAGGGACGCCGGGTGCGCCGGTCCCGGGAGAACCGGGCGATGGCCGGCCGGACGGCGTTCGGCCGGCAGATGATCGCCGGGCAGTGGGCGGCGGCCGAGTTCGCCGCGCTGTCCCGGCTCTGGGAGATCGGTGCGGAATCCGGGCGGATCGCCGTGCCGTACCCGGTGCAGCTGCTCGGCACCGAGCTGATGCTGGAGTTCGTCGGCGACCCCGACGAGGGGACCGCCGCACCCCGGCTGGCCCAGGTACGCCCCGACCCGGCCCCGCTGCGCTCCCTCTGGGAGCAACTGGTGGACGCCCTGGTGGTGCTGGCCCGGGCCGGCTACGCCCACGGCGACCTGTCGCCGTACAACCTGCTGGTGCACGCCGGGCGGCTCGTCATGATCGACCTGCCGCAGGTGGTCGACGTGGTGGCCAACCCGCAGGGACCGGAGTTCCTGGCCCGCGACGTGCGGGTGGTGGCGACCTGGTTCACCGCCCGGGGGCTGCCCGCCGCCGACACCGACCCGGCCGCCCTCACCGAGCTGCTGCTGCGCGAGGCGGGGGTGCGCTGAACGGGTGACGTCCCGGACGGCAACCGGCCGTCCGGGACGTCGGGGCGTCACTGGAGGTAACGCTCGACCTCCGACACCGGTCGAGCCCCCTGGGCCTCCGGGTCGCCGTGGGCCTCCCGGGCCGCCCGGCGGCGGCGCAGCAGGTCCCAGCACTGGTCCAGCGACTCCTCCAGCGCGCGCAGGTGTTCCTTGGCCTCGTCGTCGGTGCCGGATTCGTGGTCCTGGGCGGCCGAGCGGAGCCGGTGCTCCTCGTCGACCAGTTCCGAGATCCGATGCAGGATGGTCTTGTCGTCCATGCCCCTGAGCCTGGCACAGCAGGGTCGCCCGCGCCCGTGTTCGGGGCCGGCCGGTCCGTCGGCGGCCAGACCGGCCGTGGCCCGCGCCGGGTGGTCGCCGGGTCGGCTGCCTCAGGGGGTGCCGGCACCATCCACGGTGGTCACCATCGCCCCAGGACCTGCGGCACCGGCCCCGCCTCCATGATCAGCATGGCTTGAGCGATGGTGGTGCCGACTGCTAGCGTGCGCCGGGTTCAGGTGTGCCGTGACGCGTCGGGCGTCCGGTGGCCACGGTCCGGCCCGGGGGCGGTGTGATGGGTTCCGGCAGCACGCGTCTGCGTACCAAGATCGTGGCCCTGCTCACCTCCCTCGTCGCGCTCTGGTCCTTCGCCGCGTGGGTGACCGTCGGTGACGGCTTCAACCTGCTCTGGGTGCAGACCCTCAACAGCCGGGTGGCCGACCCCGGGGAGTCGCTGCTCACCGCGCTCCAGGAGGAGCGGCGGCTCGCCAACGCCTACCTGGGTGAACGGGCCCAGCGGCAACTCGACGCGTTGAGCACCCAGTGGCAGCGCACCGACCAGGTGGCGGACGAGTTCGGCACCTCGGTGGGCAGTTGGCAGGCCGAGCTGGCCACCGGCGAGGACACCCGCCGCCGGGTCGACGAGGTGCTGACCGGCCTGAGTGGCCTGACCGGCATCCGGGAGTCGGTGCGCGACGCCGGGATGACCCGGGCCGAGGCGTCCGCCGCGTACACCGGGGTCCTCGCCGGGGTGCTGCGGATGTACGGCTCGCTGGGGCAGCTCGACGACACGCGGATCGCCGCGGAGAGCGAGACCCTGGTCGACCTCTACCAGGTGCGGGAGCTGATCTCCCAACAGGATGCCCTGATCACCGGCGTGCTCGCGGCCGGCCGGATGACCGGCGACGAGTACGCCCGCTTCACCCAACTGGTCGGCGCCCAGCGCTACCAGACGGCGGAGGCGGTCGCCGAGCTGTCCCCGGCCGACCGGGTCCGCTACGACCAGCTCGCCGGCTCGGACGCGGTGGCCCGGTTCCGGCTGCTGGAGGACCGGGTGATCCAGCAGGCCCGGTCGGGCACCACCCTGCCGCTGACCGAGCAGGAGTGGCAGTCGACCGTCGGGCCGGCGATGCAGGCGCAGGTGGACTTCGGGGTGAGCGTCGGCGACGCGCTCATCGACCGGGCCACCCCGGTCGCGGTGGGCGTCATCGTCCGGCTGGTGCTCGCCGCCGGCCTCGGCCTGATCGCCGTGATCGCCTCGATCGTGGTGTCGATCAGCACCGCCCGGCACCTGGTCCGGCAGCTGGCCCGGCTGCGCGACGCCGCGCTGCGGCTGGCCCACGAACAGCTGCCCGGAGTGGTGGACCGCCTCGGCCACGGCGAGGACGTCGACGTGGCCCGCGAGGCCCCGCCGCTGGACTTCGGCGACGACGAGATCGGTCAGCTGGGCCGAGCCTTCAACGCCGTCCAGGAGACCGCCATCCGCACGGCGGTCGAGCAGGCCGAGCTGCGCCGCAACGTCCGGGGGGTGTTCCTCAGCCTGGCCCGGCGGACCCAGGCGCTGGTGCACCGCCAGCTCACCCTGCTCGACGCGATGGAACGGCGCGAACACGACGCCGGGGAACTGGAGGACCTGTTCCGGGTCGACCACCTGGCCACCCGGATGCGGCGCAACGCGGAGAACCTCATCGTGCTCTCCGGCGCCACCCCGGGTCGGGCGTGGCGACGCAACGTGCCGATGGTGGACGTGGTGCGCGGCGCGGTCGCCGAGGTCGAGGACTACACCCGGGTGGACGTGCTGCCGCTCGGCCCGGTCGCGCTCGCCGGCCGGGCGGTCGGTGACGTGATCCACCTGCTCGCCGAGCTGATCGAGAACGGCCTGTCCTTCTCCCCGCCGAACACCACCGTCGAGGTGCAGGGTCACCTGGTGACCGCCGGGTTCGCCATCGAGATCGAGGATCGTGGTCTGGGTCTGACCGGTGAGGAACTGCTCGCCGCCAACCGCCGCATCGTGGACCGGTCCGAGTTGAACCTGGCCGACGCCGCCCGCCTCGGGCTGTACGTGGTGAGCCGGCTGACCGAGCGGCACGGGGTGAAGGTGCAGCTCAAGGAGTCCGCCTACGGGGGGACCACCGCCGTGGTGCTGATCCCGGCGGAGCTGGTCGTGCCGGGGGACCCGAGCCCGTCCGGCGCGCTTCCGGTGGTCGCCCGACGCCCGGCCACCGCCGAGGCCACACCGGCGGCCGACGCGGGGCCCCCGGTGAGCCCGAGGGCCGTCCCGCCGTCGGACGCGGTGACCCCGGCGGGCCTGCCGGCCCGGTCCCGTAAGCGACGCCCGGCGCAGGACGCGCTGCACGCGCCGACCGTCCCGACCGGTCTGCCGGTGACCGTCGCCCGACCGTCCACCCCGACCGTCGCGGTGACCGGGGACGCACGGACGGCGGACGCCGACGCCGACCCGCCGTCGCCTACTGTGGAGGGGCCGGTGACCGACGCGGGCCTGCCGGTGCGGGTACGACAGGCGAACCTGGCGCCCGAGCTGCGGGACCCCCCGACCGGTGGGGAGACCGGGGCCGGTGCTGCGGTCCGGCGCGCACCCGAGCAGGTGCGCCAGATGATGAGCGCCTACCAGTCGGGCACCCGACGCGGCCGGACCGACGCGGCCCGGCTGTCGGAGGGCACCCGCAGCGGTGACCGGTCGGACGACGCAGACCGCCCGGCCACCTGACGGCGTCGCGACGGACGCGACGTCCACGGGGTCACGGCAACCGAGCACGGCGGAACCGCCGGGGAAGAGGACGACGAGTGGGGCAGACGACGGCATCCGGTGCCGACCTGACGTGGTTGCTGGACGATCTGGTCGGCCGGGTGAAGCAGGCCGAGCACGCCGTCGCGCTCTCCACCGACGGCCTGCTGATGGCCGCGTCCGAGGGGATGGGCCGCGACGACGGGGAACACCTCGCCGCGATGGCCGCCGGCATCCAGAGCCTGGCCCGGGGCGCCGGCAAACGGTTCGGCGGCGGGCAGGTCCAGCAGACCATCATCGAGATGGAGTCCTCGTTCCTGTTCGTCACCGCGGCCGGGCCGAACGCGTGCCTGGCGGTGCTCGCCGGCACCGACGCCGACGTCGGCCTGATCGCGTACGAGATGGCGATGCTGGTCGCCCGGGTGGGTAAGTACGTGGCGTCCCCGGCCCGGGGTGTCGACCAGTCGTCCGGTGGGAGCTGACCGCGATGGCCGCCGACGGCGACCCCGCGGACGAGCAGTGGGTCGACGACCACGCGGGCCCGGTGGTCCGCCCGTACGCGGTCACCCGGGGCAGGGCCCGCCCGGTGGCCGGCTCGTTCGACCTGATCTCGCTGGTCACGGCGACCCGGACGAACGCGGTCGAGGAGGCCGGGCTGGGGCCCGAACACGTGGCGATAGTGGCGCTGACCCAGCGCATGCAGTCGGTGGCCGAGGTCGCGGCCCGACTGGACCTGCCGGTGGGCACCGTACGGGTGCTCCTCGGTGACCTGGTGGCACGGGACCTGGTCCGGGTACAGGAACCCCGGGAGCCGGCCGGTGTCAACGACGAGAGCATCTACGAGGCGGTGATCAATGGACTACGGGCGCTCTGAACGTCCGGCGGGGGCACGGGTGCTGCCCACCGCGCTCAAGGTTCTGGTGGCGGGTGGGTTCGGGGCCGGCAAGACGACACTGGTCGGTGCGGTGAGTGAGAGCCGTCCGCTGCGTACCGAGGAGGTGCTGACCGAGACCGGCATCGGGGTCGACGACCTGTCCGGGGTGGAACGTAAGAGCACCACCACGGTGGCGATGGACTTCGGCCGGATCACCATCAGCGACGACCTGGTGCTCTACGTGTTCGGCACCCCCGGTCAGGACCGCTTCTGGTTCCTGTGGGACGAGTTGGCGGTGGGTGCGCTCGGCGCGGTGGTGCTGGCCGACACCCGCCGGTTGGCCGACTGCTTCCCCTCGATCGACTACTTCGAGGGGCGGGGCACCCCGTTCGTGGTGGCGGTGAACTGTTTCGAGGGGGCCCGGCGGTTCGGCCTCGACGAGGTGCGTACGGCGTTGGACCTGGACCCGGAGGTGCCGCTGCTGCTCTGCGACGCCCGGCAGCGGGAGTCCAGCCGCAACGTGCTGATCACCCTGCTGGAGCACGCCATGAAGACCCGGAACTCCCGGCGGCGCGCGGTCGGCGGCCGCTGACGACGGTCGCGACCCGCCGCCACCCGTCGACGGGAACGGGCCCCCTCCACGCTGGAGAGGGCCCGTTTCGTACGCCGACGTCAGCTGGCGATCATGCGGCGCAGCACGTACTGGAGGATGCCCCCGTGGCGGTAGTAGTCCGCCTCGCCGGGGGTGTCGATCCGGACCACCGCGTCGAACTCCACGCCGGTGTCGGTGCTGACCCGCACCGTACGCGGGGTGTCGCCCTCGTTGAGCGCGGTGACGCCGGTGATGGAGAAGGTCTCCGTGCCGGTGAGACCGAGCGACTCGGCGGTGGTGTCCACCGGGAACTGCAACGGCAGCACGCCCATGCCGATCAGGTTGGACCGGTGGATGCGCTCGTAGGACTCGGCGATGACCGCCCGGACGCCGAGCAGCATGGTGCCCTTGGCTGCCCAGTCCCGGGACGAACCGGAGCCGTACTCCTTGCCGGCCAGGATAACCAGCGGGACGCCGGCGGCCTGGTAGGCGGTGGAGGCGTCGTAGATGGAGGTCTGCTCACCGGTCAGGTGGTTGACGGTGAAGCCGCCCTCCACACCGGGGACCAGCTGGTTACGCAGCCGGATGTTGGCGAAGGTGCCCCGGATCATCACCTCGTGGTTGCCCCGGCGGGAGCCGTACGAGTTGAACTCGTGGCGCGGCACGCCGTGCTCGGCGAGGTAGCTGCCGGCGGGGGAGTCGGCCTTGATCGCGCCGGCCGGGGAGATGTGGTCGGTGGTCACCGAGTCACCCAGCTTGGCCAGCACCCGGGCGTCGGCGATGTCGACGACCGGGCTCGGCTCCTGCTGCATCCCCTCGAAGTACGGGGGCTTACGGACGTAGGTGGAGTCGTCGGCCCAGGCGAACGTGTCGCCGGTCGGGGTGGGCAGCGACTGCCACCGCTCGTCACCGGCGAACACGTCGGCGTAGGCGGCGCTGAACCCGGTCGCGCCGATCGCCTGGGCGATGACGTCCTGGATCTCGGCGCTGTTGGGCCAGATGTCGCGCAGGTAGACCGGGTTGCCCTCGGTGTCCTCGCCGAGCGGCTCGTTGGCCAGGTCGATGTCCATCGTGCCGGCCAGCGCGTACGCCACCACCAGCGGCGGGGACGCCAGGTAGTTCATCTTGACGTCCGGGTTGATCCGGCCCTCGAAGTTCCGGTTGCCCGACAGCACCGACACGACGGCCAGGTCGCCCTCGTTGACGGCGGCGGAGACCTCCTCCGGCAGCGGGCCGGAGTTGCCGATGCAGGTGGTGCAGCCGTAGCCGACCAGGTTGAAGCCGAGCTTGTCCAGGTAGGGCGTGAGGCCGGCCCGCTCGTAGTAGTCCATGACGACCTTGGAGCCGGGTGCCAGGGTGGTCTTGACCCACGGCTTGCGGCTCAGGCCCTTGTCGACGGCGTTGCGGGCCAGCAGGGCGGCACCGATCATCACCTGCGGGTTGGACGTGTTGGTGCAGGAGGTGATCGCGGCGATGACCACCGCGCCGTGGTCCAGCTCGTACTCCACCCCGTCGCTGCCGGTGACCCGGACCGGGTTGCTGGCCCGGCCCCCGGCGCCGACGGCGGCGGTCTCCAGGTCGCGCGGCTCGTCGGCGGGGTCGCTGAAGTCGTTGGCGGGCGGGTCGCTGGCCGGGAACGACTCGGCGCTGGCCTCGTCGGCCGGGCCGTTCGCGCCCCGGGGGAGCTGCTCGCGGGCGACGCCGGGCTTGAGGTCGCGCTCACCGGCGGAGTCGTCGGCGACGTAGTCGGTCAGCGCCGAGCGGAACAGCGTCTTGGCGACCCCGAGCGGCACCCGGTCCTGCGGGCGCTTGGGCCCGGCCAGGGACGGCTCGATCGTGCCCAGGTCCAGCTCCAGGCGCTCGGAGTACTCCGGCTCGTGGTCCGGGTCGTGCCAGAGACCCTGCTCCTTGGCGTACGCCTCGACGAGCGCCACCTGGGAGGCGTCGCGGCCGGTCAGTTCCAGGTAGCGGACGGTCTCGGCGTCGATCGGGAAGATCGCGACGGTGGAGCCGTACTCGGGGGACATGTTGCCGATGGTGGCCCGGTTGGCCAGCGGCACGGCGCTGACGCCGGGGCCGTAGAACTCGACGAACTTGCCGACGACGCCGTGCTTGCGCAGCATCTCGGTGATGGTGAGCACCAGGTCGGTGGCGGTGGTGCCGGCCGGCATCTCGCCGTGCAGTTTGAAGCCGACGACCCGGGGGATCAGCATGCTGACCGGCTGGCCGAGCATCGCGGCCTCGGCCTCGATGCCGCCGACGCCCCAGCCCAGCACGCCCAGGCCGTTGACCATGGTGGTGTGCGAGTCGGTGCCGACCACGGTGTCCGGGTACGCCTGCATGACTCCAGACGCCTCTGCGCGCGCCATGATCGTGCGGGCCAGGTACTCGATGTTGACCTGGTGCACGATGCCGGTGCCCGGGGGGACGACCTTGAACTCGTTGAACGCGCTCTGGCCCCAGCGCAGGAACTGGTAGCGCTCCCTGTTGCGCTCGTACTCCAGCTCGACGTTGCGGGCGAAGGCGTCCTCGCGGCCGAACAGGTCGGCGATGACCGAGTGGTCGATGACCAGCTCGGCCGGGGCCAGCGGGTTGACCTTGGTGGCGTCGCCGCCCAGCTCGCGGACGGCCTCACGCATGGTGGCCAGGTCGACCACGCAGGGCACGCCGGTGAAGTCCTGCATCAGCACCCGCGCCGGGGTGAACTGGATCTCCACGCTCGGGTCGGCGGTGGGGTCCCACGCGCCGAGCTGGGAGATGTGGTCGGCGGTGATGTTCGCGCCGTCCTCGGTCCGCAGCAGGTTCTCCAGCAGGATCTTCAAGCTGTAGGGCAGCCTGTCGTGCCCCGGCACCTGGCCGATCCTGAAAATCTCGTAGCTCGCGTCTCCGACGCGTAGCTGGGTCTTCGCACCGAAGGTGTCGAGGCTCGCCACGTCGTACTCCTTCACACCAGCGACCGTGAGTAGTCCTGAGCAGTCTGTCGCACCAGGCGGAGGGCCGCCCAGGTTAGGTAACACTTACTGCCGATTCGTCGTCTTCCAACAAAACCGTACGTCCGTCTTGCTATTCACGCAACCTCGTGCCAGGGTTCGGGACGAGGAGGTGCCACCATGATCCATCATGTGCTGCTCGCCTGCCCGCCCGGTGCCGAGGACTCGTCCCGGGCCTTCTACGTGGGCATCCTCGGCCTGACCGAGAAACCCAAACCCCCGACCCTCGCCGCCCGTGGCGGCTGCTGGTTCACCGGGTACGACGCCGAACTGCACCTCGGCGTCGAGAACGACTTCCGGCCCGCCCGCAAGGCGCACCCGGCGCTGCTGCGCCCCGACCTCGACGCCCTCGCCGACCGGCTGGCCCGCGCCGGCCACCCGGTCACCTGGGGTGACGACGACGAGCTGCCCGGGATGCGCCGCTTCCACACCGCCGACCCGCACGGCAACCGGCTGGAGTTCGTCGCCCCGCTGCCCGACCGGACGACCCGGCCGGCGGCCCCCGGTCGCTGAGCGCCACCGTGTCGGACCCGGCCGCTACGGTGTGCCGATGGTGTCGGTCAAGCAGGTCCAGGTCACCTTCGACTGCGCGGAGCCCGAACGGGTCGCCCGCTTCTGGTGCGAGGCGCTCGGTTACGTCGTCCCGCCACCGCCGCCGGGGTTCGCCGACTGGGGCGCGTTCGACAGGTCCCTGCCGCCCGAGCGGCAGGGCTCCGCGTTCGCCTGCGTCGACCCCACCGGTGCGGGCCCGCGACTGTTCTTCCAGCGCGTGCCCGAGGGCAAGGTGGTCAAGAACCGGCTGCACCTCGACGTGCGGATCGGCCCCGGCCTGGTCGGTGAGCAGCGGTTGGCCGCGCTGGAGGCGGAGTGCGCCCGGCTGGTCGCCCTCGGCGCGACCCGGGTACGCCTGCTGCCCGCCGGCGGCTACGACGAGTCGTGCCTGGTGATGCAGGACGTCGAGGGCAACGAGTTCTGCCTCGACTGAGCCACCGCGGCCGCGCCGCACTATCGTTTCCGCGTGCACATCCGTTTCGACGTCCCCGCCGACCCCGCCTACCCGGGTCGGGTGGCCGCCGCGCTCGGCAGCGTCCGGCTGCGCCGGTTCACCCTCATCGGCGTGGCGCTGGCGGCGGCCGGGGCGGTCGGCCTGCTCGTCTCCCGGGGTGGCCGGCTCTCGTCGCTGTGGCTGGTGCTGCTCGTGGGCGGGCTGCTGTCGATGCTCTACGCGCCCTGGGTGCGCTGGCGGGCCCGACGCCGCTCCGACGACTACGCGGTCGAGGGCGGCTACGACATCACCGACGACAACATCATGATGCGCAGCGGCTCGGAGTCCGGCGGCATCGCCTGGGACGGGGTGGCCCGGGTGCGGGAGGCCGGCGACTTCTGGATCGTGTACGTCGGCCGGATGCCGGCGACGGTGATCCCCCGCTGGCTGATGCCCGCCGAGGACGCCGCGACGTTGCACAGCTTCATGACCGCCCGGGGCCTGCTCGAACCCCGCTGACCGCACCGTGTTCCCGGGGGCCCGCCCTACCCGCCCGGCGCGGGTAGGGTTCGAGGTCGGGTCGGAAGGGGTGCCGTAGTGGTCGACGTTCAGCACTGGCTCGTAGCACTTCCCCCGGGGGTGGTCTACCTGATCGTCGCCGGGGTGATCGGCGTCGAGAGCATGGGTGTCCCGTTGCCGGGCGAGATCGTGCTGGTCAGCTCCGCCCTGCTGGCCGCGACCGGGGTGGTCGAGCCGCACTGGGTCGCCACCGCCGCGGCGTTCGGCGCGATCGTCGGCGACTCCGTCGGCTATGCGGTGGGTCGCCGGGGCGGCCGTCCGCTGCTGGCCCGGCTGGGCCGGCGCTTCCCGAAACACCTGGGCCCCGCACAACTCGCCCGAGCCGAGCAGAGCTTCGCCCGGCACGGCGTCTGGGCGGTGTTCTTCGGCCGGTTCGTCGCCCTGCTGCGCATCCTGGCCGGGCCGCTGGCCGGCGCGCTGCACGTGCCGTACCGGCGGTTCCTGGTGGCCAACGCGGCCGGCGGCCTGGTCTGGGCCTTCGGCACCACCTACCTGCTCTACACCCTGGGCCGGGCGGCCGAGCACTGGCTCAAGGACATCTCCTGGGCCGGCCTGGTCCTGGCCGTACTCGGCGGGGTGGCCAGCACCTGGTGGCTGCGCCGCCGAGCCCGCCGCCTGGAGTCGACGACGACCACCGACGAGGCCGAACCGGTGGCGGCCGGCACCGACCGCTGAGCTGCAACCGGGCGCGGGAGCCGGCCGTACCGACGACGATCGGGCCGCCCCCGGGGGGGGGGCGGCCCGATCGGTGTCCGAGGTCAGGACGAGTAGCGGGTCAGGAGGTGTAGCCGCGGGTGGCGATCCAGTCGGCGAGGTTGTCGACGCTCATCCGGTAGGACGCGGTGTTCGGGTTGGCGGAGTCGCCGATGGTGACGGTCTTGCCGGCGTCGCGGTAGCCGATGACGCTGATGTAGTGGCCGCCTTCGAAGGCGTGGGTGGTGCCGTCGGTGTCGGTGGCGGTGCCGGCGATGTTGGCGACTACGGCGCGGCCGTCGTCGATGGTGCGGACGATGTCGGTGCGGAGTTCGTTGGTCTGCTTGTCGTCGGCCTTGGTGGTGCGGATTTCGGTGCTTTCGTAGGCTTTGCGGCCGGTCTGCTTGTTGAGTACGGGGGTGATGTCGTTGATGCTGTCGGTGCCGTTTTCGGTGGTGCGCATTTCCTTGGCCATGGCGTCGACGTCGATGTTCTTGCCTTGGACGGACAGGGCGTTGCGGGTGGCGGCGGGGCCGCAGTAGTAGAAGTTGGGCTGGGGCTGGTAGTTCATCGTCAGTTCACGCTCGCCGGCGGGTCGGCGTTCGGTCTGCGCCGTGGTGGGGGTTCGGGCGTCGGCGGCGTGGGCGGTGGTCAGTGGGCCGGCGATGGCGCCGGTGGTGAAGGCGAGGCCGGCGGCGGTCAGGGCGGTCTTGCGGATCAGATCGGTACGCATGGTCGCGTGCTCCTCTGCATTCGGGGGTGTGGCGGACGCCCTCAGGGGGTGGGGCGTGGCCGGAAGTTCAGGGGATCGCCTGGCGGTCGGGGGGGACCTGCTCGGGCGTCCAGGGAGGTGTAACCGACCCGGTGGCGACCGCATTCCGCGGTCGGGGTTCCGGGGCCGTCCCCCGGGGGGTGGGGGAGTGGCGGTGGTATGCCAGGTACAACGCCCCGGCCCCGGCGACGATTCCGCCGTGCGGGTGGCCCCGGCCACGGGACGATCGGGCACGAACGGGCTTGTCCGGTGCGGGACCTCCGGTCGGAACCGGACGTCCGGGCGGCTACCGGACCCGGTGCGGTGGGTGGTGGACCCGGCTCAGTCGGCCCGGATCAGGTCGACCACCGCGTCCCGGGCCGCCCGGACGGCGTCACGCGACTGCTCGGTGTGGTCCAGGATGTCGAAGGCGTGCTGGCCGTCCGGCACCTCCACCAGACGCACCGGTCGCCCGACCTGGGCGGCGGCGTCGAGGAACGCGGCGATGCCGGCCAGCAGCCCGGGGAGCTTGTCCTGCCCGGCCCGGGTCAGCACCACCGGCGTCGTCGAGCCGGCACCGAGGGCATCGATCGGCAGGAACCGCGCCGGCACCTCCCAGCCGGGCAGCGGGACGAGCAGCGGATAGGTCAGCGCGATGCCCCGTACCCAGGCCGGCGCGGCGCGCAGCCAGTCGGCCGCCAGCAGGCACCCACCGGAGAAGAACCAGAGCACCACCCGCTGCGCGTCCACCCGGGGATCGGACCGGACGGCCTCGACCAGGCCGGCGATCTCGTCGGCGGTGGTGGGCAGCCCGGCGAGGTCGGTGACCCGGTAGCTGATGACGGCGGCGACCAGACCCTGCTCGGCGACGAGCGCCCCGTAGCCCCGGTAGAGCAGCCAGTCCCGAGGATCCGGTGCGCCCGGCGGAAGTGGGGCACCGTGCACGACCACCACGACGGGGTGCGGCCCGGGGCCGGTCGGCAGGTGCAGGTCGACCTGGCCGTGCCGCTCCACCGGCGCTGCGGGCGGTGACAACACGAAGGGTTGCTGCTCGACCGCATCATCCATGCCGGGAGCCTAGCCGTCGGCGGCCCGCCCGACTGCCCCGTCGGGGCCGCCGTGGGCGCCGTCCGTGGCCGACCGGCGACGGACGGCCCGGGGTCGGTCAGGCCGGGTCGTCGGCGGGCTTCGCGGCCTCGGCGTGCCGCTGCCGCAGCCGGTCCCGGATCTCCTCCGGGGTGTACGCGCGACGCCGCCGTTCGGCGCGGGCGACGACCACGCCGGTCGCGGCGACCCCCGCGATACCCGCCAACCCGAGGACCTTCCACCACTGCATCCGTTGCCGCATCGGCCTAGGGTAGACGCTCATGAGCATCAGCCTGGACGAGGCCGTCGACCTGAGCCGTACCGGTGACGTGTGGGTGTTCCGGGGGCGCAGCGTGCCGGACCGGGCCATCCAGTTCACCACCAACAGTCCCGTCAACCACGTCGGCATGGCGGTGGTGCTGGACGACATGCCGCCGTTGATGTGGCACGCCGAGCTGGGGCGGTCGCTGCGGGACATGTGGACCGGCACCCACCAGCGCGGTGTGCAACTGCACGACCTGCGCGACGCGGTCTGCGTCTGGGCCAACCGGTACGGCCAGCGCGCCTGGCTGCGTCAGCTCGAACCGTCGGCCGACCTGGCGATGGAGCAGGCGGTGCTGCAGACCGTGGCCCGGCTCGACGGCACCCCGTTCCCGTCCACCGCCCAGTTGGCCTGGCGATGGGCCCGGGGGCGGGTCCCGCAGCTGCGCATCCCGTTGCCCCTGCCGGGTCGGCGGGACCGGGACGGCGAGCCGGCCGACCGGCAGCCCGGCGACCGGCCGACCGGCGACCGCGCGCTGGAGACCGCGTACTGCGCGGAGGTGGTGGCGGTGACCTACGAGGCGATGGGGTTGCTGCCGCCCGGCCGCCGGCCCAACTGGTACGACCCGGGCCGGTTCTGGAGCGGCGACGACCTCGACCTGGCCGGCGACGCACGGCTGGGCGCGGAGATCGAGGTACGCATCCCGCCCCGATGAGGTTTGCCGACGGGCGGCGACGGCAACTGGTGACGCCGTGAGAGCTTCCACCGATCTGGATACGCTGAGCGACTTCTTCGACCGTTACGGGGTGGCACTCACCACCGGTGACGTGCCCGCCATCGCCGGCTGTTACGCCCTGCCCGGGCTGGTGGTCGCCGACAGCTACAGCTTCTCGTTCAGCACGATGGCCGCCGTCGCGCTCTCCTTCGTCGGTGCCGCGCCCGACTACCAGGAACGGGAGCTGGTCGCGGCGCACGCGCTGATCGAGCAGGTCGAGCCGGTCTCCGCCCTGCTGACCATGGTCGCCGTGCGGTGGGAGTTCCTGGACAGCCAGGGGCGGGCGGTGCCCGGGGAGCGCTACCGCTACCTGCTGCGTGGCACCGAGGACGGCCCGGCGATCTGCACCGTCATCCGGACCGGCTGACCTGCGCGCGCCGGGCCTACCGCCCCCGCTGATCATCGCTACTGGACGGTCGCTAATCTCTGCGTACGGGATCGACCGAGGAGGATCATGCCGGGGACGCGCTGGACGCGGTGGACGTCTCGGTTGCCCCACGCGATCGCCGCGCTGCCCTGGACGCTCGCCTCGATCGCGGTGATCGTGCTGCTCTTCTTGCTGGTCAAGGCGTTGGTGGCGGTGCTCGGTCACGACCGTTACGCCGAGCACGGCGCCGGGGCGCGCAGCGAGGCCATCATGGTGCCGGGTGTGCCGGTGGCGACCGAGTCGGTGCTGCCGTCGCCGTCGCCCACCAGGACCCGCCCGGACTCCGGTGGCGGACCGGGCGTGGCCCTGCCACCGGCCGGTCGACCGCCCACCGCGTCCCGGTCGGCCACGCCGTCCCCGTCCCCGTCCGTGTCGCCGTCGGCCGCGACGCCCTCGCCGAAGCCGACCACGCTGCTCAACGACGACGCCCCGGGCATCTCCTACCGGGGGCGGTGGGCGGTCTCCCGGGACCGGCCGTACGGCGACCACCGCGACGACGTTCACTACACGATCCACGACGGTGACTCGTTCAGCTTCACGTTCACCGGCACGGGGCTGGACTACATCACGTCGCGGGACCCGGAGTACGGGGATGCCGACGTGTGGGTCGTCGATGCCGGCGGCCGGCCGGTGAAGCAGCAGCGGGTGAGCGCGCGGGCGAACCGTTACCAGCCCCAGCAGACGGTGTTCAGCGTCAGGGACCTTCCGCTCGGGACGTACACCATCTGGGCGGTCAAGCGGAACGGCGTCTACTTCCAGGTGGACGCGTTGCGGGTACGGGGCTGACGAACGGCGAACTGTCCGGTTAGGACAAAATCCGATGCCTCAGCCACTTTCCGGCAAACGCCGGGATCGTTACTCTTCTCGGACGGGGCCGACCAGGGAGGGTCATGTCCGGCATGCGTCGCGCACAACCGCGGGCACACGGAGCGGGTGCGCTGGCGTCGTCGCCATGGGTCGTGGTCGCCACCGGGGTGCTGGTGATGGTCGTGCTCCTGATCGTGGCGCTGGCGTCGTACCGCAGTCGTGGGCCGGCGTTCGAGGCGCGGCCGGCCGATCCGGTGCCGGCCTACTCGCTGCCCGGGTCGGGGGTGACCGACCGGGCGCCGGTGGCGGCGAACCTGCCCGAACCGGTCGTCCCCGGTCTGACGCCCCGCCGCACCGACCCGCTGCCGGTCGAGCTGCCCGCCGACGTCGTCGGGGGTGACCCGTCGGGTGGTGGCGGTGCGGTGTCCTCGCCGCCCGACGGGGTCGTGGTGCCGCCCGACGACCCAGGTGCGCCGCCCGCCCCGCCGGCCCCGCAGGCCACGCCGCCCGCGCCACCGGCCCCGCCGTCGTCGCCGATGACGGGTCGGTTCAGCGTGCGGGACAGTTGGAACAACGAGGCGTTCATCGGTGAGGTGCTGCTGCACAACCGGGACCGGGTGGCCCGGCCCTGGACGGTGCGGCTGGTCCCGCCCGCCGGCAGCAGGCTGGTCACCTCGTGGGTGGAGGGTGCGCCGCAGGGCACCCCCCGGATGTCGGGTGGGGTGTTCACGTACACCAGTGGGGTGAACGTCGCGCCGGGGGCGTCGGTGCCGTTGCGGTTCCACTTCGAGAACACCGGGGGCAGCATCCGGCCGTCGCGCTGCACGGTCGACGGGGTGGCCTGCTCCGGTCTCTGACCGTCGCGTCGGGTCGCCGGTCCGGTTGCCGTCGTTGCAAGTTTGCTGCTTTGTTGCGACTTGGTTTGCAAGGTATTGCAGAACCCTTTCGGAAAGGGCTAGCGTGCGGGCGAATCAGCGACCATAGGAAGGCCGTCGATGAAACCCCCGCTGCCGCGCAAGGCGCTGCTCGCCCTGGTCTCCACCCTCACCCTCGCCCTCGTCGGCGTCCCGGTCGCCGTCCGCCACCTCGGTGCCGACGCCACCGACCGCCCGTCCACCATCGACGCACTCGCCGCGGCCGGCGCCGCCCAGTGGGGTGCCGAACCCACCACCGAGGCGCTGCTCGCCGCCGGCACCGGTAAGGGACGCGCCGAGCAGTTCTACTTCGTCCTGCCGGACCGGTTCGCCAACGGCGACCGCCGCAACGACACCGGCGGTCTCACCGGCGACCGGCTGCGCACCGGGCTCGACCCGACCGACAAGGGCTTCTACCACGGTGGCGACCTCAAGGGCGTCATCGACAAGCTCGACTACATCCAGGGGCTCGGCACCACCGCCATCTGGCTGGCGCCGGTGTTCAAGAACCGCCCTGTGCAGGGCAGCGGCGCGGACGTCTCCGCCGGCTACCACGGCTACTGGATCACCGACTTCACCCAGGTCGACCCGCACTTCGGCACCAACGAGGAAATGAAGCGGCTGGTCAGGCTGGCCCACCAGCGGGGCATCAAGGTCTACCTCGACGTCATCGTCAACCACACCGCCGACGTCATCTCCTACGCCGAGGGCAAGTACGCGTACGTCGACAAGAAGACGTCGCCGTACACCGACGCGCAGGGGCGTGAGTTCGAGGACCGCAACTACGCCGACGGCACCCGGGACTTCCCGAGGGTGAACACCGACGCCGGCCCGTACACGCCGACGTTCGCCACCGGAGCCGACGCGGGCGTCAAGGTGCCGGCCTGGCTCAACGACCCGACGATGTACCACAACCGGGGTGACTCCACCTTCGCCGGTGAGAACAGCGAGTACGGCGACTTCTACGGCCTCGACGACCTGTGGACCGAGCGGCCCGAGGTGGTCCGGGGCCTGACCAAGGCGTACGGCGACTGGATCGCCAGCACCGACGTCGACGGGTTCCGGCTGGACACCGTCAAGCACGTCAACCTCGACTTCTGGCCGCAGTTCAGCCAGGGCATCAAGCGCGCCGCCGACTCCGCCGGCAAGAAGGACTTCTTCATGTTCGGCGAGGTCTACAGCGCCGACCAGGAGGTCACCTCCACCTACGTGCGGCGCGGCGGGCTGCCGGCCACCCTCGACTTCTCCTTCCAGGAGGCGGCGCGCGGCTACGTCACCACCGACGGATCGGCGAAGGCGCTGGCCGACGTCTACGCCAAGGACCCGCTGTACGCCGCCCGGGACACCGACGCCGGCCGGCTGACCACCTTCCTCGGCAACCACGACATGGGTCGGATCGGCTCGTTCATCGCCGCCGCCGGGGGCGACGACGCCCGCCAGTTCGGCCGGGACCGCCTCGCCCACCAGCTGATGTTCCTCACCCGGGGTCAGCCGGTCGTCTACTCCGGCGACGAGCAGGGCTTCACCGGGCCGGGCGGGGACAAGGACGCCCGGCAGGACATGTTCGCCACCCGCACGGCGGACTACCTCGACGACGACCTGATCGGCACCACCCGCACCCACGCCGCGGACCAGTACGACACCACCCACCCGCTGTACCGCACCATCGCCGAGCTGGGCCGGCTGCGGGCCGCGCACCCCGGCCTGCGCGACGGCGTCCAGGTCACCCGGTACGCCGCCGACGGGCCGGGTGTCTTCGCCTTCTCCCGGATCTCCCCGGCCGACCGCACCGAGTACCTGGTGGCGGTGAACAACGCCGGCACCCCGCAGACTGTCACCGTGCAGACCTGGTCACCCGGCACCACGTTCACCGGCATCTACGGCGGCACGGCCACCCCGACCGCCGGCACCGACGGAAAGCTGAGCGTGACCGTCCCCGCCGGGTCGGCGGTGGTGCTCAAGGCCGGCCGGCCCGTCCCACAGGCCACCGCCAAGCCGACCGTCACCCTCACCGAGCCGGGCACCGACCCGGTCGCCACCCGGGCCGCCGTCACCGCTCAGGTGACAGGTGACCCGCTGGCCACCGTCACCGTCGCCGCCCGGGTCGCGGGTGGGAAATGGACCCTGCTGGGCAGCGCGCACACCGCGCCGTACACCGTGCACCACGACCTGACCGGGCTCGCCGGGGGCACCCGGGTCGAATACAAGGCGGTGGTCCGCGACGGAAAGGGGCGGACGACCGCCACCCGGTCGACCGGGGTGGTCGGCACCCCCGCGCAGGGCGCGTCCCGGGACTGGGTGGTGGTGCACTACCAGCGCCCCGCCGGGGACTACGCCGACTGGGGACTGTACGCCTGGGGTGACCTCGATCCGGCGTACGTCACGCAGTGGCCCGCCGGGCAGCCGTTCGCCGGGGAGGATTCGTACGGCCGGTTCGCCTGGGTGAAGCTCAAGCCTGGCGCCAAGTCCGTCGGGTTCCTCGTGGTCGACAAGGCGGGCACCAAGGACGTCGCCAACGACCGCACCATCGACGTGACCACCACCGGCGAGGTCTGGGTCAAGCAGGGCGACCCGGCGCTCTATCCCACCCGGCAGGCCGCCACCGGCGAACCCGACCCACCCGTCGACCCGGGCACCGCGATCATCCACTGGCGCAAGGCCGACAACGACTACGCCGGCTGGGGCCTGCACCTGTGGGACGGCGCGGCCACCCCGACCGACTGGGCCAGCCCGCTCCTGCCCGAGAAGGTGGACTCCTTCGGCGCGCTGTTCCGGGTGCCGCTGGCGGCCGGCGCGACCGGGCTCAACTACATCATCCACCGGGGCGACACCAAGGATCAGCCCGACGACCAGCGACTCGACCTCACCGGGGTCGGCCACGAGGTCTGGCTGCTGGGCGGGGTGCCCGGCCGGCTGCTCCCCGCCACCGCCACCGGGACGACGAAGGACCTCGACATCACGAAGCAGCAGGCGCAGTGGATCGACAGGTCCACGGTCACCTGGGCCGTCGGCCCGACCGACGGCAGGGCGTACGCCCTGGTGGCCGCCCCGGCGGGTGGGCTGAGTGTGGTCGACGGCGAGCTGTCCGGGACGTACACCTCGCTGCCGTTGCGGGCGCAGCGCAACGGGCTCACCGAGGCCCAGCGGGCGGCCTTCCCGCACCTGTGGGCCCACCAGGCGTTCCGTCTCGACCGGGCCGACCTGGCGAAGGTGCCGGCGGCGCTGCGCGGGCAACTCGTGGTGACCGAACGCGACGCCCGGGGGGCGCTGCTGCGCGCGACCGGGGTGCAGATCCCCGGCGCGCTCGACGACGTCTACCGGGCCGCCACCGACGCGACGCTCGGCGTCAGCTTCGCCGGTAAGGTGCCCACCCTCGCGGTCTGGGCGCCCACCGCCCGCACCGTCACCCTCGAACTGTCCGACACGCCGTCGGCGCAGCCGCGCACGGTGGCGATGCGCCGCGACGACCGCACCGGCGTCTGGTCGGTACGCGGCAGCCGCGACTGGACCGGCCGGTACTACCGCTACCGGGTCGAAGCCTGGCAGCCGGCCGCCCAGAAGATCGTCACCGCCTCGGTCACCGACCCCTACTCGGTGGCGCTCGCGGCGGACTCCACGCACAGCCAGATCGTCGACCTGGCCGACCCGGCGCTCACCCCGACCGGCTGGTCCGGGCTGCGCAAGCCGGCCGCGCCGGCCGCGTCGCAGGCGCAGATCTCCGAACTGTCGGTACGCGACTTCTCCATCGCCGACACCACCGTCCCGGCCGACCGGCGGGGCACCTACCTGGCCTTCACCGACCCGGGCACGGCCGGCATGAAACACCTCAAGGCGCTCGGCGACGCCGGGGTCAACTACCTGCACCTGCTGCCGGTGTTCGACTTCGCCACCATTCCCGAGAAGCGCGCCGACCAGCGGCAGCCCGACTGCGACCTGGCGACGCTGCCCCCGGACTCCGACCGGCAGCAGGCGTGCGTCGCGGCGGTCGCCGACACCGACGGCTACAACTGGGGGTACGACCCGCTGCACTACACCGTCCCCGAGGGCGGCTACGCCGTCGACCCGGACGGGGCGCGGCGGACCACCGAGTTCCGCCGGATGGTCGCCGGGATCAACGGCGCTGGCCTGCGGGTGGTGCTCGACGTGGTCTACAACCACACCTCCGCCGCCGGCACCGATCCGAAGTCGGTGCTGGACCAGGTGGTGCCCGGCTACTACCACCGGCTGCTCGATGACGGCACCGTCGCCAACTCGACCTGCTGCGCCAACACCGCCCCCGAGCACGCCATGATGGGCAAGTTGGTGGTCGACTCGCTGGTCGTCTGGGCGAAGCAGTACAAGGTGGACGGCTTCCGGTTCGACCTGATGGGCCACCACCCCAAGGCCAACATCCTGGCCGTCCGGGCCGCGCTGGACCGTCTCACCCTCGCCCGCGACGGTGTCGACGGGAAGAAGATCCTGCTCTACGGCGAGGGCTGGAACTTCGGCGAGGTCGCCGACGACGCCCGGTTCGTCCAGGCCACCCAGACCAACATGGCCGGCACCGGGATCGGCACCTTCAACGACCGGCTCCGCGACGCGGTACGCGGTGGCGGCCCCTTCGACGCCAACCCGCGCGTGCAGGGCTTCGCCTCCGGCCTCTACACCGATCCCAACGGCGACCCGGTCAACGGCACCGCCGCCGAACAACAGGCCCGGCTGCGCCACCAGCAGGACCTGATCAAGGTGGGGCTGACCGGCAACCTGCGCGGCTACCGGTTCACCGACTCCACCGGCCGCAAGGTCACCGGGGCGCAGGTGGACTACAACGGCTCCCCGGCCGGCTACACCGCCGCGCCCGGCGAGGCGGTGACCTACGTCGACGCGCACGACAACGAGATCCTGTACGACGCGCTGGCGTACAAGCTGCCGACCGGCACCTCGGCGACGGACCGGGCCCGGATGCAGGTGCTCGCCCTGGCCACCACCGCCCTCGGGCAGGGGACCGGGTTCGTGGCGGCTGGCTCGGAGCGGCTGCGGTCGAAGTCGCTCGACCGCAACTCCTACAACTCCGGTGACTGGTTCAACCAGATCCGCTGGGACTGCGCCGAGGGCAACGGCTTCGGTGCCGGTCTCCCACCGGCGGCGGACAACCAGGACAAGTGGTCGTACGCGAAGCCGCTGCTGGCCGATCCGTCCCTGGTCCCGGACTGCGCCGCGATCGACCTGGCCGACGCCCGGTACGCGGAACTGCTGGAGATCCGGCGGTCCTCGCCGGTGTTCGGGCTGTCCACCGCCGACCAGGTGCAGCAGCGGGTCGCCTTCCCGCTGTCCGGGGCGAAGGAGACCCCGGGGGTGCTCACCATGACCCTGGACGCCCGGGGGCTGGGTGGCCGGTGGAAGACGGTGACCGTGGTCTTCAACGCCACCCCGACGGCGGCGAAGCAGACGGTGGCCGGGTTGCGGGGCACCGACACCACCCTGCACCCGGTGCTGGCCGACTCCGCCGACCCGGTGCTGCGGGCCGCCTCGTTCGACCGGGCGGCGGGCACCTTCACCGTGCCGGCACGCAGCGTGGGGGTCTTCGTCCAGCGTTGACCCGACGGCGCTTCGTCGTGCGCTGAGCAGGCGACGACCGGCCCCCCTCCGCGTGCTGCGGAGGGGGGCCGGTTCGCGTCCTGCCCGGTGTGCCGCCGTCACCGGCCGCACGTCACCCGAAGGTGCTCAGCCGAAGCAGTTCGGGATGGTGTCGCCCGGGATGGCCAGGCAGTTCGTCGGGCGGTTCGCGACGATCGCGGACTTGTCGTCCACGTTCACCACGCCCTCGAAGGTGAACACACCGCCCGGAGCGAAGGTGGCGAAGTTGTTGGCGACCTTCGTCCGGCTGAGGTTGACCTCGCCGAAGATGTTGAAGATGCCGCCGCCGACGCCGATCGGACCGAGGGCCCGGTTGGCGACGACCTCGGACTCACGCACCGTGGTGACGCTGTCCGCGTTGAACAGCCCGCCGCCGAAGAAGCCGGCGGTGTTCTCCTTGAGGTGGCTCTTCTCGATGGTGACCGCGCTGTCGAAGGCCACGGCCACGCCGCCGCCGACGCCCGCGGTGCTGTTCTTGGCCACCGTCGAGTGGTGCACGTTGACCTGGGCGTCCGCCGCCGCGATACCGCCACCGGCGAGCACCGCGGTGTTCGACAGGACCTCCGTGTAGCGCACTGTGGTGTTGCCCCCGATGTCGAGCAGGCCGCCGCCGAAGCCGAGCGTCTCGTTCTCGGTGATCTTGGACTTCTCGATCAGGACGGTGCCGCCGTCGACGTCCTCGGTGAAGATCTCCGCGGCGCCGTTGGAGATGCCGCCACCACCGATGACGGCGGTGTTGTCGGTGATCGTGGATTCGTCGACCTTGAGCAGGCCGGCGTTGAAGATGCCACCGCCGAAGAAGAAGGCGGTGTTGTGGGCGACCTCGGTGTGCCGCAGCGACGTGGTGCCGAAGTTGGCCAGCCCGCCGCCGTTGCCGCCGGACTGGTTCAGCACGACCGAGGTGTCGAACAGGTCGGCCGTACCACCCGGTTGCACCAGGATCCCGGCGCCGTCGTTGATGCCCGGCGTGAGGACCAGCGGCGTGACGGCCCCCGGCTTGGCCTTGGGTGCGAGCTGTACGGCGGCCTTGGGCGTGGCCTTCGGCGCGGCCTTCAGGCCGGCCTTCGGGTTCGCCTTGCGGACGGTGAGCGCCTGGGTCAGCGGGGTGCCGGCCTTCACCTGGGCGGCGATCGCCTGGGAGTCCGAGTAGGCCCCCCAGACCGTCTCCGGCGCGACGGCCGTGAACGCCTCGATGGTCTGCCCGCCCTTGATGGTCAGGCCCTTGATGCTCAGGTGGCCGCCGGGGCCCACGTTGAGGATCCGGAAGTAGTCGGCGGTGGCGTCCCGGGAGATCGTGGTGTGCTCACCCCGAAGGGTGATGTTCTGGGTGATCACCGGCAGGCCGTTGCCGTCCTGGTTGCGGGTCAGGTTGTAGGTGCAGCCCTTGGCCAGGTCCAGCACGCCGCCGTCGCGGCTGTTGGCGAAGACGATGGCCTGGATGAGCCGGTCGGTGTCGCAGGGCACCTCCCTTCCACGCTCGCGGTCCTTGCCCTCGTGCTCGTCCTTGCCGCCACGGTCGTCCTTGCCGCCACGGTCCGGGCCCTCGTCGCCGCGGCCATGGTCGCCGTCCTTGGTGACCTGCTGAGTGGTGTTCCACTTCAGTCCGCTCACCCCGACCGCCCCGGCACTGCCGGCGACGCCCACCGCGGCGAGACTGACCACACCTGTCAACCCGGCGACGCCACTGGCGAGCCAGAGCTTGCGACGGCTCCTGCTCCCCGTCGCCCGCGCGGAGGCTTCGTTGTTCGTTAGGTAGTTGGACATCGGAGCTCTCTGCCCTCTCCTCGTACCAGACAGGGTCGCCGCGCCTGAGCGGACGTCCCCTGCTACAAATCGGTTGTAGCTCCCGAAACCCACGGTATGAGAACGTTCCTCGCTATGAGGCCAAACCCGAAGAAAGCCCGCCTTATTTGCACGTTCCGGCGGTCGGTGACCCTCGGGACGAGCAGGTCCTCAGCGGGTGATCCCCTGTAACTCGCCGCAGGGGCGGCTTCAGCCGGGGATGGCCAGGCCAGGCGGGGCGGGAGCGGTGCGTGGGGCGGGAACGACGGCGGCCCCGCCGCCGGAGGCGTCCGCCGAGGGGGCGACGCGTCCGGCGGCGGGGCCGCCGTGAACCGGGTGCGGGGGTCAGCCGGGCAGGCGGGGACCCGCCTCACGCTGCTCGGCCAGCCAGGTCTCCACCTCGTCGGAGCGGCGGGGCAGACCGGCCGACAGGTTCACCGAACCGGTCGCGGTGACCAGGATGTCGTCCTCGATGCGGACCCCGATGCCGCGCAGCTCCTCCGGGACCAGCTCGTCCTCCGGCTGGAAATACAGCCCCGGCTCGACGGTGAGCACGTAACCCTCACCGAGCTGGCCGTCGCGGTACTTCTCCTTGCGGGCGTTCGCGCAGTCGTGCACGTCGATGCCGAGCATGTGACTGGTGCCGTGCAGGGTCCACCGCCGGTAGACCGTGGAGGCCGGGTCCATCGCCTCGTCGACGCTCACCGGCAGCAGATCGAGATCCTTCAGCGCCTCGGCGAGCACCCGCATCGAGGTCAGGTGCACCTCGCGGAACCCCACGCCCGGCCGGATCGCGTCGATGCCGGCCTGCTGGGCGGCGTACACCGCGTCGTAGACCTGGCGTTGCAGCGGGGTGAACCGGCCGTCCACCGGCAGCACCCGGGTCACGTCGGCGGTGTAGAGGTTGCGGTTCTCCACGCCCATGTCCATCAACAGCAGCTCACCCGGACGGGTCGCGCCGTGGTTGTGCACCCAGTGCAGGATCGTCGCGTGCTCGCCGCCCCCGACGATCGAGCTGTAGCCGACGTCGTTGCCGTCGTGCCGGGCCCGCAGCGCGAAGATCCCCTCCAACAGCCGCTCGGAGACCCCCCGGTCGGCCGGCAGCACCCGGGCCACGTCCTCGAAGCCGCGTACGGTGGCGTCGACCGCGTCCTGGAGTTGGGCGACCTCCCACTCGTCCTTGACCAGCTTCAGCTCGGCGATCACGATCGCCAGCTCCCGGTCGCGGGCCGGCTGCCCCTCCTCCCGGGGGCCGTCCCACGGGCGCACCGCCGCGTCGACCCGCTGGTCGAAGCCGCGCAACACCCGGGTCCGCCCCGGTGCCATCCGCGCCAGCGCCCCGTCCAGCGCCGTCAGGTCCTCCGTGGGCAGGCCCAGCTCGGTGGACTTCTCGGCCAGGGTGTGCCGCCGGCCCACCCACAGCTCGCCGTGCCGGCTGCGGAAGAACTCGTCGGTCTCCCGCGAGGACCGGGGACGCATGTACAGCGTCGCGTCGTGCCCCGAACCGTTGGGGCGCAGCACCAGGACGCTGTCCGGGTCGTGGTCCCCGGTCAGGTAGGCGAAGTCGCTGCCCGGCCGGAACGGGTGGTCGGTGTCGTTGGCGCGTACCTTCTCGGTGCCGGTGGGGATGACCAGCGTCTCGCCCGGGAAGGCCGCGGAGAGCGCGGCCCGCCGCTTGGCGTGGTGCGGGACCTCCGGTCGGGGCCCGACCGGCAGGCTGGTGTCGCGCCAGCCGTGCCGCATGAAGGACAGGAACGCCTCCGGAAAGTCCGGGTCGTGCGATTCGGTGCCGTCCGCCGGCTTGCCTTCCGTCCGTTCCTCGGCCATGTCGGCTCCCTTCGCCTCGTCGCTCGTCCAGACGGTACCCCGGCTCCGGCCGGGCGGGGTGCCTGCGGTCCGGCACCGGACGCTCGCGCGGAGGGACAGCGCCGTCCGCTTCGCGCGGAGGGACAGAGCCAGCGGTGCCGCACGACCGGAATGTGCCGCGTGGAAAGATGGCGACCATGTGCGGACTCCTGGCCTTCTTCAGCGCGAACGGCAACGCCGCCGCCCACCGCGACAACATCGCGGGGGCGTTGGAATGCCTGCACCACCGCGGACCGGACGAGACAGGGGTCGAGGTGGTCGGTGACGCCACCGGCCACTACGCCGACGGGGTGTTCGCCCACAAGCGGCTCGCCATCATCGACGTGGCGTCCAGCCACGAGCCGCTGCCCTACGCGGGCGGCCGCTACCTGCTGACCTTCAACGGCGAGATCTACAACTACATCGAGCTGCGCGAGGAGCTGGCCCGCAACTTCGGGGCCCAGTTCGCCACCGCCGGTGACGGCGAGGTGATCGTCGCCGGCTACCACTACTGGGGCGAGCAGGTGCTCACCCGGCTGCGCGGCATGTTCGCCTTCGTCATCTGGGACCGGCAGGAGCGTCGGGCGTTCGGCGCGCGGGACTACTTCGGCATCAAGCCGCTGCACTACCTGGAGACCGCCGACGGCCTCTACCTCGCCTCCGAGAAGAAGGCGCTGCTGCCCTTCGCGCACTCCTACTACCAGGGTGACGCCGGCATCGACACCGCCAACCTCAGCCACTACCTCACCCTCCAGTACGTTCCCGAGCCCGGCACCCTGCACCAGGGGATCAGCCGGATCGGCTCCGGGGAGTACCTGACCTGGTCGCCGGGGGGCCGGCTGGACGTGCGGCGCTGGTACCGGCCGGTGTTCCGGCCCGCCCCGGTCGCCGACGAGCAGCGGCTCTACCACGAGATCCGGGAGACGCTTCGGGAGAGCGTACGGATGCACATGCGCTCGGACGTGCCGGTCGGCTCGTTCCTGTCCAGCGGCATCGACTCGACCGCCGTGGTGGCCCTGGCCCGCGAGTTCAACCCCAACATCCTCACCTTCACCGTCGGCTACGACGTGCCCGGCTACTCCGAGATCGACGTGGCCCAGGACTCGGCCCGGCATCTCGACGTGACGACGATCCCGACCAAGATCGGGCCGCAGGACATGATCGACGCGCTGCCGAAGATCGTCTGGCACCTGGACGACCCGGTGGCCGACCCGGCGCTGGTGCCGCTCTACTTCGTCGCCAAGAAGGCCGCCGAGCACGTCACGGTGGTGCTCTCCGGCGAGGGCGCCGACGAGTTCTTCGGCGGTTACACCATCTACCGGGAGCCGCTCTCCCTCGGCACCGTCAACGGGCTGCCGGGCGGGGTGCAGAAGGGCCTGCGCGCGGTCTCCAAGGCGATCCCGCAGGGGGTCAAGGGCAAGAGCTTCCTGGAGCGCGGCACCACCCCGATCGAGCAGCGCTACTACGGCAACGCCCGGATGTTCACCGAGGAGGAGAAGCAGCACCTGCTGCGCCGCTACGACCCGTCGGTGCGTTACACCGACGTCACCGCCCCGATCTACGCCGAGTGCACCGAGCTGGACGACGTCACCAAGATGCAGTACGTCGACCTCTACACCTGGCTGCGCGGCGACATCCTGGTCAAGGCGGACCGGATCTCGATGTCGCACTCGCTGGAGGTGCGGGTGCCGTTCCTGGACCGGGCGGTCTTCGACGTGGCGGCCACCATCCCGGTCGACCTGAAGCTGCCGCCCCGTTCCGACGCCACCAAGTACGCCATGCGCCAGGCGTTGCAGGGCGTCGTGCCGCCGGCCATCGTCAACCGCAAGAAGCTGGGCTTCCCGACCCCCACCCGGGTCTGGCTGCGCGGCGAGATGTACGAGTGGGCCCGGCACGTGCTGTCCACCTCCGGTGCCGGCGACCTGATCGACCTGTCGTACGCGATGCGGCTGCTGGAGGAGCACAAGCGCGAGGAGGCGGACAACTCCCGCAAGGTGTGGACGGTGCTGATCTTCTGCATCTGGCACGCCATCTTCGTGGCCAAGACCCTCGACCCGGGCATCCAGCGCAACCAGTCGGCCCTGCTCACCAAGCCGGTGGTCGGCAGCATGGTCCGCTGACCCCGCCCCCGGTCCCGTCGCGACGGACACCGGGCCCGGACGGACCGGAGGCCCCCACCCGACGGGTGGGGGCCTCCGGTGTGTGCGTTCAGCGTCGGATCACCGGCCGGAGCAGGAGACCGTCGGCAGTCCGTTGGTGCCGGTGCTGCTCGCCGTGAAGCCGAACGTGGTCGTCTTCTCCGGCGCGATCGAGCCGTTGTACGCGGCGTTGGTGACGGTCACCGTCGACCCGCTGGTGCTCAGCGAGCCGTTCCAGACCTGCGAGATCACCTGACCGTTGGGCCAGGTCCAGCTCGCCGCCCAGCCCCCGTACGTGCGGGTGCTGTGGTTCATGATGGTGACCTCACCCTGGAAGCCGCCGTTCCAGGCGCTGACCACCTTGTAGACCGCCATGCAGTCGCTGTTGCCCGGCGGCGGGGTGGTGGTCGGCGGCGGCGGGGTCGTGGTCGGCGGCGGCGGGGTGGTGGTCGGCGGCGGGGTGGTCGGCGGGGGCGTGGTCGGCGGCGGGGTGGTCGGGTTGTTGCCGCTGCCGACCCCGGTCACCTGACCGTTGCCACCGTCGAAGGTGACGTCCGAG
This sequence comes from Micromonospora sp. CA-248260, assembly GCF_050942205.1. Lineage (NCBI taxonomy): Bacteria > Bacillati > Actinomycetota > Actinomycetes > Micromonosporales > Micromonosporaceae > Micromonospora > Micromonospora sp. CA-248260. The sequence goes on along the minus strand of NZ_CP192021.1, from coordinate 4,895,257 downwards.
CAGCCGAAGAAGTTCTCCTGGCTGTCCGAGCGGACCCAGCGGGAGTAGATGATGTGCCGGCCGGACTTGCCCGACGGCAGGTTCCCGCTGAAGTAGTAGTGCCCCTCGTTGGTGCCCGACGCGCCCCGCTGGGGCGGGTTGGTCACCGTGAGGAACGGCTCCTCCAGGTCACTCCAGGCCAGCGGCCGGGTCGGGCTCCAGCTGTCCTTCGTCACATAGAAGTAGAAGGTGCCCGGGTGGTGCGCCCAGTTGCTGTACTTGAAGTCCAGCCGGGCACCGGACGTCAGGTGGGTCAGCGGCCAGTCGGTACGGGCCAGGTCGTACCCGGCGAAACCGGTGTTGCCGCCGCTGCACAGCTTGCCGTCGGGGATGAAGCCGACGGTGCGGCCACCGGCGTCGGAGCGGAGCACGCTGAACCAGTTGTAGAGGGAGTTGGTGCCGCTCTGGGCGACGGCGGCGGAGCAGGCCGGGTTGTTCGGCCGGATCTCGCCGGTGGGGCTCAGGCCGTCCTGCCAGCACAGGTAGGTCCGGCTGCCCGGAACGATCGGCGTGCCGTGTGCGGCGGCCGGTTCTGGCTGCACCGTCAGGGCGACGGCCCCGAAGGCGAGGGTGGCGGCCGCGGTGAACAACGCGGCCGTACGGGAACGAAGCACGAGCTTCTCCTGATCCGCGGGGTGGCGCGAACGCCCGCCCCGCACAAGGTGAGGGATGCGTCGGTCGCGGCTCTGGCCGGCGGCCCGACAGGGGCCGACGGGCGCGTGCCGTCGGCGGTCCGTGCCCACGGACCGGTGCCTCTCGCGTCAGACCCCAGCTGATCGCCGAGCGGGTGCGGCAGCCCTCCGCGCCGGCCCGGCACCCCAATACCATCACGCCCGGACGAACCACGCAATAGTCGTTGCTCGATGGGTGGGATCTGGTTGCCCGGCCGGCCCCGATCGGCATGGACCGTTGTGCCAGCCTGGTAGCCGACGACGACGCGCTGGGAGGCGACGTGGGGTACGCGGTGGTGCTCGGTGAGGCGCTGATCGACCTGTTGGACGCCGAGTCCGAGGGGCAGCCGGTGTTCCGGCAGGCGATCGGCGGCGGCCCGCTCAACGTCGCCGTCGGGGTGGCCCGGCTCGGCGGCACCGCCGAGTTCGTCGGCTCCCTCGGCGACGACGTGCTCGCCGGCCGCATCCGCGCCTTCCTGGCCGACGCCGGGGTCGGGCTGACCGGCGCGGTCACCGTGCCCGCACCCACCACGCTGGCGGTCACCACCCACACCGGGGCCGAGCCGGACTTCCGCTTCTACGGCGAACCACCGTCGTACGGCCTGCTCGCCGCCGACGACCTCGACGGGGCGCTGATCGAGGGCGCGGACGTGCTCTACTGCGGCTCGATCGTGCTGCTGCGCCCACCGACTCTCGCCGCCGCCCGGCGGGCCTGGTCGCTCGCGCCCGGCCTGCGGGTCTTCGACCCCAACGTCCGGCCCCGGCTGCTGTCCGGCCCGGCGGAACTGGCCGGCCTGCGCCAGGTGGTGGTGGAGTTCGCCGCCTCGGCGCACCTGGTGAAGCTCAGCAGCGCCGACGCCGCCCTCCTCTGGCCCGACGAGCCGGTCGAGGGGGTCGCCGCGTACCTGCGGGAGGTGGGCGCGGGCACGGTGGTGGTGACCCTCGGCGCGGACGGTGCCCTGGTCGCCGCCGGTCCCGACCCGGTCCGGGTGCCCGCGCCGAAGGTCCAGGCGGTGGACGCCACCGGCGCGGGCGACTCGGTGATGGCCGCGCTCATCGCCGAGTTGCTGGCCGACGGCGAACCGACCGAGCCGACCGGCTGGCACCGGCGGGTGGCGTTCGCCCTGCGGGTCGCCGGCCTGGTCTGCGAGTCACCCGGCGGTGCGGTCGCCATGCCCACCCGGGACGCGGTACGCCGCCGCTTCACCGACTGAGCGCCGCCCACCCGGTCACCGCAGCGACCGGGTCGACGGTCGGGCACGGCGTGGTGCCAGTTCGTCCGCCCGCCCGCGGCGGCCGGTGACTCAGGGCGTGCCGTCGAGTTCCCGGTAGCCCCGGCGGGCGGCGACCAGGCCGGGTCGGGCACCGAACGGGGAGCCGGCGGCCACCCGCTCCGGCGGGGCGTCGCCGGTGTGCGCGGCCCGGATCAGCCAGGCCAGCTCGACCAGTTGGGCGTGCTGGGCCCGGACGAACTCCACGTCCACCGGCGTGCCGTGGCCCGGCACCACCACCGTCGCGGGCGTGGTCATCCGCAGCAGGTCGGCCACGGCGTCCGGCCACTGCAACGGGTAGGACTCCTCGAAGGCCGGCGGCCCGGACTGCTCCACCAGATCCCCGGCGACCAGCACGTCGGCATCCGGCACGTGTACCACCAGGTCCCCGTCGGTGTGCCCGTGCCCCGGGTGCCGCAGCACCACCCGCCGGCCGCCGACGTCCAGCACGGTCTCGGTGTGCACGGTGTGCGTCGGGGCCAGCAGGGTCGTCCCGGCCAGCTCGGCGGCGAGCCCGGGATGCTCCGCCCGCATCTCCTCGTACGCCGCCCGGCGCAGCCGGTCCGGCCGGTCCCGCAGTGCGGCGGCGGCCACCTCGTGCGCGTACACCGGGCGGGGTGGGTCGGCGGCGAGCGTCGCGTTGCCGAAGCAGTGGTCGAAGTGGTGGTGGGTGTTGACCAGCGTCCACGGGTGCGGGGTGACGGCCCGCGCCGCGGCGGCCAGCTCGGCGGCCTGACCGGCGGTGGACAGGGTGTCCACCAGCAGCGCAGCGCCGTCGCCGACCACCAGAGTGACGTTGACGTCGAGCAGCGGTTCCCGCAGCACGTGGACCCGGTCGGCGATCTCCACGAACCGGTTCGTCATGACACCCGCGCCGCCCGCTCGACGAACCGTTGCCGGTCGACCAGCGCCCGCTCCACCCGGCCCGACGCCACCGTCGTGTCGCCGTCGGTCACCGTCACCTCGAACAGCAGCCGCCGCCCGTCGGCCTCGACCAGCCGGGCGTGGGCCACCACGGTCCGCCCGACCGGGGTGGCGGCCAGGTGTGCCAGCTCGACCCGGACCCCGACCGTGGTCCGGCCGGTGGGCATCCGGGGTGCCGTCGCGGCCACCGTGGCGGCCTCGGCGAGGGCCAGCACCCGGGGGGTGGCCAGCACCGGCACGTCACCGGAGCCGACGGCCCGCGCGGTGTCGGCGTCGGCGACGGTCAGCTCCACCCGGGCGGTCAGCCCCGGCGGGAACGGTGCGTCCGGCTGTTCCAGCATGGGGTCAGCCTAGTGGTCGGGCCCCCGCTGCCGGCCGGGACATCGGCGGCCGGCCGGGTGCTTCCGCCGCCGTCGGCGGGCTCCCGTGCCCGGTGGTCACCCGACAGGTGGTCGGCGGTGGTCGATGCGTCGCCCACCGTTAACCTTGACCGCGATGGCCGTTGTGACTGAGCCCCCGCCCCCCGTCCCGTCCGGGTCCGTCGGCGCGTCCGCCGGTGGACGCCGCCGCGTGATCGCGATGTCCGTCTGGGCCGTCGCCTTCGTGGTGACCTGGCTGGCCATCGGCCTGCCCACCGACCCGGCGTACGCCTTCCTGTGGATCTGGGCCGGCACCGTCGCCTGGAACTGGGGCCGGCCCTGGCGCAGCCACCTGCGGTTCGCCCGGGACTGGATCCCGGTGGTGCTGCTGCTCGCCTTCTACAACCTCTCCCGGGGGTTCGCCGACAACGGCCGCACCCCGCACGCCTACGAGCTGATCGTCGCCGACCGGTTGATGTTCGGCTGGGCGACCGGGGGCGAGGTGCCGACGGTCTGGCTCCAGCAGCACCTCTACCGCCCCGACGTGCGCTGGTGGGACGTGGTGGTCAGCTGGGTCTACTTCTCCCACTTCGTGGTGACGCTGGCCGCCGCCGCGGTGCTCTGGCTGCGCAGCCGGGCACGGTGGGCGGCGTACATGCGGCGGTGGGGTTTCCTCTGCGCGGCCGGCCTGGTCACCTACTTCGTCTATCCGGCCGCTCCGCCGTGGTGGGCGGCGCAGAACGGTCTGCTCACCGAGGTCGCCCGGATCTCCACCCGGGGGTGGAAGGAGTTCGGGATGCACGGCGCGGGCAACCTGCTCAACGCCGGGCAGATCGCCTCCAACCCGGTCGCCGCGATGCCGTCGCTGCACACCGCCTGGGCGTTGTTCGTGGTGTTGTTCTTCCTGCGCTCGACCCGGCGGCGCTGGTGGCCGCTGCTGCTGGCCTACCCGCTGGCGATGACCTTCACCCTGGTCTACAGCGGTGAGCACTACGTCATCGACGTCCTGGTGGGCTGGGCGTACGTGGGGGTGACGTTCCTGGTCGTGGGGCTGGCCGAGCGGGCCTGGCGGGCCCGCCAGGCCCGTCGTGCCGGCTCCACCGCCGCGGCGTCACCCGACGACGCTGCGGTCGCCGTCACCCCGGCCGGGTCCGCCCGGCGCTGATCAGCGGGCGCGGCGGGCGGCGTGGGCCCGGGCGGTCAGCTCCGCGGCGAGCGCCCACGCCTGGGCCAGGTCCCGGTCGTACGCGGCGGCACCCGACCCACCGGCGGTGTCGACGTGCACGGTCGCCAGCCGCAACCGCCGCTGCGCCGGCCCCTGCACCACCCGCACGCTCTGGATGCGGGCGTACGGCACCAACGCCAACTGCCGGGTGAGCAGACCGGACCGGACGGCGAACACCCGCTCGTGCAGCCCCGCGCCGAGCGCCCGGGCGCTGAGCGGGCGCAGCCAGCGGGCCCGCTGCGGTGGCGGGGTCAACGGCAGCGCGTCCAGCCGCACCCCGGGCAGCACCTCGTCGACGATCATCGTGCCGACGGCCAGGTCGCCGACGGGGAGCAGCCGGTCAGGCCGGTTGCGGTCGTCGGTCTCGCCGCCGGAGTAGCCGGCGACCTCCAGCCGCAGCCGCAGCCAGCCCTTCATCCGCCAGAGCAGCGGCCAGGTCACCACGACGGTCTGCACCCGTTCCAGCGGCACGGTCTGCATCCGGGTCTCCAGCAGCCCGTTGTGGATGCGCAGCCGGTCGGATTCGCGGGCCAGGCGGAAGCTCCAGTCGTCGAGGACCCGGCGGACCGGTTGCAGCAGCACGCCGGCCATCGCGGTGAGGGTGCTGGCGACCGCGATGAACGACCAGGAGCCCTCGGACAGGAACTGCGCCACCACGAAGGCCACCCCGACCGGGAGCAGGAACGCCTGCGGGGTGAGGAGTTGGCTGACCAGCAGGTCGGTGTTGCTCACCGCGTGCAGCGGCCGGCCCGCCGGCTCCCGCTCGGTCGGCGTGGTGGCGTCCACCTCCGGGTCGCCGGGCGTCGGCGGGACCGCCCCGGTGGTCTCCTGGTCCGGGGTGCCGGCGGCCACGGCGAGCAGCCGCTGCCGCAGCCGGGCCGCGTCGGCCACCGAGAGGTACGCCAGCGGCGCCTCGGTCTTACCGCCGCCGACCACCTCCAGGCGCAGCTCGGCCAGGCCGGTGAGCTGTGCCAGCAGCGGGCGGACCACCTCCACGGCCTGTAGGCGTTCCAGCGGGATCGCCCGGGTGCGCCGCCACAGCAGACCCTCGTGCACCCGCAGTTCCCGCCCGACGATGTGGTAACCGGTGTTGTACCAGCTGACCACCGCCAGTACGGTCGCGCCCAGGGCGAGTACCGCCACCAGCACGGCGAACCAGCCGAAGCCGACCCGGGACAGGGTCGACCAGGACAGGCCGGCGATCACCACGAACAGGGACTTCGCCCCCTGCAACACCGGGCTCAGCGGGTGCAGCCGTTGCCGGGGCGCCGCATCGGCGGCCGTCGCGCCCGGACCGGTCGGCCCCGGCTGGTCGGCATCTGGACCAGTGACGGGTCCCGCCGGCGCAGGGGACTCCAGACGGTCCGGGACGGTCGCCACCTGCGGGGCGGCGACCCCGCCCGGCGCGGGCGGGCCCGACGGCACCGCTGGGCCCGACGGTGCCGCTGGGCTCGACGGTGCCGCTCGGTGCGATGGTGAATGGTCCGACGGTGCCGGTGGGCCGGATGGTGAACGGTCGGACAGTGCTGGTGGGTCAGACGGTGTGGGCCTGGTGGGCGTCGGGTCGGCGGGACGGGCCGCGCCGGGGCCGGGGTGGCCGTCGGTCACAGCCCCTCCGCCCGGTCCTCACCGAGGGCGGTGAGCCGGTCGCGCAGCCGGGACGCCTCGGCCGGCCGCAGGCCGGGCACCCGGGCGTCGGTGGCCGCCGCGGCGGTGTGCAACTGCACGGTGGCCAGGTCGAAGGCGCGTTCCAGTGGGCCGGCGCTGACGTCGACGAACTGCATCCGCGAATACGGCACGATGGACAACCGGCGGACCAGCAACCCGTGCCGGACCAGCAGGTCGTCGTCGCGTTCGGCGTACCCCCAGGCGTGTACGCCCCGGACGATCGTCACCGCCCGCCAGCCGCCGCCGAGCAGCACCACGGCGCAGCCCGCGCCGAACAGCCAGTGCCCCTGCAGCGCCCAGCCCACCGCCAGCCCGACCAGCAGCACCACCAGGCCCAGTGCCAGGCGGAGCAGTTCGACCCAGATCAGGTCGGTCGAGATCGGCTGCCAGCGGACGGTGTCCGGCCAGGGTTCCAGGGCGCTCACCGGGGACTGGGGTGGCTCGGCAGCGTTCACGCTTCGAGGGTATGCGATGTGGGGAGCCCGGCGACCTCCCGGAGGAACCCCCGGGCGTCGAGAAAGTCGCCGAGACTGCCCCGGTGGGCCGGGCAGGCGAGCCAGGTCTTGCGCCGGTCGGGGGTGTGCAGTCGGGGATTGTTCCAGCGCAACGCCCAGGTGGCGGGCGCGCGACACCCCCGCGACGAACAGACGGGGGCCTCGTCGGTGGGGGTGGGATCGGTCACCAGGGAAGTGTAGGCGTGCCTGGGCCGGAGGTTTGAGCGCCGGGCGGCCACGGGGGGAGCCGCCCGGCGACGGGGTGAATCGTACACGCGGCAGACCCCTTCGTGTCCACCCTCGTTCAGCGATTCGGTGATCGGGACGGCGTGGCGGAAATCGGGTTCTCCCCACCTCGGCTCTCAGCCGGGCATGCGAGTCTTGTTACCGCACCACGCCACGACGACCGATCATGCTGTGGAGGACCGGTGGCCCAGCCGACCACGCCCGACGCCCCGACCCCGAACGGGACGGCCCCCGAGACACCTGCGGTGGTGACCACTCCCGCCCAGGACGCCACCCTGCTGGAGCGGGCGCTGTTCGAGATCAAACGGGTGATCGTCGGGCAGGACCGGATGGTGGAGCGGATGTTCGTGGCGCTCCTGGCCCGGGGGCACTGCCTGCTGGAGGGTGTGCCGGGGGTGGCCAAGACCCTCGCGGTGGAGACCCTGGCCCGGGTGGTGGGTGGGGAGTTCGCCCGGGTGCAGTTCACCCCGGACCTGGTGCCGGCCGACATCATGGGCACCCGGATCTACCGGCAGTCGAGTGAGAAGTTCGACGTCGAGCTGGGCCCGGTCTTCGTCAACTTCCTGCTCGCCGACGAGATCAACCGGGCCCCGGCCAAGGTGCAGTCGGCACTGCTGGAGGTGATGAGCGAACGGCAGGTCTCCATCGGCGGCCAGACCCACCGGGTGCCCGACCCGTTCCTGGTGATGGCCACCCAGAACCCGATCGAGCAGGAGGGCGTCTATCCGTTGCCGGAGGCGCAACGGGACCGCTTCCTGATGAAGATCGTCGTCGGGTACCCCACCGACGCCGAGGAGCGGGAGATCGTCTACCGGATGGGGGTCGCCGCGCCCGTGCCGGCGCAGGTCTTCACCGCCGACGACCTGCTCGCCCTGCAACGCAAGGCCGACCAGGTCTTCGTGCACAACGCGTTGGTCGACTACGCCGTCCGGCTGGTGCTGGCCACCCGCAGCCCCGCCGAGCACGGGATGCCCGACGTGGCCCGGCTGATCCAGTACGGGGCCAGCCCGCGCGCCTCGCTCGGCCTGATCCGGGCCACCCGGGCGCTGGCACTGCTGCGCGGCCGGGACTACGCGTTGCCGCAGGACGTCCAGGACATCGCGCCGGACATCCTGCGCCACCGGCTGGTGCTCAGCTATGACGCGCTGGCCGACGACGTGCCCGCCGACCACGTGGTGCACCGGGTGATGTCGACCATCCCGATGCCCTCGGTGGCGCCCCGTCAGCAGGCGTCCGCGCCGCCGCCGGTCAGCGGCCCGCCGGCCGCCGGCTGGCCCGGGCAGCGCCCGTGACCGCACCGGTAAGCCCGGCCGACGCCGGTGGGGAGCGCAACGAGGCGGTGCTGTCCCGGCTGCAACTGCTGGTGACCCGCAAACTCGACGGACTGCTCCAGGGCGACTACGCGGGTCTGCTGCCGGGGCCGGGCAGCGAGGCGGGGGAGTCGCGCGAGTACCGCCCCGGCGACGACGTACGCCGGATGGACTGGCCGGTCACCGCCCGCACCACCACCCCGCACGTGCGGCGTACGGTGGCCGACCGGGAGCTGGAGACGTGGCTGGCGGTGGACCTGTCGGCGAGCCTGGACTTCGGCACCGGCCGGTGGCTCAAGCGGGACGTGGTGGTCGCCGCGACCGCCGCGCTGACCCACCTGACCGTGCGCGGCGGCAACCGGATCGGCGCGGTGATCGGCACCGGGGCCCCGCCGCCGGCCCCGCCCACCCGTCGGTGGCGCTCCGCCCCACCACCGGAGCCCACCGGGCCGGGGACGCTGACCCGGGTGCCGGCCCGCTCCGGCCGGCGGGAGGCGCAGGCGTTGCTGCGCGCGGTGGCGCACACCCCACTGCGTCCCGGGCGCGGTGACCTGGGGGCGCTGATCGACCTGCTCAACCGGCCGCCGCGCCGCCGGGGCCTGGCCGTGGTGATCTCGGACTTCCTCGCACCGCCCGCGCAGTGGGGCCGGCCGATGCGTAAGCTGCGGGTCCGGCACGACGTGCTGGCCATCGAGGTGGTCGACCCGCGCGAGCTGGAGTTGCCCGACGTGGGGGTGCTGCCGGTGGTGGACCCGGAGACCGGGGAGCTGCACGAGGTGCAGACCGCCGATCCGCGGCTGCGCCGCCGTTACGCGGAGGCGGCCGCCGCCCAGCGCGGCGCGATCGCCACCGAGCTTCGTGCCGCCGGTGCCGGGCACCTGGTGTTGCGTACCGACCGAGACTGGCTGCTGGACATGGTGCGATTCGTGGCCGCCCAGCGGCACGCCCGCACCCGGGGGACGACGCGATGATCCGTTTCATGCAACCGTGGTGGCTGTTGACGCTGGTGCCGGTGCTGGCCCTGGCCGCGGCCTACGTCTGGCGGCAGCGCCACCGCCGGGCGTACGCGATGCGGTTCACCAACGTGGACCTGCTGCGTACCCTCGCGCCGAAGGGGTTGGGCTGGCGGCGGCACGCGGCGGCGACCGTGCTGCTGCTGGCGATGGTGGCGCTCGCCACCGGGATGGCCCGGCCGGCGATCGACACCCGGGAGCCGTTGGAGCGGGCCACCGTGATGCTCGCCATCGACGTGTCGCTGTCCATGCAGGCCGACGACGTGTCGCCGAACCGGTTGGAGGCCGCGCAGGAGGCGGCGAAGCAGTTCGTCGGTGAGTTGCCGGCCAGCTACAACCTGGGGTTGGTCTCCTTCGCCAAGGCGGCGAACGTGCTGGTGGCCCCAACGAAGGACCGGGCGGCGGTGACGGCGGCCATCGACGGGCTGACCCTGGCCGAGGCGACCGCCACCGGTGAGGCGGTCTTCACCTGCCTGGAGGCGATCCGGTCGGTGCCGGCCGACGGTGCGGCCGGCATTCCGCCGGCCCGGATCGTGCTGCTCTCCGACGGGTTCCGCACCTCGGGCCGGTCGGTGGAGGAGGCCGCGGCGGCGGCGCAGGCGGCGAACGTGCCGGTGTCCACCATCGCGTTCGGCACCGACTCGGGGCAGGTCGACATCGGTGGTCAGTTGCAGCGGGTGCCGGTGGACCGGCTGGCGCTGGCCCAGCTTGCCGAGACCACCGAGGGTTACTTCTACGAGGCGGCCTCGGTGGCCGAGCTGAAGCAGGTCTACCAGGACATGGGCTCGTCGATCGGGTTCCGCACCGAGCCCCGCGAGATCACCCAGTGGTACGCGGGGGTGGCGTTGCTGCTGGTGCTCTGCGCGGGCGGGCTGAGCCTGCTGTGGACGTCCCGGATGCTGTGACGCCCGGCTGGACGTCCGGGGTGTGGTGCGGCGGTTGGCGGACGTCCCGGGGTGCGGTGACCCGGTCCGGGGTGTCCCGCCGGGGTGTGCGGGTCGGCGCGACGGCCGGTGGTGGTCAGTGACCGCCGCCGGCCAGCACGAACACGACGGCCACCCAGACGGCGGCGAGGGTGAAGCTCAGCGGGGCGACGTAGCGGCTCATGAACGGCTCCGGTGGCGACGGGGCGGTCCGCGGGGGCGGGGGGCGGACCGCAAAGGGTTGAACGGGGCGCACACGCGAAGTCGTGACCGGGCTGCTCCACCGGGGCGTCCCGACGCGGGACGGCACCACCGACCGGTCTGTGGCCGGGGCCGCAGACGGGAGGTGCGGGGAGCGGGAGCTGGGTCAGCTCGACCGACTGAGTCGTGGCTCAGCGGGGCTGACGGAGGGCCCGGCCACGACTGGGAGGATCGCTATCTCGCACAGCGATCACCTCCTGCGGTCGGCGGGTCCGGAAACGCGAGTCGCATTCGGCTCGCGGACGACGATGATCGTACAACGGGGACTGCGCGAACGCGTACTCGGCCGGCCGCCGGTGGCGGACCGTTAGCGGTTACCTGTCGGTAACGCCTAGGCTCCGACCGGAATGATCAGTGGAAACGAGGGGGGACAGTGGCCCGTACCGTGCTGGTGACCGGCGGCAACCGGGGAATCGGACTGGCCATCGCGCAGGCCTTCGCCAAGCAGGGCGACCGGGTGGCGGTCACCCACCGCAGCGGCGACGCGCCGGAGGGGCTGTTCGGGGTCCGATGTGACGTCACCGACTCGGCCTCTGTCGACGCCGCCTTCGCCGCGGTCGAGGCCGAGCTGGGCCCGGTCGAGGTGCTGGTCGCCAACGCCGGCATCACCGACGACACGCTGCTGATGCGGATGTCCGAGGAGCAGTTCACCGGGGTGCTCGACACCAACCTGACCGGCGCCTTCCGGTGCGCCAAGCGGGCCTCGTCCAAGATGCTCCGGGCCAAGTGGGGCCGGATGATCTTCATCTCCTCCGTGATCGGCCTCTACGGCGGCGCCGGCCAGGTCAACTACGCCGCCAGCAAGGCCGGCCTGGTGGGGGTGGCCCGCTCGATCACCCGGGAACTGGGCAGCCGCAACATCACCGCGAACGTGGTCGCCCCGGGCTTCATCGACACCGAGATGACGGCCAAGCTGCCCGAGGAGCGCCGCACCGAGTACCGCAAGGTCATCCCGGCCGGGCGGTTCGCCGCGCCGGACGAGGTCGCCGGGGTGGTCACCTGGCTCGCCTCGGACGCCGCCGGCTACATCTCCGGTGCCGTCATCCCGGTCGACGGCGGCCTCGGCATGGGTCACTGAGAACGTACGGAGGAAGCCAACACATGTCAGGACTGCTCGCCGGTAAGCGGCTGCTGGTCACCGGCGTCATCACCGACGCCTCGATCGCCTTCTCGGTGGCGAAACTCGCCCAGGACAACGGCGCCCAGGTCGTGCTCACCGGCTACGGCCGGCTCTCGCTGGTCGAGCGGATCGCCCGCCGGCTACCGCAGCCGGCACCGATCATCGAGCTGGACGTGACCAGCCCGGAGCAGCTCGCCGGCCTGGCCGACCGGGTGCGCGAGCACGTCGACGGACTCGACGGGGTGGTCCACTCGATCGGCTTCGCCCCGCAGAGCTGCCTCGGTGGCGGCTTCCTCGACGCCTCCTGGGAGGACGTGGCGACCGCGCTGCACGTCTCCACGTACTCCTACAAGTCGCTGGCCATGGCGGCGCTGCCGCTGATGTCGCCGGGCGGCTCGGTGGTCGGGCTCACCTTCGACGCCACCAAGGCCTGGCCGGTCTACGACTGGATGGGCGTGGCCAAGGCCGGGTTGGAGTCCACCTCCCGCTACCTCGCCGTGCACCTGGGCAAGCAGGGCATCCGCAGCAACCTGGTCGCCGCCGGGCCGCTGCGCACCATGGCCGCGAAGTCCATCCCCGGCTTCGAGCAGTTCGAGCAGGCGTGGACCGAGCGCGCCCCGCTGGGCTGGAGCCTCACCGACCAGGAGCCGGCCGCCCGCGCCTGCCTGGCCCTGCTGTCGGACTGGTTCCCGGCCACCACCGGCGAGATCGTCCACGTCGACGGCGGCTACCACGCCGTCGGCGCCTGAACCGCCCGCAGGGGCCCCGAACCGGGGCCCCTGCGGCACGCCCGCGACCAGGGGGCGTCGTCGGGCCGCCTTCGGGCGCGGGGGAGAATGACCCCATGTCGTACGACGCATTGGTGCTGGTCTCCTTCGGTGGCCCGGAGCGGCCCGAGGACGTGCTGCCCTTCCTGGAGAACGTGACCCGGGGGCGGGGGGTGCCGCCCGAGCGGCTGGCCGAGGTCGCCGAGCACTACCTGCACTTCGGCGGGGTCTCCCCGATCAACCAGCAGTGCCGCGAACTGCTCGCCGCGATCCGGGCGGACCTCGCCGCGCACGACGTCGACCTGCCGGTCTACTGGGGCAACCGGAACTGGGACCCGATGCTCGCCGACACCGTGGCGCAGATGCGTGACGACGGGATCACCCGGGCGCTGGCGTTCGTCACCAGCGCGTACGGCGGCTACTCGTCGTGCCGGCAGTACCAGGAGGACATCGCCGCCGCGCGGGCCGCCGTCGGCCCGGACGCCCCGGTGATCGACAAGCTGCGGCAGTTCTGGGACCACCCGGGCTTCGTCGAGCCGCACGCCGACGCGGTGCGCTCGGCGCTGGCCCAGCTCGACCCGGCCCGGCGGGACACCACCCGGCTGGTCTTCACCGCGCACTCCATCCCCACCTCGGCGGCGGCCACCGCCGGCCCGCACGGCGGCCGGTACACCGCGCAGCTGGCGGAGACCGCCCGGCTGGTGCACGCCGCCGCCGCACCCGACCTGCCCTACGACCTGGTCTGGCAGAGCCGTTCCGGCCCGCCCCAGGTGCCGTGGCTGGAGCCGGACGTCAACGACCACCTGACCGCCCTCGCCGGGCAGGGGGTGACCGGGGTGGTGGTCAGCCCGATCGGGTTCGTCTCCGACCACCTGGAGGTGGTCTGGGACCTCGACACCGAGGCGTTGGAGACGGCCAAGCAGCTCGGTCTGGACTTCGTCCGGGCGGGCACCCCCGGCACCGACCCGAGGTTCGTTTCGATGGTGCGCGAACTGGTGGCCGAACGCACCACGCCCGACGGGCCGGCGACCCGCCGTCGCCTCGGTGAGCTGCCGATGTGGGACAGCTGCCCGACCCCGTGCTGCGTGCCGGCCGCCCGCCGACCCTGATGCCGACGACCCACCCTCCCCGACACCCCCTTGGGACGACAGATGCTTGACCGCAAACCGGTGCAGAGCTGGCTCACCGACATGGACGGCGTGCTGGTGCACGAGGGCCAGCCGGTGCCCGGCGCCCCGGAGTTCGTCAACCGGCTCCGGTCCTCCGGCAAGCCCTTCCTGGTGCTCACCAACAACTCCATCTACACCCCGCGCGACCTCCAGGCCCGGCTCACCCGGATGGGCTTCGAGGTGCCCGAGGAGGCGATCTGGACGGCGGCGCTGGCCACCGCCCAGTTCCTCGCCGACCAGCGGCCGGGCGGCACCGCGTACGTGATCGGCGAGGCGGGGCTGACCACCGCGCTGCACGCCGTCGGTTACGTGCTGACCGACTTCGCCCCGGACTACGTGGTGCTGGGGGAGACCCGCACCTACAGCTTCGAGGCGATCACCAAGGCGGTCCGGCTGATCAACGACGGGGCCCGGTTCATCTGCACCAACCCGGACGTCACCGGCCCGTCGGTGGAGGGTGCGCTGCCCGCCGCCGGGTCGGTCGCCGCGATGATCTCGAAGGCGACCGGGGTGGAGCCGTACTTCGTCGGCAAGCCCAACCCGATGATGATGCGTTCGGCGTTGAACACCATCAACGCCCACTCGGAGAGCACCGCGATGATCGGCGACCGGATGGACACCGACATCCTGTGCGGCCTGGAGGCGGGACTGGAGACGATCCTGGTGCTCACCGGGATCAGCACCCGGGCGGAGACGGAACGCTACCCGTACCGGCCGTCGCGCATCGTCGACTCGGTGCTGGACCTGATCGACGAGATCTGAGCCGTACCGTTCCGGCGCGATCCGGTCCGGGTGCGGGCGGCGTCCCGGCCGGCGGGCATGGCGTCCCGGCGCGGACGGCTCGGCCCTGCATACGGCGCGGTGCGGGCGGCCCGGCCTGGTGTGCGGCGCGGTGCGGGCGGCCCGGCCCGGTGTGCGCGGCGGGTGCGGTCAGGGGCGCAGCGGGGCGTTGCAGGCGGCGACCAGCGCCTGCCTACAGGCGGTGGTGAGCGGGCGCAGGGCGGCGTCGCGCTGCTGGGCCTCGTGGTTGTTGATCGCTCCGCCGGGCGCGCTCTCCCCGGCCAGCGCGAGGACCCGGTCGAGGACGGCGGCGCGGGCGAACAGCCGCCGGGAGCGCGGGTCGAACCCGGGCGGCAGGTCGGTGGCACCGTCCGGGCGGCGCAGCGCGGCGAGCGCCCCGGCCAGCTCGGGCCGCCACTGGGCCACGTCGAGGCGGGTCAGCGCGGCGGTGGACTCGGCCAGCGCGGTGGCCAGCTCCGCCTCCGCCTCGGCCGCTCCGGGCGCGGTCAGCGACGCCTTCGGCGCGTCGGCCGGCAGCGGGTAGACCCGCCACAGCACCGTCTCCCAGGTCATCCCGGAGCCGGAGGTGTGGGTGCGCACCTCGGGGATCAGCCCGAGCCCACCGGCCACCACGGCCTCCCCGGCCAGCAGCGCGGCCCCGGCGAAGTCGCCTGGACCGGGCAGCCCCCGCGGGTCGCCCGGTGCCGGCAGCACCAGGCGGATCTCGTCGGGGGAGAGCTTGGCCAACGTCGGTAGGGCGTCGCGTAGCGGCACGTCCCGCCAGGTGCCCGGCGCGTCGGCGACCAGGTGCTCCTCGTCACCGGCGACCGACTCGGCCACCTCGTCGAAGGGCACCAGGCCGGCCCGCCAGGCGCGTACCCAGGCCACGAAACGGCTCGACCGGCGCGCGGCGAGGGTGGCCGCGCCCGTTGCGGGGGAGGACATGCCGAAAGGGTACGTGCTCCCCGCCGCCCCTGTCTCGACTGCCGGATCGTGGGTCCCACGGCCCACCCACCGGTGCAGGTGGCGGCCCGCACGGGCGGCACGTCGGTCCGGGGCGGTTAACACGTCGGTCCGGGGCGGTCGGCACGTCGGCCCGCGCGGACGGCGGTCGGACGGGGCGCGTCGGTCCGGGTGGGCGGCACGTCGGACGGGCGCGTCGGGAGGTGCCGGAGCGCGCCGGAGGTTAGCGTGATCGACATGGCGGGGCGATACGGCGAGGACGTGCTGGCGGGCGACTGGCGGCGACGGAAGGTCACCCCCGAGGTCGACGCCGAGGTGGATCTCGTGGTGGAGGACGCCGACTCCGGGTTCTGCGGCGCGGTGGTGGGGTTCGAGTCGGGGGCGGTGGTGCTGGAGGACCGGCACGGCCGGCGGCGTGTCTTCCCGCTGCTGCCCGCCGCGTTCCTGCTCGACGGGGCACCGGTGACCCTGCGCCGGCCGGTACGCCCCGTGGTGCCCGCCGCCCGCCGCCGCACCGCCTCCGGATCGATCGCCGTGGCCGACGTCCGGGCGCGGGTGGCCAAGGCCAGCCGGATCTGGGTCGAGGGCGTGCACGACGCCGCCCTGGTGGAGCGGATCTGGGGCGACGACCTGCGGGTCGAGGGCGTGGTGGTGGAGCCGTTGGACGGCATCGACGCCCTCGACGCCGAGGTACGCGACTTCGCCCCCGGCCCCGGCCGCCGGTTGGGGGTGCTCGTCGACCACCTGGTGCCCGGCTCCAAGGAGAGCCGGATCGTGGCCCGGGTGGACTCCCCGCACGTGCTGGTCACCGGGCACCCGTACGTCGACGTGTGGCAGGCGGTCAAGCCGGCCGCGCTGGGCATCCGGGCCTGGCCGGTGGTGCCGCCGGGCCGGCCGTGGAAGGAGGGCGTCTGTGCGGCCCTCGGGGTGGCCGAGCCGGCCGACATGTGGCGGCGCATCCTGTCCCGGGTGGACAGTTTCGCCGACGTGGAGACGCCGCTGATCAACGCGATGGAACGCCTGATCGACTTCGTCACCGAACCCGGCTGACACCCGCCGCCGCCGGCCCGTCGGCCCCGGTCAGGGCTCCTGGTCGGGGGTGCGGGTGAAGACGAAGGTGCCGATGTCCAGGCCCACCGCCCGCCCGTCCGGGTCGCGGAGCACGGCGAGGACCTCGCTGTCCTCCTCGCCGGAGCGGCCCCGCCAGCGGTCCGGTCCGGTCCGGGTGAACCGCAGCGTCGGCTCGCCGGGCCGGCCGGCCCACAGCTCGCCGGCCGGGTCGGCCCGGACCTCGTACTCGATGCCCATCCACCACCAGCGGCCGGTCAGCTCGGCCAGTTCCGCCGGGGGTGGGGCGGCGGCCGGCCGCCAGGGCGTGACCGGCGTCGGTTCGGCGTCCAGGACCAGGGTGAGCAGTTGCCGGGACAGCCCGCCGATGTGGCCGGTGCGGAACCCGTACGAGTTGGCGTAGCCGACCACGGCGGTCCGGCTGGGCCGGTGCACGGTCAGCGCGGCGACGTAGCCGGGCATCGAGCCGCCGTGGCCCACGTACACCCGGTCGCCCTCGCGGTACAGCTCCAGGCCCAGGCCGTGGCCGCCACGCCAGGAGTCCAGGTCGCTGAGGATGACCGGGGTGCACATCTCGGTGAGGGTGTCGGCGGCCAGCACCTCGGGGTCGGGGTCGGCGAGGAACGCCGCCCAGCGGGCGAGGTCGGTGACGGTCGACCAGAGTTGCCCGGCGGGGGCCATCGCCCCGGTGTCGGTGCGCGGCTCCTCCCGCAGGGTGTCGTGCCACGGGTGCACCACGTAGCCCGGGGCGTACGGCGCGGTGGGGTGGTAGGTGGTGCGCCGCAGGCCCAGCGGGTCGAGGATCCGGGTGCTCAGCAGTTGCGCCCAGGGCGTCCCGGTGACCCGTTCCAGCACGCCGCCGAGCAGCCCGTACGCCAGGTTGGAGTAGTGGTAGCCGCGCCAGGCGGGGTAGCCGACCTTGTCCGTGGTCACGCCGGCGACCAGGGTGGCCAGGTCGGTGCCCTCGGTCCGCTCCCACCAGGGGCCGTCGGGTTCGCGGTGCAGGCCGCTGGCGTGGCCGAGGAGTTGGCGCAGGGTGAGCCCGCCGACGGCGGTGCCCGGCAGGTGCCGCTCCAGCGGGTCGTCGAGGGTGAGCCGGCCGGCGTCCCGTTCCCCCAGCAGCAGCGTCGCGGTCATCGTCTTGGTGATCGAGCCCACCCGGTACTGGAGGTCGGGGTCCGGGCGCGGGTGGTCGCCGGCGGCGGCCAGGTGCACCAGGGTCCCGTTCCGTACGACGCCCAGCGCCAACGACGGCGTACGCCCGGTGGCCTGGGCCTGTGCCACGAGGGTGTCGATCCGGCGGACGGTCTCGGCGAGCAGGGTCACGATTGGCTCCTTGGCGGCGGTCGGAACGGGCCTGAACTGAGCTTACTGATCACCAGGAGTGGGTGGATTCGCGTGGACGTGTCACGATCGGGGGGTGGACGCCGTGGTGTGGATCGTGCTGGGTGTGCTGTTGGCCGTCGCCGAGATCTTCACGACGACGCTGTTTTTGATCATGTTCGCGGTGGGCGCGTTCGCCGCTGCCGGGGCCGCCGCGCTGGGTGCGCCCGTCGCCGTGCAGGCGGTGGTTTTCGCCGTGGTGTCGGCGTTGACGGTGGCGCTCGCCCGGCCGACGATCCGCCGGCACATGCGGCCGTCGGTGGACAGCGGCGAGCAGCCGTTCGGGGTGGCGGCGCTGGAGGGCGCCACCGCGCTGGTGATCGAGCAGGTCGGTGCCGACCAGGGCATGGTGAAGATCGACGGCGAGTTGTGGACGGCGCGTCCGTACGACGCGACGCAGACTTTCGAGCCCGGTGCGCGGGTGCAGGTGATAAAGGTCCGGGGCGCCACCGCCCTGGTGTGGCAGGACGACATTTCCTCCCCCGGCGAGCTGCCGGAAGCGAAAAGGTGACGGTATGGAATTTCTAGCGGTCCTGTTGGTGGCCGTAGCGTTGATCATGGTGGTGACGCTGGCGAAGGCGGTACGCATCGTGCCGCAGCAGCGTCAGGACGTGGTGGAGCGGCTCGGCAAGTACAAGCGCACCCTGAACCCGGGCCTGAACCTGCTGGTCCCGTTCGTCGACGCGGTGCGTACCAAGGTCGACATGCGCGAGCAGGTGGTCAGCTTCCCGCCGCAGCCGGTGATCACCTCGGACAACCTGGTGGTGTCGATCGACACCGTCCTCTACTACAAGGTGGTCGACGCGGTCCGGGCCACCTACGAGATCGCCAACTTCATCCAGGCGATCGAGCAGTTGACCGTCACGACGCTGCGTAACGTGATCGGCTCGCTGGACCTGGAGCGGGCGCTGACCAGCCGCGAGGAGATCAACCGACACCTCTCCGGCGTGCTCGACGAGACCACCGGCCGGTGGGGCATCAAGGTGACCCGGGTGGAGATCAAGGCGATCGAGCCGCCGGCCAGCATCCGCGACTCGATGGAGAAGCAGATGCGTGCCGAGCGGGACCGCCGGGCGGCGATCCTCACCGCCGAGGGCCACAAGCAGTCGCAGATCCTCACCGCCGAGGGTGACAAGCAGTCCGCGGTGCTGCGCGCCGACGGTGACCGGCAGGCCCGGATCCTCCAGGCCGAGGGTCAGGCCAAGGCGATCCGGACGGTCTTCGACGCGATCCACACCGCCAACCCGAGCCAGAAGGTGCTGGCCTACCAATACCTGCAGGCGCTGCCGCAGATCGCCAACGGCACGGCCAACAAGGTCTGGATCATCCCGACCGAGCTGACCAAGGCCCTGGAGGGCATGGGCGGCGCGCTGGGCGGGCTCAGCCGGATGGTCGGCGACGAGCCGGCCCCGGAGGCGAAGCACAGCGCCGGCGAGGTAGAGCGGGAGGCCGCCGAGGCGGCGCAGGCGGCGGCCATCGCCGCCCAGCAGATCCACGACGAGGTACGCGTCGCCGAGGCGCAGGCCACCGGCGGCAAGGTGCCGCAGGGGCTGCCCGCGCCCGAGCCGGTCTCCCCGGCCAGCCTGGTCACCGACCCGGCCGACCAGCGCGAACGGGCCTGACCCGCCGCCGCCCACCCCGGCGGCAAATGTGAGAAACGCTCATCCGGCGCCCCGGTGCCTGCCACGATCGGTCCTGAGGGACGGGTGGTGGTCAGGCACCGGGGCGCCGGACGCGTTCCGGCCGGCCCGTCGCCAGCAGCCGGGTGGCGCGTCCCGTGCCGCCCGTCGGGAGGGCGGACGGGGGCGCGTGCCGGTCCACCCGTCGGAGCAGACGGGTGTCGCCGCGCGTGCCGCCCGTCGGAGCAGACGAGGTGAGCCATGAAGGAACCCGCGCAGCGCTTGTTCTCCCGTACCCCGGTTGCCGGCGCACACGACCCGGCGGGTCCGCTGGGCACCCGGCGCACCGGCGGCGGCTTCGGGGTGCTGCCCTTCGTCGGTGACCCCGGCCCGTCAGCGCCGGCCACCGACGCCAGTTGGGCCTGGTCGCTGCGCCGGCTCGCCCGGGCGGCGGTCTGGCTGCTGCCCGCCTACGCGGTGCTCTACGGGGCGGTGGCGATGGCCAGCGACGGCGCGGTCGGCAACGACCCGTACCCGGCCGACGGTCGACCCCTCTACCTGCTCGGCTGGGTCGCCGCCATCTGGCTGGGTCTGCTCGCCCTGCTCGCGCTCACCGGTCTGCTCGCGGCCACCCGCAGCCGGCGGGCGGCGGTGGCCGGCCTGCTGGTGGGCATCGGTGGCACGGTGCTGATGCTGCCCTTCGCCGGCCTGACCGAGCAGACCCCGGTCTTCGGCACCACCGCCCGGACGCTGGTGCTGGTCGGGGCCACCTGCTACAGCGCGGGGTGGCTGCTCACCGGCTGGGCGGTGGCCCGTTCCGGGGCGTTCGCCATCGGTGACGGGGCGATGCTGATGATCGCCGCCCCGCTGCTCGGCCTGGGCGGCGCGCTGGTCGGCTCGCTGCCGACCTTCGGCGCGATCTTCGTGCTGATCTCGGGTGTCGGTATCGGCTACCGCTCCGGCCGCCTCCTCCCGGCCGCCATCGCCCACGACGCCGCCACCGCCAGCGTCACCACCCCCACCCCCACCCCCGGCCCGCAAGGCCCCCTCCCCGCCGCCTAACCCCGCCCCCGCTCCCTCCCCGCCCCCGCCTCGGGTCGGCTCGGGTCGGTGATCAAGAAGTTTGCGTCAGGAATTCGGCCGGAGAGCACGCAAAGCTCTTGATCACCGAGCCGCCGGGACGGAGGGGATGGACGGGATGGACGGGATGGACGGGGGATGCGGGGACGGGAGGGGGACGGGGCGGGGAAGTCGCTGGCAGATTACGGTGAGTTACCTGACAATCCGCTGGCGGAGTGGGCTGCTACCCGGTGCGGTGGCAATGCTTGCGTCCATGTCCTCACCCCGGACGCCGCTGACGCGGCTGCTCACCGTGCTGCTCGCCGGCCTGCTGGCCGGTCTGGTCCTCGCAGTCGCCGCGCTCCCGGGCAACCTGCTCGCCGGCATCGCCACCAAGGCGGTCCTGGGGGCGTTCGACGACCTGCCGGCGGCGCTGCGCACCCCGGCCACCCCGCAGCGCTCCTACCTCTACGCCAACGACGGTAAGACGCTGCTCACCACGTTCTACGACGTCAACCGCACCGACGTGCCGCTGGCCGAGATCGCCCCGACACTGCGGCAGGCGATCGTCGCCGCCGAGGACCGCCGCTTCTACTCCCACGGTGGGGCCGACCTGCGCGGCATGGCCCGCGCCCTGGTCGCCAACGTCACCGGCGGCGGCACCGCCCAGGGCGGCTCCACGCTGACCATGCAGTACGTGCGCAACGTGCTCAAGACCGACCCCACGGCCACCGCCGAGCAACGGGAGGCGGCCACCGAGCAGACCGTCGGGCGCAAGCTCCAGGAGATCCGGTACGCCACCGAGCTGGAGAAGACCCTCAGCAAGGACGAGATCCTCAACCGCTACCTCAACATCGCCTACTTCGGCTCCGGGGCGTACGGGGTCGCCGCCGCCAGCCAGCGCTACTTCGGCAAGGCACCCGCCGACCTGACCCTGGCCGAGTCGGCGTTGCTCGCCGGCCTGGTCCAGTCGCCCGACGCGTACAGCCCGATCGACGGTGACCAGGACGCGGCCCTGAAGCGACGCGGGTACGTCCTCGACTCGATGGTCGCCACCGGCGCGATCACCGCCGCCCAGGCCGACGGGGCCCGCGCCGAGAAGCTGACCCTGCACCCCACGGCCCAGCCCAACGGCTGCACCGCCACGGCCAGCGCCGACGCCGGCTTCTTCTGCGACTACCTGCGCCGCTGGTGGTTGGATCAGCCCGCCTTCGGTGCGACCGCCCAGGAGCGGGAGCAGTCGCTGCGCCGGGGCGGCTACACCGTGGTCACCTCGCTCGACCCCGACGTGCAGGCCACCGCCGTCGCCGAGGCCCGCAAGGTCTACCCCGCCGACGACGCCCGGGCCCTGCCGATCGCCGCCGTCGAGCCCGGCACCGGGCGGGTGCTCGCCCTGGCCGTCAACCGGGAGTACGGGGTGGGCGACGGCCAGACCGTCAACCCGCTGGTCTCCGGCGGCGGCAGCATCGCCGGCTACCAGGCCGGCTCCACGTTCAAGCTGTTCACCATGCTGGCTGCGCTGGAGAACGGTCGTACCCTGTCCACCGGGTTCGACTCGCCGAGCCGGCTGACCACCCGGTTCCCCGCCGAGGGGGAGGCGTCCTGTGACGGCCGGTGGTGCCCGGCCAACGCCAACCCGGCGCGGATGGACGGCTACCGGATGATGTGGGACGGCTTCGGCCGCTCGGTGAACACCTACTTCGTCTGGCTGGAAGAGCAGGTCGGCCCGGCCAAGGTGGTGGAGATGGCCCAGCGCCTCGGGATAACCTTCCGCGCGCCGGCCGACGCCGACCTCGCCGCGCACGACGCCGACGACTGGGGGGCGTTCACCCTCGGGGTGTCCGCCACCACCCCGCTCGACCTGGCCAACGCCTACGCGACGGTGGCCGCCGAGGGGACGTACTGTGCGCCGACCCCGGTGGTCTCGGTGACCGCCCCGGACGGCACGACCGTGCCGGTCGGGCAGCCGGCCTGCAAGCAGGTGCTGACGCCGGACGTGGCCCGCGCCGCCACCGACGCGGCCCGCTGCCCGGTCGGCCAGCAGTCGGCGTACGGGCAGTGCAACGGCAGCACCGCCGGTGGGGTGGACCGGATCGTCGGTCGCCCGGTGGCCGGCAAGACCGGCAGCTCGGAGCAGAACGCCACCGAGACCTTCGTCGGCTTCACCCCGCAGGTGGCGGTCGCCGGCATCGCCGCCAACCCCGACGACCCCAGCGACGCGGTCGGCGCGGCGGTGCAGGGTGAGGTGATCACGGCGGTCGCCCGGACCATCCGTACCGCCGTGGATGGCCAGCCGGTCCGCGATTTCACCGCCCCCAGCCGGGAACTCGTCGGCAACCCGCAGCGTCCGACGCCCCGGCCGTCCCCCAGCGCGCCGCAACCGGACGAGGGCTTCCCGTCGGACCTGCTGCGCTGGTTGCAGAACCGTCGGGGCTGAGCCGGGGTCGTGCGGGTGCCAGTCGGCCGGTACGCCCAGGTCGCGCAGCCGGGGTTCGTGCGTGGCACCGAGGTGCAGCTCGATCCATGTTCGAGTGGCCTCGCGAGCGCTTGGGTGCCACTGGAACACGGATCGAGCGCGATCTTCGGCGGCAGCGGCGAGGAGCAACCGGCTGGACCACCATCCGGGCAAGGGGACCAGGGCGTCGGCTGTGCTGCCACCGGGCTGGGGGTCGGCTGTGCTGCCACCGGGCTGGGCCGGGGGTTGGTTGTGCTGCCACCGGGGCTGTCCGGCACGGTGGCGGAGACGGCTTACCGGGTTGTCCGGCGGGGTGCCGGTGACGGCTACCGCCTGCCGGTCACCGTGGCGACCGCCCGGTCCAGGGCGTCGGCCACCGTCGCCGGGGCGGCGTTGCCGTCGACCAGAGTGAAGCTGCCGAACTCCGGTAGCGCCCGGTAACCGGCGTCGAGCGCGGTCAGGTGGGCCAACTCCTCGGTGTCGATGCCCCGCTCCAGCACCCGTCGCTGGGCCAGCTCCGGCCGGACCGCCAGGAAACAGACCAGGTCCGGCCGGGGAAAGAGGGCGTACGCGGCGCGGACCAGCCCGACACCCCGGTCGCCGCGGGCTCGCATGATCACGTACTGGCACCAGGTCCAACGGTCCATCACCCCGACCCGCCCGGTCAACCGGGTGACCGCCACCGCACGTGCCAGCGCCACCCACCGTACCGTCGCCTCCAGCACCGGGTAGGCACGCCGTCCGAACAGATGCACGCCGTCGCGACGGCCCACCGCCCGCGCCAGCCGGTTCCACAGCGGCCGTCCACCGGCATTCTCGAGGTAGGTCGCGGGTATCCCCGCCTCGTTCAGCCGCCCCACCAGCCCTCTGGCCTGGGTCGACTTTCCTGACCCGTCCGTCCCCACCATCGCGACAACCACCCCACGCCCCATCCTTCGCACCCTAACCACCCAATACGACCCCACCACCCCCCGAACCCCACCCCCACTCAAACCCACCCAAACCCCGGCTCACCCCACCCCGGCTTGGCCCGGTGATCAAGAGGTTCAGGTCAGGAATGGGGCTCTGTTTGACGTAAACCTCTTGATCACCGCGGTCCGGCGCGGAGGCTGGGCGGGGCGGTCCGGTCCCCGCTCCGGGGCGGTGCGGGTGGGTGGGCTGGCGGGTGGGTGGGTGGTCAGGGGTTTTTGCGGCGGGGGCGGTAGGTGGCCAGGGTGGCGGGGATGCCCCGGCGGACGATGCCGGCCCGGTCGGTGTCGCCGCGCAGCAGGGCCGCCGCCGTCTTGCGGGCCTGGTCGAGGGTGAAGTGCGGGGGCAGCATCAGCTCCGCCGGGTCGACCATCGCGTTCACCACCACGGGACGGTCGGCGGTCAGGGCCCGACGCCACAGGCCGGCGACCTGGTCGGGGGAGTCGACCAGTTCGCCGTCGAGGCCCAGCACCTCGGCCCACCGGTGGTACGCCACGTCCGGCACGTCCTGGCTGGCCGGATAGCGCGGGCTGCCCTCGGTGGAGCGTTGCTCCCAACTGACGAACGCCAGATCCCGGTTGTTGAGCACCAGCACCACGAAACGCGGGTCGGCCCAGTGCCGCCAGTTCTTCGCCACGGTGATCAACTCGTTGACCCCGTTCATCTGCATCGCCCCGTCGCCGATCAACACCACCACCGGCCGGTCGGGGTGGGCGAACTTCGCCGCGAGGGCGTACGGCATGGCGCCGCCCATTGACAGCAGGGTGCCGGAGAGGCTGGCCAGCATGCCGGGGCGGACCTGGAGGTGGCGGGCGTACCAGGCGGTGGCGGTGCCGCAGTCGACGGCGATCATGGCGTCGTCGGGCAGTGCGTCGTTGAGGGTGTGGAACAACAGCTGCGGGTTCACCGGGTCGGCGGGCTGCCCGGCCAGGTCCGCCTGGACGCGTCGCCACGCCGAGGTGGCGTCGGCGACGGTCGCCCGCCAGGCCGTCGGGGCGGGACCGTCGCCCAGCTCCCGCAGCAGCGCCCGCAGGGTCGGGCCGGCGTCGCCGGTCAGGTTGACCTCCGTCGGGTAGCGCAGCCCCATCCGGGACCCGTCCAGGTCGATCTGCACCGCACGGGCCTGCCCCTGCGGCGGATAGAAGTCCGAGTACGGCATGTTGCTGCCGACGATCAGCAGCCGGTCACAGTCCTGCATCAGCTGCCAGCTCGGTCGGGTGCCGAGTAGGCCGATCGCCCCGGTCACCCACGGCTCACGGTGGTCGACGGCGGTGAAGCCGAGCAGGGCGGTGGCCACCCCCGCGCCCAGCCGGTCGGCGATCAGGCGTACCTCCTGCTCGGCACCGAGCGCGCCCTGCCCGACCAGCATCGCCACCTTCTCGCCGCCGCGCAGCACCTCGGCGGCGCGGCGCAGCTCCGCCTCCGGCGGCACCGTCGGCATGCTGCTCGGGACCGAACTGGTGTGGTAGTAGCCGTGCGCGTGCGGTGGATCCGGTACCGCCGGCTCGTCCTGCACGTCCAGCGGGAGCACCAGTGCGGTCACCGTCCGGCGGGACAGCGCCGTACGGCAGGCCCGGTCCACCAGGTGCCTCACCTGGGACGGGTCGTCGAGTTGGGCCAGGAAGTCCGAGGCGACGTCCTTGTAGAGGGCGAGCAGGTCGACCTCCTGGTAGTAGCCGCCGCCCTCGGCGGTCAGCGCGGTGTTGCCGACCAGGGCCACCACCGGCTGGTGGTCGAGCTTGGCGTCGTAGAGGCCGTTGAGCAGGTGGATCGCGCCGGGGCCACTGGTCGCCAGGGCGCAGCCGAGTGGGCCGCCGCCGTACTTCACGTGGGCGCTGGCGGCGAAACCGGCGGTCTCCTCGTGGCGTACCTGGACGAACTCCACCCGGCCGCCGGCTCGTTGCAGGGCGGAGGTCATGCCGTTGATGCCGTCACCCGGGTAGCCGAAGTAGCGGTGCACCCCCCATTCGGCGAGGCGGGCCACGATGTGGTCGGCGACCGTGGCGTTCTTCGGCAAGCTGCCGTCGGCGGTGCCTGTTGCGCTCATCGTGGTGGTCCCTCCGGTCGCGTCCCTTTCCCGCCCCCTTCCCGCCCCGCGTCCGGGGAAACCCGCCCGCGTCCGGGAAACCCGCCCGCGTCCGGGAAGGCGACGGTGCCCGGGAGGCGACGGTGTCCGGGAACCTGCCCGTGGGCGGGAGGTCGACCGGGTCGGGGAGGTCGACCGGGTCGGGGAAGGCGACCGGGTCGGGAAAGGCGACCGGGTTCCGGCGGGCGGTGCGCCGGACCGCCCCGCAGGTGCGCGCCGGGGCACCCGGCAGAATCGGGCGGTGCCCGTTCACCAGATCACCGACCCCGACGACGCCCGGATCGCCGACTACCGCGCGCTGACCGACGTCGAGCTGCGTACCCGGTGGGAACCCCCGCACGGGTTGTTCATCGCCGAGGGGGAGCTGGTGCTGCGCCGGGCGTTGCGGGCCGGCTATCCGGCCCGGTCGTACCTGGTGGACGCGAAACGGGTCGACCAGCTCGCCGACCTGGACACCGGGGACGTCCCGGTCTACGCGGCCACCCCCGACGTGCTGGAGAAGGCGACCGGCTTCCACGTCCACCGGGGCGTGCTCGCCTCGTTCCACCGCAAGCCCCTGCCCACCGCCGCCGAGGTGCTGGCCGCCGCCCGTCGGGTGGTGATCCTGGAGGACATCAACAACCACACCAACCTCGGCGCGATCTTCCGGGGGGCCGCCGCGCTCGGCATCGACGCGGTGCTGCTCTCGCCGTCCTGCGCCGATCCGCTCTACCGGCGCAGCGTGCGGGTCAGCATGGGGGAGGTGTTCGCGGTGCCGTACGCGAAGCTGGAGCGCTGGCCGGTGGGGTTGGACCAGGTGCGGGAGGCGGGGTTCACCGTGCTCGCGATGACGTTGGCGGCGGACGCCGTACCCATGCAGCGGTTGACGTCGGCGCAGCGGGCGCGGGCGGCGTTGCTGCTGGGGGCGGAGGGCCCGGGGCTGACCGGGGCGGCCCAGGCGGCCAGCGACGTGCGGGTGGTGATCCCGATGCGGCGTGGCGTGGACTCGTTGAACGTGGCCGCAGCGGCGGCGGTGGCGTTCTGGGAGCTGGGCCGGGACGACCCGGTCGACGGGTAGCCACCACGACCACCGGCTATTTGCATGAGAATGCGGCCAGGTGCATAATCTTTCCTGTGTCCAAGGTTCTCACCTCCCTGCCCATCGGCGAACGTGTCGGCATCGCCTTCTCCGGCGGCCTCGACACCTCGGTCGCGGTCGCGTGGATGCGCGACAAGGGCGCCGTCCCGTGCGCCTACACCGCCGACATCGGCCAGTACGACGAGCCCGACATCGACTCGGTGCCCGGACGTGCGCTCAGCTACGGCGCCGAGGTCGCCCGCCTGGTCGACTGTCGCGCCGCCCTGGTCGAGGAGGGCCTCGCCGCGCTGACCTGCGGCGCCTTCCACATCCGCTCCGGCGGCCGGGCCTACTTCAACACCACGCCGCTGGGCCGGGCCGTGACCGGGACCCTGCTCGTCCGGGCGATGATCTCCGACGACGTGCAGATCTGGGGCGACGGCTCGACCTTCAAGGGCAACGACATCGAGCGGTTCTACCGGTACGGCCTGCTGGCCAACCCGCAGCTGCGGATCTACAAGCCGTGGCTGGACACCGACTTCGTCACCGAACTGGGTGGCCGCAAGGAGATGTCGGAGTGGCTGCTCGAACGCGGCCTGCCCTACCGGGACAGCACCGAGAAGGCGTACTCCACCGACGCCAACATCTGGGGGGCCACCCACGAGGCCAAGACCCTGGAGCACCTCGACACCGGCATCGAGACGGTCAGCCCGATCATGGGGGTCCGGTTCTGGGACCCGTCCGTGGAGATCCCCACCGAGGACGTCACCATCGGCTTCGACCAGGGCCGCCCGGTGACGATCAACGGCAAGGAGTTCGGCAGCCCCGTCGACCTGGTGCTGGAGGCCAACGCCATCGGCGGCCGGCACGGCCTGGGCATGTCCGACCAGATCGAGAACCGGATCATCGAGGCCAAGAGCCGGGGCATCTACGAGGCCCCCGGCATGGCGCTGCTGCACGCCGCGTACGAGCGGCTGGTCAACGCCATCCACAACGAGGACACCCTGGCCAACTACCACCACGAGGGCCGCCGCCTCGGCCGGCTGATGTACGAGGGCCGCTGGCTCGACCCGCAGGCACTGATGCTGCGCGAGTCGTTGCAGCGCTGGGTCGGCACCGCCGTCACCGGCGAGGTGACCCTGCGGCTGCGCCGGGGCGAGGACTACTCGATCCTGGACACCACCGGCCCGGCGTTCAGCTACCACCCGGACAAGCTGTCGATGGAACGTACCGAGGACTCGGCCTTCGGCCCGTCCGACCGGATCGGGCAGCTCACCATGCGCAACCTGGACATCGCCGACTCGCGGGCCAAGCTGGAGCAGTACGCCACCCTCGGCCTGGTCGGCGGCGGGACCCCCCAGCGGGCGGTCGGCGCGGCCCAGGCCGCCTCCACCGGGCTGATCGGGGCGATGCCGCAGGGCGGCGCGGAGGCCATCGCCTCCCGGGGCGTCGCCTCGGCCGACGACGAGGCCCTCGACCGGGCCGCGATGGAGTTCGGCGTCGACTGACCGTCGCGCCGCCGGCCGGGACGGGTCACCGCCCCGGCCGGTGGGGCCGCCCTCGTCGTCGGGGCGGCGACGGACGGCGGATGGCGGGACCCGGGGTCACGGAGGGTAGCGTGTCGCCCGTGTTCCCGACCGTCCGTGAGGTGCTGGCGCTGGACCCGGTCCGTCGGGGCGCACCGCGACTGGTGGCGGGGGAGGCCGGCCTGGACCGGCCGGTGCGCTGGGTGCACGTGGCGGAGGTGCCCGACATCGCCACCCTGCTCGGCGGTGGTGAACTGGTGCTCACCACCGGCATCGGGCTACCGGCCGACGACGCCGGGCTCCGCGCCTTCATCGGCGACCTCGCCGAGGTGGGCGTCTCCGGGCTGGTGGTCGAGCTGGGCCGCCGCTACCCGACCGAGGTGCCCCGGGTGATGGCCGTGGCCGCCGAGCGGCGCGGGTTGCCCCTGGTCGAGCTGCGGCGGGCCACCCCGTTCGTCCGGATCACCGAGGCGGTGCACGCCCAGATCGTCGACGCCCAACTGCACGAGCTGCGGGCCACCGAGGAGATCCACCAGCGGTTCACCGAGCTGTCCGTCGAGGGTGCCGGGGCGGCCGAGGTCGTCCGGCAGGCCGCCGAGCTGGCCGGCTGCCCGGTGGTGCTGGAGAACCTGTCCCGGCAGGTGCTCGCCTACGACCCGGCGGGGGAGAGCGCCGACCTGCTGCTCGACGGCTGGGAGCAGCACTCCCGCCGGATCCGTCCCACCGGCCGGACCGCGTACGACGGGGACAGCGGCTGGTTGGTGACCACCGTCGGCGCGCGCGGGCAGGACTGGGGTCGGCTGCTGCTGCGCTGGCCGGCCCGGGCGGGCCTCGGCGACGGTCGGCCCGTCGGCACGCCGCCCACCCGGCTGACCATCCTGGTGGAGCGGGCCGCCTCGACGCTGGCGCTGGGCCGGCTGATCCGCCGCGACGCCGAAGGACTGGAACGGCAACTGCACCGTACCCTGCTCACCGCCCTGCTCGACCACTCCCGCCCGGTGGACGAGATCGCCCTGCGGGCCCGGGCGCTCGGAGTGACCCTCGACCGCCGGCACCTGGTCGGCATCATGGTCCGGCACCGCCGCGACGCCCCGGCGGGCACCCCCGCACCGGGCGAGGGCGGGCCGCCCGTCGACGGAGCCGGCCCTCCCGCGTACCCGGTCACCTGGCCGACACCGGCCCCGGCGGACCCGCAGGCCGGCCCGGCCCGGCTGCGGGATCTCGCCGAGGCGGTCGGCCAGGCGCTGCGGGAGACGAAGCTGTCCGGTCTGACCAGTCCGGTCGACGACCAGGCGGTGGGTGTCCTGCTCGCCCTGCCGGACGCCGCCGCCGAGGAACGCGCCCTCGCCGCCTTCGCCGCCGCCGTGCGCCGCCGCCACCCCGACCCGCCGCCGTCCGGCGGGAACAGCCACCGGCTGACGGTGATCGTCGCCGCCGGCTCCGGAGTGGGGAGCCTGCGGGAGGTACGCCGGTCGCTGGTCGAGGCCCGGCAGCTCGCCGAGGCCGCCCGCCGGGACAGCCGGGAACTGCCGGTCTTCCGGCTGCCGCACGTCGGGTTGGCCGGTCTGCTGCACCTGCTGCGCGACGAGCCCCGGTTACAGACCTTCGTCGAACGGGAACTCGGCGCGCTACTGGCCCACGACGCCCAACACCCCCGGGAGCAACTGCTCGGCACCCTGCGGGCCTACCTGGAGCAGGGCCGCAACAAGTCGGCCGGCGCGGCTGCCGCCCACCTGTCCCGCCCGGCCTTCTACGAGCGACTGGCCCGGATCGGCCGAATCCTCGGCGTCGACCTCGACTCGGTCGAGACCAGCCTCTCCCTCCACGTAGCCTTACTGGCCCTCGACGCCATCCGCACCCCCTGACGCCCCTCCCCACCCCACCGCCCTTCCGCCCCGCCCCCACCCCGTGCCCGCCCCCGCCCCGTGCCCGCCCGCCCCCGGCCCGTCTCCGGTGATCAAGAGAAATACGTCAGATTTCGTCGGCGGGGTGACGCATTCCTCTTGATCACCGCCTACGCGGTCTGCCCGTCGACCGCGATCAAGAGGTTTGCGTCAGATTTCGCTGTCCGGATGACGTATTCCTCTTGATCACCGACTGCCCGGCCGGCAGGTTCACGGTGATCAAGAGGTTTGCGTCAGAATTTGCCGCCCTGGTGACGCGAACCTCTTGATCACCGGGGTGATGGGGGTGGGGGGAGGGGGAGCGGGGAGGGGGCGGGGGAGGGGGGTCAGGTCAGGGTGTCCAGGGTTTTGGCGTAGGGGGCGGGGACGTGGTGGGGGCCGGCGGGGGTGAAGACGTCGGAGGTGGCGGCCGTCGACCAGGCGGCGGCGGGGACCGCGTCGACCAGGGTGCGGACCACCGGGGCGTCGCGCCACTGGTCCTGGGCGGCGAGCAGGCTCAACGCCACCACCGACTCCTCGACCTCGCCGACGCACTCGAACGGCTTGTGCCCGTCCACGCCGAGCAGCTCCCGGTAGCCGGGGATCTGCGTCTCGTCGGCCAGCAGGTCACCGCCGAAGATGCCGACCACCCGGTCCCGGGGCATGAACGGGGCCATGGCCAGGAAGACGAACCGGCACTTCGGGCAGTCGCGGCACCAGCGGGCGCTGGCGTCGCGCAGCTTGAACGCGGCGTTGCAACTGGTCACCACCGCGTCGTAGCGGTCGATGGTGGCGAACAGCCGGGCGATGTGCAGCTCCGACAGCGAACGCAGCAGCGAAAAGTACGGCTCGGTGAGCCCGGCGTGCTCGGCCAGTGCCGCCCGCAGCAGCCCCTCGGCCTCGACCCCCTTGGACCACTGGTGGTTGATCTCGTGACCGTTCCAGATCAGGTTCGGGTCGGACGCGGACCGCTCGTTGGACATCACCACCGGCCCGAGCCCGTGCAGCACGGCGGTGGCGACCGCGATCAGCGAGTTGATCGCGGTGACCGGGATGTGCCCGTTGCGCGCCCCGGCCGCGTTCAGGTCGAACAGCACCGGGTCGAGCCGCCGGCGGGCGGCCAGCGCCGGCAACCCGGACGCCTCGTTCACCGCGACGATCACGTGGTTGGGGTTGACCGAGAACGGCACCGGGTCGAAGCCGCCCCGGCGCAGCGCCTCCAGGCTGACGATGGAGTCCTTGCCCCCGCCGACGGCCGACAGCGGCCGACGGTCCGAGTCGTCGTACACCCGGGGTGGCGGGACCTCGCCGGCCGGCACCTCGGGGCGCAGCTGCAGCACGTGCGGGAGCTGGTTGCGGTAGGCGTACTCGGCGAGACCCTTGGTGTAGACGGCGGTGACCAGCGCGGTGGCGGCCCCGCCCAGCGGCGTCGGCAGCACCAGGCGCGGCGGGGCGGCGGCCTTGTAGTAGCTGACCCCGGCCACCACGTGCAGCAGTTCCAGGACCCGGCCCAGGGTGGCGACCGTCTCGTCCGACGGCGGCGCGGCCGGCACCGGTAACGTGATCACCTCGGTGAACCGCTGCTCGCCGTCGGGACCGGTCAGGGCGTAGTCGAACGACGCCGCGCCGGTGGCGGGGTCGAACGAGTACGACGGGAAGGTGAAGGCGTCCATCCGCCGGAGCTGCTCGTTGGGCACACGCCATACTAGGCCCTGGTCCGTCCGGCCGGGTCCGCTGCGCCGGACCGGCCGCCGCACCACCGTCGACACCTGAGGGAGAGTTCGTGCGCCTGTCCGATCTGCGCGGCCGTACCGTCGCCGTCTGGGGGGCCGGCCGCGAGGGCCGCGCCGCCGTGACCGCCATCGCCGCGCACGGCCCGGCGGACCTGGTCGCCGTCGACGACAGCGCCAACTTCCTCGCCGTGGCCTGGGAGGGGCCGCTCGCCGAGGCCGCGCCGCTGGTCACCGGGGAGCAGGGGTACGCCCGGCTGGCCGCCGCCGACGTCGTCGTGCGCTCCCCGGGGGTGCCCAACACCCACCCGTGGCTGGTCGAGCTGCGCGCCAAGGGGGTCACCGTCACCCAGGGCACCGCGCTGTGGATGGCCGACCACGCCGACCGGACGATCGGGGTCACCGGCAGCAAGGGCAAGTCGACCACGGCCAGCCTGATCAGTCACCTGCTCGCGGCGGTGGACCGGCCCAACGTCCTGGGCGGCAACATCGGGGTGCCCACCCTCGACCTGCCCGACGCCGAGTCGTACGTGCTGGAGCTGTCCAGCTACCAGTGCAGCGACCTGACCGACTCGCCCCGGGTCGCGGTGGTCACCGCACTGTTCCCCGAACACCTGGACGCGCACGGCGGCGAGGCCGAGTACTACCGCGACAAGCTCAACCTGATCGCGTACGGCCCCCGCACGGTGGTGGTCAACGGCAACGACCCCCGTCTCGCCCTGGAGCTGGGCGACCGGGCGGCGATCCGGGCCGGCCTGCCCGACAGTGTGCACGTCGGCACCGGCCCGGACGGCACCGACTGGTTCCACCTCGGCGACCGGCCGCTGTTCGCCCGGGGGGTGCTGCCGCTGGTCGGCCGGCACAACGCGGGCAACCTGTGCGTGGCGCTCGCCGTGCTCGACGCGCTCGGGGTCGACGTCGTCGCCCACAAGGACACCCTGGCGGTGGCGGTCGCCGGGTTCCACGGGCTGGCCCACCGGCTCACCGAGATCGCCGACCCGTCCGGCCTCACCTTCGTCGACGACACCCTCGCCACCAGCCCGTACGCGGCGATGCACGCGATCGACGCGTACGACGGGCGGCCGTTGACGGTGATCGTCGGTGGCACCGACCGGGGGTTGGACTACACGCCGCTGGCCGAGCACCTGGCCGAGCGGGAGTTGACCGTGATCGGGATTCCCGACAGTGGTCCCCGGATCGTGGCGGCGCTGGCCGGGTTGCCGAAGGTGCGTACCGAATTGGTGGACGACCTGGTGGACGCGGTCCGGCTGGCCCGGTCGGTGACCCCGGCCGGCGGGGTGGTGCTGCTCTCCCCGGCGGCGCCCAGCTACGGGCGGTTCCGTAACTTCGAGCACCGCTCCGAGGTGTTCGCCGAGGCGATCCGGGACACCGCCGCCGGCTGAGCGCGGGCCGGCGACCTCGGCCCCGGCACGGGCCCGACGACACCGGGCCGGGTGACGCGGTGTCAGGCGGGGACGGACGCCGGGCTACACAGTGCCAGTTGTCGCCGGCCGGTCGGGGTGGCAGCGTGCGGAGGACGCGCAAGCCGCCGCCGCTGAAGGGTGTGCCGATGACCGCCGACGACCTGCTGGCCCGACACCGGGCCGTGCTCCCGTCCTGGATGCCGCTCTACTATGCCGAGCCGATCGAGTTGGTCGCCGGGTCCGGCCGCCGGGTCACCGACGCCCAGGGCCGCAGCTACCTGGACTTCTTCGGCGGTGTGCTGACCAACATGATCGGCT
This sequence comes from Micromonospora sp. CA-248260, assembly GCF_050942205.1. Lineage (NCBI taxonomy): Bacteria > Bacillati > Actinomycetota > Actinomycetes > Micromonosporales > Micromonosporaceae > Micromonospora > Micromonospora sp. CA-248260. The sequence goes on along the minus strand of NZ_CP192021.1, from coordinate 4,861,477 downwards.
ACGACATCCCGGAGATCCGCGAGGCGGTGGAGCGTCAACTGCGGACCGGTCTGGTGCACACCTCCACCCTCTATCTGATCCGGCAACAGGTGGAGTTGGCCGAGAGGGTGACCTCGCTCGCCGGCATCCCGGACGCCCGGGTCTTCTTCACCAACTCGGGCACCGAGGCGAACGAGGCGGCGCTGCTGGTCGCCACCAACCACCGCCGGTCGCACCAGATCCTCGCCGTCCGCAACAGTTACCACGGCCGGTCGTACGCGACGATGGGGATCACCGGCAACGGGGGTTGGACGGCCAGCGCGCACAATCCGCTCCAGGTGGCCTTTCTGCACTCCGGTGAGCGGCTGCGCGGGCTGCTCGCCCGGCTGCCCGAGGCCGACCGGACGGAGGCCGCCGTGGAGGACCTGCGCGAGGTGCTCGCCACCCAGACCAGCGGCGACGTGGCCTGCCTGATCGCCGAGCCGATCCAGGGGGTCGGCGGTTTCGTCGCCCCGCCCGACGGGCTGTTCGCCGGCTGGCGCAAGGTGCTCGACGAGCACGGCATCCTGCTCATCTCCGACGAGGTGCAGACGGGCTGGGGGCGCACCGGCGAGCACTTCTGGGGCTACCAGGCGCACGGGGTCACCCCGGACCTGCTGACCTTCGCCAAGGGCATCGGCAACGGGTTCGCCCTGGCGGGCGTGGTCGGCCGGGCGGACGTCATGGAGTCGGTGCCGGCGATCAGCTTCTCCACCTTCGGCGGCAACCCGCTCTGCACCGCCGCCGGCAACGCGGTCCTGGACTACCTGCGCGACCACGACCTGCAGGCCAACGCGGCGCGGGTGGGCGCGATCCTCCTCGACGGGCTGCGGGCCACGGTCGCCGACCTCGACGGCGTCGCCGAGGTGCGGGGCAAGGGTCTGATGCTCGCCGTGGAGTTCGTCCGACCCGGCGGGCTGGAGCCCGATCCGGTGTTGACCGCCGGGGTCTTCGAGGCGTGCCGGGCCGGTGGCCTGCTGGTCGGCAAGGGCGGCCTGCACGGCAACGTGCTGCGGATGGGCCCGCCGCTGACCCTCACCGAGGACGAGGCCCGCGAGGGGCTGGCCATCCTGGTCGAGGCGATCCGGTGCGCCGTCGCGGCGCAGGCGGCCCGGTGAGCACGCCGGGCGGGACGTCACCCTCCGGAGCGCCGTTGGCTGCCGGGCCGGTGGCTGCCGGGCTGGTGGCTGCGGCGGCCGACAGCGAAGACGACTTTGCCGACATCGAGCAGGGGGCGGGCGACGCGCCCCGGATCGGGCATTTCGTCGACGGTAGGCGCATCGACGGGACGTCCGGGCGGTACGCCGACGTCTTCGATCCGGCCACCGGCCGGCGTACCGGCCGGGTGGCGTTGGCTGACGCGGCCGAGGTGGCGATGGTCGTCGAGGTGGCCGGGCGGGCCGCCCGGAGCTGGCGGGACGCCTCGCTGGCCCGCCGCACGGCGGTGCTGTTCGCCTTCCGGGAGCTGGTCCACGCCCGCCGGGACCGGCTCGCCGAGGTGATCACCGCCGAGCACGGCAAGGTGCTCGCCGACGCCGCCGGCGAGGTGCAGCGCGGCCTCGAGGTGATCGAGTACGCCTGCGGTATCGCCTCGGCGTCGCGCGGGAGCTTCAGCGCGAACGTGTCCACCGAGGTCGACTCGTACAGCCTGCGGCAGCCGTTGGGGGTGGTGGCGGTGATCTCGCCGTTCAACTTCCCGGTGATGGTGCCGCTGTGGTTCGTGCCGGTGGCGGTGGCCTGCGGCAACGCGGTGGTGCTCAAGCCGAGCGAGAAGGACCCGAGCGCGGCGCTGCTGCTGGCCGAGTGGTTCGTCGAGGCGGGCCTGCCGGCCGGAGTGCTCACCGTGGTCAACGGCGACGCCGAGGCGGTCGACGCGCTGCTCGACCACCCCGACGTGCAGGCGGTGTCGTTCGTCGGCTCCACCCCGGTCGCCCGGCACGTGCACCGGCGCGCGACGCTGACCGGCAAGCGGGTGCAGGCCCTCGGCGGGGCCAAGAACCACCTGGTGGTGCTGCCCGACGCCGATCTGGACCTGGCCGCCGACGCGGCGGTCAACGCCGGGTTCGGCTCGGCGGGCCAGCGGTGCATGGCGATCTCCGCGCTGGTGGCGGTGGGGCCGGTCGCCGACGCCCTGGTCGCCCGGATCGCCGACCGGATGGCCGGGCTGCGCACCGGCGACGGTCGGCGCGGTGGCGACCTGGGGCCGCTGGTCACCGCCGCGCACCTGGCGCGGGTCCGTGGGTACGTCGAGGCCGGGGTGGCGGCGGGCGCGGTGCCGGTGGTGGACGGTCGGGACGTCGTGCCGGACGGGTTCTGGCTGGGCCCGACCCTGTTCGACCACGTCACCCCGGACATGTCGATCTACACCGACGAGATTTTCGGCCCGGTGCTCGGCGTCGTCCGGGTCGACTCGTACGACGCGGCGGTGGCACTGGTCAACGCCAACCCGTACGGCAACGGCACGGCGATCTTCACCAACGACGGTGGGGCGGCCCGGCGGTTCCAGTACGAGGTCCAGGTCGGCATGGTCGGGATCAACGTGCCGATCCCGGTGCCGATGGCCTACTACTCGTTCGGCGGCTGGAAGGCGTCGCTCTTCGGTGACCTGCACGCCCACGGTGAGGACGGGGTGCGGTTCTTCACCCGGGGCAAGGTGGTCACCAGCCGTTGGCCGGACCCGCGCCACGGCGGGGTGAACCTCGGCTTCCCCACCCAGAGCTGAGCAGCCGCGGCACACCCCGCAGGCACGGGTGACCGAGTCTGCGGGGTGGGGCCGTGCGGGCGTACGGTCAGAATGGTGCGGGTCCGCGGCCTGCCAGCGACATCAACACCTGCGTGGCGAGTAGTTTGCGTAGGCCGGTGACGGCGACCGTTCCCACGCGGTCGTAGGGCAGTTCCAGTTGCAGTCCCTCGACGGCGTTGCGAAGGTCCGTCGTGATCTCGTCCGGACGGAAGGTGCCACCCCAGCCGTTGAGTCCACCGCGTTGGTTGGTGCTGAGGGAGGCCATGCCGGATATGCGTGCGCCGTCGGCCAGGATCAGCCTCGCCGGACCCGAGTAGGTCGTCGTCAAAGTCATCAGCCTTTCAGGGTGAACGCTGCGCACCTCGGCCCCCGGCCGTGGTCATCGGGAGCCGGGGCGTCGGGCTGTGCTCCATCGGGACCAGGGTCGTACGTGCCCCGACCGTCAGGGCGGCGGCGCTGTGGAACGTGGCGCGTAGCGGGAGGGGTCTGCGTCGGCTCACGCCTGGCCGGGCGGCCCTGGTCGCTCAGCCCCGGTCGCCGTGGTGAGCGATGGAGACGCCGAACGGCGGCCCGCTGAACCAGTCGGGCCGCCGTTCGTGAAGCGTGGATCAGAGCGGGCGGATGTTCTCCGCCTGCGGGCCCTTCTGGCCCTGGGTGACGTCGAACTCCACCTTCTGGTTCTCGTCGAGGCTGCGGAAGCCGCTCGCCGAGATCGCGGAGAAGTGGGCGAACACGTCGGCACCGCCGTCGTCGGGGCTGATGAAGCCGAAGCCCTTGTCGGCGTTGAACCACTTCACGGTACCTGTAGTCATGTCTGCTCCTCTGCAGGCTGTGGAGAGACCGCACTGCGCGGACCCTTAGCCGCCGAGTTGATAACCCGCATCGAAACGACACGAAAAACGAAAAGCGCCCGGATGGGTTTTAGATAACCCACCAGGCGCCATGAGACGTCTACGGAAATCAAAACTGCAACCCGGTTACCGTAGCACACGATCCGTCGCGACTCCCTTCCCGTCGACCGGCGGGTCCGGTACGAGCAGCGGGTGCAGAGCCGTTGGATCGGTGGCCCCCGGCAGGTCGCGGGCGGCGAGCCAGGCCGCCGCGGAGGCGCCGTCGCCGGCCGGACGCAGGGGCGCGACCGGCCACCGCCGGGCCAGCTCCGCGGTGACGGCGACGGCCAGTGGGGTGTCACCGGTGAGCAGACCGCCGCCGAGGACCACCGGGTCCACCGCGTCGGCCGGTCGGATCCGCGCGACGCTGTCGGCCAGCAGCCCGGCGGCCCGCTCGATCAGCGTGACGGCGACCGGTTCGGTCTCGGCGGCGGCGGCGACCACCAGCGGGGCGAGCCGGGCCAGCTCCACCGCCGGCCGGCGGGTGACCGCCTGCACCACCGCGTCCACGGTCTCTCGGGGCCGGTCGGCGACCCGGTCGTCCCCCAGCAGGGTGGCGAGCACCCGGCGGCCCAGTGGCCCCGGCGTCCGGGCCGCGTCCAGGTCGGCGAGCAGGCGCCGGACCGCCTCCCGGCCCAGCCAGAACCCGGAGCCGGCGTCGCCGAGCAACCACCCGTGCCCGTCGGCGACCCGGTCCAGTCGCCATCGGCACACCTGGGCGGCGATCGCCCCGGTCCCGGCGATCAGGATCGTGCCGTCGGCTGCGGCGGTGCCGGAGGCGTACCCGACGAGGGCGTCGCTGTGCACCGTGTACGGGCAGCGCAGGCCGGCGTCCGACCAGGCCCGGTCGAAGGCGGCCCGGCCGGCCGGGTCGGCGCGCAACCGGCCGGCCCCGGCCAGCCCGATCGCCCCGGCGTGGACCCGGGTCGGGTCGACGTCGCGCAGCGCCTCCCGCAGGGCGGTCGACAGTTCGGCGGCGGCCCGTTCGGCACCGTGGCTGGTGGGGTTGCCGCCGCCGGCCCGGCCGGTGCCGAGGCGTTCGCCGGTGAGGGTCAGGGCGGTGGCCCGGGTGGACGTACCCCCGACGTCGAGGCCGACCACGACGATGTCGGACATCCTCGCGGGCCTCCCGGGGGTGCGCTGGTGTGGGGGTGTCCATGCTGGTCGGTGCGGTGTCGCAGGGCAAGACCGGGCGCCGGTGGCGGGCCGTAGCGACAGGTAACAGTTTGAAAACTTCGCCCATGGTCTTGACAGGAAGGGGCCTTCAGTAAGAACTTTTACCACTAACAGTTAACACTCTTTTCCGAAAGGCGCGTCGATGGCCGAGCACGAGGCGGACACCACCGCGGCAACCGCGGTGGTCGATGCCGAGCCGGTCGACCGGCGCAGCGCGGACGGAGTGCTGGCCAGGGTCCGGGCCGGCACGGGGGAGTTGACGGGAGCGTTGCGCCGGGTCGCCGAGCAGGTGCTCAGCGACCCGGAGGCAGCGGCCCGCGCCACTATCGTCGAGCTGGCCGAACGCAGCGGCACCTCACCGGCGACGATCACCCGGTTCTGCCGGGCCATGGGCTTCGACGGCTACGCCGACCTGCGCCTGGGCATCGCCTCCGAGACCGGCCGGGCCCGCTCGGCCGGCTGGACCGTCGACATCGGCCGGGAGATCCAGCCCGGCGACCCGCTGGCCCGGGTGCTCGACCAGATCATGGCCGCCGACACCCGCGCCATGCACGACACCGCCACCCTGCTCGACCTCGCCGAGGTCGAACGGGCCGCCGTCGCCATCGCCGGAGCCGCCCGGGTCAACATCTTCGGCGCCAGCGGCAGCGCCCTGGTCGGCGAGGAGATGCAGTTCAGCCTGCACCGCATCGGGGTGGCGGCGTGGGCCTGGAGCGACGTGCACGAGGGGCTCGCCAGCGCCGCGCTGCTCGGCGTCGGCGACGTCGCCCTGGGCATCTCGCACACCGGGCAGACCCGGGAGACCATCGAGATGCTCGCCGAGGCGGGCAGCCGGGGCGCCACCACCGTCGCGTTGACCGGGTTCCCCCGCTCCCCGCTCGCCGAACTGGCCGACATCGTCCTGCTCACCGCCAGCCAGGCCACCACCTTCCGGCCGGACGCGCTGTCCGCCCGGCACCCCCAACTCGTCGTGCTCGACCTGCTCTACATCGCCGTGGCGCAGCGCACCCACGACCGCGCCCACGCGGCCTTCCGGCGTACCGCCCAGGCCGTCGACGGGCACAAGGCCGCGAAGGGGACCACGTCATGATCAGTGCCCAGGGGTACGCGCGAGCCGTCCGGCCCGTCCTCGACCGGCTGCTCGACACCCAGGCCGAGGCGATCGGCCGGGCCGCCGACCTGATCGCCACCAGCCTGCGGGCCGGCGGCGTGCTCCAGGCGTTCGGCGCCGGCCACTCCGAGGCGTTCGCCGCCGAACTGGTGGCCCGGGCCGGCGGCCTGGTCCCCACCAACCGGATCGGCCTGCACGACCTGGTGCTGCACGGCGACGCCCCGCGCGACGTGCTCACCGACCCCAAGCTGGAACGCGACCCGGCCGTGGCCCACCAGCTCTACCCGCTGGCCCGGCCGCAGCCGGCCGACGTCTTCCTGATCGCCTCCCAGTCCGGCATCAACGGCTCGGTCGTCGAGCTGGCGACGCTGGTCACCGGGCACGGCCACCCGCTGATCGCGGTCACCTCGGTCGCCCACACCGCACGGGTCGCGCCCCGCCACCCGTCCGGTCGCCGACTCGCCGAACTCGCCGACGTCGTGCTGGACAACGGCGCACCGTACGGCGACGCACTGCTGCCGCTGGAGGGCGGCGGCGCGGTCTGTGCGGTCTCCTCGGTCACCTCCGCGCTGCTGGCGCAACTGGTGACCGCGGAGGTCGTCCGACGGTTCCACCAGGCCGGAGAGGTACCCCCTATCTACCTCTCCGCCAACGTCCCCGGTGGGGACGCGCACAACCTCGCCCTCGAGTCGCGGTACGCCGGGCGTCTCCGGCGCACCGCCTGACCCGGACACCCAAGGAGAGACGACGATGTCGAACACCCCCGAGACCCCGACCCCGATGAGCCGCCGCAGCCTGCTGGGCCGGACCGCCGCGGCGGGCCTGCTCGCCACCCCGGTGGTCGGCCTGCTCGGTGCCTGCGCCACCAGCGGCTCCGACGAGGACACCACCAAGGCCGAGGAGGGCACCAAGAGCGCGACCAACCCGCTCGGCGCCGCCGAGGACGCCCCGCTGGAGGTGGTCATCTTCAACGGTGGCTACGGCGAGAAGTACGCCACCGACGTGCACGAGCCGCTCTACAAGAAGGCGTTCCCCAAGGCGGAGATCAAGCACCAGTCCACCCAGGCGGTCTCCACCGTGCTCCAGCCCCGGTTCGCCTCGGGCAACCCGCCGGAGTTCGTCAACAACTCCGGCGAGAAGCTGATCGACTTCGGCTCGCTGGTCGCCGACGGGCAGCTGATGGACCTCACCGAGCTGTGGGACGCCCCGTCGGTCGACGACCCGAGCAAGAAGGTCCGCGACACCGTCGTCCCCGGCACCGTCGAGGCCGGCTCGTTCAACGGCAAGCCGTACGTCCTGTACTACGTCTCCACCGTCTTCGGCATCTGGTACTCGGGCAAGCTGTTCAAGGACAACGGCTGGGCGCCCGCGAAGACCTGGTCGGAGTTCACCGCCCTGCTCGACGGCATCAAGTCCAAGGGCATCACCCCGTACGGCTACGCCGGGGCGAACGCCGCCTACTACCAGTGGAACGTCATCCTGACCCACGCCGCGAAGATCGGCGGCACCGACGTACTCAAGAACATCGACAACCTGGAGGACGGCGCCTGGCAGCAGGACGCGGTCAAGCAGGCCGCCCAGGCATGGGAGGAGATCGGCGCGAAGTACGTCGACAAGAGCTTCGAGGGGCTCAAGCACACCGACGTGCAGCTGCGGCAGAACCAGTACAAGCTGGCCCTCTACCCCAGCGGCGACTGGCTGGAGGGCGAGCAGAAGAAGGACACCCCGGCCGGCTTCGACTACCAGCTGATGCCGGTGCCCAGCCTCACCGGCTCGGACAAGCTGCCCGCCACCGCCGTACGGGCCACCGCCGGTGAGGGCTACTTCGTCTCGGCCAAGAGCAAGAACCCGCGCGGTGGTCTGGAGTACATGCGCCAGATGCTCTCGGTCGCCGGGGCGAAGGGCTTCACCGAGGTGGTCAAGGCCCCGACCGTGGTCACCGCCGGCAGCGCCGGCTTCGCCTTTCCGCCCGGCGTGGCCAGCTCGCAGGCCGCCCTCGCCGCCGCCGGCAAGGACGTGTTCAACCTGTACTTCGACGGCTGGTACAAGGAGCTCGACACGGAGGCGCGCACCGCCACCAACGAGCTGATGTTCGGCCGGATCAAGGCGGACGCCTTCGTGGAGCGGATCCAGAAGCGGGCCGACGCCATCAAGAAGGACAGCTCCGTCGCCAAGTTCACGCGCTGACCGATCGGAGTAGCGGGATCATGCGGCACGGCAAGTATCCGTTCGTGATCGGGTTCCTCTTCGCCCCGGTCACGCTGTACGTGGTCTTCGTCATCGCACCGTACGCGCAGGCGTTCCAGATCTCGATGACCAACTGGCGGGGGCTGTCCGCCCCGCAGTGGGTGGGCTTCGACAACTACCGGCGGCTGCTCGACGACGGGCGCTTCTGGCAGGCGGTCCAGCACCACGGCGTACTGCTGCTTGCCCTGCCGCTGATCACGATCGCCATCGCGTTGTTCTTCGCCTTCCTGCTCAACGTGGGCGGACGCAGCGTGGGTGGCCAGCGGCAGGGGGTCCGGGGGTCGAAGTTCTACCGGGTGGTGTTCTTCTTCCCCCAGGTCCTGGCGGTGGCCATCATCGCGGTGCTGTTCCAGATGGTGTACCGGCCCAACGAGTCCGGCCTGATCAACGGCGTGCTGATGAAGATCGGGCTGGACCCGGTGCTGTTCCTGGTCCGGCCGAACCTGGCCCTGTGGTCGATCATCGCGGTGCTGGTCTGGCAGGCCGTCGGCTTCTACGTGGTGCTCTTCTCGGCCGGGATGGCCTCGATCCCGGGGGAGATCTACGAGGCGGCCGAGATGGACGGGGCGAGCAAGGTGATGCTGTTCTTCCGGGTCACCCTGCCGCTGCTCTGGGACACCCTCCAGGTGGCCTGGGTCTATCTCGGCATCGCCGCGTTCGACGCGTTCGCCATCGTCGCGGTGCTCTCGGTGGACAGCGGCGGCCCGGACGGCGCGACGACGGTGCTGGCGGTGGAGATCTACCGCAACGCCTTCGTCTACTCGAAGTACGGCTACGCCTCGGCGATGGGTGTGGCGCTGTTCTTCCTCACCCTCACGTTCGCGGCGCTGACGCTGCGGTTGACCAAGCGGGAAAGCGTGGAGTACTGACATGGCCGCACAGACGACGCTGCCGCCGGCCGCGGCGGACACCCCGCCCGGCCGGCCCGCCGCCCGCACCCGCAAGGGCCGGGGCGAGCACCACGAGGTACGACTGTTCAGCGGGCTCGGTCAGCTGGCGCTCGCCGTCTGGGCGGTGATCGTCATCGTGCCGATCCTCTGGACGTTCCTGGCCGCGTTCAAGAACACCGGCGAGATCTTCAGCAGCCCGTGGACGCTGCCGGCGGAGCTGCGCTGGGAGAACTTCGGCCGGGCCTGGACCAAGGCGCACGTCGGCCGGTACTTCCTCAACAGCGTCTTCGTGGTGTCGTGCAGCACCTTCGGCACCATGCTGTTCGGTTCGATGGCCGCGTACGTGCTGGCCCGGTACAAGTTCCGGGGCAACCGGGCGATCTACTACCTGTTCGTCTCCGGGTTGGCCTTCCCGGTCTTCCTGGCGCTGGTGCCGCTGTTCTTCGTGGTCCGCAACCTGGGCCTGCTGGACACCCACACCGGCGTGATCCTGGTCTACATCGCCTACTCGCTGCCGTTCACCATCTTCTTCCTGGCCGCGTTCTTCCGGACGCTGCCGAACTCGGTGGCCGAGGCCGGCATGATCGACGGCTGTTCGCACACCCGACTGTTCTTCCAGGTGATGCTGCCGATGGCGAAGCCGGGCCTGATCAGCGTGGCGATCTTCAACATCATCGGGCAGTGGGCGCAGTACCAGTTGCCCCTGGTGCTGCTCTCCAACGCCAAGGACAAGTGGGTGCTCACCCAGGGCATCGCCGACATCTCGGTCAATGCCGGCTACGAGGCCGACTGGTCCGGCCTGTTCGCCGCCCTGACCATCGCCATCCTCCCGATGATCATCGTGTACGCGATCTTCCAGCGGCAGATCCAGTCCGGTCTGACCTCCGGCGCGGTCAAGTAGCCCCCTCCGTCCCGGCGGCGAGGCGACCCGCTCCATCCCGCCGCCGGGCCGGCTGGCGCTCCGCCCTGCCGCCAGCCCTCATGCGCGGTCAGTGCCCGGGACTTCGGTTCCCGGGCCCCGGTTCTCGGGCCCCGGGCCCCGGACCGCGGTTCTCGGGCCGCTGGGCCGCTGGGCCGCGGCGGCACCCGGCCCCGCCACTGTGCTGCGGCAGCTGTCCGGGTGCCGGCACGCCCCCTGCCCCTCAGTACCGCAGTGGGCGATCCGCAGGTGTCGGTAGGTGACGGCCGGACAGGTGGGACGGACCCGGCGACCGGCGGAAGCGGCGGGGTGTCACAGGGGCGGGGCAGAATCGGGCCGTGGCGGTGGTGGCGGTGGTGGCGGGCGAGCGGGGCGGTGGCGCGCTCCGGCCGCTGGACGCCGCCGGCCGCCCGTCCGGCGCGGTCGAGCTGGTCGACGACCTGACCCGCGCGGTCGCCGCCCGGGAGGCCGCCGAGCGTCCCCGCTGGGTGTGGGGCTCCGGCACGGCGGTCTACCCCATCCTGCTGGGTGCCGGGGTGCGGGTCGAGCGGTGCCACGACGTCGAGCTGACCGAGGCGCTGCTGCTGGGGCACGCCGGGCGGTGGGGCGAGCCGCGTTCACCGGCCGCCGCGTACGCCCGGCTCATCGGGGCCGTGGTCCCACCCGACCCGCCGGCCCGGCCGCCCGCGCCGCCCGGTCACGGCCAGGCCGCGCTCTTCGAGGCCGTCCCCGGCCCGCCGGGCCCCGGCATCGACACCCTGACCCGGGTGTACGCCGACCAGCTCACCCGGATCGCCGCCACCGCGCATCCCGGCCGGTTCCGGCTGCTGGTCGCCGCCGAGTCGGCCGGTGCGCTCGTCGCGGTCGAGATGGCCGCGGCGGGGCTGCCGTGGCGGGTCGACGTGCACGGTGAGATCCTCGCCGAGCTGCTGGGCGAGGCGTCCCCGATGGGCGGGCCGCCCCGGCGGCTGGCCGAACTGGCCGCCCGGATCGCCGAGGCGCTCGGGGTGCGGCAGCTGCACATCGACTCCCCGGCGGAGCTGATGCGCGCCTTCGCCCGCGTCGGCGTGCAGCTGCCCAACACCCGGGCCTGGGTGCTGCGCGGCGTCGACCATCCGGCCGTACCGTTGGTGCTCGAATACAAGGAGCTGTTCCGGATCTGGACGGCGCACGGCTGGGCCTGGCGGGACGCCTGGGTCCGCGACGGCCGGTTCCGCCCGGAGTACGTCCCCGCCGGGGTGGTCTCCGGCCGGTGGGCGACCCGGGGCGGCGGCGCGTTGCAGATCCCCAAGGTGATCCGGCAGGCGGTGGTGGCCGATCCGGGGTGGCAGTTGGTGGTGGCCGACGCCGGCCAGTTGGAGCCCCGGGTGCTCGCCGCGGTCTCCGGCGACGCCCGGCTGGCCACCGCCGGTGCGGCCGGTGACCTCTATGCGGCGTTGGCGCAGGACTCCTTCGGTGGTGACCGGGCCCGGGCCAAGCTGGCCCTGCTCGGCGCGATGTACGGGCAGACCGGTGGCTCGGCGCTGCCCGCCCTGGCGGTGCTCAAGCGCAGCTACCCGACCGCCTTCGGTTACCTGGAGGCGGCAGCCCGCACCGGCGAGGCGGGCGGTCTGGTCCGGTCCTGGCTGGGGCGGACCTGCCCACCGGGGACAGCCGGCTTCGACACCGGTGACGATGCCCTGGTGGACCCGGACGCCGGGTCGGACCCCCGTTCACCCCGGGCGCGGGCCGCCCGGTCCCGGGGCCGGTTCACCCGGAATTTCGTCATCCAGGCCACCGCCGCCGAGTGGGCCTCGACGATGCTCGCCACGCTCCGGGGCGAGCTGGCCGGTATCGGTGGCGAGTTGGTCTTCTTTCAGCACGACGAGGTGATCGTGCACTGCCCGGCCGAGCTGGCCGATCCGGTGACCGAGGCGATCCGCCGGGCCGGAGCACGCGCCTCGACCCTGCTCTTCGGCGACACCCCCGTCCGCTTCCCCCTCGACCTCTCCACCGTCGACTGCTACGCCCACGCCTAACCCACCCCCACCCCCACCCCACCCCTCCTCCCGTCCCCACCCCCGCCCATCCCCGGGTCCCCCGCCCATCCCCTCCCGTCCCCGGTGATCAAGAGGTTTGCGTCAGCCGGATCGAGTTTCCTGACGTAAACCTCTTGATCACCGAGGGCAGGTGGGGGACGGGAGGAGGGTTAGGGCAGGGGGCGGGTGGGTATTACGCGTGAAATATCCGTTTCGTGCCGACACGGATCGGGTGAGGGCTCGTTGCACCCGGTGTGCGTATCGCAGGAATGATCATCGCGGCGGGCGGGGGACGCCGGCTCGGCGGCCCCGAGGCATTACTGCTCCAGGGAGGCCGGCCGCTGGTCAGCTGCATGATCGACACGATGACCGAGGCCGGGTGCGGGCAGTTGGTGGTCGTGTTGGGCGCGGCGGCCGACGAGGTACGGGCGGCGGCTGACCTGAGCCCTGCCACCGTGGTGGTCAACCGGGCCTGGGGCACCGGCGTCGGCTCGTCGATCCGGGCTGGCCTGGCCGCGCTGGCCGACAGGCGGGTCGAGGCGGTGGTGGTGGTCCCGGTCGACATGCCCGGCCTCACCCCGGAGGCGGTCCGCCGGGTGGCCGCGCTGCCCTACCCGGACGTGCTCGCCTGCGCCACCTACGACGGGTTGCGCGGTTACCCGATGCTGTTCGGCCGTCGACACTGGGCCGGCATCGCCACCCTGGCCAGCGCCGATGTCGGAGCCCGACCTTACCTGTTGGCGCACAAGGACCAGATCGTCGACATCGCCTGCGACTCGGTCGCCGACGGCAACCGGGTCGACACCCCGGAGCTGATGGCGCTCTACGGCCTCACCGTGCCACCGCAGCGGGTCGGCGTCTGATCAGCGTTCAGGCAGGCGGCGGGGATGCTGCCGCCTGCGGAACGCGACAGGTGACCGCCGACCGCTCGGCCAGCGCCCCCGACCGTCCCCTCACCCACGAACCCGGCCCCCACCCACGGCCAACCAGGCCGACTCCGCCCCTCCCCGCCCGCCTTTCCCCCGGGTGATCAAGAGATTTGCGTCAAGAATGATCTCCATGTTGACGCAAACCTCTTGATCACCGGGGAAAGGCCGGGGCGGGGAGGAGGCGGGGAGGAGGCGGGGGCGGGGCGGGGGCGAGCGGGAGGGGTTAGACCTCTATGTTGAATCGTTGCAGGACCGAGGGGGCTACCAGGCCGACCGCCGCGAGTACGGAGAGCACCGTCAGCGCGGTGCGCAACACGACCACCTCGGCTTTGCTGCCGGTGCGCAGGGCGATGCTGTTCGGCAGCCCGATCATCGTCCACATGCGGCGCTTGATCGGGATCGGCCAGAGGATCGGCACCCCCGCCTTGGTGATCATGTCGCCGAGGATGTGCACGAAACAGCCCACTCCGACGGCCAACCCGATCATCGGGTAGCCGCGGTCGCCGGGCAGGGTGGCGAAGGTGAACCAGGCGGCGGCGGCCGAGACGAGCGTGACGATCACCCAGCCGGCCCGTTCGGCCCACTCGTCGAAGAGCCCGCGCAGCGCCAGCCCGATCATGAAGAACAGGATGCTCACCACCGCCCACTTGCCGTACGCGGCGCAGAGCGCGGTGGTGCCCCAGCCGACCAGCACGGTGAACGGGATGGTGTGGGTCAGCGTACGGTGGCCGTTGTTGCGGCGCGGGTCGCGGCTGAGCTTGGTGGCGTAGTAGACGCCGAGGGAGATCTTCTCCATCACCTCGGCGACGAAGAGCGAGAAGACGCCGAAGGTGCGGGCCACCGTCGCGCCGCCCTGGTTACGGGTGACCTTGCCGGAGAGGTCGAGGTCGGGAAAGAGCGCGCCACCGGCACAGACCGCCGTGCCGACGGCCAGCGCCAGCGGGGACTGGTGGTAGTCGGCGAAGTAGTCCAGCGCCCACGACCCGGTCAGCCACACCGCCGCGCCCGACAGTGCGTGGGACGGTCCCATCATCTCGCCTCGCCCCTCCCCGGGTTCTTGATCGACAACGCTACGCCACTGTGTCAGAGCCGTCACCGACGGGGCAATCACCCGGACAATCCACAGGGGACGGTGTCAGTCGGCGGGGCGGAAACTCTGCCTGATCATCAGGAAGTATGTCGCGTTGACCTGCCAGTCGAACTGGTCTGTCAGCCATGAGACGGTGTACGCCCGGTCCCGGGTGACCCGTACCAGCAGCCGGGCGGTGTGCAGCCGGCCACCGGTGGCACCGGTCCACTCGCACTCCCACAGTGCGCCACCCCGGAACATGTCCAACGGGACGATCTCCACCCGACGGTAACCGGTGAGCCGGCCGTCATCGGTGAGCCGGCGTTCCTCGGCCTGCCAGTGGGCGACCGGGTCGGCCGGGGCGTCACCGGGGGCCACGCTGAGCACCCGGGGGCCGCCCGGCTCCCGCAGGCAGGTCACCGTGCCCTCGGTGTAGTGCAGCCACCCGGCCGGCGCGGCGATCCGGAATCCGGTCGGGTCCTCGTACCAGGTCCAGCCCGGGACCAGGCCGAACCGCTCACCCGCCGGCGGTGGCGCGGACCGGACCGGGGTGGCGTCCGTCGGCGCGGGCGCGGCGCACGGGAAGGCCGCCGGCCGGGCCACCGGGTTGCCGGCGCCGCCGCCCGGTGAGGACGGGGTGGTGCCGTCGTCGTGCAGGGCGAGCGTCGTCCCGACCCCGGCCAGCAGGGCGCCCGCGACGGCCACCGTGACCAGGGCGATCCGTCGGCGGCGACGTGCGTCCGCCACCGGCACCGCCGGGGTACGTCCGTCGACCGGACTCCGCCCGGCCGGACCGATCCCGGCCGGATCCGGCGCGGCCGGGCCCGGTCCCGGTGGACCGATCCCGGCTGGATCCGGCGCGGCCGGGCCCGGTCCCGGTGGACCGATCCCGGCTGGATCCGGCCCGGCGGGACCGATCCCGGCCAGACCCGGCCCGGCCAGACCCGGTCCCGGTGGACCGATCCCGGGACCCGGCCCGGCCGACCCGGAGGGCGGGGGCGCGTCGACGGTTGCCGGGTCGGTCGGGATCTCCGGCCGGTGGACAGCCGCGCCGGGCGGAGGTGGCCCGGCGGGGGAGGGACTGCCGGTCGGCGGTGCGGCGAGCGCGGCGAGCAGCAACGACTCCGTCTCGGCGGCGGTGGGCCGTTCGCCCGGCTCCCGGCGCAGCAGACCTTCCAGCACCGGACGCAGCGGCCCGGCCCGACGCACCGGGTCGGGCGGCTCGGTGGCCAGGGCGCTCAACGTCGCCATCGCACTGGCGCGGGCGTACGGGGACTGCCCCTCCACCGCCGCGTAGAGCGTGGCGCCCAACGACCACAGGTCGGTACGCGGGTCGGAGACCCCGTCGCGGGCCCGCTCGGGAGCGACGAACTGCGGCGACCCGAGCACCAACCCCGGGCCGGTCATCAGCCCGTCCCCACCGTCGAAGGTGGCCAGCCCGAAGTCGGTGAGCACCACCCGCCCGTCGTCGGCGACCAGCACGTTGTGCGGTTTGACGTCGCGGTGCAGCACCCCGGCGGTGTGTGCGGCCCGCAGAGCGGCCAGCACCGCCAGCCCGATCCCCGCCACCCGGTGCGGGTCCAGCGGTCCTTCGATGCCGAGCAGTTGCTGCACCGACCGGGACGGGACGTACTCCATCACGATCCAGGGGTTGTCCCCGTCGTGCACCACGTCATAGATCCGGACCACGTTCGGGTGGTTGAGCCGGGCTGCGGTACGCGCCTCGCGCAGCGTCCGTAGCCGTAGTTCCGAGCGTTCGGACTCGGCGAGCCAGTGGGGCGGGACGACCTCCTTGACGGCGACATCCCGGTGCAGCATCTCGTCGCGGGCCAACCAGACCCGGCCCATCCCGCCGGTGCCGGCCAGTTCGAGCAGGCGGTAGCGCCCCGCGACCAGCTGCTGCTGCACGACTTTCCCCCTCGACTGCCCCCTCACCAGGGTAGCCACCGAGCTGCGGTTTCTCGACCGCAGCGACGGTGGCCGCAGCGACGGTGGCCGCAGCGATGGCGGCCGCAGTGACGGTGACTGCAGTGACGGTGACCGCAGTGACGGCGGCCGCAGTGACGGCGACCGTGACGATGGGGGCGGGCGCAGCGGCGGGGCCGGTCAGGTGGGCGAGGTCACCTCGGTCGACCGACCCTGGAAGCTCTCCCGCACCACCCGCAGCTGGCTGTTCGAGTTGCTCCAGTCCTCGTCGGCGGCGGACCAGCTGAGGATGAACCCGGACAGGTTCCGACCCGGGATCATCCGGACCGCGTGCTCCCGGCCGCCGAACGGGGTGTCCCAACGGCACTCCCACTGGGCGCCGTCATCGTCGAGAGTGTCCAGCCTGATCTTGTCGTACCCGGGCAGGGCGTTGAAGTCGAGCTGCGTGCGTTCCTCGGCCCGCAACCGCTCCAGCGCGCCGCCGCCACCACCGGCCAGCGGTTCCACGCTGAGCGTCCGGCGGCTGCCCGGGTCGCGGAAGCAGGCCACCTGCCCCTCCTGGGTGCGCAGCCAGCCGACCGGGACGGCGATCCGGAAGCCGGCACCGTCGTACCAGGTCCAGCCGGCCGGGGGACGGAACCCGCCGTCCACGGTCGCCGGTCGGCCGGTGACCTTCGTGCCGACCGGATCGGGCCGCAGGCAGGGCAGGGGCGGCGGGGCGAGGCCCGGTGCGCCGGGCGGTGGGTTCGGCCGGCCCCGGTCGGCACCCGGCGGGCCGTACGGGCGGGTGGAGGGCACGCCGGTGACGGGCACGTCGGTGCTGCGCGGCGCGGCCCGCTGCTCGTCGTTGTCGATCGCGAACGTGGTGCCGATGCCCACCGTGGCCCCCACCGCCAGGGTCGCCCCGGCCAGTAGCCAGCCCCGGGTGCCGCCGGGCAGCCGGGTGAACATCCCGACCACCCCACCCGTCCCGGTCGCCCGCCGTGATCCCGCCCCCGCGCCGGACCGCCCCGGGCCTCGTCCACCCGCGCCACCGCGTCCCGGGTCCGCCCCGGGACCGTGTCCCCCCGGGACGCCGGGTTCCGCCCCGGCGCCGGCGGGGGCAGGTCCGCCCGATCCCGGCGCGGCGGTGGCCGGGCCGGACGTCGGCACGCTGCCGTCCGGTGCCCCGACACCCGGCCCGGGACGGCCGGGCTCCGGGCCCGACGACGTCGAGCCGGTGGTGCCGGCCGTCGTCGGGGAGGAGGACGTGGTGGGGCGTTCCCCCGAGTCACCGGCGACCCGGCGACCTGGTGGCCCCCACTCCCGTTCGGCGTCGAGTTCCGCGCGGCTCCTCGCCGCGCGGTCCGTCGGCTGCTGCGTCGGCTCGCCGTCCCCGCCCGGCCGGGGCGGCCGGGCCACGCCCACCGGACGGGCGACCGGCAGTATCACCGTCGGCGGCTCGGCGGCGGGCGTCGGTCGGGTCACCGCCTCCAGGCGGCGGTTCGTCTCGTCGTGGCCGATCCGCTGCCGGGGGTCGCGCAGCAGCAGCCCGTCGAGGACCGGGCGCAGCGGTCCGGCGTGCGGCGCCGGGTCCGGCGGGGAACTCGCCAGGGCGGCCAGGGTGGCCATCGCGGTGCTCCGGGCGTACGGGGAGCGGCCCTCCACCGCGGCGTGCAGGGTGGCCCCGAGCGACCACATGTCCGCCTCCACGCTGGACACGCCGTCGGCGGCGCGTTCCGGGGCGACGAACTGCGGCGAGCCGAGCACCATCCCGGGGCGGGTCATCAGCCCGTCCCCACCGTCGAAGGTGGCCAGCCCGAAGTCGGTGAGCATCACCCGTCCGTCGTCGGCGACCAGGACGTTCTGCGGCTTCACGTCGCGGTGCAGCACCCCGGCGGAGTGCGCGGCCCGCAGCGCGGCCAGCAGCGCCAGCCCGATCTCGGCGGCGCGCACCGGGTCGACCGGGCCGGTGGTGTCCAGCACCGCCTGCAACGACCGCGACAGGACGTACTCCATCACGATCCACGGGCGATCCTCGATCTGCACCACGTCGTAGACCCGGACCACGTTGGGATGGTTGAGCCGGGCGGCGGTGCGCGCCTCACGCAGGGTCCGCAGCCGCACCTCGTCGCGTTCGTCGTCAGCCAACCAGGCGGGGGGCACCACCTCCTTGACCGCCACCTCGCGATGCAACACCTCGTCGCGGGCCAGCCAGACCCGGCCCATGCCACCCCGGCCCACCAAGTTCAACAGGCGGTACCGGCCGGCGATCACTACCTGCTGCACCGTTCTCCTCACCATCGGCCGAGGTACACCGTAGCCAATGGATCGGGGCGGACCTATCGGTCGTCGGGTCCCGGTTTCCTCAGCAGGCGGCACCGTCGAACGCCAGCAGGTTGCCCTCGGGGATGGCGATCCGCTGGCGACCGCCGGTCAGCAGGGTCGCGGCGCGTCGGGCCTGGAAGCCGCCGTGTTCGCGACGGGCGGTGGAGTAGCTGCTCACGGTACGTGCGGCGATGGCTACCCAGCCGTACCGCTCGCCGACCATGGTGCGGGCCCGGCGGGCCACCCGGCGGGCGAAGACCTCGTCGCCGACGAGCCGGTCGACCGCACCGGCGAGCGCGCCCGGGTCGCTGTGCGGGAAGGTCACCCCGGTGACGCCCGGCTCGACGATCTCGGCCAGCCCGCCGGTGCTCGCCACCGCCAGCGGGGCGCCGGCCGCCGCCGCCTCCAGGGCGATCATGCCGAACGGCTCGTAGAGGCTCGGCACGACCGTCGCGTCGGTGGCGGCGAGCACCGCCGGGAGCTGTCCGGCGTCGAGGAACCCGGCGAACCGGACGCTGTCGCCGACGTGCAGCCGGCGTACCTGGTCGACCAGCTCGTCCTTGTACGGGCCGTCCCCGGCGATCACCACCCGCAGCCCCGGGTGCCGCTCCCGCAGGTGCGGCACGGCGTCCACCAGGTGCTGTACGCCCTTCTCGTAGACCAGCCGACCGGCGTAGCCGACCAGCGGGCCGTCCCCGGCGAACCGGGCGCGGGCCGAGGCGACCGCCCGGGGCCGGGCCCGCCAGGCCCGGTCGTCGACCCCGTTGGGCACCACGTCGACCCGCCCCGCCGGGACGTCGAACAGCCGGCTCACCTGGGCGCGCATGTAACCGGAGCAGGCGATCACCCGGGTCGAGGCGTTGCTGATCCAGTGTTCGACACCATGGATGGTGCGGTTGAGTTCCCCGGGCAGCCAGCCCTGGTGGCGGCCGGCCTCGGTGGCGTGGATGGTGGTGACCAGCGGCAGGTCGAGGTGCTCGGCCAGGGTTACGGCGGTGTGCCCGACCAGCCAGTCGTGGGCGTGGATCACGTCGTAGTCGGCGGAGTCGGTGGCCCGCAGGGCGGTCCGGGTCAGGGTGTGGTTGAACGCCATCGTCCAGGCCAGCAGGGACCCGGTGGCCAGCGGGAAGGTCACCGGGTCCTCGGGGGCGCGCAGGACGCGGACCCCCTCGGCGTACTCCTCCAGGGGCGCCCCCTCGGCGTGCCGGGTGACCACGGTGACCTCGTGCCCGGCGGCGGCCAGGGCGGTGGCCAGCGCGTGTACGTGCCGGCCGAGGCCGCCGACCAGCACCGGCGGGTACTCCCAGGACAGCATCAGCACCCGCTGGTGCCGGGCGGGGTGGATGTCGATCACGTCGGCGTCAGGTGACATGCGGCCCCCTTCGGGTGGTGTCCTGGGCGCACGCCGGTGGGACACCAGAAGGGTGTCCTCGCTGCGGCCCGGGGTTGGGGCCCATCCTGCCCACCGGTGGATAACCAGCGGAGACGCCGCCGTTGCCGGTGTGTAACGCCTGCCTATCGAACCCGCCTGACCCGCAGCAGCTCGGCCACCGACCACGCCTGGAACGGGCAGCCGGTGGCGGCGTGCGGGGCGGTGGCGTCCGCCGTCTCGCTGACCGAGCCCAGGCCGAATTCCCCCAGGTGTCCGACCAGCCCGACCAGCAGGTCGTCGGTGGGCAGCCCGGCCTTGCGGTACGCCTCGACGAACGGCCCGACCAGCCACGGCCAGACCGTCCCCTGGTGGTACGCGCCGTCCCGCTCCGCCGGGCCACCCCGGTGCCGGGGCGCGAACTCCGGCGAGTCGGGGGCCAGGCTGCGCGGGCCCAGCGGGGTGAACAGCCCGGCGGCCACCCGACGCAGCGCCACCGGGTCCGGCTCCAGCGGGGCGTACGGCAGCGACCAGGCGAGCAGCTGGTTGGGGCGCAGCAGGTCGTCGTCGTGGTGCGCCGCCCCACCCAGCGGGTACGCCGGGGCGGGCGCGTCCACCACGTCGTGCAGCCAGCCCGCCGGGGTGGGGAACCGCTTGCCGAACGACTCCCGGGCCCGGTCGTGCAACCGCCACAGCTCGTCCGGGTCCTGCCCGGCCAGCTCGGTCAGCTCCGCCAACCCGGCCAACCCGCTGATCCACAACGCGTTGACCTCGACCGGCTTGCCGACCCGGGGGGTCACCGGCACCCCGTACACCCGGGCGTCCATCCAGGTCAGCGCGGTGCCCGGGGTGCCACCCTGGGTGATCAGCCCGTCGGCCGGGTCGACCGCGATGCCGTACCGGGTGCCGGCCAGGTGCGCCTGCACCACCCCGTGCAGCGCCGGCAGCAGCTCGTCACCCAGGTCGGTGTCGCCGGTGACGGTGACGTGCCGGCTCACCGCGTGCAGGAACCACAGCGTCGCGTCGACCGTGTTGTACTCCACCCGACCCGTGTCGGCGGTGTTCGCCAGCATCCCCTCCGACAGCGTCGCCGCGTACCCCCGCAGCAGCTCCCGCCCCTCGTCGGCCCGCCCGGTGCACAGGAACAACCCCTCGTAGGAGGTCATGGTGTCCCGCGACCAGGCCCCGAACCACGGGTAGCCGGCGACCACGTCCGGGCCGGTGGCGGTGCGCACCACGAACGCGTCGGCGGCCAGCGCCAGGGTGGCGTCCACCGCGTCGGCCGGTTTCGCCGCCGCCACGACCGCCCGGTGCCGTTGCCGGGCCGCCGCCACCACCTGCGTCGCCGGGGGCGGCTCCTCGGCCAGGTCGCCGGCCCAGGCCAGCACCGACACGGTGTCCCCGGGGCGGTCCAGCGCGCCGGAGAACCGCCCGGCGCACCACAGGTCCTCGTCGGGGTGCAGCCCCCGGGCGGCCTCCTCGCGGTGGTGCACGCCCAGCCACCACTGCCCCTCGGGCGTCCAGTCCGGGCCGGTCAGCCGGTATGCGCCCTCGACCACCGCGCCGCCGTCGGCCGGCTCCACCCGGGGCGTCGGACCGTCGGCCCGCCGCTCGCCGTGCGCGTCGCGCCAGGTGCAGGCGGCCGACAGGTCCAGCCGGACCGGGCCGCCGGCCACCAGCCGGTGCACCACCGCCACGGCGGGCCGGCCGTACGTCATGGCCAGTTCCCGCTCGATCACCACCTCGCCGATCCGCCACCGCCAGCGCGGCAGCCCGTCGACCAGGTCGAACCGTTCCAGGAACTCGTAGCCGCGCGGGTCGACCACGCCGGAGTTCCACTCGTGCGCGCCGAGCCGCACCCGGGCCCCGGACGGCAGGACCACCGCCGGGTCCAGGCTGACCAGTCCCACCCGGCGGGCGGCCGGCGTCTCTCCGGCGACCACCAGCAGACCGTGGTAGCGGCGGGTCCGCAACCCGCTCACCGTGCCCATGGCGTAACCGCCGAGACCGTCGGTGACCAGCCATTCCCGGGTCGCCCCGGTGGCCAGTTCACCGCAGACCCCCGGCCCGAAACCGAACTCGATCAACTTCTTTCCTCCTGTGGCGGCGAGGTGTAACACGCCACGACGACAATGGCCGCTGTGGTCAAGTACCCCGGCGGCGTCGAAAATGTGCAGGTGCTCACCGACAGATCGCCCTCCGACGCCCCGTCCCCCGACGCCGAGCGGCTCCGGCTCGCCCAGGCTGACGCCGGGGAGCAGGACTGGCGAGCATGGGGTCCCTATCTGTCCGAGCGGGCGTGGGGGACGGTACGGGAGGACTACAGCGAACACGGCACGGCGTGGGACTACTTCCCCCACGACCACGCGCGGTCCAGAGCCTACCGGTGGAACGAGGACGGCATGGCGGGCGTCTGCGACGACCGGCAGACGTTCTGCTTCGCGCTGGCGCTGTGGAACGGCGTCGACCCGATCCTCAAGGAGCGGATGTTCGGCCTCGGCGGCGACGGCGGCAACCACGGCGAGGACGCCAAGGAATACTGGTGGTACCTCGACAGCACCCCCACCCACTCGTGGATGCGCTGGCGCTACCACTACCCGCAGGCCGCCTTCCCGTACGACGAGCTGGTCGCCGTGAACGCCCTGCGCGGCCGGGACGAGAACGAGTACGAGCTGGTCGACACCGGCATCTTCGACGACGACAGGTACTGGGCGGTCACCGTCGACTACGCCAAGGCGTCCCCGACGGACATGTGCATCCTGGTCACCGTCGCCAACCGGGCCGACGAGGCGGCCACCCTGCACGTGCTGCCCACGCTGTGGTTCCGCAACACCTGGGCCTGGGGTCCGCCCGGCGCGGACCGGGTGCCCCGGCTGACCGGCGAGGGGGGCCGGCTGGTCGGCGAGCACTGGGTGCTGGGGCAGATCCTGCTGGAGGGCGACGGCGAGCCGGTCCCGCTGCTCTGCGACAACGACACCAACGCCGAGCGGCTGTGGGGGCTGGCCGGTCGCTCGCCGTACCCGAAGGACGGGATCAACGACCACGTGGTGGCCGGCGCGGCCACCGTCAACCCGGACCGGGAGGGCACCAAGGGTGCCCTGCACTACGTGCTGGAGGTGCCGGCCGGCGGGCAACGGCAGATCCGGTTGCGGCTGACCCGGACCGCCCCGCCGCCCGGGGCCGTCGCACCGCCCCCGGCGGAGTTGGGCGCGGGCTTCGACGCGGTGGTGTGGGCCCGGCGGGCCGAGGCGAACCGCTTCTTCGCCGGGGTGATCCCGGCGGCGGCCAGCGCCGACGAGGCCCTCGTCGCCCGGCAGGCGATCGCCGGGCTGATGTGGGGCAAGCAGTTCTACCACTTCGACGTCAAACGGTGGCTCGACGGCGACCCGGGCTCGACGCCGCCGGCCGGCCGCCGCCACGGGCGCAACAGCGCCTGGTGGCACATGACCAGCTTCGACGTGATCTCCATGCCGGACCCGTGGGAATATCCCTGGTACGCCGCCTGGGATCTGGCCTTCCACTGCGTCACCATCGCCCGGGTCGACCCGGGCTTCGCCAAGGCGCAGGTGCTGCTCCTGCTCCGCGAGTGGTACCTGCACCCCAACGGCCAGATCCCGGCGTACGAGTGGGCGTTCGGCGACGTGAACCCGCCGGTGCACGCCTGGGCGGCGCTGAAGGTGTTCGAGATCGACGGCGGGCGCGACCACGAGTTCCTCGCCCGGGTGATGCACAAGCTGCTGCTCAACTTCACCTGGTGGGTCAACCGCAAGGACACCGGCGGCAACAACCTGTTCGAGGGCGGTTTCCTCGGGCTGGACAACGTCGGCCCGTTCGACCGCTCGGCGGCGCTGCCGGTGGCCGGGGTCCTCGAACAGTCCGACGGCACCGGCTGGATGGCGATGTACGCCCTCAACCTGCTGGACATGGCCATCGTGCTGGCCGAGCACGACCGGGCGTACGTGGACACCGCGACGAAGTTCTTCGAACACTTCGCGTACATCGCCGCCGCCGGTTACTCGCAGGGGCTGTGGGACGCCGAGGACGCGTTCTTCTACGACGTGCTGCGCCTCGCCGACGGCAGTCAGGTGCCGTTGAAGGTCCGTTCGGTGGTCGGGTTGCTGCCGTTGGCGGCCACCACCCGGCTCAGCGCCCGTACCCTGCACCGCCTGCCCGAGCTGGGTGCCCGGCTGCGCTGGTTCCTCACCCAACGCCCCGAGTACGCCGACGTGATCGGGGCCCGTCGGCTCGGCCCGGACGGGCGTCAGCAGCGGCTGCTGTCCATGGTCGGCCCGGAGCAGGTGGTCCGGCTGCTGGCCCGGATGCTCGACCCCGACGAGTTCCTCTCCGACTACGGTCTGCGGACGCTGAGCCGGGCGCACCTGGACAAGCCGTTCGCGGTCGACCTGGGCGGGCAGGAGTTCTGCGTCGGCTACGAGCCGGCCGAGTCGACGAGCGGGTTGTTCGGCGGCAACTCCAACTGGCGCGGCCCGATCTGGATGCCGACGAACTTCCTGCTGATCAGCGCGTTGCGTGACTACGCGGCGTTCTTCGGCGACGACCTGCAGGTGGAGTACCCGACCAGGTCGGGGCGCAAGTGCACCCTGGACGAGATCGCCGACGACCTGTCCGTCCGGTTGATCTCACTGTTCACCCGGGACGACTGGGGCCGCCGGCCGATCTACGGGGCGTGTCAGCTGTTCCAGACCCATCCCGACTGGCGGGACCTGATCGCCTTCCCCGAGTATTTCCACGGCGACAACGGCGCCGGGCTCGGGGCCTGGCACCAGACCGGGTGGACGGCGCTGGTGGCCGACCTGATCCTGACCCTGCGCCGGGACAACCCGGATGTGCCGGGCGGGCCGGGCCGCTAACGTGTCCGGGACCGCCCCCGGGCCGGGCGGCCGACCGATCGGGGAGGGGACCAGGGTGGACACGGGTGCGACCGGGTCGACGTCGGGCGGGGCCGCTGCGGTGGCCGGGACGGTCCCGGGTGGGCGCGCGACGACGCTGATCTTCGACGCCGACGACACGCTGTGGGAGAACAACGTCCTGTTCGAGCGGGTGATCGACGACTTCCTGGACTGGCTCGACCACCCGAGCCTCGACCGGGCCCAGATCCGTACCGTGCTCGACGACATCGAGCGGGCCAACGCGGTGGCCCACGGCTACGGCAGCAAGGTCTTCCTGCGCAGCCTCGGCGAGTGCCTGGAGCGGCTGCGGGAACGGCCGGCCACCGACCGGGAACGTGCGGACATCGACGGGTTGGCCACCGCGCTGGTCAACCACCAGGTCGAGTTGATGCCCGGGGTCGCCGACACCCTCGACGCCCTGGCCACCCGCTACGACCTGCTGCTGCTGACCAAGGGGGACCGGGAGGAGCAGCAACGCAAGCTGGACGCGTGCGGCCTGCTGCACCACTTCACCGCAGCGCACGTCGTGGCCGAGAAGGACGCCGGGACCTACCGGTGGCTGGCCCGGGAACACGGCTTCGCGCCGGCCGACGCGTGGATGATCGGCAACTCCCCGAAGTCGGACATCCTGCCGGCGCGGGCGGCCGGGATGCGGGCGGTGTTCATCCCCAACGAGAACACCTGGGTGCTGGAGAACGACGACCTCGACCCGGCCGACACCGGGGTGATCCGGCTGGCTGCCTTCCCGGATCTGCTCGCCCACTTCTGAGCGCCAACAGCGTCGACCCGGCTGACCGTGTCACGCCGGGATGCCGCAATTCCGCCCCGGCGGGAATCAGCCCCGCAGCCCCCACCTACCTGCTTGCCCGGCCCGGCGACGGGTGCCTAACCTGGGCCCGCGTCCGGCGCCATTCGGGGTGGCCGGGACGCGCCGAAGTCCGACGCCCGGGGCACCGTGGAGCTGAGTGCAGGCGGCCTGGCCCGAGTGTCGGGCCCGACATGGGCGGCCTGCCCCGCCTGTCGTGCTCGCACCGGCGACCACCGCTGCCGGGCCGGACGGCTGGCGGTCAGGGCCGGGGAGTTGCGGACCCGGCCCTGACCCACCGGACCAGCACCCGGCGATCCTCGGGACACCTGGTGTCGTTCGTGGTGCGATCATCTCGGGATGGAAACCACACCCGGCTCGGCACTGGCGACGGGTCGCGGGCGGCCGCTCCCGCCACCGAACCGGGCCTCCCGGCTGACCACCCTGCCCGCCGGGACCCGCCAGGTCGTCATCGTCACCGGCAGCAGCTACTCCACCACGTACGCCACGATGGAGACGTTCCACCAGGCGGGTGGGCGCTGGGTGGCGGTCTCGGCCCCGCTGGCCGCCCGGCTGGGCGCGAAGGGGTTCAGCGACAACCACACCGAGGGGGTGGCGACCACCCCGACCGGGGTCTACTCCTTCGGCCCCACCATGTACGGCATCGCCGCCAACCCGGGCGTGCGCTTCCCCTACCACCGGGTGGTCACCGACGACTGGTGGAACGAGAACCCGAACTCGGCGGCCTACAACACGTTCCAGCACAGCAGCACGAACCCCGGCGGATACAGCGAGGCGTTGTGGCGGGAGGTGCCGGCGTACACCCACTTCGCGGTCATCACCTACAACATGCCGCCGACCGTGCCCAAGCCCGTGCCCAACGCCGGCAGCGGCATCTTCCTGCACGAGTTCAGCAAGGCCGGCGGCGGCCCGACCGCCGGGTGCGTCAGCATGTCGCACGCCGACCTGGTGACCCTGCTGCGCTGGCTGGACCCGAAGCATGCCCCGCGCATCGTGATCTGCCCGGCCCAGAACCTCGGCCGCTACTGATCCCCGTCCGGTGAGGGCTCGGCCGGTGTCGGGCCCTGGCTGGTGGGCTTGACCGGTGTCGGGCCCTGGCCGGTGGAGGCATGGTCGGGTGAGCCCTGGCTGGTGCGGGGCCTTGGTCGGGGTTGAGCTGGCACGCGGTGCGCCGGGGTCAGGCGATCTCGTCCCGGACGATCGCCACCGCCACCCGGCAGAACTCGTCCATGTCGGGCCGGAAACCGGCGGCGATGTCCGGGTGCAGCCCGGACCGGGTCTCGTCGAGCAGCAGCTGGCAGACCTGCTCGACCGGCTCGCCCGCGTAGCCGGCCCGGACCCGGTCGGTGGCGGCCTGGAGGGCCGAGGTCAGCTGATCCTCCAGTGGGCCGCGCAGCTTCTGCTGCACCGGATCGAGCCCTCTCGGGTCGAGCGTGACATGTGGCTCCGACATCGGCGCTCCCTTCGTCGGCGTCCGCGGTACCCCACCGCGGACGTCGGTCAAACCACGGCTGACGCGTCGGCCACCCGGACCTGGTACGAGAAGTCCTCCGCCGGTTCCTCCCGGTACGACAGCCGGCGGATCTGCCGGTCGTCGACGTAGAGGGCGACGTCGACCAGGACCCCGAGATGGGCCAGCCCGATGTTGGCCACCCGCTTCTTGTCCTGGAGCACCGCGCACACCCCGCCCAGCAGGGTGCTGGCGTCGGAGGTGCGGTGCCCGGGTGGGCACCGCAGGATCAGGTCGACCTCGATCGGCCCGGCCAACGGCGTCCAGCCGGTCTGCTGGGCCGCGGCGCAGGCCGCCTCGAGTAGGGCGCGGACCCTCGTCGCCTGCCGATGGCCGGCAGCGAAGATGGACAGCGCCTCGGTTTTCACCGGTGGCAGGCCGCTCACCTCGAACGTCAGGGCGAGAGCGCGGGTGTCCTGCACCACGGGGCACCTCCTCGTTGAGGACGATCCTGCCCGGGCCGGGGGGCGCAGTGGGAGTTCGCGGGAGAACCCACCGAACGGGCAGGCTGATGTCGGCCGGAGGCGTATCGACTACGACGGCGACGCGCGGCCTGGTGGAGTGAGTGCGTCAACGCTAGTGCACGCGGCATGCCCCGGGACAGCCCACCGCGCCCGCCATCCGGACAGTCGTCGACAAGCCGACGGGACGTGCGATGCCGGTCGGGACGGGGGCGGCGCGGTTGATCGACTCCTTGGGGTCGATGTTGCGGTGTCCGCCGCACCTCGATACCGCTGTTGCGCCCCACATGAGTCGATCTTGCGCTCGGCACGCTGCGGCCGGCCGGGCCAGGGCAGCCGAGGGCGGGTCGGATGGGGGCCGGCCGCGGCCGGGTCAGGGCGGGCCGGGATCGGGGCTGGTCAGGCTGACCGGCGCGGGGCGGCCGGGCCGGGTCGACCAGGCTCCCGGCGGTGCGGGGGAGCCTGGTCGACCGACCTGGTCAGTGCCGCTTGGCGTAGCCGACGAACGCGGTCCAGGCCGTACGGTCGAAGTGCAGGGTGCCGCCCTCGCGGTCCTTGGTGTCGCGCACCAGCACCCGGTCGGGCAGATTGTCGGCGACCTCGACGCACGATCCGCCGTTGCCGCCGGACCTGGTCGACTTCCGCCACTGCGGGGTCATCATGTCCATGACTTCGCCACTTCCTCGATCAGCTCGATTGACTGCCGGCGGGGGAGCGCCTCGTTCCGCACGATCTCCCACGTTCTGGCCAGCGTAGCGACATCGGTCGGCGTATCGACGATCTGCGCGGTGAGCTGGTTGTCCGCATGGGCGACCCGCTCGCCGTCGGGCATCTCGGCGATGATGAACTGCCCGGCCAGCCCCAGGTACATGCCGGCGTCGGTCGGCACGATGTGCACCTGGACGTGCTCCTCGGCGGTCAACCGGGCCAGGTGCTCGCACTGCTCGATCATCAGCCCCGGCTGGTCGAGCACCGGCCGGCGCAGCACCGTCTCGTCGATCACGCAGATGAGCTGCGGTGGGCGTTCCCGCCGCAGGATCGCCTGCCGTTCGAGCCGGGACGCCACGATCCGGTCGACGTCCTCCGGGGCGAACCGGCCACCGGCCAGCGTCGCGCGGGCGTACCGTTCGGTCTGCAACAGGCCCGGCACGTACGCCAGCTCGAACCAGCGCAGCGTGGTCGCCTCCCGTTCGAACTCGATCCACTCCCGCAGCCAGGCGGGCTCGGCGTCGAGTCGGCCCAACCGGTCCAGCATCCGCAGGAAGCGCCCGCCGGTGTCGTGGTGGCCGTCGACGGCCTTCATGAACTCCTTCGTGGGCGCCCGGCCGCCGGTCTCCACCGAGCTGACGTGCGACCCCGAGTAGCCGATGCCCTTACCGAAATCCTCCTGGCTGAGTGCGAGTGACGCCCGGAACAGGCGTAACTCCTCCAACACGTAGTCGGTAGCCGTCCCCATCACACCCCCGGTTCCTGCCCACCGTGGACCGGCGGGTCGCTCGTGGTCGCTCACCCACCCTGCTGAGCTGCGCAGATGACGTGAGCGTGTATCGACAGTAGTGGTCCGGTCAGCACACTGTCACCGGTGGCGGGCCCGCTGGCAGCCGGGGAGGGCGGCAGCGGGCCCTGCCCGGGGCCGCTCCCGACACCCCCCGTGCGGGAGCGGCCCCTTCCAATCCCAGGTCGATGCGGTCGGCCTCCGGCCACGACGGCCGGGGGCCACCGCGCCCACGATTCGAGGAGGTGGCGGTGATGGTGGTCCGACCGCCGGTCCCGCACGTCGCGATGCGCCCGCTGTGGCGGTGCCGCAACTGTGGCCGGGAGTGGCCCTGCCAGCCGGCCAAGCTCGCCCTGCTCACCGAGTACCGCAGGGACCGCACCGGGCTGCTGGTCTACCTCGGCACCCTGATGCACGAGGCGACCAACCAGCTCGCCCAACTGCACCCGGAGCACCCGCCGGCCTGGATGACCGAACGTTTCCTGACCTGGGCCAGGGCCCGGCGCTGAAACCGCCCGCACGGGCACGACCCGGACACCGGTGACGCCTGCGCGGTGGGCCCGGCCCCACCCGTCCCGACTCCGGTTACCGACAGGTTTCACGACTTCGCAGGTCGGGCAGTGTAGGCGCACGCAACACCCCGGGGCGGCGCGTTTCCGCACTTCACCGGCCCGGTAACGGCTTGCCGTGCACCGGGGCACGGGTTGACCTCCCCGGTTTCGCCGAAGAGAGGGGGAGGGGCGATGACGGACCCCGGAACGGCCCGACACCGGCGTCGGCCGGCGCTCCGGGCCGGGGCGGCCGCCGCCGCGCTGGCGCTGGTCGCGCCGCTGGCCGCGTGCGGCACCGACGACGGTGGCGGTGGTACGCCCACGATCAACCTGTACTACCCGCCCGAGCAGAACCTGCAGAAGGTGGTCGACGACTGCAACACCCGCGCCGAGGGGCGCTACAAGATCGCCTACCGGGTGCTGCCCCGGCAGGCCGACGACCAGCGGGTGCAGCTCGTCCGCCGGCTGGCCGCCGAGGACACCGGGATGGACGTGCTCGGCCTCGACGTGACCTGGACCCAGGAGTTCGCCAGCGCGAAGTGGATCCGGGAGTGGACCGGTCAGGACAAGTCCGAGGTCGAACAGGGCACCCTGGCGGGCCCGCTGGACACCGCCCGCTACGAGGGCAAGCTCTACGGGGCGCCCAAGAACACCAACGTGCAACTGCTCTGGTACCGCAGCGACCTCGTCCCGCAGGCACCCAAGACCTGGGACGACATGATCACCGTCGCCAAGGACCTCAAGGGGCAGGGCAAGCCGTACCAGGTGCTCACCATGGGCGCGCAGTACGAGGGCCTGGTGGTGCTCTACAACACGCTCGCCGAGAGTGCCGGGGGCAAGATCCTCAGCGACGACGGCAAGCAGGCCGTGATGGACGAAGGCACCGTCAAGGCCCTCGACCAGCTCCAGCGCTTCGCCACGTCGGGCGTGACGTCACCGTCGTTCAGCAACTCCACCGAGGATCCGGTCCGGCTGGACTTCCAGTCCGGCAAGGGCGCCTTCCAGGTCAACTGGCCGTTCGTCTACCCGGCGTTGCAGGAGGCCGACCCGGAGCTGGCCAAGAAGGTCAAGTGGGCCCGGGTGCCCGGCATCGACGCGAACACCCCCAGCAAGGTCACCATCGGCGGGGTCAACATGGCGGTCAGCGCCTACTCCAAGCACCCGACGGAGTCCTTCGAGGCGGCGAAGTGCCTCCGGGACGCCAAGAACCAGAAGTTCTCCGCGATCAACGACGGGGTGCCCCCGACCATCGAGGCGGTCTACGACGACCCGGAGATGGACGAGGCGTACCCGATGAAGGAGACCATCCTGGAGGAGCTGAAGGAGCCGGCGGTCCGTCCGCTGACCCCCGCGTACCAGAGCATCTCCACGGTGATGTCGGCGATCCTGTCGCCGCCGTCGGCGATCAGGCCGGAGCAGACCGCCAAGGAGCTGCGCGACGCGATTTCCGACGCGCTCCAGTCCAAGGGGGTCCTGCCGTGAGTCGGCGAGCCCCGCTGAGCGAGAACAAGAAGGCCGAGCGGAAACTGGGCTGGCTGCTGTGCGCCCCGGCCGCGCTGGTCATGGTGCTGGTCACCGCGTACCCGATCATCTATTCGGTCTGGTTGTCGTTGCAGCGCTTCGACCTGCGCTTCCCCGACCAGCGCGAGTTCATCGGGCTGGAGAACTACGTCACCGTGCTCAGCAACGAGTTCTGGTGGACCGCGTTCGGGGTGACCATGCTGATCACGGTGGTCACCGTCGCGGTGGAGCTGGTGCTCGGCATGGGGCTGGCCCTGGTCATGCACCGCACCCTGGTCGGCCGGGGCATCGTCCGGACCGCCGCGCTCATCCCCTACGGCATCGTCACGGTCGTCGCCGCGTTCTCCTGGCGGTACGCCTGGACGCCCGGCACCGGCTACCTGGCCAACCTGTTCGACGGCAGCGCGCCGCTGACCGAGCGGGCCAGTTCGCTGGCGATCATCATGCTGGCGGAGATCTGGAAGACCACCCCGTTCATGGCCCTGCTGCTGATGGCCGGGCTGGCGCTGGTCCCGGAGGACCTGCTCAAGGCGGCCTCCACCGACGGGGCGACGGCGTGGCAGCGGTTCACCAAGGTGATGCTGCCGGTGATGAAGCCGGCGATCCTGGTCGCCCTGCTGTTCCGCACCCTCGACGCGTTCCGGGTTTTCGACAACATCTTCGTGCTCACCAACGGCGGCAACGAGACCTCGTCGGTGTCGATGCTCGCCTACAACAACCTGATCCGGGGGCTCAACCTCGGCATCGGCTCCACGATGTCCGTGCTGATCTTCATCATGGTGGCGATCATCGCGTTCGTCTTCGTGAAGCTGTTCGGCACCGCTGCCCCGGGCAGCGACGACGGGGAGAGGCGCTGACATGGCCGACACCACCACCCGCGCGAAGCTGCGCTGGGGCCTGATCGACGTCATCGTCGTCGTGTTCGCCCTGGTCCCGGTGCTCTGGATCGCGTCCCTGTCGTTCAAGACCCCGGCCACCCTCACCGACGGCAAGTTCTGGCCGAGGGAGTGGACGCTCGACAACTACAAGAGCATCTTCGACACCGACCAGTTCGTCCGCGCCCTGGCCAACTCGATCGGCATCGCCCTGATCGCCACGCTCATCGCGGTGGTCCTCGGCGCGATGGCCGCGTACGCGATCAGCCGGCTGGACTTCCCCGGCAAGCGCCTGCTGGTCGGGGTGTCCCTGCTGATCGCGATGTTCCCGCAGGTGTCGCTGGTGTCGCCGCTGTTCGAGATCGAACGGCAACTCGGCCTCTTCGACACCTGGCCGGGGCTGATCCTGCCGTACATCACCTTCGCGCTGCCGCTGGCGATCTACACGCTGTCGGCGTTCTTCAAGCAGATCCCGTGGGACCTGGAGAAGGCCGCGAAGATGGACGGCGCGACCCAGGCGCAGGCGTTCCGGCGGGTCATCGCCCCGCTGGCCGCCCCGGGCCTGTTCACCACGGCGATCCTGGTCTTCATCTTCTGCTGGAACGACTTCCTGTTCGCCATCACGCTCACCTCGACCGAGCGGGCCCGTACGGTGCCGGTGGCGCTGTCGTTCTTCACCGGCGAGTCGCAGTTCGAGGACCCCACCGGGGCGATCTGCGCCGCCGCCGTGGTGATCACCATTCCGATCATCCTGTTCGTGCTCTTCTTCCAGCGCCGCATCGTCTCCGGTCTGACCTCCGGCGCAGTCAAGGGATAGGTGACAAAATGGCTGACATCGTGCTGGACAAGGTGAGCAAGAGCTTCCCCGACGGCACCGTCGCGGTGCAGGACGTCGACCTGGAGATCGCCGACGGCGAGTTCGTCATCCTGGTCGGGCCGTCCGGCTGCGGGAAGTCCACCACCCTCAACATGATCGCCGGGCTGGAGGACATCAGCTCCGGTGAGCTGCGCATCGGCGGGCAACGGGTCAACGACAAGGCGCCCCGGGACCGGGACATCGCGATGGTGTTCCAGTCGTACGCGCTCTACCCGAACATGACCGTCCGGGAGAACATGGCGTTCCCGCTGCGGCTGGCCAAGCTGGACAAGGCGACCATCGACCAGAAGGTGGACGAGGCGGCGAAAGTGCTGGAGCTGACCTCGCTGCTCGACCGCAAGCCGGCGAACCTCTCCGGTGGGCAGCGCCAGCGGGTGGCGATGGGCCGGGCGATCGTCCGGCAGCCCAAGGCGTTCCTGATGGACGAGCCACTGTCCAACCTGGATGCCAAGCTGCGGGTGCAGATGCGTACCGTGGTGTCCCGGTTGCAGAAGAAGCTCGGCACCACCACCGTCTACGTGACCCACGACCAGACCGAGGCGATGACCCTCGGCGACCGCGTGGTCATCATGCGGGGTGGCGCGATCCAGCAGGTCGGCCCGCCCCAGGAGCTGTACGACCACCCCCGCAACCTCTTCGTCGCCGGTTTCATCGGCTCCCCGTCGATGAACTTCCTGCACGCCGCCGTGGAGGACGGGAAGCTGCGGACCGCCCTGGGTGACGTGCCGATCGGCGACCGGATCCGCCGCGAGCTGGAGGGGGCCGACGCGCCCAGGGAGCTGATCCTCGGCATCCGCCCCGAGCACTTCGAGGACGCCGAACTGATCGACGACGAGGCGCGGGCCCGGGGCATGGAGTTCACCGCCCCCGCCGACATCGTCGAGTCGATGGGCTCCGACAAGTACGTCTACTTCACCGTCGAAGGGCAGCGGGCCAGCGCCGCCGAGCTGGAGGAGTTGGCCGCCGACGCCGGGGCCGACTTCAGCGGCGGCGGGGGCAACCTGGTGACCCGGCTGTCGGCCGAGTCGCCGGTGCAGGAGGGCGAGGACCGGCGGGTCTGGTTCAACCTGGAGAAGATCCACCTGTTCGACCCGTCGAACGGGCGAAATCTCACCCTGCACGAGGGCCGGTCGGCCGGCACGCTCGGCAACTGATCCCCTCCCGGCCCGGACGTCCGGCCCCAGCGGCGGCGGCCCACCCCGCTGGGGCTGCAGGCCCCGCTGGGACCGCAGCCCCGCTGGGACCGCAGACGCAGCGGCCCGGTGCGGCTGCCCACGAGGCCGGTGACGGCCTGCGCCGTCCGAGCCCAACCTCGGGGCTCGCCGCCACCCGCCCAGCACGGAAAGTAGCCCAAACGTCCGCCTCGCCCCACCACCTTCGGCCCCTTTGCTCTGCTGCCACCGATGCGACGCTCACTTTCCGCAACTGTCGCGTGGATGGCAGCAGAGCAAAGGGGGCGGGTGAGTGTGGTGGCGGTCGGCGAGATGTTTCGGTGAATTACCAGTTCAGGGCACATGAGGGTGGGGTTTCTGGCTTCTCGGCAGCCGAGGCGGCCGATTACTGGCAGTAATACTGCCGAGAATTACGCTGAGTTGTCACCGGGGCAAGGTGTTCGGGATGTGTGCGCATCACTGCGGCGCGCAGGAACTACCCAGTCCGTGGTGGCTACCGGGCCCGTGGCGGCTGCCCGGCCCGTGGTGACTACCCGGCCCAGGCGGGCTGCGCGGCCTATGGGGCTGCCCGGCCCAGGCGGGCTGTGCGGCCTGTGTGGGCTGTGCGGCGCGGGCGGCGGCCGGGAGGTCCGGCACGAGGGGCTGCGGGATGCGGCGGGCTACCGGGAGAGGTGCAACGGCAGGTCGAGAAAGCGGGCGTAGCCTTCCAACGCCGCCCCGACCCGCTGTCTGATCTCCGTGTCCAGCGGGACCAGCGGCTGCACCGTCACGGTGACCCTGGTCCGGGCGAGGCGGCGCTTCCAGGTGCCGACCACCCGGCCGCCGCGCACCACGGTGGACTGGAAGACGCCGTTGCCGCCGGGGATCACCGCCGGCACGTGCGCCGGGTCCACCATCAGGGTGCGGTCCTTGAAGCCCAGCAGATACTCGTCGAAGCCGGGGAGCACGTGGACGTCGTCCACCGGCAGGCGGGGCGCGTCGAGCAACGCCGGGTCGAGGTGCGACTCCACGCCGTCGACGTGCACCACGGCCAACTGCCCGGCGTCGGTGGCGACCGCGATGGCGCGCTTCGCGTCGGCGGCGGTCAGCCCCGTCCAGCCGGTGAAGTCCCGCCGGGTCGTCGGCCCGTGACTGCGGAAGTAGCGCCGGGCCAGGATGCCCAGCGCCTCGTCGCGCTCGGGCCGGTGCGGGTCGGGGGCCCACTCGTCGAGTAGCGCGAAGGTCTGCTCGGTGCCCACGTGCGGGGCGATGCAGGTGACACCCCGTTGGCTGGCGTACCAGAGCAGGTGGTAGGCGCGCTGGCCGGTGGTGTCGATGCCGGCGGCGGCGAGTGTGGCCAGGCACTGGGCGCGGGTCA
Organism: Micromonospora sp. CA-248260; assembly: GCF_050942205.1. Classification (NCBI taxonomy): domain Bacteria; kingdom Bacillati; phylum Actinomycetota; class Actinomycetes; order Micromonosporales; family Micromonosporaceae; genus Micromonospora; species Micromonospora sp. CA-248260. The sequence continues at coordinate 4,826,310 of NZ_CP192021.1, read as the reverse complement.
ACCGGCCGCCGCCGGCCAGCGCCGCGCCGAGCACGTCGGCGGCCCGGTCGGCGTCTGCCTCGGTCAGCCCGATCGTGGCCCGGCGGGCCGGTGCCCCGGCCAGGGCGCGTACCCCGGTCAGCTCCAGCATCCAGCGGGCGTCGCGGCAGGGGACCAGGTGCACGGTGCCCCGCATCGGCCAGGTGCGCAGCGCCTCGCGTCGTTCCAGGGCGGCGCGTACGTCGGCCTCGGTGTGACCGGGCAGCCGCAGGCCCAGCGACCACAGGCCGCTCGCCGCGTCCTGGGCCTGCATGGCACCGAACCACTCCACCACCCCGGCCACGTCCACCGGCCGGCCACCCGGGTGCTCCCGCAGGCCCAGCGCGGTCATCCGCAACGTCAGCGCCTCGCCGCCGGTCAGCTCCACCATGCGGCCAGCATAGGAGCGACCCCCGACGTCGGCCGGCACACCCGGACCGGACCGCCACCGCGGGGCGCGCAGCGCGGTGGTCATGTGGGTGGAGACCCCTGATCGCGCTACGCCGGTTGCCGAACCGGCGGAGCGCGATCCCCCGTGCAGGTCCCCCCGAACCCCGAGGGTGGCCCCCACCCCGGCGTCCGTGCCCCCAGGATCGCGTTCCCGTCCGTGCGTGGGAGCGTTCCCGGGCGGAACTTGCGGAAATCTTGAGCTGCGGCCGAAACTCCCGGTGTCGCCGGCCGGTCTAGTCGAGCCGGCGGTGCATCACCAGCAGGTCGACCAGGCCGAGGTCGGGATGGCGGAAACCCTCCGGGACCCGGCCGACCACGGCGAATCCCAGCGACTGCCACAGCGCCACCGCCCGGGTGTTGCTGGCCACGACCGCGTTGAACTGCATCGCCCGGTAGCCGTCGCGCCGGGCCAGCTCCAGCACGTACACCCCGAGGGCCCGGCCGACGCCGCGACCCGCCGCCGTCGGCGCGACCATGAAGCTGGCGTTGGCCACGTGGTCGCCCGGCCCCTCCTGGTTGGCGACCAGCTTCGCCGTCCCCAGGACCGTCCCGTCGTCGTCCACCGCGACCACCGTCCGACCGGGTGGGACGACCAACCACCGTCGGCGGGCGTCGTCCGCACTCACGTCACGCGGCCAGGTGTACGTCTGCCCGGCGGCGACGATCTCGCGCAGGAAGGACCAGATCGCGGGCCAGTCCCCGGCGGTGGCGGCGCGCAGCTGCATGTCCGGATCATGCCACGCGGGAACGTTTGACCCGGCAACCACCGGGTAGTCGCGGGAGCTGACCCGAACCGAGGAGGACACAGGAATGGACGGCCAGGTCAAGGTAGCGGTCATCTACTACAGCGCGACCGGCATCACCTACCAGATGGCGCAGGCGGCCTGTGAGGCCGCCGGTGAGGCGGGAGCCGAGGTGCGCCTGCGCAAGGTGCGGGAGTTGGCGCCCGACGAGGCGATCCGCTCGAACGCGGGCTGGCAGGCGCACCGGCTGGAGACCCAGGACGTGATGGAGGCCGAGATCGACGATCTGGCCTGGGCCGACGTGGTGATCTTCGGTAGCCCCACCCGGTACGGCATGATCGCCGCCCAGCTCAAGCAGTTCATCGACACCACCGGCCCGCTCTGGGCCAACGGTGCGCTGGCCGACAAGGTCTACAGCGGCTTCACCTCCACCGCCACCTCGCACGGCGGGCAGGAGTCGACCCTGCTGTCGCTGTTCACGATCTTCTACCACTGGGGTGGTGTGGTGGTCACCCCCGGCTACACCGACCCGAGTCAGTTCGTCGCCGGCAACCCGTACGGCGCGTCGCACACCAGCAACAACGGGGAGATCGCCCCGGACCACGTGGCGCTCGCGGCCACCGCGCTGACCGCCAAGCGGGCGGTCCGCATCGGCGCCGCCGTCAAGCGCGGCCTGGCCGGCTGAGCCCCGGCGGACCAGACCGAGCCGGCGGACCAGGTCGACCCGCCGGACCGGACCGGCGGGTGGGGCAGTGCCGGCGGGTGGGCGGTGGATCGGACGGGTCGCCAGCACCGTCCGATCCACCGCCCACCGCCGCACTACCCGCCCACCGGGTCGCCGTGCGCCGCCAGCGCCGGCCGGGCCAGGAGTTGACCCAGCAGCTCGGCCAGGACCGCCAGGCCGTCCCGGCTGAGCACCGACTCCGGATGGAACTGCACCCCGGCGAAGGTCGTCCCACGCAGCGCGTGCACCGACCCGTCGGCCGGGTCCCGGGCCAGCTCCACCGGGCCGTACGGCGAGCCGATCCGGTCGGTGGCCGCCCGGGCGGTGAACGTCGAGTAGAAACCCACCCGACGTGGCACCCCGAACAGCGACACCTGCCGTTGCAGGCCCTGGTAGGGCGCGGCCCGGCGGTGCAGCGTCAATCCGAGCAGCCCGCTGAGCAGCTGGTGACCCAGGCACACCGCCAGGGTGGGCCGGTCCGCGTCCAGCCGCCGGGTCAGCAGCCCGCGCAGGGCCGCCATCTTCGGGTCGTCGACCGCGCCCGGGTCACCCGGTCCGGGGCCGACCACCACCAGGTCGTATCCGTCGGTGCGGCCGGGGGTGTGCCAGGGCCGCACGTCCACCGTCAGGCCCAGCGCCCGCAACTGGTGGGCGAGCATTCCGGTGAAGGTGTCCTCCCCGTCGACCACCAGCGCCCGCCGGCCCGCCGCCCCGGGCAGCACCACCGCGCCGGGGGCCCGCTGGTCGAGCCAGAACCGGGCCAGCGGGTCGTTGCGGGCGGCGAGCACCGCCCGTACCTGCGGATCGTCGGCCCACCGCACCGGCGGGTACGCACCGACCGTCGCCGCCTGCGGGCCCAGCCCCAACGCGGCGAGCACCCCGGCGGCCTTGGCGTGCGTCTCGGCGACCTCACCGGCGGCGGTGGAGTGCCGCACCAGGGTCGCCCCGACCGGCACCCGCAGCCGCCCGGCGGGGGAGATCTCGGCGGTCCGGATCAGGATCGGCGCGTCCAACGTCTGCCGGCCCTCGGCGTCGCGGCCCAGCAGCGCCAGCACCCCGGAGTAGTACCGCCGGCCGGTAGGTTCGTGCCGGGCGATCACCCGGCAGGCGTTCTGCATCGGGCTGCCGGTCACCGTCGGGGCGAACATCGTCTCGCGCAGCACCTCCCGGACGTCGCGGGTGCCCCGACCGGCCAGCAGGTACTCGGTGTGCGCCAGGTGCGACATCTCCTTGAGGTACGGCCCGACCACCTGCCCGCCGTGCTCGGCCACCCCGGCCATCATCTTCAGTTCCTCGTCGAGGACCATGTACAGCTCCTCGACCTCCTTCGGGTCGTGCAGGAACCGCAGCAGCGCGTCCCGGTCGGCGGCCGTCCCGGTGTGCCGGAAGGTGCCGCTGATCGGGTTCATCATGACCAGGCCGTCGTCGACGCTGACGTGCCGTTCCGGGCTCGCGCCGACCAGGGTCCGGGTGCCGGTGTGCACCAGGAACGTCCAGTACGCGCCCCGCTCGTCGCGTAGCAGCCGGCCCAGCGCCACCAGCGCGGCACCCAACGGGGTGCCGCGTACGGTGGCGTGCAGAGTGCGGTGGATGACGAAGTTCGCCCCCTCGCCCCGGCCGATCTCCTCGGCCAGCACCCGGTCGACGATCCGGGCGTACTCGTCGTCGTCGACGTCGAAGGCGGCGTCGCGGGTGACCACCGGTCCGGTCGGCAGGGCGGCGAGCAGGTCGGCCAGCGGCAACGCGACGTGCGACTCGACGGTCAGGTACTCCAGCGGGACGCCGTCGTCCACACACGCGAAGCCCCGTTCGGCGATCTGCCGGTAGGGCACCAGCGCCAGCGTCCGGGGGCCCGGACCGCCCTCGGGCAGCGGCAGTTCGGCGAGGTGGTCGGCGACGCCCACCGGGCCGGTGAACAGGTCGACGTGGTCGACGCCGTCGCGGCGGACCAGCGCGAACGGGCCGGGGTCCCCGCCGTCGGCGAGGACGGCGAGCAGGTCGTACGGGTGGTTCATCGGGTTCTCCTCGTCGGCCGGGCCGCCTCGTCGTCGGGCGGCCCCGGTGCCGGGGAGATAACCGTCGGCCGCCTCGTCGGGGCGGCCGCGTGAGAGCTACGCGCGGGGGATGGCCGCCGGGTCGGCGGGCCACCAGCAGGTCAGGTGCGCGAGCATGCCCCCACCCTAGGCGGTGCGGGGACGACGGGGAAGGGCGTTCCCACCCGCAGCTGCGGGTAGCGTGATCCGCGATGAACATTCTCGCCCTCGACCTGGGCACCTCCTCGGTACGGGGACTGGTGCTCGACGCCGACGCCGACCCGCTGCCGGAAGCGTTGGCCCGCCGCAAGGTGCACCTGTCGGTCACCGGGGACGGCGCCGGCACCCTGGACGCCGCCGCCTACCTGGCCGGCCTGACCGAGTGTCTGGACGAGTTGGCCGCCGCCGGCCACCTGCGCGACGTGGGCCTGGTTGCGGTCTGCGCGCAGTGGCACTCGGTGCTGCCCCTGGACCGGGCCGGTGACCCGCTCGGCCCGGTCCTGACCTGGCTGGACACCCGGCCCGCAGCCGCCCCCGGCGCGAGCGGTCCGGCCGATCCGCAGGACTTCCACCGTCGTACCGGGGCGTGGTGGCATCGCTGTTACTGGTCGGTGCGGCTGCCCTGGCTGCGGGAACGCACGACCGGCGTGACCCGGTTCGCCGGCCTGGTCGAGTACGTCCTCGGCCAGTTGCTCGTCGACGCGCCGATGTCGGTGTCGATGGCGTCCGGCACCGGCCTGCTCGACCTGCGCCGCCTCGACTGGGACGACGAGGCCGTCGCGTTGGCCGGGGTCCGCCCGGGTGAGCTTCCCGAGTTGGCCCCGATGGGCTGGCACGGTCGGCTGCGGGCCGGGCACGCCCGGCGGTGGCCGCAACTCGCCGCGGCGGACTGGGCCGCGCCGGTCGGTGACGGGGCCGCCTCCAACGTCGGCTCGGGCTGCGTGGACCCCCGCCGGGCGGCGGTCACCGTCGGCACCTCCGCCGCGGTACGGCTGGTCCAGCGGGTCCCGGCAGGGACGGCGTTGCCGCCCCTGCCCGCGTCGCTGTGGCGCTATCGGGTGGACCACGAGCACGTGGTGACCGGTGCGGCCTACTCGTCCGGCGGGAACCTGTTCGCCTGGGCGAACCGGGAACTGCGGCTGCCCGAGGGGGCCGAACTCGACGCGGCGCTGGCCCGGGTGGCGCCGGACGGCGTGCTCGCCGCGAACCCCCGGCTGGGTGGGGACCGGCCGCCCGGTCTGGCCCCGGCCGGCTCCGGTGAGCTGCACGGACTCAGCTTCTCCAGCACCGGGGTGGACATTCTCGCCGGGCTGATGACCGGGCTGTGCCGGATGGTCGCCGATGACCTCGCCGTGCTGGAGTCCGGTGTCGACGCACCCGTCGAGGTGGTGCTCGGCGGGGGAGCGGTGACCGCCTCCGCGTGGTGGCGTACGGCGTTCGCCGCCGCGCTCGCCCCGCGACCGGTCCGGCACCGCGCCGAGCGGGAGATCGGGGCAACCGGGGCCGCGCTGGTCGCGCTGGGTCGGGTGCCCGACGCGGACCGGCTCGCCGGCACCGGCCGTACGGAGGAGGACCCCTCGCCGACCTCGACCGTCGGGTCCGGCACGTCCGCCCGGTCGGATGCCCCGTCGACCCGTTGACACCGGTGTCTGGCCTGGTTGGATGGACCGGGCCACCCGTCGTGGGGACGGGGACCGAGGAGGCGAGACGTGGACGCAGGTCCCGACCCGACACCGAGCGCGGAGTCGCCGGGTCGGAACCGGTTCGACGAGCGGGTCGTGCCGCACCGGCGGCGTTCGCCGCTGCGGCTGCGGGACTGGCGGATGCGGACCAAGCTCGCCACCGTCCTGGTCATCCCGTCGGTGGCCTTCCTGGTGCTGGCCGGGGTGCAGACGGCGGGGCTGGTCGGGCGGACCACCGCGCTGAACGACTTCGCCCGGCAGGTCGGCATCGGCCAGCAGATCACCACCGTGGTGGACCGGCTCCAGCAGGAACGGGACCGCACCGCCGGTGAACTGGCGGCCCTGCGCCGCGCGGGCAACGCCGCCGACCGGGACGCCGCGCAGCTCGCCCTGCGGCCGTTGCACTCCGCCACCGACACGGCCATCGGTGCGTTGCGCGAGGCGGCCGGCCCGCTGGCCGACTCCGACGCCGCCTGGCAGGTCGCCTACGCCGAGGCGTTGGAGGCGTACGACCAGGTGGTCTACATCCGGGCGGCGGTGCCGCCGGCGGTGCTGAGCAGCGACACCATCCTGGGCAACTACCACCGGGCGGTGGAGGCGCTGCTCGGCCTGCTCGCCGAGCCCAACCCCGGGCCGGAGCGTCCGGAGTTGACCGACGCGGTGCTGCGTTACGTGCAGCTGGCCCGGGTCAAGGAGCTGTCGTCGCGGATCCGGGCCCAGCTGTACGCCGCCGGCCGGGCCGGCCGGTACGGCCTGGAGGACCAGGTGAACCTGACCGACCTGCGGGCCCAGCAGTTGGCCGCGTTGGGCGCGTTCCGGGTCGCCGCGACCACCGGCCAGATCCAGGCGTACGACCGGACCTCCCGGCAGGGGGCGTTCGTCGACGCCACCCGGTTGGAGGAGAAGAGCATCACCACCGGCGGCACCGCCCTGCCCGCGGTGTTGCCCGCGAACCAGTGGTGGACGGTCAGCGAGCAGCGGCAGGCGCTGCTGCGGCAGCTGGAGACCCGGGTCCTCGACGACGCGGTGGTCCGGGCCGACGAGGTCAGCGGCGCCCAGTTGCGCACCACCCTGCTGGTGCTCGGTGGCATCGTGGTGGTGCTCGCCCTGGCGGTGCTGCTGGCCGTGCTGATCGGTCGGTCGATCGCGAACTCGATGCAGCGGCTGCGTGACCAGGCACTACGGATCGCCCAGGTCGAACTCCCGCACGCCCTGGACCGGCTGCGGGCCGTCGACGGCGGGGTGCCGAGGATCGACGTGCCGCCCGCCGTGGTGCGGTCCCTGGACGAGATCGGCGAGCTGGCCGAGGCGTTTGTGGCGGTGCACCGCAGCGCGGTCAGCGTCGCCGTGGAGCAGGCGGAGACCCGCCGTACCGTCAATGCGATGTTCGTGAACCTGGCCCGGCGCAGCCAGGTGCTGGTGGAGCGGCAACTGGAGCTGCTCGACGACCTGGAACGGGAGGAGGCCGACCCGGACCAGCTGGAGAACCTGTTCAAACTGGACCATCTGGCCGCCCGGATGCGCCGTAACGACGAGAGCCTGCTGGTGCTCGCCGGCACCGAGTCCACCCGCCGGTGGAACCGGCCGGTGCGGTTGGGTGCGGTGCTGCTCGCGGCGAGCGCCGAGATCGAGCAGTACCAGCGGGTCCGCCACGAGTCGGTGGCCGACCTCTACGTGGTCGGGCACGCCGTCGGTGAGCTGGTCCACCTGATGGCGGAGCTGCTGGAGAACGCGACTGCCTTCTCCCGGCCGGACACCGCGGTCCGGGTGAGCGCGTGGGCCGAGGGCGGCGGTGCGGTGGTGGAGGTCGCCGACGCCGGTCTCGGCATGAGCCCGGCGGCGTTGGCGCAGGCCAACGCGGTGTTGGCGGCACCACCGGCGGCGGACGTGGCGGCCATCGAGCGGATGGGTCACTTCGTGGTCAGCCACCTGGCCGCACGGCACGGCGTCGGGGTGCAGCTGGCCGCCCCGGGGCAGGGGCTGGTGGCGCGGATCGCGTTGCCGGCGAGCCTGCTCGCGCCGGCGCCCGCCGTGGAGCTGGACATGCCGGTCGGGCAGCGGGCCCTCACCACCGCGGTCACCGCCGCGCCCCGTCCCGTCGGGGCGTCGCGCCAGCCCGGTGCGGTCCACCCGGTCGACCTGCCGGTGGCCGGCCGGCCACCGCAGCAGTGGCCGGGGGTGCCGCAGCAGCGGCCCGACGCGCCGGCCCCGTTGCCGGTCCGCGCCGCGGACGTGCTGGCGCCGGTCGCTGCGCCCCCGGCCGACACCGGTGGCGGCTGGTGGTCCCGGCAGGGTCCGGCCCCGTCGTCGCCGGTGTCGCTGGGGGAGAGCACGCCGGCGCCGCCGCTCGTCCCGGTCACCGGCGGCACCAACGACCGGGGGCTGCCGGTGCGGGTGCCGATGGCCCAGCTGACCTCGGTGACGGAGCCGGCCCGGCCGGCGGCCCGGGTACGCGAGGACCTGGACCCGGAGGCGGTGGGCGGGATGCTGTCCCGGCTCTACAGCGGCGTGCGCCGTGCCGAGGCCGAGGAGACCACCGAGTTAATCTTGCCGCCGGGTGTGCGCAGCGAAGGAGGACGACAGTGATGACGCTGAGTCAGGAGGCGCGTGACCTGAACTGGTTGGTCAACGCGTTCGCGGAGCGGGTGCCGGGCGTGGCGCACGCGGTGGTGGTCTCCTCGGACGGTCTGCTGGTCGCGATCTCGGCGCAGTTGCCCCGGGACCACGCGGACAAGTTGGCCGCGGTCACCTCGGGGTTGATGAGCATCACCGCGGGTGCCGCCCAGATGTTCGACGGCGACATCGTCAAGCAGACGGTGGTCGAGATGGGGCGGGGCTACTTCCTGGTCATGCAGATCCGCGACGGCTCGATCCTGGCCACCCTGGCCGGCGCGGACGCGGACATCGGCGTGGTGGGCTACGAGATGGCCCGGCTGGCCAAGCAGGCCGGCGAGATGCTGACCCCGGCGCTGCGCGCGGAACTCCAGCAGGCACTGCCCCGCTGACGGTCGGTCGGGTGCCGGGCCGGACCGCCCCCACGCGGTCCGGCCGTGCCGGTGGTGCCCCCGTCGCCGGGTTCCCGGTCGACGTCCCTACAGGCCGTTGTCCCGGATGACCTGGCGGTACCAGTGGGCGCTGCGCTTCAGGACGCGCCGCTGGGTCGGGTAGTCCACATAGACCAGCCCCCAGCGCTGGTCGTACCCCTCGGCCCATTCGAAGTTGTCCAGCAGCGACCAGACGTGGTAGCTCTCCAGCGGTACGCCGTCGGCGATGGCCCGGTGGGCGGCGGTGAAGTGGTCGCGCAGGAAGGCGATCCGGCCGGCGTCGTCGACGGTGCCGTCCGGGCCGAGGGTGTCGGGGCAGGGCAGTCCGTTCTCGGTGACGGTGATCGGAATCGGGCCGTAGTCGCGGGTGACCCGGGTCAGGGTGTCGTACATGCCCTGCGGGTAGATCTGCTGCCAGTCCGCCTCGCTGGTGGGCCAGCGGGTGACGGTGTTGCCGTTGCCGGTCAGGTAGAGCGGGGTGTAGTACTGCACCGCGAGCAGGTCCACCGGGCTGGAGATGATTCCCAGGTCGCCGTCGTGGATGCCCCGGACCATCCGGCTGTCCGGGCCGAGGTCGGCCAGCACGTCGGCCGGGTAGGCCCCGGTGAGGATGGAGTCCAGGTAGAGGCGGTTCTCGTACCCGTCGTGCAGCTTGGCGGCGGAGGCCGCGGCGGGGCTGTCGTCGGCGGGGTAGCACGGGTGCAGGTTGAGCGCCGGGCCGATGCGGGTGTCGTAGCCGGTGGCGCGCAGCGCGCGGACGGCGAGGCCGTGGGCGAGCTGGAGGTGGTGGGCGACCAGGTAGGCGGCGTCGGCGTCCTGTCGGCCGGGGGCGTGGTGGCCCCAGAGGTAGCCGTTCTGCACCACGGTCTTGGGCTCGTTGATGGTCAACCAGACCGGCACCTGGTCGCCGATGCCCCGGAAGACCGCGTCGGCGTAGTCGGCGAACCGGTGGGCGGTGTCCCGGTTCTCCCAGCCGCCCTCGTCCTGCAACGCCTGCGGCAGGTCCCAGTGGAAGAGGGTGACCATCGGGGCAATGCCGCGTTCGTGCAGCCCGTCGACGAGCCGCTTGTAGAAGTCGAGCCCGCGCTGGTTGGGCTTGCCGGTGCCGTCGGCCTGGATCCGGGGCCAGGAGACGGAGAACCGGTAGCTGCGCAGCCCGAGGTCGCGCATCAGGTCCAGGTCGTCGGCCCAGCGGTGGTAGTGGTCGGCGGCCACGTCACCGGTGTCGCCGTTGTGGGTGCGTCCGGGGGTGTGACTGAAGGTGTCCCAGACCGACTCGCCCCGGCCGTCCTCCTTGGCGGCGCCCTCGATCTGGTAGGCCGAGGTGGCGGCACCCCAGCCGAAGTCGTGGGGGAACCGCAGCCGCTCCGTGGCGGGGTCGGGCGCCGGATCGCCACCCTTCGGCGTGTCGCAGCCGGCGGCCAGGGTGCCGGTGGCCGCGACCAGGCCACCGGCACCGGTGGCGGCGGTGAGCCCGGCGCCGGCGGTGGCGGTGGCGGAGAGCGCGGCGCGGCGCAGCAGGCGTCGCCGGGTGAGTATCGACATGGATGTTTCTCCTCAGGGTGCGGGCCACCCCGACGGCCGGGAGCGCTCCCAGCGCGGGCGTGCGACGGCCCGGCCGCCTCGGGGCGGGCCGCCAGCCTAGAGGGCCGCGCGTGGGCGGCCGGGATGGGGAATCGGGAGTGTGACGGGCGCCGTCGTGGGGACGGTCGGCCCAACTGCCGAGGGGCAGATAGCGATCGAGGCCGGCCGGGCGGCGCGCACGCCTGACCCGTCGGCCTCTTTTCCCGTCGAGTACGGGGGTTTAGTGTGGGGACGGGGGAGGGCAACCCCCGTCCCCACCTGTGTTGCACACACGCACGCTCGAATTGGCGTCCGGCCGTGCGTGTCGCGCGGGAGCCGGGCCACGCGAGTGGCTCTGGTTCCACCTCCCTCCGTGATGGTGGGATGATGGCTGGCGACGGTGTCCGGGCTGGCCCGTCGTCAGCCTTTCGGGCTGAACCCCGTGGTCGGGCGACCACGGTTCTGACCTTCACTTGTTGCATCTCCGTCGATGGAAGCGCTCCCATCGGCGATGCTGCGACTGTAACGCCCGTCACGGCTTTGTGAAAGCCCCTAAACGAGATCGAAACATCGACCTGCGTTTCGATACTGGTAGTTGTCGTGGGAGCGCTTCCATGGCACACTGTCGAATCAACGCAGCGGAGCCAAACACGCGCGAGTGATGGGTCGCCGAGGGCATCCGGGTCTCCCGGACGGCACCCGAAGGAACGGCACGGCCGGCCTGCTCGGCCGTACCCCGTCCCTGCCCCGGCCCATCGGCCGGACCGACCACCATTCCGGCGCCTCCGTCCCCCCGCGCACCCCTGTATCCGCGCGTGGAGGTGCCTCCGCCGGGGCCCGCAGCCCCGGCCCGGTCCGAGGAGACACCGCGCACATGAGACTCATGGCAAGACGTCGCCGCACGGCGATGCTCGCCGCCACCGCACTCGCCATCGGCGGGGTGGGCCTGCCGGCCAGCGCGGCCCAGGCCGCGCCGGCCTGCGACGTGGTCTACGCCACCAACGACTGGGGCAGCGGCTTCACCGCGAACGTCACCATCAAGAACATGGGTGACGCGCTCAGCAGCTGGTCGCTCAAGTGGACCTTCCCGAACAGCAGCCAGCGGGTCACCCAGGGCTGGTCGGCGAAGTGGAGCCAGAGCGGCAGCGAGGTCACCGCCACCAACGAGTCCTACAACGGCAACATCGGGACCGGGGCCTCCACCACCATCGGGTTCAACGGCTCCTACTCGGGCAGCAACCCGAAGCCGACGTCGTTCACCCTCAACGGCACCCCGTGCAACGGCACCCCGGCCAACCAGCCGCCGACGGTCTCCCTCGGTGTGCCCGCCGGCCCGTTCACCGCGCCGGCCGACGTGCCGCTGACCGCCACCGCCAGCGACCCGGACGGGACGATCAGCAAGGTCGAGTTCTACCGCAACGGCATGCTGGTCAACACCGACACCTCCGCGCCGTACGCGTACACGCTGACCTCGCTGCCGTCCGGCAGCTACACGGTCCAGGCCAAGGCGTACGACAACGCCAACGGCATCGGCGTGGCGGAGAAGTCGTTCACCGTCAACCCGGCCACCGGCCCGGCGCTGGTCGCCACGCCGTCCACGGTGAGCGTCAACGAGGGTGGCAGCACCACCTTCAACCTCAAGCTCAGCGCCGCGCCCTCGGGCAACGTGCCGGTCGCCATCACCCGTGCCGGTGACACCGACATCACGGTCTCGCCGGCCAGCGTCACGCTGACCCCGAGCAACTGGAACACCGGGGCCACCGTCACGGTCGCCGCGGCGGAGGACACCGACACCGCCGGTGGCACCGCCACCATCACCGCGGCCGGCACCGGGGTCTCCTCGGTGGTGGTCACCGCCACCGAGATCGACAACGACACCCCCGGCGGGGACAACGCCTACGTGGCGAAGTTCCTCGACCAGTACGGCAAGATCAAGAACTCGGGCTACTTCAGCCCCGAGGGCGTGCCGTACCACTCGATCGAGACGCTGATCGTCGAGGCGCCCGACCACGGCCACGAGACCACCTCCGAGGCGTTCAGCTACTGGCTGTGGCTGGAGGCCTACTACGGCCGGGTCACCCAGAACTGGGCCCCGTTCAACAACGCCTGGACGGTGATGGAGAAGTACATCATCCCGTCGCACGCCGACCAGCCCACCGCGGGTGTCGCCGGCACCCCGCAGTACGCCTCCGAGTACAACCTGCCCAGCCAGTACCCGTCGGCGCTGAACGCCAGCGTCCCGGTCGGCCAGGACCCGCTGCGCTCGGAGCTGCAGTCCACCTACGGCACCGGCGACATCTACGGCATGCACTGGCTGATGGACGTCGACAACACCTACGGCTTCGGCCGCTGCGGTGACGGCACCACCAAGCCGGCCTACATCAACACCTTCCAGCGGGGCACCCAGGAGTCGGTGTGGGAGACCATCCCGCAGCCCTCCTGCGACACCTTCAAGCACGGCGGCCAGTACGGCTACCTCGACCTGTTCGTCAAGGACTCGGGTGCCCCGGCCAAGCAGTGGAAGTACACCAACGCCCCGGACGCCGACGCCCGCGCCGTGCAGGCCGCGTACTGGGCGCTGACCTGGGCCAAGGCGCAGGGCAAGCAGGCCGACGTCGCGGCCACCGTGGCCAAGGCCGCCAAGATGGGCGACTACCTGCGGTACGCGATGTTCGACAAGTACTTCAAGAAGATCGGCAACTGCGTCGGGGCCAGCACCTGCGCCGCCGGCACCGGCAAGGACTCGGCGCACTACCTGCTGTCCTGGTACTACGCCTGGGGTGGCGCGTACGACGCCAGCGCGGGCTGGTCCTGGCGGATCGGTTCCAGCCACAACCACTTCGGCTACCAGAACCCGTTCGCGGCCTGGGCGATGACCAACATCAGCGAGCTCAAGCCGAAGTCCCCGACCGCGGTCGCGGACTGGCAGAAGAGCTTCGACCGGCAGCTGGAGTTCTACACCTGGCTCCAGTCCGCCGAGGGCGGCATCGCTGGTGGCGCCACCAACAGCTGGGACGGTAGTTACGCCCAGCCGCCGGCCGGCACCGCCACCTTCTACGGCATGTTCTACGACGTCGACCCGGTCTACAACGACCCGCCGTCGAACCAGTGGTTCGGCATGCAGGTCTGGTCGATGCAGCGCATCGCCGAGCTGTACCTGGAGACCGGCAACACCAAGGCCAAGGCGCTGCTCGACAAGTGGGTGCCGTGGGCGATCGCCAACACCAAGCTGGGCACCAACTGGGCGGTTCCGTCCGAGCTGAAGTGGACGGGCCAGCCCGCCAACTGGAACCCGAGCAGCCCGGCGTCCAACACCGGCCTGCACGTCGAGGTCAGCTCCACGGGTCAGGACGTCGGCGTCACCGGCTCCCTCGCCCGGACCCTGATCGCGTACGCGGCCAAGTCCGGCAACACGCAGGCCAAGACCACCGCGAAGGGTCTGCTGGACGCGCTCTCGGCGGCCAGCGACAGCAAGGGTGTGTCGACGACGGAGACGCGCGGCGACTACAAGCGCTTCGACGACGTCTACAACGCCGCCGACGGCCAGGGCCTCTACGTGCCGCCGGGCTGGACCGGGAAGATGCCCAACGGCGACACCATCGCCGCCGGCAAGAGCTTCCTGGACATCCGGTCGTTCTACAAGAACGACCCGGACTGGCCGAAGGTCGACGCGTACCTCAAGGGCGGCCCCGAGCCGACGTTCAACTACCACCGGTTCTGGGCCCAGTCCGACATCGCCATGGCGTACGCGGACTACGGGATGCTCTTCCCGAACGGCTGAGTTGACCCTGCCGGGTGGGTGGCGCGGCGCCGCCCACCCGGAGGCCGACCGGGCCCGGGGGAGCGGACGCCCGGTCGGCGGGCGGCCTGATTCCCACGGTCAGGCCGGGGGTGGGTCGACCGTCCGGCCGACGCAGCGGAACGGCCGGCCCACCCCACCATCCCCTTTCCCGCTCCGGCGGGAAAGGGCTGTGAAAAAAGAGGGCGCGCGGGATAACGCGACGCCACCTGACGGAGTACCGTGTTGATCGGAGAGGCCGCTCCCCCCGTGGCGGCCTCTCCATTAACGTCTCCACCCCTGACCACACCTCAGCCCCCGGCCATCGGCCGTGGCCCGGCCGCGCCTCAGCCCTCCGGCCGCGCCTCAGCGGGGTCCACCGGGTGTCGCAGCCCCGGATGACCGGTCGGTAGCGACCGGCGGATCACCACCCAGCTCACCGTCAGCGCCGCCGCCACCAGCGGCCAGGTCAGCGCGACCCGGGCCACGGTCAACGCGAGCACCTGCCCGCCCAGCCACAGCGGCAGGAACACCGCCACCCGCACGACGTACGTCGCCGCCCACACCCAACTGCCCCGCCCGTACGCCCGCAGCAGCGCCGGGTCGCGCCGCCACCGCCCGCGCTGGCGCAGCGCCGCCCCGACGACCACCCCGAGCAGCGGCCGGCGTACCACGATGCTCACCATCCAGACCAGCGCGCTGGCGAGGTTGGAGAAGACCTGCACCGCGAAGAAGTCGGCGGCCCGGCCGGTGCGCAACGCCACCACCGCGGCCAGGCAGACCGCCAGCAACCCGATCAGCACCGCCCGGGGACGGTCCCCGCGCCGCCACCGCCACAACGCCACCGCCGTACCGGCCAGCACGGCCACGGCGACCCCGCCGACGACGGACCGCCCGGTGGCCAGCCAGCCGATGGTGAACGCGACCGGCGGCAGGGTCGCGTCGACCGCGCCACCGCGCCCACCGAGCAGACCGGCCAACGAATCTCCCTGCTCCGGCGGCTGCGGTGCCGGCCCGTGCGGTGCCGGCCCGTGCGGTGCCGGCCCGTGGGGTGCCGGCCCGTGGGGTGCCGGCCCGTGCGGTGCCGGCCCGTGCGGTGCCGCCGGGTCCCCGGCCGGCGGTGGTGCGGCGGTCGGCTGGCCGGTCGCCGTGGGCGCGGCGGCGGACCGTCCGGCCGGCGGGTTCCCGGCCGGTGGCTGCGGGGACGGCCCGTGCGGCGGCGGTGCCGGCGGGTCCCCGGACGGCGGCTGCCGGGTCGATCGTCCGTGCTGCGGTGTGCCGGTCACCGTCACCTCCCGTGGTCCGGGTGTCAAGGTATCCGGGTCGAGCCGGTGGGCCCCCGCGCGACGTGCCGGTCATGCCGCTACGGTGTGCGGGTGCGAGCGACGGCAAGGGGTTGGACCGCGGTCTGGTTGGTCGTGCTGGCGTTGGCCCAGACGGCGGCCTTCCTGCTGGTGTGGCGGTTCGCCGTGCACACCGGCACCGGGCAGTGGCTCGACACGGTCGCGTTGACCGGCAACCGGATCGGCCAGGACCGCATCGACGGGCTGGTCAACCGGATCCTCAACGCCATGTCGGTGGTCTCCCTGCTGGCGGCCATGGTGGTGATCTTCTTCATCGCCCTGATCCGGGGCCGCAAGGCGCTCGCCATCTCG
The DNA here is from genome assembly GCF_050942205.1 of Micromonospora sp. CA-248260. Taxonomy (NCBI): domain Bacteria; kingdom Bacillati; phylum Actinomycetota; class Actinomycetes; order Micromonosporales; family Micromonosporaceae; genus Micromonospora; species Micromonospora sp. CA-248260. The sequence continues at coordinate 4,810,620 of NZ_CP192021.1, read as the reverse complement.
GCCACCCTGCTGATCGCCGGGGCGAACGTCACCACCCAGGTGCTCAAGTACGTCATCGACCGACCCGCGCTCGGCATCGACCCGCAACGCGACGCGGTCGGCAACAGCCTGCCCAGTGGACACACCACCATCGCCGCCTCGGTGGCGCTGGCGCTGATCCTGGTGCTGCCGGCCAAGGTGCGCGTCCTCGGGGCGTTCCTCGGCACCGCGTACGCGGCCGTCGCCGGGGTCGCCACCCTCTCCGCCGGCTGGCACCGGCCCAGCGACGCGATCGCCGCGTTCCTGGTGGTCGGGGCCTGGGCGGCGTTGGCCGGGCTGCTCCTGCTGATCTTCCAGCACGAGCAGGCGCAGGTCGCTCCCGACGACGCCCACAAGGTGGCCGCCAGCGTGCTCGGCATCGGCGGTCTGCTCGCCGTCCTCGGCTGCGGCATCGCCCTGTCCGGCCTGCTCGACCAGCAGCAGACGCCGGTGGACGAGCTGACCCGCCGCACCCTGTTCATCGGGTACGCCGGCAGCGCCGCCGGGATCGCCGGCACCATGGGGGTGGTGGCGGCGCTGGTGCTGCTGTCCGTGCACCGCCTGGTGCCCCGCTGGAAGGGTTGAGGACCTCCCGACCATGACGTCGCCGGCCGGTACGGCATTCCGAGTCGAGTGTGCCCGGCTGGCCGTGGTCCTGGCCACGCTGACCGACGCGGACCCGGACCGGCCCACCCCGTGCCCGCCCTGGGCGGTCCGGGACCTCGTCGCCCACGTCCGCACGGGTGCCGGACGTCTGGTCGACATGCTCGCCGCGCCCGCGCCGCCGCGCGCCGAGGTGGACGCCGCCGGCTACTTCGGCCCGGCGAAGTTCACCCCCCAGGTCGACGCCGACCGGATCGCCAGCGCCCGGCGGGCGGCCCGCGATCCCGCCGCCCCGACCGGGTCCACGGAAGCGGTGACGACCGCCGCGGCCTTCACCGCCGCCTGGCGGGCCACCGACGCGGCGGTGCGGGCGCAGCCCGCCGACCGGGTCGTCCGCACCCGCCACGGTGACCCGATGACGGTGCACGAGTTCCTGGTGACCCGCGTGGTGGAGGTCGGCGTGCACGGGCTGGACCTGGCGGTGGCGCTGCACCGCGAGCCGTGGCTCACCCCCGCCGCCGCGCGGGTGATCGCCGACCTGGTCACCGGGGGACGACCGGTCCCGGACGGGCTCGGCTGGGACCGTCTCACCCTGGTCCGCAAGACCACCGGCCGGGCCCCGCTCACCGCCGCCGAGCGGCGGATCGTCACGGCGCAACCCTGGCCCCACCTGTTCCTCACCGCCCCCACCTGACCCACCCCCGCGCTGCTGCCCCGCGCTGCTGGCTCCCGCTGCTGTGCCCCCGCGACTGTGCCCCGGTGATCAAGAGGTTCGCGTCAGTTCTGATCATCAACGTGACGCAAACTTCTTGATCACCGGGGTCAGGCCCACCCGGCGGGGCGGGTGGGGTGGGGTGGTTACAGGGGTGGGGCGGGGGGTTCCGGGGGGCGGCCCCGGGCCCGGCGGGCGTCGGCCGCCGCGACCCCGCCGAGCACCAGCGCGGCCACCGTGGCGGAGACCAGCGGCACCACGTGCAGCAGCAGCGGGAAGAGCACGACCAGCAGCACCGCCGCGAGCCACCGCGACGGCGACACCCGGCCGAAGACCTCGTACTCGAAGCGGGCGCGGGCGAGCAGGAAGAGCACCGGGCCGCCCACCACCAGCACCACCCACGCCGCCTCCGGGGAGGTGAACGGGTGCTCGATGGTCAGCTCGTACCCGATCGCCGTACCGACCAGCCCCACCACCATCGCCAGGTGGGTGTCCGCCGCCGAGCGGCCGGTGTCCGACGGGTGCCGGGACCGCACCACCGCCTCGGCGAGCACCTGCCCGGCCCGCTGCACGTAGATCCGCCACAGCAGCACCGAGGTCACCAACGCCACCGCGAACGCGCCGGTCCGGGCCGGGTCGAACGGACCCGTGCTGTACGCCAGCCCGCCCACCAGGATCGTCTCGCCCAACGCGACCAGGAAGAACTGCTGGTACCGCTCGGCCAGGTGTTCCCCGGCGACGTCCCAGCGGCTCGCCCTCGACCGGCCCAGCCCCGGCACCGGCCACCCGAACCGGGCGGCCAGGTACTCCACGACCAGTGCCAGCGCCCAGAGCAGCCCCCGGGGGGTGGGCGACAGGAACGCCCCGGTCAGCCAGAGCACCCCGGTCGCGCCGAAGGTGACGAGCATGCGCAGCTTGAGCCGCCGGTACTCGTGGCTGCCGAGGGCCAGCAGCAGCAGACCCGGGCGGGACACCTGCGTCACCACGTACGCCACCGCGAACGCCAGCCCGGTGGAGGTGAACGCGTGGGGGATCGCCACCCCCATCACCATGCTGCCGATCAGGGCGGTGATCACCACGAACTGGAGCCAGCCGTGGTGCGGGTCGTACCGGCTGGTCGTCCACGCGGTGCCCTGCCAGACCGCCCAGAGCGCGAGCAGCAGCAGCAGCGTCTTGACGCCCCCGGTGACCGGGGACCAGCCGGTGGTGCCGCCGGGCTCCAGGGCCAGGTCCTCGAAGGCGCGGAACGAGATCCGGGTGAGCGCGAAGACGTACACCAGGTCGAAGAAGAGTTCCAGGAACGTGGCCCGCTGGGCCGATCCGGTACGCCGCAGCGGAGCGGCCTCCTCGCCGCCCGTCATGATCGTCGGCAGTCGCCGTCGGCCCGGCCCACCAGGGGTTCGTAACATCCCGGGCGGCTGCGGCGGCGGGCATCGCCGAATCCACCCCGGTGCCGGCCTTGTTCCGGCCGGGGCGAGCGGGCACGATCGACCGGATGACGAACCGATGGGGCTTCACCGTGCCGCTGACCGGTGTCCCGCTCGCCGAGCACGCGGCCGGCTACGCGGCCCTGGCAGAGGCCGGTTTCACCGACCTGTGGTCGTCGGAGGTCAACGGCACCGACGCGTTCACCCCGCTGGCGCTGGCCGCCGCCTGGCAACCCGGACTGCGGCTGGGCACCGCGATCACCCCCGCCTTCACCCGGGGGCCGGGCCTGCTAGCGATGAGCGCGGCGGCGCTGGCCGAGGCCGCCCCGGGCCGGTTCGCCCTCGGCATCGGCGCGTCCTCCCCGGTGGTGGTGGGGGACTGGAACGGCGTGCCGTACACCGAGCCGTTCCGGCGCACCCGCGACCTGCTGCGGTTCCTCCGGCCGGCGCTGCGGGGCGAGACGGTCGACGGGGCGTTCGACACGTTCCGGGTGCGCCGGTTCACCCTGGAACGCCCGCCGGCCAGCCCACCGCCGCTGCTGCTGGCCGCCCTGCGCCCGGGGATGCTGCGGCTGGCCGCCGCCGAGGCCGACGGGGTGATCCTCAACTGGCTGGCCGCCGACGACGTCGCGCAGGCCCTCGCCGAGCTGACCGGGCGCGGCCCCGGCTTCGAGGTGGTCGCCCGGATCTTCGTCTGCCCCACCGAGGACGCCGGCTACGCCCGTACCCTCGGCCGGCGGCTGATCACCAGCTACCTCACCGTCCCCGCGTACGCGGAGTTCCACCGTTGGCTGGGGCGGGAGGACGTGCTCGGCCCGGTCTGGGCGGCCTGGGCGGCAGGTGACCGGCGGGCCGCCGCCGCGGCCGTGCCCGACGAGGTGGTCGACGCGCTGATCCTGCACGGCTCGCCCGAGCACTGCCGCGACCAGGTCCGCCGCTACGCCGACGCGGGCGTGGACGTGCCGGTGCTGGCCCTGCTGCCCACCCCGGAGGTGACCGCCGGTGGGGCCGCCGCCCTGGGTGAGCTGATCAGCCGGCTGGGCCCGCCGTCGGCGGTGGACGCCGGACGGCCGACGGAACGGGGCTGAGATGAACCTGACCGACCGGGTGGTGGTGATCACCGGGGGAGCGGGGGGCATCGGCGCGGCGCTGGCCCGTCGCTTCGCCGCCGAAGGGGCCGCCGCCGTCGTCCTGGCCGATCTCGACGCCCGCGCGACCGCCGCCGTCGCCGAGGCGGTCGGCCCGGTCGCCCGGGGGGTCGCCGTCGACGCCGCCGACGAGGGCCAGGTCCGCGACCTGGTCGCCGACACCGAGCGACGGTACGGCCGGATCGACCTGTTCTGCGCCAACGCGGGCGTGGCCACCGGCGCCGGCATCGACGCCCCCGACGACGACTGGGACCGCGCCTGGCGGGTCAACGTGCTCGCCCACGTGTACGCCGCCCGCGCCGTGCTGCCCGGCATGCTGGCCCGGGGCGGCGGCCACCTGCTGCACACCTGCTCGGCAGCCGGGGTGCTCACGGCGGTCGGCGACGCCCCGTACACGGCCACCAAACACGCGGCGGTCGGGCTGGCCGAGTGGTTGGCGGTCACCTACCGGGACCAGGGCATCCGGGTCAGCGCCCTGTGCCCGCAGGGGGTGGACACCCCGATGCTCGCCGACGGGCTGGCCACCGGCCACCTGGCCGCCCGGGTGATCGCCGCCTCCGGCCCGGTGCTCACCCCCGACCAGGTCGCCGACGCGGCGGTCGCCGGGCTCGCCGAGGAACGCTTCCTCATCCTGCCCCACCCCGAGGTCGCCGGGTACGCGCTGCGCCGCGCCGAGGACCCGGACGGCTGGCAGGCGGGCCTGCGCAAACTGGTCCGCCGGCTGCGGGCCGCCGGCCCACCACCGGCGTAGCCGGCCCCGGCCCACCACGATCCGGTCCGGGCTGCCGGGGTCCGGTTCCGCGTCGCCAGGGTCCGGCCCACGGTCGAGGTGGTCCCGTCCCGCCACCGTCCGGTCCGGCGGGCCTCACCGTGCCCCGGTCTCCCGGGGCAGGGAACCGGTCAGCGGGGCCAGCGCAGGGGACCGGGATGTGCCGACCACAGCAACCGCCGCCAGCGGGGCCGGGCCGCCCGCAGCGCCGCCGCGTACCCCACGGCGACGTCCCGGGCCCGGTCGGCCTGGGCGTCGGTCAGCGTGCCCGGCGCGAAGGCCGCCTGGTTGAGCAGCCCGGCGAGTTCCGCCAACCCCACCGGGTCCGCACCGGGGTCACCGGTGCCGGCACCCCCGGCAGGGAGGGAACCCTCGGCCCGGCCGGTGTCCTCGGCGAGGGCGCGGCGGGCCCGGTCGGCGACCTCGGTGGCGGAGAGGTCCCCGCCGACCGGCCGTCCCGACAGTCGCAGCGCGTCGGTGGTGTGCCGCCACGCGCCGCCCACCCGGGTCCCCGGGTCGCCCCGGCCCAACCGGGCCCGGGTCTGCGCCCGGCGGCACCCGACCAGCCCGGCGAGGACCAGCCCCGCCAGCAGCAACCCACCGGTGCCGAACCCCACCAGCAGCGGCGTCGGCCCGCCGCGCTCCCCGGTGCTCCGGCCCGGCGCGGTCGCCGCCGGTGGGGTGGCCGGTGGGGTCGCGGTCGGCTCGGGCACCTCCGACGGCGGCGGGCTCGGCGGGGCCGGCCGGAAGTCGTCCTCCACCGGCCGGGGCGCGGTGTCCGGGCGGGGCCGGGGGTCGAACGGCACCCACCCCACCCCGGCGAAGAGCACCTCCGGCCAGGCGTACGCGTCGGCGGCCCGCACCGGTCCGTCACCCCGGGCGGTGAACCCCACCACCACCCGGGTCGGCAGGCCGGTCAACCGGCCCAGCACCGCGAAGGCGGCGGCGAACTGCTCGGAGGTGCCCCGCTGGCCGCCGCCACCGCGCGGCCCGAACAGGAAGAACTCCAGGTTCGGGTACGCGTGCCCGCTCGGCGCGTCCGCCACCAGCCGGTAGTGCTCGGCGAGGAACTGCTCCACCGCCGCCGCCCGCGCGTACGGGGCGCCGTTCTCCTCGGCCAGGTGGGTGGCGAGCCGGCGCAACCGTTCCGGCGTCCCGTCGGGCACCCGCAGCACCCGGGCCACCTGCGCCCCGGCCGGTACGTCGGCGGTGGCGAGCAGGTTCACGTCCAGCCGTTCCCGCGCCGAGGTGACCGTGTACCTCAACCCCGGGGTCAGCCCCTCCGGCCGGATCAACGTGCCGCTCTGCGGGTCGTACGCCACCCGGGCCCCGTCGACAGTGCGGGGGGTGGCCACCGCGGGCAGCAGCCGGCCGGTCAACCCGGCCACGGTGATCTCCTGCCGGACGGTGTCCGCCGCCTGCGGGTCACCGCCGGGCAGGACCCGACCGGCGGTGCGGTAGGTCGCCCCGACCCGCCAGGTCACCCCGTCGTAGTCGCTGAGCACGGCCAGCCGGATCGTGGTCGGCCCCTCGCCCGGGGCCCGGGTCGACACGTCCAGCAGCTTCTGCTGCGGCTCCAACGCCCAGCCGGAGATCCGGATCAGCGGGTTCTCGTCCAGCGACTCCACCCGGGGCGGTGGCACGTAGCGGCGCGGGTCGACCGGCCGGTCGTCGATCCGGCCGGCGAGGGCCGGCCCGAGCAGCGCGGCGGACCCGACCACCACCGCCACCCCGGCGGCGGCGACCACCGTCGCCCGGGCCCGCACCGGGCCGCGTACGGCCGGCGGCAGCCCGGCGGCCGGGTCGCCTCCCGGCGTGCGGCCGGCGGCCAGGGCGAGCGCGACCAGCCCGGCGAAGACCACCGACGACCCGACCGCCGGTTCCGCGTTCGGGCCGACGACGTAGACGGCCCCGGCGTACAGCGCGGTGGCCGGGAGGAAACCGAGCAGCACCCGACCGGCCCGCAGCGCCACCTCGGCACCGGCCAGCCCGGCCAACCAGGCGGCGACCACCGGCACCAGCACCGTGTCCGGGGCCGGTTCGACCGGGATCATCGCGGTGAGCAGCCGGGGCACCGCGTTGGCGGCGGCGTCGGCGGTCACGTCGAGGAATCCGCCCGGCAGGTCGGCGTGTGCGGCGGCGAGCCGCACCGACCAGGCCGTCGCGCCGAGCATGGCGGCCACCGACAGCGGCGCCACCTGCCAGGACGGCAACCGGCGGGCGGCCACGCTGACCAGCACCGCCGCCAGGGCCGCGCCGCTCACCAGCCGGGTCAGCAGGTCACCGGCGTACACCCGGTCGAGTGCCACGCCGGCCAGGCCGATGGCGGCGACGAGCGTCACCGGCACCACGGCCGCCCGCAGCACCCGGGCGACGGCCCGGCCCGGCCCACCGCCGGCCGGGCCACCCGCCCGCGCCCGGTCCGGTCGGGCGGCGTCGGGCCGCTCGGTCACCGTCACCATCGGCCGGTCGCGTCCCACGCGGCGGCGAACGCCGCGCCGTCGACCGCGTCGAGCACCACCGGCCCGGCCGCCGTCGGCGTCGGCCCGGCCGCCCCCAACACCCCCACCAGCACCGACGGGTACGCCCCGCGCAGCGCGCCCACCCGGCCGACGTCGTCGCGGCCCCCGGGGCCGGTGAGGAAGACCAGCGTGTCGCCCGGCCGGTCGGCGCGCAGCCGGGTCAGGGTGGCGTCCAACGCCGCACCGTCGCGGTCACCCGTCGTCGCGCCGTCGGGCCCCCGGCCCGAGGGGTCGGTCAGGGTCACCGCGGCCAGCCGGTCCAGCGGCGGGTCAGCCGTCCGGTCGTCGGCCGGGTCCACCAGCAGCAGCACCACCGGCAGGTCCTGGCGGAACGCGGCCACCACCAGCGACGCCGCCGCCTCGCAGGCCGCCTCGAACGACCCGGCCACCCCGCCGACCCGGTCCGGGTGGGCGGCCGACCGGTTGTCCAACAGCACCACGATCCGGGGCAGCGACGTGTCCACGTTCTCCCGCACCATCAGCTCACCCACCCGGGCGCTGGTCCGCCAGTGCACCCGGCGCAACTCGTCGCCGACCACGTACTCCCGCAGCGAGTCGAAGGTGATCGACCCGTGCGGCACCCCGTCCACCCGGCCGTCCAGGCTGCGCCCCGCCCCGGTCGGCACCGCCGTCAACGGGTGCACCCGGGGATGCACCCGGACCACCGCCGTCGGCCCGTACGCGCGGGTCGCGGCGGACAGGCCCAGCGGGTCGCGGCGGGTCACCCGCAGCGGCCCCACCGGCAGCACCCCGCGTCGACGGGTCGGCACGTCGTACCCGAGGCCGGTGTCCCGGCCGGGACGCAGCCGCACCACCGGCACCGGCACCGGCCGGCCCGCGCACCGGTCCTCGGCCAGCAGGCTGCCCACCCGCAGCCGCCCGGCGTTGCGGACGGTCAGGGCCATCCGCGCCGGCTCACCCACCGCCACCCGGTCCGGGTCGGCGGTGCGGGACACCACCAGCCGGGGGTGCGGGCCGCCACCAGCACCGCCTGCCCGACCGCCACCGCGCCCGCCGCCCCCAGCACGGCCAGCTCCGGGTACGCGAACCGCAACCCCGCGCCGAGCAACGCGGTCGCGGCGACGAGCAGCCCGGTACCCCGGGCGGTGAGCCCCACGCCCGGCCCGCTCAGCCGTGCGTCGGGGTCGACTGGCCCGACGGCAGCGGCACCGGCACCGACGCCACCGCATGACGCAGCACGTCGGCGGCGGTCACCCCGCGCACCTGCGCGTCGGCGGTGAGCAGCAGCCGGTGGGCGAAGACCGGCTCGACGAGCGCCTTCAGGTCCTCCGGCATGATCCACCCCCGGCCGTCGATCAGCGCGTACGCGCACGCCGCCCGGGTCAACGCGATCACCCCCCGGGGGCTGACCCCCACCCGTACCTGCGGGTGCTGGCGGGTCGCCGTGGCCAGCCGGACGGCGTACCCGTAGAGGGGTTCGGCGATGTGCACCCGGCGGGCCATCCGGACCATCTCCCCGACGGTCGCCGTGTCGGTGACCGGTTGCAGCGAGTCGGGGGAGCGGACCGTCGCCCCGCGCAGCACCTCCACCTCCACCGCCTCGTCGGGGTACCCCACCGACAGCTTCACCAGGAACCGGTCCAGCTGGGCCTCGGGCAGCCGGTACGTGCCGTCCATCTCCACCGGGTTCTGGGTGGCGACCACCAGGAACGGCTGCGGCACCGGGTGCCGGACCCCGTCCACCGTGACCGTCCGTTCCTCCATCACCTCCAGCAGCGCCGACTGGGTCTTGGGGGAGGCCCGGTTGATCTCGTCGGCGATGACGATGTTGGCGAACACCGGCCCCGGATGGAACTCGAACCCCCGGGTGGCCTGGTTGAAGATCGTCACCCCGGAGACGTCCGAGGGCAGCAGGTCCGGGGTGAACTGGATGCGCCGCCACTGGCCCTGCACCGTCGCCGCCACCGCCCGCGCCAGGGTGGTCTTGCCCACCCCCGGCACGTCCTCCAGCAGCACGTGCCCCTGGGCGAACAGTGCGGTCAACGCCAACCGCACCACCTCCGGCTTGCCCAGCACGACCGCGTTGACGTTCTCCGCCAGCCGGGCGGCCAGGGCGGCGAAACCCTGGACCTCCGGCTGGCTGAGCGGTGCGGGGGTGTCGTTCACGACGGCGGGATGCTCCTCGGCTGCGGCGACGCTGGTCAACAGGTGGGCAGCACGGCGATGTCGTCACCGCCGGCCAGGTTGAGCCAGGCCCAGGGGATGTAGTTGCGGCCCTGGTAGTCGACCCGGACCCACCAGGTGGACTGCTTCTGGTCGTTGTAGATCCAGGAGTCGACGTTCTCGCCCTGCCGCCGACAGTACGCCCGCAGCCGGGTGCCCGGCTTCGCCCAACCGACCTGTTCGTCGTTGTCCTGCCGGGGCACCGAGAAGACCTCGTTGCCGTTGCGACCGTCCACATCGCGGTCGCAGTAGGTGCGTTGGTCGCCGTCCGGCCCGTTGACGCAGGTCGCCACCCCGTAGAGCGGGTCGGTGCCCTGCGCCCGGGTAGCCGTGCCCCGGCCGGCGGCGTTGCTGGCCGTGACCGTCACCGTGTACGCCGTACCCGGGGTCAGGCCGGTCACCCGCAGGCTGGCGCAGCTGCCCGTGGCGCTCTTCCCCCCGGTGGCGGCGGTGCAGGTCGGCTCCCCACCACCGGCGTCCACGGTGAACGTCACCGTCACCGACGTCGCCTCCGCCGAGGACCCGGTCACCGTCACCCGGGGCACCGCCACCGTCCGCGCGGTCGCGGTGGCCTCCGGCCCCGGGCCGGCCTCGTTGACCGCCTTCACCCGGACCATCACGTTCTGCCCGTCGTCCAGCCCGCTGACCGTCGTGGCGGTGTCGGTCACCTCGCTGGTCCGCCCGCCCACGTCGACCTGGTAGCGGCTCACCGGCCGGCCGTTCGCCGCCGCCGGGGACCACCGCACCGCGATCGTGCCCGGCCGGTCGGCCACCGTGGCCGCCCGCAGGTCCACCGGCTGCCCCGGAGCGGCGAACGGCACCACAGTGGCACTGATCGGGGAGGCCGCCGAGGCGGCACCCCGGTCGTTGACCGAGGTCACCGTGAACGCGTACTGCGTGCCGTACGTCAACTCGCCGGCCGGCACCACCAGCTCCGTACGGCGCGACTCGCCGACCGGGGCGCTCGCGCCGGCCGAGGTCGCGGTGACCACGTACCGGGCGATGCGGTTGCCCTGCCCGTCGGCGGCCGGCCACCGCACCAGCACGGTCCCGTCGGCGCGGGCCTGCGCGGTGACCTCGGCCGGCGGGGCGGGCACCGCCGACGTCGGGGTCACCGGGTTGCTGCGCCGGGCGGGGCCGTCGCCCTTCGCGTTCACCGCGTGCACCGAGAACGTGTACGTCGCGCCGTTGGTCAGTTCGGTGATCTCCACGGCCCGCTGGTTCGCCCCCACCTCGTGACGTTGGCCGGCGCCCTCCACCACGTACCGCAGGACGGCCGCACCGTTCGCGGCGGCCGGTCGCCAGGCGACCCGGGCCCGCGCGTCACCGGCGGTGGCGGTGACCTGCCGGGGCGCACCGGGCTTGCCCACCCGGGGTTTCGGCGGCGGAGGCGGCGGGGGTGGGTCCGGCGGCGGGTCCCCGCCCAGCACGTCGTTGGCGTACTTGTCGACGGTGCGCACCCGGTGCGCGTCGTCGACCACCCGGGCGGTGGCCGCACCGGGGGCGTTGATGAACAGGTGGTTCTCCCGCACCTCCAGCTCCCACGGGCCGGCGGCCCGGCCGGGGCGGATGGTCTCCACCAGCCGCCCGTCGCCGTCGAAGGCGTAGACCGCGCCGGTGACCCCGTCGGCGCAGTAGAACCGGCCCGCCCAGGCGACGGCCGGCCCGACCCGGTCGCCGCTGCCCGGCACGACGAACCGGGTGACCACCCGGCCGTCACCGACCGCGAGCACCCGCCGGTCACCGCCGATCGTCACCGGCACCACCGGGCCGCTGGTCCGCGCCGGCACCGCGCCACCTGCGGCGTCCCCGAGCACGGTACGCCGGGTCTGCCCGGCCCGGACCGTCACCAACGTGCCGGTGGTCCGATCCAGCACCGCCACCCCGTCGTCCAGCGTGGACAGGGCCAACTCGTGGTGCGGTTCGGCCACCGGACGGGTCTCCACCCGCTGCGGACCCCGACCGTCGGCCGCCCCCGACACCGGGCCGGACGGCAGCGCGGCGGGGGTGACCGCCGAGACGGTGCCCTCCGTCGGCACCGCGATCCACAGCCGGCCCCGACCGTCGAACGCGCCGGCCGTGATGCCCGGCGGAAAGAGCACCGGCTCACCCACCGGCACCAGCGAACGGGGGTCGAGCTGGCGCACCACCCCCCGCACCGCGTCCACCACGAACGCGGCGTCGTCGTGCAGCACCACGTTGACCCCGAGACCCGGCGTGGTGGGGGTGGTCGCGGTGATCTGGAGGGTGGCCAGGTCGAGCGCGCTGACCTGACCGGTCTCCAGGTCCCGCAGGATCAGCAACCGGTCGGTCTGGGTGACCTGCACCTGATGCTGCCGGGCCCCGGGGACCTCCTTGCGGGTGTCCACCCGGGCGGTGATCCCGTTGACCCGGGCCAACTCGCCGCGGGTGCTGCTCCACAACCAACTGCTGGCGTCGAAGCTGGCCAACGCGTCCTCGGCGGCACCCCGGCCGAGCAGGGTGAGCCCCAACGCCGCCACCAACGCGGTCACCGTACCGACCGTGACCAGCCCGCCGCGTAACCGGGAACGTCGGCGGGACGTGCCGGCGTCGGCGCTCGGGGCGTCGTCGATGCTGGCCACAGCGGGCTGCCCTCCGTCCGGTGGCCCGGGGCGGCGTGCCGGGTGCCGGACGCCCGCGCCTGAACCGTGGGCCATCATAGGGGCCACTCCGGGACGACGAAACCCGTACCGTTCCGATTCGGACACCCAGCGTTCCGGGATGCCGGGGCGACGTGCCGTCGCGGTGCCGGTCGCCGTCGACCGGTCAGCCGCTCGGCGACGGTCGGACCCGGTCGGTGCAGACCTGACCGGAGGTGGCGAACGCGTCCGTCGAGTAGACCGCCAGCACCGTGAAGCAGTAGTTCACCTCGGCGTTCAGCCCGTTGACCGTGAAGCTGGTCTGTCCGGGGTCGACGGTGGCCATCACCCCGAGCGCCCGACCGGTGCGTCCACCCGCGACCATGAACGGCACCGACCCGTTGCTCGGATCGGACCAGGTGACCGTGATGGTGGCGGCGTCGTCGCGCAACTTCAGGTCGGCCGGGGGCGGCCCCGCCGTCTCCCGGGGCGCGGTGCCGGTCGACCGCTGCGGCCCGTCCGCGTCCCGGCTCAGGGTCACCGCCCCGATCGTGCCTCCGACGGCGAGCACCACCACCCCGACCACCACGGCCACCGTCCGGCCCCGCCGGCGCGGGCGTCCGTCCCGTGTCGGGTACGACGGCGTCAGCTCCGGATAACCCGTCTCCTCCACCTCCGGCGGTACGCCCCGGCCGGTGCCACGTCCACCGTCGTACCCGGCTGACGAACCGGAGCCGGTCGGTGAACCCGGCTGTGCCGGTGCCTGCGGCCCGGACTGCGGGACCACCTGCCGCGTCGGCTCGGGGGCGGCCGGTGGCCTGAGTTCCTGCGCACTGTCCGCTGCCGGTGGGGATGCCGGTGCCGGTGGTGGCGCTGGCGGTGATGGCGGTGCCGCTGGTGGCGGTGGCGGTGATGCCGGTGGCGGTGGCGGTTCGAAGCCCCGCCCGGTTGCCGGTGCCGACGGTGCGCCGGGGGTTGGTCCCGTGTCCGGTGGCTGTACGGCGGTCCGTGCCGTCGTCGGTGGCGGCTGGGGAGCCTGCTCGGTCATCGGAGCCAGCGGTAGGATGATCGACCGCCCCGATGCCACGTCGCCCCACGTCGGGCCGTCGGCGGGGGCATCGTCGTCCTCGTCTGGTCCGCCGAGACCTGCGGGGTGCCCGGCGGTCGAGGCCGGGACGGGTGTGCCCCCGGCGGAGCCCCGCGAATCGGGGGCATCGGCCGGGACGGCATCCCGCCCGGCCCGCGGTGGCGGCGGTACCACTGCCGGCGGGGTGACCATGGCCGGCGGCGGTGCGGCTGCGGGTGGGGGCGACGCGGGACCTGGTGCCGTCCGTGGTGGTACCGGTGGTGAGGAGTGCGCCGACGACGGTGGGGACGCCGGTGGGAAATCCGCAGGAGAGGGCACGGTCGCTGTCGGCGGTGGCTGGGCTGCGAAGCCGGACCCTGCCGTGGACGCCGGACCTGTGGTGTGGTCGACGGCTGGGGCGGGTGCCGGGTCGGGTGGGGTGGCGGCGGCAGGCCCGCGTGCCGTGTCGTCGGCTGCGGTTGCCGCCGGGGCCTGGCCGGGGCCGCTGTGCGGTTCCGCCAGCAGAGGCCCGATCTGCTGGACCCGTACCGTCGGCCGGTCCCAACCCGGCGCGGGCGGGGTCGCGGCGGCGCCCGGTGCGGGTGGAGCTGCCGGAGTCGCCACCGAGTCGGCTGCCGCGGCGGAGTCGGCTGCCGCCACCGGGTCGGCTGCCGCGGCGGAGCCGGGTGCCGCGGCCGGGTTCGCCACCGGTGCGTGGGCGGGTGCAGAGCCCGACGTGGTGCGGTCCCCGGTCGGGGCTGGCCCGGGCCGCTGCTCCGTGGGGCGACGGGACATGGAGACGTCGACGGGCCCGGTCGGCTGTTCCGGTGTGCCGGCCGATGGCCCGCTGGGCGGCTCGGCCCGGGTGGGCGGCTCGGCGACGGGGAGGGGGCGTACCGACCCGGCGATGGTGGGCACGGGTGCAAGCGCGGTCGGCTGGCCGTGCCGGATGGGTGCCCCGGCCGGTGCCCCGGTCGGCTGGCCGGGGTCGGTGGGCGGCCCGGCGGGGATGGGGACCGGCTGCCCGTGGTGGGCCGGTGGACCGGGTGGCACCGTGGCCGGCGGCCCGGGGTGCGGTACGGACAGGGGAGCAGCCGGCTGGGTGGGCTCTCCCGGCGGGACCGGTGACGACGGGTGGGGCGGCTGCTGGAGGCGCGGGGGTGCCCAGGGCGACGTCGGCGGCGCACCACCGGAGACCGGATCGGGGGACGACGCATGCCGTCGCGGTGGTGCCGCCTCCGCGATGGCGTCCGGCCCCGGGTGGGCGGCGGGTGGCGGGCCCGGCGGTGCCGCCGGTGGCCCCGACTGCGGTGCGGGGGAGGCCGGGTGCAGCCGGGGGGCGGGGGAGGCCGGGTGGGGCCGGGGGGCGGGGGAGGCCGGGTGGGGCCGGGGTGCGCCGGGCCGGTGGGTGGGCTGGACCCCGTACATCTGCCGGGGCAGTGGCACCCGGGGCTCGGTGTCCGGGGCGGGTCCCGGCCGTGGTGCCGTCGGGCGTACCGGCTGGCCGGCAGGGGCGGGCTGGCCCGAGGAGGGTGCTGGTCCAGCCGGGGCCGGTGGGCCCGGGGCGGCGGGGGTGGGGGGCGCGGAGACAGGATGGGGCGACGGTGGCGCAGACTCGGGCCGGGGCGTCGGGGTGGGCCGGTATCCCTGGTGGGGGGCCGCCGCCGGGGCGTACCCGGGAGGTGCCGATGGCGGAGCCGCCGGGGGGACGGCCGGTGGCGCGGGGGAGGGCGGCTGCGGTTGACCCCCGGGGATGCCGAGATACTGACGGGCGGTGCGTACGGCGGGATGCTGCTCGCCGAGCGCGGCGGGCCCGGCGGTGGCGACGCGGGTGTAGTTGCGGCGGGCCTCGTGCCGGTTGCCCAACTCCTCGGCGACCCCGGCCAGATCGAAGGCCAGGGCGAGCATCAACGGGTCGGCTGGACTCCACCGCCGCTCGCCGGCCGCGTAGGCCTCCTCCAACACCCGCCGGGCGGCGGCCGGTTCGTCGGCCTCCCGGTGCAACCTCGCGAGCAGGTGCGCGGTGCCCATGATCTCCGGGTGGTCCTCACCGTACGCGGGACGGGCCGAGGCGATCGCGTCGGTGAGTAGCCGGCGGGCCTCCGACAGGTCACCGGCGGAACGCAGGGCGAGGGCCCGGTGCTGGACTGCGGCGAGGGGTGAGGGTGCGGACACGCCAGCAATGCTGCCGTCTGAGCGGGCCCGGACGCTACCCACCCGCCACAGCCGCGTTCTGAGCTGCGATGATCCGGCTCCCGCCGGCGGGTCGGGCGGTGATGTGCATGATCCATACGGGCCGTGTACAGTAATGCCCCGTGCGGCCCGCCAGGGCGGCTGACCGGGGTGAAAGCCGCCGGGGCCGACGCGGTAGGCTGAACGAGCAGGTCCGGGTGGCGGAATGGCAGACGCGCTAGCTTGAGGTGCTAGTGCCCGTATAGGGCGTGGGGGTTCAAGTCCCCCCTCGGACACGTTAACCCCCACGGGTGGTCTTCGCGGGTAGTCGATGCGTTGTGGCCGCCTCGGAGATCTTTGTGATGGTCAGTGTCCCGCCGATCGCGCAGGTGATGTGGAGCTCGTGTTCGAGTAGCGCGTCGGTGACCGTGTGGGAGTCGGCGGCCGGGATGCCGATCCATTCGGCGAGTTGTGTGATCGCTTTGGCTTCGTGGATGTAGACGTTGCGCGGCCGGGGCGCGTCATCTGTTGAGGCGGTGCGGTGGCCGTGGCGGCAGCGGTAGGCGGCGTGCTTGTTGACCCAATGGGCGTCGAGGATCCGGCCGCATTCCTGGCAGCGGATCAGTCCGGTGAGCAGGTAGCGCCCGTTCGAGCCGTCGGCAGGTGCGGGCAGGGCGTTGGCCTGTTGGGCGGCGACGAAGTCGTGCTCGCTGACCAGCGGCGGATGCGCGAGGTCCCGGGAGATGACCCACTGCTGCATCAGGTTCCAGCGGCGTGCCTCTGACTGGCCGAGGAGATCATCGGCGGCGTCGAGCGGGCCGCGGTCGGTGTGCTGCCGGTTCCAGACCTGCCGTCCGGTGTAGCGAGGGTTAGCGAGGATCGCCGCCACCGTGCGTAGTGTCCATCCCGTGCCGCTGCGGTGCGGGTTGCGGCCGGGATCGACGCGGGAGGGGCAGTGCACGTGCCGATCGTTGAGGTCGCGGGTGATCCCGGCGACGCTGCGGCCGGCGAGGCGCTGGGCGAACATCCACTGCGCATGCGGTGCCGTGGACGGGTCAGGTTCCAGCCGGTGGACCACGCGTCCCCATTTGGCGTGTGCCCGGTTCGGGTGCGGGCCCGCGTCGGCCAGCCGGTAGCCGTAGGGCGGTCGGCCACCGAGATGACGGCCCTGCTCGACCACCTGGGCGCGCATCGCCGCCTTGGCCCGAAACCGGGAGCGTTGGACCTCTCGTTTCGAGTGCACGCCGAGCAGGGCCAGCAGCGACAGGTGGAACTCGTTGCTGGCGTCGACCGGTCCGTTGAGCTCGGGCAGCCACAGCTGCACGCCGTACAGGTTGAACATCGGCGCGAGGTCGCGGAACTGGCTGCCGTAGAACGCTTGCTCGAACTCGCCCATGACCACCGCATCGAACCCCCGGCCAGGGTCCGCGAGAGCTGCCAGCAATCGCGCGGCTTGCGGGCGACGCGGCCAGGGCACCTGACGGGACTCGCCGACATCGAAGAACTCGGCCACGATCACGCCCCGGCCGTCGATCACCTCTTCGGCGAAGTCGCGTTGCCACCGCGCCGACGACAACCGGTCCTGGAACTCCCGCGTCGACATCCGGCCGTAGAACGCGAACCGGATACCCATCGGCTTTGGTGTTGCCTGGCGCCGCGTCCGAGGGCGGCTTCGCCGGGTCGGCTGCCGCATCCACCAGCCGAGCAGGTCAGGGCCGTCGAGTTCCGGCGTGTACTGCATCAGGACCTCCCACACCGAGGCCTACGGGCATCCCTCGACATGGAGGGACAACGATGCAGTGGTTTGTTGGACTCGGCCACTCACCACACCCGTTGGCGCGGAGGAGGGGTCGAGGCTATTACTCGCCTGGCGCGGTGCCAGTGTCGGCCGTGTATCGGTAGTCCTGCCTGAACTTGGTGGAGTCCTCTCTCCACCGAAGTGGGGGTAGCTCACCGCATGGTCTACACCGGACGCCCCTTCACCCGAGGTGTCCCCGCCGAAGTGTGAGACAGCGCGACCGGTCGGCTGTGGCGGTATGGCACGGGGCCCTCCAAGGCCAGTGGCGCCGATGGTGCCAAGAGGACCGCCCGCCGGTCCTTCGGCCATTCCATAGCAAAGGTTTCCCCTATGGACTGCCGGGACACACCCGATCTTCGTCCGGAAGTGTGGTCGGCTGGGGTGATGTGCTGCGGTCAATGGATGTTCTAGCGTCTCGGCTCGTGCGTTTTCTTCACACCTCGGACTGGCATCTGGGCCGTCATCTGCACGGCCTCAGCCTGCACGACGCGCATCAGGCGTTCATCGACCATCTCGTCGAGGTCGCTCGGAGCGAGCGGGTCTATGCGGTGCTCATCGCGGGTGATCTCTACGACCGGGCGGTGCCGCCGCCGGACGCGGTCGGTCTGTGGGATCAGGCGCAGACCCGGCTCGTGCTGGAGGCGGGGACCAAGGTGGTCGTCATCGCCGGGAACCATGATTCGCCGGCGCGGTTGGGTGTCAGTTCCCGGTTGCTGGAGCGGGCCGGTGTGCACGTGCGGGTGGGCACGGGTGCGGTGGGTACGCCGGTGCTGCTGGAAGACGAGGACGCGAGGGTCGCTTGCTACCCGGTGCCGTTCCTCGAACCGGCGTCGGTGGTTGCCTCCTGGGGGGTCGAGGATCGGAGTCACGCGGCGGCGCTGCGTGCCGCGATGGGTAGGGTTCGGTCGGATTTGGCCCTTCGTCCCGGCTATCGGTCCGTCGTCATGGCGCACGCCTTCGTGTCCGGCGGTCAGGGTTGTGACACTGAGCGGGACATCAGCGTGGGTGGAGTGCAGCATGTGCCCGGTGCGGTGTTCGAGGGCGTCGACTATGTGGCGTTGGGTCACTTGCACGGGCGTCAGCGTCTGGCCGACGGGTTGCGGTACAGCGGTTCACCGCTTGCCTTTAGCTTTTCCGAGGCCGCGCACGTCAAGTCGTCCTATCTGGTGGATTTTGGTGTCGATGGGCTGCGTGGTGTGGAGGAGGTTCCTGCTCCGGTGCCGAGGCGGATGGCCCGGCTCACCGGCACCGTGGAGGAATTGTTGAACAGCCCTGCCTACAGCGCGTATGAGCAGTGTTGGGTCGAGGCGACGTTGACCGATGCGGTGCGTCCGTTGTCGCCGCACGAGCGGCTCAAGCGTCGGTTCCCACATCTGCTGAAGCTCGTGGTGCCGAGCCTGGCCGTCGAGGTGGGCGGCCGGGATCTCGCCGATCTGGATCGGCTGTCACCGGTGGAGGTGGCGCTGGACTTCGTGACCGAGGTGCGTGGTCGGCCGGCGGACAACGACGAGGTCGCGCTGCTGCAGCGGACCTTCGACGAGCTGCGCCGGGTGGAGGTGACCCGCTGATGCGACTGCACCGGCTGACCATGACCGCCTTCGGGCCGTTTCCTCACACGGTGAGCGTGGACTTCGAGGCGCTCACGGCCGACGGCCTGTTCCTGATCCACGGGGACACCGGTGCGGGGAAGACGACGATCCTGGACGGGATCTGCTTCGCCCTGTACGGGTCCGTGCCCGGTTTCCGGGACGATGCCAAGTCGCTGCACTCGCAGCATGCCGCCGTTGGTGTCGGCCCCCGGGTCGAACTGGACGTCACCCTGACCAACCGACGGCTGTTGATCAGCCGCAGCCCGGAGTGGATGCGTCCCCGTAGGCGCGGCAGCGGGACCACCCGGCAACAGGCTCTTGTCGAGATCGTCGAACAGCTCCCGGACCGGATCGAGTTCGTCACCAGGGAGCACCGGGAAGCCGCCGACCTGATCAGGGCGGAGACCGGCCTTGACGTCCAGCAGTTCTGCCAGGTGGTCCTGCTGCCCCAGGGCGGGTTCGCCAGGTTCCTGCAGGCGTCTGCCGACGACCGGCAGGGGCTCCTGCGGCGCCTCTTCGACATCGAGATCTTCACTCGCGCCGAGGGATGGCTGGCGGAGCACCGGACGCAACTCGGCCAGCAGGAACGCGCGGCCCTCGGCACGATCCGCGACCTGACGCAGCGCTTCGCCGAGGTGGTCAAGGTCGAGGTGCCCGCCGATCTCGACAAGCCTGACACCTTGAGTGAGCTGGACGCCTGGGCCGCCGTGCACCGAAACCGGGCCGCTGACCTGGTGGAGGCCCTGGCCCAGAACATGGCCGTGGGTACGGCGGAGGAGCAGCGCCTCGACCAGGTTCGGCAGGCCGCCGCGACCCTCGCCAGGCAGCAACGGGAGTACCAGGCGGCGGTGCAGCAGCGCGATGAGCTGACGACACGCAAGCCGGAGCGTGACCGCTGGAAGCGCCAGCTCGACTCCGCCCGCGCGGCGGCGACGCTGAAGCCGTACCTCGACCAGGTCGACCGGCGGCACACCGACCTCGACCTGCTCCGCCGCACGACGATCGAACACCTCGCCTCGCTGCCCGCTGACGTGGCGGTGCTGCCGGACCGTATCGCGCTGACTGTCCCGGACGGCGGGGAGGCCGTCGACGTGGCCGGCCTCGACGTCAACGCGCTGACCCGGGCGGAACAGACCCGCACCACGCAGCTGCGTGCCGCCGAGGCCGCGATCGACAGCGAGGCGCGACGGACCACGCTGCGAGGGCAGCGGACGGCGGTCGGCAAGAAGCTCGAAGATCTGGCCGGCCGAAGCGAGAAGGTCAACGCCCGCCTGGTCGAGCTGCCGGTCGAGCATGCCGAGATCACTGGCCGGCGCGAGCAGGCCCTGGCGGTGGCCGCCGACCGGGAGGCCGCCGAGCTGCGGCTGGACGAGGCGCAGAAGCAAGCCAAGGCGTGCAAGCGCCGCGACGACCTCACCGCGCGGCTTGCGACCGCCGAGGAGGAACGGCGTACTGCCGTCGACCGCCACCAAGCCGCCGAGGCCCGGCACCTCGACGTACGGCAGCGTCGGCTGGCCGGCATGGCCGCGGAGCTCGCTGGTGAACTACGGCCCGGTCAGCCCTGCGGGGTCTGTGGCTCCCCGGAACACCCCGAACCCGCGCAGGCCGCCGCCGACGCCGTCTCCGCCGCCGACGAGGACCACGCCAAGACGGAGGCGGGCGAACTGCTCGACGAACGTCGCAGCGCCGAGGTCACCGTCGAGCGCATCAACGCCCAGCTCAACGAAGTCACCGAGACGGTCGGTGACCTGACCGCAGCCCATGCGAGGTCGACGGTCACCGAGGCACGCAAGGCGGTGCGGGCGGCGACCGAGGCGACGAAACTGGCCGACGAACTCGGCGCCCACCTGGAAACCCTCGACGTGATGCTGGCCGATCAGCACCGCGAGGCCGCCGACATCGGCCGCGACGAAGCGGTGGCGAACGCCCAGCAGGCCGCCCTGACCGCGCAGATCACCGAACTCGACGAGAGCATCGACGCCGTCCGCGGCCAGGACAAGACCCTGCGGGCGCGGGTGACCCGCCTGACCGGGGAACTCGCCGAGGTCAGGACCGCAGCGACCAACCTGGGGCAGTGGCTACAGGCAGGAAGGGAACTCGCCGACGCCCACCGGGAGGCGCAGCACCACCTGCACCTGTCGGAGTTCGCCGACACCGTGGCAGCGCGGGCCGCAGCCCTGACCGACCCCGAGATCGTCGACCTGCAGGAGCGTATCGACGCTTTCGACGGCGAGTACCACCAGGCCGCAGGACGAGCACAGGACCCCACCCTGCTCGCCGCCGCACACCAACCATCACCGGACGTTGAGGGCAGCGAACAGACCTACCAAGCCGCCCGACTGCGGGCCACCGAGCTGCACGCCCAGCATGGCCTCGCCGTCGAGCAACACGACCGGCTGAAGCAGCTGGGCCCGGATCTGGTCAACGCCCTCGCTCAGTGGAGACCCATCCGCGCCGAGTACGAGATCGCCAACCGCCTCGCCCAACTCGTCGAGGGCAATAGCAGCGACAGCGGTACCCGGATGACCCTCTCCACCTATGTGCTGACCCACCGGTTCCGGCACGTCGTCACGGCGGCGAACACCCGACTCGGGCAGGTCACCCACAACCGCTACCTGCTGCGCCATGTCACCGAGTCGGACACCGGCCGCCGCGCCGGCCGCAATGGGCTCGGCTTGTCCGTCGTCGACGCCTGGACCGGCCAGGAACGCCGCCCGGCCACCCTCTCCGGCGGGGAAACCTTTCTGGTCTCGCTGTGCCTGGCGCTCGGCCTCAGCGACGTCGTCCTGGCTGAGGCTGGCGGCACCCAACTCGGCAGCCTCTTCGTCGACGAAGGCTTCGGGACTCTCGACCAAGAAGCACTCGACCAGGTACTCGACGCCCTCGACGGCCTGCGCTCAGGTGGCCGTACCGTCGGACTGGTCAGCCACGTCGCGGAACTACGTCGGCGGATTCCATCCCGCCTCTACGTCCGTAAGACAGCCACCGGCTCCACCGTGGCCGTCGAAACCCAAGCAATCGACTGAGGACACTTTGTCTACGCCTATTCCTCTCGGTCAAGCCCAGCTACCAGGGCTTTAACGACTCCGGTTGGTCAAGCCACTGCCACCAAACAACGATTGACCTGTAGGGGCCGGCAGTAGCCCCGCCGCCGGTGCTTGCCGGCGGCGTTGTCCTGTCCTGCGGCGGGCGGCACAAGCATCACACGGCGTTACCTCCGCGCGCGATGATCAGCAACCGGCCGTACCAGCCATTCCTACGGCGTGCTCAGCGAGGAGATCGGCGTAGATGTCGACGTCCACGGTGTCGTAGTGGCAGCGTTCGAGGAGCCGGTTGAGTCGCTGGGCGATCTCGTCCGAGGCGAGGTCGAGGCGTTCACACAGGTAACGGTGCGCGCCTACGAGCGGCTCGGCGATCTCCTGCGGTTCGGTGCGGGTGATGTGGTAGGCGTCGCGGAGATGCCCGGACAGGTCGTCCCAGACGAGGATGGCTTCCTCGACGAGGTCGAGCGCGGCGGGGGTTGCGGGGTGGGCGCAGAGGATCTCGACTTCGGCGGCCAGGCGCTCCCCCGTGGTTTCCACGTCGGAGATCTGCCACCTGCTGCCGGCGGTCACGGTCGACGCGTCCTCGACTGCGGTGCGGAAGTCGGCGAGGCCGGACGTGTCGGCGGCGTCGAGCATGCCGGCCCCGCCCAGCAGCAGGGTGGCGAAGAGGCGGTCCCGGGCCGCGTGCCCCGCCACCAGTTCGGCGAGTTGGTGGGGCGACAGCCGCTGCACGGCTCGAAGGTAGCGGGCGTGTTCGGGCACACCGGGAGCGGCGCCGGGCGGGGTGGCGGCGCCGGAGAAGGTGGCGCCTGCGTGGAACGCGGTCAACGCGGCCGCGACCGAGTGTGCGCACAGGTCGTCTCCGCTGATCCCGCAATCGCAGTCCCCGGTGAAGATCCCGTCGACGATGCCCACCCAGGGCTGGAAAGTGGCGTCGTGGTCGCGCACCAAGGCCTGGACACCGCCCCCGGCGGATCCCAACTCACCGACGTTGCCGTCGGCCAGCAGTCGCGCCGCAATCTCATCCACCACGGTGGGGATCGAATCACGAAAGGCCTCTACGTCGATGCGGACCGCCACAGGCACATCCTATCGGCTGGGCTGGAAGCGGGCGTCGTCGAGCTTGGCCAGGAACGTCGGCCGGCGGCGGTGTTCTGCGCGCAACGTCTCCAGGTACGCCTCGAAACAGGTGACCTCACCGGTGTCCACGTACGCCTCGCGCAGGTTGCGCAGCAGCGTGATCGCCCTGTCGTAGCGGCGTTTGTCGTAGGGGTCCAGCAGTTGGGCGTCGATGAGCGCCTGGTAGGGCTCGCACACCTCGGCCGGGTGGGTGCGCCGCCGCAACTCCACCAGTTCGACGCGCTGCTGGGTGGGAATCTCGTTCCAGCGCGTGAGCCCGGTGTGCCAGGCCTCATCGTCACGACCGGCGAGGATCAGCACGTCGATCAGGTGGGGCAGATATCCCGCCTGCTCTGCGGCGCGTTCGCGTACCACCGTCAATGCCGCCTCGGTGTGCGCGGCGTCCCGGTCGGTGTCGGCCACCGTGGCCGGCAGTGACCGGAAGTTGTCGATCGTCGGTTGGACGTCGAACGCCGTCCGGCGCTCGGCCACCGCCGCCTCCGGTTCACCGGTCTCGATCAACAGCCAGACGAGCAGGTCCGTAGCGCCACAGCCTGATGCCCCGACGGGTGAGCGGCGAGTCCGCGTCGGGCCCAGCCGATCGCCTCGGCGGGGCGCTGCGCCTGCGCCAACACCGTGACGATCCGCCCGTACTGGTCGGCGCTGACCAGATGCTCCGCCAGGACCTGTACGTGGCGGTCGGTGTCGCCGGAGACCTCAGCGATCTGCTCCCGCAGGTACCGCACCGCCCACTGCCGATGCCAGCCATCGGGCTCGTTCCCGGCGGCGGCACGCTCGTCGACCAACCGGGCGACCTCAGCGAGGCCCTTCGGCCCCAGCGCCGGCGCCCACTCGCGCAGCACCACGTCCGGCCAGCCCGGGCCGTCACACACCAGCTTCACCAGCCACGCCGCCAACCCTGCCGGCCGCGGCAGCGCGGCCCGACACGCCCGGGCGTAGACCTCCATCAGGTACGCGAGGTCGTTGCCGAGCACGCCCGAGGAGCTGTCCATGTACATCAGGGCGCTCGTCATCCGATCGACCGCCTTGCGCAGCACCGGCACCGCGACCAACGCCTCACCCACGTCGATCAACTCCTCGCAGCGGTCGGCGACCTCCCGCACCGTACGCGAGTAGGCGTCCCGGCCCGAGTACGGATCACGGCGACGATCCCGCCGCAACCGATCCACCAGCACCGTCAACTCGCTGTCGCCCTGCACCCCCACCGGTACATCACACCAGACACGCAGGCCACCCGGTGGGCCAAGCGACCCGACACGTCCGCGAGGCCAACCGACCTGCCACCGATCACCGTCGAGAAGACCTTCCTGGTTTCAGAGCGGGCTCGGGCCGAGGAACTCGCCCTGTCGTCCGAGGGCCGAGGTGGGGGATGAGGACGGTATCGACGTCGCGGGTGTAGTGGAAGCGAGTGGTGGGGCGGATCTTGGTGCGGTTGTCGAGCCAGTACCGCAGCCACCGCTCGACCGTCCAGCCCTGTGCCGTCCGGTCCGCCTTCGTGGCGGTCAACCATTCGTCGCGGGCGTGGCGGGTTCCTCGCCGAGCAGTGGAAGTACCAGGTGCCGTGGCCACGATCGCCCAGTCGGGGGCAGACTGCTCCCATCTCCGCCGCTGGTCGTCTCGGCACCCACACCGTTTGAAGATCACACCTGACCTCGCCATGACCGGGCCCTTTCGATGGAGTCACCTCTCCACCGACGCCGACCCACCTGCCGGTACGGGCCCGTCGACCGGCGCGCGCCACCTGTGACTTCCGACGGTCCACCCACCGGCGGGGCGGCGGCCAACACGGGAGCTGGTGGTGACTCTCGTCGAAGGCCGGAGGCAAGGCGTGCCGTGGGGCAGCGGTACCGCCAGAGACAGGATCCGGCGATCTTGAGTCCAGCAGACTGCACGACGCCCTCGAAGTTGGTGTACCGGGTCGTGTTGGTGCTGGGCGCTGCCCGCTTCGGTCTACTCGGGCCGCCGAGGGCGGTTCAGGCCGGCTGTATCGCCCACGCTTCGCTCGGGCCACAGGATCATCGGGTGACGTCGGTATGGAAGCGGCCGCGGTAGTAGACCAGCGGGTCGTCGCTGCCGGTGTAGTCCAGGGCGACCACCCGGCCGATGACGATGGTGTGGTCGCCGCCGGGCAGGACGTTGGTCACCTCGCAGTCGATCCAGGCTATGGCGTCGGTGAGCCGGGGCGAGCCTGTGATGGTGGCCAGGGCCCAGTCGGTGGTGCCGAACTTGTCGGCCTCGGGGGTGCCGAAGGTGCGGCACGTGTCGATCTGGTGCCCGCCGAGGATGCTGGCGCAGAACGCGCCCGAGCGGGCGATTCGCGGCCAGCTGCGCGAGGTGTTGGCCACCGAGAATGTCACCAGCGGCGGGTCCAGGGAGAGCGCGGCGAAGGACTGGCAGGCGAAACCGGCCGGGCCCTGGTGGTAGCCGGCGATCACCGCGACGCCGGTGCAGTAGTGACCGAGGGTGGCGCGGAAGTCGGACGAGGCGACGGCGGGCGCGATCGGGCTGCGCAGCGGACTGGTGCCGGTCATCGGTTGCCTCCGTCGATCAGGCGGCGCACGATGCGGTGCCGGCCGCTGTCGTGGACCCGCAGGAAGGTTTGCAGTCGTGCGGCGTGGCTGGCGCTGCTGACCTGGAGCGGCAGGTAAACGGTGCCATCCGGGTCGATGCTGAGCTCGCGGTACATCGGTGTCGCCGGTTCGCGGACGAACTCGGTCACCCGGGCCAGCACCGCACCGGCCGAGACCTCGGCGGGGAAGACCAACTCGCCGGCCTGCGCCTTGGACTCGTAGAAGCGCAGCATCTGCTTCGCGAACGCGGCCCGCAGCTCGTGCTGGATCTCCGGGGTGCGGACCCGGGCCAGCAGCGCCTCCGGTTTGGTGGTGCGGCCCAGCTTGATGCGGTGCCGGACGTCCATGGTCTTGCGTCGGGACGAGTCGGACAGGTACATCAGTACCGTCCGGTCGGACACCGTGGTAAAGCGTTCGCCCTGGTCGGCCATCCGCAGCCAGAGATCCCAGTCCTCCATGCCGGTGTGCTCGGTGGTCCAGCCGCCGGCCGCCTCGGCCAGCCCGCGTACGTGCCCGACGCGGGACGGCTCGTACAGCGCCCAGAGCAGCTGCAGATCCGGGTGCCACACGTGGTTCAGCAGGTCGGAGCGGTACTGCTCCTCGTCCTGGCCGTTCATCCCGATGCTGGCGGTGACCACCAGCCGCGCGCCACGGTGGAACTCCCGGCGCAGCACCGCCAGATGGTCCGGCAGCCAGCGGTCGTCACTGTCCAGATAGGCGATGTACGGGGCGGCCGCCGCGGCCAGGCCGATGTTGCGGGGCCCGCCGGGGTGGCCATGCCGCTCGGTGCGGATCAACCGCACGCGGGAGTCGGCGTAGGAGAGGACCACCTCGTCGGTGTCGTCGGTGCTGCCGTCCGAAACGACAAGCAGCCGCCAATCCGTCATGTTCTGCGCCACGACGCTATCGATGGTGTTCTTGATGGCCACGGATCGGTTGAAGGCCGGGCAGACGATATCGATGGTCGCAGGCAACGAAACCTCACAGACATCGGACGGGTTTCGGCCGACGCTGAGGTGAGCGTCTATGCCTGCTCTATGTGGCGGCCATATAGGCCCCGGGTAGTGCGACGGCCGAGCTTCTGCGGAGTAGCCGTGAACCCTCCCATGGAGCGTGAGTCGATTGGCAGTCACCGAGGTCCCCAGCCTGCAAGCCGTCCGGCTGCCCGTCACCGCTGCCCAGCTCGGCGTCTGGGTGGGTCAGCGGCTCCAGCCGGACAGCCCGATGTATCAGTGCGCCGCGCGCTACGACGGCGACGGGCCGATCGACGAGCGGCTGCTGGCCGCTGCGGTCGACCGGGCGGTCGGGGAGGCCGAGGCGCTGCGCGCGGTCTTCGGCGACGACGGCGAGGTGCACCAGCTGATCCGCCCACGGGTCGAGGCCGGCCTAGACGTGCTAGATCTGCGAGATGAGCCGGACCCGGCCTCCGCGGCGATCGAATGGATGGATAACGACCGGGCGACCGCGGCCGACCTGACCACCGGCCCACTCTTCCACCACGCGCTGCTGCGCCTCGGCGACACCCGCTGGGTGTTCTACCTGCGGTACCACCACATCCTGCTGGACGGCTACGGACAGAGCCAGTACGTAGCTCGGCTCGCCGAGATCTACACGGCGCTGGCGTCCGGCGCCGGCGCCGGCGAGCCCAAGTGGGACGGCCTCGGCACCGTCACCGGCGAGGAGGCCGCCTATCCGGGGTCGGACCAGTATCACCGGGATCGGCGGTACTGGCTGGACCGGTACGCGGAGGAGACCGCCGGCCAGGCCCTCGCCGAGCGTTCCGCGGCCCCGGCGTCGGACGCCCTGCGCAGCCGGACCACGCTCGACGGACCCCTGGTCGCCGCACTCAGCGCGGTCGAGCGCTGGCCGGTCGTCATGACCGCCGCGACCGCCGTCTACCAGCACCGTCTGCTCTCCGAGTCGGACATCGTGATCGGCCTGCCGGTCGCCGCCCGCCGCACCCCGGCCGCGCTGCGCACCCCGGCCATGCTCGCCAACGACGTGTCGCTGCGGCTGACGGTCACCGCTCAGGACAGCTTCGCCGAGGTGGTGAGCCAGGTCCGCGAGCGTCTCGGCGAG
Source organism: Micromonospora sp. CA-248260 (assembly GCF_050942205.1). Taxonomy (NCBI): domain Bacteria; kingdom Bacillati; phylum Actinomycetota; class Actinomycetes; order Micromonosporales; family Micromonosporaceae; genus Micromonospora; species Micromonospora sp. CA-248260. The sequence continues at coordinate 4,783,179 of NZ_CP192021.1, read as the reverse complement.
GCGCTACGCGCACAGCGGTTCCGCCGTGAGGAGATGCACACCGAGCTGCGCCGGGCCGGCACCACCGGCACCCTGTACGGCCTGCTCGTCAACGCGATGGCGTTCGGCGCCCGGGTTAGCTTCGGCGACACCGTGGCGACCGGCGTTCAGCTGGCCAACGGGCCGGTCAACGACCTGATGCTGCAGAGCTTCGGCGACCCGGCGTCGGACGACGTGCAGCTGGAGTTCGCAGGCAACCCGCGCTCCTACCGCTACACCGACGTGATGGCGCACCAGCGCCGCTTCCTCACCCTGCTCGCCTCGCTGGCCGCCCGGCCGGACGCGCCCATCGGCACGGCCGATCTGCTCGACGACGACACCCGTACCGTTCTGCTCCGGCTCGGCCGTGGCCCGGGCGGCCCGGTGCCGGCCGGCCTGGTCGAACGCTTCGAGCGGCAGGTGGCGGCCACCCCTGACGCCCTTGCGGTTCGTGGTGAGCAGGCCCTGACCTATGCCGCCCTCGACGAGCGGGCCAACCGGATCGCGCACGCCCTGATGCGGCACGGCGCCGGCCCGGAGCGTCTGGTGGCGGTCGCCCTGCCTCGGTCCGCCGACCTGCTGGCCGCCCTGCTCGGCGTGCTCAAGACGGGCGCTGCCTACCTGCCGCTCGATCCGGAGCACCCGGCCGACCGGATCGCCGGGGTGCTGGCCGACGCCCGACCGGCCCTGCTGCTGACCGACGACGCGACCTGCCCCGCGTCAGCCGGTGACACCCCGGTGATGCTGCTGTCCGACGTGCCGGCCGACCCGGCCGGGAGCCCGGGCGTGCCGCAGACGCCGGAGAGCCTCGCCTACGTCATCTACACCTCCGGCTCCACCGGCCGGCCCAAGGGCGTCGCGATCAGCCGGTCCAACCTGGCCAACTTCCTGCAGGCGATGGTCGTCCGCTTCCCGCTGGCCGGCGCCGACGTGGTCCTGGCGCTCACCACGATCAGCTTCGATATCGCCGTACTGGAGCTGTTCCTGCCGCTGCTGTCGGGTGCCTCGACCGCCATCGCCACTCGTGACCAGGTCCTCGACACCGGCGAACTGCGTGCCCTTATCGCCCGGGAGCGGGTGACCGTCATGCAGGCCACGCCGAGCCTGTGGGACATGTTCCTGGCCGGCGGCGGCGACGACCTGGCCAGGCTACGCGTGCTGGCCGGCGGCGAGGCGCTGCCCGACGACCTGGCCGCCCGGCTGTTCGCCGCGGCAGGCGATGTTACGAACGTCTACGGCCCGACGGAGACCACCGTCTGGGCCACCGCCGGCGCGGTCCGGGGCAGCACCGTCGACCTGGGGAAGCCGATCCTCAACACCCAGGTCCACGTGCTCGACGCGGCCCTGCAACCGGTGCCGCCCGGCCACGCCGGCGAGCTCTACATCGGCGGCGGCAACGTGGGCCGCGGCTACCTGGGCCGGCCGGGGCTGACCGCCGAGCGGTTCGTGGCCAACCCCTACGGAACCGGCCGCCTCTACCGCACCGGCGACCTGGTGCGGGTCGGCGACGACGGCCGGTTGTTCTTCGTCTCCCGCGTCGACCACCAGGTCAAGGTCCGCGGTCACCGGATCGAGCTCGGCGAGATCGAAGCCGTGCTCGCCGCGCACCCGGCCGTGGAGCGCGCCGCCGTGATCGTGCGCGAGGACTCGCCCGGCGACAAGCGGGTCGTCGCCTACGTGGTCGGCACCGACGCGGACCTGACCCGCCACATCGCTGACCGGCTGCCCGAATACATGGTCCCGGCGGCGATCGTGGCCCTCGACGTACTGCCGCTGACCCCGAACGGCAAGCTCGACCGGCGCGCCCTGCCCGCGCCCGTGCGCACCGGGACGGCCGGTAGCCGGGCGCCGCGTACCGAGTTGGAGGCGCTCCTCTGCCGGATCTTCGCCGAGGTGCTGGAGAGTGGCCTGGTCGGCATCGACGACGACTTCTTCGCCCTCGGCGGGCACTCCCTGCTCGCCACCCGGGTGGTCGCCGCCGCTCGCCGGGCCGGCGTGGACGTGCCCATCCGGCAGCTGTTCCGGCTGCGTACGGTGGCTCGGCTGGTCGGCGTCTGCACCGCGGTGCACACCGCGGAGACCGAGCTGCCCGCGCCGCTGCCGGCCGGCGAACTGGAAGCGGTTCTGGCCGAGCCGGGCGTCGCGGAGGTGCTGCCGCTGACGCCGCTGCAGGAGGGGCTACTGGCCCGCAGCGCGTACGCCGAGGACGACGTCTACGTGATGCGGATCCACCTCGACTTGGCCGGCGACGTCGATCCGGCCGCGCTGCGCCGGGCGCTGGCCGCAGTCCTCGCCCGGCATCCGGTCCTGCGCTCGGCCGTACGCCATGAGGGTTTGAGCCGGCCCGTGCTGGCCGTGCACACCGCTCCGGGGGTGCCCTGGGACGACGAGCCGGGCGGGCCGATCGACGTGACCGTCGCGCCGCTGCTGCGAGCCGCTCTGGAGGCGCTGCCGGAGGGCGGTCGTCGACTGACGATCACCTGTCACCACATGGTCCTCGACGGCTGGTCGGTGCCGGTGCTGCTGCGCGAGTTGCTCCAGGCGTACCACGGGGAACTTCCCGCAGCCGGCCCGCGGCCCTACCGGGACTACCTGGCGTGGCTGGCCGGCCGGGATCGGCGGTCCTCGCTGCAGGCGTGGACGACCGCGCTGGCCGGCGCCGAGCCGACCCGGGTCGCCGCGCCGCACACCCCGCGGCGCCCGGAGCGGCTGACCGCCGCCCTGGACGCCGCGCAGACCGCCCGCCTGGCCGCCCGCGCTCGGGCCGCCGGCGTCACCGTGAACGCGTTCGTGCGGACGGCCTGGGCGGCCGTAGTCGGCCGGCTCACTGGCCGGAGCGACGTCGTCGTCGGCGTTACTGTCGCGGGCCGCCCGGCCGAGCTGATCGGCGTCGAGGAGATGGCCGGCCTGTTCATCAACACGGTGCCGTTGCGCGCCGTCGTCGGGCCGGAGCACACCCTGGAAAGCCTGGCCCGGGACATCCAGGACCGGCAGTCGGACCTGTTGGAGCACCAGTACCTGCCGCTGATTGACGTGCAGCGGGCCACCTCCGGCGGCGCCGACCTGTTCGACACCATCCTGATCTTCGAGAACTTCCCGGCCGATCCCGCCGCGGTGGCGGCCGCCGGTCACGACCTGCGGATTCTTGACGCCGGCGTGGACGACGCCACGCACTACCCGCTCGCCCTGTACGCCTTCCCCGGCGACGAGCTGCGTCTGCGCCTGGACTACCAGCCGGTCACCGGACTGCTGGCCGGCCACGCGCTGGACTGGCTGCTTACCCTGCTGCGGGCCGTCGCCGACGACCCCACCCGAACCCTCGGCGCGGTCGCGCTCGAGAGCGGCCCGGCCGCGCTCGCCGGACCGGCCGGGGAGCTGCCGGCCGGCGACACCGTGCAGTGGTTCGCCGAGCAGGCCCGACGGACCCCGGACGGGATCGCGCTGGTCGCCACGGACGCGACGCTCACCTACCGGGAACTCCACGACCGTGCCGACGCGCTGGCCGCGCGCCTGGTGGCGGCCGGCGTCGAGCCCGGTGAGTTCGTCGCGATCGCCCTGCCCCGCACGGCCGACCTGCTGGTGTCGGTGCTGGCGGTGCTGCGCTGCGGCGCCGCCTACGTCCCGATCGACACCGGGTTCCCGGCCGACCGCGCCGACTACATGCTCGCCGATGCCGGGCCGGTCCTGCTGTTGACCGACCGTACGGTCGAGCTGGACCACCCGGTCACCCGCCTCTACGTCGAGGACACCACGGTCACCGGCACCGCCCCGGTGCGGGTCGACGTGCCCGGCGGAGCCGCAGCGTACATGATCTACACCTCCGGCTCGACCGGGAAGCCGAAGGGCGTGGTCGTCCCGCGCGCGGCGATGGACAACTTCCTGATCGCGATGATCGACCGGACCAGCCTGGCCGCCGGCGACTACCTGCTCGCGGTCACCACCGTCGGGTTCGACATCGCGGTCCTCGAACTGTTCCTGCCGCTGCTCGTCGGCGCCACCGTCGTCCTCGCCCCGCGCGACGTCGTGACCGACCCGGTCGCGCTCTGCGCCGCCCTGCGCCGGCCCCGCCGCTCCGGATCGGCCCTGCTCGTGCAGGCCACCCCCAACCTGTGGCGGGCCGTGGCCGAGGAGGACCCGGCGGCGCTGCAGGGGCTGCGGGTCCTGGTCGGGGGCGAGGCGCTGCCGCCGGACCTGGCGGCCGTGCTGGCCGGCGCGGCTGACGTGGTGCTCAACATGTACGGCCCGACCGAGACCACCGTCTGGTCGACCGTCGGCGTCGTCACCGACCACCGGCCGGACATCGGCACGCCGGTTCTCAACACCGTCGCCCGGGTGCTCGACACCGCGCTGCGCCCGGTCCCGCCCGGCGTCCCGGGCGAGCTCTACCTCGGCGGGGACGGGTTGGCCCGCGGCTACCACGGCCGGGCCGGGCTCACCGCGGAGAGGTTCGTCGCCGCGCCGGACGACCCGCCCGGCGCTCGCATGTACCGCACCGGAGACCTGGTCCAGCGTCGTCCCGACGGCCGCCTGGACTTCCTCGGCCGGGTCGACGACCAGGTCAAGCTGCGTGGCTTCCGGATCGAGCTGGGCGAGGTGGCGGCCGCGCTGGCGACCCACCCGGTCGTGGTCCGCGCGGTCGCGGTGGTCCGCGAGGACCGGGCCGGTGACCGCAAGCTCGTCGCCTACGTCGTGGGCGCCCACGCGGCGATCGATCCGGACGCGCTGCGCGAGCACGCCGCGGCCACCCTCCCGGAGTACATGGTGCCCGCGGTGGTGGTGCCGCTCGACGAGATCCCGCTGACCCCGAACCGCAAGGTCGACAAGCGGGCGCTGCCCGCCCCGCCGCAGCGGGCCGAATCGGCCGGGCGTGCCCCGCACAACCCGCGCGAGCAGCTGCTCTGCGACCTTTACGCCGAGGTGCTCGGTCTGCCGCGGGTCGGTGTCGACGATGACTTCTTCGCGCTCGGCGGGGACAGTGTGCTCTGCTTCCGGCTGCTCAGCCGGGCCCGGGTCCGGGGTGTCACGTTCGCCATCCGAGACGTCTTCGAGCGCCGTACGGTGGCCGCGCTGGCCTCGGTCACCCGTGACCGCGGGACGGCGCCGGAGTCACCCGCGGTGGCCGCCCCGCGCGCCGAGCACGCCGAGCTGCTGGCCCGGCCCGGGGTCGCCGACGTGCTGCCGCTCGCGCCGATCCAGCAGGGGCTGCTATTCCACAGCTCCTACGACGGCGGTACGCGTGACCCGTACCTGATCCAGATCGTGCTGCACGTCGCCGGGCTGATCGACGCGGCGCGGCTGCGAGCCGCCTGCTCGTCGCTGCTGGACCGGCACCCCGTGCTGCGCACCGGGTTCGTCTCCACCGGGCTGCCCGAGCCGGCCCAGGTGGTGCACGAGTCGGCCGCCCTGCCGTGGAGCGAGATCACCGACCTGGACGCGTTCCTCGACCACGATCGGGCCGAGCGGTTCGATCTGGCGAACCCGCCGCTGATCCGGGTCGGTCTGGCCGAGCGGGCGATCGTCCTCACCCTGCACCACCTCGTGGCCGACGGCTGGTCCCTGCCGATTCTGGTCCGGGAGCTTCTCCAGCTGTACGGCGGCGCCACCGAACTGCCGGTCCGCCGGCCCTACCGCGATTACCTCGACTGGCTGGCCACCCGGGACGAAGGCTCGGCCCGGGTGTGGCAGCGGGCCCTGGCCGGCGTGGAGCGGCCGACGCTGCTCGGGACCGGCACCCCCGCGGCGGCCGACAGCGAGCCGATCCGCCTGGACCGCGAGCTGACGGCGGCCGAGACGCGGGCACTGGTCCGGGCCGCGCACGAGGCCCGGGTTCCGCTCAACACCCTGGTGCAGGCGGCGTGGGCGCTCGCCCTGAGCCGGCTGACCGGCCGTGACGACGTGGTCTTCGGCATCACCGTCGCCGGGCGGCCGGCCGATCTGGCCGGTGCCGAGGACATGGTCGGCCTCTTCATCAACACGGTGCCGTTCGCCGTCCGCCTGGACCCGGCCGAGCCGGTCACCGCCCTGCTCGGTCGCCTGGCCGGGGAGCAGGCCAGGCTGCTGGACCACCAGCACGTCGCGCTCACCACCATTCAGCGTGACCGCAGGCTCGGCGAGCTCTTCGATACCGCAGTCATCTTCGAGAACTTCCCGTTCGAGCAGGACGCCCTCGACGACCTGGCCGCCACCACCGGGCTGCGCCTGATCGACGCCCGGGTCACCGACGCCAGCCACTACGCGCTCGGCCTGATGGCGATGCCCGGCGAGCGGCTCCGGTTCCGGCTGCACCACCAGTCCGCGCAGATCGACCGGGACACCGCGGCCCGCGTCACCGAGCTGTTCCTGCGGGCCCTGCGCGCCTTCAGTTCGGCGCCGGACCGCGCCGTCGGCCGGCTCGACCTGATCAGCGACGAGGACCGCGACCGGGTGCTGACCCGCTGGAACGGCACCCTTCCGGAGCGGCCCCGCACCAGCCTGCCGCAGCTCTTTGCCGAGCAGGTCGCGGCTGGCCCGGACCGTCCCGCGGTCGGTTCCGGCGGCGCCGTGCTCACCTACCGGCAGCTCGACGCCCGGGTCCGGGAACTGGCGGCCGGACTTCAGGCCCGCGGCACCGGACCGGAGTCGCTGGTCGCGGTCCTGCTGCCGCGCGGCATCGACTTGGTCGCGACGCTCCTGGCGGTGCACCACGCGGGTGCCGCGTATCTGCCCCTCGACCCGGACTATCCGGCCGACCGCATCGACCGGATCCTCACCGAGGCCCGCCCGGCCCTGGTGATCCGCCCCGCGGACCTGCCCGGCCTGGCCACCGGCTCGACGGCCGTCCCGGCCCCGAATCCGGGCCCCGAGCAGGCCGCCTACGTCATCTTCACGTCCGGCTCGACCGGCGTGCCGAAGGGCGTGGTGGTGCCGCACGACGCGCTCGCCGCGCACCTGCTGCGCATCCGCGAGGCGTACCCGGAGGTCGGCGGTACCAGCCTGGTGCACTCCTCACCGGCCTTCGACCTGACCGTCACCGGGCTGTTCGGCCCGCTGGTGACCGGTGGCTGCGTGCAGCTCGACGAGCTCGCCGACGCGGCCGAGCGGCCGACCTTCCTCAAGGGCACCCCGAGCCACCTGCCGGTCCTGGTCAACCAGCGGATCGACGTGTCGCCCACCGGGCTGCTGATGCTCGGTGGCGAGCAGCTCACCGCCGAAGGGCTGCACGAGTGGCGGGAGGCTCACCCGGACGTCACAGTGATCAACTCGTATGGCCCGACCGAGACCACGGTGAACTGCATCGACCACCGGGTGGAACCGGGCGAACAGCTGCCGCCCGGGCCGCTGCCGATCGGCCGCCCGTTCGCCCACACCCGCGCGTACGTGCTGGACAGTGGCCTGTGCCCGGTCCCGGTCGGCGCTGTCGGCGAACTGTACGTGGCCGGCGCCGGGGTGGCCCGCGGCTACTTGAACGCGCCGCGCGCCACCGCCGAGCGGTTCGTACCCAGCCCGTACGACGCGCCCGGCACCCGGATGTACCGCACCGGCGACCTGGTCCGCTGGACGCCGGAGGGACTCCTGGTCTACCTCGGTCGCTCGGACGAGCAGATCAAGATCCGTGGACACCGGATCGAGCTCGGGGAGATCGAGGCGGCGCTCGGCCGTCAGCCCGGCGTGACCCGCGCGGTCGCCGCCGTCCGCGACGGCCGGCTGGTGGGCTACCTGGTGGGGGTCGCCGAGCACGACACCGTCCGGGCCGCCCTGCGTGCCACCCTGCCGGAGCACTTCGTACCGTCGGCGCTGGTCTCCCTCACCAACCTGCCGACCACCGCGAACGGCAAGGTCGACCGGGCCGCCCTGCCGGCGCCCGACTTCACCGCGGCGGCGTCCGGGCGAGCCCCGGCCACCCCCGGCGAGCAGCGCCTGTGCCGGCTGATCGGCGAGGTCCTCGGACGCGACGACGTCGGACCCGACCAGGACTTCTTCACCCTGGGTGGGGACAGCATCATGTCGATGCAGCTGGTCGGTCGGGCTCGCACGGCCGGTCTGCACTTCACCGCCCGGCAGGTGTTCGAGCACCGTACGGCGGCCGCCCTGCTCGCCGTCGCCGCGGAGGCGGCCGCCCCCTTCACCGAGCCGGTCGCCGCCGCCTTCGGGCGGATGCCGGCCACCCCGATCATGCGGCGGCTGGCCGAACGCGGGGGCCGGACCAGTCGCTACCACCAATCCGTCGTGGTGACCGTCCCGCCGACCGACGCGGCCCGGCTGACCGCCGCCCTGCAGGCCGTGCTCGACCACCACCACGCGCTGCGGCTGCGGCTGCGGCTGCTCGACGACACCGAACTGGAGATCACCCCGCCCGGCTCGGTGGACGTCACCACCTGCCTGCGCCGGATCGCTGGCCCGGGCGCCGACGCGGAGCTGACTGCGGCCGGTGAAATCGCCCGCGACGAGCTGGACCCGGCATCCGGAGTGATCGTCCGGGCCGTCTGGTTCGACGCCGGCAACGCTCCGGGACGACTGCTGCTGGTCGTTCACCACCTGGCCGTCGACGGCGTGTCCTGGCGGATCCTCCTGCCCGACCTGGCGGCGGCCTGGCGGGACCCGGACGCCCCGCTCGACCCGGCGTCCACCTCGTTCCGGACCTGGGCGGCGCGCTCGACGCGGCTGCCGGCCGTGGGCGCCGCGCCGTGGCTGGCACTGCTCGACGACGAGCCCGGGCTCGCCGTCGACCCGGGCCGCACCGACCCCGGCACCGTGGCCGGCGCCGGTCGGCTTACCCGCAGGCTGTCCACCGCCACGACTCTGCCCCTGCTCACCACGATCCCGGCCGCGGTGCACGGCGACGTCGACGACGTGCTGCTGACCGCCCTGGCCGTGGCGGTCTCGGCCTGGCGCGGCGACGACGACGGCGTGCTGGTCGACACCGAGCGCCATGGCCGTGCCGACTGGCTGGTGCCGGGCACCGACCTGTCCCGTACGGTCGGCTGGTTCACCGGTGTGCAGCCGGTCCGGCTGCGGCTGGGCGCGGCCCGGGCCACCGACGTGCTCGCCGGCCGCGGCGGCCACGGCCTACTCAAGACGGTCAAGGAGCAGCTGCGGGCGGCCGGGGAACAAGATCTCGCGTACGGGGTCACGCGTTACCTCGACCCGGTCACCGCGCCGGAGTTCGCTGATCGCGGCCACCCCGGGCTCGCCTTCAACTACCTGGGCCGGCTCACCACCGGCGAGGCCGGAGAGTTCGCCCTGGATGCGCATCCGGGCGCGCCCGACGACCCGGAACGCGCCCTCGGGCACCTGGTCGAGCTGAACGCCGCCACCCACGAGGGCCCGGACGGCCCCGAACTCGTCGCGACCTGGACCTGGGCCGGCGCGGCGCTCGACGACGAGCGGATGGAACGACTCGCCGACCTGTGGTTCACCGCGCTCCGGGCGCTCGCCGCGGCCCCGCCGCGGGCCGGGCACACCCCATCCGACCTGCTCGTCCGGCTGACCCAGGCGGAGATCGACGAGCTGGAGGCGGCGGGCGACGTCGCGGCGCTGCTACCGCTCGCCCCGCTGCAGGAGGGCCTGGTCTTCCACAGCGCCCACCAGGAGGGGGAGCGCGACCCGTACCTCACCCAGCTCGTCGCCGATATCGACGGGGACCTGGACGTGGCGCGGCTGCGGACGGCCGCGACCGAGGTGGTGCGGCGGCACACCGCCCTGCGCTCCGGATTTCGGCTCACCGTCAAGGGCACCACGGTGCAGGTCGTGCTGGCCGACCCGCCGCTGGACTTCAGCGTGCACACCGGCTCACCGGACGCGGTGCTGGCCGCCGAACGGGACCGGCGCTTCGACCTGGGCCGGCCGCCGCTGATCCGATTCACGCTGATCAGTCTGGCGCAGGGGCGGTGGCGGCTGGCGATCACCGGTCACCACGCGGTACGCGACGGCTGGTCGGTGCCGATCATCGTGCGCGAGCTGCTCGCCCTCTACCGCGGTGAACCGCTGGCGGCGCCGCGGCCGTACGCGATTCAGCTCGCCTGGTTGGCCGGGCGGGACCGGCCCGCCGCCCTGGCCGCCTGGCGCACCGCCCTCGACGGGCTCGAGGATCCGACGCTCGTCGCCGCCGCGCCCGGCGTCGCCGAACCGGCCCGCATCGACGTCTCCTACGCCGGGCCGGTCCCGCTGGACGTCACCTCGCGCGCCCTGGGCGTCACCCCCGGCACCGTGCTGCAGACCGTCTGGCTGCTGCTGCTGGCCCGGCTCACCGGCCGGGACGACGTGGTCACCGGTATGACGGTGGCCGGTCGCCCGCCGGAGCTGCCCGGCGTGGACGAGATGGTCGGCCTGTTCATCAACACCCTGCCGCTGCGTGCCCGCCTCGACGCCGGGGAGAGCCTCGCCGCGTTCGCCCGCCGGCTGCAGCGCGAGCAGGTCACCCTGCTGGAGCACCAGCACCTCGGCCTGGCCGAGATCCAGCGGGCGGCCGGGGCCGACGAGCTGTTCGACACGGCCATGGTGTTCGAGAACTACCCGTTCGACCCGGAGGCGATCCGGGCGTACGCCCGCGGCGCCGGCCTGGAGATCGGCGACATCGCCCACCACTCGGCGCCGCACTACGCCCTCGCGCTGGAGGCCGCGCCCCGGCTCGGTGGCGGACTTGACCTCCGCCTGCACCACCGGCCGGACGTGGTGCCGGCCGAGCGGGCCGCTCTGGTCGCCCGCTGGCTTGGCGAACTGCTCGACGTCGTCGCCCTGGCCCCGGAGACGCCGGTCGGCGCGGTCGGCCTGGTCGGGCGGGACGATCCCCGCCAGCAGGGCCGGCCGGTCCCGGAGGCCACCGGACTGTGGCCGGTGGAGTTCCTGGCCCAGGCCCGCCGGACGCCGGACGCCCCGGCGCTGGCCTTCGAGGGCGTCGAGGTCACCTTCGGTGAACTGGCCGGGCGCGCCACGGCCTGGGCCGGAGCGCTGGCAGCAGCCGGCGCCGGCCCCGAGCGCCGGGTGGCCGTCCTGCTGCCGCGGTCGATCGAGCTGATCACCGCCATGCACGCGGTGGTCCTGGCCGGGGCGGCATTCGTGCCGGTCGACCCGGAGTACCCGGCCGAGCGGATCGCCTACATCCTGCGGGACGCGGCGCCGGATGTGGTGATCACCGAGAAGAGCATCGCGGGCCTGGACGCGAGTTCCGCCCCGTGGACCGAGCCCGGCCTGCGAGCCGATCATCCTGCGTACGTCATCTACACCTCCGGCTCCACGGGGCGCCCGAAGGGCGTGGTGGTCTCGCATCGCGGCATCGACTCCCTGGTCGAGGCGCAACGCGAGCGATTCGACGTGCGGCCGGACAGCCGGGTGCTGCAGTTCGCCTCGCCCAGCTTCGACGCCGCCGTCTCCGAGGTGGCCGTCACGCTCCTCTCCGGAGCCTGCCTGGTGGTCGCGCCGAAGGCCCGGCTGCTGCCGAAGGCACCCCTGGTCGACCTGATCACCGCCCAGCGGGTCAGTCACGTCACCCTGCCACCGGTGCTCCTGGCCGAGCTGGACCCGGACTCGCTGCCCGGCGTCCGTTCGCTCGCGGTGGCCGGTGAGCACTGCCCGGGCGGCATCGTCGCCCAGTGGTCGTCCGGCCGTCGCATGATCAACGCGTACGGGCCGACCGAGACGACGGTCTGCGCCACCATGAGCACGCCGCTGGCCGGCCCGGACACGCCGACCATCGGCGGGCCGATCGTCAACGCCCGGGTCTACCTGCTCGACCCGCACCTGCAGCCGGTGCCGCCCGGCGTGGTCGGTGACCTTTACGTCTCCGGCCACGGCCTGGCCCGTGGCTACCACGGCCGCTCCGCGCTGACCTCGGAGAGGTTCGTCGCCGACCCGGCCGGTCCGCCCGGCGCCCGGATGTACCGCACCGGCGACGTGGCGGTCTGGACCGGCCACGGCGAGCTGGAGTTCCGCGGGCGCAGCGACGACCAGGTGAAGCTGCGTGGCCACCGGATCGAGCTGGGTGAGGTCGAGGCCCTGATGGCCGGGCATCCCGGGGTGACCGCCGCAGTCGCGGTGGTGCGCGAGGACCGGCTCGGCGACCGGCACCTGGTCGGTTACGTGACCGGCACGGCCGAACCGGCGGCCGTACACGAGCACGTCGCCGCCGGCGTTCCCGACTACATGGTCCCGGCCGTGGTGATGGTCCTCGACCAGCTCCCCGTCACCCCGAACGGCAAGGTGGACCGGAAGGCGTTGCCCTCGCCGGTGCTGGCCGGCCCGGCCGGCACCGGCCGGGAACCGGCCACCCCGCGCGAGGCGCTGCTCTGCGACGCCTTCGCCGAGGTGCTCGGCGTGCCGCGAGTCGGACCCGACGAGAGTTTCTTCGCGCTCGGCGGCCACTCGCTGACCGCCACCCGGCTGGTCGCCCGGATCCGGGTGCTGTTCGGCGTCGAGGTCACCGTCCGGCAGCTCTTCGAGACGCCGACCGCGTCCGGGATCGCGACCCTACTGGACGGCGCCGCGACCGGCCGGCCCCCGGTCCGCCTGCGGACCCGGCCGGACCGGCTGCCGCTCTCCGCGGCCCAGCGTCGCCTCTGGTTCCTGCACCAGATGGAGGGCCCCAGCCCGGCCTACAACATCGCCGCCGCCCTGCGCCTGCACGGCGACCTCGACGTCGCCGCGCTGCGTCAGGCGGTGACCGACCTGGTCGAGCGGCACGAGACGCTGCGGACCGTGCTGGCCGACGACACCGACGGGCCGTACCAGATCCTCGTGGACCGGCCGACGCCGTTCGAGACGGGCGAGGTGAGCCCGGCCGACCTTCCGGCCGTGCTCGCCGAGGCCGCCGCGTACCGGTTCGACCTGTCCGCCGAGACGCCGCTGCGGGTCTCGCTGTTCCGGACCGGCGACCGGGAGCACGTCCTGCTCCTGCTGTTGCACCACGTGGCCGGTGACGCCGGCTCGGTCCAGCCGCTCGCCGCCGACCTGGCCACCGCCTACACCGGCCGCACCCGCGGCGGTGAGCCAGACTGGGCGCCGCTGCCGGTCCAGTACGCCGACTACGTGCTCTGGCAGCTGGAGATGACCAGTGAAGCCGACGACCAGCTTGACTACTGGCGGTCGGCGCTGGCCGGGCTGCCAGACGAGCTGGCCCTGCCGGTCGACCGGCCGCGCCCGTCCGGCAGCGCCGGCCGAGGTGGCCGGGCCGAGTTCACCCTCCCCGCCGACCTGCACGAGCGGCTGCGTGGCGCCGCACGGGCGCTGCGGGCCACGCCGTTCATGGTGGTGCAGGCGGCGCTGGCGGTGACGTTGTCGCGGCTGGGAGCCGGGGCTGACGTGCCGATCGGTACGCCGGTGGCCGGTCGGGTGGACGAGGCGCTAGCCGAGGTGGTCGGGTTCTTCGTCAACACGTTGGTGTTGCGGACCGACGTCTCCGGTGATCCGAGTTTCGCCGAGTTGGTCGGCCGGGTCCGGGAGACCGATCTTGCCGCGTACGAGCATCAGGACGTCCCGTTCGAGCGGCTCGTCGAGGCGCTGCGCCCGGCCCGGGTCACCGGACGCCACCCGCTCGTCCAGACCGTTCTCGACTGGAGTGACGGGCAGCCGGCCGCGCTCGCCGCCCTCGGCGCGATGCCCGGCCTGGCCGTCACGCCGGTGACCGTCGATCTGCGGACCGCCAAGTTCGACCTGGTCTTCCACCTCACCGCAGGCGACGCCGGGGAGGTGGCCGGGGTCCTGGAGTACAGCGCCGAGATGTTCGACCCGGACACCGCCGCCCGGCTCGCCGCCCGGCTGATCCGGGTCTTGGACGCGGCCCTGACCCGCCCCGAGGAGCCGATCAGCCGCATCGACCTGCTCGACGCGCAGGAGCGTGCTTGCATCCTCGGATCGTGGAGCCGGCCCGCCCCGGAACAGCCGGTCCCGGCCGGCGCCCAGCGGAACCTGGTGCGCGAGTTCGAGGCGGCGGCGCGACGGCACCCGGACGCGGTCGCGGTGACCGGCGAGGACGGCGAGTTGACGTACGCGGAACTGGACGCCGCCGCGAACCGGCTGGCCCACCTGTTCGCCCGGCACGGGGCCGGCCCCGAGCGCTTTGTCGCGCTGGCCCTGCCGCGCCGTACCGAGCTGGTCGTCGCCATCCTGGCGGTGCTCAAGTCCGGCGCCGCCTACCTGCCGATCGACCCCGGTTACCCGGCCGACCGCATTGCGTTCATGCTGGCCGACGCGCAGCCGGCGCTGATCGTCGGCACCGCCGGCGTTCGGTCCCGCATCGACGCCGGGGACGTGCGGTGGGTGCTGCTCGACGACGTGGACCTGACCGGGCTGCCGGACACCCCGCCGGTGACTGAGCCGGCCGCCGAACACCCGGCGTACGTCATCTACACCTCCGGCTCCACCGGCACCCCCAAGGGCGTGGCGGTCACCCACGCCAACGTGCTGCGGCTGTTCCGGCAGACCGCGCACTGGTTCGGCTTCGACGAGACGCACACCTGGACGCTGTTCCACTCGTACGCGTTCGACTTCTCGGTCTGGGAGCTGTGGGGCCCGCTGCTGCACGGCGGCCGCCTCGTCGTGGTTCCGTACGACACCAGCCGGAGCCCGGCGGACTTCCTCGACCTGCTCAGCCGGGAACGGGTCACCGTGCTCAACCAGACCCCGTCCGCCTTCTACCAGCTGATGCAGGCTGACCGGGAGGTCGGCGGCGCCGATCTCGCGCTGCGCTACGTGATCTTCGGTGGGGAGGCGCTCGACCTCGGCCGTCTCTCCGGCTGGTACGAACGGCACGCGGACGACGCGCCGGTACTGGTCAACATGTACGGCATCACGGAGACCACGGTCCACGTGACCTACCAGCCGCTGACCGAGCGCACCGCGGCCGAGCAGGCGGCCAGCCTGATCGGCGTCGGCATCCCGGACCTCGGCATGTACGTCCTCGACGAGGGACTGCAGCCGGTGCCGGCCGGGGTCGCCGGCGAGATGTACGTCTCCGGCGCCGGCCTGGCCCGCGGATACCTCAACCGCCCGGGCCTGTCCGCGATCCGGTTCGTCGCCGACCCGTTCGGTGCCCCCGGCACCCGGATGTACCGCACCGGCGACCTGGCCCGCTGGCGGGCCGACGGCACGCTGGAGTATCTCGGCCGGATCGACGACCAGGTGAAGATCCGCGGTTTCCGGATCGAGCTCGGCGAGATCCAGACGGTGCTGGCCGCCCAGCCCGGTGTCGCCCAAGCCGTAGTCGTCGTCCGCGAGGACCAGCCCGGCGACCAGCGCCTGGTCGCCTACCTGGTCGGCGAGTGCGACACGGACCAGCTGCGGCACGCTCTCGGCGAGGCGCTGCCGGACTACATGGTCCCCTCCGCCTTCGTGGAGCTGAGCGCCATCCCGCTCACCTCCAACGGCAAGCTCGACCGGCGGGCGCTGCCGGCGCCGGTGCACGTCTCCACCGCGACCCGCCGCGAACCCCGCACGCCGCGCGAGCGGCTGCTCGCCGAGGCGTTCGCCGAGATCCTCGGCGTGCCCTCGGTCGGGGCCGAGGACGACTTCTTCGCCCTCGGCGGGCACTCGCTGTCGGCCACCCGCCTGGTCGCCCGGATCCGGGCCGTCCTCGGCGTCGAGGTCAGCGTGCGGCAACTGTTCGAGGAGCCGACCGTGGCCGGCCTGGACGCCGTGCTGGGCGGCGCGGCCCGGACCACCCGGCCGCCGGTCACCCCGGCCGAGCGCCCGGACCGGCTGCCGCTCTCCGCCGCGCAGCGGCGGCTGTGGCTGATGCACGAGCTGGGCGGCCCGGACGCCACCTATAACATTCCGGTGCTGCTGCGCCTGGGCGGCGACCTCGACGTCGCCGCCCTGACCGCGGCCCTCGCCGACGTGGTGTCCCGCCACGAGAGCCTGCGCACCCTGGTGGCCGGCTCCGGCGACGACGCCTACCAGGTGGTGGTGCCGGCCGAAGCGGCCCGGCCCGCGCTGCCAGTGGTGCCCGTCGCGGCCCTGCGGGAGGCGGCGGCCGAGCCGTTCGACCTGACCACCGACCTGCCGATCCGGGCCCGGTTGGGGCGGGCTGGGGAGCGCGACCACCAGCTGCTCGTGGTGGTGCACCACATCGCCGGCGACGGCGCGTCCATGCCGGTGCTGGCCCGGGACCTGGTGACCGCGTACACCGCGCGGCTGGCCGGCCGGGCGCCCGGGTGGGCGGCGCTGACGGTGCAGTACGCCGACTACGCGCTCTGGCAGCGAGCGGTCGCCGGCGACGAGGAGGAGCAGCTCGACTACTGGCGGTCGGCGCTGGCCGGGCTGCCGGACGAGCTGGCCCTGCCGGTCGACCGATCCCGGCCGCTCGACGGGCCGCAGCGGGCCGGAAGGAGCACGTTCACCCTGCCGGCCGGGGTGCACGACCGGATCGCCGGCCTGGCCGCCCGGCTCGGCGCCACGCCGTTCATGGTGGTGCAGGCGGCGCTGGCGGTGACGTTGTCGCGGCTGGGAGCCGGGGCTGACGTGCCGATCGGTACGCCGGTGGCCGGTCGGGTGGACGAGGCGCTGGCCGAGGTGGTCGGGTTCTTCGTCAACACGTTGGTGTTGCGGACCGACGTCTCCGGTGATCCGAGTTTCGCCGAGTTGGTCGGCCGGGTCCGGGAGACCGATCTTGCCGCGTACGAGCATCAGGACGTCCCGTTCGAGCGGCTCGTCGAGGCGCTGCGCCCGGCCCGGGTCACCGGACGCCACCCGCTCGTCCAGACCGTTCTGACGGTGGACACCGCGGGAGCCGAGGCCGCCGAAGCGGTCGCCGAGCTGCCCGGCCTCGTCGTCACCACCGATCACGTCGGGCCGCAGCACGTCAAGTTCGACCTGATGGTCACCCTGGTCGGTGAGACCGGTGCGGTCGAGTACAGCGCCGACCTCTTCGACGTCACGACCGTCGAGACGCTGACGCAGCGCTTCCTCGGTGTCCTCGAGCAGGCGACCCGCCGGCCCGACGCGGCGATCTCCGGCCTGGAGACGCTTGTCGGCGGCGAGCGCGACCGGTTGCTGGTCGGCCTGCTGGACACCGGGCAGCCGACCTTGAGCGGGTCGATCCCGGACCTCTTCGCCGCACAGGTCCGGGCCACGCCGGCGATGCCCGCCGTGCGGTTCGGCGAGCGGGTCCTCACGTACGCCGAGCTCGACGCCGCCACGAATCGCCTCGCCCACCGCCTGATCGCCTGCGGCGTGACCACGGAGACCCGGGTCGGTGTGCTGATGGAACGCTCCCTCGACCTGATCGTGACCCTGCTGGCGATCCTCAAGGCCGGTGGCGTCTACGTGCCGCTCAGCCCCACCTACCCGGATGACCGGCTCGCCGCGCTGCTCGACCGGCAGGTGGAGGCCCCGCTGCTGGTCACCGACCGGCCCGGCCGGGCCCGGGCGGAGAGCCTGGGCGTCGCGGCGGCGGTGATGACGATCGACGAGACCGGCTGGACCGGTGGCGACGCGAGCCCGACCGGTGTGGTGGTGGCGCCGCTGCAGCTGGCGTACGTCATGTTCACCTCCGGCTCGACCGGGGAGCCCAAGGGGGTGGCCGTCCAGCAGTGCGATGTCGCCACCCTGGCCGGTGACCGGCTCTGGGACGACGTGCTGGACCGGGTGCCGCTGCACTCGCCACACGCCTGGGACGGCTCGGTCCTGGAACTCTGGGTGCCGCTGCTGCGCGGCGGCTGCGTGGTCGTCGCCCCGCCCGGTGACCTGGACGTCGCGGCCCTGCGCGAGCTGATCGAGGGCAACGACATCACCTCGCTGTTCATGACGTCCGGACTGGTCCGCGTCATGGCGCAGGAGGCGCCGGAGGCGTTCCGCCGGGTCCGCCAGCTCAGCGCCGGCGGCGACGTGACCACCCCGGGCTCGGTCCGGCGGCTGCACAAGCACGCGCCCGGCTGCCGCATCGTCAACGGCTACGGCCCGACCGAGACGACCGTGTTCGCGCTGGTCTACCGGGCCGATCCGGAGACCGAGCGGGAGTGGGCGACCACCGTGCCGATCGGCCGTTCCCTGGACAACCTGCGCCACTACGTGCTCGACGACCGCCTGCGGCTGGTGCCGCCCGGCACCACCGGTGAGCTCTATCTGGCCGGGGACGGCCTGGCCCGCGGTTACTGGGACCGGCCCGGTTTCACCGCGGAACGGTTCGTGGTCGACCCGTACGGCGCGCCCGGCGCCCGGATGTACCGCACCGGCGACCTGGCCCGATGGACCCGCGACGAACAGATCGACTTCGTCGGCCGCATCGACGACCAGGTGAAGCTGCGCGGGTTCCGGATCGAGCTGGGTGAGGTGGAGGCCGCGGTGGCCGGTGCCGGTGGTGTCGGCACCTCGACCGTCCTGCTGCGCGAGGACCGGCCGGGTGAGAAGCGCCTGGTCGCGTACGTCGTCCCGGTCGACGGCTACGACACCGAACGGGCCCGGGAGCACCTGCGCGCGGTCCTGCCCGACTACGCCGTACCGGTCCTGGTCGAGTTGCCGGAACTGCCGCTCACCGGGCTCGGTAAGGTCGACCGGCGGGCACTGCCGGCACCGGTGTTCACCACTGGCGAGACGGCCCGGGCGCCGCGCTCCTCGGTCGAGCGGATCCTCACCGAGCTCTTCGCCGAGGTGCTCCGGCTCCCCGAGGTCGGCCCCGACGACGCGTTCTTCGACCTCGGTGGCGACAGCATCATGGCCATCCAGCTGGTCAGCCGGGCCACCCGGGCCGGGCTGCGGATCACCGCGGCCGACGTGTTCCGGCATCGCACTGTCGCCGATCTGGCCACGGTGGCCGGCACGGACGACGGCGAGCCGGACACCCCGGATGTCGGCGTCGGCGACGTCGTGCCGTCGCCGATGATGCACTGGCTCGCCGACCGGGCCGCGCCGCTGGAGGCGTTCAACCAGTCCACGCTGGTGCGGTCGCCGGCCGGACTCGACCTGGCCACCCTGCACGCTCTGCTGCAGGCGGTCCTGGACCGGCACGACAGCCTGCGGATGCGGGTGGACGCCGTCGATCCGGGGGACGCCACCACCTGGCGCTGCGAGGTGCCCGATCCGGGCTCGGTGCGGGCCGAGGGGTGCGTACACCGCGTCGACGCCTCCGGCCTGGACGACGACGAGCTGTCCGCCGCCGTCGACCGGGAGGGCCGTGCCGCGGTCGGCAGGCTGCGCCCCGCCGACGGGGTGATGCTGCAGGTTGCCTGGCTGGACCGGGCTGACCGGCCCGGCGTGCTGGTCCTGGCGGTGAACCACCTCGCCGTGGACGGCGTCTCCTGGCGGATCCTGATGCCCGACCTGCTGGAGGCGTGGCAGGCCGTGCAGGCCGGTCGGGAGGTGTCGCTGGCCCCGGTGCCGGCCTCGCTGCGCCGCTGGTCGCACGCGCTGGCCGCGGAGGCCATCAGTCCGTCCCGGACCGCCGAGCTCACGCACTGGACCGGGGTGCTCTCCGGCGACCGGCGCGGAATCGGCCGGCGTCCGCTGAGCCGGGCCGACACCTACGCCACGGCCGGGCGGCTGACCCGTACCGTCCCCTCGGAGCTCACCCGGACCCTGCTCACCACCGTGCCGGCCGCGGTCGGCGCGGGCGTGGACGACGTGCTGCTCACCGCGCTCACGGTGGCGGTGGCGCGGTGGCGCGGGGACGGCCCGGTGGTGATCGACCTGGAGGGGCACGGCCGCACCGGCGGCCCGGGCGGCGGCATCGACCTGTCCCGGACCATCGGCTGGCTGACCGCGATGCACCCGGTCGCCCTGGACCCGCGCGGCTTCGACACCGCCGCCGCGCTGGCCGGCGGACCCGCCGCGGGCGCCCTGCTCAAGGCGGTCAAGGAACAGCTGCTGGCGGTCCCCGACAAGGGCATCGGCTACGGCCTGCTGCGCCACCTGAACCCGGCCACCCGCAGCGCGCTGGCCGGGCTCGGCGAGGCCGACCTCGGCTTCAATTACCTGGGCCGCTTCGTCACCGCCGAGACCGTCGACTGGGCGGTGGCCGATGGTCTGCCCCGTCCGCCGGGCGAGGACCCGTCCACTCCGCTGCCGCACGTGCTCGAGCTCAACGCGGGCACCTCGGAGACCGCGGACGGGTCGGTCCTGAGCGTCACCTTCACCTGGGCCGGCGATGTGCTCACCGAAGCGGAGACGGCCGCGCTCGCCGACCTCTGGATCAGCGCTCTGGGCGGTCTCGCGGCCTGGGCGCAGCGGCCCGACGCCGGCGGTCTCACCCCGCATGACGTGGGCCTTATAGGCCTGACACAGAACGAGATCGAAGAGTTCGAATCAGCATTCGACTCGGATTTGGAGTAGTGACGTGACTCGTCGGGGGACCATCGAAGACATCCTGCCGCTGTCACCCCTGCAGGGTGGCCTGCTCTTCCACAGCGTCTTCGACGAGACGACGCCGGACATCTACACCGTGCAGTCCACCTTCCACCTGGCCGGGACGCTCGATGAGGAGCGGGCCCGGGCGGCCGCGGACGCGCTGGTGCGGCGGCACGCCAATCTGCGGGCGGCGTTCCGGCATCGGGGCAACGGGGACTGGGCGCAGCTCATCGCGGCGCGGGTGACGGTGCCGTTCACCGTCCTGGACCTGGCCGGGTCGGGCGCGGACGCCGAGGAGCAGGCCCGGCAGGCCGTTCTCGCGGACCGGGCCACCCGGTTCGACATCAGTCGGCCGCCGCTGATCCGGTTCCTGCTGATCCGGCTCGGCGAGCGGGACCACCGCCTGGTGCTGACCATTCACCACACGGTTCTGGACGGCTGGTCGTTCCCGACGCTGCTCAAGGAGTTCCACGCCCTCTACCTCGCCGGCGGCGACGCGAGCATGCTGCCCCCGGTCGCGCCGTACCGGGACTACCTGGCCTGGCTCTCCGCCCAGGACCAGGACGCGGCCCGCGCCGCCTGGGACGAGACGCTCGCCGGGCTGGACGCGCCCACCCGGGTGATCACGGTGCCGGCTGACCGCGCCCCGCAGGATCCCGGCCGCACCGAGTTCGGGCTGACTGCCGAGCGCACCCGGGCGGTCACCGCGCTGGCCCGGTCCTCCGGCGTCACCGTCAACACGGTCGTCCAGGCGGCCTGGTCGCTGGTGCTGGCCGGGCTCACCGGCCGCGACGACGTCGTTTTCGGGGTCACCGTCAACGGCCGTCCGGCTGAGCTGCCCGGCGTCGAGTCGATGGTCGGCCTGTTCATCAACACCCTTCCGCTGCGGGTACGCCTCGATCCCGGCCAGACCGTCGGCGACCTGCTCGCCCGGGTGCAGGACCAGCAGCTGCGCCTGGTCGCGAACCAGCACATCGGCCTGGGCGAGATCCAGCGGCGGGCCGGGCTGGGCGCGCTCTTCGACACCTCGGTGGTGTTCGAGAACTTCCCGTTCGACGACGCCCCGGCCCCCGCGCCGGACAACGACGAGCTGCGCGTCGTCGGTGCCCGCAGCCACTCGGCCAACCACTTCCCACTCAGCCTGGTCGGCATGCCGCAGGACTGTCTGCGGTTCAAGCTGTTCCACCAGCCGGACCTGTTCGACGACGCGGCCGTCGCGGCGATCGTCGACCGGTTCCGGTGGGTGCTCGACGCGCTCGTCGAGCACCCGGACCGGCCGATCGGCCGGATCAGCCTGCTCACGCCGGCCGAGCGGGAGTTCGCCCTAGCGAACGACACCGCCCGCGAGGTCGCTCCGGCCAGCCTGCCGCAGCTCTTCGACGAGCAGGTCCGCCGGACCCCGGACGCGCCGGCCGTGCTAGCCGGCGGCCGGACCCTGACCTACCGTCAGCTGGACGCCCGGGCCAGCCACCTCGCCCGGGAACTGGCCTCCCGCGGGGTGGGCCCGGGCCGGCTGGTCGCGGTGCTGCTGCCCCGCTCGGTCGAGCTGGTGGTGGCGCTGCTCGCGGTGACCAAGGCCGGCGGGGCCTATGCGCCGATCGACCCGGACTATCCGGCCGACCGGATCGCGGTGATCCTGGGCGACGCCGACCCGGTTCTCGCGGTCACCACGGCCGGGACCGCCCTGCCGGAGGGCCTGCGGACTGTCACCTTGGGGGAGCATGAGTCCGAGCCGTTCACCGTGCGGGTCCGACCGCACGACCCGGTCTACGTCATCTTCACCTCCGGTTCCACCGGCCGCCCGAAGGGCGTCGTGGTCGAGCACCGCTCGGTCGGCGCCTACCTGAGCCGGGCCCGGGTGGTCTACCCGGACGCGGCCGGCATCGCGCTGGCGCACTCCTCGGTCGCCTTCGACCTGACCGTCACCGGGCTGTGGTCCCCGCTGGTCTCCGGTGGTCAGGTGCACGTCGCCGAGCTGCCGGACGCGGTCGACGGGCCCCGGCCGACCTTCCTCAAGGGCACCCCGAGCCACCTGCCGCTGCTCGACACCATGTCGGAGACGGTCAGCCCGAGCGGCACGCTCATCCTCGGCGGTGAGGCGCTGCGCGGTGAGGCCCTGCGCGCCTGGCGGGCCGCTCACCCCGAGGTTCAGATCATCAACGCGTACGGCCCGACCGAGGCGACCGTGAACTGCCTGGAGCACCGCATCCCGGCCGGTGAGCCGCTCCCGGACGGCCCGGTGCCGATCGGCACCCCGTTCTGGAACACCCGGGCGTACGTGCTGGACTCGGCCCTGCGCCCGGTCGCCGACGGGGTCACCGGGGAGCTCTACGTGGCCGGCGTCGTGCTGGCCCGTGGTTACCTCGGCCGCCCCGGCCTGACCGCGGAACGGTTCCCGGCCGATCCGTTCGGCCCGCCCGGCGCCCGGATGTACCGTACCGGCGATGTGGTCCGCCGCCGGGTCGGCGGCGCGCTGGAGTACGTCGGCCGCGCCGACGACCAGGTCAAGATCCGTGGTTTTCGGATCGAGCTCGGCGAGATCGCCGCCACTGCGGCCGCCCACCCGGCGGTGACCCGCGCCGTCGCCGTGGTCCGCGAGGAGTCCGGCGACCGGCGCCTGGTCCTCTACGTCGTCGGCACCGACCCGGCGATCCCCGCGCTGCGCGAGCACCTCGCCGCCGCCCTGCCCGAGTACATGGTGCCGGCCGCGATCGTGCCGCTGGCCGACCTGCCGCTCAACGCGCACGGCAAGGTAGACCGCGCGGCCCTGCCGGCGCCGGACTGGGCGGACGGCGCCGCGGCTGCCCGCGGCCCTCGCGACCCCCGCGAGGAGCTGCTGTGCGACCTGTTCGCGGCGGTCCTGGGCCGGCCGTCGGTCGGCGTCGACGAGGACTTCTTCGCCGTCGGCGGGCACTCCCTGCTCGCCATCCGCCTGGTCAGCCGGGTCCGGGCCGCCCTGGGCGCGGAGCTGTCCGTACGGCAGCTCTTCCAGAATCCGACGGTGGCCAAGCTGGCCCGGTCCCTGAGCTCGGCCGGCACCGCCCGCCCGCCGCTGACCGCGGGCCCGCGCCCGGAGCGGCTCCCGCTCTCCTTCGCCCAGCAGCGCCTGTGGTTCCTGCACCGCCTGGAGGGTCCCAGCCCGGTCTACAACCTCGGCTCGGCGCTGGAGCTGACCGGCCCGATCGACGTGGCCGCGCTGCGTGCCGCCTACGGGGACGTGCTGGCACGGCACGAGAGCCTGCGGACCGTCTTCGCCGAGGACGCCGAGGGCGCGTACCAGATCATCGTGGACGAGCCGGAGTTCGACCTGCCGGTCGTCGACTGCTCCGAGGCGGCCCTGCCGCAGCGGCTCGCCGAGTGCTCCCGCTACGCCTTCGACCTGTCGCGGGAGAACCCGCTGAAGCTGTGGCTGTTCCGCCTGGACGCCGACCGGCACGTGCTGTTCGTGCTGCTGCACCACATCGCCGGGGACGGCTGGTCCACGCCGCTGCTCTCCCGTGACCTGACCCGTGCCTACACCGCCCGGGCCGGTGGAGCCCCTCCCACCTGGACGCCGCTGCCGGTCCAGTACGCCGACTTCGCCCTCTGGCAGCGTGAGCTGCTCGGCTCCGAGGACGACCCGGACTCGCCGGTGGTCCGCCAGCTCGGTTACTGGACGAGTCACCTGACCGGGCTGCCGGAGGAGTTGCCGCTGCCGGTCGACCGTCCCCGGCCCGCGGTCGCCTCCTACCGGGGTGGCACGGTGCCCCTGCATGTCCCGGCCGGGGTGCACCGCGCGCTGCGTGAGCTGGCCCGCGACCAGCAGGTGACCGTCTTCATGGCGATACAGGCGGCCCTGGCCGTGCTGTTGTCCCGCCTCGGTTCCGGCCACGACATCCCGATCGGCGTCCCGGTCGCCGGCCGACCGGACGACTCCCTCGAGGAGCTCGTCGGCCTCTTCGTCAACACGCTGGTGCTGCGGACCGACGTGTCCGGCGACCCGACCTTCACCGAGCTGCTGGCCCGGGTCCGGGAGACCGACCTGGCCGCCTTCGCCCACCAGGACGTGCCGTTCGAGCGGCTCGTCGAGGTGCTCAACCCGGTCCGGTCCCGTTCCCGGTCGCCGCTGTTCCAGGTGCTGCTCTCGTTCAACAACAACGATCAGGGCGGTAGGACCGAGGCGCTCGCCTCCCTCGGCGACCTGCGCATCCGCAGCCACGGCGTGGACGGCGGCGTGGCCAAGTTCGACCTCGCAGTCAACCTGGCCGAGCAGCCCGGCGCCGACGGGCTGACCGGCATCATCGAGTTCTCCGCCGACCTGTTCGACCGGGCCACCGTGGAACAGCTCGCCGACCGGTTCGCCGCCCTGCTCGCGCAGTTCGCCGCCGACCCGGCGTTGCGGGCCGGCGCCGCCGACGTGCTGACCGCCGTCGAGCGCCGGCTGCTGCTCGACGACTGGAACGACACCGGCGCCGAGCTGACCGGCGGCTCCCTGCTCGACCGCATCGACCGGTTCGCCGCCGACCAGCCGGACGCGATCGCCGTCGAGTGCGCCGGTGTGCGGCTGACCTACGCCGAGCTGGACGCCCGCGCCGACGCCCTCGCCGGCCGTCTCGCCGCCCGTGGCGCGGCGCCGGAGACGTTCGTCGCGGTGGCCCTGCCGCGCTCCGCCGACCTGGTCGTGGCGCTGCTCGCGGTGCAGCGCACCGGGGCCGCGTACCTGCCGATCGACACCGAGTACCCGGCCGAGCGGATCCGGTTGATGCTCGCCGACGCCGCGCCGGTCGCCCTGCTAACGTCCACTGCCCTGCTGCTCGGCCTGCCGGCGACCCCGGCGGCGCCGGTCCTGCTGGACGTCGCCGAGCCGGCCCGGGAGTTCAGCCGCCGGATGGTCCCGGACAGCACGGCCGCCTACGTCATCTACACCTCCGGCTCCACCGGGGTGCCCAAGGGCGTGGTCGTCTCCCGGGGCGCGCTGGACAACTTCCTGCTCGCCATGCGCGACCGGCTCGGCCTGACCGAGGGCGACCGGCTGCTGGCGGTGACCACGGTCGGCTTCGACATCGCCGGCCTGGAGCTTTACCTGCCGCTGTTCGCCGGCGCGACAGTGGTGGTCGCGGAACGGGACACGGTGCGCGACCCGGCCGCCCTGCGCGACCTGCTGGCCGGTGACCGGATCACCGCCATGCAGGCCACCCCGACGCTGTGGCAGGTGCTTACCGCCGAGCAGCCGGAGGTCCTCGGCGGCGTGGACGTCCTGGTCGGTGGCGAGGCGCTGCCGCCGGCCCTGGCGGCCACCCTGGCCGGGCACGCCGCCTCGGTCACCAACGTGTACGGCCCGACCGAGACCACCGTGTGGTCGACCGCCGCGGCGGTCACCGGCGCGCCGCCGACCATCGGCGCCCCGATCGCCAACACCCGCGTCTACGTGCTGGACGACGCGCTGCGACCGGTGCCGGTGGGCGTGGCCGGCGAACTGTACATCGCCGGCTTCGGCGTGGCCCGCGGCTACCTGCGGCGGGCCGGGCTGACCGCGCAGCGGTTCGTCGCCGATCCGTACGGCGAGCCGGGCGAGCGGATGTACCGCACCGGCGACCTGGTCCGCTGGACCGCCGCCGGCGAGCTGGAGTTCTTCACCCGCGTGGACAGCCAGGTGAAGCTGCGCGGCTTCCGGATCGAGCTGGGCGAGATCGAAGCCGTCCTGGCCGGGCACCCGGACGTGACCGCCGCGGTCGCCGCGGTGCGGCCCGACTCGCGCGGCGAGAGCCGCCTGATCGGTTACGCCGTGACCCGTGGCGCGGTGGACGTCGGCGTCCTGCGCAAACATCTGGCCACCGCGGTGCCGGACTACATGGTGCCGTCGGTGTTCGTCCTGCTCGACGAGCTGCCGCTGACCGCCAACGGCAAGATCGACCGGGCTGCGCTGCCGGAGCCGGCCGAGGTCGTGACCGACGCGGCCGGCCGGATGCCGCGCTCGCCGCAGGAGGACATCCTCTGCGGGCTGTTCGCCGAGATCCTGAACCGCCCGCAGGTCTTCATCGACGAGGACTTCTTCGCCTCCGGCGGCCACTCGCTGGCCGCGATGCGCCTGCTCAGCCGGGTCCGGGCGGTCTTCGACCAGGACATCCCGATCAGCGCGCTGTTCGAGACGCCGACCGTGGCCGGGCTGGCCGCGCTGCTCACCACGAACGGCACCGCCCGGCCCCCGCTGATCGCCGGCGACCGGCCGCGGCGGCTGCCGGTCTCCTACGCCCAGCAGCGGCTCTGGTTCCTCAATCAATTGGAGGGACCGAGCGCCACCTACAACGTGCCGGCCGCGCTGAGGCTCACCGGCGACCTCGACGACGCCGTGCTGGCCGCGGCCCTCGGCGACGTGGTGGCCCGGCACGAGACGCTGCGCACCCTCTTCGAGGAGGACACCGAGGGCGTCCACCAGCGGATCCTGCCCCCGGCCGAGTTCCGCCTGTCGTCGCGGACCGTGGCCCCGGACGACCTGGACGCGGCACTGACCCGCGCGGCCCGGGTCGGCTTCGACCTGGGCGCCGAGATCCCGCTGCGGGCCCACCTGTTCCGCGTCGCCGCCGACGAGCACGTGCTGCTGCTGGTCATGCACCACATCGCCGGTGACGGCGGGTGGTCGATGCCGTTGTTGATCAAGGACCTGACGGTCGCCTACACCGCCCGTACGGCCGGCGCCCCGCCCGCCTGGGCCGCCCTGCCGGTCCAGTACGCCGACTACACCCTGTGGCAGCGTGACGTGCTCGGGGAGGCCGAGGACACCGGCAGCGAGATGGCTCGGCAGCTCGACTACTGGCGAACCAAGCTGGCGGGGCTGCCCGAGGAACTGTCCCTGCCGGTGGACCGCGGCCGGCCGCTGACCGCCACCCACCGCGGCGCGACCGTCGCGTTCACCGTGCCCGCCGCTCTGCACGCCCGCCTCGACGACCTGGCCCGCGAGCACCGCACCAGCACGTTCATGGTGGTGCAGGCGGCGCTGGCGGTGCTGCTGTCCCGGCTCGGCGCGGGTGAGGACATTCCGCTCGGCACACCCACCGCGGGCCGCACCGACGCCGCGCTGGAAGGTCTGATCGGGTTCTTCGTCAACACCCTGGTCCTGCGTACGGACCTGTCCGGCGACCCGACGTTCGCCGAGGTAATCGCCCGGACCAGGGCCACCGCGCTGGACGCCTACAGCCACCAGGACGTGCCGTTCGAGCGGCTCGTCGAGGAGCTGAACCCGGGTCGGTCGATGGCCCGGCACCCGCTGTTCCAGACCATGATCACCTGGAACACCGCGCGGTCGCAGGCCGGCGCCGCCGACACCCTCAGCCTGCCCGGCCTGTCGGTCGGCCAGCTCGAGCTGGGCACCGACGTGGCGACGTTCGACCTGCTGCTCGCGATCCAGGACCGGCGCGGAGAACGCGGGGCGGCGGCCGGGCTCGCCGGGCGGCTGGAGTTCAGCACCGACATGTTCGACACCGCCACCGCCGCGCGGATCGCCGACCGTTTCGTCCGGGTACTCACCGCGGTCACCGCCGCGCCGGACCGGCCGGTGCACCGCATCGACATCGTCGACGACACCGAGCGGGCCGCCCTGGACCGGATCAACGACGCGACGACGGCGTCGCGCACCGACGCGTCGCTGGCCGAGCAGTTCAGCGCTCAGGTCGCCCGTACGCCGGAAGCCGTGGCGATCGTCGAGGACGGCCGGGAGCTCACCTACGCCGCACTGGACGCCGCCGCCGACCGGCTCGCCGCCGAGCTGGCCCGCCGTGGCGCCGCCCCCGAGGAGTTCGTCGCGGTGGCCCTGCCGCGCGGCGCTGACCTGGCGGTCGCGGTGGTCGCCGTCCTCAAGACCGGCGCGGCCTACGTTCCGTTCGACCTGGAGTATCCGGCCGAGCGGATCCAGGCGATGCTGGCCGACGCCCGCCCGGCGCTGGTGATCAGCACTGCGGCGATCCCCGGGACGCTGCTGCCGGCGGACACGCCGCGGCTCCTGCTCGACACGGCCACGCTGCCGGAGCGGAGCTTTGGTCCCGCGCCGGACATCCGGCCGGACCATCCCGCGTACGTCATCTTCAGCTCCGGATCCACCGGCCGCCCCAAGGGCATCGTGATGCCGGGGCGGGCGATGACCAACCTGATGGCCTGGCACGAACAGGCGATGCCGAGCCCCGACGGCGCGGTGGTCGCCCAGTTCACCGCGGTCAGCTTCGACGTCTCGGTGCAGGAGTTCCTCTCCGCGCTGCTGCACGGCCGTACCCTCGCGGTCTGCCCGGAGGACGTCCGCCGGGACCCGCGTGCGCTGGCGCGGTGGCTCGACCGGCACGGTGTCGCCGAGCTCTACGCGCCCAATCTGGTCGTCGACGGCCTTTTCGAGGAGCGCGGTGACGCCGGGCTGGGCCACCTGCGGCGCGTGGTCCAGGCCGGCGAGGCGCTCACCCTGCGCCGCGGGGTCCGCGACTTCTACGCCGCGCACCCCGGTCACCGGCTGCACAACCACTACGGTCCGGCGGAGACCCACGTGGTCACCGCGTGGACGTTGCCCGCCGACGTGGCGGAGTGGCCGGACAGCCCGCCGATCGGCGTCCCGATCAGCAACACCCGGGTCTACGTGCTCGACAGCGCGCTGCTGCCGGTGCCGCCCGGCGTCACCGGCGAGCTCTACATCGCCGGCGACAACCTGGCCCGCGGCTACCTGCGCCGGCCCGGCATGACGGCCGGGCGCTTCCTGCCCGACCCGTTTGGTGTGCCCGGCCGCCGGATGTACCGCTCCGGCGACCTCGCCCGCTGGCGCAACGGCGTCCTGGAGTACGTCAGCCGCGCCGACGACCAGGTCAAACTGCGCGGCTACCGGATCGAGCTGGGCGAGATCGAGACCGTGCTCAGTCGGGCGCCCGGCGTCCTGCGGGCCGCCGTCGTGGTCCGCGAGGAGGGGCCCGGCGACAAGCGGCTGGTCGGCTACGTCGTACCGGAGCCGGGTTGGACCTTCGACGCGGACGCGCTGCGCCGTAACCTGGCCGCCTCGCTGCCGGACTTCATGCTCCCGTCGGCGCTGGTGCCGATGGACCGGCTGCCCCTGACCCACAACGGCAAACTCGACCGCCGGGCGCTGCCCGCGCCGCGCTACACCCGGGCGACCGAGGGCCGGGCGTCGCGTTCGCCGCGCGAGGAACTGCTCTGCGGGCTGTTCGCCGAGGTGCTGCGGGTGCCGGTGGTGAGCATCGACGACGACTTCTTCACCGCCGGTGGTCACTCGCTGCTCGCCACCCGGCTGACCAGCCGGATCCGCACGATGCTCGGCGTCGAGCTGTCGGTTCGGCAGGTGTTCGAGACGCCGACGGTGGCCGGTCTCAGCCGGGCGCTGGCCGGCGCCGCCGGAGCCCGGGCCGGGGTCACCCCGGCCGAGCGCCCGGAACGGCTGCCGCTCTCCTTCGCCCAGCAGCGTCTCTGGTTCCTGCACCAGATGGAAGGACCGAGCGCCACCTGGAACCTCACCACCGCGCTGCGGATCAGCGGCGCCCTGGACCCCGGCGCGCTGGCCACGGCGTTCGCCGACGTGGCGGGCCGGCACGAGAGCCTGCGCACCATCTTCGCCGAGGACGACGATGGCGCCTACCAGGTGGTACGGCCGGAGTCGCGGCCCGGCCTGCGGGTGATCAGCTGCTCGCCGGACAAGCTGGAGCGTGCGGTGGCCGCCGAGGCCCGGCTCGGCTTCGACCTGGCCACCGAGCCGCCCCTGCGTACGGTCCTGTTCGACCTCGGTTCCGACGAGTACGCCCTGGTGGTTGTGCTCCACCACATCGCCGGGGACGGCTGGTCGATGCCGGTGCTGGTGCGTGACCTGGCCGTCGCGTACGCCGCCCGCAGCGCCGGCCGCGCGCCCGGCTGGGCGCCGCTGCCGGTGCAGTACGCCGACCACACCCTGTGGCAGCAGCGGGTCCTCGACGAGGGCGGCGAGTTGAGCCGCCAGCTCGGCCACTGGACCGGGGCGTTGGCCGGCCTGCCGGACGAGCTGACCCTGCCGGTCGACCGGTCCCGTCCGGTCACCGCCTCCTACCGCGGTGGCCAGGTGCCGCTGGAGATCCCGGCCGAGGCGCACCGGCGGCTGGCCGCGCTGGCCGCCCGTACGCAGGTCAGTGTCTTCATGGTGGTGCAGGCCGCGCTCGCGGTGCTGCTGCACCGGCTCGGCGCCGGCGACGACATCCCGATCGGCACACCGGTCGCCGGTCGCACCGACGACGCGGTCGAGGACCTCGTCGGCCTGTTCATCAACACGCTGGTGCTGCGGACCGACGTGTCCGGCGATCCGAGCTTCACCGAGCTGTTGGCCCGGGTCCGGGAGGCCGACCTGGCCGCCTTCGCCCACCAGGACGTGCCGTTCGAGCGGCTCGTCGAGGTGCTCAACCCGGCCCGGTCCACCGCCCGTCACCCGCTGTTCCAGACCCTGTTGATGTGGAACAACAACGAGAGCCTGGGCGACCGGGAACTGCCGCTCGGTGACCTGGTCGCCCGGGCGCTGCCCACCCCGGCGGTGACCACCAAGGTCGACCTGACCCTCAACCTGGCCGAACGGCGGGCAGCGGACGGCTCCCCAGATGGGGTGACCGGCGCCCTGGAGTACGCCACCGACCTGTTCGACCGGTCCACCGCCGAACGGCTGGCCGACTGGCTCGGGCGCGTCGTCGAGGCGGTCGTGACGGACCCGGACGCCCCGGTGAGCCGATTCCCGCTCACCACCCCGGCCGAGGTCGCCGAGCTGGTCGTCGCCGGTACCGGCGAGCCTGCGGGGACGACCCCGGAGCTGCTCGACAGGTTCGCGGCGGCGGTCGCGCGTACGCCGGACGCGGTCGCCGTGGACGCCGGAGGCGTCTTCGTCACCTACGCCGAGCTGGACCGCCGGGCCGCCGCGATCGCCGCCGCCCTGGCCGCCCGGGGCGTGACCCCCGGATCGACCGTGGCGGTGGCCCTGCCGCGCGACGCCGACCTGGTCGCCGCCCTGCTGGCGGTGCTGCGCCGGGGCGCCCAGTACCTGCCGGTCGACCGGGACTTCCCGGCCGAGCGGGTGGCCTGGATGCTCACCGACGCCGCCCCGTCGGTGCTGGTGACCGACACCGCCGTGGACGCCGGTGTGCCGGTGCTGCTGATCGGCGACGTCACCGGGCCCGACCGGATCCCGGACGAGACGGTGCCGGGCATGGCGCCGGCCTACACGATCTACACCTCCGGCTCGACCGGCCGGCCCAAGGGCGTGGTCGTCCCGCGCGCCGCCATGGACAACTTCCTGGCCGCGATGGAGCAGCGGTGCGACCTCAGCGCCGGCGATCGCCTGGTCGCGGTCACCACGGTCGGGTTCGACATCTCGGTGCTGGAGATCTTCCTGCCGCTGACCGTCGGCGCGACGGTGGTGCTGGCCGCACGCGACGTCGTCGGAGACCCGGCGCGGCTGGCCGCGCTCGTGCACGCCCACCGCTCCGCCGTCGGTGACCTGCTGATGCAGGCCACGCCGAGCCTGTGGCAGGCGCTGCTCGACGAGGACCCGGCGGCGATCGACGGGCTGCGCGTCCTGGTCGGCGGGGAGGCCCTGCCGCCGGCGCTGGCCACCGCTCTGACCGCGCGGGCCGCGCAGGTCCTCAACATGTACGGACCCACCGAGACCACGGTCTGGTCGACCGCATCCGTGGTCGACGGCAGCCCGCACATCGGCGGACCGGTCCGCGCCACCACACTGCACGTGCTCGACCCGGGGCTGCGCCGGACCCCGGCCGGTGTGCCCGGCGAGCTCTGGATCGGGGGTGCCGGGCTGGCCCTCGGCTACCACGGCCGTCCGGCGCTGACCGCGGAACGGTTCGTCGCCGATCCATTCGGCGGGCCCGGCGAGCGGATGTACCGCACCGGTGACCTGGTCCGCTGGCGGCCTGACGGCCGTCTCGACTACCTCGGCCGGGTCGACGCGCAGGTCAAGCTGCGCGGCTTCCGGATCGAGCTCGGCGAGATCGAGACGGTGCTCCAGCAGCACCCCGGGGTGGCCCGCGCGGTGGTCATCGTCCGCGAGGACCAGCCCGGGGACCGGCGGCTGGCCGGATACGTCGTCGCCGAGCCCGGCTTCGCCCTGGACTCGGCGGAGCTGCGCCGGCACGCCGGGCAGACACTGCCCGACTACATGATGCCGCGGGTGATCGTGACGATGGACGCCGTTCCGCTCACCCCGAACGGCAAGGTGGACCGCCGGGCGCTCCCGGCACCCCGGTACGACACCGGACCGACCGGACGGCCGCCGCGCGACCCGCGCGAGGAGAACCTCTGTTGCGTCTTCGCCGACGTGCTCGGACTACCCCGGGTCTCGATCGACGACGACTTCTTCGAGTTCGGCGGTCACTCGGTGCTGGCCATGAAGGCCATCGCCCGCATCCGGACCGTCCTCGGCGCCGACCTGACCGTCCGCACCCTCTTCGAATGCCCGACCGTCGCCGACCTCGCCGGCCGCCTCGCCGCGGCCGGCGACTCCCCGGCCGCGGCCCCGGCCCGCCCGGCCCTGCGCAGGAGGACCACCCGATGATCCCGTTGTCATACGCCCAGCAGCGGCTCTGGTTTCTCCACGAGCTCGAGGGCCCGACCGCCACCTGGAACATCGCCACCGCACTGCGGATCACCGGCCGACTCGACGGGCCGGCCCTGCACGCCGCACTGCATGACCTGGTGCTGCGGCACGAGAGCCTGCGCACGGTCTTCGACGGGGAGCAGCAGATCATCCTCGGAGCGGATCACCGGCCCGGCCTGGAGACGGTTCGGGTGACTCCCGCGGAGCTGCCGGCGCGGCTGGCGGAGGCCCAGCGCCACGCCTTCGACCTGCGGGACGTGCCGCAACTGCGGGCCAGCCTCTTCGACCTCGGCGGCGACGAGCACGTCCTCCTGTTGCTGGTGCACCACATCGTCGCGGACGGCTGGTCCCGCTCGCTGCTGGTGCGCGACCTGATGACGGCGTACGCCGCCCGGGCCGAGGGACGTGCGCCGGAGCAGCCGGAACTACCGGTGCAGTACGCCGACTACGCGCTCTGGCAGCGTGAGCTGCTCGGCGAGGAGACGGACCCGGCCAGTCTGGCCGCCCGTCAGCTCACCCACTGGACGAGCACTCTGGCCGGGCTGCCGGAGGAGCTCCAACTCCCGGTCGACCGGCCGCGTCCGCCGGTGGCCGGGCACCGGGGTCACTCCGTGCCGTTCACCGTCCCGGCCGAGGTGCGTGCCGGCCTAACCGCGCTGGCCAAGCGGCAGCGCACCACCGTCTTCGCGGTGGTGCAGGCGGCCCTGGCTACCCTGCTGCATCGGCTGGGAGCCGGCGACGACCTGCCGATCGGCACGCCGGTCGCCGGTCGCCCTGACGAGGCGTTGCACGAGCTGGTCGGGCTCTTCGTCAACACGCTGGTGCTGCGCAACGACCTCAGCGGCGACCCTGCCGTCGAGGAGCTGGTCGGTCGTACCGCCGAGCTGGTGATGACCGCACAGGATCACCAGGACCTGCCGTTCGAGCGGCTGGTCGAGGCGCTCAACCCAGCCCGATCCCGGTCCCGCAACCCACTTTTCCAGACCCTGCTGACCTGGAACACGCTGGACGAGCGGGCCGCCCGGGAAAGCGTCGCCGCGCTGCGCGGGCTGACCGTGCGGGTGGAGCCGGCCGAGGCCGGCACGGCCCGGTTCGACCTGTCGGTAAGTGTGGAGGAGCAACCCGGCGGGGCCGGTCTCTGCGGCTCGCTCACCGCGTCGGCCGACCTGTTCGACGAAGGCACCGCCGAGCGGCTCGCGACCCGCCTCACCCGGGTGCTGACCGCGTTCGCCACCACGCCGGACATCCGGGTGTCCGCGGTCGACGTGCTGCTCGACGACGAGCGGGCCGACTTCGGGGGCAACCGCGCCGACGAGCCCGCGGCATCCCTTGCCGCCGCCTTCGACCGGTGGCTGGCCGCCGCGCCGGACGTGGTCGCGGTGGAGTGCGGTCCGATCCGGCTCAGCTATCGCGAGCTGGACGAGCGGGCCGGCCTGCTCGCCGCCGAACTGGCCGGCCGCGGCGCCGGCCCCGACCGGTTCGTCGCGGTGGCGCTGCCCCGCTCGGTCGACCTGCTGGTGGCGCTGCTGGCGGTGCTCCGCTGCGGCGCCGCCTACCTGCCGGTCGACATCGAGTACCCGGCCGACCGGGTCGCCTACCTGATCGAGGACTGCGCGCCGGTGCTGGCCATCACCGACACGGCCACCTCGGCGCTGCTGCCGAGCGACGCCGAACGGCTGTTGCTGGACACGTTCGCCCCGGGTGAGACGTCACTGCCGGCGCTTCCAGTGCCGGGAACCGCGGCGGCGTACACCATCTACACCTCCGGTTCCACCGGCCGCCCCAAGGGCGTCGTCATCCCCCGGTCCGCGTTCGACAACTTCCTGGCCGCCATGCGCGAGCGGATCGGCCTCGACCCCGGCGAGCGTCTGCTGGCCGTCACCACCGTCGGCTTCGACATCGCCGGCCTGGAACTGTTCCTGCCCCTGACAACCGGCGCGACCGTGGTGATCGCGCCGCGGGAGACGGTCCGGGACACCGCCCGCATAGCCGCCCTGCTGCGCACCGCGTCGGTCATGCAGGCCACGCCCACGCTGTGGCGGGCGCTGGTGAGCGACGAGCCCGACGCGGTGGCCGGCGTCCGGGTCCTAGTCGGCGGCGAACCGCTGCCACCCGACTTGATCGAGGCGTTCGGCCCGGCCGCGGCGGTACACAACATGTACGGCCCGACCGAGACCACCGTCTGGTCGACGGTCGGCGACGTCACCGCCGGCCGTGCCGTGCGAATCGGAACGGCGATCCGGAACACCGACGTGCTCGTACTCGACGCCGGCCTGCGCCCGGTGCCGACCGGTGTCCCCGGCGAGCTGTACCTCGGTGGTGACGGGCTGGCCCGCGGCTACCACGGCCGCGCCGGGCTCACCGCCGGGCGGTTCGTCGCCTGCCCGTACGGCCGGCCCGGCGAGCGGATGTACCGCACCGGGGACCTGGTCCGCCGTACGCCGGAAGGATTGGAGTTCTTGTCCCGGGTCGACGACCAGGTCAAAATCCGCGGATTCCGGATCGAGCTCGGCGAGATCGAAGCCGTGCTCGCGGCCGCGCCGGGGGTGCGCCGGGCCGCAGTCGCGGTCCGGGCCGACGCCGGTGGTGAGCCCCGCCTGGTCGCCTACGTCAACGACCCGTCGACCGACCTGGCGGCGGTGCGCGGGCACCTGACCGGGCTCCTGCCCGACTACATGGTGCCCTCGGCGTTCGTCACCGTGCCGGAGTTCCCCCGGACCCCGAACGGCAAGCTCGACCGGAAGGCCCTGCCGGCCCCCGTGTTCGCGAACGCGAGCCCCGCCCGGGCCGCGCGTACTCCGCAGGAGGAGATCCTCTGCGGGCTCTTCGCCGAAGTGCTGCGTCGCCCGTCGGTGGGCGTGGACGACGACTTCTTCGGCTCGGGCGGGCATTCCCTGATGGCCATGAGCCTGATGGGCCGCATCCGGACGGTGTTCGGCATCGATCTGCCGATCAGCGTCCTGTTCGAGGCGCCCACCGTCGCCGGGATCTCGGCGGCGATGGAACGGGCTGGGCGTGGGAGGCGATCCCTCACCGCGGTACCCCGGCCCGAGCGCCTGCCACTCTCCTTCGCCCAGCAACGGCTGTGGATCCTGCACCAGATGGAAGGGCCGAACCCCGCGTACCACGTGCCGGCCGCGCTCCGGCTCATCGGTGACGTCGACCCGGCCGTTCTGGCCGACGCGTTGGCCGACGTCGTCGCTCGGCACGAGGTGCTGCGGACCGTCTTCGCCGAGGACGGTGACGGTGCGTACCAAGTGGTGCGGCCGGATGCCCGGCCGGTGCTGACCGTGGTCGACGGGGACGATCTGGCGTCCGCGATCCGGCGGCCGTTCGACCTGTCGGCCGAGATCCCGATCCGGGCCTGGCTGTTCGAGCCCGGTGGCAACGAGCGCATCCTGCTGGTGGTCGCGCACCACATCGCCGCCGACGGCGGCTGGTCCATCCCGCTGCTGATGGGCGAGCTCACTGAGGCGTACGCCGCCCGCACCGCCGGCGGGGTGCCGGACTGGGCGCCCCTGCCGGTGCAGTACGCCGACTACACCCTCTGGCAGCGCGCGGAGCTCGGCGACGAGTCCGACCCGGACAGTGCGCTGGCCCGTCAGATCGCCTACTGGACCGAGGCGCTGGCCGGGCTGCCGGACGAGCTGACCCTGCCGGCCGACCGGTCCCGCCCGGTGACCGCCAGCTACCGCGGGGGCCAGGTGCCGCTGGAGATCCCGGCCGCAGCCCACCAGCGGATCGTCGAACTCGCGGCGCAGGCCCGGGTCAGCGTCTTCATGGTGGTGCAGGCCGCGCTCGCGGTGCTGCTGCACCGGCTCGGCGCCGGCGACGACGTCCCGATCGGCACGCCGGTCGCCGGGCGTACCGACGACGTGCTGGACCGGCTGGTCGGCTTCTTCGTCAACACCCTGGTGCTGCGGACCGACCTGTCCGGCGATCCGAGCTTCACCGAGCTGCTGGGCCGGGTGCGGGAGACCGACCTGGCCGCCTTCGCCCACCAGGACGTGCCGTTCGAGCGGCTCGTCGAGGTGCTCAACCCGCCCCGCTCGATGGTCCGGCATCCGCTGTTCCAGACCATGCTCGCGCTCAACACCGTCGATCAGGTGGAGAAGATGGGCGGCGTACGGGAGCTGCCCGGCCTGACCGTCGCCGCGGAGCCGGTCGCCACCGGCTCGGTCATGGTCGACCTGCGATTCTCGCTGGCCGAGAAGCCCCGTCCGGCCGGGCACACCCCGGCCGGCCTGGCCGGTCACCTGGAGTACAGCACCGACCTGTTCGACACGGCCACGGCCACCCGCCTGGCCGACTGGTTCGTCCGGGTGCTCACGGCGGTCACCGCCGCCCCGGACCGCCCGGTGAGCCGGTTCGCGCTCGCCACCCCCACCGAAGAGCGCGCACTCACCCGGGCCGGGGAGCACTTGCCGGTGCCCCCGGACGGGCTGGCGGACTGGGCGGCGAGCACCGCGGCGGCCGTGCCGGACGCCGTCGCCGTGGATGGTGACGGCGGCCCGCTGACCTACGCCGAGCTCGACGCCCGGTCCGACCGGCTCGCCGCGCTGCTGGTGGCGCGCGGGGTGACGACCGAGTCGTTCGTCGCGGTCACGTTGCCCCGCACTGCCGTCCTCGCGGTCGCGCTCCTGGCGATCGTGAAGGCCGGCGCCGCGTACGTGCCGATCGACCCGGCGTATCCGGCCGACCGGATCGACTACATGCTCACCGACGCGGCCCCGGCGCTGCTGCTCACCACCCACGGCACCGACCCGGACGCCGGCACCGCGGTCGGCCGGCTGTTCCTGGACGAGATCGACCTGGCCCAGGGACAATCCGAGCCGGTACGGGTCGCCGCCCCGGCCACCGCGGCCGGCTACATGATCTACACCTCGGGATCGACCGGCCGTCCCAAGGGCGTGGTGGTGACCCGCGGTGGTTTCCAGAACACCCTCGTCGCCGTGCGGAGCCGGTTCGGCCTCACCCACGGCGACCGCCTGCTGGCCGTCACCACGATCGGCTTCGACATCGCCAGCCTCGAGTTCTTCCTGCCGATGATCACCGGCGCGACGCTGGTGATCGCCCCGGTGGACGTGGTCCGCGACCAGATCGCCCTGGGCGCCCGGATGCGAGCCGAGCGGGCTCGTGCCGGCACCCTGATGGTGCAGGCCACGCCCAGCCTGTTCCGGGCCCTGGCCGAACAGGACCCGGAGGCGTTCGCCGGTCTGCGCCTGCTGGTCGGTGGCGAAGCCCTGGCGATCGACCTGGCCGCCACCGTGATGGCCACCGCGGAGTCGCTGTCGAACGGCTACGGCCCGACCGAGGCCGCCATCTATTCGACGATGGCCTGGGTCGACGGGGAGACCGTGCCGGACATCGGCCCGGCGGTCGCCAACACCACCGCGTACGTGCTCGACGCGGGCCTGCGCCCGGTCCCGGCCGGAGTGCCCGGCGAACTCTACGTCGGCGGCGCCGGCGTGGCCCGCGGCTACCACGGCCGGCCCGGCCTGACCACGCAACGCTTCGTCGCCGACCCGTTCGCCGGGCCGGGACAGCGGATGTACCGCACCGGCGACCTGGTCCGCCGGCGTGCCGACGGCGCCTTGGACTACCTGGGCCGGGTCGACGACCAGGTGAAGCTGCGCGGCTTCCGGATCGAGCTCGGCGAGATCGAGACCGTGCTGGCCGGCCACCCCGAGGTGGCGCGGGCGGTCGTGCTGATCCGCGAGGACCGGCCCGGGGACCGGCGGCTCGTCGCCTACCTGGCCGCCGAGCCCGGGATCGACCTGGCCGCGGTCCGCGCGCACGCCGCCCTGGCCCTGCCCGACTACATGTTCCCGTCGATGCTCGTGCCGCTGCCGAAGATCCCGCTCACCCCCAACGGCAAGGTCGACAAGCGTGGACTGCCGGTGCCGGAGTACCGGCTCGACGACGCCGGCCGCGAGCCGCGCACCCCGCGGGAGGAGATCCTCTGCGGCCTCTTCGCCGAGCTGCTGCACCGGCCGGTGGTCCACCTGGACGACGACTTCTTCGGCTGCGGCGGCCACTCCCTGCTGGCCACCACGCTGGTCAGCCGGATCCGCGGCGTGCTCGGCGCGGAGGTGGGCATCCGCGACCTCTTCGATCACCCGACGCCGGCCCGGCTCGGCGCCAGGCTGGACGGCGCCGGGCGGAGCCGCACCCCGCTGGTCGCCGGAGCGCGTCCGGCCCGGGTGCCGCTCTCCTACGCCCAGCAGCGGCTGTGGTTCCTGCACGAGCTGGACGGGCCGAACCCGACGTACAACATCCCGACCGCTTTGCGGCTGACCGGCGCGCTCGACGTGGACGCCCTGCGGGACGCGCTGGCCGACGTGGTCGCCCGCCACGAGGCGCTGCGCACCGTGGTCGCGACCGACGACGACGGCGCGTACCAGGTGGTTCTGCCGGAAGCCCGGCCGGAGCTGACCGTGGTCGCCGGCGACGACCTGTCCGAGGCCGCCCGGTACGCCTTCGACCTGTCCGCCGAGATCCCGATCCGGGCCTGGCTCTTCGAGCCCGGCGGGGACGAGCACGTGGTGCTGCTGGTGCTGCACCACATCGCGGCCGACGGCTGGTCGCTGCCGGTGCTGGGCCGGGACCTGATGGCCGCCTACGACGCCCGGCGTAGCGGCTCGGCGCCGGACTGGGCGCCGCTGCGGGTCCAGTACGCCGACTACACCCTGTGGCAGCGCGCCCTGCTCGGCTCCGAGGACGACCCGGACAGCCTGATCAGCGCGCAACTCGCGTATTGGCAGGACGCCCTGGCCGGGCTGCCCGACGAGGTGGCGCTGCCCGGCCGCCGGCCCCGACCGGCCCAGCCGACCAACCGTGGGGAGACCGTCCGGTTCGAGCTCGGCGCCGACGTGCACGCCGGCCTGGCCGCGTTCGCCGCCGCCCGGCACGCCACTCCGTTCATGGTGGTGCAGGCCGCGCTCGCGGTGCTGCTGCACCGGCTCGGCGCCGGCGACGACGTCCCGATCGGCACGCCGGTCGCCGGGCGTACCGACGACGCGCTGGACCGGCTGGTCGGCTTCTTCGTCAACACCCTGGTGCTGCGCACCGACCTGTCCGGTGAACCCACTTTCGCCGAGGTGGTCCGCCGGGTCCGGGAGAGCGACCTGGCCGCCTTCGAACACCAGGAGCTGCCGTTCGAGCGACTGGTCGAGGTGGTCAACCCGGCCCGGTCGATGGCCCGGCACCCGCTGTTCCAGGTGGAGCTGCTCTGGCAGGACCAGAGCCTGGGCGTACGCGCGGTGTCCGAGGCCGGTGGCGTACGGCTGGCCGAGGAGCGGCCGGAGACCGGCATGACCCGGATGGACCTCTCGTTCGCCCTGTACGCCCGCCGGGACGAAGCCGGCGCACCGGCCGGGGTCTCCGGTCGCCTGCTCTTCGGCGTGGACGCGTTCGACCGGGACACCGCCGAGCGCCTAACCGTCCGGCTCACCGAGCTGCTCGCGACCGTCCTGCAGAGCCCGGACCAGCCGGTGGCCGAGCTGAGCCTCGGCGCCGTGCCGGCCGGTTTCGGCGTCGGCGCGGTGTTCCCGGACGACGGCGCGGGCCTGGCCGACCGGTTCGCCGCCGTGGTGGCGAGCACCCCGGACGCGGTCGCGGTGCTGGATGGCGACGTCCCGGTCACCTACCGGGAGCTGGACGCTTGGGCGACCCGGCTGGCCCGGCGGCTGCTGGCCGAGGGCGCCGGCCCGGAGCGGTACGTGGCGGTGGCCCTGCCCCGCTCCGCTGACCTGGCCGTGGCCCTGGTCGCGGTCCTCAAGTGCGGCGCTGCGTACCTGCCGGTCGATCTGGCCCTGCCGGCCGGGCGGATCGCGCTGATGCTCGCCGACACGGCCCCGGCCGTGCTGGTCTGCGCGGGCGGCTTCGACTGGGACGGCCCGGTCGTCGACGTGACCGCGCCCGGCGGCGCGCCGGAACCGGACGTCTGGCCGGTCGCCGGTCCACTGCATCCGGCCTACGTCATCTACACCTCCGGTTCCACCGGCCGCCCCAAGGGCGTGGTGATGACCCAGCTGGCGATGCGCAGCCTGCTCGCCTGGCACGAGCGCGCGTTGCCGGCCACCGGCACCCGCCGGATCGCCCAGTTCTCCGCGGTCGGGTTCGACGTCTCGGTGCAGGAGTTGCTGGGCGCCCTGCTGCACGGCTACACCCTGGTCCCGTGCCCGGCCGACATCCGCAGCGACCCGCCACGGCTGGCCGCCTGGCTCGCCGCCACCGGGATCGAGCACCTGCTGGCGCCGAACCTCGTGATCGACGCCGTCCTCGATGCGGCCGGTCAGGAGGGGATCCGGCTGCCCGCACTGACCGCGGTCGCCCAGGCCGGGGAGGCGCTGACACTGCGCCCGCACGTACGCCGGTTCTTCGCCGACCACCCGCACGCCCGACTGCACAACCATTACGGGCCGGCCGAGACCCACGTGGTCACCGCCACCACCCTGCCCGCCGCGGTGGCCGGCTGGCCGGAGACGGCCGGGATCGGCCGTGCCGTCGACAACGCCCACCTGCGGCTGCTCGACGAGCGGCTGCGCCCGGTCGCGCCCGGTGTTCCCGGCGAGCTCTACATCGCCGGTGCCGGCCTGGCCCGGGGCTACCACGCCCATCCGGGGCTGACCGCCCAGCGTTTCGTCGCTGACCCGTCCGGTACGCCGGGGGAGCGGATGTACCGGACCGGTGACCTGGCGATGTGGACCGGTGGCGGTGATCTGGTCTTCCTCGGCCGGGCCGACGATCAGGTCAAGATCCGCGGCTTCCGGGTGGAGCTGGGCGAGGTGGAGCAGGCCCTCACCGAGCAGGCCGGGGTGAGCCGGGCCGCGGTGCTGGTCCGCGAGGACGTGCCTGGTGACCGGCGGATCGTCGCCTACGTGGTGGGTGACGAGCCGGATTCGGTCGCCCTGTGTGCTGCGCTGGCCCGGCGGCTGCCGGACTACATGATCCCGTCCGCCGTCGTGCCGCTGGCCGCGCTGCCGCTGACCGGCACCGGCAAACTGGACCGGCGTGCGTTGCCGGCCCCGGTTCACACCGCCCGGGTCGGCCGGGCGCCGCGAACCCCGCAGGAGGAGCTGCTCTGCGGCCTGTTCGCCGAGGTGCTCAGGGTGCCGGCGGTCGGCGTGGACGACGATTTCTTCGCCGTCGGCGGACATTCGATGCTCGCGGCCGGCCTGGTGGCCCGGATCCGGGCGGTACTCGGCGCCGAGATCGGCGTCCGGACGCTGTTCGAGGCGCCGACCCCGGCCGCTCTGGCCGCGCGGCTCGGCTCCGGCGACGCCGGTGGGCCGGCGTTCGGGCCGCTGCTGCCGCTGCGGGCCCGGGGCGGCGAGCCACCGCTATTCTGCGTGCATCCGGCTTCCGGGGCCGGCTGGTGTTACGCCGGGCTGCTCAGCCACCTCAGTCCGGAGCAGCCGGTCTACGCCCTGCAGGCCGAGGGCCTCACCGGCGACGACCGGCCGGACACCCTGCGGGAGATGGCCGAACGCTACGTGCGGCTGATCCGCGAGGTGCGGCCGGAGGGCCCGTACCGGCTGCTGGGCTGGTCCTTCGGCGGCCACGTGGCGCAGGCCGTCGCGGTGCTGCTGGAACGCTCGGGCGCCGAGGTCGACCTGCTGGCCGTGGTGGACGCGCACCCGCAACCACCGGGCGCCGTGCCGCCGACCCGGCAGCAGGTGATTGCCGACCAGATGCGCGCGACCGGGTTCACCCACGAGGGCGACGACGTGCCGGTCGACGCCTACCTGACCTTCCTGCGCGGCGAGAACCCGTCGATCGCCGATCTTCCGGACGATCAGCTGCTGCGGATGATCGAGACCTTCGTCGGCAACGTGCTGATCATGCGGGCGCACCAGCCCGATCCGTACGGCGGAGATCTGCTCTTCGTCGCCTCGGCGCCGGGCGGCAAGGTCCGCGAGGACGCGTCATCGTGGGCGGCCCACATCGGTGGCCAGATCACCGAGCATCCCGTCGACGCCACGCACGAGCAGCTGTTCACCACGCCTGCGGCGGTCAGCGAGATCGGCCGTGTGCTGGCCAAACGCCTCGGCGCGACGGCATAGGAAACGGATAGACCACTGCCGGAGAGTCGAACTCGTCGTCACCGGACGACACCGATCCGATGTGAGGAGCAACCATGCCGAACCCGTTCGAGAACGACGAGGCGCCGTACCTAGTCCTGGTCAACGACGAGGGGCAGCACTCGCTGTGGCCGGCTTTCGCCGAGGTGCCGGCCGGTTGGGAGCGGGTGTACGGCGAGGACACCCGCGCCGCGTGCCTGGAATACGTCGAGCAGAACTGGACCGACATGCGCCCGCTCAGCCTGGTGCGCGAGATGGCCGGCGACGCCGCCTGAGCCGAGGCACCGAAAGAGAGGCGCCGGTGATGACTGCCCGCGAGATCGTGCCGCTGCACCGCAACCGCGACTTCGTCCTGCTCTGGACGGGCCACTGGGTCTCGTTCCTCGGCTCCCGGATGAGCGCGGTCTGTTATCCCCTGCTGGCGCTCTGGATCTCCGGAGGGTCGGCGGCGGCGGCCGGTTTCGCGACCGCGGCGGCTATCCTGCCGAGCGTCGTCTTCCAGTTGCCGGCCGGAGCTCTTGTGGACCGGTGGGACCGCCGCCGGGTGATGGTCCTCTGTGCCGGGTGCCGGGCGCTGGCACTCGGCGCGGTGGCCGCCACCCTGCTGACCGGCACGCTCACCCTCACCGTGCTGCTCGCCGCGGTCTTCGTCGACACCAGCCTGGCGATCTTCTCCGGGCTCGCCGAGCGGGTGACCGTGCGTCAGGTGGTGCCGGCGTCCC
Source organism: Micromonospora sp. CA-248260 (assembly GCF_050942205.1). NCBI lineage: Bacteria > Bacillati > Actinomycetota > Actinomycetes > Micromonosporales > Micromonosporaceae > Micromonospora > Micromonospora sp. CA-248260. Next base: position 4,739,527 of record NZ_CP192021.1, on the reverse strand, counting down.
AGCTCGGCTCGGCGATGGGCCAGAACGAGGCCCGGGGCCGGGTGGCCGGGCTGGTCGGCGCGCCGCTCGGCACGCTGCTGTTCACCTGGACCCGGTGGAGCCCGTTCCTGCTGGCCGCCGTCGGTGCCCTGGTGGCATTCGCCAACGTCTGGCTGATGCGGGCCGACACCCGTCCGGCGCCCGTCGCCGGTGACCGGCACGTCGGCCGGGACGTGCTCGACGGCCTCGCCTGGCTGCGAGGCCACGCCTTCCTGCGCGCCGCCGTCGTCCTGGTGTCCCTCAGCGGCGTGTTCTTCCAGCTCGTCTCGCTGTCCCTGATGGTCGTCCTGGTCCAGGAGCAGGGCCATCCGGCATCGGCGGTCGGTCTGCTCTTCGGCATCAGCGGCTGCGGCGGCGTGGCCGGGGCGCTCACCGCGCGCTGGTGGCTGAGCCGGCTGCCGCTGCCGGCCGTGGTGATCGGCGGGTTCGCGGCCTGGGGCGCCCTGATGGCGGGTAGCGCGTTCATCGTCACGCCGGTGGGCCTGGGCGTGCTGTTCGCCGCGATGAGCTTCGTCGGCGCCGTCTTCAACGTCGCCTCGGCGATCTACCAGATGACCGCGACTCCGGCCGAGCTGCAGGGGCGGGTCGGGGCCACCGCGGGATTCACCGCAGCTGCCGCCGCCGGGCTCGGCGCGATCGGCGCCGGATACCTGCTGGACGTGACCGGTGGCGCGACCGGGCTGCTCATCGCGGCGGCCGGGATGGCCGTCGTTACGGCGGCTGCGCTCACCGTCCCGGCGATCCGGCGGACCCGGCTGCCGGCCCCGGAGCCGGTGCCGGGCGACCTCGTAACCACGACCTGACGGGACCACCATGGATCTGAGCCTGTTCTACTTCGCCAACGACAGCACCGCCCCCGGCGCGCGCGGCCGCTACGAGCTGCTCATCGAGGGCGCCAAGCTCGCCGACCGGGCCGGCCTCACCGCGGTGTGGACCCCGGAACGGCACTTCGACCCGTTCGGCGGCGCCTATCCGAACCCGTCGGTGCTCGGCGCGGCCATCGCCACGATCACCGACCGGATCGGCATCCGGGCCGGCAGCGTCGTCGCGCCCCTGCACAACCCCCTGCGCATCGCCGAGGAGTGGTCGGTCGTCGACAACCTCTCCGGCGGCCGGGTCGGCATCGCCTTCGCCTCCGGGTGGAACGCCGTCGACTTCGCGCTCGCGCCGGGTAACTACGAGAACCGTCGCACCGTGTTGAGGCAGACCGCCGAGGAGGTACGGCGGTTGTGGCGCGGCGGCACGGCGACCGGGGTGGACGGTATGGGGCGGGCCGTCGAGGTGCGGCCGTACCCGCCGGCCGTCCAGCCGGAGCTGCCGATCTGGGTCACCTCCGGTGGCGGCGTCGAGACGTTCCGGGCGGCCGGGGAGATGCGGGCCGGCCTGCTGACCCATCTGCTCGGGCAGAACCTCGGTGAACTGGCCGGGAAAATCGCCGAGTACCGCCGGGTCGCCACCGAGCGGCACGGGTGGTCCGGGCACGTGGTGCTGATGCTGCACACCCTGCTCGGCGACGACCTCGACCAGGTCCGCGAGGTGGTCCGGGCCCCGTTCACCAACTACCTGAAGAGCTCGGCGAACCTGACCGCGAAGTCGTTCCTCGGTAAGGACGTGAACCTGGCCGACCTGAACGCCGCCGACATCGAGTACCTCTCGGCGCGCGCCTTCGACCGCTACTTCTCCACCGGCGGCTTGTTCGGCGGCGTGGACCACGCCGCCGAGCTGATCGACCGGGTGGCCGGCCTCGGCATCGACGAGATCGGTTGCCTGATCGACTTCGGTGTCCGCCCGGACGCCGTTCTGGCCGGCATCGAACTGCTCGGCAAGCTCAACGCCCGCGTCACCGCCTGAGGCCGCGGGCCCGGGAACGGACGCGCCGACCGGCGCGCCCGTCGGCGCCGTGCCGGGTGGCGCGGCCGGGACGAAGGATGAATTCATGACGGACATCGCCACCGCGTGGACGCCGTACGAGATCCGGGCGACCGACACGGGTGTCCGCCGGCTCGCCGGATGGCTCGACGAGCTCGGCCCCGACGGTCTGTCGACCCTGCTGGTGGAGAAGAAGGCGCTGGTCTTCCGCGACTTCGGGGTGACGCCGGGGGAGCTCGACGGCGTGCTCGACCGGTTGCTGCCCAATCGCCTGCCCTACGTGCACGGCAACTCGCCGCGTGCCCGGGTGCGCGGCAACGTCTACACCTCGACCGAGTATCCGGCCGAGTTCACCATCTCCCAGCACAACGAGCTCTGCTATGCCCGGCGCTGGCCGGCCCGGCTGGCGTTCTACAGCCAGATCGCGGCGCTCACCGGCGGCGGGACGCCGATCGTCGACGGCGAGCTCTGGTTGGCCTCGCTCGACGTCGAGGTCCGCGAGGCGTTCGCCGGCGGGGTGCGCTACGTGCAGAACCTGCACGACGGCTACGGGCTCGGCAAGAGCTGGCAGGACACGTTCGAGACCGACGACCGGGCCGCGGTGGAGAAGTTCCTGACCGACGCGGAGGCCGAGTTCGAGTGGCGGTCGGAGGGCCTGCGGGTCACCCAGGTGCGCCCGGCCACGACCCGGCACTCGGTGACCGGCGCGGAGGTCTGGTTCAACCAGGCCGACCAGTGGCATCCGGCCGGGCTGGGCGACCAGACGGCGGCCGAGCTCTACGACATCCTGCCGCTCGACGAGCTGCCGCAGTACGTCACGTTCGCCGACGGCAGCCCGATCCCCGGACGGTACGTCGAGCAGATCCGCGACCGTGGCCTGGAGAACGCGGTCGACGTCCCGTGGCAGGCCGGCGACCTGATGCTCATCGACAACGTGCTGGTCGGGCACGGTCGCCGGTCGTTCACCGGTGACCGGCGCACGCTGGTGGCGATGTCCGACTGACGTCACGCGCGCACCGGAAGGGGGGCGGACCATCCGCCCCCACCTCCGGTGTCTCAACTTCTGTCCTCCCCGGCCGCCAGCTCGGCGGCGAGCAAGCGGTTCAGCCCGGTCAGCCGGAACCTGGTGAATCCGGCGTCGTCCACTGCGGCCGGGGCGACCAGGTGCAGATCGGCCAGTTCCTCCAGCCGGTCGGCCGTCTCGGTCAACGCCGTGGCCGCCGACGTTACGGACCGTGCGGTGAACCCCGCAGGATCCGCGCTGACCAGTGCCGGCAGCAGTGCACGGGCCGGTGCGGGCAGCCGCTGCATCACGGTCATCAACCGGCCGCGTACGGTCTGCCGGGCGTGGCAGAGCTCGTCGAGCCGCCGGGCCGGATCGGCGAGGCGGGTGGCCAGTTGCTCAACCGTCCACAGCGGATGGGATGCGAGCCGGGCGCCGGCGATGTGCAGGGCCAGCGGCAGACCGTCGCATAGCCGCACCACCGTCCGCGCGGCGGCGAGCTCCTTGTAGACCCGGTACTCGCCGGCGATCGCGGCCAGCAGCTTCACCCCGTCGCGCTCCGACAGCGGGTCCAGTGCCATGACGTGCCGGTGCGGGAAGCCGGTGAGATACTGACGGCTGGTGACCATGGCGGCCGCCATGGGACTGGTTGGAATGAGGTCGTCCAGGCGTCGCTCGTCGACGACGTCGTCGAGGATCACCAGTATGCGACGGTCGTGCCCCGCGATCCGGTAGTCACGCAGGAGGTCGCGCACGTCGGTGCCGGGGGCCGGTTCCTCGCCCATGCCGTGCAGTAGCTGGGTGAGGATGTCGGCGACCGGCCGGGGTGTGCCGTCCCACTCGGTCAGCGGAGCGTAGAGAACCCCGTCCGGGAACTGCTCGGCCGAGGTGTGCCCGATGCGTATGGCCAGGGCGGTCTTGCCCGTGCCGACCGCGCCCGTGATCAGCAGACGGCTCGGTGCCGTTCGGGCCCAGGGACCGCCGGTCGCGGCCCAGGCGCCGCGGACCGTGGCCAGCTCAGCGCGGCGTCCGGTGAAGTGCCCGATGTCGGGTGGTAGCAGTGGGGAGTTGGCCCGCCGTCGGCGCTCCCGGGCAACGACGACGCCCGGCTTCGGCGGGTACTCGGGCTCCTCGTCGTGCAGCGCCTCCTGATAGGCCCGGACGAGCATCGGTCCCGGATCCACGCCGAGATGGTCGGCGAGCACCCGGCGGCCCTCGTGGAAGGCGAGCAGGGCGTCGGCACGCCGACCGCTGCGACACAGCGCCAGTACCAGCTGCGCACGGAACTGCTCGCGCAGCGGGTACTTGCCGACCAGGCTGGTCAGCTCCGGGGTCAGCCCGGTGTCCTGACGCAGCGCGAGGTCCGCCTCGATGCGCTGCTCGGTGGCGTTGGCCCAGGCCTCCTCGAGCGGCGGCCGCTCGACCTCGGCCAGGTGCTCGGTGACATTGGTCAGCGCGGGTCCGCGCCACAGTGCCAGGGCGGCGCGCAGCTGCTCGGCGGCGGTCCCGTAATCGCGTACGGCGAGGGCGCGGCGGCCCTGCTCCACCCGGCGGTCGAAGGCCACCACGTCGAGCTCCGCATCGAGCGTGTCGAGTGTGTACCCGGCGTGCTGGCGTTCCAGCCTCACCTCGTCGCCCAGCTGTTTGCGGAGCTTGTAGACGTAGGAGTATATCTGCGCGCTCATCGTCGCTGGTGGCGTCCAACCCCACAGGTACTCACTGAGCTGTGTGTAGGACAGGGCTCTGCCCCGGGCCACGAGCAGCGCACAGAGCACGGTGTTTATCTTCGATCCCGACAGCGGAATCTCCGCACCGCATTTGCGCGCCGTCACCGGACCCAGAATTGAAAATTCCATTGTCGTTCCCCCGATAGTCCGTATAGCTGGACCGAGCTGTTCAAAGCAGATTCGCCTTGGCGGCGCGATAGCCGGCCTGGAATCTGCTGTCGGCGGAGAACCGTTGCATCAGGGCCGCGACGGTGCGCCGATAGGACCGAATCGCGACACCCAGGCTGCGTGCCGCCAGGTCGTCCGTCAGGCCGAGGGCGAGCTGACTAAGCACGGCCTGCTCGGCGTACGGCAACCGGTGCGCCTCGCCGGCCCGCGGTACCGCGTCGCGCCACATCGACCGCTCGATCATCGAGGCCAGTCCGGGGCTCGCTAGCACCGCCCCACCGGCCGTGTAGTCCCAGCCATTCTGCGCTGCGACCAGGATCTTTCCGTCGATCACCGCCATCCGGCACGGGACCGTGACGGTCGGCAGCACCGCCAGGTCGGCCATCGCCGGGCACAGGCCGCAACGGTCGGAGCCGACATGCACCCGGACCCGTACGCCGCGCCGGACGGCCGCGGTCGCGGCCGCCACGTCCGGGCAGCCGTCGGTCAGCGCGGCGGCCGGAGCCAGCAGCGTGAGGTGGTGCGCCGCGCCGCCCAGCACTGGTTGAATCTGTCGAGCCGTGACGGTTTTGACGTGCATCGTCACGGCCACCAGATCGTGATGTCGGCCGCCGGGAAGACGTTGATGGCGGTGGTAGTGAGGGTGAGAATGAGGGCAGACAGCATGACATCGACCTTTCATGGGGAGAGTTTCGGCCGTTGATCCGTCCGGATTCCGTCCGGCTCTGTAAACCAGGATGTCGATGTAGCGGGGCTATTGGAAGGCTTGGTAAAGGCGGCAACTCGCAGTGGCGGAGAGTCGCCACTGTCTCACTGTTGGTTACTGGTGGTGCGGCGGGCTGCGGCATCGCCCGGCCGGTGGGCATGCCGACGGTCGCCAACCTGGCAGCAAGCTGCCAACCTGACGCGATGGAGCGCCGATGACGCACGGCGCTCCGGACACTGGGCGGTCTCGGGATCGGTTGCGATTAGGAGGTGTGCGCCGATGCGCATACTCACGTGCGTCTTCAGTGCGGCGACTGCCGACTTCGATCCCCTGCGTGTCGAGCTGGAGCGGCTCGGTCACCGGGCCGACGTCGTGGTCAGCGGGGAGCTGACCCGCGCGGCCGTCGCCGCGGCGTGTGGTGCGTTGCGCGCCCGCGCCGTCGAACCGAAGATCGACGTGGTGCTCGCCTGGGGCACCGAGTCGCTGATCTTCGCCGCGCTGCTCGCCCTGGAGCTGGGCTGCCCGCTGGCGCATTCGGCGTTGGAGGCGCCGGCCGCCGCCGGCGACGGCTCGCGGGCCTGGGCCCGGCTCGTTTATCAGAGCCTTCCCGTCGACGTCCATCTGCTGTACACCCAGTCGGCGGTGGCCGAGGCCGACCGGTTCGGCTTGGCCGCCGATGCGGTGCGCCGGGTCCCGGTGGCCGGTCGGAGCCAGGTAGCAGGCGAGGTGCTGGCCGGGTGTCTGGCGGCCCGGGTGCGTTACGCGTCCCGGCCGGCCCGGGACGGCCGAAGCGGCGGTACCAGGCCTATGGGGGTAGGTTGATACCGTCTTTCCGCCCTGAAAAGTGATTCGGATCACTCCTGGGCTGGCCTCGTCCTGGTCTGACAATCGTGCGACCATGCCGCGTGGTGGACTAGCACGGGGGAAGTGCGTATGCCTGCTTTCGATAAGCCTGATGTCGATCTGGCATTAAGACTCTACGAACACATGTTTCGTGCCGGGTGTTCGGACGTGAACAACGCCGCCGAGGCTCTCGATCTCAACGGCGCCAAGCGGGAACGTGCCGTGGAGGTGCTGTCGGCGTTGCGGCTACTGGATGGCGAGGGGATCCAGCAGTCCGACGCCCTGCTCACCCCGGACGCGGCGCTACGCCGACTACTCAGCGACGAGATGGACACCTTGGACGTGGCCGCCCAGCGGGTTGCGGAGACCCAGGCCGCAGTGGCCACCCTGGTTCAGGGGTTCCTGCCGATAGACATCGTTCCGTCCGACGACATCCGGGTCGAACTTGTCCGTGACAGCGGACGGATCCGGGGCCTACTGACCGAGATCACCGACCGTGCGGTCAACGAGGTGATCTCCGTGCACCCCGGCCCGCCGCCGCCCGAGGAGGTGTTGCGGAGCGGTCTCCAACGTGACGAGATCATGTTGCGCCGGGGCATCCGTATGCGCGCGCTCTATCAGGAGCAGTACCTGCGGGTCGGTTATGCCCGGCAGTATTTGAACTCGCTGCGCAACATCGGCGCCGACGTACGCACCAGTCCGGTCGTACCAACGCGGATGATCATCTGCGACAACACGCTGGCGCTGCTAGCCGCAGTTGGTGATCAGGAAGAGTCACCAGTGCTGGCGCTGCGGGGCGGGGCCATCGTGCAACCGATCGCCCACCTGTACGACCTGGCGTGGAATCCGGGCACCGCGCTGCCGCACGACGATGAGCTGCCCCGCCCACCGCTCGACCAGCTCGCGCCGCAGCACGCCGCGCTGCTGCAGATGCTGGCCACCGGTCTCAAGGACGAGAAGATCGCCCGCAACCTGGGCGTCTCCCCACGTACGTTGAGCCGGCTCATCCGCGAGTTGATGGACGCGCTCGGGGCGCAGAGCCGTTTCCAGGGCGGGGTTCGCGCACAGGAGCTGCGCTGGTTGAGCTGAGGGCGCCGACACAGAGTTCCGGCATAGATCACTGCGCGACATTCGGGTGATCCGAGCCTGTGTTGGAGGAACCATGCCCGTCGACAAGCTGCGCCTGCTCGTCTCGTGCCCGGACCGTCCGGGCATCATCCGCGCGGTCACGCAGTTCCTGCACGACCGTGGTGCGAGCGTCCGCCAGGCCGACCAGTACACGACCAGCCCGGAGGGAGGCACGTTCCACCTGCGGATGGAGCTCGCGGTCGACGCCGTGGACCGGCCGGCCCTGGTCGGGGAGTTCGCCGCGGAGGTCGCCACGCCGTACGACATGGCCTGGCACTTCGCCGACGCCGGTCGGCCCAAGCGGATCGCGGTCCTGGTCTCCCGGACCGATCACTGCCTGCTGGATCTGCTGTGGCGCTGGCGCCGCGGTGAACTGGCCGGCGAACTGGTCCTGGTCGCCTCGAACCACCCCGACCTGCGGGACACCGTGGAGTCGTTCGGCCTGACCTTCCACCATGTGCCGGTGCCGCCCGGCGGCAAGGCGCAGGCCGAGGGGGCGCTCGCCGACGTGCTCGCTGGTGAGTGCGACGTGATCGTCCTGGCCCGGTACATGCAGATCCTCTCCGGTGCGTTCCTGGAGAAGGTACGGGTGCCGGTGATCAACATTCATCACTCGTTCCTGCCGGCGTTCGCCGGGGCCGGGCCGTACGAACGGGCCCGGCAGCGGGGCGTCAAGCTGATCGGCGCGACCGCTCACTACGTCACCGAGGATCTCGACGAGGGCCCGATCATCGAGCAGGACGTGGTGCGGGCCTCGCATCGGCACGACACCGCGGACCTGGTCCGGCTGGGCGCCGACGTCGAACGCACCGTGTTGTCTCGGGCGATCGAGTGGCACTGCGACGATCGGCTGCTGCGCCACGACAACCTGGTCCTCGTGTTCTGACCGGACCCGCAGACGACTTTGGGGCGCCCCGCAATCGGGGCGCCCCAAAGTCGTTGCGCCCTACGAGCTGCGTCGGCAGCTCTGCTGCACGGCCACGTAGAACGCGCCGTTCACCTCGTACTCACGCTGCAGGCTCACCGCCTCCGACCCCTCGATGGTCATCGACACGCGTGACTTGACGATGTCCGCTGACGCTGTGGTGGTGATGCCGTACGCCATGATCGTGTTGCCCTGCCAGCCCGGGCTGCGCAGGATCGCCCGGTACCCCTCGCCGTACGTGTCGAGGGAGTAGGTCTTGGTGACCGCGTCCCAGCCCCAGACGGCGAACTCGGTGCCGACGTAGCCGTTGGCCAGCGTGGTCGTCACGTCCCATTGCAGCCAGCGCTGTCCCTGCGAGAACTTGACGGCGGCCGACCCGGTCGCGGCGATCGGCGTGGCCCCCGGGCGGGAGTAGTTGAGTCCGGTGCAGTTCCAGACCCCCTCCAGCGGGTCGAGCCGTTCCATCTCCTGGATCGGCCAGTCGATGGTCGCCGCCCGGACGGGAGCGGCCGCCTCGGCCGGGAGCGGCGCCACGAGCGCCACCGCTACGGCGAGCAGACCCGCCGTGATCTTGAAAGAACGCATGATTCCCCCTTATATCTGTGACTTCTGCCGGACGCACTCGTCCAGCAGAAAGACGGTGAGCTGGTCGACCGTGGAGTAGTCCCACAAAGCGGTCGGGTCCAGGCTGATCGCGAGATGGTCCTCGATGTCGGCGGCCAGGGCTAGCACGACGATCGAGTCGAGGCCGTACTCGCCGAGCGGGTTACGCGGGCTGATCGGCTCCTCGACGTCGGGCAGATACGCCGCGACCCGCTCCAGCAGCCAGTCGCGCAGCGTGGCGACGGCGCCGTCGACCGAGGTCATTCCGGTGATGCTGTCCATCAGAGATTTCCCTTCACAGTGAGTGCGATGACCTGTCAGCGCAGTTGACGGGCCGAGATCCCGAAGCCGGCGCCCTGGTCGTGCCGTCGCCGCAGCTCGGTCAGGAGCGCGTCCTCCACCTCGACGGGCACGTCCCGGGTGACCGGCAAATGTGCGGCGGAGAGCCGGGTGAGCGCTGCGACCAGCCAGTCGGAGCCACCGAGGAAACCGCTGGTGGCGCGGTGCCGCAGATGAAGCTCGATGCAGGCCGAGGCGGCCAGCGCCGTCACGTACGCGGCCGCCAGCTGCCGGGTCCGTGCGGTCGCGACGATGCTCAGGTCCGCGGGCGCGAGGGCCGCGCACTGTGCGGTCAGCATCGCCAGCTCACCGGCCTGCCGCTCGACCAGCCGGCGCAGCGTGGCCGGCGCGTCCGGGCCGAGCCGGTCGGACGCGGTGGCCAGTGACCCGGCGAGCGGGTCGTGGCCGCCGGAAGTGATCGTCAGCCCGGCGAAGTCCAGCGGCGGCAGATCCGCGATCGGGGCGAACAGGCCGTCCGGGGCCGGCTCGGCGGCCCACCAGCCCCGCCGGGCCAGCAACGGCAGCTGCGGGATGAGGCTGGTCAGGCAGGCCGCCCGGGCGACGTGCCCGAACCCGACCGGCTTGAGATCCCGCGCAATCTTCTCGAAGATCGCGTTCACGCCGTCGCGCCGATAGAACTCCGAGCCCATCACCAGCACCAGCTGCTGCATGGCGTCCAGCAGCAGGCCGGAGAGCAGATACTTGACCGCCGGGGCGTAGACGCTGCCGGCCCGTGGGGCCAGGTGCAGCGCCCGGGTCGCCGCCAGCGCCAGCGCCTCGCAGACCAGCTGATCCACGAAAGCGTTGACCAGGGTGGTGCGCACCATCGGGATGGTGTCGGCGGTGCGACCGTAAAGGGTGCGCGATCGGACGTGGTCGAGCGCGGTGCGCAGACCGGTGTCCAGCAGCGCGGTGCACATCGCCGGCAGCGCGGTCCGGGTCAGCTGGTAGGCGCGGGTGGTCACCTCCATGCCCCGGCCGGGCGGCCCGAGTACCGAGCCGGCGTCGATCGGGCAGTCCCGGATCTCGATGCCGCCCAGATCCACCCCGCGCATCCCGACCGAGCGGAAGCGGGGCAGATACGTGTAGCGGCGCGGATCCAGATCGGACTTGCGCACGTAGACCTGCGAGTGGCTGCGCCGCCCCGGTCCGGGATCGGTGCGGGCGAAGAACACCACCGCGTCCGCGCGCCGCAGGTTCGACACGACCTCCTTGCGCCCGTTGAGCAGCAGCCCGCCCGCCGGCCCGGGCAGCGCCGAGAACTCCATTGCGCCGATGTCGTTGCCGTGCGCCAGCTCGTGGTATGCCGCTGCCACCCGCCCGTTGGCCAGCAGCAGCTCGGCCAAGTCGGCCCGCTGCCCGGCCGAGCCCGCCGTCCACACGTTCACCGCGCCCAGCAGGGTGCTGGAGGCATAGCCTAGGCCCAGGCACGGATCGCGCCGGTAGAGCGAGCGCATCAACTCCACCAGGTCGTCCGCTCGGGTGAAGCGTCCGCCCAGCTCGGCCGGCACCATCTCGGCCTTGAGCCCGAACTCGTCGAGCAATTCCTCGCCGGCGGGCAGCAGCTCGGCCCGCTCGTCGGCGCCCAGGATCGCCGCGTGCCCGACCGGGTTGGCCGGATCGCGCGGATCCCCGAGCAGGTTCTCCAGCGCGCCGATCCGCTCGTCGATGTCCGGAGCCAAGAAGACGTCCGCGGCCATCAGACCACCCCCGATCCTCGGGTCAGCAGCGTGGGCGCCGCCCCGTCCGGGCTGAGCAACCTATCCGCCAGCAGGTCGAAATAGTCCACCGGGGCTCCGGTGAGCTGCGCGAGCACCAGCGACAGGACACCCTGTAGCCACAGGCCCGACTGCCACCACGGCAGGGCGTGCCGCTGCGGGTTGGCCGCCCACAGGCTCACCGCGGCGGCGCCCGCGAAGCACCACTCGTACCGCTCGGCCAGGCGCATCACAGCGGTCGGCGGCAACCCGGCGCTGGGCCGGATCGTCCGCAGTTCGTCCTGGACCGCCCGGGCCGCCGCCACCAGCCGATGCGCTTCCGCCAGCACATCCGGCGGCAGGCTGCCGTCCCGCTCCAGGCCGGCGACCACCCCGGGCAGCGCCCGCACGATCGACTCGTCGGCCGGTGTCAGTCGCAGCACCGACGGGTCCAGGGCGGGCAGCGGCGTGTCCAGGTCCAGCCATCCGGGCGGCCCGACGGGACCGGCGCCGCGCTCCAGGATCCGGCTCACCGCCGGCAGGCTGGTGACCAGCGCACGGCGGTTGACCCAGGTGCTGCCGTCGAAGATGCCGACGATCTGGTGGTCGCGCTCGAGTTTGGCGAACTCGCCGTAGCCCTCGACGCCGATCAGGAACCCACGGGCCCCGAGCAGGTCGCCGAGCTGCCGCAACTGCTCGTGGACGACGCTCGGCACGAACGCCTTCGCGATGGCGGCCAGCACGCTCAGCTCGCCCGGCGCGGCCTGCGCGGCCCGGGCCGTGGTGGTGGCGACCACCTCGGCCAGAAACAGCCGGGCCACCCCCTCCCCGGCGCCGGCGCGGGCGTGTGGCAGGTCGCCGAGCCGCCGGTCGTAGAGCCGCCGTTCGGACAGGTAGCGCCGGGCCAGGGCAAGGCCGTGGTCGGCCGCGCCCAGCGACAGCGCGCTGCACGCGGTCCGGGTCCACTGCAACGCCTTGAGTACCGTCTCCAGGCCGCCTCCGACCGGGCCCACCAGAGCGTCGGCCGGCAGCGGGGCGGCGGTGAACTCCAGCCCGCTGATGTCGGCGCCGCGGATGCCGTGGGTCGACACCTTCGCTATCGGTGCGGTGGCGCCGGGCGGCATGACGCGCTTGTCGACCAGGAAGAGACTGAAGCCGCGCGGGCCGCCGGCCTCGGAGGTACGGGCGAGCACGCACATGAAGCGGCCGCGGGTGGCGTTGTTGATCGGCCACTTCCGGCCGTCCAGGCGCCAGCCCTCCGCAGTGCGGGTGGCCGACACCGTCCCGGCCAGTAGATCGCTGCCGGTGCCCTCCTCGGTCAGCCCCCACGCCACCGCCTCGCCGGCCAGCACGTGCCGGGCCAGCCGGGTGGCCTGGGCGGGGTCACCGGCCAGCCACACCGAGACCGCCCCGAGGAACGTCTTGCCGTGCGCCACCGCCACCGTCAGGTCGGTCGCGGCCGTCTCGCGCAACCGGGCGATCAGGGTGCTGAGGCCGTCCAGCCGGCCGCCGAGCGGGACCGGCACGTAGTGCGCCGGCAGTCCCGCCTCGTCCAACGCGGCGCAGGCGGCGATCGGGAACGCCGAGACTTCGTCCAGGCCCAGGCTCTCCAGCGTCACCGCAGGCCGCCGATCGTGGCCAGGGTGCGCTCGGCCGAGTAGCCGTCGGCGTGCAGGGGCTGCAGCTCGCCGGTCTGGAAGAGTGCGCGCATCGCGGAGCGCTGGATTTTGCCGCTGGTGGTGCGCCGGACCGCGCCGCGGCGCATCAGCAGCACCGCGTACGCCCGGACGCCGAACTCCCGGGACACCGTCTGGCGGATGCCGGCGATCAGGTCGGCCGCGTCCCGGCCTGCGGGCAACTTCTGCACCTCGTGCGTGACGATGAGCCGGCCGTCGGGGCTGCCGTCCCCGGCCGGGACGGTGAAGACCGCGCCGACCCGGTCGCGCAACTCCGGGTGGTGCAGACGCAGCTCCTGCTCCACGTCGTGCGGGTAGATGTTGCGGCCCCGTACGATGATCATGTCTTTGATCCGGCCGGTGACATAGACCTCGCCGTCGAGCAACGTGCCCAGGTCGCCGGTGCGCAGGAAGTCGTCGGTGTCGCCGACCCGATGGCCGAAGGCCGCCGCGGTGGCGGCCGGATTCTGCCAGTAGCCCTGCGCGACGCTGGGACCGTTCAGCCAGATCTCGCCGACCCGGCCCTCGGGCAGTTCCACTCCGGTCGCCGGGTCCACGATCCGCAGGTCGATGCCGACCGGCGCACCGCAGCTGACCAGGTCGCGGTGCTCGCCGTCGACGGCGGCCGGCACGATCCGGTTCTCGGCCAGGGCGGCCGCGTCGCAGCGCCGCACCACCGGGTCGCCGGTGGCGAACGCCGACACCACCAGGGTCGCCTCGGCCATGCCGTAGCAGGGCGAGAAGTTCTCCGCGCGGAAACCGGCGGCCGCGAACCGCTCGGTGAAGGCGCGCAGCACCGTCGGGTTGACCGGCTCGGAGCCGTTGGCGGCGTTCTGCCAGCCGGACAGGTCAAGCTCGGCGATCTCCTCGTCGGTGACCCGGTTGAGGCACAGCTCGTACGCGAAGCTGGGGCCGGCCGAGAGCTTCAGGTCGAACCGGTCGACCAGCTGCAGCCAGGTGACCGGCCGGCGCAGGAACGTCGCCGGGCTCATCAGCACGACCTGACCGCCGACCACAAGGGGCGGCAGGATGTGCCCCATCAGGCCCATGTCGTGGTAGTTCGGGATCCAGCCGCCGAACCGACTGGTCTCGTCGGTGTTCAGGCCCTCGTGCACCGAAGCCGCGTTGAGCAGCAGGTTCTCGTGGGTGATGACCACGCCCTTTGGGTCCGACGTGGACCCGGAGGTGTACTGCAGGACGGCCACGCTGTCCGGCCGTACCGGATGGATCGCCTCCGCCGCGAGCGGGAACAGCTCGGACGTGTCGGTGGCCAGGATCGCCGCGTCCAGGTCGGTCTGCTCGGCCCAGGAACGCACCGAGTCCAGCTCAGCGTCGACGGTGAGCACGCCGGATATCTGGGCGTCCCGGGCGATGTTGAGCACCCGGCGCTGGTCGTGCATGTACCGGCCGGGCATCGACGAGGGCACCGCCACCATGCCGGCGTAGAAGCAGCCGAGCAGGGCCGTGACGAAGTCACCACCGGCCGGGTAGAGCAGCAGCACGCGGGAGCCGGGCGGGGCCTGCTGGGTCAGCCAGCCGGCGATGCTCCGGGCCTGGCGATCCACATCGGCGTAAGTCCACCAGCGGATGGTGGCGTCGTCCAACGGGTCGCCGACGTAGGCGACGGCGTGACGGTCGCTCCTGCGCTCGACTATCTGGCGGAAGACTGCGGAGACTGTACGGGATTCGGGCATGGTTACGGACCCCTAGCTGTTCGACGGCTGTTGGACGGCGACCCGTTGGTGCCGGCGGGTGGCGCCGGACGGCAGAGAGCAGGCCAGCCGGCGCAGGACGCTCGCCTCGTCGGCGACGAGATAGAAGTGGCCGCCCGGGAAGACGGCCGAGTCGAAGCCGGCGCTGCTGAACCGGGACCACTGCAGCAGGTCGGCGCGGCTGACGTCCGGGTCGGCGTCACCACCCATGGCCAGCATCGGCGCTCGCACCGGCACCACCGCCGTACGGTCGTAGCCGCCGATCAGCTGGTAGTCGGCGCGGATCGTGGGCAGCACCAGCTCGAGCAGTTCCGGGGCGGCCAGCAGATCACCGAACGTGCTGTTCACCCGGCTGATCTCCGCGATCAGCGCGGCGTCGGTGAGCTTGTGCTTGTCACCCGGCTCGCGCTGGTCCGGGGCCCGGGAGCCGGAGACGGCCAGCAGGTCGACGACCGCGCCGTGGCGCCGCTGGAGCTCCAGCGTCACCTCGTAGGCGACGATCGCGCCCATGCTGTGCCCGAACAGGGTCAACGGCGAGCCGAGCAGCGCGGTCAGCTCGTCGGCGATCGGGCCGACCAGATCGGTCAGCGCCTCGGCGGCTGGCTCACGCAGCCGGTCCTGCCGGCCCGGGTACTGGACGGAGTGCACCGCCACGTCGGCCGGCAGCCGGCCCGGCCAGCTGCGGTACGCCTGAGCGGTGCCTCCCGCGTGCGGCAGGCATACGAGGTGGCTGGTCGGGTACACGACGTCGTTGCACGGCCGCAGCCATCGCGCGGACGTCTGGCTCCCCCGGACGACCATGCTGATCGCCTCCCATCGGATAGGTGGAAGCCGTAGCGAATCGCCGGGGGCTACCTGCTTTCTATAAGCGTCGATCCGTCTAGGCGGATGGGTGGACACGACGGAGCCCGAGGACAGCGGCGGGGGTCCGCCGTCCTCGGGCTCCTCGGGATGGGGGTCTGGCCACGGGACCCCATCCCGGCTCAGCCGGCCGCCACCCGGGGCCGGAGCACTCGCCACGTGACCGCGACGCTCGCGCCGATCGCCATGATCAGCGAGCCGATGATCGCGGCGGTGACCACGCCTCCGCTGAGCTGGATCGTGACGTCCGTGCCGGTCACCTGGGACAGGCCTGAGGCCATGCCGGCCAGCGGCGGGAGCGTCACCAGCAGGCCCAGCGCGATGCCGATCCCGGAGATCAGCGTGGTCTCGCCGACCACGAACCTCATCAGCTGCCGCATGGTGCCACCGGCCGACTTCATCACCGCGAAGTCGTCCTTGCGTCCGTACGCCGCCATCGCCATGTTGTTCGCCACCGCCAGGCCGCTGTAGCCGACCGCCACCACGATCAGCATCATCGCGAGGCTGGTGGTGAGGCGGGCGTCGGTGTTGTAGTCGGCCAGGGCGTAGCTCTGCGCGTCGTGCAGCGCGGCTCCGGCGGCCACCGTCTGCGGAGCGTCGGCCTGCGGGATGAAGATGGTGTCGGTGAGCGCCGCGCGGTCGTGCTGCCGGACCAGCGCCCGGGACATCACGAAGGCGCCGCGACCCGGATCGTCCGGAAGCACCCGGGAGACCTTGACCGTCTCGCTCAGGCCGTCGACGAAGCGGACGGTGACCGTCTGGCCGGCGGTAACGCCGAACATCTTCGCGGTGCTCTCACCCAGCACGGCCTCGCCCGGCTTGTCCCAGAGGGGGTCCCGTGAGCCGAGCCCGTCGATCACGGTCGGGCCCTTGCCCGGACGGTCCAGGAAGATCCGGGTCGGCAGTGCCGCCTTGCCCACCGGGTTCTGCGTCACCACCTGGTCGCTCAGACCCGGTGTGCCTTCCGGTGCTATCAGGACCTGGCCGGCCAGCTTCTTCGTCTCCCCGGCCGGGTACGCCATCCGCATCGTCTCCACCATGCCGCTGATCAGCACCGCGAACCCGACTGCCGCGATGATCGGCGCCGCCGTCGAGGCCGCCCGGCGGGTCGCGTTGAGCAGCTCGGAACGGATCAACATCGGGCCGGCCGAGGCGGACCGCCGGGTCAGCGGCGCGGTGACCAGCCGGACCACCGGGCCGATGAGGACCGGAGCGAGCAGCGCCGCCGCCACGATGAAGCACATCGCCGCGCCCATCGCCATGTTGATCCGGTCGTCCGCACCGGAGACCGCGGTCATCACCGCCAGCAGCGCGCCGAGGCCCAGCGTCCCGGCTCCGGTGAGCCACCGGGCCGGCGTCATCGCGCGCTTCTCGGACTGGGCGTCCAGGAGCGCCTCAAGCGGAGCCACCTTCGCGGCCAGTCGGCTCGCCGCCCAGGAACCGACCACGGCCACCCCGACGCCGATCAGCGTCGCGGTCAGCAGCGGCCAGGCGGACACCGAGATCGCGAAGCCGGGAGCGGTCACGTCCAGGCTCACCAGGATCGCCTTCATCAGCGGCGCGGCCGCCACCGCCAGCACCGAGCCGGCCAGCGAGCCGGCCAGGCCGACCCCGGCCGCCTCGCCGAGGATCATCCGGCGGATCTGCTTGGGCTGGGCGCCGATGGTGCGCAGCAGGCCGATCTCACGCCGCCGCTGAGCGGTCGCCAGCGCCAGGGTGGCGGCCACCACGAACACCGTCACGAACAGGCCGAGGAGGGCCATCGCCGCGATCAGTTGGGTGCCGAGGAAGCGCTTGTGCGCCACGAACTGCGGCTCCAGCGCGGACCGGGCGTCACCGGTGAGGACCGTGCCCGCGTCGCCGGTCACGGTGCCGGCCTGGTTCGCCACGACGCCGGCCCTACCTGGGTCGTCCAGCAGCGGGGCGATCGCCCGCACACCCGGATCGAGCTGCGCGGCGGCCGTGTCTGTGTAGAAGAAGCCGGGCCCGTCGACCGTGCCCGACACGGTCAGCTCTCGCAGCCCGGAGGCCAGGTTGACCTGGAGTTTGTCGCCGGGCTCGACGTTCAGTGACGCGTCCACCGCGACCTGGTCGGCAGTCTGCGGCGCGGTGCCGGCCACCAGCTTGTACGGTGCTAGCAGAGTGCTGGACCAGCCGTGCCCGGCGTCCTCGGCCGCGTCGTCGTGGACCGGCTGTCCGTTGCGGAACGCCTGGGAGTAGAAGGACCGGTCGATCACGGTTCCGTGGACTCCAGCGATCCCGCCGAGCCGGCCGGCGAGGGCCGCCGCGTCCGTTTCGCTCCACGGGATCGGATCCTTGGGGGTGCCGCTCTCGTTCGCGGCCTGGTGGGGGATGACCAGCACCGGCGCCGCCCCATAGCGTGACTGGACCTGCGGGCGTGCCGAGTCGTAGACGATTAGTGTGACGCCGATGAGGGCGACACCGAAGGCGACCGCGAGGAAGGCGGCGACGAAGGAGCGCCAGCGTTCGCGGATGTTGGCGAGTGCGAGCATGATCAGTTCTCCAGCCGGGTCATATGGGCGGCGATGAGCTGGGGGTTGGCCGGGTCGCCCCGGCGCAGCGTCACCCGATCGGCGATCCGTCCGTCCTTGAGGAAGACCACGACATCGGCGTACGAGGCGGCGACCGGATCGTGGGTCACCATGATCGTGGTCTGCTGTTCGTTGTCGACGAGCGTGCGGAGCAGGGTCAGCACCTCACCGGAGGTGGTGGTGTCGAGAGCGCCGGTCGGCTCGTCGGCAAAGAGCACGTCGGGGCGGGTGATCAGCGCGCGGGCCAGGGCCACCCGCTGCTGCTGCCCCCCGGAGAGCTGGCTGGGCTTGTGCCCGGTGCGCTCGCCGAGGCCGACCTGGGTCAGCGCGGCGCGCACCGCGGCCGGGTCGGGCCGCTTGCCGGCGAAACGCATCGGCAGCTCCACGTTCTGCGCGGCCGTCAGCGAGGCGACCAGGTTGAAGGCCTGGAAGACGAAGCCGATGTGGTCGCGGCGCAGGATCGTGCGGCGATTCTCGTCCATCGCGCCGACGTCTTGCCCGGCTACCAGGATCTGCCCGGAGGTCGGCTGGTCGAGCCCCGCCGCGCACTGCAGCAGCGTGGACTTGCCCGAGCCGGAGGGGCCCATGACAGCAGTGAAGGTGCCACGGGGGAAGGCGATGGAGACGTCGTCGAGCGCAGTCACGGCCTGGTTGCCGGATCCGTAGACCTTGCGGACGGAGTTGAGTTCAACCGCCGTCGTAACGGAGGTCATATGCGTCGTCGTCATGCCAATCATCAGACCCCACCGACCGGCTCCCGCACATTGACCCGGACTGTAGTTCTGCAGGTAGAGTCCGCTCTACTGTGCGGCCCATGCGGGATGTCCTACGGTCGTGGAGTGCAAACCCGGACAGCGTGGCAAGCGATGGCCCAGCGCCCATTCGGATTCCTGTTCACCTCCTGGCCGTGGCGCGCTCTCGCGTACCTGATCTCCGGTGTCCTGCTCGGTGCGGTGACTCTCGGGATCCTGGCCGTGTTGATCGCGGCCGGCGTGATCTCTCTCGTCATCCTGGTCGGGCTGGTGCTGTTGCTCGCGACCGCCCTGTCCGGCCTCGCCGTGGCCCGCCTGGAGCGCTGGCGGATGCGGCTGGTGGACATGGACCGCACCGACGACCCTCACCAGGCGCCGGCCGCCCCCGGTTTCCGAGCCTGGCTGCGGACCCGGCTGACCGAGCCGGCGACGTGGCGCGAGCTCGCTTTCACCGTCATCTCCACCACCGCCCTGTGCTGGCTGGACCTTGTGGTGCTGGCGTTCGCGTTCGCGCTGCCGTGGATCTGCATCCAGGCCGCGGTTCAGGATCCGGCGGTGTGGCCGTGGGCGATCATCGGTGTACTGCTGCTGTCGGCGTGGCCGTACTCCATCACCGCGTGGGCCGGCGCGCGCGCCGCGCTCACCCGGATCATCCTGTCGCCGCGCGACCAGGAGCTCGGTGAGCAGCTCACCGAGGTGAGTCGGTCCCGGGCCCGGCTGGTCGGCGCGTTCGAGGCGGAACGTGCCCGCATCGAGCGCGATCTGCATGACGGCGCCCAGCAACGGCTCGTGTCGCTCAGCATGCGGCTCGGGGTGATGCAGCTGGACACCGAGCCGGACTCCCCGTTGCACCGGCGGATCGGCGAGGCGCAGGAGCAGCTGTCGATTGCCCTGGCGGAGCTGCGCGACCTGGTGCACGGGCTCAACCCGCAGGTGCTCGCGGACAACGGCCTGGTCGCCGCGATCGAGGAAAATACCAGCCGGTTCACGATTCCGGTGACCGTCGACGTGCAGCTGCCGGCCCGGCTGCCGCAATCCGTCGAGCTGGCCGCGTACTACGTGGTCACCGAGGCGATGACTAACATCGCCAAGCACAGCGGCGCGACCAAGGCCCGGATCACCGGGCGGCACCATGCCGACGTGCTGACCCTACAGATCACCGACAACGGCGTCGGTGGCGCCTACCAGGGTGGCGGAACCGGAATGACCGGTCTCGCCGACCGGGTCGGCGTCCTCGACGGCCGCATGCGCGTCTCCAGCCCGCCTGGCGGCCCCACCATCATCCACGTGGAGATACCGTGCCCCTTCGTATAGTCGTCGCCGAGGACTCGTCTCTGCTGCGGGAAGGCCTCGTCGGCATACTGAGCCGTTTCGGTCACGAGACCATCGCGGCGGTCGCTGACGCCGATGCCGTGGTGGAGGCGGTGCACGCGGACCAACCCGACCTGTTGATCACCGACGTGCGGATGCCGCCGCACCACTCCGATGACGGATTGCGTGCTGCTGTGGCGCTCCGCGATGCCTTGCCCGGCCTGCCGGTGCTGGTGCTCAGCCAATACGTGGAGCAGTCGTACGCCGCCAAACTGCTCGACTCCGGCGACGGGGCCGGGGTGGGGTACCTGCTCAAGGACCGGGTCGGCGCGGTCGCCGACTTCATGAGTGCGGTGGACCAGGTGGCGGCCGGCGAGACGGTGGTCGACCCGGCCGTGGTCCGCCAGCTCATCCGCCGCCGGCAGGATCCGCTTGAGCGGCTCAGCCCCCGTGAGCAGGAGGTTCTGGCCCTCATGGCGGAGGGCCGCTCGAACGCCTACATCGGGGCGAAGCTGCGCGTCAGCGATGCCGCGGTGAACAAGCACATCGGCGGCATCTTCAACAAACTCGAACTCCCGGTCGCCACCGACGGGCACCGTCGCGTGCTCGCCGTCCTCGCCTACCTGCGCGCCTGAACACCGTGACCTGGTCTGAACCGGTTCGCCCGAGGTGCCACCCGGGAACCTCTCGCCTCCGGCGGCTACGGATCAGAAGGTTAGGGGTTCGAGTCCCTTCGGGCGCACAAGATTATAAGGGGTCTGACCTGCCGAAATGGCAGTCAGGCCCCTTCGCTTTTCCGTCCCTTGTGGTCGGTTGGGTGCTCGGTGGGTGCTCGTGCGACGAGCATCCCTCACGTCCGGTCCTGTCCGACGGCCCGTTGCTGCGTCCGAGCGCGTCCCTGGTCACGCCGGCCGCGGGTGCATGTCGCAGTGGCGAACCTCTTGTTGTGCAGGCTCCGGTCCCTGCCTTCCGTGGGGTTAGTCCTTGTCGCTCTGCTGCGCGAAGCGGCCCTAAAGGACGTCTCGTAACTCGGCGTTCGGTCCATGGTGGATCATGTTGGGGTGCAGGTAATCTCAGCGGCCCGCCAGGAGTGGATCTTCCCGTTCACGGGGCTGCAGCCCGCCCAGTTCCGCAGACTGGTCAGGTTGGTCGCCGAGCGTGGTGGTGATGCGATCGCTGATGGTCGGCCGGGCCGGCAGTGGTCTCTCGACCTCGCCGACCGGGTGTTGCTGGTGGCCGCATACTGGCGCACGAACCTGACGATGCGGCAGATCGGTCCGCTGTTCGGGGTGTCGCACTCCGCCGCGCACCGGGTCATCGACACCCTCGGCCCTCTGCTCGCTCTCACTCCGGGGCGGCGGCGTCGGGTCGAGCAGATCACCATCGTCGACGGCACCCTCGTCCCGACCCGGGACCACCGTCTGGCCGCCCCGAGCAAGAACTACCGCTACAGCACGAACCTGCAGGTCGCTATCGACGCCCACACCCGCCTCGTCGTGGCTCTCGGCGATCCACAACCCGGCAACCGCAACGACACCATCGTCTACCGCACCTCCGGCATCAACCAGAAACTGACCGGAAGGCCGGTCATGGCCGACGGCGCCTACCGCGGCAACCCGGAGGTGATCATCCCGTACCGCAAGCCCGCCGACGGCAGCGAGCTACCCGATTGGCAGAAGGAGCTGAACAGGCAACACCGCACCGTCCGCGCCCAGGTCGAACACGCCCTGGCCCGCATGAAGACCTTTCCACAACATCATCCTCACGGGGTGACCCAGCACCGGTGCCGGGCAAAGCCTTCACCGAGTTACGAGACGTCCTTTAGTGGCCGCGCCGACCAGGCTGTGTGACCTCGGGATCCTCCGCATCGCGGAAGCGCGTGCTGGAACCGAGGGGTTCCGTCATGGGGTATACGACCGGTAGCCTTTGCTGCATGCACACCTACCGTGTGCAGGGATGCTTCGCGTGGGGGCTCATCCCCCCTCGGACACCAGTTTTCGTGGAGATTCGCGCAAGATCGACCGGCAACGGCGGGGCAGCGGATCACCACCAGCAGCATCCATGCTCATGACGAACCTCGGGGGACGCCCCCGCCTGCGCTGACACTGGCGCGGCCACATTGGCGGGAACGGCCGTGAGCCGCCGACCGCTCCCTCCCCGCTGGCACGACGAGCAGCTCGTCGAGGCGCTCGTGCCCACCCCACTGCCGGTCGCGCCGCCGCAGCCGGCACCCATGCCGACCCTGCCGCCGCCCGCTGACCAGACCTCCGGCGGGGTGTTGTTCGACGTCGCCCGCCCCGATTCCGCGGGTCGGGTGACCGCCCGCCCGCTGCTGCGCGCCCTGGGTTGGACGCCTGGCCTCGCCCTGCGCGTCGACGTCGTGCACGCCGCGCTGCTCATCGCCCCTGCCGTTGACGGGGAGCACGTCGTGGGCGCCCGTGAAGAGCTTCCCCTGCCGGCCGCCGCCCGCCACCTGTGCGGCATCACTCCCGGTCAACCGGTGCTCCTGGCCGCCTTCCGCGGCCGAGACCTGATCGTCGTGCACCCCTCAAACACCATCACCACGCTCCTGGCCGACCTGCACGCCCACATCCTCGGAGCACTCGATGAGCGCTGACCCCGACCGCATCACCATCGCCCGAGCGCGGCTCGACCATCTCGGCCTCACCGCCGCCGACCTCACCGACACCACCAGCCGCGCGGTGCCGACAATCGCCGAATACCTGCCCCGCGTCGAAGCGGCGGCGAGCCCCGGCACCCGGCGCGGCTACCGAAGCTACTGGAACCGCATGGCCGCGACCCTCGGCGACCGCCGCCTCGATACGGTCACCGCAAGCGACATCGAAGCCCTCATGCGCCAGGCCACCGCCGGCGCCCGCTCCCGCCGCAACTCCCGTCACGGTCGGCACGCCGGCGAGCATTTCGTCGCCGCCGCCCGCGCCTTCTACACCCGGGCTATCGCCGACGGCTACATCACGGCCGTAGACAGCCCCGCCCACCGGGTGCGCAAGCCCCGCCGGCTGCCCAACACCCGCCGCGCCCTCACCCCGATAGAACTGGAGGAGATCAACCGCGCCGCCCGCAGCGGCGGCAACGACATCATCCTCGACGCCCTGCTGCTGCGCCTGCACACCGAAACCGCCTGCCGCCGCGGAGGTGCCTTGGCGCTGCGCCTGATCGACCTCGATACCGACCACGCCCTGATCCGGCTCACCGAAAAGGGCGGCACCCAACGGTGGCAACCCATCACCCCGATGCTCGCCGAACGCCTCCTCGATCACGCCAACGCCCGCGGCGCCGTCGCGCCCACCGACAAGCTCCTGCGCTACCGCAACGGCCAACCCGCCAGCTACCGCCGCTACGACCTGCTGTGGAAACGCATCGGGCGTCAGCTCCCGTGGGTCGCCGCGCAGGGCATCTCCACCCACTGGCTACGCCACACCACCCTCACCTGGGTCGAACGGCGCTTCGGCTACGGGATAGCCCGCGCCTACGCCGGCCACACCGACAGCCGCGGACCCGCCACCACCACCTACATCAAAGCCGACCTCCACGCCGTCGCCACCGCCCTGGTCGCCCTCACCGGCCAACCCCACCCGCTAGTGCCGTGACCACGAACGTTCAGGGTGTTGGGGTCAGGCTGCGTGGGTGGTGGGTTGGCCCCATCGTCGTTGTCGTTCGCTGCGGATTCGGGCGCGTTCGCGGCGTTGGGCGGCGAGAACGTCGGGGTGGCGGGCGTTGGCGTTGCGCCACCGCAGGTAGGTCTGTAGCCGACGCGCCAGGACGGTGTGGTTGGGGTGGTTCGAGCCGGCGATGACGAAGGTGCGTAGCGGCCCGAACTGGGCTTCGATCGGGTTGGCCCAGGAGGCGTAGGTCGGGGTGAAGCAGAGTTCGACCTTGCTCCGGGCGGCCCACCTGCGGATCTTGAGCCCTTTGTGCGCGGACAGG
Source organism: Micromonospora sp. CA-248260 (assembly GCF_050942205.1). NCBI lineage: Bacteria > Bacillati > Actinomycetota > Actinomycetes > Micromonosporales > Micromonosporaceae > Micromonospora > Micromonospora sp. CA-248260. Next base: position 4,715,668 of record NZ_CP192021.1, on the reverse strand, counting down.
TTGTCCAGGATCACGTAGATCGGTGCCCCGTCGGGTCGAGAGGCCCGGATCGACTTGAGCGCCGCCAGGGTGTTGCCGGCGCTCTTTCGCCGCCGGACGACACCCCAGAGCTGGTCGTCACCGACTGAGTAGCAGCCGTGGAACTGCCGGACGCCGTGCAGCTTGTGGTAGTTCGCGGGCAACCGGTGCGGGTGCCCCGCCGGTGCCCAACCTGCGCCGGCCTGCGGACGGATCACCAGGGGCCCGAACTCGTCGAACGCGAACACCCGCTGCGGGAAACAGGTACTCACGTACTCGATCCGGGCCAGTTTGGCGTCCCGGTGCGGATCGATGGACTCCTTCCACGTCTTGGTCCGTTGGAAGGTGATCCGGTGTCGGTGCAGGATCTGCCGCAGCCGTTCCCGCTCGATCCGGACCCGTCGAGCGGAGTGGACGCGCAGGTGATCGGCGAGCTTGCGGATGCTCCAACGGGTGAACGGTCGCCCCAGCTTCTCGGGGCGGGTGTTGGCCGTCTCGACGATGAACTGCTCTTCGTCAGGACTGATCTGGCGGGGACGGCCACCCGCCCACTGAGGGTCCAGGCTGGCCATCCCCATCTCGTTGAACCGGTGGACGACCTGCCGGATCGTGTCCTCATCGGCTTGCACGAGACGGGCGATCGCCGGCACCGTGTTCCCACCAGCGGACGCGAGCACGACCATCGCTCGCCGCAGTCGGATCGGTGAACCGGTGCCCCGGCGGGTGATTCTGAGCAGCTGCTGACCCTCCAGGTCACTCAGCCGCCGCACGCGTACAGGATCTGCCACCGCCACAGCCTGACCCCCACGACGCCGCCCGACCAGCAGGCCGGACGGCGTGTCAACCAACACCGTGAACGTTCGTGGTCAAGGCACTAGCAGTTGGTCGTGATCGTTTGGCTGGCTGTGGACTCTGATCAACGCGGCGGCCGGCCTGGGTGTGCTGTTGCCGCACCTTGGCCATGTGGTCGTCGATGCCGTGATACACACGGCGGTAAGCACTCGGATTCTGACGCGACCGCCGTACGGCTACGCTCGACGACCGGCGGGCAGCAGGTGGTCCTTGCCGGCTACCTGCCGGCCACAGCGGAGTTCGCCATGGTCGACGCGGAACCGGCACCGTCGGTGGAGCCGTTCGGGCTGCTGGTCAGCGGCGTCGCCGGCGATGTAGTTGCCGGACAGGGGACATGCCGGCGGCGTAGCTGCACGGGGACACGCCAGCTCGGCGTCCCGGGCAGTCAGTCGGTGCTGTTGTCGCCGCCGCCGAGGCGCAGCATGGCGCGGTAGAGCTGTCCGGGAGTCAGGGGCGGTTCGGGGAGCGGGCGGGCGCGCTCAGCGCGGAACCCGTCGAGCATCAGGTACAGGTGGCGGCGCCAGGCGTGCGGGGCGATCCCGTCGGTCGCCTCGATGATCCGGCTGTGGGACCAGATGACGAAGGCGAGGTCCTCGGGTACCAGGTCGGCTCGTAGGCGGCCCTGTTCTCGCGCCCGTTCGACGATGCGTACACCGAGGTCGTGGACGCGGGTCTGCTGGCCGGCCAGGCAGGCATCCTCTGGCAGCCGGATCGAGGCGAAGTCGTTGAAGCCGCGGTCGCGGGCCTGCAGTTCGCACATGGTTTCCAGGAACAGGCGGAGCCCTTCCCACGCGTCGTCCATGCTCAGGGCTTGTTCGGCTGCGGCGATCCAGGTCGCGAGTTTGCCGGCGAATACCTCTTGCACCAGGTCCAGCCGGGCGGGGAAGTGGTTGTAGAGGGTGCCGATGGCCACCCCTGCACGCTTGGCGACCTGCTCCAGCGACGCCTGCATCCCCTGCTCGGCGAACGTGGCCCGGGCGGCGGCCAGTAGCGACTCGCGATTGCGCTGGGCATCGCGGCGCAGCGGGCGGGCGGGCGCGGAGACCGGGGTCGCGGCTGGTGCACGGTCAGGGGGCATACCCCACAGTCTATCAATTTGAGGGGTACCTCGACTTTCGTGCTAAGCTCAACATGAGGGCGGCCTCATTTTGTCACGCTGTGTCGCGACTCGGCGCGGACCAGGCTTGGGGAGATTTGATGAAACTGGCCATCTTCGGCGCGAGCGGCCACACCGGCGTGCATCTGGTCGAGCAGGCGCTCGCGGTCTGGCCCGATATGGTGGCATTGATGCGCAATCCGGCGAAGCTCGCCCTGCGCCACGACCGGCTGCGGGTCGCGCAGGGCGAGTTGACCAACGAGGTGGTCGTCGCCGACGCCGCCCGCGGCGCTGACGCCGTCCTCGCCTCCCTCAGCCCCAAGATCCTCGGCGGGCCACGGGAGGTGCCTCTCGCGTCGGGAACGGGCACTATCCTGGCCGCGATGCGCGCACACCGGGCCCTCAGGCTCGTCTACAACTGGGGGCCGAGCATCGTGATTCCCCGCAATCCCCTGCTGCGGGCGTTGCGCAGCGCGAGCTTCGCCCTGTTCGGGCTGCTGCCCGCTACCCGCTCCATGGTCAACGAGACGGTTCAGGTGGGTGAGGCCGTTCGTGGCTCGGATTCGGACTGGGCCATCGTGGTCGTCACCGCACCCAACGACCAGCCGGGATCGGGCAGGGTCAAGGTGCGCACCAGGACCGGATCCGGGGACCGGGTCGGCTCGCGCATCGCCCGGGCCGATCTCGCGCAGTTCATCCTCGCTCAGACCGAGGACCTGCGATACGCGCGGCAGGAGCTGCGAATCAGCGACTGACATCGGCCAGTGGTACGCGGTGCCCCGCCTGCTCCTCTTGCGCCTCATCAACTCCCAGCGGCACTCGGCCCCGACCGAACCCGCTGTCCACAACGCTGTTGTCATCGAAGGAGAAGTCATGCCGACCATCGCCATCATGGGTGCCGGTCCCGGAATGGGGCTCGCCATCGCCCAGACCTTCGGCAGCCAAGGCCACCAGGTCGCGCTGCTGTCGCGTACCCCGGCCAACCTGGAGGCGGTCGTGGCCGAACTGACCGGCCAAGGCGTCGAAGCGGCGGCCTTCGCGGCCGACGTCCTGGACCGGCCGTCGATCGTCTCCGGCCTCGCGGCGGTCAAGCAGCGATTCGGGCAGATCGATGTCCTTGAGTACTCGCCGGCCAACCTGACGCTGCCGATGGCTTCCTCCACCGAGCTGACCCACGACAACGTGCAGATCCAGCTCGACTTCTACGTGCACGGCGCCGTGGCAGCGGTCAACGAGGTCTTGCCGGAGATGCTCGCCCGAGGCTCGGGCACGATCCTGTTCACCACCGGCGCCTCCTCCGTACGCCCCGAGATGGGTCACGACATGTTCGGCAACGTCGCCCCGGCCGCGGCGTGGCTACGCAGCTGGGCCCATGGTCTGCACGCCGCCGCCGCTCCTCGAGGAGTACAGGTCGGTCACATAGCGATCGGTGCGTGGCTCGGCCGCCAGCCGGGCGCCACCGCACCGGAAGAGATCGCGCCGCTGTACTGGGAGCTGCACACCCACCACGACCAGGTCGAGAAGGTCTTCTTCCCCAGCGAGCAACCCGCGTCCTGAGTACACGCCGTTGATCTGCATACGCCCCTCGGCGGGACGACGGAGGCTGCCCCAGGAAGATGCAGCGCATGTTCTGCAGGGCCCCGGGGGCGGAATCCGTGGCTGCGATGACGCCGGCCTGCAGGGTGCCGCGCTGACCGAACAGCCCGGCACCCTGCAGGCCCCGTTACCGGCCTGACAGCCCTCAACCAGTCGGCCCGCGGCAGCTGCTGCGCGTGAGCGCCCCACCGGCACACCGATGCCCGCCGACTTACCAGTCGGCGGGCATCGTCCGTCACCGGAGTCCGGTCAGCCACTTGCCGTGGCAACCTGGGCCAGGCGCAGCGGCCGGTAGCCGTCGGCGTCGAGCTGGGAGAGTTCGCCGTCGATGTCGACGGAGTCGGTGCCGTAGAAGTGCCGTTCTCGTGGTAGGTCGGCCAGATGTGCGCCAGGATCACCTTCGTGTCGTAGGTCGAGTGCTGGTCGGAAACGTGGGTGTAGGTGGAGATGCCCTGCCCGTGGACGAGGTACTGCGGCAGGTGCCGGGCGGTGATGCTCTTGCCCTTGACCGGGACCGCTGCCCGCCCGAGGACGACAGGGTGCCCGAGCCGGACGCCCGGGTCAGCGGCAGCCGATGGTGGTAGTTGACCACCGTGGCGTTAGCTGCCTCCAGGGCCTCCGGCCGGAGGTACCACTCGGCGGTCCAGGCGAGCACGTCGTACGACTCTTCCATCGCGGACAGGCCCAGGTTCGTGGCCTCCGCGATGACCACGTACATCAGACTGCGCTTGAGCTCCGCCGGCCGGGCGAACTTCTCACCGGCGTGCACCAAGTGGTCGGTGAACCCGATCCGGGCGTCGACCTCTACCAGCACCGACGCGATCGGCGCCCGTGGCAGCATCCCGGCCAGCTCGGCACGCAGCGCGTCGGTCTCGGCGGGTACGTCCTCAGCCGTCAGAGGCGGGATGATCAGCTCGCCGTCGTCGGTGATCCGGACGTCGCCCGGTTGCCCTTCGCGAGTTGGGCCTGCAGGTCTGCGAGGGCGGTGTGCAGATCGTCATCAGCCGCCGCGAGCGCGTCGGCGGCCTCGCCCGGTGCCGTTGCGGTATGGATCCCGCTCGGTCGCGCCTGCGGGATCCGGTTTCGCGTGACGAGGTTGAGGCCGACGACCGGCTCAGGGGCATTAGGCCGATGCCGCCGGGATCGTCTGGTGCGTCGGGTCTGCGGCGGGTGTCTGACCGGTGGCCGAAGCGGCGTCGTCGGCCGGTTCGACCGAGACGTGTGGGAGCCACCTGTCGATCCATGTCGGCAGCCACCAGTTGGCCTTGCCCAGCAGGTGCATCAGTGCTGGCACCAGTAGTGTCCGCAGCACGAACGCGTCGATGAGCACCGCGCTGGCCAGGCCGACGCCGAATTCGGCGATGACCCGTTGGCCGCCGAAGACGAAGGCCAGGAAGACGCAGATCATGATCGTTGCCGCAGCGGTGATGATGCGGCCGGTGGAGGCCTGACCGATGGTGACCGCACGCCGGTTGTCGCGGGTGTGCACCCACTCCTCGTGCATCCGGCTGACCAGGAACACCTGGTAGTCCATGGACAGCCCGAAGAGGATGGCGAGCATCATCACGGGCAGAAACGCCTCCACCGGGCCGGCCTTGCCGATTCCGAACGCCTCGGAGCCCCACCCCCACTGGAAGAACGCGACCACCACACCGAACGAGGCACCGGCCGCGAGCAGGTTCATCACCGCCGCGGTCAGCGATACCACGACGCTGCGGAACGCGAGCAGCATCAGGAGGAAGCCCAGGCCGACGATGACACCGATGAACAGCGGCAGCTTCGCGGTGATGACGTCGGCGAAGTCATCGAAGATGGCGGTCTGGCCGCCGACGTACACGCGCAGCCCGGTGTCCGCCTCGGCGGCGGGGATGACGTCTTTGCGCAGGTGTGTGATCAGGTCACTGGTCTTGGAGTCCTGCGGTGAGGTGGTCGGGATGACCTGGATGATGCCGAGCTTCGCGCCGGGCTGTGCCGGCAGTGCGATGGCCGCCGCGACGCCGGGCGTCCTGCTGACGGTGTTCGCGAGGCCGGCCAGCGCCTGCTGGTCGGCGGGGGAGGAGGTCGCGGCGACCAGTTGTAGCGGCCCGTTGAAGCCTGGCCCGAACCCTGTGGCGAGCATGTCGTAGGCCTTGCGGGTGGTCGTGCCGGCCGGGTCGTTGCCCTGGTCGGAGGAGCCGAGGTGCAGCGAGAAGACCGGGATGATCAGCGCTACCATGACGGCCAGCGCGGCCGGTGCGAGAAGCCGCGGGTGCCGCTGCACGAAGGTGGCCCAGCGGGCCCAGAAGCCCTGGCCGGATACGTCGCGCGGGCCCTCGGCGGCGAGTTGGCGCCGTTCCCGCCGGCTCAGCACCCGGTGACCGATGATGCCGAGCATCGCGGGCAGCAGGGTCGTCGCCGCTGCCACGCTGATGAGTACCATCACCGCCGCGGCGATGCCGATGCCGGTGAGGAACGACAGCTGTAGCACGAGCATGCCGAGCATGGCGACGCAGACCGTGAGGCCAGCGAAGATGACGGCTCGGCCCGAGGTGTTCAGCGCTCGTACCGTCGCCTCCTCGGCGGTGAGCCCTGCCTTGAGGCCGCTGCGGTGCCGGGAGACGATGAACAGCGCATAGTCGATGCCCACGCCGAGGCCGATGAGCACGGCCAGGGTCGGCGCGATGTCGTTCATGGTGACGACGTGGCTCAACAGGCCGATGCTCAGAATGCTGACGAACAGCGACACGATCGCGGTGACCAGGGGCAACAGCATCGACAGCAACGAACCGAACGCGATGAGCAGCACCACCGCCGCGGCGACGACACCGACGACCTCCGACACCGAGGTGGAGACCTTGTTGACCTGACGGATCGCGTTGCCGCCGAGTTCCACCGCGACGTTATCGGTGCGCGCGGACTCGGCCAACGAGATCACGTTCTCGACATCTGCCTTCGGGACTTCCTAGGCGAGTCCTTCCAGGTTCACCGTGGCGTACGCGGTATGCCCGTCCGGGCTGATCTGCGCCGCGCCGCCGGCGACGTAAGGGCTCTTGACGGCGGCGACCGACGGCGCGTCGGCGACCTTGTCCAGCATCACGGTGATCGATTGCTGGACCTGGGGGTCGCGGACTGACCCGGCGGACACCCGCCACACGATGGTGTCGGAGTCGCCGGCCTGCGCCGGGAAGGCTGACCTGAGCAGGTCGAGTGCCTTACTGGAATCAGTGCCGGGCAGCGAGAAGCTGTTGGAGTAGGCGCTTCCCGCGGCCTGGCTGAGCGCTCCGAGGCCGACCAGCACCGCTACCCACAGCAACACGACGACATGCCGTCGACGAAAACACCAGCGTGCGACCCCTGCCATGCCGGACCCCCTTTTTAATCAAACGGTCGGTATGTTCGCGCGCAAGGTAACCAACGTTCCTGTGAACTGGCTGAGACCGCGTTCGCTCCGACGGCGGACGGTCGCACGCGGCGATCAGGCGGTTTGCGTCGCCGGGGAACAGCCGGTTTGCTGAGCGCGTGGCCACGGCCGGTCGGCCACGGTCTGGCATCGGATCAACACCCAGGCTCGGATGGCAGTACGGGAGGTGGCAATGGCGCGGACCGTGGGAAGTGCGGCGGAGAAGACCCGCCGGCGGATCCTGGACGTGGCCCGACGGCTGTTCGTCGAGCGCGGATACGCCGGCACGTCAGTGCAGGATGTCGCCGAGCAGGTCCAGATGACCAAGGGTTCCCTGTATTACCACTTCTCCTCCAAGGAGGAGCTGCTGCACGCCCTGATGACACCCCCGCTGGGCGAACACGATGCGTTCGTCGCCGACCTCAACGCCGCGGGAACGATGACCACCGACCTCCTGGCCCGCCTGGTCGACATCTTCGACGAGCACGCCGCGCTGCTGCGCTCGCTGTTCGGAGACCCGTCGGTGGCCCGCGAGCTGCGGCGACTGCGCCTTCCCGAACGCGTGCTCACCCTCCAAAAGGCCATCGGCGGAGGCACCGACCAAGCCGCCGTACTGCGTGGGCGATGCGTCGTGGGTGTCATCCACGCCGGCGTGCTGACCGCGGCGGAGACCGGCACCACGGCAGAACGATGCGCCGGCACCCCTCGAACGTCGTTCGATCAGCGACGCCGACTCACCGCCGAGGAGAAATCGTTCGTCATCGCCGCCGCGCGCGCCGTCCTCAGCGTGCCCGCGTCCACGACCCACGCCACAGCCGCGGGCCCGGGCCCGCACCGGTGGGCAGGCTGACAACACTCAAATACTCTGCTGGCTGTGCCGAAGAGGTCACTGTGACGATCTCGCGAGAAGACCCTGCCTCCCCTGTCCGCCTCACCAGGACCAACAGACCACCGCTGCGCATAACCCAGCACTGTTCATAGGGTTCATTATGTTCAGCTGAGCATAAAGACCCCTGCGGCGTTCCGGTATGGGTGTCCGCGCAACCACCGACCTCGGTGAGGATGCCGCCTTGAGGAACGCCTTGACCAGAGCCAGCACGCGCTTGTCCGCTACCCGTCGACGCTGTGGGTGCCGAGAACTACGTCCGCCCTGGTCGCGGCGGCCTGGCCGTGGTGAGGGATCTTGCGCCGGCCGGTCCTATCAGAGGACGGTTCGGAACATTAGGTCCGTTTCGGGGCGAGGGTGAACACTCCGGGTTCGTCTTCGGTCAGGACCTGGCGGGTGACCATGCGTTTCAGCTTCGCGCGGGCGCCTTCGACGTGTTTCGGTGAGGGCTCGACGCCGAGCGCGAGGCAGATGCCTTTCGCGCGCATGCCGGTCGGGGCGGTGGTGAGGACTTCCAGGATCTGTTGGTAGGGGGCGCTGGCGATCGTCGGGTCGTCGGCGGTGAACTCGGCGGCGGCGAGGGCACGCAGGGTGGTGCGGGTGGTCTTCAGGTCGGCCAGTTCGCCCTCGACGCGGGTGAGTTCGGTGGTGAGTGTGGTGATCTGCTCGCGGAGCCGGTCGGCGGCCTGGCGTGCGGTGGCCTCGTGTTCGGCGATCAGGTCGAGCAGCGTGGGAAGGTTCACCGGTGTCGCCAGGAGGATGTGGTGGTCCCGGTCAGCCGGCGCACGATGTTTGCCGTCGATGCCCACACCGTCCGTGACACCGCCGATTCCGGTCGGCTCTCGTACTCGCGCACGAGGCGGCGGTGCAGCATCAGCGTGCCGTTGACCTGCTCCACGATCCACCGTTTGCGGATCGGCACGAACCCGGGCCGGGTGTCGGATCGTTTGACGACCTCGACGTCGATTCCCAGCACGGCGCCGTGCAGCGCCACGTCCTGTTTGAACCCGGCGTCGACGAAGGCGCGGGTGACCGTCGGGGTGTGCGTGGCGACCTTGTCGAGCAGTCGAACGCCGATGGCGTTGTCGGTGGACGACGCCGCGGTCACCACGACCGCGATGATCAAACCCAGGGCGTCCACGGCCAGGCCCCGCTTACGCCCCGGTACCTTCTTCGCCGCGTCCTTGCCGGTCGTGGCAGCCGGGACATGGTTCGCCGCGCGGATCGACTGGGTGTCCAGCACGACCGCGCTGGGGTCCTCGGCCCGGCCGGCGTTCTCCCGAGCCTGGCAGCGCAGTAGATCGTGGATCGTCTGGTCGGTGCCGTCGTCGCGCCAGAGAGCGAAGTAGTAGTAGGTGGCCGACTTCGGGGGCAGGTCATGTGGCAGGTACGCCCACTGACACCCGGTCCGGTTCTGGTAGAAGATCGCGTTCACGATCTCCCGCAGGTCGTAGTCACCCTGATGGCCCGACACCGAGACCCGCTTGGTCTTCCGCGCCCGCAGGAACGGCCCGATCAGCGCCCACTGCTCGTCGGTGAGGTCACTCGGGTACGGCTTTCGATCACCCATGACCGACCTAACGCCACTACCGCCCGTCGGTCACGACCAGGATTCACCTTCCACGCATCGAGTGGTAGCGATCACCGACGAACCTGCCGAAAGCCCTTCAACCGGATACAAGCCATAGATCAACTCGAACATCCTCGGACCGCCCTCTCACGTCGAGGCAAGCGCGAACCCGGCCCTGCGCGGCGGATACTTCATCAAGATCCGGGAGGGCGTGGCCGGCGAGGTGCGGGACCTGCTCGACTCGATCAACCGCGACCGGGCCGATATGCTGCGGTTCACCCAAGCGATCGACGATGGGCAGGAACTGCTGCGCACCAGCGCCTCCGGCTTCGATTTCACCCCGCTCTACCCGAAGTTGCCGGCCGAGCCCGTCGGTCTCGTGGAACTCGCCTACGACACCGACAACCAGGCGCAGATGCGGCACGCGGGGCACCCTCCGCTCAGTCGGCGGTATGCGTAGCAGCGCCGGCAGGGCGGTGTGTCGGGACATGACGACCATCGCCAGGACTGACAACAGGCGAGCGCCGCCCCGGCCAGCCAGATGACGCAACACCGTAGCGACCTGGGAGATCAACCGGGGTGTGCGGTACTGGTAACGCTCCAGAACAGCCGGAAGCTGTTCACGGAACGTCTGTGGGCAGCCCTGCGTCGGGCATGCCAGGTGACGTACGCGTACCCGGAGCACCACTGGCCGGGCATCGACCGACACGTCCGCGAGGCTCCACTGGTGATACCCGTGCACCCGGTCCGTCACGGCCGCGCAGTCCGGACAGGCGGCCGTCCCTTCAGGAGTCCGAGCCCTCTCTACGGGTGGCTTCCGCGTTCACCGAACTCGCCGGAGCAATCTGACCAGCGCCCACTGGCGGGGCTCGGCGTGCCCACCGATCCGCCAACGCGACAGCGCCTGCCGTCGCTGGTCGGCACCTCGACATATGCATTGACGTTCATCACTTGACGGTCCGGTGATGCCGACCGTACGGTGTGGCGAATCGATTCGTCGAGCCTGCGGAGACCTGTCTGAGTATGCCCCGCGTACGCGGTCAGTCGCCCATCGGTGCCCGTCCACGCCGCCACGTCCGGCTCACCCGTCCTCGGCGTGATCGCGGCCGTCCGTGATCGCGGGTCGTACGCCGGTAGCGGCGGTGGGCCGACAGCGGGAGGCCGGTCCTCGCCGTACCGTCCTGGGTCGGTGCCGGCGGATCAGGTGCGGCTCCCGCCCGGCGGGGCCGGGAGCCCTGCCGCCACGGCGAGGCGTGGGACGGGCAGCCAAACCCGACCACCCAGGCAGGCGGGTAGCCGAAACCGGGGGCGGGATGTTCCTGATAGAAGGAGTTGAATGGTCGTGAAACACAGAGCAACCCTGGCATCCGTGGCAGCCGCCGCGGTCGCCCTCACCCTGGCCGCCGGCCTCACCATCAGCGGCGGACTCGCCTCCGCAGCCTCCACCGCTGGTGCTGGTGTGCTGGCCGCGACCGCCGGGTGCGGCAAGGCGCCCACCCTGACCAGCGGTAAACGCACGATCACCAGCGGCGGACAGAACCGCAGCTACATCCTGCGGATCCCCGACAACTACGACAGCAACCACCCCTACCGGTTGGTCTTCTCCTTCCACTGGGTCGGTGGCACCGCCGAACAGGTCGACAACGGCAGCACCAGCGGCATCGAATGGTCCTACTACGGACTGCGCGTCGACAAGTACGGCAAGGGCAACACGATCTTCGTCGCCCCCCAGGGCATCAACAACGGCTGGGGAAACTCCAACGGCCAGGACCTCACCTTCGTCGACGACATGATCAGGCAGATCGAAGGCGGCCTGTGCGTCGACACCACCCAGCTGTTCGCCTCCGGCTTCAGCTACGGCGGCGCCATGACCTACGCCATCGCCTGCGCCCGCGCCACCACCTTCCGCGGCGTCATCGTCTACTCCGGCGGGGTCCTCAGCGGATGCCAGGGCGGCACCGATCCCATCGCCTACTTCGGCATCCACGGACTCCGCGACGGCACCCTCCCCATCTCCGGCGGACGGTCGATGCGCGACCGGTTCGTCCAGAACAACGGCTGCACCCGACAGAACCCGCCCGAGCCACCCCAGGGCAGCCTCACCCACATCGTCACCTGGTACACGGGCTGCCGCACCGGCTACCCCGTCGTCTGGGGCGCCTTCGACGGACCACACGCCCCCAACGCCGTCGACGGCTCGGCCGACCCCTACGCACCCGGCGCCAAATCCTGGACACAGGCAGAGGTGTGGAGATTCATCACCTCACTGAGCCCCGACGGACCCACCACCCCACCCACCACCACCCCACCCACGACGCCGCCGCCGGCAACCGGGCAGCAGATCGTCGGCGCGCAGTCCAACCGCTGCGTGGACGTGCCGAACTCGACCCAGAACAACGGCACCCAGGTGCAGCTCTGGGACTGCGGCACCGCCATGGGCCAGCGCTTCACCTACACTTCGGGCAGGCAACTGCAGGTGTACGGCAGCAAGTGCCTGGACGCGAACGGCGCGGGTACGAGCAACGGCACGACGGTGATCATCTGGGACTGTAACGGCCAGCCGAACCAGCAGTGGAACGTCAACTCCAACGGCACGATCACCGGACAGCAGTCCGGACTGTGCCTCGACGCGAACGGCGCCGGGACGGCTAACGGCACCAAACTGATCCTGTGGTCCTGCAACGGCGGCTCCAACCAGCGATGGAGTCTGCGTAGCTGACCGCCACCTCTCTCGGGGCCGGACTCGGTCCGGGCCCGAGAGGGGCCCGGGCCCGGCGGGCCTGCGCGGTAACGGGTCCGGGCCCGGCGGGCCAGCCCGGACCGGACAGTTCCTCGGCTCGTCACGGGGAGTGTCCGAGTCGTGGTTCCAGCCGACAGGCACGACGGCGTGTCATCCGACACCGTGAACGTTCGTGGTCACGGCACCAGGCAGGACTTCTCACTACGGCCTGGTACGCCGACGCCCGCACCACCTGCCGCACACGCACCTGACCTGCCCCACTGATCAACGAAACACGGAGCTCGTCGTGGATCTCGATTCCGAAGCCGACGCCGAGCCACCAGGCGTGCTGCCGGTGAGCCGATGGCGCCGGATCGATCTGACCTCTTCAGACTGGCAGACCAGGAGCGTCGGCCAGCATTGCCGTATCGGCCGGGCGGACGGTGACCGGGGGAGCCGAGGATGAGGTGGAGCACCTACGCGGGTGGCGGCGCGGTCGATCCCCGGATCCGCAGTGACGGGCTGATGACGATCCGGTGGGTGGGGCGGTCGGGGTCGACAAGCCGGTCGGCGACGAGACGCACGGCGGCCCGTCCGATCGAGCGTCGAGGCGGTCGGACCGCGGTCAGCGGCGGGCTGAAGAGGCCGGCGACCTCGTCGTCGTACGCCACGATGGAGAGGTCGCCGGGAACGGAGAGGTGCCGTTCCTCGCAGTGCTGTACCAGCGCGATGGCCTCGGCGTCGGCGTGCACCAGCAGCGCCGTCGTCCCGGTCGCCTGACACCGGTCGAGGACGTCGTTGAGTACGGTGTCCCGCTCCGGTGACCGCGCGTCGGGCACCACGGCCACCACCGTCGCGTCCGGGTCGAGGCCGCACTCGGTAGTGGCGTCGAGCCAGCCGCGCCGTACGTGCTGGCTGGTGGGGCTGTTGGCATCGAGCACCAGGCCGACCGTGCGGTGTCCGAGCGAGGTGAGGTGGCGTACCGCCATGGCCGCACCGAGTGCGTGGTCGGTGACCACTGACTCCATGACCGCGTGGTGGCTGCCCACCGTGGCGGTGCGTTCCAGCAGGACGACCGGGATGCCGACCTGGTCGAGCCATTCGATGGTGCGCTCGGCGCTCGGCGCGTCCATGCTCGGCGCGATGATGAGCGCGTCGACGCCCATCCGCTCCACGAGCCGGGCCAGTTGCGGCTGGTCGTCCTCGGTGTCGTAGGAGGAGCCGCGCAGTACCACGCGCATGTCGAGCTCGCGGGCTGCTCCCTCGACGCCGCGGGCCACGTCCGGCCAGTAGTAGTCCAATGAGGGCACGAGCATGCCGAGGGCGCGTCCGACCAGCGGGTCCAGGCCGGCGACTGGTGCCTCGTCTGCTGCCGGGGCGTCGTCCGGCAGGATCAGGGCGACCCCACCGTGGACGCGGCGCACCAGACCCTCGGCGGCCAGCTCCGCGATGTCACGCCGGATGGTGACCGGCGCGGCGCCCAGCGCGTGGGACAGGTCGGAGACGCGCATCGAGCCGTCCCGTTGCAGGGCTGCCAACAGTTGCTGACGGCGGGCGACCTGAAGCGGCCCTCGGGAGCCCTCCGTCGTGGCGACGACAGGACTGTCCTTGGTCATGGGGGACCTCCGGGGAACGCTTGGTGCGGCGGGAGCTCGTGCGGGGTGCGGATGGGCTCGCCGGCCGGGTCGAACGCGGTGACGTCGACCGCGAGCCGGATCAGCTCATCTCCCATCCGTCGAAGAGCATAGGAGTCGTGCTCCGCCGGATCGTCGCGGCGCACGACGCCGCACCCGGCTGCCGACCGTCGCCGAGCCGGCCAGGCGCCGCCCGGCGCGGCGGCCGGGCGCGGCCGCCGCCGAGCCATGACTGGCCGGCCACGGGCAGGTGGCTGTGGGGGCGGCGAGGTCGTCTGGCCCGGGTCGAGGCACCAGGCGTCCTGCGGCGACGCGAACATCCGTCCCGGTGGTTCCGTCCGGTGACCGCGCCGCGCCGCAGCCAGCGGGCCGGCGAAGCGGTCGGCGATGGTCATGACCCCTCGGACGGTAGAGCGGTTATGAACGATGGTGATCGTATCAGATCACTTGGCCGGTCAAAGCAGTATTGTTTCCCTCTTTGATCGGTTGTGTCCACATCGGTTTGAGGACGGCATTGACTTGCTCTGATGTGAGCGTTTTACTTCGGAAACCCGGTGGATGTCTGCACGTCACATTCATGGGCAACGCCCCGCTCGCCACGTTTCACGGAGACGGCTTGATGCGACAGGACCTCGGATGACGTTCGGGACGGCCGGCCGGCCGACACCGGGGACGAACCCGGCCGCCCCCGCCGCGACCTGGCACCGGGATGACTGGTTGGCCCTCGCCGACCGGATGCTCGCCGCCGTCCGGCCGTTCGCGTCGCCCGGCCACGCCCTCGTCACCTTTCCCGGGCCGGCGGGCGGTTACGGACGGGCCGTCGACGGCCTGGAGGGTTTCGCTCGCACCTTCCTGCTGGCCGGCTTCCGCATCGCGGGTGCCCGGGGAGTGGGCGTGGACGAACTCGTGGACCGGTACACGACCGGCATCGCCGCCGGCACCGACCCGAGCGGTCCGGACCGCTGGGTGCGCCTGGACGAGCACCCCCAGGCGAAGGTGGAGGCCGCCTCCATCGCGTTGGTCCTCGACCTGACCCGTCCGTGGATCTGGGACCGGTTGCCGCCCGTGGTGCGGGAGCGGGTAGTGGACTATCTGCGCCCGGCGGTCGGCGACGACACGTACCCACGGATCAACTGGGTCTGGTTCCGGCTGGTCGTCCAGACGTTCCTGCGTTCGGTCGGCGGGCCGCACTCGCTCGACGAGATGGCCGAGGACCTGCGCACCCATGACGGCTTCGCCCGAGGCGACGGCTGGATGTCCGACGGATCAGACCGCGCCTACGACCACTATGTGGGTTGGGCCCTGCACCTGTACCCGACGCTGTGGGCGCGCATGGCCGGCGCCGCGGGCCTCGCCGAGCAGCGCCGCGAACGGGACCTGGCCGGCCTCGACCGCTTCCTGAGCGATGCGGTCGCGCTCGTGGGCGCCGACGGATCACCGTTGATCCAGGGACGGAGCCTGACCTACCGATTCGCCGCGGCGGCGCCGTTCTGGGTCGGGGCCATCGCCGGCGTGTCCTCGGTCAGCCCCGGTCAGTTGCGCCGCGCGGCCACCCGTATCGTGCGCCACTTCGTCGCCAACGGCGCCGTGGACGAACGCGGCCTGCTCACCCTCGGCTGGCACGGGCCGTGGCCGCGACTGGCGCAGTCGTACTCCGGGCCCGGCTCGCCGTACTGGGCCAGCAAGGGTCTGCTCGGCATCGCGCTGCCCGCCGACCATCCCGTCTGGACGGCCGTCGAGGAGCCGCTCCCGGTCGAGGAGCGGGACACGGTACGGGCGATACCCGCGCCGGGCTGGCTGGTCTCCGGCACCCGCGCCGACGGGGTCGTCCGTGTCGTCAACCACGGCACCGACCACGCCGTCGAGGGCGCCACCGTCGGAGACTCCCCGCTCTACGCCCGGCTGGGCTACTCCACCGCCACCAGCCCTGTCCTCGACGACAGCGGCTGGGTCAGTCCGCTCGACCAGTCCGTCACCCTCGTCGACGACGCGGGTCGGGTCACCCACCGCGCCGGCATGCGCCTGCTGACCGTGTACGTCGACACCGACGGCGTCGGGGTGGCCGGATCACGTGCCCTCGCCCACTGGGTCGACCCGGATCCCGGTCAACGCGATCACGGCGGCGGCCGCCGGGGCCGGTCCCGACCGGCCGGGCACCTCACGGTGTACTCGCTGGTCCACGGCCCCTGGGAACTCCGGCTGACCCGCGTCGACGACCTCGCCGACGGTGTCGGGGCGGCTGCGCTGCGGCTGCGGATCGGCGGCTGGGCCGTTGCCGGGAACGCGACGGCGACCTTGGGTGACCGGGTGGCGGCCGTGACGGGGGCCGGCCTGACCAGCAGGCTCGACAGCGTTCACGGCGGCGGAACGGCCGGTGCCACCGTTGTTCCGCACGGCGGGCCGCTGGCCGGCGACCTGGTCGTGCCCTGGCTGGACCACCCCGTCCGGCCGGGCGCATGGGTCGTCGCCCTTCTCGAGCTGTCCAGGGCCCCGGCAGCCACGGCCGGGCAGGCGTGCCGGGTCGTGGCCGACGAGGCCGCCCACGGCCTCCACCTGGCCGTCGACTGGCCCGACGGGGTCAGCACGTCGACCCGGCTGGACACGGAACATGCCGGGCCCACCGCGGTGGCCTGGTAGCAGTGCGGGCCCGTCCGGGCCCCTGACCTGAAGGAGAAAGGGATGAAGCGCGCGATACCTGCCGTCATCAGCGCCGCGACGGCCCTGACGCTTGTTCTCGCCGGTTGCGGCGGCGGAGACGAGCCAGTCGACCCCAACGCCCCCGTGACAATCACCCTGGCCGGCTGGAGTCTGTCGTCCACGCCCGAGTTCAAGACGCTCGCCGACGGCTTCAAGGCGACCCACTCGAACGTGACGGTGGAGCTCAAGGAGTACGCCGCAGGCAACGACTACGACACCCAGATGATCACGGACCTGGCCGCCGGCACCGCCCCGGACCTGTACGTGATGAAGAACCTCAAGAACTTCTACACGTACCAGAGCGGTGGTCAGCTGCTGGACGTCTCCGACGCCATCTCCGGTCTCGGCTCGGGCCCGGCGCTCGCGTCGTTCCAGGTGGACGGCAAGGCGTACGCGGTGCCGTACCGGCAGGACTCGTGGGTGCTGTTCTACAACAAGGACCTGTTCGCGAAGGCGAAGGTGGCACCGCCGGACGGCAGCTGGACCTGGGACGACTACACCGACGCGACGAAGCGACTGCACACCGGGCTGAAGGCGGCCGGCTCGAACGCGACCGGCGCGTACCAGCACACCTTCCAGTCCACCGTGCAGGGATTCGCGCTCGCCCAGACCCCCGGCGCGGACCTGCTCTCCGGGGACTTCGGCTACCTGAAGCCGTACTACGAGCGGTCGCTGGACCTGCAGGCGGCCGGCGCGCAGCCGACCTTCGGCACCGCGAAGACCAACAAGCTCACCTACCAGGCGCAGTTCGGCAAGCAGCAGTCGGCGCTGCTGCCGATGGGCACCTGGTACGTGGCGACGCTGCTCAACCAGCGCAAGAGCGGTGACGCCGACACGTTCGGGTGGGGGATCGCCCCGGTGCCGCAGTTCGACAAGTCCACCACCGGCACCTCCGCCACACCTGTCACCTTCGGTGACCCGACCGGCCTGGGGATCAACCCGAAGATCAGCAAGTCGAAGGTCGCCGTGGCCAAGGCATTCCTCCAGTACGCGGCCGGCCCGGATGCCGGCAAGGCGCTGGCCGGGATCGGCATCACCCCGGCCCAGGTCACCGACGCGGTCACCGCGACGCTGTTCGGGTTGGACGGCGTACCGCAGGACGACCTGTCGAAGTTCGCCTACGCCAAGCACACCATCAAGCCGGAGAACCCGGTCTCGAAACACACCGCCGGTCTGCAGAACCTCCTCAACGAGACGCACTCGGCGATCCTGTCCAACAGCAAGGGCGTCGATGCGGCGCTGAGCGAGGCGCAGACCCGCGCCAAGAACGAGGTCCTCAACCAGTGAACTCACGGCGGGCCCGGCGCGGCTGAACTGCCTGCCGGACCCGCCGCCACGTCGAACGCCCCCGGAGAATCCCTATGGCAACACTGCCGCGCACGCGACCCAGGAACCGGCGTCTGGTGTGGCACAACACGGTCGCCGGTTGGTCGTTCATCCTGCCCAACTTCGTCGGCTTCGCCGTGCTGACCCTCCTACCCGTCGCGGTGCTGTTCTACGTGGCCTTCACCAGCTGGAACGTCTTCGGGGTGGCCGAGTGGACCGGCACCGCCAACTTCCGGCGGATGTGGGGCGACGCGAGCTTCTGGACCGCGCTGCGTAACACCGTCTACTACACGGTCTTCCACATCCCGCTGACCCTCGCGGCCGCACTCGGGCTGGCGCTGCTGCTCAATCGCAGACTGCGCGGCGTGCGGTTCTTCCGTACCGTCGCCTTCTTCCCCTACGTCACCTCGATCGTGGCGATCGCGATCGTGTGGAACCAACTGTTCAGTCCGGAGTACGGGCCGGTCAACGCGCTCCTGCGCGCCGTGGGGGTGGACGACCCGCCGGGCTGGACCACGTCGTCGACCTGGTCGATGCCGGCGGTCATCATCGTCGGCACCTGGCGCTACATGGGCTACTACATGCTGCTGTTCCTGGCCGGCCTACAGACCATTCCGGCCCAGCTCTACGAGGCGGCTGAGACCGACGGCGCCACAGCGTGGCAGCGGTTCGTGCACGTGACCCTCCCCGGCCTGCGACACACCACCTTCTTCGTCACCGTGCTGATCACCATCGAGAGTTTCAAGGTCTTCGACCTCATTCTCGTGATGACCGGCGGCGGGCCCGGCCAGTCGACACTGGTGCTCTCGCAGTACATCTACCAGAAGGGCTTCGAGGAGAACCAGTTCGGCTACGCCTCGGCGGTCTCCATCGTCCTGTTCGCCATCTGCTTCGGCATCACGGTCATCCAGTTCATGGTCAACAAGCGGAGGAACAGCTGATGACCGCGACCGACCTCTCCGTGCCCGCACCGGCCGTCGCCGCGCCCGGCCACCGCGGGACACCCACCCGACGTGTCAGGCTCCGGGGTTGGCGGCTCGTGGGGTACGTGACCCTCGTGCTCGCGGCGGTCGGGCTGCTGCTGCCGTTCTACTGGATGGTGGCGGCGTCGTTGAAGACCAACAACGACGTCTTCACCATCCCGATCACCTGGCTGCCCGATCCCGTGGTGTGGCGGAACTACCTCGACATCTGGCAGCGCTCGGACATGACGACGTGGCTGTGGAACACCCTGCTGCTGTCGGTGCTCGTCACCGTCCTGCAGGTGCTCACCGGCAGCTTCGCCGCCTACGGCTTCGCCCGGGTCCGCTTCCCCGGCCGCAACATGCTCTTCCTGGCGTACGTGGGAACGATCGCGGTGCCCTGGCAGTCGTACATGATCCCGCAGTTCATCCTCATGTCGAAGCTGCACCTGTCGAACACCCTGTGGTCGATCGTCGCGCTACAGGCGTTCGGCGCGTTCGGCGTGTTCCTGATGAAGCAGTTCTACGAGACGATCCCCGAGGAACTCAGCGAGTCGGCGCGGGTCGACGGGCTCAGCGAGTTCGGCATCTACCGACGGATCATGCTGCCGTTGTCCCGGCCGGCGCTCGCCAGCCTGGCCCTGCTGACGTTCGTGACCACCTGGAACGACTACCTCGGCCCGCTGGTCTACCTGCGCAGTCCGGAGCTGCGCACCATCCAGTTGGGGCTGAACACCTTCATCTCCCAGTACAACGCCGAGTACGCGCTCATCATGACCGGCTCCGTGCTGTCCGTGCTGCCCGTCGCGGTCATCTTCCTGCTCGGCCAACGCCACTTCATCGAGGGCATCGCCACGACCGGACTGAAGGGGTGAGGTCCATGCGGCCACGCCACCACACCATCACCGCCGTCTTCGACGGGGTCCACGTCGCGCTCGTCACCAACCTGCTGCTGGTGCTCGGTTGCCTGCCCATGGTGACCCTCGCGTTCACCACCGACGCGGCGCGCTCCTGGCCGCTCTACGCGCTGACCGCCCCGCTCTGCGCGCCCGGGCTCTGTGCGGTCTTCGCGGTCATGTCCGCCTACTCCGCAGGCGACTCCGGCGGCGTGCTGCGCACCTACGGACGTGCCTGGCGAGCCACCGCCCGGCCGGCGATGCTCTGGACGGCGGTAGCCATGGCCGCCCTGGTGGTGCTCGCCGTGGACGCCCGCGCCGCGTGGGGCCACCGGGTCGGGGCACTCGCCCTGCCGGTACTGGCGACCCTGATCGTCCTCACCGTCGCGACCACGCTGCTCGGGTTGGTGACCGTCGCCGAGCGACCCACCGCGCCGCTGCGCGACGTGGCCAGTGCCTGCGGATATCTGGCGGTGCGCCGGTGGTACCTCACCGTCGCGTCTCTGCTCGTGCTTGCGCTGCTCGTCCAGCTCCTAGCGGCCCGGCCCGCGATCGCGCTCGGCCTCGCCGCCGCGCCGCTGCTCTACGTCGTCTGGGCCAACAGCCGCTTCACCCTGCGGGCCGTCCTCGACCCGTCGACGGCCGCAGCCCAGCGCACCTGACCACCACGTTCCGGCCAGCGAGCGGGGACGTCGATGACACACCTGCCCGGCACCGGACCGGACCCACGAGGGAGAACAGCATCCATGACGGCAACCAACGTCCGTCTCCACTCCGACGCCGAGGCTCTGGCGGCTGCGGTGGCCGCCGCGGTACGCACCGTCGACGCGAACATCGTCACCTTCGGCGACCGGTATCCCGCGGACACCACCGACGCCGACCGCTACCCGCTCCGGCCACCGAGCGCCGGCCAGCCCGAGGGCGCCAACGTCGGGTGGACCACCAGCTTCTGGCCCGGCATGCTCTGGCTGGCGCACGACCTGACCGGTGACGACCGTCACCTGCGGGCCGCCCTGTCCCACGTGGACAGTTTCGCGTCGCGAGTGAACCACGGCATCGACCTCGACACCCACGACCTCGGGTTCCTCTACACCCTCGCCTGCGTCAACCCGGCCCGCCGTACCGGCGACCCGCAGGCCCGGGACGCGGCTCTCGCCGCCGCCGACCACCTGATGACCCGCGTGCTCGAACCCGCCGGTATCATCCAGGCCTGGGGCGACCTCGACGATCCGCGCCAACGCGGCCGTACCATCATCGACAGCCTCATGAACACGCCACTGCTCTTCTGGGCCGGCCACACCACCGGCGACGACCGCTACGCCGCGGCCGCCCGCCGGCACACCGCTCAACTGCGCCGGCACATCCTGCGCCCGGACGGCACCACCTTCCACACCTTCTACTGGGACCCGGACAGCGGTGTGCCGCTGCGCGGCGAGACCGAACAGGGCCACGCCGACCACTCCTGCTGGGCCCGTGGGCAGGCCTGGGGCATCTACGGGTTCAGCCTCAACCACCGGCACATCGGCGATCCCGCGCTGCTCGCCGCCGCGAGCGCCTGCGCCGACCGGTTCCTCGCCCACCTGCCAGCCGACCACGTCGCGTACTGGGACCTGGAGTTCGGCGACGGCAGCGGCCAGGAACGGGACAGTTCCGCCGCGGCCATCGCCGTCTGCGGCCTGCTCGAACTCGCGGACAACCTCACCGACCCGGCCAGCGCCGGCCGGTACCGCACAGCCGCCGCCGAGATCCTGCGTTCGCTCATCGACCACTACTCCACCGGCGGCCATCAGGTCTCGAACGCGCTGATCCTGCACGGCGTCTACGACAAACCCAAGGGCGTCGGCGTCGACGAGGGAACCCTGTGGGGCGACTACTTCTACCTGGAAGCCCTCACCCGCGCCACGATCCCCGGCTGGACCAGCCCCTGGTGACCGCCGCGACGGACCCGTACTGCCCCGCCTCCTCCGAAAGGTGACCATGGACTACCGCTACCACTGCTCCATCCCCGCCGCCGACGGCCGGAACACGCTGCCCTTCAATCCCTGCCGGCTGCTGGACTTCACCCTGCTGCGGCTGTCGGCCGGCGAGTCCTGGACCGGCGAGTCCGGTGATCGGGAGATCCTGGCCGTCATTCTCGGCGGCACCGCCGACTTCACCGTCGCCGGCCACCACTTCCCGCAGGTCGGCCAGCGTCCGGACGTCTTCTTCGGCAAGCCGCACTCCGTCTACCTCCCGGCTGGCTCCTCGATCACCGTCGAGGCCGTCACCGCCGTGGAGATCGCCCTGCCCAGCGCACCCAGTGAGCTGGCCACCGAGCCCTACGTCATCGCGCCGGAGCAGGTCGCGACCGGCCGCTGGGGAGCCGCCAACTTCGGCCGCACCTACCACCAGATCCTCACCGAGATCGCCCAACCGGACCTGCCCGCCCGCCGGCTCATCGTCGGCGAGACCTACACGCCCTCGGGCAACTGGAGCACCTACCCGCCGCACCGGCACCGGGTCGACGACCTTCCCGCCGAGGCCGCACACGAGGAGATGTACTACTACCGCGTCAACCCGGTTGACGGGTTCGGCATCAGCCGGGTCTACACCGACGACGGGTACGAGGAAAACGCCACCATCCGCGAGCATCTGATGCAGATGATGCCCGAGGGCTACCACACCGTGGTCAGCGCGCCCGGCTACACGACCTACTTCCTGTGGTTTCTGGCCGGCACACAACGCACCCAGGGTGCCCGCGAGGACGCCGATCTCGCCTGGGTGGGCCAGACCGTGCCGACCCTGCGCAGCCTGGGTCTGTAGCGACGGCCCTGAACACCCTGTTCACCTCGACGGCCTGGTCGCGACGGTCACCCGCGACAACCGTGGGATGGACCAGGCCACCGCGACCAGGCCGGCGCTGACCTCGCCCGACGCCGCCCCCGGGCCGAGTCGCCACCTCTGTCCGTGGGCGACGAACCTTGGGCCCCTGACCGCCCAGGACCGGGAGCGGTGCCGAGGAGCCCCGTTGCGGTGTGGGGACATCCGTCCTAGCACCGGATTCCTCAAGGACGGCAAGGCCCCGGAGCGTGCGGCCCGGCAGTACTCCGGCACCCTCGGAAGGTCGCCAACTGCCAGATCGACCAGATCCGACGACGGGCGGCATCGTAGCTGGTCGTGGACCAGCGATACCGGCCGAAGTGGATGATGGCCCTGGAGATGCTCGACGAGCTGGCCGGGTGGGGTCTACGTCCGCCGCAAGCAGCAGTTCGGGGGTACGGCGTGATCACCCGTACCCCCGGCATCCTGACCGGCCGTGCGCAGGACGGACACCGGGGCACGCGGGCATTCCTGAGATCCGTGTGATGGGCGCACCACCCGGCGCACCCTGATCGGCGTGCTATGGCGTCGTGACGGTCAGCGGGGGCGTGGCCGGTGCGCCGTTGACGAGGAATCCGAACGTGGTCGAGGCGTTGGCGGCCAGCGAACCGTTGTGCGCGGCATTGCGCACCGTCACCGACGAACCGCTGGTGCTCAGCGTGCCGTTCCACAGTTGGCTGATCGTGGCCCCTGCGGCCATGGTCCACCGCACGGTCCACCCGTGCGGTGGTGTGGTCCAGGGCGATGGTGCGGCGGCCGGCGGCGGTCATGGGTGGGCCGACGGTGACGGTCTGGCCGTAAGCGATGCGTTGCTGGTTGATGGCCCACAGCAGCAGGGACTTGACGAACGTCGTACGTCATACGAATATAGGCATCGATATATACCTGCCCGCGTCCCGTCCGGAGGGCTGAGATGACACCGGGCCGGTCGACGTCTGCGGCCGCCGCTTCGACCGCCGTCCGTGTTGACGTCGGCGCTTCGGTGACGCCTTCACGTCCAGCCGGGTGTGGCTCAAGTAGCGGTCGCCGGCTTGACACCCGAGCCGGACGGCAGCTTCCCCGTAAGGAGTCGACTCTGTGTCACCTCGTAAACGCTCGGCCCCCTGGATAGGGGCGATCCTGGCCGCCCTGGTCCTGGTCACCGTCGGCGCGTACGTCCTCACCGACGCCCCACCGGCCTCGGCGGCCACCACTGCCGGCTGCGGTAAGGCCCCGGGACTGAACAGCGGCACCCACACCATCCAGAGCGGCGGCAAGAGCCGCAGCTTCATCCTTCGGCTCCCCGACAGCTACGACAACACCTACCCGCACCGGCTGGCCTTCGGCTACCACTGGCTGGGTGGCACCGCGAGTGCCGTCGCCTCGGGCGGAACCGACGGCTACGCCTGGGCCTACTACGGCATGCTGTCGCAGTCGAACAACACCACGATCTTCGTCGCCCCCCAGGGCATCAACAACGGCTGGGCCAACACCAACGGCGAGGACGTCACCTTCACCGACGACATGATCCGCGTGATCGAGAACGCGCTCTGCGTCGACACCACGCAACGCTTCTCGGTCGGGTTCAGCTACGGCGGCGCGATGAGCTACTCGTTGGCGTGTTCGCGGCCGACGGTGTTCCGCGCGGTCGCGGCCATCGCCGCCCCCGGCGAGATCAGTGGTTGCAGCGGTGGGACCCAGCCCGTGGCGTACCTGGGAATTCACGGCATCAACGACAACATTCAAAGCGGCCGGTCACTACGCGACAGGTGGCTCAGAAACAACGGTTGCGCTGCGCAGAACGCCCCCGAGCCCGCGCGGGGCAGCCTGACCCACATCATCACCACCTACTCGTGTCGGGCCGGCTACCCGGTGGCCTGGGCCCCGTTCGACGGCGGCCACCAGCAGGGCCCGGTGGACGGATGTGCCGGCTGTGAGAGCGGCGCGCGAAGCTGGGTCAAGCCTGAGGTGTGGCGGTTCTTCACCCAGTTCGGGTCGACCCCGCCGCCGACCACCACGCCGCCGACCACGCCGCCGGCCGGCCAGGCGAACGTGATGATCGCGGGCGGCCAGTCGAGCCGTTGCATCGACGTCGCCAACTCCAGCACGAGCAACGGCGCCCGGGTGCAGCTGTGGGACTGCCACGGCAACAGCAACCAGCGCTGGACCCACACCGCCAACCGAACCCTGACCGTCTACGGCAACAAGTGCCTGGACGCCAGCGGATCGGGCACCAGCAACGGCACCGTCGTCCAGATCTGGGACTGCAACGGCGGCGCGAACCAGCAGTGGAACCGGAACAGCAACGGGACCATCACCTCCGTCCAGTCGGGACTCTGCCTGGACGCCGTCGGCAACGGCACCGCCAACGGGACGCAACTCAACCTGTGGGCGTGCCACGGAGGCGGCAACCAGCAATGGGCTACCCGTAGCTGACGGTCCGACAACCCCGTACCACCATGGCACGGCGGTGAGGCGGGGTGGCGGCCAGTTCCTTCGGCCGCCACCCCGCCGGGCCGGGATTACAACTGTTCTTCGCCCTGCACCTTGGAAACAGGCGAGCGTCGATCCGCTTGTCCCAGAAGAGATTGGACTGGGCATCGGCGCGGACTGCCCGCTCATGGTCGCGGTCATCCGCCTCGGACCACGGAACCCCGGCAAACAACTCGACGACACCGTCACCCTTCTGGGCGCGGACTGGAACTCTGCGGTGTCGACTCCCACTACGACCCCGAACCCGACTGGTCAGCCTGTCCCCGGGCGGATGATGCAACTCAGCGGATTTTACGACGCCGCACCCACACTCTGCGTGTCCTGGAAGCCCGGCGGACACCATGGCGGCTGCCAGGCGCGAGGACCTCCTGGGGGCGATGTGGCCATGGTGAACTCCCATCAAAAGGGCGGGGGCCGGCGCGCTGGGCAACGGGGTGCTGGGACAGGAGGGGTATCGAGAGAGGTGCGCGTCCGCGCGGGTGCTTCCGCCGCTCGTCAGCGACGGCCGGTGCGGGCCTCGGGTGACGTGCCCCGTGGGTGGACGGATCGACGCTGATCAGGGCTGGGTGGAGGGGACTTCGCTGCCGGCGGGCTGATCATGCGGGCCACCGTGGGCATGGGGGGTCGCTCGGCGGCCGCGTACCGGGATCGGTCGGGGCGGTGGTGGTGCCGTCGAGGCGCGGACGACGAGCTCGACCGGTTGGTCGGCCGCCGGTGGAAGCTCGACGTCCGGTTTCTCGATGACGTTTACCAGCCGAGCGAGGCCCTGCTGCGCGACCTCGTCGAATGGCTGCCGCAGGGTGGTGAGCGGGGGAGTGACGTAGGCGGCGACCGGGATGTCGTCGAACCCGACGACGCTGATGTCCTCGGGCACCCGGCGCCCGGCCTCGAGCTGCGCGCGGATGAGACCGATCGCCATGTCGTCGTTCGCGGCGAACACCGCGGTCACGGTGCCGTCGCCGACCAGTTCCCGGCCCGCCGCGTAGCCGGACGCGGCCGACCAGTCGCCCTCGACGACCGGCGGCTCGTCCGCGCCGCAGGCTCGCAACGCCTCGCGCCAGCCGGCGAGACGGTCCCGTGCCGAATACCACCGCTGCGGGCCGGCCAGGTGATGGACGGTCGCGTGCCCCAACTCCAGCAGGTGCTCGGTCGCGGCTCGCGCGAGCCGGCCCGCGCCGACCCTGGCGGTCACCACCTGCGGCGCGGTGAAGGTGGGCGGCGCGCCGAGGACCAGGACCGGCACGTCCACGCTGATGAGGCCGACGCCCTCGTCGATCGGCTCGGAGATGACGACGCCGTCCACGCCCTGGTCCAGCAGCGATGCCAGGGCGCTCGCGATGCCGCCCGGGTCGCCCTCGATCGTGGTGGCCACCCGCAGCGTGTAGCCCACCTTCCGGACCGCCCGCTCGATGCCGATGAGCCACGATGCCGGCCCGTACAAGGCGCTGCCGAGCGTCACCACGCCGATCGACCGGGTCCGCCCGGAGGCCAGCGCCCGGGCCGCCTGGTTGCGCCGGTAGCCGAGCTCCTCGGCGGCGTCCAGGACCCGCCGGCGCACGTCGGCTGAGACATACGGCTCGTCGTTGAGGACCCGGGACACCGTCTTCTGGGAGACGCCGGCCAGCCGCGCGACGTCCACGCTGCGCGGCGTCGGAGGGCTTCCACCCGGCCTTGCCAGTCGCGTCATGGCACCTCCCATCGCCGGCCATAGTTATGTATGATTGCGCTGTCATGTCTGCGCAGTCATACACTCGCCATCAAGATCCCGTAGCCCGCCTGTGATGCTGGCGAGGCACGTTCCTTGCCAACACTCTAATCCCAGTTTCGAATCGAACAGGCCGGGCCGGGGTGCCCGCCGACTTCTCCGAGGACCGCAGTGCTGTCCACGCCTTCGACGTGTCACGCGGCCTGGCATCGGAGAGTCGAATCGATTCGCCATTCGTCGACGCCGCATCGGTGAGCTGGCGACACGGAATGCCTGATCGCGATGCCCTAGCGCTCCGGAAGGGGCGTACTCACCGGCGGTTGTTTGAAGTCTGCGAGGCGCAGGGAGCAGGAAGTAACCGTCGTGAAACCTTGACTTCACGCTCGATAGGTCCATTAATACATATCTATGTATCCGGGCCGTAGCCACCCTTCCCGGGGTGGTCGGCGACGCCGGCAGATTCGTCGAATCGATTCGAGTTTCGGCCTTGAGGCTGCGCCCTGAACCGGTGTTGCGGAGCTGGCGGATGAGTCACAGGAGGTTGCCGTGCATCGTACGAAAGCCCATTGGGGTGGCCGATTGTCGGCGTCGGCCAGAGGGCTTGCCGCGACCGTGGCGCTCGGCCTGACCCTGACGCTGGGCGGGCTGCCCCTGGCGACCCCCCGGTCGGCCCTGGCCGCGCCGGGCGCGATGGGGGCTGTGGCCGCCGCCGGTGTTGACGGTGTGGCAGCCGGGAACGCCGCGATCGCCTCGGTCGACCTAAGCGGGACCTGGGGCTTCACGCCCGCGGGCCGGGCGGCGACCACGATCGCGGTGCCCGGTGGCGGCTGGTACAAACAGGGCTTCACCACCGTGAACGAGGCGGTGTACTCGCGCAGCATCACCGTGCCGGACTCGGGGCAGCCCCAGTCGACCTGGATCGAGTTCGGCGCGGTCAACCACCAGGCGACACTGTCGGTCGACGGCCGCGTGGTCGCCACCCAGACGACGGCGTTCACCCCGTCGAACTTCGACATCAGCGCCTACGCGGCGCCCGGCACCACCCACACGATCACGGTGAACGTGAAGGGCCGCGGCGCGTTGAAGGCATCCAACGGCCGGTACCTGGTGCCCGACGCCGCCACGTGGTCCGAGGCGGTACCGCAGGGGATCTTCGGGTCCGCGTTCCTGCGGGTCTACCCGGCGGTATACGTCAGCGACACATTCGTGCGTACGTCGGTGGCGAACAAGACACTGACCTACGACGTGACGGTGCGCAACACGTCGGGCAGTTCCCGGTCGGTGACGTTGACCGGGTCGCTGTCGTCCAAGAACGGAACGGCTTTCAGCTACCCGGAACTGCCCAGCCGTACGGTCACCGTGGCGGCCCGCTCGACCGTGACAGTGCCCGTCGGGCCGGTCGCGTGGAACCTCGACAGCACCTCGTACTGGTGGCCCAACGTGCCGTACCGGTCGGGGTACCGGGCGCAGCTGCACGGGCTGGCGGTGCATGCCGTCGCCGACGACGGCCGGACGAGCGACGCCGAGTACCGGTTCGGGTTCCGGGAGGCCACCCAGAACGGTGACTACTACTACCTCAACGGCGTGCGCGTCAACTTCCGCGGCGACAACCTCCAGGGTGCCGACTACGACCGGATCAACAACGGCGGCAAGGGCGACGCGTACCACACCCTGCCCGGCTTCCTGCCCCCGTCGTCCGGCAACGGCGGTTGGCCGCAGGCGGTGGACAACTACCAGCGGC
Source organism: Micromonospora sp. CA-248260 (assembly GCF_050942205.1). Taxonomy (NCBI): domain Bacteria; kingdom Bacillati; phylum Actinomycetota; class Actinomycetes; order Micromonosporales; family Micromonosporaceae; genus Micromonospora; species Micromonospora sp. CA-248260. The sequence goes on along the minus strand of NZ_CP192021.1, from coordinate 4,687,260 downwards.
TGAACTACAACGTGGTGCGCATCCACCAGGAGCCCGGGAGCCCGTACATGTTGGATGTCGCCGACGAGATGGGCCTGATGATCATCGACGAGGTCGCGATTCGCGGCTCCCAATCCTCGCAGGAGTGGAAGGAGTCCGTCGGGCACGACAACATGGTCAACCACGCCCGTGCGCTGGTCCTGCGCGACCGCAACCACCCCGCGATCATCCGCTGGAGTCAGAACAACGAGCCGAACCAAAGTGGCCAGGATTCCGAACAGTTCGAGAAGGAGCTGTACGCGGCGATGAATGGCGCCGACGGAACCCGGCCGATCATCGCCGAGGTGGGCGTCGGCGGGAATGTCAGCCTGTATCCCGGGATGACGTACGCCAACTTCGCGGTGATCCCGCACTACGTCGACGGCTTCGGCAGGTACGGGGAGGGCCTGATCACCGTGAATGGGCGGCCCGACGGCGAGGGCGAGTACATCTGGCCGGCATGCAACAACAAGCAGGGCTTCGAGTGGTTCGCCACGGCAACCCTGGCCAAGCGCGGCAAGGGCGCCACCGACCTGCGTCCGTACACGCTGCTGTCGGCCTGGGCAAGCGTGGTGCCCGGCGTGCGGAGCACCGACTTCACCCCGGAGGAGGGTGGTCACCCCATCTACGGCGTGGACAACCTGCCCGACCCGTGGAGCAACCCGCAGATCCAGCGCGTGCAGGCGGCGTTCAACCCGGTGGCCGCGGTCGACCTCCCCTTCTGGTCGGCCTCCGGCAATTCGGACTCGAACGGCACCTTCCCGTTGCCGCAGGCGGTACCCAGCTATGCCCGTAACGCCACGGTGACCCGCAACATCACCGTGTTCAACGACGACTTCGTCGACACGTCGGTGGGCTTCACCTGGACGGCGCGGCTCGACAGCCCGACCGGTGCGGTCGTCGCGTCCGGCAGCACGACCCTGACCGTCCCGCTCGGCTCACGGGTCACCCAGCCGGTGTCCTTCACCACCCCCGCCACCGGCAGCCGCGTGTACCTGCAACTGTCGACCACGAAGTCCGGCAGCACCGTCTTCACCGACGCGGTCGAGTACTTCAACCTCAGCGGAGGCAGCGGAACCGGACCCACTCCCGGCACCTACCGCATCGTCAACCGTAACAGCGGCAAACCCCTCGCCATCGCCGGCAACTCCACCGCCGACGGCGCCAAGACCGTCCAGCAGAGCGGCACCCCCACCTGGACGATCAGCACCACGCAGGACGCCTACACCCTGCGCTACACCGCCTCCGGAAAGGTGCTCGACGTCAACGGCGGCAGCACCACGCAGGGCCTGCAACTGCAGCAGTGGTCGGCCAACGGCGGCACCAACCAGATGTGGTACCTGCGGCCCACCGGTGACGGCTACTACACCATCGTCAGCCGCGGCAACGGACTGGCAGCCGACGTCTACGGCGCCTCGACCAGCGACGGAGCGCAGGTCGTGCAGTGGTCGGCCAACGGCGGTACCAACCAGCAGTGGCAGTTCGCACCCGCCTGACAGAGAACAGAGGCGGATGTCAAGCCTGACCGCCGGTAACGGACTGCCGATCGTCGCGCCGACTCGGGTGCACGCTTTGTGCACCCGAGTCGGCCACGATCCGACGCGGTGGGCCCCGAGCTGGGCTGGCGGTTGATCATCCACGCGGCGTCTCACGGGGTGCTCTGGCGCGATGGACGGGGCCGGCGCGCGATGGATCAGCCCGGACGCCGTCCCGCTGAAGCTGGGGCCCGATCGCGAACAGATGGACTCACGCGACTCCGCTGGACCAGGCGATTCGACCAAGATCAACCTCTTGATCCGCGGGTTCGGGGTTAGTCCTTGTCGCTCCGCTGCGCGAAGCGGCCCTAATCGGGAGGAAGTAGGTCTACTTCCGAGTTAGAGTCCATGGCCGTTCGAGCCGACGGACCTCGCCTGCGTCGTCTACACCTCCGGCTCGACCGGTCGCCCCAAGGGCGTGGCCCTGTCCCACCAGGGCATCACGGCTCTCGTCTGCGACGTCGACGAGCTCCAGGTCCGTCCGGACGACGTGGTGGCCCAGGCGACACCGCTGACCTTCGACGCCTCGCTGTTCGACGTCTTCGGCGCGCTGTTGAACGGCGCCGCGCTCGCCCTTGCGCCACCTGGACCGGAGACCCTGGACGAACTATGCGCGCTCTTCTCGGCCACCGGCGTCACCGTGCTCCAGTTGACCCCGGGGCTGTTCCGCCGGCTCGAACCACGCCATCTGGTGGACCTCGGCGGTCTGCGGCTGCTGCTGTCCGGTGGGGACATCATGTCGGTCCGGGCGGCGCGCGACTTCCTCACCGAGGTGCCCAACTGCACCTTGCTCAACATCTACGGACCCACCGAGAACACCCAGCTGACCAGCGTGCACCGCGTCACGGCCGTCGACACGACCCGCGCCGTGCCGATCGGACGCCCACTGCCGAACACCACGGTCGACATCGTCGACCCGGCCGGCCAACCGGTGCCGATCGGTGTCCCCGGCGAGTTGTACGCCGGCGGCCTGGGCGTCGCCAACGGCTATCTCAACCTGGCGGAGATGAACGCCGAACGGTTCGTGGCGGACCCCCGTCGCGCCGGCGCCCGCCGGTACCGGACCGGTGATCGGGCGCGCTGGCGTCACGACGGCACACTGGAGTTCCTGGGCCGGCTCGACGATCAGGTGAAGATCCGAGGATTCCGGGTCGAGCCGGCCGAGGTGCACGCCGCGCTGGTCACCGACGAGCGGATAGCCGACGCGGCGGTGACCGTGGTCCGCAACGACGATGGCGACCGCCAACTGGTCGCCTACTTGGTGGCCGCGACGGACGACCTGGACGTCCGTCAGATCCGGGGCCGGCTCGAGGAGACCCTGCCGCGCTACCTGCAGCCGGCGTTCCTGGTGCCCGTTCCCGGCCTCCCGCTGACCCGGCACGGAAAGGTGGATTTCGCCCGGCTGCCGGACCCGCGTGTCGGATTCGAGCCGACCGTCGACGAGTACGTGGCTCCGACGACGGATCTGGAGCGACAGCTCGCGGCCATCTGGTGCCAGGTCCTCAAGGCCGATCGGGTGGGCATCGACGACGACTTCTTCGAGTTGGGCGGCGACTCGATCATCAGCATCCAGATCGTCGCCCGGGCACGGCGTGCCGGTGTGCGGGTGTCGCCACGGGACATCCTCGACGCCCGGACGATCCGCCGGCTGGCCGCGCAAGGAGTCGGCAAACAGTTGGAAGCCGTACCGGAGGTCGCCGCGGTGACCGGCGAGCCCTTCCGGCTCAGCCCGATCCAGCGATGGTTCCTGGAACAACCGCTGCCGGCCCGTGAGCACTTCAACATGTCGCAGCTGTTCGAGCTGGACGCGCACGTCGACCTGGATCTGCTGCGCCAGGCACTGGCCGCCCTGGTGGAGCACCACGACGCACTGCGGCTGCGACTGGTGGGCCCGCCGGACGCCCCGGCCCAACAGTACGGCGACGAGACGGCCGTCGACCTGGTCCGCCTCGACCTGTCGGGCCGCCCGGAAGCGGAGCAGTGGGGGCGACTGGAACAGCACGCCGCCCGGCTGCAACACCAGATGCAGGCAGCCATGTCGAGCGCCTCATCGCTCGGCCTGACCGTCCGCAATGGTGCCGTCCTGCACAACTCGAACGCGCTCACCCTGAGGCTGGAGCCCTGCGCCGTGCTCGCCCGGGTCGCGCCGGCAGCGAACCAGTGTGCCCAGCTTGAAGTGGATGTTGCTCGGCGGTTGGCCGAGGTCGGGAGTCCGGTGGCCGCGCTGGAGTCGCTCGAGGTGTTTATCCGGGGTGACTACGTGGTCACCTTCTGGATCTACTACGAACCGGCGACTACTCAGTCACTGTCGAACGCGGAGTATGTCGGCGCGCTCGAACGTCTGCATGCCGGGATGCGTAAGGTCGACCTGCCCGTCCCGCATTTCACGGACCGGGTTTCTGCGGCGCAGACGCTCGTGGCCGACCATGCCCGAACGCCGGAACTGGTTGACTCGGATCGGGTCTTCCTCGCCAGCACGTTGGACCGTATGCGGCGCGCGGTCAGCGAGAGGGGCCGACCCGAGCAGCTTCTGCACGGTGAACCCCACCCAGGCAACCTGCTCTCGACCCGGACCGGCCCGCTCTTCATCGACTTCGAGACCTGTTGCCGGGGGCCGGTCGAGTTCGACCTGGCCTACGCACCCGACGACGTCGGTGACAACTACCCGGGCGTCGATCGCCGGCTGCTCCGAGATTGCCGGATCCTCATGCTGGCGATGATCACCACGTGGCGCTGGGATCGCGGGGACCAGTTTCCCGACGGCCATCGGCTCGGCGTTGAGTGGCTGAGCGAACTCCGGCACGCAGTGGCTCAGTCTGGATAGGTAAGTCGACCCGTCCTCGAAGGCGCAGCCCGGCCCCGCCCGCGTGGGCCGCGCGCGGCCCACGCTGCGGCTATGGCGGACTCTCGGTCGAGGCTCCGATGGTCGGCCGGAACTACTACCGGGTCGGTGTTCGGCTCCGTGACGGCGGGTCGCTGAGCATCCTCTTCAACGCGGCAGCCAACCTGGTCGCCGGGGCTCAGCGGCATGATCCCGGTCACCTACCACCAGCCGCAACGGCTCGGTGACCTGCTGTTCAACTGGTTCGACGGAGGGCGCCTCGCGCGCCCTCCGCGGCAAATCCGTTAGCCGCCAGGGCCGCAGGGCCATGCGTAGTCGTGCACGCGCGTGACGGAATCGTAGTGACCGCCTGTCGCCCGGCGTGCGAAGCCTAACGATCACGGGGAACGGGGCGGCATGCCGAATTGGTCAAGGGCGGCCTCGACGACACGTCGAATGAACGCGGCGTCGAGAGGCTCCCGGGAGAACCAGCGGCGGTAGAACAGGGGGCCGGCGATGAGGGCGGTGACGTCGTCCTGCCTGCAATCCGTGGTGAGCTCGCCCCGGGCCCGCGCGCGTTCGGCGACCACGCCGAACGGAGCCAGCAACCGAGCATGCAGGTCCGCCTGAAGGCCGGCCAACTCGGGCTCACGCTCAGCGGCATCGATGATGGAGGGCAGGACCGTCGCCCACCGGGCGCTGCGTAGCTGCTCGGCCAGTTCCTCGGCCAGTGCGGCGAGATCCCCGCCGAGGCTACCCGTATCGGGGACCGGGGGCGCCGACCCGATCGTCGAGCATGCCTCGACCAGCAGTGCGGCCCGCGACGGCCAATGGCGGTAGATCGTGGTCTTGGACACGCCGGAACGCCGTGACACCTCGTCGATACTGACGCCACCCATCCCACCTGACGACAGCAACTCGTATGTCTGGGCGAGCACGGCCGCCTTGGATCGCTGGACTCGGACGTCGACGAAGTCCTCGGATCGGGCCACGTTGTGATCTCCGCATCTCTGCACACCGAAGAAACAGTACGGTACAGTACCGTACTGTTTCGGGGAGCCGGACGGTCCGGCCCCTGGAAGCAGCGGGAGAACGCCATGAAGCTCGCCTCGATCCGTCTCGTCACCGACGACCTGCCCGCCCTGACCGCTTTCTACTCCGCGCTCACGAACACCGAGCCGGTGACCCCCTTCGGGCCCGGTGACTACGCCGAACTGCACACCGCGGGCAGCATCATTGCGCTGGCCGCCGGCGCTGCGGTCAAGCGTTACAACAACGGCGCGGCCGAGGCCGCCGCCAACCGGTCCGCGATCCTCGAATTCGAGGTCGACGACGTCGACGCCGAACGCGCCCGCCTGGGCGAGCAGGTCACCGACTGGGTTCAGGAACCCACCACCCAGCCGTGGGGCTACCGGTCGATGCTCTTTCGCGACCCCGACGGCAACCTCATCAACCTCTACTCCACCGGCCACTGAACGGCACCGGGCAGATGAAGATCAGCGGCAACACCAGCTTCATCGCGGGCGCCACCTCCGGCATCGGACTCGGCCTCGCCGTGCGGCTCCGGCAACGGGGCAACACGGTCCTCGTCGGTGGCCGCTGAGCAGACCGGCTCGCCGACATCCGCACCGAGCGCCCCGACATCGACACCGTGCTCATCGACACGACCGACCCCGGCTCCATCACCGCCGCCGCAGACGAGATGCTCGGCCGGCACCCGGCCTCAACGGCTTCGTCGCCATGGCCGGCCGAGCCGGGTAGAGAAGCGGTTCGTCACCGCGGTGACCTCGATGAACCGCGTCGTCGTCCGGTCCCGACTCGGGGGTCGGATCGGGCACCTGACGCCCGAGCGGCGACCCGCTACGGTGGCGTGGTGCCTACCGACATCCATGGGCCCCGATGAGCGGGGGCCTCGCCGTCGCCGTACGCGAGCTGCGGCACCTGCCGGCGGTCTGGCGGGCACCGCACCGTGCCCCCGAACGTACCCGTGCGCTGGCGTTGGAGGGTGTCAACGCGCTGCTGCGACACTGTCGTGAGCGGGTGCCGGCCTTCGCCGACTATCCGGCCGGGCCACTGGCGAGCCTGGACGAGCTGGCCGGGCTGCCCATCCTGACCAAACGCGCCGTGCTCGACGCGGGCGCGGAGTCCTTTCACACCCGGGGACTCGCCGCCGGGGCCTACCGGACGGACGTCACCAGCGGTACCACCGGAACGCGGCTGCACATCCGCCACGACGTCGACGCGTACGGCTATCACGGCGCGACCGTACTGCGGCGCTTCCTGCTGTCGGGCTACCGTCCGTGGTGGCGGATCGCGCACATCAAGCCGTTCCCCCGGCCGGTGCGCTGGTTCCAGCGACTGGGCCTGTTCCCGCGGGTGGTGGTGCCGGCCGGCCAGTCCGACGCGGCGATGGCACGGGCGGTCCTCGCCGTCCGACCCCAACTGATCATGGGCTATCCGGTGGTCCTGCGGGGTCTGCTGCGCGCCCTCGACCCCGGTGACCTGGCCCGGCTACGACGCGGTCTCAAGCTGGTGATGACCGACTCGGAGCTGTTGACCGACGAGGTCGCCGCGCTGTTCACCGAGCGGTTCGGGGTGCCGGTGTACGACGAGTACTCGGCGTACGAGGTGCTGACGGTGTCGAGTGGCTGCGCGGCGGGCGCGATGCACGTCGACGAGGACCGGGTGTGGCTGGAGATAGTGGACGAGGCGGGCACGCCGGTCCCCGAGGGGGTCACCGGTTCGGTGGTGGTGACGCACTTCCGTGAGCGCGCCATGCCGTTGCCGCGCTACCAGTTGGGTGACCGGGCGTACGTCCTGCCGGCGGGTTGCCCGTGCGGTAGCCGGTTCCGCCGGATGCGGCTGGTCGACGGGCGCACCAACGACTTCGTCACGCTGCCCGGCGGCCGACGCGTGTACAGCGGCGTCTTCCTCGCGTTGGCGATGCACACGCCCGGCGTGGCGGAGTGCATGATCCGGCAGGACGAGACCGGCCAGGTCACGGTGCACCTGGTGCCCGAGGCTCCCGGCGAGGCGGCCTTCGCCGCCGCGTGCGTCGCGTTCGAGCAGGCCCTGGGCGAGGCGGTGGACGCCCCCGTCGTACCGCGGTTCGTGCGGGCGGAGCGGATCGCGCTGACACCGGGCGGCAAGGGCCGCTTCGTCGAGTCGGCCTACCGGCCGGGGGTCACCGGGCCCCGCGCGGAAAGGGGATGAGCACGGCCCACTGGCGGATCATCTCGTGGCCGAGACGGCGCTTCTCCACGAGGCTGCCCTGACCACTGAGGAAGCCACGGCGGCCGGTGTCGATGCACCAGCGGGCCAGTTCGAGGTTGTTGTGGTACCACAGGTCCCGACGGCCGCCCTCGGCCACCGAGAACGCGCCCCAGCCGGCCGAGAGCGGCAGATCCGGATGGTCGAAGATCACGTTGAGGGCGATGAGCCGGTCGCCGTCGCGGTAGCCGTTGAGGTGGACGCCGGGCGTGGTGAGCTGTGCGGCGGCCATGGCCGGGGACATGAACCGTTTGGGCAGCCACCACCTGTCGTGGTGGCGGTTCACGACGCTCGCGATCAGCTCGCACAGCTGTGCCGGCTGGACCGGGACCGGCTCCCCCCGCAGCGTGCTCGCCACGTGCAGGTCCGACGCGGCGACCCCGGCCAGGATCCGGCGCAGGTCGTAGCGTCGGCCCCGGCCCAGCGACCGCAGGTAGTCCTCCAGCGAGGCGAACCGGTTGGGGAACCACGCGATGGGGCCGCCCTCCCGGACGATCGCCGGTCGGGTCAGCAGCGCGGGCAGGGACTCGGCGGACACCTGACGGAACATCAGGCCGCGTACCCGCCCGCCGTGGGCCTCCCGCAGCGCGGAGCGGAGCGCGCCGATGGTGTCGGTCAGCGCGGCCCCGTCGGCCCCGGCGGCGAGCGTGACGCCCGGCAGTGCGCTGGAGGAGAGGCTGTCGACGTCGACGATTCCGGCCAACGGGACCGTGGAGCGGCCCGTCCGTAGCCCGTGGAAGCGACCGGTGACCAGCCCGACGACGTCGGATCCATGCCGGACCGTTGCGGCGATGACCGTCCGTCGGCTCGCCGCTGCCCGGACGAGCGGCCAGGACCACGCCGCCATCAGGTGTTCCTTGGCCATGAAGGCGTCCCAGCCCGCAGGGGCGTCGGCTACGTGGGGATCGTGCAGCGTGACCGTGAGCCCGTCGTTCATGCCCGACCCGCCTTCATATCCGCCGACCATACCGTCCGTCGGCCAGGGCACCCGATGCCGTCTCGTCCTTGGCGCGGCGGCCGGGCCCGGCCAAGCGGTGGCGCGGCGGCCGGGTTCGACCAAGCGGTGGCACGGCGGCCGGCCGGCCGGCGGGTGAGGGTGTGGACCCCGGATACGCGCGCGACCCATTACCATCCGGCGATGGGTTGCGTGCGGGTGATCGGGGCGGGGCTGGCCGGCGCGACCGTCGCTCATCTCCTGCACGTGGCGGGTCGTACCGTCGAGGTCGTCGAGGGTGATCCCACCTGGGGCGGCCAGCTCCGCACGGCCTCGGCCGCGGGCATTCTCTACGAGCCGGCCGGCGCGCACATCTTCCACACCGCCGACGCCGAGGTGTGGCGGCTGGTGACGGGGCTGGTCCGCTTCCTGCCGTACCGGCACACCGTGCGCACCGAGGCGTTCGACCGCGAACTGAGCTGGCCGCCCCAGCTGTCGGAGCTGCGTACCCTGCCCCGGTGGCCGCAGATCGCGCGCGAGCTGGCCGCCCGCCCGGCCCGGCCCGACCCCGCCAACTTCGAGTCCTGGTCGGTGGGTCTGTTGGGGGAGACGCTGTACCGCGAGCTGATCGAGGGGTACACCCGCAAGCAGTGGGGCGAGGATCCCCGGAACCTTGCGGCCGGGTGGGCGCCCAAGCGTATCGAGCTGCGCGACGACGGTTACACCGATCTGTTCCGTGACCCTCACCAGGGCTGGCCGGAGGGTGGTTACCCGCGGCTGGTCGACGCGCTGCTGCGGGACGTACCGGTGGTCATGGGCCGTCGGGTCACCGTCGACGACTGGGACGAGGTGTGCGCGGGCGCGGACGCGGTCGTGGTCACCTGCGCACTCGACGAGTTCTTCGCCGAGCACCTGGGCCGGCTGCCCTGGCGTGGGGTGCGGCTGGTCAACCACTACCTGCCGGGGGTGGAGCACATGCTGACCTGCGGGGTGGTGAACACCCCGAGCCCGCTCAAGGCGCACACCCGGGCCATCGAGACGAAGTGGATGAGCGGCCAGACCGGGCCGGGCACCGTGGTCAGCTACGAGTATCCGGGTGCGCCCGCGCGCCACTACCCGATCGACGACGTGCAGGGGGCCAACCGGGCGCTGGCCCGCCGCTACCTTGAGGAGTTGGCGGGGTTGCCCGGCCCGCCCCGCTACGTGGCCGGACGGCTGGCCACGTACACCTACATCGACATGGACCAGGTCGTCCGTCAGGCGCTCAACACCGCCCGCCGGATCCTCGGCGAGGTCTAGGGCGCGGCGGGCGGGCGTTCGGCCGGGGTGGGTGTCGCCGCCCAGCCGTCGAAGCGGGCCGCCCACCGGTCCAGCGGCAGCGCCAGGATCACCGCCGCGAGCAGCAGGTGGACCGCGCAGAACACGATCGCGACCGTCGCGGTGGGCGGACCACCGACGAACACCGTGATGTGTGACGCCCAGTGCAGCACCCGTGGTCTCGGGCCGTCCCAGTCGTTGGTGTAGTAGAACGACAGGTCGTTGAGGCCGGAGATCAGGACCAGGATCGCGGCCAGGCCCGCCCGCAGCACCCGGCCCGCCGACGCACCACCGAGCCGGTACGCGAAGAGCACGGCGAGCACCGTGAACGCGTTCAGGAAGATCGTCCACTGGTACAACCGGGGAAACGCCGCGTCCTGGTCGGCGGCTTCGGCGTAGCCGAAGATGTGGTCGACGTTGAGGGTGTCCACCACTGCCATGTAGCCGACGAACAGCACCCCCAGCAGTGCCAGGCCGAGCCCCGGGCGCTGGGGGAAGTAGGCGACCGCGAGCACCGCGCACAGCAGCGGCGCGGTCTTGAGCAGCACCTCGCCCAGGTGGTCGATGGTGCGGTCCGGCGGCAGCACCAGCATGATCAGCGCGGCGAGGCCGCCGCCCACCGTCGCCGGCAGCAGCCACCACCAGCGGCGGATCACTTCTGGGTCCAGAAGGGGCCGAGGGCCAGGGCGTCCATACCGGTACGCAGGTAGCACCGCACGGCGTCGGCCGGCGTCCGCACGATCGGCTCCTCGTTGTCGTTGAACGACGTGTTGACCACCATCGGCACTCCGGTGAGTTCGTCGAACCGGGTGATGAGCCGGTGGTAGAGCGGGTTGTCGGTGGCCGAGACGGTCTGCACACGGGCCGTCCCGTCGACGTGGGTGATCGCCGGCACCCGCTCGCGTTGGTGCTCCAGGACGTCGAAGACCAGCAGCATCACCGGTGACGGGTAGTCGGAGGCGAAGTACTCCCCGGAGCGCTCGGCCAGGCAGGAGGGCGCGAACGGCCGGAACGGCTCACGGTGCTTGACCTTCTCGTTGAGCCGGTCCTTGGTGTCCCTGCCGCGCGGGTCGGCCAGGATCGACCGGTTGCCCAGCGCCCGCGGCCCGCACTCCATGCGCCCCTGGAACCAGCCGACGATTTTGCTGTCGGCCAGGGCCCGCGCGGTCGTCTCGGTGATGTCGTCGGTGCGCTCGTAGGGCAGACCCGCATCCGCCAGCGCCTTCTCCATCTCCGCCTCGGTGTACTGAGCCCCGAGGAAGATGTAGCCGCCGGTGGGCCGGGGCTGGCCGAGGCTCGCGCCGACCTGCAACGCCGCGCCGAGTGCCGAACCGTCGTCGGCCGCGGCGGGCTGGGCGAAGAAGTCCTCGAACGGGGTCTCCAGCAGGATCCGCCCGTTCATGACGCTGTTGAGCGCCACCCCGCCTGCGGTGACCAGGCGGGTCTCACCGGTGTGCCGCTGTAGCCAGCGGGCGACGTGCAGGCCCGCCTCCTCCAGGGTGGTCTGTAGGCCGTACGCGATGTCGGCGTAGTACTGGGGCACCTCGTCACGGCTACGCGGGCGCGGTGGGCCGAAGCGTTCCAGGAACTTGGCCGACATCTGGTGCTTGCCCGTGGCGTGGTGGCGGAACCAGCTCAGGTCGAGCTCGTAGTGCCCGTCGGGCAGCAGCCGGACCAGTTCCCGCATCGCCTCGACGTGGGTCGGCTCGCCGTAGGCCGCCAGCCCCATCACCTTTCCCTCGTCGCGGGTGGGGTGGAAGCCGAGGTAGCTGGTGACGCAGGCGTACAGGGCGCCCAGTGAGTGCGGGAAGCGCACCCGGCGCACGTCGCGGATCCGGTCGCCCTCGCCGACGGCGAGGTAGGTCGACGTGCCGTCGCTGCCGATGCCGTCCCAGGTGATGATCGCCGCGTGGTCCCACGGCGACAGGAGGTACCCGCTGGCCGCGTGGGACAGGTGGTGGTCGACCAGGTGCACCTTGAAGCGCACCGGCCCGGTGTGGCCGACCGCCTCGCACAGGATCTTCTTCATCGTGTACGACCGGCGCAGGTGCAGCAGGAGCGCGCCGCCGACGTGGTAGTCGTCGGAGTGCGACTGCACGCCTCCGGAACGGATCGTGGCGGCGATCCCCGACGCCTTGCCGCCGTAGCTGCCCGCGTCGTTGCGCAGCACCGCAAGCGTCGCCGGCAGGTGCGTGACGAAGTGCTTGAGCGCGTGCGTGACCTCCTTGCGGGCCTGCCAGAAGTAGGCGACGTGGTCCACCTCGGCCAGGGTGATGCCGGCCGTCGCCAGGCACTCGCGGATGGCCCGCGCCGGGAACGTCCCGTCGTGCTTCACGCGGGAGACCCGCTCCTCCTCCACGAAGGCCACGATGCGGCCGTCGTGCACCAGCCCGGCTGCCGAGTCGTGATGCTGGTTGATGCCCAGCACGTACATGCGATTCTCCGATCCCCATCGACTGGATGCTTGAGCTTGCCGCGTAACGGCGGCTTCGACAACATTTGCCGGGCTGTCATTTTCCTATTCGGAGGGCATATCTACTGAGATACCTGAATTCGGGCAGGGGGTATGGGGAATCGAAGCATACCGCTATTGTGGGGGTCGTTTGCGCGCCGGCTTCACCTGTGCCGGTGCCACTGGTGGCGCGACGATGTGCCGGAAAGGCGGCCGTATTGCCGGGTATCGACCAAGGCGGCGACGGGTTCGCTCTGACCGTCGTCGTGCCATGTCTGAACGAGGCGGACAATATCGACGCGGTCCACGGGGAAATTGTCGCCGAGTTGTCCGGATACGCCGGCCTGGAGATCCTGTTCATCGACGACGGCAGCACCGACACCACCCTGGAACGGTTCCGTGCACTGGCGGAAAAGGACCACGCGGTGTCCTACCTGTCCTTCACCCGCAACTTCGGGCTGGAGGCGGCGTTCTCGGCGGGCTACCGTTATGCCCGCCACCCCTGGATCCTGCACCTGGACGCCGACCTCCAGTTTCCGCCCGCCGAGGCGCACAAGCTGATCGAACGGGCCCGCGAGGGCTACGACGCGGTCTTCGGCATCCGGGTGGACCGGCAGGACCGCCTGCTGCGTCGGGCCGCGTCCGGGCTGCACGATCTGATCGCCCGGCGGCTGCTGCGCATCGAGATCCCCGCCGGTGGCACCAGCTTCCGGCTGCTGCGCACCGACGTCGCCCGCCGGGTCGTGGACCTGCGCCTGGCCACGCCCTACTTCATGGCGACCCTGCCCCGGCTGACCGGTGCCTGGACGACCGTCCCCACCGCGCACCGCGCCCGTCGCAGCGGCGAGGCGAAGGTGACCGTACGCGGTCTGGCCCGGCACGCCGTGGAGCTGTTCATGTCCCACTCTCCGCGCCCGGTCGTCGCGGCCGGGCAGGTCAGCCTCGTCGCCGCCGCACTGGCGCTGGCCGGCGCGCTCTGCGCCCTACTGCCCGGCCGCCTGCCCGCCGCCGCGGCCCTGCTCGGGCTGGCGCTGGCCGCCGGCCTGGCCAGCCTGGCCGTCGTCGCCCGGTACCTGCTGCACATCGCCCGGCCGCCGGGCCGACTGCCGCAGTTCCTGATCCGCGAGGCCAACATCACGACCGCCGCCGAGGACACGCTCGCGCCGCCCCCGGCGCGGCCGGCCCGCGCACCGCTACCCCTGCCGGAACACGCGGCATGAGAACCCTGGCCGTGCTCGGCGGCGCGGACGGGGCCATCACCACCCTCGCCACGGCGGCACGCCTCGGACTGCACACCATCTGCATCGACGCGCGTACCGACGCCCCCGCGATCTCCTACGCCGCGGAGTTCCTCAATCTGAGCACCCGTGAAGTGCCCGTGGTCGCCGCCGCGCTCGCCGCGCGCGACGACGTCGTCGGCGTCGTCTCTCCCGCCAGTGACGTCAACCTGCCCGCCCAGTACCAGTTGTCGGAGCTGCTCGGCCTCCCCAACGGGCTCTCCCCGCAGGCCCTGCGCGCCTCCGTCGACAAGGGGTACTTCCGCGCGGTCTGCGACCGGCTGGGCCAACCCGGACCCAGGTTCGTGCAGGACAGGCCCGAGGCCGTGGTGAGCGGCTGCGGGGACCTGCGCTACCCGGTGATCGTGAAACCGACCGACTCCAGCGGCGGACGCGGCATCAGCCTGTGCGCGTCACCCGCCGAGGTGCCCGCCGCCGTGGACGCCGCCGCCGCGTACTCCGCCGCGGGCATCGTGATCGTCGAGGAGTTCCTCGACGGCGAGCACTACGCGGTGGAGGCCGTGGTCGCCGACGGCGAGATCGTGCTCTTCGGGCTCGGCGCACGTACCCTCACCGAGCCGCCGCACTTCGTCACCCTCGAACACGTCATGCCCGGAGCGGACGCGGACCTCGTCGCCCGCTGCCGGGCCACCACCGAGGAGATCGTCGCCGCGCTCGGCTACCGGTGGGGGTCGCTCAACGCCGACCTGCTCGTCGACCGCGACAACCGGGTGATCGTCATCGAACTGGGGGCGCGCCTGGGCGGCAACGGGTCGGCCGAGCTGCTCGGTCTCGTGCACGGCGTCGACGTCACCGCCGCGTACGTGGCGATGGCCGTCGGCGAGCGGCCCGACCTGACCCCCGGTCCGCCGTCCTGCGCGGCAATGCGGGTGCTGCGCGCCGCCCAGCCGGGCAAGCTGGTCGCCGTCCGTGGCGACGACACGGTACGGGCACTGCCCGGCCTGGTCGACTTCATCCTCGCGGTGAGTCCGGGCGACCACGTCGAGCCGTACCACCGGGCGGGCGCGAAGCTCGGCTACCTGCTGGCGACCGCCCCCGACCACGACCAGCTGCGCGCCACCCTGGCCGTCGTCGACGCCCACCTGCGGTTCGACGTACAGCCGCAAGAGCGGCCGTGAGCGGTCCCGACCCGGTCGCATGAGGACAACCGTCCCGGCCGCCCTGCCCCGGCCGCGCATTGTGGTGGTCCTCCTGGCCGGACGCGGCGCATACCGGCTCGCCGTGTACGCCGCGGGACTGATCCTGCTGGCCGTGTGGGGTCCGGACGAGTTCGCCGCGTACGCGGGACCTGTCGGCGCGCTCGCCTGGTACACCGTGGCGGTGTCCAGCGGACCGGAGAAGGCCGCGCTGACCCTGATCGCGCGGCCCGGCGGCGCACACCTGCACCGGCTGATGCGCGCCATCGCGGTCACCGGGCTCGCCGTGCCGCTGGCCGGATGGCTGCTGCTGGTCGTGGCCGGCGCGGGGGACACGGCGGTCCGCTACGCCACCGCGGCCACCGCCGCCGGCGGGATCGGCTGCGCCACGGTCCTCGTCGCGCTGTACCGGCTGCGGGGTGCCCCGCTGGTCGACGGCGCGGCGTACCTCGCCGTCGCGGCGGCGTACGCGGTCGCGGTCACGCTGGCGCTGGCCGGAGCAGGCGCCACCCAGGTCCTCGCCGCGCTGGCCGCCGCCGGCATCGCGGTGAACGTCGCGCTGCTCGTCGGCCTCGTCCGCGGCGACCGGAGCACGCCCGCGCCCCCCGGGGACACGCCCGGTCCCGGAGCAGGTGCGGACACCGCACGGGAGCCGGCGACGGAGCACCTGGACCCGGCCCCGCACGGCGGTACGGCCCGACGTGCCGACTCGGCTGCGGGTCACGGGGACGCGGTCGCCTCCGACGTACCGGCGCTGCCACGCCGGGTCGCGCTGCGCGCCGCGGCGCTGCTCGGCGTGGCCGAACTGCTGGGCACGGCCGGCGCGTCGGCCCTGTACGCCGCCCTGGCCGCCCTGGGGGACGCCACCGAGATCAGCCTCTTCTACGTGCTGGCAGTGGTCACGTCGGTGGTGTCCACCGGGTGGGGTTACCTGCTGCGCCTCGTCCAACCCGCCGTCGCGGACCGCTACGAACGGGCCGGCGAGCTGGCCGGCTGGCGGTCCGCCCGGCGGACGCTCGGCGCGACCATGGCGTTCGGGCTGCCTGCAGCGGTCGCGCTGACCGCCGCCTGCACCGCCGGGGCGGGACCGGACCTGGTCTATCCGGCGATCGCCGTGGAGATCGTGCTGTTCGGCGCGAACGCCGTGTCGGCGCTGCTTCTGGAGGTCAGCGGCGCGCGGGGTCGACGCTGGTCGGCGCAGGCGGCGGCGGCACAGTTCGCCGTCGTCGCCGGGGCCGGTTGGCTGCTCGTGCCGGTCACGGGCGCTCTCGGCGGCGTCGCCGCGCTGGTCGCCGGCGAGCTGGTCCGGGCGGCCCTGCTGTGGCTCGCCGCCGGCCGGGCGGTCAGGAGGTGAGGACCGGGTGGTCACGGGCTCCACTGTCCGGCGGGGCGCCGCCGGTACCGGCGGCGGCCCGGACCGGGTCAGCTGGGAACGTCCACCCGGCACCACACCTCGGCGTCCGCCAGGAACGCGCTGGATGATGTCGTCGGCTCGTGGGTCACCTGTGGTGACCCCGCCACGGCGACCCCGTCGACGGTCAGCCGCCCTTCGGCGCACGGCACGTACACGGTGGAGAGCAGGTTCGGGGTGCCGCCGAGGTCGAACTCGGGCACCCGGATCAGCCGCCGGTCGAGCGGCTCGTCGATCTCCACGACGACATCGGCCGCCTGTGCGCGGACACCCCGGGCCAGGTCGTAGTCGAGACGGACTGCGGTGTGCGTCACCGCCGGTGTGCCCCACGGCAGGCCCGCGACCTCCGGAAAATGCCTGGTGAACTCGTCGGTCAGCCACTGGCCGAGTTCCGGTCGTGGGGTCAGGATCCGGACCTCGCCCGCCTGCCACACCACGATCGCATGCCCCGGGCCCCGTTCGGACCAGTCCACCCGCCACACCGACGCGAACGCGGTGCGCTCGCCGGCGGCGTCGAACAGGGTGAGTCCGGGGTTGGCACCGATCAGGCGTACCGACATCGTCATCCCTACCCCGCCACGAACCCGTCCGGACCGTGAACCTATCAGTGCTACCCGGGCGTGGGAACGAAGCCGGGACGGCGGATGACCCGACACTGAGGCGCAGTGCCTCCCGCACCGCAAGGGCCGTCGCCGCGGTGGGTGGGCCGGAGAGGCATCCTCGTCGGGCGGTCGTCGCTGGCATCCTGTATCGACTCCCGGAGTGTGCGGGCGGCCGACACCGTCCACCGCGACACCCCCGGCTACGAAAGCGGGAAGATTGGGGCACTCGCCCGCCTCACCGTCCTACGCACACGAGATGCAGTGGCGGGCGAACGGCCGCACGGCGAGTCGTTCCGCACCGATCGGTTGCTGGCAGCGCTCGCAGCGCCCGTAGGTCTCCGCCTCCAGCCTGAGCAGGGCGTCGTCGACCTCGGCGATCCGCGCCCGCGTCGCGGCGAGCAGCGCGATCAGCTGGGCGCGTTCGAAGCCGACGGTGGCACCCTCGGGATCGTGTTCGTCGTCGGCGTTCGAATCCCGCGATGCCGTGAACAGCGCCTCCAGATCCCGCGCCAGCGTCGCTGCCTCGGACTCCGCACCCGCCCGTAACCGCAGCAGCTCCTCCCGGATCATCGTCACAGTTTAGTACCGGAGGGGCACACCAGCGGCTGATCCCGTTGGCCGGAGCGGCCGCTCCCGGCCATCGACGGCCCGGTCAGGATGCCTGGCGGGGTGCGGCGACGACGGCGACGTGCTCCATCGGGAGCGCGCCGGTCCGCTCGACGTCCAATCCGGCGCGGCCGAGTAGCTCGGTGACGTGGTGGAGGCTCCGGTGCGCCCCGCCGGTGATCATCAGCAGGTGCAGATCCCACAGGGCCGGCAGCACGGACGGGTCCTCGTCGACGACGAAGCGGTCGAGGACCAGCAGCCGCGCCGTCGGGCCGGACATCGCCCGGCGACAGTTGTCGAAGGCCTGGACGACCGCGTCGTCGTCCCAACCGGCCAGCGCGCGGGACAGGATGTAGACGTCGCCGCCCGTCGGCACGCTGGTGAACATGTCGCCGCCGACGAGGGTGACCCGGTGGAGCCCGACGGTGGCGGCCAGGTGTTCGCCGGCCCTGGGCATCATGTGCTCGCGGTCGAACAGCACGCCCTTGGCGTCGGGTGTGGCCGCGAGGAGCGTGGAGAGCAGCTGCCCGCCGCCACCACCGACGTCCACGATGGTCTTGCCGCCGGTGAAGTCGAAGGCGGCCGGCACCTCATGGAAGAACATGTTGCCGGCGTTCATGGTGGCCTGGAACCGGCGGGCGGTGTCCGGGTCCCCGCTCAGGTAGTCGTAGAAGGAGCTGCCGTAGGCGGCCTCGAAGCCGGAGTTGACCGTGCCGATCGCGCGATGGGCGTGCCCCCACGCGGCGTAGTACTCCTCGCCGTGCAGCAGGCACATGTCGCGCATCGACGGTGAGTCGGAACGCAGCGCCTCGCTGATCGAGGTGCTGCGGTAGCCGCTCGTCTCGCTACCGTTGAACACGCGCATCGCCACCATGAGTCGCATGAGACGACGTATCCCCGCTGCGGAAGCGCCGCTTGCCGCGGCCAGTTCGTCGCTGGTGGTCCGGCCGGCGGCGACGTGATCCGGTAATCCGAGCTTGACCGCGGTGTAGAGAGCCTGTGCCTTCCACCCGCCGGTCATGACATCGACAATGTCCCGAGTGGCCTGTAGGTCGATTGCCATTCTTCCTCCGCCCGCACTGCCCTTCGCGACGACGGTGGCAACCGTACCCCGTAGGGAACTGCCGAGGAAGGGCTTTGGTGTCACGGACGCGCTCCGTTCGGCCAATGACCGGAGTGCGACAAAATTGATGTACAACAACGGTGGTTCCCGGCGTGCGTCGTGGCGAACCGCCGTTGTTGTATTGACGGGTTGCTCGCGGACGACGGGTTAGGGTGCGCACGACATACCCAGCTCACCGAAGGGGAGGGCCACCAAGCGTGTCCCAGCAGAGCACCGTCACAACGGATGGCCGAGACGACGGAACGGACGACAGCGTCGAGACCCTGTTCGAATTGCCCGCACCGTCCTTCACCACCCCGCGCGCCGACCCACGGCCGCAGCCGGGTGCGGCGGCACCGGACGCCGGCCCGCTGGCGACCCGGATGCGACCCCGCACGATCGACGAGATCGTCGGTCAGGCTCACCTGCTGCGTCCCGGTGCCCCGTTACGCCGACTGCTCGAGGGCGCAGGCGCGGCCTCGGTGCTGCTCTACGGCCCGCCCGGCACCGGAAAGACCACGATCGCCCGGCTGCTGGCCACCGCCGGCACCCGCCAGTTCGTCGCCCTCTCGGCGCTGTCCAGCGGCGTCAAGGAGGTGCGCGACGTGATGGTCGAGGCCCGCCGCCGGCTCGACCGGCAGCACCGGCAGACCGTGCTGTTCATCGACGAGGTGCACCGCTTCTCCAAGACGCAGCAGGACGCGCTGCTCGGTGCGGTCGAGGACCGGCTGGTGCTGCTGGTCGCCGCCACCACCGAGAACCCGTCGTTCTCGGTGGTGGCCCCGCTGCTGTCGCGCCTGCTGGTGCTGCAACTGCGCTCGTTGGGCGACACCGACGTCCGTGACCTGCTGCGTCGCGCCGCAGCGGATCCACGGGGCCTCGGCGGCGCGGTCACGCCGTCGGCCGAGGCCGAAGCCGCGCTGGTGCGGCTGGCCGCCGGTGACGCCCGCAGCGCGCTGACCGCGTTGGAGGCCGCCGCCGACGGGGTGCTGGCGACCGATGGCACCGAGATCGACGTGCCGGCCGTGGAACGGGCCGTCGCGGAGACGACCGTGCGATACGACCGGCAGGGCGACCAGCACTACGACGTCATCAGCGCCTTCATCAAGTCGATCCGTGGTTCGGACCCCGACGCCGCGTTGCACTATCTGGCCCGGATGCTGGTGGCCGGGGAGGACCCGCGGTTCGTCGCGCGGCGGCTCATCGTGCACGCCAGCGAGGACGTCGGTCTGGCCGATCCCACGGCCCTGCACGCGGCCGTCGCCGCGGCGCAGGCGGTGCAGTTGATCGGCATGCCCGAGGCGCGTCTCGCGCTGACGCAGGCCACTCTGCACCTCGCGATGGCGCCGAAGTCCAACGCGGTGATCGAGAGCATCGACGCGGCGATGTCGGACGTGCGCAGGGGTGCCGTGGACGACGTCCCCGCCCACCTGCGCTATGGGCGCTACAAGGGTGCCGCGGAACTCGGCAACGCGATCGGTTACCGCTATCCGCACAAGGTTCCGGACGGGGTGCTGGAACAGCAGTATCCGCCGGACGGTCTGGTGGGAAAGAACTACTACCACCCGAGTCGGCACGGTGGTGAGCGCACCCTTCGTGATCGACTCGCAGACCTCCGGCGCGTGATTCGTGGCGGCTGACACATAACACAGTGGACGGTCGATGCAAAAGAGTCGGGCGGGTGGTCGGATCGGCATTTTCGGTATGGCATTCGAACCGCTGTGTCGAGGGTCTCCAAGGGTAGTGTCGGGTGGGTCGACCAAGTATCAGGATGCGGATTGTGCGGCACCGCCATACGAGGGACCGGGATGCCAATGCATAGATTGGTGACAATCGGAGTCTACGATTTCGATCTCGAATCATTCCTGCTACGCCTGCGCGCCGCGGACGTCAGGCTGCTGTTCGACGTGCGCCAGCGCCGCGGGGTCCGGGGGCCCGACTACGCCTGGGCGAACGCGCGCCGGCTGCAGGAGGCCCTCGCCGGTGCGGGCATCGCCTACGAGCACCACCGCGAGTTGGCCCCGACCACCGAACACCGCCATCTGCAGTACGCCGAGGACGACCGCCAGGGCGTCGGTAAGCGGTCCCGCCGGGAGTTGGCTGCCGAGTACGTGCGCCGCTACACCGCCGAGGTCCTCGACCTCGCCGACCTGGTGCCGCTGCTCGCGGCGCTACCGACGCGGGGGCGGGCGGCGCTGTTCTGCGTCGAGCGCGATGCGGTGGCCTGTCACCGGTCGCTGATCGCCCGGCGGCTCACCGAGCAGCACGACGTGTCGGTCGAGCATTTGACCCCGGCATGACCGGCCTGACCCCGACGGGCGGGACCCGGCCCCGGATCGCGGTGTTCGCCGGGCCGACGGCGACCATCCTGAACACCCCCGACCTGGTCACGTCGAACAAGGCCCGGATCCGGCACGGCCTCGCACCCCGGCCGGGCCGGTTCGACGCACTGCGTCCGCAGCGGCTGGCGGCGCCGGTCACGGCGTACGTCGAGGCGTACAGCGCGCATCCACTCGAACGCGACGCGGCACACCTGTACGCGCCGCCGGACGGCTGGCTCGACACCGACGGCGCGTTCCACACCGCGCAGCCGGCCGGCGACGCCACCCCGGTGTTCGTCGTGGAGCTGCACCCCGACGACGGGCTGTACCCCCTGCCATACCTGGCGCGGCAGCGTGACGGTTCAGCGTGGGAGCAGGCCGCGACCACGCCGTACGCGCCACCGGAGGCGGCCCGGCAGACGTTCTACCCGGACGCTAGCCGCCTCTACGAGGAGATCGAACGGTTCGGGCTGGGCGATCACGGCACACCTGTCGAGTTCGGTTCGATCGCCGACTTCGACTTCTTCCGCGCGGCCCCGTCGGGTGGCTACACCACCGGTCCGGACGGGGAGCGGCTCGGCCGTGACTTCTTCGTCTACTACCCCTACCACCTGCAGAGTGAGCCGCACCTGGGTGACCTCGCCGGGGCGACCAACCAGGTCCAGGCCGTCCTCGCCGCGGGTGAGCACGACGGCGTGCAGTGGCTCGAGGGCAGCCCGACCGTGGACGAGACCCTCTACTGGCTCGGCCTGCTGATCGACACGACGGTTCCCCTCGTCGGCCACGCCGCCCAGCGGCGGCACCACTCGCTGAGCGCCGACGGCGACCGCAACGTGGTGGACGGAGTGAAGTACATCGCCTCCGGTGTCGCCCTCGACGCGCAGGGTGTCGACCGGGTCGGCGCCTGCGTGATCGTCGACGAACTCGTCTACACCGCCCGCGACGTGACCAAGGTCGACGCTCGACCGGGCGGATACGAAGTCACCGGCGGCCACGGGGGAATCGTCGCCGACCTGGGCGGGTACGGCCCCCCGCAGCTCACCTACCTGCCGACGCGTCGGCAGACCGCGCGCTCGCAGCTGCGCCTCACCGTGCTGCCGAAGGAGGTGAACGGCGTCGCCGGCTCGTTGGAGTCGGGCGTCACCCTGCTCGGTGTCGCGACGAGGGACGGGGACGGGCTGATCCCGGACGCCATGCCCAGGGTGACGATCACCAAGTACAGCCGCTACGCGGCGGAACCGGGCGGCGATCCCCGGGTGGGCGACGAGGTGGAGATCCTGGCCCGGATCCGGGCCAATCTCGCCGCCGCCCCGCTCGCCGGTTTCGTCTGCGAGGGCATGTCGCCGTTCGGGATGGCGGACCCGGCGAAGAACTCGGCGCTCGGGGTGGCCATCTTCGCGGGGATGCCGGTGGTTCGCACCGGCCGTGGCAACACCGGTGGCATGGCGTACCGGACGGATCCGACGTTCATCGTCGGCAACAACCTGACCGCGACCAAGGCCCGGTTGCTGCTGATGGCTGCCCTGCTCAAGTACGGCGCGTTGCCGCCGGCCGCGGACCCGTTCCGGCCCACCCACGCCGAGCGTGCGGTGACCGAGCAGGCGGTCGCCCGCTACCAGGCGTTGTTCGACACGCATTGACCTCGACGATCCCCGGCTGGAGAGAACCTGTGGGCACCTACGAGTACGTGGTGGCGGACGTCTTCACGGAGACGGCGTTGGAGGGCAACCCGGTCGCGGTCTTCCTGGACGCGGCAGCCCTGTCCGCCGAGCGGATGCAGCAGATCGCGAACGAGATGCACCTGTCGGAGACCGTCTTCGTGCTGCCTCCGCGCCGGGACGGTGACGTGCGGGTCCGCATCTTCACCCCCGTCAACGAGCTGCCGTTCGCCGGGCACCCGACCCTGGGCACGGCGATCGTACTCAGCGAGTTGAAGCCGGTCGGGGAGATCCGGATGGAGACGGCCATGGGCACGGTGACGTTCGACATCGAGCGGTCCACCCGGGACGGGCGCGGCTCGGCGAGTTCGTGGCAGCCCATCCCCACCTGGGGGCGCTACGACCGGGCCGAGGAGTTGCTCGCCGGGCTGGGTGTCCCCGCCACCGACGCCGTCCTGCCGGTGGAGGTCTACGACAACGGGCCGAGGCATGTGTTCGTCGGTCTGCCGGGCGTACCCGAGTTGTCCGCGCTGGAGCCCGACCAGCGGGTCCTGGCCCGGCTGCCCGACATGGCCGCCAACTGCTTCGCGGGTTCCGACACGCAGTGGCGGCTGCGCATGTTCTCGCCCGCCTACGGCGTCGTCGAGGACGCCGCCACCGGTTCGGCGGCCGGGTCGTTGGCGGTGCATCTGGCGCGACACGGCCTGATCCCCTTCGGTGAGTGGATCGAGGTCCTGCAGGGCGTCGAGATCGGTCGCCCGTCGACGATGCGGGCCCGGGCCACCGGTGCACCGGACCGGATCGAAACGGTCCAGGTCTCCGGGTCCGCGGTCGTGGTGGCCCGCGCGACGCTTTACACGTGAGCCCCGGGCGGTCCCGCCGACGTGCGGTACGCCGGCAGACCGAGGTGGGCCCGCCCGCTGACAGCGGGCGGGCCCACCTCGGGGGGCTAGCGTGCCGGATCCGCCAGGTGTGGCCGGTCAGCCCTTCGGCCGGGTGATGTTGACCATCCAGAAGATCCCGAACTGGTCGATGAACGAGCCGGCCTCGTCGCCCCACACCTGTGTGTTGAGCGGCATCGTCACCGTGCCCCCGACCGACAGCCGCTGGAAGTAGCCGCGCAACGCGGGATCGTCGCCGCCGAGATAGAGGGCGACGTTGTTGCCCGGGTGGAACGGCACCCGCTCGGGGACGTCCCAGGCCATCAGGGTGAAACCGTCCGGGGTGGTGAGCACCGCGTGCATGATCTTGTCGGCGGCCATCACGTCGGACGCGCCGTACTCGGTGAACGTGCCGATCTCCAACTCACCGCCGAGGATCTCACGGTAGAACTCCAGTGCCTCCCGGGCGTTGCCGTTGAAGGCGATGTACGGATTGAGCCGAGCGGTCATCTGCTGCTCCTAGGTGGGGATTCCGCCGCGGTCGATCGTCGGCACCTCGATGCCCAGCGCCCGGAGCTGCTGGAACGGGTTCATGAATTCCCGCTGGCGGCGGATCTTTCCATCGTCCAACTCGAACGAGTGGATGAAGTGGTTGCGGTAGTGCCCGGGCGGGTACGCCGGGTAGAGGATCTGACCCTCGCCGTCGCACTCGACCCAGAACCGGTTCGGGTCCTGCGTCTCGAAGATCTCGACGTTCGTCCACTCCCAGTCGGGGAACATCCGCAGCGACCACTCCCCGTGCGCCCGGAGCAGTTCGTGGCCCTGAGAGGCGACCGGCTGGCCGGTGTCGGTGGTCCACAGGCCGGCGCTGCCGTCCTCGGTGAACAGCAGGTAGCGGGTCAGCCGGTTCTCGCCCTTGCGGCTCATGTAGTCGGTGACGGTCGCGCGGTTGCGGGCCCGCAGGTCCACCTGGTCGGTGAACCCCGGAAGCTGGGTCTCGGTCGTCAACGGAAGTCCCTTCTCAGCCGGTGGCGGTCAGGTCAGAACCGAAGCTCGGGGCGGTAGATGTCCAGCCAGGTGCTCAGGTCGAGCACCCGCTCCATGCCGTTGCGGATCTCGATCGGCAGGGCGCCCGACTCACGGGTGATGCCCTCCAGGTAGGCGCGGTCGACCAGGTTGAACACCGGGTCGTCGGTGGCGAGCAGGTCCCTGCACTGCTGCAACAGGGCGCTCGTGTACATCGGGTCGAGCGTGGCCGGATACGGGGCCTTCACCCGGTCGAGAACCGAACGGGGGAGCAGGTCGGCGGTCGCGGCCCGCAGCAGGCTCTTCTCCCGCCCGTCGAACGTCTTCATCGACCACGGGGTGTTGTAGACGTACTCGACCAGCCGGTGGTCGCAGAACGGCACCCGGACCTCCAGACCGACGGCCATGCTGACCCGGTCCTTGCGTTCGAGCAGCATCCGGACGAAGCGGGTCAGGTGCAGGTGGCACATCTCGCGCATCCGGAACTCGTGGTCGCTCTCGCCGTCGACCCGCTCGATCTCGGTGAGCGCCTCGGCGTACCGGTCCCGGATGTAGCTGGGCAGGTCGAGGGCGGCCGTGATGTCGGCGTTGAACCGGTCCGACACCTGGGCCTTCGCGCCGCTGACGAACACCGCCATCCAGGGGAACGTCGCCGCGGCCTGGGCCTCCGGTTGGAAGAACCACCGGTAGCCGCCGAAGACCTCGTCGGCGGACTCCCCGGACAGGGCCACCGTGGAGTGCTGACGGATCGCCTGGAACAGCAGGTACAGCGAGGTGTCCATGTCGCCGAGGCTGAGCGGACTGTCCCGGGCGGTGATCACCGCCCGTCGGACCGCGGGGTCGGCGATGTCCCGGTGGTCGAGGACCACCGACTCGTGCAGCGAGCCGACGTGCGCGCCCACCTCCCGCGCGTACGGGGCGTCGGTGGTGGCGCGCAGCTCGTCGGCGACGAAGTCGTCCTCGCGTCCGGTGAAGTCCACCGCGAAGCTGCGCACCTTCTCACCGCGTTCGCCGAGCTTGGCGGCGGCGAGGGCGGTGATCGCGCTGGAGTCGAGCCCGCCGGACAGCAGGGTGCAGCGCGGCACGTCGGAGACCAGTTGGCGTTCCACCACGTCCCTGAGCAACGAGCGGACGTTGGTGATGGTGGTCGGCAGGTCGTCGGTGTGCGGGCGGCTCGGCAGCGTCCAGTAGCGGTGCTCGCGCAGCCCGGCACGGTCGACGGTGACGACCCCGCCGGGCAGCACCTCGTTCATCCCGCACCAGACGGCGCTGCCGGGCGTCTGGGTGAAGCTGACCAGTTCCCGGATCCCCGCCAGGTCGACGGCACGTTCGGCCAGCGGGTTGGCGAGGATCGCCTTGGGCTCGGAACCGAAGAGCACCCCGTCGTCGGTGCGGTAGTAGTAGAGCGGCTTGACGCCGAGCCGGTCCCGGATCAGCACCAGCTTCTCGACCCGGGAGTCCCACACGGCGAAGGCGTACATGCCGTTGAGCCGTTCGGCGACCGCCTCGCCCCATTCCAGGTAGCCGTGCAGCACCACCTCGGTGTCGCTGCGGGTCCGGAAGCGGTGACCGCGGCGTCGCAGTTCGCCGCGCAGCTCCCCGAAGTTGTACGCCTCGCCGCTGTAGGTGATCGTCACCGTGCCGTCGTCGGTCTGCACCGCCATCGGCTGGGTGCCGCCGTCGACGTCGATCACGGCGAGCCTGCGGTGACCGAGCCCGGCGTGCCGGTCCAGCTGGACACCGGATGCGTCCGGACCCCGGCAGGCCATGGTCGCCGTCATCGCGTCCAGGTCGGCCTGGTGTCGCGTGAGATCCCGATCGTACGAGACCCAGCCTGCAATTCCACACATCTCGTCTACCTGTTCCTCTCGAGCGAACTGTCCGGGTGGTCAGGGTTGAAGGCGACCGGACCGCCACCCGGTGCCGTCGCGGTCGAAGCGCAGCCGACGGTGCAACCGGCCCGGGTCGGACTCCCAGAACTCGACCGAATCCGGCTCCAGCAGGTAGGCCAGCCAGGCATCCGGGCGGGGCAACGGCAGGCCCCCGTCGCCGAGCCGCCGCGCCTGCTCGCGCAACGCCTCCTCGTCGGTGAGGGGTGCGCTCTGCTGCGACGCCACCGACATCGGGTGGGTGGCGACCGGCCGGGCCGTCCACAGGGCGTCGGCCTCGTCGGCTCCCAGCGGGCCGGTCGGCCCGCTGACGACCACCTGGCGGGCCACCTCCCGCCAGTAGAGGACACCCGACGCCCAACGGTTCGCCGCCAACTCCCGGCCCTTGCGACTGCCGGAGTGGGTGGCGAACAGCAGTCCGCTGTCGCGCACGGCGAGGACCTGCACCATCCGGGTCGACGGGCGACCGTCGGCGTCGGCGGTCGCCAGCGCCAGCGCGCCGGGCTCGCGGACGGCGTCCGCCCGCGCCGCGTCCAGCCAGCTCCGCAGCAGCCCCATCGGCTCGTCGGGCGGGGTGGCGAAGACATCGACGCCCAGCTGCTGTGCCGACGTACTCACGACGGGTTCCGGACCGGTCCGAATGCCAGCCCACGGTCGTCGGACGGGCCGGCGTGCAGCCCTTCCACGATGGCCTCCACCTCGGTCATCATCCGCACGGTGGGCGGGTATCCGATCAGCTCGGTGGCCCGGTTCGGCGGCAGCGGCGCGGTCAGGTCGGCGGTGGCGTCCCACAGCATGACCGCGCCCCAGCGGTTGGTCTCCCGGTCGGAGATCCAGAACTTGAGCCGCATTCCGTGCACCCGCTCCCACGGCTGCACGCCCTCCTCGCGCAGGTAGTGGCGCAGTGAGTCGATGGTCTGGGTGGACCCGGCGAGGTCCCACCAGGAGACGGCGGCCTTCATGCGTTCATGACCTCCTCGATGTGTGTCAGCGATGCCAGCAGGTCGCCCAGCACGCGTTCGCCGTCCTGGGTGAGGACCGACTCCGGGTGGAACTGCACCGAGCTGAAGTGGGCTCCGCGTAGGGCGTGCACCTCACCGGTGGTGGGGTCGTGGCTGACGCGCACCTCGCCCGCCCTGGGACTGTGGAACTGCTCCATCCGCGCGTACGCGACGAAGGAGTTGTAGAAGCCGACCCGTGCCGGGGTGCCGAACAGCTCGATCTCACGTTGGACGCCCTGGTTGGGGATGTCCCGCCGCCGTAGCGGCAGGCCGAGGTGCCGGCACAGCAGCTGGTGGCTCAGGCACACCGCCAGGAACGGGGTACGCCGGGCGAGGAGCTGGTCGATCGCCTCGGTGAGGTGGCTCATCCGTGGATCGGCGGTGTCGCGCGGGTCACCCGGGCCGGGGCCGAGGACGACGAGGTCGTGGGCGTCGAACCCGGGGCGGGTGTCGGCCCGGGCCACCTGCACCGCCAGGCCGAGTGCCCGTAGCTGGTGGGCCAGCATCGCGCTGAAGGCGTCCTCGGCATCGACGATCAGGGCTCGGCGGCCGGCCAGGGCGGGCTGCGGCCGCCTGCGGGTCTGCGCGTCGCTGAGCCAGAAGCTCGCGATCGCCGTGTTGCGGCGGTCGAGCGCCTGTCGGATCAGTGGGTGCCCGTCGAGGCGTTCGCCGATGCCCAACGCGGAGAGCACCCCGGCGGCCTTGGCGTGGGTCTCGGCGACCTCGGCGTCGGGATCGGAGTGCCGGACGAGCGTGGCACCGACACCGACCTCGACGCGGGCGCTGTCGTCGGTCTGCGAGGGACGGATGTCGGCGGTGCGGATCATGATGGCGGCGTCCATGGTCCGTGCGCCACCGGCGTCCCGGCCGATCAGGGCCGCGATGCCGCCGTAGTAGCCGCGGCCGTGCGGTTCGTAGCGGGCGATCACCCGGAAGGCGTTCTCCAACGGGCTGCCCGTCACGGTCGGGGCGAACATGGTCTCCCGGAGGATGTCGCGGGGGTCCAGGCTGCTGGGGCCCTCGATGTTGTACTCGGTGTGCGCGAGCCAGGCCATCTGCCGCAGGAACGGGCCGACCACCCGGCCCCCGCTGTCGCACACCCGGGCCATCATCTTGAGTTCCTCGTCGAGGACCATGTACAGCTCGTCGGTCTCCTTGCCGTCGGTGAGGAAGTCGAGAACCTCCGCCAGGACCGGTCCGGTCCTCGGGTAGCGGTAGGTCCCGCTGATCGGGGTCATCGCCGCCACGCCGCCACGCAGGCTGACGTGCCGTTCCGGGGTGGCGCCCACGAACGTCCGGGTGCCGGTGTGCACGAGGAAGGTCCAGTAGGCGCCGGTCTCCCGGGCGAGCAGCCGGCGGAACAGGCTCAGCGCCGTGCGCGGGGAGTACCCCGTGACGGTGGTGACGTACGACCGCTTGATGACGAAGTTCGCGCCGGCACCGGTGCTGATCTCGTTGGCGAGTACCGCACGTACCGTGTCGGCGTAGCTGCCGTCATCGGTGTCGAAGCCGCCGTTGGTGAGGCTGATCGGGTCGTCCGGGAGGTGTTCGAACGCTTCAGCCCTGGTCATCGAGCCCTGTTCGGTCACCGACAGAGTGATCAGCGGTGACCCGTCCATGACGGCGGTGAATCCCCGCTCGGTGATCTGCTGGTGGGGCACCAGCACCAGCGTCTCGTGTAGCGTCTCGTCGCCCGGCCCGGCCTGGTGGATCGGGGCGTCGGGGAGTGGGACGTCGGCGAGCCGCGCGACGGTGCTGATCCGGCCGGACAGGATCTCCACCCGGTCGCCGCCCACCGACTCGGGGCGGTGCAGCAGGGCGAATGCCTCCCGGCCGGGATCGACTAGCTGTCGGAGCAGGCGGGCCGCGTTCACGGGAAGACCTCCTCCGTGGTGGTGACCACCGCGCAACGCGTGGCCGCATAGTCGAGCGTCAACTGGTGGTGGTCGGCGGAGAAGTCACCGATGGCGTCGGCGACGAGGAAGGGCTGGATGTCGTTGGTGAACGCGTCGAGGGCGGTGGCCAGCACTCCGACGTGCCCGTAGACCCCGCAGACGATGAGCTGGTCGCGACCCTGCCGGCGTAGCCGGGTCAGCAGGTCCGAACGGTGGAACGCGCTGTAGCGCCACTTGGTGAGCACGTGGTCCGCCGGTCCGGGCGCGAGTTCGGTGACGATCTCCCGGTCGCCGGGTTGCCCGCTCATCCCGGGACCCCAGATGTCCTTGAGCAGGCCGCGCTCCTGCTCGGTCATGCCTCCGGGCTGGGCCGTGTAATAGGTCGGCACGCGGAGTTCGCCGCACCGCTGGCGTAACCGGACGCAGTTGCGGACCAGCGCCCCGCGTACCGACGGGTCGAACGGGCCGAGGAAGTAACGCTGCATGTCGTGGACGAGCAGCGCTGCCCGGCTGGCATCGGGAGTCCACTGCGCGATGCTGACGGGCAGGTCGCCCGTGGTCGGAAGCGGGTAGGCGGCGATCGGTGTCAGGCCCGGCACGGTTTCTCCTCAGCCCGGTTCGTCAGGGGTGACGTCCGCCAGGCGGAGACCACGGTCTGCGCCTGGCGGGGATTGAGCCGCGGGTCGCAGAGCGAGGTGTACCGCAGGCGGGCCGGCTCGCTGCTGTGCCCGTCGTCAAGGCACTCGGTCACGTCGTCGGGGGTCGTCTCGAGGTGTACGCCGCCCGCGACCCCACCTTCGGCGTGTACCGCGATCTGGAACGCGGTGACCTCCCGGAGGATGGTCGACAGGATGCGCGTCTTACGTCCGGTGGCTGCGGTGACGGTGTTGCCGTGCAGGGGATCGACCAGCCAGACCACCGGGTGCCCGGCCGCGCGTACGGCCCGCACGAGCGGCGGTAGCCGGTCGGCGACCACGTCGGCGCCCAGTCGGGCGATCAGGGTGAGGCGTCCCGGTTCCCGTAGCGGATCGAGCCGTGCGCACAGCGCGAGCAGGTCGACGACCGTCATCGTCGGCCCGACCTTGCACGCGACCGGGTTCACCACCTGGGCGAGGAGGGCGACGTGGGCACCGTCGAGCTGCCGGGTCCGCTCACCGATCCACGGCCAGTGGGTGGAGGTGAGCGCGACCCGGCCGGCGCGGTCACGGCGCAGCATCGGCACCTCGTAGTCGAGCAGCAGTGCCTCGTGGCTGGTCCAGACGGGCGCCCCGGCGGCACGGACGGTCCCGAGTTCGCTGAGGGTCCGTCTCGCCGACCGGTATCCCGCGAGCAGCCGCTGCGGGTCGGGCCGGCGTGCCGGGCGGGTCGCCGCAGGATCGTTGACCAGGTGGCCGCGGTAGACGGGCAGGTCGACGCCGTCGACCTGTTCGGTGGGCCTCGACCGTGGCTTGGCGTACTGGCCGGCGATGCGGCCCACCCGGACGACGGGTCGGCCGGTGGCGGCGCTCATGGTGGCGGCGAGGGCGTCGAGCAGGTCCACCTTGCGCCTGACGTGTTCCGCGGTGCATTCCGCAGGGTCCTCGGCACAGTCACCGGCCTGCAGTACCTGGGCGTGCCCGGCGGCGACGTCGGCGAGTGAACTCTGGAACGTGGGAAGTGACTCCGCCTCGATGAGTGGAGGAAGGCTCGCCAGGACGTCGCGGATTTGCGCGACCTGCGCCGGGTCTTCCCATTCAGGTTGCTGCTCGGCGGCCTCGACCGGTGGAACATCGAGTGAGATGGCGTTCACACTCTCTCCCAACCTCGGACATCTCGGCATTCGCTGGTTACTTCGGGTGTGGCCCGTAGCCGATTAGGCTGGCTAATCGGCTACGGGCTCACTTACCGACGTGCGGTGGAGTGCGTGAGGGGGACGTGGTCAGTGGATGGGCAGATCAGCTGTGCGGCGGGTAGGGATTGTCCTGGATGTAGAGCCAGGTGCCGTTCAGTTGCTGGCGGACGATGTCGCAAAAGTTCCCCGAGAAGCTCACCCGGGTGCCGTCGGGCCCGTCCTGTTCGAGTGTGTAGGTGCCCATCACGGACGCTGAACGGCCAATCACCTTGTTTCCGACGCGTGTTCCGCCGGCCTCCACGATCTGGAGCGGGCTGACCTGGAGGA
Organism: Micromonospora sp. CA-248260; assembly: GCF_050942205.1. Lineage (NCBI taxonomy): Bacteria > Bacillati > Actinomycetota > Actinomycetes > Micromonosporales > Micromonosporaceae > Micromonospora > Micromonospora sp. CA-248260. The sequence continues at coordinate 4,655,929 of NZ_CP192021.1, read as the reverse complement.
TCGGGTCTGATTCGAACCACTCGACGTAGAATGCGCGAATGGCGGCATGCCCGCGAATGACCGATCCGTCCCAGTCGATGATGGCTGCCTCGCGCTCCTGAAGCGCGACGATCCCGTCCACGTCCTTCGCCACGATCCGCTGACCGAGGAGGTTGATCAGCTCGGCGGGGCTCTGGGCGCCGGCCTGGAGGGCGGCGGTGTTGGTGGCGGGGGTCGGTACGGCGGTGGTGGTCGGCGCGACGAATCCGGGCACGCGGGCATGCGCCCGGTGGTCGATGGAGTGATTCGCGTGTGTCTGCTGGGGATTGTTCGTGTCGGTTTGGCCATAGGCGGAGTTGGCCCCGAAGAGCGTGCCGGCGGCCAGCAGGATGCCGCCGGCGGCGACAATGGGTATCGTGCGCTTGATTTCGTGCATGACTGTCTCCCCCTAATTGGAAGTGGTTACTAGGGTTTGAGTCGCTCATCTGACCGTCATTTACGGGCGCGTTTCATGGTCCCCGGTTTGTCGTTCCGGCGGCCTGATGGCATTGATACAACAGCCCGCATCTGGCTCTGTCAAGACACATTAAGCTCGGGCGGCGACAATATTTCAACATCATGAATCGCTTGGTGGGACGTTGTGCTGCTGACTCGTGCTTACTACCAGCCAAAACGCGAACCCTCGATTTTCTCCTTCCGGAAGGATGCCCCCAAAACGCGCCGGCCGAAGTTGGCGACTACAGTTGCGGATCTTGGACTCGTGGTGGCCTCACGGCGTTTTGCGAATTCCGTCGCGCAGGTGATGTCACGTGTCGTGAACCGGGCATAAATACCGGATGACGACAGCCGGGCTGGAACTCAAATGAGAGTGATGGTCCGATTCGGACGGTGCCGCCGGTGTGCTGCCACGGCCTGGATCCCCGCCCCTGCCACCGCCCGAGGGGCCGACCGGTACCCGGCCGGCCCCGCCCTCACGACGTCCGCTAGTGCCCCGAGCCGCTGCGCAGTGGGTGGCTCGCTGCCCCGGTGCCCACCCCCGGGCGGCAGGCCGCGACCTGCCGGGGCTTGCGGACGGCGGTGCGGGCATCGGGTGCCGTTGTGTGCTGCACCGTGCGGAACGCGTGGGCGAGCATGCACGTGGTGATCGTGTGGTGCCAGGCGGTCCAGGTGCGCACCTGGTACTGGTCGAGACCGATCAGTTCGTCGCCGGGTTGCTCCGGCTGTCCCGCGCGGTGTCGCCGCTCCGCCGCACCGATCAGGACGGACGCGGGTGTGCGGCGGCGCGCGTGGGCCACGAAGTAGGCGACATCGTGCGGGTTGTCGACCGACCGCCGTACCATGAGCGACTGGGCGAACCCGCGGGTGGGGACCTCGCCACCGACCAGCAGGCTGCCGCCGAGCCCGACGAGCGCCCAGTCGTGCGTGCGTCCAGTCGCCCGTTCGGTCCGGCGGTGCCAGTAACTGTCGGCGATGTGGCCGAGGATCTGTTCGGGGCCGGTCGTGGTGGACGACCTGGTCGCACCGACCCTGATCAGGGGTAGCGTCGCCGGCACGGCCGCGATGTACGGCAGGGCGCGCTGCACGCACCAGTCCCGGACCTGCGGATGTTGGGCGTATCCGTCGTCGAGGCTGACCCAGCTGAACGGCACCGCCGCATCCACTGCCTCCGCCAGCAGCTCGACGGCCTGCTCCGGCCGAGAGGCGTACGCGACGTCGGCGGGAATGCCCGCCTTCCTGCGGCGCACCGAGTCGGCGATCCAGGTACGCGGCAGGTGCAGCCGATGCCCGACGTACGCCGTCCCGGCGGGCGCGGCGTACGCCAGCATGACCGCGACCTGGCAGTTCTCGATGCGGTTGGTGAGCGTGCAGTGCTGCGGTCCCACCCCGACGGACTTGTCACCCCGCTTGATCACCTGGGCGTCGCGGATGACGAGCATGGCGTCCGGGTCACCCAGGTGCTCGATGACGTACGAGCGGACCTCGGCCTCCAGGGCGTCGGCGCTCCACGCGCCCCGCGACAACAGCGCCTGCATTCGGCCCGGGTGGCTGTGCCCGGCCCGTTCGGACAAGGACCAGCAGTTCTTCTTCGGCAGGTCCGACAGCAGCCCTTCGACCAGGTCGTGGAAGACGACGCGGGGCTCGGGGCGGGCGAACACGTGCCCGACACGGTCCGTCAGTTGTCGCAGTCGCGACGCCCAGCCGGGGGGCAGGCTCTTGGCCACCAGGGTCACCCAATCTGCCAGCTGCCCGCGCCGGACGAACCGGCACGAGCAGCGAGCGTGGCGAGGTCGGCTCAGGCGACGGCGGTGCCCTCGAGCTCGACCAGCTGGCCGGGGATCGCCAGGCGCGTCACCCCGAGCATCGTCGTGGTCGGCGCGACACCCGCAGACCCCAGTCGCCCGGCGAGCACGCCGTAGTGGGGGAACAGTTGGTCGACGTCGGTGGTGTAGACGTTCAAGCGGATGAGGTTCGCCAGGGTCATGCCCGCTTCCTTCAGCACGGCCTCCAGGTTGTCGACGCACAGCGCGAGCTGCGCGGCGATGTCGCCATCGTGCTCGGGCTTGCCCTCCGGGCTCATCGACGTCTGCCCCGAGACGTACAGCGTCCGGGTCTGACCAGAAACGATCTCACCCTGGTTGAAGCCCATCTCGAGGGACCAGTTCACCGGGTTGACCGCGATACGCTCTGCTGCCACAGTTACTCCTTAGACTCAATTGAGGACGAGCTCGGTCGAGGACGTGTTCGTCCCGCCGCCCGAACAGGCGGCATGTCGAGCTCCTGCCGACGAGTGTCACAAGTAATCACGACACCCTGTGTCAGGTATTCCGGGCGGTCCGTGGCTAGAGTTGTCCCGTGCGCGCCGATCGGCTTGTCTCGCTGATGCTGCTCCTCCGCCAGCGTGGTCAGCTGACCGTCGACACCTTGGCGCGGGAACTCGAGGTCTCCACGCGTACGGTGCTGCGCGACGTCGAAGCGCTGTCCGCCGCCGGCGTGCCCGTCTACACCGAGCGCGGCCGCCACGGAGGCGTCGCTCTGCTACCCGGCTTTCGTGCCGAGCTCACCGGCCTCAACCACGACGAGACGCTGGCCCTGGTGACCGCTGCCTCCGCCCGGGGTGAACAGGTCTTCGGTCTCGGTGCCGCCCTCTCCTCGGCCATCCGCAAGGTCGTGGACGCGCTGCCCGACGGCCACCAGGTCACCGTCAGCGACGCGGCCCAACGACTACTCGTGGAGCCGGAGACCGATCTGCTATCCCGCCGGCAGGCTGCCCGAGACGTCCCTGACAGCACCATGTTGACTGTGCGGCGTGCCGTGGTCGCCGGTAACCGGCTGCGAATCCACTACGCGGCCCGTGACCAGAGCCCACTGTGGCGCACTGTCGACCCGGTAGGCCTGGTAACCGTCCGCGACCGGATGTATCTGCTCGCGACCCGCAACGGCGAAGACCGCACCTACCGGTTGTCCCGGATGCTGGCCGCCGAGGAACTTGACGAACGGGCGCAGCGCACCGATCACATCGATCTCGACTTACTCTGGAAGCAGCGGTGCGCGCAGTTCCTGTCCGCCGACCACATCTCGGTGTCGGTCAGGGTCGCCCCGATGTGGCGTGAGGAACTACTGGCCAGTGCCGTGGCCGTTCGGGCCGAAGAGCCCGACACGGACGGCTGGCTGCGCCTCAACGTCACCTTCGAGAACCTGCGGCATGCCATCTGGGCCGTATGGCAACTCGGCGCCGATGCGGAGGCACTCTCCCCGCCCTCCCTCCGGGCCGCTCTGGGCTGCCGGGCGGCGACGATCGCCGGCCTCTATGACAACTCCCGGGACGCCCATCGTCACGCGAGTGCTGCCCCGTCCCCGGGCGACCGGTGACAGTACGGGTTTGAGTGGGCCTGGCAGTGCTCGCAGGTCGGTCTTCGGGGTCAGATCTCGCCGTCGTCGAGTCGGCGCAGCGTGCCGTCCGGCATCATGCGGTGACGCCGTGGCGGTTCCATCCTCTGCAGGATTCGTTCCATCAGGTCGTCGCGTTCCGCCTGTTCCCGGCCGGTTGGGTCGGCGACGTGGAAGCCGTGCAGGGGAACATCGAACGGGTCGATGTCGTCCGGGTCGGGTCGGCCCTCGAGGATGAAGCCGAAGAACGCGCGTAGGGCCTGCTCGCCCAGTTCCAACGGGTGGAAGGCAAGAGGGTACGGCTCCTCGGAGAGCACGGGCTCGACGGGGTGTTCGCCCGCCCAATATGGCATTTCGAAGTCGTAGGGCTCGCCGATGTTCTCCCCGATGCCGGCGACCGGCGAGATGCTCAGCGAGCGGAGAAGTTCGCCGTTCTCCCACACCGCGAAGCACAGCGAGTCGGAGACCGAGTGCATGCCGTGCATGATGATCCGCCGGCCCTCCGCGGCGCGCAGCAGCCAGGCAGGTATCTGTGATGGGAGAGCACAGACGAGCCGGCGGTCGCAGAACAGCTCGGCACCAGCCAGGACGGTCGCATAACTGGTGTCGTCCGGCGGACAACTGTGGTCACCGAGCGAACCGTCACCGATCGGTGTCACCTCGGAGCCGGGATGCATCCCGCGCACAAGGTCGATGACCTCCGCTGGGCGCGACCGGACCGCTCCCCGCAGAGCAGGGCGCAGACCACCCTCGGTGAAAGCGAGCAGTGCGGTACGCGCACCCATCGGTCGTCCGCTCCCAGTGCCAAATGATCACTGCAGACTACACCCCACTTTCGCCCCGGTGAGGCGGCTACAGGCCGTCCACGCTCAACGCCACGCAGCGGTATCCGCTTCCCGACAAGACCAGGGATTCTCTTGATTGGCCGACTGCGACGTTGCGTGACGCGCGGTCAGCGGCATGTCCGTGCGTCGATTCGATGTGCGGCGGGTGAGCGATCTCCGGTGGGGTTCGCCGGGCTGCCAGGAGGTTGTTACGTCGGGTACAGCCGGGTCTGTGTGCTCGCGATCCGCGCTGTCTGCTCTTCCTGGACATGACGGGCCACGCGTAGGAAGTCGAGGATGGTGGCGAGTTGCTCGGACGTGTATCGGCCTAGCGCCTCGGAACCCGCGACGCCGACCGGCGCGTAGATCTGGCGTTCGGCGCCACGGGCGGCATCGGTGGCCGCGACGAGGACCCGCCGCCTGTTGTGCGGGTCCGCGATCCGGTCGGCGAGTCCGGCGCGCTGGAGGCGGTCGATGACCGTGGTCGTGGCGGCCGGGCTGAGGCTCAGCGCATTGCTCAGCTCTCCGGCCGACAGCGGCTTGTCGCCCTCCAGTAGCAGGTCGAGTGCCCGCAGATCCGTGCGGTTGATCTCCAGCGCGGCGGCTGCGGCCTCGTCGAACGCGTCGATGCTCTGCTGCAGCAGCCGCAGATGCGTGGCTACGAGACCAATCAACTCACGTTTCGACATTCGAACCTTTCTGCTATCGTAATCTTCGACGACTTGATCCTACCCGATAGGGAGCACCCATGAACGTCGACGACCGCGCGATTCGCGCCTTGTTCGACCGCCTCATGAAGGCATGGACAGACAACGACGCGGTCGCCTACGCGGACTGCTTCACCGAAGACTCCGACTACGTCTCCTACGACGGCACCCGCGCAGTCGGCCGCGTACCGATGCAAGAAGCCCACGACCGGCTCTTCCGTGGCGTGCTTGCCGGATCCGCGCTCGTCGGTGGCATCGAATCGATCCGCTACGTCAGCCCGGACGTCGCGGTGATCCACGGCACCGCATCGGTCCTGATGCCCTGGCGATCGACGCTGCCCAAGCGGCGACTGTCCCGGCAGACTCTGGTCGCCATCCGTGCCCAGGACGGCTGGCGGTTCACTGCACTGCACAACGGCCGCGTCAGGCCGATCACTATCCCCGCCCCCGACTCCACGCCCTCCCGCATGGCCCAGGCCATGGGGAGGCTGGCTCGCGGCCTCGGCGTCGGCCGCCGCGTCACGACGACCTGAACGGCAGCCCTCCCGGAGCGGATCGCGGGCGTCGCGGACTGCATGGGTAACACAGAGCGTGACGACCCTGCAGGCGCGCGATCAGCTCACCGAAGAGTTGCGGACCTCCGCGCAGCGGTCGTAGTTGTCAGCGTCGACTGCCGGCCCAGCAGCCCGAACGGCGGGCGCAGGATCCGCCGACCGAAGCGGGGGTTACGGTGGATAACTAACAATCTGACGATGAGGCTGCAAATGATCAATGTCCAGGAGCTCGCGCGACGGCTGAGTACTCTCGGAGCTGATGCGTTCACCAGCGATGACGTCGTGGACCTGGCGACTGCGGCCGATGTTCGCATCAGCGCAGACGTCGAGATCGACGCCACTCTGGCGCAGCGCTTGCTCGACCAGATCTCGCCCACCCTGCCGGTCACCGGGGCCCAGCTCGCGGCGTCGCAATGGCCGCCGCCGCAGTCCTCCCGTCCTGCAGCGCCTCCGGTGTCGTTCTCCAGCCCTGGTGCCGTCGACGGACCGGCTGATCAGCCGACCCGACGCCGCAGTTCTGGGTCTAAGGGTGGAGGTCGGCGACCCGGCTCCCGACGAACTGGCAGGTGAAACCGCAGTCCCAGCTTCTTCAACGACCGCCAGACCGCTCGCCGCAGCCGTCGACTACGACGCGAGCTGCGAACCCCACTCTCGCCGCCATCATCGGCTGAACTTCGTCCCCCTGTCCGGCTCCGTACGCCCCGGGCAGGCTCGACGCACGATGATCCCGGTAAGCATGCGGATCGCGGCATGTGCGCGTATGCGACCTGGAGTGCGGGTGATCGACGGGGGTTTGTCGGCGGCACGGGGTATGCGGATGGTTCATGATGGTGGCCATGGAGATCGAGTTCGTCACGGGGGATCTCACCGCGGAGCGGGTGGATGCGATCGTCAATGCGGCGAATTCGTCGTTGCTGGGTGGTGGCGGGGTGGACGGTGCGATCCACCGTAGGGGTGGCCCGGCGATCCTGGACGAATGCCGCGCGTTGCGGGCCAGCCGGTTCGGCCGGGGACTGCCGGTCGGGCGGGCCGTGGCGACGACTGCGGGCCGCCTTCCGGCCCGCTGGGTCATCCACACCGTCGGGCCGGTATGGAGCGCCACCGAGGACCGATCGGCATTGCTGCGTGACTGCTACCGCAACTCGCTGATCATCGCGGCCGAGCTCGGCGCGACGTCGGTGGCGTTCCCGCTGATCTCGTCTGGCGTGTACCGGTGGCCTAAGGAGGACGCTGTCGTCCAGGCGTTGACCGGATTGCAGACGGCACCGCCGGCCGTCGAGCGCGTACGACTTGTCCTTTTCGATGATGACACCCGGCAGGCCGCCGAGCGAGTCGGGCGGACGCCTGGCGGTCCGTTCACCCCGCCGCCGCATCACGATTCTGCAAGGGACTGACTCGGGCCGTCGGCCAGCGTCATTATGAGGGCGTGTGACAAAGGTGGCCGGGACTCTGGCCCGGTCGTCTTTTCAGGTGCTCTCGGATTCCCAGTGGTCGTTGTTCGAGGGGATGCTCCTGCAACCAACGGGCCGCCCGGGTCGGAGGGGAACGGCCGGCGACGTATGATCGCGGTGGTGGTGAAGCGTCAGCCCGAGATCCCGGCGCCGGTGTGAGGAGGGGTCAGGATGTTCGGTTGGAAGAAGAAGCTCGACGATGCGATGGCGCAGCTCAGGCCCGACCTGAGTCGGGAATCGCTGGGCGTCGGGCCCGATTTCCCGGGCGTCGCCCCGAACCCGCTCCTGAGCGGTGACGCACGGAAGCGCAATGCGGAATTGCGTACGGGGGTGCTTGCGCTCGGCGTTCTCGTCGACTGGCGGGAGGTGAACAGCAACCCTCGCGTGGTCCTGATGTTCGACGTGGAGACCGCCGAGGGCATCTCGTTCCGCGGTATCGCCGACGAAGACCTCACGATCACCGAGCTCACCCGACTCGCCCCGGGGCAGACGTTGCCCGTGCGCTACCGGCCGGCCGTCATGGACCACTACGTCGCCCTTGCCCGGGACGCGGACCCAGCCCGTGTGCAGCAACTCTCCGACGAGATCGCGAGCCGTAAGCGGACCTGACCCGAAGCCTGATCCGCCACTGCATCCTCCTCGGACAACAGCACGCTCCGTCACCACCGAGTGTGCGGCAGGCCCGTTATCTGTGCAGTTCCGGATTGACGAATGGCTGGCCCGCGGGACACGGGCCAGCCATGTCGATGGTTCCTCGTCAGCCGTCCAGGACGGTCGAAGGTGACATGCCGGGGCCGCCGGCGCGGGTAGCCTGCGAAGGTGAGCACACCATCCGGCGACTACACGGCGACGCTTCCCCGTAAGCGGATGGGCGCGGCAGTTCTGATCACCGACGCTGCCGGGCGGGCGTTGCTGGTCGAGCCCGTCTACAAGGACTACTGGGAGATCGTCGGCGGGTGCGTCGACGCGGACGAGTCTCCTCGGCAGGCGGCGGCCCGTGAGGTGGAGGAGGAGCTGGGCAGGTCGGTGGTGCCTGGTCGGCTGCTGGTGACCGATTGGGTGCCCCCTCGGCCGGACCGCACCGAGGGCATGATGTTCGTCTACGACGGCGGCACCCTCGATGAGGCCGGCGCGGCCGACATCCTCCTGCCACCGGACGAGCTGCGCAGTTGGGCCTGGTGCACCGAGGAGCAGATCCGGGAGCGCATGCCGGAGCTGCTGGCACGCCGGGTCGTCGCGGCGCTGCGGGCCAAGGCCGAGGGCACCATGCTCGACCTGGAGAACGGCTTCCGCGCGCACTGACCTCCAGCCCCGTCAGTTTCCCGCTGATCCCACCCGCTGTGCCTCGGCGATCGCCGCCTCGGTGGCCTGTCGTGCACCGTTGGTGCGGGCGACGACCTGCATCAGGACCTGCTTGATGCCGTCGAGGGCCTGTAGCAGCGGTCCGGGTTGGCCGCCCTGGAGGATCGTGGTGACGAGCTGCTGTGTCTCCCCGATCTGGGTGATGACGCCGCCCGCCGCGTCGCGGGCGGCGCCGATGGCGCTCTGCACGGGCGTCAGTGCGGCGACCGTCTCCTGCGGGGTGGCCTGTTGGGGTACGGCGGCGGCGGCTTTCGTCGCCTCACCGATCGATCCTCCCAGCCGTCCCAGGGTGCCCTGGACGTCGGTGATCGCGGTGCGTATCCGGGCGACGCCTGCGGCGACGGCGAGGAAGCCGGCGCTCGTGGCACGTAATGCCACCTCCTGCGCCTGCCGGTCGGCAGCGGCCGTCAACCCCTGCGCCCGCTCGACTCCGGCCATCAGGGCGCGGAGCTCACCAGTGATCTTCTCAACCTGTGACACGAAGGCAGCATCCCCAATCGATGACGGCGGACGGGTGCGTTTGACGCTACCGAAGGCACTGCCAGCTCACCAGAGCCAGCAGCGGTAGCGGTACCGCGTCACGACGAACTGTGCGTCCCAGCGCATGTTCAGCTGGGCGACAATTGGCCCAGCGACGCGTGCCCGGTGGCAGATGGGCGCACGGCTCATGACGAGTTGGTGACCCGCAGTCCTTTCCCCGGGGTGTTCCCGCCGTCGTTGAGTGAGGCCAGCAGGCGCAGCCCGTCTTCGGCGGGGCTTTCCGGTGGCGCCGACAGGACTATCAGTTCGATGCCCGATTCATCCGGCAGGGCGAAGTTCTCCTGATGCAGTTCGAGCAGTCCGACCAGGGGATGCCGGTAGGCCTTGCGTCCGTGCGTGCGGGCGCGTACGTCGGCACGGGCCCAGAGACGGCGGAAGCGCTCGCTGCCCACCGACAGTTCGCCGATGAGCGAGGCCAGGCGGGGATCATCGGGGTATCTGCCGGCGGCCAGGCGAAGGTGCCCGACCACGTCGAGCGTGCATTTCTCCCATTCTGCATAGAGGCCACGTTCGGCCTCTTCGAGGAAGATGTGCCGGGCGGTGTTCAGGCCCGTCGTGTTTCGGCCGTAGAGAAGTCCGGCGAGGCGATTGCCGGCGACCACGTCCATCCGGTGGTCCATGATCAGGGCCGGGGCGTCGATGATCAGGTCGAGTACCCGTAGCAGGTCCGCCCGGGGGCGACTGCTGGGTGACCTGGTGCGACGGCGGCGTTGCCGGGCCAGCCGGTGCAGGTGACCGCGTTCGGTCTCGTCGAGTCCGAGGACGCGGGCGAGCGCGTCGAGGACCTGTTCCGAGGGTTGGGTGGCGCGGCCCTGCTCCAGGCGTACGTAGTAGTCGACGCTGACCCCGGACAGATGAGCGACCTCTTCGCGACGCAAACCCTCGACGCGACGCCGGCTGTCGGTCGGGATGCCGGCGACGGACGGGTCGACCCGGGAGCGCCGGATACGCAGGAAGCCCGCGAGATCGTCCATGGCCTCCAGTATCGCTCGGGTGACCCGTGTGCGGGTGGTCCTGCCGGTACCAGGAAGTCCGGTCCGACGGAACTCGCGCCCCTGAACGGGGGCGGTCCCGGCCGTCGAGTATCGGTGGCGACCCACGTCGTCGAAGGGATCAGCCATGAAGACGCTCATCGTGTACGCCCATCCGGAGCCGCGTTCGCTGAACGGCTCACTGAAGGATGTCGCGGTGTCCACTCTTGAGGCCGCCGGTCACGAGGTGCGGGTGAGTGACCTGTACGCGATGAACTGGAAGGCCGTCGTGGACGCAGCCGACTTCGGCGGGTACGCCACGAGCCCGCTGCGGGTGATACCGAGTTCGGGTGGGGCGTACGACGCCGGCGCACTCACCCCCGATGTGACGGCCGAGCAGGAGAAGCTGCTCTGGGCTGACACGGTGATCTTCCAGTTCCCGTTGTGGTGGTACACGATGCCGGCCATCCTCAAGGGCTGGGTGGACCGGGTGTTCTCTTTCCACTTCGCCTACGGCGTGGGCGTGCACGACGAGACCCGCTACGGCGAGCGTTACGGCGAGGGAATCCTGCTCGGGCGGCGGGCGATCCTCTCGGTGACCGTGGGCGGCCCACAGTCGCACTACACCGATCGCGGGATCAACGGCCCCATCGGGGATCTGCTGTTCCCGATCCACCACGGGATCCTCTACTACCCGGGCATGGAGGTGCTGCCGCCATTCGTGTTGTATGACGCCGTCAGGATGTCCGACGGAGAATTCGAGGACGTGACGAAAAGGTGGAAGCAACGATTGCTGACGCTGGAGACGACGGCGCCCATCGCGTTCCGGCGGCAGAACTCCGGTGACTACGAGATTCCGTCACTACGATTGAAGGAGGGCCTGGAGGCTCCTGGGCGCGGGGGTTTCAACCTGCATGTGCGAGATTGACGGCGGGCCTGCGCCCCCTGTCTCGTCGAGAGGACCAACCTCCCGGGGCGTTCAGGTCACCAGCCCGGTCCGGTACGCGTACACCACCGCCTGCACCCGGTCGCGTAGGTCGAGTTTGGTGAGAATGCGCGACACGTACGTCTTGACGGTCTCCTGACTGATCACCAGCCGGGCCGCTATCTCGCTGTTGGACAGGCCGTCGGCGATCAGGCGCAGCACCTCCAACTCGCGCCGGGTCAGGCCCGTGTCGTCCGGGGTGCCCTCGGCGGGTCGGATGCGTGCGGCGTACCGGCCGACGAGTTGCCGGGTCACCTCGGGTGCCAGCAGTGCGGCCCCGCTGGCGACGGTGCGGATGCCGTGCAGCAGCTGCGCTGGCGGCGCGTCCTTGAGCAGGAAGCCGCTCGCTCCGGCGCGCAGCGCCTCATAGACGTACTCGTCGAGGTTGAACGTCGTCACCACGAGCACCTTGACCGGGTTGGCTGTCCCGCTGCCGGCCAGTAGGCGGGTCGCCGCGATGCCGTCGAGGACCGGCATCCGCACGTCCATCACCACCACGTCCGGGTGCAGCCGGCCGGCGAGGTCGACCGCCTCACGCCCGTTGCCGCACTCGCCCACCACCGCCAGGTCGGGTTGCGCGCCGATGATCGTCGCGAAGCCGGTACGGATCAGCGCCTGGTCGTCGCAGACCAGCACCCGGATCGGCGCGGTCACGACGCGTCACCGGTGGGGATGCGGGCCCGGACGACGAATCCGTCGTCGTCCCGGCGTTGCGCGCTGAACTCGCCGCCGAGCACGGTGACGCGTTCGCGCAGCCCGGTCAGGCCGCGTCCACTCCCACCCGGGCCTGCGGGGTGCGTACCCGGGCCGTCGGTGTCGATCTCCACCGTGATCTCCCTCTTCCCGTGGCGGACGTGCACGGCGGTGCGGCTGCCGTGGGCGTACTTCAGGGCGTTCGTCAGCGCCTCCTGCACGACCCGGTAGGCGGCGGCCTCCGCGCCGCCGACGGTCCCGGCGGGGCTGCCCTCCTGGGTGAACTCCACCGGCTGCCCGGCCTGCCGGGTCTGCTCGACCAGAGCGTGCAACGCGCCGACGGACGGCACCCGCGGGTCGCCGTGGTGGTCGGGGTTGAGCAGGTCGAGCAGGATCCGCAGGTCGGTGATGGCCCGCCGGCCGGTGTCGCTGATGGCGGTGAGGGTGGTGTCGAGACGGTCCGGGGCAGCCGTCAGGTAGCGCGCCGCCTCGGCCTGCACGACCATCGCCGTCACGTGGTGGGTCACGATGTCGTGCAGTTCACCGGCGATGCGGGCGCGTTCGGTGGCGCGGGCGGCCACCGCGGCCACCCGGCGGCGCTCGGCCTCGGCGGCCCGGCTCTGCCGCAGCCAGGCCCCGACCCCCCAGGCGAGGGTCGACGCCAGGTAGAACGTGAGGAAACCACCCACGCCCTCCGTCGACCCCTGCCGGTGCAGGGCGACGGCCAGGGCGACGTACGCGGCGGAGCCCACCACCAGGGTGGTACGCCGACGACGTTGCAGGTGGACGCCGGCGCTCAGCAACGCCACGGCCAGCGCGGTGCCCGCGACCGAGTGGTAGGCGCGTACCTGGTCGATGGCGAAACCGACGGACACCAGGGCGAGGCAGATCCCGGGCCATCGCCGCCGGACGGCCAGCGGGAGGCACTCCAGGGCGATCGCCACCACGGCCAGCGCGTCGAACGGGCGGCCGGGCAGGTCGCCGAGTTGCGTGCTGCGGTCCTGCAACACCGGCAGCGGCGCGCAGGCGAGAGCGATCAGCAGCGCCAGCGGGAGGTCCCGGACCGTGACGGGCCAGCGCCGCCACCGGTCCGCAAGCGTCCGCAGGTCGACCATCAGGAGACGGTAACGTCTGCCGCCGGCGCGTCGACCGGGCGGCGACGCGGCACGATACGACCCCTGCGGTGGGCCAGCCCCAGGAACACCACGGTCAGCACCAGCCCCGCCAGCACCGTGCCGAGGCTGGCCTCCGGGCCGAAGTCGCCGCCGCTGAGCAGCGTCGGGCCCGACATGGTGGCGTCCAGCAGCCCCGTCGACTCGCCGTTTCCGGAGACCACGACGCTGAAGATCCCCGCGGCGGCGAAGTTCCACCCGAAGTGCAGCCCGATCGGCACCCACAGGGTGCGGGTGGCGGCGTAGCAGGCGGCGAGCATGAAACCCGCCTCGATGGTGACGGCGGTCGCGCCCCACAGGTCGGCGTCGGGGTTGGCCAGGTGGATCAGGCCGAACAGCACCCCGGTCACCAGCAGCGACAGCCAGGTACCGAGGCGTTCCTCGACGAGGCGGAACAGCAGGCCCCGGAAGAGCACCTCCTCGGTCACGGCCGCGGCCGCCATGAACCCGAACAACCCCACCGCGCCGGTCACCGAGCCCACACCGTGCACGTGGTAGCCGCCCAGCAGGGCGATGACGACGATGACGGCGGTGAACATGGCGCACCCGGTCAACGTCCCCCGGGCGATCCGGGTGCCGGCGCCAGCCCGGGCCAGTTCCGTGACGTCCCGTCGTTCGGTACGGCGCACCACCCACCCGTACACGAGGAGCGTGGCCACGGCGGTCGCCGTACCGAGGAGCAGGGTGAGCCAGGGGTCGTCCTGCACCGCCGCGACGGCCCGGCTGCCGACGGCACCGGCAGCGACGACAGCCAGGACCTGCTTCAACACACGCATGATGGGGTTCCTCTGCAGGGTGCGCGGCCGGAGTGCCACGGTCACCTGGAACGCTAGGGATTCGCGGGCCGGGAATCGTCACCATGCGGTGGACACCTGCGGGTAGCTCGCACGGGGGACGAGGGTGGTGCCGTACGGGCCCGGGCCGCCGGCGCGCGACGGTCATCTCCCCGATCAGGTCCGGTGTCAGGTCCGCGCGCCGGGCGACGCCGCGGGTGTCACCTGCGGCGGTGTGGGCCAGGCCATGTTTCGCCCCGGGGGAGAGGGGCATCTTGCGGCGGCGACCTACACAGGCCGCACGTCGCCCGAACGGGGAGGTACACGATGACGCTCGGCCGTCCGGAGCCGTTGCCCGTGGTCGACCGCGCATCAGGCCGGGGTGGGCTGCGGTCCGGCCGACCGCCCCGGGCAGTGGGGACCGGATGCTGACCGCCGGCGGCGAGGACCCGGGGACGGCGTTCCGGTCGGCCGTGCACGCCGGGCTTCTCGACCTGCCGTCACCCGGCGGTGGACGCACGCGTGAACGCTTCCTGCGCTTCGTCGAACTCGGCCGCGCCGACCTGACGTTGGCCCGGCTGGGGGAGGGGCACGCCGACGCCCTGGCGATCCTCGCCGAGCTCGACGCGTCGGTCGATCCCGGGTGGCGTCGCGAGCCGTGGGGCGTCTGGGCGGCAGCACCGGCTTCGGTCACCGCGACCCGGGACGGCGACCGGTGGCGGTTGACCGGTCACCGGCCGTGGTGCTCCGGGGCGGGTCTACTGTCCCGGGCCCTGGTCACCGCGACCGCCGACGACGGCGTCCGGCTGTTCGTGATCGAGGTCGACGCCGCCGGGGTCACCCCGGTGGCCGACACGTGGCCCGCCGTCGGCATGGCCGCCAGCGACAGCCGTACCGTCAGCTTCGACGGCGTGACCGCCCTGCCCGTCGGCGGGCCCGGCAGCTACACCGCGCGGCCGGGTTTCTGGCACGGCGGGCTGGGGGTCGCGGCGTGCTGGTACGGCGGTGCGGTCGGGGTCGCCGACACCCTGCACGACGCGGCGCGGCACCGCCGCCTCAGCCCGCACGCCATGGCGCACCTCGGGGCGGTCGACGCGGCCCTGACCGCCGCCCGAGCGGTCCTGCTCGCCGCCGCCGACGAGGTCGACGCGAAGCCCACCGGGGACGCGGACCGGTTGGCGCACCAGGTGCGCGCCACCGTCGAGGTGACCGCCACCACCGTCGTCGACCGGGTCGGCCGGGCGCTGGGGGCGGGCCCGTTGTGTCAGGACGCCCACCACGCCCGACGGGTCGCCGACCTGACGGTGTACCTGCGGCAGAGCCACGCGGAGGCGGACCTGGCCCACCTCGGTGAACTGGTGGCGGCGGTCGGGGACCCCGGATGGTGAGGCCGATCGTCGACGCGGGCACCGACGAGGGCACCTGGCATGCCTGGCCGGCACCTGCCGGATGGCCCGTACTGGCGTTGGCCGACCGGTCGCCGACGGTGCCGCCGCTGGTCGTCGCCCCCCATCCCGACGACGAGGTGCTCGGTGTGGGTGGCCTGGTCGCGATGCTCGCCGGCGGTGTCGAGATCGCGGTCGTCACCGACGGCGAGGCCTCACATCCGGAATCCACGGTGCACTCGCGGGCGGCGCTGGCCGCGATCCGGCGGGCCGAGACGGTCACGGCCTGCGGGCTGCTCGGGGTCGCCCCCGCCGTCATCGAGCATCTCGGGCATCCCGACGGCGGTGTCGACGAAGCGGCGCTCACCGACGCGTTGACCACCCGGCTGGTGCCGGGCCGATGGTGTGTCACGACGTGGCGCGGCGACGGACACCCCGACCACGAGGCGGTCGGGCGGGCGGCTGCGGTCGCCTGCCGGCGTACGGGTGCGACGCTGCTGGAGTTCCCGGTGTGGATGTGGCACTGGGCCGGGCCGGACCATCCCGACGTGCCGTGGCACCGGGCACGCCGGCTCGACCTGACCGACGCGGCCAGATCAGCCAAGCGGGAAGCGGTCGACGCCTTCCGGAGCCAGGTGCTGCCGCTCGGGCCGGCACCCGCCGACGCCGCGATCCTGCCCCCGCACGTTCTCGCCCGCTTCGCGCGGCCCTACGAAACGGTGTTCGTGCCATGACCCCACCCGGCACCCCGGCCGAGTACTTCGACGGCATGTACGCCGGGGCGGAGGACCCGTGGGGTTTCGCCACCCGCTGGTACGACCAGCGTAAGCACGACGTGACGGTGGCCTGTCTGCCGCGTCGGCGTTACCGGTCGGCATTCGAACCGGGGTGTTCGACAGGCATGCTCACCCGCCGCCTCGCCCAGCGGTGCGACCGGCTGCTGGCGGTCGACATCGCCGCCGCGCCGGTGGCGAGCGCCCAGGAGCGGCTGGCGGACCAGCCGCACGTACGGGTGGAGCGGATGCGCGTTCCCGACGAGTGGCCGGCCGTGCCGGACGACCGTTTCGACCTGGTCGTGCTCTCCGAGTTGGGTTACTACTTCGACGACGCCGGGTTGGATCGGCTGGTGGCCCGGACGGTGGACTCGCTCGCCCCCGGCGGCACGCTCGTGGCGGTGCACTGGCGGCCGGCGGTGGCCGAGCACGCCCGTGGTGGCGACGACGTGCACCGGCTGCTCGGCGGCGTGGCCGGTCTGGCGCGGACGGCCCGGCACGAGGAGGCCGACTTCCTCCTCGACGTGTTCCTCCGGGTGCCGCCGCCGGCCCGGTCCGTCGCACAGACCGACGGTCTGTGGTGAACCGGATGGCGGTCGTGGTGCCCGCCCACGACGAGCAGGTGTCGTTGCCCGGCTGTCTGACCTCCGTCCTCGACTCGCTGCGTCACCTGCCGGTGCGCTCGGAGGTGATCGTGGTGGCCGACGACTGCCGGGACGCCACGGCCGCCGTCGCCGAACGTCTCGGCGTCGTCGTGCTGACGGTGCGGGCCCGTAACGTCGGCCGGGCCCGCGCCGCCGGCATGGCGTACGCGCTGCGCAACGGTCCGCAGGGGTTGTGGCTCGCCACCACCGACGCGGACAGCCGGGTGCCCCGGCGGTGGGGCGGCTGGCAGTTGGGTCACGCCCGCGCCGGCACCGACCTGCTCGTCGGGACCGTACGGGTCAGCGACTGGGCGCCGCGCTGCACGCAGCTCCGCGAACGCTTCGAGGACCGGTACCGGCAGGGGTTGACCGGCACCGGTCACCGGCACGTCCACGGTGCGAACCTGGGCTGCGCCGCCACCGCGTACGAGCGGCTGGGTGGATTCGCCGACCTACGCCACGGCGAGGACCACGACCTGGTCGAGCGTGGTCGTCGCCAGGCCATGCGGGTCGTCACCGACGTCGCCTGTGCGGTACGGACCAGCGCCCGCCGCCACGGTCGGGCCCCGCACGGCTTCGCCGGCTACCTCGACGCCCTCGAAACCGACCTGCGGCCGCCGACGGTGGAGCCTGAGCGGACGCCGTGCAGCGGGTGAACCGGGGAGGTGGCGAAGCCTTTGCGCCGGCGGCGTGCGGCGGGTGAACCGGGGAGGTGGCGAAATGCCTTTGCACCGGCGGCGCGCGGCGGGCGATAGTCGTCGCATGATCTCGTACCGGAAGGGCGGCGACGCCCTGGCGCGGTGAGCGCCCCCGCGCGGCGCGACGTCGCCGCGAAGACCCCGCAGGCCGCTGTCCGCAGCGACCCGCACGACCTGTGGCAGCGGGCGACCCGGATCCGCCAGGAGTGGCTCGATCACGCCCTGTCCACGCAGCCGGCTGACCGGGCGACCGCCGAGCGGTCCCTGACCGCCCTCTACGCCCGGGCAGCACGGCCGCGACCTCGGTTCGTCTGGGTCGAATCGCCGGCCGCGGCACGCCCCCTGGTCACCGGCTGGCCCACCCTCGACCAGCTCTACGAACAGGTCCGGGACCCCCGGCCCCGCCGGACCCCACCGCTGGCCAGCGACCTCGCCATGATCGCCTCCCGGCTGCGGGGCGCACTGGGCGCGGGCGTCACCCACCCCGACCCGGAACTGTCCCCCGGGCGTACGGGCAGGACCAGGCAGCCCTGGCCCGAACTGGCACCGTCGCGTGCGCTCGACAGCGGTGTCCCCTTGGCGGTCGTGTTGCACCAGGGCATCCGTACGGCGTTGCACCGCAGCCTCGCGCACGGGTTCTACCTGCCCGTGCGCGCGGCGCTCGCCGGCGGGGCTGCGGTTCCGGTGTGCTGGTACGGGCAGCAGGACGCGTCCTGGATCGCCTACTACGACGTGCTGCGTCGTCTCGGCCTGGCCGGCTACGGTCCGGACGAGACCGAACACGTCGACGCCTGGGCCGACCTCGCCCGCTCCTGCGGCTGGTGGTGGCCCGGCGAGGACGTCTGCGTCGTGGTGGACCGCCCCCGGGAGGTACGCACCGAGCCGGTCGTCGCCACGGCGCACGACCAGATCCGGTTGCTGCCTCGCGGGGTGTGCTACCGCGACGGCTGGCAACCACTGCTGAGCAGGTGAGGTGAGCCGACCGCCGGCCGGGACAGGCAGTCCACGGTCCCGGCCGGCCGGTCCGGCCCCTTGCTGCTCATGATCTCCGCTGCCGGTCGGAAGCGGACCGGCCGGCGGGTTCGACGGATGAGACCCACGGCGGTCCGTGTGGCGGGAACACCGGGACGGGGCAGCTGCCGACCGGCCTCCCCGGCAGGCAGGCGGGGCGAAGGGCTTGATCTGGAACGCGCTCCAGGTGGCAGGGTCGACGCCATGGCAGGGGACAGGGCAGTGGCCCGGCTGGTGCTGGGGACGATGAACTACGGCACGACCGTGGACCAGGATCGTGCGTTCGCGCTGCTGGACAGGTTCGTGGACGCTGGCGGGGAGTGGATCGACACCGCCAACTGCTACGCGTTCTGGTCCGACCCGGCCGGCGTCGGCGGGGCGAGTGAGCGGGTGATCGGGGCGTGGCTCCAGGCGCGTCCGGGCGGGCGGGCGCGGGTGAGGATCGCGACGAAGGTCCGGTACGACCCGTTGGTGGCGCACCGTTGGCCCGAGTCCGCCGAGGGACTGTCGGCCGGGGCGGTCGTGGCGGGTGTCGCCGGTAGCCTGTCGCGGCTGGGTGTCGACGCGGTCGATCTGTTGTGGGCGCACGGCGAGGACCGCAGCGTGCCGCTCGCTGAGACCGTCGCCGCCTTCGGTGCGCTCGTCAACAGGGGGGACGTACACCGGGTCGGGGCGGCGAACCACGCGTCGTGGCGTGTCGAGCAGGCGCGGGCCCTGGCCCGGGGCCAGGGGGTGGCGCAGTGGTCGGCGGTGCAACTGCGGTATTCGTTGGCGCAACCACGGCCCGGTGCCGTGTTGCCCGATCAGGGCCACAAGCTTCTCGCCGCCGACGATCTGGACTACGCGCGCACCGAGGGCCTGGACGTGTGGGCCTACACCCCGTTGATCAACGGTGGCTACGTCCGTCCTGACAAGCCCCTACCCGAGGCCTACGATCATCCGGGAACGCGTCGGGTCCTCGGTGTGCTCGACGAGGTCGGCGTCGAGACGGGGGCGACGCGTAACCAGGTGGTGCTCGCCTGGCTGCTGCGGCAGGGTGTCCGGCCCATCGTCGGCGTGAGTGACCTCGCGCAGCTCGACGAGGCCGTCGACGCGGTGGACGTGCCGTTGGAGGACGAGCAGATGGCCCGGCTGGCCGACGCTCGCTGAACAGGAACGGAAGGCTCGCGATGAAGGCATCGATGCCTCCGGCGCAGGTGGCCGAACGCACCGGTCTCTCGCTGGACACCCTGCGGTACTACGAACGCGAAGGGCTCATCGGCCCGGTCGACCGTGACTCCGGTGGGAAGCGCCGGTACTCCGACGACGACGTGTTCTGGATCGGACTGATCAGCTGCCTGCGTGACGCCGGCCTGGGAATCGCCGACCTGAGGCAGTTCACGTCGATGCTGCGTGAGGGGGATCCGGCGGGTGACCGGGTCGGCTTCCTCGTGCGGCACCGCAGCGAACTGCAACGACGCGTGAGGCAGATCGAAACCGCGATCTCGGTCCTGGACGACAAGATCGTCTACTACAGCGCCGCGGACTGAGGTCGAGCCGCCTGGGCGACCGCGGACGCGGCGGATCAGCGGCGGTGGGCCATCCACTGCCAGATGTGGGTGCCGCCGATGCTCGGGTCGTTGCGGGCCAGGTAGATCCAGGAAAAGTGACCGGGGAACTGGTAGCCGTTCCAGACGACGTGGTCGTACAGGGTGACCAGTGATCCCGGGATGAGGTGGTGGGCGTGGACCGTGTTGGTCTCGGGTGGCACCGTGTCGTCGTCGCGCGAGGTGACCAGCCAGGTCGGGGTGTGGATCGTCGCCAGTTCCGCGTCGGTGATCAGCGGTGGGCCCGCCGCGCCGAGTGGCTCGACGACGCCGCAGACCGGCACCGACGCGGCGAACAGGTCGGGGTAGGCGACCGTCATCTTCAGGGCCATGTAGCCGCCGTTGCTGCAACCCGCCACGTAGATCCGGTCAGGGTCGACGCGCCTGCGGCGGACGAGGTCATCGACGATCTCGCGGATCAGCGGGGCGAACCGGGGGCCGTCCTCCATCCAGTAGGAGGTGCTCTGCGGCGCGACCACGTACGCGTCGGAGAAGATCCGTTGCGCCTGCGGAGTGGCGAAGCCCAACGCGCCCCGGTTGGCGCGCAGGGTGGTCTCGTTGTCGTAGTAGTCGTCGGGCAGGGAGGCGCCCTCGCCGGCCCCGTGCAGCCAGAGGATCAGCGGCAGCCGGCCATGGCGGGGTGGACGCTGCGGGGAGTACAGCCGGTACTTCATGCCCGAGCCTGAGACGTGGTGGCTGAAGGCGTCCACCTCGGGGTTCGACAGTCGCCCCTGCACGAAGCTGGTGATGGTGAGCGGTGGGCCGTGACGCCGGACGAGCGGGGTGTTCTGCGTGATGGTGTAGACGAGGTCCAGCCGGACGTTACGGGCCCTGCTCAGGATGTAGCCGAGGGTGCCGCCGCCGAGTTGGCCTTCGGCGTGGCTCAGTTCCAGCACGATGTTCCCGTGCCGGTCGAGCCGGGCTGCGGTCACCGTGCGGTCCAGGTCGTACTCGCTGAAGATCAGGTCGCCGGGAGCGATCGGGACGGGGCTGGTGGCCTTGGCGTGCACGGTGAACGTGCCGGGGTGGAGCCCGGCGGGATCGATCGGCCCGAGCCGGGCGGTGTCGAGGGTGACCGAGGTGACCTGTTCGCCGCCGTCGAGCGTCGTCGCGTCGAGGGTGAAGCTCACGCTCGTGGGGCGGTGGCCGTGGGCGTGGGCGGCCCCGGGCAGCGCGAGGCCGATGGCCGTGCCGGCGCCCCCGGCCAGGACGGTGCGCCGGCTGACAGACGTTGACATGCGGCCCCCGACACTTACGTAGACGTTCATCGATAGAGGGTCAACCTAGCGCCGCGGAGATCCGCTGGCAACCGGTGCCGACGCGAGTGATCAATCGGCGTACCCGGGTGTGGTGACGACGCCGCCCGGCGCTTGTGTCAGAGGGGTGACACAAGCTGTGGAAGTGGCTACCCTTGTACCATTCCGTCGATACAAGGGGGAGTCATGACTGCTGGTGGGCTCTGTCGAATGGCGGGGATGGCTGTCGGTGTGGGAACCGCCTTCGCCCTGACCCGCACCTACCTGTTCGACCTGGCCCCGGTAGCCCTGGTGCTGGCGGTCCTCCTCGGCGCTCTCGCCGGTGAAGCCGTGACGCCACGACGGGTACGTGGCCGAGGTGCCGCCAGCCTGGTTCCTCGGCGCGTGCGCGATTACGCGCCGAGACGTGACGTCATCGTGGCCGCACTGCTCGGAGTCGGCATCGCGGGTTTTGCCAGCTATCCCACCCCCGAACGTCCTGATCACGAGGTCAAGTACTTCGGCACCGCGGCACCGGTGAGCCTTGCGAGCACACTGATCGCGCTCGGGGTCACTGCCGCCCTGACCGTCGTGATCGTATGGCTGATCGTTCGTGCTCCGCAGGCGGGCGTCAACGAGGCGGATACGGCGACGGGCAATGCCTGGCGTCACGATGCCGTACACCGCCTGGTTCACACGTGCACTGCGGTCTTCGCGATCGTGTTCACCGCGCTCGCCTTCTGGTACGCGGATCGCCAGTGGGACTGGCGCGCTGGAGGTTCACCTGCCTGGGGCCTCGCCCTCAGTGTCCTCGCGGGGCTCGGTCTGGCGACGTTCGGCTACTACGCGGGTGCCCTGGTGGTGACCCCGCAACGGCTCCCCGAAAGCGCCCCGACCGATCCTGCCCGCCACGTCGGCGCCGATGGGGTGGCCGGATGACCAGCAGCCCCGCGATTCGGATCAACCCGTCCTCGGCGGTGCCTCCGTTCGAGCAGGCCCGCCAGCAGATCGCGGATCTGATCCGGTCGGGAGTGCTTGTGGAAGGACAGCGCCTCCCGACGGTCAGGCAGCTCGCCGCCGATCTGGGGCTTGCCAACGGCACCGTGGCTCGCGCATACCAGGAACTTGAGGCAGCTGGCCTGGTCGTCACCAGGCGGGCAGCCGGTACCCGGGTAGCTTCCGCAGCCGTCCTGCAGTCAGCTGCTCGCATCGAAGCTCTGGCCCTGCGGGCCCGCGAGTTCGTCATTGCCGGTCGCCGTCTCGGTGCGGGGGACGACGAACTCACCGCCGCCCTCGCTGCCGCGCTGAGAGCCGACCTGGAGGGTACGGGTTCGTCGAAATCGGAGGCATCCTTGCCGTAGCCCCGACGGCGGGTCGTCGAGCAGGCCGTCGCCCCTGCCGCACTGGTTCCCACGCCTCATCATCCGCCGGGAGATCCGCGACGACATCCACGAAGCGCCTTCCTCACCCTCGCCTGCGCCATCATCTGCCGGGGCCGACTCCGACGCTGAAAGTGTGAGGAGTTGCGAGGTTGACAAGCGGTGTTCGACACCGGCTCTGTCCGTGGCACGAACCGTGGACGCCTCACCGTGCAGGGCCGGGAGCGCCAACGGAACGGCCCGTTGCGGTGTCAGGGATTGCGTTTTAGCGTGTGCGATATAGATGAATAGGCGTCGATGGTTGGAGGCGTGGATGCGGGCGGTGGTCCCTGTCGTTGTCGCCAGCCTCACCATGGCCGTCGCCCCGGCCGGAGCGGCCCCGGCCGGAGCGGCCACGGCTGGAGCGGCCCCGGCCGGGACGGCCAGCGGGGCGACCCTCGCGTGGCGGGCGTGCCCCGGTGTCGATGACACGCGCCTGCGCTGTGCCACCATCGAGGTGCCGCTCGACCACGCGCGGCCGGCCGGCCCCAGGATCGACATCATGATCTCCCGGCTGGCCGCGACCGACCCGGCGCTGCGCCGCGGTGTGCTGGTCACCACGGGTGGCGGACCGGGTGGTGCCGGTGTGCCCGAGCCGCTGAACCTCGCCGCCGTCGTCGATCCGGCGGTGCTCGCCCGGTACGACATCGTCGGGTTCGACATGCGCTTCGTCGAACGCAGCACCCCGATCACCTGCGGCCAGCCGGAGGAGGAACCGGGCGGCTACTGGGTGCGCACCGCGACGTACCAGTCCCTGGAGGACACCGCCGTCGAGGCCCGTGAGTACGCCCGTGCCTGCGCCCGGCACGCCGGTTGGGCGTTGCCGTTCGCCACGACCGCGCAGGCCGCCCGCGACATGGACGCCATCCGGGCAGTCCTCGGCGAGCGGAAGCTGTCCTTCCTCGGCGGGTCGTACGCGGCAATGCTCGGCGTCGCGTACGGCACGCTCTTCCCGCACCGGGCGGACCGGTTCGTGCTGGACAGCCCGGTCGACCTCGACCTCGCCTGGCGGCCCTACGAGCTGGCACGGCTCCCGGCCTTCGAGGACAACTACGCCGCCTTCACCGGGTACCTCGCCGACAACGACGCGACGTTCGGGCTCGGTGGCACGCCGACCGAGGTCGCGGAAACCCTGAGCGGGGCTTTCGCCGAGGCGGCGCTCGACCCGATCGTGGCCGGGGACCACGCGTGGACCGCCGGCGAACTCGGCTCCCTGACGGTCATCGCGACGTACTTCGAGCAGTTCTGGCCGGTGGTCGCGACCGACCTGGCCGCCATCCTCGCCCACACCCCGCCGCCGATCCCCCTCGACCCGCGGCCGGCACCCCTGCCCGGGACCCCGGGCGTGCCGGCGGACAACCACACCGCGGTCAACATGGCGTTCCGCTGCGGCGACGACGCGTGGCCCCGTGACCTGGCGACCTACCGCCGCGACCTGAACCGACTCGGCACCCGCCACCCGGTCTTCGGTCCGTCGATCGCCAACGTCAACCCCTGCGCCTTCTGGCCGGTCAGCCGGGACAACACACCGCCGCTGGCCGGCAACCGGGCACCGGCGGCACTCGTCGTCGCCGCACTGCGCGACGCCTCGGTGCCGCCGGCCAACTCGATCGCGACCGCCCGGGCCATCACCGGCTCCCGGCTGGTCACGGTGGACAAGCAGACCCATGTGCCGCTGCTCAGCGGCCAGGCCAACGCCTGCCTGACCGGCACCGTCACCGCCTACCTGGTGCACGGGCAGCTGCCGAGGCGCGACACGGCCTGCTGACGGCGCCTTGCCGGGTCGTCGCGGCGGTGTTCGGCTGCGGTACGTGGCGGAGCGAGCGGGTGCTCCGCCAGGCGACCGCCGTTGGCCGTGGCTACGAGGGGAACCGCCGCCACTGCCCCTCGGAGACGACCTCGACGACGCCGTCGGCCACCATGATGGCCGTCTGATCGTCGATGGCGTACGCCGGACCCGCGATCTCGGCCGCCCATCTCTCGGCATCAGCCATGGTGTTGTCGGGCTCAAGACCCAGGTGCGGGAAGATCGAGAAGTCGACGACTCCCAGTGTTCGGTCGTCGGGCGCGGACTGCCACGCGACGAATTCCGCGCCGATCCGGGGGGTCAGCACCATGCTCCCCGCACTCAGCCCCACCCAGACGGTGTCCGGCAGTGTCGGCAGGAGGTCCGCCAGCCCGGAGTGCCGCATCCAGTGGCACAGGTATGCCGCATCGCCGCCGGCCACGAGGATGACGTCGGCGTCCCGCACCCAGGGAACCCACCGCTGCCCGCCGATGCTGGGCAACGCCGTCAGCTCCAAGACACCCAGCGACTCCCAGCCCAGGCCGCACATGGGCAGCGGCGTCTGGCCGGTGATGAAACGCCAGGCCGAGGCTGGCCCGGACATGGGGTTGCCGTACAGCGCCGTGGGGATGCAGAGGGCACTGGAGGCGGCGATCGGTTTGCCCAGTAGGTCGACCAGCGCCTCGTGGATACTCCCGTTCGTGACCCCTGCGGACGTGAGGAGGAGCCGCACGCGTGCCTCCTGTCCGTAGCGCTCACGACTGCCCGCCATGATAGTTGCGCACCATCGGTCGGTGCCCGCAGACGGGTCCGTCCGGAGCAATTTGCCGACGCCATTGTCAGTCCTGGGCTTTGCAGCACCCTTGCGGCGACCCGACCCGACCCGACGGCCTCGGTGCGCCGCACCGGTTCTTCCGTGACAAGACGGACGAATTGGGTGTGACCCTTGCCTCATCATCGACAGGTCCCTATCTTTGATGGAAAGCGCTTTCCCAAACCAGGTGCTCCCGCTCGAAAGGTGAGATCAGATGAGACGCAAAGTCGCCTCGCGGTGGCTGGCCGGCAGCGCCACCGTGGTCGCAGGCGCCGTCGTCGCGCTGGCGCTACAGATTCCCAGCGCCTCGGCCGCCACGAACCTGAGCCTCGGCGCCGGCGCCGACGGCTCCAGCAAGGCCAGCGGTACCAGCTACGGCAACGTCATCGACGGCAACACCGGCACCTACTGGTCGCCGAGCGGATCGACCGGCACGATCTCGGTCAAGTGGGGCAGCGCCACCACGGTGTCCTCGGCCGTCATCGTGCAGGCCTCGGGCGGCGGCTCGATCAGCGGCTGGCAGCTCAAGAACAACGACACGGGCGCCGTCCTGGCCAGCGGGAGCAGCGCCCCGAGCACCGTCAACTTCTCCTCGACGTCGCTGAAGAAGATCTCCTTCGTCATCACCGGCGCGTCCGGCACCCCGCGGATCGCCGAGTTCGAGACGTACTCCAGCGGCGGGTCGACCCCGACCTCCGGTCCCACCAGCGGTCCGACGTCCGGCCCGACCAGCAATCCGGGCACGCCGACCGGAGCGTGGCCGTCGTCGGCCGGCTCGGTCAGCATCTCCGGCACGGTCAACGTCTCCGGCACCTTCGACGGCGGGATGAAGACCTACTGCTGCATCGGTGACGGTGGGCAGGGCGAGTCGCAGGACCCGATGTTCAAGATCGCCAACGGTGGCACGCTGCAGAACGTCATCCTCGGTTCGCCGGCCGGCGACGGCGTGCACTGTGAAGGCACCTGCACCCTGCGCAACGTGTGGTGGAACGACATCGGTGAGGACGCCGCCACCTTCAAGCAGACCAACGGCGGCACCTCGTACGTCATCGGTGGCGGTGCGCGCAGCGGCAGCGACAAGACCTTCCAGCACAACGGCAACGGCACGGTCAACATCTCCGGCTTCTACCTGAAGGGGTCCGGCAAGCTGTACCGCGGCTGCGGCAACTGCACCACCTCGTACACCCGCCACGTGCGTATCGACAACGTCCTGGTCGACGACATCGACATGCTCGCCGGCATCAACAGCAACTGGAACGACACCGCCACGATCACCCGCGTGGTCGTGATCGGCTCGGCCACGATCTGCGGCAAGTACAAGGGTGTGCCCAAGGGCAGCGAACCCAGCTACCTCGGTGAGGGCTGGAACGACGCCAACTGCAAGGTCAACAGGAGTGACGTCACCTTCCGGTAGTCACCCCGGACGAGGTCGTGCGCAGCGGGGCATCCGCGCCAGACGGGTGCTCCGCTGCGCTGCGGCCGGCCGGCCGGACGGGCGGGCGGGCGGACGGGCGGACGAATGTTGGACACCGGGTCCGGCTGGCGCGTCGCCCGCATCGGGGGCGTACCGGAGAACGCATACGCCACCGCGACGGTCGTCGGCGGTGACCGCCCGGAACGGACCCGGGCGCATCGCCGTCAGCGCCCGACCCGCTCCGCGCCGCCGGGGTCACGTCAGCAGCGGTAGCGCCCGTTGGCGGACGTCGATGTAGCGCTCGTACACCTCGGGGGTGCCGTCGGCGGTGACCTCCTCGGCCTCCACCGGCCACGGCGGCGGCTCGACGTCGCCGGACAGCGCCCAGGCGGCCTGCCGCGCCGCGCCGAGCGCCACGTACTCGGCGGGGCGCGGCACGCTCACCGGCGCACCGAACAACGCCGGTGCGACCGCCCGCACCGCGCGGGACCGCGCCGCACCGCCGATCAGCAGCACCCGGTCGACCGGGACGTCCTGGGCGCGCAGCGCGTGGAGGGCGTCGGCGATGCCGCCGAGCATGCCCTCCACCGCGGCCCGCGCCAGGTTCGCCGCCGACGCGTTCGCCCGGGTCAGGCCGGCGAGCAGGCCGCGCGCGTCGGGCAGATCGGGGGTGCGTTCCCCGTCCAGGTACGGCAGCAGGGTCAACCCGCCCGCGCCGGGTTGCGCCGCGAGCGCCAGGTCGTCCAACTCCGCCAGTGACCGGCCCAGCAGGTCGGCGACCGTGACCAGCACCCGGGCCGCGTTGAGCGTGCAGACCAGCGGCAGGAACCGGCCGGTCGCGTCGGCGTACCCGGCCACCAGCCCGCTGGCGTCGGCGGTCGGTACGT
Source organism: Micromonospora sp. CA-248260 (assembly GCF_050942205.1). Lineage (NCBI taxonomy): Bacteria > Bacillati > Actinomycetota > Actinomycetes > Micromonosporales > Micromonosporaceae > Micromonospora > Micromonospora sp. CA-248260. Next base: position 4,628,379 of record NZ_CP192021.1, on the reverse strand, counting down.
CGCTGAGCCCGTACACGCACCCCGAGGTGCCCAGCGAGACCACCACGTCACCCGGCCGCAGGTCGACGCCGAGCGCCCCGCCCATGGTGTCGCCGGTGCCGGCCGAGAGCAGCGCCCCGGAGGCGGTCTCCCCGACCACCTCGGCCGGCCCGGCGACCCGGGGGAGTGTCACGTCCCGACCGAAGGCGAGCCGCACCAGGTCCTGCCGGTACGCGCCAACGGCCGGTGACCAGTAGCCGGTGCCGGACGCCTCGCCCCGGTCGGTCGTCGGCTCCCCGCCGTCCGCGCGCAGTTGGTGGGTGAGCCAGTCGTGGGGTAGCAGCACCATGCTGGTGCGGTCCGCCAGCTCGGGCTCGGCGCGGGAGAACCAGCGCAGCTTGGTGACCGTGAAGCTGGCCACCGGCACCAGCCCGACGGCGTCGGCCCATGCCTTCGGGCCGCCGAACTCGGTGGTCAGGTCGACGGCGGCACGCGCCGAGCGGGTGTCGTTCCACAGGATGGCGGGGCGCAGCACCTCGCCGGCGTCGTCGAGACAGACCATGCCCTGCTGTTGTCCGGCGACGCCGATCGCGGCGACTCCGTCCAGCAGGCCGGCACTGGCCTGCTCGTACGCGGCCCACCACGACCGTGGGTCGATCTCGGTGCCGTCGGGGTGTGGGGCGCGGCCCGCGCGGAGCACCTCGCCGGTCCCGGCGTCGCAGACCACGACCTTGGTCGACTGGGTCGACGAATCGACCCCGGCGACGAGGGTCCTCGCGTCACCCATGGCGGTGCCTCCGTAGCTCGGGACCCGACCCTACGTCCAGCACCCGGATTAGTTCAATGGCTATGCAAAATTCGGCGTCGCCTTGACCGTGGAGCACCGTCGACCACGTTGATCATTGCCGTGGCGTCCGAGGCGCGTGCCGCTGCGAGCCGTACCGCTCGACGAGCACGGTGCCGATCGCGGCCAGCTGGTCCCGCACCCCCGGCGGGCCGGTCACCTCGAGGTAGTCGACCAGCCCGGCAAGCTCGCCGGCGAGGATCCTCTCGTCGTTGCCGCGGATCACGACCTCGATCCGGCCGTCGGTGGTGGAACCTCCCACGTCGAGTCGAGCGCCGAACCCCATCCGGAGCACGCCTACCGCGTGGGGCGTGCACATCGCGTGGGCCTCGACCGGTGTCCGCCGGCGCTCGACCTCGTCGGCGATCTCGCGCCAGCTCTCGGCGAGGTCGAAGTCCTCGGGTCGGTGCACGGGATCGGTGGTCGGGGCGACGGAGGACACGCGGTCGATCCGGAAGGTCCGCCGGCCGGCCCCGGTGGTGGCGACGAGGTACCACGACGGACCCTTGGCGACGATGCCCAGCGGGTGGACGGTCCGCTCGGTGCCGGTGCGTTCCCGGTCGACGTAGCCGAGCCGGACCTGGACGCCGCGGATCACCGCGTCCTGGAGCTCGTCGAGGAAACGCGGCGGTCGGACCTCGACCGGGCTCGACCCCCACCGTTGCGGGTCCATGACGAGTGACGACGACGCCGCTTCGGCCTGCGCCCGGAACGGCTCCGGCAGGGCGTGGGCGAGTTTGCGCAGCGCCGCCTTCACCGTCGGCGTGACCGCCGAGGCCGGGCCGGCGACCAGGAACAGGGCGCAGGCCTCACCCGCGGTCAACCCGGACAGGTCGGTGCGGGCGCCGCCCACCAGGCGCCAGCCGCCGCCCCGGCCCTGCACGGAATACACCGGTACGCCGGCCATGCCCAGGGCGTCGAGGTCGCGGCGGGCGGTGCGCTCGGAGATCTCCAGCTCCCGGGCGACCTCCGCCGCGGTCACCTGTTCGCGCTGTTGCAGCAGGAGGAGGATGGCCACCAACCGGTCGGCTCGCACCCGGACGACACTGCCACGGAAACCGGTCAGGAGGTGACCGGTTTCGGTCGGCATGATGCCGGCATGACAACCGATTTTCCCGAGCCCACCCGCATCGCGGTCAACGGTGTGGAACTCGAAGTCTTCGAAGCCGGCCGGCACAACGCAGGCAATCCCGTCGTGCTCTGTCACGGCTGGCCGGAGCACGCCTTCTCCTGGCGTCATCAGGTGCCGGCCCTGGCAGCGGCGGGCTACCACGTGATCGTCCCCAACCAACGGGGCTACGGCAACTCGTCCCGTCCCGCCGACGTGACGGACTACGACATCGCCCAGCTGTCCGGTGACCTCGTCGCCCTCCTCGATCACTACGGCTACCAGGACGCCACCTTCGTCGGCCACGACTGGGGCGCATTCGTCGTCTGGGGCCTGACCCTGCTGCACCCGCACCGGGTCAACGGCGTGGTGGCGCTGAGCGTGCCCTACCAGGAGCGCGGAGAGGTGCCGTGGATCGAGGCTATGGAGGCCGTGCTCGGCCCCGACTTCTACTTCGTGCACTTCAACCGGCAGCCGGGCGTCGCGGACGCCGTGTTCGAGGAGAACCCGTTCCGGTTCCTGCGGAACCTGTACCGGAAGAACGTGCCCCCCGCAGAGCCCCAGCCGGGCAACGCCCTGATCAACCTCGCCAGGGCGGAAACCCCGCCCGGTGAGCCCGTCATGAGCGACGACGAGCTGGCCGTCTTCGTCTCCGCCTTCGAGTCGGCAGGGTTCACGGGCGGAATCAACTGGTACCGGAACCTGGACCGCAACTGGCGGCTGCTGGCAGCTGCGGACCCGATCATCCGACAGCCCACCCTCATGATCTACGGCGACCGTGACCCGGTCGCCAGGGCGGAGAGGTTGACGGCATTCGTGCCGAACGTGGACGTGGTCGGTCTGGACTGCGGTCACTGGATCCAACAGGAGAAACCGCAGGAGACGACCGGGACGATCCTGGCGTGGCTGGACCAGCGGGCTGCCGCACCGGCGTACGCCCCGTAGGTGGGCATGGCGGCCTTGCCGCCGATCGAGCTGATGTCGATCACGCGACCTCCGCCGTGCAGGAGCGCGGGCGGGAGCGCCTGGGTGACGGCGACGTTGCCGAACAGGTTGACCTCGAACACCCGCCGCCACTGCGCCATCGGCAGTGCTTCGACCGGCGCGTTCACCGGGATTCCCGCGTTGTTGACCAGCGCGTGCACCGTGCGCGGGTCGTCGCCGACCCGGGCGGCGAGGGCCGCCACCTGCTCGGCGTCGGTGATGGCGAGGATGACCGGTTCGACGCCGGTCGTACGGATGGCGTCGGCGTCGGTGCCGCGTCGCACCCCGGCCAGGACATGGAATCCCGCCGGGCAAGTTCGCGGGTGGGTGACGTTCGCCGCGATACCGATCGGCCGTTGGTGATTGGTGGAACCGGGCGGATAGCTTCGAGTTCTCAAGGTGGGCGACGGGCGGAGGATGGATGACGCGTGGCAACGCTGAGTATCGCTACACGAACACGGCGATAATGTCGGTGGCGGCTGTGGAAGCTCCGGTCGTCGTCACCTCCGACCAGTTCGACGAGCAGCTGAGCGAGACCTTCCGGCGGCTGAGGTTGCGCCCACGGATGCTTCAGCGGATCGCCGGCGTCCAGGAGCGGCGTTGGTGGCCGGAGGGTTTCGGGTTTGCCGACGCGGCGGCGACTGCCGGAGCGAAGGCGCTGTCGGAGGCGGGTGTCGACGCGCATGACGTCGGCCTGCTGATCAACACGTCCGTGTCTCGAGCGCATCTGGAGCCATCGACGGCGGTGGCGATCCACCACGCCCTGGACCTGCCGCCGTCGGCCTTGAACTTCGACATCGCCAATGCCTGCCTCGGGTTCGTCAACGGGATCCAGGTCGCTGCCAACATGATCGACGCCGGACAGATCCGGTACGCGCTGATCGTGGCGGGCGAGAGTGCCCGCGAGGCGCAACAGGCGACGGTCGAGCGGTTACGCCGGTCCGACTCCACCCGCGACGACGTCCGGGAGCAGTTCGCCACGTTGACCCTCGGGTCAGGCGCCGCCGCGATGGTGCTGGCCGCCGCCGACGCCCACCAGGAGGGGCACCGCCTGGTCGGCGGGGTGAGTCGGGCGGCCACGCAACACCACACGCTGTGTGTCGGGGACAGCACGCGGATGCGTACCGACGCGAAGGGTCTGCTCGACGCGGGGGTGGACCTCGCGGCGGCGGCCTGGGCGCGCGCCGGGGCGTGGGACTGGCAGAACATGGACCTCTACGTCATGCACCAGGTTTCGGCGGCGCACACGCACGGCGTCGTCAGCCGGCTCGGCCTCGACCCTCGGAAGGTTCCCGAGACGTTCCCGTTGTGGGGAAACGTCGGCCCGGCGTCGCTGCCGCTGACCCTGGCTCACCACGCCGGATCGCTCAACTCAGGTGACCGGGTGCTGTGTATGGGGGTCGGCTCCGGCCTGAACACGTGTGCCCTGGAGATCGTGTGGTGAGCAATCGAGACACCGTGTCGCCGCTCGGGCTGTCGGGACTGGATAGTGCCTGGTCCCGGTGGGTCACCGCGGCAGACAGTCAGGGCGTGCAGCGCACCTGGCATGTGCTGGACACCGCTGCCGAGGACGCGGCCGGTCCGGTCCGACCCGTGGGGACCATCCTGTGCGTGCACGGCAATCCGACCTGGTCGTACCTGTGGCGACACCTGTTGGCCCGGTTCGGGCGGGTTGACGCACCGCCGTGGCGGGTGGTCGCCGTGGACCACCTGGACATGGGGTTCTCCGAGCGCACCGGCACCGTACGTGGGCTGGCGCAGCGGATCGACGACCTCACCACGGTTACCGACGCGCTGGGACTGACCGGGCCGGTGGTCACGGTCGGGCACGACTGGGGCGGGTCCATCTCGTTGGGTTGGGCACTGCGGCACCGTGATCAGCTACGTGGTGTCGTGTTGACCAACACCGCGGTGCACCAGCCGAGTGGGTCGCCGGCGCCCACGCTGATCCGCCTGGCCCGGCTGCCCGGCGTGTTGCCGGCGGTGACCGTGCGGACCCCGACGTTCCTGCAGGCCACCCTCGCCCTGGCGAACCCGTGGCTGCCGGAGCCGGTGCGAGAGGGCTACCTCGCTCCGTACCGTGGGGCGGACCGGCGGGCGGCGATCGGCGGCTTCGTCGCGGACATCCCGCTCGGATCAGACCATTCGAGCTGGCAGGCGCTGCAAGACGTCGCACAGGGTCTGCACACGCTGGCGGAGATCCCGACACTGCTGTTGTGGGGGCCGCGTGACCCGGTCTTCGGCGACGTGCATCTCCGGGACCTGCGGAACCGGCTGCCGCATGCGCGGTTGCACCGGTTCGAAGGCGCCGGTCACCTGCTCCCCGAGGATGCTGATGTCGCCGGTGCGGTGGCTCGGTGGCTGGTTGAACTGGACCGCCGGCCCGCCGACCCGACTCCGGCATCTGCACCGGCACCGGCGGTGCCATGGCGTCCGCTGTGGGCGGCGTTGGCCGAGCGCGCCGAGGACCGGTCGGTCGCCCTGGTGGAGCTGGCGAACAACGGCCGGCAGGTCAGCTGGTCCCTGTTGTGGCAGCGGATCCGGGAGATCGGGGCCGGGTTGTCGGCCTCCGGAGTGCGCCGCGGTGATCGGGTGGCACTACTCGTACCGCCCGGGGCCGACCTGACCGCCGCCGTCTATGCGTGTCTTCGCATCGGTGCGGTGATCGTGGTGGTCGATCCGGGTCTGGGACTGGCCGGCATGAGTCGGGCCCTGCGCAGCGCGGACCCCGCGCACCTGGTGGCCGTCGGCCGGGGCCTCGCCGTCGCCCGGGCCATGGGCTGGCCCGGACGGCGTATCGGAGCCGGGCCGGGTGCCGCCGCGTTGGGGGCGTTGACCCTGGGTGGGCTTGCCCGCCTCGGTGTCGACGTCCGGGAACTTCCGGCCCCCCCACAACCGGACGACGACGCGGCCGTGCTGTTCACCTCCGGTTCCACCGGGCCGGCGAAGGGTGTGGTTTACACCCATCGCCAACTCGCCGCGATGCGTGACGCGCTGTTCGAGCTCGGGGTGAACACCGACGCCGGGATCGTGGCGGCTTTCGCGCCGTTCGCACTGTTCGGGCCGGCTCTCGGTGCCCCTTCGGCGATCCCGGACATGAGGGTCACCGCACCAGGGACGTTGACCGCCACCGCCCTCGCCGAGGCGGCAGCCGCGGTCGACGGCTCGGCGGTGTTCGCGTCACCGGCCGCGCTACGCAACGTGGTCGACACCGGCGACGCGTTGGACGATCGTCACCGCGCCGCGTTGCAGGGGGTGACATTGCTGCTCAGCGCGGGCGCGCCGGTGCCCGCCGCGCTGCTCACCCGGACGCGGGTGCTGATGCCCAAGGCGCAGCCGCACACCCCCTACGGAATGACCGAGGTTCTCCCGGTCACCGACGTCACCCTCGACGAGATCGTCGACGCCGGGCCGGGCGACGGTGTCTGCGTCGGCCGGCCGTTGCCCGGTGTCCAGGTGGCGATCGCGGCCCTGGACACGACCGGCACGCCTGCCGAGCAACCCGGTTGCGCTCCTGGGCGCACCGGCGAGATCCTGGTCAGGGCCGCGCATGTCAAGGACCGATACGACGGGCTCTGGCTGACCGAGCGGGACAGCTCCCGCAATCCCGGATGGCACCGCACGGGCGACGTAGGCTACCTGGATTCCGACGGCCGACTGTGGGTGCAGGGTCGACTTGCCCACGTCCTGGTCACGTCCGACGGCGTGCTCACTCCGGTCGGGACCGAACAGCGAATCGAGTCGTTGCCGCAGATCGCGCGGGCCGCAGTGGTCGGTGTGGGACCGCCCGGGGTGGCAAAGGTCGTGGTCATCGCCGAAACCCTGCCCGGGAGCCGCCGTGCCCGAATGGCCAGCCGTGACCTGGCCGCCGCGGTACGCGCCGCAGCCGCGACACCCGTCGCGGCCGTGTTGGTGGTCCCGGCCCTGCCCACGGACATCCGCCACAACTCGAAGATCGACCGTACCCGGCTGCGGCACTGGGCGGAACGAGTGCTCGCCGGCGGGGGGTTGCGCCGCCCGTGAAGATCCTCGTCACCGGTGCCAGCGGCATGCTCGGCGGCGCCACCGCCGCGGCTGCGCGGATGCGCGGCGACCACGTCCGCGTCCTGCAGCGTCGGCCCAGCGGCCTGGTCGGGGTCGACGAGCACCGCGGCGACATCACCGATCCGGAAGCGGTACGCGTGGCCACCGAAGGCGTCGACGCCGTGGTCCATCTGGCCGCGAAGGTGTCGATGACCGGGCCGTGGCAACACTTCGCACACACCAACATCGGTGGTACGGCCACCCTGCTCGCCGCCGCCCGGGCAGCCGGCGTGCCGCGATTCGTGCACGTGTCCTCGCCGTCGGTGGCCCACCACGGCACCGGCCTGGCCGGCGTCGGCGCCGGCGCCGCCGACCCGGACCGTGCCCGGGGCCACTACGCCCGGAGCAAGGCCTCGGCGGAGTTGCTCGCGCTGGCCGCCGACTCGCCCGGCTTCGCCGTGGTGGCGATCCGCCCCCACCTGGTCTGGGGGCCGGGCGACACCCAGTTGGTGGGTCGGATCGTCGAGCGGGCCCGGGGCAACCGGCTGGCACTGGTCGGCCGGGGAACCGCCCTGATCGACACGACGTACGTCAGCAACGCCGCCGACGCCCTCGTTGCCGCGATCGACCGGGCCCCCGAGGTCGGCGTACACGGACAGGCATTTGTCGTGACGAACGGTGAGCCGCGGACGGTGCACGAGCTCGTCGACCGGATCTGCGTCGCCGCCGGTACGGCGTCACCGAGGCTCCGGGTGCCGGTGGCCGTGGCAAAGGCCGGCGGCGCCGTGGTGGAGCGGCTCTGGTCGGCGCTTCGGCGCACCGAGGAACCGCCCATGACCCGGTTCCTGGCCGAGCAGTTGTCCACCGCCCACTGGTTCGACCAACGCCGGACCCGGGAGGCACTGGGCTGGTCACCGCAGGTGACGCTTGAGGAAGGCTTCGTTCGGCTGGCCATGGCGTACCGGAGCACGGTCCCCGCCCCCGCAGCCACTGGCGGGGACTGAGCGCGGCACCGCCGACCACGCCGGTGGCGACACCGCGCATGCCGGGACCGCCCCGCTCGTGGTGCCGTCACTTGTCATAGTCATGCTTGTTGTGCACTGGTGCCGGCCTGCTCCCTCGTGGTGGGGTCGCTGGCGCTTGACGGGTGGCCTGCGTGCGGTGCCCGGGCAGGGACTCCGACGCGAGAAGGGCGAGTAGCTTCTCGATTCGTTCGGTGCCCGGCTGGTGGCCGGTCAGGGTGTGCGACTGGGCCGCCAGCCCGGCGCTGCGCCGGGCGGCGACCACGTCACCGGCCGAGTACTCGGCTGCGGCGCGGGCGGCGAGCGCCCGGCCTTCGAGCAGCAGATAGCCGCACTGCCGCGTGATGGACAGCGCCGCATGGCACCAGGAGGGTGCCGCAGGCTCGTCGATTTCGGCGAGGCTGACGGTGATGTCGGCCTCGATGTACCGATCCGCGGTGGTGCGCGCAGTTCGCAGGGCATCCAACAGGGTGCCGGGTTTCCGCTCGACGACGCCCAGGATGTGGAGAGCGAGCGCTTCGACCCGGGGCTCGACCGGTGCGCGCGCCATGTCGAGTGCCTGCCGGGCGAGGCTGGCCGCGTGCGGATGGTCGCCACGGTCGCAGTGGACCCGAGCCAGCGCACACAGGGTGGTGGCACGGCCCCGGCTGCCCGTCTGCTCATGGAGTTCCAGCGCCTCGGTCAGTGTCCGTAGTGCATCGTCGGACCGGCCGAGAAGGTGGTAGACGACGCCCAGGTTGCTCAGGATGAGGGCCCGGCTGGAGGTCGCCCCACCCTGGTGTGCCAGGGTGAGCGCCGCGTGGTGATGGTCTGCGGCCTCGCGGAGCCGTCCGAGGTCGGCGCAGACCAGTCCGAGGTTGTTGTGGTTGACGGCGACGCCTGCGGTCCGGCCGTTGCGCCGGTTGAACTCCAGCGCCCGCTCCATGACCCGTAGGGCTTCACCCGGCTGGCCGGTCATCCGGAAGACCGGGCCCAGGTTGCCCAGCGCGGCCGCCTCGCCGTCGCGCCACCCTGAACGGTTCGCGGCGAGCAGCGCCAGCTGGTAGTCGTCGATCGCCTCGGGGAACCGTTCCAGCCGCCAGTGCAGGGCGGCGAGACTCAGCCGGGCCGCCGCCTCGGCCTGCTCGTGCCGGTCGGCCCGGGCCGCGGAAAGACCGATCCTCGCGACCTCGGACCATTGCGTGGTGTGCATCCCCAGCCACAGGTAGCCGCGTAGCGCGTCCGCCAGCGACCAGGCGAAGGTGTGCAGTTCCTGGTGCGCGGCATGGCGTGTCACGGCGACGAGGTTGTGCCGGTGCGCGTCGAGCCAGGCGAGAGCGTCGACATGGGCGGCGAATCGCATCGGTGGACCGGCGGGCGCGGGTAGCTGCGTGGGTACGCGCAACACCTGTGGATACAGCCGGTCGGCTGCGGCGTACACGCTGAAGAGGTACCAGGACAGCAGGTCGACGAGTCTGTCCCGGTTGTCCTCGACCGCCGCCAGCTCGGTCACGTACCGGCCGAGCAGGTCGTGGGTGCCGAAGTGGCCCGGCGTGCGCTCCTGCGCCAAGTGCGCGTCGGCGATCCGGGCGAGCATGTCCGCCGCCTCGCCGGTATCGCACCGCAGCATCGCGGCGGCCGACTCCGCTGTCACGTCGCAGCCGGGCACCAGGCCGAACAGCCGGAAGAGCCGCTGGAGTCGCGGTGGCAGAGTCCGGTAGGAAACGGCGAACGCCGAACGCACCGCGACCTGCTCGTCGTCACGGACGGTCAGCACGGTCAGCGGATCGCCCGCGCGAAGCCGCGCCAGGTACCCGCTGACCATCTCGTGCGGGCGGGCGTGCAGGTCTGCTGCGGCGATGCGCAGGGCCAGCGGCAGGTGTGCGCAGTCACGGGCCAGTTCCGCGAGAGCGTCCCGCTGCTCGACGACCCGTTCCGCGCCGATGACGCGGGTCAACAGTTCGGTGGCCTCCTGCGGCGCGAGCACGTCCAACGACAGCCGCTGCGCGTCGTGCCGGGCGGCCAGCCCACCGAGGCGATCACGGCTGGTCACGATCACCAGGCAGCCGGCGCCGCCGGGCAACAGCGGCCGTACGTGCGCGGTGTCGCGGGCGTTGTCCAGCAGGATCAGCATCCGCCGGTCGGCGAGCACGCTGCGGTAGAGATCCGTCGCCTCGTCGACGTCGTCCGGCACCCGGGCGGGCGGCACGCCGAGCGCGCGAAGGCAGCGCGACACCGCGTCCAGCGGTGCTGTCGCCGCGCCGGGCGAGTAACCGCGCAGGTCCAGGAAGAGCTGCCCGTCGCCGAAGAGTGGCCGTACCTGGTGCGCCCACCGGACCGCCAGCGCCGTCTTGCCCACCCCGGCCGTCCCGATGATCGCGACGACCGCCAGGGCGCCGCTTTCCCGGGCCTGGTCCAGCATCGTGTCCATCGCGGCGAGTGCGTCGCCGCGACCGGTGAAGGTGGACAGGCCGGCGGGCAGTTGGGCGGGACGCGGAGCGGATCCGGGTTCCCGGACCGGTGGTGCGGGCCTGTTCGGCGGAAACTGTTGCCGCAGTACCCGTACGTGGGCCTCCGCGAGCAGCGCTCCCGGCTCGATGCCCAGCTCGTCGGCGAGGAGGCGGCGGATCCGCTCGAACACCCGCAGCGCCTCGGCCCGGTGTCCCGATCCGGCCAGTGCCGTCATCAGCCGCACGGCTAGGCCCTCGTGCCACGGGTTCCCGGTGACCAGCTCGCGCAACGGCGCCACCACGGCGGCGTGTCGACCGAGTGCGAACTCGGCGTCGAACAGGTCCTCGGACGCGGCAAGCCGCTTGTCGTGCAGGGCGGCGGCGGCCGCCGGTACGAACGCGCCGGACGCCCCGGCGAGTGCCGGGCCACGCCACAGCGCCAACGCCTGCCGTAACAGGATGGTGGCCCGTTCGTGCTCGCCGGAGTCGGCATACCGACGGGCAGCTTCGGTCAGCCCGGAGAAGACCACCACGTCCAGGTCGTCGCCGGCCAACTCAAGGCGGTATCCGCCGGAATCGGAATAGATCGTCTCGGGTATCCCGGCCGCACGGGTCAGTTGTCGCAACCGGGAGACACAGACCTGGACCTGCGCGCGTGCGCGGGTGGGGAGAGCTCCGCCCCACAGCGCCTCGGTCAACTGCTCCGCCGACACCACCACGTTGGCATTGAGCAACAGAAACGCCAGCACAGCGCGTTGTTGGGGTCGTCCCAGCGGCACTCGCCCGCCCCGCACCACGGCCTCGACCGGGCCGAGCAAGCGCCATGTCATCCAGCCCCCACATCGATGTATCGAACTTGATTCTATGTGTCGCCTCCAGGGCGGCTATCGGATGGCTAGCCGATGGCAAGCCGGGCCGCGCAGCCTGATGGAGCCGGGCGGACGGTCCGGAACATGGGGTAAAGGAGCTTCAATGAGACGAAGAATCCGCGCGGCTCTCCTCGCGGTGACGACACTCAGCGTGGTCGTCGCGTCGGTCGGGGTCGCGCAGGCCGACGAGTCGTCGCAGTCGTCGCAGTCGTCGCAGCCAGCGCAGTCGTCACTGCGCGACGCACGGGCCGCCGCAGCCGCGTCGGGCGGGCTGAGCCACGCCGCGAAGGGCGGGATCGGCATCGCCGCGACGTGGTTCACCGGCACCCTCGCCGCCGGCGGCACACAGGGCTGGACCTGGACCAACGCCCCGGCCGACGCCGCCTACGTGGTCGGCTACAACCCGGTCGGCGCGACCACCTCGGCCACCTGCCAGTTCGAGACGATCAACAGCCGGTACGTCCAACTGCCCACTGGGGAGCGGCAGTACCAGTTCACCCTCAAGAACGTCGGCTCGATCGCCTGTGGTGCGACGGTGCAACTCACGGCGGTGACCAGTACGTTCCTCGGCTCGACCGGCGGCGTCAGCCCGGGTGGCACCCAGACGAGCCTGTGGAACGTCCCCTGGAACACCATCTGGGTGCCCGCTCTGAACCCGAGCGGCGCCACGGGTTCGGCGGCCTGTCAGTTCCAGGTGTCGCGCATCTGGACCGTGCAGCCGGGCAGCTCGCTCCGGCAGATCTGGGTGGAGGCCAAGAACGTAGGGAGCATCACCTGCCAGGCCGACATCCGGCTCGGCTCCACGACCATCGGCTCGCAGTTCTCCATGGCGACCGTGGGCCCCGGCAGCACCTGGTCCACGACGTGGAACAACGCCAATCCCGTCACCTCGGCCTACGTGGTCGGTCCGTCGCCCCAGGGCAGCTTCCCCACCTACTGCCAGTTCGAGGTCACGCGCCTGGTCTACATCCAGCGCATCAACAGCGACGGATCCTCTCAGCGTCAGCTCGCGATGTGGTTCAAGAACCTCAGCACACTGTCCTGCGGAGGGACCGCCTACCTGCAGACCATCGCTGCCTGATTCCGCACCCGTCCCCGCGGTCACCGCGCGACAACCACCGTTGTCGCGCGGTGGCCGCGCCCTTCTCGCCGCCACCCCTGGCCGGGACCCGGACATCAGATCATCACCGGGTGGACGAGCGGCGGTTCGGCGGCCGTCGACGTCAGACACAGATCGGTTCTGCGGCGGCGGAGCGGTCGTCACGAGTGACGACGGCTCCGATCGCGCAGAGCCGGTCGGTGGGGTCGGCGCGGACGATCAGGGTGGTGAAGGCCGACTTCACATCGGGTTCCACGGCTTCCTGGCGGGTATCCCCGTGCGGGTCGGACCTGCGGTAGATGGCGACCTCGACGTGGTTGCCCAGCGGGCTGTCGTCTGCTCGGGTGATTCGGGCCCACGCGGCCCGACACCTGACCGAGAAGACGATCTCCAGCAGGAACTCCGGGTTCTTGTTCGTGCTCGTCGCGACCTTCGCGTCGTCCAGGCACGGCGTGTCCAGCGGGTTGTCACCGGTCGCTGCCGGTGCGGAGGTCGGCTTCGTTGCCGCTGCGGTGACCGGCTCAGACGTGGAGACACGGTGTACGACGAACCCGGTCACGACATTGGTGATCAGCAGGGTGACCGCGACCGCTGCCCACCATCGCCATCGAGGTTGTCCAGGTGGTCGACTGGTGAACTCCGCAGCGTTCTGCTCGCCGGGTGGCGTGACCAGCGCCGTACGACGAGCAGCCCAGCGTTCGATTTCCGCGTGGTCGACGCCGAGGGCGGTCAGGTAGCCGCGTACCGCCAACTCGGAGGGCAGCGCTTCGAGTTTCGCGACCTTGTGCAGGGTGCTCTTACTGACCCGTACACCGTTCATTCTGGCGCGGTGGACCATCGCGTCCCATGTCGGCGGCACCGCACGGTCGTCGCGCAGCCTGCGTAGGTCACCCACGAAACGGTCGACCGAGTCGCCCCGGTCCTGCCGATCCGACTCCTGTTTCACCGCACCCCCCGCCCGCGACGGATTCGCCACCGCCTGACCAGTGTGGCGTAATCGCGATCCATTCCTCCATCTCCCTGGTGGATGGACGACTGAACGGGTGCAGTTCGGGGTGTCCGGGACGTACCGCCGGCGGCAGTTCGCTCGCATGGTGGCGTCGCCTCGGACATCCCACGATCCACCGCTGCGGCGCGGATCATAATTGGTGAGGAGAAACCCGATGAGTACAACGTCCACGGTCGAACGACCCCGTCGATTCGGCAGAGCCCTGCTTGCGGCTGTCACCGCGATCCTGGCCGCCGGCACGATCATTCTCACGGGCGCGGCTGCGGCGCAGGCGACGGACTCCGGTGGTGACGGCAGCCCCACCGGTTGCTCGCAGACCAGCACTGTCGCCACCGTGCCCATCCACGGTTCGCGGGGCGCCCTCGCGGGCAAGGCGATCGGGGAACTTCAGCTGCGTTGGTCGTGGTCCTGCCACGGAAACTGGTCGCGGGTCGTCCTGTACGGCGGAATGTACTCGAACCCGGTGACCGTGGAACAGGTCGTCGAATCGGAGGGCCGCAGGGCGAGCGCGTACGACCCCAATCTGTTAACGGGCGCCGGTGGAACAAGTGCTTGGTCACCTTATATTCGGCTGGCGAACTCGCAGAGCACGGCGTGCGTGCAGGCGTGGCTGTCATCGGACTTCGGCACGCTCAATTACCACACCAACGGTGCGCGCTTGTGCGTCTGACGTCGTGAGCCTTCGACCCGGCGTCCGTCACTGCGCATGCGGGTGGCACGCCGGGTCGAAGGCTGTCGGATGGGCCGGTCGATCTGATCCACCTCCGACGTGCCGTCCGGTCCGCGCCGGATGCGCGCGCCGGGCCGGTCGACCCACGATGATGGTTGCGTGAAGGAGATCTACTCCGACGACGGCGATCCGGCGGCGGACCCCGGGGCCGTGCCCGGTCTGCGCCCCGTGACCGACGGGGCGACCGACGCCACGTCCCGCACGCTCGAGGTCGACGGGGAGACCTTCGTTCTCCGCTCGAACGGGCTCGGCGGCACCGACTACGCCTGGCTCAGCGGGCCGAACCCTGGCTACGGCTTCGGTGTGGGCCCGACGGCGGACCTGTCGGCTGACGAGCACACCAAGAACATCCGTGACTTCCTGGACACCGTCGACCCGAGCACCGGATACCTGGCAGACGACTGAGCAGCGGGACGGTCGACGTTCCAGCTCGCGGCGCGGGCCGGCGATGTCCTAGGATGCTTTACGGTGGGTGGCGGGCCTCGCTGCGCTCAGGGTGTCGCCACCCCGCCCGTCACGTGGGGCCGCTGCCGGCCGGCGCCGGGTGCGGTGGCAGACCCAGGTTCCGCACCCGGAAGACTGTGGCATTGAGCCACATCAGCGGCTGGATCAGCAGGTCGACGCCGATCAGAAAGCAGAGCGTCCCCACCCCGGCCGGTCCGCCCATCAGCCACCCGGTTGCGAGCAGGGTCAGTTCGAGCGCGCCCTTGGCCAGCCAGAACGGCCACCGCCAGCGCTGCACCATGGCGATCGCGAGAAGGTCCATCGCCCGGATGCCGAACCCGCTCATGATGATCAGCGCCGAACCGTACGCACAGCATGCGGTGCCGGCGGCGAGCAACGTCGCCGCGGGTGCCGGGGCGAGGCGAACCGGGTCGAGGATCAGCAGCCCGTCGATGGCGCTGCCGCAGAGGAAGAACGTCAGCATGGGGGAGAGCACCGGTCGGCGACGGGTCCACACGGCGACGATGGACACGCAGGTGACCGCGACGGCGGCCTGGGCGATACCGATCGTCCCGGGGACGTGGCGCAGCAGGCCGAGCGCGAACGTGTCGAGCGGATCCGTGCCGAGGTGCGAGACGATGAAGAAATACGCGCCCAGCGAAAAGAAGAAGCAGCCGATGAGATAGGGGAAGGCTTTGTCGACGGCAGGGCGAACAGGGGCGGCAGGCATCCAGGTCTCCGATTGTCGGGGGCCGTCTGCCTGATGGGGCGGTTCGTGACGTCGGGAGCAGGCGTCCGGCACGTCGGGAGTGCGCGCATCCAGGTGGCGGTGGCCCCTGCCGGAGCCGGCACGCAGCTGTCGCGCGCTGATCGGTCGAGCATGGTCGCGATGGGCGATAACGTCGGAGCGTGTTCGCGTGGTCCGAATTCTGCCGCACGGGTCAGCTTGATCGCCATCAATGTCTTAGTCGTATTCGACCGCGCGGGACGCCGGATGGGCCCGTGTTCGGCCGACCCTGGCGCTCACCCCTGGTGACTAGCGGTGGTCACCAGTGGTGAGAGATGCATCACACAGGGTTCGTGGTCACCGTGACCTCGGCACCGTCGCACGGTGAACGGCCGGCGCGGCGACCCCCTGACGCCGCGCCGGCCGGTGCGGGCCCGACGGTGCCCGACCGACCGTTGGTCGGCCCGCCCGCGACCTACCCGTCCAGGTGTCCGGTGGTGGCCAGCCGGTGGTACCAGTGGGCGCTGTCCTTCCAGAGGCGTTCCTGGGTGTCGTAGTCGACGCGGATGATGCCGAAGCGGCGGTCGTAGCCGTAGCCCCACTCGAAGTTGTCCAGCAGCGACCAGACGAAGTAACCCCGCACGTCCACGCCCTGCGCGCGGGCGTCGGCCACCGCGCCGATGTGCCGGCGCAGGTAGTCGATGCGCCGGTCGTCGTGGACCCGCCCGTCCGCCGCGACCACGTCGTCGAACGCCGCGCCGTTCTCGGTGATCATCAACGGTTGACCCGGGTAGTCGTGCCGCAGCCGCAGCAGCAGCTCGGTGAAGGCCGGCGGGTCGATGTTCCACCCCATCGCCGTGTACGGGCCGGGCTGCGGCAGGAAGTCGACGTCCTCGGCACCCACCCACGGCGAGTGGGTCGACGCGCCGTGCCCGTCGGCATCGGAGCGGGCCGAGTGTCCGTCCCAGGCGCGCACCAGGGTGCTGGAGTAGTAGTTGACCCCGAGCACGTCCAACGGCACCGCGATCAGCTTCTCGTCACCGGAGCGCACGAACGACCAGTCGGTGACGGCGGCGGTGTCGGCCAGCAGGTCGGCCGGGTACGCCCCGTCCAGCATCGGGCCGAGGAACGCCCGGTTCGCCAACGCGTCGATCCGCCGGACCGCGTCGCGGTCGGCATCCGACCCGGACGCGCCCCGCACGACGTGCAGGTTGAGCGTCACCGACAGCTCGGCGCTCGGCACCAGCTCCCGCACCACCCGCCCGGCCAGGCCGTGCGCGAGGTTGAGGTGGTGCACCGCCGCCAGCGCCGCCGCCGGTTCGGTGCGACCGGGCGCGTGCACGCCGGAGCCGTACCCCAGGTAGGCCGAGCACCACGGTTCGTTGAGCGTGGTCCAGGTGTGCACCCGGTCGCCGAGCGCGCCGACGATCGCCGAGGCGTACTCCTCGAAGCGCAGCGCCGTGTCCCGCGCCGGCCACCCGCCGGCGTCCTCCAGCTCCTGCGGCAGGTCCCAGTGGTACATGGTGGCGACCGGCCGGATGCCGCGCTCCAACAGGCCGTCAACCAGCCGCGCGTAGAAGTCCAGGCCGGCGGGGTTGAACCGGCCGGAACCGCCCGGCTGCACCCGGGGCCAGGAGATCGAGAAACGGTACGCGGACAACCCCAGCCCGGCGATGTGGTCGAGGTCCTGCGGCCACCGGTGGTAGTGGTCGGCGGCCACGTCGCCGGTGTCGCCGTTCAACGTACGCCCGGGGGTGTGGCTGTAGGTGTCCCAGATGGACCGCCCCCGGCCGTCCTCGGTGGCCGCGCCCTCGATCTGGTACGCCGCCGTGGCCGACCCCCAGACGAAGCTCTCCGGGAAGTTGCGTGCCGTCATCGTCCCGCCCTCTCCGCGCCGACCACCACGCAGTGGTAGGCCGACGATTCGCCCGCCACCAGCTCGGCGGTGGCCACCCCGTCACGGAAACCCACCTCGAACTGCGCACCCGGGCCCCCGTCGGGCGACGGGATGCGCACCCGGTGCCGCTGCCCCTCGGCCGGCGCGTAGAGCCGCAGCTGCACCCCGTCGGCCCAGTCGTAGTCGGGCCGGTCGCAGCGCGCCCCGAACCCGATGACCGCGCCGGGGCGGGCGAGCACCGGCAGACTGTCGTACTCGTGTTTCTCGGTCACCCACGCCGGGCCGGTGAGCTGCGCGCCGGTGACCAGGTGGGTCCAGGTGCCGGCGGGTACGTAGAAGGTGACCTGCCCGTCGGCGCTGAGCACCGGTGCGACCAGCACGTCCGGGCCGAGCATGTACTGCCGGTCGAGGTGCGCCACGGCCGGATCGTCCGGGAACTCCACGATCATCGGGCGCATCATCGGGATGCCGTCGCGGTGCGCCTCCTCGGCCGTCGCCGCCAGGTACGGCATGAGGCCGAGCTTGAGCCGGGTGAAGTGGCGCAGCACCTCCACGGCCTCCTCGTCGTACGCCCACGGCACCCGGTACGAGCCGGAGCCGTGCAACCGCGAGTGCGACGACAGCAGGCCGAACGCGATCCACCGCTTGAACACCGCCGGGTCGGGGGTGCCCTCGAAGCCGCCGATGTCGTGACTCCAGTAGCCGAAGCCGGATGACGCCAGGGACAGCCCGCCGCGCAGCGACTCGGCCATCGCGACGAACGTCGACTCGCAGTCGCCGCCCCAGTGCACCGGGAACTGCTGGCCGCCGGTGGTGGCGGAGCGGGCGAACACCACCGCCTCACCCTCGCCGCGTTCGGTCTCCAGCAGCTCGAAGACCGCCCGGTTGTAGAGGTAGGAGTAGTAGTTGTGCATGCGCTGCGGGTCCGACCCGTCGTGCCACACCACGTCGGTCGGGATGCGCTCGCCGAAGTCGGTCTTGAAGCAGTCGACGCCCATGTCCAGCAGCGACTTGAGCTTGCCGGTGAACCAGGCCACCGCGTCGGGGTTGGTGAAGTCGACGAGCGCCATGCCGGCCTGCCACTTGTCCCACTGCCACACCGACCCGTCCGGGTTGCGTACCAGGTAACCGGCCTCGCGGCCCTCCTCGAACAGGTACGACCGCTGCGCGATGTACGGGTTGATCCACACACAGACCTTCAGGCCCCGCTCGTGCAGCCGGCGCAGCATCCCCTCCGGGTCGGGGAAGGTCGCCGGGTCCCACACGAAGTCGACCCAGTGGAACTGGCGCATCCAGAAGCAGTCGAAATGGAACACCGACAGCGGCAGGTCCCGTTCGGCCATCCCGTCGACGAACTCGGTCACCGTCTTCTCGTCGTACGACGTGGTGAACGAGGTGGACAGCCACAGCCCGTACGACCAAGCGGGCACCCGGGCGGGTCGGCCGGTCAGCGCCGTGTAGCGGCGCAGCACGTCCTTCGGGGTGGGCCCGTCGATGACGTGGTAGGTGAGCGACTGGCCTTCGACGCTGAACTGGGTCTGCGCGACGACCTCCGAACCGACCTCGAACGACACGTGCTCCGGGTGGTCCACGAACACCCCGTAGCCGGCGCTGCTGAGATAGAACGGCACGTTCTTGTACGCCTGCTCGCTGGCGGTGCCGCCGTCGGCGTTCCAGATGTCGACCGTCTGACCGTTCTTCACGAACGGGCCGAACCGTTCGCCCAACCCGTACACCGTCTCGCCGACGCCGAGCGCGAGCCGTTCGTGCACGTACCGGCGGCCCTCGCCGTCGGTGGCGATGCCGACGCTGCGTGCGGTGGACGCGGTGACCAGCCGGTCGCCGTGCCGGAACTCGACCCGCCAGCCGTCGACCAGCGCGACCCGGACGGTCAGCTCTCCGGTGGTCAGCGACGCGCTGAGTCCGGTGATGTCGACGGTGACCGGGTGGGTGTGGTCGGTGCTGACCCCGAAGTGGGGTTCGCGGGGCAGCCCGCCGCTGTGGTGGCCGATGGTGACCCCGATGACGCCGGGCGCGGGGGAGAAGAAGCGGACGGTGACGACGGGCCGGTTCAGCGTGTCGCCCCGGCCGTTGATCTGCCCGGACGGGGCGAAGACGGTGAAGCCGCGCTCGTCCGGCTCGACCGATTCGACCGTGCCGGGGCGCAGCACGCTGACCCCCGGACGCAGTTGCCAGTACCCGTCGGTGAACTTCACTTCTCGGCTCCTGCCGTGATGCCGCGCGCGAGGGTGCGCTGGAAGATGAGGAAGAACAGGATGGCCGGCACCAGGCTGATCAGCGCACCGGCGTTGGTCGTCGGGGCGTCCATCAGCCGGTCGCCCTGCAACGATGCGAGGGCGACCGGGATGGTCTGGGTCTGGTTGTCGATCAACATGACCAGCGGGATGAGGAACTCGTTCCAGGTCCAGATGAAGAAGAAGATGAGCAGGACGGCGAGGGTGGGCCGCAGGTTGGGAAAGACCACCCGCCACAGCACCGTCCACTTCCCGGCGCCGTCGAGCGCCGCGGCCTCCAGCAGCGCCCGGGGGAACGTGCCCAGCACCGAGGCGAGCAGGTACGTGCCGAACGCGCTCTGGATGACGGTGAAGATGATGATCACCGACAGTCGGGTGTTGTAGAGGCCGATCTCCTTGGCGACGTAGTACAGCGGATAGATCAACGCCTCCTGCGGCAGCATGTTGGCCAGCAGGAACAGCCCGACGATCCACAGCCGGCCGCGGACCCGGCCGATGCCCAGGGCGTACGCGTTGAGCAGCGACACGACGACGCCGAACACCGCCACCGAACCGGCGATGAGCGTCGAGTTCCACAGCTTGAGCGGGAAGTTCACCGCGGACCAGTACGTCCGCAGGCCCTGGGTGTAGAACTCCGTCGGCCAGCTCAACGGGCCGCCCGACGAGTAGTCGCCGGGCGACTTGAACGCGTTGAGCAGCATGAACGCGAACGGCACCAGCATGACCAGCGCGCCGACGGTGACGCCGGCGAGCACCACCCAGCGGCTGAGGCCCCGGTGGTGCCGGTCGCGCACCTTCGGGCGGAGGGGGACCTTGGTGATCGTCACGGTCATCTCAGATCCCCCGGTCCCGGCGTTCGCTGCGGGCCTGCACCCCGATGAAGACCACGGCCACCACCACGATTATCACGGTGAGTACGGTGGAGATCGCCGAGCCGTATCCGACCTGGAGCTTCTTGAAGAACGTGTAGTAGGCGAAGTACGACGGCACGTTGGTGGCGTTCTCCGGGCCGCCCCGGGTCAGCGCGTAGATCGGCCCGAACACCTTCAGAGCGGCGATGGTGCAGGTCAGGGCGACCACGAAGGTCTCCGGCCGGATCTGCGCCAGGGTGATCGCCCGGAACCGGTGCAGCCAGTTCGCCCCGTCGACCTCGGCCGCCTCGTACAGCTCCGGGTCGACCCGCTGCAACGCCGCCATGAACACGACCACCGGGTAGCCGATCTGCACCCAGATCATCACCGCCATCACCGCCGGCAGCGCGGTGTCCGGGTCGCCCAACCAGTCGTGGCGCAGCGCCCCGAGACCGATCGCGTCGAGCGTGCTGTTGAACGCGCCGTCGGGGCGCAGGATCCAGCCCCAGACGATGCCGGCGACCACCACGGGCAGCACCTGCGGCAGATAGAACGCGGCCCGCAACGCCGCCGCCGTCCGGGGCCGGAACCGCCGCCCGACGACGTCGAAGAGCACCGAGGCGAGCAGCAGCCCGACCAGGGTCGGCACCACCACCATCGCGACGATCATCGCCACGGTATTGCGGAACGACGCCCAGAACACCTCGTCGTGCAGCAACCGCTGGTAGTTGTCCAGCCCGACGAAGGTGGGGTCGCCGACGCCTGACCACCGGGTCAGCGACAGGTAGCCGGTGCCGACCAGTGGCACGCCGATGACCAGGATGAACAGCGCCGCTCCGGGGAGCAGGTAGAGCCAGTACGCCGCGTCTCGGCCACGCGGTCGACGGCGGGACGCAGGCGTGGGGGTGGGGGTGGGGGTCGCCGCCGGTGGTGTGCCGGCGACGGTGTCGGGGACTGCCATGCAGGATCCTTCCCGGCGGGGCGGGCGGGCGTGCCGGTCGTACCGGGCACGCCCGCCGCTCGCCGTGTCACTTGCCGGTGATCTCCTTGACGCCGTCGGCGTACGGCTTGGCGATCGTGTCGAGCACCTGGTCGGGGGACTTGGATCCGTTGATCAGCGCCTGGAACCCGCCGACCAGCACGTCGTAGTAGCCGGGCACCGGCCAGTCCGGGTAGAAGGCCAGGCCGTCCTGCTTGCTGACCGTGTTGAAGTCCTCGATCAGCTTGCGGTCCTTCGGGTCGGTGATCTTCGCGGGGTCACCGGCCACCGGGATGCCACCGTTGTTGCCGATCAGGTCCTGGACCTCAGGGCGCAGGGTGATGTCGATGAAGTCGTACGCCAGGCTCTTGGCCTTGCTGTTGGTCGGGACGACCCAGATGTTGCCGGACGAGCCGGCGTTGAGGGTGTTGCCCGGGAACAGGAAGGTGTCCCAGTTGGCCTTCATCTCGGCCTTGAACCGGCCGTACCACCAGCTGCCCGAGACGATCATCGGGGTCTTGCCCGCGATGAAGGCGGTGCCCATGTCCTCGGCCTTGAGGCTCGACGAGTCCTTGGCGACGTAGCCCTTGCGCACCCAGTCGGCGAAGGTGTCCGCACCGTACTTCAGCGGGTCGGCGCGGAAGTCGACCGGGTTCTTGTAGAGCTGGTAGTTGTCGACGAACTGCCGGTCGGCCTTTGCCAGGGCCAACTGGTAGAACAGCTGCCCGGCCGGGTATTCCGCGCCGGCCATGCCCAGCGGGGTGATGCCCTTGCCGACGAAGGTGTCCATCGCGGCGGTCAGCTCCGCCATGGTGGTGGGCACCGTGACGCCGTTACGGTCGAACAGGTCCTTGTTGTAGTAGACCGTGACGTACTCCCCGTAGTTCGGCACGCCGAACCAGTTGCCCGAGCCCATCACGCCCTTGTCGCTGTACCGCGCGGTGGTCTGGAGGCTGGGGCTG
Source organism: Micromonospora sp. CA-248260 (assembly GCF_050942205.1). Classification (NCBI taxonomy): domain Bacteria; kingdom Bacillati; phylum Actinomycetota; class Actinomycetes; order Micromonosporales; family Micromonosporaceae; genus Micromonospora; species Micromonospora sp. CA-248260. The sequence goes on along the minus strand of NZ_CP192021.1, from coordinate 4,606,168 downwards.
AGCTTGCCGGCCCAACCGCGCTTCTCGGCCTCGCCGCTGAGGTCGGTGAGCAGTCCCTGCGACGACAGCAGGCCGGCCGTCGCGTTGCCCTTGTTGTACTCCATGATGTCCGGACCCTCGGACGAGTTGATGATCATGCCGGCGTTCTGCTGGATCTGCTCGAACGCCTTGCGCTCGAAGCGCACCTCGACGCCCGGGTGTTCGGTCTTGAAGATCTCGATGGCCTTGTCCCAGCCGACCCCCATCGCGCTGTTCTCGCCCTCGTAGTGCCAGAGCTTGAGGGTCTTGGCCCCGCTGTCGTCACCGCTGTCGTCGCCCCCGCAGGCGGCCACGGTGGTCGTCGCGGTCGCCGCCAGGGCGATCGCGGCGACGATCCGGCGGAATCGCTGCATTGCTATCCTCCTCGTTGAGTATCGAGCCCGGTACTTCACTGGGTCCGTCGTCGCGTTGCCGCGCGGCGACGGGCCGTTTTACCTGGTCAACCCCCATCGGGGTGACGGCTTCGTGGTGCTGCGGTCGATCCCCGGATCTCCAGCGCGCACGGCAGCAACTGCTGGTGGCGCTCGTCACCGGCCCCGTCCAGGTGGCGCACCAGGGCCTCGACCGCGATCCGGCCCAGCGCCGAACCGGGTGACGTCATCGCGGTCAGCGCCGGGGTGGCCAGCTCGGCGACCTGCGGCGAGGTGACCATCGAGACGACCGACACGTCGTCGGGCACGGCCAGCCCCCGCCCGGTCAGCTCGCCGAGGATGCCGAAGACCGCCGTCTCGTTCATCGCCAGCACGGCCGTCAGGCCCGGCGTCCGTGTGATGGCGGCGGCCAACGCGGCCCGGCCACCGGCGGCGCTGTCCTGCGCCGGGATCATGACCGGTTCCAGGCCGTGGCCGGTCATCGCCGTGACGAAGGCGTCCCGGGTCCGCAGCGCCGGCCCGTAACCGCTGGCCAGGGTCTCGGCCGAGTGGTTGACGTAGACGATCTGCCGGTGCCCCAGGCCGACCAGGTACGCCACGGCCTCCCGTACGGTCTGCTCGAAGTCGATGTCGACGTAGGAGAGCCCGGCGGTGTCCCCGGTGCGCCCGATCAGCACCAGCGGCACCCCGGCCTGCTGGAGCGCGCCGACCCGCTCGTCGGCGAGCTGCACCTCCATCAGCACGACGCCGTCGAACATCCGCTGGCTGGCCAGCCGACGCAGCCCGTCGAGGTCGCCGCCCCCGCCGACGGGTGACAGCACCAGGTGGTAGCCGACGGCGCTGGCCGCCGCGGCGGCCCCGGTGACGAACGCCGTCTCGGTCGCCCCGAGGCCGCGCTCGTCCATCGGCAGCAGCAGGCCCAGGATCCGGCTGCGTCGACTGGCCAGACCCCGGGCCATGGCGTTGGGCTGGTAGTCGAGCTGGGCCATGGCGGCGAGCACCTTCGCCCGGGTGCCCTGGGAGATCGGCCGGGCTCCGGTGAGCACGTAGGAGACGGTGCTGACCGAGACCTGCGCCAGGCGGGCGACGTCCTGCATGGTGGCCACCGCGCACCTCCTCCGGGCAGGCAGGGAACCGTGTTCGCCGGCTCGTCGAAGCGGTTCGACGAAGCGGTTCGACAGACGCTAGACCCGGTGTTACGGCGACGTCAATAGCCGATGTCGGAAGCGGTCAGCTCGGCACTTCCCGCCTGTGTCGCCCGCCCGGTGGTCGGCCGCGTCCTCCCGCGTCGACGCCGGGTGGCCTGGGACGGCGCCCCGGCCACCCGGCGCCGGCGGTGACCGGACGCCGGCGCAGCGGCGGCACACCCGCAAAGTTCCGCTACCCGAGAACCAGCTGTCCCAGTTCCTGGGTGCATCGGGTGAGCGCGACGTAGAGGGCGTTCCAGCCGCGCGGCCCGGCGGCGATGCCCTGGGGATCGACGAGGAGCGCCGCATCCCATTCCAGACCCTTGGACTGCACCGCGGTGAGCACCGGGACGTCAGCCAGTACGGCGTGGAGTTCGGCGATGCGGTCGGCGGGGGCGATGACGCCCACCGTGCCGCCGTGCCACCGCTGCTGCAACTGTCGCACCGCCCGGGCGGCGGTGTCGGCAAGCTCCGCAGGGGCGACCGTGCGGACCCAGGGGTCGATGCCGCAGGAACGCACCGCCCGGGGCGGGGAGTTGTGGCTACCGGCCCGCCTCAGGACGGGCCCGGTGAGGTCCATGACCTCGCGCGGGGTGCGGTAACAGATGGTCAGCTCCGCAGCGGTCCACCGCTGTCCGAAAGCCGCCTGCACCGCCTGTGCCCAGGTGGTGTGCCGGTGCGCCGCCTCCGTCTGATCGATGTCGCCGACCGCCGTGACGGAACGGCTGGGACAACGCCGCAGCACCATCTGCCACTGCATCTCGGACAGCTCCTGCGCCTCGTCGATGACGACGTGGCCGTACACCCAGCCGCGCTGCCGGCGAGCGTGGTCGGCGACGAACTCGCCCTGCGGCGGCGGGGCTTCGATCTCGCCCAGCAGGTCGGCGACCGCGTCGAGCAGGGGGATGTCGCTCGAAGCCCACGGCGCGGGCTCCGTCGCGACGGCGGTGATCTCCGCCGCGGACAACTGGGGGGCGAAGCGGGCGAGCAGGGCGCGGTCGGTCACCAGACCCCTCAACAGGTCTTCGGTGTCGAGGGTGGGCCACCATGCCTCGACGAACCGGGCGATGCTCGCGTTCTCCGCGATACGACCACGGAGGGCGTCGATCTCTTCCTCGGAGAGCAGCCCGTCGACGTCACTGCCGGTGGGCCCACCGGCGGACCGGTGGTCGTGCTGCATGCTCCGGTCGACGCGGGCGAGGATGTCCTCGAAGCCCTCGTCCATCGCGTTCACCAGCGCCTCGCGTTGATCGACGACGGCTTCGGTCAGGAGGTGGTGCAGCTGCTCGGCGCACGCCTCGCGGGCCCGGTGATAGGGGCGTCCCCGCACCGAGGCGAGCATCTGGGCGACCGTCCCGGCGGGGATGGCGTAGAACTCGCCCTCCCAGCGCAGCGTCAACTCGCGGGGGCGCGGGAACAGCGAGCCGACGTAGTTCTCGAGCGCGGCCTGCCAGAGGGCACGGCCCTTGATCTCGGCGAGGGTCCGGCTCTCGTCGCGGCCCACGCGGATGTCGGGCAGCAGGGTGTCGCAGGTCGCCGAGACGACGGCGGTCTCACCGAGGGCGGGCAGCACCTGGGCGATGTACTGGAGGAACCGCGGCGAGGGACCGAGGACCAGGACCGCCTGGTCGGCCATTGCCGAGTGGGCGAACAGCAGGTAGGCGACGCGGTGCAGGGCCACCACGGTCTTGCCGGTGCCGGGACCGCCCTGCACGATCAGCGGGCCGGTCGCCTCCGCCCGGATGATGTCGTCCTGTTCGCGTTGCAGCGTGGAGATCGCCGCCGACATGTGACCGGTGCGCCGCTGGTCCAGGGCGGCCAGCAGCGCCCCCTCACCGACGAGTTCCGCTGTCATGGTCCCGTCCAGCGGCTCGTCGTCCACCCCGACGACCACCGGTCCCGTCGTGCGGATGTGCCGCCGTCGTGCCTGCCCCTGCGGGTCGACAGCGGTCGCGGTGTAGAACGGCCGGGCCGCGGGAGCGCGCCAGTCCAGCAGCAGCGGCTCACCGTCCTCGTCGTCGTTGCGCAGGCCGACCCGGCCGACGTGCCGCACGGTGCCGTCAAGACCGTCGAGGCGGCCGAAGACCAACCGTTCCTGCGCTCGCCGCAACTGCTCGTACTGCTGGCGGAGCATGCGCAGCCGCGCCCGTTCCAACACGTCCAGGGCAGCTGAGGAAAGCTCGGCCTGTAGGTGGTCGACAAGACCGTCGCGCCGCGCCACGGCCGAGTCGAGGAACTCCTGCTCCTCGGCGACTGCGGCTCGGCGCGCGGCCTCCGCTGCGGGGGAGGTTGGTGCTCCACTGCGGGTAATTGCCGTGGTGACGTCAGCGATGCCATTGCCCAGAGCAGATTTCCGACGCATTCGCAGATCCTCGGACTGGTTCTTCTCCTGCCACCCGACCGGCCGCAGGTATTTCGGCGACAAGCATAGGGTCGCGGTCTCGTCGGCGTGCCGTGAAATCGGCGGCGGAGACAAGCGTCTCAATACCTCACAGTTTCTTGCCGATTGTGGCCTCATCCCATCTGGACGGGTCGTGCCGCCCCTTTCGCGGGCGGGTGCCGGTGGCGGGATCCCTGCGTGGGTGGTCGTCGACGACGTGGTGCGGGCCCGCCGGGCCGGCCCGGCGCGACCCCCTCGGCGTCGGCTGTCGAGGAGGGGCGACCGACGGGGGCCGGCGGCCACAGGCGTTGACATGCTTCGATGCCTGCGTTAACTTCTGGGAAAACACGAATGCAATGATCTCGACATTTTTGTCGACGTCCCGCCGCGTCGGCATCACGCTGCCCGACGCCCGACCCAGGGAACTGTCGTGACCACTTCGCTCGCCTCCGTACAGAATCCGTCCACCCTCCGCCGACTGGCGTTGATCTCCCTGTCGGTCGTGCTGGTGGTCGCCGGCATCGTTCAGGGATCGCCGTCGGCGTCGACGGCCGCACCGAGGGTCGCGGCGACGCCCACCACGCCGCCCGGGTCCTACCCTGGCCCGGGTCGGGTGACCGGGGACGTCGGGGTGCACGACCCGACGGTCGTGATCCGCCCCGGTGGTGGTTACCTGCTGGCGCACACCGGTGACAACATCGCGCTGAAGACCTCCGGTGATCGGGTCGCGTTCCGTAACGCGGGTGTGGTGTTCCCCGGCGGTGCGCCGTGGACGACGACGTACACCGGGGGCAGTCGCAATCTGTGGGCGCCGGATCTGTCCTACCGTGACGGTCGGTACTGGTTGTACTACTCGGCCTCGACGTTCGGGTCGAACCGGTCGGGGATCTTCCTTGCCACGAGCACCACCGGGGCGTCGGGCAGTTGGACCAACCAGGGTCTGGTGATCGAGTCCCGGACGTCGGACGACTTCAACGCCATCGATCCCAATCTGGTGGTCGACGCTTCCGGCAGGTGGCGGTTGAGCTTCGGGTCGTTCTGGTCCGGTATCAAGATGGTGTCGTTGAATCCGGTGACCGGGAAACGCGCCGACACGACCGTGCGGAGCATCGCGGGCCGTAACGGGGGTGCCATCGAGGCGCCGGTGATCGTGCGGCACGGCGCCTACTACTACCTGTGGGTGTCGTTCGACAGGTGCTGTCAGGGGGCGGCGAGCACCTACCGGGTCATGGTGGGCAGGTCGACCTCGGTCACCGGCCCGTACGTCGACCGGAACGGGGTGGCGATGACCGCCGGTGGCGGCACCCAGGTCCTCGCCGGGCACGGCAGCACCCACGGGCCCGGCCACCAGGCGGTGTTCACCGACACCGACGCCGAAGTCCTCGTCTACCACTACTACGCCGACAACGGCACCGCACTGCTCGGCGTCAACCTGCTCGGCTACGACAACACCGGCTGGCCGTTCGTCTACTGACGGCGACCGCGATCCGACGGTGCGACCCCCGGTCAGGATGGCGACGGTCGGGGGCCGTCGTCCAGCGCGGCGGTGAGGCGGGCGGCGACCGCGGCCACGGCGGCCCGCAGTTCGGGACCCTCCTCGACGGTGAAGCCGAACGGGACGGCGGCCAGCCACTCCTGGGCGTACATCCGGGTGTTGGTCGTGCTGCCGGTCAGGACGCACCGGTCGCCGGCAGGCTCCAGGCGGCCCATCGTCGGCCGGACCCACGGTGCCACCCGCTCGTAGGGCTCGTGGAACACCACCCGGGTCGGGTACTTCCACCCGGAACCCAGGTGCGCCTCCAGGGTGGCCACGGGGTCGAGGTCGTCGGGCGGGGTGAACCGTTGCGGCAGGTGCCGCACGGCCCGGATCCGGTCGATGCGGTACGTGCGGATCGCGCCCGCCCGGTGCGAGTGGCACAGCAGGTACCAGCGGCCGAAGCGCACCACCACCGCCCACGGGTCGACCACGGCCTCCCAGGACTCGCCGCCTTCGGTCGTGTAGGTGAAGGCCACCTGGTGGTGGTCGGCCACGGCCGCCACCAGCGTGCTCGTCGTGGTGGGATCGGCGTGCGCCGACCGTCGGTCGGAGGCGGCTGCCGCGTACGCCCGCAGTGCCGCCGCCTGCCGTCCGACGCTGTCGGGCAGCGCCCGGATGAGTTTGCTGAGCGCGGACCCGACCAGGCCGTCGGCGTCGATCGCGGCAGGTTGCCCGTCGAGAACGGCCATGACCAGGCCGATGACCTGCTCCTGGGTGAAGACGACGGCCGGCAGCCGGGCGCCCCGGCCGAGGCGGTAGCCGCCGTAGGGCCCCCGGGCGGACTCGACCGGGATGCCCGCCTCGCGGAGGATCCCGACATAGCGGCGCGCGGCGCGTTCGGTCACGCCGAGACCGGCGGCCAGCTCCTCGGCGGTCGTGCCCGGGCGGTCCCGCAGGATGTCGAGCGTCCGCAGGGCACGGGCGGTGGGGCTGACGGCATTCTCCACCCACCGGACGGTACCGGAAGTGGAACGTCCGGAATCGACGCTACGTTGTCGTCATGACTGATGAACAGATCGTGCTCGTCGGCGGCCTGTGGCTCGACGCCTCGGCGTGGGACGGCGTCGTCGCCGAGTTGACCCGGGTGGGGCGACACGCGGTGGCGGTGGACCTGCCGGGCCAGGGCGACGGGAACACGGCGGCGACGCTCGACGACCAGGTTGCCGCGGTGCTGGCCGTCGTGGACGCGGCACCGGCCGGGTCGGTGGTGGTGGGGCACTCGGCCTCCTGCGCCCTGGCCTGGTTGATCGCCGACGCGCGGCCCTCGACGGTCGCCCGGGTCGTGCTGATCGGCGGTTTCCCGCAGGCCGACGGGGACCTGTACGCCGACTTCTTCCCGATCGAGGACGGGGCGATGCCGTTCCCCGGCTGGGCGCCCTTCGAGGGCGCGGACGCGGCCGACCTCGACGAACGGGCGCGGGCGGAATTCCTGGCCACCGCCATCCCGGTGCCCGAGGGCGTCGCCCGGGGGACAGTCCGGCTGACCGATGCGCGGCGCTTCGACGTGCCTGTCGTCCTGGTGTGCCCCGAGTTCACCCCGGAGCAGGCCCAGGCGATGCTCGACGGGGGTGACCTGCCCGAACTCGCCAAGGCCCGGAAGGTCGACCTGGTCGACATCGACTCCGGGCACTGGCCGATGCTGAGCAGGCCGGTCGAGTTGGCCCGCATCCTGGCCGACCTCTGACGGACCCGGCAACAGGTCGACGACTCCGATCTCGGCGACGACGACACGGCGGTACCGGGCGACGGTGAACGGGGGCGCACCGGCACGGTCGGGGACGTGCCTCGGGGCAGCGGCGGCTACCTCGCCCGTGGTGGGTGGGGTAGCCGTGCCGTGCCTCCCGGGCCGGGCGTGACCGGGCGGAGTGCGGTGGCCGGGGGCGGATCACGGTCTTCCGGCCGGGCCCGGCTAGCGGGTCGCGTCGGCGGCCTCCCGGATGAGATCGGCCAGCATGGCGGCCTCCGGGATGGCCACCGTGTGCGAACCTCCGGGAATCTCCACCGTCCGCCGGGAGCCCGCCCGTTCGGCCATGAACCGGTGGGCCGCGACCGGGATGTTGAGATCCTCGCTGCCGAAGAGGAACCAGGACGGCAGCGACTGCCAGGCGGGCTCGCCGGAGGGCTCACCCAGGGCCGCCTCGGTGATCGGCCGCTGGGTCACCGCCATCACGGCGGCCTGCGCCGTCGTCGAGTCGGCGGCGAACTGCTGGTGGTAGCGGTCCTGCCGGATGTAGAGGTCGGTCGCCCCGCCCGGGAGCGTGACGGGGGCCAGCGTCTCACCCAGGGAGCTGCCGGGGAACCGACCGGCCAGGTCGGCGGCGCTCTCGCCGGCGAGGGGGGCGAAGGCCCCGACGTAGACCAGCGCGGTCACGCCGGCACCCGCCGCCGGCACGTTCGAGATCACCATTCCGCCGTACGAGTGGCCGACGAGGACGACCGGCCCGTCGATCCCGGTGAGCACCGCGCGTAGGTGGTCGGCGTCGTGCCGGACGCCGCGCAGCGGGTTGGCCACGGCCACCGCGGGGTAGCCGTCGTCGCGCAGTGCGGTGATCACCCCGGCCCAACTCGCCGATTCGGCGAAGGCGCCGTGGACGAGGACGACCGTCGGCCGGCCGGGCTGTGCGGTGGTGAGGGACATCGTCGGGTTCCTCCGGATAGTGGGCCGGGTGCCGGCTTCATTCTCGGACCACGGGCGTACCCCGGCGTGCGTCGACCGACCGGCTCACCCGGCCGGGTAACCGGGGTGAGGCGCCGACGGATGAGTCCGGGTACCGTAGCGGCGAGTCGAGAGGAACACGCCGTGGCCGATCAGCCCAAGCTCCTCGCCGCGACCGCGGTGGGTGTCACTACGACGGTGCCGCCGAGCGGCCCGGGTTGCGTCGAGTGTGAGTCCTCCGGTGGGTGGTGGTTCCACCTGCGCCGCTGCGCGTCCTGCGGCCAGGTCGGCTGCTGCGACTCCTCGCCGGGCCAGCATGCGACGGCGCACGCGGCCGCGACGGGGCATCCGGTGGTACGCAGTTTCGAACCCGGCGAGTCGTGGTTCTGGGACTACTCCGACGATCAGTTCTATGCCGCGGGTCCGGAGCTGGCCGGGCCGCAATCGCGTCCGCTCGACCAGCCCGCCCCCGGCCCCGAGGGTCGGGTGCCGGAGGACTGGAAGCGCCGGCTGCACTGACTGTGCGCATGCCGGGGTCGGCGGGTTTGGCGCTCCGGCCCGCCGGGCAGCACACCGCAATGGCCACCGCCGATGAGCCTGCTGTCACCGAGTTCCGCCGTTCCCGGGGTCGTGAGGTCGGTTTCCTGGCCACCGCGCTCCCTGCGCTGGCGGTGGTGCAGGCGGTCGTCAACCTGGCCTCCGGCGACCCGTGGTGGGACGGGCTGTGGCTGCCGCTGACGTGGTTTCTGCTCCTCGGGTTCTCCCGGGGGGTGGTCCGTCCGCCGTCCGCCGGTCACCAGCCGCGGCTGCCCCTGCGGCTCACCGCGGACCACCTCCAGGTGGCGGGTCCGGGTGAGCGCACCCTGGCCATCGAGTGGTCGAACGTCGCGCGTGCCGAGATCAGCGGACGGTGGTACCCGGTCCTGGTGATCGAGCCGGCCGACCCGGACCGGACCCGCCCCCCGCTCGCCCGGTGGGAGTGGGCGACGTACGGGCAGAGCCGGCCGTACGAGATCCGGCTCCCGCTGGTCTACCTGAGCCCCGGCCGTGACCAGCTGCGGCGCGAACTGGCCCGCCGCCTTCCCGCCTGACGTTCCGACGTCACCGGCCGACCATCGTGCGGCTCACCAGCGTCAATGGCTCGGGCCTGAGCCCCGGAGTGTGTTCTCGGTTAGCAATATTGGTGAAGATGAATTGCGTGGACGGTCTCCCGAATTGCGTTCAAGCCTAGGCGCGACTTTCCGAAATGTGTAGAGTGAGCGCAGCGCCGCCCCGGTCGCCGTTCCGCCGCCCGGGGCACGAACAGCTCGGGGCAGGCCGGGGAGGGCCCGCCGGTGGCGGGGCGACTTTCCCGATGACTGTGCGGGCAGGAGCGGGCTGAGGCCATCCGATCAGGCAACCGTCCTCGGGTGCGTGCTGTGCGGGCGTCCACACAGGACAGTTTTGCCCCTGGCCTCTCCCGGTGGGTCCCGGTGAGGCGAGACGGAGGAGACGGATGTCCATCGAGGACAGTGCGTTACGGTCCCGGCGCGGCTTTCTGGGAATGGGGGTGGGGCTGCTCGGTGCGGCCGGCCTGGCCGCCTGCGGAGGCACCGCACCGTCGACGCCCAGGGCGCAGGCCGAGGTCCCGAAGGAACTCGTCGACGCCGCGGTGGCGCTGAAGGGCTCCTCGCTGGGGATGCTGTCGCAGAAGCTGTACTCGGAGGCGGCGAACGCGGCACTCGACGCCTCGATCAGGAAGTTCGCCGACACCACCGGCACCAAGATCGGCAACAGCCTGGTCCAGGCGGACGCGGGCGACGTGGTTGCCAAGATCCACGCTGAGGTCCAGGGTGGTGTGGCGCGCGACCTCGCGTTCATGACCGACTCGCGGTTCGTCGCCCAGTTCCAGGCGCTCGGCGACCTGGAGGACGTGACGGACGTCGTCCAGGCGCTGACGGCGACGTACGGCGAACCCACCGCCGAATCCAAGAACTTCTGCGTCTTCGACGGCAGGTGGTTCGCCATCCCCTACCACTTCATCGGGATCGGGTCGTTCCTGCGCAAGGACTGGATGCGCGACGAGGGCATCACCCCCAGGGACGTCTACACCTGGGAGGAGCTGCGGGACCTGTGCCTGGCGATCTCCGACCCCGGCAAGCGGCGGTTCGGCTGGGGCATGACCGTGAACCGCTCCGGTGACGCCAACGGCATGATCGAGGCGCTGATCAACTCCTACGGCGGGGCGATCGCCTCCAACGACGGCCGGAAGGTCACCTTCGACTCTCCCGAGACGGTGCAGGCGGTGACCTTCCTCGCCGACATCTACACCAACCCCCGCTACAAGCCGATGCTGCCGCCGGGAGTGGCCGCCTGGACCGACTCCAGCAACAACGAGAACTGGCTCGCCGGCATCCTCGGCTACACCCGCAACCAGTTCAGCGTCTACGCGGACTCCAAGACCAAGAAGAACCCCGTCTACGACAACACCCACGTCTTCGCCGACTGCACCGGGCCGGCCACCGACAAGTCCCTGCTGCTCGGCCAGTCCCAGGGCTTCGTCATCTTCAAGGGCGCCAAGAACGCCGCCCTGGCCAAGCTCCTGACGCAGTACCTGGTCACCGCGCCCGCCCTCGTGGGGGTGGCGAAGGAAGCGCCCGGTCTGGCGTTGCCGGCATGGGAGAAGGTCTGGGACGCCGACCCGTTCTTCACCAGCGGCGACCCGGCCTTCCCCATCATGCGCAAGATCACCCAACAGCAGCTGCCGCTGTCGACCAAGAACGGCCTCAACTTCCCGCAGAAGGCCAGCGCGGGGCAGCAGGCCGCCGTCGGCGCCTACGTCCTCACCGACATGATGCAGCAGGTCATCCAGGGCACGCCGCCCGCGCAGGCCGTGCAGGCCGCGCACACCAAGATGGTGCAGATCTTCACCCAGCAGGGGCTGCCGCAGTGACGTCGGTCCGCCCGGCGTCCGCCCCGGCGTCCCGGGGATCCTCGCCGCCGGAATCCCGATTCCGCATCGCGACCCGACGCCGGCTGGGCCGCGACTGGCGACTGGCGGCGCTGTTCCTGGCACCCACCGCCGTGCTGGTCGGCGGCCTCGTGCTCGTGCCGATCGCCTGGTCGGTCGTGACCAGCACGACGGAACGGCACGGGCAGCAGAGCGTGTTCGTCGGTCTGGCCAACTACCTCGCCCTGGCCGACGACGAGCAGTTCCACACGGGCGTGGTGAACTCGTTCGTCTTCACCGCGTACGCCGAGGTGTTCAAGGCGGTGCTGGGGCTGGCCGCGGCCCTGCTGCTGCACCACCGACGGCGGGGACGGGCCGTGCTGGCCGGGCTGCTCCTGCTGCCGTGGGTGGTGCCGACGGTGGTCACCGCGTTCAGTTGGCGCTCGCTGCTCGACCCGATCTTCGGCAGCGTCAACCTGCTGCTCACCGAGTCGGGGATCGGGCCGCTGCTGGTCAGCGCGTACCTGGTCGACAGTTGGCCGGCGGGCTGGCTGTCCGAGCCGTCCCTGGCCATGCCGTCGGTGATCGGAGTCAACGTGTGGAAGGGGGTGCCGTTCTTCACCGTCGCCTTCCTCGCCGGACTGAAGGCCATCCCCACCGACCTGTACGAGGCGGCGACCGTCGACGGCGCCTCGCCGTGGCGGCGGTTCGTCCACGTGACGCTGCCCGGACTGCGCCACGTGATCACCGTGACGGTCACCCTGTCGTCGATCTGGACGTTCAACAACTTCGACCTCATCTGGCTGCTGACCCAGGGCGGCCCGGGCGACGCGACGGCACCGTACGTGCTGGTCGCGTACTCGAAGGCGATCCTGCAACTGCAGTACGGCGCGGGAGCGGCGGTCACCCTCGTCATGCTGCCGGTCATCGGCTCGCTGGTGTTCGTGCTGGTCCGGCTGTTACGCCGGGACTCGGGCGTGGCGCCGCCCCGACGTGCCCGCAAGCCCCGGCCGGACCGCTCGGCCCGCGCCACCCGTACGGTCCGCACCGCACTGCCGTGGGTCGTCGCGGTGGTCGCCGCCGCCCTGCTGGCCTGGGCGTCACCGCACATCTTCTGGAAGGCGGCCGTCGTCCTCGGGGTCTTCCTGCTGGTCGCGGCGGTGGTCGGCCGGGTGGTCTCGGCCCTCGGGGCCCGGGGGCGTCGCCGGGCGTCGTCGCTGGTGTCGGGGCTGGCGTCCTGGGTCGCCCTGGCCGGGCTGCTCCTGTTCGTCCTGGCCCCGCTGTACTGGATCGTCGTCACGGCCTTCAAGTCCGACGGCCAGATCGTCATGCACGACCGCGACCTGTGGCCGACGCCGTGGAGCCTGCAACAGTTCACCGACCTCTTCGCCACCAAGCCGTTCGGCCGCTGGTACCTCAACACGGTGCTGGTGTCCGTGGCGTCCACCGTGGTCGCGCTGGTCTGCGCCGCCCTCGCCGGCTACGCCCTGGCCCGGCTGCGGTTCCGGGGGGCGCAGGGCTTCACCGTCACGGTGCTGGTGACCTACGTGATGCCGGGCGCGCTGCTGTTCATCCCGCTCTACCAACTGCTCATCGGGGTGCGGCTCACCGACTCGCTGTGGTCGCTGGTCGTGACCTACCCGACCTTCACCCTGCCGTTCGCCACCTGGCTGCTGGCCGGGTACTTCGCGTCGATCCCCGTCGAGTTGGAGGAGGCCGCGCTGGTCGACGGCTGCACCCGGTTCCAGGCGTTCCTGCGGGTGATGCTGCCCCTGGCCAAGCCGGGACTGCTGGCGGTCGCATTGTTCACCCTGACCAACGCCTGGAACGAGTTCCTCTTCGCCTTCGTGTTCATCACCAAGGACGAGTACAAGACCCTCCCGGTGGGGATGCAGTCGATGATCACCGGGGACGTCGTGCCGCAGGGGCAGCTCGCCGCCGCGTCGCTGCTGGTCAGCATCCCCGTGGTGATCATGTACGCCTTCGGGCAGCGCTTCCTGACCGAGGGGCTCACCGCCGGGGCGGTGAAGGGCTGACCGGGGCGGTCGGCCCGTCCGGCCCGTCCGGCGCGGCCGGCCCGTCCGGGGCCGGTCGCCGGGAGCGCCGCCGGTCGGCCGCCCAGCAGGTCAGCAGTGTCGCGACGGCGATCAGCAGCAGGACGACCGCGAGGTTGCGGCCGTAGGGCAGCGGCAGCACCGACGGGTCGTCCGGCGGCCGGCCGACACCGAGGACGAGCGGAAACGCCACGACGGTGACCGTGGCGGCGCTGATCACGCCGGCCCGCACCACCGGCCGGTGACGTTCCGGGACCCACCGGGCGAGCAGCGCGCCGACGCCCAGCAGCCCGGCCATCCAGACGAGGTCGTGCCCGGCCAACACCCCGGCCAGGAAGAGCAGCACCCCGGCCGGCCGCAGGTCGGGGTCGGCGAGCGCGCCCACCACGGCGTACCCGATCAGCAGGGTGCCGACCGCGACGAGCGCCACCCGGGTCCTCACGACGCCTCCCGGACGGTGAGCCGACCGACCCACTTGGTCTGCAACACACCGGGCCGGTTCGGGGCGATCAACCGGGCCGGGTAGCCGTGGTCGGGGTGCAGGGGTGCCCCACCCAACCGCAGCGCGATCAGCGTCAACGGGTCACGCACGTGCGCCGCCCCGACGGTCGACGTGCGGTAGCGGCCGGCCGTCTCCAACGACTCGACGAGCACCGTCGCCCGGTCCGGGTCGACGCCCACCAACGCGACCAGGTCCCGCAGTCGTACGCCGGTCCACCGCCCGGTGGCGCTCCACCCCTCCACACAGGCGATCGGCAGCTCGCCGGTGTGCTGCGGCAGGGCGCGCAGCGCGGCGAGGTCCAGTTCGGTGCGCCGGAGGGGACCCTCGACCACCAGCCGGTACGCCGGGTCGAGCGCCTGGGCGCGTACCCCGGCACGGTCGGCGGTCCGGTTGACCGGCAGCCCCTGCGGCCCGACGTCCGGTCGACGGGGAGCGAGCACCGCCAGGGCGGACAGCGGCCGGACGGTCTGCCCGACCGTGGTCAGGGTGACCAGCCCGGCCGCGGCGGCGACCCCACCGAGCAGCCCGCGTCGGCTGAGCCGCTCCCGCGCAGACTCGGCGGTGGTCGGGCCGAGCGCAGCGCGTACCGCAGGCAACTGCACGCCGACGTGCACCAGCAGCGCACCGACCGACAACCACGCCACCCGGTAGTGCCCGGCGGTGAAGAAGAACGGCATCGGCGCGTACCAGCGGGCGACGTTGAGGACGCCGCCGATCACCTGGAACAGCGCCGCCGCGACCAGCACGGCGACGCTGGCGCGTTCGAGCGCGTGGGCGAGCGACCGGACCGGCGGCCAGCGGAACAGGTGGTGGTAGACCGACCACAGCTTGGCCCCGAGCAGCGGCACCGTGGCCAGACCGGTCGCCACGTGCAGGCCCTGGGTGAACCGGTAGAGGCCCACCGGGCGGGACGGCCACCACAACCAGCCGGGCGGGTGCTGGATCAGGTGACTGAGCAGCCCGGTGAGGAAGCAGACGGCGAACGCCACCCCGAGCGCGACGCCGAGCTGGCTAGTCAACCGGGTCGACCGTAACGGGGACGGGAAACCGTCAGGCCGCAGCGGCCCGCGCCGCAGCGCCCCGGGCGGGGCCGGCAGGGGTGCCGACCACCGTCGGGCGAGCCGCCGCAGCGCGGACGGCCGGCCGGTCACCGGGGGGTGAGGGTGGCGAACCACCGGCCCGCCTCCGTCCAGGTGTCGTGCACCCGCAGCGCGGTGCCCCCGGCCAGTACGGAAAGGTCGTCGAGGGGTACGCAGGCCCACGGTAGCGGGCTGCCGACACCACCCGGGGTCTGCACCATGGCGGTGCCGGACCAGGCCGGTGTGCCGGGCGGCGCGAACTCGGCGTGCAGGTGGCCGTCGGCCGCCAGCAGCCGACGACACCGCCGCAGCAGCCGGTATGGGTCACCGCCGATGCCGACGTTGCCGTCGGCCAGCAGCAGGTGCGGCCAACGCCCGGCACCCGGCACCGGGCCGAAGACGTCGCGTTGCAGCGCGACGGCACCGCGTTCCCGGGCCAGCCGGACGGCGGTGGCGCTGACGTCGATGCCGAGCGCCGGCTGCCCGGCGTCGATCAGCGCGCCGGTGAGCCGCCCGGGGCCGCAACCGACGTCGAGGGTGGGTCCGGTGCAGCGCCGCAGCAGGGTCGCGTCCCCGGCGATGGCGTCCCGGCACCAGCCGGCCGGGTCGAACCGGTGCACGCCACCGCTCGGGTGCCGGGCGGTGAACGCGGCGGGGACACCCGACGCGGCCCGGTCGAACACGGCGTCGAAGAGAGCCACCGCGTTCACCGGGCGACCGCCGTGGGGGACGGCACGTCGCGGGCGACGGCCACGGTGAACCGGCTGCCCGGCGGGCACACCGCGGCCACCGCGTGGGCGTCGGCGGCGGTGTCCACGTCCCGCAGCCGGGGCAGCAGATGGACCCGCAGACCGAGGCGGCGCAACGCGGCCAGGGTGAGCTGTCCGGTGTCCGCCTCGGAGGTGGGCACCGCACGCAGGACCGAGGCGTGGCCGGGCTCGCGTAGTCCCAGCGTCCACCAGCCGCCGTCGTCGGCCGGACCGAGCACCGCGTCCGGCCCGTCCGGCCGGCGCAGCAGGTCCAGTGCGTCGTCGAGGTGGGCGGCGGTGAGCTGCGGGGTGTCCATGCCGATCAGCAGGGTGGCCGTGCCTGCCGTGCGGGTGTCGGCGAACGCGTGGGCGAGGCGGTCGCCGAGCGGGCCGCCCCGTTGGGCGAGTCTCCTCCAGCCCTCGGGGGCCGGATGGTCGCCGTCGACGACCAGGACCCGGGTGCCGGCCGTGGCCGTGGCGACGGTGTCGAGGGTGTCGGCCAACGCCGCCGCGGCGACCCGGGCGGCCTGGACCGGAGTGCAGGGCGGGCAGAGCCGGGTCTTGACCCGGCCGGGCTCCGGGGTCTTGGCCAGCACCAGCACCTGCGGTGCGCGGGACCCGGGAACGTGCGGCTGTCGGGGGACGTTCACCGGGCCAGCACCGCGCTCATGTCGCGGACGGCGCGGGCGGTGCCGAGCACCGTGCCGGTCACCTTCGACCGGGTACCAGCCGCCCTCGGGTGGTAGTCGACGTCGACCTCGACCACCCGCCAGCCGGCCCGACCGGCCGAGATCAGCAGCTCCAACGGGTAACCGAAACGGCGGTCACGCAGCCCCAACGCCAGCAGGTCGGCCCGGCGGACGGCCCGGATCGGCCCGATGTCGTGGACGTCGAGGCCGGTGGTCCGGCGCAGCCGGTGGGCCAGCAGGGCGTTGGCGACCCGGGCGTGCAGGGGCCACACCCCGCGCGCGGTGGGGCGTCGCCGGCCGGTGCCCAACTCCGCCTCGCCGGCCCGGACGGGATCGGCCAGCCGGGGCAGCTGCGCCGGATCGAACGACCCGTCGGCGTCCAGCACACACACCACCCCGTCGACCGGGTCGGCCGCCAGGACCCCGGCGTGCACGGCGGCACCGTACCCGGGTTCGGTCACGCTGATCACCTCGACGCCGCAGGCGCGGGCCACCGCCGCCGAGCCGTCGGTCGAGCCGTTGTCCACCACGATCGGCCGGTAGCCGGCCGGCATCCGGGCCAGCAGGTCGGGCAGGGCCGGGGCCTCGTTGCGGCAGGGAAGAACCACGTCGGTCATGCTGCGGACGCTAGGACACGATCCGGCCGGAAGTTCTTACCTGCTGATGACGGAATCCGGGGCACCCGCGACCCGCGCACGGAGTTCTTACGAACCGCTGACGGGCGGTCGCGGTCGGGGCACGGCGACGCGTCCCGGCCCTACCGTCGGCGGGTGACTCACGTACTCGTGACCGGCGGCGCCGGTTTCATCGGCACCCACGTGGTGACCGCCCTGCACGATGCCGGCCACCGGGTGACGATCGTGGACTGCGGTCATCCCGGTGCGCACCGCCGACCGTTGCCGGACACGGTGGCGGGCGCCCCGGTCGTCCGGCTCGACGTGCGCGACGGGCCGGGCGTCGCCGGGGTCCTGGCCGGTGTCGACGCGGTGGTGCACCAGGCGGCCATGGTGGGACTCGGCGTCGACCTGGACGACCTGCCCGAGTACGTCGGCTGCAACGACCTCGGCACCGCCGTCCTGCTCGCCGCGATGGCCCGGGCGGGCGTGCACCGGTTGGTGCTCGCCAGCTCCATGGTGGTCTACGGCGAGGGCGCCTACGCCTGCGCCGGACACGGCCCGGTGCGCCCCGGGCCGCGTACCGTCGCCGACCTGGCCGCCGGCCGCTTCGAGGCGACCTGTCCGAGCTGCGGCGTCGCCGTCACGCCGGGCCTGGTCGACGAGGACGCCCCGCTGGACCCCCGCAGCGGGTACGCCGCCACCAAGGTCGCCCAGGAGCACCTCACCGCCGCGTGGGCCCGGCAGACCGGCGGCGCCGTGGTGGCATTGCGCTACCACAACGTCTACGGACCGGGGATGCCCCGGGACACCCCGTACAGCGGGGTCGCGGCGATGTTCCGTTCGGCGCTGGAGGCGGGGCAGGCACCGCGGGTGTTCGAGGACGGCGGCCAGCGCCGCGACTTCGTGCACGTCCGTGACGTGGCGGCGGCCAACCTCGCCGCCCTGGACGCGACCGGTACGGGCACCGGTTGGCGGGCGTACAACGTGGCCTCCGGCCGGCCGGCCACCATCGGCCAGTTGGCCACGGAGCTGGCCCGAGCTGCCGGCGGGCCGTCGCCGGTGGTCACCGGCGAGTTCCGGCTGGCCGACGTGCGGCACGTGGTCGCCTCGCCCACCCGGGCCGAGACCGAACTCGGCTTCCGGGCCGTGGTGGGACTCGCCGACGGGATCGCGGAGTTCGCCCACGCGCCGCTGCGCGGGTGAACGACACCCCGCGCCACCGGCCGCCGCGCGCCGACCTGATCGCCGTCGCTGCCGCGTTCGGCCTGTTCGCGGTGGCCTCCGTCACCGGCGGCCTGCTCTACCTGTGGGGACGCCCGGTGCATGCCACCTCGGCGCCGCTGTTCGCGCAGTGGCTGCCGCACGTCGGCCCCGGCACCCCGCTGGCTCTGCTGGTGGCCGCGCTGGTCTGGTGGCGCGGGCCCGCCCTGGCCGCCCGGCTGGCCTGGCGAGGGCTGCTCGCGGTCTCCTACGCCACCGCCGTGGCCTGGACGCTGTCGCTGGCCCTGGTCGACGGCTGGCAGCGCGGCGTCGCCGGTCGGCTGACCACCACCTACGAGTACCTGCACGAGGTCCCGGGCGTCACCGACATCCCCGCCATGCTGGCCGGATTCAGCGGTCGGATCCTCGGCCTCCAACCGGACTCCTGGACCACCCACGTGTCCGGTCACCCACCGGGGGCCCTGCTCGTCTTCGTCGTCCTCGACCGGATCGGGTTGTCCGGCGGCGGCTGGGCCGGGGTGCTGTGCATCCTGGTGGCGGCCCTCGTCGCCGTCGCCGTGCCGCACACCGTACGGCTGCTCGGTACCGACGAGGCGGCCCGTGCGGTGGTGCCGTTCGTGGTGCTGTTCCCCGGGGCGGTCTGGTCCGGGGTGTCCGCCGACGGGTTGTTCGCCGGGGTGACCGCCACCGGGGTGGCCCTGCTGGCGTACGGCGTCATCCGGGGGCGTGCGCTGGGCGCGGTCGGCGGTGGCGCCCTGTTGGCGTTCGGCTGCTACCTCTCCTACGGGTTGGTCCTGATGGCGCCGGTCGCGTTGGCCGTCGTCGTGCTGGCCGGCCGACGCTGGCGCACCGTGGGCTGGGCGTTCGTCGGGGCGGTGCCGGTCGCCGCCGCGTTCACCGTCGCCGGCTTCTGGTGGCCCACCGGCTACGACCTCGTCATCGAGCGCTACTACCAGGGTCTCGCCTCCGACCGGGCGTACGCCTACTGGGTCTGGGCCGACCTCGCGGTGGTCGTCGTGGCCGCCGGTCCCGTGGTGGCCGTGATCCTACGGCGCGCGGTGCCGGCCGGGTGGCGGGCCGTTTCTCGGCGGTACCGGAACGGCGTGCGGACTGCCGACCGGCGGCCGGGGGTGGTGCACGCCAGCTGGCTGCTGCCACTGGCCGCCACGGCGGTGATCCTCGCCGCCGACCTGTCCGGCTACAGCAAGGCCGAGGTCGAACGCATCTGGCTGCCCTTCATGGTCTGGCTGATGGCGGGGGCGGCCCTGATCCCGCCCGCCGACCGCCGTGGCTGGTTGGCCGCGCAGGCGGCGGTGGCGCTCACGATCAACCACCTGCTGCTGACGGTCTGGTAGACCACCCGGCGGCGACCACCCCCACACCGCTGACGCAGCGGCCGACGACCGTGTCGTCGGCCGCTGTTGCCGGCTGCCCGAGGGCGCAACGGCTCAGCGGCGTGCCGGTCACCGCCGTCACCGAGGGAGCCGGGGGGACTTCTTACCGAACCATGACGGGGCCGGCAACCGTTGACCGTCGACCGGGTGCCGGCCCGTACCGAGTGGAGACAGCAACATCACCGGAGCCGTTCGCGGCTTTGAGGAGATTCCGATGAACCGCAGAAAGAACGGGACCGCGCTGGTCCAGACCCGGCCGGTCAGGATCGCCCTGGCCGCGGTCGTGCTGGCGGCCACCGGTGCGCTCACCGTCACCTTCGTCTCCAGCGGCGGCAAGGGCACCGCAGACGCCGCCACCAGCCTCGACCAGTTCGTGCAGATCGAGAACGTGTCGCCGAACGTGCGGAATCCACAGCCGGCTGCCGGCGGGTCGACCGGCCGGTTCACCGTGGACTGCGGCACGAACGGCAACGGCAAGTTCAGCCCGGACAACCCGGTGGCCCAGCCCGGCATCCGCAACGGCGCCGAACACGTCCACGACTTCGTCGGCAACCTGGCCATCACCGCGAACTCCTCCAACGCCGACCTGGACGCCTCCGGCACCACCTGCCGCAACGGTGACAAGTCGTCCTACTTCTGGCCGGTGGTGCGCATCGACAAGAGCGTGCGCAGCGACAACCAGGTCCAGCAGGCCCTCGCCCAGACCCAGCCGGTGGTCGTCTGCCCCTCGGTCGGCAAGCGGCTGCGTGCCGTCCCCACCGGGGCCCGCGGCACCGTGGACCGGCTGCTCGCCGAGCTGGACCGCCAGCAGGCCGCCGCGAACCAGCGGATGACGGCCAGCCGGGGCCGCATCGACGCCGCGTTCAACCGGGAGGTCATCGACTCGTTGCGGGAACGCCGCGCCGCGATGATCAAGCAGATCAGCACCACGGTCACCGCCGCCGGCGGCAACCAGCCCGGCCTGGTCTCGCTGGTCGAGTGCGACATCAGCTACGACGACATGCACGCCCGGATGCCCGGCAGCGCCCACCGCGCCAGCGTCAAGGCGGCCCAGGCCGCGAACCCGCGCATCCAGTGCCCCACGGTCCGCGACAAGCTGCCCGGCGTGCCCGCCGGGGCGCTCGCCGAGGTGAACCGCAACCTCGACGAACTCGACCGGCAGCTCTCCGAGGCCAACGAACGCCTGGTCACCACCCGGGGCCAGGGTGGGCCGGCCTTCGTCGACAACGCCATCCTCGGGCCGCTGCGGGCCAAGCGGATCGCCGTGCTCGACCGGATCGCCATCGCGATCGGCCGGCAGGCCGCCCGTCCGCAGGGTCTCGACGCGTTCGCCACCTGCACCCTGGACCAGGCCCCCGGGGCACCCTCGGCACCGGGCACCGCACCCACCACCGCCGCACCCACCGCCCCCACCGCCCCCACCGCCCCCGCCGCGCTGCCCGACCCGCAGGGGCCCGACTTCGAGCTGCCCGGTAACACCGGTGGCATCGTCCGCCCGGCGCAGGTGCTGATCGAGTACCGGGGCAACCCCGTCAGCAAGGTGGTGCCGATGCCGAAGTTCCTCCGGGCCCTCACCGGCGACGCCAAGCCCACCAGCCGTGGCCCGGCCAACGCCCGCGCCACCTGGAGCTGCTCGGGCTTCGCCGACCGGCTCTCCGACAAGTACCCGATCTGCCCCGCCGGCAGCCAGGTGCAGCGGGTGCACGACTTCCCCGGCTGCTGGGACGGCCGGAACATCGACAGCGACAACCACCGCAACCACGTCGCGTTCGCCGACAAGGCCACCGGTGCCTGCCCGCAGGGCTTCCAGGCGATCCCGCAGCTGCGGATCACCGTCGGCTACGACATCCCCCGCGACGTGCAGGTCAAGGGGCAGTACGCGCTCGACTCCTTCCCCGAGGAGAACCACAACCCGTTCTCCGACCACAACGACTTCGTCAACGTCAACTCCGCGCAGACCATGCAGCGCATCGCGACCTGCATCAACAAGGGCAAGAACTGCTCCTGACGTGCCGGGGTGGGAGCCTGCACACGAGGCTTCCATCCGGGGTTGCAGTGCGGACGGGGGTGGGTGCGGCGAACGGTCGCCGCACCCACCCCCACCGTTACTCCGTCGGTCACGTCACCGACCACCGACGCCGGGTTGCTGCCGGCGGGGGAGGGCCGGGGTCGGTTACGGCGTGACGGAGAGCAGATGCGCGCGGTAGCCCTCGCCGTAGCTCTTGGTCGGGGTGCCGCTGTAGTCATCGATGAGCACGTTGCCACCGCTGCAACCCCACGGGTTCCAGGTCCACGCGGTGTAGCCGAGCCGGTTGCGGTCCAGCCAGGTCATCAACCGGTCGATGTAGTCGTGGGCGCAGGTGTCCTGGCCGATCTCCCCGGCATGCACCGGCACCTGCGCGGCCACCGGCGCGATCTGGGTGTCCCAGCAGGTCTCGGTGACGCAGGCGTTGAAGTTGTACGAGTGCCAGGAGGCCACGATGTTGTTGCGCGGGTCGGTCGGCTTGTAGGCCAGCCACTGGGTCAGGTCGTTGGTCCAGGTCAGGCCGGGGACCAGCAGGACGTTGGTGGCGCCGGTGGCGCGTACCGCGTCGACCAGGCTCTGCATGCCGGCCACCGGGTACTCGATGCCGGTGCAGGTGCCACCGTCACGCAGGCAGCGCCACGCGGCCGTCATGTCCGACCAGTTGTTGGCGGCGTCCGGGTACGGCTCGTTGAACAGGTCGAACAGCACCGCGTCGTTGCCCTTGAACGCGTTGGCGACCCCGGTCCAGAACTGGGGTGTGTACTGCCGGCTCGGCATCGGCTTCTGGCAGGTGGCGTTCACGTCGGGGCAGGCCGAGATGTTGCCGGTGTACTGGCCGTGGGTCCAGTGCAGGTCGAGGATCGGGTTGATGCCGTTGGCGACGAGCAGGTTCGCGTACGCCTTCACCGCCTGCTGGTAGGTGGCGCCGCTTGGCGAGCCGGACAGGCCCAGCCAGCAGTCCTCGTTGAGCGGGATCCGGACGGCGCGGATGTTCCAGGCCTTCATCGCGTCGACGGAGGCCTGGTCGACCGGGCCGCTGTCCCACATGCCCTTGCCCTGGACGCAGGCGAACTCGCCGCTGGCCCGGTTGACGCCGAGCAGGCGGTAGGTCGCGCCGGCCGCCGTCACCAGCCGGTTGCCGGAGACCCGCAGGCTCGGCGCGGCACCGCCGGGCGGCGGGGTGGTCGTCGGCGGCGGGGTGGTCGGCGGGGGAGTGGTGGGTGGCGGCGTGGTGGTGGGCGGCGGTGGGGTGGTCGTGGGTGGTGGGGTGGGCGTCGTGGGGTCGACCACGCCGGTGCAGGCCGTCCCGTTGAGCGCGAACGACTTGGGTACGGGGTTGGTCCCGCTCCACGCGCCGTTGAAGCCGATCGTGGTGGACGCGCCGGTGTTCAGCGCGCCGTTCCAGCTCAGGCTGGCCGCCGACACCCGGGCGCCGGATTGCGACCAGGTGGCGCTCCAGCCCTGGGTGACCCGCTGGTCGGTGTCCGGGAAGTCGAACGTCAGCGTCCAGCCGGCCACGGCCGAGCCGAGGTTGGTGATGGCGATGTTGCCGCTGAACCCGCCGTTCCACTGGCTCTGCACGGTGTAGGTGACCGCGCAGCCCGAGGCTGCGGCCGAGGCGGGCAGGGTGGCCGCGGTCAGGCTGGCCGCCACCAGCGTGCCGGCGGCTGTCGATGCCAGCAGGGCATGTCGACGTGTCATGAAGCTCTCCTAGATATAGCGGGGAGCGTCGATGGGAGCGCGTCTGCGAGCTTTCTTTATGCGCCTCATTAAGTCAAGCGTATCGATGCCGTTTCGACGGACTGCCAGGTGAACCACACCACTGACCTATCGGGGCGTGCTGGTCGTCTCCCGGGCCACCACGGTTTCGGTCGCACACCACCGTTCCGGCACCGTCCCCCCGTCGATCAGCCGCAGCACCGACTCGCCCACCGACTCCCCGAACGAGTGCACGTCGAGGCTCATCGTGGTCAGGGCCGGCGAGGCCAGCCGGCACAGGCTGGAGTCGTCCCAGGCGATCAGGCTGACGTCACGGGGGACCCGGTGGCCCAGCTCCTTGGCCGCGTGCAGGCCCGCCACCGCCATCAGGTCGTTGTCGTAGATGATCGCCGTGGGTGGCTCGGGCCCGGTCATCAACCGGGCGGTCAACCGGGCCCCGGACTCCGCCGAGTAGTCGCCCTCCACGACGACGGCGTCGACGTCGGCGGCCAACATGGCGGTGGTGCGGGTCCGGGTGTGCAGCAGGGTCCCGGGGCCGGTGATCCGGGCTATCCGCTGATGCCCGAGCCCGACCAGGTGCGCCAGGGCCGCCCGCATCGAACCGACGTCGTCGCGCCGTACCGCCGGGGTGTCGTGGCTCGGCTCCCCCGCTACCACGACGGGCAGCCGCAACTCCCGCAGCACTGCCGGTCGGGGGTCGTCCACCGACGGGTTCACCAGCACGATCGCGTCGACCAGCCGCTGCTGCGCCCACCTGCGGTACGCGGCGATCTCGGCGGCGTGATGGGCGACCACGTGCAGCAGCACCGACCGACCGTGTCCGGCGAGCCGCTCCTCGATACCCGCGATGAACTCCATGAAGAACGGTTCGGTGCCGAGCAGCCGGGGCGGGCGGGCGAGCACCAGGCCCACCGCGCTCGTCCGCCACGCGTCGTCCACTGCGTACCCCCGGTCAGTCAGCTTGCCGATTCGGTGAGCCTGGTCCGCTCCTCGGCCAGGTGTTCCGTCGGGCGCGGCCCGTGGCTCAGGGGCACGAGCTCGGATTCGAGGATCAATGCGGCGGCGCCGATGGCCGAGGCCGTGGCGGCGGACCGGGAGAGCCGCACGTCGACGGTGTGTGTGCCCCGGGAGAAGGCGGTACGCAGTTCGTGCCGGACGATGGGCAGGTACACCGACCCGGCGGCGGCCAGGCTGGGACCGGTCAGCACGAGCACCTCGAGGTCCATGAGGTTCGCCAGGGTCCGGGCGGCCGTCCCGACGTACCGGGCCGACCGCTCCAGCAGGGCCAGCGCGCGCGGCTCGCCCCGCCGGGCGGCGCGGCTGATCGCGGCGAAGTCGGCGACCACCGAGGAGCGCCGGCCACCGGCCGCC
This sequence comes from Micromonospora sp. CA-248260, assembly GCF_050942205.1. Lineage (NCBI taxonomy): Bacteria > Bacillati > Actinomycetota > Actinomycetes > Micromonosporales > Micromonosporaceae > Micromonospora > Micromonospora sp. CA-248260. Next base: position 4,581,648 of record NZ_CP192021.1, on the reverse strand, counting down.
AACCCCGCCGCCCGGGTCGCCGCCGGATCCGACCGGACGGCGGCGACCACCGCCGCCGGCCCGGCCAACGCCTCCACGCACCCCCGGGCGCCGCACCAGCACCGGGGGCCGTCGGCCGACACACTGACATGGCCCAGTTCACCGACGTTGCCGCTCGGCCCCCGGTAGGTGACGCCGTTGATGACCAGGCCGGCACCGATGCCGGTGCCCATGTAGAGGGCGGCGGCCGAGGTCGCGGTGCCGAAACCGCCCGTCCAGTGCTCGCCCAGCGCCGCCGCGGTCGAGTCGTTGTCCAACACCACCGGCAGGCCCGCCACCTGTTCCAATGCCCGGCCCAGCGGGAACCCGTTCCACTGCCGCATGGCGGGGGCGAGCCCCACGTCCGGCGGGCCACCGATGCCCCGGGGGGCGTCGACCGGGCCGGGGAACACCACGCCGACGCCGAGGATCCGCAGGCGTTCCACCCCCACCCCGTCGATCAACGCGGCGATCTCGGTGGCGATCCGGGCGACCACCACCTGCGGCTCTTCGGCGCCGGCACCCGGTCGGGAGATCCGGGCCACCACCGTCCCGCCCAGGTTGGTCAGGGCGTACGTGATGACACCGTGGTCCAGGTGTACGCCGACGGCGTAGCGGGAGGCGTGGTTGAGCTGGAGCAGCACCCGCCGCTTGCCCCCGGTCGACTTCGCGTGCCCGGTCTCGACGACCAGATCCTCGTTGATCAGCTTGCGGACCAGGGTGGAGATGGTCGGGGCGGTGAAGCCGGTGGCCCGGATCAGGCCGACCCGGCTGATCGTGCCGGCCGCCCGGATCGCGTCGAGAACAACCGACTTGCTGCTCGCCTGGGGTTTGCTCGCTGCTGGTCCGCTCACTGCTTCTCTGCCAGGGGCTGTTAGGTCGGCCGAGCCGAGTATACAAGGATCCCGATGTCACAGGGCTCGGCTGCGGCAGATGACCGTCGCGTCGTCGGTCGCGACGCCGTGCCGGTCCTCGGCCTGCCGGACCTGTCGGATGACCTCGGCCGGACCGTGGTCCAGCAGGCGCAGCAGTCCCGCCCAGTCGGTGAGCCCGAAGGTGTCCACGAGTCGGCTCGCACCGTTGCTCAGCAGCGCCGCCAGCGTCACCTCGCCCGCCGGGTGGTTGCCGGTGACCGCCTCGGCCACCACCTGCGGGTCGTCCTTGGCCACCCAGAAACCGCCCGGCTTGTTGCGGTGCCCCCGCAGCTCGCGGAGCAGCCGCCGGTACTCCTCGCTGCCGACGGCGACGCCCACCAGCTGGCGCTCGAAGGACCGGGCGATCACCACCTCGCGGGGGTCATGGGCGACGACCGGCGCACCGGACGCCCGCCCGACGACCGCCACCGCGTCCCCGAGGACCAGGTGCTCGACCAGGTCGTCGGAGAACCGGAGCATCGCCACGGCGGCGTGCGGGCTGCTCGGGTGGGTGACGTCGCAGGTGTCCCGGTGGACGTCGGTGACCTGGACGATCCCTTCGGCCAGGACCTCCCGCAGGCTCCGCTGCGCGGACAACCCGCCCAGCAGGGCACCACCGAGCCGGTTGGCGTACCAGGCCACGCCGTGGCGGCAGACCTTGTCGGCACCGGGAACGCCACCCGCGCCGTCGACCAGCACCAGCCCGGCCGGCACCGCACCGGCGAAGTCCTCGTTGGTGCGACCGGGATGTCCCGCGTCGGTCGCCAGCACCACCCGCACCCCCCGATCATCACACGGTCGCCCCGGCGGGCGCGGCCCCGACCGGCGGCGGCCGTGCCACGTCCGCCGGGACCGCCGGCTCACGCGGGGCGCGGCGCGTCCCGTCGGCGTCGGTAGTCGGCGACCGTCGGGACGGCGGGGAGTACGAGCAGCAGGACCAGGTACGGGATGCCGAGTAGTCCACCGGTGACCAGGGTGAGCAGCAGCACGACGGTGCGGACCCAGTCGACGCGGAAGTCGCCGTACGCCGCGATGCCGAGGCAGACGCCGCCGAACCACTTCCCCTCGTCGATCCGGCACCAGAACCGGCCCCGCGGGCGCTGTCCGGCGGCGGGTGGTGGGGGACCTGCCGGGCGGACCGGGCCGAACCCGTCCAGGATCGCTGCCATCTGCGCACCGGTCACCGGGGCGCGGCCCGGCCCGGTGAGGGCGCCCAGGCGGTCGCCGATCGCGGCTTCGAGGTCTCGGACGTCGTCGGCGTCCTCGTCGGTGTCCTGGTCGCCGCGCAGCGCGCGGTGCGCCTCGTCGAGGTACCGCCGCAGGGCGGCACGGGCGTCGCCGGTGGCGGGAAAGGCCGTGGTGTGGCCGGTGAGCCGGATGGTGGGTGGGTTGTCCACGGAATCATCGTCCGATCGTGTTGATCATGTGGGTGAGTTCGTTCCAGTGCTCGCGGAACGCGGCGAGCTGAGCCGTGCCGGCCCCGGTGAGGGAGAAGTACTTCCGGGGCGGGCCGGACGGCGACTCACGCCACTCGTGTTGCACGAGCCCGTCGCGGCGCAGCTTGCTCAGCAGCGGATACAGCGTGCCCTCCTGGGTGGGGAAGTGGGCTTCCTGGAGTGCGGAGAGGATCTCCGCCGCGTACCGCTGCCGGGACTCGACGGTGGCCAGGACGAGGGGTTCGAGCAGGCCGCGTCGCAGCGCGACGAGCTTGGGGTCGGCATGCATGCGGCTACCTTGTCACAACAAGGTACCTGTAGCAACGCCGAACCGGGCGGCGGCTCCCGGCCCGGTCAAACTCGCCGTACCCCGGACCCCGGGTACGGCAGCTACCCGACGTGCGTGTTCAGCCCACGCCCCCGCAGTCCACCAGTATCTTCACCTCGCCGCCGGTGGCCAGGGCCCCGAATGCCTCGGCCACCTCGGCCAACGGCACGATCCGGGTGATCAGCCGGGCGGCCGGCACCTGTCCGGTGTGCACCAACCGGACGGCCTCGGTGTAGTCCCCGCGTTCGTAGACCCGGACGCCGATCATCTCCAGTTCACGCCAGAAGACCCGGTGCAGGTCCACCTCCCGGGGGGTGGGATGGATCGCCACGATCACCAGCCGACCGCGCGCGGCGAGCAGGTCGGTCGCGGTGCGGACCCCGGCGGCCGACCCCGACACCTCGAAGACCACGGCGGCCCCGGCACCACCGGTCGTCTCGTGGACGTGCCGGGCGACGTCGACCGTCGCCGGGTCGACGGTGCGCAGCCCGAGTTCGGTGGCGAGCGCGCGGCGACGCGGGTCGAGTTCGAGCACGGTCACCTCGGCACCGGTGGCCCGGGCGACCGTGCCGATGAGCAGGCCGACCGGGCCGGCCCCGATGACCACCGCGTGTTCACCGGCGGTGAGCCGGGAGCGTCGTACGTCGTGCACGGCCACCGCGGTCGGCTCGATCAGGGCGGCGTGGGTCAGCGGCAGGTCCCCGGGCAGTGGCACGAGAATCCGCGCGGGCACCGTCCAGGACCGTTGCATCGAGCCGGGGGAGTCGATGCCGACGAAGGTGAGCCGGTGACAGATGTGGGTGTGGCCGGCCCGGCAGGCGGCGCAATCGCCGCACCAGTCCAGCGGCATCACGGTCACCGGATCGCCCACCCGGTGGCCCTCGACCCCCGGGCCGGTCTCGGCGATCCGACCGGACATCTCGTGGCCGATCACCGCCGGCACCCGCACCCGCTGGTCCATCGCACCGTGCGCGATGTGCAGGTCGGTGCCGCAGATCCCGGTGTACGCGACGTCGATGCGTACCTGGCCGGGGCCGGGCGGCACGACCGCGGTCGGCTCGACGACGAAGGTGTTGTCGCCGACGTAGTGTGCGCTGTGGTTCATGACGCCTCCTCGGTCAGGTGCCAGACCTCGCGCATCGGGGCCCACCAGTGCCCCGAGCCGGGTTCGGCGAGCGATTCCTGGCATGGATCGGTCAACGTCCACCACTGCCGGGTACGGGGGTCGTCGGCGATGCGGCGCTGGTCGGCGTCGTGGTCGGCACCGACGTACTCGTAGTAGCCGAACAGCAGGTCGTGGTGCAGGAAGATGCTGTAGTTGCGGATGTTCGCCGCGCGGAGCGTCTGCTCGACGTCGGGCCACACGGCGGCGTGCAGCCGAAGGTAGGTCTCGCGTTGCTCCGGTCGGAGCCGGATCAGCCAGCCGTAGCGTTGCACGTCGTACCCTTCCGGTTGCGGTGGCGTTCTCCGGCCGGCCGGGTGTGCGGCACCCGGGGGTGACCGGAGCCGGGGAAAACATCCGATGTCTCTATATTGGGGTGGGTTGTCGTCGCCTGCCGCGCACGGACCGTCGTGACGACGCCCGACGGACCGGCCAGAAGGGGACGCGGATGGCACTGACCGACGACGCGATCGCGAAGATCCGGAGCATGGTCCAGAGTGGTGAGCTGCCGCCGGGGGCCCGGCTGCCCCCCGAGCCGCAGCTGGCCGAACAGATGGGCCTGTCGCGCAGCGGGGTCCGGGAGGCGGTCAAGGTCCTCGAATCGGCCCGGGTGCTCGACGTACGACGCGGCGACGGGACGTACGTCACCAGCCTCGCCCCCCGGCTGTTGCTGGAGGGGCTGGGGGTTGCGGTGGAGTTGCTGCGCGACGACACCCTGTTGGAGGTCATGGAGGTGCGGCGGCTGCTGGAACCGATGGCGACCGGCCTGGCGGCGCTGCGGATGACCGACGCCCAACTCGACGACCTCAGCGCCATCCTGGAGCAGATGCGGGCGGCGGCCGACGACGCGGAGCAGCTGATCCGCTTCGACACGGCCTTCCACCACACCGTCGTCGCGACCACCGGCAACGAGACCCTCACCTCGCTGCTGGACGGGTTGTCCAGCCGTACGCTGCGGGCCCGGGTGTGGCGGGGGCTGATCGAGAGCAACTCCGCGCACACGACGATCGACGAGCACCACGCGATCTACCTCGCGCTGCGCTCGCGCGACCAACTGCTCGCGCAGGCTAGTGCGTTGCTGCACGTCAACACCTCCGAGGCATGGCTGCGGACGGTGCTGGCCGCCAAGGTGGCGAACGGGTGAGCCCACCGGCCGGGATCATGCGGGCCGCGCCGGGAGCAGCGCCGCGACCCGGTCGGCCAACCGGTAGGTGCGTACGGCGGTGCCGGCGAGGATCTCGTGCCGTTCCCGGTCCGACAGCGGGGGCAGCGCCGCGGTCAACGCCCGCCCCACCCCGGCGTAGTCCGACCTGAGTAGGCATACCGGCCAGTCCGACCCGAACATCAGACGCTCGGCACCGAACTCGGCGACCGCCACCTCGACGAAGGGGCGCAGCTCGTCCGGTGACCAGTCCGGGCCGGCCTCGGTGACCAGGCCGGACAGCTTGGCGGTGACGTTGGGTTGGGCGGCCAACGCGGCCAGCGGGCCGCGCCAGCGCCGCAGCCCGGCCGTACCCTCGTCGATCCGGGGTTTGCCGAGGTGGTCCAGGACGAACCGGAGCTGCGGCACCGCCCGGGCCGCCCGTGCCGCCGCCGGGAGCTGGTCGGCGCGGATCACCAGGTCGAACGCCAGCCCGGCGGCGGCGAGCGCGGCGAGCCCGCGACGCACGTCGGGCCGGTCGAGGTAGTCCGGGTCCGCCTCGCCCTGCACCTGTGAACGCACCCCGGCCAGGTATTCGCCGCCGCGCAGCCGGCGGTACCGCCCGACGGTGGCGGGCACGTCGTCGGCGGCGACGTCCAACCAGGCCACCACCGCCAGGATCGGTGCGGTGTCGGCGGCGTAGCCGAGGAACTCGGCCGCCTCGTCGGAATGGCAGCGACCGCCCTCGACCAGCACGGTGCCGGCCACCCCGGCGGCGGCCAGCTCGGTGGTCAGGTCCGCCGGGGTGAACGGCCGCCGGATGGTGGCGAGTTCCGGCGCGTCGAGCCAGGTGTACCCGCGTTCCGGTCGCCACAGGTGGTGGTGCGCGTCGATGATCATGGGATGGGCGCTTCCGCCGGCACCGACGCGTCGACCCACTGCGGGCCGTCCGGGAACCGGAACGCGGCCAGCGAGGCCGGCAGGATCTCCGCGCTCATCCCCGGGGTGGTGGGTGCCAGGTACCGCCCGCCGGTGACCCGGACCGGGTCGACGAAGTGTTCGTGCAGGTGGTCGACGTACTCGATGGCCCGGTCGTCGGTGCTGCCACTGACCGCCACGAAGTCGAACATCGCCAGGTGCTGCACCAGCTCACACAGCCCGACCCCACCGGCGTGCGGGCAGACCGGCACCCCGAAGTGCGCGGCGAGCAGCAGGACCGCCAGGTTCTCGTTGACCCCGGCGACCCGGCAGGCGTCGATCTGCACCACGTCGACGGCGTCGGCCTGGAGCAGCTGCTTGAACATCACCGCGTTGTGCACGTGCTCACCGGTGGCCACCCGGACCGGGCTGAGCGCCTTGCGTACGGCGGCGTGCCCGAGGATGTCGTCCGGCGACGTCGGCTCCTCGATCCAGTACGGGTCGTACGCGGCCAACTGCCGCATCCACCCGATCGCCTCGGGCACCCCCCAGATCTGGTTGGCGTCGACGGCGAGGCGGATCTGCGGCCCGACGGCCTGCCGGGCGATGCCCATCCGGCGTACGTCGTCGGTCAGGTCCCCGCCGACCTTGAGCTTGATCAGCTGGTAGCCGTCGCGGACCGCCTCCGCGCAGAGCCGGGCCAGTTTCTCGTCGTCGTAGCCCAACCACCCCGGGGTGGTGGTGTACGCCGGATACCCCTCGGCCAGTAGCCGCTGTTCCCGCTCGACCCGACCGTCGCCCGCCCGCCGCAGCAACGCGAGCGCCTCGTCCTCGGTGAGGGCGTCGCGCAGGTAACGGAAGTCGACCTGGGCGACGAGCTGTTCGGGGGTGAGGTCGGCCAGCAGCTTCCACAGTGGCTTGCCCGCCCGCCGGGCGGCGAGGTCCCAGACCGCGTTGACCAGGCCACCGGCGGCCATGTGCACGACCCCCTTGGCCGGGCCGAGCCAACGGATCTGACTGTCGCCGACGAGCCGGCGGGCGAGGGCCCCCGGGTCGGCGACCAGCTCGTCGACCGGCTGGCCGATCACCATCGCGGCCAGCGACCGGACGGCGGCGACCTGGATCTCGGTGCCGCGTCCCACCGTGAAGACCAGCCCGTGCCCCTCGGCGTCCGCCGAGGTCCGCAGGACGACGTAGGCGGCGGAGTAGTCGGGGAACGGGTTCATCGCGTCCGACCCGTCGCGGTGCACGGAGGTGGGGAAGCGGACGTCGATCGTGTCCACCGAGGTGATGCGTTCAGTCAACGGAACTCCTGGAGGGGGGAACGGTGCTGGGTCTGCGGCCCGCTTCGTGGGCGTGGCGCGCGGGATCGGGGTGGGTCAGGTCTGTGCCTTGCCGCCGGTGATGCGGGAGACCACCAGGGCGACCAGGATGACCGCGCCGTTGAGGAAGTTCGTCCACTGTGCCGGTACCCCGGCCAGGGTCAGCACATTAATGATCATGAAGAGCAGCAGGACACCGGTGAACGCGCCGAAGACGCTGCCCTTGCCGCCGTTGAGGCTGACCCCGCCGATCACCGCCGCCGCGAAGACCTGGAAGATCGCGCCGTCACCCTGGGCCGCCGGCACCGCCGCCAGCCGGCCGCTGATCAGCAGCCCGGCGAGGGCGGCGAGCACGCTGGCCACGATGAGCGCGATCCACAGCACCCGGTCGGTGCGGATGCCCGCGGCCCGGGCCGCGTCGGCGTTGCCGCCGATGGCGTACAAGGCCCGCCCGGCACGGGTGTGACCGAGCACCACGATCCCCACGGCGAACAGCAGCAGCGACACCCAGATCGAGGCCGGCACCCCCAACCAGCTCGTCGAACCGAGGTAAGTCATCGACCCGGGCAGCGCGAAGAAGGTCTGGCCGCCGGAGATGCCGGTGAGCAGTCCCCGCAGGATGATGAGCATGCCCAGCGTCACGATGAAGCCGTTGAGCCCGAACCGGACGATGAGCAGCCCGTTGAACGCCCCGACCAGCGCCCCGACCAGCAGCACCACCGGCACCGCCCAGGCGTCCGGCAGCAGGCCGAGCCCCAGCCCCCGGGTGAGGGCCGGATCGACGACCAGCCAGGCGGCGATGCCCGGGGCGAGCCCGAAGGTGCTCTCCAGCGACAGGTCCATCTTGCCGGTGATCAGCACGATCGTCTGGGCCAGCACCAGGATGGCGATCTCCGACATGCTCTGCAGCACGTTGATGACGTTGTCGGAACTCAGGAAGACCGGGCTGATGATCCACCCGACGATCGCCACCGCGACGATCGCCGGCACCAGCGCCAGGTCCCGCAACCGGGCGAGAGTCAGGTGCCGCGACGGCGGTCGGCTCGGTGGCGGCGCCGGAGGCGACGCCTTGCCGGTGGACAGCGTCTCAGACATGGTGGATGTCCACCCCTTCCATGGCGGCTACCAGATCGTTGTCACTCCAGCCGTGGGCCATCTCGCCGACGACCCGCCCCTGGAACATCACCAGCACCCGGTCGCAGATGCGCAGGTCGTCGAGTTCGTCGGAGACCACCAGCACCGCAGCGCCGCGCCGCCGTACGTCCTCGACGACCCCGAGGAGGGTCTGCTTGGACCGCACGTCGACCCCGGCGGTGGGTGTGATCAGCACCAGCAGCCGCGGGTCGTTGGCCAGCGCCCGGCCCATGACGACCTTCTGCTGGTTGCCGCCGGACAACTCGGCGACCGGCACCTGCGGCCCGGCCGCCTTGATCGTCAGGTCGGCGATCGTGTCCCGGGCCAGGGCGTCGCGACGGGCCGGCGAGATGAGGCCGTACCGTCCGATCCGGTCCGGCACTGTCATCGTGACGTTCTCCGCGATCGACAGCGACGGCACCAGACCCTCCCGGTGCCGGTCCTGCGGCACCAGCCCCACCCCGGCGGCGAGGGCGTCGGGCACACTGCCCGGTCGTAACACCCGGCCGGCCAGGCTGACCGTCCCGCCCACCGGGCGGGCGAGGCCGACCATCGCCTCGGCGACCTCGACCTTGCCGCTGCCGCCGCCCCCGGCGAGGCCGACGACCTCGCCCGCCCGGGCCTGCATCGACATCTCGGCGCCGGACGAGGTGACCAGGTCCCGTACCGACAGCAGCACCGGCGCGTCGGACGTCAGGGGCCGACGGCCGGCCTCCGGCATCGTCACGTCCTCCCCGGTCATCGCGGCGACCAGCGCCTGCCGGCTCAACTCGGCGACCGGGGCGGTGACGACGTGCCGGGCGTCGCGGAAGACCGTGACCCGGTCGCACAACTCGTAGATCTCCTGGAGGTGGTGGCTGATGAACAGGAACGTCACGCCGTGCGCCCGCAGGTCCCTGATCCGGGTGAACAGGCGGCTGATGCCGGCGGCGTCGAGCTGGGCGGTCGGTTCGTCGAGGATGATGAACCGGGCACCGAAGGACAACGCGCGGGCGATCTCCACGAACTGCCGCTGCTCGACCGAGAGCGTCGCGGCCGGCTGGCGTACGTCGACCTCGACCGACCAGGCCGCCAGCAGCTGTTCGGCCTCCCGTCGCAGGGTCGACCAGCGGATCAGTCCGCTGCGGGAGCGCGCGTGCCGGTTGAGGAACAGGTTCTCCGCCACGGTGAGGGTCGGGATGATCGTCGACTTCTGGTAGACGCACGCCACCCGTTGCCGCCAGGCGTCCCGGTCGGCCAGTGGTGGGGCGGGACGCCCGTCGAAGGCGACCGCCCCGCCGTCGGCGGCCAGCAACCCGGTCAGGATGCCGACAAGCGTCGACTTGCCGGCGCCGTTGCGGCCCACCAGGGCGTGGGTCTCACCGGGCCGGACCATGATCCCAGCCCCGGACAGGGCGACCGTGGAACCGAACCGTTTGGTGACGTCGACCGCCTCGACGACGGGTCGGTCCTGGCCGACCGGCCCGCCGCCGGGGCGGTGCGGGGTGACACTCATGCGTTGCGGCCCCACAGCGAGGCGTCGTCGAACTTCACGGTCGGCTGCCCCCCGATCGGTGCGCCGTCCAGGGTCACCAGGGGCGCGGGCAGTTGGTCCTCCAGCAGGCCGTCGCGTACCTGGATGATGGTGCTGCCGTGGTCGGTGGGGCCGGGCTGGAACGTCTTGCCCTCGATCGCCGCCTTGGCGTACTCCAGCCCGTAGCGGGCGTAGAGGTCGGCGGGTTGGCTGACGGTGGCATCGATCAACCCCTCGCCGATGTCCTTCAGCTCCTCGGGGATGCCGTCGTTGGACACGACGAAGACGTGCTTCGGGTCGGTCGGCGGCACCTGGAGGCCCCGCTGCTTGAGGATCTGCAGGGTGCCCGACAGCGCGAACGAGGACTGCATGTAGACGCCCTTGATGTCCGGGTCGGACGCGAAGCGGGTCTGCAACTTCGACGCTGCCACGTCGGCCTTCCAGTCGGTCGCCTCGCCGAACACCTTGATGCCGGGGAAGTCCCGGCCCATGCACTCGTTGAACGCCTCGGTGCGGTCCCGCCCGTTGATCGAGTCCAGGCCGCCCTGGAGCATGACCACCTTGCCCTTGCCGCCCAGCTTGGCGCCCAGGAACTGGCACGCCTTGGTGCCGTACGCGCGGTTGTCGGCGCGGACCACCATGAACACCTTGCCGCTGTCGGGTCGGGTGTCGATGGTGACCACCGGGATCTTGCGACCTTCCAGCTGGGTCAGGGTGGGCGCGATGGCGGCGGTGTCCTGCGGGGCCATCACCACCGCCTTGACGCCCTGGCTCATGAAGGTCTGGGCGTTGGAGATGAGGTTCGCGATGTCGTTCTGCGAGTTGGTGGTCTTGAGTTCGATCCCCAACCCGTCGGCGGACTGCGGCACGTACCTGATGTAGGAGTTCCAGAAGTCGGTGTCCGAGCGGGGATAGTCGACCCCGATCAGCGGCTTGCCGCTGCCCGTTCCGGTCCCGCCGCCCGACCGGTCACCGCAGCCGGCGGCGAGGGTGGCCGTCACCCCGAGCAGCACGGTCAGTCCAGCGCTCACCAGATGTCGGTGGTTCATCGTGTTCGCTCCGTTCCTCGGGGGAGTGGTCCGGCGCGGGTGTCGCCGCGACCTGGGGGATCGCGGCGACACCCGCCCCGGCTGGTGCGCCGCGCGGATCAGCCGGGAGCGACGGTCCACGGCAGGTTGGTGCTGCGGTCGAAGCGCCACTGCCTCAGCGGCGAGCCGGCGGCGGCGCAGTCGCCGCCGGAGGTCAGCTCCAGCAGGTACGCCGGGGCGGCGGCCGCTGGGCGTCGGCCGACCGACGCCCGGCTCTCGGTGCGGCTGCCGGGGCCGGGGATGGCGACGGACGCGGGACGGGACACGGAGATCCCTCCTGACGGCGGGTGGGGTGCGGGGTGATTACCTGCACGCTCGACCGAGACATCAGACGTTAGAGTTTCCAGTGTGTAACGTCAATGCCTCGGCTGTCGAGAACGGCGCTGAATATGCCAGCAATCCGGGCGTCCTCGGCGAGGTGCGGCGGGCAGGCGTCATACCAATCGCGTCGCCGCGCCCGTGGCCGGGCTGAGCGGTCGGGCCGAGCGGCCGCCCCGGCTGGTGAGCCTCGGTGGCGAGGCGGGGACGCTCCCGTCCCGGTGCAGAAACGAACGCTAACATCGAAGGCTCTCTTTTTCCTGCTCCTGTCGAGGTGAGTTGGCCGCTCCGGCCCCGCCTCCCGCCCCGCCACCCCGCACGGCTCCCCGGTCTGCCCGGTTCCGGGTCGCCGGTGGACGTCCAGCATGTGTGCCGTCCCGGGCCGGCTGTCGCGCGCCGGATCTAAGAGATTTCCCATTTGCAGTGGCGAGCATCGATCTCGATCGCCGCGCAGGGCGGCTGGTCAGAACAGGAGCAGCCATGTCCGTACGACAGTCCCGCACGCTCGACGACCCGGCCACGCGCCCGGTCGGCACCCTGCCCACCGCACCGGACGGGTGGCGGGGCCCCCTGCTGGACCACCTGCCACCCCGCGAACGTCGGCTCTTCCACCGGTTCGGTCAGGGCCCCCGGGTGCCCGCCCCCGAACTGCGCGTCCACCAGGCTTTTGCCCGTTGGGCCGCCGCCGTCCCGGACGCCGTCGCCGCCGAGCACCTCGGGGTACGGATCGGCTACCGCGAACTGGACCGCCAGGCCAACCGGCTGGCCGCCCGGCTCACCGCCCTCGGCGTACGGACCGGGGACACCGTGGGCGTCTTCGCCAGCCGGTCCCTGCCGATGCTGGTGGGGATCCTGGCGACGCTGAAGGCGGGGGCGGCCTACGTCCCACAGGACGTCCGGGTCGCGCCCACCGCGCAGCTGCGGCAGGTCACCTCGGCGGCCCGGTGCCGGGTGGTGCTGACCACCGCGGCCACCCTGGATGCGGTGCCGCAACTGCCCGGGGTGCCCCGGCTCGCGGTCGACGAGCTGATGGCCGAACCACTGCCCCCGGGGCAGCACCTGACCGCCCCCGTCCCGGACCGGCCGGTCCGCGCCGACGACGGCTGCTACGTGCTGTTCACCTCCGGCACCACGGGCACCCCCAACGGGGTCACCGTCACCCACGGCAACGTGGCCAACATCCTGCTCACCGCCCCCGGCGACCTGGGGATCCGGCCCGGACGGACGGTCGCCCAACTGCTCAACGTCGCCTTCGACATGGCGGCCTGGGAGATCCTCGGCTGCCTCGCCAACGGCGGCACCCTGCTCGTACGCGACCGGGACCTCACCGCCACCGCCGCGCGCGCCGACGTGGTGATCGCCACCCCGTCGGTGCTCGGCCGCATCGACCTGGACCGGTGCGACGGGGTGCGGGTGGTCGCCGTGGCGGGGGAGCCCTGTCCGCGTCCGCTGGCGGACCGGTGGGCGGTCGGCCGGGTCTTCTACAACTGCTGTGGGCCGACCGAGACCACCATCGTCAACACCATGCACCGCCACCGGCCCGGCGGGGCGCTCACCATCGGCCGGCCGACCCCGAACAACACCGTCTACGTCCTCGACGCCGACGGCCGGCCCTGCCGCATCGGCGAGACCGGGGAGATGTGGGCCGGCGGTGACTGCGTCTCCGCCGGTTACCTGGACAACGACGCGCTCAACGCCGAGCGGTACGCCCCCGACCCGTTCCTGGGCGGTGGCCGGCGGATGTTCCGCACCCGGGACCGGGGGCGCTGGCGTGCCGACGGGGAACTGGAGCACCTGGGCCGCACCGACGACCAGGTCAAGGTCCGGGGGTTCCGGGTCGAACTGGACGCGGTCTCCACCGTGCTGGAGACGGTGCCCGGCTGCCGGTTGGCGGTCACGCTCCGGCTGACCGACCGGGACCTGGTCTCCTTCGTCGCCCCGGCGGAGTTGGATCCGCAGCGGTGCCGGGACACGGTGGCCGCCGCGCTGCCCTACTACTGCGTGCCGGCGGCCGTGCACCCGCTGCCGGAACTGCCGATGACCGGGCGGGGCAAGGTCGACCGGGACGCGTTACGCCGGATCGCCCTCGACCTGCGGTGGCAGTGGGCGCACATCGAGGAGGCGGCGGCGTGAGCACCACCGGACTGCGACCCCCGCCGGTTCCTGCGGCGCGTCCGCGTACCGCGGCGGCGGCCACGACCGGCGACGCGCCGCCACCGCCGGGCTCGACGCTGCGCCGGCTGCTGGCCCATCCCCGGTTCATGCACCACCACCGCCTGGTCGCGGCGGTCGTCGCGACCAATCTCGCCCTGCTGGGGTACGGGCTGACCGCCGGCTGGTGGCGTGGCCCCGCCACGCCCGGCGCGCTGGGTGCCGCCGCACTGGCCAACGTGGCACTGGCGGTGCTGGTGCGTCAGCAGTACGTGGTCAACCTGCTCTTCTGGCTGGCCACCCGGGCGCCCACCCACTGGCCGCTGCGGATCCGCGCGACGTTGGGCAAGGTCTACCACTTCGGCGGGTTGCACGTCGGCGCGGCACTGGCCGGGACCACCTGGTACCTGGCGCAACTCGGCGCGCTGACCGTCGGCGACGCGCCGGCCGGGGCACTGGTCACCGGGTACGCCGCCGCCGTCGGGCTGCTGGCGGTCGTCGGTACCGCGCTGCCGCCGGTGCGGTCGCGCCGACACGACCTGTTCGAACGCACCCACCGGCTCGGCGGCTGGGCGGTCCTGCTGCTGCTCTGGGCGCAGGCCGGTTTCCTGGCCGGCGGGCCGGCCGCGCTGGCCACCTCCCCGCAGGGCGGGGTGCTCGCGGTGCTGACCGCCAGCATCGCCCTGCCCTGGCTGCGGCTGCGCCGGGTGCCGGTCGTGGTCGAACGCCCCTCGTCGCACGTGGCGCTGGTCCACTTCGACCACGGGGTGACCCCGTTCCCCGGCTCGTCGACCGCGGTCAGCCGCAGCCCGCTGTGGGAGTGGCACTCCTTCGCCAACGTGCCGGCGCCGGGCCGCAGCGGGTTCCGGCTGACCGTCTCCCGGGCCGGCGACTGGACCGGGCGGTTCATCGACGACGCGCCGCAGCGGGTCTGGGTGAAGGGGATCAGCACCGCCGGGGTGGCGAACATCGAGACCCTGTTCCGGCGGGTGGTGTACGTGGCGACCGGCAGCGGGATCGGCCCGGTGCTGCCGCACCTGCTGGCCGGGCAGGTGCCGGCCCGCCTGGTCTGGGTGGCCCGCCGGCACCGGGATACCTTCGGCGACGGGCTGGTCGACGAGATCCTCGCCCACCAGCCCGACGCGCTGCTGTGGGACACCGCCCGCGACGGCAAGCCCGACATGCTGCGGCTGGCCTGGCAGGCGTACCGCGCATTCGACGCGGAGGCGGTCATCTGCATCTCGAACCGCCCGCTGACCTGGCAGGTGGTGCGGGGCATGGAGGAACGCGGGGTGCCCGCGTACGGCGCCATCTGGGATTCCTGACGACATGGAGGCGACGATGAGGATCACCGTGGAGAAGGACGACCGGGTGGTCACGGTGCGGCTGTGCCGGCCCGAGGTGCGCAACGCGCTGGACACGGCGCTGCTGACGGAACTGGTCGAGACGTTGCGACCGCTGGACCGCGATCCGGGGGTGGGCTGCTTCGTGCTCACCGGCTCCGACGAGGTCTTCGCGGCCGGGGCGGACATCCGGGAGATGGCCGGCAAGTCCTTCCTGGACGTGGCGTTGGAGGACCACTTCGCCGGGTGGGACGCGTTCGCCGCGTTGCGTACCCCGAAGATCGCCGCCGTGGCCGGCTACGCCCTCGGCGGCGGTTGCGAGCTGGCGATGATGTGCGACCTGATCTTCGCGGCGGACAACGCCCGGTTCGGCCAGCCGGAGCTGCGGCTGGGGGTGATGCCCGGCATCGGCGGCACCCAGCGGCTGACCCGGCTGATCGGTCCGGCGCGGGCGATGGACCTGGTCCTCACCGGGCGGCAGCTCGACGCGGAGCAGGCGTACCGGTGGGGTCTGGTGTCCCGGGTGGTGCCGACGGACCGGCTGTTGGCCGAGGCGAAGGCCGCGGCGGCGGTGGTCGCCGGGCACCCCAAGCTGGCGACGATGCTGGCCCGGGAGGCGGTACGGCAGGCCGAGGAGGTCGGCGTGCAGGCCGGGGTGCTGTTCGAACGGCGGGCCTTCCACGCCCTGTTCGCCACCGAGGACCAGCGGGAGGGCATGGCCGCCTTCCTGGAGAAGCGCCCGGCCCGGTTCGCGGGTCGCTGAGCCCTCCGGCCGTCCGGGACCAGACGGGTCCCGGACGGCCGGCTCACAGCGCGCCGATCTGGTAACCGAGCCCGTGCACCGTGCGGACCACCCGGTCGCCGAGCTTGCGCCGCAGGTAGTGCACGTACGTGTCGACCACCGCCTCGGTCCGGTCCGCGCCGAACACCCGCCCGCGCAGCTGGCTGCGGCTGTGCACCATCCGGGGTTGGCTGGCGAGCAGCCGGATCAGTTCGAACTCCCGCCCGCTGAGCGTCACCTCCCGACCGTCGGGCAGCCGCACCCCGCGCTGGGCCAGGTCGAGCTGCCCGGCCCCGATCGGGATCAGCTCGGCCCCGTCGAAGCGGCGGCGGGTCAACGCCCGTACCCGGGCCATCAGCTCCGGCACCTCGAACGGTTTCGGTAGGTAGTCGTCGGCGCCCGCGTCGAGGCCCCGGATGCGTTCGTCGAGGTCGCCGAGCGCGCTGAGCATCAGCACCCGGGCGGCGACGGAGCGTCGCCGCAGCCGGATGAGCAGGTCGACCCCGTCGATGGCCGGCAGCCGCCGGTCCAACATGATCACCTGGTACGGGCCACGTAGCGCCAGGTGCAGACCCCGCTGGCCGTCGCGGGCCAGATCGATCCGGTAGCCCGCCCGACGGAACAGCTCGACGAGCATGTCGGCGAGTTCCACGTCGTCCTCGACGAGGAGCAACGGGCCGTGCGCCGGGGGTGACGGGTCGGTCATCCGTTCATGGTCGCACCGAAACGGGAGAAGGTTGACCGGCGGAATATCTCGCCGATCAGAATCTGCTCAGCTCGTCGCGCTGACCCGACCGCTCGCGGTACGCCCCCCACCAGCAGAACGGCCACCGGGTCCCGGTGGGATCGACACCCGGCGGCGGACCGTCCTGCTGCCCACCACCCGTCGGCAGCCGTACGGTGAAGGTCGCTCCCGTCCCCGGTCGGCCGGCCGCGCTGATCGTGCCGCCGTGCGCGGTGACCACCTCGCGGATCAGGGCCAGACCGAGCCCGACCCGGCGGTCCCCGGCCCCGGGGCCACGGTGGAACCGGTCGAAGATCCGGTCGGTGTGTCGGGGGTCGAGGCCCTGACCGGAGTCGCTGACCACCAGCTCGACGTGGTCTGCGGACGCCGGTCGCAACCGCACCTCGACGCGGCCGCCGGGCGGGGTGTGGTGCAGGGCGTTCGTCAGCAGCTCCGTCACCACCCGGCGCAGCGCCGACCCGACGCCGCAGACCAGGACCGGAGCGTCCGCGCCGGCCACGGTGAACGTCACGCCGTCCGCGGCGGCGCGTGGCGCGTCGGCCTCGACCGCCTCGGCGACCAGTGCCGCCAGGTCGACCGGGGTCAGCGGCCGGGTCACCGCCGACGGGTCGGCCAGCCGGGCCGACAGGAGCAGCTCGTCGACGATCTCCCCGAGCAGTCGGGTGGTGCGCAGCAGCCGGTCCAGGTCCCGCCGGTCGGCTCCGCTGTCGGCGCAGGTCGACCGCTGCGCCAGCAACTGGGCGGCGGTGTGCACCCGGGTGATCGGGGCCCGCAGCTCGTGGCTGGCGTCGGCGACGAAGCGGCGTTGCCGGTCGAGCGCCTCGGTCAGCGGCCGCACCGACCGGCGGCGCAGCCGCAGGTCGGTTGCGGTCGCCGCGACCAGGACCGCCACCGCGGCGGCCGACACCCCCCAGAGCAGGTGTCGCCGCTCGGCGAGCTGGAAACGGGCGTCGAAGACCACCTGGACGACCTCGTCGCCGCGCAGTTGCGTGCGGACGTGGTAGACGGTGCCGTTGCGGGCCACCTGGTCGACCTGCGGCCGGCCGGTGCGGGCCACGGCATGGATGGCCGCGTGCTGTGGGAAACCGGCCGGCGGCGCACCCGCGTGCCCGGTGTCGCTCGCGCCGCCGAAGATCCAGGTGCAGCCGGACGGGTCGGCCGGGCGGCCGTGCACCATCGCCCAGTCCAGCTCGTGGCGGATCTTCGCGCCCTGGACGTGCAGCAGGGCGGCGTACGCGAGGCCCCCGACCAGTGCCAGCAGGGCGACGACCAGCAGGCCGACGGCGAGCCCGGTGCGAGGGCGGGTCCGGGGGGCCGACCGCACCCCGCCGCTCAACGGCACCGTGCTTCCGCCCCGTGCCCGCGTGCCCGGACGCGCCCTCGTCCGCCCGCGCGGCCACCGACCCCCATCCATCGAAGATGACACATCGCCCACCGGAGCGGAAGGGATCCGGATCTCCTCCAGGGTGGTGGACCCGCCCGAACGGACGGGGGTCGTCATTGACGGCCGGCACTCTCGTTAGCGTTAACATCCAATTCCGTGGTGATCGCCGCTGCACCGGTTGGCTGCGGTGGCGGCGGTGTGGTCACCTACTGTGAGCAGCTCTTGAGCCGCCCGAAACGCTCTGGTAACATCGCCGGATCTGAATGGGACCCCGGCCGGCCCGTTCGCCCCTTCCTGTCCGTCCACACAGTGTTCGCCGGTCGTCCGCCAATGTGAGCGTTCACATTGCCTGGCCGGTTCCGGCCCCGACCAAGGAACACCGGGCGCGCACGGGCCGACCACACCACCCGGTCTCGGTGACCCCGTCACCGCAGGCCACCGCACCGGGATCCCCGGAAAGGCACCACCCGTCCCCCATGAAGGAGCACCCCCATGCATCTCCAGGCTGACCGACCCGGCCCGGCTCCCCGCCGGCCCGGCCCCCGGCGGCGGCGATGGCTGCTGCCGACGGCCACGGCGATCCTGACCGCCCTCAGCGGCGGTGTCCTCGTCGCCGCCAGCGCGACCGAGGCCGCTGCCGCAACGATCGACACCGGCGCCTCGTACGTGCTGGTCAACCGCAACAGCGGCAAGGCCCTCGACGTGTACAACCTGGCCACCACCGACGGGGCCCGGATCACCCAGTGGACCCGCAACGACGGCAGCCAGCAGCAGTGGCAGTTCGTCGACTCCGGCGGCGGCTACTACCGGCTGAAGTCGAAGCTGTCCGGCAAGGTGCTCGACGTCTCCGGCAAGTCGACCGCCGACGGCGGGGCGATCGTGCAGTGGACTGACAACAACGGCACCAACCAGCAGTTCAGCATCCAGGACATCGACGGCTACATTCAGCTGATCAACCGCAACAGCGGCAAGGCCATCGAGGTGCAGGGCGCGGCCACCACCGACGGGGCCAACATCGTCCAGTACGCCGACTGGAACGGCACCAACCAGCAGTGGCAGCTCGTCAAGCTCGGCGGCACCACCCCGACCACCCCGCCGCCCACGACCCCGCCGCCGGGCGGCAACTGCACGCTGCCGTCGACGTACCGGTGGTCGTCGACGGGTCCGCTGGCCACCCCGAAGTCGGGCTGGGTGTCGCTGAAGGACTTCACCGTCGCCCCGTACAACGGCAAGCAGCTCGTCTACGCCACCACGCACGACTTCGGCAACACCTGGGGCTCGATGAACTTCGGCCTCTTCACGAACTGGTCGGAGATGGCGTCGGCGTCGCAGAACGGGATGAACTCCGGCACTGTCGCGCCGTCGTTGTTCTACTTCGCGCCGAAGAACATCTGGGTGTTGACGTACCAGTGGGGTGCGGGCGCCGCCTTCTTCTACCGGACGTCGAACGACCCGACGAACCCCAACGGGTGGTCGGCGGCGCAGGCCATGTTCACCGGGAGCATCACCGGCTCGGGCACCGGCCCGATCGACCAGACGGTGATCGGTGACGGCCAGAACATGTACCTGTTCTTCGCCGGCGACAACGGCAAGATCTACCGGGCCAGCATGCCGATCGGGAACTTCCCCGGCAACTTCGGCTCCAGCTACACGACCATCATGAGCGACACCTCGGAAAACCTGTTCGAGGCGCCGCAGGTCTACAAGGTGCAGGGCCAGAACCAGTACCTGATGATCGTCGAGGCCAGGACCAGCTCCTGGGAGCGCTACTTCCGCTCGTTCACGGCGACCAGCCTGAACGGCACCTGGACGCCGAACGCGACGACCTACAACAACCCGTTCGCGGGCAAGGCCAACAGCGGCGCGACCTGGACCAACGACATCAGCCACGGTGAGCTGCTGCGGACCAGCGCCGACCAGACCATGACCATCGACCCGTGCAACCTGCAACTGCTCTACCAGGGCCGTTCCCCCAGCTCCAGCGGCGTCGACTACGGCCTGCTGCCGTACCGGCCGGGGCTGTTGACGCGGCAGCGCTGACGGCCCGCCGGCGGGCCACGGAGGTTCCCGACCTCCGGGGTGGCCCGACGTAGGTCGCCCAGAGCGATCAACTGAACAGCACCTGCACCACCGGTCGGCAGGGCCCGCTGTGCGGGCCCTGCCGATCCCTGTGCCAATCAGGCCCAGTTGCATTTGAGCGACTGTTCGACCTTCCGTTCTCGGCACGGCGGCGTGGACATTCTGGCAGGGCTGCATGCTCGCTCGGGTCTGGCGCGGGCGAATGCTCGCTGCGTCTCGGTCCGCCGCTCAGGGGTGTTGGGTAGCAGGCGGCTGGCCGGTGCTGCGGACGATGTCGCGGTAGACGGCGAGAGCGGGCTTGGGCCGGTAGGTGTCGGTGACGATGCCCAGTGTCCCGATGGGTTCCGTGGAACTGCTGTCGGCGTCCCTGAGGCTGAACAGTTCGTAGTGGGTGATGTTCAGAGACTCCTGTTCGGTGAGGATGACGCCGAGCATGTCCGACAGTGAGTCGCGCTGTGCCTGCTCGGTGCGGGGTGACCCGCTCGGGGTGCCGTTCTCGACGATGTGGAGGGGAGTGGTGGGCGGGATGTGCGCGCGGGGCAGCGACCTGCCCCGCAAGTGGTGCAGGGCGTGGGTGGTGAGGGATGCGGTGTCTCCCGGGTTGCCCCGCGGCGCGACGGGCGAGAAGGCGTCGGGGTACAGGCCCAGGCCGACGTAGTCGACGTGGGCCGCGAAGTCCTGGTATGGCACCGAGGACAGAGATGACCAGAACTGGTCGTCGCCGCCCAACCATTCCGCTGGTTCGGCGACGGAGAAGCCGATCCGCACGTGCTGGAGACCCCGCCGGTCCAGTGCGGTGCGGGCGTGCGGGACGCCGAGGGTCAGGGCTTCGAGCACGCCGGGTGCGCTTCCGTCGATGAGTGGGATGGGGAAGTTAGGCTCAAGCGTCACCTGGAGGTACCGCGTCAGGTGACCGTAGCGGTCGATGACAGTGTCGAGGAAGGCCAGCCATCCGGAGAGGTCGGCGGCCCGGGGGAGGTAGCTGAGCACGAGGTCCAGTTCGCGGTTTCCCTCGACGTACCATCCGTCGGGCATCGTGAGGTGTGCAAGTTCGTGTTCGGCTCCGAGTGAGGTGACCACGTCCGGCGGTGTCGCGTCGCCGAAGAAGTGCACGTACTCGCGGACGACGAAGGGGCGGCCGCCCGCGATGTCGTCGACGAGGTGGCGGATCGCGGCGACATCGGGTGGGTGGGAGCAGACCGTGCCGGCCCGCCCGCCCGGATAGATACCGAACTTCACGCTTCCGCACTCCGATGTTGGTCGGTTTGCTGGGCTGGCCAGCTGATCTCGTGTGACCGGATCCGCCGTACCAGGCTCCTGATCCAGGCGGCTTCGGCAGCGACGATGGTGCGCCAGTAGGCGACTTCGAGCATGTGCACTTCGAGTACGTCACCGTCGGGCAGCCCCGAAAGGGCAGCCAGTTCCTGGTCGAGCCGGTCGGCGCGACCATCCAGGATGGACGCCGCCTGGTCGATCGGGAGAACTCCGACGTAGGCGACCGCCATGACGAAGTCCACGGACGCGGCTACCGTGTCGCGCACCCCGGCCTCGACCCTGTGGCGGAAGTCGGCGAGGCCCGCAGAGGTCAACTCGTAGGCCGTACGCGGTGGCCGGTTGCCCACTCGTTCGGGGAGCCGGGAGGAGATCAGGCCTGCCTTCTCGAGCGTCTTCAGCAGGGACGTGACCGTGCTGCGGGTGACCGAGAGGTGCCCGTACCGCTGGCGTAGGCGTGTCGTGATGTCGTAACCATGCGCCGGCTCCTCGACGAGGAGCCCGAGCATCGGCAACACCAGGCTGTTCTGCGTCGCGTTCGAAGGCACCCGAACAGTCTATAGGCGTATACGCCTAACCGCACAGTTGGGTCGGGCACCCGAGACGAACGGCGGGGGTCGCGCATCGCTACGTCGATCACTTCAGCTCGACGCCCGCACATCGGCCAGATCCGGGCGCCGCGGGGTCGACCAGCAGGTGGAGCCACCCGGTGGCGTCCGCCACCCGCCGCCCCGGCCGGGGCCGTCAGCACAGCCAGCGAGGGCCGGCTCCTAGTATCCGGAGCCGGCCCCCTCAGCCCACCGCCGCAGTAACGGCGGCGGGTGGTGCGTCACACCTGGGTGAACCGCCACTGCTGGTTGCTGGCGCTGTGGCAGGTCCACTGCAACAGGCGGGCGCCGTCGGCGGTGGAAGCACCGTTGACGTCCATGCAGAGCCCGCTCTGCACGTTGCGCACCGTGTAGACCCCGGCGGTCGTGGTCGCCGTCGCGGTGAACTTCTGCCGGTCACTGTTGTTGCAGGTGGCCTGCTGGAGGAACGCACCCGCGGTGGTGGAGCCGCCGATCACCTCGGCGCACTTGTTGCTGTGCACCGCCTTCAGGTAGACCGCGCCGCTACCGGCGTCCACGGCCTGCCACTTCTGGTTGTTGCCACCAGTGGCCGCCCACTGGGTGAGCTGGGCGCCGTCGGCGGTGGAGACGCCACTGACGTCCATCAGCTTCCCACTGTGCAGGGCGGTGAGCGTCCAGGTCTTCCCCGCCACGCCGGTGCCGGTGCCGGTGCCGGGAACGCCGACCCCCGCCCCGCCGAAGGTGTGCGAGTCGAGGTCGAACCAGTTGTTGGTGCTGCCCTTGAACACCATGTAGAGCGTCTGCGTACCGGACAGCGCGGACACGCTCACCGGTGCGGTTGACTGGTAGTTGTTCCAGCCGCCAGTGCTGGGCACCGGGGTGGTGGCCAGCAGGGTGCCGGTCGGCGAGCCGGCCCGCAACTCGATGGTGCCGCCACCGGAGGGCGACGACAGCCGGTAGCTGACCGTCGAGATACCCGCCAGGCTCATCGGGGTGAACGCGATCCAGTCGTTGTTGGAGATGTCCCCGACCCGCTTGGTGCTCTCCGCACTGGCCTCGTCGACGACCCGGATGCCGGACTGGCTGCTGAAGTACTCGGCCTGCTTGTGCTTCGGCTGGAGGATCGCCTGCGCGGTGCCGGTGAGCGGGGACGAGCCGCCCGGGCCACCACTGTCGGTGTAGCGCGCGTTGAGCACGTAGAACAGGTTGGCGCCGTCCGGGTGCCCACCGAGCAGGTCGGTGGAGATGGTGCCCGAGCAACCCGGGTACTCGGTGGTCTCGTGCGCGTGGTCGTCGTGACCCAACGCCGGGTTCAGGAGCACCTTGGTGCAGTCGACCGTGCCGCCGTCCGGGTCGGTGACGCTGATCTGGTACGACACCTTGTCACCGAAGGTGAGCATGCCGCCGCTGGCCGGTGTGGTGATGGTGACCACCGGCGCGGAGTTGCCGACGGTGATCTGGACGTTGGCGAAGCCCGTCTTTCCGGTGTTGTCGGTGACCTTCAACTGCGCCGTGTAGTTGCCGTTGGTGGTGTAGACGTGCGACGGGTTGGCCGCCGTCGAGGTGGTGCCGTCGCCGAACGTCCACTGGTAGCTGAGCGTGTTGCCCGGGTCCGGGTCGGCTGTGCCGGCGCTGCTGAACTGGACGTTCAGCGGGGCGAGGCCGCTGGTGGGCGTCCCGACGGCCTTGGCGATCGGGGACCGGCCGCCCTGGATGTAGTCGATCCGGTAGAGCCCGGAGTCGCTGTTGCCGCCACCGAAGTTGGTGCCCCACTCCAGCACGTAGAGCGAGCCGTCCTTGCCGAACTCCAGGTCCATCGGCTTGTTGAACCGCCCGCCGGGCAGGAACGTGTTGGTGCGGGTCACCGCCGTCGCGGAGTCGAAGTGCACCTCCTTGATGTAGCTGCGCGACCACTCGTAGAAGAAGTGCACGCCGTCGTAGTAGGGCGGGAACTTGGTGGCCGACGGGTTCGCCGGGTCGTACCGGTAGACCGGCCCGCCCATCGGGCCGGAGCCGCCGGAACCCAGCTCCGGGAAGTTCGACGAGGTGCCGTAGCCGTACCACATGTTGGGGGCGACGATCGGCTTCAGGCTGGTCAGGCCGGTGTTGTTGGGCGAGTTGTTGACCGGGGCGTTGCAGTTGAACTTGGCACCGACCACGCCGGTGTCCGGGTTGAACGGCGCGTAGGGCTGGTTGTCGCCGTGGCAGAACGGCCACCCGTAGTTGCCGGGTTGCTTGATCACGTTGAGTTCGACCAGGCCCTCGGGGCCGCGGTTGGTGGTGGGCGGGTTACGGTCCGGCCCGTAGTCGGCCAGGTAGACCCAGCCGTTGGCCGGGTCGATCGAGAAGCGGAACGGGTTGCGGAAACCCATCGCGTAGATCTCCGGCCGGGTCTGCGCCGTGCCCTGGGGGTAGAGGTTGCCGGTCGGGACGGTGTAGCCGCCGCTGTCCGAGGGACGGATGCGCAGCAGCTTGCCTCGCAGGTCGTTGGTGTTGCCGGCGCTGCGGGCGGCGTCGAGGTTGGACTTGCCGGAGCGCCAGTCCAGCGGCGCGTAGCCCTGCCAGTTGGGGTCGAGGTTCGGCGGGGTGTCGTCACCGGTGCCGATGTAGAGGTTGCCGTCCGGGCCGAAGTCGATGTAACCGCCGGTGTGGCCGGGCTCGGGGAAGGTGCGGTCCCGGTACGCCGGGATGTCGATGATCCGCGCCTCGGTGGACAGGTTGAGGGTGTCACCGGACAGCGTGTAGCGGGAGACGCGGTTGACGTCGGTGCTGCTGCTCGCCGGTGAGTGGTACAGGTACACGTAGCCGTTGGTGGCGAAGTTCGGGTCGATCGCCATGCCGGTGAGACCGTCCTCGCCGCCGGTGTAGACGCTCAGCGTGGCGGCGGTCACGGTGCTGTTGGTGGTCGGCTTGAAGATCTTGACCTGGCCGCCGCGCTGGACGTACATCACCCGGCCGTCGGGCAGCACGTTCAGCGCCATCGGGTCGACCGTGTTGTCGTCCAGGGTGCGCTTCTCGAAGTTGCTCCAGACGGTGCCGCCGCAGTCGCCGGGCTGGTTGCCGGCGGCCCACTTCACGCCGCCGAGGACGTGGTCGCGGAAGTTCGTCTCGCTGTAGGAGGCGATCGCGTGGCCCATCGCGGTGGCCCACACCCGTCCGCCGGCGGCGTTGCGGCACCAGGAGATCGGGTGGTCCGGGCCCATCGCCCGGGAGCCGGGGTTGTAGGTGCGCTCGTCGGCGGTCACCAGCACGTGCACGTTGCCGCGCGGGTTGGCGTCGAAGTTGTACCACTCCTCGCTGCGGTTCCACCGGTCCGGCAGGCCCGTGGTCGACGGGTGCTGCTTGTCGGCGACGATGGCGGTGCCGGGCAGCACGCCGGGGGAGTGCTCGGGCATGTGGGCGCCGCCGTTGAGGGTCTGGTCCCACCAGGGGTACTCGCCCTCGATGCCCATGTCCAGGGCGTTGTGGATGCCGACGATGCCCTTGCCGCTGGCGAGGTAGCCCTCCACGGCTTGCCGTTGGGCGGCCGAGGTCCAGACCATGCCGGAGGTCTGGAACATGATGATGACGTCGAAGGTCGCGAGGTTGGCCGCGGTGAAGACGCTGGAGTCCTCGGTCTGCACCAGCTCGAAGTTGTTGGCCGCCGCCTGCTGCTGGAACATGCTGATCCCGGCGGGGATCGAGTCGTGCCGGTAGCCCACCGTCTTGGTGAACAACAGGGCGCGGAAGGCCGGGGCCGCCGACGCGGGTGGGGCGAGGCCGAGCGAGAGTAACAGGCCGGCGATCATGGCGATGAGCAGTGTGGTGCGACGCATGCCGTCTCCTAGTTTTCGGCGGGCAACTCCGGTGGTGGCCGTGGTCCGTCGGCACCCAGGTGTCAGCTGGGCGCACGAGGGCACGGGTGTGCTGCTCGGGTCGTCGTGCCGTCCGCCGTAACGGCCGTCCGCCCCGCAGAGGTCACAGAAAGTGACATGGCTCGTGTTCTCGTCCCGTGGGCCGCGACGTCAGGATGGTTCAGTCATCGATACGTGTCAATGGCTTCGAAGAGGTTCGATGTTTCGACGGGTTGACGGTGGTCGCCCGGGGGTGCTGCGACCCGGCTTCGGTGCCGAGTGGAAGGGGTCGGCCTGGGAATTGCGTCGGGAGGAGGATTGTGGACACGCATCGAAACATCTATCTTCATACGTGTGATGTTTCGTCGATGTCAAGGAAAGTTTGCGTCGTCGAGACGTAAGCACCTGCGGCAGCAGGCAAAAGCCGGCCCTACCAGCCCTCCGCACGATCCGGCGGCGCGGCGCGGACCACGTCGATGACTACTTTCTGTGAGGGTTCCCGGAATGCCAGATCCGCCACCGGCGTCGCTGCTCACCCTGCGGGGCATCAGGAAGTCCTTCCTCGGGGTACGCGTCCTCGACGGCGTCGACCTCGACGTCGCGCCCGGTGAGGTGCACGCCGTCGTCGGCGAGAACGGCGCCGGGAAGTCCACCCTCATGAAGATCGTCTCGGGCGGGTACGCCCCCGACGGGGGCACCGTCGAGGTGGACGGCGCACCGCAGGTCTTCCGTGGCCCGCGCGACGCCCAGCGGGCCGGGATCGGCATCATCCACCAGGAGTTCAACCTGCTCCCGGACCGTACCGTCGCGGAGAACGTCCACCTGGGACACGAGCCGGTACGCCGGGGACTGGTGGACCGTCGGGCGATGCGCGAGCGCACCGGCCAGCTGCTCGCCTCGATCGGCGAGACCACCCTCGCGCCCGACGCCATGGTCGGCGGGCTCGGCGTCGCCCAGCAGCAGGTCGTCGAGATCGCCAAGGCGCTCGCCCTGGACGCCCGGGTGCTCATCATGGACGAGCCCACCGCGGCGCTGGCCGACCACGAGGTGGAACTGCTCTACGGGTTGGTGCGCCGACTCCAACAGCGGGGCATCGGCCTGCTCTACGTCTCGCACCGGCTCACCGAGGTCTTCGACCTGTCCGGGCGGATCACCGTGCTCAAGGACGGCCGCCGGGTCACCACCGTGAACACCGCCGACACCAACACCGACGACCTGGTCCGACACATGGTCGGCCGGGAGCTGTCCAGCTACTACCCCGACCGGGCCACCTCCGACGACCTCGGGCCGGTACGGCTGGCCGTCCGCGACGCGGGCAACCGGAAACTGCACGCCGTCGACCTTCAGCTGCGGGCCGGCGAGGTGCTCGGCGTCGGCGGCCTACAGGGCTCCGGACGGTCCGCGCTGGCCCGGGCGCTCTTCGGCGTCACCCCGTTCACCACCGGCGAGGTGACCCTGGACGGCCGGCCGGTCCGGCTGCGCTCACCCCGTAGCGCGATGCGGGCCGGCATCGTCTACGTCACCGAGGACCGCAAGGGCGAGGGGATCGTGCCCCGGCAGTCGGTGCTCGACAACGCGCTGCTCGCCACCCGGGCCGTCGGCGCGGCCCGTTCCGGTCGTGCCGCCCGCACCCGACGCGTGCGGGAACTGCTCGCCACCGTCGAGGTCCGTGCCGCCGGTGACGACCAGGAGATCCGCTTCCTGTCGGGGGGCAACCAGCAGAAGGTCGTGCTGGCCCGCTGGCTCGCGCTCGACCCGCAGGTCCTGCTCTTCGACGAGCCGACCCGGGGCATCGACGTGGGTGCCAAGTCGGCCATCCACGACCTCGTCCGCCGCCTCGCCCGCGACGGCGCGGCCGTCCTGATGATCTCCTCGGACCTGCCCGAGTTGCTGGGGATGAGCGACCGGATCGTCGTCATGCGCGACGGCCGGATCGCCGGCGAACTGCCCGCCGCCGCCACCGAGGAGGACGTCGTGGCCCTTGCCGTCGGCCACGCCCCGCAGTCGCGAACGGAGACCGGCCGGTGAGTGCGAGGAGTGAGCCGGTTTTGCGAGCCCCGCAGTCGCGAACGAAAGGCAGCCACGTGAGTGCGAGGAGTGAGCCGGTTTTGCGAGCCCCGCAGTCGCGAACGGAGACCGATCAGTGAGCGTCCTGTCGCTGTTGCCGGTGCGACGTCGGGTGCCGGGCGTGTTCGTGGCCCTGACCCTCACCCTCGCGATCGGTTGGCTGGTCGTCCTGGTCGACGGCGGTCAGCTGTTCAACCAGTCCACGACGGTCAGCCTGCTGCACGTGGCCGCCGGTCTCGGGTTCGTCGCCGTCGGTCAGACGCTTGTCATTCTCGGTGGGTCGCTCGACCTCTCCGTGGCGTACGTGATCAGTCTGAGCACCCTCGTCGCGGCCGAGACGATGAACGGCAGCGACGGGGCGCTGCTGCCGGCGGTCGGCTTGGCGCTCGCGGTCAGCGCTGGTGTCGGGTTGTTCAACGGGCTGCTGGTGACCAGGCTGCGGATCAACGCGTTCATCGCCACGCTCGGCGTCGGGTTGCTGCTCAAGGGGTATCTCGACAGCAACTATGACGGTCCGGCCGGCGCCACCTCGCCCGGCCTCGTGCAGTCCCTCGGCTATCAGCGGGTCGGCCCGGTGCCGCTGTCGTTCCTGTTGTTGCTCGCCGTGACCGGGGCCGCCTGGTTCGTGCTGTCCCGGACCCGGTTCGGTCACCATCTGGTCGCCGTCGGCGGCGATCCGGAGGTCGCCCGGCTCTCCGGCGTCCGCAACGACCGGGTCCTGGTCGCCGCCCACGTGCTGTGCTCGTTGTGTGCCGGGCTCGCCGGGGTCTACCTGGCCAGTCGGCTCGGCTCGGGCGCACCCCGGGTGGGCACCGAGGGCCTCTACGACCTGGAGTCGATCGCCGCGGTGGTGATCGGCGGGACCGCGCTGGCCGGTGGACGCGGCGGTGTGGTCGGCACGGTCGGGGGAGTGCTGCTGCTGGCCAGCATCGATGCGATCTTCAACCAGCTCGAGGTGGACGCCTTCTTCAAGCAGGTGATCAGGGGCGTCATCATCATCGCCGCGGTCGCCGTCTACGCCCGTCGGGCCCTGCGAAAGGCGGCGTCCTGACCATGCAGATCGTCCAGCGTCGTCCGCTGTCCCTGCGCCGCGTCCGGCTCCGCCCCGGCGGGGTGCTGCCGATCCTGGCGATCCTCGCGGTGCTGCTGGTGCTCGTCGGCATCCGGCAGCCCAGTTTCCTCGACCCGCCGTCGTTGATGTCCTTCCTCGGCCGTTCGGCGCCGGTCATCCTGCTCGCCGCCGGGCAGTACTTCGTGATCGTCTCCGGCGAGTTCGACCTCTCCGTCGGCTCGTTGGTCACCGCGCAGGTGGTGGTCGCAGCCCGGCTGATCGACAGCGACCCGGCCCGGACCTGGCCGGTGGTGCTGCTCCTGCTCGCCTTCGGCGCGCTGGTCGGGCTGGTCAACGGCCTGATCACGACCCGCCTGCGGGTGCCGTCGTTCATCACCACCCTGGGCATGTTCCTGATCCTGGTCGGCGCGGTCTACCTGTGGTCCGACGGCGCACCGAAGGGTGGCCTCTCCGAGGAGTTCCGGCGGTTCGGCCGGCGGGCGATCGAGGACGTGCCGCTGCTCGGTCGGGTGCCGTATGCGCTGCTGGTCCTGGTGGTCGTCGCGGTGCTCGCGGTGGCGTTGATGCGGTCGGACTTCGGTCGGACCCTGGTCGCCGTCGGGGACAATCCGCGCACCGCGCAGCTGAGCGGGGTACGGGTCTGGCGTACCCGGACCGTCGCCTTCATCCTCAGCGGGCTGGCGGCGGCCGTGGCGGCGATCCTGCTGGGTGGCTACAGCGGGGTGTCGTTCCAGGCGGGCGCGGGCCTGGAGTTCGGGGCGATCACCGCGGTCGTCCTCGGCGGCGTCGCGCTGGGCGGGGGCCGCGGCTCGGTCGTCGGCGCGATGCTCGGCGCGCTGACCCTCGAACTGCTGTTCGCCCTGATGAACTTCTACGGCGTCTCCGGCGCCCTCCGGTCCACCGTCCAGGGCGCGATCATCCTGCTCGCCGTGGCGGTTTCGGCAACCCGTTCTTCGTCACGATAAGGGGAATCCATAGTGCGACGTTGCATGGCGGCGCTGGCCGCCGTCACCCTGCTGTCCCTCACCGCCTGCGCCACCGACGAACCGGGCGCGGGCCCGTCGGGCGGTTCCTCCTCCTCGGCCGCCGGGTCGGGGACCGGGGAACAGTCGAAGTTCTTCGTCCAGGCCGACTACGACGCCGAGTTGGCGTTGCTCGGTGCGACCCCGACCGGGCCGGCGGACAAGCCGTGGGAGCAGATGCTCAACCCGACCATGGTGGACACGGCGACGTTCAAGAAGGCTGGTCCGCACAAGATCTGCTTCTCGAACGCCGCGCTGAACAACCCGTGGCGGCAGGTCGGGTTCAAGACGATGCAGGCCGAGGTGGAGGCACAGAAGAGCCGCATCAAGGAGTTCGTGCACGTCGACGCCGAGGGCAAGGACCAGAAGCAGATCGCCGACATCAACGATCTGCTCGGCAAGGGCTGTGACGCGCTGATCGTCTCGCCGAACACCACCGCCACGCTCACCCCGGCGGTCGAGGCGGCCTGCAAGGCCGGCCTGCCGGTGATCGTCTTCGACCGTGGGGTCAACACGAAGTGCCCGGTGACGTTCATCAACCCCATCGGTGGGTACGGCTTCGGTCACGCCGGCGCCGAGTTCGTCAGCCAGAAGATGAAGCCCGGCGGCAAGGTCCTCGCCCTGCGCATCCTGCCCGGGGTCGACGTCCTGGAGACCCGCTGGTCGGCCGCGAAGGTGGCGTTCGACAAGGCGAAGGTCGACGTGGTGGGGGTGGAGTTCACCGACGGCGACCCGGCCAAGACCAAGAAGATCGTCGACGACTACCTCCAGCGGTACGGCACCATCGACGGTGTCTGGATGGACGCGGGTGCGGTCGCCGTCGCCGCGGTCGAGGCGTTCCAGGACGCGGGCAAGCCGGTGCCGCCGATCAACGGCGAGGACCAGCTCGACTTCCTGAAGGTGTGGAAGGACAAGAACCTCACCGCGATCGCGCCGACCTACCCGACCTACCAGTGGCGTACCCCGATCATCGCGGCGTTGCGGATCCTCGACGGCCAGCAGGTGCCCAGCCCGTGGAAGCTGCCCCAGCCGACCATCACCCAGGACAACCTGGACCGGTACCTCGACGCGGACATGCCGCCGCTGCACTACGCGATGTGCGGCTGCACCGACCTGCCCGGTTACCCGCAGCGCTGGAAGTAGGCCCGGTGTACGCCGTCGGCGTCAACCCCTGGGTGTGGGCGTCGCCCGTCGACGACGACGCCCTCGCCGAGCTGATCCCCCGGATCGCCGCGTTCGGCTTCGACGCGGTCGAGTTGCCGATCGAGCAGCCCGGCGACTGGGACCCGGTGCGGACCCGGGACCTGCTGGCCGCGCACGGCCTCGTCGCGGCCGGCGTCTGTGCGGTCACCCCGCCGGGGCGGGACCTGGTGAACGCGTCCCCGGCGGTCGTGGCGTCGACCGTCGCGTACCTGCGGGGGTGCGTGGCGGCTGCGGCGGCCGTCGGCGCCCCCTGCGTCGGTGGTCCGGTGTACGCCTCGGTCGGGCGCACCTGGCGGATGTCACCGGCGGCCCGGGCGGACTGCTATGCGGAGTTCCGGCGGGCCCTGTCGCCGGTGGCCGAGCAGGCCGGTGAATGTGGCGTGAGCATCGGGGTGGAGGCGTTGAACCGCTACGAGACCAGCGTGGTCAACACCGTGGCGCAGACGGTCGAGCTGATCGATGGACTGCCGTCGAGCGTCGGCATCATGATCGACACTTATCACATGAACATCGAGGAGTCCGATCCGTACGCGGCCCTCGCCGCTGCCGGCCCGTACATCAAGCACGTCCAGGTCAGCGGCACCCACCGGGGCTCACCCGGGGCGGACCACTTCGACTGGCCGCGCTTCTTCGCGGTGCTGGGGCAGACCGGTTACCGGGGTGCGGTCTGCATCGAGTCGTTCACGGCGGAGAACGAGACCATCGCCACCGCCGCGGCGATCTGGCGTCCGTTGGCCCCGTCGCAGGACCGGCTCGCCACGGACGGTCTGCGCTACCTACGGGGGGTCGTCGCCGGCCCTCGCGTCGCTGCGGGCTGATGCGGTGAATGCGCTGATGTCCTGCCGGCGGCAGGACTGCCGGAGTGCCTTGACAGCAGGACCGAACGGCAGGACAGTCGTCGTACTTATCGATGATTAACGATCTATGGGCGAGGGGTGCCATGCGTAAGTCGCTGACGGCTGTGGCCGCCGTCGTTGTTGCCATCGTCGCGATGATGGCCGCGGTCTCGCACGCCAGTGCGGCGAACGCGGCTGCCGGTTGCCGGGTGGACTACGTCGTCACCAGCCAGTGGACCGGCGGCTTCCACGCCGACGTCGCGGTCACCAACCTGGGCGAGCCGGTCAACGGCTGGACGCTGCGGTTCGCGTTCCCCGCTGTCGACCAGCAGTTCGCCCAGGGCTGGAGCGCCACCTGGGCCCAGTCCGGCCAGCAGGTCAGCGCGACCAACCTCAACTGGAACGCGACCCTGGGCACCAACGGCGCCGCGAACATCGGTTTCGTCGGTGCCTGGTTCGGTAGCAACCCCGTGCCGGCGGCGTTCACGCTCAACGGCGTCGCCTGCACCGGCGGGGTCCTGCCCAGCAGGACGACGGCCGGGCCGACCACCTCGCCGCCGGTCGCCGACTACCCGGCGTACGTCAACTGGGTCAGTCCGACCGTCGGCGCGGTCTACACCGCACCGGGCCCCGTCCCGCTGGCCGCGACCGCGACCGTGGGCGGCGGCCACTACATCACCGGGGTGTCGTTCCGGGTCAACGGCGTCACGGTGGCCCAGGGTGTGCGGACGACCGGCGACCGGTTCGACGCACAGTGGACACCCCCGACCGGCGCCCCCGGGACCAGCACGACCTACGTGCTCAACGTCTCGGCCGGCACCGACCAGTCGCTGTCCGGTGGTGCGCCTCCGCTGCTGGTCACGGTCGTCACGCCCCCGTCCTCCGGCACCAACCACCCGCCGGCGGTGGCGCTGAGCACCCCCGGTGGGCAGACGTACTTCCTCGAACCCACGACGGTCACCCTGGTCGCCGACGCCACCGACGCCGACGCCGGGGACCCCGTCAGTCGGGTGGAGTTGTATCTCGGCACGACCAAGCTGGCCGTGACGCCCACCAACAGCGGGCAGCGCTACCAGTTCCAGGTGCCCCTGTCCGCCGGCACGTCGTCGACCTTCACCGTGCGGGTCCACGACTCCCACGGCGGTGTCGGCATCTCGAACCCGCTGACCTTCACCATCCGCTAGCCCGTCACCTCCGGTCCGTCGTACCCCCGCCACGGTGGGCGTACGACGGACCGGAGGTCGGGCGGGTGCAGGCCGGGTGGGCGGATCACGACGCGGTGGCCCGGGGCCTCCTGATGACCTCGATCATGCTGGCCAGCGCCTCGTCGCCGTGCCCGCTGCCGGCCCGCTCCCGGAGCATGTCCCGGATCGGGACCATCACGTCCGGCCGGATTCCCTGGCCCCTGCTGGCCTCCACCAGCTTGGCCAGACCGGCCGCGTTCAGGCCCACCGTGGAGATGTCGGTGGCGTACCGGCCCGCGTCGACCTGCCGGGCGGCACCCGTGATGCTGGGCAGCACCACGTGGGTGATCCAGGACCCGACGAACGGCGTCAGCGCCGCCGCGGGGACGCCCTCGGCGGTGAGCATCGCGAAGCCGTGCAGCGCGCCGGCGAGCGACGACCAGAGGATGCCCAGCAGCGACAGGTCGTAGAGACTGGCGACCCCCGGGTCCGCACCCAGGAGGACGCTGTTGCCGCCGAGGACCTTCAGGGTCGACTCGTACGTGTCGAAGACCTCCGCCGGGCCGCCGTAGAACAGCAGGGTCTGGGGGAGCCCGACGGCCGGCGGCACCGTCAGGAGGCAACCGTCGAGATAGCTCGCCCCCAGGGACTGCGCCCACCGCGCGGCCCCCCGGGCGTCCTGCGGCACCCCGGAGGTGAGGTTGACGATGGTCTTGCCGTCGAGTGCCTCCCGCACCGGTTCGAAGATCTCGTACAGGGCCCGGTAGTCGACCACGCAGACCACCAGGAGGTCGCTCGCGGCGACCGCGTCGGCGATCGTGTCCGCGCGGCGCGCGCCCTGCTCGACAAGCGGGTCCGCCCTGCTGGCGGAGCGGTTCCACACCGTCGTGGGGTGGCCGGCCCTGAGATATGCGCCCGCCAGGGCCGAACCCATCATTCCGAGGCCGACGACCGACACGCGTACGCCATTGTCACCGGACACCGGTGTCACGCTCCTCTGTGTTCCTGAAAAGGCAGGAAAGGGATTAGGTGCCGGCACACAGAAAGCAGGTGCCGCCGCCGATTCGACAGTGGTGAGCCTAGACGCGGGCAGATGAGCCCTCAACCACTTACTGCAAGGTATGTGAGCGGTCGCCGATCACCCCACCCGGCGGAGCCGGCCGCGGACGATGGCCGTTCCCCCAGCCCGGGGTGGCTGGAATGGGGTTTCCGGACGCCGGGCCCGTCGGGTGGTGCCGGCCTTTCCGTGATCGCGGAAAAGGGCAGCCGACCAGGTGTAGCCGCCAGGCGCGGGGCCGGAATCGGCCCGCATTCCGGGACACCGGAGCAGACGCACACCGTGCCCCCGTCGTGCGAACTTTCGAGATCATCAGGAGTCAATTCCGACGGCGACCGGACTGGGGTGGACCCGTGCCGTGCGTCGGCCCGACGGTTGGTGCCGTGGGCCCGGGTGCACCTGGCCCCGGCCATGACGGGTGCCCCCGCCGCAGCCGGGATCACCTGTGGCGGGCGTCCCACGAAACGGGGGACCGGGCGACCTCGCGCGCTAGACTCTGCGGCACACCGGAGCGCGTGGGGAAGGCGTCCCGGCCGTTCGGGGAGTGGGCGAATTGAGTGTCAGGGTGCGGCCGACGCATTGCGGACTCGACGCCGCGATCGAGGTGATCAGTGGCAAGTGGAAGGTCGTGATCCTGTGGGCCCTCAGCGACCGGCACCGACGGTTCGGTGAGCTGAGAAGGCTCATCGGAGTGAGCGAAAAGGTGTTGTTCCAGCATCTGCGCGAGTTGGAAGCCGACGGCATCGTCCACCGGGAGACCTCCCCGGGCCTGCCGCTGCGGGTGCAATACTCACTCACCGATCGCGGTCAGGCGCTGAATCAGGCGCTCAAGCCCCTGGGGGCATGGGGCCGGGAACATCTGCCGGAGCGGGCCGTGCCCGTGCCCGGCGACAATTGATTTTGGGCGGGGAATGCGTCGGGCGGCTCCGCCCGCCGCCACCGCCCACCGTCGTCCCGGGTGACCGCGTCCCGTCGCCGCCCGCGCGGCGGCAGGCGGGCCGCACGCGGCGGCTCGGTGCGGGCCACACGCGGTAACTCGGTGCGGGACGCACGCGGCGGCTCGGTGCGGGCCGCGTCCCGGCGGCTCGGTGCCCCCCAGATCGGGCACCCGTCGCTTACCATGGGTGTCGCTTCGGGGGCGGTACCCTTGCGGTGGCATCCGATGCGGTGGTTTTTTCCTGTTCTGGTGGTTCCTGTTATTGGGGTGGTGGTCGCGGTGGCGGTCGGAACGATTCTCAGCTTCGACGACGTGAAGGGGTACGGCTTCATCAGCCCGGAGGGCGGTGGCGAGGATGTCTTCGTCCACGCGAACGACTTCGGCGATCAGCGGCCGAACGTGGCCCCGGGCATGCGGGTGGAGTTCGAGTCGGTGGAGGGGAACCGGGGGGTCAAGGCGCTCTACGCGCGGCTGCTCAACCCGGGCCCGGTGACACCGCGCGCGACCGTCGCGCGCAGCGTGCCGGCCGCGACGGGCGTGCCGGCCGACCGCGCCGACGACGACGAGTGCGACGTGCTGACCGCCGCCGCCTTCCGCGCCGACATCACCGATCTCCTGGTGGAGCAGGTCCCGACGCTCACCGGTGGCCAGATCAGCCAGATCCGGCAGCACCTCACCCAGTTCGCCCGCTCGCACGGGTGGCTGGAGGACTGACTCCGCCGGCGGCCGGCCCGTCGTCGCCACGGCTGCGGCGGGGGCCGGGCCCCGCCGCAGCCTCGACCACGGATCGATCGCACGGACTCTGCACCCGTGCCGCCTCGACGGGCTCTCCGCCGTCGAGGCTGCCGGTGTCTCCGACGGCAACCTGCCCCCGTGGGTCCGGTGGGCGGCAACCTGCGCAGGCTGCTCCGGCTCGTGTTAACACTTGACGTCATCGATGTTAGCGATAACGTACGAGGGTCAGTGCCGCCCTGCCGCCCGCCACCCGAGGTGATCAGTTGAAGCGTCGCACCCTCCTGTCCGCCACCGGTGCCGCCCTGGCCGGGGCGACCCTGCTGCGCCCCGCGACCGCGTCCGCCGCCCCCGGGGACGGTTACGTCATGGCGTACTTCACCGAGTCGCCGAGCATGACCGCCGCCAACTACGGGCTGCACCTCGCCGTCAGCAGCGACGGCCTGAACTGGACCCCGCTCAACCAGAACCGCCCCGTCGCCACCCCGACGCTGGGCAGCCGTGGCCTGCGCGACCCGTTCGTCCTGCGCAAGCAGAACGGCGGCTTCGTGGTGCTCGCCACCGACCTCAACGGCACCGACTGGAACTACCAGAGCCAGTACCTGCACGTCTGGGACTCGGCCGACCTGCGCACCTTCACCGGCTACCGGCTGCTCAAGGTGCACTCGCTGGCCACCCACGCCTGGGCGCCCGAGGCGTACTGGGACGCCGGGCGCGGGCAGTACGCCGTGGTCTACTCCGCCGTCACCGGCGGCCGCAACGTGCTGATGGTGAACTACACCAGCGACTTCGTGACCGCCTCCGCCCCGCAGACGTTCTTCGACCCCGGCTACGACGCCATCGACGGCAGCTTCGTCACCGTCAACGGGGTCAACTACATGTACTTCAAGAACAACACCAACAGCACCCTGCTCGGCACCCGCTCCACCACCCTCAACCCGGGCAGCTTCAGCATCCACACCGCCGCCGTCAGCCCCGGTCGGGGCGTCGAGGCCCCGCAGATCGTCAAGTCCCACACCGCGAACACCTGGTACCTGTGGGGCGACACGTGGAGC
This sequence comes from Micromonospora sp. CA-248260, assembly GCF_050942205.1. NCBI lineage: Bacteria > Bacillati > Actinomycetota > Actinomycetes > Micromonosporales > Micromonosporaceae > Micromonospora > Micromonospora sp. CA-248260. The sequence goes on along the minus strand of NZ_CP192021.1, from coordinate 4,545,034 downwards.
CCCAACGGCCGGTTCTTCTGCTGGCAGACCAGCAACGTGGCAGGCGGCACGTGGAGCCTGCTCAACGACCGGGCGTACACCCAGCCGCTGAACTCCAAGCACCCCGGGATCGCCCCGGTGACCTCGGCCGAGCTGACCGCGCTCACCGCCGCCTGGGGGCTGCCCACCTGGAACCGGATCAAGTCGTACAACTTCCCCGACCGCTACCTGCGGCACGGCAACAACGTCGCGCGCATCGACCCGTACCCGTTCGAGCCGTACCAGGACCAACTGTGGACCCTGGTGCCCGGCCTGGCCGACCCGGCCGGGGTGTCGTTCCGCTCGGTGAACTACCCCGACCGGTACCTGCGCCACTACGACTACACGATCCGGTTGGCGGCCAACGACGGCACCAGCGCGTTCCGGGGCGACGCCACGTTCTACCGCACGGCCGGCCTCGCCGACTCGTCGTGGACGTCGTTCCGGTCGTACAACTTCCCCGACCGTTACCTGCGCCACTACGACTACCTGCTGCGCATCGACCCGCTCACCAGCAGCTCACCGGCCACCGACCGGCAGGACGCCACCTTCCGGATCGGCTACTGACCACACCCGGCACACCGGCGGACGCCGAACCCGCCCGTCGGTGCCGGCGCGTCCGGCCCTATCCTGGCCCGATGTCGTACGCCGAACTCCGTGTCGACCAGTGGAACGACCGGTCCGAGGAGGCCGCCGGCCGACTGGCCCGGGAGATCGCGGCACGGCACGACCTGACCGTGGTGGGCCTACGGGACACCACCTACGCGGGACGCCGGCACCGCACGGCGGTGTTCGACCGGGGCGGGCTGCGGTTCGCGCTGGTACCCGGCGGTCGGCCGACGCTCGGCTACGACGCGGCCCGGTTCCACCCCGGCGCGGCCCAGGCGGCCAGCTACGCCGACAGCGCCGAGGAGTACGGCCTGCCGCCGCTGACCGAGCACCTCGACGCGATGACCTCGCCCGTGCGCGACGTCGACCTGCCGGCGATGCTGGTCGCGGTGGAGGCGTTCGAACCCGGCGAGATGCCGGTGCCGCCGGACGACCCCCGGGTCGGTGAACTCGTCGCGTCCCTCGGCCGCCGGAGCGACGGGGCGGGCACGGTGAGCTCCGCCGACGGGCTGACCGTCGAGCTGGACTCGACCGGCCGGGTGACCCGCGCGGTGCTGGTCGAGGAGTTCGACCACGACGAGGCGATGGCCGCCCTCACCGACCTCGGCCTGCGGACCACCAGCCCGGACGAGTGGGAGTGGGCCTGCGGCGCGGGCGCGACCACCCTGTTCCGCTGGGGCGACGACACCCCCGACGACGGCTACCCGGTCGAGCAGGTGACCGGGGTGCACCGCACGCCGAACCTGTGGGGGTTGGCGATCGGTCAGGACTCCTACCGGTACGAGGTGACGACCGAACCGACGGTGGTGTGCGGCGGTGACGGCGGTGTCGTCACCTGCGGCGGTAGCGGCTTCTTCCTGGGCTGGCTGACCCTCGCGACGGCCTACCGGGACGGGGACTTCGGCCGGTGGCTCGCCTCCGACGACGGGTACGCCGACGAGACCCTGACCCGACCGGTGATCAGCCTGGGCTGAGCGACGGCCCACCGGCCGCCGCCCGGGCTACTCGTTCACTGCCGACCGTATTGGGCCCGGGGCGTGTTCCACCCGGGCCGCGCCCCGGGCCCGACGGTCGACGACCACGAGCAGCATCGCGACGGCGATCGCTACCGCCGCCAGCACCAGCGCCACCGTGTGCAGCGCGTCGGTGAAGTGCCGTCCGCGCAGGCCGACGGGGCTCGCGGCGGCGATGAACGCCCCGGCCGCCGCGATGCTCACGTTCTCGGTGGAGAGTCGGATGGTGTTGAACAGCCCGGCCGCCGCCCCCCGTCGGCTCTCGTCCGCCTCGGAGACGGCGAGCCGGTCGATGTGACCGGAGGGCAGTCCGGCCCCCGCCCCGATGGCGAGCAGGGGCAGCGCCATGGTGGGCAACGTGCTGCCCGGCGACAGGGTCACCAGCCCTAGCGCGCCGAGCCCGCAGAGCACCACCGACGTGACCAGGACCGGGGTCATCCCGACGCTCCTGATCAGGATGCCGCCCACCGGCGGCAACGCGATCGTCGGGGCGGTGAGCACCAGCATCCAGGCGCCCGCCTCGGTGGGGGACAGGCCCACCACGTTGATCAGGTACGACGGCAGGTAGACCAGGATCGGCACCAGCACCACCATCAGGGTGCCCGCGGTGATCGCGATCGCCGTGTACCGGGGATTGCGCAGCAGCGTCAGGTCGGTCACCGGGTGCGCCACCCGACGCTCCACACCGACGAACGACAGCAGCAGCACGGCGGACAGGGCCGCCCCGCCCCACAGCAGCGGATGCGTCGCCCCGAGCCGGGGCGCCTCCACCAGGGTCGCGATGCCGATCAGCGAGGCCCCGGTGAACAGCAGCGCCCCGGCCCAGTCGAACGGCGGGTGGGCCGACGTCCGGCGTGCGGCGGCGGGCGGGCGGGCGGCCAGGGCGAGACCGATCACCAGCACGCCCACCGCGGCGGGTACCCCGAACACGGCCTGCCACCCCAGCGTCTCCAACGCCACGCCGCTGAGCTGCGGTCCGAACGCCAACCCCACGCCGAGCAGGGTGCCCAGCAGGCCGAAGGCGCGGGCCTGCGCCCGGCCGGTCAACACGACCGACAGCAGCGCCACCCCGCCGGTCACGGTGGCCGCCGCGCCGACGCCCGTGACGGCGCGGGTCAGGTTCAGCACCAGCACCGTCGGTGCGAACGCCGAAGCGGCGGAGGCGACCGCGAAGACCGCCACCCCCGACAGGAACACCCGGTAGGGGCTCCACCGGTCGGTGACCGCGCCGCCCAGCACGAGGAACGCGGCGAACGTCGCGTTGTAGGCGTTGACCACCCACTGCGCGGCGACGGTGCTGGTCTGGAGGTCGTGTTGGATGCCGGGCAACGCGACCGACGCCCCGGTGATGGTCAGCGGGAGGACCGTGGTGGCCAGCAGCACGGCCACCGCGTGGACCTGTGCCCGGCGGGTCGGCCGGTCCCGGTGCTCCTGCGCCCCGGCGGAATCCGGTGCGGAGAGGTGACTAGACATGAGGTTCCGTTAGAGGTGTGGGCCCCGGCGTCCGGGGTCCGTGGTGAGGGCGATCAGGTCGGGAGGGCGTCGCCCCGGCGACGCGGTGGGTCAGCCCATGATCAGGCGGAGTTCCTTGCGGTTGCCGATGCCGAGCTTCTTGTACACATGGGTCAGGTGCTGCTCCACCGTGCTGATCGTGATGCTGAGATCCCGGGCGATCATCTTGTTCTGCTTGCCCCGGCCGGCCAGTGTGGCGACCTTCAACTCGCTGTCGGTGAGCGTCGACAGGAACGCCGGCGGACGCCGCTCCAGCACCGTGACGGTAGCGTAGTCCCCGCGTCCGAAGTCGAGCGGTTCGGTCTGCAACCGGCGCAGGATCAGGAAGAAGTCGGGGCTCGACGAGAACCGCTCCAGCGTCGTGAGGATCGCCTCGCGGGCACCGCCGAAGACCACCCCGACGCTGTCCGTGGTCTGCATGGCCCGGGCCCGTATCTCGTCGCCGCGGGCCTGCAACGCCGCATCCACCAGGTGTACGGCGACGTCCTGCTCGCCGAGCATCTGGTAGCCGGCCGCCGCCGCCAGCCGCCACGGGAAGAGGTGCTCCAGCGCCATGCCCCACTCGGCCATGCTCCGCCCGCAGCTCATGAACCGGGTCACCGCGCCGCGTGGGTCACCGGTGCCCAGACAGAAGTGCCCGAAGCCGTGCCGGTACCAGAGGCTGTAGCTGGACTCGTCCATCAACGCCGACGGGGTGGTACGCAGGTGGTGCACCGCCGCGCCGATCCGGCCCAGGGCCAGGTTGCCCAGGACCACGGTGGCCAGCGGCTCACCGATCCGGTGCGCCCAACGCCTCGGCTGCATCATCCGCAGCGCCTGCTCACCCCACTCGACGCCGCCCTGCACGTCGCCGTCGAGCAGCGCGCAGACGGCGTGCAGGCTGGTGAGCCGGGCCCGCCAACCGATCGGGTTCTGCCCGCCGAGACGCTGCCGGGCCGCCGCCGCGCAGGCGGCGGCGTTCGGATCCCCGGACAGCAGCAGGATGCGGATCGCGCAACTCACCAGCCACTCGACGCCGGTGGGGATCTGGGCGTCCTGGTTCTCCAGGTAGTCACGGGCCATGGTGACGTGGTCCAGGCCGGGCCAGGTGGCGGTCATCGCGTTGACCAACCCGAGGGTCATCAACTGCTCGCGGCTCATGTCCTCAAGGGACGTGCCGTGCCGGGCCTCACCGCAGGGATAGAGGTCGGTGAGCCGGTCGAGGGCGCCGGGGAAATCGCAGGAGGCCAGCACCAGCGACTTCCACCGGTCGGATTCACGTGCCTCGGGGTGGCCGGCGAGCGGTTCGAGGCTCGCCTCGATTCTCCGGAACACCCGGTCGTAACCAACGACCTGCCTGATCGGCCGTCGCGCGGAATCGACATCGGGCCGCAACCACGTCCCCGGGAACTCTTCCGGGTAATCGCCGAATAAGGGTTCGGTTATCATTGGTCCCCCTGCCGTGCAAGTCGTTCCGAATTGCGTGACCGGCCCCTATGAAAGCACTCCTGTCTGTTCGACCGCTGATCTTTACCGGCACTGATCTTTACCGGGACGTGCCGGCGGTACGGCCGTCAGCGGGAGATCCGTTCCTCTCCCGCGATGACGACCTCCGTGAACGGATGCGGGGCGACCGGGTGCCCGGCGTTGACGATCCACGCCTCGCCGGTACGTCCCGTCGTGTGCGCCTGCTCGGCGGCGGCGGCCACCTCCTCCGGTGTCACCAACCCGACACCCGCACGCACCAGCGCGTCGCGCCGGTCGGCGAGCATCGGGGTGTCCACCGCGCCCGGGCAGAGCGCGTTGATCCGGATGTTCACCTGCCCGAGCGGGCCCGCGAGGGACCGGGCCAGCCCGACCACCGCGTGCTTGCTCGCCGAGTACAGGGCGTCCGGCGACGGACGCACCCCGGTGGTGCTGGCCGTGACCAGCACCGCGCCACCGCCGTGCGCCCGCATCGGCGCGTACGCGGCCTGCACGCCGAACACGACGGAGTCGACGTTGGTCCGCATCATCGACTGGTACGCCTGCGGGTCGAACCCGTCGCCGACCGCCGTGCCGGCGAGCACGCCCACGTTGAGGTGCAGCAGGTCCAGTGTCCCGTGCCGGGTCAGGGTCGCCTCGACGTACTCCTGGCAGCCGGCCATGGTGGTCGCGTCGGTGTGCACGAACAGCCCGTCGCACCCGCCGGCCACCGCGCGCCCCCGCCCGGCGTCACGGTCCACGATCACCACTTGCCAACCCCGGGACCGGAAGCGGTGGGCCACTGCGGAGCCGATCCCACCGGCACCCGCAGTGACCACCAGGACCTGTCCGGTCACGGAGCCGCCACGCCCAGGACGTGGCTGAACACGTTGAGCGGGTCGTAGGCCGCCTTGGCCAGTTGCAGGCGCGGGTAGTTGTCGCCGTAGAACAGCGTCGACCACGACACGCCGGAGGTGTTCTGGGTGCTGTCGAGGAAGTCGATGTCGGGCCAGTTGATGTAGGACCCCTCGTTGCGGGCGTCCGGCGCCGGCACCCCACCGGTCTCGGCGTACACGTCCCGGTAGAGCCCGCGCAGCCAGTCGATGTTCGTCGCGTCGGCGCTCGGGTCGTCCCAGTAGCTGGTGAACGACGCGGCCATCACCGACGAGCGGTGCGCCGTCGCCGTCGCGGTGGGAGCGGTGGCGTTGATCGCCCCGCCGTACGACAGCAGCGTCAGGCCGGACGCCGGGTTGGTGTAGCCGCTCGCCGTGAGCCGGTCGAACACCCGCCCCGCCTGGGCGTCGGTGTAGCGCTGCTTGAGCAGGCCACCCTTGCTCTTGGAGCGCAGTGGGCCGGTGATGCCGAACGCGGCGGCCGTGGTCGGCAGGTTCAGCGTGGTGGTCAGCCACGGCCGGGTGCCGGTGTCGAGGATCGTCGGCGTCGCGGTGACGCCCGCGGTGATCGCGCTGACGTAGGAGCTGCGCAGCGTGTTGTTGCCGCTGACCGTAGGGTCGACCTGGGCGACGACCGACAGCCGGCCGTACTCGCTGCGGTTGGCGGTCAGCGCGGAGAACAGCTTGGTGCCGGTGGCCCCGGGGGCGCTGTTCAGCTCGTGCCAGGTGCCGTAGTTGGCCATAATCCGGACGAAGTCCGCCCGGGACACGTCGGCCCAGTTCCAGGTGAGGATGGTGTTGGCGACCGCACCGGGCGGCGTCGGCAGCAGCGTGCTCGGGTTGGTGCCGGTGGCCGTGGCGCTGCGCAGCCAGAACCGGGTGACGATGCCGAAGTTGCCGCCCCCGCCGCCGGTGTGTGCCCACCACAGCTCGCGGTTCGGGTCCCCGGTGGCCCGGGTTGCCACGACGGACTTCGCCGTGCCGGTCGCGTCGACGATGACGACCTCGACCGCGTCGATGTAGTCGGCGACGACGCCGTGCTGCCGGGACAGCATGCCGAACCCGCCGCCGGTGGCGTGCCCGCCGATGCCGACGCTCTGGCAGGAGCCACCGGGGACGGTGACGCCCCACCCCCAGTCCAGCCGCCGGTACAGGTCGCCGAGGGTGACCCCGCCCTGCACGCAGAAGGCGTTACGGGTGGTGTCGAAGGTGACCGAGCGCATCTCGACCAGGTCGATAACGACCTTCGCCGCCGGGTCGTCGACGAAGTTCTCCAGGCAGTGCCCGCCGCTGCGGACCACGACCTTCTTGCCGGCCGTCACGGCCGCCTGCACCGCGGCGACGACCTGCTTGGTGGTACTGACGATCCGCACCGCCTCCGGGCTGCCCACGAAGCGGCGGTTGAACCCGCGCTGGAGGGCGTCGGCGTAACGGCGGTCGGTGGGGCCGATCGTCACCGGCCCGGGAGTCTTCTGCCCACCGGCCAGGCTGTCGACCTGGGCGGGCGCGGCGACCACGTGGTCGCCGATCAGCGTGCTCGCACCTGCGCCGGCGATGACGGTGCCGACACCGGACATCAACCGCCTACGGCTCAACCGGGACAAGCTTCCCCCTGGAATTGAGTGAATGTGGGGTGGACACCGCGCCCGATGCGTCGAGGCCCGGCGAAGAAACGTCAATGGGGGCGCGCGGCGATGCGCTCGCCACCTGTCGAACGGACCGTAACCTTACTATGGGAATTTCGCCGCAGCCAACGGTCGAAGCGCTCGCCAGAACCCCTAGATCTCCCCTAGGGGAATTGTGTCCTGGATCACCTGAGTCGACGGTAATGGATACGCTGAGCTATCCGGCCGGCACCCCGAATCAATGCAGAAATGCCTGATCAGCGCAGTTCCACCCGGCCCTGTCGGGCATGTTCGCGGTCGTATGCCTCCTGCGCGTCGAGCATCGCGCCGAGGTGGTCGTGCGCCCACTGGACGGCCAGCTCGATGGCGGGCAGCAGGGTCCGACCCAGCTCGGTCAGGCCATAGTGGACGCTGCGCGGCGGGCCGGGCTGCTCCATCCGGGCGACGAAGCCGTCCCGTTCCAGGCCGCGGAGCGCCGCCGTCAGCACCTTCGCCGTGACCGGGCCGATCTGCGCCCGGATGTCGGAGTACCGCATCGGTCCCTCGGCCAACAGGGAGATCACCATCGCCGTCCACTTGTCGCCGATGTGGATCGGCGCGATGCCGGACGGGCAGACCGGATCGAAGCGCGAGGTGGAGTCCGTCACCGATCCAGCCTAACGAGGTTTCCCGGAAGAAACCTCGGTGCTCGTTACCGTGGCACGCCGGCGCCGTTCGCAGCCGTACAGCCCGTACGCGTGGGCGGCAAACCGGAACATCGGCATCGCGAGAGAGGGACGACCAGTGACCAAGATCGTAGTGTTCGGCGCAGGCGGCAAGGCGGGCAGGGCGATCGTGGCCGAGGCCGCCAGCCGTGGGCACGAGGTCGTCGCGGTCGTCCGGGACACCACCCGGTACGCCGACCTCTCCGGCTCCGGCGTCGAGGTGGTCGCCGGCGACGTCACCGACCAGTCGCAGGTCGCCGCCCTGGTCAAGGGCGCGGGCGCGGTGGTGAACGCGGTCGCCCCCGGTGCCGGGGACAACATGGCGACGTTCTTCGCCGCCGCCGCCGGCGCGCTCGTCAACGCCGTCGCCGAGACCGGCGGGGGCCGCCTGGTCGCCATCGGCCTGTCGGCCTACCTCGACGCCGCGCCCGGCGTCCGGGTCATGGACACCCCCGGCTTCCCGGCGCAGTTCCAGGACTTCGCCAAGGCCCACGCGGCGGCGCTCGACGTGCTGCGGGAGGCGCCGGCGACGGTCGAGTGGTCGGTGGTGGTGCCGGCGATGGAGTTCGACCCGGAGGGCGAGCGGACCGGGGCGTACCGCGCGGGCGACACCGGCATGCTTGCCGACGCCGACGGTGCCAGCCGCATCTCCTACCGCGACTTCGCCATCGCCGTCCTCGACGAGGCCGAGCAGGGCGCACACCCGCGCACGCACTTCGCCGTCGCCTACTGAGCTCCGGCGCGGAGCACACCGCGTCCTGACCGTCGGCCCGGAACGCCGCGTCCGGGCCGGCACGAGTGGTAGCCGGCGCGGGGCGTCGCCCGCCCGGCCGCCTGGACGCGGGCCGGAACCCGCCCGGTCGGCTGCCCGCAATGGGCGCGGCAGCCGACCGGGCGGGTGGCCCGGGGGTCCCGTGACCGGGGTCGACCGTCCACGACGGACCCACCCCTGTGCCGGCACAGGACTGAAGCCCGGGCCGGCTGCGGCCTCCGCCACCGGCCCCCGGTGCGAGGGGTAGCCGGTGGCGGCGGCCGCAGCATGACAGGGCGGCAGGTCGACCGGAGTGCCCGGCTACCGGGCCTGCGGCTGGGAAACCGCCGGCCGCGGCCAACGGCACCGCCGACATCCACCGCCTCGGCCGCCGCCGCGCCTGGTTCCTGGTCCCGGCTCTGGCATTCGGCACGGCACAGCGGTCCGCCCATGGCTGGAGGGTAGATTCGCTGGCCGCTGGCCGCTGGCCGCTGGCCGCTGGCCGCTGGCCCGCCGGAGGTATCCCGCGCGTGGGGTACGTGACCCCGGGTCTCCTCGGATCGACCGTCTGCCGTGCCCCGGACCCGGTCGCTCGTCGCCCGGAGTTGGCCCGTTCTGCTCGCCGGGGCGTGGCCCCGCGCGGGGCAGCCCCCGTCCTGCTGCGCGGAGGGCCGGGCGCGCGTCGGATCGTCGTGCCGGTCGCGTGCCCTGTTTCCGCGCCGGTCGTCCGCTGCGTCCACGACCGGTGGCGTGCTTTCCCTCTCTGATTGTTCGCGTTCTCCCGGAGCGTCGACGCCGGCGCGGTGAATTGTTTCCGCCGGGGAACGGTCTTGTTTCCGCCGCCACCCCCATTGTCGGTGGCCGCTGATCCACTTTCGAGCATTTTCCCAGCGTGGTAATTGCGCGCCGCAGGGTCGTGGTGTCGTACGCCACTGGCCAGCCGATGACGAAACAATACGAGTCCGGTTCTGATCAGCATGCGTATCGGTGCTCCGGTGCCCGTGGTCGATGTGGCGGCGGCCGCCCCGCCGGTGTGGCCGGGCGGGTGCCGGCCCCGCCGCCGCCCAGAGTCGCGCCGGCCGGAAAGTGCACTACGGCGGCCCTTTTGGATCGGCATCGCCGCCCGGCGCGGCCGGGTTCGTCAGGTGGCGACCGGTCAGTTGCCGCCCGTCGTCGCACGCTGCGGTGGCGGCGCTGGGTCGGCCGGGTCCAGCGCGGGGAGGTGACCGAAAAGGGAGCAGAATGCGTTGCCGATAAACATCGATTAAACGGAGAGTTGACGATTCTAGGGGAAATCTAGGGGTTGAAGGCAATCGATCACTGATCGACTCTGGACGGGTCGTTGGCGGAGCGGATCGAAGCACCTCTCTCGATCACCTGCAATTCCCACGCGCTTCGCGTCACTGGGCCCACCGCGTCGAACCCGGGGGAAATACGTGGCTGTCCTGCACGGATACGAGTCGACTGATTCCACGGCGGACATCGCGATCACCGGCATCGCGTGCCGTTTTCCCGAAGCACCGGACCCTGCCCGATTCTGGGAATTGCTCGTGGCGGGCCGCAGCACCGTGCGGGACGTCCGGGACCGCTGGCCCGCCGCCACCGGGGCCGCCCGCTGGGGTGCCTTCCTGACCGAGGTCGACACCTTCGACGCGCCCTTCTTCGACATCGGCGCCCGCGAGGCCGCACTGCTCGACCCGAGGCAACGTCTCCTGCTCGAACTCGGCTGGGAGGCACTGGAAGACGGCCGGGTGCCCGCCGACACCGTGGCCGGCACCCCGTTGGGCGTGTTCGTCGGCACCACCTGGGACGACTACGCCCAGGTGGCACACCGCCACCGCACCGCGCTGCGCTCCGGCCACGCGATGACCGGCCTGCACCGCAGCATGATCGCCAACCGGCTGTCGTACTTTCTGCGCGCCAACGGGCCGAGCGTCACCGTCGACACCGGCCAGTCGTCCTCGCTGGTGGCCGTCCACCTGGCCTGCGCCAGCCTGCGCAGCGGCGAGTCGACGACCGCGCTCGCCGCCGGGGTGAGCCTGGCCCTGCTACTGGAGAGCAGCCACATCTCCGACGACTGGGGCGGGTTGTCCCCCGACGGTCGCTGCCACACCTTCGACGCCCGCGCCAACGGCTACGCCCGGGGCGAGGGCGGGGGAGCGGTCCTGCTCAAACCGCTCGACCGGGCGCTCGCCGACGGCGACCGGATCTACTGCGTGATCCGGGGCAGCGCGGTCTCCGCCGGTGCGGGCAGCACCCCCACCACCCCCGACCCGGCCGCCCAGGAGGCGACGCTGCGGGCCGCCCACCGCCGCGCGGGCACCACCGCCGCCGACGTCCAGTACGTCGAACTGCACGGCACGGGCACCCGGGTCGGCGACCCGATCGAAGCCGCCGCGCTGGGCCGGGCGCTCGGCGACCCGGCCGCGCCGCTGGCGGTCGGCTCGGTAAAGACCAACATCGGCCACCTGGAGGGTGCCGCCGGCATCGCCGGACTGATCAAGACCGCGCTGGCCGTACGGCACCGCCAACTCCCCCCGAGCCTGCACTTCGCCACCCCGAACCCCGACATCGACCTGCCCCGGCTCGGCCTGACGGTGGTCACCGACCCGACGCCCTGGCCGCGCCCGGACCGGCCCCTGGTGGCGGGGGTCAGCTCGTTCGGCATGGGCGGGACGAACTGTCACGTGGTCCTCGGCGAGGCCCCCACCGACGCGCCGCCGGCCGCCCCGGTGACGCCGGACGTGCCGGTCGTTGCCTGGCCGGTGTCCGCGAAGTCCGACCAGGCCCGGGACGCCGCCGTGACGCGCCTGCGGGAGGGCGACGCCGACCCGGCGGCGGTGGCCTGGTCCCTGGCCACCACCCGGGCTGAGCTGACCCACCGGGCCGTCGTGGTCGGCGACCGGGTGCTCACCGGCCAGGCGGGCGACACCGCCCTGGGATTCGTGTTCGCCGGTCAGGGTGCCCAACGGGTCGGCATGGGACTGCGCCTGCACGCGGCCCACCCGGTCTTCGCCGCCGCCTTCGACGAGGTGTGCGCGCTGGCCCGGGTGGACCTACGCACGGCGATCAGCACCGGCGACGGGCTCGACGCCACCGGCACCACCCAACCCGCCCTGTTCGCCGTCGAGGTGGCGCTGTTCCGGCTGCTGGAGTCGTGGGGCGTCCACCCCGACGTGCTCGTCGGCCACTCGATCGGCGAGATCGCCGCCGCGCACGTCGCCGGCGTGCTCGACCTGCCGGACGCGGTGCGCCTGGTGTCCGCACGCGGCGAACTGATGCAGGCGCTGCCCGCCGGTGGGGCCATGGCGAACGTCCGCGCCGCCGACTCCGTCGTACGCCCGTTCCTACGCGACGGCGTGGTCGTCGCGGCCGTCAACGGCCCCGACGCGACGGTGCTCGCCGGACCCGCCGGGCCGCTGCGCGCGGTCACCGGGGAGATCGCGGCGGCGACCCGGGCCCGGGTACGGCACCTGCGGGTCAGCCACGCCTTCCACTCCCCCCTGATGGACCCGATGTGCGACCGGTTCCGCCGGGTCCTGTCGACGGTGACGTTCCGGCCGGCCACCCTGCCCGTCGTCTCCACCGTGACCGGTGCGCCCGCCGACCTGACCGACCCCGAACACTGGGTACGCCAGGTACGCGAACCGGTGCTCTTCCACGCCGCCGTCACCGGGGCCGGCACCGCGTACCACGTCGGCACCTGGCTGGAACTCGGACCGGACGGCTCACTGTCCACCCTGATCGACGGCGGCGTCCCCACCCTGCGCGTCGACCACGACGAGGCCACCAGCATCGTCACCGCCGCCGCGACGGTGTGGACCCGTGGTCACCGGGTGGACTGGCGCAGCCTGCTCGGCGGGGCGGGCCGCGTCGTCGACCTGCCCACCTACCCGTTCCAACGCACCCGGCACTGGGTCGGTGCCCGGCCGGAACCCATCCGGACCGACCGGCCGGCTGCCGACCGCGACCTCACCGCCGAGATCGACGTCCTCGTCCGCCGGGTGCTCGGCGGACGCGCGCCCGCCGTCATCGCGCCCACCACCACGTTCCACGACCTGGGCTTCACCTCGCTGCTGGCGGTCGAGCTACGCGACGAACTCGCCGCCGCCACCGGTCTGGTCCTCCCCAGCGGGCTGCTGTTCGACCATCCCACCCCCGCCGCGCTCGCCGAACGGCTCACCGTGCTGCTGGCCGACAGCGACCCGGCCCCCGACGACGAAGCCGACGACGACACCGCGACCGTCGTGGACGAACCCGTCGCCATCGTCGGGATGGCCTGCCGCTTCCCGGGCGGGGTGGCGTCACCGGAAGACCTGTGGACACTGCTCGTCGGCGGCACCGACGTCATTGGAGAGTTCCCCGACGACCGGGGTTGGGACCTGACGGCGCTGCGCGACTCCGGCCGGCTCGGCACCGGCTCGGGCGGGTTCCTCGCCGACGCCGCCGGCTTCGACGCCGCGTTCTTCGGCATCTCACCCCGTGAGGCGCTGGGCATGGATCCACAGCAACGGCTGCTGCTGGAGGTCTCCTGGGAGGCGCTGGAACGCGCGGGAATCGCCCCCACCTCCCTGCGGAACAGCCGGGTCGGCGTCTTCGCCGGCGCGACCGGGGGCGACTACGGCCCCCGGATGCACGAGGCCCACCCCGACGCCGAGGGCTACCTGCTCACCGGCATCAGCCCCAGCGTCGCCTCCGGCCGCATCGCGTACACCCTCGGGCTCACCGGGCCGGCACTGACGGTCGACACGGCCTGCTCGTCGTCGCTGGTCGCCGTAGACCTGGCGGCATCGGCGCTGCGCAACGGCGAGTGTTCGCTGGCGTTGGCCGGGGGCGTCACCGTGATGTCCACGCCGGGCATGTTCGTCGAGTTCAGCCGGCAGGGCGGGCTGTCGCCGGACGGCCGGTGCAAGGCGTTCTCGGCCGACGCGGACGGCACGGGATGGGCCGAGGGCGCCGGGATGCTGGTGCTGGAGCGCCTGTCGGATGCGCGTCGCCAGGGTCACCGGGTGTTGGCGGTGGTGCGGGGTAGTGCGGTGAATTCGGATGGTGCGTCGAATGGTTTGACGGCGCCGAGTGGTCCGTCGCAGGAGCGGGTGATTCGTCGGGCGTTGGCGGTGGCGGGTGTGTCGGTGTCTGACGTGCAGGTGGTGGAGGGTCATGGGACGGGTACGCGGTTGGGTGATCCGATCGAGGCGGAGGCGTTGTTGGCGACGTATGGGCGGGGTCGGTCGGTGCCGTTGTGGTTGGGGTCGGTGAAGTCGAACCTTGGTCATACGCAGCATGCGGCGGGTGTTGCTGGGGTGATGAAGGTGGTGTTGGCGATGCGGCACGCGATGGTGCCGGGGTCGTTGCATGTGGGTGAGCCGTCGGGGTTGGTGGATTGGTCGTCGGGTGCGGTGGAGGTGGTGCGGGAGTCGCGGGAGTGGGTGGTGGCTGAGGGGGGTCGTCGGCGGGCGGGGGTGTCGTCGTTCGGGATCAGTGGGACGAACGCACACGTGATCGTGGAGGAAGCGCCGGACGAGCCGGAGATGCCGGCCGGCGGCGGTTCGCCCGTGTCGTCGGGACACACCCCGGGGGTGGGTACGCCGGTCGGCGGCGTGGGGTCGTCCGCCGAGGTGGTGGCCGCGCCGTCGAGGGTGACGCCGTGGCCGGTGTCGGCGCGGTCGGTCGCCGGGGTGTGGGAGTTGGTCGGGCGGCTCGGCGGGTTGGCTGTGGGTTCGGGTGACGGGGCGGGGGTGGTCGGTGGTTCGTCGGCGGTGGATGTGGGGTGGTCGTTGGCGTCGACGCGGTCGGTGTTCGACGAGCGGGCGGTGCTGCTCGACGGTGTGGTGATCGCGGACGGGGCGTCGCTGGCTCCGGGGGTCCGGGCGTTGGCGTCGGGTGGGTTGGGTGTGGTGTTCGGGGGTCAGGGTGGTCAGCGGGTGGGGATGGGCTCGGGTCTGTATCGGGCGTTTCCGGTGTTCGCGTCGGTTTTCGATGAGGTGTGCGACCTGTTGGGTGGGGAGGTGCGGGAGGCGGTGACCTCCGGGGTGGGTTTGGACGACACGGGTGTGGCGCAGCGGGCGTTGTTCGCGGTGGAGGTGGCGCTGTTCCGGCTGGTCGAGTCGTGGGGTGTGCGTCCGGCGGTTCTGGTGGGTCATTCGATCGGGGAGATCGCGGCGGCGCATGTGTCGGGGGTGTTGTCGTTGCCGGATGCGGTGACGTTGGTGTCGGCGCGGGCTCGTTTGATGGCGGCGTTGCCGGTGGGTGGGGTGATGGTGTCCTTGCGGGCCTCCGCTGATGCGGTGCAACCGTTTCTGTCCGACGACGTGGTTGTTGCGGCGGTGAATGGTCCGTCGGCGGTGGTGATCGCCGGCCCGGAGCAGCAGACCTTGGAAGCGGCGGAGGCGGTGGCTGCTGTGTTGGGTGTGCGGCAGCGGCGGTTGTCGGTGAGTCATGCGTTTCATTCGCCGTTGATGGAGCCGATGCTCGACGAGTTCCGCACGGTGGTGGAGGGGTTGTCGTTCCATCCGGCACAGATCCCGGTGGTGTCGACGGTGACGGGTCAGGTCGGTGGTCTGGGGGAGCCGGACTACTGGGTGCGGCAGGTGCGTGAGCCGGTGCGGTTTCATGACGCGATCGAGGCGGCTGGTCCTCGCTCGTGGTGGGAGTTGAGCGCGGATGGTGGTTTGTCGTCTCTGTTGGCCGACGGTGTCCCGATGCTGCGGCCGGGCGTGGACGAGGCCAGGTCGGCGGTGAGCGGGTTGGCGCAGGTGTGGGTGCGGGGGCACGAGGTCGACTGGCGGGGGTACTACGGCGGCGGCAAGACCGTCGACCTGCCGACGTACCCGTTCCAACGGCAGCGGTACTGGCTCGACAACCAGCCGGCGGTCGGGACCACCGGCACCCGGCACGGTCTGCTGTCCACCTCGGTCGACCTCGCCGACGACACGGGAGTGCTGCTGACCGGCCGCGTCTCCACCCGCAGCCACCGCTGGCTCGCCGACCACGTCGTCGACGGGCGGACGCTGCTGCCGGGCACCGCGTTCCTCGAGGCCGCGCTGCGCGCCGGCGTCGAATGCGGCTGCCCCCGCGTCCAGGACCTCACGCTGCTCACCCCCCTCCCGGTCGGCCCCACCGCCGTCACCCTCCAGGTGACCGTCGGGCCGCCGACGGACGACGGCCACCGCACCGTCACCGTGTACGCCCGCGCGGCCGACTCGACCGACTGGACCCGGCACGCCGTCGGCACCCTGACACCCGACCGGCCGGCGTCGGCCGTCCCCCGGCTGCCGGCCGACGCGCAGGAACTGGACCTGACCGGGGTCTACGAGTCCGTCGCCGCACACGGCTACCACTACGGCCCGGCGTTCCAGGGACTCCGCCGCCTATGGCGCACCCCCGACGGTCTGTTCGCCGAGGTGGCCCTCGACGCGGGCGAGCCGGTGGAGCCGTACCTGCTGCATCCCGCCCTGCTCGACGGCGCGCTGCACCCGGCGCTGCCCGGCGTGGCCGACGACGCCCGCCCGGCCGCGTTGCCGTTCGCCTGGTCCGGTGTCCAGGTGCACGCCACCGGCGTCCGCCGGCTCCGGGTGGCGTACACCTGGACGGGGCCGCAGACGCTGTCGATGACGGCCGTGGCCGACGACGGCACGCTGGTCGCCGAGGTCGCCTCCCTGGTCTGGCGGCCGGTGGGCGCGGTACGGCGCGGTGAGGTGCTGACCCGGGGCTGGGTGCCGGCAGCCGCCCCCACCGGCACGTCCCGCCCGGTCACCGCCGTGGCGCTGGCCGCCCGGGGCACGGACCAGGCCGCCGCCGCACACGCCGTCGCCGAGGACGTCCTCGACGAGATCCACGCCGCGCTCGCCACCGACGACGGACCCACCGTGGTCTTCACCGTCGCCGACGACGCACCGGCCCTGGCCGTCGCCGCCGGGCTCGTCCGCTGCGCCCGCACCGAACACCCGGGCCGGTTCGTCCTCCTGCACCACGACACCGAGGTCGACGCGGCGGACCTGGCGCGGGTGGCCGCCCTCGACGAACCGGAGGTACGCCTCGCCGGTGGCGCGCTGACCGTCCCCCGGCTGCGCCGCGACGACCACACCCCGAGCGCCCCGGTCGACCTCGGCGACGGCACCGTCCTGATCACCGGCGCCAGTGGCGCGCTCGGCACCGGACTCGCCCGCCACCTGGTACGCGACCTGGGCGTACGGGGGCTGCTACTGCTCAGCCGCCGGGGTGCGGACGCCCCCGGCGCCGACGAACTCGCCGACGAACTGCGGGCGTACGGCGCGGTGGTGACCGTGGCCGCCGGCGACGCGGCCGACCCGGAGCAGTTGGCCGCCGCGTTCTCCCTGATTCCCGCCGACCTGCCGCTCACCGCCGTGGTGCACGCGGCCGGTGTGCTCGACGACGGTCTCGTCGCCACCCTCACCCCGCAGGCGTTGCACACCGTGCTGCGGCCCAAGGTGGACGCGGCGTGGCACCTGCACCGGCTCACCGCCGACCTCGACCTGGTCGCGTTCGTGCTGTACTCGTCGATCTCCCAGCAGATCGGCGCGGCCGGCCAGGCCAGTTACGCCGCCGGCAACGCCTTCCTCGACGCGCTCGCCGCCCACCGGCACGCCGCCGGCCTGCCCGCCACCTCGCTGGCCTGGGGGCTGTGGGCCGCCGAGGGTGGCATGGCCGAAACGCTCGGCACGGCCGACCTGGCCCGGATGGCCCGTAACGGGGTGGCCCCGCTGCGGCACGACGACGGCCTGGCCCTGTTCGACCGGGCCCTCGGGTTGCCCGGCCCGCTACTGGTCCCGATGCTGCTGGACACCGTCGCGCTGGCCACGACGAACGACCCGGCCGCCCTGCCCGCCGTGTGGCGCGGCCTGGTCCGCCCCCGGGCCGCCCACCCCCGGCCGGTCACCGACGGCCCGTCGCACCGGGACCTGGTGGAGGTGGTCCGTGCCGAGGTGGCGGCCGTCCTCGGTCACACCGACCGGACGAAGGTCGGGGCGCGGGCCGCGCTCACCGACCTCGGTGTCGACTCGCTCACCTCCGTCGAGCTGCGCAACCGGCTCGTCTCGGTCACCGGGCTGGCGCTGTCGGCGACGGTGGTGTTCGACCATCCCACGGTCACGGCGCTCGCCGACCATCTGCGGGAGCTGACCGGCGAGACCGACCCGGACGGCCCGGCGACCGGCACCGGCACCGTCACCGACGCCCACGACCCGATCGCCGTCATCGGCATGGCCTGCCGCTACCCCGGCGGGGTCGACTCCCCGCAGGACCTGTGGCGGCTGGTGGCCGAGGGGCGGGACGCGATCTCCGAGTTCCCGGTCAACCGCGACTGGCCGGAGGACCTCTACGACCCCGACCCGGGCCGCCCCGGGCACAGCTACGTCCGGGAGGGTGGCTTCCTGCACCGGGCGGACGAGTTCGACCCGGCGTTCTTCGGCATCTCGCCCCGCGAGGCGCTGGCGATGGACCCCCAGCAGCGGCTGCTGCTGGAGACGGCGTGGGAGGCGGTGGAACGCGCCCGCATCGACCCGTACTCGCTGCGCGGCAGCACCACCGGTGTGTTCGCCGGGCAGATGTACCACGACTACGCGCCGCCGGTCGACGCGATGCCCGGCGATCTGGAGGGCATCCTGCTCACCGGCAACACCGGCAGCGTGCTCAGCGGCCGGCTGGCGTACGTGCTCGGGCTCACCGGTCCCGCCGTCACCGTCGACACGGCGTGCTCGTCGTCGCTGGTCGCCACCCACCTGGCCGTCCGGGCGCTGCGCGCCGGTGAGTGCTCGCTGGCCCTCGCCGGTGGGGTCACCGTCATGTCGACGCCCGGCACGTTCGTCGAGTTCAGCAGGCAGCGGGGCCTGTCGCCGGACGGGCGGTGCAAGTCCTTCTCGGCGGACGCCGACGGCACCGGCTGGGGCGAGGGCGTGGGCGTGCTGCTGCTGGAACGGCTCTCCGACGCCCGCCGGTACGGGCACCCGGTGCTGGCCGTGCTGCGCGGGACCGCCGTCAACTCCGACGGCGCGTCCAACGGGCTGACCGCCCCCAACGGCGGCTCCCAGCGGGCGGTGATCCGAGCGGCGCTCGCCGACGCCGGACTGACCCCCGGCGACGTCGACGCGGTGGAGGCGCACGGCACCGGCACCCGCCTCGGCGATCCGATCGAGGCGGAGGCCGTCCTGGCCACCTACGGCCACGACCGGGTCGAACCGCTCTACCTCGGGTCCCTGAAATCCAACGTCGGGCACACCCAGGCCGCCGCCGGCGTCGGCGGCATCATCAAGATGATCGAGGCGATGCGTCACGGCACACTGCCGGCGACCCTGCACGTCTGCGCGCCGTCGCCGTTCGTGGACTGGTCCGCGGGCGCGGTGCGGCTGCTCACCGAACCCCGGGACTGGCCCGACACCGGCCGGGTACGCCGCGCCGCCGTCTCCTCGTTCGGGATCAGCGGCACCAACGCGCACGTCGTCATCGAGGCCGCCCCACCGGAGCCGACGCCCACCGCGCCCGACCCCGGCACCGCACCGGCCATCGTGCCGCTGGTGCTCTCCGCCGTCACCGCCGCCGGGCTGCGGGCCCGCGCCGACCAGCTCGCCGACCTCCTCGACGGCAACGCCCCGAGCGCCGACCTGGGCTGGTCACTCGCGGCCACCCGCGCCGACCTGCCCGAACGTGCGGTCGTGCTGGCCGACCACGCCATCGCCCTGCGCGCCCTCGCCGGCCACGACCCGCAGCCCGGACCGGGCGGTGACGCCGAATCCGCCCTGGTGGTCGGCACCGCCGGCGACCACGGTGGCGTCGTGTTCGTCTTCCCCGGCCAGGGCGGCCAGTGGACGGGGATGGCCGCGCCGCTGATGGCACAGTCACCGGTCTTCGCCGCGTCGATGCGGGCCTGCGCCACCGCCCTGGCCCCGTACCTCGACGTCGACGTCACCGACCCGGACCTGGCCCTCGACCGGGTCGACGTGGTGCAGCCCGCGCTGTGGGCGGTGATGGTGTCGTTGGCCGCGCTGTGGCGCTCGCTGGGGGTGGAACCCGACGCCGTCGTCGGACACTCGCAGGGCGAGATCGCCGCCGCCGTCGTCGCCGGGGCGCTCACCCTCGACGACGGGGCAAGGGTGGTGGCGCTGCGCAGCCGGGCCCTGCGCGACATCGCCGGCGGCGGGGGGATGCTCTCCGTCGCCCTGCCGGCCGAGGACGTCGCCGACCGGCTCGCCGGCCATGGTGGACGGCTGTCCATCGCCGCGCTCAACGGGCCACGCTCCACCGTGGTCTCCGGCGACGCCGACGCGCTCGCCGACCTGCACGCCCGCTTCGCCGCCGAGGACGTCCGCTCCCGCATGGTCAACGTGGACTACGCCTCCCACTCCGCGCACATCGAACCCCTCGCCGGGTCGCTCACCGCGCTCCTCGCCGACGTGACACCGCAGCCGCCCCGGGTGCCGCTGTACTCCACCGTCACCGGCCGTCCGCTGACCGAACCGATGGACGCCGACTACTGGTACCGCAACCTGCGGCACACCGTGCTGTTCCACGACGCCGTCACCGAACTGACCGGCCACGGGCACGGCGTCTTCGTCGAGATCAGCCCGCACCCCGTGCTCGCCGTCGGGCTCACCGAGACGGCACCGGACGCCCGCGTCGCCGGCTCGCTGCGCCGCGACCGGGGCGGCCTCGACCAGTTCCTCACCGCCGCCGCGACCGCCTACACCTGGGGGGTGCCGGTGGACCTCACCGCGCTGTTCCCCGGGGCCCGGAGCGTGGACCTGCCCACCTACCCGTTCCAACGCGACAGGTACTGGCTGACCCGGCAACCCCGCGGCGAGGTCTCCGGAGCCGGCCTCGACCCGGCCGCGCACCCGCTGCTCGGCGCGGTGACCGCCCTGCCCGATGGCACGGTCCTGCTCACCGGCAGCGTGTCCCACCGCACCCAGCCCTGGCTGGCCGACCACGTCTTCTCCGGCACGGTCCTGGTGCCCGGCACCGCCCTGGTGGAGCTGGCGCTACGCGCCGGTGACGAGGTCGGCTGCGGTGAGGTGCGCGAACTGACCCTGGTGGCCCCGCTCGCGGTGCCCGACCGGACGCCGGTGCGGGTGCAGGTCCGGGTCGGCACGCCGGAGGCCGACGGCGTCCGGCAGGTCACCGTGCACGGCCGGGCCGCCGAGGACGACCCGTGGACCCTGCACGCCACCGGCAGCGTCGCGCCCGCCACCCCGGACACCCCACCGTTCCCGCTGGTGTGGCCGCCGGCCGGCACGCAACCGGTCGACCTGGACGGCGTGTACGACCGGCTCGCCGCGCACGGCTACGACTACGGGCCGTCGTTCCGTGGCCTGCGCGCCGCGTGGACCGGACCCGACGGTGACGTCTACGCCGAGGTGGCGCTCCCCACCGCCGACGACGACCGGTTCCTCGTCCACCCGGCACTGCTCGACGCGGCGCTGCACCCGATGCTGCCGGGGGTGGTCGGCGACCGGCCGGCGGGTCTGCCGTTCAGCCTGTCGGGCGTGCGGGTGACCGCCACCGGGGCGACCGCGCTGCGCGTACACCTGTCGACGGGCAACCCGGCGGACGGCACCGCGCGGGTCGTCGCCGCCGACCCCGGCGGCACCGTCGTCGCCGTCCTCGACACGGTCGTGCTGCGGCCGGCCGCCGCCCCCGCACCGTCCCGCGACCCCCTGTACCGGGTGGAGTGGACACCCCTCGACCTGCCCGCCGCCGCACCCGTCCCGGCCGGCACCGAGGTGCTCGTGGTCCGCCCGGCCACCACCGGGGACGTCCCCGCCGACATCCGGGCCACCCTGAGCCGGGTCCGCGACGACGTCCGGACCTGGCTCGCCGCCGACCACCCGGACGACGCGCGCCTGGTCGTGGTCACCACCGGCGCCGGCCCCACCGGCACCGACCTGCCGGCCGCCGCCGTCTGGGGTCTGCTGCGCACCGCCCAGACCGAGAACCCCGACCAGGTCGTCCTGCTCGACGTCGACGCCACCGCGGTGCTCGACGACCTGCTCGGCCCGGTACTGGCCAGCGGGGAACCGCAGGTGGCGGTCCGGGCCGCGACGGCGTCCGTGCCCCGGCTCGCCGCCGCCTGGCCCGACCTGGTGCCACTGCCCACCGACGAGGCGCACCGGATGGTCGTCACCCGCCCCGGCACCCTGGACAGCCTGGCCTTCGAACCCTGCCCGCAGGTGTGGCAGCCACTCGGCCCCACCGAGGTCCGGCTCGCCGTGCGGGCCGGTGGCCTGAACTTCCGCGACGTGCTCATCGCCCTCGGGCTGGTCCCGCAGCAGCACGCGCTGATGGGCGCCGAGGGCGCGGGCGAGGTCCTCGCCGTCGGGTCCGCCGTCACCGACCTCACCCCCGGCGACCGCGTGTTCGGCTACTTCGACGGCGCGTTCGCCCCGGTCGCCGTCGCCGACCGGCGGCTGCTGGCCCGGATGCCCGACGACTGGCCGTACGCCCGCGCGGCCACCGTGCCGGTGGTGTTCCTGACCGCCTACTACGGCCTGGTGGACCTCGGCCGCGTCCGCCCCGGTGACCGGGTGCTCGTCCACGCCGCCGCCGGTGGGGTCGGCATCGCCGCCGTGCAGCTCGCCCGCCACCTCGGGGCCGAGGTGTTCGGCACCGCCAGCCCCGGCAAGTGGGACACGCTGCGCGCGCTCGGCCTCGACGACGACCACATCGCCAACTCGCGCACCCTCGACTTCGCGACGGCGTTCCGCGCCACCACCGGCGGACGAGGGATGGACGTGGTGCTCAACTCGCTTGCCGACGACTTCGTCGACGCCTCACTCGGCCTGCTCGCCGACGGGGGACGCTTCCTGGAGATGGGCAAGACCGACATCCGGGACCGCGCCGAGGTGCACGCCGCGTACCCCACCGTCGACTACCGGCCGTACGACCTCACGGCCCTGGCGGTCACCGCACCCGACGCCGAAGGGGCCGAACCGGAGCGGCTGCGGACGATCCTCGCCGAGGTGCTGGACCTCTTCGCCGCCGGGGTGCTCGCCCCACTGCCCGTCACCACCTGGGACGTGCGCCGCGCCCGGGAGGCGTTCCGGGCCCTGCAACAGGCCCGCACCATCGGCAAGGTCGTACTCACCGTGCCGAGGCCGCTGGACCCGGCGGGCACCGTCCTGGTGACCGGGGCCACCGGCACCCTCGGCGGGCTCACCGCCCGGCACCTGGCCGCCACCCACGGCGTACGCGAACTGCTGCTGGTCAGCCGGCGCGGACCGGACGCCCCCGGCGCGGCCGACCTGGTCGCCGACCTGGCCGACCTCGGCGCGCGGGCCCGGGTGGTCGCCTGCGACGTCGCCGACCGCGACGCCCTCGCCGCGCTGCTCGCCGACATCCCCGCCGCGCACCCGCTGACCGCCGTGTTCCACACCGCCGGGGTCCTCGACGACGGGCTGTTCACCGCCCTGACCACCGCCCAGTTCGACACCGTCCTGGCGGCCAAGGTGGACGCCGCCTGGCACCTGCACGAGCTGACCGCACACCGGGACCTGTCCGCGTTCGTGCTGTTCTCCTCGTTCGCCGGGCTGCTGGGCACCCCGGGACAAGCCAACTACGCCGCCGCCAACGGTTTCCTCGACGGCCTCGCCGCGCTGCGCCGCGCCGCCGGGCTGCCCGCCGTCTCCCTGGCCTGGGGACTGTGGGCGCAGGCCAGCGGCATGACCGGGCACCTGTCGGAGACGGACCTGGCCCGGATGGCCCGCGAAGGGCTGCGCCCCCTGGAGG
Source organism: Micromonospora sp. CA-248260 (assembly GCF_050942205.1). Lineage (NCBI taxonomy): Bacteria > Bacillati > Actinomycetota > Actinomycetes > Micromonosporales > Micromonosporaceae > Micromonospora > Micromonospora sp. CA-248260. The sequence goes on along the minus strand of NZ_CP192021.1, from coordinate 4,521,730 downwards.
CAGGGGAGGGGATGAGCCTGCTCGACGACAGTCTGGCCGCCGGCCTGCCCGTGGTCGCGCCTACCAAACTCGGCCTGCCCGCGCTGCGCGCCCAGGGTGACGCGCTGCCCGCCCTGCTCCGCGGCCTGGTCACCCGGACCTCCCGCCGGCAGACCGCCACCGGCCAGGCGACGGCCGGCACCCTCGCCGACCGGCTCGCCCCGCTCACCGAGGCGGACCGGACGACCGCCCTGACCGACCTGGTCCGCGCCCAGGTGACCGCGGTGCTCGGCCACGGCGGCGACGGCGTCGTCGACCCCGACCGGGCCTTCCGCGACCTCGGCTTCGACTCGCTCACCGCCCTCGAACTGCGCAACCGGCTCGGCACCGCCACCGGGCTGCGCCTGGCCGCCGGGGTGGTCTTCGACCATCCCACCCTGACCGAACTGGTCACCCACCTGCGCGGCCAGTTGACCCTGGACGCCCCGCCCCGACCGGACGGCAGTCCCACCGGCGTCCTGGCCGAACTGGACCGGCTGGAACAGGCGATGCGTCAACTCACCGACCGACCCACCGGTGCCGTCGCCGACCGGCTGCGGGACCTGCTGGCGATGTGTGGTCCGACCCCGGCGGCCGTTCCCGACGTGGATCTGGACACCGCGACCGACGACGAACTGTTCGCGCTCGTCGACGAACAGAACTGACACCCGACCCTGCCTGACTGGGAGTGGACTGACGTGGCGGACGAGGACAAACTGCGCGAGTACCTCCGACGGGCCATCGCCGACGCCCGCGAGGCGCGCGGCCGGCTGCGCGAATGGGAGGAACGCGCCACCGAGCCGATCGCCATCGTGGGCATGGCCTGCCGGTTCCCCGGCGGCGTACGCAGCCCGGAGGACCTGTGGCGGGTGGTCGCCGACGGGGTGGACGTGACGTCCCCGCTGCCCACCGACCGGGGCTGGGACGTCGACCGGCTCTACCACCCCGACCCGGACCACCCCGGCACCACGTACACCCGCACCGGTGGTTTCCTGCACGACGCGGGGGACTTCGACGCCGAGTTCTTCGGCATCTCACCCCGTGAGGCGCTCGGCATGGACCCGCAGCAGCGGCTGCTGCTCGAACTGTCCTGGGAGGCGGTGGAACGGGCCGGCATCGACCCGTCGACGCTGCGTGGCACCCCGACCGGCGTGTTCGTCGGGGCCACCGACCAGGACTACGGCCCCCGCCTGCACGAGGCCCCGCCCGAGGTGCAGGGTCACCTGCTCACCGGTAACACCGCGAGCGTCGCCTCCGGACGCGTCGCCTACCAGCTCGGGCTCACCGGCCCGGCGGTCACCATCGACACCGCCTGCTCGTCGTCGCTGGTCGCCCTGCATCTGGCGGTCCGCTCGCTGCTCACCGGGGAGAGCGACCTCGCCCTCGCCGGTGGGGTGATGGTCATGTCCACCCCGGGCACGTTCGTCGAGTTCAGCCGGCAGCGGGGGATCGCCCCGGACGGCCGGTGCAAGGCGTTCTCGGCCGACGCCGACGGTGTCGGCTGGGGCGAGGGCGCCGGCATGCTCCTGGTCGAGCGCCTGTCGGATGCGCGTCGGCAGGGTCACCGGGTGTTGGCGGTGGTGCGGGGTAGTGCGGTGAATTCGGATGGTGCGTCGAATGGTTTGACGGCGCCGAGTGGTCCGTCGCAGGAGCGGGTGATTCGTCGGGCGTTGGCGGTGGCGGGTGTGTCGGTGTCCGACGTGCAGGTGGTGGAGGGTCACGGCACCGGTACCCGGTTGGGTGATCCGATCGAGGCGGAAGCCCTGTTGGCGACGTACGGGCAGGGTCGGTCGGAGCCGTTGTGGTTGGGGTCGGTGAAGTCGAACATCGGCCACACGCAGCACGCGGCGGGTGTCGCCGGGGTGATCAAGATGGTGTTGGCGATGCGGCACGGGGTGATGCCGGGGTCGTTGCACGTGGGTGAGCCGTCGGGGTTGGTGGACTGGTCGTCGGGTGCGGTGGAGGTGCTGCGGGGGTCGCGGGAGTGGGTGGTGGCTGAGGGGGGTCGTCGGCGGGCGGGGGTGTCGTCGTTCGGGATCAGTGGGACCAACGCGCACGTGATCGTGGAGGAGCCGCCGCCGGTGGAGCCGGACGATCCGGAGCCGGACGCGGTGGTGCCGGGTTCGTCGGTGCCGGTGGGGGTGACGCCGTGGCCGGTGTCGGCGCGGTCGGTTGCCGGAGTGCGGGAGTTGGTCGAGCGGTTGCCGTCGGCGGTGGCTGGGGTGTCGGGGGTGGATGTGGGGTGGTCGTTGGCGTCGACGCGGTCGGTGTTCGCCGAGCGGGCGGTGCTGCTCGACGGTGAGACTGTCGCGGATTCGGCGTCGCTGATCCCGGAGATCCGGGAACTGGCCGCAGGCGATGGTCCGGTGACGGTCCCAGCCGCCGGTCTGGGCCTGGTGTTCGGGGGGCAGGGTGGTCAGCGGGTGGGGATGGGTTCGGGTCTGTACCGGGCGTTCCCGGTGTTCGCGTCGGTGTTCGACGAGGTGTGTGACCTGTTGGGTGCGGATGTGCGGGAGGCGATCTCGTCCGGGGTTGGTCTGGAGGGGACGGGTGTTGCGCAGCGGGCGCTGTTTGCGGTGGAGGTGGCGTTGTTCCGGCTGGTCGAGTCGTGGGGTGTCCGCCCGGCGGTCCTGGTCGGCCACTCGATCGGGGAGATCGCCGCCGCACACGTCTCGGGGGTGCTGTCCCTTGAGGATGCGGTGACGTTGGTGTCGGCGCGGGCCCGTCTGATGGCCGCGCTACCCGCCGGGGGAGCGATGGTGTCGCTGCGGGCTTCGGTGGAGGCGGTGGAGCCGTTCCTGTCGGGTGATGTGGTCATCGCGGCGGTGAATGGGCGGTCGGCGGTGGTGATCGCCGGTCCGGAGCGGGAGACGCTGCGAGCGGCGGAGGCGGTGGCGACCGCGTTGGGGGTGCGACAGCGGCGGTTGTCGGTGAGTCATGCGTTTCATTCGCCGTTGATGGAGCCGATGCTCGACGAGTTCCGCACGGTGGTGGAGGGGTTGTCGTTCCATCCGGCACAGATTCCGGTGGTGTCTACGGTGACCGGGCAGGTCGGGGATCTGGCGGACCCGGATTACTGGGTGCGGCAGGTGCGTGAGCCGGTGCGGTTCCACGACGCGATCGAGGCTGCCGGTCCCCGGTCGTGGTGGGAGTTGAGCGCGGACGGTGGTTTGTCGTCCCTGCTGGCCGACGGCATCCCGATGCTCCGCCCGACCCTCGACGAGGCGACGTCGGCGGTGACCGGGTTGGCGCAGGTGTGGGTGCGGGGGCACGAGGTCGACTGGCGGGCGTACTACGGCGGCGGGAGGGTCGTCGACCTGCCGACGTACCCGTTCCAACGCCAGCGGTACTGGCTCGACGCCGTACGCCGCGGCGACGAGCCGTACCTGATCCAGGAAACCTGGCACAGCATCGACCTGCCGGCGGCCCCGACCCTCGACGGCGACTGGCGCATCGTCACCGACGGCACTATCGACGCGCGTCCGTTCGCCGAGCTGCTCACCGGGCACGGTGCCCGGGTCGAGGTCGCCGACGGCCCTGGCAGCACCCCGGTCACCGGCATCCTCGCCCTCACCGCCGACCCGGTCCCGGTGCTCGCCGCCGGCACCGGCCCGGTGTGGCAGATCACCGGGGACGCCGCGACCATCGGCCGGGGCCGGGCCCTGGGCTGGGCGTGGCCGGACACCTGGCGGGGCACCCTCGACCTGCCCGCCGACCCGGACCCGCGCACCGGTGCCCTGCTGGTGGCCGCCCTCGCCGCCACCGGCCCGGTCACCGAACACCTCGAACTGCGTCCCGGCGGGGCCCGCGCCCGTCGACTCACCCCGGTGCCCGTCAGCGGGCCCGAGTGGACGCCACACGGCACGGTGCTGGTCACCGGCGACGGCCCCGGTGTCGACCTGCTCACCGACCTGCTCACCGCCGAGCGGGCGACGGTCCGCCGGGTGCACCCGGACGACCTGCCCGCCGCACTGGCCGGACCGGAGGTGACCGCCCTGGTGCACGCCGACCCGGGCATCGACGCCGACGCCCTCGACCTCACCGGCGGGCCGGACACCGTCGTGCTGCTCACCCCGCTCGCGGGCGTCCTCGGCGCGCCCGACCTGCCGGCGGCGGGACAGCGGCACGCGGTCGCCGTCCACACCGCCCGTAAGCTGGCCGCGCAGGGCCGTACCGCGAGCGTCGTGGCCTGGGCCGACCCGGCCGACCGTCCGGTGGCGGGGGTGGACGCCGCACCGGCCGACGCCGCCGTCGCCGCGCTGCGGCGCGCGGTCGGCGGTCGGCTACCCGCCGTGGTGGTCGCCGCCCTCACCCCGGCCACCCTCGCCGTCGCCGACCTCCCCCCGGGCGTACGCGGCGTGCTCGGCGGGTACGTCGGCCCGCCGCCCGAGCCCACCGCCGGGCAGGTCGACCCGGCCGACCTGCTGCCCCTGGTACGCCGGGAGATCGCCGTCGCCCTGGGGCACCCGGACACCGACCGGGTCACCGCCGACCGGCCGCTGGGGGAGCTGGGCATCGACTCGATGACGGCGGTCACCATCCGCAACCGCCTCGCCGCCGTCACCGGGACGGACCTGCACACCACCGTCGTGTTCGACCACCCCACCGCCCGTTCCCTGGCCGGGCACCTCGCCGCCGCCGGAACCCGCCCCGCCGACGCCCCCACCACCGTCGCAGCCCCCGACGAGCCGTTGGCGATCATCGGGATGGCCTGCCGGATGCCCGGCGGGGTGCGCACCCCCGAACAGCTCTGGCGGCTCGTGCTCGACGGTGTCGACGCCATCTCGTCGTTCCCCACCGACCGGGGCTGGGACCTCGCCAACCTGGTCCACCCGGACCCTGACCATCCCGGCACCAGCTACACCGACCAGGGCGGGTTCCTGACCGGGGTGGCCGAGTTCGACCCGGGGTTCTTCGGCATCTCCCGCCGGGAGGCGCTGGGCATGGACCCGCAGCAGCGGCTGCTGCTGGAGACGGCGTGGGAGGCCGTCGAACACGCCCGGATCACCCCGGAGTCGCTGCGCGGGACCAGGGTCGGGGTGTTCGCCGGGGGCAACGGCAACGACTACGCCACCACGATGACCCGCGTCCCGGAGGGCGTCGACGGCTACCTGATGACAGGCAACGCGGCGAGTGTCGTCGCCGGCCGGATCGCCTACCTGTTCGGGCTGGTCGGCCCGGCGCTGACCGTCGACACCGCCTGCTCGTCGTCGCTGGTGGCGCTGCACCTGGCCGGGCACGCGCTGCGCGCCGGGGAGTGCACGATGGCGCTGGTCGGCGGGGTCACCGTGATGTCGACCCCGGGCACGTTCGTCGAGTTCAGCAGGCAGCGGGGCCTGGCCCCGGACGGGCGGTGCAAGGCGTTCGGCGCGGACGCCGACGGCACCGGCTGGGCGGAGGGCGCGGGCATGCTGCTCGTCGAGCGACTCTCCGACGCGCACCGCCACGGCCACCGGATCCTCGCCGTGGTCCGGGGGTCCGCGGTCAACCAGGACGGGGCGTCGAACGGCCTCACCGCGCCGAACGGCCGCTCCCAGCAGGCCGTGATCTCCGAGGCGCTGCGGACGGCCGGTGTCGCCGCCACCGACGTCGACCTGGTGGAGGCGCACGGCACCGGCACCCGGCTCGGCGACCCGATCGAGGCCGAAGCGCTGCTGGCCACCTACGGTCAGGGGCGACCGGCCGACCGGCCCCTGTGGCTGGGTTCGCTGAAGTCGAACATCGGCCACACCCAGGCCGCCGCCGGGGTGGCCGGGATCATCAAACTCGTCCACGCCCTGCGTGACGGCGTACTGCCCCGCACGCTGCACGCCGACGAACCCACCCCGTTCGTCGACTGGCGGCGCGGCGCGGTGGAGCTGCTCCGCGAGCAGCGCCCCTGGCCGGCCGGTCCGGAGCCGCGCCGGGCGGCGATCTCCTCCTTCGGGGCCAGCGGCACCAACGCCCACGTGATCGTCGAGGCCGCCCCGCCGACCGCCGACCCGGCACCCCCGACCCCGCCGCCGGTCACCCCGTGGGTGGTGACCGGGCGGGACGAACGCGGCCTGCGCGCCGTCGCCGCCGACCTGCTCACCGTCGCCGACCGGGTCGACCCGGCCGACCTCGGGTTCTCCCTGGCAGCCACCCGCCAGCCGCTGCACCGGCGGGCGGTGGTCACCGACACCGTCGGCCTGCGGGCGCTGGCCGACGGGGACCTTCCGCTGGTCACGCCCGGCCCCGGCGACCTGGGGTTCCTGTTCACCGGGCAGGGCGCGCAGCGGGTCGGCATGGGCCGGGGACTACGGGCCGCCTTCCCCGTCTTCGCCGCCGCGTTCGCCGAGGTCTGCGCCGCCTGCGACAGGCACCTGGACCGCTCGTTGGTCGACCTCGTCGACACCGGCGACGGCCTCGACGACACCACCGTCACCCAACCCGCGATCTTCGCCGTCGAGGTCGCCCTGTTCCGGCTGCTGGAATCCTGGTCGCTGCGACCGGACGTGCTGGCCGGGCACTCCATCGGGGAGATCGCCGCCGCGCACGTCGCGGGCGTGCTGTCGCTGGCCGACGCGGCCACCCTGGTCACCGCGCGGGGCCGGCTGATGGGCGCGCTGCCGTCCGGCGGTGTGATGGCCGCCGTCCGGGCCGCCGAGGCCGACGTGGTGCCGCTGCTCACCACCGAGGTGGGCATCGCCGCCGTCAACGGCCCCCGTTCCCTGGTGCTCTCCGGCACCGCGTCCGCCGTGGCCGCGGTGACCGACGCCCTCGGTGTGCCGGGCCGGCGGCTGACGGTCAGCCACGCGTTCCACTCGCCGCTGATGGCGCCGATGCTCGACGACTTCCGCGCCGTGGTGGGCGGGCTCGCCTTCCACCCGCCCCGGATTCCGGTGGTGTCCACGGTGACCGGGCGACCCGCCGACCTGACCGACCCCGACCACTGGGTGGCCCACGTGTCCCGACCGGTGCGGTTCGCCGACGCGCTCGCCGCGCTGCGCGACACCGGCGTCGACACCCTGCTGGAGGTCGGCCCGGACGCCGCCCTCACCCCGCTGACCGTCGACCTGCTGACCGGGGACGCCACGGTCACCGCGACGATGCGCCGGGACCGGGACGAGGCGGCCACCCTGGTCGCCGCCGTCGGCGAGGTGTTCGCCCGGGGGCACCGGGTGGACTGGGCGGCCTGCTACCGGGGCAGCGGCGCCCGCGTGGTCGACCTGCCCACCTACCCGTTCGCCCGGGAACGGTACTGGCTCACCGCCCGCCCCACCGGCGGCGTCGACGCCGTCGGCCTCACCGGCACCGACCACGGCCTGGTCGGCGCGCTCGTCGAACACGTCGACGACGACGGGCTGACCCTCGCCGGCCGGATCTCCACCACCACCCACCCGTGGCTCGCCGACCACGCCGTGCTCGACACGGTGCTGCTGCCCGGCACGGCGTTCGTCGATCTGGCGGTCACCGCCGCCCGTCGCGTCGACTGCGCCGGCGTCGACGACGTCACCCTGGCCGCGCCGCTGGTGCTGCCGGCGGGCAGGGCCGTCGACCTGCGGGTCACCGTCGCCCCACCCACCGACGACGGCCGCCGGGCGGTCACCGTCCGGTCCCGGCCGGCCGGCGGCACCGGGTGGACCACCCACGCCACCGGCACGCTCACCCCCGACGGCGGCCCGGTGGAGGCGCTGCGCCAGTGGCCGCCGCGCGACGCCACCGAGATCGACGTGTCGGCCGCGTACCCGGCGCTCGCCGCCGCCGGCTACCGGTACGGCCCCACCTTCCAAGGGCTGCGCCGGGCCTGGCGACGGGGCACCGAGGTGTACGCCGAGATCGCCCTCCCCGAACCGGCCCGCCCCGACGCCGCCGGGTACGCCCTGCACCCCGCCCTGCTGGACGCGACCCTGCACGCGGTCATGCTCGACTCCCTCACCGCCGCCGAACCGAGCCTGCCGTTCGCGTGGAGCGGGGTGCGGGTGGTCCGTCCCGGCGGCACCGCGCTGCGCGCCCGGTTCGTCCCGGTCGGCGAGTCCGCGGTGGCGGTGACCCTCGCCGACGGTACGGGCGAACCGGTGGCCGTCGCCGAACGGTTGGACTGGCGGCCGGTGTCCGCCGGAGCGCTGCGTCCCACCCACCACGAGTCGCTGTACCGGCTCGACTGGACCGAGGTCGCCGTCGGCGTGGCCGGGGACGACCCGCCGTCCTGGCAGCGCCCCGACGGCCCGGTCCGGCTGGTGACCCTGACCGGCCCGGACGGCACCGACACCGTCGCCCGCACGCACGCGGCCACCACCGGGGCACTGCGTCTGGTCCAGGAATGGCTGGCCGCCGACGACGACCGTACCCTCGTCGTGCTGACCACGAACGCCGTGCCGACCGCCGGCGGTGAACCCCACGACCTGCCGCTGGCCGCGGCGCTCGGCCTGCTGCGTACCGCCGCCACCGAGAACCCGGGCCGGGTCGTGCTGGTCGACCTCGACGGGTCCGCCGCCGCCCGCCGGTTGCTGCCCGCCGTGGTCGCCGCCGCCGAACCCCAGGCCGTGGTACGCGGCGAGCGGGTGCTGGTGCCCCGCCTGGTCCGGTTGGAGACCGTCGACGGGCCGGGCACCACACTCGACCCGTCCGGCACCGTGCTGCTCACCGGCGGTACCGGCGGCATCGGCGCGGCCCTGGCCCGGCACCTGGTCCGCCGGTACGGCGTGACCCGGCTGCTGCTGACCAGCCGCCGGGGACCCGACACCGACGGCGTCGGGAAACTCGTCGCCGAACTGGCCGAACTCGGCGCGGAGGCCACCGTCGTCGGCTGCGACACCGCCGACCGGGACGCCGTCGCCGCGCTGCTCGCCGGCATCCCCGACGAGCACCCGCTGACCGCCGTGGTGCACCTGGCCGGAGTCTCCGACGACGGCGTGCTCGGCTCGCTCACCCCGGACCGGGTCGACGCCGTGCTACGGCCCAAGGTCGACGCGGCGTGGCACCTGCACGAGCTGACCGCCGGGCGGAACCTGTCGGCGTTCGTGCTGTTCTCCTCCGCCGCGTCGGTCTTCGGCGCGCCCGGGCAGGGCAACTACGCCGCCGCGAACGCGTTCCTCGACGCGATGGTCCACCACCGTCGCGCCCGGGGGCTGACCGCGACCACCCTGTCCTGGGGGCTGTGGGAGGGCGTCGGCGGCATCACCGGGCACCTCACCGAGGCCGACTTCCGCCGGATGGCCCGCTCCGGTGTGGCCGCCATCCCCGTCACCGACGGCCTCGACCTGCTGGACGTCGCCTTGGCCCAGCCCCGGGCCTGGGTGTTTCCGCTGCGCCTCGACCCGGCGGCGTTGCGGGGGCAGGGCGACGCGCTGCCCGCCGTGCTGCGCGGCCTCGTCCCCGCCGCCCGGTCCACCGGCGTGCCCGTCACCCCGACCGTCGACCTCGCCGCCCTCCCGCCGCAGGACCGGGACCCCGTCCTGCTGGACCTGGTACGCGGCCAGGTGGCGGCCGTCGTCGGGCTCACCGCCGGTGACGTCGACCCGGGCCGGCAGTTCCGGGACCTCGGCTACGACTCGCTGACCGCCGTGGACCTGCGCAACCGGCTCGGCACGGCGACCGGGCTGCGGCTGCCCGCCACCCTCGTCTTCGACCACCCCACCCCGGCCGAACTGGCCGCCTACCTGGCGGAACGGTTCGCCGACGGGGCCGGGGACACCGGCCCGGCGGTGCTCGGCGGGCTGGACCGGTTGCACGCCGAGGTGCTCGCCGCGGATCTCGCCGCGACGGCACGGGCGGCGGCGCGGGCCCGGCTCAAGGACATCCTCGCCCTGCTCGACGAGCCCGCCGCAGCGGGGGAGAACGTCGACGCGGAACTCGCCGACGCCTCGGCGGAGGAGGTCTACGCCTTCGTCGACCGCGAACTCGGCATCTCCCTGGAATGACCCGACGGGCACACCGACCGACCCCATCTGACGACCAAGGGCGGAAGAGACCGACATGGCCGACGAGAAGCTGCTCGGATACTTCAAGAAGGTCAGCGCCGACCTGTACAAGGCCCGGCAGCGGCTGACCGAGCTGACCGAACGGGACCGGGAACCCATCGCCATCGTCGGGATGGCCTGCCGCTACCCGGGTGGGGTCGGCTCCCCGGAGGACCTGTGGGACCTGGTCGCCGAGGGCCGGGACGCCATCTCCGACTTCCCCACCGACCGGGGCTGGCCGGCGGACCTCTACGATCCCGACCCGGAACGGGCCGGCCACAGCTACGCCCACGAGGGTGGCTTCCTGCACGACGCCGCCGACTTCGACCCCGCCTTCTTCGGGATGAGCCCCCGGGAGGCGCTCGGCGTCGACCCGCAGCAGCGGCTCCTGCTGGAGATCACCTGGGAGGCGTTCGAACGGGCCGGCATCCTCCCCGCCTCGGTGCGGCGTACCCCGGTCGGGGTGTTCACCGGCATCATGTACGGCGACTACGGCCTGCGGGTCCGCGACGTCCCCGAGGAGTTCGAGGGCTACCTGCTGACCGGCAGCGCCGGCAGTGTCGCCTCCGGCCGGATCGCCTACACCTTCGGCCTGACCGGTCCCGCCGTCACCGTCGACACCGCCTGCTCGTCGTCCCTGGTCGCCCTGCACCTCGCCGCCCGGTCGCTGCGCGCCGGGGAGTGCACGCTGGCCCTCGCCGGTGGCGTCACCGTGATGGCGAGCCCCGGCACGTTCGTCGAGTTCAGCCGGCAGCGGGGGCTGGCCCCGGACGGCCGGGCCAAGTCGTACTCGGCCGCCGCCGACGGGGTCGGCTGGGCCGAGGGCGCCGGCATGCTGCTGTTGGAGAAGCTCTCCGACGCCCGCCGTCACGGCCACCCGGTGCTCGCCGTCGTCCGGGGTTCCGCGATCAACCAGGACGGTCCGTCGAACGGGCTCACCGCACCCAACGGCCCCGCCCAACGCGCCGTCATCCGGCAGGCCCTCGAATCCGCCGGCCTGACCCCGACGGACGTGCAGGTGGTGGAGGGTCACGGCACCGGCACCCGGTTGGGTGACCCGATCGAGGCGCAGGCGTTGTTGGCGACGTACGGGCAGGGTCGGTCGGTGCCGTTGTGGTTGGGGTCGGTGAAGTCGAACATCGGTCATGCGCAGGCGGCGGCGGGTGTCGCCGGGGTGATCAAGATGGTGTCGGCGATGCGGGCGGGGGTGGTGCCGGGGTCGCTGCACGTGGCCGAGCCGTCGGGGTTCGTGGACTGGTCGTCGGGTGCGGTGCAGGTGGTGACCGGGTCGAGGCCGTGGACGGCGGAGGGCCGGCGGCGGGCGGGGGTGTCGTCGTTCGGGATCAGTGGCACCAACGCGCACGTCATCCTGGAGGAACCGCCCGCCGTGACGGACCCGTCGCCCGACGGGTCACCCGCCGAAGCGGGCCCGTCGGCCGGGGCCACAGGCGAGTCCGACGCCGTACCGGTGACGCCGTGGCCGGTGTCGGCGCGGACGACCGCCGGGGTACGGGACCTGGTCGAGCGGCTCCGCCCGTGGAGCGCCGCCGCCGACCCGACGGTGCCGGCGGCCGACGTGGGTTGGTCCCTGGCGTCGACCCGGACGGTGTTCGACGACCGCGCCGTGCTGCTCGACGGCGACGTCGTCGCGGACTCGGCCTCGGTGCCCCCGGAACTCCGCTGGTCGGCGGCGGTCCCACCGGCAGGCGACGCCGAACCGTCGTCCCCGGCCGGGACGGACGTCGACTCCCGGGTGGTGGCCTCCGGCCTGGGTCTGGTGTTCGGGGGTCAGGGTGGTCAGCGGGTGGGGATGGGTGTGGGGTTGTGTGGGGCGTTTCCGGTGTTCGCGTCGGTGTTCGACGAGGTGTGCGCGCTGTTGGGTGGGGAGGTGCGGGAGGCGGTGACCTCCGGGGTGGGTTTGGACGACACGGGTGTGGCGCAGCGGGCGTTGTTCGCGGTGGAGGTGGCGCTGTTCCGGCTGGTGGAGTCGTGGGGTGTGCGGCCTGCGGTTTTGGTGGGTCATTCGATTGGGGAGATCGCGGCGGCGCAGGTGTCGGGGGTGTTGTCCCTTGCGGATGCCGCAACGTTGGTGTCGGCGCGGGCCCGTTTGATGGCGGGGCTGCCGGTGGGTGGGGCGATGGTGTCGCTGCGGGCCTCCGCTGATGCGGTGCAACCGTTTCTGTCCGACGACGTGGTTGTTGCGGCGGTGAATGGTCCGTCGGCGGTGGTGATCGCCGGCCCGGAACAGCAGACCTTGCGAGCGGCAGATGCGGTGGCGACCGCGTTGGGTGTGCGGCAGCGGCGGTTGTCGGTGAGTCATGCGTTCCATTCGCCGTTGATGGAGCCGATGCTCGACGAGTTCCGCACGGTGGTGGAGGGCCTGTCCTTCCGGCCGGCGCGGATTCCGGTGGTGTCGACCGTCACCGGAACGGTCGAGGATCTTGCGGATCCGGGGTATTGGGTGCGGCAGGTGCGTGAGCCGGTGCGGTTCCACGAGGCGATCGAGGCGGCTGGTCCCCGCTCTTGGTGGGAACTCAGCCCGGATGGTGGTCTGTCGTCCCTGCTGGCCGACGGTATCCCGATGCTCCGGCCGGGAGCCGACGAGGCGGTCAGCGCGGTGACGGGGTTGGCGCAGGTGTGGGTACGCGGCCACGACGTGGACTGGCGGGCGTACTACGGCGGGGGGAAGGTCGTCGACCTGCCGACGTACCCGTTCCAACACCAGCGGTACTGGCTCGACGCCGGGGCCGGGCGGGGCGACGTGACCAGCGCCGGCCTACGCTCCGCCGGGCACCCGCTGCTCGGCGCGACTGTCGAACTGGCCGCCGGTGACGGCGTGCTGCTCACCGGACGGGTGTCCCTGCGTACCCATCCGTGGTTGGCCGACCATGCGCTGCTCGACACCGTGCTCCTGCCCGGGACGGCCTTCGTGGACCTCGTCCTGCGCGCGGGCGACCACCTCGGCGTCAGCGTCGTCGACGAGCTGACCATCGCCGAGCCGCTGGTGCTCACCGATGAACCGGTGGAGATCCAGGTGGCCGTCAGCGCGCCCGACCCCGACGGCAGACGACCGGTGACCGTCCACTCACGCCCGCACACCACCGGCGGCGAGGACCCCGCCTGGACCACCCACGCGGAGGGGCTGTTGACCGCCGCGCCCCCCACCACCCCCACCGGGCAGGAGACCTGGCCGCCACCCGGCAGCCGCGAGGTCGACGTCACACACGCCTACCCCCGCCTGGCCGAGGACGGCCACCGGTACGGCCCGGCGTTCCGTGGCCTGCGCCGGCTGTGGCACCTCGGCGACGAGATCCTCGCCGAGGTGGGCCTGCCCGCCGACCGGCACGCCGACGCCGACGCGTTCGTGCTGCACCCCGCCCTGCTCGACGCCTGCCTGCACCCGCTGCTGCGTGGCGTACTCGACGACACCCGCCCCGGTGGCCTGCCGTTCTCCTGGAGTGACGTGCAGGTGCACCGTGGCGGCGCGACCACCCTGCGGGTACGGCTGCGGGAACAGTCGACCGGCAGCCTCACCCTGACCGGCTACGACGAGTCCGGTGCGCCGGTGGTCACCGTCGGAGGGCTGCTGTCCCGCCCCGTCTCCGCCGAGGCGCTGCGGTCCGCCGGGCGGCCCCACCAGGAACACCTCTACGAGCGGGTGGCCGTGCCGGTGGCGGCCCCGCCCGTCGCCGCCCCCGCTCCGGCCTTCGACGCGGGCCCCGCCCCGGTGGCCTGCCACCACCTGACCGTCGACCCCGGCCACCCCGACCTCGCCGGCCGTACCCACGCCGCCGTCGCCGCCGCCCTCGCCCTGGTCCGTACCCTGCTGACCGACGCGTACGCCGACACCCGGGTGGTCGTGGCCGGTGAACGCGTCGCCGACGATCCCGCCCTGGCCGCCGCCTGGGGGCTGCTGCGCAGCACCCAGACCGAGAACCCCGGACGGCTCGTCCTGGTCGACACCGACGACCCGGCCACCGTCCCCACCGTCGCGGCCGGGCTCGCCGCCGGTGACGAACCGGAGGTGAGCGTCCGGGCCGGCACCTGGACCGCCGCCCGGCTGGCCCGGGTCGCCACCCCGACGGCCCGACCCGTGCGCCTCCCCGGCCCGGTGCTGGTCACCGGCGGCACCGGCGGGCTGGGCGCGCTGGTCGCCCGCCACCTGGTGACCACCCATGGCGTACGCGAACTCGTGCTGGCCAGCCGCCGGGGCGTCGGAGCACCGGGCACGGGCGAACTGGTGGCCGAGCTGACCGGCCTCGGTGTCACCGTCAGCGTCGCCGCCATCGACGTGGCCGACCGGGACGACCTGGCCCGGCTGCTCGACAGCCATCCCGTCCGTTCGGTGGTGCACACCGCCGGGGTGCTCGACGACGCGGTCGTCGGCGCACTCACCGACGAGCAGCTCGCCCGGGTGCTCCGCCCCAAGGTGGACGCCGCCTCCCACCTGCACGAGCTGACCGCGGACCGGAACCTGGACGCGTTCGTCCTCTACTCCTCGTCGGCCGCCGTGTTCGGCGGCCCCGGGCAGGCCAACTACGCCGCCGCCAACGCGTTCCTCGACGCGCTCGCCGCCCACCGCCGGGCCCGGGGGCTGCCCGCGCTGTCGCTCGGCTGGGGACTGTGGCAACAGGACGGCGGCATCACCGCCGCCCTCACCACCGCCGACCGGGACCGGATCACCCGGGCCGGCATGACCCCGCTGGACCGGGCGGAGGGGATGGCCCTGTTCGACACGGCGGTCAACCTGGCCGCCGCGACCGGCCACCCGCACCTCGTACCGATGCGGATGGACCTGCCGAGGATCACCGGTGAGCCGCCGGCGGTGCTGCGGGGGCTGGTCCGTCGCCCGGCCCGGCGGGCCGTGGCGGCGGCCGACCCCACCGCGGTCTTCGCCGGGCAGCACGGCGCGGAACTCACCGCCACCCTGCTCCAGGTGGTACGGGAACGCGTCGCGGGCGTCCTCGGTCACTCCGGCGTCGACGCGGTCCCCGCCGACCGGCCCTTCACCGAGCTGGGCTTCGACTCGTTGACCGCCGTGGAACTGCGCAACGCGCTGGCGACGGCGACCGGGCTGCGCCTGCCCGCCGGGTTGGTGTTCGACCATCCCACCCCGTCGGCGGTCGCCACCTGGCTGACCACGAAGATCGCCGGTGCCCCCGCTCCCGCCCCGGTCGCCACCCCGATCCGTACCCACGACGACCCCGTCGTCATCGTCGGGATGGCCTGCCGGCTGCCCGGCGGGGTACGCAGCCCCGAGGACCTGTGGCGGGTGGTCGCCGAGGGCACCGACGCGATCGGTGACTTCCCGACCGACCGGGGCTGGGACCTGGACCACCTCTACCACCCCGACCCGGACCACCCCGGCACCACGTACGCCACCCAGGGTGGCTTCGTCGACGGGATCGCCGACTTCGACCCGGCCCTGTTCGGCATCTCACCCCGGGAGGCGTTGGCGATGGACCCGCAGCAGCGGCTGCTGCTGGAAACCTCGTGGGAGGCGTTCGAGCGGGCCGGGATCCCCCCGCTCGCCGCCCGGGGCTCGCGGACCGGTGTCTTCGTCGGGGTCAGCAGCCAGGACCACGGCTCGCTGCTCGCCACCGTGCCCGAGTTCGAGGGGCAACTGCTCACCGGCAGCGCCAACAGCGTCGCGTCCGGCCGGCTCGCGTACCACCTCGGCCTGGTCGGCCCGGTCCTCACCCTGGACACGGCGTGCTCGTCGTCGCTGGTGGCCCTGCACCTGGCGGCGAACGCCCTGCGCGCCGGGGAGTGCGATCTCGCCCTCGCCGGTGGTGCGCTGCTGATGTCCACCCCGACCCTGTTCGTCGAGTTCAGCCGGCAGGGCGGGCTGTCGCCGGACGGCCGGTGCAAGGCGTTCTCGGCCGACGCGGACGGCACGGGATGGGCCGAGGGCGCCGGGATGCTGCTGGTGGAACGCCTCTCCGACGCCCGCCGCCACGGCCACCCGGTGCTCGCGGTGGTGCGTGGCAGCGCGGTGAACTCCGACGGCGCGTCGAACGGCCTGACCGCGCCGAGTGGCCCGTCCCAGGAACGGGTGATCCGCCAGGCGCTGGCGGTGGCGGGCCTGTCGGTGTCCGACGTGCAGGTGGTGGAGGGCCACGGCACCGGCACCCGGTTGGGTGACCCGATCGAGGCGGAGGCGCTGTTGGCGACGTACGGGCAGGGTCGGTCGGAGCCGTTGTGGTTGGGGTCGGTGAAGTCGAACCTCGGCCACACGCAGCACGCGGCGGGTGCCGCCGGGGTGATCAAGATGGTGCTGGCGATGCGGCACGCGACGGTGCCGGGGTCGCTGCACGTGGCCGAGCCGTCGGGGTTCGTGGACTGGTCGTCGGGTGCGGTGGAGGTGCTGCGGGAGTCCCGGCAGTGGACGGTGGCTGACGGTGGTCGTCGGCGGGCGGGGGTGTCGTCGTTCGGAATCAGTGGGACGAACGCGCACGTGATCGTGGAGGAGCCACCGCCGGTGGAGGCGGACGCGGTGGTGACGGGGTCACCGATCCCGGTGGGGGTGACGCCGTGGCCGGTGTCGGCGCGGACCGCCGCCGGGGTGCGGGAGTTGGTCGGGCAGCTCGGCGCGTTGACGGTCGGTTCGGGACCCGGGACGGGGGCGGACGGCGGTCCGTCGATGCCGACCGCCGTTGACGGGGTCGGCGGTGATCCGCCGGAGTCGACAGTCGTTGGCGGGGTGTCGGGGGTGGATGTGGGGTGGTCGTTGGCGTCGACGCGGTCGGTGTTCGACGAGCGGGCGGTGCTGCTCGACGGTGTGGTGGTCGCGGATGGGGCGTCGCTTGCATCTGGGGTGCGGGCGTTGGCGTCGGGTGGGTTGGGTCTGGTGTTCGGGGGTCAGGGTGGTCAGCGGGTGGGGATGGGCTCGGGTCTGTATCGGGCGTTTCCGGTGTTCGCGTCGGTGTTCGACGAGGTGTGTGGCCTGTTGGGGCCGGATGTCCATGAGGCGATCGGCTCTGGTGTGGGTCTGGATGGGACGGGGGTTGCGCAGCGGGCGTTGTTCGCGGTGGAGGTGGCGCTGTTCCGGCTGGTCGAGTCGTGGGGTGTACGCCCTGCGGTTCTGGTGGGTCATTCGATCGGGGAGATCGCCGCCGCGCATGTGTCGGGGGTGTTGTCCCTGTCGGACGCGGTGGTGTTGGTGTCGGCGCGGGCTCGTCTGATGGCGGCGCTACCCGCCGGGGGAGCGATGGTGTCGTTGCGGGCCTCGGTGGGGGCGGTGGAGCCGTATCTGTCTGGTGGCGTGGTTGTTGCGGCGGTGAATGGTCCGTCGGCGGTGGTGATCGCCGGTCCGGAGCGGGAGACCCTGCACGTGGCGGAGACGGTAGCGACCGCGTTGGGGGTGCGGCAGCGGCGGTTGTCGGTGAGTCACGCGTTCCATTCGCCGTTGATGGAGCCGATGCTCGACGAGTTCCGCACGGTGGTGGAGGGCCTGTCCTTCCGGCCGGCGCGGATTCCGGTGGTGTCGACCGTCACCGGAACGGTCGAGGATCTTGCGGATCCGGGGTATTGGGTGCGGCAGGTGCGTGAGCCGGTGCGGTTCCACGAGGCGATCGAGGCGGCTGGTCCCCGCTCTTGGTGGGAACTCAGCCCGGATGGTGGTCTGTCGTCCCTGCTGGCCGACGGTATCCCGATGCTCCGGCCGGGAGCCGACGAGGCGGTCAGCGCGGTGACGGGGTTGGCGCAGGTGTGGGTACGCGGCCACGACGTGGACTGGCGGGCGTACTACGGCGGGGGGAAGGTCGTCGACCTGCCGACGTACCCGTTCCAACGGCAGCGGTACTGGCTGACGCCGGCATCCCGTACGGACGTGGCGGGCGTCGGCCTCGACCCGGTGGAACACCCGCTGCTGGGCGCGGCCGTGGAGCTGTCCGACGACTCGTTCGTCCTCGCCGGCGTACTGACCGCGTCGGCGCTGGCCGAGGCCGGGCCGCACGTCGTCCTGGCGGAGGCGGCGCTGGCGGCGGCCCGTCACGCGGGCGTCACCGGCGTCGCCGAACTCGTCCCCGAGGTGCCGCCCGAGCACCCCGGCCCACTGCGGGTCACCGTGGACGGCGTCGGCTTCACCATCGCCTCCCGCCCCAACGGCACCTGGGTCGAACACGCGACCGGGCAGCTCTCCGCCGAACCCGGCGACGGCGGCGCACTGCCCACCGCCGTGCTCCGCTCCGCACTCGACGACCTCGCCCCCGCCCGGCCCGTCCGCTGGACGAACCTGACCGTGCACCGGGCCGACCCTGCCGTGGACGTCGAGATCGCGCACCACGACACCGGGCACGTCCGGATCGCCCTGGTCGACCACGACGGCACCGTCACCACGGAAGCCGAACTCGAACTCGGCGGCGACGCCGGCCCGTCCGTCGGCGACGCCCTGTTCCACCTGGAGGACCGGCGCGTCCCGACGCGGGAGACGGGCGGTGTGCCGGGTGACTGGGCGGTGCTCGGTGACGACGAACTCGGGCTGCTCGACGGGCTGGACGGCCTGCGCCGGCACCGTACCCTCGCCGAACTGCTCGACTCGGCGGCCGGCCGGCCGGACGTGCTGCTCCACCCGCTGACCTACCCGGACACCGGGGACCCGGCGGCGGACGCGCACACGGTGGCGCAACGGGTGCTGAAGCTGTCCCAGCACTGGCTCCGCGACGGGGCACTCGCCCCGTGCCGCCTGGTGTTCGTCGCCTCCGGGGTGGACCGGGACGTCGTGCTGGCCACCGCCTGGGGGCTGGTCCGCTCGGCGATCAGCGAGTACCCGGACCGGTTCGGCCTGGTCACCCTCGACGGGGACCGCCGCTCGGCGCGGGCGTTCCCGGACGCCCTGCTAGCCGGCACCACCGAACTCACCGCGACCGGCGGTGTGGTGACCACCCCGACGCTCGTCCGCAGCCGGGGTGCCGCCCCGACGTCCCGCCGGTGGGCCGGACCGGTGCTCGTCACCGGCGGCACCGGTGGGCTGGGGGCGCTCGCCGCCCGGCACCTGGTCACCACCCATGGCGTACGCCGCCTGCTGCTGGTCAGTCGGCGCGGGCCGGCGGCCCCGGGCGCGGCGGAACTCCGCGCGGAACTGCTCGACCTGGGCGCACAGGACGTCACCGTGGCCGCCTGCGACGTGACGGACCGGGACGCCCTCGCGGAACTCCTCGCCGGGACCGACCCGGCCCACCCGCTACGCGCCGTGATCCACACCGCCGGGGTGCTCGACGACGGTGTGCTGCCCGCGCTGACCCCGGAACGGCTGGACGGGGTGCTGGCCCCGAAGGTCGACGCCGCTTGGCACCTGCACGAGCTGACCCGGGATCTCGACCTCGACGCGTTCGTGCTGTATTCGTCGATCTCCGGGCTGCTCGGCCCGCCCGCCCAGGCCAACTACGCGGCGGGCAACTCCGGGCTGGACGCGCTGGCCCGGCTGCGCCGCCACCTCGGCCTGCCCGCCGTGTCGCTGGCCTGGGGACTGTGGGCGCAGGACAGCGGCATGATCGGCACTCTGGACGCGCACGACCGGGAACGCGTCGCCCGGACCGGTGTGGTGCCGATGACCGAGGCCGAGGGCAGGGCGCTGTTCGACCTGGCGCTGGCCCACGACCGGGCCGTGCAGGCGCCGGTCCGGCTCGACCCGGCCGCGCTGCGGGCGATCGACATGCCGCCGCCCGTGCTGCGCGCCCTGGTCCGCACCCCCCGTCGTACGCCGGGGGAGCAGCGACCGGCCGCCGACCGGCTCGCCGCGCTCGCTCCGGCCGACCGCCGCGAGGCGGTGCTGGACCTCGTCACCGCCCAGGCGGCGAAGGTGCTCGGCCACGCCGACCCGACCGAGGTCGACCCGGGCCGCCGCTTCGCCGACCTGGGGGTGGACTCGCTGGCCGCCACCCAGCTCCGCAACGCGGTCAGCACCGCCGCCGGTGTGCCGCTGCCGGCCGGGGTGGTGTTCGACCATCCCACCCCCGCCGCGCTCACCGACTTCGTCTGCGGGCTGCGCTGGCCGGACCAGGAGCGGGAGGACGGTTCGGCGATGGCCGCCCTCGACCGGCTGGAGGCCGCGCTGCGCACCGGGGACGCGGGCGGCGACGAGGTGGTCGACCGGCTGGAACGCCTCCTGATCGAACTGCGTCCACCCGCCGACTACGGCGACCCGGACACCGACGACCTGGACACGATCCCGGTGGACCGCCTCTACGACATCATCGACCAGGGAACGGAGCTGTGATGGCCGAGGACAGCGCCAAGCTCGTGGAGTACCTGCGCAAGGCCACCACCGACCTGCGCCGGTCACGGGCCCGCGTCGCCCAGTTGGAGAGCCGGATCAGCGAGCCGGTGGCGATCGTCGGAATGGCCTGCCGGCTGCCCGGCGGGGTACGCGGCCCGGACGACCTGTGGCGGGTGGTCGCCGAGGGGGTCGACGCGGTCGGTGGGTTCCCGACCGACCGGGGCTGGGATCTCGCCGGGCTTTACCACCCCGACCCGGACCACCCCGGCACCACGTACGCCACCGGTGGTGCCTTCCTCGCGGACGTCGCCGACTTCGACGCCGACTTCTTCGGCATCTCCCCCCGGGAGGCGTTGGCGATGGACCCGCAGCAGCGGCTGCTGCTGGAAACCTCGTGGGAGGCGATCGAACACGCCCGCATCGACCCGGGTTCGCTCGCCGGCAGCCCCACCGGCGTGTTCGTCGGCACCATGTACCAGAACTACGCCTTCGGCGGTCAGGACGTGCCCGACGAACTCGAAGGGCTCCTGATCAGCGGCAGCGCCGGCAGTATCGTCTCCGGCCGGATCGCCTACCAGTTCGGCTTCACCGGGCCCGCGGTCACCCTCGACACCGCCTGCTCGTCGTCGCTTGTCGCCCTGCACCTGGCGGCGTCGGCGCTGCGTGCCGGGGAGTGCTCGCTGGCGCTCGCCGGGGGCGTGACGGTGATGCCCACCGCCGACCTGCTGGTGGAGTTCGCCCGGCAGCGTGGCCTGGCACCGGACGGCCGGTGCAAGGCGTTCGCCGACACTGCCGACGGCGTCGGCTGGGGTGAGGGCGTGGGCCTGCTGCTGCTGGAACGCCTCTCCGACGCCCGCCGCCACGGTCACCGGGTGTTGGCGGTGGTGCGGGGCAGTGCGGTGAATTCGGATGGTGCGTCGAATGGTTTGACGGCGCCGAGTGGTCCGTCGCAGGAGCGGGTGATCCGTCGGGCGTTGGCGGTGGCGGGCCTGTCGGTCAACGACGTGCAGGTGGTGGAGGGTCACGGGACGGGTACCCGGTTGGGTGATCCGATCGAGGCGGAAGCCCTGTTGGCGACGTACGGGCGGGGTCGGTCGGTGCCGTTGTGGTTGGGGTCGGTGAAGTCGAACATCGGTCATGCGCAGGCGGCGGCGGGTGTCGCCGGGGTGATCAAGATGGTGTCGGCGATGCGGGCGGGGGTGGTGCCGGGGTCGTTGCACGTGGCCGAGCCGTCGGGGTTCGTGAACTGGTCGTCAGGCTCGGTGGAGGTGGTGCGGGAGCCCCGGGAGTGGACGGTGGCTGAGGGGGGTCGTCGGCGGGCGGGGGTGTCGTCGTTCGGGATCAGTGGCACGAACGCGCACGTGATCGTGGAGGAAGCACCGCCGGTGGAGGTGGGCGGTCCGGCGGGGTCGGATGTGTCGGTGGTGGGGTCGCGGGTGGTGGTGACGCCGTGGCCGGTGTCGGCGCGGTCGGTTGCGGGGGTGGGGGAGTTGGTGGGGCGGTTGCGGTCGTTGGCGGCGGGGTCGGAGGGGCCGTCTGCTGCGGATGTGGGGTGGTCGTTGGTGTCGACGCGGTCGGTGTTCGCGGAGCGTGCGGTGCTGCTCGACGGTGTGGTGGTCGCGGATTCGGCGTCGCTGACCCCGGAGTTCCGGGTGTCGGTGTCCGGTGCGGTTGCCGCTTCCACAGTGGACCCGGTTGCGGCGTCGTCAGGTGGTGCCGCGTCTTCAGTCGCGGTGTCGTCCGGTGGTGTTCCTGTCGGGTTGGGTCTGGTGTTCGGGGGTCAGGGTGGTCAGCGGGTGGGGATGGGTGCGGGTCTGTACCGGGTGTTTCCGGTGTTCGCGTCGGTTTTCGACGAGGTGTGCGACCTGTTGGGTGGGGAGGTGCGGGAGGCGGTGACCTCCGGGGTGGGTTTGGACGACACGGGTGTGGCGCAGCGGGCGTTGTTCGCGGTGGAGGTGGCGCTGTTCCGGCTGGTGGAGTCGTGGGGTGTGCGGCCTGCGGTTTTGGTGGGTCATTCGATTGGGGAGATCGCGGCGGCGCAGGTGTCGGGGGTGTTGTCCCTTGCGGATGCCGCAACGTTGGTGTCGGCGCGGGCCCGTTTGATGGCGGGGCTGCCGGCGGGTGGGGCGATGGTGTCGCTGCGTGCTTCGGTGGAGGCGGTGGAGCCGTTCCTGTCGGGTGGTGTGGTGGTGGCGGCGGTGAATGGTCCGTCGGCGGTGGTGATCGCCGGCCCGGAGCAGCAGACCTTGGAAGCAGCGGAGGCGGTGGTGACCGCGTTGGGTGTGCGGCAGCGGCGGTTGTCGGTGAGTCATGCGTTTCACTCGCCGTTGATGGAGCCGATGTTGGATGAGTTCCGCACGGTGGTCGAGGGTCTGTCGTTCCACCCTGCACAGATCCCGGTGGTGTCGACGGTGACGGGTCAGGTCGGTGGTCTGGGGGAGCCGGATTACTGGGTGCGGCAGGTGCGTGAGCCGGTGCGGTTCCACGATGCGGTTCAGGCAGCGGGTCCCCGGTCGTGGTGGGAGTTGAGCCCGGATGGTGGTCTGTCGTCGCTGCTGGCCGACGGTGTCCCGATGCTGCGGCCGGGCGTGGACGAGGCGGTCAGCGCGGTGACGGGGTTGGCGCAGGTGTGGGTGCGGGGTCATGAGGTGGACTGGCGGGCGTACTACGGTGGCGGGCAGGTCGTCGACCTGCCCACGTACCCGTTCCAACACCAGCGGTACTGGCTGGCCGCCGGTCCGGCGACGCCGCCGCTGTACGCGGTGCGGTGGACGCCGACGGACCTGCCCGCCGGGGAGGCGCCGGTGCTCGACTGCGCCGGCAGCGGCACCGCCGAGGTGCTCGCGGTCCTCCAACGGCGGCTCGCCGAGCCCACCGGTGGTCGGCTCGTCGTCGGTTTCGACGGCACCCTGCCGGCGGCCGACGGGGTGGCCGGTCTGCTGCGTGCCGCCCGGACCGAGCATCCGGGCCGAGTGGCCCTCGTCGACCACGACGGCAGCCCGGCGTCGCTGGCGGCACTGCCGGCCGCAGCCGCCGCCGGCCACGACGAGGTCCGGCTGCGTGCCGGCGTCGCCAGCGTCCCGGAGTTGACCGCCGCCGCCACCGGACCCCGCCCGCCGGTCGACGGCACGGTCCTGGTGACCGGGGCGGCGGGTGCCCTCGGCAGCGCCGTCGCCCGCCACATGGTCACCGCGTACGGCGTCCGCGACCTGGTGTTGCTCGGCCGCCGTGGGGCACCGGACCTGGCCGCCGAACTGGCCGCGCTCGGCGTCACCGCCACTTCGGTCAGCGGCGACGTCACCGACCCGGACGCGGTGGCTGCCGCGCTGCACGGGCGCACCCTGCGCGGGGTGGTGCACGCGGCGGGCGCGCTCGCCGACGGGGTCCTGTCCGGGCTCACCCCCGACCAGCTCGGGCTGGCCTGGCGGGCCAAGGTGACCGGCGCGCGGGTCGTCGACCGGCTCACCCGCGACACCGACCTGGCCTTCTTCGTGCTGTTCTCGTCGGTCGCCGGCCTGTTCGGGGCGGCCGGTCAGGCCGCGTACGCCGCCGCGAACAGCGCGCTGGACGCCCTCGCCGAGCGTCGCCGGGCGGCCGGGCTGCCGGCCACCTCGATCGCCTGGGGGCCGTGGTCCGGTGCGGGCATGACCGGGGACCTGGGCGTCGCCGACCGGGCCCGGCTCGCCGCCGCCGGCCTCGACCCGCTGCCGGTGGCCACCGGGCTGGCCCTCTTCGACGCGGCGCTGACCAGCACCGAACCGGTGGTCGTCGCGGCGGCCCTGCGCACCGCGACCCTCGACCCGACCACCGCCCCGGCCCTGCTGCGGACCCTGCTGCCGGCGGGGGAACCCACCTCCCCGCCCGTGCTGGACCTGACCGGCCTGGACGCGTCGGGCCGTCGGCAGGCGGTCACCGACCTGGTCCGGGCCACCGCCGCCACCGTGCTGGGCCACCAGCCGGGCACGCTGCTGCCGGTGACGGGCGCCTTCCACGACCTCGGCTTCGACTCGCTGACGTCGGTGGACCTGCGCAACCGGCTGAGCGCGGCGACCGGGGTGCCGCTCGGTGTGGGTGCGGTGTTCGACCATCCCACCCCGGCGGCACTCGCCGCGTACCTGCTCACCCAGCTCGACGCCGCCACCGACACGGACCCGGAGGACGAGCGGATCCGCGCGACACTACGCGCCCTCCCCGTGGACCGGCTGCGCCGCGCCGGCCTGCTGGACCGGCTGTTGGCCCTGGCCGACGAGCCGCCGCGACCGGACGAGCCGCCGCGACCGGACGAACCGGCGGGGCGGACCGACAGCCCGGACGACCTCGACGCGCTCTCCGGCGAGGAACTGCTCGCGCTGGCCGCGCAGACAGTGGGGCAGCAGTGAGCGCCGGCACCGAACAGTACGTGGCGGCCCTGCGTAACGCGCTGCGCGAGGTAGACCGGCTGCGCGGGGAACTCGACCGGGCCACCGCCCCGGCCGCCGAACCGATCGCCGTGGTCGGGATGTCCTGCCGGTTCCCCGGCGGCGCGGACACCCCGGACCGGTTCTGGGAACTGCTCGACGAGGGCCGCGACGCGGTCGTCCCGTTCCCCACCGACCGGGGCTGGCCGTCGGACCTGCACGATCCGGACCCGACCGCTCCCGGGCGCAGCTACGTCGACTCCGGCGGGTTCCTGCCCGACGTCGCCGGGTTCGACGCCGGCTTCTTCGGGGTGTCACCCCGGGAGGCCTCGGCGATGGACCCGCAGCAGCGGATGCTGCTGGAGTTGGCGTGGACGGCGGTCGAAGACGCCCGCATCGACCCGGAACGGCTGCGCGCCACCGAGACCGGGGTGTACGTGGGCACGAACGGCCAGGACTACCC
This sequence comes from Micromonospora sp. CA-248260, assembly GCF_050942205.1. NCBI lineage: Bacteria > Bacillati > Actinomycetota > Actinomycetes > Micromonosporales > Micromonosporaceae > Micromonospora > Micromonospora sp. CA-248260. Next base: position 4,496,710 of record NZ_CP192021.1, on the reverse strand, counting down.
GCTGCTGCTCGCCCACGCCGCCGGTGACACCGAGGGTTTCCTGCTCACCGGCAACGCGGCGAGCGTCGCCTCCGGCCGGATCTCGTACGTGCTGGGGCTGACCGGGCCGTCGCTGACCGTGGACACCGCCTGCTCGTCGGCGCTGGTGGCCGTGCACCAGGCCGTCCGCGCGCTGCGCTGCGGCGAGGTGCCCCTGGCCCTGGTCGGGGCGGCGACGGTGATGTCGACACCGGTCGGGTTCACCGAGTTCAGCCGCCAGCGGGGATTGGCCGCCGACGGCCGGTGCAAGGCGTTCTCCGCCGCCGCCGACGGGGTCGGCTGGGGGGAGGGTGGGGCGGTGCTGCTGCTGGAACGGCTCGGTGACGCGCTCGCCCACGGGCGTACCGTGCACGCGGTGCTGCTCGGCAGCGCGGTCAACTCCGACGGGGCGTCCAACGGGTTGACCGCGCCGAACGGCCCCGCCCAGCGGCGGGTGATCGAACGGGCGCTCGCCGACGCCGGGCTCACCCCCGGTGACGTCGACGTCGTGGAGGCGCACGGCACCGGCACCCGGCTCGGCGACCCGATCGAGGCCGAGGCGCTGCTGGCCAGCTACGGCCGGGGTCGGGACCGGCCACTGTGGCTGGGCTCGGTGAAGTCCAACCTGGGCCACACCCAGGCCGCCGCCGGCCTGGCCGGGCTGGTCAAGCTGGTGCTGGCGCTGCGGCACGGGCGGTTGCCGCGTACGCTGCACGCCGCGACCCCGACCACGGCGGTGCGCTGGGACGACTCCCCGGTGCGGCTGCTGACCGCCGCCCAGCCGTGGCCGCGTGGGCCGCGCCCGCGCCGGGCGGCGGTGTCGGCGTTCGGGATCAGCGGCACCAACGCCCACGTCGTCGTCGAGGAACCACCCGCACCGGCCGCCGACGGGCCGGCCGTCACCCCGCTGCCCGCGGTGCCCTGCCTGCTCTCCGCCGCCGACCCGCAGGCCCTGCGGGAGCAGGCCGGCCGGTTGGCGACGCTGGTGCGGGCCGACCCGACGCTCACCCCGGCGGGGCTCGGCCTGGCGTTGGCCACCGGGCGGGCGGCCCTGCGACACCGGGCGTGCGTCACCGCGACCGACCGCGCCGGGCTGCTCGCCGGTCTCGCCGAGCTGGCCGATGCCGGGGTCGGCGCGGGCACGACCTGCGGTGGTGACCTCGCGGTCCTGTTCACCGGGCAGGGCGCGCAGCGGGTCGGGATGGGCCTGGCGCTGGCCGAGCGGTTCCCCGCCTACGCGGAGGCGTTCGCCGAGGTCTGCGGGCACCTCGATCCGCTGCTGGGCCGGCCGCTGGCCGACGCCGTCGCCGACGGCGGCGGACTCGACGACACGGGCACCGCGCAGCCGGCGATCTTCGCGGTGGAGGTCGCCCTGTACCGGCTGCTGGGCGCGTACGGCCTCGCCCCGGCCGCCGTCGCCGGGCACTCCGTCGGTGAGTTGACCGCCGTGCACGTGGCGGGCGCGTTGTCGCTGGACGACGCGGCCACCGTGGTCGCGGCCCGGGGCCGGCTGATGGCCGCGCTGCCGGCGGGCGGGGCGATGCTCGCCGTACGGGCCGACGAGGCGGAGGTGACCCCGCTGCTCGGCGACGACGTCGAGTTGGCCGCCGTCAACGGTCCCCGGGCGGTGGTGCTCTCCGGCACGGTCGACGGGGTGGAGCGGGCGGCCCGGCTGCTGCGGGCCGGTGGTCACCGGTGCCGGCGGCTCGACGTCAGCCACGCCTTCCACTCCCGGCTGATGGAGCCGGCCCTGGCCGGGTTCGCCGAGGTACTGGCGGGGGTACGGTTCACCGCGCCCCGGCTGCCGGTGGTGTCCACCCTGACCGGGGCGGTGCTGACCGTCGAGGACCTGGCCGGGCCGGGGCACTGGCTGGCGCACGCCCGCCGGCCGGTGCGGTTCGCCGACGCCGTACGCGTGCTGGAGCGGCGCGGGGTACGCACCTTCCTGGAGGTGGGGCCGGCCCCGGCGCTGACCGGCACGGTGGTGGACTGCCTGCGTACGCCCACCGACGCGGTGGCGGTCCCGACGTTGCGTCCCGACGTGCCCGATCCGGTGTCGGTGCCGGTGGCGATGGGCGCGTTGCTGGTCCGGGGGCATCTGGACCGGGCGGCGGTGTTCGCCGGCACCCGTGCCGCACCGGTGGCGCTGCCCGGTTACCCGTTCCAGCGGACCCGGTTCTGGCCCGACGCCCGTTTCGGGTCCGCCACCGGGCGCACACCGGCGGTGCCGTCGGCACCCCGGCAGACGGCTGCGGCAGTCGGCCCGGGGGCGCTGCGTGACGTGGTGCTGCGGCACGTGGCGGTGGTGCTCGGCCACGGCGCGGCCCCCGTCGACCCGCACCGGTCGCTGGCCGAGCTGGGCCTGACCTCGCTCAGCGCGGTGGAACTGCGCGACCGGCTGACCCAGGCCACCGGGCTGCCCGTCGGCACCGCCGACCTGCTCACCGCCGTCACCGCCGACGAGCTCGCCGGCACCCTCGCCGGGCGGGCCGACGAAGACCCCGGCGACGGCGCGGTGCGGGCGGCGTTCGCGGCGGCGTGCGCCAGTGGTGACGTACCCGCCGGGTTGGACCTGCTCGCCGCCGCCGCGGACCGGGCGTCGGCCGGCGGCGCCGCCGCCCCCGCGCCGCCGCTGGTGTTCGCCGAGGGCGACGGCCCGCTGCTGGTCTGCCTGCCCAGCATGGTCGCCCCGGCCAGCCCCTACCAGTACGCCCGGCTGCTGGCCTGCCTGGACCGGCCCGCCGTGGTGCTGCCGCTGCCCGGCTACCGGCCGGGGGAGGCGCTGCCGACCACCCGCGCCGAGGTCGTCGACGCCCAGGTCGCGGCGCTGCGGGCGCACCTCGGCGACCGGCCGTACGTGCTGGTCGGCTACTCCTCGGGCGGCTGGCTGGCGCACGCCGTGGCGGCGGCCCTGTACGACCTCGGCACACCGCCCGAGCGGGTGGTGCTGGTCGACGTGCACGTCCCGGGCGGGTCCTGGTATGCCGCGACGATGCCGACCCTGTTCACCCGGCTGGCCGCCGACCGGAGCGTCACCGAACTGGTCACCGACCGGCAGCTGCTGGCCATGGGACGGCACCTGGCGCTGTTCGTTGACTGGCGACCGCAGCCGCTGGCGGTCCCCGTCACCCACCTGCGGGCCGCGGCGGCGCCCGGCGGGCGGGAACCGGGCTGGGCGGCCGACACCGGGTGGCACACCGTGCCGGGCGACCACCTGGGCGTCCTCACCGGCGACGCCCCGACCACGGCCGCCGCGCTGGCCGACTGCCTGCGGCCGGCACCGACGAACACCCCACTGATCCCCTCACCGACAGGGCGGAGCCGATGACCATCGGACAGCAGGAAACCTCGACCCCCCACCCGGCGGACATGCTCACCGAGGAGTTCGCGCAGGACCCGTACCCGGGGTTCGCCCGGCTGCGTGACGGCGGCACGGTGGACCGGTTCCGGCTCAAGACGTTCTCCACCGCCGTGTACGCCTGGCTGGTCACCCGGCACGCCGACGCGCGCCGGCTGCTGGCCGACCCGAGGCTGTCCAAGGACGCCGGGCGTATCGCCTCGGTGATCCGCGCCCAGGCCGTCGACCCGGACGAGCACGTCACCGACAACCCGCCGAGCATGCTGTTCAGTGATCCGCCCGACCACACCCGGCTGCGCCGGATCGTCGGCGGCGCGTTCACCACCCGGCGGGTGCAGAGCCTGACCCCGGTGATCGAACGGTTCACCGACGCCGCGTTGGACCGGATCGTCGCGGGGGAGACGGTCGACTTCGTGACCGACGTCGCGCTGCCCGTGCCGATGGCGGTGATCGGCTCGCTGCTAGGCATCCCCGAGGAGGCGTTCGACGACTTCCGCCGGTGGAGCGCGGAACTCGGCAGCGTCGGCACCTCGCTTTCCGACAAGCAGCAGGTGATCGCCGACGCCTACGGCTACGTGCGGGACCTGATCGCGGTCAAGCGCACCGCGCCGGCCGACGACCTGATCAGCGCGCTCATCGCCGCCGACGACGAGGGCGGCCGGCTGGCCACCGACGAGTTGCTGTCCACCGTGTTCCTGATGATGAACGCCGGCTACGAGACGACCGCGGCGATGCTCAGCAGCGCTGTGCTGCTGCTGCACCGGCGGCCGGAGCTGCGTGCGGAGCTGGCCGCCGACCCGGGGCGGGTGCCCGCGTTCGTGGAGGAGGTGCTGCGCTACGAGAGCCCGTTGAACCTGAGCACGATCCGGTTCACCGAGCAGGAGGTGACCGTCGGCGACACGGTCATCCCGGCCGGGGAGATCGTGTTCATCTCGCTGTGCGCGGCCAACCGCGACGCCGACCGGTTCCCCGATCCCGACGCGGTCCGCCTCGACCGCGACGGCCATCTGGCGTTCGGGCACGGCATCCACCACTGCCTGGGCGCACCGCTGGCCCGGCTGGAGGGCCGGGTGGTGTTGCAGCGGCTGCTGGCCCGCCACCCGCACTGGCGGCTGGCCGTCGCCGACGACGAGGTCGCCTGGCGGCACAGCCTCCAGTTCCGCGCCATCGAGTCGCTGCCGGTGCGCTTCGACTGAACCCCACCATCCATCCGAGCAGAGGGGACCCCATGACCGACACCAGCCCGGTGGCGGCGTTCTTCGCCGCCTGTGACGCCGACGACCTGGACGCCGCCGCCGACTGCTTCGCCCCCGACGGGGTGTGGATCGTCGCCGCCGGCCCCGAACCGGGCCATACCTACCACCGCAAGGAGATACCCGGGTTCCTGGCCGAGATCATCGGTAAGCGCGACGAACTCGACGCCGCCGGCGCCCGGATGGTGTACGGCGAGCGCGTCGTCGTGGCGGACCGGGAGTTCCTGGAGTTCCGCTGCGAGTCCGCGACCGGCGAGGTGCTCGAACGAGGCGTGGACGTGTTCACGCTGCGCGACGGCAAGATCCTGGTCAAGGACGTCTTCCGCAAGGCCTGACCCCCCACCACGGAAAGAGGCGACCATGTACGACAACCTCCACGAGATCCTCACCTCGTTCGGCGCGGACATCGACTTCGAGGACCCGAAGCTCGGACAGAGCGGGTGGTACAAGGCGGACCTGGTGGTCCCGGACGAGGGTCGGGTGGGCACCGTCGACGGCGGGTACCGGCTGGTCATGCACCGTGGGTCCGACGGGATGCCGATGGTGCACCTGGCGGAGACGCTGTCGTTCCCGCAGGGGGACGTGCACGTGCAGGCGTGGGCGGAGTTCCCCAACCTGAGCAACGGCAACTGGTTGTACTGCCCGGCGGTGGGGATCAGCGGGGAGCTGACCGGCCGGCAGGGGTTCCGCCAGTGGCGTCCGTTGGAGCTGGGCAAGCTCGCCGAAGCCAAGGTGATCTTCTATCCCAGCCCGACCCAGTGACGCCCGCCCGCCGCCGTCAGCCCTTCAACGGGTACGGGATGAAGGTGCTGCGGTTCTCGTCGAGATCGAGCCGGCCGCTGATCGGCGCGGCGGCCCGCTGCGGGCAGGTCATCCGCTCGCAGGTCTTGCACCCCGGGCCGATCGACGTGACGGCGTCGGCCGCGTACAGGTCGATGCCCCGGGAGTAGACCAGCCGGTCGGCGTGCCGGATCTCGCAGCCGAGCCCGATCGCGTAGACCTTGCCGGGCTGGTTGTAACCGCCGTGGTGCCGGGTGATGGTGCGGGCGATCCACAGGTAGCGCTGCCCGTCGGGCATCGCCGCCACCTGCACCACCACCCGGCCGGGCGCACCGAACGCCTCGTAGACGTTCCACAGTGGGCAGGTGCCGCCGGTGAGCGAGAACGGGAAGCCGGTGGCGGACTGGCGTTTGGACAGGTTGCCGGCCCGGTCGACCCGGACGAACGAGAACGGCACCCCGCGCGCCCGGGGCCGTTGCAGGGTGCTGAGCCGGTGGCAGATGGTCTCCCAGCCCATGGTGAAGTGCTGGGCGAGCAGCTCGATGTCGTAGCGGTGCTGTTCGGCCGCCGCCAGGAACGGCCCGTACGGCAGGATCAGCGCGGCGGCGAAGTAGTTGGCCAGGCCGACCCGGGTGAGGATCTGGGTCTGCGGGTCGTCGAACCGTTCCTCCTCCACGATCTCGTCGATCACGTCGGCGTACTCCAGCAGGGCGATCTGCGCGGCCATCCGCATCGCCTCCTGCCCGGCGCGCAGCGACGTCGACAGGTGCAGGGTGCGGGTCTGCGGCCGGTAGCGGTGCAGCTCGTCGCCGAGCAGGCTGGCGTCGTCGTGGCGGACCTGCACGCCGTGCCGTTGGGCGAGCCGGTCCTGCAACCCGGCCCGGACCTCGCCACGACGCAGGTCGATGGTGGCGGCCAGCCGCTCCGCCGCCTCGTCCAGATCCGGCACGTAGTTCTGCCGCCGGTAGAAGAACTCGGTCACCCGGTCGTGCGGGCTGCGCCCGACCGTCTCCCGGTCGCCCAGCAGCTCGGCGAGCTGCTCGTCGGCCTGCCGGTAGCGGCGGTGCAGGTCGAGGACGGCCTCGGCGACCTCGGGCAGCCGGGTGGCGAGTTCGGTGAGGTCGGCGACGCCCGGCCGGCCGGGCAGCGCCTCGCGCAGCCCGGCGACCAGCCGGGGGGTGTCCCGGGGCGCGAACACGGTCGGGTCGACGCCGAACACCTCGGTGATGCGCATCAGCACCGGCACGGTCAGCGGCCGGGTGTCGTGCTCGATCTGGTTGAGGTAACTGGGGGAGATGTTGAGCAGCCGGGCCAGCCGGGACTGGCTCAACGCCCGGTCCTCGCGCATCCGGCGCAGTCGGGCACCCGCGAAGGTCTTGCTCACCACGCTCACCTCCCTGCTGCTCTTTCAGCAGCCCAGCACCCCTTGGCAGAGTGCGAATATACCTGTTCGCAACTTCGCAGAACCGGGGGTGAACTTCTCAGAACTTGGCTTCTTCCGTCCCTCGACCACGTCCCGGACACCGTGTGACCGTGGGTGACACGCCGGCCGGGCGACGCGTTCGCACCGCCGGACGGCACGACGGCCGGTGCCGGCGTCACGACATCCGAGGAGACGAGATCATGCAGAACGACGTGGAGCGGTTGCGTACCGAGTGGGAGACCGACCCCCGCTGGCAGGGGGTGCGCCGCAGCTACCGCGCCGAGGACGTGGTCCGCCTGCGGGGGGCCGTCCAGGAGGAGCACACCCTGGCCCGACGCGGGGCGGAGCGGCTGTGGGAGCTGCTGCACACCGAGGACTACATCCACGCCCTGGGCGCGCTCACCGGCAACCAGGCCGTGCAGATGGTCCGGGCCGGGCTCAAGGCCATCTACCTCTCCGGCTGGCAGGTGGCCGCCGATGCCAACCTCGCCGGGCACACCTACCCCGACCAGAGCCTCTACCCCGCCAACTCGGTGCCCGCCGTGGTGCGCCGGATCAACAACGCGCTGCTGCGCGCCGGCCAGATCACCACCGCCGAGGGCGACGACGGCGGCGTCGACTGGCTCGCGCCGATCGTCGCCGACGCCGAGGCCGGCTTCGGTGGCCCGCTCAACGCCTACGAGCTGATGACCGCCATGATCGGGGCCGGCGCGGCGGGCGTGCACTGGGAGGACCAGCTCGCCGCCGAGAAGAAGTGCGGCCACCTGGGCGGCAAGGTGCTCGTCCCGACCGGCCAGCACGTCCGTACCCTGGAGGCGGCGCGGCTCGCGGCCGACGTGGCCGGGGTGCCGTCGGTGGTGATCGCCCGCACCGACGCGCAGGCCGCCACCCTGCTCACCACCGACGTCGACGAGCGGGACCGGCCCTTCGTCACCGGCGAGCGCACCGCCGAGGGGTTCTACCGGGTGCGCAACGGCATCGAGCCGTGCATCGCCCGGGGGCTGGCCTACGCCCCGCACGCCGACCTGTTGTGGATGGAGACCTCCACCCCCGACCTGGAGGTGGCCCGCCGCTTCGCCGAGGCGGTCAAGGCCGAGTACCCGGACCAGCTCCTCGCCTACAACTGCTCGCCGTCGTTCAACTGGCGCAAGCACCTCGACGACTCGACCATCGCGAAGTTCCAGCGCGAACTCGGGCACCTGGGCTACCGGTTCCAGTTCATCACCCTGGCCGGCTTCCACGCCCTCAACTACTCGATGTTCGACCTGGCCCGGGGCTACGCCGCCGACGGCATGTCCGCCTACGTGGCGTTGCAGGAACGCGAGTTCGCCGCCGAGGCATCCGGCTACACCGCCGTCAAGCACCAGCGTGAGGTCGGCACCGGCTACTTCGACCTGATCAGCACCGTGCTCAACCCGGCCGCCGAGACCACCGCCCTGCGCGGCTCCACCGAAGAGGAGCAGTTCGCATGAGGTACGAGATCATCGGAGGGCTGGCCGACCGGTTCGACGAGGTCCTCACCCCCGGGGCGCTGGAGTTCCTGGTGGCGCTGGACAGTGAGTTCGCCGCCCGCCGGGTGGCCCTGCTGGACACCCGCCGGGCCCGCCGCGACCGCTACGCCACCGGCCAGTTCCCCGACTTCCTGCCGGAGACCGCCGCGATCCGGGCCGACCCCGACTGGCGGGTGGCCCCGCCCGCACCCGGCCTGCTCGACCGGCGGGTCGAGATCACCGGACCGACCGACCGCAAGATGACAGTCAACGCGCTCAACTCCGGGGCCCGGGTGTGGCTCGCCGACTTCGAGGACGCCACCGCCCCGACCTGGCACAACGTCATCTCCGGCCAGCTCAACCTGATCGACGCCCTGGACCGGCGCATCGACTTCACCGACCCGCGCGGCAAGCGGTACGCCCTCGGCGCTGACCTGGCCACCATCGTCGTGCGGCCGCGCGGCTGGCACCTGGTGGAGAAGGGCATCGTGGTGGACGGCCGGCCCATCTCGGCCAGCCTGGTCGACTTCGGGCTCTACCTGTTCCACTGTGCGCAGCGGCAGCTCGACGCGGGCGCCGGACCGTACTTCTACCTGCCGAAGCTGGAGGGTCACCGGGAGGCGCGGCTGTGGAACGACGTCTTCGTCTTCGCCCAGCAGCGCCTCGGCCTGCCCCGGGGCACCATCCGGGCCACCACGCTGATCGAGACGATCACGGCCGCCTTCGAGATGGAGGAGATCCTCTACGAGCTGCGGGAACACTCGGCGGGGTTGAACGCCGGCCGGTGGGACTACATCTTCAGCGTGATCAAGAACTTCGGGCAGTGGCCGGACTTCGTCCTGCCGGACCGGTCCGAGGTCACCATGACGGTGCCGTTCATGCGCGCGTACACCGAGCTGCTGGTGGCGACCTGCCACCGGCGCGGGGCGCACGCGATCGGCGGGATGGCCGCGTTCATTCCGAGTCGGGACCCGCAGGTCAACGAGGTGGCCCTCGACCGGGTCCGGGCGGACAAACGGCGGGAGGCCGGCGACGGGTTCGACGGCTCCTGGGTGGCCCACCCGGGCCTGGTCGAGACCTGCCGTCGGGAGTTCGACGCGGTGCTGGGTGACCGCCCGCACCAGCTCGACCGGCTGCGCGACGACGTGGCCGTGACCCCCGCCGACCTGCTCGCCGTCGACAAGACCCCGGGCCAGGTCACCACCGCCGGGGTGCGGGCCAACATCGCCGTCGCCGTGCGTTACGTCGACGCGTGGCTCGGCGGCACCGGCGCGGTGGCACTGGGCAACCTGATGGAGGACGCGGCCACCGCCGAGATCGCCCGCTGCCAGGTCTGGCAGTGGCTGCACCACGGCACCCCGCTGGCCGACGGCGGCTGCGTGACCGAGGAGCTGGTCCGGTCGATCCTCGCGGCGGAGCTGGCCGCCCTGGTCGACGGGCGGGTGGGCGCCAACCGGGACCGCGCCGAACGGGCCGCCCGGATCGTCGAGGACACCGCTCTCGGCGAGGACCTGCCGGCGTTCTTCACCACCGGCGCGTACGCCCGGCACTTCGGTCCGACCCGGCGGCCCGTGCCGGTGGGCTGACCCGCCACCGCGCGGCCGGGAGGGGCCTGGCCCCTCCCGGCCGGTGCCGGCCCGGCGGCGCTGACCCGCCGCCCGGTGGGGCGGGGGCCGGAACGTCGGGGCCCGGTGGGGCGGCGGCCGGAGTGTCGGGGCCCGGCCCGGCGGGCGGAATCCGGTGGGGCAGCAGGCGGTGCCGCCCACATGGGATCGTGGGCCGGGTATCCATCCCGGTCACGATCCCAGGAGGTTGGCGGATGAATCCGGTCGGGGCCGACGCGGTGCCCGAGGGGACGGTGGGCTGGGCCGGCGGCACCTTCGCCAATCCGGTGCTGGCCGGGTTCCACCCCGATCCGAGCGTCTGCCGGGTCGGCGACGACTACTACCTGGCGTGTTCGAGCTTCGAGTACTTCCCCGGGGTGCCGCTGTTCCACAGCCGGGACCTGGTGCACTGGGAGCAGATCGGCAACGTGCTGGACCGGCCGGGCCAGCTCACCCTGCCGGTGACGATGCCGTCGTCGGCCGGGGTGTACGCGCCGACCCTGCGCCACCACGACGGCCGGTTCTGGCTGATCGTCACGAACTGCGCCGACGGTGGCGGCACGCTGATCTGCACCGCCACCGACCCGGCCGGTCCGTGGTCGGACCCGGTCCGCGCCCTCGGAGTGGACGGCATCGACCCCGACCTGGCCTGGGACGACGACGGCACCTGCTGGTGCACCTACGCCGGGATCGCGCAGGTGCGTCTCGACCCGGAGACGGGCCACACCGTCGGCCCGCCCCGGCGGCTGTGGTCCGGTGCGCCGGGCGCGCAGGCCCCGGAGGCGCCGCATCTCTACCGGATCGGTGACCACTGGTACCTGCTGATCGCCGAGGGCGGCACCGAGCGCGGGCACGCCGTCTCGATCGCCCGCGCGGGCACGCCCGACGGCCCGTTCGAGCCGGGCCCGGCCAACCCGATCCTCACCCACCGGGGCACCCACCGGCCGATCCAGAACACCGGCCACGCCGACCTGGTCGAGGGGCCCGACGGGTCGTGGTGGCTGGTGCTGCTCGGCGTCCGCCCCGGCGGCGGCACCCCCGGCTGGCACGTGCTCGGGCGGGAGACGTTCCTGGCCCCGGTGACCTGGGTGGACGGCTGGCCTGTGGTCGGTGCGGTCACGCCGGAGATGGCCGCGCCGCCGTGGGCCGCGTACCCCGTCGCGCCGCCACCGGTGCGCGACGACTTCGACGCCGACCGGCTGCATCCCCGGTGGGTCTCGGTGCGGTCCCGGCCGGCCGACGTGTGGTCGTTGACCGAACGCCCCGGCTGGCTCACGCTGCGGGCCCGGGGCGCGTCGCCGGACGCACCGGACGTCACGTTCGTCGGCCGCCGCCAGCAGCACCCGTCGTGCCAGGTCCGCACCCTGCTCGACCCGGCCGACGGGCACGGCGGTCTGGTGGTACGCCTCGACGAGCGGCACCACTACGACATCGAGGCGGGCGGCGGTGAGGTACGGGTCGTGGCGCGGATCGGGTCGGTGCGGTCGACGCTCGCCACCCGCCCGGTCGGGGCCGGCCCGGTCCGGCTGCGGATCGAGGTGCTCGCCCCGTCGCCCGGCGACTGGCACCCCGCCAAGGAACCCGACCTGCTCCGGCTCGGCGTCGAGCAGCCAAACGGGGCCTTCGAGGTGCTGGCCGAACTCGACGGCCGGTACCTGTCCACCGAGGTCGCCGGCGGCTTCACCGGGCGGGTGATCGGCATGTACGCCGCCCGGGGCACCGTCGCCTTCGACTGGTTCGACTACGAGCCGCGCTAGCCACCCACGTCCGGCGTGCACCGGTGCCGGGCCGACCGGGTTATCCTGGTCCCGTCGACCAGGACAGGGAGCAGATCGTGGCAGGTGACGACGACATCTCCGGGTGAACACCCGGTCGCGGTGACCGACGGCGGATGACCGCCCCGTCGCGTCGCCCCTGTCGTCCTGCCCTGTTCACCCCGGGCAGCGCCCGCGCGCCCGGACCACCTGCCTCCGAGGTTCACCATGTCCGACAGTTTCGTCGTCTGCTCCCACCTGTCCTTCTCCTGGCCGGACGACACCCCGGTCGTCGAGGACCTGTCGTTCTCCCTGCCCGGCGGCCGTACCGGCCTGGTCGCGGCGAACGGCGCAGGCAAGTCCACCCTGCTGCGGCTCATCGCCGGCGAACTGCGTCCCACCGCGGGTAGCGTCACCGTCGAGGGGGTGCTGGGCCACCTGCCGCAGCACCTGCCCTTCGCGACGCGACAGACCGTCGCCGAGGTGCTCGGGGTCGACCGCGTCGTCGCCGCGCTGCACGCCATCGAGGCCGGTGACGCCACCGAGGAGCACTTCGCCACCGTCGGCGACGACTGGGACGTCGAGGACCGCACCCGCGTGGCCCTCGACCGGCTCGGCCTGACCGGGGTGACGCTGGACCGCCGGCTCGGCACCCTCAGCGGTGGCCAGGTGGTCTCCCTCGGCCTCGCCGCCGAGCTGCTCAGACGCCCCGACGTGCTGCTGCTCGACGAGCCCACCAACAACCTCGACCGGCCGGCGCGGGCCCGGTTGCTCGCCGTGCTGCGGTCCTGGCCGGGCGCGCTGCTCGTGGTCAGCCACGATCGGGCGCTGCTGGACGAGATGGACCGCATCGCCGCCCTCGACCACGGCGACATCCGCTGGTACGGCGGCAGTTTCACCGCCTACGAGCAGACGGTACGGGCCGAGCGGGAGGTCGCCGAGCGGCAGGTGCGCCAGGCCGAGCAGGACGTGAAGCGGCAGAAACGGGAACTCCAGCAGGCCCGGGAGCGGGCGGCCCGCCGGGCGTCGACCGCCGCCCGGAACCTGTCCGACGCGGGGCTGCCCCGGATCGTCGCCGGCAACCTCAAGCGCGACGCCCAGGTGTCGGCGGGCCGGGCCGACGACGTGCACACCGCCCGGGTCGCCGACGCCCAGAACCGGCTGGACCAGGCGGGCGGGGCGGCCCGCCGCGACGACCAGCTCGTCCTGGACCTGCCCGACACCACGGTGCCCGCCGGGCGCACGGTCTTCGCCGGCCACGCGATGCGGGTCGGCTACGCGGGTCGGCCGGTCTTCGCCGGTGACGGGGTCGACCTGACTGTCCGGGGGCCCGAACGGATCGCCCTGACCGGGCCCAACGGTGCGGGCAAGTCGACGCTGCTGCGGCTGGTCGGTGGTCGGCAGGAGCCGGACGCGGGCACCGTCGCGCGGGCGTCGGGGCGGGTGGCGTACCTGTCGCAGCGCCTCGACCTGCTCGACCCGGCCCGTACGGTCGCGGAGAACCTCGCCGGGTTCGCGCCGTCGAGGACCGAGGCGGAGCGGATGAACCTGCTGGCCCGGTTCCTGTTCCGGGGTGCCCGTGTCCACCTGCCGGCCGGCGTGCTCTCCGGCGGTGAGCTGCTCCGCGCCACCCTGGCCTGCCTGCTGTCCGCCGAGCCGGCACCGCACCTGCTGCTGCTCGACGAGCCCACCAACAACCTGGACCTGGTCAGCGTGGCGCAGTTGGAGAGCGCGCTGCTGGCGTACCGGGGGGCGTTCGTGGTGGTCAGTCACGACGACCGGTTCCTGGCCGGGATCGCCGTGGACCGGTGGCTCCGGCTGGCCGACGGCCGGCTCACCGAGACCGGGCCGCCGCGCTGACCCGGCCCGGAGGCCCGAGGCAGGGGGGCCGTCGCGACAGGGCAAAAATAGACGTTCGTCCATGGTAAAAAGAGGGCGCACTGCTACTGCTACGGGGAGGTAACCGTGCGTCACCTTGTCATGCGAACAGTTCGCCGTCGTCCGGCCCGGTGGTCGTTGGCCGTTCCGGTGGTGGCCGCCTGCGTGGCGGCGACCCTGGCCGGCCCGCCGGCGGCCCAGGCCGGGCCGGGCTGTCCGGCGGGAGCGATCATGAACGTGGTCGCCCACCAGGACGACGACCTGCTCTTCCTCAGCCCGGACCTGCTGCACGACGTGCAGGCCAACCGCTGTGTCCGGACGGTCTTCGTCACGGCGGGCGACGCCGGCCGGGACAGCACCTACTGGGGCGGCCGGGAGACCGGGGCCAAGACGGCCTACGCCCAGATGACCGGGGTCGCCAACACCTGGACCCAGGCGGACGCCGGCATCAGCGGGCATCCGATCCCGGTCTTCACGCTCACCGGCAAGCCCACCGTGTCGCTGGCCTTCCTGCGGCTGCCGGACGGCTACCCCGGCGGCACGGGGCATCCGAACACCGGCTCGCAGAGCCTGCAGAAGCTCTGGCTCAACGACATCTCCACGATCACGTCGCTGGGTGCCGGCGCGTCCAGCTACACCCGCTCCGGCCTGATCAGCGCCCTGGCCGGGCTGATGACCGCCTACCAGCCGACCGCCGTCAACACCCAGGACCACGCGGGCGGGTTCGGCGACGGTGACCACAGCGACCACCACGGCGCGGCCTACTTCGCCCAGGCCGCCGAGCAGGCGTACGTCGGTTCGCCCACGTTCACCGGCTACCACGACTACAAGATCAAGAACTATCCGGCGAACCTGGGGTCGACCGACGTCGCCGGCAAGTCCGCCGCCTTCTTCGCCTACGGCCAGTACGACGACGGGGCCTGCACCAGCCTGCCCACCTGCGCCGGCTACGACTACCCGGCCTTCCTCCAGCGGCAGTACAAGGTCCTCGGCCCCAACCTGGCCCGGACGGCCACCGTCACCGCGACCAGCCAGGACACCAGCAGCGGGCAGACGGCGGCCAAGGCCGTCGACGGGGTGATCGCCGGCTGGCCCGACGACCAGACCCGGGAGTGGGCGACCGTCTACGGCGGGGTCGGCACCCAGCTCACCCTGAGCTGGCCGGGCCCGCGCACCGTCCGCCGGGTCGTCCTCTACGACCGACCCAACCCCAACGACCAGATCACCGGCGGCACCCTGCTGTTCAGCGACGGCACCTCCACGGCCGTCGGCGCCCTGGACAACGGCGGCGGCCCGACGGAGGTCATCCTCCCGGCGGCGAAGACGGTGACCAGCGTCAAGCTCACCGTCACCGGGGTCGGCGGCGGCACCGTCAACGTCGGCCTCGCCGAGATCGAGGTGTTCGGCAACGCCGGCCCGTGAACGGCGACCCGGTCCGGTGGGGTCGGACACCCCACCGGACCGGGCCACCGTACGGCGCGTCAGAAGTCGTCGTCGAAGGTGACGCTGCCGCTGACCCCCACCTGGTACGCCGACACCCGTCGCTCGAAGAAGTTCGACAGCTCCTGCACGTCCTGCAGGTCCATGAACGCGAACGGGTTCTGCGCGCCGTAGCGCGGCGCGATGCCGAGCTGGGTGAGCCGCCGGTCGGCGACATGCTCCAGATAGGCCCGCATGTCCGCGAGCGACAGCCCCGACACGCCCTGGTCGAGCAGGTCCTCGGCGAACTGCACCTCACACTCGACGGCCTCGGCGAGCATCTCGGTGACCTGCCGTTCCAGGTCGGCGTCGAACAGGTCCGGCTCCTCCCGCCGGGCGGTCTCCACCACGTCGAAGGCGAACGCCATGTGCATCGACTCGTCGCGGAACACCCAGTTGGTGCCCGACGCCAACCCGTTGAGCAGACCCCGGGACCGCAGGAAGTAGACGTAGGCGAACGCGCCGTAGAAGAACAGCCCCTCGATGCAGGCGGCGAAGCAGATCAGGTTGAGCAGGAACGCCCGCCGGTCCGCCCGGGTACGCAGCTCCCGCAGCTCGAAGACCGAGTCGATCCAGCGGAAGCAGAACTCGGCCTTGCGCCGGATCGACGGGATGTTCTCGATCGCGGCGAACGCGGCGAACCGCTCCTGCTCGTCGGGGACGTATGTGTCGAGCAGGTTCAGGTAGAACTGCACGTGCACGGCTTCCTCGAACAGCTGCCGGGACAGGTAGAGCCGGCCTTCGGGAGAGTTGACGTGCTGGTAGAGGTTGAGCACCAGGTTGTTGGCGACGATCGTGTCACCGGTGGCGAAGAACGCCACCAACCGGGACACCAGGTGCCGCTCGGCCGGGGACAGCCGCTCCAGGTCGGCCAGGTCGGAGTGCAGGTCGACCTCCTCCACCGTCCAGGTGTTACGGATGGCGTCTTTGAACCGGTCGAAGAAGTGCGGGTAGCGCATCGGCCGCAGGGTGAGGTCCATGCCGGGGTCGAGCAGCAGCTGCCGCCCGGCGGTGCGGGGTTCGTCGACGGTGGTCACTGGCACGCCTCGCAGCTCTCGGGGTTCTCCAGGGAACAGGCCAGCGCCTCGGCGTCGGCCGCCACGACCGGGGCGACGGTGACGGTGGCCTGCTGGATCCGGGTCGCCGGACGCGACCGCAGGTAGTAGGTGGTCTTCAGCCCGGACTTCCAGGCGTACAGGTACATCGAGGACAACTTGCCGATGGTCGGCGCGCTGAGGAACAGGTTCAGCGACTGCGACTGGTCGATGTACGGCGCCCGCGCGGCGGCCAGGTCGATCAGCGCCCGCTGCGGCAGCTCCCACGCGGTCCGGAACAACTCCCGCACCTCGACGGGCAGGTCGACGATGCCCTGCACCGAACCCTCGGCCCGCTTGATCTGGTCGCGGATCTCCGACGTCCACAGGCCGCGCGCCTTCAGCTCGCGTACCAGATAGGTGTTGATCTGGAGGAACTCCCCGGACATGGTCTCCCGCTTGAACAGGTTGGACACCTGCGGCTCGATGCACTCGTAACAGCCGGCGATCGACGCGATCGTGGCGGTCGGGGCGATCGCCACGAGCAGCGAGTTGCGCAGGCCGTGCGCCGCGATCCGGGTGCGCAGCGCCGCCCACCGCGCGGCCTGGGTGGGCTCGACCCCCCACAGGTCCGGGTGCAGGTCACCCCGGGCCGCCCTGGTCTGCGGGTACGCCGGGTGCGCGCCGAACCGTTCGGCCAGGCCGGCCGAGGTCTCCAGGGCGGTCAGGAAGATCTCCTCCTGGACCCGGGTGGACAACTCCCGGGCCCCGGCCGAGTCGAACGGCAGCCGCAGCGCGAACAACGCGTCCTGCAAACCCATCAGCCCCAGCCCGACGGGCCGCCAGCGCGGGTTCGACGCCGCCGCCTGCTCGGCCGGGTAGTAGTTGATGTCGATCACCCGGTCCAGGAACACCACCGCCGTCCGGACCGTTGCGCGCAGCTTGTCCCAGTCGACGCCGTCGCCGGTGAGGTGCGCGCCGAGGTTGACCGAGCCGAGGTTGCACACCGCCGTCTCGGTGTCGCTGTTGACCTCCAGGATCTCGGTGCACAGGTTGGACAGGTGGATCGTGTTGCCCGGCA
This sequence comes from Micromonospora sp. CA-248260, assembly GCF_050942205.1. Classification (NCBI taxonomy): domain Bacteria; kingdom Bacillati; phylum Actinomycetota; class Actinomycetes; order Micromonosporales; family Micromonosporaceae; genus Micromonospora; species Micromonospora sp. CA-248260. Next base: position 4,479,558 of record NZ_CP192021.1, on the reverse strand, counting down.
CGCCGGTCTGGTTGGACAGCCGGTTCGACGGGTCCTTGAACGTCATCCACCCGTTGCCGGTCTGTGCCAGGGTGCGCATCATCCGCCCGTACAGGTCCCGGGCCTTCACCGTCCGGACCGCCTTCTTCTCGGCGACCCGGTACGCGGCGTCGAACTCCTCGCCGTACAGGTCGGGCAGCTCCGGGGCGTCCGACGGGTCGATCAGCGACCAGTCGCCGTCGGCCTCGACCCGGCGCATGAACTCGTCGGGGATCCAGTTGGCCAGGTTGAGGTTGTGGGTACGCCGGGCCTCCTCACCGGTGTTGTCCCGCAACTCCAGGAACTCCTCGACGTCCGGGTGCCAGGGTTCCAGGTAGACGCAGGCGGCGCCCTTGCGCCGGCCGCCCTGGTTGACCGCCGCCACCCCGGCGTCGAGGGTCTTGAGGAACGGCACGATCCCGTTGGACCGGCCGTTGGTGCCCCGGATCAGCGCGCCCCGGCCCCGCACCCGCGACCAGGAGATGCCGATGCCGCCGGAGAACTTCGACAGCTTCGCCACCTGGTGGTAGCGCTCGTAGATCGAGTCCAGCTCGTCGCGCGGCGAGTCGACCAGGAAACACGACGACATCTGGGTGTGCCGGGTGCCCGAGTTGAACAACGTCGGGGAACTCGGCAGGTAGGCAAGCGACGACATCAGCCGGTAGAACCCGACCGCCTCGTCGGGCGTGGTGGACAGCCCGCAGGCCACCCGCAGCAGCCAGAACTGCGGGGTCTCCACCACCAGCCGCGACTGCGGGTGCCGCAGCAGGTAGCGGTCGGCCACCGTCCGCAGCCCGAAATACTCGAACCGCAGGTCACCGGCCGGGTCGACGGCGTCGTCGAGCTGCCGGGCGTGCCGGGCCACGAACGCGGCGGTGTCGTCGGCGATCAGGCCGAGGCCGTGGGCGTACCGGATGGACTGGCTGAAGCTCTCCACCGCCTGCCCGCGGACCTCCTCGTCCACGTACGCGGCCAGCAGCCGGGCCGCCAGCCGGGAGTACTGCGGTTCCGTGCCGATCAGCTCCGCCGCCGTCTGGATCGACAGCTTGTCCAGCTCGGCGGTGGTCGCCCCGTCGTAGAGGCCGCTGATCGTCCTGGTGGCCACCCGCAGCGGATCGACCTCGTCCAGGTCGGTGGCCCACCGCGCGACCGCCGTGACGATCCGGTTGACGTCGACCGGCTCGGTGTCGCCGTCGCGCTTGCGTACCCGCATCGCCGGCCGGCGTGACTCCGCGCCGTCGACCTCGGACGGTGGGCGTTCCGCTACGTTCGTCATGACCTCTCCTCGCTGTCACCGATGGCCATCGGACGCGGGAGAACGCCAACGGGCACGGCACGACGGCCGGCCCGGGTGCTGGCGTCGGTCGTCCCGCGCGACCTCCGACCGCCGCGCGCAGCAGCGCACGGCGCACTGGCAGGTCTTCGGACTCGCGGGCGTGACCGGGGTCGCCGGTCGCCTACTGGCCGTCGCTTCCCAGACCTGGCGGTCCAGTGCTCGATGACGGCGGTCGTTCCCACTTACCGCTGCGGGGCAGTCCCGGATTTCCACCGGGTTCCCTGTTGCCTCGACCGGACCACCGGGCCCGGTCGAACCAGCTGCGTGGCACACCATATATGGCGTGGATGGGGGAGAGGCAACACTAGATGTCGCGTCGGCGTGTCAGATAACTCTCCTCCGACCGGTCGGTGGCCCGCAGTGACGCCAGCAGCCGCAGGGCGTCCGCGTCGGCACTGCCGGGCTCGGCGGTGAAGACCAGCAGGACCGGGCCGGGGTTGCCGGGCAGCGGGTAGGTGTCCCAGTCCAGGACGATGTCACCGACCCCGGGGACCTGGAAGGTCTTGGTTCCGGTGACCGACCCGCGCACGTCGTGCCGCGACCACAGCCGCCGGAACTCGGCGCTGCGGATGCTCAGCTCACCGACGATCGCGGTGGCCCGGGGATGGGTGGGGTCGGTGGCGACGGCGGCACGCATCATGCCGATGTAGTCCAGCGCCTGCTGCTCCCAGGACGCGCAGCGCCGCACCGGGGACGCCGCCTCGTCGAACATCAGCAGCAGCATGTTGAGCCGGCCCGGCGGGAGATCCGTCGGATCGCCGAGCAGCGCCACCGCCCACGCGTTCCAGGCGAGCAGGTCCAGGTGGCGGCCGAGCACCACCGCCGGGGTGTCCAGCACCCGCAGCAGCCGTCGGGTGCTCTCCGGCACCCGCTCCGGGCCGTGGTCCACCCGGGCCGGTACCGGCCGGCGGGCGGCGCGGGCCAGGGTGAACAGGTGCCGGCGTTCCTCGTCGTCGAGGGCGAGCGCGGCGGCGAGCGCGTCCAGCACGTGGTCGGACGGGCGGACCTCCCGGCCCTGCTCCATCCGCTGGTAGTAGTCGGTGCTCAACCCGGCCAGCAGCGCCAGCTCCTCGCGGCGCAGCCCGGTGACCCGCCGTCGCCCGCCCGGCTCCAGGCCGACGTCGCGGGGGTGCAGCCGGCCGCGTCGGGCGCGCAGGAAGTCACCGAGTTCGCGGGCGTACGGATGGGTCATGGGGCCAGTGTGACGCGGCCCGGACCGGGGTGGGTAGGACTGCGGGACCTAGGCGACCGGGGACGACCGAGCCCGGCCGGGCGGCCCCTAACGTCGGCGTCCCACCCCGACCGCTCAGGAGCAGCAGATGACCTGGACCGCCGACCACATCCCCGACCAGCACGGCCGTACCGCCGTGGTGACCGGCGCGAACTCGGGCCTCGGCCTGGTCACCGCCACCGCGCTGGCCCACCGTGGTGCGCACGTCGTGCTCGCCGTCCGCGACACCGCCGCCGGCCGGCAGGCCGGCCGGCGCATCGGCGGGAACGTCGAGGTACGTGAGCTGGACCTCGCCTCCCTCGCCTCGGTCCGGGCGTTCGCGGCGGGACTGGCCGCCGCCCATCCGAGGCTCGACCTGCTGGTCAACAACGCCGGTGCGGTGCTGCTCGGCCCGCGCCGCACCAGTGTCGACGGCCACGAGCTGCACCTCGCCACCAACCTGCTGGGTCACTTCGCGCTGACCGGTCTGCTGCTGGACAACCTGGCCGCCGCGCGGGCGGCCCGGGTGGTCCACCTCAGCTCGATCACCCACCGCAACGCACACCTGGACTTCGCCGACCTGATGGGCGAGCGCGGCTACCGGGGCGCCGCCGCGTACGGCCGGTCCAAGCTCGCCACCACCGTCTTCGGCGTGGAGCTGGACCGGCGGCTGCGCGCCGCCGGAGCACCGGTGCTCAGCGTGCTGGCCCATCCCGGTGTCACCCGCACCAACCTGACCCCCCGGGCCATGGCCCACCGTGGCCGGCGTGGCCGGGTGGTCGCCTGGCTGGGCCTGCTGGCCACCCAGCCGGTGGAGCGGGGTGCGCTGCCCCAGCTGCGCGCCGCCACCGACCCGGCGGTCCGTGGCGGCCAGTTCTTCGGCCCGGCCCGGCTCTTCCAGACCTGGGGTCCGGTCACCGAGGTGCGGGCCAGCCCGGAGGCCACCGATCCCGCTGTCGGCCGGCGGCTGTGGACGGCGGCCGAGGAACTGACCGGCGTGAGCTATCTCTGACGCAGGGTCGCACTAGCATGGCTGCGGTCGGTGACGGTGGCGGAGACGAGGCGACATGGGATGGCTCGGGCGGGTGCTGGGCGGCGGGGGCCGGCAGGTCCAGGAGGATCCGGTCCGGCAGGCGGCGCTGTCGGCCGAGGTGCGGCAGCGGTACGGCACCCACGTGGCCGTCGCGCCGGCCGACCAGGTGGCGGGGATCGTCGGCCTGCTCGACGACGGTGACGGCCTGGCGGTGGCGGCCAGGATCGTCGGCGAGTTCGCCGACGCGGCCCACGCGGACCTGTCGGCCCAGACGGCGGAGCTGTACCGGCGCACCGGTCACCGGTTCCCGGTGGACCGGCGCAACTACCGGCCACTGTGGCGGGCGGCCGGTGGCCGGCTGCACTGGCCGCTGTTCGCGCTGCCGGGCGGCCTGCACCCGTACGTGCACGTCGTCGCCGCCGCCACGGTCGTCGGGACGAGGGCGACGCAGTTCGTCCGGGCGACCGACCCGCATCCGCTGCTCGCCCGCCTGTTCGAGGTGCTCGACCTCACCACCTGCGGCTGGGAGTACGGCCGGGTCCGGGTGGACCACGACGGGGCGTCGCTGGTCGGCCGGCTGATCTCCACCACCCGGGACGTCCGGGCGGCGATGAAGGAACCCCCGCCGCTGCCGCCGTCGGTGCGGGAACTCATGCGCACCAACCGGGCGGTCGACGTCTTCGACCTCACCGGCGACCGGGTCGTCGGCACGATCAACGTGGGTGGTGAGCTGCGCCCGGCGCTGTTGACCTGACGCCGTCGGGTCGACCTGCGGGGCCGGCCTGCCCGGGGTGGACGCGGTTGCCGTCCACCCCGGGCTGCCGGGTCCCGTCACACCTGCACACCGCTCGAAATGTCGAGGGGGTACGCCGTGCCGGGCCGGGCCGGCGGCCCCGGTCAGGCCACGCGGTGCGGGGCGAGCCCGTTGGCGCAGTCGTCGATGGTGACGGTCTGCGAGAAGCGCAGCGCGTCCCGGCGGGCCCACCCGTTGATCCCGGTGGAGGTGTTGCGGACGAAGAACCACAGGTCACCGGTCAGCGTGGCGCAGTGGACGTCGATGTTCTGACTCGGGTACCCCTGGCCCTTGGGCTGGCAGTCCTGGTGGGGGTAGGCGCGGATGAAGGTCCCGTCGCCCCAGGAGATCCCGCCGCCGCTGTACAGGTCCGGGTGCTGCCCGTGGCCGTCGCAGTGGGCGCTGGCCGGGCTGGCGGGTATCAGGGCCAGCACCGAGCCGCTCGCGGCGAGGGTCAGCGCGGAGGCGATGGAGAGGAGCCGAGATCGCATGGAAGTCTCCTGTCGATAGGTGACGATCACTGTCCACAGAGGATTGCACGGGTCGGCCGCGCCCGCACGGCGAGCGGTCCGCGCCGGGGTCCCGCCGACCCGTGGGACGCCGCCTGCGGTCAGGCGAAGAGCAGGTCCAACTGGTGGTCGAGGACCGCGGTCGCCTGCGCCGGGGTGTACTGCCCGCCGAGCAGGTACACCCCCAGCCCCTCCACCAGCGCCAGCAGCCCCGCCGCGGCGTCCGACGCCGGTGACCGCGGCAGCAGCCCGGCGATGAACTCCACCAGTTGCGCGGTGTCCGGCCGCAGACCGGGGGCCGCCGCCGGGTGCAGGGCGGTCCAGGACAGGAACGCCAACGCCACCCGTCCGTCCTCGCGCGCCGCCTCGTCCAACGGCAGCAGCGCCGCAAGCAGGGTGCGCAGCAGCAGCCGGGGCCGCGGGTCCGACCCGAGCGCCGCGACCGCCGCCTCGACCCGGGCCCGACCCCGGTCCCGGACGACGGACAGCGCGAAGGCCATCATCTCGTCCTTGGTGGTGAAGTAGTGCTGCACCATGCCGGCGGACACCCCCGCCTCGGCGGCCACGTGCCGCAGGCTCACCGCCTCCAGACCCCGGTCGGCGGCGACCCGCATGAGCGCGTCCGCGATCAGCGTGCGGCGCTGACGGGGGTCGACCTTCCTGGGCATCGGGGCCTACCGCGCCGTCGTCACGGTGCCGGCCGCGCCGTCCACGGTGATCATCTGACCGGTGACGATCCGCGAGGTGGCGCCCGGCACGCTGATCACGGCCGGGATGCCGTACTCGCGGGCCACCGTCGGGCCGTGCGCCATGATCGCGCCGGTCTCGGTGACCAGCGCCCCGGCGGTCAGGAACAGCGGCGTCCAGCCCGGGTCGGTGGTGGCGGTCACGAGGATCTCCCCGGGTTCGAGGTACGCGGTGGCCGGGTCGGTGACCACCCGGGCCGGGCCGGTCACCCTACCCGTCGCCGCCCCCACGCCCCGCAGCAGTCCCGCCCCGTCGGTGGGGGCCGGCAGGGTGCTCTCCACGTCGGTCCCGTCGGACAGGAGCGCCACCGGCACGACCCGGCGGCGCAGCTCACGCCGGTGGGTCGCCCGGCGTCGGGCGACCAGCCCGGTCAGGTCGGCACCGGCCAGGGCCGCCTCGACCTCGTCGAGGGTGAGGAACATGACGTCGTCCGCCGTCGGGAACAGCGTCGCCCCGATGAGCAGCAACTGCTCGCGTACGGTCCGGAGCCGGTACAGCCCGGCGAACTTGCCGGCCTCCCGCAGTCCCGCCAGCCGTCGTGCCCGCCGCAGCAGGAAGATCGCGATCCGGCCCCGGACCGGGCGACGTCGGCGGACCCGGGCGGCCAACTCGTCGAGCGCGGCCCCGGCTGCTGCGGCGGCCTCGGCGAACCGGCGGTCGGGTGCCTGCGCGGGGTCGGTCAGCCGCAGGTAGTTGGCGACGGCCGCAAGGACCGGGGTGGGGTCCTCGGCCCAACGCGGCACCCCGACGTCGGCTTCGGCCGCCGCCCGGTGGCCGTAGCGGGACAGGAACCCGGACAGGCCGATCTCGGGGAGCGCGCCCCGCAGGTACCGGGCCGCCAGTTCGGCCGGTGGCGTGTCGAGGAGCAGGTCGCGGTGCTCGCGGGCGGCGCTGGCCAGCGCCCACAGCGCGAGGTCCATCTCGATCGTCACGTTGTGCGGGACGCCACGCAGCACCGCGTGGACGTCGTCCTCGGTGGCGACCCCCTTGAGCAGGTGGCCGGGCAGGGCCGAGGCGAGCATCCCGGCCACGATCGGCCAGGTGATGTCGTCGGCGGCACCGCCGTCGCCGTCGCCGTGGTCGCGGACGAACCGCAGCCGCTCGTGGGCCGTCCGCAGGTGTGCCGGTGCCACCGACTCGGCCCGCAGCCGGTCGACCGCGGCGACCAGCCGACGCCGTGCCGCGTCCGGTCGCGTCAGCGCCCGCAGGATGCCCCGCAGGGCCCGCAGCGCCGTGCCCAACGAGGCGTCCGCCGGGCGGCGGCGGGAGCCGTCACCGGACGGCGCGAACCGGGGGTCCCGCAGGACGTGCTCCATCACCGCCTGGGCGCGCGGCCCGAAGTCGACGGCCATCAGCCGGACGAGCCGTCGGCGGCTGGCCGGCCGGCGGACCAGGTCGGTCAGGTCGCCGTAGAGCCGTCCGCCGATGTCGACGATCTCCACCCGCATCCCGAGGGAGGCGACCATGGCGGCGATCATCGCGCGGAGCGTGGCCATGCCCATCGGGGTGACCGGTCGCAGCATCCCCTGCACGTTGCCGAACTCGACGTACACCCGCAGGTCGTCGGTCTGCGGCGGCGCCGGGAACAGCGTGCTGACCGGCCGCGACTGGAGCAACCACAGGGTCCCGTCGGGGTCGATGGCCCACTCGACGTCCTGTGGCCCGCCGAAGTGCGCCTGTACCCGCCGGCCGACGGCCCACAGCTCGCCCTGCCACCCGGGCTCCGGCCGTCCCCCGTCGCTACCGGCCGGATCGGCGAGCACGACGCGCGTCACGTCGGTGCGGCCGTCGACGACCGTCGTGCCCGGCCCGACCTCGACGAGCATCTCGGTGCGGTTGCCGGTGACCGGGTTGGCCGTGTAGAGCACGCCGGCCCGGACCGGGGCGACCATCCGCTGCACCACCACCGCCATGCGCACGTCGGCGGGGTCGGTCCCGCGCGCCTGGCGGTAGGCCGCCGCCCGGCTGCCGTGCAGCGACTCCCAGCAGGTGCCGATCGCCGCCAGCAGGTCCGCCTCGCCCTCGACGTCCAGCACCGTGTCGTGCTGGCCCGCGAAGCTGGCGTCCGGCAGGTCCTCGTCGGTCGCGCTCGACCGCACCGCCACCGGCCCGCCGCCCAGCCGCGCGTACGCCGCCCGGACCTCGTCCCGCGGCACCACCCCGGCGCGGTACGCCTCGGTGGTCACGCAGAAACCCTCGGGTACCCGCTCGCCAGCGCGGATCAGCTCGCCGAGACCGGCCGCCTTGCCGCCGACCAGCGGGACCAGGTCGGCGTGTGCCTCCGACAGGGGGATCACCGACACCTGCGCCTCCCGTTTGCAATACGACTGCATTGCAAAGAAGGTACGCGGGTTACAGTGCAACTGCAATGTAAAAAGTCGGCAGCACCCGGAAGGGGCGGACCGGCGGCGGGTTCAGCCCAGCGCCGGAACGACGATCGGCAGCCGGACGGTGAAGGTGCTGCCCTGACCCGGGACGCTCTCGACGCCGATCGTGCCGCCGTGCGCCTCGGCGAGCTTGCGGGCGATCGACAGCCCGAGCCCGCTGCCACCGGTGCTGCGGGTGCGGGAGTCGTCGGCCCGCCAGAACCGGTCGAAGATCTTCGCCTGGTCGGCGGGGGCGATGCCGGTGCCGGTGTCGGACACGGCGATGGCGAGCTGGTCGTCGCGTACCTCCAGGCGCACGACGACCGACCCGCCCGCCGGGGTGTGCCGTACCGCGTTGGCGACGATGTTGCCGACGATCTGGCGCAGCCGGGCCCCGTCGACGGCCATCTCCAGGTCCGCGCCCACCGAGGTGCCCAGCCGGACCCCGGCCGCCTCGGCCGCGCCCCGGTGCGCCTCGACGACCTGCTCCAGCAGGTCGGCCACGAAGTACGGCTCGCGGTGGATACGCAGGTCACCGGCGTCGGCGGCAGCCAGGTCACGCAGGTCGTCGATGATGTGCTGCAGCAGCAGCGCCTCGTCGAGCAGCAGGGTGAGCAGCTGGGTGTCGAGCTGCGCCAGACCGTCCTGCGCGGCCTCCAACCAGCTGCGCATGTTGGTCAACGGCGTCCGTAACTCGTGCGCCACGTCGCTGACCATGCTCCGGCGCAACGCCTCGGTCTGCTCGCGCCGGGCGGCGAGATCGTTGAGCGCGGTGGCCAGCATGCCGATCTCGTCGCGGGTGGTCACCGGCACCCGGGCCGGTTCGTCCATCGGCTGCCGGGTCGCGTCGGTGAGCGCCCGCAACGGCCGGACCAGTCGCCGCCCGACCAGCACGGTGATCAGCACGGTGGCCACCAGCACCGCCCCGGTCACCTGGGCGATGCGGACCACGTTGGCCCGGGACAGGTTGAACACCGGCTCGGAGCCACCCTGCGCCTCGTCGGTGACGAACAGCAACGCCGGTGGCGCCACGTACGCCCGGAGCTGGGCCGTCCGGGCCTGCTGCAGGCAGCCGGCGACCTGCTGGTCGAAGCGGGTGTCGCGGCTCGGTGCCGCGGTCCGGTCGGCGCGGATGTCGACCCGGGTCGGTGCCCCCAGCTCCCTGAGGCAGGTCTTGGTCAGGGTCTCCAACTGGGCGATCCCGGCGGCCTCGCTCGGCATCGGGCGGGTCAGCTCGTCGGGCAGGCAGAACCCGACGATGCCCCGGTCCTTCGGGTCGCTCACCTGCACCGAGGCGCGGCCGGCCGGATCCACCACGACCCGCGCGTCGGCCCTGGACTCGGCGCGCACGCAGCCCAGTTGCCGCTCGGCCAGCTCCCGGATGTTGTTGCTCTCCCGCTTGGTCAGCCGGTACGGCCCGACCGCGCGCGGATCGACCCGTTCGGTCCCGCCGGTCAGCCCCAGGTCGACCTGCAGCGGGTCGACGGTCGCCGACGGCCGGGCGGTCTGCAACGACGGGCCGTCCGGGGCGGAGTCGGCGATCACCTGCCGGTCCGGGGTCATCAGGGTGATCCGCCGTTCGAGCCGGTCGGCCCGCTCGGCGAGGACCGCGTCGACCCCGGTCCAGTCCCGGTGGGTCGCCGCGTGGTCCAGCAGCGTGTCGTAGATGCTCTTGTCGTCGGCGAGCGAACGCCCCTGCTCCTGTTGGATCGCCCGCGTGGTCGACTGCACGGCCAGCCAGGTCGTCGCCAGGATCGCGCAGATCGCGACCAGCAGCGAGGTGGCCAGCAGCCGCACCACCAGGCTGCGGTGCAGGGGGACCCGCTGCTGCCTGGTCACGACGTGCCGGCGCTGAGCTTGTAGCCGACGCCGTAGACGGTCAGCAGCTGCTGCGGCCGGCGCGGATTCGACTCGATCTTGCGGCGCAGGTTCATCACGTGGACGTCGATGGTGCGTCCGGTCGACTCCCGGTCGACGCCCCGGGTGTGTTCGAGCAGTTGCACCCGGCTGAACACCCGGCCGGGCTGCCGGATCATCGCGGCGAGGATGGCGAACTCACCGGCGGTGCAGTCGACGGTGGTGTCCCCGGCGGTGACCAGGCGTCGGGACTCGTCGACGGTGAGCCGCCCGAGCCGGTGCACCGGTGACTCCTGGGGCGTCGTGCGCACCCGCCGCAGCAGGGTACGCACCCGGGCCACCAGCTCACGCGGGCTGTACGGCTTGGTCATGTAGTCGTCGGCGCCCAGGTCCAGCCCGCGCAGCAGGTCGTCCTCGGCGGACCGCGCGGTCAGCATCAGCACCGGCACGTCCGACTCCTGCCGCAGGATCCGGCAGACCTGCATGCCGTCCAGTTTCGGCAGCATCACGTCGAGCAGGAGAAGGTCGAACACCTGCTCCCGGGCCTGACGCAGCGCCGTCTCACCGTCGGCCACCACCGTCGCCCGGTGACCCGCCGCGGTGAGGTAGCGGCGCAACGCCTCGGCCTGCCGCGGATCGTCCTCCGCGAGCATCACGTGTGCGCACATGCTGGGGAATATAGAGCAGGTCAGGGGCGACGCGGATCCAGCGGAAGGCGGTGACACCGGGCACCTCTCGGTCCGTGCGCAGTTCGTCGGGCGGGTGACGGGGAGATCCGACGTTCGTGAGAAAAAGGTCATGCCCGGCCTTGACCGGTTCCTGACAAACCGGTGGCACCATCGCCGGCGGACGACCGTCGGCGGCGTCGCCCGGGGGTGGGCGACACCGCCGGCCGGGGCGGCTACTTCCGCTTCGCGGCGACCTCACGCTCACACGCCGGGGAGTACTTCAACCCCTTGGAGATCGACTCGGAGTCGTTGTTCTTGCCGCCGAAGGCCCAGCCCGTGCCGTCGGCACCCACCTCGACATACCGGACGCCCTTGCCCTTGAGGCACTTCACCACGTCCCGGGCGAAGTCCTTCGCCTCCGGGTTGGCCGGGTCGAACTCCCACGGCGGCAGCGGCATCAGGTGCTCACACGCCTTTCCCGCCTCGCTGATCCCGTCCGCGCCGGTGCCGTCGCTGCGCCGCTTGGTGATGTCGACGCCGTGCTCGGTCAGGCACTTCGTATACGGTTTGAGGCGTTCCTTCTGGTCTTCCGGGGTGTCGTCGAGGCGTTCCCGTGGCCGCTCGTCCTGCGGCGTCGTCGCCGACGCGGCGGGGGTGGGCGTGCCGGTCTGGAGGGTGGCCACCTCCGCCCCGCCGGTGCTGCTGGCGGCGGGCGGGTCCTCGTCGGCGGTCGAGCACCCGCCGGCCAGCAGTACGGCGCCGCACAACGCAGCCATCAGTTGCTTCCTCATCGTCACGCCTCCGGTCAGCTCTGCGGCGATCTCGCCGGGGCCCAGCATCACCGTCGACTGTCAGGAAGCTGTTTGCCGCGACGGGCCTGCCCCACGGGTGTCGTACCGGTGGGGGAGACTGCCGGGCATGGCTGAACGGGACGATCCGAAGGCGGCACTGCGGCACTACCTCCAGACCACCCGCGACGACCTGGTGTGGAAGCTGGAAGGGCTCGACGAACGCGAGGCCCGGCTGCCCCGCACCTCCACCGGCAACAACCTGCTGGGCCTGCTCAAGCACTGCCTGAACGTGGAGGCCGGCTACTTCGGCCCCACCTTCGGCCGGGAGTTTCCGTCGCCCGGCGAACTGGTCCCCATGGCGGCGTACGACGAGGACCCGCAGGCGGACTGGTACGCGCGGGCGGACGAGACGAAGGACGGACTGCTCGACCTGTACCGCCGGGTGGCCGAGTTCGCCGACCTGACGATCGCCGAGTTGCCGCTCGACGCGCCGGGGCGGGTGCCGTGGTGGCGGCCGGGGCACCAGGAGGTGACCCTGCACCAGATCATCATCCACGTGACCTGCGATCTCGCCCGGCACGCCGGCCACGCCGACATCCTGCGCGAGCAGCACGACGCGACGGTCGGCTGGCGACGGGAGAACCCGCAGGTCATCGACGACCAGGAGTGGCCGGCGTACGTCGCCAAGCTGACCGCGCTCGCCGACCGGTTCGCCTGACGCCGACCGGTCCACCCCCCGGGGGGAGGGGGACGGTCCGTCCCGCCTGCGCTCAACCGGTGGCGGCGAGCGTCGCCGGGCGGGCCGCCGCGACCGGACCGGGCCGCCGCCGCCGGATCAGCCACTCGGCGACGAGCAGGTTGAGCGTCCAGGCCGCCCCCATGAGCAGCGCCCGGGACAGCTCGGTGGTCGGCCCCACCGCCAGCGCCCAGGTTGACAGCAGCACCGCCTGGGTCCCCGCGCCCTGCGCGATCGCGTAACCCCGCATCATCCAGGCCCGGTGCTGGGACAGCCGTCGCCGTCGGACGGCCACGAAACCGGCGGCGACGGCGACGAACATGCCGGCGGCGAACAGGTACCGCAGCACCATGAGCAGCGGGCCGTCGCCCGGCGGCAGCGGATAGGTGGCGTTCATCCACCATCCGGACGCGGCCACCACCAGTCCACAGCCGACCAGCGCCCGGCCCGCCCGGCGGTGCCACGCCCGGTGGCGGTCCCGGAACCCCGGTGCGAACTGGAACGCCCCCAGCAGGCTGAACGTGACGGCGGCGACGATGTGCAGCAGCACCGGGACCGGCGCGGCGAAGAAGCGTTCGTTGGCGGGGGTCACCTCGGCCCCACCGGACAGGGATGCCACCCGCAGCGCGCTGCCGAAGGTGGGGGCCGCGCTGAGCACGATGAGCCCGGTGAGGAGGGGCCAGTCCCGTCGTCGCGTCGTCATGACCCGAGCATGGCGACCGGGGCCGGCCGGCTCATCGGTCCACGGGCCGCCGTCGGACCGGCCGATGGTCGGGGTCGTCGGCCGTACTTTCGGCGGCGTCCACCCTCGACCGTCCCGCCGGGGCCACGCCGCCGTTGGAGATCGGCTCAGCCGCCGCGCAGCCGGTCGGTCTCGTACGCCCACATCGCGACCTCGACCCGGTTACGGGCCCCCAGCTTCGCCATCAGGCTGGCGACGTGCGTCTTGACCGTGCTCAGCGTGATGTGCAGCTCGGCGGAGATCTCGGTGTTGGTGCGTCCCCGGGCCACCGCGCCCAGCACCTGCTCCTCCCGGTCGGTGAGCCGGTCGACCGGCTGGCGGGGCGGGGTGGCCGGGCCGGCGTCGGCGAACGCCCGCAGCAGCCGGGTGGTGACCTGCGGCGCGATCAGCGCGTCCCCGGCGGCCGCCGCGTGGACGGCCTGGGTGAGCAGGGCCGGGCCGCAGTCCTTGAGCAGGAAGCCCCGGGCCCCGGCGCGCAGCGCGGCGTAGACGTACTCGTCGAGGTCGAACGTCGTGATGACCACCACCGCCATCGGGTCCGCGACCCCCGGACCGGCCAGCAGCCGGGTCGCCTCGATCCCGTCCACGCCGGGCATCCGGATGTCGAACAGGCACACGTCGGGGCGCAGCCGCCGGGCCAGCTCGACCGCCCGCTGCCCGGTGGCCGCCTCGCCGACGACCTCGACGTCGGGCTGCGCGGCGAGGATCATCGCCAGGCCGGTCCGCACGATCTCCTGGTCGTCGGCCACGAGCACCCGTACCCGGGTCCTGCCGCTCATGCCACGGCCCGGGGCAGCGCGGCGGTGACCGTCCACCCGTGGTCCCGGTCGGGGCCGGCGTCGAGGGAGCCGCCGAGCAGGTGGGCCCGTTCCCGCATCCCGACCAGCCCGTAGCCGTCGCGTCCGGGTGCCGGCGGGCCGACACCGTCGTCGTAGACCCGCAGCCGCACCGTGTCCTCGTCGGCCACCACCTGGACGGTGATCCGGGTCGCGTCCCGGGCGTGCCGGCGGGCGTTGGTGACCGACTCCCGGGCCAGCCGGCAGATCGTGGCCGCCACCGGGGCCGGCAGTCCGTCCAGGTCGCCGACCAGGTCCACCTCGACGGCCGGACCGTCCCCGGTCCGGTCCGCCAGCTGCCGCAGGTCGGCGATGCGGAGGCTCGGCTCCCGGTCGGCCGGCTCGTCGCGGCGCAGGGCCCGGACCAGGGTGCGCATCTCGGTCAGGGCCTGGCTCGCCTCCGTCTCGATCAGCCGTAGCGCGTCGGCGGCGGCCGAGGGTCGGGTCTCCAGCAGGGCGAGTCCGGCCTGGGCCCGGACGGCTATCGCGGACACGTGGTGGGCGACGGTGTCGTGCAGGTCGCGGGCCAGCCGTTCCCGCTCGCGCAGCGTCACCTGCTCGACCTCCCGCCGTCGGGCCCGGTCCCGCCAGCGCAGCGCGGCCCCGACCGCGAGCGCCGCCGCGACCACCCCGGCCCCGCCCAGGGCGTCGTCCGGGCCGAGGTGGCCGACCACAGTCGACCAGGTGAGCTTCGCGGCGACGAGGGTCGCGCCGAACCCCGCCTCCCGCCCCGACCCCCAGCGGGTCAGCGCGAACACCGCCAGCAGCAGGTAGGCAAGCGTGTGCAGGCCGAGGTCGCCACCGACGACGACCTCGCCCACGGCGCAGACCGGGAAGGCGACGAGCGTCACGAGCAGCGGCCGGCTCCGCCGCCACAGCAGGACCGGGGCGAGACCGACACCGATCAGGACCGGCACGGCCGCCGGCTGCGGCAGGGTGCCCCACCGGGCGAGCCCCTCCACCAGCGCCGCCGCCGCGAGCAGGGCGACCAGCGCCCCGTCGCGCCACCCGTGCGGCGCAGGGCGTGCCGGGCGGGGCTCACGCCACCAGGATCGCAGCAGCTCGCGCACGGGGAAATCGTACGGGCGGCGGGCATCTGTCCGGTGCCCCGGCGGCGCGGGTGGGCAGCGTCGTCGGGGTGCCCTCCCGGGGTCAGCCGGCCGGCAGCAACCGGGCGAGCGCGTTGCGGACGGCGACACCCGGGCGACTCCTCGGGACCAGCACCGACGCCACGAGGCCGGTGGTCCGCCCGCGACGGTCGGTGCGGCGTCGGTGCTCGGCCTCGTAGCGGCGCAGGGCGGCGGCGGGTTCGTTCCCGGCGAGGGCGGCGGCCAGGGTACGGGCCCCGGCGATGGCCAGGCTCGACCCGTCGCCGAACAACGACACCGAGGCCGCCGCGTCGCCGAGCAGCGTCACCCGCCCGCTGGACCAGCACGGCAGCACCACCCGGGTGACCGCGTCGAAGTAGAGGTCGTCTGCCTGTCGGGCCCGGGCCAGCAACTCGGGGATCCGCCAGCCACCTTCCCGGGCGTACGCGTCGGTGAGGATCTGCCGGTGCCGGGCCGCGTCGGTGTGGTCGAAGTCGACGACGGCGGGGTGCCGGAAGATGAAGGCGACCCCCGCCTCGCCCCGGACCGGGTGGATCGCGACGAGCCGGCCCGGTGTGTTGTGCAGCAGGACGTCGTGGGGGTGCTGCGGTGCCTCGCCGAGCAGTGTGGTGGCCACGTAGAGGCCGAGGTGGCGGACGACGTCGCGCTCCGGCCCGAAGGCGAGCCGGCGGACCGTCGAGTGCAGTCCGTCCGCGCCGACGACCAGGTCGAACCGGCGGGGCGGGCCGGTGGCGAAGGTGACGTCCACCCCGTCGGGGTCCTGGTCGAGTCGGGTGACCGTGTCGTCGTACCGGAACTCGGCGTCGTCGCGGGCCGCGTCGTGCAGGATGCGGGCGAGGTCGGCGCGGGGCACCTCGATCTCCGCCGTGCCGGCCGGGCTGCGGGTGGCGGGCATCGCGATGCGGCGACCGGGCCGGCCCGCCGGGTCGACGATCCGCAGCCCGGTGGCGTGCGTGGCCGCCGCCCGCAGGGCATCCACCACGCCCATCTGTTCGACCACCGGCAGGGCCGGTCCGCGGACGTCGACCGGGTTGCCGCTGGAGCGCTGCCCGGCGGCGCGCTCGACCACCGTGGGCCGCCACCCCGCGCGGGCCAGCCAGTAGGCGAGGGTCGGGCCGGCCACGCCGGCCCCGGAGATGAGTACGGTACGCATGACCCGAACTTTTCCGCACTCAGTGCAGAAATGCAATGAGTGCGGATTTGCGTTCGGTGCGCTAAGGTGTGCCGATGTCCCTCCGCGACCGCAAGCGGGCCCGCACCCGGCAGGCGCTTGTCGACGCCGCCGTCGACCTGTTCGGACGCCAGGGCTACGAGGCGACCACCATCGCCGAGATCGCCGCCGCCGCCGACATCGGCACCCGCACCTTCTTCAGTTACTTCCCGAGCAAGGAGGATCTGCTCTTCCCGGAGGCCGACCGTCGGGTGCGCGTCGCGGTCGACGCCATCGCCGGCCGGTCGCCGGGCGAGGAACCGGCCGAGGTGCTGTTGCGCGCGCTGCGGCAGGCGAACGACGAGAGCGGGGACATGACCGGTCCCCTCGCCGCGCTGCGGATCCGGCTGACCATGGAGGTGCCCGCCGTCCGGGGTCGGTCCCTGCAACTGCAGTGGGAGAGTCAACGCGAGATCGCCCGGCACCTCGCCGCCGCCTATCCCGACCGCCTCGACGAGGTCAGCGCCGCCGCCCTGGTCGGCGCGTTCGTCGGCGCGGCCACCGCCGCCCTGACCACGCTCCTGGAGGACCCGCGCCGCCGCGCCGACCCGGCCGCGATCCGCGCGTCCCTCCAGCAGGCCACCGAGGTCGCCCTGCGCCCGTGGACGCCCCGGCCCTGAGCCGCGCCCCACCCACCGGGGCCGGTCCGTCGGCGGTGCCGTGATCCGCGCGGGGCCGACCGTGTCGGCGGATCCGGGTACGGTTTCCGGTGCCCGGCCGGCACGCCCGCCGGCGGCACGTCGCCGGCCGACCGGCGGTCGACCGTGGAGGGAGCGAGCGTGACGCAGCGCAGAGCACTGGTGGTACGCGGCGGCTGGGAGGGGCACCAGCCGGTCCGGGCGACGGAGCTGTTCCTGCCGTTCCTGGCGGACAACGGCTACACGGTACGGATCGAGGAGTCCACCGCGGTCTACGCCGACGCCGACGCGATGGCCGGCACCGACCTCGTCGTGCAGTGCATGACGATGGCCGAGATCACCGCCGACGAGGTGGCCGGCCTGCGCGCGGCGGTCGTCGCCGGGACGGGCCTGACCGGCTGGCACGGCGGCATCGTGGACGCGTTCCGCGCCTCGTCGGACTACCTGCACCTGGTGGGCGGCCAGTTCGCGACCCACCCCGGGCGGGAGCCCTGCGAGCGGCAGGGCGGGGAACAGGACAACTTCCTGCCGCACACGGTGACGGTCACCGACCTCGGCCGGGAGCATCCGATCACCGCCGGGATCGCCGACTTCGAGCTGGTCACCGAGCAGTACTGGGTGCTGCACGACGACCTGGTCGACGTCCTCGCCACCACCGTCCACCCCACCCGGGACTGGCACCCCTGGCACCGGCCGGTCACCTCACCGGCGATCTGGACCCGACGCTGGGGCGCCGGCCGGGTCGTCGTGACGACCCCCGGGCACAGCCTCGACGTGCTGGAGCACCCGTCCGTGCGGACCGTCATCGAGAGGGGCATGCTGTGGGCGACCCGCACCGCGTCGGCGTCGTAGGGCTCGGGGTCATCTCCCGCGCCTATCTGGACACCCTGGCCCACCACCCCGAGCTGCGCATCGTCGCGGTGGCCGACCTCGACGCCGACCGGTCGGCCGCGGCCGCTGCGGCCCTCCCCGACGCCGAGGCGATGAGCGTCGCGCGCCTGCTCGACCACCCCGACGTGCAGACGGTGCTCAACCTCACCATCCCCGCCGCCCACGTGGAGGTCTCGCTCGCCGCGATCGACGCCGGCAGGCACGTGTACGTCGAGAAGCCGCTCGCCGTGGAGTTGCCGCAGGGCCGCACGGTCCTCGACCGGGCCGCCTCGGCCGGGGTGCGGGTGGGCTGCGCGCCCGACACCGTCCTGGGCACCGGCACCCAGACGGCCCGTGCGGCGATCGACGGCGGGCTGATCGGGCGTCCGCTGGCCGCCTCGGCCGTCATGGTCACCCCCGGGCACGAGCGGTGGCACCCCCACCCCGACTTCTACTACGCCCCGGGTGGCGGCCCGTTGCTGGACATGGGTCCCTACTACCTGTCAGCGCTGATCCACCTGCTCGGTCCGGTGCGCGCGGTGACCGGGGCGGCCAGCCGGCTGCGCCCGGAACGGGTCATCGGCAACGGCCCGCGCCTCGGCGAGCGCGTCCCCGTCCTGGTGGACACCCACGTGTCGGGCGTGCTCGAACACGACAGCGGGGTGCTGTCCACCATCACCACCAGTTTCGAGGGGGTGACCACGACGGCCGCGCCGATCGAGGTGCACGGCGAGACCGGCACCCTCGCCGTACCCGACCCGAACTACTTCGACGGCGAGGTCCGGCTGTGCCCGCTCGGCGGCGACGGCTGGCAGGTGCTCGCCCCGTCGGCGGGTTACCAGGCCGGTGCCCGGGGCCTCGGGCTGATCGACGCGGTCCGGGCCGACGCCACCCGGGCCCCCCGGGCGGGCGGTGACCTGGCGTTGCACGTCCTCGACACGATGACCGGGCTGCTGCGGTCGGCGGCCGAGGGCCGGCGGATCGCACTGGGCACGACGGTGCGGCGACCCCATCCCGTGCCGTTCACCTCGGCCGAGGACTGGCAGGGCCGTGCGGGGACGACAGGAGGCGGCGCGGGCTCCCGCTGACCCGCACCGCCCGACCCACCTCCACCGTCCGGGTGTCCGGCCTGGACGAAAGGCCAATTCCATGTGCGTCGGGCGGCGTCACCTGCGTAGAACGGAGGCATGGCCGACGAGGTGACCGTTCCGCTGCTGCCCTGTGCCTCCATCGACGACACCCTCGCCTTCTACGAGGCGCTCGGTTTCCACACCACCTACCGGCAACGCCGACCCAACCCGTACGTGGTCGTCCAATGGGAGGACCTGTGCCTGCACTTCTTCGAGCTCGCCGGCTTCGACCCGGAGCAGTCGTACGGCTCGTGCCTGGTCGTCACCCCCGACATCGAGGGCATGCACCGGGCGTTCGCCGCCGGACTGCGCGCCGCCTACGGCAGGGTGCCGGTGTCGGGCCGGCCCCGGATGACCCGGCCCCGGGCGCGTCGTAACGCCGACGGGGTGACGGGGTTCAGCATCGTCGACCCGGGCGGCAACTGGGTCCGTGTCGTCCACCGGGGTGGCGCTTCGTCGGCGCCGCCCGTCGGTCGGCTGGCCCGGGCGTTGGCCGACGCCGTGGTGCAGGCCGACTCGCGGGGTGACCTGCGTCAGGCCGTCCGGATCCTCGACGGCGCCCTGACCCGCCACGGCGCGGCTGACGATCCGGTCGTCCACGTGGAGGCCCTGGTCTACCGTGCGGAACTGGCGCTGGGCCTGGACGACCCGGCGACCGCGGCCGAGCTGTTGGACCGCGCCGGTCGGGTGGTGCTCACCGCCGACGAGGCGCGACGGACCGCGTCCGCCCGGGAGAACGCCGCCGCGCTGGCAGCCACCCTGGGTTAGCTAGCCGTCGGACAGGTCCCGGGCGAGGCAGACGGTGCCGTCCGGGCTGGCCACCGGCACCGGTCGGTAGCCCATCCGCTGGTAGAGGTCGATGTTGCGCCGGCTCCGGACGCCGGTGAACAGCAGCATGCGGCGGCACTGCGGCCCGGCGGTCGCCTCGGCGGCGCGCAGCAGCCACCGGCCCAGCCCCCGACCGCGCAGGTCGGGTACGACGGCGAGCCGCCCGAGGTGGCAGTCGGTGCCGTCGGTGCGGGTCCGCACCATGCCCAGCAGCCGACCGTCGCGCCAGAGGCCGATCGTGTGCCAGTCCGCCAGCCACTGCCGCACCTCCGGCACCGACTCGTGCAGCGGGGGGATGGCCAGGGTGTCGTTGACCAGTGCCTCCTCCGTCCAGCAGCACCGTTGCAGCACGGTGACCTCGGGCGCGTCGTCACCGGTCAGCCGTCGGGCGTAGGAGCCGGGTAGCGGGCCGGGGGTGGCCCGGTCGCGTTCGCGCATCGGCCGCAGGGCGTGGGCGAGCCGGACCACCTCGTCCAGCAGGGCGGCACCGGCCGCATCGCGGTCGGCGTCGGGCCGCAGCCGGCCGTCGCGTACGGCGTCGCTGATGCGGACGGCGACCGTGGTGCCCGTCGGGACCATGCGCAGGGCGGTCACCACCTGCTTGGCGTGCTCGACGGCGCGGGTGCCGGCCGAGGTGTGGCCGTAGCTGACGAAACCGATCGGCTTCCACGCCCACTCGACGGCGAGGTAGTCCAGCGCGTTCTTCAGCGTCGCCGGCATCCCGTGGTTGTACTCCGGGGTGACGGCGACGAATCCGTCCGCCGCGTCGACTGTCGCGCTCCACCGGCGGGTGTGGTCGTGCCGGTGGACGCCCGACGACGGTGATTCCTCCTCGTCGAGGAACGGCAGGTCAAGCTCGCCGAGCGCCACCGGGACCACCTCGACGTCGAGTGCCGCAGCCCGGGGGGTGACCGCGTCGAGCAGCCACCGGCTCACGGCGGGACCGAGTGCGCCGGGACGGGTGGCGCAGGTCAGCGCGAGGATACGGAGCGGTTTCGTTGACATGGAAACGAAGGCTAGATGCTAGATTGATTACATGTCAACAAAGTCGGGGTCGGTGCGGTGGCTGACGCCCGCCGAGGAACGCGCCTGGCGGGCCCTGCGACGCGTGATGGTCGCCGTCCAGGCCGGCACCGCGCACGACCTGGCGGCGATCGGCCTGTCCGAGGCCGACTACGAGGTGCTGAGCACCCTGTCGGAACAGCCAGCGCAGACCAGCACCCTCGGCGTGCAGGCCGACAAGATGGGCTGGTCGCGCAGCCGGCTGTCCCGGCACGCCAGCCGGATGGAAGCGCGCGGACTGCTGCGCCGCGCACCGGACCCGGCCGACGGACGTGGTTGCCTGCTCGTGCTGACCGGGCCGGGGATGACCGCCCTGCGCGACGCCGCACCGGTCCACGTCGAGTCGGTACGGCGGCACCTCGTCGACCGGCTCACCCCGCAGGACTTCGCCGCCCTGGAACGGATCGCCGGTCGACTGGCGCAGCCCCGGCCCGACGACGACCCCGACGGACCACCGCCCGCTCGACACCCCCCGGCATGACCACCCGCCCGGGTCGGCATCGTCCGTCGTGGACCCCACGCCGCGTCCGGAGCAGTGCCGGGCCCACGCTCACTTGACGACGTGAAACTCAGGGTGGGCGATCCAGGCGGTCATCGCCGGCGCGTCAAGATAGACGGCATCGCCGACGCGGACGCAGCGGCCCGCGCCGGCAAGGTGCGCAAGCAGCTCCGCCGAGGGTGGAGTGCGGAACTCCACGAACACCCAGCCGTCGGTCCGCCGTGCCACCCGCTCGGCGACGCGGGCCAGGGCGGGCCGCCCGGCGACATCGTTGACGAGGATGTGCAGCACGACGTCACAGCGCATGACGGCACCGGCCACCCGCGCAAGCAACTCGAGCTCGGCGGCGTCGACCTCGCGGTCCGGTGCCTGAAGGTCGTATCCGTAGGGCAGACCCCCGGCGGACAGCCAGTAGTCGGGGTCGGGTTCGTACCGGACGAGGCCCTCGGCCGCCATCTCCTCCAGCAGGACCGGCTCGACACACCCGGCGGTGCACGGACTCAGCACGCTCAACGCCGTCCCACCCACGGCGTGCAGTAGACAGCATCCGGCCGGGCTACCGCCACCCGGCACCGCAACGTCCGCGGCACGCCGTCGTCCGAGGCATCCGCACACCGGGCACCTCCCGACCACGAGGACGGTCCCGGGACGCCTGCGCTAGATCGGGAAGCGCCCGTGCCGCCAGTGCCAGTGGCCGCCGGCGGCCAGGTGGTCGATGATCGCGCGTTGCAGCACCGTGCGCCGGGGCAGTTGGTCGAGCGGCGTGCTGAGCGTACGGAAGGCGAACCGGCGCACCTCGACGTCGGCGTCCGGCCCGTCGGCCGGCACGTAGGGGAGCAACTCGAACCGGCGCTGGAACCGGATGATGTTGGAATCCTCGGGCAGGTAGTCGCGCAACTGCGGGTCGAGCAGCCAGGAGCCGCAGGAGAACGCGGTGTGGTGCTCGTCGGGGAAGTGCCGGGGAAAGAACTCGCGGGCCGCGTCGAGCGACGCGTCGACCGCCTCCGGGCTCATCGGCCCCGCATCGGGGACGTGCAGGCCGATTGTCGTGCCGGACCGCTCGTGCTGGAGCCGGCCCAGCTCGTAGAGGCCGCCCCGGACGTGCAGGGTGAGCCAGCTCTGCATGACCGGCCAGCCCTCGCCGCGCATCCGCCTGTCGATCGCCAGGTTACGACCCAGGTCGGCGAGGGTCGCCCAGGTGACGGACCCGGCGACGCCGTGCTCGCGGTGGAACCCGCGGACCACGTCGACCAGGGCGAGGTAGGCGTACACGTAGAGGTGCCGCCAGGCGGGCCCCCGGTCGCGGGGCAGCTCCGGGCCGGGCGACAGCCACTCGTGCCCGCCGAGGTCGGCGCGGACCAGGGCGGTCGAACGGTCCAGCAGCCAGCGCAGCTCCGGCGTCCACAACGGAGAGCCGGGGTCCGGCCAGCCGGCCATGATCTCGGCTGCGTCGTCCGGTCGTACCGCCAGCCGGTCGAGGATCGGGGGCGCGTCGGCCTTGGCGGGCAGCGGGGCCGCCGGCCGGTCACCGGCGAGCCGGTGCACCCGCTCGACCTCCGCGACGGGCACCCCGAGTCGGGCGGCGGTGTCGTCCAGGTCCACCGGCTGATCCTACCGGCCGGCCGTCGGGCGACGACCGCGAGCGGGAGCGCGAAGACGGCCGCCGTCAGCCAGGCGTACGGCTGCCAGTGGTGGTGGGGCGCGCACGGTCGGCACCGCGCGGAGGCCGCCGACTGATCCCCGCGACACCGGCCGTTCCCACCCTCACCTGTTGCCGTTCCCGGCGGGCCGGGTCCGGCGGGAGCGGGCGGTGGCGGCCACGAGCAGGGTCGTCACGAGGGCGCCGACGGTGGTCAGGCCGGCCACCCGTGCCGAGCGGGACGGCCCGGGGACGGTGGGCACGTCGACCGGCCCCGCCGGGACCGGCACCGGCGGGCCGGCCTGACGGGGGGCGAGCGCGGCGACCGCCGCGTACGCGTCGAGTGTCCCACCGCCGACGCCCGGGTCCGGCCCGCCGCCCGGTGGGGGGATCGCGGTCCGTTCCAGGCGGGCGCGGACCTCGGCCTGGGACAGCTCCGGGTGGTACGACCGGACCAGCGCGGCGACCCCGGCGACGTAGGCGGCGGCCACGGCCGCGCCACCGACGGTGTAGTGGCCGGACCCGCGTGGGGCGACGCCCAGCCCGGCTCCCGGGGCGGCGAGGTCGGTGCCCGCGCCGGCCGCCACCGGACCGGACCCCCCGTCGACACCGACCGCGTTCACCGCCAGCACCGCTGCGAACCCGGCGGGATAGCCGACCGGCGGGTCCCCACCGTTGTCCCCACCCCGGTCGGTGACGGCGGCGACCACCAGGATGTCCCGGTCCACCGCGGCCTGCACGGCAGCGGCCAGGTCGGGGGTCGCGGTGGTGACCCCGGTGGCGACGAGGATCACGTCCGCCCCGGCGGTGGTGGCCCGCCGGATGCCGGTGGCGAGCCGGGCCGGGCTGATCCGGCGGTTCGCGTCGGTGATCCGGACCGGCAGGATCCCGGCCTCCGGGGCGAGGCCGGTGGGGCCTTCGCCACTGGCCGGCCGGGCCGCGACGATCCCGGCCAGCGCGGTGCCCCGGCCGGCGCAGTCGCTGTCCGCCCGCCCGCCGGTGACGTCGACACCCGGTCGTACGGCACCGGCCAGGGCGGGTGCGGCGGCGCTGACGCCGGAGTCCACGACGGCGACCAGCACCCCGGCGCCCCGGGTCAACGGCCAGATGGTCTGCGGGGCGAGCAGGCGCAACGCCCAGGGGGTTTCCCGGGCCGTCACCGGGGACGGCCCGACACAACCGCCCGCCGTCGTGGGTAGCGGCGGCGGCTCCCCGGCACCGGCGGCCGGGACCGGTGGGGCGACGAGCACCCCGACGGTGACGAGTGCCCCGGCCACGACGGCGCGACCATGACGGCGGCCCGCACCGGTCACGCCAGTGCCCCCGGCTCGCGCAGTGCCCCCGGCTCGCGCGGCACCACCGGTTCCTGTGGTGCCAGCGGTTCCTGCGGCACCAGCGGTTCCTGTGGTGTCATCCGTGCCTGCGGTGCCGCCGGCACCTGCGCAGCGACTGGTGCCGCCGGTTCGTGCCGGACGTCCGGCACGTGCAGGCTCCGCCGTTCGTGGTGCGTCGCCGGCACCGGAAGGACCACTGGTGCGGCGACCTCGACAGTGGCCGGTCCGTGGTGGGTGAGCCGTCGGGCCCGTCTGGCGAACACCCCCACCACCGCCAGCAGGAAGAGCCCGAGCCCGCCGGCCACCAACGCCGGCCAGAGAGCGGAACCGGATCGGGCCGGTGACACCGCCTGGGCCGGGTCGGGGCTGACCGCCGCCAGCGGATCGATCAGGCCCCAGCCGTTCTCCGGGCTCGGACTCGACCGGGTCCCCGGGTCGGCGGTGGCGCTGATCCGACGCGCCACCTGCACGGCGTTCGTCCCGGGCCGCGCCGAGCGGACCAGCGCGGCCACCCCGGCGACATAGGCCACGGCGTACTCGGTGCCGGTACGGGCCCGGGGGGCGGGGTCACCGACACCGAGCGTCGCCACGTCGAGGCCGGGCGCGGTGACGTCGACCCCACCAGCCGGGTACGCCAGCACGGGCCGCAGGTCGGGGCCGACCCCGGCGACCCGGAGCAGACCCTCCTGGGCGACGGCCGCGGTGCCGTCGGTGGTGGCCGGGGCGACCACCACCACGTCGTGCGCCACCGCCGAGCGCACGGCCTCCGTCACGGCCGGGTCGGTGAGTCTGGCGTACCCGCCCAGTGCGATCACTGTCGCGCCGGCCGAGACGGCGACCTCGATCCCGAGGGCGGTTCGTGACGGATCGGCGCCGGTGCCGTCGGCGACGATCCGGACCGGCAGGATGGCCGCCTCCGGGGCCACGCCGACCGCCGGCGGTGCGGGCGAGCCGGCACCGGAGTCCGCCCCGATCACGCTCGCCATCGCGGTGCCCGTACCCAGGCAGTCGGTGTCGGCGCGGGCCTTGCCGGTGATGACGTCCGACCCGGGCGCCACCCGCCCGGCCAGGGCCGCAAGCTCGCCGTCGACGCCGGAGTCGACCACCGCCACCAGCGCCCCGGCCCCCGTGCCGTGCTCCCAGGCGCGTGCCGTGGAGAGTTTCGTGGCGGCCCAGTTCGACCCGCCGCCGCCGGAGATGGCAGCGGCACACGTCGGGGTGCCCGCCCGGGGAACAGGCCGGGCCGGTGCCGCCTTCGGCGGGTCCGTCGGCAGCAGACCGTAGCGGACCTCGTCGCCGAAGGCGTCCCAGGGCAGCACCAGCAACCATCCGGCGACCAACTGCTGCCCGACGGCGGTGAGCCGCCCGCCGTCGGGTTGACGGCGGCCCTCGTTGAGCCGGTAGATCTCGTCGGCCCGGTCGGGGTCGGCCAGGAACCGGGCAGCCACCCCGGCCAGGTTCGTCACCGCGCCCTCCGACCCCGTGCTCTCCGACCCCGCGCCCACCGGGTAGTACTTCACATAGGTCGGGGGCGGCGGTGGGGCCGCCCGGACCGGGGTGAGGGGGGCGATCACCAGCACGCCGGTCGCCACGAGGCAACCCAGCGAACGGGCCCAGGAAAGCAGCAACCGGGTCATGCACCGTCTCCTCGTCGTGGGTGGGCAGCGGTCGGCGTGACGCCCCGGACCGGAGGTGCCGTGGACGCGGCCCCCCGGGCCCACAACGGTGCGCGACCGGTCACGGTTCACCACGCTCGACGGGAAAACCGCCCTCGCGGGCCGAGCGACCTCCGCTGCCCGGGACGACGGCACCGACGAGCTCGGCGACAGCAGCGGGGGCGGTGGTCGGCCGGACGGTCACCGCCCAGCGGGCCCGCAGCGCCCGGCCGACGACGACCGGCACCAGCCGGTGCCCGGTCAGGGTGGCGATCCGGTGGGCGAAGGTCAGTTCCGGGCCGGACAGGGCGGCCATGCACAACACCCCGGGGCCGTCCGGCAGATCCGCCTCGTCGGTGGGGAAAGCCGCCCGGTGTGCCCAGCCTTCGGGCAGGTCCGGTCCGAACAGGTCGCCGACCACGGTGACCGTGTGCCCGGCGGCGTACACCTGCTCGGCGAGCGTCCGCGCCCGCTGCCGGGCGGCCCCGCCCGGGCCGGTCACGGTGAACACGTCCGGGGTGCCGGCCAGGTCGATCCAGAGCGCCCAGCCCCGCCGGTGGCCCAGCCGGACCGGCAGCCGCATCGACGGCGGGGGTTGTGTCGGGAGCTGCCAGGCGTAGTGCGGCCGGCCGCCCGGTGCGCCCCCGGGCACCCGGACCGCGAGGGTGCCCGAGGGTGAGGTCACCTCGGTGTCGAGGTCGTCGGCCACGCAGGGCGGGGGCTGCGGGATCACGGCGGCGACGGGCACCGGGCCGGGCCGGTGCACCGGATCCGCCGGTGCCGGCCGACCCGCCCGTTGCGGCGGACCCTCCGGCAGAGGTGCGACGACCACGACGGTGGGCACCCCCTCGGCGGGCGGATCGACCTCGGCGGGCGGATCGACCTCGGCGGGCGGATCGACCTCGATGGGTGGGTCGACCTCGACGGTCGGTGGTGGAGACGCCACCCGGCCCGCGTCGAGGGCGAGCGGCGGGGGCCGTCCGGGCAGGGCACGCCGCCGGACCGGCCGGCGCAGCAGGGTGGCGACGAGCAGGGCGACGGCGGCGAGGCCGGCGAGCCCGACCAGTCGACCGTGCTGCCCGGGGTCGGCAGTCTCCGGTGGTGCGGGGCGGCCCCGCCGGTCGGCGGGAGCGGACCGGTGCGTACGCCCGTCCCCCGCGCGTCGGGCGGCAGCGCCAGCACCCAGCCGGGGCGCAGCTCGGCCGGGTCGGTGAGCCGCCCCCCGTCGGGCTGCCGGCGGCCCCGGTTCAACTCGAAGATCTCCCGGTACCGGTTGCCGTCGCCGAGGGTGTTGGCCGCGATCTGGTAGAGGTACTCCCGCTGGCCGGCCACCGGTGGCCCCACCACGTAGTACCGCCCGGCCGGTGTCGCGCTGGCGGGCGTCGGACCGTTCGGGGTCGCGCTGGCCGGCGTCGGGCCGGCCGACGCCGCACCGGCTGCGGCGGGACCGGCGGTGAGGGTGAGGGCGGCCAGGACCGCCATCACCGGCAGGAGTGTGCCGAGCCACCCGTGGTGGGTGGCGTGCCGGGTCGCCTGTTGCTCCGGTGGTCGCCCGCCACCGGGGGCGGTCGGGATGTGCACGGTTCCCTCCTCCGTCCGCACCGGGGGAGCCCTTCCCCGGCCGGTGCCTACAACGGCGGCGACCGGCGATCTGTTCAGCACGGGTTCCCGCCATCCGTGGGGGTTGGTCGAATCGCAATCGACCGGACATCGGGGGCGCGAGCAGGACGCCGTAGCCTGGGCGGGCCACGACGACGCTGGGAGGTAGCGCTGTCCCGCCCGCTTGCGGTGACCGGACGCCACCGGGTCCGGTGGCCCCGCCCACTGCCCGCAGTGCTGCTGTGCTGGCTCGGCCTCCTGGCCTCCACGATGGTCCCGGCGGTGCCGGCGGCGGCCGTGCCCGCACCCACCACCGCCCCGCCGGACCTGCCCGGTGGGGCCGTCGCACCTAACGGCTTCGTGAAGTACGTGGTGGTCGGCGCGGCGCAGGGGAGGGTCGAACACCTCTGGGAGGTCGCGCTGCGGGTCCTCGGCGACGCGGAGCGTTACCTGGAGATCTTCGCGCTGAACAAGGGGCGCGTCCAGCCGGACGGCGTGCCGGTCACCGATCCGGCGGTGCTGCGGCGGGGCTGGCTGCTGGTGGTGCCGTGGGACGCGGTCGGTGCCGAGGTCAGCTACGGTCCGTTGCCGGTGTTCACCCCGGCCAGCCCGACGGCGTCGCGCCGCCCCCGACCGACCGTACCGCCGGCCAGCGAGGTGGTCTGCACGGTGGCCCCGGGCCGGCGGATCGGCGGAGTGCCCTGGGCGCAGTTGCGGCTGACCCCGGAGGTGGCCTGGACCCGGGGTCGGGGGGCGAACGTCACGGTCGCCGTCCTCGACTCCGGGGTGGACGGTGCCCTGCCGGCCCTCGACGGCCGGGTGCGGCCCGGGGCGGACGCCACCGTGGACCCCACCGACGGTTCCCGGGGAGACCGGGACTGCACGGGCCACGGCACCGCGATGGCCGGCATCGTCGCCGCCAGCCGGCAGCGGGGCACCGACTTCGTCGGCCTCGCCCCGGAGGCGACCATCGTGCCGGTCCGGATCGGCCGGTCCGCCGGGACGGCCGACTCGGCCAGCCTGGTGACCGCACTGCGGGTGGCGACGGCGGCAGGTGCGGGGGTGGCCCTGATCGGCGCGTCGGTGGACACCACCGACAAGCGGGTGGTGGCGGCGCTGCGCACGGCGGTCGCCCGGGGTACCACCGTGGTGGTGGCGGCCCGGGCGGCGACGGCCCCCGCGGGCACCACCCTGCCGGAGGGGGTGCTGCGGGTCGGCGCGGTGGGCCCGGACGACCGGTTGGCCGAGGTCTACCGGTCGGGCGAGGTCGACGTGGTGGCACCGGGGGTGGACGTGGTGAGCCTCGGCATCGGTTCGGGGGAGGTGCAGGGCACGGGTACGGACTACGCCGTCGCCTTCGTCGCCGGTCTGGTGGCCCTGGTCCGGGCCAGCGAGCCCCGGCTGGATGCCGTCGCGGCGGCGGCCCGGGTCAGGGCCACGGCCGACGGGGCCTCGACGGCGGCGGCGGGCCGACCCGACCCGTGGTACGGCTGGGGCATGATCAATCCGGCGGCGGCGGTGAACGCGACACTGGCCGGCCCCGCCACCACCGTGGAACGCAGGAGCCCTGCCGGTGCGATCGCCGTGCTGGCAACGATCCTCACGCTCGCCACCCTCACCGTCGGCCTGCGTCGGCGCCGCCGCCACTGACCCCGGGATCAGGCTCGACGTATGCGGTCTGGATCACGCGGTGTCCCCGACGGGTGAGCACCATCGCCCGCCCCGGCGGCAGGTGCCGACCCTTCACCCCGCCCAGCAGCGGCCCCTCCGTGGGTGGGCAGGACAGCGCCAGGTCCGGGCTGCTGGCCTCCTGGAGCCGCCGCAGCAACGGGTCCATCGACATCCGCATCAGGTTCGCGGTGCCCCGGACGACCACCACGTGCAACCCGATGTCGACGCCGTGCGGGACGTACGGGATCAGTGGTTGCAGGGGGTTGTCCTGCCCGGCGAGCATCTCGAAGTCGTCGACCAGGACGAACAGCCGGGGCCCGGTCCACCAGTCGCGGCGGCGCAGCTGCTCGGGGCTGACGTCCTTACCCGGCAGCCGGCCCTTGAGCCCCACCACCGCGTCGGCGACGGTCTCCCGGGTGGAGTCCGTCGAGACCGAGTAGCCGAGGCGGTACTCGGCCGGGACCGAGTCGAACAGTTGCCGCCGGTAGTCGACGATCAGGATCCGGGCCTCGGCCGGGCTGAACCGGCCGACGATCAGGCGGGCCAGGTGCCGCAGCAGGTTGGTCTTGCCGCTCTGGCTGTCACCGAGCCCGGTCAGGTGCGGCAGCTCTGAGAAGTCGTGCCAGTACGGCTTCAGGTCGGCCTCGTCCAAGCCGAGCGGCACCCACAGGTCACCCTCGGCCGGCGGCAGCTCGGCGGCGGGCAGCACCGCCGGCAGGGTCCGCACCGGCGTCGCCACCGGCCCGGACCAGAACTCGGCGACCGTACCGGCGAGTTCCCGTGCCCCGTCGGCCGTGCTGTCCGGGTCCGGGTTGCCGTCGATGCGCGGCAGGGCCCCCAGGAAGTGCAGCTTCTCCGGGGTGAGGCCGTGCCCCGGTGCACGCGGCACGGTCGCCGCCAGCCGCAGGTCGATGGCGGAGTCCACGGCGTCGCCGAGGCGCAGCTCCAGCTTGATGCCGAGCTGGTCACGCATGCTGTGGTGCACCTCCGACCAGCGGGCCGCGCTGACGATCAGGTGGACGCCGAAGTTGAGCCCCCGGGCGGCGATCTGCCGCAGCGCCACCTCCAACGCCTCGAACTCCTGCCGCAACGTGAACCAGCCGTCGACCACCAGGAACACGTCGCCGTACGGGTCGTCGGCGACCCGGCCGTCGGCCCGCAGCTGCCGGTAGGTCTGGATGCTGTCGATGCCCTGCTCGGTGAAGCGCCGCTCCCGCTGGTTGATCAGGCCGGTGACCTCGGCGACGGTCCGGCCGACCCGGTCGGTGTCGAGCCGACCCGCGACACTGCCCACGTGCGGCAGCCCGGCGACGGTGCCCAGCGTGCCGCCGCCGAAGTCCAGGCAGTAGAACTGCACCTCGGTGGGGCGGTGGGTGAGCGCCAGCGCGCAGATCAGCGTACGGATCAGGGTGCTCTTGCCGCTGCGGGTGCCGCCCGCGACCCCGATGTGCCCACCCACCCCGGACAGGTCCACGGTGAGCAGGTCACGCAGCTGCTCGTAGGGCTTGTCGATGAAGCCGAGCGGGACCACCAGCCGGCCGTTGCCGGGCCAGTCCGTGGCGACCAGCCCGAGGTCGGGATCGGGGGCCAGGGCCGGCAGCAGACTGTCCAGGGTGGGGGAGTCGGCCAGCGGCGGCAACCAGACCTGGTGGGCCGGCGGCCCGGAGTCGACCAGCTGGTCGGTGACGATCGCGAAGACACTGCGCGCGGCGGGCGCGTCGGGCACGGGCGGCCCGTCCGGGTCGGTCGGCGGATCGGCAGGAGCCGGCGGGGTCGGGTTCTCCGCCGGTACGAGGTCCAGCCGGTAGGGCACCACCTGCCGCTGGACCACGTCCTGGCGGACCCGGGCCCGGCGGGGGCGGTACTCCCCGGAGACGTACGCGGCCTTGAACCGGAGCAGGGTCGACACGTCCATCCGCAGGTAGCCGTTGCCCGGGGCGGCCGGCAACTCGTAGGCGTCGGGCACCCCGATCACCGAGCGGGACTCCATCGCGGAGAAGGTCCGCAACCCGATCCGGTACGACAGGTGCGACTCCAACTGCCCGATCCGGCCGTCGTCGACGCGCTGGCTGGCCAGCAGCAGGTGCACGGCCAGCGACCGGCCGAGCCGGCCGATCATGACGAACAGGTCGATGAAGTCCCGGTGCGCGGCGAGCAGCTCGGAGAACTCGTCGACGACCACGAAGAGGGTGGGCAGCGGGTCGAGCGGGGCACCACCGGCGCGCGCCTTCTCGTAGTCCAGCACCGAGCTGAAGCCACCGGCGGCCCGCAGCAGCTCCTGCCGGCGTACCAGCTCGCCGTGCAGGGCGTCGCGCATCCGCCCGACCAGTGCCGCCTCGTCGGCCAGGTTGGTGATCACCGCGGAGGTGTGCGGCAGTCGGTCCAGGCCGAGGAAGGTGGCGCCGCCCTTGAAGTCGACCAGGACCAGGTTGAGCGTCTCCGAGGAGTGCGTCACGGCCAGCGCCAGCACCAGCGTACGCAGCAGCTCGCTCTTGCCCGAGCCGGTCGCGCCGATCAGCATGCCGTGCGGACCCATGCCACCCCGGGCGGACTCCTTGATGTCCAGCTCGACCGGGGTGCCGGTGGCGTCGACCCCAATCGGCACCCGCAGCCGCTCGTCGGGGCCGCGCCGCTCGCGTAGCGCGGCCAGCTCCAACCGTTCCAGGTCGGGGATACGCAGCAACGTGCCGAGGTCGAAGTCGGCCTTCATCGGCTCGGGGGCCAGCTCGGTGGCGACGGCCAGCCGGTAGGGCGACAGCAGCCGGGCCACCGACCGGGCCGACGCCGGACCGAGCAGGTCGGGGGCGGCGAGCACCTGCCGGGTCTCCTGGCCCACCCGGTCGCGCCCGAGCATGGTCAGCGTGCCGTCGGCGACCTCCAGGTTGATGATGCCCTTCCCGGTCGCCACCGGCGGGTCGTCGAGGTCGACGAAGACCGCGTTGCGGTAGCCGCCGGTGGTCAGCCGGTGACCGGTCGGCACCCGGCCGCCGTCGCGGATCACCACCACGTACGGCTCGTCCCGGTCGGGGGTGGCGCCCGACTCGTAGCGGGGGCGGCCGGTGAACTCGGCGCCGAGCAGCCGTTCGAGGCGTTCGATGCCGTCGGCGGCCAGCCGGAGCCCACCGGCGGCGTCCTGCTCGGCGGGGTGCTGGGCGTGCGGCAGCCACTTGACCCACTCCCACGCCGCCGACCCGTCCGGGTCGACGCAGAGCGCCACCCGCACCTCCTCGGGCGCGTGCAGTGCGGCGAGCTGGGTGAGCAGGGCCCGCAGCAACGCCCGCGCCGCCGCCCGGTCCCCGGTCACCCGGATCTCGGCGAAGCCCGGCAGGAACAACGCCACCGGCTGGTCGGGCAGGGTGCTGTAGGCCCGGATGAACCGGCGCAGCGCCTTCGCGGCGACCGGTTCGAGATCCTCCACCGGTTTGGTCTGCATCGGCGCGATCCGGACCGCCAACCGTTGCTCACCGGTGCCGACCCGGATCTCCAGGAAGTCCGGGTGGGTGGGGCGGCGCTCCCAGCGGCGGGTGGTCATCGCCAGCGACCACAACGACGCCGGGTCGGGGTGCCGCCACAGGCTGGAGTCGCGCTGGTCCTGGGCGAACCGGCGGGCCCGGCGGCGGTGCTGGGCGAGGTAACGCAGGTAGTCGCGGCGGTCACCGCCGTGGCGTTGTTTGCGTTCCCCGCTGCTGGCGATGACCGAGCCGATCATCACCCCGCCCATGGCCACCGCCATCATGCCGGCCATCACCCAGGTCAACGGGCCCCGCGACGGGCCCATGAACATCAGCATCATCACGCCGGTCATCAGCGCCATCGGCAGCACCATCATCGCCTGCCGGGCACCGTTCTGCTGCGGCTCGCTCAGCTCCGGCGGCTCCTGGAGGGTCAACTCGCCGGTGGGCATCTCCGGCCCGCTGCGTCGCGCCGGCCGCCGGAACAGCACCGTACCCATGGTCGTCTCCCTCCACCCGGGGCCGTCGGCCCCCCTCCACAACGGAGCGCGGGCCGTTGCGGGTCGATCCGGTTTCCCGGGGTGACGGCGAAAAGAAAATTCCGCAGAGCCGTTGAACGATCTCCGGGCGGCTGTCGTTGAAGGGGCCGTGACGGGCACCGAGACCGAGCAGATGTGCCGGCTGGTCGTACGCGGACCGAGCCGGCAGATCGAGGTGGCCGTGCCGGTCGGGGTGGTCGTCGCCGACCTGTTGCCGGCGCTGCTGCACCACCTCGGCGACGGGTTGGCCGACACGGGGTTGAGCCACGGCGGGTGGGTCCTGCAACGTGCCGGCTCACCCCCGCTGGACGAGGAGAGCACCGTCACCGCGCTCGACCTGCGCGACGGTGACCTGGTCCACCTGCGTCCGCGCGCCGACCAGTTGCCCGAGGTCGACTTCGACGACCTCGTCGACGGGATGGCGACGGGGGTGCGGGACCGGCCCGGCCGGTGGCGTCCCGAGCTGATCCGCCCGGTGGTGCTGGCGCTGGCCGGTCTGCTGCTCGGCGTCGGCCTGGTGGCCCTGCTCATGCCGGGACCGGTGCTGCTGCGGGCGGTGGCGGCGCTGGCGGTGGCGACGGTGGCGCTGGGTGGCGGTGCCGCGGTGGTCCGGGCCGGCGGTGAGCGCGGGTTCGGCGTGTTGCTGGCCGTCGCCGCTACCGGCTACGCCGGTCTGGCCGGGCTGGTGCTGCCCGGTGACGGCGCGGCCGTCGGGCCGGGGCTGACCGGGCCGCAGGTGCTGGGCGGGACCGCGACCGGGGCGGCGGTGGCGGTGCTCGCCGCCGTACTGCTCGGCGCGGCCACCCCGGTCTTCGTCGCCGGGTCCACCGCGCTGCTGCTGGGCGTGCTCGGCGGGGCCGTCGCCACGGTGGGTGGGCGCACCGGGCCGCAGGCGGGCGCGGTGGTGGCGGTGGCCGCGACCGCGCTGGTGCTGATGGTGCCCCTGTTCGCGTTCCGCCTCGCCGGGCTGCGCCTCGCCCCGTTGCCGACCCGACCCGAACACCTCCAGGAGGACATCGACCCGGAACCGGCCGGCCCTCTGATGGACCGGGCGCGGGCCGTCGACCGGTTGATGACCGCCCTGTACGCCGGGCTGGCGGCGGCCACCGCCGTGGCGCTGCTGCCGGTGGCGTACCGGGCGGGCTGGGCGGAGACGACCCTGGTGCTGCTGGTCGCGCTGGTCTGGTCGCTCAACGCCCGACCGATGACCAGCGCCTGGCACCGACTGACCCAGGCGGTGCCCGCGCTGGTCGGACCCACCGCGGTCGCCGTGCAGGCCCTGGCCGGTGCGGGACCGCTGGGGCGGGTGGTGGCGCTCGGGGTGCTGCCGGTCGCCGTACCGGCGCTGCTGCTGGCCGGTCGGAGCCTCACCGGGCGGCGGCTGACGCCGTACTGGGGGCGGGTCGGGGACCTGACCCTGACCGCGGCGGCGGTGGCCCTGCTGCCGATCGGCCTCGCCGTCCTGCACGTGTACGACTACTTCCGGGCGATCGGGGGCTGACGTCGTGCAGTCCCGACGTGACCAGGTGCAGGCGCAGTCGCACCTGCTGGGCCGGCTCACCGCCGCACTGGTGGCCGGCGAACCGGACGGCCTGGAGACGCCGCACCGGCGTACCACCGTCGGGCTGCTCGCCGGGGTCCTGGTCGCCGCACTGGTGATGGGCGGCTTCACCCTGTACGGCTTCTTCTCCCCCGGTGGGGCCACCGCCTGGCGCAAGGCCGGATCGCTGGTGGTGGAGAAGGAGACCGGCTCGCGCTACCTCTACCTGGGCGGGCGGCTGCGCCCGGTGCTCAACTACGCCTCGGCCCGGCTGCTGCTCGGTGAGGAACTCGCCGTCGTCACCGTGTCGGCGAAGTCGCTGCGCGGGGTGGCGCACGGGCAGCCGCTGGGCATCGTCGGCGCTCCCGACGTGCTGCCGGCCGGTGGCCTGGCCGGGGTCGGGTGGACCGCGTGCGCGCCCAGCGCCACGGACCTGGCCGGCACCGAGACGACGGCGTTGACCCTGTCCGTCGCCCCGGCGGCCGATGGGACCCCGTTGGCCGCCGACCGGGCGGTGCTGGTCCGGCCCGCCGGTGACCCGACCGCCGGCTATCTGATCTGGAACGGTCACCGGTTCCGGCTCACCGCGCCGTGGCTGCCGGCGGTGCTGGGCCACGACGGGCCGCCGGTCACCGTACCGGCGGCCTGGTTGGACCTGATTCCCGCCGGGGTGGACCTGGGGCCGGTCGCGGTGCCGGGGCGCGGGGAGGCCGGGCCGGAGGTGGACGGGCAACCGACCCGGATCGGTCAGCTGTTCACCGCCCGACCGGCCGACGGAGCGGAACGGCACTACCTGCTGCGCCGCGACGGGCTGGCCCGGCTGACCCCCCTGGCGTACGCGCTGCTGGCCGCCGACCCGGCGACCGTCGCCGGGTACGGCGGCCGTGCGGTGGTCCCGACCGTGCTGAGTCCGGCGGCACTGGCCCGGCTGCCCCTCGCGGCCCGACCACCCGTGGCCGAGGAACTGCCGGCGGTGGCGCCGGCGGCGGCCTCCCGGGCCGCCGGCCTGGCCTGGTGCCTGCGGTTCGGTGCCGACGGTCGCCCCCGGGTCGTGGCGGCCCGGCCGGTGCCGGCGACCGGCATCGTCCGAGGCGGCGTCGGGGTGACCCGGACGGCGCACACCGCCGACGCGGTGGCGGTCACGCCGGGACGGGGTGGGCTGGTGGTCACCGGTCGCGCCGGACAGCCCGGCACCGGCTACCACCTGGTGACCGACGCCGGGGTGAAGTACCCCCTCGCCGGTGCGGCGGTGGCGGAGCGGCTGGGTTACGCCCCCGCGACCGCGACCGTGGTGTCACCGGACCTGATCGATCTGCTGCCGACCGGACCCGCCCTCGACCCCGCCCGGGTCGTCGGGTGAGACCGGCCGGTCAGCGGAACCGGCGACGCGGAACCGCCGCGGCCGCCCCAACCGGAAGGAGCGCCGATGCCACTCGGCAATGAGGTAGACGAGCAGACTATCCGCAGCACCATCTCGGCGATGAACCAGACCGACGCCCAGTGCGACGCGGCGCAGCGCGCCGTCGACAACACGTCCAGCTTCCTGGACACCCAGTGGCGTGGGGAGGCCAAGACCGCCTTCACCACCTCCATCCAGCAGTGGCTGGAAGGGCTGAGCAAGGTCAAGCAGGGGCTGCTCGACCTGAACACCGCGATGACCTCGCACTACCAGACCAGCGCGCAGGTGGAGCAGGACAACGCCCTCTCCGCGAGCTGGACCTGACCACCGACCGACCCCTCACAAAGGACGACCCATGCCGTCGTACGGACTCAACCCCAACGGTCTGCTGGACAGCTCGGCCGAGTTGCAGGGCGTGACCAACAGCATCCAGAACTCGATCGACGAACTCAACACCGTCGTCCAGACGTACGTCAGCGCCAACTCCGGCGACACCCGGGAGGCGTTCACCGCGGCGCAGGCGAAGTGGAACGCCGGGATCGAGGAGATGCGCCGCGCGCTCGCCGACGCCTCGTCCCGGCTGGACCAGATCCACGACAACTACCGGCTGGGCGACGCGCGGGGTGCCGCGCTGTTCCAGGGCAACGTCTGACCTTCGGTGTGGCGGGCGGTACCGGGCCGCCCGCCCCCCACCTCACGGAACGGAGCACCAGATGCCGATCGTCATCGACGAGCCCTACATCACCCAGCTCGTCGCGAAGCTGAACAGCCTGCGGGACGCGGTCGACACCGCCACCTCCGGGCAGGGCCAGTACGTCTCACAGACGCTTCGTGACCTGGTCGTCTCGGCCGGCACGAACAACTTCGAGCCGGGCAAGACCATCCGCGACCAGCTCAACAAGACCGGCGACACGCTGCTGGCCCGGATGACCACGCACCGGACCACGATGAACAGCCTCGCCGTGGGGCTGACCGAGCTGCTGGCGAACTCGGAGTACATCGAGTCGCTCAACTCGATCACTGCCGAGCGCTTCCTGGAGTTCCTGCCCGGCACCGGCACCGGCACCCCGCCCAACCCCACCCCGAACCCGACGGCGTGATCCGGTGACCGCGCCGTACCAGGACATGTCCCAGTGGACCTGGGAATCGATGCTCCAGAACGTGTTGGGGGAGGGCCGGGACGGTCCCGACGGCACCGGTGGCACCATGCTGGACCGTAGGTTGGTGGCCGGCCCGGACGTGCGGTGGCTGCGTCTCGTCGACCACCTGGACGACGTGACCGAGTCGTCACAGCCACCCAGCGACGGCGACGTGACCAACCGGATCGACTCGCTCGACGGCAACGAGTTCTTCCTCTACCGGATCAGCTCGGTCGGCTCGGTGCGCGACGGGAAACCCCACTACACCACCCGGACCCAGTTCATCCAGGTGAAGATCGTCTTCAGCGACTCGCAGACCGAGGGGGCGCCCTCCCCGCGCGGCGCCTTCGAGACCTTCTACAAGTCGAGCGAGGGGGCGTTGCAGCGGCTGACCAGCGGCACCAACCCCGTGTTCAGCTGGAAGAGCTTCGCCGACGCCGCCAAGATGCTGCACGACGTGGAGAACAGCCTGATCAGCACCGAGCGGGAGCTGAAGACCATCCTGGACCGGGTCGGCGACGACGCCTCCGGGTTCCAGGGCAACGCCTCCGGCGTGTTCATCGGGGCGGTGGCGAACATGCGTCGGGACGTCCACCGGCTCGCCGTCGACATGAATGCGAACAGCGCCGACCGGGCCTGGTCCGATCAGGTCGACGACGTGGTCGACGACATGACGACCTTCCGTAACAAGATCGCCAGCTCGTTCCGGGAATTCAGCGACCACACGTTCCAGTGGTTCAACGGCTACAACCCGACCACGCTGATCGACTCGTTGAAGAAGATCGTCACCGAGGTCAGGACGGGCAACTTCAGCCAGGTCACGGTCACCCTGCCGGACGCGTACGGCAACGGCACGGTGAACAGCGGCACCTTCAACCTGATGACCGAGGCCGGCTGGCAGAGCGTCGACAACATGATCAAGGGTGCCTGGCTCGGCCAGTTGCGGGAGCTGGACGCCACGATGCGTACCGAGCTGGCGCGGTTGACCACCCGGCTGCGGTCCGTCACCCACCTGGTGAGCGTCATCTCGCCCCCACCGACCACCACCGGCACCACCCCGCCGCCGGGCGGCACCCCCGACCTCAACGGTCCGGATCTGAACGGCGGTGGTGGCCCCGACATCGGCGGTGGCGGTGACCTGGGTATGGGCGGTGGTGGTGACCTGGGCGGTGGCGGTGACCTGGGTATGGGCGGTGGCGGTGACCTGGGCATGGGTGGCGGCGGTGACCTGGGCGTGGGCGGTGGCGGTGGTGATCTGGGCGTGGGCGGTGGGGGTGACCTCGGCGGGGGGTCCGGCCTCGGTCTCGGTGGCGATCTGGGCCTGGGTGGTGGGTCGGGCGTCGGGAGCGGGACGGGTGGCCTGGGACTCGGTGGCGGCGACCTCGGTGCCGGTGGGTCGGCCGGCGGGCTCGGCGGCACCGACTGGGACGACCTGCTCGGCGGTGGCACGGGCTCCGGCTCGGCCGGTGGCGGCAGCGGTGGTGGGCTCGGTGGTGGGCTCGGCGGCCCCGGCCTGGGCGGCGGTGTCGTCGTTCCCGGCCTGCCCCCCGTGCTGGGTGGGCCGGGCAGCCTGGGTTCCTCCGGCGGTTCGGGTGGCGTGGGCGGGGTCAGGGGCGGCGGGGCGGGTGGCCTCGGCGACGACACCACCAATCCGTCGGCGCAGTTCCCGACCGACGTGGACGGCGTGGACGTCGGCAACCTGGGCGGCGGCTCACCGGCGGGCGAGTCCTCGACCAGCGGGGTGGCCCTCGGCAGCGAACTGGCCGCGTTGCTCGGCGAACCGGCCGGCGTCGGGCCCGGCGGCAGCGGGGCACGGGGCGTCGACTCCGCCGGCTCGGCGGCCGGCGGGTTGCCGATGATGCCGCCGATGGGCGGCATGGGTGGCATGGGTGGGGGCGGTCAACAGGGGGAGAAGGACCGTGAGCGCAAGACCTGGCTGGAAGAGGAAGAGGACGTCTGGGGCACCGACCCGGAGTGCGGGATGGCCGTCATCGGCCGGTCCGGACAGTCCGAGGAGCCGACCGTCACGGTGCCGGCTGCGCCGCGCCGACCCGGTCAGTCGCCCGGCCCCACCCGTACGACGGGACGTCGCCGTGGCTGACCGGCGACCCGGGCGGGTCGCGCGGTGACCGCCCCGAACCCGCAGTACGCCGGCTGGACCTGGGAACGGATGCTCCAGGACGTCCTCAACGAGGGTCGCGACGGCACCGACCAGGGCAGCGGCACGCTGATCGACCGCGACCTGGTCGCCGGCCACGGGGTCTCCTGGGTCCGGTTCGTCGAACGACGGACCCAGGAGCTGGACCGGGGCACCCGCCCCACGGTCGACCCGGGCGACCGGGAGCTGATGGGTTACCGCCGGGTCGGACCCGGGGTGGACGACCCGCAGCGGGACCTCTGGGAGATCGTGCGGGGCCACGTCACCTTCTGGGAGGGGACCGGCGGCCCGCCACCGGCCACCGCGTTCGACAGCTTCTACCGGGCGAGCGTCAACGCCCTCACCCGGTTGTACGCCGGCACCAACGGCTGGTTCAGCGAACGCAGCTTCACCGACGCCGGCAACCTGCTGTGGCGGGTCGAGCAGACGCTGCTCACCACCGCCGCCGAGCTGCGGGTGCTGCGCGACGGGATCAGCGGGGCCGGTTCCGGGTTCGAGGGCTCGGCCTCGGCGGTCTTCGTGGCGGCCCTGAACACCCTGCACGCCGACATCGACCGGCTCACCCGGGACATGAACGCCACCAACGAGGCCAACGCCTGGTCGGACCGGGTCTTCCGGCAGTCCAACGACCTGCTGATGTTCCGCGAGCGGATCAACGACGCCTGGCGGGAGTTCAGCGACCACACCCACGAGTGGTTCAACACGTACCACCCGACCGCGCTGTTCAGCACGGTCCGCAGCATCCTCGCGCAGGTCGACCAGGGCAGCCTGAACGCGGTCGGAGTCACCATCCCGGACACCTACGGCACCGGGCCGGTCAGCGGCACCTTCGACCTGACCACTGCGGCCGGCTGGACCGCTCTCGACGTGCTGCTGCGCACCGCCTGGCTACGCCAGCTCGTCCGGCTCGACCTGGCGATGCGCGACGCGTTGGCGCAGCTCGTCACCGCGTTGCGGGAGAGCAGCGGGATCGTCAACCGGTTCGCGGGCCCGCCCGGCGGCGGTGACCAACCGCCCCCACCACCAGGCACCTCGGACGGCCCCACCGGCGGTCCACCTCCCAACGAGGTGCACTCCACCACCCAGTTCGGCGGCACCGGATTCGACGGGACCGGCGGCGGTGGTGCCGGATTCGACGGGGCCGGTGGCGGCGTGCCGGACCTGTCGTCCTCGTTCTCGTCCTCGGGAGCCGGCGGGACGGGCGCCGCTCTGGGCGGCGGCCCGACAGCCATCGGTGCGATCGGCGCGTCGGGCGGGGGCGGGTTCGGCGGGGCGGGTCTGTCGGCGCTCGGTGCGGCGAGCCTGGCCGGCGGCTCCGCAGACCTCAGCGTCCTCGGCACCTCCGGTGTGGCCGGCGACGGCGTCGGCGCGGTCGGTGCCCTGGGGCGTACCGGCGTGGGCGGCTGGGGCGGCGGTGCGCTGGCCGGGGTTGGTGGTCTGGCCGGCGGCGTCGGTCCGGTGATCGGCGGACGGGCCGGCGGTGGCGCTCCGGACGGCGACCGCCGCTCCGGCGGCGCGCTGGGCGACTGGGCCGGCGGCGTCGACATCGGTGACCTGGCGGACGGGCCGGTCGCCCCGCCGTCGCGGGCGGCCGTCGGCGGCTCCGCCGTCGGCCGGGAACTCGCCGCCCTGCTCGCCGGCCCGCTCGGCGGTGCCGGCGGCGCGGGGCTGCCTGCGGGCACCGGGTTGCCCGCAGGCACGGGGCTGCCCGGCGGTGCCGGGTCGTCCGGTGCGGCCGGTGGCCCGGGGTTGTCGGGCACGGCGGGCAGCGGATCCCCGGCACCAGGACAGCTCGGCAGCCGGCCGTTCGGGCCGCCCGTCGTGCCGTCGATCGGCGCACCTGGTGGTCGGGACAGCGACGCGGGCGCCCGCCGCACCACCCGGTTGACCGAGGACGAGCAGGCATGGGGAGCCGACCCGACGTGTACGGCGGCCGTGGTGGGCCGGACCGATCCGCCGAGGCGGCAGCCGGTGGCGACGCCGGTGCAGGCGGAGCAGACCCCCGCCACCGGCCCGGTGGTGCACGGCCGGGAACAGGCGCGCGGCCGGGGTTGACCGCCGTCGGCACGCACGACGGGTCGACCGTCGTGGTGCCCCGCAGCAGACGAACCGCAGAGACAACCGGAGGTGAGGACAGATGTCGAGTCCGTTGTCCAACCAGGTCGAGCAGGCGCTCGCCGAACTCGAACGGCAGAAGGCCGCGATCGACGAGATCCAGGGTGGCCTGCACACCGTCTACAGCACGGTCACCGCGAAGAACCGGGCGGTGGCGGTGACCGTCGACAGTCGGGGAGCGGTCACGGCGATCAAGTTTCCGACCTCGGCGTACCGGACGATGGCCGGTCCGGAGTTGGGGGAGTTGCTGGTCGACACGATCGAGGCGGCCCGGGGCGAGGCGATGGCCCGTACCGTCGCGGCGTTCGAGTCGCTGCTCCCCGCCGGCCTGCCCATGATGGACCTGCTGACCGGCGGGGTCGACCCGGAACACGGCCCGCTGCCGATGGACCAGCTGCTCAACGAGATGTTCCGGACGGCCGGGCCGGCCGACGACCCGACGCCGACGCCCCCGGCCGGAGCCCACTGATGCCCCCGGCCGTGGGGC
Organism: Micromonospora sp. CA-248260; assembly: GCF_050942205.1. Taxonomy (NCBI): domain Bacteria; kingdom Bacillati; phylum Actinomycetota; class Actinomycetes; order Micromonosporales; family Micromonosporaceae; genus Micromonospora; species Micromonospora sp. CA-248260. Next base: position 4,437,843 of record NZ_CP192021.1, on the reverse strand, counting down.
CGATCGGTGCGGACACCGGCCGGCTGACCAACCCGAACTTCGACCCGTTCACCGAGGAACTGGACCGGGTGCAGCGGGCGCTGCGGCGCAGCGACACCGACCATCCCGGACTCGTCGGGGAACCGTACGCGGACATCGACGAGATCGTGGCGAACCTGCCGAAGGCGTCGGTCGGCGCGGACCTCATCCGGCTGCTGGGTGCGGTGCCCCAGGGCTACCAGGAGGACCTGCGGGAACTGGGCCGACTCCTGGCGAGCATGGAGGCGACCAACGCCGACATCTCCGGCGGGGTCAACAGCGGGCGGCACACCTAACGGCCGACAGCACTGCCCGCCCCGGCGGGCAGTGCTCCGGCGCACGGGCCTTCAGTGCTCCGGCAGCCGGGCAGACAGTGCTCCGGCGCGTGGCCGGGCAGTGCCCTGGCGCAACACCTGACAACGGCATGACGACGAGGGGTGGTCTCCGGTGGCGATCGAGGTTTCGGCCGAACTGGCCAACTTCCTGCGGTTCCTGGTCGGCGAGAAGTTCCCGAAGGCCGACGAGACCAACCTCTTCGCCACCGCCGAGGCGCTGCGGCGGGCCGCCGAGCAGGTGGCCACGTCGAGCGAGACGTTCGGCGACGGGGTACGGGCGTACCGGGCCGGGGTGAACGGGCAGGCCGAGGACTCCTTCGTCGACACGATGGAGCGCTACGTCCTGCACAGCCCCGGCTACCTCGGTCTGGTGTCGAAGTACACCAACCGGATGGGGGACAGCTACCGGGGCACCGCCACCGAGGTGCAGTACGCCAAGCTGATGATCATCGCGGCGCTGCTCGCCCTGATGGTGGAACTGCTGACGGCGCTGGCGATCGCCTGGATCAACCCGGGCGCCGCGCTGGCCCGACTGACGGTCGGCCGGGTGATCATGCGGGTCATCTTCCAGAACGTCACCACCCGGGTCCTGTTCCAGGTGGCCATGGCGCAGGCCGTCGGGATCGGCCTCCAGACGGTGATGGACCGGCTGGTGCAGCTCTACCAGATCCGCAACCACACCCGCGACGGCTGGAACAACGAGCTGACCCGTGCCGCCGCCGAGGTCGGCTCGCTCGGCGGCGCGGTCGGCCTCGGCCTCGGCGGGCTCATGCAGGGGCTGGAGCGGCTGGTCCGGTCGACGAACATCGGCCGGCGGGTCGGGCTGACGGCATCGTCGAACACCCCCGAACCGCACGGCTTCCGGCCGGGTGAGGCGGCCCAGGAGATCGCCAACGAGGGCGTCAGCGAGTGGCTCACCGAGTTCCTCTACAACGGCATGACGACCGGCGAGTGGGACGCCGACGGGGCGGCCGTCGTCGCCGGTGTGCTGTCCGGGGTGGCGGGTGTCGCCGGCACCGCCATCGGGCAGCAGCTGAACAGGGCCACCGCCGGTGACCGGGACCGTAAGGCGGACCCGTCGGCGTCTACGGACCCGGTGCCGGACGAGCAGTTGCCCGCGTACGACCCGGTCCGCCTGCCGGCGTACGACGAACCACCGTCGTACGCCGAGGCGGTGGCCGCAGTGCCCGAGGCGGGTGCCGGCGGCACCGGCACCGACGGCACGACCCTCGGCCCGATGACGCCCGGTGGGGCGACCCCCGGCGCGATGACGCCCGGCGGGGCGACACCGGGCGGTGCGGGCCGGGGCGGTGCGGTGGGGGCGCGGGCTCCGGGGCCGGCGGGACCGGGCCGACGGCCCGTCCGGGTACCGGCGGTGGCGCTGGCGACGCCGGCACGGCCGGGCCCCGGCCGGCCGACGGTGTGTCGACACCGCCGGGAGAGCCGGCCGGGCCCGCGCCGGTGGACCCGGGCGGTCTCACCGCCGGTGACAGCCCCGGCCTGGCGGACCTGTTGACCGCACCCGACCTGTCGGGCGCACCCGGCCCGTCCACCGCCTCGGACCTGTCCGCGGCGCCCGGTGCGTCCGCGCCGGTGGACCTGTCCCCGTCGGCCGGTTCCTGGGCGGGTGGACCGCAGCCGGTCGGCGCACAGGTGCCGGGCGGGTCGGGACCTGCCACCCAACCGCCGGGCACGTCGCCCGGGGCCGGGTCGGGGACGCAGCCAGCAGCCGGATCGCAGCCCGGCGGGCAGCCGGGGGCCGGATCGCAGCCAGCGGCCGGATCGCAGCCCGGGGCGCAGCCAGCTGCCGGGTCGGGGTCCCGGGCGCAGCCGGGGAACGCCTCCGGGCCCGGTGCGTCGTCGGGCGTACCGGCGGCGGGTCCACAGCCGGTGCCGGTGGGTGCGGTGCCCGACGCCACCGGGACGCTGGTCCAGGGCCGTGGGGCCGTCCTGGAGCAGCGGCTGACCGGGGTACTTCCCCCGTACGACGGTACGGCGCTGGACTGTGTGATCCGGCTGGCGGCGGTGGTCGGTGAATTCTCGGCCCTGCCCCGGGTGACCCGGGACGACACGGCGGTCGACCCCGCGCGTCCGGAGCGGGACCTCGCCGCGCAGCTCGGCACCGAGTGGCAGCCGGTCTCCGACTGGGCGCAGGTGCTCGGCCCGGTCCGTGCCGCCGGCCCGAACGCGGTGGCGGCGGTGCTGGTGGAGCCACCGAACGCCCCACGGCACGCCTTCGCCCTGGTCAATGAGGGTGGCGAGCTGTTCTGGGTGGAGACCCAGGCGACCGAGGGCCGACGGGTCCGGCCGGTCGGCGAACCGCCGGAACTGCCGGTGGGCGCTCGGGTCATCGTGCGGGACGGGCAGGGAATGCCGGTGCCGGTGACGCCGGGCGGCACGGCTACCGTGAGTGCCCTGGTGGACCCCGCCAGCACCAGCCGGTACGGCATGTCCCGGCCGGACCCGACACCCCCGGACCCCACCACGACCAGCCAACCCGTCGAGCCGGCGACCGTGCCGACGGTCGAGCCGGCCACCCGGACCGTCCAGGAGCTGCCGGCGGACCTGGTGCGGGTGCCGGCCAACGGGCGGTGTCTGCCCTACGCGGTCCTGACGTCCGCGCCGGGGCTGGTGTCGCATCGGTTGGCGGCTGCCGAGCTGCTGTCGCCGCAGGTGGGTGGGTGGCTGGCAGAGCCCGACGACGTGCGTGCGGCGGTGGGTTGGCATGCCGAACAGCTCTCCATCGGCGCGGTGCCCGTCCCCGCCGACGCACCACTGGACCGCACCGCCGACGCCATGATCGATCTCGTCGCCGGATATCTGACCATGCACCGCGACGCCCTACCGTCGGTGATCCCCGAGGTCCGTCAGGCACTGGCCGACCGGGAACGGGTGGAACCCGACCTGGTCTCCCGCGCCGACCGGATCGCCGTGCTGGAGCGGGACGGGTTCACCGACCTGACCGGGTTGACCGACGACGACCTGCGCACCACCTACCTCGACTGGTACGGCTTCCATGCCGGGCCATTGACCGACCAGGAGTTCGACGTGCTCCTGGCCGCCGTACGCGACTGGTCCCGCTCCTGGTCGGAACCGGTCGGTGTGGCCCTGCTGCCCCTGCTGGCCTACGCGCTCGACGTGTCGTTGAGCGTGCGCAGCCGTGCCGACGGCCGGGTCCGCGCGGTCTACGGGCCGGCCGACGCCGCAGCGGTGTCGGTGTACCACAACGACCGCGACCACTTCGACGCCTCGTCCGCCGGGCCGGACACCCCCGCCACCAGCGGTCTCCCTGCCACCGCCACTCCCCACCGCCAGGCGGCCCGGGACGATTCGGCCCCTCCTGTCGTCGCCGACCTGCCGGTCTCCCCGGAGGCTTCGGCTCCCCGGGTCGTCGCGGACCTTCCGGCTGCTCCGGTCGTCGTCGACCTTTCGGCCACGGCCGACGCTCCGGCCGCCCCGGTCGTGGTCGACCTCTTCGGCGTGCCGGGCACCCCGGCACGACCGGTGACCCCCGCCACTCCCGACTCACTGACCGCCGCCGACGTCCCGGACGAGTCGCCGGTCGGCGTGGATCTCGACGAGACCTACGGGCCGGCGGTACGGGCGGCCCGCATCACGCCGGGGGAACGCGACGACGCCGGGGACGTACGCCTCAATCCGCTCTGGTACCGGCTGGCGGACTTCCCCGCCCACCTGCTCGACCCGGCGCGGGCGCGGTCCTGGCGCTACGTGGTGGCCGAGGACGGCGAGATCTACCTCGGTGCGGCCGACGCCGCCGCGGCGATGCGGCCACGGGACTTCCAAGCCCTACTGGCGGGGATGCGGCAGCACGATCCGGAGTTGACCGCCGAGCGGTTGCGGGAGCAGCTCGGCGGGCAGGGCCACGCGGGCCTCGCCGTCGGCTTCGACGCGCGGGGCCGGGCCATCGAGCGGCACGCCCGGGTGGGTGGCGAACTGACCTGGAACGAGTCGGCCCGGCGCTGGCAGGTCGACGACCGTTCGGCCCAGTACATGGGGGCGACCCGCCCGACGGTGCACCCCGACGAGGTGCAGGGCTGGTTGGGCACCGTCGCGGCGACGGTCGGCGACCGGCTCGACCGGGACGTCACCGTGGTCCGGCACACCCCCGACGACGCCGACCCGGTGGCCACCGTCACCGTCGACTTCGCCCCCGGCCAGCGGGCGGCCGAGGACGGGCAGTGGCCCGAACTCGACCTGTTCGTCGACCAGGTCGTCGCCCAGGCCCGCCGGGCGTGGGAATCCGACCGGCCCCGGGTGGTGCGGGTCCGGATCGAGGGCGGCGGCAACGGCGGCCGGCTGCTGCGGCGGGGGGCCGCCCGCACCGGACGGCGGCGGGCGGCCTCGCTGGCGGAGCTGGTCGGCACGATGGTGGCGGCGCGACTGCGGACCGAGGGGATTCCGCCACGGATGGTGCGGGTCGACCAGAGCAGCCGGGGTGCCGGCCGGTCGAAGGCACCCGGCGGCACGCAGCGCCCGGCGACACCCCGGCAACGCCGCCGGGCGGTGCTCTGGACCGAGCCGGGGCCCGCCTACGCCAACCGGATCCGTCGCCGGGGGCCCGCACCGGCCGACCGTGCCGGCCAGGACCGCACCGACCAGGACGGGCGACGGTTGCGCAGATCCACCCCGGCCGGTCGGGTGGACCGGTCCGCTCCGGGTCAACTGCGCAAGGAGCCTGACGGGACCTGGTGGTTCGGAGGCGCCCAGGTCGTGACCCACGACCTCCCCGGCCGACCGGGGAGTATCGCCCTGCTGTCGGACCGGGAATGGCGTCGGCTGGCCCGCGACCCTCGGCTACCCGCCGCGACCGACGGGGTGACGGTGCTGGTGCATGGGGCCGGCGACCGGTTCCGGGTGCCACTGCGGCACACCGACGGCCGTACCGGCGAGGTGACGCTGAGCGTCGACGAGCTGCACACGATGCTGGAGTCGCCCGAGCGGGACGGCCGGCGACTGGCGCTGCTGTCCTGCGCGGCGGGTCGGATCGGCGCGCGGTCCGTGCAGCGCCTGGCCGACCTGCGCGACACCGACGTGTACGCGCCCGAGGGTGACCTGGTGGTGGCCGGGACGACGGGGCACCTGCCGGTGTCGGTCGACGGCCGGCCGTGGACACTGTTCGTGCCTGACGGCACCGGGGCGTGGGACGTGGTCAACGACGAGATCGTCGACCCCGACCGGTCGGACGCGCCGTTCGCCGTGCCGTTCGCCGGGTACGCCAGCCGGGCCGGTGACGCCGACCCGGACGGCGTACGGCTGACCAACGCCCCGCTGCCGCCGACCGGGTGGGACCGGATCCGCATCATCGGCGACGGGCTCTGCCTGCTCAGCGCGGTCGCCGTCGCGGCACCCGAGGCGATGGCCGACATCGCGGGTATGCCGGCGGACGCCGTGGACCGGCTGCTGCGGGTACGCCGCGCGGGCGTCCACGACACTGACCTGACCGATATCGACACGGCGCTGCGGGAGGAGATCCTGCGGCGGGTGGCCGACCCCTCCCCGGCGATGGTGGAGCTGTTCGACCAGGTGGCCACGACCTGGCTGTTCCCGGTCGGATACGACGTGCAGACCACCCTGCTCGACGCGGTCGACACCTGGGACTGGCAGCGGCTGCTGCCCGGCCAGGACGATCCGGACGACGGTGGCCGGGTCGGTGACGTGCTGCCCCTGGTGATCGGTGCGGCGCTGGGCCGGCCGGTGTGGCAGGGGCGGCTCGACCCGCCGTCGGTGACGGTGCTCTGGCCGGACGGCGACGGGACGCCGGTGCGGTTGCTCTACAACGGGCACGACCACTACGACGCCTGGGTCCCCGACGCCCTCGTCACCCCGGCCGCCCCGGTCGGCGTCCCCGACGACGACGGCGGCCGGACCGTCGACACCGGCGACAGCGGCAAGGAGCCCGACTGGCGAGGGGTGGCCAGCAGCCCGAAGCGGCGGGGGGTGCTGTGGCCCTGGGACGGCGAGGAACTGGCCACGACGGTGACCACGCTCATCCGGCAGGTCGACGCGGTGGACCTGCCCGGCCAGCACCTGCTCGTCCTGCTCGCCGACGCCGAACGTGCACTGCTGCTCGGTGGGCGGGTGCTGCCCGAGGCGATGCTGGACGCCTTCTTCGCCGGCGGGCACAACGGCGGGCCGTGGGCGCCGACCATCGACGTCGATCCGCGGGCGCCGCTGGTGCTCACCGTGGTCAGCGACGACGACGCGAACGCGGTGGCGTTCGGTCGCTCCGTCGAGCGGGAACTACGCCGCCGCCTGGACGTGGGCCAGGCGGCACCGGCCCACCTGAGCGTGGTGGTCATGCAGGAGTCCCAGGTGCCTGCCGAGCCGGTACGGATACCCCGGCTCCGTTTCCGGCTCCCCGTACCCCCCGCCGGGCGGCTGTCCCGGGCGCAGCTCGCCGGCCTGCCCGAGCGGGTCCGGCAGGCGTACGTCGCGCTACCTGACTACACGGCCGGCGACCCGGCCCCGGCGTACGAGCGACTGTCGCAGGACCAGCGGGAGCAGCCGCGGGTGGCGGCGCAGCAGGCGACGCCGCCGCACGCGGAGTCCACCCCGCCCGGCCCGGTGCGGCGGGTGACCGTCGCGGACACCGGTCTGGCCGACGGTCTCGGCGGGCACCGGGGCTGGTTGCTGCGCGGCGGATGGCCGTCGACGGTGGCGGACACCACCGGGGCGGCCCCGGTGGAGCTGGCCGTGGCGGCCCCGGCCGACACCACCCGGTTGGTCCGGCTGTCGTTGCCCGCGATCGAGGACCAGCCGGCGCTGGAGGTGGACGCGCTGGTGGAACCGCCGGCAGGGGCGTCGCTCGACGTCAACCCACGCCTGATCACCGTGGTCCCGCTGTGGCGCAACGACTTCGTCGACGGCCCGGTGGCCCAGCCGATCACGGACCCGCCCGAGATGGTCCGCCGGGCCTGGCAGTACGTGATCGAGGACACGGAGCAGACCGAGACCGCCGGGATCCTGGCCGAGCGGTCCGACCAGCACGACGACAGCCCGCTCGACGGGATCGAGCGCCGGATGCTGCAGGCCCGGGTCCTCGCCGCGATCCGGGAGACCTTCTGGGAGACGTTCGGGGAGACCCCGGCGTACGCCGCCGGGCTGGCCGCGTTCCTCGAGATGCCCGAGGACACACCCCTGGCCGACTACTGGCAGCACGAACCGGTCCGCGAGCTGATCCTGCGGCGTCCATGGCAGCTGCTCTCCGGGGTGCTGGTGACCTACGTGGACCGGTACGGCTGGCAGGGCGCACACCGGATCGTCGTACAGCCCGGCCGGCTGGACGCGGAGTCGTCCGACGCGCTGGTCACCCCGGACGGCACCCGCTACACCGCAGCCGACTACCTGGCCCGGCTGCCGACCACCGGGGGCACCCGGGTGCTGTTCTTCCCGGACCTCGACCACGCCGCCGTGGTGGATTCCGCCTTCATCCAGGGGGTACGGGCCTCCGCCATCGTCGTCCTGCCGACGCTGCTGCCCGCCGACGTGCACTGGATCGTGCTCGGCGCCAGTGCCGTCACCGGCGCCGAGGTGAGCCAGCTCGTCACCCAACTCGACGGAGCGCTCGCCCGGGCCACCCTGCACGCCGCGGACCCGGTCGAGGGCCGTGAGCTGGCCCAGGCGCTGCTCGCCGACCCCGCCCTGCGGATCTACGAGGACGACGACTGGCTCACCGAGATCTTCGACAGCGAGCTGCTGGCCACGCCGACCGAACCCGTGCGGCTGCTGCTCGCCCGGGCGGAAAGGGGAGACGCCGCAAGCATCCTAAGGGAGTTGCGGGAGGCCGGGGTCCTGTTGATCGATCCAGCCGTGCTACCGAGGCACCGCGTGCTGATCGAGATCACCGATCCCCGTCCGGAGCTGGTGCAGTCCTTCCAGACCACCCGTGGTGGGACACGCTGGGCGCAGTTCCTCTTCGACGGCAGGTACGCCGCCGACCATCCCGACACGTGGCGGGTGATAAGCGAGCCCTGGTCGCGCATCCAGTCCTGGCTGGCCGTCCTCGACCCGGGCCGGACCTATCCCTGGGACCAGTTCCTGCTGGCCATGGCACATCGGGACCAGGTTGCGCGGCGCATCGGTGAAACCCCGGGCGCCTGGCCGGGGGCCGGTCACCGCTTCGCCCCGGTGTCGCCCGCCGCACTGGCGCAGGTGCAGGAACTGTTCGCCGGCCGGTCCGACCGGGAGGGGGTGATCTGGACCGAATCCGCCGAGTCGTCGAGCCCGACGTTGTTGCTGGTCGACGCGGCCGCCCGGAGAATCGTCGATCATCCGATGGTCTACTTCGTCCCGCAGCCGCCGGAGGCCCGGGCGGTGGTCACCATCCCGCAGCGCGAGGACCTGAGCGGCCGGGGGTTGGTCGTCGCCACCGGGCAGCTCGACGGCGACCGGCTGACCGGCGACGGCTGGGAGGTGACCGCCGACGAGGTGATCGGGAGCGAGGCGTTGCGGGCGCACCCCCGGGTCGTCCTGCTCGACCGGTCGCCGCCGGAGGGGAGCCCGTTCGTCGAGCGGCTGCTGGAGCGGGGCGTCGGCGTGCTCGCGCCCGACGCCGACCTGGCCGGCTGGACCGCCGTCTATCAGCTCCCCGGCTGGCAGCTGGAGTTGACCGGCCCGGACAGCGCGGACCTGCTGCGCGAGCTCCGGCACGAGTTCGACGCGGTGGTGCTCAGCGCGGCCGAGGCCCACCGCCGGACCCCGACACAGACCGCGCTGGTCCGCGCGGTCTTCGACCTGCTCGGTCGGCCGTACGGGCAGGAGGTCGTCGACGGTCACCTGCACCTGCACCTGGACCGGTGGGCCTCGGCCGAGGCGTTCGCGGCCGAGGCCGGCCACGACGGGCTGCTCCTCGTCGGCGACTCCGACCAGCACCAGCACGACCTGACCCTGCGGGTCCCCGTCGACCAGGTCCGGGTGTTCCAGCGCTGGTCCGGCGAGGAGCTTCACCTGGTCACCGTGGACCCGGCCACGATCGCCCCCGTCACGGACTTCCTCCGCGACCGGATCGCGACCGGCCCCGTCGTCCGCTGGACGCCCGACCTGGGCCGGGCGGCGCGGGCGGCGGACGTGGGCCAGCCCTATGCGGACCACGTCACGCTGGGCGGGCTGCCGATCTCGGCCGGCCACGTCGACGACCTGATCCGGACGACCCGCGACAACCCGTCGTGGCGCGGCCTGGGCTGGGCGGTGGACCCGGATGCGGACGACGATGCCCTGGTGTGGCTGGGCCCGGAGATGGCCGCCATGGAGTTCCCGGTCGACGGGGGTGAATCCCTGCTCGCCGTGGGCATGCCGGCGTCGGCCGTGCCCACCGCCGACCGGTACGGCAACGGCGCGGTGCTCTGGTCGGCCGGTCGCTCCGGGCTGCCGGCCTCCCTGCGTGCGGCGTTCCGGGTGGCCGTGGTGCCACTGTCCGAGCTGGACGACATCGTCGACGGTGTGCGGGCGGGTTTCCCGGCGTCCGACGCGGTCGCCGTCCTGACGGAGCGGCTACCCGAGGGGACCCGGATCATCGTGGTGCCCGGCGAGGTCGAGTCGATCGCGGAGATCCCCGAGATCTTCGACGCGGTGTTCGCGGTGGTGACCCGCTCCACCGTCGGCGACCCCGGAACGTGGACGGCGTACGCGTGGTCCGAAGACGAACAACGGATCGGTGTGCTGACCGGCGCGGATCTGTCGTACGTCGTCGCTGGCGTGGCCGCCACGGACCCGGCGCTGCGGGAGCAGGTCGTGCCGGCCCCGACGATGCTGGCGCTGCCGCAGACCGCCGTGCGGTTCCTGGCCGACCGGGTGGCCGCCCGAGACGCCGACCCACCCGTCGGGCACGCCGTCACCGATGTCGCCTTCGTCGCCGTCGAGGAGATCAGCGCCGACGACCGCGTGTACACCCTGCCGGAGGGTTCGGTGATGCGCGTGATGGCACCCGGTCCGGACGGGGAGCACGTCCTGCACGGCTGGTTCATCGACGGGGACATCCTGGCCGAGGCCGAGCACGACATCCTGGGTGAGGAGGACGGATCGCTGGCTACCTCCCTGCCGAGCCAACTCGCCGACGACTTGTCCTACGACCGGCGGCTCGCGATGCTCGAACTGGCCCGTCTCGTCGGAGTCGGACAGCCCGTCACCGAGAATCCGCTGCGTCAGCATGGGATCCGCCCGGCCGACCGGACCTTCGTGCCCGACTGGACGGTGCCGGTCGGCCCGCCGGGCGGACCGGCCTGGTGGGTCGGCGCGGACGTGTCGGTCATCGAGATCACGTCGGCCCCCGCCGGCCGGCTCCCCGCCCGGCGGGTGCTGGCGTGGGAGGTGACACCCCCCGCCACCGGCACCGGGCAACCGTCCGACGACGTGCCGCCGCCGCAGCTGGTGGCGGTCCCCTACCGGGACGGACCGCTGCTGGGAGTCATGCCCGACCAGGTCTGGGCGTGGGGGCTGGGCCCGCTGCTGGGCGAACGGGGCGTCCTCGTCGAACCCGGCGTGGTGAGCGGTGACGGGGTGACCACCGGGCGTCCCGACGGGCGCGGCGCGCTGCCCGCCGACGACTACCGGGCGATCCTGCCGGACACCGCCGCCGGCCTCCCCGTCGTCGTGCTGCTCGACACCGGTACCGCGGCCCAGGAGTTCGCCGGGGCGCTCGCCGCGCGGTCGGCCGTGGTGCTGGTCCGCACCGGCGACGGACAGTGGCAGGCCCACCATCCCCGGCCGGGCACCGGCGTTCCCGACGTCATGACGGGACCTCAGGCGTACCAGCTGGCAAACCGGGCCGTCGCGGTGGTCACCGCCGAGCTGGCCGAGCTGGCGGGCGCGGTCAACGACCTGGGCCAGGAGTGGGGCGGGACCATCCCGCCCGACGGCGTCAACCTGTGGGGCCGGCTGTCCGGGCTGCCCGCCAGCACCTTGGCGGACCGGGCCGCCCGGCTCGCCTCGGCCCTGTTCGGGATGGACCGGCTGAGGGCCGCTGTGGACGGCCCCTCCGGCGAACAGTCGGTGGGCCGGGTGCTCACCCACCTCGGTCTGCCCGGAGCGGCGGGGCAGCACCCGGCGTTGCTGGCCCGACGGCTGCACGCGCTGCAGTTCGCCCCGGTGCCGGTCACGGCCCTGGGGCTGCTGCCGGCCAACGCGGTCGCCCTGGTCTGGCTGGGCGACGCCGTGGTCCTCGTCCATCGCGCTCCCGACGGCACGCTGACGCTCGTGCGGCCGCAGGCCGAGTCGGCCGACCGGCTGACCGCGCTCGACCCCGACGGGTTGACCGAACCACCGTGGATGCTGCTGGCGCAGGGACGGCTGGTGGCGGTGCGCGTCGCGAGTGGCCACCGGATGCTCGGCGGCCAGGTCGTATCCGACCCGCCCCCGTACCCCGCCCGGGAGCGGCCGGCGGACCAGGACCCGGACCTGCCCTCGGACCCCGACCAGGACCCGTCGTCGGACGCCGACCAGGACCGGTCGTCGGACTGGGAGCGGGATCAGGACCGGTCGTCGGATTCTGACCAGGACCGGTCGTCGGAGCCCGACCAGGACCCGTCGTCGGACGCCGACCAGGATCGGTCGTCGGACCGGGAGCCGGATCAGGATGCCTCGTCGGACCGGGACTCGGATTCCACGTCGACCGGCGCGGCGGGGACGGAGCCCGGCCCGGTCGACACCGCGTCGGTGTCGACCAGCTCGACGGAGGGGACCACAGCCGCCGCAGCCGGCCCGTCCCCGGCGGCGCTGCACGCCGCCGGGGAGGCGCTGCGCCGGCTGCCGGCGGCCCGCCTCGCGGTCGGTCGGCAGGTCCGCCGGGGCAGACCGTCCCTGCCCCGCCTCGCCGGGTGGGTCGACGCGGTGCAGACCGACGAGGCCGGTGCCACCGAGGACAGCTCCCGGGTCCGGGCGGTCAGCGCCCACCTCGTCCTGCACGGGCGGATCGGCGACCTCCCGGTGACCGAAACGGCGGTGACCACGCTCAGCCTGGCCGGGTTCCACCAGGCACTGGGCGGGCGGCCGGTGGCAACCGACGTCGACCGTCCCGGTTCGCTCATCCAGGCGTTGACCCGCCGGCCGGGGGCGATGCTCCTGGTCCACGAGCAGCCGCCGGACGCGCCCGGCCGGGTGTTCTGGCTGGTCGCCGACGACCGGGACGGTGCCGTGGTGCCCCGGGTGGTCGACCCCGCCCGGCCGGGTGCGTTCGCCCGGTCCGCCGCCGCTGACCCGGTCACCGCCACGGCGCTGACCCGCGCCGGCACCACCGTGCTGGCGGTGGACGCCCACGGCGACGCGATGGACCTGGCCGACTTCCTCACCCCGTCGCCGGCCGGCCTCACCCGGGCCGTCGCCGATCCGGCGCTGGTCGTGTCCGACGCCACCGACCTGGTCCAGGCCATGGTGCGGCTGGTCGACGACTACTTCGGACGGACCCCGCGCGCGCTCGGCGCACAGCTCACGGTGACCCCGGAGACCATCCCCGGCACCCTGGCCGCCGCGCTGGGTGGGCAGTTCGAACCGCTGCACGACGTCGAGGCCACCGTCACCGCGCTGCGCGCCGCACCAGGCTCGGTGGCGCTGGCGTACCTGCCCCGGGCGGAGGAGCCGGGACATCTGCTCATGTTCGTCGTCGAGCCCGGGTTGGCGACGGTGCCGGCCCAGCTCATGGTCGTCGGGGTCGACGCCGTCGGGCTCAGTGACGCCGACCTCACCGAGGCGCTGTCCACCGGCCGGGCCCAGGTGCTGCTGCTCGACGCGACCGGCGAGGCCCGCCAGGTGCCCGGTCGGGAACCCACGGCGGAGCAGGTCACCGCGGTACGAACCGCGGTCACCGCGCAGCCCCTGCTGATCGGGGTGCCGCACACCGGCCACCCGGCCTGGAGCGACAGGCTCACCGCCCAGGTGACCCGGCGACTGGGCACACTGGGCGTGACCATGGCCAGCGCCCGGCCCCTGCTGCACGCGCTGGCCACCGACCCCACCGGGTTCCTGCACCACGGCGCCGGCCACCCGGTCCGGGTGGGCCGGGACAGGCGGTTCGCCTGGGTGCGCCTCGTACCCCGGCCGAGCGACACCGACGAGGTGCGGCTCGCCCCCGGCCTGGGTGGTATCGAGGACCGGCGGACCGCAGGTGTGTCGGCGTCGACGTGGGCGCAGCCACAGGCCACCACCGCCCGGGTCGTGGTGCCGATCCCCGCCGGGGGTGTCGGGGTGGCCGTCCTGGGTGGCGTGCTGAGCAGTCGGGCGGTCCGCACGATCGGGCAGTCCCTCACCACCGGTGACAACGGCATGGTGATCGGGGTGCCCGACTCGTTCCTCACCCGCAGCGCGGTGTTCGTCCAGGTCGAGATCACCGAGCGGCCCGCCCCACCGGCCTGGGCCGACGTCCCGGCCACCTGGGTGCCCGGCGACGGCGACCGCCTCTGGTTCCGTACCCCCGAGGTGTTGGCCACGATGCGGCCGATCAGCGACGGCACCGCGCTGACGGTGAGTCGCGCCGGGGCGGCGCTCCTGCGGGACGCGAGCTACCCGGTGGAGGTCGTCGACGACGGCGCCCTGGCGACCACCGTGCAGTCCGGCATTCCCGACGTGGTCCGCCGGGGGAGCAACCTGCGGGTCTGGCGGCTCTGGGGCGGCCAGCGGGCACTCGACGCGGTGCAGCCCGGGGCGACCGGCCTGACCGCGACCAGCTCGTCGTGGCTGCGCCGACCCGCCTACGCCCAGGGGGTCCGGCCCGCCCTGCGGCTCACCCGGCTGACCCCGATCGGTGAGCTGCCCGAATCGGCGCTGCTGCGCGCGGCGGCCTCGGTCACCACCGGTCAGTCGGTGCAGTCCGCCTCGGACCGGGGTGGCTTCCTCGCGGTGCTGATCGGTCGGGCGTTCGGCCTGTTCCGGCTCTCCGCCGGACCGACCGTCTCGGTCGTCGACCGCCGGGCGCAGGCCCTCGCCCCGCAGGTCGAGACCACCGCCGGGCAGGAGACGGGCGACCACGTCCTGGGGCTCTACCTGGCCGAGTACACCGGCACGGTGCAGTGGAGCATGCACCGGTCGGTCACCCGGTCGCTGGCGTACCGGGGGCTGCGGCGCGGGTCGCAGCCGGTGTCGGTGCGGACACTGCTGGTCGTGCCGCAACAGCACGCGGCGGCGCTCTCCGGGGTCACCCCGTCGGCGCGGCCCGACCGCGACCTGGTGGCCCTGCTCGCCGGCACCGTCGAGGACGACCCGGACGACCCGCGTACCCTGCCCGACTACCTGTGGCAGGGTGACCGGCTGCGGATCGGACGCGGCTTCCTGCACGGCGGGGACCTGGTCGCCGGCCTGGTCGCCGACCGGCTGCGGCGACTGCTCGACGACGATCGCAACGCGGTGTACCGGCAGTACCTGCCCGACTGGGACAACCCGCGGGTGCAGACCGACCGGATCCGGCGGGCCCTGGACCGGCTCGGCAACGAGGAACGCCTCGCGGCGCAGAACAGCCCGAGCCGCTACTCGGCACGCCTGTTGGCCACCGCCGACGGGGAACTGCTGATCGAGCTGCGGGTGCGGGACATCTTCTCCGGCCGCACGCTGGAGGTGCGGATCGGGGTCCGGCGTCGCCACCCGGACACCGCACCCCGGTACCTCGGCCGGCGGGGCACCCACCCGGACCCGGTCACCGCCGACCTCCCCGAGCCCAGCGACAGCGGGTCGAGCGAGTCGGAGGACGACGAGCCGACGGTGAAGCTGCGCACCAGCCAGGGCCGGGCACAGGCGGCGACGAACCGGGCCGTCCGCAGCGTCGCGTCGGGCGTGCAGGCGGGCGCGTCGGTGGGCAGCGACGCGCTCGGTGGTGCCGCCGGCATCGGGTTGCGACTCCAGGGCGTCTGGCGGGACGTCATCGAGGTGACCCAGGGCAGCCAGGCGGGCGTCGTCGGCGTCGGCGGCGGCGCGGTCGCCGTGTTCGCCGACGACGTCCGGTTGGAACTGTCGGCGTCGGTCATCGTCGAGTACCGCGGGTTCCTCGCCGACGCCTGGCGGTGGCTGGCCGACCACCCCGTGCAGGCGCAGCCACTGCGCTTCGCCGGCGACGCCACCATCGACCTCGAACTCGGTTTCTCGGTGCCGTTCACCCAGACCATCGCGGTCGGGCAGCCGCAGCCGGTCGTGCTGCCCACGCCGGCCGGCGCCCCGAGTGCGGGCATCGTGCTGCGCGAGGCGCTCGGTGAACTCCTGCCCGCAGCCGTGACCCCGCAGCGGCAACGGCTACGCCACCTCGGCGCGGCACTGGCCCAGCACACCGTCGCCCACCATGTCCACGGCCTGCCCGAGCTGCGCGAGCAACTGCTGGACGCGTTGCGGGGCGCCACCGCGGACTACATGGACGCCGGGCACCTGCCGTCCGGCACCGGCGGTCGTCGGCGGGGCACGGCGTTCAGCGGCGACATCCCCGGCACCCCCCTGCACCAGTGGCTCAACGCCTTCGTCGACCAGGGCCACCTGGCGGCGCTGCTGGCACCGGCGACCCAGCAACCCCAGCCGGTGCACGCCCCCAGCGTGGTCGTCGGCGACGACGTGCCGGTCACGGTCTTCGTCTTCGCCGAGGTGATCGGCCACGACCAGACGCCGACCGGCGCGGTCACCGGCGACGGGTACGAGAGCGCGGTCGCCGGGTACGCGGTCCGCCGCTCGGCCGCGGACCGGGGTGGACAGTTCCGGCTGGAGGTCGGCGGGGGCGGCGCGGCGTGGCGGGCGGACGAGCCCAGCGCCCCCGCCCAGCCCGGTGACGCGGGTGGGGGAACGCCCGGCGGTCAGGCACCCGCCCCGAACCCCACCCAGCCGGCCGCCCGCACCCCCACCCAGCCGCCCGCGACCCTGGCGCTGCGGCTGTTCGGCCGGCGGCAGATCGAGTGGACCAACGGCGAGACGGTCCTCGCCGTCGCCGAGGTCGAACGGACCGTCAAGCACTCCGAGTCCCGGACCGTCCTGCTGGGTGTGCACGGTCGGCTGCGGGTCCACCTCGCCGTGGTGCTCACCGAACCCAAGTGGGTGCTGCCCGACCGGTCCTTCACCCGCTACCGGCAGGTGGGTGACGTGTCCCTGCTGGGTCAGATGTCGGCCGAGGAGTACCGGCAGGCCCTCGGCCTGACCCCCGGTGGCTGGCGGCTGCCGCGCGAGGTCACCCCGCCGGCGGCGCAGGTGATGCACCAGACCAGCCGGCTGGTGGACGTCCCGGCCATCGGTCAGGCCATGCTGGGCTGGCTGCGTTCGCTGCGCCTCGGCGGCGACGAGGGAATGGAACTGGTCGGCCACGACCGGAACACCGGCATGAACATCAGCACCGTCCTGCACCACACCGACCCGGTCACCGTGGCCGCGCACCTGGGCGACCTCTTCGACGGTGGCCTGAGCTTCGTGCTGCGCTACCCCGGACTGCTCAGCCGTCCGGCGGTGCAGATCATCGTCCGGGCGGTACCGGCCACCGACCCGCCACAGGTGGGTGAGCTGCGGGCGGGCACCAGCAACCTCGAGTTGAGTACCGTCAGCGAGGTCGGCGGCGGACGCCAGTCGGGCGAGGCCGTCACCGACGAGGTGGTCCCGGTGGCGCACGTCGGAGAGCGGGCGGCGCTCAACGCGCTCGGGGCGCTGGGGCGTACCGCCGCCGGCCGCTCCAGCGACGTCACCCTCGGCCGGGCGGTCAGCGCCGTCGAGACCACCGGCCCCTGGCTGCCGGTCGACTACGGGCCACAACGGCTGGTCTTCACCGCCCACCGTCGCCGGCAGGAGATCGGCCGGCACGAGATCACCGTGCCGCTGCGCACCGAGACCGCCGCCGAACACCTCAACCTCACCTACCGGCCGACCGGCCCGGCCGCCGTGCTGCCCGACCCGGCCGCGGTGACCGACGCCCCGTTGACCCTGGGTGGAACGGACGGGCCGCTGCGGCTGGTGCCGATCCCGGCCGACAACTGGCTGGCCTGGCGGGGCGACGCCGTGCCGGTGCCCGACCGCTATGCGGCGCTCGGCTTCAACGGCGCCGCCGCCCTCCAGGCCACCGCGCTGCGGGCGCTGCGGATCGTCGGCACCGCAGCGACGATCGGGATGCCCGGAACGACACTCAACTACCAGCTGATGACCCTGCTGGGACGAACCCACCTGTGGGCCGCCACCCCACACCGGATGGCCGGCCCCTACGAGATCACCCTCGCCGACGGGTACCGGCTCGTCCTGCACACCCGGGTCACCGCGGTACGGCTGGACACCGTGCTCGTGCCCGCCGAGGGAAACTCCGGTGTCGGTGGGGCCGGCCGGCACGGCGACGCCCGCCTGGTGGCCCGCGCCGACGCCGCCCTGCCGGACACCCTCGGCACCTCGGTCGGGGTCGTGCCGGCGCTCGGCGTCTCGGTGCCGGGCAACTCCAGCCACCAGGAGGCCGCCGCGCACCGGACCGACGTGCTGCGGCTGGGACTGGACGACGAGGGCGCGCGGGCGAAGGTGTGGTGGAGCACCGAGACGGTCGTCGTCGCCGAGCACACCGACCTCACCGGCACCCGCCGTACCGCGCTGCAGGTGACCATGCCCGACTCGCAGCCGGTGCTGGTCGATCAGGCCGAGGCCCTGGACCACCTGCTGGCCGGTGACGCCCCCGGGAGCGCGCCCGTCGACCGGGTGGTCGTGGCCGCGCTCCTGGAGCAGGCGGTCCACGCCGCGAAGCAGGCGCAGAAGGCGCTGAAGTCCTGGCGGGAGCTGGAACGGATCGCCCTGGTCGCCGAGTTCCCCGGGGACGCCGGCAGCACCGCCGACACGCTCGCCAGGGCCGCCGCCGAGAACGCGGCGGAACGGGCCGAGGCGGAGGCGTCGGCCCGTCGCCGCTGGTGGGAGGCCCGAGCCGAGGTCGAACGACTGGTGGCGTTGGCCGCCGGACACCTCGGCCGGGGTTCCGCAGCCGACCCGGTGCTGCTTCCCCCGACCGACGGCACCGATCCGACGTCGCCCGGTGGGCGACCCGCCCCGCCAGCGGCCGGGCGGCGCGACCCGGTCGACCCGGTTGACCCGGTTGACCCGGTTGCCCCCGTCGACCCGGTTGACCCGGTTGCCCCCGTCGACCCGGTCGTCGACGACCGTGCGCCGGCCGGGTCGGTCGTAGCGGCAGCCCCGGCCGGGCCGTCACCGTCACCGTCACCGTCGATGGTCCGTGCGGGCACCGACAACCAGTTCACCGCACTTCCTCCCCCCGCCGTCGGGGAGGTCGTCGACGTCAACCGCAACGGCCTCTGCCTGCTCGAATCCGTGGTCGTCAGCGCGTTGCCCGAGGTGCGCGGCCTGTTGCCCGACGGGTACCACGGGCAGCTCGACGAGATCCAGGCATGGCGGGACGCCCGTGGGCCCGTCGACGTGACCCTGCCCTCCCGCCTGCGCCCCCTGGTCCTACGGGTTGCCGACGGCCTGCGCGCCCAGATCCATGCCCTGCTCGTCGACGGCCGGCTCGCCGAGGTGGAACAGGTGATCGCCGACGGCGGACTATTGGGCCGGGGCGTCAGGGCACAGCGGCGGGTACGCGTCCAACTCGCGCGGACGGTCAACAGGTGGCAGGCGGACTGGGCGGCCGACACCGGCGACTACCTCGTCCTGTTGGTCGGAGCGGCGCTGCGCCGGCCGGTGGTGCTGGCCACCCCCGTCCCGTCGGCCCGTCCGGCCGCTGGCTCCCGGTCGACCGGCGACACGGCGACGGCGGTCCGTGATCAGGCCGCCGACGACGTGCAGGCGAACGTCGGAGGCTGGTCGATCCGGACGGTCTACAACCCGCGCTTCGACGGTGCCGAGGCCCGGATCAGCGAGGGACCGGTGCTGCTCTACCTGGCGAACGGCCACTACCGGGCGTGGCTCCCGGAACCGGACGTGCTCGATCTGGCCCGGGCCCGGGAGGAGGCGCTCGAACTGCCCCGCCCGACGGTCGACCTCTGGCGCGAGAGCACCGATCCGGCGACCCGCCGACCCACGACGACCGGGAGCGATCCCGGGTACGGCGCTGCGGACAGCGACGTCGTGCTCAGCGACACGGACAGCGACGCCGAGAGCGGTGCCGGGTCCGACGGTGCCGTCCTCGGCCATCCGGGCGGTCACCCCGGCGTACCCCGGTCGACCGGCCGGGGACGGCACCCGTTGACGCTGGCGGGGTTGGAGACGGCCGTGCAGGAGACCCAGGACGTTCAGGCCGCCGTCCGTCCGGCCGGCTCGGTGACGGATTGGCGCCCGCCCGAGGATCCGTTGTCGTGTCTGGCTCTGGCCCGTCGGTTCGCGGTCGTCCTGCATCCGGGCATCGACGGGTTCGTCCGGCCGGGCCTGCGGGTCGGTCGGACCCGGGACGACGCTGCGATCGGTGCCCGGTGGGCCGGCGACTTCGCCGGTGACCGGTCCGACTGGGCGGTGGTGGATTCCTGGGCGCAGGTCGAGCGGGCACTCGTCGCCGCCGTGCCCGGGACCGCCGTCTTCGTCCTGCTGGAACGTCCGGGCAGCGCCCCTGGGCACGCCTTCGCGGGGTACCGGTTGGACCGGGAGACCGATCCGGTGCGGTGGGTGCAGTTCGGCGGCGACCGGGGCGCGGTGCTGCTGCCCCGGGCCGCAGCGGACAACCGGCTGCCCCGGCTCAACGCCCTCGGCCCGGAGGTCGCCGCCCGTGCGGTCCTGGTGGATCCCGAGGGCACTGTCGATCCGGCGGCGCTTGTCGACGCCGGGACGTTCGCGCCCGTCGCCTCGACCTCGGTGGCGCGGGCGATCGTGGACGCGCCGGTGAACCGGACCTTCCTGGGCCATGGCACGGAGTTCGAGTTCTTCGAGATGCTCGACCTCAGCGCGGCCGCCGACATGTTCACGGGAGCCACCGCCGAGACGCTGCCCGATCTGGCCCGGACGAGAGCGCTCGCCAGGGACCCCGCGGGAACGACAGTCATCGAGGTGGAGACCAAGACCTACTTCCGCGACAGCGGCGACGGCCAGCTCTACCGGCGACCGGCCCCGAAACGGACCAAGGAGGCCGTCGCCATCCTGGAGGTCATCGTCGGCGTCGTGCCCGACACCGACGCCGAGATGGACGCCCACCACGGCGGCGAGTCGTTGTACCCGGCGATGACCGCGTTGGGTCAGGCCCTGTCTGCGCTCACCGGGCCCGTCCCGTTCGCCCAGCTCCTGGGCACGGTGCAGGCCGCCGGTCACCTCCCCCAGGTGGTGCTGACACCGCTCGGTCGCAAGGCGAACGTCGGCCCGCGCCCGTCGGACAGCGAGCCCGGCGCCCGGGTGCACCACAGCATCGGGGTCCCGCTCGCCGGTGCCCACTCGTTCCTGAGCTACGTCGCCCGGCACACCTGGCGCAGCCCGACGAGTGTGTCTCCCTCCTACGCCCGCCCCCACCTGGAGGACGCGTTGTCCTTCGCCGACACCGTGGCCGACCACTTCGCCGACGGGGGCGGCAGCCCTCGGGACGTCGCGGAGCTACGCGGGTTCGCCACCGTGCTGTACTCCAACACCGCAGGCGTCGCCGGAGCCTGGCTCCACCGGGGTCTGGTCAAGGAGAACGTCGCGGCGTTGTCCCGGCAGGACATGCGGATGCTGCTCGACGCGTTGTCACCGGCGGCACAGGCCTATTTCCAGGCCAACTTCACGGAGATCGCGCAGTTGTTCCGCGGGATGTTCACGGACCGGTTCCCGGATCTCGAAGAGCGCTTCGAGCTGAGGACCGGGGTCAAGCTGGCCGGTGACTTCTTCCAGAACGGCGCCTTCGTCGACAAGAAGAACAACAACAAGCAGCAGTCGATCATCGACTACCTCCGCGGAGACGTGCGGCAGCATCTCGGGTACGGCGGAATGACCGTGATCAACGGTTTCGACACGTCGAACGGTGCGCTGCCGCTGATGGTGCTGGAGGTCCGGTACTTCGGCGCGCAGCACGTCGACGGCGCCACCGCCCAGGTGGAGGCAGCGGTCCTGCGCCGGGAGGCCGGGGCGGCCTTCGACGAGGCGCTGCAGGTCACCGGCGTGGCGGTGGAGCGTCCGGGGGGCCTCCAGCTGGCCCTGCCCGACCGGGAACTCTGGCCGATGTGGCGGCACGCCGGCCCGCCCGGCCTGCTCACCGTCGAGTTGCCGCTGTACGCGCCGAACTGGTCGCTACGCCCCCTGTTGCCGGTTGCCGACGACGTGACGGCGATCCGGGTCGTCCAACACGTGAGCCTCTCCGAGCACTACGTCTTCCTGCAACGCCTCGCGGACCTCACCGGCCGGCCCGTCTACGCGTTGGCCGGGGAGGCGACGCCGAGGTGGGATCCGGATGCGGGGGAGCTGCGGGTCGACTGGCCCGACGGCACGCGGCCCTGGCTGGAGTTCCTGCCGGCGTTGTACGACGCCGACAGCGACCGGGGAATCCGGCGGGGTGTCGACCCCGACGGGGTGCTCGTCCCGCTGGACGACCGGGTCGACCTGCTGGAGCCGACGACGGTCCACCTGAACCTGTATCCGCCGGACGTGGCGCACGTCCTGCCGCCCCTCTTCGGCACCGAGGACCCCGACGTGCTCGACCTGGTGCCACTGATCCAGGCGTCCGACAGCCGCCAGCTGATCTTCGCCGGTCCCGACGCACCGACGTACCTGCCCGGCTGGGCGACGACCGTCGTCGAGACGGTCATCGCCCAGTCGACACCGGTCGAGGGTCTCGTCCTCGTCGGGCACCCGCTGCCGCACGCGGCGGCGCAGACCCTGGTCGACGTGCTCGGACAGGCGGTGGCCGAGCAGCCGGGACTTCTCGTCACACCGGTGGTCCTGACCCACGGGGCGGACATCGACATCACGACGCGCGCCGGCGCGGCCCGGATGGTGTCCACCGACGACGGCCTCGGCGGATGGCGGGTGTTCCGGCCGGACCAGAAGGGCCGCACGAGTGCCGTCCCCGACGACCTGCGCGCGGTGATCACCACCCCGACCGTGGCACCGGAACAGCCGCAGGACACCGCGGACCCGCTGGGGCCCGACGGGGCGGAGCCGGCCCCGCCCCGCAATGAACCCCGCACGGTGCCGCGCGGGGAGGACGAGCCGTTGGAGTGGACGATCCGGCGCGCGATGGCACAGGTCGCGGTCCGCGAGCACCACTGGGTCGACCCGGTCAGCCGGCCCGGACCCGCCCGGGACGACCGCTACGAGGTCGTGTCGCGGTTCGAGGCCCGCCGGTTCCACTACGGCGGCCAGCCGGTGACCGACCTGACCGTGCGGGTGTGGCTCGACGACGACACCGGTCGGGCGATGTTCGCCGCCCTCAAGCGGGGGGTGGACCGGGTGTTCAACAGCAGCGCCGATGCGACGGCGTACCGGCTGCCCAACCGGTTCGGCGACCTGCTGCACGTGACCGTGGAGCGGGCCGCCGCCCCGCACGACGCCCACCTGCGGGTCCAGGTGATCGACGAGGGGCCGACCGACCAGTTCCACTGGCGTCGCGACGCCCTGGAGGAGGACCTGGTACACGAGTTCGCCCACCAGCTCGGCCTGCGCGAGGAGTACCGCGACGACACCGCACCGCACCGCCCGCACGTGCCGGGCAGCCTGCTCGGCGACCTCGCGGGTCGTCCCACCGACGCCCTGTCCGACGAGGAACGGGCGGCGCTGTCCGACGAGGAGAAGGCCCAGCTGCGCGGCATGCGGTGGGCCGGGCTGCGCTCGCGTCACCTCCACCTGCTGGCGGCGCTGGTCGGCGAACCGGACACCGATGGGGAGTACCGGGCGGTGGACCCGGTGCTCCGACCGATCGGTGTCGCGCCCTTCGCACCGCAGACCACGACGGACCAGCCGGGGCAGCAGCCTCCGGCAGCCGATCCGACGGTGCCGCCGGTCAGGGCGGCCCAGCTGGAACGCACCTGGCGCACCCGGCCCGAGCGCCTCGACGTCGAGGCCCCGGTCCGGATCGCCGCGGACCACGCCGTCCGGGCGGTTCTCGACCGGGTGGAGCTGCTCCGCCGGCCGTGGGACCTGGAACTGCTCGGCGACAACCTGCCGTCGGCGGCCGCTGGGGACCACCAGCGGCTCACCCCGGCTGAACCGGTAGCCGACTGGGCGGTGTTGACCGGACCGACCCGCGACGCGATCGCCCGGCGGGCCGCGCTGGTCACCTCCTGGTTGGCCGGCCTGCCGCAGCCGGCGACAGCCGGCACGGCGGTGGAGTTCGGGCTGGTGCTGGGGGTGCCCCCGGAGCTGCTTGCCGATTCCCGGGACAACGCCGTGGCCCGCGTCCTCGCCGACGCCGCTGCCGACTTCCTCCGGGGCCAGCTCGACGCCCGGCTCCCCGTCGGGATGCTCCCGGTACGGGTCCTCGTCGAGGTCACCGACTTCGACGGGGTCGTCGACGGGGTCCGCGACCAGATCCGGATGCAGGTCGAGTTGTCCCTGCGCCGGGTGCTCCCCGGCCCGGTGTACGCCGACGACCCGACGTCCGGCAGCGCGGTCGGCGGAGTCCACGACGGTCGGGACCTCCGCAACGACGTGCTGCTGCGCGTCACCGAGGCGCGGCAGGCCCTCGAAGGGCTGCCCGCCGGGGAACCGGAGACCGCGGCGGCGGTCGTCGTCCACCAGCTCGGCAGCGTCCTGGTCCGGCTGCTGCCGGTGCTCGTCACGCCGGCCCTGGCCGTCCCCTTCGCGGCCCACGCCGTACGGGTGCGCGGCGTGCTGGACGACTTCCGGTGGCTGGTGGGCCGGTGGGCGCAGCAGTGGCGCACCGGCGACGTCGAGGTCGCCGAGCTGGTCACCCGCGCGACCGGGACGCTCGACGCGATCGTCGACCTGACGCCGCTGATCGAGCTGGCCCCGGCCGCCCATCGCGACCTCGACCTGACACCGCTGGTCGACGGCCACCAGGCGGACGACGCGGACCACGTCGCGGCGCTGGCCCGGTTCCGTGCCGAGCTGGCCCGGCTGCGCGACGCCACCGGGATCGCGCTGGACGGGCCGATCATGCAGGTCTACGGCTGGCAACTGCTGACCCAGGCACTCGGGGCGCTGTGGTTCGGCGTGACCGAGGGTCCCGGACCGGTCGCGGATTCACGCGCCCTCGGGGCTGCCGCTGCGGCGCTCGACGCGTACCACGAGGTGGTCGGCGGGCTCGGTGCCGGCACCGCCGATCTCGCGGCGTTCGACCGGGCCGCCGGGGCCGTCGGGGTGCTGGCAGGCTGGCTGCGTCCCCACCCCGACCAGGCGGCGACGGACCGGGAGCTCGCCCGGCTCGACGACGCGCTGGCGGTGGTGGGTCTGCGCACCGACGCGCAGCTCGACCGGCTCGCCCTGGACACCCGGGAGGCGATGCTCGACGGGCTCCTCGACGCGGCGACCGCCGCCCTGGACACGTTCCGGATCAGCCGCGACCCCGGCCGTGGCGCTCTCGCCGGGATCCCCGGGGCGCCGGGCCCGCTCGCCGACTGGATGACGCTGCTGCGCACCCTGCAACAGATGAGCGCCCTCTGGAACGGCGGGGAGCCGGACCGGCCCCGGCTGCGTGCCATGCACGGCCTCGCCGGACAGGTCCGCGACGGCATCGCGGCCGGTCGGGCCGACTTCGTCCGACTGGCCAACCGGGAGGATCCCGGTGGCGACCCGCGTGCGGTGTCGGACCGGGTGCTCGACGCGCCGGCTGCCGGGGCCCGCCGTCCGGCCACCCCGGTCCGGTCTGCCACGGGCGTGACCGGACCCGGGACGGTGCGGCCGGGCCCCGGTCAGGTCCTGCTGCATCTGGTCGTCGAGGTGCCCCGGGGGCAGCAGAGCGGGTCCACGGAGCCGGTGTCGACCGACCTGTACCAGGACCCGGCCACCGGACGGGTACAGGTCGCGACCGGTGACCCGTACGCCCCCGTCGCCGTGTTCACCCGGCCGGAGACCGCGTACGGGGTGGCCCGGGGGATGGCCGACCACCTCGCGCAGGTGGGTCTGCTCTCCGGCGACGGCCCGGTGGTACGCCGGTTCGTGGTCGACGCCGACGCGTTCACCGCCCCGGACGACGCGCAGGTGTACGTCTTCCCGGCCCGTGACTTCGCGGCCCTGGTCGGCCGGGCCGAACCCGGCTCGCTGGACAGCTACGCGACCGACCCGGAAGCGGTCGACGACACCACCCGTGCCCTGGACGCGCTCGCCCCCGCTGACACCCCGGTCGTCACCGTCGACGAGGCCAGCCGGATGCTGCCGACGCGGGAGCCGAACGCCCGACACCGATCGCGCCCGGACCCGGCCCCGGTCGCCACCGGCGACCGACCTGCCGGCACCGCCGTCCCCCCGGTCGTCCGTCGGAACGCCGGTCCGGCTGCCGCCGTCCCGCCGGGCACGGTGCCGGCCGGTCCGGTCCCGCCGGGCACGGTGCCCCCGGGCGTGGTCCTGGCGGGGATGGTCCTGGCGGGGATGGCCCTGCCGGACACCGTCGTCGTGCCGGGACTCGGTGACATCCTGGTCACCGGACTCCCCGGACTGCCGGTGTACCCGCCCGGCGCGCGGTCGACCACACCCGCCCCGGTACCGGACCGCCCCGGCAGCCCGCCACGCCGCCGACGGCGCACCCCGCGACCGGCGGCCGATCGGGGGTGAACCGGCACGCCCCGGGGGCCGTTGTGGGGGCATGACCACGACGACCGGGCCGACCACCGATCGGCGTACCGCCGTGCACCGGCTGCTGCTGCGCCTCGCCGGGCAGGCCCCGGACGAGGTGGTCAGCGCGGCCCGGCAGTGGCTCGCGGCGGATCAGCTGGCCGAGGTGGCCCAGGCGGTGGTGTTCACCTGCCTGACCGGGGGCGTCGGGCTCACCGCGCCCGAGCACGTACTGCTCGCCGGGCTCCTGGCCGACGCCGGTGCGGACGGCGACGTGCTCGCCGGGTTGTCCACCGGTGAAGCCCCGCCGGTGGCGTACGGGATGGCCCCGGTGGGCCCGCAGGTGCTGGCCGGGGTCGGTGGGCGGGTGCCGTACAGCATGGACCTGACCGTGGGTGGGGACGGCCCGGGCGGGCCCGACGACCTCGACCGGGCCGCCATCGCCACGGTGGCTGCCTCGCCTGGGCCGGTGGGGCTCTGGCGGGCCTGGCGGTACCCGGCCGTGGACACGCCGTATCCGGTGCCGAAGCGGCTCTACCTCGTGCAGGGCGCGCAACCGGTCGCCCTCGCCGCCCGGATCGGGTCCACCCTGGAGGCCGCCGGGGAACAGCATCCGCTGGTGGAGGCGTTCGGTGAGCCGGTGGAGCTGCCGGAGTACCAGCGGCGGGCGTTGGCCTACTCGGCGCTGCTCTGGGCCGACCGCCCCGCCGGGCCGCTGCGGACGGCCACCCCACCGGACCCCGCCGACCCACCCGGCACCCTCAGCGACGACGAGGCGGAACGGGTCGTCGCCTACCTCGGCGCGGGGGTGCCGCTGCTGACCAGCCCGCACCGGTCGGCCGACGGCTTCGATCCGGCGTCGGCCGTCGACCCGGTGCCCACGGGTGTCCGGGGCGACGGGCGGTGGCTGTGGTCGGAGGCGGTCACCTACTACGCCGACCAGTACGGGTTCGCCCCCGAACCGGACCTGCTCGCGGCGATCCGGGCCGCCGACTACACCGCCCCGACCCTCGACGCGGTGGCGGTGCACCGTTCGCTGTCGTACCTCTTCGCGGCGATGTGCGACCCCGACCGGACCGGGGTGAACCATCACGGCGGGCCCCCCGTTGTGGAGGCATGAGCGTGCCGTCGGCGATGCACCGGCTCCTGCTGCGGATCGCCGGGCAGGCCCCCGCCGCGCTGCTCGGCACCGCCCGCGCCCGGCTGGCCGACGGTGCGGTGACCGAGGTGGCCCGGATGGTGGCCTTCGCCGCCGTCGCCCGGCAGATCCGGCTGACCGACCCCGACGTGCTGCTGCTCAGCGGGGTGCTCGTCGCCGCCGGTGCGCCCGACGACCTGCTCGCCGACCTGCCCCGCGCCGGGGACGACCGCACCCCGCCCTACCTCTGGACACCCGACCCACCCGCCGACCCGGAACAGCCCGGCAACGGTCCCGCCGCCGGCCCGCCCGGGTCGGCCAGCTCCGCTGTGCACCCGCCCGTCGGGGACGTCGCGTCCGACGGCGTGGACGAGGTCGACCGGGCCGCCGTCGACGCCCTCGGTGGCGGGGCGGCACAGCCCGCCGGGCTGTGGCGGGTCTGGCGACGCCCGGCGTCGGCCACGCCGTACCCGTCGGCCACCCGGGTCTATCTGGTCCAGGCCCGTACCGGGGCGGTCGCGCTCACCGCGCGGCTCCAGGCCGCCCTGGCGGCGGTGGGCGAGACCGAACCGCTGGTCGAGGTCTTCGGGCACCTCGCCGGGCTGCCGGCGTACCACCGGCGGGCGCTCGCGGAGGCCGTCCTGCTCTGGGCCGCCCGACCGGCCGAGCGGGTACGCGTCGCGGCGACCTTCGACACCCTCGACGCGACCGGGAACCCGACGTTCGGCTCCGACCGGGCCCGACTGTCGACCGCGGAGGCGAACCGGGTCGCCGGCTACCTCGCCGCCGGGTTCCCCCTGCTGACCGGCCCGGCCGGGGTGCCCGACGTGGTCACCCCGGGCCGCACGGTGCCGGTGGACCTGCTCGGCGACGGCCGGTGGATCTGGTCCGCCGCCACCGCGCACTACCTCACCCGGTACCGGATCGCCCCGGACGAGGGCCTGCTGGCGGCGATCCGGGCGGCCGGCTACGCGCCCCCCGACGTGGACGCGGTGGCGGTGCACCGGTCCCGGGCGGCGCTGGTCGAGGCCACCGGCGTGGTCCGACGGACGGCGGGCTGACCGACGATGACCGACCCGCCCGAACCCGTACACGCCGCCGTCGTCGGTGCCGTGCTCCTCGTCCACGCCGCCGCGGAGCCGTACGCCGCCCTGGCCGGGGTGGCCGCCCGGCTGCCGACCGACCCGGACCGTACCGTGGTGCTCTGCTCGGCGGCCGTGTCGGCCCGACCGGACCTGTTCGGGCTCCTGGCCGACCTGCTGCCCCGCCAGCTCGGCGGGTCGGCCGCCGGGTTCCGGCTGGCCCCGCTCGGCGGTTACGCCGACCCGGTGGCGGTGCCGGACCTGGCGGCCGGGCTCGCCACGGATCTCGGGATCGACGGGGCGGTTCCGCTGGACGCCCCGGCCGTGTCCACCCGGGGGGTGCCGGCGGCCCGCCGGTGGATCGTCGCCGACGGCGGCACCGCCCGACCGGAGCACCCGCCCGCCGCCTGGTGCCCGCCGCCTGCCGGGCCGTCCCGGCCGGTCGGCGGCCCCGAGGGCTGGCTGGTCGCCCCGGTCGGGGACGGCTACACGTGGCTGCCCGCCGCCTGGCCGCCGCCGCCCGCCGCGCCGCGCCGCCCCGGTGTCGCCGAACCCGCCCTGCCTGCCGTGCCCGCGCTGTCCGCTGAACCCACCCTGCCCGCCCGGTCCGTCGGGCCCGCCCGGTCCGTTGAGGACGCGGGACGGCCGGAACCGACGGGTGATGGCGGTCCGGGTGCTCCCGGCGGGCAGCCGTCCGGTGACCGGGGCCGCCCGCCGGGACGACCGGTCCCCGGTGGCTGGTCCTTCCTGCCCGACCCCGTCGGCCCGCCGACCGCCGGCACGCCGGTGGGGCGGGACGACGTCGCGGGCCCGGGCCGGCAGGCTCCGGTGCCGCTCGACGTCTACCTGGTCGAGGTGGCGCTCGGCGCGGGCGGCTTCCAGGTGGACGGGCGGCCGGTGCCACCCGGGGTGCTCGCCGGTCACCTGGCCGCCCTGCGGAGTGCCGGGCGACCCGTGGTGCTCTGCGGTGACGCACCGTACCCAGCCACGGCCGGGATGCTGTTCGGGGCTCTCGCCGACGCCCTCGGCGCTCCGGTCGTCGCCGGTGACGCCCGGGTCGAGGTCACCGCCACGGGGCTGCTGACCACCACGGGCACGTTCCGCCGGTGGCGTCCCCGGCCGGCGGCGGGCACCGCCCGCACGGTGACCGACCTCGGCCCGGTGCTCCCCGCCCCGGCGGACCTGCCCGCCGCGTCCCCCACGCCACCCGTCGCGCCCGCCACCTCCGAACCACCTGACGACGCGCAGGCCACGACCGGTGCCGCGCCCGCCATGACCCGTGCCGGGCCCGTCGTGACCACCGCCCGCCCGGTCGGGCCGGTCGCCGCGCCGTCGGACGGTTCCGGTACGGCCCGCGACACCCCGGGCGTGCTCCTGGTCGGCGTGTCCGCATCGGCCGTCGACCCGGCAGCCGTGCCGGCGGACGGTGCGGACCGGTGGCGGCACCTCGCCGCTCCCCGGCTGGACCTGATCCGGGTCGGGTCGCCGGAGGTGACCGGGGACGGTCGTCCGCCGGCCCCGGAGCCGACGGACCCGCCCCCGCCCGGCCCGGAAGGCCCCCGCCCCGACCCGCCTCCCGACCCGACCGTGCCACCCGCCGCAGCCCACGACCGACCGGCCCTGACCCCCGGTCGTCCGGACACCCCGGTCGGGACCCCCGACGCGGCACCCGGCCGACCGGAACCGGCACCCGGCGGCCCCGGCGTGCCGCCGGCCGCCGTCCCCGGACCGCGACCGGCCCCGCAGGGCCCGACGCGGGTCCCGGTGACGTTCCGGCTGGACGGGAGTGCGCCCACCGCCGGGGACCGGACGGCGCTGCGGCGGATCCTCGCCGGCCGCTACGACTCGTACACGCAGGTGGTGACCCGGACCCTGGCGGAGGAACCCGGCCTGCGGGTGGCTGCGGTGAGCGCGCCGGACCTGCCGGCGGGCCTGGTCGCCGTCCGCGCCTACTGCGTCGGGGAACGGCAGACGGTGAACGCGGTCCTGCGGGGCGACGCCGTGCCGGCCGACGATGCGGCGGTGCTGGCCCGCTGGGTGGGGTACGGGCTGCGTCGCCTGCCGGTGGTCTTCGGTCCGGTCTTCCGCGCCGCGGCCGTCGCACCGCCGGGCGGCTACCCGCCCGGCACACTGCTGGTGGAGCCGGCCTTCCTCGACGTCGACCCGACGCCCGCGCCGGTGCCGGACGCCGGGGTGCAGTTCGTGATCTGGTCCGTCGGCGCCCGCCGGCTGGGTGGTCTCGGCACGGCCGGCACCGGGGCCCGCACCACATCCGCCGGCGTCCACACCGGACCCCGGACCGACGGTACGGCGGTCTTCCCCGCCGGGACCTGTTTCCAGGTGTTGGCGGACGAGCCGGTGGGTGACCGCGAGCTGCGGCAGGTGTTCCTGCGGGAGTTGCCGGCCGGCCGGCCGGCCCCGGGCGGCGAGAAGACGCTGCAGCGGTTGCGGGCGGTCGCCGGGGTGGGGGACGTGCCGGGCGGCGGCACCCCGCCGTTGCCGGTGGGGGTCGGCGTCGACGGGGCGGGGCGGCTGTTCGCCCCGCCGTCGGGGTGATGCCGGTGGCGGGGCGGGCCGGTACGACGAAACCCGCCCACCGTCGGCCGGGCGGCGGCGCGCGGGGTGCGGTGGGCGGGGGATCAACCAGACGAGAGGGTGGTGAGGGGTGAACAGCACCGTGATGGCGGTCTCCCAGACGGAACCGGGGTGCCCGCCGACGATCGCCGGCGCGTTGGCCGTCGCCCCGTTCGGCGCCACCGTCGTCGTGCAGCCGGGGGTGTACCGGGAACAGCTCCAGCTCGGCGGCGACGTCACGCTGATCGCCGAGGAGGGGCCGGGCACGGTCACCATCGACGGGGGCGACGGGGTGGCGTTGCACGTCGGCGCGGGAGAGGTGACGCTGCACGGGATCGAGCTGCTCGGTGGCGGCGGGCACATGCCGGCCGTTCAGGTCGGCGGCGGTCGGTTGGACCTCACCCGGTGTGGCGTACGGGCCGGTGGTGTCGTCGCGGTGCACGTGCCCCGGGGGGAGCTGACCATGCGGGACTGCCGGGTGGGCAACCCCGCCGGGGCGGGTCTGCTGTTCGAACGCGCCGGCACCGGTGAGGTCGTCCGCACCACGGTCGCCGGGATCGGCACCGTGGCGGTGGCCGTCACCGGCGGTGACCCGGTGCTGCGCGGCTGCACGATCACCGACGTACGCGGCAGCGGGCTGTTGTGCACCGGCGGCGGCCGGGGGCTGGTGGAGCAGTGTGTGATCTCCGCCGTCGACGGCCCCGGCGTGGTGGTCGAGGACGGCACGATCCGGCTGGTCGACACCCGGATCGTGGACACCGGTGGCACCCCGGTGCTGGTGACCGGGGGCAGCCCCGAGCTGACCGGCTGCGAGATCCGCACGGCGACCGGCCCGGCGGTGCTGGTCGACGGGACGGCCGACCCGACGTTGCGCGACTGCGTCGTCGGGGCCGGCAGCGGGCACGGGCTGAGTGTCCAGGCCGCCGCCACCGGCAGCTACCTGGGGTTACGGGTCGAGGTGGAGACCGGGGCGGCGGTGGTGGTCAGCGGTACGGCGGCGCCCCGGATCGAGGGCGGCACGCTGAGCGCCACCGACGGGGTCGGCCTGCTCTTCGCCGACGCGGCGACCGGCAGCGCCCGGGAGGTGACGGTCGTCCGGGCCCGGTCCGGGCTGCTGGCCCGGGGCACCTCCCGGCCCGAGGTCGACGACCTGACCGTCACCGCGCCGACGCAGGAGGGGCTGCGGGTCGCCGAGTCGGCCCGGCTGCGGGCGCGAGGGGGAGCGGTGACCGACGCCGGGTCGGCCGGTGTGTCGGTGACCGACGGGGAGCTGACCGTGGAGGGCATGACCCTGCGCGACTGCGGCACCGGTCTCGTCGTGTCGGCCGGGCGGCTGCGGGCCACCGGCGTGGACGTGCTCGGCAGCCGGGGTGCCGGGCTGACCGCCCAGCGCGGGGCGACGGTGCAGCTGCGGCGCAGCCGGGTGCGGGGTAGCGACGGGCCGGGTGTGTGGCTGGCCGGGGAGTCGCAGGGCGAGGTGACCGGGTGCGAGGTGTTCGGCAACACCGGCCCGGGGGTGCTGGTGCAGACGCGCCGGCCGGTGCGGCTGGTCGAGACCGAGCTACGGGGCAACGGGGGTGGTCGGCTGCGTACCACGGTCGACGCCACCGCGGTCGAACTCGTCGGTACCGACGGTGGGCAGACGCCGCCGGGCCCGGCAGCGGACGGGACCGGGGCGACGCCGGTGTCCCCGTCGCCGCCACCCGCGGCACGCCCCGACCCGACCGGCCCGGTGCGGGTCGCCGACCCCGCCCCGGTGGTGTCGGCGACACCACCCGCCGGCTCGCCCGCCGACGACCCGGCCGCGCCGTTGCTGGCCGAACTGGACGCGCTGGTCGGTCTGGCCGGGGTGAAGCGGGAGGTGGCGACCCTGGTCGGGCTGCACCGGATCAGCCGGCGGCGGGCCGCCGCCGGGCTGCCCGCCCCACCCATGTCCCGGCACATGATCTTCGCGGGTGCGCCGGGCACCGGGAAGACCACCGTGGCCCGGCTCTACGGCCGCATCCTGGCCGCCCTCGGCGTGTTGCCCGGCGGGCAACTGGTCGAGGTGGCCCGCGCCGACCTGGTCGCCGAACACATCGGCGGTACGGCGGTGAAGACCACCGAACGGTTCACCGAGGCGATCGGCGGTGTGCTGTTCATCGACGAGGCGTACACCCTGGCCCCGGTCGACGGTGGCGGATCGGGGCACGACTTCGGTCGGGAGGCGATCGACACCCTGGTCAAGCTGATGGAGGACCACCGTGACGAGGTGGTGGTGATCGTCGCCGGTTACTCGGCGCAGATGCGCACGTTCCTGGCGGCGAATCCGGGGCTGGCCTCCCGGTTCTCCAAGACCGTCGAGTTCGAGAGCTACACCTCCCCGGAGCTGGTGCAGATCGTCGAACGGCTGTGCAGCAGCCACCACTACGCCCTGGAGTACGACACCCGGATCGCCCTGGAGTCGTGGTTCGAGTCGATGCCGCGTACCGGGTCGTTCGGCAACGCCCGGGTGGCCCGGCAGACCTTCGAGGAGATGGTCAGCCGGCAGGCGTTCCGGCTGTCCGACAGCGGTGCCGCCTCGGGAGTGGAGCTGGCCCAGTTGCTGCCGCAGGACCTCGACGAGACGGCGGCCGGTCCGGCGGACGACGAACCGCCGGCCGGTGCGGTGGACACGCTGCTGGCCCGGCTGCACGCCATGATCGGGCTGGACGCGGTGAAACAGGAGGTGGCCGACCTGACCGACCTGCTAGCCGCCGCCCGGACCCGGGTGCGGGCCGGCCTGCCGGCACCCTCGGTCTCCCGGCACCTGGTCTTCTCGGGGCCGCCCGGCACCGGCAAGACCACGGTGGCCCGCCTCTACGGGCAACTGTTGACCGCGCTGGGGGTGCTGCGCGGCGGCCAGCTGGTCGAGGTGGCCCGCGCCGACCTGGTCGGTGAGTACGTCGGGCACACCGCGCAGCGCACCCGGGAGGCGTTCGAACGGGCCCGCGGTGGCGTGCTGTTCATCGACGAGGCGTACACGCTGGCACCGCCCGACGCCCGTAACGACTTCGGTCGGGAGGCGATCGACACCCTGGTCAAGCTGATGGAGGACCATCGCGACGAGGTGGTGGTGATCGTCGCCGGTTACGAAGCGGAGATCGAGCAGTTCCTCGCCGCGAACGCCGGCCTGGCCTCCCGGTTCTCCCGCCGGGTCCACTTCGCCCCGTACACCGCCGACGAGCTGGTGGCCATCTTCGAGGGGCTGGCCCGTTCCGGCGGGTACGACTGTCCGGGGGAGACGCTGGCCGCCCTGCGTCAGCACTTCGAGCAGGCCCCGCCCGGCCGGGCCCTCGGCAACGGCCGGTACGCCCGCCAGGTCCTCGACGAGGCGGTGACCCGGCAGGCCGGTCGGTTGCGCGGCCTGACCGGGCCGACCGTCGCGGATCTGCGGACCCTGCTGGCGGAGGACGTCACGCCGGTGGTGGCACATGCCTAGCCGGACCGGGTGGTGGGCGTGCTGACCGCCCGGCAGGTGGACCGTCCGGGTCGGGCCCGGCGGCGTCGCCGCAGACCGGGTGACATCAGCGACGGCATGCCCGGGGGCGACCCGTATGCTCTCCTGGATCGACGTGGGACCGGAGGTGCGAGAGCGCTTGCGCAGCCGGTCACGCCGACGGTGAGCGTGCTGGGGAGGCACCGGTTGGCAGGTCTTTCTCGCGTGCCGGACGCGGACGCGCCGGGCGGGGCCGGCATCGGGGTGGCGGCCGACGCGGACGCGGCGACCGCAGCCGGGGTCCCACCACCCGCCACCGACCTGACGCCCGACGAGCGGCTACAGGCGCTGCACGCCGCGCATGCCGAGCCGCTGTTCCGGTTCCTGCTCAGGCTGGCCGTCGGCGAGCGGCAACTCGCCGAGGACCTGCTCCAGGAGACGATGATGCGGGCCTGGCGCAGCATCGACAGTCTCGCCGACGACCTGGAGACCCAACGGCGGTGGCTGTTCACCGTGGCCCGCCGGGTCGCCATCGACGTGGCGCGGGCCCGGCAGGCCCGCCCGACCGAGGTCGGCACGTTGGACCTCAACCGGATGCCGGCGACCGCCGACGTGGCCGAACGGGTGGTGACCGCGCAGACCATCCGGGACGCCCTACCCAAGATCAGCACCGAGCACCGCCGGGTGGTGGAGGCCGTCTATTTCCGGGGACTGTCCACCGCCGAGATCGCGGCGGCGTTCGGCATCGCCGAGGGGACGGTCAAATCCCGGGCACACTACGCCCTGCGCGCGCTACGCGCCGTGATCGGGGAGGTTGACGGTGCGTGAGACGTCCACCACGTCCGTGATGACATACGATTGCTGCGGCGGGCCGCGAGGCGCTGCCTCCCCGAGCAGAGCTGACAGGCCATGACCGACCTCCGAAGCGACAGCGACGCCCCCGGTCCGGTGGCCCACGCCCCACTGGAGCAGTGCGCTCCCTACCTGTGGGGGGACCTCGACCCGCAGGACGAGTGGGAGTTCGAACGCCACCTCGGCACCTGCGTGATCTGCCTGGACGAGTGTGACCGGCTGGGCCCGCTGGTGGGTGCCTTCTCCGGGCTGACCACCGGTGAGGTCTCCGGCCTGCTCACCGCCGACACCGCTGCGACGCCGGCCGGCCCGCCCGCTCCCACCTCGACGCCGTCCGACCCGCCTGCTCCCACCCCGACGCCGGCCGGCCCGTCCGGTCCCACCCTGGCGGCGGGCGGCCCGCCCGCTCCCACCCCGGTCCCGGCCGAGCGGCCCGGTTCCGCCCCCGCCCCGCCCCCGACCGGGCACCCTGGGTCCACCCCTACCCCGGCTCCACGCGGGGGGTCCGGTTCCGACCCCGCGACGGTGTCCACCGGTCCGGTGGCCGTCGGGGCGGACGGCGCGGCCACGGCCACCGGTGCCGATGTCGCGCCCGCCCGGCCCGAGCCGTCACGTCCGGCTCCCGCGCCGTCGCGGCCGGCCCCGACCGATCGACCGCGCACCCGGGACACGGCCGGCCGTGGTCCGGCCGGCCGTGAGCCTGACCGGGTCCGGCGGGGGCGACGGCGGTGGCTCGTCGCCGGCACGCTCGCCATGGTCGCGGCGGTGTCCCTGGGGGTGACGCTCGGGCAGCGGCAGCAGAGCGGTGCACCCGTCGCCGGGCGGTCCACCGTCAACCCGGTCAACGCGGGAGTGACGGTGGAGGGAGTAGGTGCCTCGGCACGGCTCTCCGTGACCGTCTCGGCCCGTACCGACCGACCCGGGCCGGTCGCCGACGTGCGGGCCACCGTGGTCGGCCTGACGGCGGGGGTCGAGTACCGGCTCTACGCGGTCGCCGCCGACACCCGGACCTACCAGGTGGCACAGTGGACGGCGACGACCGGGCCGCAGGAGGTCACCGGTGAGATCGCGGTCGCCGTCGACACCCTGGCGTTCTTCGCGGTCGCGCAGGCCGACGGGACGGCGGTCGTGTCGGCCCGGATCGGCCGCCCCACCGGCCCCCGCTGACCAGCCCCGTCCCGCCGCCCCAACTGGTCCGGCTGCCCCGTGCTTCCGGCCGTCCCGTCGGTCCGGCCGTCCCGTCGGTCCTCGCCGGCTAGGCCTTCACCTTCGTCCACTTCTGGTTGGCCTCGCCGTTGCACGTCCACAGCTGCAGGCCGGTGCCGTTGGCGGTGGA
Organism: Micromonospora sp. CA-248260; assembly: GCF_050942205.1. Taxonomy (NCBI): domain Bacteria; kingdom Bacillati; phylum Actinomycetota; class Actinomycetes; order Micromonosporales; family Micromonosporaceae; genus Micromonospora; species Micromonospora sp. CA-248260. Next base: position 4,401,494 of record NZ_CP192021.1, on the reverse strand, counting down.
CCAGTCCCGGACGTCGACGCACCTGCCGATCGCCGAGTTGACCATGTCGCCGGAGCCGTTGATCCAGAACTTCTGGGCCCAGCCGCCGTTGCACGTCGCCAACTGGATGCGGGTGCCGTCGGCGCTGGAGGCGTTCGCCAGATCCATGCAGAGCGAACCCATCCGGATCGTGCCGTCACCGCCGAAGGTCCACTTCTGCCGGGCCGAGCTGTTGCAGTCCCAGATCACCAACTGCTGGCCGTCGACAGTGGAGGGGGCGTACACACAGGTGCTGCCGTACCCGCGGATGCGGTAGCCGGTGGACGCCGCCGGCGCTGGCGCCGGGGTGGTCGGACGGGCCGCTGCCTGCGTGGACGGGGCGGTGGCCGCCGGGGCGGGCTTGGTCGGGTTGGCACCGGGCCTGGTCGTGCCGGTGCCGGCGCCGGGACCGGGGCCCGCACCGGCGGGCGTGGGCGGCAGGGCCAGCACCGGGCCCCGGGTGCCGGCCGGCAGTGGGGGTCGCGTCGACGGACGGCCGCCGAGCCGGGGATCCTGGGCGTAGAAGGCGGCATAGGCCAGGACCCGGCTGGCGTTCTCGTCCACCATGCTCAGGTCCGGGGCGCCACCGGCCTGCACCCCCGGACCCCACTGGAAGGCGGCCAACGCGAGCGGGTACGGGTCGGCGGTCAGTCCCCCCAGGTCGGTGGTGAGGGCACACATGGTCCGGCCGAGCGTGGCGATCGCCGTGGCGGCTTCCCACGGCGACTGACCCGCCGTCGCGTAGCGGCTCCAGACCGTGGGGAGGAACTGGGCGATGCCCTGCGCGCCGTTCGCACCGAGCAGGTTCGGGTTGAACCCCGACGCTGCCATGAGCTGTCCGGCGATCTTGGCTGGGGTCACCGCCGGGCAGGCGCGGCCGGCGGCGAGGACCGCCGACAGGTACTCGTCGGGGATGGGGCGCGGTGCGCTGCCGGCGGTCGGTGCGGGTGGGACAGGTGTCGGTGGCCCGCCCGTCGCGTCCCGGTCGAAGTCGGGCTGCCGGGAGTACCACTCGGCGTAGCCGACGACGGTCCGCACGTACCCGGCCGCCGCCTCGGGGATACCCCGGTCGGCCTGGACCGCGGGCATCCCGGAGTGGTGCGCCGCGAGTGCCAGCTCCCACGTGTCGCCGTCGACGTCGCCCCGGGCGACCTGCCCGACGAGGTCGCACATGTGGTGGGCCAGCGCGACGATGTTCGCCGCGACGTCCAGGCGGGGCGCGTCGGGCCAGGGCAGCCACCGCTGCCACAGCTCGTCGGTCAACCCGGCCACCCCGGAACCACCGTTGTCGGTGCGCGCGTCGGCCACGAAACCCGAGGCGGCCATGAGCTGCCCGGCCAGGCGGGGCGCGGTGAGCGTCGGACACGAGAGCGCGGCCTGGGCGATCAGCGGCGCCTGGTCGGCGGGGACCGGCTTGCCCTCCACGGTGTCGGCGGTGGCCGTGCCGAACCCGGTGGTGGCGGCGAAACCGGCCAGCACAGCGAGCGCGAGGGCCACCAGACCGGCGACGATCCGCGCGACGATCGGCGGGCCGGGCAGGCGCGACAGCCGTCGCCGTACGCCGTCGGGCAGCGGTGACAACCGCTGCCGCACCCCACCGACGAATCGTTCCAGCCGCTCGCGGTGGGGCGTGAAGGTCAGTGGCACCGGTGCGCTCCTCGACAGGCTGTGGCTTCGACCTCTCAACGCACCGAGCAAGTCGAAAGTTCAGTCGGATCAGGGAGGAGTTTGCCGGTAGCGCCGGGAGGCGGCAATGCCGGGGCACGCGGCGGACGTCACCGCAGCGCCCCGGCCCGGGTTCACCGGTGGAGCCCTCCGTTTGCGACCGCGGGGCTGCGCTGCGCTGCACTCCTCGCGCTCACCTGTGCCGACCTTCCGTTCGCGACTGCGGGGCTCCGCTGCGCTGCACTCCTCGCGCTCACCCGTGTCAGCCCTTCCTGGTAGCCGGCGCTCACCTGATGATCAGGCTGTCGAGGTAGCCGGTCAGGTTGCGGCGAATCTCCGCCACCGAGTCACCACCGAACTTCTCCACGGCAGCCTCAGCGAGGACCAACGCCACCATCGCCTCCGCCACCACCGCCGCCGCCGGCACCGCACACACGTCGCTGCGCTGGTTGATCGCCGTCGCCGGCTCACCCGTCGCCACATCCACCGTCGACAGAGCCCGATTCAACGACGAAATCGGCTTCATCGCCGCCCGCACCCGCACCGGCTCACCCGTCGTGATCCCACCCTCCAAACCACCCGCCCGATCCGTCACCCGACGCACCCCCGTCGCCGTCGGCACGATCTCGTCATGCGCCTCCGACCCCCGCGACCGCGCCTGCAACCACCCGTCCCCGATCTCCACCCCCTTGATCGCCTGGATCGACATCAACGCCGTCGCCAACCGGGCATCAAGCTTCCGATCCCACTGCACATGACTACCCAGACCCGGCGGCACCCCGTACGCCAACACCTCCACCACCCCACCCAACGTGTCGGCGGCCCTCTTCGCGGCGTCGACCTCGGCGACCATCCGGGCACTCGCGTCCGGATCGAGACACCGCAACGGGTCCGCGTCGATCCGCTCAGCATCCTCCGGCACCGGCCGCAAACCGGGCTTCGCGGCCACCGAGCCGAGCTCCACCACGTGCGACACGATTTCGATGCCGAGGGCCTGCTTCACCAGGGCCTTCGCCACGGTGCCCACGGCCACCCGGGCGGCGGTCTCCCGGGCGCTGGCCCGCTCCAGGATCGGCCGGGCGTCGGTGTGACCGTACTTCTGCATGCCGGCCAGGTCGGCGTGGCCGGGCCGGGGACGGGTCAGCGGAGCGTTCCGGGCCTGACTCGCCAACTCGTCCGCATCCACCGGGTCGGCGGCCATCACCGTCTGCCACTTCGGCCACTCCGAGTTCCCCACCCGGATCGCGACCGGACTGCCCAGCGTGACGCCGTGCCGCAGACCACCGACGACCTCGACCTCATCCTGCTCGAACGCCATCCGCGCACCCCGGCCATAACCCAACCGACGACGCGCCAACTCACCCACGATGTCACCAGAAGTCACCGCCACCCCGGCGGGAACCCCCTCCAACAACGCCACCAGAGCCGGACCATGCGATTCACCTGCAGTCAGCCAACGCAACACCGTCACCACCCCCGTCACGTCCGCGCACCGGGCAGGGCGTGCGCCGTCCCGGCGCCGGCCGGCACCCGGGCCGGCGGGGCGGCACCGGCGGCAGCCGGGTTCCCCACCTCGGCCAGGTAGCGGGCGTGGGCGGCGGCGAGGTGGCCGCCGGTCCGGGCCGTGCTGATCAGCACCGCCATGTTGGCCCGGGACGAGCGGCCCTGGGTGGCCGCGTCGACAGCACGCATGAGGTACTTCGTGATGGCGTTGCCGCGTACCCCGTCGCGTCGGGCGGCCGACATCGCCTCGACGATGGCCCGGTCGACCTCGGCGTCGTCCACCGCCTCCTCGGCGTCGACCGGGGTGGTGATCAGGAAGGAGCTGTGGTTGCCCAGCGCCCAGTGGTTCTCCACCGCGCGGGCGACGACCGTGTCGTCGTCGAGGCGGCAGGGGCTGGGGATGCCGCTGGAGACGCAGTAGAAGGCCGGAAAGTCGTCGGAGCGGTAGGAGACCACCGGCACCGAGTGGGTCTCCAGGTATTCCATGGTCAGTCCGAGGTCGAGGATCTTCTTGGCCCCGGCGCACACCACGGCGACCCGGGAACGGGTGAACTGGACGAGGTCCGAGGAGATGTCCATGCTGGTCTCCGCGCCCCGGTGGACCCCGCCGATGCCGGCGGACGCGAAGAACGCGATGCCGGCGAGGTCCGCCGCGATCAGTGAACTCGCCACGGTCAGCGCGCCCATGCCGCCCCGGGCGAGCGCCACCGGCAGGTCCCGGGCGCTCACCTTGGGGATGCCCGGTGTGGAGGCGAACCGTTCGATGTCCGCTGCGGTCATGCCGACCCGGATCACCCCGTCGTCGACCGCGACCGTCGCCGGCACCGCGCCGCCCTCCCGGACGGCATCTTCGACCCGGTGCGCGGTGGCGGCGTTGTCCGGGTAACGCAGGCCGTGGGTGATCACGTTGGATTCCAGCGTCACCACCGCCCGCCCCTCGGCCAGGGCGTCGGCGACCTCCTCACTCAGCCGCACCTCGACGGTGGAGTGGACGTTGCGTGTCATGCGGGCTCCTCGGTCGGTCCGGTCCGGGCCGGTCGGGTTCGGTGTCGGGCAGCTCGGGACCGGTTTCGGGCAGGTCGGTTGCGGTTCGTCGGCGGGGCCGGCCCGTCGGTGGGTCGGGGGCGGGGCGGTGTGGGCCGGGGACCGGCTCACTCCTCCAGGACCGCCTCCAGTGCGACGGACACCGCGTCCTCGTCGCAGCCGAAGGCTCTGGTCATGGCGCGGGTGACGGCGGTCACCAGCCGGTTGTGCTGTTCGTCGGTCAGGGCGATCGGCAGGTGGCTGATGCTCACGTGCGGTCGGACCGGGCGACGCCGGGACCGGGCGGGCAGCGCCGCCACCACCTGGTGGACCCCCGGTTCGCGCAGCACCCCGTAGTGGTCGGCGGCCAGGTCGACGACGACGGGGGAGAGGTTGCGGCGGGCGACGGCGGTGTCGAGGAAGGACTCCTGGTCGCCCCGGGTACGCAGCACCGTCACCGGGGCCCGCACCGGCCGCCTGGCGAGTTCGGCCTCGGTGTGGCGCAGCCCGTACGTGCGGGCGACGACCCCGGTGATCCGGCGGACCAGCGGCAGGTCCAGGGCGGGGAAGTGCCGTTGGACGAACCCGGTGAAGCTCTCCTCGTCCACGACGGTGGCCAGGCACTCCTCGATCACCGGCCCGCTGACCGTCCCCGCGAACACGGAACACAGCACGGCCAGGTACGTCGGGTTGGCGAAGCTCGCCGTGCCGACCGTGGCCGGGTCCTGCGGCACCCCCACCCGGGGTGATCCGGGGGCGATCAGGACGAGTTGGTCGACCTGCTCGCCGGCCTGCTCCAACTGGTACGCCGCCTCCACCGCGACCCGGGTGCCGAACGAGTAACCCCACAGCGTGTAGGGGCCACGGGGTTGCCGTTCCCGGATCGCCCGCACGTCCTCGGCCGCCATCCGGGCGATCGTCCGGTAGGGCTCCTCGCCCGGGTTCACGCCGTGGGCCTGCACGCCGTGGAAGGGCCGGCCGACCGTGCCGGCGAGCAGCCGCAGGTTCATCGGGTAGCCGCCGAGGCCCGGCCAGCAGTAGACGGAGCGACCCTCCCGGGCCGGCGCCAACGGCACCAGCCGGGACCTGCTGACCTGGTCGCGTTGGGCGACGCGCCGGGCCAGCTGGGCCACTGTCGGGCTGTCGAAGATGACCTGCATGGGCAGCGTCGCGCCGAACACCCGGTTGAGTCGGTTGATCAGGGCGACGGCGATCAGCGAGTTGCCACCGCAGGCGAAGAAGTCGTCGTGGACGGAGACGTCGTCCTGGCGGACCGCCTCGGCCCACAGGCGGGCGATGCGGCGTTCCAGGTCGGTGCGGGGCGCCACGAACGGCCGTTGCGGGCCGGGGTCGTCGGCGACCCGGGCGGCGAGTGCCGTGAGGTCGGTCTTGCCGTTGGCGGTCAGCGGCATCCGGTCGACGATCACCACCTTGTTGGGCAGCATGTAGTCCGGCAGCCGACCGGCCAGGTCGTCGCGGATCAGCTCCGCCGGACCCTTCATGTGTACGACGTCCTCCTTCATGCCCCGGCCGGCCACCTGGGCGGCACTGACCCGCCCACCCACGGCGAAGTACGACGGACCGTCGGGTAGCCCGTGCCGGCGCAGGATGCCCCGGATGCGGTGCGCCGAGGGCAGGTCGTGACCGGTGTCGGAGCTGTAGCCGGAGGACATGAAGCCGAAGCCGAGGTCGTTCATGGACAGCCGTTGCAGGGCGCGGCCCAGGTCGACGTAGCGCCGCCACCGGGTCGACGTGGTGCTGATCATGCTGATGCCGATCGCGGCCCGGTCGTACACCTGCTGGTTGATCGCGATGACGTGCTGGCGCAGCACCAGGGCGTCGTCGATGCGGACCAGGTCGCCGTCACGGTGCAGGTACTGCCCCGGGGCCAGGTCCCCGCCCCGGTCCGGGTGGACCTGGACGTACACGTCGATCTCGTCGGGCGGTGGCGGGGCGTACGGCGTCAGCGCGAAGCTGCCGAGGTAGAGGTCCTCGTCGGCGCAGTCGAGGTGCCGGATGGTCTGCGGGGTGTGGTCGGCGGCCGTGACGGTCAGCCCGTACCCGGGCAGGACCTGCTCCAGCAGGCCGACCAGGTGGCCGGTCTCGATCTCCAACACCTCGCGGATGTTGTTCTGGTAGACCGGTTCGATGGCCCGTCGCCGGCCGACGAGGTGCAGCCGGACGGTCGGTTCGGGCCGGGACGCGGCCGGGCTGATCCGGACCAGTTCGTGGGTGAGCGGATGGTGGTAGTAGTAGCCGGACGGTAGCCCCCACAGTTGGTGGATCTCCAGGTAGACCTGGGTGGCGTTGAGCGCCCCCGGTGAGGCGTAGCCGTACTTGGGCAGCAGCCGCTCGTCGCTGACGAACTGCCCGAGGTAGCGGATGATCTCCCCGAAGGTGGCCAGGTCGAGCTGTGCGAGCGGGCGCGGCGGCACCGGGCCGGGCTCGGCCGGGCGCAGCAGTGCCAGCAGGTCGGCGCGGGTGACCGGCGGGCCCTCGTAGAACCGGTACGTCTTGCGGGCGAACACCCGCCGTACCTGCTCCTCGGTGGGTTCGGCCCCGGGCAGTGCGAGCACCGGTCGCCCGGCCAACTCCTGCGGGGTACGCACCCCGCCGTGCGACAACTGGGCCCGGACCTGCAGCCGGCTCTCCTTCGACCGGTGGTGGGCCCCCTGCCGGCCCTGGTCCATCAGCGCCGCCTCGCGCGGGTTGAGTTCGACGACGGCGAGCAGGTGCGGGTGGCCGGTACGCGGGTCGTCGCGGACCAGTACCCCCGCGTGCCGGACCCACTGGTGGGCCTCCACGGCGAGGCGCACCTCGTCGAGTTCGACCCGGAACCCGCGCAGCTTCACCTGGTTGTCGACCCGACCGACGAACCGCACGGTGCCGTCGGCCTGCCAGGCGGCCAGGTCACCGGTGCGGTAGAGCCGTTCGCCGGTGACCGGGTCGGGCACGAACCGTTGCGCGGTCAACGCCGGCCGGTGCAGGTAGCCCCGGGCGAGCTGGACGCCGCCGATGAGCAGTTCCCCGACGGCCTCCCCGGTGACCGGGGCGTCGTCGGTGTCGACGATGACGTAGCGCAGGCCGGTGACGGGCCGCCCGATCGACACGGACTGCTGCGTGGGGTCGAGGGTCGCCGGGTCGACGGTGAACGCCGACGAGTTGATCGTGCACTCGGTGGGGCCGTAGAGGTTGACCAGGGTGGCGGGGTGCGCCGCGAGCACGTCGGCGGCGAGCGTGGTGGACAGCGCCTCACCACCGGTGAAGATCTGCCGCAGGCTGGTGCAGGTGCCGAGGCGTTCGGTGTCGACCAGCGCCCGCAGCAGGGTCGGTACGCACTGCAGGGCGGTGACGCCGTGCCGTCGGATGGTCTCGATGATGGCTTCGGGGTCGCGGTGCAGGCCCGGGGTGCCGGCGACGACGGTGCCGCCGCAGGCCGGGGCGAGGATCTCCCACTGCGCCGCGTCGAAGCTCATCGGGGTCTTCTGGAGGATGACGGCCTCGTCGAGGCGGTAGGTGTCCCGCAGCCACCGCAGTTGGCTGACGATGCTGCGGTGCTCGATCATCACGCCCTTGGGACGACCTGTGCTGCCGGAGGTGTAGATGACGTAGGCGAGATGGCCGGGCCGTGGCCCCCGGCGGGGCACGTCGGGTGGGGCCGTGTCGTGCCACACGCTCAGCGGCACGATGGCGGTGCCGGGCGGGACCAGGTCCGACAGCCGTTCGACGAGGTCGTCCTGGGCGACGACGACGCGCAACCCGGCGTCGGTGGCCATGTAGCGCAGGCGTTCGTCGGGATAGTCGGGGGCCAGGGGCAGGTAGGCGGCCGACGCGTACAGGATTCCCCAGGCCCCGACGACGAGTGCGGCGGACGGCTCGGCGAAGAGTCCGATCCGGTCGTCGGGGCCGGTGCCCCGCTCGCGGAGCTGGGCTGCGAGGGTGCGGGCCCGGCGGGCCAGTTCCCGTCGGGTGATCCCCTCCGGTCCGTGCCGGACGGCGATCGCGTCGGGGTCCGCCCGGACCTGCTCGTCGAGCAGGTCCGGCAGGGTCACGTCGGCCGGGTCGTGGGTGCCGGTGGCCGGTTCAAGGGTGTCGGTGGTCGACTGGTGGGCTTCGGTGGTGGCGGGCGTGGTAAGCATGCTTCCCCCTGTGGTGGGTGACGCCTCACCGGCTGGTCAGCGCCCGTGACGCCACCGGCACCGGGTCGGGTGGCGGAGCCGGCGGGGACGACCTGCGCTGGGCGAGGGCGACTGCGGCGACGATGACCAGGGCTCCGACGAGCTGGGTGACGCTGAGTCGTTGGTCGAGGAAGGCGAAGCCCAGCAGGCTGGCGACGATCGGGCTGACCAGGCTGAGGAAGGAGGCGGCCAGGGCGGGCAGCCGTTCCAGCCCGCGGAACCAGACCGCGTAACCGAACAGCGATCCGACGATCCCCAGGTAGGCGAGGCCGGCCAGGTTGGGACCGGTGAGGTGGTCCGGCAGTCCCTCCAGCAGCAGGGTGGTGGGGAGCAGGACCAGCCCGCCGGCGGTCAGCTGCCAACCGGTGAACTGCAACACCCCCACCCCGGGCGGTCGCGCCCAGCGTTTGGTCAGCACGATCCCGCTGGCCATGCTGGCCGCGCCGGCCAGGGCCGCGATCACGCCGAGCGGGTCGAGCGCGGCGGTCGGGCGCAGCACGAGCAGCGCGACCCCGGTCGCCCCGAGCAGGCACGCCACGACGTGCAGCGGCCGGATGCGGTCGCGCAGCAGCAGCGCCGCGAGGATCAGCACCAGCATCGGCTGGAACGACATGATCAGGGCCGCGACGCCACCGGGCAGCCGGTAGGCCGCGATGAAGAGCAGCACGAAGAACAGACCGATGTTGAGGGTGCCGAGCACCAGCGCCCGCCAGATCCACGCGCCGCGCGGCACCACCCGCCCGAGCGCCATCAGGGCGAGCCCGGCGGGCAGGGCACGGGCCAGGGCGGCCAGGTAGGGCCGGCCCGGGGGCAGCAACTCGGTGGTGACGAGGTACGTGCTGCCCCAGATCGCGGGGGCCAGCGCGGTGATCCCGACGTCGCCGATTCCGCCGCGCCTCATCGGGGCTGGTCCGTGCCGAAGTAGCGGTCACCGAAGTCGCCGATGCCGGGCACCATGTAGGCGTCGGCGTTGAGGCGCTCCTCGATGGCGGAGGTGACGATCCGGACCCGGGGGTGTTGGGCGTGCACGGCGCTGATGCCCTCCGGCGAGGAGAGCAGGGTGACGAAGACGACGTCCTCCTCGAAGACCCCGTACTCACGCAGCAGCGCGAGGGCGGCCAGCGCGGTGCCGCCGGTGGCGAGCATCGGGTCCAGCAGCAGCACCTGGGACATGGCGATGTCCGGGGGCAGGGCCGCGTAGTGGAAGTGCGGCAGTTTCGTCGTCTTGTCCCGCTGGATGAGGATCTTGCCGATCCGGGTCTGCGGCAGCATGGCCCGCAGTTCGCCCTCCATGCTCTCGCCGGCGCGGGCGATGGACACCCCGCAGACCGGTGCGGCCGGGCGCAGCCCGTGGTAGGTCTGCCCGACCGGGGTGCGCACCTGCTGGGGGACGACCGGGAGCAGGTCGAGGGCGGTGTCGAGGAGCTGCCGGAAGATCTGGGCGGAGGTCTGCACGAAGTCGGCCCGGGAGGCGTCGCGGTCCCGGATGACGGTGTGCAGCGAGCGCAGCCGGTTGGTCTGCGGCAAGAGATGCAGCCGGCTGGTCACGGCGGGTCCGGTCACGGCGGGTCCGGTCACGGCGGGTCCGGCCACGGCGGGTCCGGCCACGGTGGGGTGGGTGGCGGTGTCGGTCATGGCTCTCAGTCCTGTCCGGCGAGGTCGGCGAACGCCTGGCGGGCGGCGGTGACGAACTGGCGCACCTTGGCGCGGTCCTTGCGGCGGTCGGGGCCCTCCAGCCCGGTGTGCGCGTCGACGGCGGCGGGGCGTACCGCCGCGATGGCCGCCGCCACGTTGTCGGGGTTCAGGCCACCGGCGAGCATCAGCGGCCGGGGCGCGACGCGGACCAGCTCGGCGCTGACCGACCAGTCGTGGACCAGACCGGTCGCGCCCTTGGCCCCGGTGGCGGGGTTGAAGCTGTCGGTGATGTACATGTCGACCCACTCGGCGCTCTCATCGACGATCTTGACCAGCTCGTCGAGGTTGTCGGACTTGACCACGAGGCTCTTGAGCACGTAGAGGTCGGGGTCGATCCGGCGCAGCTTCTCCAACTGGGCGGGGTCCACGTCGCCGTGCAGCTGCACGGCGGTGACGCCGAGTTCGGCGCAGAACTGCCTGATCTCCTCGGCCTCGGTGAGGTAGGTGATCAGGACGCCCCGGTGCCGGGGCTGGATCGCCGCGACGATGGCGGCCGCGTCGGCCTCGGACAGGTCCTCGTTCTTCGCCGGCAACCGCAGGGCGAACCCCAGCCAGTCGGCGCCCTCCGCACAGATCAGGTCGGCCTCCTCCTGGTCGATGACCCCGGCGACCTGGATCAGTCCCTGCATCTGGTTCTCCCTTTCTGGAAAGCCGGCGGAAATCCCGCGTGGCGCATTGACACGTCGGTGGCGTCCGGAGATCCGAGAAGGACTCGTCCGGGCCCTCGTATCGACAGGAGAAACGTACGAAACCGCGGTGCCGGTGGACAGGCCCATGTGCGGGAAAGCGTCGGTGCCACTTTGCCGGCGAGTGGTCGGGCCATGGCGCCACGGCACCCCGTACCGCCTGATCGCGGCGGACCCGAATCAGATTCACCAAGTCATTCGTTGATTTCTCGCGAACAGTTCGTGAATGGCACCGCCGCATTGAGCGCGAACTGTCACCCGTCGACGGACACGCCGTCACGGGGATTCCCGGGAATTGCCGGGCCGGCTTGCTATCACTGGGGCCGAGGAGGTCTACAAGTGACACAGAGTTCCATGCCCGCCGCGGTGCCCGTGACCGTGGCCGACCCACACCCCCGCCGTCGGATCGACCTGTGCGGGACCCACCTCTCGTACGTCGACGTGGGCGACGGGGAACCGATCGTGTTCCTGCACGGCAACCCCACGTCCTCGTACCTGTGGCGCAACGTCATCCCGGCGGTCCGCGACCTGGGCCGCTGCCTCGCCCCCGACCTGGTCGGGATGGGCGACTCCGGGCCGGCGCCCGACGGCGGCTACCGCTTAATCGACCAGGCGCGCTATCTCGACGCCTGGTTCGACGCCGTGGTGGGCGACCGACCGGTCACCCTGGTGCTGCACGACTGGGGTTCGGCGCTGGGCTTCCACTGGGCGGCCCGCCACCCCGAACGGGTCCGGGCCGTCGCCTACCTGGAGGCGATCGTCCAACCCCGCCGGTGGAGCGACTTCGAGGCCGGCCGGGACCAGCTCTTCCGCGCCATGCGCTCGCCCGACGGGGAACGCCTGGTGCTCCAGGAGAACTTCTTCGTCGAGGTGGTGCTGCCGCGCAGCGTGGTGCGCCCCCTGTCGGAGGCGGAACTGGACCACTACCGTCGGCCCTTCGGCGACCCCGACTCGCGCCGACCGACCCTGATGTTCCCCCGGGAGCTGCCCATCGAGGGCGAACCGGCCGACGTGACCGCCATCGTCGAGGAGTACGGCCGCTGGCTGGCCGCCTCCCCGGTGCCGAAACTGCTGGTGGTCGCCGAGCCGGGGGCGTTGCTCACCGGCCGGGCCCTGGCGTTCGCCCGGACCTTCCCCAACCAGCGCGAGGTCACCGTCACCGGCAGCCACTACGTGCAGGAGGACTCACCGGACGAGATCGGGGCCGCCCTGCGGGACTTCGTCACCGCCCTCTGAGGACAGCCGTGGGGCGGGCGGTGGAACCGCCCGCCCCACGGAGACCGGTCAGGCGGCCGAGGTGGCCCGCTGCTCCTGCGGCGTCCCGGCCGGCGTCGACGAGGCGCTCAGCTCCCGCAGGACCGACTGCTCGGTGCGGGTCCGCGCCACGTCCAGCCCACCGTCGTCGTCGGTCAGCAGCAGCTGGGCGAACTGCGCGCGCACCTCACGCTTGAGCACCTTGCCGGTGACGCCCAGCGGGATCTTGGTATCCCCCTTGGAGATGACCGCCGCGGCCAGCTCGTGCCGGCCCGCCGCCCGCAGCGCCCGGTTGACCCGGGTCAGCAGCTCCTCGGCGCTGAGGTCCGCCCCGTCGATCAGGCGCAGCGCGGCGATCGGGGCGAACGAGGTCGGCTCGACCGGGTCGACCACCCCGACGACGGCGCAGTCCACCACCGCCCGGCACGCCTTGAAGATCTCCTCCTCGATGGTGAGGCTGTAGACCGGGCCGCGCCGCGTCGTGATCACGTCCGTGGTCCGGTCGTAGTGGTAGAACCGGCCCTTGTCGTCCTTGTAGCCGATGTCACCGGTGAGCCAGTAGCCGTTGCGGATCGACTTGTGCGTCAGCTCGTGGTTGCCCCAGTAGCCAAGGGTCACCGTCGGGGTGTGCACCGCCAGGTAGCCGACCTCGTTGGGGCCCAGCTCCCGACCGTCCTCGTCGAAGACGACCGCGTCCTCGACGATCGGCTCCGGGTAGCCGACACAACGGTTGTAGGCGTTGGTCTTGGGGCCGTGGATGTTGAGGAACAGGGCCATGCCCATCTCCGAGGCGCCCAGCCCGTCGAGGTAGTGCGACCCCGGCCGCCAGCTGCCGTTCTCCCGGTGCCGGCCGAGCCGGACCAGCTCCCGGACGTGGGCCTCGTGCGAGGCGTCCGCCGTGCTGATCCAGGTCGTCACGTTCGCCGCGGCGGACGGCTCCAAGCCGAGCGCGAGCATCTCGGTGAAGGTGATCGGGAAGCCGGTCACCACGCTGGGCTTCCACCACCGCATCGCCTCGGCCACCGTCGCCCCGTCCTGGGACTCCATGACCAGGGTGGGCAGGCCGATGAGGGTGGCCATCATCATGTAGCTGTAGCCCGACGAGTGCGACGCGGGGAAGGCCAGCAGCATCTTGTCGTCCGGGCCCGACGGCAGCGTCATGATCCGGGGGCGCTTGCCGGCGAAGAACTGACGGTGGCCGAACGTGGCGGCCTTCGGCATGCCGGTGGTGCCCGAGGAGTGCGAGATGAGCACCGGGTCGCGGTCGCCGTGCCGGTACGGGTAGACCCCGGGCAGCGGGCCGGCCGGCGGCGCGGCGTGCATCGCCTCCTGCGAGGCGGTGAACCGGAACGGCCGGGCGTCGGCCATCCCGTTGAGCAGCGGGCCGAGCTTGTCCGCGTCGACCACCACGCCGACCGCGTCGAGCCGGGACAGGTACTTGGCGGCGGTGTCGGGCACCATGTTCGGGTTGATCACCGCGGGGATCGCGCCGAGGCTGTTGAGCGCCAGGAAGTGCACGAAGCTCGCCATGCCGTTGCGGGTGAAGACCCCGACCCGGTCGCCGTGGGTGACCCCGGCGTTGTGGTACCACCGGGCGTACCGCTCGGTCTGGTCGCGCAGCGTCGCCAGGCTGTAGACGACCAGGTCGTCCGGGCCGCCGCCGGGCGGCAGGTGGTGGAACAGCGGGGCGTCGTGGTCCTGCCCCCGTTCCAGGGCGTGCCACAGGAAGTCGCCGGCGCCGAGCTGACGGGTGGCCAGCAGCTCCAGCCGGGCCCGCAGGCCCCGGTGCGACCGCCCGAAGTGCATGCGCGGGACCGATGCCAGATAACGCTGTAGTGACCTGAGCTTCATGGTGCCTCCTCGGTGCTTCGGTGCGGCCAGATGGCCTCGGGGTCGGGCAGGGGTTCGGCCAGCGCGTCGAGATGGGCGCGCCATTCGTGCAACCGCCGCTCGTGGACGGGAGCGGTCGGCTGTCCGTTGATCTGGGTCAGGACTCGGATGCCGTACAGGGCGCTGGTGATCCACACCTCGCTGGCGAGCAGCTCCGCCACGCTGGGCAGCCGGTGCCGCACCGGCAGCCCCAGCTCGGCACAGCGGGCCAGCAGCAGCCGACGGGTGACGCCGGGCAGGATGCGCCCGTCGTCCGGCGGGGTGTGCAGGACGCCGGAGGACCACCAGTAGATCGTGCTGAACGCCCCCTCACGGACCAGCCCCTGCTCGTCGCAGAGCAGGGCCTCGTCGGCCTGCGCGTCCTGGGCGGCGGCCCGGATCTTCTCCAGTTCCTCGAAGTCGGGCCCCTTGAGGTGGGGCAGCCGGCGGGGGTCCGGATGGGGCCACAGCCAGCCGCGTGCCTGGCTGACCAGCGGTGGGGCGGGACGCAGCCGCAGGGCCAGCCGCTGCGTGGGGACCAGGTGCAGTTCGATGCGGGGGAACCACACCCCGGAGCGGGGCAGTGCCGTGGTGACCGACGTCCCGAAGGACGCCACCCGGTGCGCCGAGACCCCGAACCCCCGTACGGCGGCGTCGAAACGCTGCCAGTGCAGTGGGTAGGCCCGTGCCCGGCCCTCGGTGAGGAGCCAGGAGTCGGCGACGACGGGTCGGTACCGACTGTCCTCGATTCCTTCGCGGACCCCCGTCTCCCACAGCAGCAGGGGGGCGGCCCGAGTCGCCGGCGGCATCTGTTCCTCCGATCCGCGGTGCATCGCCGATTGGCTGGGCCGACCATAGGGCGGCCGTCCGCCGCCGCTCCAGAGCCACGTTGGCACCGGCTTCCGGGCCACTTGTCGGCTCCGGCTTTGGTCCCGTGGAAACCACTGATGTGGCCCTGTACCGACCGTGGCCGGGTGCCTATCGTCGCTACCTACCGTGACCGTTGTTCACATTCGTCGCGGTCCCCGGTCGATCCGGCCCCTCGGGGCGGGCACACCGACCGACAGCCCGATCCGCCGCGTTTGCCGCCAGATAGAGGGGAGTACGCCGTGACCGCCGTCATCGAACCCAGTCAGGACACCTACCGGGTGGAGGAGTTCGTCGAGGCAGCCCGGGAGAGGGTGGGAGTCCCGGACTTCGAGTTCGCGCACCTCGACGCCCTCGACCGGCTGCTGCGGTCGTTGGACACCGAGGGCGGCCTGAACGAGGCCGGTCGGCGGTCTGTCCGGGGCGCCCTGGTCGCCGCGCTCGCCACCCAGGCCGCCGCGTACCGGGCCCGGGTGAAGAACCCCGAGATCGCCTCGGTCGAGATCAACCAGCCGGTGTTCATCACGGGCATGACCCGCAGTGGCACCACGCTGATGCACAACCTGCTCGGCCAGCACCCGGACCTGCGCTCCCCCGACCTGTGGGAGCTGATGGCGCCGGCGACCGACGGCCGCGACGAGGCGACCCGGCAGGCGCTCGTCCAGGCGGCGGAGAACTTCTGCACCGACTACTACACCGTCGCGCCGGCGCTCAAGCCGGTGCACCTGTGGGAGCCGCACCGCCCCGACGAGGACCACCGGCTGACCGCGCCGACGTTCAAGACGATGGCGTACGAGCTGCGTTACACCGTGCCCAGCTACGGCGAGTGGCTGCGCACCCAGGACCAGTACGACGCCTACGACTACCACCGCTACCTGATGCAGCACATCGTCTGGCGGGTGCCCACCGACACGCTGGTGCTCAAGGACCCGTTCCACCTGTGGCGGGCCGACGCGCTGGCGCGTACCTACCCGGACGCGCGGCTGATCTACATGCACCGCGCCCCGAGCGTCACCATCCCCTCGACGTGCAGCCTCACCGAGATCATCCGACTCGCGCGCGCCGACCAGGTGGACCGCCTCGCGCTCGGTAGGCTCTGGACCGAACGCTTCGCGGAGATGCTCGACCTGTTCGCGCGCGCCGAGCGGGACAAGCTCGCCGACACGCCGGTGCTCGACGTCGACTACCAGCGCCTGATGGCCGACCCGATCGCGGTGATGGCCGAGATCTGCGACTTCCTCGGTGCCCGCTGGGACGGCGAGGTCGAGCAGGCGTTCCGCGGTTACCTCGCGGCGAACCGCAAGGACAAGCTCGGCAAGCACGTCTACCGGGCCGAGGACTACGGCCTGGACGCCGACGAGCTGGACGAGCGCTTCTCCGCATACCTGACGAAGTACCAGATCGGAGGACGGGTGTGAGCACGACGTCGGAGCCCACGGTGCTGGAGACGCTCAACGAGCAGTTCCGCGCCTTCGCCCGTACGGTGGCGGGCGCCCCCACGGTCACCGTGGGCATCGTGACCCCACTGTCCCTGCCCGGTGACCCCACGGCCGGCACGTTGACCGCCCGCGGCGCCCTGATCGGTGCCGAGTACGTGCGGGACCACGGTGGCATCCGCGACGGACTCCAGTTCGACTTCGTCGTCCGCGACGACCAGGAGACCGTCACCCTCGACGGTGGCACGATGCCCCGCTCGGCGGTGGGCGCGCTGGCGAAGGTCGCGATCGTCGACGGGGCGCTGGCCGTCCTGGGCCCCTGGCACCTGCGCTACACCGAGGAGGTCGCGGAACTCGCCGACCGGATCGGGGTGCCGCTGTTCATCGAGAACGCCCACCCCGGGGTCACCGCGCGGCAGCGGCGGGCGGTCTTCCGCACGTTCACCTCGATGGCCGAGCGCGCCCCGGTGCTGATCCGGTTCGCCGCCGACCAGGGTTTCCGGCGGGTCGGCCTGATCCACGCCGACACGGTGTTCGGCCGCAGCGCCGCCGCGCTGCTCACCGCCGAGTTGCAGGCGGCCGAGGAGCCGATGGAGCTGTACTCCGTGGAGTTCGCCCAGGAGTCGACCACGGACCTGCGCCCCCAGCTGCGCGAGATCCAGCAGTGGCAGCCGGACGTGGTGATCAACGTGGGGGTGGTCCGCACCAACCACCTGATCGTGCAGCAGGCCGCCGAGATCGGGCTGCTGCCGCAGGTGCCCATGCTGGCACCCTTCCAGTGGCCGCTGCGGGCGCCGGACTACTGGAAGGCGCTCGGCGTGCACGGCCTGCACATGGTCTGGCCGGCCACCCAGTTCAGCCCGAACTGGTCGGGGTTGACCCCGATCGGCCGGTGGTTCGTGGACCGCTACCGCGACACGTACGGCACGCCGCCGCCGGACACCGCCCTCAACGCCTTCACCGACATCACCATCATCGCCCAGGCCCTGCGCCAGGCGGACGGGGTCGGCCGGGCGGAACTGATCGACGCCTTGGAGAAGGGCACCTTCGACACCTGGCGTGGCCCGGTCAGCTTCGCCCGCGGCGAGACCCACTGGCACCACAGCCCACCCCCGGTGGTGCTGCAGCAGTACCAGGAGATCGACCAGGACATCTCCACCGTGCCGATCGTCTACCCGCCCGAGCTGCGTACCGCCGGGTACGTGCGGCCGGGCACCTCGAACTGACCGGCCCGACCGGCCGACACCTGTGGGGAGACAACGCCATGGCGTTCACTTCGACCGCATCCGAAACCGCATCCGACCTGCGGATGTCCTACCTCGACGTGCTCGAGGCCGAGGCGGTGCACATCATCCGTGAGGTGGCGGGCACGCTGGAGCGACCCGTCCTGCTGTTCAGCGGCGGCAAGGACTCCGCCGTAATGCTCCACCTGGCCCGCAAGGCGTTCCTGCCGGGCCAGCTGCCCTTCCCCGTGCTGCACGTCGACACCGGGCACAACTTTCCCGAGGTGATCGAGTACCGCGACAAGGTGGTGGCGGAGCACCAGCTCACGCTGCGGGTGGCGCACGTGCAGGACTACCTCGACGACGGCCGGCTCACCGAGCGGCCCGACGGCAGCCGCAACCCGTTGCAGACCGTACCGCTGCTCGACGCCATCACCCAGCACCGCTTCGACGCCGTGTTCGGCGGCGGGCGGCGCGACGAGGAGAAGGCGCGGGCCAAGGAGCGGGTGTTCTCGCTGCGCGACGAGTTCGGGCAGTGGGACCCCCGCCAGCAGCGCCCGGAGCTGTGGAACCTCTACAACGGTCGACACGACCCGGGTGGGCACGTGCGGGTGTTCCCGCTGTCCAACTGGACCGAACTCGACGTGTGGAACTACATCGCCCGGGAGGAGATCCCGCTGCCGGCCATCTACTTCGCCCACCAGCGTCAGGTCTTCCTGCGCGACGGGATGTGGCTGACGCCGGGGGAGTGGGGCGGTCCGCGCCGCGACGAGCAGCTGCAGGAACGCACCGTGCGGTACCGCACCGTCGGGGACATGTCGTGCACGGGCGCGCTGGTGTCCGACGCCGCCACCATCGACCAGGTGATCGCCGAGATCAGCCTGTCCCGGATCACCGAACGCGGGTCGAGCCGGGCCGACGACAAGTTGTCCGACACCGCCATGGAGGACCGCAAGCGGGAGGGGTACTTCTAGTGACCACGCTCAGCCTCGAGACTGCCCGCGACGGTGAGCTGCTGCGGCTCGCCACCGCCGGCAGCGTCGACGACGGAAAGTCCACCCTGGTGGGACGCCTGCTCTATGACTCCAAGTCGGTGCTGGCCGACCAGTTGGAGGCGGTCGAGTCCGCCAGCCGCGCCCGCGGCTACGGCCAGGCCGACCTCGCCCTGCTGACCGACGGTCTGCGGGCCGAACGTGAACAGGGCATCACCATCGACGTCGCCTACCGTTACTTCGCCACCGGCAACCGCCGGTTCATCCTGGCCGACACCCCCGGGCACGTGCAGTACACCCGCAACATGGTCACCGGCGCGTCGACCGCCCACCTGGCCGTGATCCTGGTCGACGCCCGGCACGGCGTGGTGACCCAGACCCGGCGGCACACCGCG
The DNA here is from genome assembly GCF_050942205.1 of Micromonospora sp. CA-248260. Taxonomy (NCBI): domain Bacteria; kingdom Bacillati; phylum Actinomycetota; class Actinomycetes; order Micromonosporales; family Micromonosporaceae; genus Micromonospora; species Micromonospora sp. CA-248260. The sequence goes on along the minus strand of NZ_CP192021.1, from coordinate 4,382,690 downwards.
GTGGCCGCGCTGCTGCGCACCCCGCACGTGGTGCTGGCGGTCAACAAGATGGACCTGGTGGGTTTCGCCGAGGACCGGTTCGCCGAGATCGACGACGAGTTCCGCCGGCTGGCGGGTTCCCTCGGGGTTCCCGACGTGCGGTCCATCCCGTTGTCGGCGCTGCGCGGCGACAACGTCGTCGACGCCTCGACCGAGATGCCGTGGTACACCGGGCCGACGTTCCTGCAACACCTGGAGCGGGTGGACCTCGACGAGGACCTGACCGCCCTGCCGGCCCGGCTGCCCGTGCAGTACGTCCTGCCCGACGGATCGCTCGCCGGCCAGCTCGTCGCCGGTCAGCTCCGTCTCGGGCAGCAGGTGCTGGTCGTGCCCGCCGGACGGCCGGCGGTGGTCACCGCCATCCACCGGCTCGGCACGCCCATCGAGAACGCCCGCGCCGGCATGTCGGTCAGCGTGCAGCTCGACGGGGAGGGCGAGGTGGGACGCGGCGACATGATCGTCGCGGCGGACCGGATCCCGACGACGACCCGGCAGGTCACCGCGACGCTCTGCCACGTCGCGGAGCGCCGGCTCGGCGAGGGCGCCCGGGTGCTGGTGCAGCACCAGACCCGGGTCGTGGGGGGGACGGTCACGTCGATCGTCGACCGGCTCGACCTCGCCACGCTGGAGCACACCCCCAACTCCGATCCGCTGGCCGTCAACGACATCGCGGGCGTGGTGCTGGACCTCGACGAGCCGATCGCCGCGGACCCCTACCGCCTCATCCGGGGCACGGGGTCGCTGCTGCTCATCGACCCGCGCGACGGGGCGACCCTCAGTGCCGGACTGGTCGGTCCGGCGTTCCGATGATTCAACCGAAGGATGTACGACGGTGCCCGAAGTGAACCGAATCCTGGTGGACATGTTCGTCGACCCGGTGTGCCCGTGGGCGTGGCTGACGTCGCGTTGGCTGCTCGACGCCGAACGGCAACGCCCGATCGACGTGCGGTTCCGGATCATGAGCCTGTCCGCCCTCAATGAGGGACGTGCCGACATCGACGCGTTCTACCAGCGCAACATCGGGCCGTGGCGGCGGCCGGTGCGGGTGCTGATGGCGGCCGAACAGCAGCACGGGCCGGACGCCGTCCGGTCGCTCTACGACGCCATGGGCACCCGCCGGCACGTCAAGGGCCAGTCGTACGGGCCGGCCCTGTACAAGGCGGCGCTCACCGAGTGCGGGCTGCCCGGGGAGTTGGCCGACGCGGCGGACGACGCGGGGCTCGACGACGCGGTGCGCAAGAGCCACCTGGCGGGGATGCAGCCGGTCGGGCTGGACGTCGGCACGCCGACGATCCACGTGCACGTGCCCGGCAGTGATCCGGTGGCGCTGTTCGGCCCGGTGGTCACGCCCGCCCCGCGCGGTGAGGACGCCGCCCGGCTGTGGGACGGCTTCCTCCTGGTCGCCCAGACCCCCGGCTTCTACGAGCTCAAGCGCAGCCGCACGAGTGGCCCGCAGACCCGCTGACGACCGGCCGGGGCGACGCCATCTCACCGATGGCGCCGCCCCGGCGTTTTTCCCAGGAAGGTGACCGTCCCGACATGCAGGAGCCGTCTGTGCCCAGGATCGGCGACGAGGTGGTGCGGCGCTACCTCGCCCGTCTGGACGAGCCCGGCCGGCCGGGGGTGAACCTGGCCACGCTGGTCCGACTGCACGAGCGTCACGTCCGGCGGGTTCCTTACCACAACCTCGACATCCGGTTGGGGTTACCCACCGACGTCGACCCGGCCGGCAACGCCGCGCGGCTGGCCGACGGCGACGCCGGCTACTGCTTCCACCTCAACGGGGCGTTCGCCGCGCTGCTGGCCGCGTTGGGCTTCGACGTCACCCTGCACCGGGGACAGGTGAAGAAGGCGCCGGCGTTGCCCGACGGGGTGGAGTTCGCCAACCACCTGACCATGACCGTCACCGTGGAGGGTCGGCGCTGGTTCGTCGACGTCGGGCTCGGCGACGGGCTGCTGGGTCCGGTGCCGTTACGTCCCGGCGTGGTCCGGCAGCCGCCGCTGACCTTCGGTTTCGCGCGCGCGACGTGGGGTTGGCGGTTCACCCACGATCCCCGGGGGTCGTTCACGGTGATGGACTGGGAGGACCGGCCGGCGCAGCCGCAGGAGTTCGCCGCGGCCCACCGGCTGCTCTCGACCGCACCGGGTTCCACCTTCGTCCGCCGGTTCATCGTGACCAACCGGGGCCCGGGTGAGGTGGTGTGGTCGCTGGTCGACCGCCTGCTGACCCGCATCGACGGCGACGGTGTTCACCGGCGGGCGCTGACCACCTTCGACGAGTGGCGTCGGGAGCTGGAGGAGACGTTCCTCCTGCGGCTCGACGACCGGCACGCCGCCGGGCTGCGGGGGCTGTGGCAGCGGTTGCCACGGCACCCCGGCAGCGCCGCCGGCTGACCCGCTGCCCCGACAGGAGACGACATGCAGATCAGCACCGGCGCTGACGGTGTGCCGCGTTGTGGCTGGTGCACCGCCACCCCCGTGTACGTCGCGTACCACGACGACGAGTGGGGCCGGCCCGTGCACGGCGAGGCCCCGCTCTTCGAGCACCTGGCGTTGGAGACCTTCCAGGCGGGGTTGTCGTGGTCGACGATCCTGCACAAGCGGGACGCCTTCCGGTCGGCCTTCGACGACTTCGACCCGGAGACCGTCGCCGGCTACGACGACACCGACGTGGCCCGGCTGCTCGGCACCGAGGGCATCGTGCGCAACCGGGCGAAGATCGAGGCGACCATCGGCAACGCCCGGCTCGTCGTGGCGTTGGCCGGGGACCTCGACGCCCTGCTGTGGTCGTACGCGCCGACCGGTGCGCGGCCCCGTCCCCACTCGACGTCGCAGGTGCCGGCCCGGACACCCGAGTCGACCGCGATGGCCCGGGAGTTGAAGCGGCGCGGGTTCCGGTTCATCGGCCCGGTCGGCGCGTACGCCCTGATGCAGTCGACCGGGATGGTCGACGACCACCTGGTGGGCTGCCACCGCGCCGTCGACGGTTGAACCCGGTCCGGGTGCGGCCCCGTCGCCTGACGGGGCCGCACCCGGTCTCGTGCTCAGCCCGCGACGCCCAGCAGACGCTGCACCGTCGGCAGGTCCCCGCGCAGTTCGCTGGTGGGGCACCGGTGTGCGATGCGCCCCCGGACCAGCACCGCCGCCTCCTGGGTCACCCCGAGGGCCAGGTGCAGGTCGTGTTCCACCAGCAGCAGCGTCAGCCCCTCCCGGACCACCACCCGCAGCGCCTCGGCCACCTGGTCGACGACGATGGGCGCCAGCCCCTCGGACGGCTCGTCCATGAGCACCAGCCGCGGGTCGGTGGCCAGGGCCCGGCCGATGACGAGCATCTGCTGTTCGCCGCCGGACAACTGCCCGGCGAGGTGCCGCCGCCGCTGCGCCAGCCGGGGGAACAACTCGTACACCCGCTCGGTCGGCCAGGTCCGGCCGCCGTGCCGGGTGGCCAGGGCGAGGTGCTCGTGCACCGTCAGCGTCGGCCACACCCGCCGCCCCTGCGGCACCAGCGCCACCCCGGCGCGGGCGAGCCGGTCGGCCCGCCAGCCGGTGACGTCCCGACCGTCCAGCAGCACCTGCCCGCCGGTGGGCCGCAGCAGCCCCGCGAGGGTGGAGACGAAAGTGGACTTGCCGACCCCGTTGCGGCCGAGCAGGGCCAGTGCCTGCCCCGCCGGCAGGTCGAGGTCCAGCCCGTGCAGCACCTGCCCCTGCCCGTAGCCGGCGGTCAGCTCACGCACCTCCAGGAACACCGTGCACCTCCTCCATCCGGCCGCCGAGGTACGCCTGCTGCACCTCGGGGCTGCGCCGTACCTGCTCGGGGGTGCCGCTGTGCAGCACGGTGCCGAGGTGCAGGACGCTGACCCTGGTCGCGACGTCGAAGACGACGTCCAGGTCGTGCTCGACGAACACGATCGTCACGGTGGGCGGTACGCCGCGCAGCAGCTCCACCAGCCCACCCCGTTCCTCCCCGGACATGCCGGCCGCCGGCTCGTCCAGGAGCAGCAGCTGCGGTTTCGCGGCGAGCGCCACCGCGATCTCCAGGCGTCGGCACTGGCTGTAGGACAGCGCCGTCACCGGCCGGTCCGCCAGGTCGCCCAGGTCCACCGAGGCGAGCGCGGCGGCGACCTCGGCGCGGCGCTGCCGGTCGGTGTGCCGGGCCAGCAGCCGACCACCGGTCAGCGCCAGGGCCACGTTCTGTGCGGCGGTGAGCGAACCCAGCAGGGTCGAGTGCTGGAAGCTGCGGCCGATGCCGGCGCGGGCCCGTCGGTGGACCGGCTCGCGGGTGACGTCCCGGCCCCGGTAGTGGAGGGTCCCGGCGGACGGGCGTTCCTGCCCGGCGATCAGCTTGAGCAGGGTGCTCTTGCCGGCGCCGTTGGGTCCGATGAGTGCGTGCCGCTCCCCGGCGGCCACCGTCAGCCGTACGCCACGCAGGACGTTCAGCGCGCCGTAGCGGTGGTGGACGTCCTGGCAGCGGAGCAGATCGATCATGACGTGGTCCTCCTCAGCCGGATGCGGGCGATCCCCGTGGGCAGCAGATAGACGACGAGGACGAACAGCAGCCCCAGGGCGAGCGGGCCGTGCCCGTCGAGGGTCGCGCCCAGCGAGTCCCGTACGACGATGACCAGGGCCGCGCCGAGGCAGGGCCCCCACCAGGAGCCGGTGCCCCCGATCACCACGGCGAGCAGGGCGAGCGCGGAGGTCTCGAAGCCGGCGTCGGCCGGGGTCACCAGTCGCTGCTGGGCGGCGAGCAACCCGCCGGCCAGTCCGGCGACCGCACCGGCGAAGACCAGCGCGCCGAGCTTGATCGCGGTGGTCCGGTAGCCCAACGCGCGCATCCGGTCCTCGCTGTCGCGGATGCCCCGCAGCACCACACCGGGGGTCGACGTGGACACCAGGCGCAGGGCGAGCATGCCCACCACGAAGAAGCCCAGCACGTACCAGTAGGTCGTGGCGGGTTGGTCGAGGACCGTGCCGAACATCGACGGCGCCGGCACCCCGTACAAGCCGTTGGAGCCGCCGGTCACCGCCTCCCAGCTGTCGGCGGCCTGCTGGGTCAGCTCCCCGATCGCCAGGGTCAGCATGAGGAAGAACACCCCGTGGGTGCGGACGGCGACCGCCCCGGCGACCAGCGCGACCAGGGCCGCGACGACCACCCCGACCAGGAGCGCCCCCGCACCGGTCGTCTGGTGGGTGGCGGTCCAGGCGGCGGCGTACGCGCCGACGCCGAAGAACGCGGCGTGCCCCAACGACGGCAGTCCGACGACGCCCACCAGCAGGTTGAGGCTCGCGGCGAGCAGTCCGAAGACGAGGATGCGGGTCAGCGTCGTCGTCGCGTAGGGAGCGAGGTAGAGCGGGGCGGCGGCCAGCACCAGGGTGCCGGCGGTGGTCGCGGCCACCGTGCGGAACCCGGTGCCCAGCCGGGGGCGGGCGGGGGCCCGGGTCTGGACCAGGGATGTCATCGTCGTCCTCCGGGGGCGAGGGTGAACAGGCCGCGCGGGCGGACGACCAGCACCGCCGCGAGCGTGCCGAAGAGCAGGAAGGAGGCCAGGCCGGGCAGCACCGCCCGGCCGACGGACTCGACCTGGCCGAACAGCAGGGCGGCGATGAGCGGCCCGCGGATCGAGCCGAGCCCACCGACCACCACGACGACCAGGGCGAGCACCAGGATCGTGGTGTCCAGCCCGGGGCGGGCGTGGTAGATGGGTGCGCCGAGCAGCCCGGCGAGGGTGGCCAGCACCGAGCCCAGGACGAACACGCCGCCACGGACCAGGCGCGGGTCCACCCCGACGGTGGCGACCATGTCCCGGTCGCTGACCGTCGCGCGGAACAGCGCGCCCAGCGAGGTCCGTTCGACGGTCCAGTACACGGCGGCGGCGAGCAGGGCGGCTACCCCGACGAGGGCGAGCCGGTAGCTCGGGTAGCTCCAGCCGGCGATGGTCACGGTGCCGTCCAGCCCGGCGGGTGGCTCGGTGGCCCGGACGTCGTCGCCGAACAGCGCGGACAGGACGTCGGCGGCGACCAGGGCGATGCCGAGGGTGAGTAGCGCCTGTTCCAGGTGGGAACGCCGCGACAGCGGCGCGGTCAGCAGTGACAGCAGGCCACCGGCGGCGGCACCGAGCACGACGACGGCGACGACCGCCCGGGCGAGCGACGGCCAGGTCTGCTGCTCACCGCCGATCCACCAGGCGAGGTACGCCCCGGTGAGGAACAGTGCGCCGTGGGCGAGGTTCAGCACGTCCATCATGCCGAATATCAGGGACAGGCCGGCGGCGGTGATGAATAGCAGCAGCCCGATGGCCAGGCCGTTCACCATCGCCGTCACGGCGATCTGCGTGGTGGGCATCGCGGAGGCTCCGTCCGGTGGTACGGCTACGACTGGGGGTCGAGCGGGCCGAGGTCCGCGACGACGCCGTTGACGGGTGCGCCGGCCCGGGTCTGCACCCGGCGCAGGTAGAAGTTCTGTCGGGGCGACTGCTGCGTGAAGGACCACGGGCCACGGGGGCTGTCGGTGATGACGCCGATCGAGTCGAGGGCCCCGGCGAGGCTGTCCCCGTCGACGGCGTCGGCCTGCGCGATGGCGCGGGAGAGCACCTCGGCGGCGTCCCACGCCTGCACGGCGTAGGCGGTGGGGGCGGCGTCGTAGGCGGCGCGGTACGCCTGGCCGAACGCGACGTTGGCGGGGTTGGCCAGTTCGGAGGTGTAGTGCAGGGTCGACAGCACCCCGTCGGCCGCCTGCCCCTGTGCGCCGAGCACGCCGCCCTCGACGAGGAAGCCCGACGCGTACAGCGGGATGGTGCGGGAGAGGCCGAACTGGGCGTACTGCTTGACGAAGGCCACCGACTCGGCGCCGCCGAAGAAGCAGAAGGTGCCCTGCGCGCCGGAGGACTGGATGCGGCTGAGGAAGGGCTGGTAGTCCTGGGTCTTGCCGAACGGCGGCTGGCTCTGGCCGACGATGGTGCCCCCACCGGCCCGGTAGGCGTTGCTGAACCCCTTGATCGCCTCGGTGCCGGCGACGTAGTCGGGGGCGATGGCGTAGATCCGGCGGACGCCGCTGGTGGCCAGGTGACGTCCCATCGCGGCGGCGACCTGGGCGTTGGTGAACGAGGTACGCCAGATGTAGGGGCTGCGGTTGGTGCTGGTGATGGCACCGGCGCCCGCGTTGGCGATCACGAGCAGCCGGCGGGCGCTGGTGACCAGGTCCCGTACGCCGAGGGCGGTGGCGGAGCTGACGACGCCGACCAGCACGTCGACCCGGTCGTTCTGGAGCAGCTTCTGTACGGCCGGCACCCCGGTCTGCGGTCCCTCGCCCTCGTCGGCGACGACGGTGGTGACCCGGCGACCGCCCAGCCGCCCGTCGTGCTGGCGCAGCCAGAGGTCCCAGCCGCGCTGGATGTCGACGCCCAGCGGGGTGTAGACCCCGGCCTGGGGGATGACGAGGCCCACCTTGACGGTGTCGGTGCCGCTGCTGACCGTGGTGGCGCCGAGGCTGCTGCCGCAGCCGGTGAGGCCGGCGACGCCGAGGCCGGCGGTGAGGCCGAGGAATGTCCTGCGGTTGATTCCGGTCATGACCCAACTCCCGAACGTATCGAGCAGGATTAGTGGCCTGAAGGTATGGCCGGCCGTCGGGGGCGGCCAGTGCCACATCGTCGAGCGGTCCGGGTCCACTCCGGTGGCGGGCGGTGCCGGTGTCGTCGAGGGGTGGACGGGGTGCGCCACCCGGTCCCGGGCGGCGGTGATTGGCCCCGTCGACCGGCGGCAAGTGGCCGTTTCCCGCCCCGGCGACCCGTGGCACGCTGCTGGTCGCCGTCCGGTCCGACCAGGTGAGGAGTTCCCGTGCGCGCGTACGGCCGGCGGGACGGTTCCGCCGACGGTCCACGCCCCCGGGGCACGCGTACCCCTGGGGTGGTCGCACCTGACACCGCGGGCGTCGCGCCTGCGGTGTCGTGCTGTCCGTTCCCGGGTGGGGTCGGCGCGTCCGCTCGGACGGCAACCGGCGTCGACCGTCTAATGGGCGGTGCGCCCCGCCGCGGGCGTGACCGCCCGCCGACCGGAGGGAACCGACAATGCTGACACCCGACCAGGTAAGGGACTTCGCCCTCGCGATGCCGGAGGCGGTCGAGCAGGAGACGTGGGGGCATCCCACGTTCCGGGTGCGCGAACGCATCTTCGCCAGCACCTCCGCCGACGGGGTGGTGGCGATCGTCCGGGCGTCGAAGGAGGACCAGGCCGAGCTGATGGCGGCGGACCCGGAAACCTACGACCCGGCGGACTACTTCGGCCGGTACGGCTGGGTCCGGGCGCAGCTCGCCACGGCGGACCCGGACGAGATCCGGGAGCTGGTGGTGGAGGGGTGGCGGCGGGCGGCACCGAAACGGCTGGTGGCGCAGTACGACGGCACGTCCGCCCGGACTTCGGGGCGGTGACGGTGGTGGCCGCGATCATCCTGGGTTGGAATCCCCAGCGGTGGAACGGGTGGACGCCGAGCTACGAGGAGCTGTCGCCGACGGTCTCCCCGCAGCGCACGTTGGCCGGTTCGTGGACGGTGGGGCGGCGGGTGAACATTCCGGTGGGGGCGGACGCCTGGCTGTTGATGCAGGGTCGCCACCGGGGTCTGGTCGGGCATGCCGTGGTGACCCGCGCCCCCTATCCCGGCCCGCACGACCGGGACCCGACGGTGACGACGAACTACGTGGACGTCGCGTGGGACGGGCTGCTGCCGGTGGCGCGGCGGATCGTTCCGGAGGTGCTGACGACGGAGGCGTCCGGGGTCGCCTGGGGCTACGTGTTCAGCTCGGGCACCGGTGTGCCCGCCGCCGCCGAGGAGCAGGTCCACCAGGTCTGGCAGCGCTACGCGCTGGACTGAGCCGCGCTGGACTGAGCCGCGCTGGACTGAGCCGCGCTGGACTGAGCCGCGCTGGACTGAGCCGCGCTGGACTGAGCCGCAGGGCCGGTCCGGGTGGGTGCGACCCGTCGCACCCACCCGGACCGGCCCTGCGGCCGAGGGTCAGCGGATCGCCGGTACGGGTTCGGCGGCCATCGCGGGTACCTCGTCGGGTGCCGGTGCGCGGGTCGCCAGCAGCGGGCCGGCCATCGCGGTGGTCACCAGTGCCATGACGACCATCATGGTGAACAGTTGTCCGTCGAGGACGCCGAGGGAGACGCCGATGTTGAGCACGATCAGTTCGGTCAGCCCCCGGGTGTTCATCAGGACACCCAGTCGTCGTGCCTGCGGCCAGGGCAGGCCGAAGGCCCGCGCGGGGAGGGCGGCGCCGGCCATCTTGCCGACGCAGGCGACCAGGATGATCGCGGCGAGTTCGAGCAGGTTGGTCAGGGTCAGCGCGGCGATGTCGACGCTCAGCCCGGTGACGATGAAGAAGACCGGCAGCAGCACCAGGCCGATGTTCTCGAACGGCACCCGGATGTGTCTGGTCAGCGGCTCCGCAGGGTGCCGGGGCATGACGAATCCGAAGGCGAAGGCCCCGAAGATGGCGTGGATGCCGATCCAGGTGGTGGCGTAGGAGGACAGGAAGACGCCGGCGGCGGTGATGGCCGCGAGCTGGTAGGTGTTCGGTCCGATGCGGCGGATCAGGGCGGCCAGGCCGGGGCGGACCGCGAGGGCCATGACCGCGACGTAGCCGGCGGACATGAGGACCACCTGGACGAGGTCGGTGGCGTCGCGGGCGGTGGCGACCGCCGCGACCACGGCGAGGATGCACCAGGCCAGCACGTCGTCGATGGCGGCGCTGGCCAGTGCCAGCACGCCGACCTGGGTGTGGGACAGGCCGCGGTCGCGCAGGATGCGGGCCAGGACGGGGAACGCGGTGATGGCCATGGCGGCGCCGAGGAAGAGGGCGAACGCGAGGAACGGCACGTGCTTGCCGGCGATCGTCGCGTGCCGGGGATAGATGAGGTTGGCCAGGCCGACGCCGAGGGTGAAGGCCAGGGCGATGGAGCACACCGACACCGACACGGTGAGGCTCTTGCGTCGGGAGACGATGCGCCGGTCGAACTCCCACCCGATGAGGAACATGAACAGCAGGAGGCCGACCTGCGAGATGGCCGACAGGTAGGGCCGGGCGGCGGCGGGGAAGAGCAGGGTGGTCAGGTCGCCGGGGAGCAGACCGAGCAGGCTGGGGCCCAGCGCGATGCCGGCGACGATCTCGCCGATCACCACGGGCTGCCGCAGCCGGCGGGCGATCCCGCCGAACAGGTGGGCTACCAGGAGGACGAGGGCGATGTCGGCCATCACGATTGCAGCGGTGAGTTCGGCCGGCGTGGCTACGGACTTCATGAGATCTCCGGATCTGGGCGGGAGAAGGCTGGTCCGGGGTCGGCGCCGGTGTGTTCACGGCGGCGCGGATCACCGACCGTAGCAGCGGATTTCCCGGCCGGACACGGCCATGTCCGGCGGGTTGGGGGTGCCATTTGCCGATTGATCGTGGTGGGGATGGCGGCCGGTGGGAAACGCGATCGCCCCCCAGGTGTGTGCCGGTTAGTCGCCGCCGGGCGTCCCGTCGCCGGAAGAATGCGGCGAGTCGACCGGGTAACTGGCAGGTCGGCTTACCGACACCGCTTCGTTAACCTGAAATCGTGCATTCCAGAAGAGTCGTTCGGTGATTGTCGTCTATGGCCCGATTTTCGGGGCCAATACTCGCTACCCTGCGTCACCTTAACGTCACGCGCCGAAATGAGTGCTGGGCAGGGGGTCGTCCAGTGGCACCCTCTCGGATCAAAGAATGGCTCTGGTTGCCCTGCTAACGCTGGGTTAGCCTTCCTGACGTTCCGTTCTTCCCTCGACACAGAGAGTGGAGTCATGGCGCGTTTGTCAGCCCTCGGCAGTCATTGCGACCGACCCGGGGCGGCGCTGTCCGGTGCCGAGCCGCGGAGGTCGGGGCGGTGACCAGACTTCTGCATGTCAGCGCCTCACCGACCGGCCCGGCCAGCCGTTCGACGGCCGTCGCCCAGGCGTTTGTCGACGCATTCCGCGAGCGTTACCCCCGGGCGGAGCTCGACGTGCTCGACCTTTCCTCGATCACGTTGCCCCCGGTGGGTGCCGTCGCGGTGGCCGCGAAGAAGAACGCCATCTCCGGTGCCGCCGGATCCGGCGACGAGGCGGCGTTGTGGCAACAGACCCGCGACCTCGTTCGACGCTTTACCGACGCTGACCACTATCTGTTTTCCGTGCCGATGTGGAACTTCGGAATCCCGTACCTGCTCAAGCACTTCATTGATGTCGTCACCCAGCCGGGACTGACGTTCCGCCTCGACCCGCGCCACGGCTACCAGGGTCTCCTCACCGGCCGTCGGGCGTGTGTCGTCTACACCAGTGGCGTCTACACCCCCGGGTGTCCACCGGAGTTCGGCGTCGACTTCCAGTCCTCGTACCTCAACTACTGGCTCCAGGTCATCGGCGTCGACCCCGTGACCGAGATCGCGCTGCGCCCGACCGACTTCAGCCGGTCCCTGGCCGCCGATCTCGAGCAGGCCCGGGAGGACGCGCGCAAGGCCGCCCACACCATCTGACCGCACCCCGGCCGACGACGCGTCGGCCCGTACCACAGGAGGGAAACAGCATGTCCGTCTGGTTCGTCACCGGCGCCTCCCGGGGCTTCGGCCTGGAGATCGTCCGCCAGCTGCTGGAGCAGGGCGAGCAGGTCGTCGCCACGGCACGCAACACCAGCAGCCTGGCCGACCTGTCCTACCCCGACCGGCTGCTCGTGGTCCCGCTCGACGTCACCGACCAGTCCCAGGCCGACCGGGCCGTGCTCGCCGCGGTGGAGAGTTTCGGCGGCATCGACGTGCTGGTCAACAATGCCGGCCGGGGCCTGCTCGGGGCCGTGGAGGAAGCCACCGACGCCGAGGTCCGGGCGGTGTTCGACGCCAACGTCTTCGGCCTGCTCAACGTCACCCGCAGCGTGCTGCCCGTGCTGCGCCGTCAGCGCCGGGGCCGGATCGTCAACATCAGCTCGGTCCTCGGCTTCAGCGCCAAGATGGGCTGGGGCGTCTACGCCGCGACGAAGTTCGCGGTGGAGGGGCTCAGCGAGGCGCTACGGGTGGAGCTGGAGCCGGTCGGGGTCCAGGTGTGCCTGGTCGAGCCCGGCCTGTTCCGCACCGACTTCCTCGACCCCTCGTCGCTGCGCTTCGCCGGCCGGGAGTTCCCGGAGTACGCCGAGACCGCCGGGCGGATCCGCAGCTGGTCGGTCGGGCACAACCACGCGCAGGCCGGGGACCCGCAGCGGGCGGCGGCGGCCATCATCGACCTCGGCCGCAACCCGCACCCGCCGTTCCGGCTCCCGCTGGGCGTGGACTCCGTGCAGCGGATCGGCGAGAAGCTGGCCGAGGTGACGCAGGAACTGGAGGCCACCCGCGAGATCGGGTTGTCGATGTCCTACCCGGAGCCGGCCGCCGCCGCGCGCTGAGGCGGTGCCGGGCGATTCCCCAGACGATCGGCGAGGAGCGAAGATGGACACGATGACCACGGCGCTGGCGCAGGGCCGCGCCGAGACCTTCGACGAACGGGTCCGACGGCTGCTGCACTGGCACTTCGACCCGCAGACCGGGTCGGCGTTCTGGCTGCGTCAACGCGGACTGCTCGACTTCGATCCGCTGCGCGACATCGACGGCGCGGCCGACCTGGTGCGGTTTCCGGACCTCACCGAACAGCTGCGGCACGTGCCGGTCGGTGATCTGATCCCCCGCGGCCTGACCGGCACCGGCTTCCGGGTGTACGAGTCGGGCGGCACCAGCGGGGCGCCCAAGCGCATCGTCGACCGGGACTACCGGCGTCGGCTGCTGTCCTGGGCGATGCAACGGCTGCGGGCGCACCACATCGCCGATCCGGCGCACTGGCTGCACCTGGGCCCGAGCGGGCCGCACGTCTTCGCCTACGACTGCGCCCGCTACGCCGCCCTCGGCAACGGCATGTTCCACACCGTCGACTTCGACCCGCGCTGGGTCAAGAAGCTGGTGGCTGCGGGCGAGACCGACATGGTCAAGCGGTACGTGCGGCACCTGCTGGACCAGGCCGCCGAGGTGCTGCGGTCGCAACCGGTCAAGGTGCTCAGCACCACGCCCCCGCTGATCGAGGCGATCTGCGCGGACCCGGAGCTGCACGCCGCCGTCGAGCGGAGTGTCGAGACGATCATCTGGGCCGGCACCTCGTTCAGCCCGGAGAGCCTGCGCCAGGTCGAGGAGGTCTTCTTCCCCGACACCACGATCGTGGGGATCTACGGCAACACCCTGATGGGGGTGGCGCCGCAACGGCCCCGGCGCCCCGACGACCGGCACCTGTGCGTGTTCGAGCCGTACGCCGAGGCGGTGTGGATCGACGTGGTCGACGAGCACGGCGCGGTGGTGGACTACGGTCAGCGGGGCCGGGTCCGGCTGAGTCTGGTCAGCGAGGAGATGTTCCTGCCCAACGTCATCGAGCGGGACACCGCCGTGCGGGTGGAGCCGGCCGGTGACGCCACGGTCGACGGCCTGGCCGAGGTCGGCACCGTGGCCGAGGTCGGCGACGTCCGGGTGATCGAGGGGGTGTACTGAGTGGCCGGCATCGTGGTGGAGCCGATCGTCTGCGGTCGGCCGGTGCGCAGCCTCGACCGGGCCCCGCTCGCCGACGTCCGGGGCGACCTGCTGGGCGAGGTGGGCATGGTGCCGAGGCTGATGGCCGTCGGCGCGGTGACCCGGGCCCGGCGGGCGGCCGACGGCACCCCGGTCGGGCACGACCTGCTGCTGCGGGCCGCCGAGCTGTTCGCCACGGCCGACCTCGACGGGGAGACCCCCGAGGAGTACGAGCGGCGGGTCGCGCTCGCCGCCGGCCTGCCCCGGGTCACCGTCCGGCATGCCGTGGCCGACATCGTGCGCAGCCTCACCCACCTGCCCGCCACCACCCGGGCGGAGCTGCCGGCGTCCCGGTTGGGCGACGGTTACGAGACGGCCTGGGTGCCCGCCGGGCGGCTCTTCGCGGCCGTGATGGCCAGCAACCACCCGGCGCCCAACGACTCGTGGCTGCACGCGCTGGCGCTGGGCTACAGCGTGCTGGTGCGCCCCGGCACCCGGGAACCCTTCACCGCCCGGCGGTTGACCCTCGCCCTGCTCGCCGCCGGCCTGGCGGAACACCGGATCTCCTTCCTGCCGGGCGAGCGGGCGGTGGGGGAGTACCTCCTCGAAGCCGCCGACCGGGGCATCGTCTACGGCGGTAGCGACGCCGTCCGGCGGTGGGCCGACAGCGCGACGGTCACCACCCGGGGGCCCGGCCGCAGCCGGGTGCTGCTGGACCGGCCGGTGACCGCCGAGGTCCTCGAGCATCTCACCGTCAGCGCGGCCTACGACGGGGGGACCCGGTGCAACAACATCTCCCTGGTGTTGACCACCGGTGATCCCCGGCAGGTCGCCGATGCCCTCGCCGCCCGTTTCGACGCACTGGCCAGCCCGGAGGTGACGGCGTCCGACGCCACCCTGCCCGTCGTCGACGCCACCCGCGCCGAGGGCCTGCGCCGGCAGCTCGCCGGGCTCACGACCGGGGCGACCGTGCACACGGCGGCGGGCGCGGACCCGCTGGTGCGACTGCCGGACGGGTCGCACCGGCCGCTGCCCACCGTGCTGTCCACGGACGACCCGCGGCATCCGGCGGTGGGTGTCGAGCTGCCGTTCCCGTTCGTCGTGGTGGCCCCGTGGCGGCGCGCGGACGGCGTCGCCGCCCTGGGTGACGCGCTGGTGCTCAACCTGGTGACCGACGACGTCGACCTGCGGGCAGCGGCGGTGGCCGACCCGAGTGTCCGCAAGGTGACGTGCGGGCTGACCCTGCCCTGGGACAGCACGCCCGGCATCCCGCACGAGGGCAACCTGTCGCTGTTCCTGTTGCAGTCCAAGGGCGTCGTGTCGACCGGAACGAGGGATCATGCGCTGGCTTGAGGAACTGCTCTCCGACGGGTGGTGGGCGACCGGTCAGGCGGTACGGTTCCAGCTGCCCAACCAGACCGAGTCGTCGCTCACCTACGGTGACCTGCTGCGCCAGTCGGCGACGCTGGCCGGGCGGATCGGTGAGTCCGGCGACGGCACGCAGACCCGGCTGGCCATCCTGACGATGGGCAGCGCGGAGGGGCTCGTCGCCCTGATCGCCGGGCTGATCGTCGGCGCGGTGGTCATCTCCACCCCGATCCAGACGACGACCCCGTGGTCGGCGGACCTGTTGGGTGATCCGGACGTGGTGCTGACCGACGCGACGGGTGCGGCGGTGTTGCAGTGCCACGAGCGGTTGACCGGCGCCCGGCCACGCTACCGGGTGCTCACCGTCGACCTGACCGAGCCGGCCAAGGCCAGTGTCCGGCCGGACATCTGCACCGACCAGGACGACGTCTGCAAGATCGCCTACCTGGATCCGGAGCGGTCCACTCTGGTGGTGGCGCTGACCGGCTTCGCCCTGGACTCCGCCGTCCGGCAGCCGGACCGTCGGCCGTCGACCGGGGCGGGTGGGCTCGGCAGTCTCACCGGTCAACTCGCCAGCTACCGCCGGCTGGCGGCGGGGGGCGTCGTCGATCTCACCACCCCCCGTCCGGCCGGGCGGTCCCTCCTGGACGTGGCGATGCCGGTGACCCTGCCCACCCGCACGGAGGGCCGACTCGCCGACACGAGCACCGTCTTTCCGTACATCGTGGACAGCGCGGCCCATTTGGACAGACTGGTGTCAGGAATCGTCCTGCCGGCGGGGTCCGCCGCGCTCTCGCCAGTAGCTAAGTTGTAGGTATGGTAATTTCCGTTTCTTGAGCCGGTCCGGTCGGGAGATGGATCGTCAGCGCGGGCCGGAACGTGCCATGCCGCCCCGCCCGATCGGGCAAGGGACAAATGCATGCCACGTGAGTCGCCCGCGCTGCCGGGAAGCGGTTTCCTCATCGACCGTCATTCATCGGCACCGCTTTACCAACAGTTGTACGAACAGTTGCGGTGGAGCATCGAGGCGGGACAACTCACCCCGGGCACCCGGCTGCCGGCCACCCGTACCCTGGCCAAGGAGTTGGGCGTCTCGCGCAACACCGTGCTCGTGGCGTACGACCGGCTGCTCGCCGAGGGCTACCTCGACGGCCGGGTGGGCTCCGGCACCCGGGTGGCCACCCGGCAGAGCGTCCGGGAGATGGAGGCCAAGCTCCCCCGGCCGACCACCCGGACGCCACTGCGCATCACCCGGGCCGCCCGCCGGATGGCCGAGGCGTCGGCCTACTTCACCCCGGCGCACGACCAGCTGCGCTACCCGGACCGTCCGTTCACCCTCGGCATGCCCGCCCTGGACCTCTTCCCGTCGAAGGTCTGGGGCCAGATCATGTTCAGCAAGTCGCATCAGCTGACCAGTGCCCTCTACACCCACCGCGACCCGGCCGGCTACTGGCCGCTGCGCAAGGGCATCGCGGCCATGCTCGGGCTCATGCGCGGCGTCCGGTGCACCCCGGAACAGGTGATCATCCAGCCGAGCGCCCAGATCGCCGTGCACGTCATGGCCGTGACCCTGCTCGAACCGGGGGAGAAGGCCCTGGTCGAGGACCCGGGCCTGCAGGCCATCCGGGGTGCCCTGCACTCCGCCGGCGTCGAGACCTGCCCGGTGCCGGTCGACGCCGAGGGCATGTGCATCGGGGTGGGCCAGGCCCGCCATCCGGACGCCCGGATGGCGGTGGTGACCCCCAACAACCAGTTCCCCCTGTCGGTCCGGATGTCCGCGGCCCGCCGGGCCGAGGTGTTGGCGTGGGCCAGTGACAACGACGGCTGGATCATCGAGGACGACTACGACGGTGAGTTCTGGGCGGAGAATCCCGGTCCACCGCTGCACCAGGCCGACGAGCGTGGACGGGTCATCTACGTCGGGACCTTCAGCAAGGTTCTGTTTCCCGGCCTGTGCCTGGCCTATCTGGTGGTGCCACCGGATCTCGTCGACATCGTCACCGAGGTGCAACGGGCGACCGTCAACTCGCTCAACATCCTCACCCAGTCCGCGCTCGCCGAGTTCATCGAGGCGAATCATCTCGCCCGGCACGTCAGGCGGATGCGTGACGTCTATCGGGAACGCGGCGACATCCTCGTCGGCGCGCTGCGCGGCAGGCTCGGCGGGTTCGTCACGATCGACAACCCGCCGCGGGGCACCCACCTGGTCGCCAGCCTGCCGGAGACCGCCGACGAGCAGCGCCTGGCCCGGCTCGGCCGGGAGGCACGCCTGCGGGTCTATCCGCTGTCGTCGTTCGGCGACGAGCTGGAAGGGATCGGCCGGGGGCTGGTCCTCGGTTACGCGGCCACGCCACCCGAGAAGATCCTGGCCGGCGTCAACCGCCTGACGACAGTTGTCGAGCAATTCACCGGCCGTGCCCATCCGGGTAGTCGTACCGCATTGAGGAAGAGCGTATAAGTCGTTTCGTCGGTGCCAAAGGGCCATGTAGCCAAATAGTCAGGTGCCAATCCCAGTGGTACTAGCGAGATGGCAAACATGGCCCTGTGCCAATCGTCTTCCCCGCCGATACGGTCCGTACCGGATCGCGGCACCCTCTTCGGTGACCGGGCCGCCCCGAAGAATACAGGGGGAGACTTCCATGGCATCACCACAGCTTCTCGTACGGCGCCCCGAGGCGCCCACCACCGACAGTTGGAGCCCCGCCGGCTGGCGCAAGCTGCCCATCACGCAGCAGCCGACCTGGCCGGACCGGGACGAACTCGACGCTGTCGCCGACTACCTGTCCGGCCTGCCCGCGCTGACCGGCGTCGAGGAGATCAGGCGGCTGCGCGAGGAACTGGCCCTCGCCAGCGCCGGGAAGGCGTTCGTGCTCCAGGCCGGCGACTGCGCCGAGCCACTCGGCATGGCCGCCACCGCCTCGGCACGGGCCAAACACCGGGCCATCACGGCGCTCGGCGAGCGCCTGGCCCGTGAGCTGCACCGCCCGACCATCGGTCTGGGACGGCTCGGCGGCCAGTTCGCCAAGCCCCGCTCCGAGCCGTTCGAAGCGGTCGACGGGCAGCTGCTGCCCGTGTTCCGCGGGCTGATGGTCAACGAACCGGAGGGCACCGCGCTGGCCCGCCAGCCCGACCCGTACCGGCTGCTGTCCTGCTACTACACCGCCCGTCAGGTGGTGGCGGAGCTGGCGCGGGCCGGCGGCGGCGTATGGACCAGCCACGAGGTGCTCATCCTCGAGTACGAGCAGGCGCTGACCCGCCTCGACGAGGTCACCGGCGAGTGGTTCCTGCGCTCGACGCACCTGCCCTGGGTGGGTGACCGCACCCGTGGGGTGGACGATGCGCACCTGAACTTCCTGGCCGGGTTGGGCAACCCGGTCGCGGTCAAGGTCGGCCCCAGCGCCACCGTCGACGACGTGCTGCGGATCTGCGCGTTGCTCGACCCGCACCGCCGGCCCGGCCGGCTCATCCTGATCAGCCGGATGGGTCAGCAGCGGATCGCCGATCACCTGCCGCCCCTGGTGCGGGCGGTGGTCGACGCCGGCCACCCGGTCGCCTGGATGAGCGACGCCATGCACGGCAACACCGTCCGCGGCGCCGGTGGGGTGAAGACCCGCCACCTGGACGCCATCGTGGGCGAGCTGACCACCTTCGTCGAGGTGCTGCGCGGTCACGGTCTGGAGCCGGCGGGCCTGCACCTGGAGATCGCCGCGGACGACGTCACCGAGTGCGTGGGCGCGAGCGTGACCGACGAGAGCCAGCTCGGCCGCAACTACCGGTCGCTGTGCGACCCGCGGCTCAACAACGAGCAGGCCGACGCGGTCGTCGACGCGCTCGTCGCCGCGATGCACCGCTGAACACCCGTCCCCGACAACTTCGTGACCCGAGCGGAGGAGGCATCAGTGCGCACCCTGCTGGTCGACAACTACGACTCCTACACCTACAACCTGTTCCAGCTCATCGCCGTCGTCAACGGCGTCGAGCCCACCGTGATCCGCCACGACGATCCGGCCGTGGCCACCCTGGACCTGCGTCGTTTCGACAACGTGGTGATCTCGCCCGGCCCCGGTCGACCCGACCGGGAGAAGGACTTCGGCTTCTCCGCCCAGGTCATCGCGGACTCCCCGGTGCCGGTGCTCGGGGTCTGCCTCGGCCACCAGGGCATCGCCTCCGGCCACGGCGCGGCCGTCCACTCCGCGCCCGTGCCGCGGCACGGCCACCTGGCGTCGATCACCCACGACTCCGACGGCCTGTTCGCCGGCATCCCGCAGCAGTTCACCGCCGTGCGGTACCACTCGCTGTGCGTGTCGGACCTGCCCCCGGAGCTGGTGGCGACCGCCTGGGCCGAGGACGGCGTGATCATGGGCCTGCGGCACGTCAGCCGGCCCATGTGGGGGCTCCAGTTCCACCCCGAGTCGATCTGCACCGAGTACGGGCAGACCCTGCTCGGCAACTTCCGTGACCTGACCCGGGCCCACCAGGCCCGGGAGAGCATCCAGGTGGCCGCCCCGCCGCCCATCGCCGCGCCGACGCACCGGCTGCACGTGCGCACCCTCGGCTGGGAGACCGACGCCGAGCAGGCGTTCACCCGGCTGTTCCGGGACGCCACCCACGCCTTCTGGCTGGACAGCGCCCGGGTCGAGGAGGGGCTGTCCCGCTTCTCCTACCTCGGTGACGCCTCCGGGCCGCTGTCCGAGGTGGTCCGCTACGACGTCGGCACCGACGCGGTCGAGGTCACCTCGGCGGCCGGCGCCCCGACCCGGGTGCCCGGCACCATCCTGTCCTACCTCCAGCAGCGGCTGGCCGGCATCCACCTCGACTCGTCGGCCCTGCCCACCGACCTGACCTGCGGCTACGTCGGCTACTTCGGCTACGAGCTGAAGGGTGACCTCGGCGCTGCCGGGCCGCACCGCGCCGACACCCCGGACGCGTACTGGATCTTCGCCGACCGGTTCGTCGCGGTCGACCACCGGGACCGGCAGACCTACCTGGTGGCCCTCTCCGACGGCAGCGAGGGCAGCGACGACGCGGCGCAGGACTGGGTCGAGACCGTCGCCGAGCAGCTCACCGCGATCCCCGAGGCGGGACCGGTCACCCCGCTCACCCCGCCGCCGGTCGACACCACCTCGCTGGTCGCGTCGCTGGAGCGGGACCGGGAGCAGTACCTGGCCGACATCGCCGCCTGCAAGCGGGAACTGGTCGCCGGGGAGAGCTACGAGATCTGCCTGACCAACGGGCTGCGCCTGCCGCGTCCCCGCGACGGGTTCGCCTTCTACCGGGCCATGCGCCGCTACAACCCCGCGCCCTACTCGGCCTACCTGCGGCTGGGCGACATCGAGGTGGCCTGCTCCTCCCCGGAACGCTTCCTGCGGCTGACCGCCGACCGGGTGGTCGAGACCAAGCCGATCAAGGGGACCGCGCCCCGGGACCCGGACCCGACGGTCGACGCGGCACTGCGCGACGAGCTGACCACCAGCGACAAGACCCGCGCCGAGAACCTGATGATCGTCGACCTGCTCCGCAACGACCTCGGCCGGGTGTGCGAGGTCGGCAGCGTCACCGTCCCCAAGCTGATGCAGACCGAGTCGTACGCGAGCGTGCACCAGCTGGTCTCGACCATCCGGGGCCGCCTGCGGGCCGAGGCGACCGCCGTCGACTGCGTCGAGGCGTGCTTCCCCGGCGGCTCGATGACCGGGGCGCCCAAGCTGCGGACGCTGGAGATCATCGACGGGCTGGAGACCACCGCCCGGGGCATCTACTCCGGCTCGCTGGGCTTCCTCAGCTGCAACGGCACGGCCGACCTCAACATCGTGATCCGCACCGCGGTGCTGTCCGGCGACGGGATGCGGGTCGGTGCGGGCGGGGCCATCATCCTCGACTCCGATCCGGAGGGGGAGTTCGACGAGATGCTGCTGAAGGCCGCCGCCCCGTTGCGCGCGCTGCTCAGCGGCGGCTACCAGGAGGACGTCGATGTCTACCAGTGATCCGCTGTCGGTGTGCGTCGTCGGCATGGGGCCGCGTGGCCTGTGCGTGCTGGAGCGCCTGGTCACCAACGCCGCGGCCGACCCCGACCGCCCGGTACGCATCGACGTCGTCGACCCGTACCCGCCGGGGGCGGGCCGGGTGTGGCGGGCCGACCAGTCCGACCGGCTGCTGATGAACACCGTGGCCTCCCAGGTGACCGTGTTCACCGACCCGACCGTGGAGCTGGCCGGCCAGCTGCGGGAGGGCCCCAGCCTCTACGAGTGGGCCCGCTTCCAGGTGCTGATGGGTGACCTCGCCCAGTTCCCGTCCGACGTCGCCGAGGAGCTGCGCGGGGTGGGACCCGACACCTACTCCACCCGCCGGTTGTTCGGCCACTACCTCACCTGGGTCTACCACCGGGTGGTCGCCACGGCACCGGCGAACGTCAGCGTCCACGCCCACGCCACGGTCGCCGTCGCGGTGTGGGACGAGTCCGACGGCCGGCAGTGCGTGCAGTTGCAGACCGGCGACCGGCTCCCCGGCCTGGACGCGGTGGTGCTGGCGCAGGGCCACTTCCCGGTCACCCCGACGGTGCAGGAGCAGAAGCTGGCCGAGTTCGCCGTCGAGCGGGGACTCACCTACATCCTGCCGGCCAACCCGGCCGACGTGGACCTGTCGATGGTGCGGCCCGGCGAACCCACCCTCCTGCGGGGGCTGGGACTCTGCTTCTTCGACTACCTGGCCCTGCTCACCGAGGGCCGCGCCGGCCGCTACGTCCGGGGCGACGACGGCCAGTTGACCTACCTGCCGTCCGGGTTGGAACCGCAGTTGCTGGCCGGGTCCCGGCGGGGCATCCCGTACCGGGCGCGGGGGCGCAACGAGAAGGGCGCGCACGGGCGGCACGAACCGCGTGTGCTCACCGTGGAGCTGGTGGAGCGGCTGCGTACCGCCCCGGACGCGACGCCGTTGGACTTCATGACCGACCTGTGGCCGCTGATCGCCAAGGAGGTGGAGACGGTCTTCTACGTGGCCGTGCTGCGCCGCCGCGGCTGCCGGGGCAAGGCCCGACGGTTCGAGGCCGAATACCTCGCCGTGCCCCGGGGCGACGGGCAGGAGGAGCAGATCCGCGAGCGTTACGGGATCACCGAACGGTGGGACTGGGACGCGGTGCTGGACCCGGCCCGCGACGAGACCTTCGCCGACCCGGCGGCGTTGCAGGAATGGATGCTGCGTTACCTGCAGGAGGACGCCGACACGGCACAGGAGGGCAACGTCAGCGGCCCGCTGAAGGCCGCCATGGACGTCCTGCGCGACCTGCGTAACGAGGTACGCCTCGCCGTCGACCACGGTGGCCTGCGGGGCAGCTCGCACCGGCACCACCTGGACGACTGGTACACCCCGATGAACGCCTTCCTCAGCATCGGACCGCCGGCCCACCGGGTCGAGCAGTTGGCCGCGCTCATCCGCGCCGGGGTGCTGCGGGTCGTCGGGGCCGGGATGCGGGTGTCACCCTGCCCCGAGCAGGGCGGGTTCCTCGTCGAGTCCCCCCGCACGCCGGGGACCCGGGACGTGGTGACCGCGATGATCGAGGCGCGGCTGCCGGAGGTCGACCTGCGTCGTACCGCCGATCCGTTGCTGGGGTGGATGCTCGCGCACCGCTCCTGCACCCCGCACGTGGTGTCCGACCAGGAGGCGCAGCCGCACGTCACCGGTGGGCTGGCCGTCACCGGCCGGCCGTTCCACCCGGTGACGGCGGCCGGCGAACGACACGCCCGCCGGTTCGTCTTCGGGGTGCCCACCGAGGGCGCACACTGGGCGACCGCGGCGGGGGCACGGCCGGGCGTCAACTCGGTGATGCTCGGCGACGCGGACGCGATCAGCCTGTCGGTGCTCGCCCTCACCGTGCGGGCGACCACCACGACGGGAGCGGTGACGACATGACCGAAGGCTTCGACCACGGGCTGCTCAGTCCCAGCAGCGCCGACCGGGCCATCGAGCACGCCGTGCGGGACCGGGCGGTGCTCCAGGCGATGCTCGACGCCGAGGCCGCGTTGGTGCGGGCCCAGGCCCGGCTGGGGGTGGTGCCGACGGAACACGCGGATACCATCACCGCCGTCGCCGACGCGCGGCGGATCGACCTGGACACCGTCGCCCGTCGGGCGACCGAGACGGCGAACCCGGTGGTCGCGGTGGTCGCCGCGCTCACCGACCTGGTCACGGCGCTGGACCCGGCCGCCGCGGAGTACGTGCACCGCGGCTCCACCAGCCAGGACATCCTGGACACCGCCCTGATCCTGGTGGCGGAACGGGCGCTGCGGGTCGTCGACGCGGACCTGGCGGCCACCGCCGATGCCCTGGCCGGCCTCGCGGACCGGCACCGGGGCACCGCGATGGCGGGTCGGACCCTGACCCAGCACGCCGTGCCGACCACGTTCGGCCTGAAGGCGGCGACCTGGCTCTCCGGTGTCCTCGACGCCCGGCAGGCGATCCACGCCCTGCTGGCCGAGGGGTTGCCGGTGCAGCTCGGCGGGGCCGCCGGCACCCTCGGCGGTTACCTGGAGTTCGCCCGGCTGGCCGGGGACACCGACGACGCCTACGCCGAGAAGCTGATCCACGCCTTCGCCGCGGAACTGTCCCTGGCCGAGCCGCACGCACCCTGGCACACCGTGCGGACGCCCCTGCACGCCGTCGTGGGCGCGTTGGGTCTCACCGCCGGCGTGCTCGGTGCGATGGCGGCGGACGTGCAGGTCATGACGCGTACCGAGATCGGGGAAGTGGCGGAGCCGACCCGCCCGGGGCGCGGGGTGTCCTCCGCGATGCCGCACAAGCGCAACCCGGTGCTGGCGACCCGGATCCGGGCGGCGGCGGCACAGTTGCCGCAGCTCGCCGCCACCGTCGCGCACTGCCTCGTCGCCGAGGACGAACGCCCCGGTGGCGCCTGGCACGC
This sequence comes from Micromonospora sp. CA-248260, assembly GCF_050942205.1. Lineage (NCBI taxonomy): Bacteria > Bacillati > Actinomycetota > Actinomycetes > Micromonosporales > Micromonosporaceae > Micromonospora > Micromonospora sp. CA-248260. The sequence continues at coordinate 4,358,818 of NZ_CP192021.1, read as the reverse complement.
GGAGTGGCAACCGTTGCGGGAGGCGTTGCGGCTGACCGGGGGTGCCGCCGACGCGGCGGCCGAACTGGCCGCCGGGCTGACGGTGTTCCCCGACCGGATGCGCGCCAACCTCGACCTCGCCGGGGAGTTCATGGCCTCGGAACGGTTGGCCGTCCGGCTGGCCCCGCTGCTGGGCCGGGTCGAGGCGAAGGAGCTGCTGACCGCGCTGACCGGCCGGGCCATCGAGACCGGGCAGCCGTTGCGTGACCTGGTCACGGCCGACCCCCGGGTCACCGCCGTCCTGGATCCGGGTGAGGTCGCCACCCTGCTCGACCCGGCCCGCTACGTCGGCGCCGCCGACCTGCTGGTGGACCGGGCCCTGCACCGGCACCGCACGTTCGGGATGCGGGCGGCGGCACCGGCCGAGGGTCGGCGGCCGTGAGCCGGCCGGGTCCGCTGGCGCGTCCGGTGGTCGGTGCGCCGATGGCGGGAGGCGTCAGCACGCCCGCCCTCGTCGCGGCGGTCAGTGACGCCGGGGGCCTCGGTTTCCTGGCCGCCGGCTACCAGCGCCCGGCGGACCTGGCCGCCGACATCGACCGGGTCCGTCGGGCCACGGCCGGCCCGTTCGGCGTCAACGTGTTCGTGCCGGAGTCCCGGCCGGTGGACCGGGCCGCCGTCGCCCGCTACCGGCAGGCGCTGCTGCCGCTGGCCGCCCGCCGGGGGGTGACCCTGCCCGACCCGCCCGAGCGGGACACCGACCACTTCGCGGAGAAGATCGAGGTGCTGCTCGCCGCGCGGGCACCGGTGGTCAGCTTCACCTTCGGCTGCCCGTCCCGGGCGGTCGTGGACCGGCTGCACGCCACCGGGTCGCAGGTGGTGGTCACCGTCACCGACGTGGCGGAGGCGCAGTCGGCCGTCGCGGTGGGCGCCGACGCCCTCTGCGTGCAGGGCGCCGGGGCCGGCGGTCACCGGGCGGGCTTCACCCCCGACGTCCGCACCGACCCGCAGCCGGGCACGGCCGAGCTGGTCAGGGCGGTACGACGGGTCGTCGCGGTGCCGCTGATCGCTGCCGGCGGCATCACCGGACCGGCGGAGGTCGACGCGGTGGTCGCGGCCGGCGCGTCGGCGGTGCAGGTCGGCACCGCGCTGCTGCTGACCCCGCAGGCCGGCACCCACCCGGTGCACCGGGCGGCGCTCACCGATCCCGGGCGACCCGGCACGGTCGTCACCCGGGCGTTCTCCGGCCGCCCGGCCCGGGGCCTGCGCAACCGGTTCGTCGACGCCTTCGACGCGTCGGCACCGGCCGGGTACCCGCAGGTGCACCACCTGACCAGGCCGCTGCGGGCAGCGGCGGCGGCACGCGGTGACGTCGAGGAGATGGCGCTCTGGGCCGGGGTGGGCTACCGCCTGGCCCGGCCGGAACCCGCCGGACAGGTCGTCACCCGCCTCGCCACCGCGGTGGCCGCCGCGACCCCGCTGCGCCCCGCATCCCACTGACAACTGCACCCCACTGACATCCGCACCCACCGACGTCCGTACCCCACCGACGTCCGCGATCCCAGGAGGATCCGATGCCGCACATCAACATCAAGTTCTTTCCGGTCGACCTGCACCGGGACACCGAGCAGCAACTGGTCGACGAGTTGACCGAGGCGGTCACCACCGCGTTCGGGTGCAGCCCGAACGTGGTGTCCATCGCCCTGGAGCCGGTGGAGGAGCAGCGCTGGCAGGCGCAGGTCTACCAACCGGAGATCGTCGAACGGCAGCACCTGCTGCGCAAGGTGCCGAACTACTGACGCCCCGGCCCCTGGAGGAGGTGGAGACCGCCATGGCGCAGCCGAACCGTACCCTCGCACCGAGACCGCTACCCAGCATCGCCGACGGCATCGACGACCTCGTCGGCAACACACCGCTGCTGCGGTTGCCCGTCGCGCACGGGGCACCCGGCGTCGAAGTGCTGGCCAAGCTGGAGTGCGCCAACCCGGCCGCGAGCGTGAAGGACCGCGCGGCGCTCTACATGCTCCGCGCGGCGGAGGCCGACGGCCGGCTGCGCCCCGGCGGTGTCGTCGTGGAGGCGACGTCGGGCAACACCGGCATCGCGTTGGCCGCCCTGTGTGCGGCGCGCGGGCACCACTGCATCATCGTGTTGCCGGACAACGCCACCCCGGAGCGGATCGGCCTGCTGCGGCGCTTCGGTGCCGACGTGGTGCTGACCCCGCGCGAGGCGCGCTACCAGGGGGCCGTGGACAAGGCCGAGGAGATCTGCGCGATGACGCCGGGCGCGTGGTTCGTCCGGCAGCACGACAACGACGACAACCCCCGGGCCCACCGGGAGACCACCGGCCCGGAGATCTGGGCCGACACCGGCGGCCGGGTCGACGTCCTGGTCTGCGGGGTCGGCACCGGCGGCACGCTCAGCGGCACCGCCGGCTATCTCAAGGAGCGCAACCCCGCGCTGCGGGCGGTCGCGGTCGAGCCGGCGGGCTCGCCGCTGTTGTCCGGGGGTACGCCGGGCACCCACGCCATTCCCGGTTTCAACGGTGGGTTCGTCGCCCCCACCACCGATCTGAGCCTGATCGACGAGGTGGTGACCGTCACCGACGACGAGGCGGCCGAGACGAGCAGCTGGCTGGCCCGGCGGGTGGGGGTGCTCGCCGGGGTGTCCTCGGGGGCGGCGACGCACGTGGCGCTGCGGGTGGCCCGGCGACGCGACAGCGTCGACAAACGGATCGTGGTCATCCTCCCCGACACCGGGGAGCGCTACCTGAGCATGTGGTCGGAGCGTCCGTGAGACGCCCGAGGATTGGAGAGGAACTCCCGTGAGGACACTGCTTCTCGTCGGTGGCGTCGACGACACCCTCGTCGCGGCGAAGGAACTCGGTCTGCGGGTGCTCCTGCTCCAGCACCCCACCAAGATCACCGATCGGCAGCGGCGGCTGGCCGACGTCGCCGAGGTGCTCGACTACACCGACTGGACCCTGACCGCGCCGGTGGTGACCCGGCTGCACCAGCAGTGGCGCATCGACCAGGTGGTCTCGCTGACCGAGCCGGGCCTGGACGTCGCGGCCCGCGCCCGTGACCTGCTCGGCCTGGACGGCACCACCTACCCGGTGTCCCGCCGGTTCCGCGACAAACTGGCCATGCGCCGCCACCTGGTCCGCCGCGACGCCGACGCGGTCGCGGCGACACCGCTGCACGACTTCGACGACCTGGGCGCCTTCGGCGCACGCCACGGATACCCGTTCGTGGTGAAACCGACCGCCGCCACCGCAAGCATCGGGGTGTTCCGGGTCGACGACCCGTCCGGGCACGAGGCCGTCTGGGAGCAGGTGTGCCGGCTGCGGGGGACCCGCACCGACCGGGTGTCGACCCTGCTGGTGCTCGACGACTTCCTGATGGAGGAGTACGTCCACGGTCGGGAGTTCAGCGTCGAGACGTTCAGCTTCGCCGGCCGGCACGTGGTCGTCACCGTCACCGAGAAGATGACCGACCCGGCTCACTTCGCCGAACTCGGCCACGCCGTGCCGGCCCGGCTCACCGAGGACGCCTGGGACCGGGTCGGCGAGTGCGTCGGCACGTTCCTCGACCACCTGGGGTTCACCGACGGGCCCTGCCACACCGAGGTCCGCCTCAGTGGCACCCGGGCCCGCATCATCGAGGGCCACCACCGCTACGGCGGGGACGCGATCCCCGAGCTGGTGCGGGCGGTCTACGGCATCGACCTGGACCGGCTCGCCGTCGGGTGGCCGTTCCGCCTGGTCGACGCGCTGCCGGACAGCCCCGCACCCCGGGGTGGCGGCTGCGTACGGGCCATCGTCGGTCCACCCGGCCGGGTGCTGTCCGTCGAGGGGGTCGAGGAGGCGCTGCGCCAACCCGACGTCCTGGCGGTACGGATCAGCGCCCGCCCCGGCGACGAGGTACGTCCCCTGCGGGACAACTGGGACCGGCTCGGGCTGGTCGCCGTCACCGGGCCCACCGCGACCGCCGCCGCCGCCCGGGGTGCCCAGGTCATCGACGAGTTCATCCGGATCCGGATCGTCGACGACCGGGGCGGGGAACACCTCGCCCGGGCCGCCGAGGTGGCTCAGGTGTCCGGGGCGGTGGCCTGACATGAGCGTGCTGATCCTGCACCGCAATCCGTTGGAGCCGTTCCCGTACCGGGACTGGCTCGCCGACCACGACCAGCCGGTGGTGGTGCTCGCCGCCCGCGACAAGATCGAGTCCTTCGGTGAGCAGGTCCCCACCGACACCCTGGGCCTGGCCCACCTCGAGGTGCTCGACCACTACGACCGGGACGTGACGGACCGGGCCATCGCGCTGGCCGAGCGCTACCGGCCCCGGCACGTCGTCGCCCTGCACGAGGCGGACCTGGAACTCGCCGCCGACCTGCGGGTGCGCTGGGGGCTGCCCGGTCCCCGACCGGCGGACATCCGGCCGTTCCGCGACAAGCTGCTGATGAAGCAGCAGGCGGCGGCGGCCGGCATCGAGGTGGCCCCGTACGCCCTGGCGGCCACGGCGGCGCAGGTGTCGGACTTCGCCGCCGAGCACGGGTACCCGGTCGTGTTGAAGCACCGGGCCGGCTACAACTCCATCGGGTTGCGTATCGTCCGGTCACCCGGGCAGCTGCGGACCCACCTGGACGAGCTGTACCGGGGCGGCAGCCGCGACGACATCATCGTCGAGCGGTTCGTGCCCGGGAGGATGTGCCACGTCGACGGGTTCGTCCGGGCCGGTCGGACCGCCGTGGCCTGGCCCTCGCAGTACCAGTACGACCTCGCCTCGTTCGGCAGCGACCCGGGCCCGCGCGTCGACGTGACGCTCGACCCGGACGACCCGCTCACCGGGCGGCTGCTCGATCTGGTCGACCGGGTGCTGGCCGCCCTCACCCGCCGCCCCGGTGGGCTCACCGACCATGCCTTCCACGCCGAGGTGTTCCACACCCCCGACGACCGGTTGGTGCTCTGCGAGATCGCCTGCCGCAGCGGCGGGGCGAAGATCCGCGAGGTGTTCGAGGTGATGTTCGGCGTCAACCTGGCGGAGGCGGAGCTGCGTACCCACCTCGGGTTGCCCGTCCCCGCCGTCGACCGGCTCGCCGGCGGCGTCCGGCCGCGTCCGCGCAGCATGTCCGGTCAGGTGCTGATGATGAAGCGTCCCGGGCTGGTCCGCACGGTGCCCACCCCGCCGACGGAGCCCTGGGTGCGCCGGTTCTGGTGCTGGGCGCGACCCGGGCAGGTGATCCCACCGGCCGCCGGGTCGGCCGACTTCCTGACCGCCGCCATCGCCGTCGCCCCGACCCGGGTCGAGTGTGAGGCGCGGCTGCGCCGGCTCGGCGACCGGGTCGCCGCGCAGATCCAGATCGGGGAGCCGTCGTGACGACCCGGGGTGTCCAGGCCCGGTATATGGCCGCGATGGTGATCGACGCCACCGGCAGCGGCATGTACCTGCCGCTGTCGCTGATCTACTTCCAGCACAGCACCGGCCTGTCCGTGGGGCGGGTCGGCGCGATCGTCAGCGCGGCGGCGGTGCTCGGCCTGATCGCCAATCCGCTGACCGGGGTGCTCGTCGACCGGTTCGGCGCGCGGGCCGTCGTGGTGGGCGGTTACCTGCTGCGGGCCGCCGCCTTCGCCTGTTACCCCCTGGTCGACTCGGCAGGGCCGCTGTTCCTGGCCGTGCTGGTGGTGGCGTTCGGCGACGTGTCGTTTTCCCCGTCGGTGCATTCGCTGGTCGCCGAGATCGCCACGGGCAGCGCCCGGGACAAACTCATCGCCGCGCAACGCAGCCTGCGCAACGCCGGCCTCGGCGCGGGTGGCCTGCTCGCGGGGGCCGCCCTCACCGTCCGGGCCGACCGGGCGTTCACCGTGATCGTGCTGACCGCCGCGGTGGCCTTCACCGTCGCGGCCGGGCTGATCCGCGCGATCCCCGTCCAGGGCGGTCGACCCGATGCCACCGCCCCGGCCGCGGCTGCCCGCCGGGGTTACCGGCTGGTGGCCCGCAACCGGCCGTTCCTCGCCCTCACCCTGCTCAACGTGCCGACCGCGTTCGGTTACATGGTGTTGTCGGTGAGCCTGCCCGTCTACGTGACCCTGCACCTGGGGCAGCCGGCCTCGCTCGTCGGCGCGCTCTACGCGGTGAACACCATCGGCATCGCGGTGGCGCAGATCCCCGTCACCCGGGCGCTGACCCGGTTCCGCCGGTCCCGGGCCGTGGCGGCCGGCGCCGGCATCTTCGGGTTGTCGTTCGTGTCGTTCGCGGTGCTCGGGGCGACGGCCGGAGGTGCGGTCCTGCTGGCGGGCGTCTTCGCCGCGACCGGGCTGTTCACCGTCGGGGAACTCCTGCACGGGGCGACCGCGTCGGCGTTGGTGGTCAACGCCGCCCCCGCGCAGACCCGGGGTCGGCACCTGGCCGTCTACCAGCTGTCCTGGGCGGTGCCGGGCGCGTTGGCGCCGGCGGTGCTGACCGGTTTGCTGTCGCTGTCGCCGACCGGCATGTGGCTGGTGCTGGCGGTGGGTGTGGTGGTCGCCGCCGTCGGCGTGTTGCGCCTCGAACCCCACCTGCCGCCGGAGGCGCTCCGACCGCAGCCGGCACCGGCGCAGGAGACCCCACCGCCCACCACCACCGACCCCGACGGGGGCTCCACCGAAACCGACCCCGGGGATGGCCGTGCTGCCGCCGGGCTCGTACGAGTCAGGGAGAAGAACTGATGGGAGTTGCCAGCTGGGTGGTGCTCACCGGCGACGATCCCCGGCACGCGCCACCGCAGGCCGCCGGGCAGTGCGGCTGGGTGAGTCAGATCGCGCCGCTGATCACCGAGTTCACCCACCCCGGGGACCTGGTGTTCGACCCGTTCGCCGGGTGGGGGACCAGCCTGGTGGCGGCCTCGGTCACCGGTCGGCGGGGCATCGGCCTGGAGATATCCCCGGACCGGGCCGCGCAGGCGTCGCGCCGGCTGGGGGCGTACCCGCAGCAGGTGATGATCTGCGGTGACGCCCGCCGGCCCCCGGTGCCCGACCGCAGCGTCGACTTCGTCGTCACCGACCTGCCCTACTTCGGCACCGCGCTCGACACCGACTCCCCGGTCGACGGTCAGTTCTATGCGCTGCGCGACTACTCCGCCTACCTGACCGCCCTCGACCATGCCTTCCACGCGCTGGCCCGGGTCCTCAAGCGGGGCGCGTACGCGGTGGTCGCGGTGCAGAACCGGCGGGTCGCCGACCGGTTCGTGCCGTTGGCGTGGGACGTCGGCCGGGTGCTCGGGGGTCACCTCACCCTCGGCGACGAACGCATCCACCTGTATCCGCGCCCGGTCACCGGGGGAGACCCGCTGGTCAACAACCGGGCCCACGAATATCTGCTCGTCGCGCAGAAGCGGTAGTCGACGGCTCAGCCGGTGCCCACGCCCAGGGCGCGCTTGTCCGGCTTGCCACTCGGCCCCACCGGGACCCGGTCGATCACCTCGACCGTCGTCGGGACGGCGGCTGCGCCCAGGGTCGCCGCGACCCGGTCGCGTAGCCGGCCGACGTCCAACGGGCACCCGGTGGCCGGCACCACGTACGCGTGCACCGCCTCGCCGGTGACGTCGTCGGGACGGCTGACGACGTACGCCTCGGCGACGGCGGGGTCGGCGGCGAGCACCCGTTCGATCGGGCCGGCGTACACCAGGTTGGCGTTGACGATGATGACGTCCCGGACCCGGCCGGACAGGTGCAGGTAGCCGTCGGCGTCCAACCGGGCCAGGTCGCGGGTGCGCACCCACCCGTCGGTGAACACCTCGGCGGTCTCGGCCGGGTCCGCCCAGTAGGCGCTGGCCTGCGCCGGGGTCCGGACGAAGAGTTCACCCTCGGCGGCAGGTCGGCCGGTGGCGTCGCGGATGGACAGGTCGACCACGTCGGGCGCGCGCCCGACCGAGGCGAGCCGGCCCGGGTCGGCCAGCAGCTCGGTCGGGGTGACCATCGCGATCATGCCGGTCTCGGTCTGCCCGTAGCCGTGGAAGACCACCGGCCCGAGCACGTCGAGCGCCTCGGCGAGCCGGGACGCGGTGAGCGGCGAACCGGACACCACGAGCGCCCGCAGGCTGCTCAGGTCGACCGGGTCGGTGCGCTGGTTGCGGACGAGCTGGTGCAGCTTGCCGACGGTGATCACGCTCGCGGTGGCCCGGTGCCGGGTGATCATGCCGGGGAAGCCCGGCGGGCGGGCGGCGACCAGGGTGCCCCCGGCGGCGAGGGTGAGGATGCCGTACTCCAGCATCACCTGGCTGCTCAGTGAACCGAAGACCAGGTATCGGCCCAGCCGGGGCGCGAGGTCGGCGATCGCCGCCGGCCACCGTTCGGGGTACGCCGCCCAGGCCGCGCCCATCGCCGCGTACGTCTGGGCGCAGCCCTTGGGGTTGCCGGTGCTGCCGCTGGTCCAGGTGATCCGGGCGATGTCGGCGGGCCGGCCGGCGGCGACCAGCGGGCTGCCGTCGTCGGGGGTCCGCGCCAGCGCGGCGAGCCGGGTGTCGTCGACGAGCAGCGCGTCGTCGCTGGCGAGCAGCCGGTCGAGTTGTGCCGGCGTCAGCTCGGGCCGGATGCCGGAGACCCGGGCGCCGACGGTGAACGCGGCGAGGACACCGGCGAGCGCCTCCGGGGTGACCCCGATCCGCAACGCCACCGCCCGACCCGGCCCGATGCCGGCGGCGCGCAGCCCGCTGGCGGTCCGCCGGACCAGGTCCGCCAGCTCGGCCGCGCCGACGATCCGGTCGCCGTCTTCGAAGACCGGCCGGTCGCCACCGGTGGTGAGCAACCGCAGCACGGGCTGCGGCCAGCGCTCGTCACCGGCGGCGACCGTGCCGGAACCGGCCCGGTCGCGGTCCGCCGACCCGCGACCGGCCCGGTCGTGCCCGCCGTGGTGGCCGGGCTCCGTCGCGCGGTGGTCGGCGTGCTGGTGCTCCGCCGCGCGACGGCCGTCGTTGTGGTGCTCAGCCGCGCGGCGGTCGGCGTGCTGGTGCTCCGCCGCGCGACGGCCGTCGTTGTGGTGCTCAGCCGGCATCGGACAGGACGCCCTTGAGGAACAGCGCCAGGGGCTGCTGGTGCACGCCGGGCAGGTCCCAGTTGTTCTCCAGGTTCTCGGCGAGGTGGTGGGTGGCGACGAGCTGCCCGCCCCGGTGCACCCGGACGACGGGGTGCAGGTAGCTGGCGTCGTGGGCGCGTTCGGCGTCGTTCTCGGCGATCCGGGGGACGGTGATGTCGAACGGGTCGACCTGGTCGTGGTCCGGGCCGTACTCCAGGGTGGTCACCACGGCGAACGGCTCGGCCCCCAGGCCACCGTCGTGCAGGTGGGCCACCGGCACCTCCTCGTGGTAGCGCGCGACGCCGTCGGCGATGACGACGACGTCGCCGAGGACGGTGAACTGCTGCCACAGCGCGGAGGTGCGGTTGATCCGGGCGATGATCGCGTCGGTGATCGCTTCCGGGGTGGCGTCCAGGGTGGTGGCCGGCCACGGCGTGCCGTGGTGCCGGGCGGCGAGCATCCGGTGCAGGGCGCGTACGCCGTACCGGAAGCCGTGGATGAAGCCGTTGGTGGAGCGCTTGAAGTCGCGCTGCTGGGTGAGGGTGCCGGCGAAGTACAGACCGGGCACGTTCACCGACTCGAAGCTGGAGGTCTGCTCGGGGAAGCGGTCGTTGATGGTCAGCCGGGGTCGCGCCGACGGGTCGAAGATGCTGGCGTCGAAGCGGAAGCCGGTGCACAGGATGACCCGGTCGTAGTCGAGTTGCCGGATCGACTCGCGGGTGCGGGCGTACCGGAAGTCGATGCAGTAGCCGCCGTCGTCGCGGCGGGCGATCCGCTCGACGGTGCCGTCGAGCACCGCGTTCTGCGACTTGAGCTGGTAGGTGTCGAGGAAGTTGTTGTTGACCGCACGCAGGTGCCCGACGTAGTGCGTCTGCCAGGCCAGCCGGATCGAGTGCGGGCCGGCGACGTGGATGACGGCGGCGGTCTCGACCAGGGCGTCGGCGGTCTCGAAGGCCGAGTTGCCCTTGCCGATGATCAGGACCCGCTGGTTGGTGAAGTCGTCCGGGTCGACGCTGACGGTGTCGTAGCGTTCGGCGAGGTCGACGCCCTCGATCGGCGGCACGTACAGCTGGGAGACGCCGGTGGCGACGACGACCCGGCGGGCGGTCAGGGTGTCGGCGTCGGTCTGAACGGTGAACAGGTCGCCGTCGCGGGCGATCCGGGTGACCCGGGTGTCGTACCGGACCCGCAGCCCCTGCGCGAAGGCGGCCAGGTAGCGCACCATGTCGTCGGCGTCGGGGAAGTAGCGCCGGCTGAAGTTGCGGAACAGCAGCGCCGGGTCGTCGGTGAGCAGCGAGTTCCAGTCGGAGCGCAGGTTGAACTCCGGATCGTCGGAACCGGTCCAGACCTTGTTGATCGAGATCAGCTGCCGGTGCCGGGGATAACGGGCGAAGAACGCCCCCGGCGTCGGCCCGGCCTCCAGCACCAGGTGGTCACGGCCGTCGCGCTCCAGCAGGGCGGCGAGCTGGAGCCCGGCCGGCCCGGCTCCGATGATCAGGTAGTCGAGCGTCATGCGGCGCACCGTATCGGCCCGATTTCAAAGCGTTCTGAGATTTCGTCTCTAGGGTCCCGTCGCATGACGACAGAGGTAGATCTCGCGGCCCCGCTGCGGATCGCCGACCTGAGCGCCGCCCGGGACCCGGTCCGGGTCGTGGTCGGGCCGCAGGTCCGCGACCGGGTCACGCACACCCGCATCTTCCTGTCCGAGGTGCTCGGTGAGGATCGCGCGGTGTACGGCAGCACCACCGGTTTCGGTGCCCTCGTCGGGTACGCCGGCCGGGCCGACCTGCGCGACCAGGCCGACAACACCCTCGCCCACCTCGGCGCGGGCCACGGCCCCGACCTCGCCCCCGGGATCGTCCGGGCGACGGTGCTGGTGCGAGCCTGGTCGCTGGCCCAGGGCGCGTCGGGGGTGTCCCCGCACGTGGTCGACGCGTTGGCGGCGATGCTCGGCACCAGCTTCGTGCCGGCGGTGCCGCGGTGGGGTTCGGTCGGCGCGAGTGGCGACCTGATCCCGTTGGGGGCGGTGGCCCAGGCGCTGCGCGGTCGCGGCCACGCCTACCTCGACGGGGTACGCCTGCCGGCGGCCGAGGCGTTGCAACGGGCGGGTCTGGAGCCGTTGCCGCTGGACGGTCGGGACGCGCTCGCCCTGGTCAACGGCACCTCGCTGACCACTGCGGCGACGGCGTTGGCGTTGTCCGCCGCGCGGGCAGCGCACCGGGCGGTGCAGGTGCTCACCTGCCTGCTGGCCGACCTGCTCGGCGCCGATCCGCAGTTCCTCGACGCCCGGCTGCTGCGCGCGTACGGCCATCCGGGCGCGATCGACGTGGGCGTGCGGATGCGGCGGGTCAGCGACGGGCTGGTCCCGTCGGGCAAGCGCCCGTTGCAGGAGCCGTACAGCATCCGGTGTGCGCCGCAGCTGCTCGGCGCGGCCGAGGACGCGCTGCGCCACGTCGATGCCGTGGTCACCGCCGACCTGGGCAGCGTCAGCGACAACCCGCTGTTCTTTCCCGACGACGATCTCGTGGTGCACGGCGGCAACTTCTTCGGCCAGCCGGCCGCGTTCGCCGCCGACCTGCTGTCGATGGTGGTGGCGCAGGTCGGCAACCTCGCCGAGCGGCAACTCGACCTGCTCGTCGACCCGCACCGCAACGGTGGCCTGCCGCCGATGCTGGCCGCCGGCCCGGGGCAGCAGCACGGGCTCCAGGGGGTGCAGTTGGCCTCGACCGCGCTGATCGCCGAGATCCGCCGGGACGCCATGCCGGCGAGCATGCAGAGCCTGCCGACCAACCTGCACAACCAGGACGTCATCCCGCTCGGCACCCAGGCCGCCCTGCGGGTCTGGGACCAGGCCGGGCTGCTCCGGCTGATCGTCGGGTCGCTCGCGTTGGGGCTGCGACAGGCCGCGTACGTGGGTGCCCGGACGCCCACCGCGCCGGGCTGCGGCGAAGCGCTGGCGGCGTTGGTGGAGGCGATCCCCCCGGTGGATCCGGACCGGCCGCTCGACGGTGACGTGCGGCGGGCCGCCGACGTCATGGACACGCTCGAACTTCCGTTGACCCCTCTCACCCTGGATGGCCGTCGTGACGCTTGACTATCTGATCATCGGGGCCGGGCCGGCCGGCCTGCAACTGGCGGCCCTGCTGGAGGCCGACGGCCGGCGCGACTACCTGGTGCTGGAGGGCGCGGACATCCCGGGCGCGTTCTTCGCCACCTATCCCCGGCACCGGCAACTGATCTCCATCAACAAGCCGCACACCGGCTCCGACGACCCGGAGTTCAACCTGCGGCTGGACTGGAACTCGCTGCTCACCGACGATCCGGCGCTGCGGTTCACCACGTACACCGAGCGGTACTTCCCGGACGCCGACGTGATGGTCCGTTACCTGGCGGACTTCGCTGCGAAGACCGGGGTCAAGGTGCGTTACGGCAGCCGGGTGACTTCGGTGTCCAAGGTGGACGGCGTCTTCGAGGTGCACGCCGGGGAGACCTTCCGGGCCCGGCGGGTGGTCGTCGCCACCGGGGTGTCCCGGCCGTACCTGCCGGACATCCCGGGGCTGGAGCTGGCCGAACAGTACGCGGACATGCCCGTCGACCCGCGTGACTACCTCGACCAGAAGGTGCTGATCATCGGCAAGGGCAACTCCGCCTTCGAGACCGCGGACAGCCTGATGGAGACCACCACGCTGATCCACCTGGCCGGCCCGAGTTCGGTGCGGTTGGCCTGGCGCACCCACTACGTCGGGCACCTGCGCGCGGTGAACAACAACTTCCTCGACACCTACCAGCTCAAGTCGGCCAACGCGATCCTGGACGGCACCGTCCGGCAGATCACCCGCGACGCCGACGGCTACCTGGTGACGTTCGCGTTCTCCCGGGCCGACGAGGTCACCAAGGAACTGCGCTACGACCGGGTGCTCGCCTGCACCGGGTTCGCGTTCGACGCGTCGATCTTCGACGAGTCCTGCCGGCCGGAGCTGGCGATCCGGGACCGTTTCCCGGCGCAGACCCCGGCGTGGGAGTCGGTCAACGTCCCCGGCCTGTACTTCGCCGGCACCATCACCCAGGAACGGGACTTCAAGCGTTCCACCAACGGTTTCATCCACGGTTTCCGCTACGCCGTGCGGGCCCTGCACAAGATCCTCGAACGGCGGTACGCGGATGCGCCGTGGCCGGCGGAGAAGCTGGACGCCACCGGTGCGGCGATCACCGACGCGATCATCGCCCGGGTCAACCGCACCTCCGCGCTGTGGCAGCAGTTCGACGTCCTCGCCGACGTGGTCACCGTCGCCGACGCCGACGCGCGTTACCACGAGGAGGTGCCGGTGGCGTACTTCGCCGAGGCCGGTCTGCGTACCGTCGACCACGACTACTCCGACGCTTTCGTGGTCACCCTGGAGTACGGCCCGGAGCACGACCAGGTGGACCCGTTCGACGTGACGGTGAAACGGGTGGCCCAGGATGTCGTCGGTCAGGCCCACGACGCGGCATACCTGCATCCGGTGGTGCGCCACCACCGGGCGGGGCAGGTCGTCGCGACCCACCACCTGGCGGAGAACCTGGAGAACCGGTGGGACCGGCCGCAGGTGCACGTGACACCGTTGGCCGCGTTCGTCGACCGTTGCCTGCGCAGGGCCGGGGACTGACGTGCCGGCCGCCGACGAGGTGGGGTTGAACCTGGCCGACGTGGCCGCCGCCGCCCGGCGTCGGCTCGACCCGGTGCACTGGGATTTCTTCGCGGGCGGGGCCGACGACGAACGGACCCTGCGGGCCAACGAGGCGGCCTTCGGCCGGCGTTGGCTGCGGCCCCGGGTGTTGCGCGGTGCCGGTGAGCGCGACCTGCGGATCTCGCTGTTCGGTAGTGCGCTGTCGATGCCGGTGCTGGTCGCACCGACCGCGTTCCACCGGCTGGCCCACCCCGAGGGGGAGGTGGCGACCGCCCGCGCCGCCGCCGAGGCCGGCACGGTCATGGTGGTCAGCATGGCGGCCACCCGGCCGGTCGAGCAGATCGCGGCGGCCGGCGGGCCGCTGTGGTTCCAGCTCTACCCGCACACCGACCTGGAGTTCACCACCACCGTGGTACGGCGGGCGGTGGCCGCCGGCTGCCGGGCCCTGGTCGTCACGGTCGACTCGCCCGTGTTCGGTCGGCGCGAGCGCGACCTGCGGCACGGTTTCGTGGACCTGCCCGCCGGCATGGTCTGCGAGAACATGCGTGACGCGAACGGCCGGGTCCGGGACATCGAGATGAACGCCCGGGTGGGCTGGGAGCTGGTCGCCGTGCTGCGCCGGCTCACCACCGTGCCGATCCTGCTCAAGGGGGTGCTGCACCCCGAGGACGCCCGGCTGGCCGTCGAGCACGGGGTGGACGGGGTGTTGGTCTCCAACCACGGCGGCCGGCAACTCGACGGGGTGACGGCCACCCTGGACGCGTTGCCGGCCGTCGTGGCGGCGGTCGACGGCCGGTTGCCGGTCCTGGTCGACGGGGGCCTGCGACGCGGCACGGACGTGCTTGTCGCGTTGGCGCTCGGGGCGACGGCGGTGCTGGTCGGCCGTCCGGTGTTGTGGGGGCTGGCGGTGGCCGGCGCGGCCGGGGTACGGCACGTGCTCGACCTGCTGCGCGCCGACCTGGACCGGGCGTTGGCCCTGGTCGGCGTCGCCCGACCCGGCGACCTCAGCGCCGATCTCGTCACCACGGGAGCGTCGGCGTGAGCGGGCCGGTGGTGTGGGGCGCGGTGGTCGTGCTCGGGGTGGGTTGGACGCTGCCCCGGTGGCTGCCCTCGGCGGTGGTGCGGCTGCGGCAGTGGGTCTTCGCCCGCGTCAACGGCGGGGAGGGCATCCCGGTGCCGGGTCCGCTGGTCGGCGTGGAGGACTTCGAGCGGCTGTACGCCGATCCGGCGGCGGACGGGCGCAGCCGGGGCGCCGGCCTGTCCGACCTGTTCTGGTACTGGCTGTCACCCGGCCCGCACATGCACCAGGAGCACCTGGAGCCGGGGGAGCGTTACCGGGCGGTGGCCGGGGTGACCCGGCGGGTGCTCGCCCTGCGCCCGCAGCGTGCCGACGCCCTCGCGACCGCCGCCACCCGGCGGGTGCTCGACGAGTTGCCGGCGGGGCGGGTCCACGTGCGGCTGCGGGACCTGATGATGCCGGTGTGGGCGGAGGTCTACCACGAGCTGATCTTCGGCGAGGTGTGCCCGAGGGAGGTCCGGGCGCTGTTCGTCGCCAACGCCGCCGACGTGGCCGCCGCGCTGAAGTGCACCGGCCTGCGGCACCTGGACCGGCGTGCCCCGTTGACCCGGTACCTGCGCGGGCGGGTCGAGGCGGGCACCTGCCCGGTGACGTTGCCGCCGCCGTTCACCGCCGAGGAGACGGCCTGGTACCTGCACGGCGCGTTCGGCACCACGGCGGTGGTGCAGATGTCCGAGGCGATGTCGCACGTGCTGCTGGCGCTGGCCAACCATCCGGATCTCCAGCGGGGCCTCGACGACGACGACGCCCTGGACCGGGTGATCGACGAGACCCTGCGGCTGCATCCGCTCTTCGGGGTCGCCCACCGGATCACCTCCGCGCCGATCGCGCTGCCCGCCGGGGTGACCCTGCCCGCCGGGTCGGTGCTGCTCTTCAACTACCTGGCGTTCCAGCGCAGCGGGCCGGCCGGCGACGAGCGGTTCGACCCGGACCGGTGGCGGACGCTGACCCGCCGGGATGCCCGCTTCATCCCCTACGGCGTCACCGCCAACCGGGCCTGCCCGGCGCGCGGGGTCGCGCCGGTGATGATGCGGGCCGCGACCCGTGAGGTGCTGCGCCGGTACGCCCTGGCGTCGTCGGCCGCGCACAGCCGGTCGCTGCCCAGCCGGGGCCCGGCGTACCTGACCCCGGCCGGTGTCCCCGGCCCGGGACGGCTGCGGCTGGCCGCGATGCGGTGGCGGGACCGCTGGGCCGACGTGGGACGCAGCGTCCGGCAACTGGTGTTCGGCGCCTGGATGGTCGTCGACGCCCGACGACAACGCTTGTGCACCCGCTACTTCGAGGAGGCGGTCCGGTGACCCCCACCCAGTTGGCTCCACGGTTCTTCATCGCGGTCGCGGTGATCCTGATCTTCTGCAAGGCGGTGGCCTGGCTGCTCGGCCGGGTGGGCCAGCCGGCGGTGGTCAGCGAGATGCTCGCCGGGGTGCTGCTCGGCCCGTCGCTGCTCGGGTTCGTCCTGCCGGAGGTGAAGGACGCCCTGTTCCCGACGGCGCTGCTGCCGGTCCTCTACGTGGTGGGCCAGGTCGGTCTGGTGCTGTTCATGTTCCAGGCCGGGTACGCGTTCAGCGCCCACCGGGTCACCGGTCTCGTCGGCACCGCCGGGCTGGTGTCGTTGGCCGGGGTGACCGCGCCGCTCGTGCTGGGGGTGGGGCTGGTCCTGGTGACTGCGGACGCGGTGCCGATGCGGGCGGGCGGGACGTCGATCGGCGTGTCGGCAGCGTTCGTCGGGGTGGCGCTGGCCATCACCGCCTTTCCCATGTTGGCCCGGATCATCACCGAACGCGGGCAGGCCGGGACCCGGCACGGCACCCTGTCCCTGGCCAGTGGTGCGCTCGACGACATGGTCGCCTGGATCATGCTGGCCGTGGTGCTGGCGTTCGCCTCCGGCCGGGCGGGGCCGGCGATCGTCACCGCCGGCGGCGCGGTCCTGTTCGGGCTGGCGCTCTGGCTCTGCGGGCGGCGGGTGACCTCGGCGCTGATGACCAGTCCCCGCCTCAACGACGGCGCCCGGGTGCTCGGCACGGTGGCCCTGCTCTTCCTGGTCGCCTGGTACACCGACGAGATCGGGCTCTACGCGGTCTTCGGCGCGTTCGCGGTGGGGGTGGTGATGCCCCGCACCGACAACACCGACCGGGTGGTGGACACCCTCACCCCGGTCGCCGCGACGGTCTTCCTGCCGCTGTTCTTCACCTATTCGGGGCTGCGGACGGAGTTCGGGCTGCTCGGCAGCGCGCCGGTGCTGCTCTTCGCGGTGGCCTGCGTGACGGTGGCGATCGTCGGCAAGTTCGGTGCCTGCTGGGCGGCGGCCCGGGTGCGGGGCGAGTCGCAGGGTGTCGCGTTGCGGGTGGGCGCGTTGATGAACGCCCGGGGTCTGATGCAGCTCATCGCGCTCAACGTCGGGTTGGAGGCGGGCATCGTGAACGCCTCGTTGTTCACCGTGCTGGTGGTGGTGGCGCTGGTCACCACGATGATGACGACTCCGTTGCTGAGCTGGATCGAGCACCGGGAGGCCCGTAGGCAAACCCCTGTCCGACCCCAGACCCTCGCGGTGGTGAAATGATAAAAAGATAGCTGTCACTATTTAGCCTTACTCTGTGCGATTGTGGACGCATGCCCGGGGGAGGATCGAACCGTCTGCTGTTGGTCGAGGACGACGAGGAACTGGCCGGCCTGCTCACCGAGACGCTGGTCGGTGACGGGTTCCTCGTCGACCACGCCTCGGACGGCCAGCGGGGTCTGCATCTCGGACTGACCCGCACCTACGACGTGATGGTGATCGACCGGATGCTGCCGGCGCTCGACGGGCTCGACCTGGTCACCCGGCTGCGTTCGCGGAAGGTCCCGGCCCGCGCGCTGATGCTCACCGCGCTGGGCACGGTGGGCGACCGGATCGCCGGGCTGGATGCGGGTGCCGACGACTACCTGATGAAACCCTTCGACCTGGACGAGCTGAGCGCCCGGATCCGGGCGTTGTGCCGGCGGGCGTCCGAGGCCACCACCGTGCTGCGCATCGGGGCCGGGTTGCTCGACCTGACGTCCCGCGACGCGGTGCTGGCCGACGGCACCCGGGTGGCGCTGTCGGCCCGGGAGTTCGAGCTGCTGCGGGTACTGGCGGCCCGGCCCAACCTCGTGCACTCCCGGGCGGAGCTGCGCCGCCGGGTCTTCGACGAGACCGCGGCGGCATCCATGGTGGACACCTACGTCTACTACCTGCGCCGCAAGCTCGGCCGGACGGTCGTCCGCACCGTCCACGGGCTGGGCTACCGGCTCGGAGCGCTCTGATGGAGCTGGTGGAGCAGGCGATGGTGCGCCGCGCCCGGTTGCGCATCGGCCTGCTGGTCGGGCTGGCCATCGGTGCCCTGCTGCTGTTGGCCGGCGGCATCTCGTACGCCGTGCTGGTGCGCAGCCAGGAGGCCCAGATCCACCGGGAGCTGGCGTGGGGCACCCAGCACGCCACCATCCCGGGCCCGCCCGCGTGCAGCTGGATCTTCCGCTACAACGGCCTGATCACCGACACCGGGCTCAACCCACCGCCGCCGGGCTTTCCGCTGACCGGTGCGCTGACGTCGGTGGCCGCGACAGGTGTCACCGAGGTCACCACCGTCACCCGCAACGGCACGACCTACCACGTCCGCACCGAGTCCCGAAACGACGGTCTGGTCGTCCAGGCGGTGTTCGACGCGCGGTTCCAGCTGTCCGACCGTCGGCACCTGCTGCTGGCGTTCAGCCTCGCCGCGGCGGTCGGGCTGCTCGTCGCCGTGCTGACCGGTGCGCTCGTCGGTCGACGGGCCGTCGCGCCACTGGCGGAGGCGCTGACCCGGCAACGGCGGTTCATCGCCGACGCCAGCCACGAGCTGCGTACCCCGATCGCCCAGGTGCACATCCGCGCCCAGCTGATGGCGCGGCGGGCCCGCACCGGTGGCGGCGCGGCGAGCCTGGAGGATCTCGACCGGTTGATCGGCGGCACCCGCCGGCTCGGCGAGATCGTGGACGACCTGCTGCTCTCGGCCCAGCTCGCCGCCGCGCCCGCCGACCGCCGGGCGTACCCGCCGGTGGATCTGACCGCGCTGGTCGGGGCGGCCGTCGCCGCCGAGGCGGACCGGGCCGCCGAACGCCAGGTCACTGTCGCGGCGGACCTGCCCGGCGAGGCGTTGCCGGTGCCGGGGGTCGAGTCGGCGCTGCGCCGGGTGGCCGGGGAGCTGCTCGCGAACGCGCTCGCCCACACACCTCCCGGTGGCCGGATCGACGTGTCGCTGCGCAGTGGCGGCGACTACGCCGAGTTCGTGGTCGCGGACAGCGGGGACGGCTTCGACCAGGCCGACGCGCGGCGCATCTTCGACCGGTTCCACCGTGGCGGGGGTGCCGGGGAGCACCGGTTCGGGCTGGGGTTGGCCCTGCTCCAGGAGGTGGTCACGAGCCACCGGGGCACGATCGAGGCCGAGGGCCGGCCGCACCGGGGGGCGGTCTTCACCGTCCGTCTGCCCGCCACCCGACCGTCCGCCCCCACGGAGCGGGTCTCGGGAATCCGACGTCTGCGGGTACGGCAGCTCGTGGAGCGGTGAGCGGGGCGGTACGGCCGTCGCCGCGCCGGTCCGCTGCCGGGAAAAAATCCCGGCCGGGATGTCGAGAACGGGGGACCGGCGTCGTCCCCGGGGTGAATGCGGCCAGAATGGTGGTCGCACCGGCACCGAGGAGACACCCGATGGCGAAGTACCTGCTGCTCAAGCACTACCGAGGCGGCCCCGCCGCGGTCAACGACGTCCCGATGGACCAGTGGACGCCCGAGGAGATCACGGCCCACATTCAGTACATGAACGACTTCGCGGCCCGGCTGGAGGGCAGCGGGGAGTTCGTCGACGGGCAGGCGCTCGCCCCCGAGGGGACGTTCGTCCGGTACGACGGGCCGGGGCGTCCTGCGGTGACCGACGGGCCCTTCGCCGAGACCAAGGATCTCATCGCCGGCTGGATGGTGATCGACGTGGACAGCTACGAGCGTGCCGTCGAGCTGGCCGGGGAATTGTCGGCCGCCCCGGGGGCGGGCGGGCGACCGATCCACGAGTGGCTGGAGCTGCGCCCGTTCCTGACCGAGCCGCCGACCATCACCGACTGACCGGTGGACGGTGACCTGCTGCGCCGGCTCACCCCGCAGGTGCTCGGGGTGCTCGTCCGGCGCGGGGCCGACTTCGCGGCGGCCGAGGACGCCGTGCAGGACGCCCTGGTCCAGGCGGTCCACGGCTGGCCGGCCGACCCGCCCCGGGACCCGAAGGGCTGGCTGGTCACCGTGGCCTGGCACCGGTTCCTCGACGCGGGCCGGGCGGACGCCGCCCGGCGTCGGCGTGAGGACCTCGTCGTCGAGGAACCGGCCCCCGGCCCCGCGTCGGGGGTGGACGACACGCTCCAGCTCTACTTCCTGTGCGCCCACCCGTCGCTGACCCCGTCCTCGGCGGTCGCGTTGACCCTGCGTGCCGTCGGCGGGCTGACCACCCGGCAGATCGCCCGGGCGTACCTGGTGCCGGAGGCGACCATGGCGCAGCGGATCAGCCGGGCCAAGCGCACCGTGTCCGGCGTACGCCTCGACCGGGCGGGCGACGTCGCCACCGTGCTCCGGGTGCTCTACCTGGTGTTCAACGAGGGCTACTCCGGCGACGTCGACCTCGCCGCCGAGGCGGTCCGGCTCACCCGGCAGCTCGCGGCGATGGTCGACCACCCCGAGGTGGCCGGGCTGCTCGCCCTGATGCTGCTGCACCACGCCCGCCGCGCGGCCCGGACCACGCCGGACGGCAGCCTGGTCCCGCTCGCGGCGCAGGACCGCAGCCGGTGGGACACCGCCCTGATCGCCGAGGGGGTACGCATCCTGCAGGCGGCGCTGGCCCGGGACCGGTTGGGTGAGTTTCAGGCCCAGGCCGCCATCGCCGCGTTGCACGCCGACGCGCGCACCGCCGGGGAGACCGACTGGGTGCAGATCGTCGAGTGGTACGACGAACTCGTGCGGCTGACCGACAGCCCGGTGGTGCGGCTCAACCGGGCGGTGGCCGTCGGGGAGGCCGACGGGGCGTGGGCCGGGCTGGCGGCCCTGGCGGCGGTGGACCCGTCGGTGCCCCGCCACGCGGCGGTGACGGCGTACCTGCACGAACGGGCCGGTGACCGGGCGACGGCGGCCCGGTGGTACGCCGAGGCCGCCGACCGGGCCGCCCACCTCGCCGAACGCGACCACCTGATCCGCCAGGCCGCCCGCCTCAACGCCCGTCCGCCCGGCTGAGTTGCGGTGCGCCCGCCCGGCACCCGGGGCTGACGGCGGTGCCGTCGACCCGGGACGGGACCCTTTCATTGATACCCTTGACTGCTCTCGGGGTGGCCGCATTCGACGTCGCCCTGGAGACGTTGCCGGTGGGCATCCTGCCCCTGGTCGCCACCGACCTGGACGTGTCCGTGTCGCACGCGGGGCTGCTCGTCACCGGCTACGCGGTCACGGTCGCGGTCGTCTCGGTGCCGCTGACCCACGTCACCCGGCGGGTGCCGCGTCGCCGGCTGCCGGGTGTCCTGCTGGGCGTGCTGGTGGTCGCCCGGGGCGGTACGGCGCGACGGGCCGTCCGAGGACGAGAGTAGATCGTATTGCGAGATGGTGTCTCTGTTGACGTTGCGGTGGGCGTTGGTTAGCCTGGACCGATCATCGCCAGCCGCAGGAGAACGCCATGATCCGAGTTCCGCAAGGCTCTGGATTGCTGGTGCGCGGCTACGAGGAGCCGTTGCGGGTGCACCCGCCGCGGGAGGGCATGCGCCCCGGGACCGCCGCCGGGGACCCGCAGACCCCGTTCTGATGGACAGGCACGCCGTCTCCCTACCGGGACACGGCGATCGCCCACGTCGTTGATCAGCCCGGTAGGCGGCACCGCCGCCCCGGGACATTGACCCGTTTTCCGCAGAACCGACCCTCGGAGCGCACCATCATGACCACCGCAATCGATCTCGCCCCCATCTCCGGCCCGTCCGCCTGGCGCGGTGACGAGCTGCGTACCTCGACCGAATGGGTCTACCAGCTCAGTGACGCCGAGCGCGCCGAGCTGGAGACCGTCGGCCGTCAGTTCGTCGCCGACAACCCCGACCTGCGTACGGTGACCGCCGCCGACTACCCGCTGGCGGCCTGTGCCGGGCTCAACGAGGAGTGCGCCCGCCAGCTCGACAGCGGACGTGGCTTCATCCTGGTCCGGGGCCTGCGCACGGAGGAGTACGGCGACACCCTCGCCGGGGCGATCTTCTACCTGATGGGGCTGCACCTCGGCGTGCCGATGGGGCAGAACCAGATGGGCGACGTGCTCGACCACGTCATCGCCACCTCCAACAAGACCCTCGACGACCCGTCGGCCCTGCCGTCGCGGGTCCGCGACCGGCTGCCGTTCCACTCCGACAGCTCCGACGTGGTCGCGCTGATGTGCCTGCGGGCGGCCAAGGCCGGCGGGGCGAGCAGCCTGGTCAGCGGCACCACCATCTACAACGAGATCCTGCGCCGCCGGCCCGACCTCGCGCCGCTGCTGTTCGAGCCGTGGCACTGGGACTGGCACCGGCAGGACCCGGACGCCCCGGCCCACACCTACACCTCGCCGATCTGCAGCTACGTCGACGGCATCTTCAGCACCTACGCCGGCACCTCGATGATCTTCTCGGCGCAGGACTACCCGGAGGTGCCCCGCCTCACCGAGGCGCAGATCGAGCTGCTGCACCTCTACGACGAGGTCTCCCAGGCTCCCGGCCTGGCCCT
Organism: Micromonospora sp. CA-248260; assembly: GCF_050942205.1. Taxonomy (NCBI): domain Bacteria; kingdom Bacillati; phylum Actinomycetota; class Actinomycetes; order Micromonosporales; family Micromonosporaceae; genus Micromonospora; species Micromonospora sp. CA-248260. The sequence goes on along the minus strand of NZ_CP192021.1, from coordinate 4,336,293 downwards.
GGACATGGACTTCCAGCCCGGTGACGTGCAGTGGCTGCTGAACTACGCCGCCCTGCACTCGCGTACCGGTTACGTCGACTTCCCGGAGCCGGAGCGCCGCCGGCACCTGCTGCGGCTGTGGCTCAAGCGCGACGTCGGCCGGCCGCTGGTGGGCGGCTTCGGCAAGCACGTGGTGACCGAGCGCGGCAGCGAGATCGCGCCGGGCGGCCGGTTCCACATCGCCGAGGCGGTCGAGCCCAACTTCGAGTGGGGCAACTGACCCACCGGCCCCTCGTCAGGACGGCCCGCAGCGCCCCAGTGTCGTGGCGCGGCGGGCCGTCCCCGTGCGGTCGGCACCCGGTGCATCGTCGGGTGGGGTGGCACCGGGGGAGCGGTGGCGGGCGGCGTAGGTGAGTAGCCAGCCCATCAGGACGACCTCGCCGACGAAGGTGACCCCGGAGACCTGCACCGGCTGGTCGGCCGACAGCAGCGACCCGACCGAGTCGGCGAGGTAGCCCGCACCGGCGACCGCCACCAGCGCCGCCACCCAGGTCGGCACGGTGTCCGACCGCCAGGCCAGCCATCCGACCAGCAGCAGGTGGACGCCGAACAGCAGCAGGCCCAGGTCCCAGACCTGCTGGAAGTCGGTGAGTCGTGGAGGCCCGTCGGCGGCGAGCCGGTCGGTTCCCGCGCCGTCGCGCAGCAGGCCGGCGACGGCGATCAGGTGGGTGAGCGCCACGGCGAGGACGACCGCGTACCCGGTGCGGCACCAGGCCGACAGCAGTGCGACGGTGGGCCGGGTGCGGCTGAGCGGCGCCCGTAGCGCCCAGCCGACCAGCACGTGGACCCGTCCGCTCCCGCCCCGTCTGCTCCGCCGGTGTTGTTCGGCACGGCTGCACCGCCGGTGGTGGCCGGGGCGTCTGCACCGCTGGCGCTGGTCAACGTGCCTGCTCCGGTGGCGGCGGCAGTGGCGGGGCCGGGCGGCGTGAAGCCCCGGGTGAGCAGCCGCAGGCCGAAGAGGATCTCGAACAACCCGCCCGGGACGGCCAGCGCGACCCCGACCGCCATGCCGGCCAGCTCGGCTGCCGCGCCGACCGCCAGCAGCGCGTAGCCGACGGTTCCCCAGAGTGCGAGCCAGCGGGGCAGCCAGTGCCGCCGGGCCAGGGTCAGGCAGAACGGCACGCTGCCCAGTCCCAGCGCCAGCATGGCCAGCTGGTAGGCGAGGTCGCCGGCCCCGTCGCCGAACCGGTCCCGCAGCACGATGCCGGCGGCGAGCAGGAACGCCTCCGCGCCCCGGGCCACCAGGTAGACCCAGGCGGCGCCCGGGTGCACCCGGCGCAGCGCCCGGAAGGCCAGCGCACCGATCGCCGCCACCAGCACGGAGTTGGCCAGCACCAGCACCACCCCGGCCGGGTGCCCGGCGAGCGCGCTGCCGGCGCCGTAGGCGACGAACGCCGCCAGGAAGAACGCGCCGGCCCACCGACCGGCCACACGCAGGGACATCGTCGCCTCCAGGGCTCTTCGTACTAAGTACGACTTACTTAGTACGGTACGGTGGGCGGTGCAGGCGGTCAACCGGGTGTCAGGGGAGCGACAGGTGGGCGAACCGGTGCGGCAGCTCAGCCGGGAGCGGGTGCTGCGGGCCGCCGTCGCCATCGCCGACGCAGACGGTCTCGGCGCGCTGACCATGCGCTCGCTCGCCGCCGCGCTGCACGCCAAACCGATGTCGCTCTACCACTACATCCGCAACAAGGACGAGCTGCTCGACGCGCTCGTCGACGGGGTCTTCGCCGAGATCGACCTGCCCGCGCCGGGCGGCGACTGGCGGGCCGAGGTGCGCCGGCGTTGCCTGTCGGCCCGGACGGTCCTCGCCCGGCACCCCTGGGCGCTGACCCTGATCGAGACCCGGACCAGCCCCGGCCCGGCCACCCTGCGCCACCACGACAGGATGCTGGGCGTGCTGCGGGGCGGGGGCTTCTCACTGCCGATGACGGCCCACGCCTACGCGGTCATCGACGCGTACGTCTTCGGTTTCGTGTTGCAGGAGGCGTCACTGCCGTTCGACGGCGGCGACTCCGCCACCGAGGTCGCCGATGCGATCATGGCGGGTTTCGCGGCGGGCGACTACCCGCACCTGGTCGAGTTCGCCACCCAACACGTCCGGCAGCCCGGCTACGACTTCGGCGGACAGTTCACCTTCGGCCTCGACCTGATCCTCGACGCCCTGGCGAACGCGGCCTGACGACCACCGGCTCCGGTCGGGCCGCACGCATCAGAGGCCCCGGCCGCGCCACGTGGTGCGGCCGGGACCTCCAGCCCGGAGGCGGACGCCTGGACGGCCGACCCCGGGACCGGGCCGGCCGTCCAGGCAGGACCTACAGGTCCAGCACCAACCGCTCCGAGTGGCACCGCCCGACGCAGATCATCATGCTCCGGCCGGCCGCGCGCTCCTCATCGGTGAGCAGCGAGTCGCGGTGCTCCGGTGTGCCGGCGAGCACCCGGGTCTCGCACGCGCCGCAGTAGCCCTTCTCGCAGTCGTAGGTCAGGCCCGGCACGACCTCGCGCAGCACGTCGATCATCCGGCGGTCCCTCGGCACCCGCAGGGTCGCCCCGGTCCGCGCCAGGTGCACCTCGAACTCGGTGTTCGCCGCCGGGTCGAAGGCGACCTCGAGGTCGTCACCGGCGGTGAACCGCTCGACGTGCAACTGCCCCGACCGGTCCGTCTCGGCGCAGACCCGCTCCACCGCGTCGATCATGCCGGTCGGTCCGCAGCAGTAGACGGCGGTGCCCGGCCCGGTGGCGTCGAGCAGCGCCCGCAGGTCGGGCAGGCCGGCCTCGTCCTGTGGCAGCAGGGTCACCCGGTCTGCGGCCAGCGCCGTCACCTCGTCGACGAAGGCCATCGAGGCGCGGGTACGCCCGCCGTACACCAGGTGGAACGGCACGCCCCGGCGGTCGGCCTCGCGGGCCATCGCCAGGATCGGGGTGATCCCGATGCCCCCGGCGAGGAAGAGGTAAGCGGGGGCGTCGACGAGCGGGAAGTGGTTGCGTGGGCCGCGTACCGAGAGGGCGACGCCCGCTCGGGCCAGCGTGTGCAGCTCCACCGAACCGCCCCGGCCGGCGGGCTCGCGCAGCGCCGCGATCCGGTAGTGCCGGGTGTCGGCCGGGTCGCCGCACAGCGAGTACTGCCGGACCCGCCCGGACGGCAGCCGCACCTCCAGGTGCGCACCCGGCGCCCAGGGTGGCAGTTCCGCGCCGGTCGGGTCGGCCAGGCATACCTCCAGCACCTCGTCGGTGGCGGTGGCGGTGGCCGCCATGACCAGTTCCCGGTCGCCGGTCAGGCTGGCGGTGGGCCGGGTCCCCGCCGCGTCGGCGTCGCGGCGGGGACCCGGGGTGAAGACGGCCGGGATCGCATCCCAACCGCTCTGGTTGCCCCGGGTGGGGTAGGCGACGAGGCCCTCCTCCACCACCCGGAAGTCGGGCAGCCGGGTGAGCACCTGCGTGATCATCTCGCGGAACATCAGCCGGGCCAGGTGGGCACCGGCGCAGCGGTGGCTGCCGATGCCGAAGCTCAGGTGCCGGGCGGCGTCGCGGTCCAACCGGAGCTGCTCGGGCTCGGGGAAGACGACGGGGTCGTGGTTCGCCGCGACCCAGGGGATCAGCACCCGCTCACCGGCGGCGACCGGGCAGCCGCCGACCTCGGTGTCGGTGCGGACGGTACGGGCCATCGACTGCGACGGGGCGAACACCCGCAGGAACTCGTCGGTGGCGGTGAGCAGCAGGTCGGGGGACTCGATCAGGCGTTGCCGGTCGTCGGGATGCCGGCTCAGGTGCACCAGGGTGGAGCCGGTCAGCGAGGTGGTGGTGTCCACCCCACCCGCGATCAGCAGCCCGATCACCGAGACCAGCTCGTCGGCGGCGAACAGCTCCCCGTCGGGGCGGCGCTGGGCGGCCAGGTAGCTCACCGCGTCGCCGGTCGGCACGGCCCGCCGCTCGACGATCAGCTCGCGGATGCGCTGGTCGAGGTAGGCCAGGCCGGCGGCCCCGCGTACGGCGCGTTCGCTGCCGGGCAGCGCGGCGAAGATGTCGTGGATCGGGCCGGCGAGCTTGGCCCAGTCGGATTCGGGGAAGCCCAGCCAGTCGAGGGTGACGGCGGCCGGCAGCGGGTTGGTCAGGTCGCGGACGAAGTCCACCGACCCCTCGGCGATGAAGGCGTCCACCACGCGGGTGGTGTGCCGGGCGACCATCGGGGCCAGCTCGGCGACCGCGTCCTGGGTGAGCAGCGGGTTGATCAGGTCGCGGTAGCCGGTCGCGGCGGGCGGGTCCAGCTCGATCGGGTACTGCTCCAGGCCGGGGCCCCGGGGGATGACGATGGCGGTGCCGTCACCCCCGGCGGTGGCGCGGGCGGAGGAGAAGGTGTCGTCGTCGCGGGCGATCCGGACCACGTCGGCGTACCGGGTGGTGTAGACGAAGCCGCCGTGCGCGTCGGTCCGGCCCACCGGGCAGGTCTGCCGGAACTCCCGGTAGTAACCCACCGGGTCGGTGTTGCACTCGGCCGAGTGGTGGTCGAAGGGCGCGACGGGCCGGTCTGCGGTCGCGGTCTGCGCGGCGGCCGGGGCGGTGCGCTGCTGTTCGGTCATCGGGACGTGCTCCACAGGTGCGGGACGCTGCGCGGTGTTGCCCAGCCGCGCCACTGGGTGTGGGTCTGACGCCAAGGGTAATGTCGCTCACATAGCGAGACAACGTTTCACGATAAGATGCAGAAACGTCGATGTCGGCCGGTCAGAGGGTCAGTACGGCCTTGCCGACCTCGCCGGACCGCAGCGCCGCCACCGCCTCGTTGATCTGCGTGAAGGGGAACCGGGTGATCAGGCGGTCCACCGGGAAGTTGCCGGCGGCGTGCAGGTCCAGCAGCTTGGGCAGGAACACCTGCGGGAGGCTGCTGCCGCCGATGATGCCGGTGATGCTGCGGCCGTTGAGCACGCTGCGCCACTCGAAGCTCATCTGCTCGCTCGGGCCGATCCCGACCACGCCGCAGCGGCCGAGCGGGCCGAGCGACTCGACGGCCAGGCGCAGCACGTCCTCCCGACCGGTGGTGTCGATCGCGACGTCGAAGCCGTGCGGGGCGATCGCGGTCAGCAGCTCGCGGGGGTCGCCGTCGGTGGAGTTCACCCCGTGGGTCGCGCCGAGCAGTCGGGCCGTGTCGAGCTTGCCGGCGTTGACGTCGACCGCCGCGACGACGGCGCAACCGGCCACCCGGGCGGCCAGGATCGCCGCGACGCCGACGGCGCCCGCGCCGAAGACGACGAGCGAGGAGCCGACCTCCGGGCGCAGCACGTTGAGCACCGCGCCGGCCCCGGTGCCGAAACCGCAGCCGAACGGGCCGACCACGCCCAGGTCGATCTCCTTGCTGATCGGCACCACCGCGCGGGCCGGGGCGACCACGTGGGTGGCGAACGACGACTGGCCCAGGAAGTGGCCGTTGACCTGCTGCCCGTCGCGGGAGAGCGCCGAGCTGCCGTCGGGTCGCCGGCCGGTGAAGTTGACCGCGTCGAACTGGCGGCAGTAGGCGGGGTTTCCGCCCCGGCACAGCGGGCAGTCGCCGCAGGAGGTGAAGCTCATCGCGACGTGGTCACCCGGCGAGACGCCGGTGACCCGCGCGCCGACCTGCTCGACCACTCCGCTGCCCTCGTGGCCGAGCACCGCCGGGGTGGGGAAGAAGTTGGCGAACTCCAGGTCGGTGGCGCAGATCCCCACGCTGTGCACCCGGACCAGCACCTCGTCCGGCCCGGGGTCGGCGAGGTCGATCTGCTGGAGGGTGAACGGCCCTCCAGCGTTCTCCAGCACCGCCGCTGTGATCCGCACGCGCCCTCCCTAGTGACTCACAAAGCGAGATTGCATCTTGACATGCGAAACGTAGAGGGTCAAGGATTCGCACATGGCTGACCTGGACATTCCCACCGCCCGCCAGCTCATCGACGGCGACTGGACCGCCGCCGCCGACGGCGGTGAGCTACCGGTGCTCGATCCCGCCACCCGGGAGACCATCCAGTCGGTGGCCCGCGCCCGCGCGGTCGACGTCGACCACGCCGTCGCCGCCGCCCGGCGGGCCGCCCCCGGCTGGGCGGCCACCTCGCCCAGCGAGCGCGGCGCGATCCTCTCGCGCTGGGCCGCGCTGATCGGCGAGCACGTCGAGGAACTCGCCGCGTACGAGTCGCGTGACGTGGGCAAACCCCGCTCCGGCGGGCGGCTCAACATGTACATCACCCAGGGCATCGTCGACTACTTCGCCGGGGCCGCGGACAAGCTCACCGGCGTCACCCTGCCCACCCGTACGCCTGACTACTTCGGCTACACCCGGCCCGAGCCGTACGGCGTCTGCGCGGTGATCATCCCGTGGAACGTGCCGGCCGTGCTCACCGCGGCCAACGTGGCCCCCGCCCTGGCCGCCGGCAACACGGTGGTGCTGAAGCCGTCCGAGGTCGCGCCGCTGTCGCCGTTCGCGCTGGCCGAGCTGGGCCGCCGGGCCGGGCTGCCGCCGGGCGTGCTCAACGTGGTCACCGGGCTCGGCCCCGAGGCCGGGGTCGCGCTCACCGGGCACCCCGACATCGACCACATCAGCTTCGTCGGCTCGACGGTGACCGGCCGGGCCGTCATGCGGGCCGCCGCGCAGCACCTGGTGCCGGTCAAGCTGGAGCTGGGCGGCAAGTCCCCGAACGTGGTCTTCGCCGACGCCGACCTGGACGTGGCGATCCCGGCGATCATCGCGTCGATCACCGAGAACGCCGGGCAGAACTGCTACGCCGGTTCCCGGCTGCTGGTCGAGGAGTCGATCCGGGCGCAGGTGGTGGAGCGGGTCGCCGCCGGCATGGCGGCCGTCCGGACCGGCCCCTGGGACCAGGACCTCGACATGGGCCCGCTGGTCAGCCAGGCCCAGTACGAGCGGGTCCGGGGCTTCCTGACCGAGGCCCCGGCCGCCGGGGCCCGGCTGGTCACCGGCGGCGAGCCGGCCACCGCCGCGTTCGACGACGGCTGGTACGTCGCCCCCACCGTCTTCGACCAGGTCGACTCGGACATGCGGCTGGTCCGCGAGGAGGTCTTCGGCCCGGTGCTGGCGGTGCAGGGCTTCCGGGGCGTCGACGAGGCGGTGGCGCTGATGAACGGCACCGACTTCGGCCTGCTGGCCTGCATCTGGACCAGTGACGTGTCCCGGGCGCTGCGGGTGGCCGGGCTGGTTCGCTCCGGGCAGGTCGCGGTGAACCAGTTCCACGACGCCGGGGTGATCGGCTTCCCGTTCAACATGCAGAAGGAGAGCGGCTTCAGCCGGGGCGGCGGCTACGCGGCGCTGCGCGAGTACACCCAGGAGAAGGCCGTCGCGGTCCGGCTGCTCGACCGACCGTCGGCGTGAGCCGATCGGGTGAGCTGGCGGCGGCCCGCCCACGGCTGGCCGTCGCCGCCGCGCCGGCGCCGGCCGCGTTCGCCCAGTGGCTCGCCGAACTCGCGTTCGGTGGCGCCGGCTGGCCGGAGCTGCTGGCCGCGGTGGCGGAGCGGACCGGCGCGGCCTGCCGGCTGGTGGCCGAATCGGGGGAGCTGCTCGCCGCCAGCGACGGCGCGGACGGCCCCCGTTGCGCCGCCACGCCGGACGACGTGCGCCGCGCCCTGGTCACCGGCCGGGCCGGAACGGGGTGCCGACCCTGGTCCGCTGCGTCGACGGGTGGACCGGTCGGGCGGTGGCGGTGGGTGCGGGGTCCCGCCGGCTCGGCGCGCTGCTGCTGGCCGAGCCGGTCGCGGCCGGGCAACTGGCGCTGGCGGGGGCCGCGACCACCGCACTGTTGATCGAGGCGGTCCGGCACGAGTCGCCGCCGCCTGCCGTCCGGGACGCCGCGACGGTGCTGCGGGCCCTGCGTGACGGCCTCGGCGACCCCACCGGGTCGCCAGCCGGACCCGCCGGGGGCGGGGCCGGGCTGCTCCGGGCGGGCGAGGCCGGCTTGCCGCAGGCGGGCGAGACCGGGCCGTCCGCTGCCGGCGGGGCCGGGCCACTGCGACCCGGGGAGGCCGAGCTGCTGCGGGCGGGTGCGGCGCACGGCTGGCGGTTGGACCAGCCGCACGCCGTCGCCGGGATCGCCTACACCGGGGCGCAGCAGCGCCGCTGGGCGTCGGCGCTGAGCTGGCTGGACCGGCCGGTGCTGGCCGAGGGGCGGCGGGCCTGGACCCTGCTGCACGGTGACGTGGAGCGCGAGGTGACCCGGCTGCGGGTCCGGTTGGACCAGATCGTGGGGGCCGGGCAGGTGCGGGTGGTCGCCGGTGCGCTGGTGACCGGGCCGGCCCGGACGGCGGAATCGTTCCGGGACGCGGACCGGCTGCTGCGGCTGCTGCTGCGCGCCCCGGACGAGCGCGTCGAGCTGCCGTTCGGGCAGGCGGGGCTGGCGCAGGTGCTGTTGGCCGTGCCGGACGAGCGGTTGCGCTGGTTCGTGCACCGGCACCTGGGGCCGATCGCGCACCGCGACGACCTGCTGCGCACCCTGGACTGCTGGTTGGCGACCGGGGGCAGCCGGCAGGCGGTCAGCGAACGGTTGCACCTGCACCGCAACTCGGTGGGCTACCGGGTCGGTCTGATCAAGCGGCTGTTGGGGGTCGACCCGCTCGATCCGCAGACGGTCGCGGTGCTGCGTACGGCGTTGGCCGCGCGGGAGTTGCTGGCCGCGTCCGAGGCCGGTTGATCCCCTGGTGGGTGGCCTGTGAACGGCCTGGACGACCTGCTTCGTTAACCGTTCCGCCTCTTTTGCGGCAAGCCGTTGACACGCCGCCGCGCCGCAGGCAGAGTACGTCTCCAAGCAACGAGAATCACAATGCAAGACGCCATATTGACTGGTAGACCATGGGGGAGGTTGCGATGCGGGCGATGGTCCAGACCGGTTTCGGGGGGCCCGAGGTGCTGAGCCTGCGGCACCTGCCCGACCCCGAGCCGGGCGCCGGCGACGTGGTCGTCCGGGTGCACACCGCCGCCCTCAACCGCCTCGACCTGCTCCAGCGGCGCACCGCCCTGCTCCCCGGCTTCGCCCTGCCCCACGTCGGCGGCATGGACGTCGCCGGGCAGGTCGACGCCGTCGGGCCGCAGGTCACCACGGTACGCCCCGGCGACCGGGTGCTGATCGACCCGACCATCGGCTGCGGAGCCTGCGCCACCTGCAAGAACGGCCAACCGGGCTACTGCCCGACACTGGCCGTGGTCGGTGGCAACCGCCCCGGCGGGTTCGCCGAGTACGTCACCGTCCCGGCCACCGTCGTGCACCGGGTGCCCGCCCACGTCGACCTCGCCGACGCCGCCGCGCTGCCCACCGCGTGGAGCCTCGGCTGGCACGCCGTGCACCGCGTCGGTGAGGTCCGCGCCGGGGAGTGGGTGCTGGTGCAGGCCGCCACGAGCGCGGTCAGCATCGCCGCCATCCAACTCGCCCGCCGGGCCGGCGCCCGGGTGCTCGCCGTGGCGCGTACCGAAGCCAAGCGGGCCGTCGCCGCGGACCTCGGCGCGGACGTGCTCGACCTCGACGACCACACCGTGGAGCGGGTGCTCGAGCACACCGACGGTCACGGCGTCGACCTGGCCGTCGACCACGTCGGCACCGCCACCTGGGCCACCTCGCTGGCCAGCCTGCGCACCGGCGGTCGGATCGTGCTGCTCGGCAACACCACAGGCGACCAGGTCAGCTTCTCCCTCTCCGACGTCTACCGGCGCGGGCTGCGGCTGCTCGGGGCCGGGGCGTACAGCCCGGCGGACTTCGCCGACATGCTCGACGCCTACTTCACCGGTGGCCTGCGGGTGGTCCGGGGCGCGGAATACCGGCTGGCCGACCTGACCGAGGCGTACGCCCGGCAGGAGTCCGGCGACCTCATCGGCAAGATCCTCGTCCGGCCATGACCACCACCCCGACGGCGGGCACCGCCGACCTCCGCCCGGCCGACCTGCTGATCGTCGACGCCGAGATCGTCACCATGGCGGCCGACCGGGCGGTCGTGCCCGGTGGCACGATCGCCGTGGTCGACGGCCGGATCGCCGCGATCGGCCCGGCGGCGACGCTACGGGCGGCGTACCCGGGCAGTCCCGAACTCGACGCCACCGGCTGTGTGGTCGTCCCCGGCCTGGTCAACGCCCACCAGCACACCACCGCCGACCCGCTGGTGCGCAGCAGCATCCCCGACGACGTCCCGGCCCAGCAGGCGATCTTCGACTGGATCGTGCCGCTGCACAGCGCGGTCACCGGCGACGACGACGAGTTGTCGGCCACCCTCACCGCCGTCGAGTCGCTCAGCTACGGGGTCACCACCCTGCTGGAGCCCGGCACGGTGGCGCACCCGCTGCGGGTCGCCGCCGGGCTGCGTACCGCCGGCATCCGGGCCCGGGTCGGCGGCTGGGGCTGGGACGCCCCCGACGTGCCCTACGCCCGGCCGGCCGCCGACACCCTCGCCGTGCAGGCCGACACCGTCGCCGCCCTGGCCGGCGACCCGCTGGTCACCGGCTGGATCACCCTGGTCGGGCACGACCTGGTCAGCGACGCGCTGTTCACCGGCGCGGCGGAGCTGGCCGACCGGCTCGACGTGGGCATGACCTGGCACCTGTCGCCCGGCCCCGAGGACGCCGCCGCCTACGCCGCCGCCGGCCGGGCCCGGCCGGTGCGGCACCTGGCCGACCTCGGCGTGCTGGGCCCCCGGCTGCTGCTCGGCCACGCGGTGTGGCTCGACGACGCCGAGGTCGACGCGCTCGTCGAGACCGGCACCGCGGTCGCCTCCTGCCCGGGGGCCTACCTGCGGCTCGGCCAGGGTTTCACCCGGGCCGGCCGGCACACCGCGCTGCACCGGGCCGGCGGTCGGCTCGCGCTGGGCTGCGACTCGCACAACGCCGGGGACACCCCGGACCTGTGGCGGGCCGCCCGACTCTTCGCCGGCCTGGAGCGGGACCGGGGCGTTCCCGACCCGCTGCGCGCCGACGAGGTCTTCGCCCTGGCCACCGTCGACGGCGCCGCAGCCGTCGGGCTGGCGGCGCAGACCGGCTCCATCGAGGTCGGCAAGGTCGCCGACCTGGTGCTGCTCGACACCCGGACCATCCCCTGGACCCCGCGCGGTGACCTGCCCACCCAGCTCGTCTGGGGTGCGGCCGGGCACACCGTCCGGGACGTTCTGGTCGACGGCCGGCTGGTGGTCCGCGACCGGCGGATCACCACCGTCGACGTCGACGCCCTGCGCGAGGAGGCCGCCCAGCGTCGGGCCGCCCTGCTGCGCCGGGTCGGCATCGACATCCCCCCTCGCTGGCCCACCGTGCCAGCGACCGAGTTCTCCGCGCGCCGGTCCGTGCCGGGCCGTGCGCCGACCCCACGTGAAGGGAAAGCACCATGACAATGAGGATTGGTCGGGGTCCGGCGGCGCTGCTCGCCGGGGCGCTGGGATTCGCCCTGGTCGGTTGCGCGAGCAACGACGCGACCGCACCGTCGGCGGCCGGTTCGGCCAGCAGCGGTACGGCCCCCGCCGGGCAGCCGGATGCCAACGGCGACGGCAAGGTCGTCATCGGGGTGCTCAGCCCCGGTGACATCAACGACAACGGCTACTACGAGAGCTTCGTGATCGGTGCCGAGAAGTTCGCCACCGAAAAGGGCTGGCAGGTCATCAAGCGCGGCAACGTGCCGCCGACCGAGGCGCTCAGCGCCGCCCGCGCGCTGTGCCAGCAGGGCGTGGACATGGTGGCGCTCGGGGCGTCCGAGCTCAAGGACGCCATCCCGGCCTCCGAGGAGCCGGTCTGCGCCAAGACCTCCTGGTACGTGCCGTCGTCGGAGAACATCCCGCAGAGTCCCCGGGTGACGCTGTCCAGCGACGACCCCAACCAGAGCATGCTCGCCGCCGGGTACGCCACCGGCCTGGTCATGCAGCAGAAGAACGCCACCAAGGCCGGGTTCGTCACCGGTATGGAGGCCGACTTCTCGGTCAACGCCGCCAAGGCGTACAAGGCGGGCATCCGGATGGTGGTGCCGAACGCGACCCTGGTGACCACCTACACCGGTGACTTCAACGACTCGGCGAAGGCCCGGGAGGCCGTCCAGGCGCAGATCAGCCAGGGCGTCAAGGTCGTCTACCCGTACCTGGGTGGGGCCACCGACGCCGCCGCCAAGCTGGCCAACACCGGCGGTGCGCTCACCCTGACCCCCGGCACCGACCGGTGTGACTCGACCGACCCGCGCTTCGACATCTCGGTCATCTTCGACCCGGGCGCGTACTTCGCCGCCGCGCTGGAGCTGTTCGCCAAGGGTGAGATGACCCTCGGCACCACCAAGAAGTGGGAGCTGGGCAAGGACCCGTACCCGGCCGTCAAGATCTGCAAGGCGACCCCGGAGCAGACCCAGAAGATGGACGCCTTCGTCGCCGACGTGGCCAGCGGCAAGACCGACACCGCCGCGACGGTCGCCAAGCTCGGCTCCTGATTCCCGCTGCCCGACGACCAACGAGGTGAAACGGACTGTGGACGTTGACGACCAGCTGACGCCGGCTCTCACCCTGCGCGGAGTCAGCAAGCGTTACGGTCCGGTCGTCGCCTGCGACGCCGTGGATCTCGCCGTACGACCCGGCGAGATCCACGGCCTGCTCGGCGAGAACGGGGCCGGAAAGTCGACCCTGATGAAGATCCTGCTCGGGTTGGTGCACCGCGACGCCGGCACCATCACGCGCGGCACCGAACCGGTCGAGATCGACAGTCCGCAGGTCGCTGCCGACCTCGGGCTGGGCATGGTGCACCAGCACTTCAGCCTGATCGAACCGCTCACCGTCTGGGAGAACGTCATCCTCGGCGACACCGGGCGGATCGACCGGGCGGCGGCCTGCGCCCAGGTCGAGGAGGTGTCCCGCCGCTACGGGCTGCCCATCGACCCGAACGTGCGGGTCGACCGGCTCTCCGCCGGGGAACGGCAACGCGTCGAGCTGATCAAGTGCCTGCGCCGTGACCCGTCCATCCTGATCCTGGACGAGCCGACGTCGGTGCTCACCCAGGCCGAGTCGGCGGAGCTGTTCACCGTGCTGCGCCGGGTGGTGCAGGCGGAACGGCGGGCGGTCATCCTGATCAGCCACAAGCTCGCCGAGATCATGGCGGCCACCGACCGGGTGACCGTGCTGCGGCGCGGCGCGGTGGCGTTCCACGGCGCGACGAAGGACACCACCGCCCAGCAACTCGCCCGGCAGATGGTCGGCCGGGAGGTGTCGTTGCAGTCCGAGAGCGCGGCGCTGGGCCTGCTGCCGGTCGAGCGCCCCGCGCCGGTCGGCGAGGCCGACGGGGCGGTGGTGCCCCCGACGGCCCCCGGCCCGGCCGCGCAGGACGAGCCCGCGGCGTTGCGGCTGCGGGAGGTCACCCTGCTCATCGGCGGCCTGCCGGTGCTGGACCGGCTCAGCCTCGACGTGGCCCCCGGCGAGATCGTCGGCCTGTACGGCGTCGAGGGCAACGGTCAGGCCACCGTCGGTGAGCTGCTGTCCGGGCTGCTCGTCCCCGACTCCGGCACCGTCGAGATCGACGGCCGGCCGGTCGACCTGGTCCGCCCCGGCGCTCTGCACCACGCCGGCCTCGGCATCGTGCCCGAGGACCGGCACCACTCCGGTGTGGTGCTGGACATGAGCGTCGCCGAGAACCTGGTGATGAAGTCCCTCGCCGGAGTGACCACCCGGGGGGTGCTCAGCCGGCGGCGGATGCACAAGATCGCCCAGCAGCAGATGACCGAGTTCAACATCGTGGCGCCCTCCCCGGACACCCCGCTGCGCAGCCTCTCCGGCGGCAACCAGCAGCGGGTGGTGCTGGCCCGGGAGCTGTCCGCCGGCCCGAAGGCGCTGGTCGCCGCCCAACCCACCCACGGGCTGGACGTCGGCGCGATCGAAGACATGTACGTGCGGCTGCGGCAGGCCGCCGCGGAAGGGGTGGCGGTGTTGCTGATCTCCACAGAGTTGGAGGAGGTGATGGCCCTGGCCAACCGGATCGCGGTGATCTCCTCCGGCCGGATCGTCGGGGTGCTCCCCACCGCCGAGGCCACCGCCGAGCGGCTCGGCATGCTGGTCGGCGGGGTGAGTCACTGATGGCCACCCTCGGTATCGACGGCACCGGCCAGCGGCTGCTGCGCCGGCTCAACCCCGGCCCCGGCGGCTGGCAGGTCGGCCTCGCCACCGTCGCCACGATCGGCGTCGCGCTCGGCCTGTCCGCCCTGCTGATCGCGGTCACCGGCGGCTCGCCGACCGCCTCGACCAAGGCTCTCTACCAGGGCAGCATGGCCTCCCCGGCGGCCTGGTCCACCTCCCTGCTCTATGTCGCGCCGCTGCTGCTGGTCGCGGTCGGGGCCTGCGTCAGCGCCCGCTCCGGCTTCTTCAACATCGGCCAGGAGGGGCAGGTGCTGATCGGCGCGCTCGCCGGCGCGTGGGTCGGCCTGCGGCTGGCCGTACCCGGACCGCTGCTGCTGGTCCTGGTGCTGCTCGCCTCGGTGGTCGGCGCCGGGATCTGGGCCGGGCTCAGCGCCCTGATGTACCGGTTCCGGGGCGTCAACATCGTGGTGAGCACGATGCTGATGACGTTCCTCGCCCAGCAGCTCATCTCGTTCGCGGTGAACACCCCGTGGCTGCTCCAGGAGTCCCGGCTCGGCCGGGGCACGCTGTCCCCGCAGTCCAACCCGGTGCCCGAGAACGCCCGGCTCACCTCCCTGGGCGAATACCCGAACCTCCAGCTCAACGGGGGTCTGGTGCTGGCCGTCATGGTGGCGGTCGTGCTGGCGCTGGTGATGGCGCGTACCCGCTGGGGTTTCCGGTTGAAGATGGTCGGCCTCAACCCGGCGACGGCCCGGCACGCGGGTGTGCGGGTCGGTGCCCTCGGCGGCATCGCGCTGGCGATCTCCGGGGCGCTGGCCGGTCTGGCCGGTGCGCTGCTGCTGACCAGCCCGGTCGGCACCAACCGGTTGCAGCCGGGGATGTCGCTCAACATCGGCTGGGACGGCCTGCTGGTCGCCCTGGTGGCCCGGAACAATCCGCTGCTGGCCATCCCGGTGGCGGTGCTGTTCGGCGTGCTGCGGGCCGGCGGCAGCTTCCTGGCCGCCACCGGCGTGCCGTCGTTCCTGGTCGACGTGGTCAAGGCGCTGCTGGTGCTGGCCTTCGTCGCACCCCCGGTGGTGATCGGCATGCTGCGCCGACGTCGCCTGGCCGACGAGCCGTCGACCCCCACCTCCACCCCGACGGCACCGACCGCCGCCGCTGCCACCCCGGCGACTCCGGTCGCCACCACCCCGACGGCTCCGGTGGCCGCTGCCGCGTCGACCGACCCGGCCTCCGGGTCGTCCCCGGTAGACCCGGTTGCCGGGTCGGACCCGGCCGGATCGGCGGCGTCGGTGCCCGGACCCCGGGCCGCCGCGTCGCCACCGGCGGACCCCGGCGACGCCGGGACCGCCGGCACCAAGGACGCCATGGAAGGCAGGTTGGCATGAGCGCCGCCGACAACATCGCCACCATCCTCTCCAGCGGGGCCCGGCTCACCGTGCCCCTGGCCTTCGCCGCCTGCGGGGAGTACGTCGCCCAGCGCGCCGGCACCCTGAACATCTCCGTCGAGGCGATGATGCTCGGCGCGGCGTTCGGCTCGATCGCGGTCGCCAGCGCCACCGGCAGCGCCACCATCGGCCTGGTGGCCGGCGCGCTGGTCGGGGTGGCGGTGGCGTTCGTGCACGGCATCCTGTCGCACCGGGTGCAGATCAACACGTTCGTCGTCGGCCTGGTGCTCAACGCGCTCGTGCTGGGCCTCACCAGCTACCTGATCACGGTGAGCACCTTCACCGGCCACCAGGTCTGGCAGGTGGACATCCCCGTGCTGCGCGACATCCCGATCGTCGGCCCGATGCTGTTCGTCCAACGCTGGCCGGTCTATCTGCTGCTCGCGGTGATCCCGCTGACCTGGTGGCTGGTCGAGCGCAGCCGGTGGGGGCTGGAGCTGCGGGCGGTGGGGGAGAACCCGCAGGCCGCCGACGTCAGCGGGATCGAGGTCAACAAGCGACGGCGACAGGCGCTGCTCTGGTGCGGGCTGCTCGCCGGGCTGGGCGGGGCCTACCTGGCGGTCGGCGAGGTCGGCTCGTTCAACCAGAACATGACCGCCGGCCGGGGTTACCTGGTCATCGCGGCGGTCATCTTCGGGGCGTGGCGGTTGGGCCGTACCCTGATCGGCTGTGTCGTCTTCGGCCTGGCCGACGCGATGCGGCTGGCGCTGCCGGCGCTGGGGGTCACCATGAACTCGCAGCTGCTGATCGCCGCGCCCTACCTGCTGGCCCTGCTGGCGATGCTGGTGTTCGCCACCACCCACCGCGAACCCCGGGCGCTGGCCCAACCGTTCCAACGCGGCACCACCTGACGGGGGACTCCCCGACTCCAGGTCCGCCCACACGGCGCAGCGGCCACCCTCCTCCGGTGGCGGTCGCTGCGCCGTGTGGGTTTCCGGGTCGGCACCCGCCCGCCGTGGTGGTCGTATCTCGTTGATCACGAGGACCCGGGGGTCCCGGGGGCATACCATGACTTTTTGTCACGACCGGTCGTGACAGCAGGACACTTCCGCAGCGCCTCGCGCGCTTGATTGGCTGGTCAGGCATCACGGGAGCGATCCGGATGCGCCGCCGATCCGAAATGAGAACCCATGCGTAAGCCCCTGCGAGTCGTGCTCACCACCCTCGGTGTCCTGGTCGCCGTGCCGGTGCTCCTGCTCGCGACCACCGCCGTGGTGAACGTCGTGGCGACGAAGTCGGAAGCCTCCTCGATCACCCGTTACGGGCAACTCGTGCCCGTGGACGGCAAGCAGATGAACGTGGTGGTCGAGGGCAACGGTGTCGAGACGATCGTGCTGCTGCCCGGCCTCGGCACCGCCGCCCCCGCGCTCGACTTCCAGCCGCTGATCACGGAACTGCGGAGCACCTACCGGGTCGTCGCGGTCGAACCGTTCGGCACCGGCCTGAGCGACCCCACCGACACCGACCGCACCGCCGCGAACATCACCCGGGAGGTGCACGAGGCGCTGCGGCACCTCGGCATCGACCGCTACGTGCTGATGGGCCACTCGATCGCCGGGATCTACGCGCTGACCTACGCCGCCAGCTACGCCGACGAACTCGTCGCCTTCGTCGGTATCGACAGCAGCGTCCCCGACCAGCCCGGCTGGGACGACCCGATCCCCACCGGGGTGATCGTCGGCCTGAGCAAGCTCGGCATCACCCGGGCGCTGGCGGCGATCACCGACGACCCGTACGCGGGCCTGCCCTACGACGAGCGGACGAGGAAGCAGCTGCGGTTGCTCAGCGCGAAGAACGCGGCGGCCCCGACGATGGTGAACGAGATGGAGCACGTCTCGGCGAACTTCGCCGCGGTCAGCGGGAAGACCTTCCCGAAGGGGCTGCCCGTCCTGCTGTTCGTCCGGTCGAACGACACCGACGTGGCGGACTGGGTCGCCCTGCACGAGCGGCAGGCGGCGAGCGTCGACACCGGTCAGGTGGTCCTCCTGACCGGCGACCACTACCTGCACCACACGCTGTCGCCGGAGATCGCCCAGCAGACCAGGGCTTTCCTGACGGCCCGGTCGCTACGCTGAGCCGGTGACGGACACCTGGCAGGGTGCGCCGGGAGTGGCCGCCGACCTGCGGGCGATGCGCCTGTTCACGGTGCTCTCGCTGGGGCTGGGCATGCTGATCGGTGGCGTCGTGCAGGTGCTGCTCGGGGTCGGCGTGGCCAGCGGCCCACGGACGGTCGCCCTGGTGGTCGCGACGGCCGCCGCCGTCCTGGCCGGGCTAGCCGCGATTCCCCTGCTGCTGCGGGGCCCCGACGAGGTGCCGCCCGGCCATCCGCTCGTCCTGGTGCTGCTGGCGCTGTCCGGCGCGGTGTGGGTGCTGGCCGTCGTGCCACCGTTCGCCGGCTGGGGGTGGGCGTTCACCCTGGCGACGGCGGGTGGGGTGCTCAGTTGTCTGGTCCGGGGCCGGTGGCGGGCGACGGTGATCCTCGGCTCCTGGGCCGTGATCGGTCTCGGCGGCCTGGTCGGCGTGCTGGCCCCGTCGCGCGTCGGGCCGCCGCCCGACGCGGTCGCCGACGCCATCGTGCTCAGCACCCTCGCGGTGTTCACCCTGCTGCCGCTGAGCGCGGTCTGGGTGCAGCAGGTGGTGCTGCGCCTGGAACACGCCCGCCGGCTCGCCTCCGATCTGGCGGTGGCTCAGGAGCGGCTCCGGTTCGCCACCGACCTACACGACATCCAGGGCCACAACCTCCAGGTGATCGCGTTGAAGAGTGAACTGGCGGAGCGGCTGCTGCCCGGCCAGCCCGAGCGGGCCGGCGGGGAGATCGCCGAAATCCGCCGGATCGCGCAGGTGGCCCTCGACGACACCCGCGCCGTCGTCAACGACTACCGCACCGTCACCGTCGCGACGGAGGCGCGCAACGCGGCGGCGGTGCTGCGCTCCGCCGGCATCCGGTGTGCGGCCCACATCGGGACACCGGACCTGCCGGTGGCCCTCGGCGCGGTGTTCGCCGTCGCGATCAGGGAGGCGGTGACGAACGTGCTCCGACACAGCCGGGCGACCGAAGCCACCATCGCACTCGTCCGGGTCGCGGCGGAGTACCGGCTGACCGTCACCAACAACGCCGCGGGCGTGCCGCGTCCGGACGGAACGGGCCTGGCCGGCCTCACCCAACGCGTCGCGGCCCAACGCGGGACGGTCGAGACCACCCGCGAGGACGACACCTTCACGCTGACCGTCCGCATCCCGGTGCCCGCCGCCGACGCGCCGGGGCCCGCTGCGCAGGAGCCGACCCCGCCGGGGAGACGACGGGGGACCCGCCGGTGATCCGGATCGTGATCGCCGACGACGAGGAACTCATCCGGGGCGCGCTGGTGGCGTTGCTCTCCCTGGAGGCCGACATCGAGGTCGTCGCGGACGTCGCCGACGGCGAGGCCGCCGTCGCGGCTGCCGTCGCCCACCGGCCCGACCTGACCCTGCTCGATCTCGAAATGCCCGGACTCGACGGGGTCGACGCCGCCCGACGACTGCTGGGTCTCGTCGCGACGCAGGCCGTCATCGTCACCCGACATGCCCGACCGGGGACGCTGAAGCGTGCGCTGAGCGCCGGGGTGCACGGCTTCGTGCCGAAGTCCACCCCGGCGTCGGAGCTGGCCAGGATCATCCGGTCGGTCGCCGCCGGGGAGCGCTACATCGACGCCCGCCTCGCCGCGTCGGCACTGACCGAGCAGGAGAGCCCGCTGACGCCCCGGGAGATCGACGTGCTGAGGCTGACCCGGGACGGCCTGCCCACCAAGAACATCGCGCGGCAGCTCGGCCTGGCCCACGGCACCGTCCGCAACCACATCTCGTCCGCGATGGCGAAACTGGACGTCGATTCGCGCACCGCCGCCGCCACGATCGCCTGGGAGCAGGGGTGGATCTGAGCACCCGTCGCCTCTGCTTTTCGCTCGTCGCCTTTGCTGTCGCTGTTTCGCCGATATAGCGGTATCGAAGCGCCGTCGACACCGCAACATCGGCGACACTGAGTCGATCACGTGACCCCACTGCTGCTGCTGGCTGCCCGCTGCCCGTGGCCGACGGGCAAGATCGTGCTAGTTCCTGGTTGTAGTGGCCTCCGGGCGAGGCCACTACAACCGGGTTCGAGCGCGATCTTGGGGCGCAGACCCCGCTGACCGCCTCGCTGACCGCCCCGGCGGCGGCTCCGCCGACTGCCCGTGCGGCAACCTCCGCCGACCGCCCCAGCGGGTGTCGGTGGGGACGTCAGGGGCGGCGGCGCAGGGTCGGGTCGGTCAGCGCCGGCACCCGGTAGCCGGCGTCGGCCGGGTTGACGTCGTGACCCGGCTGGACCAGCGCGTCGATCCGGTCCAGCACGTCGGCCGGCAGCCCGGCGGGCTCCCCGGCGGGCAGTTGGCTGCGGAGCTGGGTCAGGGTGCGCGGCCCGATGATGGCGCTGGTGACCGCCGGGTGGCTCAGCACGAAGCCGAGCGCCAGCTCGATCAGCGTGAGGCCGCTCTCGTCGGCGAGCGTGGCCAGCTCGTCGACCAGGGCGAGTTTGCGGTCCCGGGCGGCGGCGTCGCGGAAGTCGAAGTGGTCGCCGTTGCGCCCGGCGCGGGAGTCGGCGGGTACGGCCGTCGACCGGTACTTGCCGGTCAGCCAGCCGCCGTTGAGCGGGCTGAACACCAGTACGCCGAGCCGGTGCCGGGTGCTGGTGGGCAGGGCGGCGGCCTCGACGCCCCGGGTCAGGATGGAGTAGCCCAGCTGTTCGGTGGTGAAGCGTTCCCGCTGTCGACGCTCGGCCACCCACTGCGCCTCGACGATCTGCTCGGCGGGGAACGCCGAGGTGCCGATCATCCGTACCTTGCCCTCCCGGACCAGGTCGGACAGCGCGCCGAGGGTCTCGTCGACGTCGGTCAGCGGATCGGGCCGGTGCACCTGGTAGAGGTCGATCCAGTCGGTGCCCAGCCGGCGCAGGCTGCCCTCCACCGCCTGCCGGATCCAGCGGCGGGAGTTGCCGCGCCGGTTACGGTCGTCCCCCATCGGCTCGTGGAACTTGGTGGCCAGCACCACGTCGTCGCGCCGGCCGCGCAGCGCCCGGCCGAGGATCTCCTCGGACTCGCCGTGGGCGTACACGTCGGCGGTGTCGACCAGGTTGATCCCGGCGTCGAGCGCCTCGGCGACGATCCGGTGGCACTCCTGCTCGTCGGTGTTGCCCCAGGCGCCGAACATCATGGTGCCGAGGCAGAGGGTGCTCACCTCGACCCCGGTCCCGCCCAGTCTGCGGTACTGCATGATCCGATCGACCTCCCGTACGCGATGTGCCCCCACGCTGGCACGTCGGCCGGCCGCCGGCACCGTCCCGGCGCGTCGAAGCGGACGCGCCGGCTTTGTGTCCCCGGCACATCGACCCCGCCGCCGAACAGTGAATAGGCTGGTGAACGCGATAGTGATGGACATTTCGGTACGGTGGAGGTAACAGTGGCGACCGGCCTGACCCAAGCCCGATGGACGCATGTGGCGTTGCCTACCGGCGACCTCGACAAGGCGATCTCGTTCTACACCACACTCACCCCGCTGGTGGTCGTGGAGCGGTTCGCCGACGCCGACGGGGAGAGCGTCTGGCTCTCCAACGACAAGCAGGTCGAGACCCCGTTCGTGCTGGTGCTGGTCTCGTTCAACAAGGACAAGGGCGGCCAGCTCGGTCTGCTGCACCCGTTCGCGCACATCGGCATCGAGGTGCCGCAGCGGTCGGACGTCGACGAGATCGCCGGGCGGGCCCGCGAGCTGGGTTGCCTGCACTGGGAGCCGCGCCAGATGCCGCCGCCGGTCGGCTACATCTGCGCGCTGAAGGACCCCGACGGCAACGTCATCGAGATCTCCCACGACCAGCAGGTCTTCGACACCGTGCGGCGTCGGTGGGGGAGCTGACCGCAGCGTCCACCCGCGCCGCCGTCCAGCGGTATCTGGCGGCGCTGAACGCCCACGACGCCGATGCCGTGGCCGGCTGCGTCAGCGCCGACTTCGTCAACGAGCACACCGCCGCCCTCGGCCGGACGGTGGTCGGCCGGGCCCGCTACCGGGCCCGGCTCGACGGCTTCCTGGCCGAGTTCGTCGACCTGCGCTACGAGGTGGAGGAGCTGCTGGTCGACGGCGACCGGGCGGCGGTGGCGTACCGGATGTCGTTCCGGCTGGCCTCGGCCGGCCGGGCACCGGTGCGCATCCGTGGCGTGTTCCGGTTCCGGGTCGACGCCGACGGCCTGATCGCCCACCGGGTCGACTACTGGGACAGCGGCGAGGTGCACCGTCAGCTCGCGGGCGCACCCGAACCGCCGCCCGTCCCCGGTTCGGGGGCGGGCGGCCCGGCGTAGCCGGCTTCCGGATCCGGCGTGCGGTGGTGTCCGTGTCGCCGGATCCGGTCCGTGCTCGGTAGAGTTCGCCTTTCGGTGGACGGCGAGTGCGAGGTGACGCGGTGACGGGCGGAGTCGACGAGTCGGCCGGTGACGCGCCGGCGATCCAGACGGTGCAGCGGGCCGCCACGATCCTCCAGGCGTTCTCCGTCGAGCGGCCCCGGCTCAGCCTGGCTGAGTTGACCGCCGACCTGGCGATCAGCCGGGCCACCGCGCACCGGTACGCCCGCGCGCTGCGGGCGGCCAACCTGCTGCGCTTCGACGTGGCCACCGCCACCTACACGCTCGGGCCGCAGGTGCTGGCGATGGAGGCCGCCGCCCGTGCGGCGCTGCCCATCGTCACCGCCGCCGAGCCGTACCTGGACCGGCTCACCCGGCTGACCAACCAGACCTCGGTGCTGAGCGTGTGGAACGGCGAGGTGCCGACGGTGGTCCGCTGCATGGACAACACCAGCGGTGACGTGCGGTTGAGTGTGCGTACCGGCTCGCCGTTGGATCTGCTGCGCTCGGCGCAGGGTCGGGTGTTCTGTGCCTACCTGTCGGCCGCCGAGGCGCCTGCGGTGGCCCGCCAGTTGCGGCTGTCGGCGGGGCTGCGGGCGGTCGTCGAGCAGGTCCGCCGGGACGGTTTCGCCGCCAACTCCCCGGAGGATTTCGGGGTACGCGTGCTGGCCGCGCCGGTGTTCGAGCGTACCCAGGTGGTGGCTGCCCTGGCCGTGCTGGGGACCAGCACGACGCTGTCCGGCGCGGTGGAGGCGGCTGCGGCGGACAGCGTTCGGCTGGTGGCGCGGGAGTTGTCCGAGGCGCTCGGCGCGAGCTGACGCCCGGGGTCTGCCCGCCCGTCAGCGGTGACCGTTGCTGCCGACCGGGGGGTGGTGGCCGTTGCCGCCACTGCCCAGCTCGGCGGTGACCAGGGCGGCGACGCGTTGCAGGGCGATGGCGAGCGCGCTGTCGGTGCCCTCGGGCACCGAGGTGGTGGTGCCGACGATGGCCATGGCGGCGATCAGGGTGCTGCCCCGGAAGATCGGCGCGGCGATGCTGCGGACCCCGTTGGCCGAGGGCGTGTTGGCCGAGATGCCGGTGCGTCGGATCTTGTCGACCTCCCGGCGCAGCTCGGCGGAGGCGGCGATCTCGGCGGCCAGCCCCGGGACGTCGGCCTCGGGGAGGAAGGCGCAGAACACCCGGCCCTGGGCGGACTCGGTGCGCGACAGCCGGGAGCCGGTGCGCACGCTGACCCGGATGACCCGGTCGGTGTTGTCGTCGGCGCGGACCACCACGGCGGTGTCGCCGTCCCAGACGCTGAGCACGACGGTCTCGTCGATCTCGCGGACCAGTTGCTGCATGCGCGGGCCGGCGATGCTGATGACCGGCATCGCCGCGCGGGCGGCGGCGGAGAGGGTCAGGATCTGCGGCCCGAGGGAGTAGAGTCCCTCCCGCTCGTCGTAGCGCAGCAGGTTGCTCTCCCGCAGCGCCTTGGTGTAGCGGTGCGCGGTGGCCTTGCTGGTGCCGAGGCTGGCGGTGAGTTCGTTGAGGCTCAGGCGCGGACGTGCCGCCGTGAACGCGTTGAGGATGACCGCCGCGCGCTGCACGGTCTGGATCGCCGGTGAGCTGGGATCAGCGCTCTTGACCGGCGAAGGGGCATCGTCCGCCATCTGGATTCCTTTGTGCGCAGAGTGAGACAGTATCATGGCATATGACACGTCAGCCTGTCGATGCCTGCTGGTGGCGTAGCGCGATGTCGGCGTACAACCGGGCGAAGCGCATCAGTTCCGGCACCGCATACCTTTCCCGTCGCGGATCGGTCGGATCGGGCGGGAGCGCCGGTGGCCCCAGCCGTACCGTAGGCACCCCCCGTCGCCGCAGCACCACCCCGTCGGTCGAGCCGGTCCAGCCGCGCACCGGTGGGGCCGGCCGGCCGAACGCGGCGAGCCAGGCTTTCCCGGCGTGCCGGCAGATCGGTGCGTCCGCTGCGGTGGCGGCGGACGGGTGGGCCGGGTGGCCGGTCACCGTCACCCCGCAGCCGGCGAGGGGAGTGTCGCGCAGCCGCCGGGTCAGGGTCGCCCGCAGCGCGTCGGTGATCTGCCGCGGGTCGTCGCCGGGCACCGTGGTCAGGTAGAGGTGGATGTCGACCACCCCGGGCAGCAGGTCGGGTTTGCCCGGTTGGCCGGCCCGGACCGCCCCGATGCCCAACTCCGCGCCGACCGGTGCGTCCGGGTCGGCCCGACGGGCCAGGTGTGCTTGCCGGAATTCCTCCAGCGCCTCGACGAGCACGCCCAGGTGGACGAGCAGCCCGCCGGGGGGCGTGGCGGTGTCCCGGAACAGGGCGGGATGGAACCCGCTGGTCAGCCGTACCCGCAGGAACATCGCCCCGGGCTCGGCGGTGAGGATGCCCGGGCTGGTCTTGGCCACGATCGCGGCGGCCGGCAGTGGCCGGTCGTCCAGGTGGTGGAGCACCCCACCGACGGTGGGGGCCGGCGCGACCCCGTCGTCCGGCCCGGCGGTGGGATCGTCGCGGTGGGTGCCGGTGGCGGCGAGCAGCAGGGTCAGCCGGTGCGGCCGGCCGGCGGCCCGGCAGGCCTCGGCGGCGGCGGCGTAACCGACCAGGGCGGCGGCGGCGGCCGCCCGGGCCACCCCGAGACCGAAGCCGCTGACCACCTCGCGGGCCGGGCCGGACAGCTCCAGCGCGGGGGCGGGGGTCCGTCGGCCGGTGATCGGGGCGTCGAAGTCGGTGGCACCGGTCAGCGAGGTGTCCAGGTGCGAGTAGATCAACAACTCGGGGCGGTCGCCGAGGTCGGAGCCGCCGACCAGGTTGGCGCTGTCCGGCGTGGTCGCCGTGCGCGGCACCGGGTCGACCCGCCAGGACAGCTCGGGCCAGCGGGTGGCGGCCCAGTCGGCGACGCGGTGCGCGGTGGCCCGTTCCCGGCCGTACGGGGTCGGCTGCGCGGTGAGCGCCGCCAGGGCGTCGAGCAGGGTGGCCTCGTCGACCGCCCGTTCGGCGGCGTGGCGCAGGGTCGCCGGCACCTCGTCGTCCATCCGGTTCCTCCCGCCTGCGTGACTTCATTCAAGATGACGTCTCGTATGTTGACATACTCTGGGCCAGGTCTCTAGCGTGGCCTGACACCAAACGACATCGCCCCCGCATCCGGCGACGTCGCGGAACGGGCCCGGCACGCCGGATCGGCTGCGCGCCCCGACCTGCCGCGTCGGCTCGGATGTGGCCGGCCGACCCAACCGCAGGAGGACCGATGGCCTACGTGGTCACCGACGAATGTGTGGACGTACAGGATCGGTCCTGCGTCGAGGAATGCCCGGTGGACTGCATCTACGAGGGCGACCGGATGATGTACATCAACCCGGACGAGTGCGTCGACTGCGGGCGCTGCGAGCCGGTCTGCCCGGTCACCTCGATCTTCCACTTCGACGACCTGCCCGCCGACCGGGCCCGGTTCGGCCCGATCAACGCCGAGTTCTTCTCCGAGATCGGCACCCCGGGCGGCGCCCGCAAGATCGGCCGGGTCGGCCACGACCACCCGGCCGTCGCGGAAAGCGCCAGCTGATGGCCGAGCGGCACGAGGTCGACCTCGCGATCGTCGGCGCCGGCCCGGCCGGGCTCTACGCCACCTACTACGCCGGCTTCCGCGGGATGAGCGTGGCGGTGATCGACTCGCTGCCCGAGGCCGGCGGGCAGATCGCCGCCCTCTACCCCGAGAAGGCGATCTACGACATCGCCGGACTGCCCGCCGTTCGGGGCCAGGAACTCGTCGACGCCCTGCTCACCCAGGCCGCCACCGCCAAGCCGACCTTCCTGCTCGGGCAGAGCGCCATCGAGCTGACCTGCGCCGAGGACCACGTGCTGATCGGCACCGACACCGGCACCGAGGTCCGGGCGGCCGCCGTGCTGCTGACCGCCGGCATCGGCACCTTCACCCCCCGCGAGCTGCCGGTCGGCAGCGGTCACCTCGGCCGGGGGCTGCGCTACTTCGTACCCCGGCTCGAGGAACTCGCCGGGCAGGAGGTCGTGGTGGTCGGCGGCGGCGACTCCGCCGTCGACTGGGCGCTGGCCCTGGAGCCGTACGCCAGCAGCGTCACCCTGGTGCACCGGCGACCGCAGTTCCGTGCCCACGAGCACAGCGTCACCCAGCTGCACGACTCGACCGTGCGGGTGCTCACCCCGTACGAGGTCTGCGGGATCGACGGGGAGCAGCACATCGAGGCGGTGCAGATCGCCGAGGTGCGCGGCGAGGGCCGCCAGACGCTGCCCGCCCAGGCGGTGGTGGCCGCGCTCGGCTTCATCGCCGACCTCAGCGCGATGGAGCAGTGGGGGCTGGAGATGCGTCGCCGGCACATCGCGGTGGACCGGTCGATGCGCACCAACCTGCCCCGGGTCTTCGCCGCCGGCGACATCACCGACTACGACGGCAAGGTACGCCTCATCTCGGTCGGCTTCGGTGAGGCCGCCGCCGCCGTCAACAACCTGGCTCCGCTGGTCAACCCGGCGCTCGGCACCGTTCCCGGCCACTCCTCGGACGCGGCATGACCGCCCCGGGGCCCGCCGACGCGCACCTGGTGGTCACCCGGTACGGGCTGGGCCGGATCGTCGGTGACGACGTCGAGCTGCTCGACCTGCCGTACCCGGACGTGGCGGCCATGCTGCGCGCCGGACTCGGCTTCACCCCGGCCGTCGAGGCCCGGGTCCGGCGGCGGCTGCCGCTGGAGACCCTCGTCGGCGACCTGCGCGCCCCGCTGTCCGGCACCCGGGCGGTGTGGGGGGTCGGGCTGAACTACCACTGCAAGGCCCGGACCACCGGACGGGCGCTGCCCACCCGACCGGTGCTCTATCTCAAGTCGCCAAGCGCCGGCTCCGGCCCGGGGGACACCGTGCCGCTGCCCGGCTCGGTCAGCGAACAGTCCGACTACGAGGGTGAGGTCGCCCTGGTCGTCGGTACGCGGATGCACCACACCCCGGCCGGGCAGGTCTGGGCGCACCTCGCCGCGATCACCGCCGCCAACGACCTGACCGCCCGGGACGTGATGGCCGCCACCGGCAACCCCACCCTGGCCAAGAGCTTCCCCGGCTTCGGCGCCCTGGGCGCCTCGGTGCTCGGCCTCGGCGCGGTCGCCGACCGGGAGGCCATCGGGGTACGCACCACCGTCAACGGGGAGCTGCGCCAGCAGGCCAGCACCGCCGACCTGATCTTCCCGGTGCCCGACCTGCTCGCCTGGATCACCAGTTACGTGGTGCTGGAGCCCGGTGACGTGGTGCTCACCGGCACCCCGACCGGCACCGGCCAGGACCGGGGCTGCTTCCTGAGCCCCGGCGACCAGGTCGAGGTCACCGTCGCCGGGGTGCTGCCCCTGCGTACCCGGTTCCGTGCCGAGGGCCCGGACCATCCCGCGCCGGCCGCCGTCAGCGCGTCGACCTACTCGCTTCGCACAGAGAGCCCGATGTCATGAGTGAGAATTCCGACCGATACGACCTGGTGCTGGCCGGCGGCCAGGTGTTCGACGGCGAGACCGGGGCCAGTCGGGTAGCCGACGTCGCGGTCACCGGCGACCGGGTGGCCCGGATCGCGCCCGGCCTCGCCGCCGACGCCGACCGGGTGATCGACTGCACCGGGCAGTACGTGCTGCCCGGCCTGGTCGAGGCGCACACCCACATCTTCGCCGAGGTCTCCAAGGTCGGTGCCCCGCCGGACGAGGCGCACCTGCACCGGGGCGTCGTCGCCGCCTGCGACGCCGGCACGGTCGGCGCGTCCACCTTCGCCGCGTTCGAGAAGTACGTCGCCGTCCCGGCCCGGATGCGGCTGGTCAACTTCCTCAACGTCTCGGTCCTCGGCCTGATCGACTTCCGGTTCGGTGAGCTGATCAACCCGGGCACGCTGGTCCCGGAGGACGCGCTGGCGGTGGCCGAGGCGAACCCGCACCGGGTGCGCGGTTTCAAGATCCGGCTCTCCGAGGACGTCGTCGGGATGGACTGGCGTCCGCTGCTCAAGCGGTCCCTGGCGCTCGCCGCCGAGGCCGGCCTGCCGCTCATGATCCACATCGGGGAGACGCCGGAGCCGCTGCCGGTGATCCTGCCCCTGCTGCGCCCTGGCGACGTCGTGGCGCACTGCTACACCGGCAAGCCGTACGGCATCCTCAACGACGGCACCGTGCTGCCCGAGGTGTACGCCGCCCGGGAGCGCGGGGTGCTGTTCGAGTCCGCCCACGGCAAGAGCAATCTCAGCTTCGCCGTCGCCCGCCCGGCGATCGAGCAGGGCTTCCTGCCCGACGTGGTCACCTCCGACACCAGCGCCCGCAACTGGCGCGGCCCGGTGTTCGACCTGGTCACCAGCATGGCCAAGTTGCGCGCGATGGGGATGACCCTGGAGCAGCTGGTGCCCCGGGTGACCTCCGCACCGGCCCGGCTGACCGGCCTGGAGGCCGAGGGCTACGGCAGCCTGGTCGAGGGCGGCCCGGCCCACGTCACCGTGCTGGCCGAGGCCGAGGAGGCGGTGCTGCCCGACGCCGCCGGCAACAAGATCACCGCGCCCCGGCTGGACCCGGCCGTGGTACTGCTCGCCGGTGAGCAGGTGCCGACCGTGCCGTGGCGCGGCCTGCCCGCCACCGGGGCGTGACCCGCTGATGTCCGCCGTCGAGCCGACCCCGCCGGGGCGTGCGCAGGTGTTCGCCGGGTCGACGCCACCGGGTTCGGCGTCCGCCGGGTCGATGCCACCGGCGTCCGGCGGGTCGACGCCACCGGCGTCCGCCGGGCCGCCAGCAGCGGGGGCGGCGTCCGCCGGGACGACGCCGCCCACCGGCGTGCACGCCGCCCGGGCCCGGCTGCGGGGCACGCTGCGCGACGGCGGGCAGCTCGTCGGCACCTTCGTCAAGCTGCCCGGGGCCGACGTGATCGCCCTGGCCGCCCGCGCCGGCCTCGACTTCGTCGTGGTCGACCTGGAGCACTCCGGGCTGGACGAGCGCACCGCCACCGACCAGCTCCGGCTCGCCGCCCTGGCCGGCCTGCCGGCGCTGGTCCGGGTCCCGGCCGTCGACCCCGGCCAGGTCAACCGGCTGCTGGAGGCCGGGGCCGTCGGGGTGCAGCTGTCGACCGTGCGTCGCCGGGCCGACGTCGAGGCGCTGCGCGCGGCCAGCCGGTACGCCCCGCACGGGCGGCGCAGCATCAGCCTGGCGCACCCGTCGGCGGGGTACGGCGGTGACGGCCTCGACCGGTACCTGGCGGCGGAGGCCGAGCACCCGCCCGTACTGGTGGCGCAGATCGAGACGGCGACCACCGACGACCCGCTGCCCGCCCTGCTGACCGGGGTGGACGTCGGCTTCGTCGGGACCACCGACCTGGCGGTGAGCCTGGGCCTGTCGACCACCGACGACCGGGGGCCGCTGCTGCGGCGCACCGGGGACATCGCCGACGCGGCCCGCGCGACCGGGGTCGCCCTCGGCGGTTGGGTCGCCGAGCGCTCCGCCGAAACGCTGGATGGCTGCGGCCTGACCGACGCGCGGTACCTCGTCGTCGGCTCGGACCTGCAACTGCTCGGGGCCGGCCTGCGTCGGCTCGCCGCACCTGCCCGACCCGCCTGAGAAGGGGACGCGTTCACATGCTCAATCCGCAGCTGTACGGCATCTCGGTCAACTGGGACGACATCCCGGCCACCGAGGTCCGGCCCGGGGTACGCCGCAAGGTGTACGCCACCGACGAGGTCCTCTTCGCCTGGCACGAGCTGGCCGTCGGGATGGACCTCAACCCGCACCACCACGACGACTTCGACCAGTTGGTGCTGATCCTCGGCGGCCGGTGCAACTACTACGTCGACGGCGTGCCGCACCCGATGGGGCCGGGCTCGCTGCTGCTCGTGCCGCGGGGCGCGGAGCACTACATCGAACCGACCGAGGGCCCGTGCATCAACGTGGACGTCTTCGCCCCGCCCCGGGCGGACTTCCTGCCGCACGCCTGGCGTCCGGGGCAGGGCTGACCGCGATGACCGACATCGTCGTGGTGGGCAGCCTCAACGTGGACGTGGTGGTGCCGCTGCACGAGCTGCCCGCCCCCGGTCAGACCGTGCTCGGCGCGGCCGACCACCGGCGTACCGGCGGCGGCAAGGGCGCCAACCAGGCGGTCGCCGCCGCCCGGCTGGGTCGCCGGGTGGCGATGGTCGGCGCGGTCGGCATCGACGCCGACGGGGACTGGCTGCTCGGGCTGATCGCCGCCGAGGGGGTGACCACCGAGTCGGTGCTGCGCGCTCCCCGGCCGACCGGGCAGGCGATCGTCCTGGTCACCGCCGACGGCGACAGCACCATCGCGGTGAGTTCGGGGGCGAACATGTGGCTCGCGCCCGAGCACCTCGCGCCCCTGCGTGACCTGCTCGGGTCGGCGCGGGCGGTGTTGCTGCAACAGGAGGTCGACGCCGCGGTGGTGGCCGAGGCGGTACGCCTGGCGGAGGGCCTGGTGGTGCTCAACCCGGCCCCGGCCCGCCCGGTCGACCCGGCGACCCTGGCCCGGGTCGACGTGCTGGTGCCCAACCGGGGTGAGCTGGCCGCCCTGGCCGGTGCGCCGACGCCGGACGTCGGGGTCGACGGGTTGGCCGCGATGGCCCGCTCGCTGGGCACCCGGGGGCCGGTGGTGGTGACCCTCGGCGGCGACGGCGCGCTGGTGGTGACCACCGACCGGCAGTGGCTGGTGCCGGCGGAGCAGGTCGACGCGGTGGACGCCACCGGTGCCGGGGACACCTTCTGTGCCGCCCTGGCCGACGCGCTGCTCGACGGCGCGGCGATCGACGAGGCGGCCCGGTGGGCGAGCCGGGCGGCGGCGGTCACCGTCACCCGGGCGGGGGCGATGGCCGCCGCGCCCCGCCGAGCCGAGGTGCCCACGGCCGCCTGACCTGTTCTCCCTGATCCTGCCGCCCGTCGTGCTGTTTCCGGCGACGGAGCGGCCCGGCTCCGGCCGGCTGCGCGTCGCCCCCGGTCTGTCCCGGTCGGGGGCGACGGCGTGGCGGCGGTGCCGCTGTGGGCCTCGCCGGTGCACCGTGCGGTGACCCGGGCCCGCTGGTGACCCCTCCCGGTCGTCCCGGCCGGTGGCGCGGTGCCACCGGCCGGGACCCGTGCCGTCGGTCAGCAGGGGCCGTCGGTCAGAAGTGGGCCGGGAAGTCGGCCTTGCGGATCAGGCAGTGGATGCCCTTCACCCCGTCGACGACCTGGCTGACCTCGAAGTCGGCGGCGGCGCTGAGGTAGGCCAGGGCGGTCTGCGGGGGCATGCCCTGGGTGCGGACGAGGAAGTCGACGGCGGCCCGGACGGCCCGCCGCATCGCCTCGTCGAGGTCGGCGTGCAGGCCGACCGGCAGCCAGTGGGTGGCGGTCTCGCCGAACGGCCCGTCGACCCCACCGAGCAGCAGGCCGGCCTGCGCACGGGGGATCACCGACAGCCGCAGGGTGGCCCGCAGCGGTGCCTCCAGGGCGGTCAGCGCCACCTCGCCGTCGCCCTGGGCGTAGTGCGGGTCACCGGCGTAGAAACCCGCCCCGGGCAGCTGCACCGGCAGGTAGAGGGCCGAGCCGACCTGCAACTCGTTGATGTCGAGGTTGCCGCCGAACGCGCCGGGTGGTACCGAGTGGACCGGCTCGTCGGTGTCGACGGCGACGCCCATCAGGCCGAGGAACGGTGCGAGCGGGAAGCGGGCCGCGCGGCCGTCGCCGTACGGCAGGGTGCCGAACAGCCGGCCGCCGTGGTGGATCACCTCGGTGAAGTGGCTGACGGTGCCGTACTCCCGGGGGCCGTCGCCGTCCGGGCCGGTGTCGGTCGGGGTGAGCGGGTACTCCCCGGGCAGCGCGCCGTAGCCGTGCCGGCTGCTGATGAAGCCGTACGGGGCGCGGACGAGCAGGTCGAGCACCTCGATCCGGAGCAGGTCGCCGGGTTCGGCCCCGGCCACCGCGATCGGGCCGGTGACCACGTGCGGGCCGTCGGCGTCGTAGTCGTGGGCGACGTCGGAGGCGGCCAGGTCGCGGGCGTCGGCGAGCACCCGGTCGCTGGGTACGTCGAACTGCTTGAGGTAGCCGACCGGATCGCGCCCCTGGTCCTCCAGGATCCCCTCGTGGCTGAGCGTGTCGATGGTCACGGTCTCCCCGGAGCCGACCCGCAGCACGGGTTCGTGCCGCCGGTTGGGCAGCCGGCCCCACAGGCAGGTGTCCGGGGTGCTGGGCAGGTAGTGGGTTCCACCGATCGGGCCATCGTGCGGCTGGAGCATGACATCCTCCGGGAGGGGTGACACCGGCTGGCGGTGCGACGGGACGGCGCTGCCCGGTGCGGGTGGCCGGCGGCCGGCGACGGGGTGCGCGGGCCGCATCCGGGGCCGGTGATCGCCGTGGGGCGGATCGGCCGGGCCGAGTCGGATGTGGGGCATCGTGGCCGGCGAATCAGCAGGTACGTGTTGCGTTCGTATTAACAGCGAGTAACCCGGTGCCGGAGTCTTCCCTGCTCTTGACAGTTGCCATGGCGGAGTAGCAGCATCGTGTAGCGAGATGCTGTCTCGCATGACGTAGAAGGCGGTGAGGTGATGGCGCAGCAGACGCCGGTACGTCCGCTCGGTGCAACCGGCGCGATGATCGACGAGGACTGGGAGGCGCTGCGGTTCCGGGTGCACCGCTCGGCGTACCGCGATCCGGAGGTCTTCCGGACCGAGGTCGACCGGATCTGGAATCACACCTGGCTCTATCTCGGTCACGAGACCGAGATCCCGAAGGCGGGCGACTTCAAGACCCGTACCCTCGGCGGTCGACCGCTGATCTTCTGCCGGGACGCCGACGGCCAGGTGCGGGCCTTCTTCAACGCCTGCACCCACCGGGGCACCGTGCTGTGCCGGCACAGCGAGGGCAACACGAAGTTCTTCCAGTGCTTCTACCACGCCTGGGCGTTCAGCAACTCGGGCGAGCTGGCCGCGCTGCCCGGTGACGACGCGTACCCCGACGACCCCGCCTTCAGGGCCTCGATGGCCCTGCGGCAGGTGCCCCGGCTCCAGATCCACGAGGGCTTCGTCTTCGTCGCCTTCGACCCGGACGTGCCGGACCTGCTGACCCACCTCGGACCGGCCGCGCACTACATGTCGCTGACCGCCAAGATCGGCGAGCACGGCATGACCACCCTGCCGGGCGTGCAGCTCTACAGCGTGAAGGGCAACTGGAAGCTGGCCGTCGAGAACGCGATGGACGGCTACCACTTCGCCCCCACCCACAACACCTTCGTCGGCTACCTGCGCGAGACCGGCTTCGCCGTCACCGACGACGACCAGTACGCCTACGACCTCGGCGGCGGCCACGGGCTGCTCGTGCTCACCGGGCACAACGGCCGGATCGGCATGGTGTGGGAGCCCCGCTTCGGCGACGAGGAGAAGACCCGCACCGTCACCAAGCGCCGCGAGCTGGAGGCCCGCCTCGGCCCCGAACTCGCCGCCGAGGTGGCCGACGCCAGCCGCATCCTGTTCGTCTTCCCCAACCTGCTGCTGTTCGACCTGGAGGCGCTGACCATCCGGCAGCTCGAACCCGTCGCCGCCGACCGCACCGACGTGCGGGCCTGGCAGTTCGTCGAGGTCGGCGAGCCGGAGTCGGTCCGCGCGCTGCGGATCAAGACGATGGTCAGCTTCGTCGGACCGGGCGGCCTGGCCACCCCCGACGACATCGAGGCGTACGAGGCGGTGCAGCGCGGCATCACCGCGACCGCCGACTCGGTCGACCCCGCGCACGACTGGAGCGACATGTCCCGGGGCATGGCCAACGAGAAGCAGGGCAACCAGGGCCGCTCCATCGACGAGGGCGCGATGCGCAGCTTCTGGCGGCGCTGGGCCGAGGTCGTCGGGGCGGGCACCAGCGTGGCCGGCGACCCGCCGGCCGGTACGCCCGCCGCCGGACCCGCCGCGGGGGGTGCGGGCAAGTGAGCGCGTTGTCAACGACGGCCGGGAGCCGTGGGGGAGTGGTCAAGGTGGAGTCGCGCGAGGTGACCCGGGCCGAGGTGGAGGACTTCCTCTACCGGGAGGCGCAACTGCTCGACGAGTGGCGACTCGACGAGTGGCTCACCCTGATCGAGCCGGGTGGCCGGCTGGAGGTGCCGACCACCGACTGGGCCGGTTGGGACGCCACCACCGCCGGGTACTTCGTCGCCGACGACTACGAGCTGATCCAGGCCCGGGTCAAGCGGCTCAAGAGCCGCAAGGCGCACGCCGAGAACCCGCACTCGCGGACCCACCGGATGATCTCCAACGTGCTGCTGCTGGAGGCCGGCGCGGAGACCGTCTGGATCAGCGCCAACTTCCTCATCCACCGCTACCGCGACAACGGCGCCTACACCTACGTCGGCCGGTACGAGCACGTGCTCAAGGTCGACCCGGACGGGCTGCGGTTCCGGCTGCGCCGGGCCGTGCCGGTGATGGAGTCGATGGATCCCGGCGCCCGACTCAGCTTCATCCTCTGAGCCGGCCGCCATGATCACCCACATGCTGGTCTTCCGGTTCCGCGACGACCTGCCGCCCGGCGCGGCCGAGTCCGTCCTGGCCGAGCTGGAGACCTTTCCGAGCCGGTATCCCGCGATGCGTAACTGGCGCAGCGGGGTCAACGTCAGCACCCGCGACACCAGCATGACCCACGGCTTCGTCGTGGAGTTCCCCACCGAGCAGGACCTGCTCGACTACCTGCACAGCGACTCGCACGAGCGGTTCGTCCGGGAACGCTGGCGGCCGGTCATCGAGCGTCAGGCCATCGTCAGTCTCCCCACCGCCGGGGACGCCCAGCCCATCGAGAGGGGTCACAGATGACCACCGAGGCCACCGCCCGCCGCCGTGGGCCCTACGGCATGGAGTACGCCCGGATCGAGGTGCCGGACCTGGCCGCCTCCATCGAGTTCCTCCAGTACCACGTCGGGCTGCAACTGGAGCAGCACGACGACGAGTACGCGTTCCTGCGCGCCGACCTCGAACACCACAGCATCGAGCTGGTCGCCGCGCCGCAGCGCACCGAGTCCTGGACCACGGCGGTCGGGTTCAGCGTCGAGAACGACGCCGTCCTCGACGACCTGCGCGAGCGGGTCACCGCCGCCGGGCACGAGGTCTTCGAGCTGGCCGACCGGGTCAAGGGCCTGGTCCAGCGGGGCTTCGCCGTCCGCGACCCCAACGGGCTGATCGTCGAGCTGTTCACCGAGTTCCAGGAGTACGCCGAGCCGCCGCTGATCGAGCTGCGCCCGCTGGACCTGGTGCACCCCTTCCTCGCCACCGACAAGTACGACGAGACGTTGGCGTTCTACACCAAGGTGCTCGGCTTCCAGGAGTCCGACCACGTCGGCGACGTCACGGTCTTCCTGCGCAGCGAGGACCGCTACCACCACAGCCTGGCGATCCAGCGCAACAACGAGTTCTACGTCGCGCACCTGTGCTTCATGATGAAGAGCTTCGACCACGTGATGCGCGGCCGGGCGCGGGCCCAGTACAAGAAGGTCCCGATCGCCTCGGACCTGGTCAACCACTCGGCCTCGACGTCGATCGCCTTCTACATGCACGACACCCGGCACGGGCCGCGCTACGAGCTGTGCGACAGGCACCGGGTGTTCACCCCCGAGGAGCACGAGACCCACCGGGCCCGCCGGATGGCGGTCGACCCGCGCAACATCGACGTGTGGCGGCCCGCCGCCGACGACTGGGCGCGCTTCTGACCCCTCGCCCGTGACCGGCGGGCGGGGCCGCACACCCGCCCGACCGGTCGGCGCGGTGCAGCGGGGCGAGGGAACTTCGACCTCCTGATCCGCGGGTTCGGGGTCCGAGCCGCGGTGGACACGAACACGAAAGGCCCCGACCCGGGTTTGTCCCCGGGTCGGGGCCTTTTCGGGCTCATGCCCGGTGTCCGGGTGTGTCCAGTCGCGTCCAGCATCCCGCTCGCAGCCTGCTGCCTGTTGCGAGGCTTGCCGTCCCGGTCCGGGGGCGTTCGGCTCCTGACCCGGCCGACCAGTCCCCTCGCGATGGGAGCGGTGAATGTCAGAACGTGCCGTCAGTTACCCGGAATTGAGAAGACCAGGCCGCAGGGCCCTGCTCGCCGTGGCACTCGCCGCCGTGACGTCGGTGGCCTTCGTCCCGACGGCCGCAGCGGCCGGACCGGCCGGTGACCGTCCGGCCCGGCCCGGGGGCGGGGTGGATCTGTCCCGCACCGACGGCCGGGCAACCCCGGCTTCCATCGGCGGCGTCGCCGACCGGGGCCGGGCGGGCGGGGCCCCGGACATGGCCGAGGCGATCGCCGAGCAGCGCGGCATCAGCCGTGCGGCCGCCGAGAAGCTGATCAGCGTCGAGAACGCCAACGTGCGACTCGCCAACCGGTTGACCACCGAGCTGGGTGCCAGCTCCGGCGGCGCGTACCTGTCCGACGGCAACCTCGTCGTCACGGTCACCGACGCGGCGGCTGCCGCGAAGGTGACCGCCGCCGGCGCCAAGGCACGCCTCGTCGCCCGCGGCGAACGGCAACTCCAGGGCATCCAGCGCGCGCTGGAGGCCGCGGCGAGTGAACCCGACACGACGTGGGGGGTGGACCCGCAGACCAACCAGGTGGTGGTGAGCCTGCCGGCGTCGGGGGCGAGGAACGCCGTGCAACGCTCGGCGGCGCGCAGGTTCGGCTCGGCGGTCCGGTTCGAGACCAGCACCGGCCGGATCCAGCCGAACGTCGGGATCTCCAGCGGGGACGCGATGGGCGGCTGTTCGGTCGGCTTCACCGCCACCGACTACACCTTCAACTACATCATCACGGCCGGCCACTGCACCCAGGGCTTCCCACACTGGACGCTGCCCAACGGGCAGGACGTCGGGCCGACGCTGGAGAGCCACTATCCGGAGAACGACTTCGGTCTCATCTGGATGAACGGTCCGTCGGTCTGGGCCACCGGCACCATCAACCTGTGGAACAACACCAGCCGCAGCATCCACGGTTGGGCGACGGCCGTGAGCGGGCTGTCGGTCTGCAACTCGGGCCGGACCACCGGCTTCCGGTGCGGCTCCGTGCTCAAGACCAACGTGACGGTCAACGGCGCGGGCGGCACCGTACGCCAGATGATCGAGACCAACATCTGCACCCTCGGCGGCGACAGCGGAGGGCCGCTCTTCGCCACCAACACCGGGTACGGGCTGAACTCGCACGCCAACCGCAACGGCAGCCAGTGCAACTCCTCGCCCCGTACCTGGCACCAGCCGGTGGGAGAGGCGATCACCACGTACCAGGTCGTCATCTACGGCGCGCCGTGACGAGCGGCGACGAGCACAAGGAGACCGCGATGAGAAACGCATTCACCCGCGCCGCACGCGTCACCGCCGCGGCCGTCATGGCGACGACGGTGGCCCTCACCGTGGCCGTCGGCCCCGCCCAGGCGGACCTCTGGCAGCACACCGACGGGTTCGAGAGCAGCCCGGCAGCGGTGTGGGAGTTCCACCGCTCCGGCGCCGGGAGCGGAGCCTTCGAGCTGGGCGCGGGGAAGGCCCGCTCCGGTGCCAACAACGCCATTCTCACCACGTCGGCCGGCGGCTGGTCCGGGGTGGGCAAGCTGCTCACCGTACGGCCGCGTACCGCCGGGCACAACACCACCTGCGGCGGCGGGTTCTTCGTCCAGGCGGTCAGCGGGCCGGCGGTGCTCAACGTCGAGGTGATCGATCCGGCGAGCTGGACCTACCTCGCGCTGCGCACCGTCCGGATCACCGACACCGTCTGGCGGCGGCACGACGTGGCCAGCTACGCGAACGGCCCGAGCCAGGTGTTCGTCCGGGTCTCCCTGCTGGGTGGCAGCGGCCCCGTACGGGTGGACGACATGGCGTTCCAGTGCACCTTCTTCAGTAACTGAGCAGGTCGACCACGGCGGGGCCGGCGCGCGTGGCGTCGGCCCCGTGACGCCCGCACGTGATGACTTGACCGTGACATCAATGTCAGGGTTTTAGCATCGCCGGGTGCGTAAGGGGACCAGTGACATGCGGATCGGAGAATTCGCGCGCCGCTGCGGCGTCAGCGCCCGTTCGGTGCGGTACTACGAGCAGCAGCGCCTGATCGCCCCGGGCCGTGCCGCCAACGGTTATCGGGAGTACGACGAGTCGGCGGTGGTCCGGGTCCGGAACATCCACGAGCTGCTCGACTCCGGCCTCACCATCGAGGACATCCGGCTCTCGATCGATGAGGGGTGCCTCGACGAGCCGTTGAGCACCCTGCCCCGGTGCCCCGACGCGCTCCGGGTCGCCACCGACCGGCTCGGTGCCCTGGACCGGCGGATCGCCGCTCTCCAGGACCTGCGCGGGCGGCTCGCCCGGCAGCTCCTGGCGACCAGGTCGGCGATGGCCTGCGGCGGGGAAACCGTGACCGACGAGTGGTCACGATGAGATTCGGACTCTCCCTCGAACCGCAGGCGTGGCCGGGCGACGCGGGTGCCGCCGTGCTCCGGGCGGCGCAGGACGCCGAGCGGATCGGCCTGGACTACGTCCTGATGGCCAACCACGTGCTGGAGAACCCGCACGGCGTCGGCTTCGACCCGGTGGTCCTGCTGGCGGCGGTCGCCGGGGCGACGACCCGTCTGGGGATCGCGACGAGCGTTCTGGTCCTGCCCTACTACCAACCTGTGGTGCTGGCCAACCAGCTCGCGACGCTGGACGTCGTGTCGGCGGGGCGGCTGGCGGTCGCCGTCGGCACCGGATGGAACCCGCAGGAGTTCACCGCGCTGGGGGTGCCGCTGCGGCTACGTGGCCGGCGGACCGACGAGAGCCTGGAGGTCATGAAGGCCCTGTGGGCCGGCACCACCGCAGACCTGGACGACAGGTTCGCCGGCCTGCGTGACACCCGCATCGGTGTTCTCCCGTACCGGTCCGGCGGGCCACCGGTCTGGGTGGGTGGGCACAGCGACGCGGCGATCCGGCGGGCACTGCGGTTCGGGGAGGGCTGGCACGGTTCCGGCCTCGACCACGAGGAGGCCCGCTACTTCCGGCGTCGGATCGAGGAACTGGCCGACGGCACGGGACGTGACCCGGCGACGATCGAGATCAGCACGGTCGGGTTCCTGGTACCGCCGGGAATGCCGGCGGTCCGGCCCGCGCCGGGCCGGCTGCTCGGCGGCACCGACGCCAGCACCGAGGCGATCGTCGAGGACCTGGTCCGGCTCGGCGATGCGGGGGTGTCGATGTGCTCGCTGTGGATGCCGATCGACGGTCGCCTGCTGGATGCGGCGTTGGAGTGGCTCGCCGGCGAGATTCTGCCCCGGGTGCGACGCACGAGCGGGTCGGGCCCGCGCTAGCCGCCGTTCGGCGGGCGACCGGAGTCGGTCCCGCCCGGCGTGCCGGCTCTGGCGGGGCGGGGCCCGTCGCCTCAGGGCGGTGGGACGACAGTCGACCGAGCGCGGCGAAGGTCGAATCGAGATCCGGGCCGGGTACGACGGGTACGGGGGCGGCGGGCACGGCCCCACCCCAGGCCAGGCACCCTGCGCGAACGGCTATTCGTCGACTGGATCCGCCGGTGTCGCGTCGGGCGTCGGGCGTCGTGCCGGCCGGGTGAGCAGCAGCACGACCGTGAGGACGGCGGCGGCGACCGGGAGACCCCAGGGCCGCCGGGTAGCCGCCACGGTGAACGCGAGCGGCCGACCGGGCACCGCGATCCGGCCGTCCACCTCGTACCGGCCGAACGGGGCCGCGTCGGTGGGCACCGGGACGTGGTACTCCCGGGTCTGCCCGGCGGCGATGGTGCCCAGCGCCGGGGCGGCCACGATGGTCCGGGCCCGGCCGGGTGGCCCGACGGTCAGTGCGAACGCCGGGTCGGTGATCTCCTGCGGGCCGGTGTTGTGCACGGTGATCCGGACCGCGAGTTCGCCCGGCAGGCCGAACCAGCCGCGCGGCCCGGACCGGTCGACGGCACGCAACGCCACCAGGGTCAGCTCGGGCGGGGCGATGGGCGCGGCGGCCGGGGCGGTCACCCCGGCCAACGTCAGGTCGGCGACGGCGGTGGCCGTGCCCGTCGGCGTCCGGACCCGCAGCACGCACGGGCAGGCCACCGGCGGGGCGACCAACAGCACCGGCAGGGTGGCCCGGCCGGACGGCGGCACCTGCCCGTGGGTGGCGGCCCCGGTCGCGCAGTCGAGCGCGCCGCGCCGGGCCGCGTTGCCGCACACCTCGGCCTGCACTGTGCCGGCCGGCCAGCCGTCGAGGCCGACCAGCATCCGCTGCCCGACCCGCAGCATCCCTGCCGGCACGGTGACGCCGGGACCGCCGCCCGCCGGGGTGCCGGCCGGGGCGGGTGTCCCGGGGCCGGAGCCAGCGCGGCGGCCACGGCCAGCAGGGCGACGGCACGCAGCGGCCCGGTCATCGGGCGGGCGGGGCGTCGGGACGTGCGTCGACACCCGGGGTCGGCCCGGCGGCAGCGCCGGACGCGGCGGAGGCGGTCGCGGCCGGTCGCGGGGTGTCGGCAGGGTCCTGCTGACCGGGGGCGGGGTCCGGGGTGGACAGTCGACCGGCGGCAGCGGCCTTCCGTCGCCACCACCGTAGCCCGGCCCAGCCGGCCGCCCCGGCGAGCAGGGCCAGCAGCAGCCACGGCGCAGCCCACACCCCGGCGGTACGGACCACCGGCGGCAGGGCGGTGTCCGTGCTGGTGGCCGCGATGTCGACCTCGGCGGTCAGCCGCAGCAGCGGGGGTACGCCGGTGATCCGCTCGGTGACGGTGAAGGTGGCCCCGGGCAGCAGCTCCGGCAGGTCGGTGGGGGAGGTGCGGGCCTGTTCCCTGCCGAACGGCGCGCGTACGGTCACCGTGGCGCTGCCGCCGAGCCGGACGTTGCCGTCGTTGCGCAGCCGGTAGCGGACCACCACGTCGCCACCGGCGAACGGGTTGACCGGGTTGGCGTAGGAGACGTCGACCGCCTCGACGGTGACGGCCGGCCGGACCGGGCCGTTGACCCGCAGGTAGACCCGGGCGGCCAGGCGCTGGTCGACCA
This sequence comes from Micromonospora sp. CA-248260, assembly GCF_050942205.1. NCBI lineage: Bacteria > Bacillati > Actinomycetota > Actinomycetes > Micromonosporales > Micromonosporaceae > Micromonospora > Micromonospora sp. CA-248260. The sequence goes on along the minus strand of NZ_CP192021.1, from coordinate 4,295,428 downwards.
GCACCCGCTGCCCGTCGGCGGTGGTCCGGACCCGGGCGACGGCACCGATCACCCCGCCGGTGTGGTCGCCCGGGGTGGCGTTGGCCGGCACGGTGAGCCGGAACGGGATGTCGACCCGCTTGCCCGCCGGAATCGTCCATTCGCGCCGGTCGACCCTGATCCAGGAGCCCACGTCGGTGGCCGGCCGGTCCGCCGGCAGCAGGGCGAACGCGCCGTCGGTGGAGGTGTAGGCGTCGGTGCCGTACACGTCGAAGGTGACCGGGCGGTCGCCGAGGTTGGTGATGCCGACGTGGTCGGTCAGGGTGCTGCCCGGGGCCAGGTCGTAGATGAAGTAGTTGCGCCCGGTCGGGCCCTTGGCGCTGGACGGCTGGACGGCCCAGCGCGCCGCGCCGGTCTCCCCGGCCCCGGCTGCCGGGCCGGGCGACGGGGCGGGCGCGGCGGGGGCCGGCGCGGGCGGGGCCGTCGCCACGAACAGCGCGGCGGCGAGCACGGCGCTCGCCCGGATCAGGGTGGTACGCAGGGACATGCCGGGCTCCGCAAGGGTGATCGGGCCCGGTGGGGCGGGTGGCGAGCCCGTCCCACCGGGGTGTTGCCGAATCAGGAGAGGGTGAGGGTCAGCACCGCGCTGTAGTCGCCCGCCGCAGCGGACGCCGGAACCCCGAGCTGGAGTTCGGCGCCACAGGTGAAGGTGCCGTTGCTCGCGCCGGTGGCCGAGGTGCACAGCGCACGTGCCGTGCCCAGGCCGGCACCGGGCGCGGCGGGTGCGCCCGGGGTGACCACGCCGGGGGTCCCGGCGAGGCCGTCGACGCCGACGGTGGCGCTCGGCGTCCAGCCGAGGTTGTCCGCGGCGATGGTGCCGCCGCTGGCCGAGGCGAAGTCGGCGACCTGCCCGACCAGGCTCCAGCCGGCGTTGGTGCCGCGCAGGTCGGCCACGGTGGCGGCGTTCAGCGCCCCGGTGGTGACCTGCCCGTTGCTGACCGCCGGCAGGGCGACCGAGGAACCGGTCACGCCGAGGGTCAGCGCACCACCGGTGACGGTGGTGGTGATCTGCTGGCTGGCGTCGCCGCCACCGGCCGGGGTACGGCTGAACGTCACCGGGGTGAAGGTGTCCTGGCTCCGGTCGGCTGCGCCCCGGGCGGCGAAGGTGATCACATAGCACTGGACCTTCGTGCAGTCGACGGACGTGCCGGTGCGGTCGGTGTAGACCGCGCTGATCGGCAGGGTGGTGCGGAACGTGCCGTCGGCGTTGAGCCGGTCGCGGGCCTCGGTCGGCTCGTTGGACTTGTTGACCCACTTGGTGACCTGGAGGACGCCGGCGTTCGTCCAGTGCTCGTCGACCTTGCGGCCGAAGGAGACGTAGATCCCCGCCGCCCCGTTGGCCTCCGGGTCGAAACCGCTGCCGGTGACCGTGATCGTCGCCCCGGCCGGATCGAGCCCGGTGGCCGGGGTGACGCCGACCGCCGGGCCGGCCGGTTCGCCGCCGCCACCGGTGGAGAAGGTGAACGACAGCGGGTCGAGTGCGGAGCCGGCGGAGTAGAAGCCGTTGAACGCCGAGGCGCCCTCGGCGGTCAGCGTCGCCGCCAGGTCGGTCGCGGTCACCGTGCCGCCGCTGCCACCGGGGTTGCCGTCGGTGACGGCGATGGTGGCGATGGTGGCCTGGCGGACCGAGACCGGCTCGGCCGCCGTGGTGGTGAGGTCGACGTCCGCGGTGACGGCGGCGGTGCCACCGGTCACGACGACCGTCGGGTTGGCCAACGAGATGGTGAAGAAGTGCGCCGGGTACGAGAAGACGATCTTCCCGCCGTACCGGGCGTCGATGGCCCCGGTGCCGGCGTCGTGCGTCCCGCCCTTCGCCGGGAAGGTGAAGGTGCCGTCGCTGTTGATGCTGGCGCCCTCGCTGGCCGCGATCGGCGGGTTGCCGTTGCCGGTGTTCAGGTAGGCGCGGAACGATGCCTTGAATCCCCAGGTCAGGCTGCCGGAGCGGATGTCCGCCCCGGCGGCCTGGGCGGGGCTGACCCCGACGAGTGCGGCCGATGCGCCGAGCAGGGCGACCGCCGCCCACCGCGCCGACCGCCACCGACCGGTGCCGGTGCTGGATCTGACCATGCTGCTCCCTCTGTTGTCCCCAATACGGACAGTGGTTGAGGTTAGGCAAACCTAACTACCGCAGCACAGTGGGCGGTGGGTTGAAGATCTTGACCCGAAGAACCCCTTGTGAACTGCGGATCTCTCGCTTAGGTTAGGCAAACCTTAGCTACGGTCGGTGTGTCAGCCGGCCCGATCAGTCATGTGGGGAGCCTGATGCGAGCACTGCGTCGCGCCGTCCTGACCGCCGTCCTGATCACTGTCGGTGTCGGCCTGCTGCCGATGTCGGCCCACGCCGGCACCGGTCGGGGCGCCACCGGGCAGACCCTCACCGTCACCCCGAGCGCCGGGGTGGGCCGCAACGGGGCCACGGTGACCGTCACCGGCAGCGGATACGACGTCACCAAGGGCATCTATGTCGCGTTCTGCGTGGACAACGGAGCCGGCGTCGCCCCCAGCCCGTGCGGCGGCGGAGCCGACACCACCGGCAGCACCGGCGCCTCGCACTGGATCTCCTCCAACCCACCCTCCTACGGGGAGGGCCTGGCCGTGCCGTACGGCACCGGAGGCTCGTTCCGGGTCAGCCTCACCGTGGCCACCCGCATCGGCGACGTGGACTGCACCGTCCGCCGGTGCGTGGTCGCCTCCCGGACCGACCACACCCGCACCGCCGACCGTTCCCAGGACGTCCGGGTGCCGATCACCTTCGCCGCCGCGCCCACTCCGGCGCGTACCACCACCGCCGCTGCCCCGGCGACCACCGGCGTCGGCGGCGGCACCGGTCGGACCACCCCACCGGCGGCGGCACCGACCGGCGGGGCCGCCGCGCCCACCGGCGCGGGCCCGGCGGCGACCGCCGACGGGAGCGTCCCCGCCGGGGCCGGTGGCGGGACCGACCAGGCGGGCCGGGTCGGGCAGACCGACCAGGCGCAGGTGACCCGGGTCAGCGCCGCCTCCGACACCGGACGCTGGTGGCTCGCCGTGCTGGTCGTACCCGTGCTCGGGGTGGCGCTGCTCGCCGGCCTGCGCCGTCGTCGTCGCCGGGCCACGTCGTGACCCGACGCGCGCTGCCGCTCGTCCTGCTGCTGCTCGTCGGTGGCCTGACCGCCTGCACCGACCCGACGGCGCAGGCGCAGCCGACCGCACCGACGTCCTGCGGCCCGGTCACCGCCACGCTGCCCGACACCGACGTCACCCCGCTGGTCCCGCCGCCGACCCCGGCCCTGCCGGTGACCGTCACCTCCACCGACGGCGTCGCCAGCACGGTCACCGATGCCACCCGCATCCTGCCGGTCAACCTCTACGGGTCGATCGCCGAGATCGTGTTCAGCCTCGGGCTCGGCGGCAACGTCGTCGGCCGGGACACCTCCACCACCTTCCCCGCCGCCGCGCACCTGCCGGTGGTCACCCCGGCCGGACACGACCTGTCCGCCGAGGCGGTGCTCGCCCTTGCCCCCACGGTGATCCTCGCCGACGACAGCATCGGTCCACCCGAGACGCTGCGGCAGCTGCGCGCCGCCGGCATCCCGGTGGTCCTGGTCGCCGCCGAGCAGAGCCTCGACGCCGTCCCCGCGCACGTGCGGGCCATCGCGGCGGCGCTCGGCGTCGGCGCGGCCGGCGACCGGCTGGTCACCCGGATCGAGGCCGAGATCGCCGCCGCCCGCGCCGCAGTGCCCGACGGCCCGGCCCCCCGCGTCGCCTTCCTCTATCTGCGCGGCACCGCCGGGGTCTACCTGATCGGCGGGCGGGGCGCCGGCTCCGACGCGATGATCGAGGCGGCCGGGGGAGTGGACGCCGGCACCGCGATCGGCCTGGCGAAGTTCCGCCCGCTGACCAGCGAGGGCCTGATCAACGCGGCCCCGGACGTGCTGCTGGTGATGAGCGGTGGGCTGAAGTCCGTCGGCGGCGTCGACGGCCTGCTCAAGCTCCCCGGGGTGGGGCAGACCCCGGCCGGGGCCGCCCGTCGGGTCGTCGACATGGACGACGGCGTCCTGCTTACCTTCGGCACCCGATCCGGGCGGGTGGTGCGGGCCCTGGCCGACGCGCTGCACTGCCGGACTCCCCGGTGACCGCCACCGACATCCGACCGGCCACCGGGGAGACCGCAGCCGGCCGCGACCGCCGCCGTCGGGGCCGTCACGGACCGGTCCTGCTCGCCGGGCTCACCGCCGGGCTGCTGCTGGTCGCCCTGATCGCCGCCGGCCGGGGGCAGGTGGCCGTCTCCCCGGCCGAGGTGCTCGGCTCGGTGCTGCACCGCCTCGGCCTGGACCTCGGCCCCCGGCCCGCCGCCCCGCACGGCGAGAGCGCGCTGTGGCTGGTCCGCTTCCCCCGGGTCGCCCTCGCCGCAGTGGTCGGCGCCGCGCTCGGCTGTGCCGGTGCGGTGATGCAGGGGGTGTTCGGCAATCCGCTGGCCGAGCCGGGCGTCATCGGCGTCTCGGCGGGCGCGGCGGTCGGCGCGGCGCTGGCCATCGTCACCGGTGTCACCGTCCTCGGTGGCTGGACGGTGCCCGCCGCCGCGTTCGCAGGTGGCCTCGCCACCACCTGGCTGGTCTACCTGCTGGCCCGCTCCGGCGGCCGGACCGAGGTGGTCACCCTGGTGCTCACCGGGGTAGCGGTCAACGCCGTCGCCGGTGCCGCCATCGGGCTGCTGATGTTCGTCGCCGACGAGTCGGGCGTGCAGGCCATCGCCTTCTGGAACCTCGGCAGCCTGGCCCAGGCGAACTGGTCGGCGGTCGCCCTGGCCGCGCCCTGCCTCGCGGTCGGGCTGCTCGCCACCCTCGCCGACGCCCGCCGGCTCGACCTGCTCGCCCTGGGTGAACGGTCCGCCCGCCACCTCGGGGTCGACGTGGAACGGCTACGGGTCCGGATGATCGTGGTCACCGCACTGCTCGGCGCGGCGGCGGTCGCCTTCACCGGCATCATCAGCTTCGTCGGCCTGGTCGTGCCGCACCTGGTCCGGATGGTCGCCGGCCCCGGGCACCGGCTGCTGCTGCCGGCCAGCGCCCTCGGCGGCGCGATCGTCGTCATCGTCGCCGACCTCGCCGCCCGGACCCTCGTCGACTACCAGGAACTGCCGTTGGGGGTGCTGTCCGCGATCGTCGGCGGCCCCGCCTTCTTCTGGCTGCTGCGCCGCACCCGCGACCGCGCGGGAGGCTGGGCATGAGCGGGGACGGCCCCCGGGAACGGGACCGCCGCCGACGGGTCCGGCTGCGGCTGACCGGCCGCCGGTCGGCCCCCCGGACACCGGCGCCGGCGACACCGGGCGGCACCCGGGTCCAGGTCACCGGGGTCCGGGTCGAGCGCGCCGGCCGACCGGTGCTCGACCAGGTCGACCTGTCCATCCGCGCCGGTGAACTGCACGCCCTGGTCGGCCCGAACGGCGCCGGCAAGTCCACCCTGCTGGCCGCCGTCAGCGGTGACCTGCCGCTCGCTGCCGGGACCGTCGAGGTGGACGGTCGTCCGCTGGCCGAATGGTCGGCCGTGGAGTTGGCGATGCGCCGGGCGGTGCTGACCCAGCGCAGCACCCTGAGCTTTCCGTTCGCGGTGGTCGAGGTGGTCCGGATGGGCCGGGCACCCTGGGCCGGCCGTCCGGAAGAGGCCCACGACGATGCGGTCGTCGCCGAGACCATGCGACGCTGTGACGTGATCCGGTTCGCCGCCCGCCCCTTCCCGTCGTTGTCCGGGGGCGAGCAGGCCCGTGCCGCCCTGGCCCGGGTGCTGGCCCAGCAGGCCGGGGTGCTCCTGCTCGACGAACCGACCGCCGCCCTCGACCTGCACCACCAGGAGCTCGTCATGCGGATCGCCCGGGACCGCGCCGACGCCGGCGACGCGGTGGTGGTCGTGCTGCACGACCTCGCCCTGGCCGGGGCGTACGCGGACCGGATCACCCTGCTCGCCGACGGGCGGGTACGCGCCGCCGGCCCCCCCGACACGGTGCTGACCGCGCCCCTGCTCAGTGAGGTCTACCGGCACGACATCGAGGTCGTGCCGCACCCCGACACCCGCCTGCCGCTGGTCGTGCCCCGCCGTCGGGGCCCCGCCCGGAACACCCCCCTCACGGAGGAATAGATGGACACCCCGCCCATGCCGTTCTCGGCCCGGCTGCGGGCCGCCACCCAGGGCGCCCACGCCGCCGCCGAGAGCCAGCGCTACGTCTCCGCGCTGGTCGCCGGTGAGCTGGACCTCGCCGGCTACGTCGACCTGGTGGTCCAGCACCACGCCCTCTACCAGGCGTTGGAGTCGGTCGCCGGGGTGATGCGCGACGACCCGCTCGCCGGTGGGTTCGTCGACGACGCGCTGACCCGGCTGCCCGCGCTGGAGGCGGACCTTAGCCGGCTGGTCGGCCCGGACTGGGCGTCGCGCACCGCGCCGAACCCGGCGACGGTGGCCTACGCCGACCGGATCCGGGCCGTCTGCGGCACCTCCCCGGTACGGTTCATCGCCCACCACTACACCCGCTACCTCGGTGACCTCTCCGGCGGCCTGTACATCGGACGGGCGGTGTCCCGGCGGTACGGGTTGACCGACGGGTCCGGAGTGGCGTTCTACGCCTTCGACCAGATCACCCGGCCGAAGGCGTACAAGGACGCGTACCGGGCGCGGTTGGACGCCCTGCCGATGAGCGCGGCCGACGAGGCGGCGCTGCTGGACGAGGTGCTGGTGGCGTACCGGCACAACATGGCGGTCTTCTCGGCCCTGGCCCGGCACGTGCCGGACGGCCCGGACGCCACGGAGGCGGTGGCGTGACCGGGCAGCCGTTCGACGCCGACGTCGTCCGCGCGGTCAGCCGGCACATGAACGACGACCACGCCGGGGACGCGCTGCTGATCTGCCGCACCCTCGGTGGCTGCCCGGACGCCAGCCGGGCGCGGGTGACCGGGCTGGACGCCGACGGGATGGACTTCGCCGTCACCCTCGACGACATCGAGGTGCCGGTGCGGGTTCCGTTCGCCCACCGGCTCACCGAGCGGGCCGAGATCCGCCGGGAGGTGGTCCGGATGTACGAGCAGGCGTGCGCCGCGCTCGGCGTGCCACCGCGCCGGGCCGGCTGAGCACCCGCCGGCGTGCCACCGCGCCGGGCCGGCTGAGCACCCGGCGGTGGGGCGTCGCGGGGCCGGCCCGCGCCGGGCCGGCCCCACGGGCGGGGCCGACCCGGTCAGGTCGTGCCCGGGTGGGGTGGGGTGGGCGCCGCCGGACGGCTCAGCTGCTCCGGCAGCGGCTTGCTGTGCAGGATCACCAGTTCTCCGACGGCCCGGGTCAGGGCGACGTAGAGCCGGTTCATGCCCCGGGGTTCGGCGGCGACGATGTCGGCGGGTTCGACCAGCACCACCCGGTCGTACTCCAGGCCCTTGACCTGGCTGACCGGGACCGCGTGTAGGGCGTCGGCCAGGTGGTCGGGGGCGATGACGGTCCCGGTCTCCCCGGCCACGGCCGCGGCGAGGTCGTCGACCCGGCGGATCTCCAGGCTGCCGCCGGGCCGGAACGACCGGGTCGGGGCGATGCCGGGCGGCAGGGCCCGGGCCGCGAAGTCGGCGATGACCTCGGGCACCCGGTAGCCGGTGGGCAGGTCCAGCGTTCGGGCGGTCCGCTTGCCGAGCCGTTGCACCAGCTCCGGCCACGAGCCGCAGGCCAGCGGATGGGTCGCCTGACCGAGGTCGCCCACGATGGTCATCGAGGCGTACTCGGCCCGTCTGGCGATCATCCGGCACTCCATCGGCGACAGGTCCTGCGCCTCGTCGAGGATGACGTGCTGGTAGGCGTCCTCGACGGGATCCTCGGCCTCGGCCACCGGCAGCGGCTCGGCCAGCACCGGAACGTAGCCCTCCTCGCCGTACGGGTCGAAGCCGTCGACCCAGCCCACCACCTGGTGGCCCTCCCGCAGGATGATCGCCGCCGCCCAGCGCTGGGCACCCCAGTGGCCGCTGTCCAGCGACTGCCCGGACTGCGCCATGGGGGTGGCCAGGCCGGGAGCGAAGAGCTGCCACCCGTCGGCGAGGCTCGGGCTGAGCACGAAGGTCTCGGCCAGCCGGGTGCCGCTGCCCAGTTCCCGGCGCTGCCACTCGGGCCGGACCTCGGCGACCCGTGGCGGCCGGCCCAGGATCTCGGCCAGCTCGTCGAGCAGCGGGACGTCGTCCACCGACCATCCGCCCCGCTGGGCGGGGAGGACGTCCTGCGGGGTCAGTGCCGGCCACCAGGCGGTCAGGAAGGCGTCGGGGACCTCCCGGCCGTCCAGCAGTTCCGCCAGCACCGTCGCGGCCTGCGGCCGGGCGGCGTTGGGGGCGATCCCGGCGGCCTCGCACCGGCGGCGGATTTCCCGGCGGGCGCGCGCCAGGTCGTCGGCGTCGAGACCCCACAGCCGGTCCGGCACGTTCGGCGGGGTGTCCCAGGCCAGGTCGGTCAGCACCCGTACCATCCGCAGGTCACCCTTGGTGCGGGCCACCTCGGCGCTGTCCCGTCGGGTCGCCACGACACCGTCGAACAGCTCACCGATCGCGCGCAGGTGGACGCTGTCCTCGCCGAGACCGGGCAGCACCCGGCCGATGTAGGCGGTGAACACCGTGGACGGGCCGACCACCAGCACCCGGCCGTCGGCGAACCGGCCCCGGTCGCGGTAGAGCAGGTAGGCGGCCCGGTGCAGGGCCACCTGCGTCTTGCCGGTCCCCGGACCGCCGGTGATCAGGGTGACCCCGTGGGTCGGTGCCCGGATCGCCTCGTCCTGCTCGCGTTGGATGGTCGAGACGATGTCGCGCATGTGTGCGCCACGTTCCCGGGTCAGCGACGCGAGCAGGGCACCCTCGCCGACCACCCCGTCGACGGGCGTGGTCGACAGCACCTCGTCGTCGAGGCCGACCACGGTACGCCCGGCGCAGGTGATCACACGGCGACGGGTGACCCCGAGCGGTTCGCCGGGGGTGGCCCGGTAGAACGGTGCGGCGGCGGGGGCCCGCCAGTCCACCACCAGCGGCTCCCGGTCGGCGTCGCGGACACCCAACCGACCGATCCGGTACGTCTCGTCGTCGTCGAAGTCGAGCCGGCCGAAGACGATGCCCTCTTCCTGGTCGTCGAGATCGGACAGCCGGGTGGCGGCACCCAGCACCATGGCGTCCCGCTCGACCAGGCCGGCGACCGGTCCGCCGCCGGCCCGCCGGTGCCCCTCCTCGTTCAGCTGTCTGGCCTGCGCTCGCATGACCTCCAGGCGGGCGTACACCGCGTCGACCACCTGTTGTTCGATGGCGATCTGCCGGGCTGTCTCGGACACGTGCTCCCCGTTCTCCCGCCGGCCGGTCCGGCGTGGACCGGTCGAGCGTAGGCGCGGTCCCCGGGGGCAAAAATCGTTATCCGGGACGATCTGGGCGGCTTGACCGGCGCATATGATGAATGTGGCGGCAGGAGACGGATGCTCCGTTTCCGGGATCGAGCGCTGCGACGCGACCCCCCATCTCACCGGCCGGACGCCGCCCCGGCGGCCCCGGTCGGACGATCACTCGTTCCACGGCGTGGGCCACTGCTTGGCTGAGACCTGGTTGGCCCTCACGCCGCCCGGGCCGCACTGCGCCGCCCGGCTGGCCGGGCTCGACCTCGACCGGGGCACCGACGCGGAACTCGCCGCCGTGCGCGCGGCCCTGGTGGCGCACAAGGCGGCATCTTCGTCAACCCGGGCTCGACGTCACACGTCTTCAGTGTCTCCCCGGCGGCGAGCCGGGCCGTGTTGGATCTGCTCTACGCCCACCTCACCGAGCCGGAGCACCTGGTCCGGGGGACCGTTCCCGGGGGGCCGGGCGACCTGTGGCGTCCGCCGGTGGCTTGATCACCGGTGTCCGACCTGCTCGCATCCCGGCGCGACCCTGTCGTCGGACGGGTGGGACCCGGGCGCGGCTGCGGTGCCGGCCGCGGCGGACCGGGTGTGACCGGGGGTCCGTCACCGAACGGGGATCGGTCGGGGTCGGCCTGGGTCGGGTGGTCCGTCGAGCTGCGGACCGGGATCGTGCTCGCTGCGGTACCCGCCGTCAGCGGGTCTTCCTGGTCGCCCGTTTGCGGGGCGGGGTCAACAGGTCGGCGATCGCGCTGATCGCGGTGGGCACCGTGCGGTAGTACGCCCAGACCCCGCGCTTCTCGCGTTCGATCAACCCGGCCTCGGTGAGGATGCGCAGGTGGTGACTGACCGTCGGCTGGGACAGGCCGAGCGGCGCGGTGAGGTCGGTGACGGACGCCTCGCCCTCCGGGGCGGACTGGATGAGGCTGAGCAGTCGCAGGCGGGCCGGGTCGGCGAATGCCTTCAGCACTCCCGCGAGCCGTTCCGCGTCGGCACGTTTGATCGGCTCGCCGGCCAGCGGCGAGACCACAGGTGTATTGATTTTCGCAGCTCCCACGTCCGCCATCATGGCAGCAAGTGCCCCGTCCGACCGCTGGATCGACAATCGGCCGGCACGAATTCGCGGATCGGGTGACTCCTGCCGGCGAGTCGGCCGACCCGCCGTGGTGGGAGTGGACGACACCCGGGGGCGGGGGCACAGGACGTCACTCCCGTGCCCCCGCCCCCGGGTCGCCTGCCTGCCGCTTCCCGGTGGCGCAGCCGTTCAGCGGCCGGTCCGTTCAGCGGGCGGCCCGGGTCAGCGGGCGGTGCGGCCGGCGGGCGGCCCGGGTCAGCGGGCGGTGCGGCCGGCGGGCGGTGCGGGTCAGCGGGCGGTGCAGGTGGGTGTCAGCCCGGACCCGCTGCCGTTGCCCTGGAAGCCGAATTCCGCCACCTGGCCGGCACCGAGCTGGCCGTTGTAGCTGACGTTGGTGAAGCGCACCGTGCCGGTGCTGCCGCTGGCGGTGGCGTTCCAGGTGTTGGTGACGCTCGCGCCACCGGGCAGGGTCGTGCTGACGGTCCAGCCGGTGGTGCCGGAGGAGCCGGCGGTGACCCGTACGGAGGCGGTGAAGCCCCCGGTCCACTGGTTCACCGTGACGGTGGCGGAGCAGCCGCTACCGCCGGGCGGTGGCGTGGTCGGGGTCGCGGGGGGAGTGGTGGGGGTGGCCGGGGGAGTGGTCGGCGGCGGCGTGGTGGGCGGCGTCGTGCCGTCGAACTGGGTGAAGAAGCTCCACACCACCGGTCGGGTCCAGGACTTCTCGCCGGGCGCGTAGGGGTCGGCGGTGCCGTCCACGGCGTTGGGGGCGTGCCCGCCGTCGAACGGCGCCCAGGCGACCGGGTATCCGGCCCGGCAGCCCGAGTAGTAGGTGATGGTGTGCGTCAGGCTGCCCTGCGCCGGCTCCGGCGGGTTCTGCGGGGTGCAGCCGTTGTTGCGGACGAACCGGTCGCGCAGCGACCGCCCGGTCGCGATGGGGAGCACGCTGTCCCGCAGCCCGTGGATGCCGATGTACGCGATCGGCTGGGTGCCGCCGTTGCAGCCGCTGAGCTGGCCGCCGGAGTAGACGGCGACGGCGCGGAAGACGGTGGCGCGGGCGCAGGCGATGGCGTAGCTCATGCCGCCGCCGTAGCTGAAGCCCATGGCGAACCGCTGGGTGGTCTCGACGCACAGGGCGGACTCGATCTGGCGCATCATGTCGTCGACGAATGTCAGGTCCCGGTCGCCGCTGTTGGCCCAGCCGTTGCCGATGCCCTGCGGTGCGACGAAGATCGCGCTGTTGTTCGACAGCGCCCGGATGCCGTAGTACGACCAGGGATAGCCGCTGGTGCCGCCCGAGTCGACGTCGTTGGCGGTGCCACCGTTCCAGTGGAAGCCGAAGATCAGCTTGTAGGGGTGGTTGCGGTCGTAGTTGTCGGGGATCCGCAGGATGTACGAGCGGTTCTGGCCGCCGCTGGAGATGGTGCGGTTGCCGCTGGTCAGCGTGGGTGCCTTGCCGCAGCCGGCGGTCGCCGCGAGCGGGGTGACGTCGTTGGCGTACGCGGGCGGGCTGGCTCCGGCGGTGATCGCGGCACCGCCCAGCGTGAGGGCGAGCGTCGCCGCTGCCGCGACGATGCCGGCCGCGAGTCGGTGTCTCGACATCAGGGGAACTCCTTCGACGTCAGCGTGGTGGTGGGGGGTGTGACTTGCCCGCCTGCCCGGCGCGGACGGCGGCGGTCGTGGGGTGACCCGGTCGCGCCGGTGGTGGGTCACCGGATCGGGACAGGCGTTCACATTCATCGATGATTACGAACGTAATCCGTATGACGTATGATGTCAACGAGCGGGCGGTCGGTGGTGGCCACGGAGCGGGTCCGAGGCGTGCCGGTCCGGAGCCCGGCCAGGCGGGCACCGGGTGCGCGACGACGGGGCCGGCGACGCGGACCGGTCCGCATCGCCGGCCCCGTCGTCGTGGGCCCGTGCCGGCGTCAGCCGGGAGGGTGGTTCACCAGGTCAGGGGCAGGGTGTTGACGAACCGGGTGAGCGCGCCGGCGAGGAGCTGGTCGTCGCGGCGGGAGGGGTGCCAGTCGCAACCGAGCTTGTCCAGCCCCAGCGCGTTGTCGTCGTAGTAGAGCGAGCGGATCCGGGTGTCGCCCCGGCTGGTGCGGGTCTGCACGATCTGCTGGACTGAGCTGGCGAGCGCCGTGGTGGGGGACAGGTCGGGGTAGGTGAGCACGATGAACGTGTCGGGGCCGTACCGGCTGCGCAGCTTGTCGATGAACGCCAGGTAGGCGGTCCGGTAGTCGGCGGCGAGCTGGTCGACGGTGGACCAGCGCTCACCGGGGTTGAGGGCGGTGGAGAAGTCGTTGATGCCCAGCCCGACCACGACCAGCTGCGGCTTCCAGGTGCCCGGGTTCTGCCACGTCGTGCTGTTCCACAGGGCCTGGAGATCGGTCTCGTAGTAGGTGCGGAAGTTGTCCGTGCCGCCACCGTTGTAGTTGCGCACCATGCCGAGGCCGGACCAGGCGATGAGCTGGTAGTCGGCGTTCAGGCTCTGCGCGGTCAGCGCGCCGAAGGTGACGTCGGCGTTGGAGTTGCGGGTGACCCCGCCGTTGCTGTTGCAGTCCCGGGTGGTCGACATGTTGCCGTACCCGGCGGTCCAGGAGTCGCCGATGAACTCGATCTGCCGACTGCGCGGGGCGGGTCTGGCCAGGATCGCACCGCCGGAGGCGGCGACCAGACCACCGAACTCGCCGGCGGCCCACGGGCTCTCGGTGCGCTTGGCCAGTCGTACGGTGTGCTCGGTGTTGGCGAGGTTGCGCACCCAGTAGGTGGTCCGACCCGGGGTGACCAGGGTGGCGACGGTCGCCCCGTCGATCTGCACGACGTAGTCGTTCTGCGCGTCGTTGAGGACGATCCCGACCCCGGTGCCGCGGAACCGGCCCTCGAAGTAGACGCCGGGCCAGGTGTACTGCGCGCTGCTGCCGACCGCCTTGACCCGCCCGACCGTCGACGTCTGGTCCAGCGCCCCGGATGCCGGCGGCGCGGTGGTCGGCGGTGCGGTGGTCGGTGGTGCGGTGGTGGGCGGCGTGGTCGTCGGTGGTGCGGTGGTGGGCGGCGCGGTCGGGCTGGTGGTACGCCCGGTGCACGGCACCCCGTTGAGGGCGAAGTCGACAGGCACCGGGTTCGCCGCGTTGTTCCATGAGGCGCCGAAGCCGAACTGGGTGCTCGCCCCGGAGCCGAGGGTGCCGTTCCAACCGGCATTGGTGACCGTGACCCGACCGGCGGACTGGGTCACCGTGCCGTTCCACAGCTGGTCGATCACCTGCCCTGCGGAAAAGGACCAGGTCAGCCGCCAACCGGTGAGCGGATCGCCGAGGTTGGTGAGGTCGACGCTCGCGCCGAACCCGCCCGGCCACTGGTTCGTGACCGTGTAGGTGACCCGACAGCCGGCAGCTGCCTGGGCGGGTACGGTGCCGACGAGCGCGGCAGTGGCGGCGACGGTGGCGGTGGCGAACAGCGACACCGCCAACCGGAACCGGGAACGGGTGAGTCGCATCGATGGTCCTTCCGCGAGGGTGGCGGCGACTGTTGTCGGCCGTGGTTCGGGGCGGCTGCACCGGATCTCCCGTTCGGGGCGGTGGCCGCGCAGGCGTCGAGGGGATGCGCCGGGTGGTGGCGTGCCGCCAACGGCCCTGATCCGCCGTCGGTCGACTCGCGTCTGTTGGTGTCGTGCGGTGTCTCGTCCGCAGCCAGCCCGGCTCCGCAGGCATTATCCCGCCCGGCTTTCACGTCCGTCAATCGAGACGGTCGTCGTGCGGGGCGTCGGCCGGTGGCGTCCCGGCCGTACCCGGACCGGAAATTTAGCGAGATCCATCTATATTGACGTCGGGCGTCGGCAGCGGCAGGATCGCGGCACCACCCCCGTGATCTGCCCTGGAGGCGTCATGCCCCGTCCCCGTCTGCCGCTGCTGCGGGCCGCCACCCGGACGGTCGCGCTCGCCGCGGCCACCGCCGGTGTGCTGTCCGTCGCCGCCGCGCCCGCCACCGCCGCCGTCCCCACCGGCCGCTACGTCGCGCTCGGCGACTCGTACACGTCCGGTCCGCTGATCCCCACCCAGGTCGACCGGAACTGCCTGCGCTCCAACCGCAACTACCCGTCCCTGGTCGCCGCGTCCGCCGGCTCCTCGTCGTTCACGGACGTGAGCTGCTCCGGGGCCACCACGGACGACATCCGCTACGGCAGCGGCACGCTGCCCCCGCAGCTCACCGCGGTCACCCCGGACACCGCCCTGGTGACGGTGCAGATCGGCGGCAACGACATCGGCTTCTCCAGCATCATCGGCGACTGCGCGCAGGCGAGCTTCAGCAGTCCGCTCGGCTCGCCGTGCAAGAACCTCTACACCGCCGGCGGCACCGACCAGTTGCAGGCCCGGATCACCGCCACCGCGCCGAAGGTGACCGCCGTGCTCCAGGCGGTCCGCCAGGCGGCGCCCGGCGCGCGGATCGTGGTGCTCGGATACCCGGCGATCGTGCCGGACTCCGGGTACGGCTGCTGGCCACTGGTCCCGATCGCCTACCAGGACGTGCCGTACCTGCGGGGGGTGGCCAAGTCGCTCAACGCGATGCTGGCCGGTGCCGCCGCCGCCAACGACGCCGTCTACGCCGACGTCTACACCCCGTCGATCGGACGCGACACCTGCAAGAGCAGCGGCACCCGGTGGGTGGAGGGGCTGCTGCCGGAGAACGCCGCCGCGCCCTTCCACCCGAACGCCCGGGGCGAGCAGGGCATGGCCACCGCACTGCTGGCCACCTTGGACGACTGAACTGACCGCACCCTGCTCACGCCGGTACGGCGGTGCGTCCGCCCGGCGGGGACCCCCCGGTCCTGAGCTGTCGGATCCCGGAGTCGGGGCCGACGTCATGACCGGGGGGCCCGCCGTTGCGGGGGACACCCGTCAGGCCACGGCGCATTCCTGGCCGTTGAGGGTGAACCCGGTCGGCTTGGCGTTGCCGCCGGACCAACTGGAGATGAAGCCGAAGTTGGCGCTGCCACCGGGGCTGATGGTGCCGTTCCAGCCCACGTTCGTGGCGGTGACCTGGGCCCCGCTCTGCGTGTAGGTGGCACCCCACGCCTGGTTGAGCTGCTGGCCGTTGGCGAACGACCAGCGCAGGCTCCAGCCGTCGACCGCCGTGGTGCCGGTGTTGCGGACGATCACCTCGGCCTGGAACCCGTCCGGCCACTGGCTGCTGATCGCGTACGTGACCTGGCAGGACGCGGTCGACGGCGGCGGCGTGGTCGGGGCCGGGGTGGTCGGGGCCGGCGTGGTGGGCGTCGGGGGCGGGGTGGTCGGGGTGGGGGTGCTGGTCGCGCCGCTGACCCGGTAGACGACCGTCCCGTGACCCGGCACGCTGGCCGAGATGGCCCCGGAGGTGGTGCTGGTCGTGTTGGCCCACGCGTCACGCAGGGTGAACGAGCCGCCCGACAGCCCGATCGCGGCGGCGGTGGTGCTGATCGTGGTGGCGGCCGTCCCCTGGTTGAACAGGGCGACGGCGACGTCGCCGTTGGCGAGCCGCTTGGCCAGCACCCGGCGGGTGCCGTCGAAGGAGACCTGGCTGGCCTGGAGCGCGAGCGGGTCCTGGCTGATGCCGAGGAGATTGGCGTTCTTCAGGATCGTCTGGGTCGCCGCGTTCATGTTGCGCAGGTCGTTCCCGGCGATCATCGGTGAGGCCAGGATGGCCCAGAGCGCGAAGTGGCTGCGCATCTCGGTGTCGGTCATGCCACCGCGGCCGACCTCCATCATGTCCATGTCGTTGAACGCGCCGGGCTTGGCCCGCGCCGCGAGCGGCACGGTGACGTCGACGATGTTCTGGATGCCCATCGGGTAGCCGTTGGTCTGGCCGCTGTTCCAGGTGTTGGTGATGTCCTCGGTGGTGCGCCACATGTTCGACACGTCGCCCCAGTTGCGCTGCGGCCCGGTCTTGGAGTGGATGCTGTTCGAGTTGATGCTCAGCACGATGGGTCGACCGGCCGCGGCCAGCCCGTCGCGCATCTTGGCGAAGGCCCGCACCTGGTCGTCGATGCTGCCGCTGGGCGAGCACCAGTCGTACTTCAGGTAGTCGACGCCCCAGGCGGCGAACTGCCGGGCGTCCTGGGCCTCGCGGCCCTGGGAGCCGGTGGCGCCGGGGTAGGAGTTGAAGTACTGGGCGCAGGTCTTGTCCAGCGGCGCCTGGTAGATGCCGAACTTCAGCCCCCGGGCGTGGATGTAGTCGCCGAGCGCCTTCATGCCGGAGGGGAACCGGGTCGGGTCACCCTGGAGGTTGCCGGCCGAGTCCCGGTTCGGGTTCATCCAGCAGTCGTCGACCACGACGTACTGGTAGCCGGCGTCCTTCATGCCGGAACTGACCATCGCGTCGGTCATCTGCCGGATCAGCGCCTCGCTGATGTTGCAGCCGAAGGTGTTCCAGCTGTTCCACCCCAGCGGCGGGGTGCGGGCCACCCCGTTGTCCAGGGCCAGCGCCGGGGAGGTCCGCAGCACCACCGCCGGGCCCGCCACCAGCAGCAGCCCGGCCGCCAGGGCGGTCAGCAGGCGACGCCTGCGGGTAGATGGTCTTCTCATGTTCTTCCGTCCGTTCCACTCGGGGATCATGTGTGCCGGCAGGGGGCGGGACGCGTCGTCGCCACCTCGGCCGGCCCGGGGGCGGAGCGAGGCGGCGACGACACGTCCGGTGCCGGTCAGCTCGTGGTGCAGGTGAGGTTCGTCGGCGCGTTGTTGGTGCCGCTCACCGTGCCGATGAAGCCGAACGTGGTGGAGGCACCGGCGGCCAGCGCCCCGTTGTAGTCGACGTTCTTCACGGTCACGTTCGCGCCGCTCTGGGTGTGCGACCCGCCCCAGATCTGGCTGACGGTCTGTCCGTTGGGGAACGTCCAGGACACCGTCCAGCCCCGGATCGCGGTCGCGCCGGCGGTCACGGTGACCTCGGCCTGGAAGCCACCCGACCACGAGCCCGTCACCGCGTACGTCGCCCGTGCTCCCGAGGGTGCGGGCGAGCTGGTGGTCGGGACCGGGGTCGTCGGCGGTGGGGTCGTCGGCGGCGGGGTGGTCGGGACGGGGGTGGTCGGCGTGGGGGTCGGAGTCAGCGTCGGGGTCGGCGTCACGCCCGGCCGGGCCGCCCGGTAGGTGTGCCCGGCGCGGACGGTGAACTGGACGACGTCGGTCTCCGGGCGGGTGGTGGCCGGTGCGCTGCCGTCGGCGACATCGACGAGGGTGAAGCTGCCGGTGAACAGCCGCGACCGCACCCGCAGCGTGCCGTCGCGGTCGGCGCGGATACCGATCTCGTCGGGCTGCCCGCTGCTCCACGCCACCCCGACGGTGTAGCCGCCGCGCCCCCGCAGGCCGGCGACCTGGCCGGTGGGCCAGGCGCTGGGCAGCGCGGGCAGCACGTTCAGCTCACCGGTGTGGCTGTGCAGCAGCATCTCGGCGATGCCGGACGTGGCGCCGAAGTTGCCGTCGATCTGGAACGGCGGGTGCAGGTCGAACATGTTCGGGGCGAGCCGGTCGGTGCGCACCAGGTCCTTCAGCAGCTTGTGGGCGCGGGCGCCGTCCTCCAGCCGGGCCCAGAAATTGATCTTCCAGGCGAGGGACCAGCCGGTCCCGTCGTCGCCCCGCAACTCCAGGGTCTTGCGGGCGGCCTCGTACAGGGACGGGGTGCCCCGCTTGGTGATCTGGTTGCTGGGGTGCAGTCCGTACAGGTGCGAGACGTGCCGGTGGTTCCGCTCGGTCTCCACCCAGTCGGCCAGCCACTCCTGCACGTTGCCCCGCGAACCCACCCGGTTCGGGGGCAGCCGGTCCTTGGCGGTGCGTACCTGCGACCGGAAGGTGGTGTCCACGCCGAGGGTCTCGCTGGCGCGGGCGGCGGCGTCGAAGAGGTCCCGCAGGATCTGGTTGTCCATCGTCGGCCCGGCGCAGACGCTGGCGTTCGAGTGGTGCGGCAGCTCCGGTGAGTTCGACGGGTTCGTCACCAGGTAACCCAGCGTCGGGTGGGCGACCAGGGTGTCGAGGAAGAACTGCGCGGCGCCCTTGAGCGCCGGGTAGTTGGCCTGGAGGAAGCCCAGGTCACCGGTGAACAGGTAGTGGTCCCAGATCAGGGTGCCCAGCCACGCGCCACCGGTCTGCCACATGCCCCACAGCGCCCCGTCCACCACCGACGCGCCCCGCCAGGCGTCGGTGTTGTGGTGGGTGACCCAGCCACCCGCGCCGTACTGCGCCTGGGCGACCCGGGCACCGGTCACCGTCAGGTCCTTGACCATGTCGAAGACCGGCAGGAAACACTCGGCGAGGTTGGTGGTGTCGGCCGGCCAGTAGTTCATCGGCAGGTTCGCGTTGATCGTGTACTTCGAGTCCCAGGACGGCGTCAGCGAGTCGTTCCAGATGCCCTGCAGGTTCGCCGGCTGGGTGCCCGGCCGCGACGACGAGATGAGCAGGTACCGCCCGAACTGGAACAGCAGCGCGGCGAACTGCGGGTCGTTGCTGCTCGCGTGCTGGGCGATCCGTACGTCGGTCGTCTGGTCGGCCGCGGCCGTCCGACCCAGGTTGATGCTCACCCGGTTGAACAGCGCCTGGTAGTCGGCGAGGTGCCGGCTGCGCAGCTGCTCGATGGCGACGCCCTTGGCGGCGTTGAGCCGGGTGCGGGCGATGCCCTGGTAGTCGCCGTTGACGGTGCGGTAGTTGACGTAGCTGGAGCCGATCGAGATCAGGATGGTCACGCTGGTGGCCCCGGACACCCGCAGGGTGCCCCCGGAGCTGCTGACCGTGCCACCGGTCGCGGCGGCGTTGGCCAGGGCCAGGAACCGCACCGAGCCGGTGACCCCCTCCTGGCTGCCGGAGATGCCGTCCAGCCCGATGGTGGCGGAATCCGGGCTCGACACGGTGGTGCGCTGCGGGCTGTCGAAGGTGGCGGAGAACGTGATCGCGTTGGCCCGGTCGGCGGTCAACCGCACCACGATCACCTGGTCGGCTGCGCTGGCGAACACCTCCCGCTGGTGCCGTACCCCGTTGAGCAGGTAGGTCGTGGTGACCGTGGCGGTGGTCAGGTCGAGGGTCCGGACGTACTGGCTCGTCCCGCTGGCCGAGCCGAAGGCCAGCCGCAGGTTGCCCACGGTCTGGTAGGCGAGCTGGCCGCCCGGGTTGCCCATCATGGTCTGGTTGATCAGGTCCTGCGCCGAGGTCCACTGGTCGGCGAAGACCCGCCGCCGGATCTCGGCCAGGTTGGCCGCCCCCCGGGTGTTGGCCGAGTCGTACGGGCCGCCGGCCCAGACGGTGTCCTCGTTGAGCTGGAGCCGCTCGGTGTCGACGTTGCCGAACACCATCGCGCCGAGCCGTCCGTTGCCGATCGGCAGCGCGCGGAGCCAGTCGGTGCCGGCTCCCTCGTCGTACCACAGGGCCAGGTCGTTGGCGGCCAACACCTGGGGCGGTGCGACCGAGTCGGCGCGGGCGGTGGCGGTCCAGGCGACCGGGACCAGCGCGGCACCGGCCCCTGCCGCTCCTGCCTTGAGGACGTTCCTTCGGGTCACTTCAGACATGATCACTCCCAGCAGTGCGGATCAGGGACGGGTGCGGGTGGGGGGACGGGCGTCGCCGCCGGGCCGGGTGCTCAACCGTCACGCCCGGCCCGCCGTGGCCGGCGCATCGGTGCTGGCCGGACGTCGTGCCATGGCATGACTCCTGTCGGTGCTACGCAGTGGTGGTCCGACCGCAGGGCAGGGTGGGACGGCCGTCGTCGTGGTCCCGGGACGGGGACACGGCCGATCGCCAACCGGCCCGAGTCGGTGTTTCGATCAGCCGGCGACGGGATACGCCGCTGTGAGCGTTAACAGGTGCGGCCCCTCGCACCCTGACGTCGACATCCGCGAATGCCGTGACGGCGCGTCGAGCTCCCGGCGGCGCACCATCTCGCCTTATATGGACTCTCGTGGATTCGCGGGGTCCCGTCAAGATATGACGGCCATGTTGCGCGAATGTTCCTGCCGGGTGCCGGCGGTCCGGCCGGCCGGCCGTGTCCCGTCGCGCCGGGTGGGTGGACGCCCGGTGCCGTCGGGGGAGCTACCGACTCGGGCCCGGGGTGCGGGGTTTCTTGCCAGCTCAGGGCGCTGTCCTGGCGGGGTGCCGGTGGGTGCGCCGCCGGGGGTGGGGGTGTGCCGGCAGCCGGGGACCTTGAACCCCGGGCGGGTCTTCCGTAGCATTCGGGTCGCGAAATGTTATCGCAAACATTTCTGGACCGTGGCAGCGTCGCGGGCCCACAGGCACCGTCCACTGTGGTGAAATTCCCCTCAGGGAGGTGATGCCCGGTGTCCGCCGGACCGTCCTACCGCAATCCGGTCGTCCCCGGTTTCCACCCCGACCCGAGTGTCTGTCGGGTGGGCGAGGACTACTACCTGGTCTGCTCCAGCTTCGAGTACTTCCCCGGCGTACCCCTGCTGCACAGCCGTGACCTGGTCAACTGGCGGCAGATCGGCAACATCCTGGACCGGCCGGGCCAGTGCGAACTGCCCCCGGACGCCGAGGCGTCCCGGGGCATCTTCGCGCCGACCCTGCGCCACCACGACGGACGGTTCTGGCTGATCACCACCAACGTCAGCCTGGGGCGGCACCTCATCGTCACCGCGCCGCACCCCGACGGCCCCTGGTCCGACCCGGTCTATCTCGACCTGCCGCACGTCGACCCCTCGCTGGCCTGGGACGACGACGGCAACTGCTGGCTGACCACCTCCGGGGTGGACGCCTACCGGATCGACCCGGAGACGGGGGAGGTGCTGGAGGGCCCGATCGCGCTGTGGTCGGGCACCGGCGGCCAGTACCCCGAGGCGCCGCACCTCTACCGGATCGACGGCTGGTGGTACCTGCTGCTCTCCGAGGGTGGCACGCACACCGGCCACGCCGTCTCCGTCGCCCGCTCGCGCAGCCCGCGCGGCCCGTTCACCCCCGCGCCCACCAACCCGATCCTGACCCACCGCAGCAGTGACCGCCCGGTGCAGGCCACCGGGCACGCCGACCTGGTCCAGGCCGTCGACGGCAGCTGGTGGCTGGTCCTGCTGGGCATCCGGGCCAAGGGCCACTGGCCGCCCTACCACGTCCTCGGCCGCGAGACCTTCCTCGCCCCGGTGCGCTGGGTCGACGGCTGGCCGGTCGTCGACCCGGTCGAGGAGCTCACCGTGGCACCCGCCGGCAGCGCCCCGGCCGGTGCCGCCCCGCCCGACCCGGGCGACCACCACGACGACTTCGACGCGACCACCCTGGCACCGGAGTGGATCTCGCCCCGCCGCCGACCCGCCGACTCCTGGTCGCTGACCGCCCGGCCGGGCTGGCTCACCCTGCATGCCGAGGGCGCGACGCTAGACCTGGCCGGCGCGACGATCGTGGCGCTGCGGCAACGGCACCACGACTGCCGGGCCAGCGTCCGGGTGGACCCGGGCGACGGCACCGCCGGGCTCACCATCCGGATCGACGAGGCGCACCACTACGACCTGGAGGTAGGGGCCGGCACGGTCCGGGTCGTCGGCCGGGTCGGGCCGTTCCGGCAGGTGTTCGCCACCCGTGCCGTGCCGCCGGGCCCGCTCGTGCTGACGATCGCCACCCGCACCGACGACGTCTTCCCGCCGACCGTGACGTCCGCCGCCGAACTGGCGGCCGGAACCGCACCCCGGGGGGTACGCGCCGCCGGCTGCGACATGGTCACCTTCGAGGTGGCCGGCCCGACCGGCCCGACCGTGCTGGCCGAACTGGACGGGCGCTACCTGTCCACCGAGGTCGCCGCCGGCTTCACCGGCCGGGTCATCGGCATGTACGTCACGCAGGGCAGCGCCGCGTTCGACTGGTTCGCGTACCGGCCGGTGGCGGAGCGCGCCGGTGCCGGGCCCGTGGGCGCTACCGGGCCGTCGGTGGAGCCCGCACCGTAGACTTCGTCCCGTGATCGAGGAAGGTCGACGCCGTGGCTCGCGCAAGCCCCGGCGGGGCGACCTGCCCATCGCCACCATCGCCGAACTCGCCGGGGTGTCCCCGCCGACGGTGTCCAAGGTGCTCAACGGCCGCCGGGGGGTGGGCGAGCAGACCCGGCAGCGGGTGGAGGCGTTGCTACGCGACCACGGCTACCGCCGCCGACCGGCCGGTGGCGTGGCACCCTGCATCGAGGTGGTCTTCCACCAGATGCTCTCCTCGATCGCCATGCCGATCCTGCGCGGGGTCCAGGAGGTCGCCGGCCCCCGCGACCACACGGTCGGCTTCACCGACGTGCACCACCGCCTGCGGGCCGGGCAGCCCTGGGTGGAGTCGCTGCTGCTGCGCCAACCGGCCGCCGTGATCACGGTGTTCTCGCTTCTCACAGCCGAGGACGGGGCGCGGTTCAGCGCCGCCGGCATTCCGTTGGTGGCGGTCGATCCGATCGGCGACCTGTTTCCCGTCCCCGCCGTCGGGTCGAGCAACTGGAGCGGGGCGCTGTCCGCCACCCGGCATCTCCTGGATCTCGGCCACCGGCGGATCGGGGTGCTCAACGGTCCGGTCGGGGACCTGTCGGCGCGGGCCCGCCGGGACGGCTTCCGCGCCGCGTTGGACTACGCGGGTGTCCCATTCGACGAGCGCCTCGAACGCGGCGGGGTGTTCACCTTCGAGGAGGGCCGACGCCTCGCCGCCGAGCTGCTCGGCCGGCCGGAGCCGCCCACCGCCGTCGTCTGCGGCAACGACCTGCAGGCGTTGGGCGTCTATGCGGCGGCCCGGGAGGTCGGACTGCGGATTCCCGACGAGCTCAGCGTCGTGGGCTTCGACGACGTCGACGAGGCGGCCTGGCTGGCGCCGCCGCTGACCACGGTGCGGCAGCCGTTCGGGGAGATCGGGGCCACCGCCGCCCGGCTCGCGTTGACCCTGGCCGACGGCCACCCGCTCACCCAGGACCGCTACGAACTCGGCACCTCGCTCGTGGTGCGGGGCAGCACCGCCGTACCACGGTCCCGCTGACCCCGGGCGGGTCGCGGACCCGTGCGCCGTGCCGTCGGCAACAGGTGCTGTCGGTCCCGGGCGGTGGCGGCCCCGCCGGTCCGCCCAGCTCCTGTGCTGCCGGTCCGCCCTGTGCCTGTGCTGCCGGTCCGCCCAGTGCCTGTGCGGTCGGGGGTCGCCCTGTTCCTGTGCTGCCGGGGGTCGGCCGGTGCCCGTGCCGCCGGGGGTTGCCGGTTTGCCCGATTCGCCCGCCGGTGTCATCCGGTGGGGGGACATGGGTCGACGCGCCGCAGCTAAACTTGATTTGTTCCAGAACAGCGGGCTAGGGTCGTGCCATGACGGCCGACCTCGAGGCACAGTTGCGGGCGGCATCGCTGCGCGTGACCCGGCCCCGACTGGCCGTGCTCGCCGCGCTGCGCGACCACCCGCACGTCGACACCGACACGGTGATCGCGCTGGTCCGGGCCGACCTGCCCACGGTCTCCCACCAGGCGGTCTACGACGTGCTGCGGGCGCTCACCGACGCCGGCCTGGTGCGCCGCATCCAGCCGGGGCGGGCGACCGCCCGCTACGAGTCACGGGTGGGGGACAACCACCACCACGTCGTGTGCCGCTCCTGCGGTGCGATCGCCGACGTCGACTGCGCCGTCGGTCACGTTCCTTGCCTCACCGCCTCCGACGATCACGGTTTCGTGGTCGACGAGGCGGAGGTCGTCTACTGGGGCACCTGCCCCGACTGCGCGGCCGACCGCACCTCCCAGTGATCCACCAGTTCGGAAGGAAGCACATGAGCGACACCCAGGACAACGCTCCCGCCAGCGCGCAGGGCGTGGACCAGAAGGCGGCGGCCGGTTGCCCGGTCGCGCACGACTCGGTGACCGCGCACGGCAGCGAGAGCGAGAACCCGGCGATCGACTCGCCGACGCCGAAGACCGGTGGGCGTCCGCGTACCAACCGGGACTGGTGGCCCAACCAGCTCGACCTCTCGGTCCTGCACGCCCACTCGGCCAAGGGCAACCCGCTGGGGGAGGACTTCAGCTACGCCAGGGAGTTCGCCAAGCTCGACGTCGAGGCGCTCAAGCGGGACATCACCGAGGTGCTCACCACCTCGCAGGACTGGTGGCCGGCCGACTTCGGCCACTACGGCGGCCTGATGATCCGGATGAGCTGGCACGCCGCCGGCACGTACCGGATCGAGGACGGCCGTGGGGGTGCCGGTGACGGCGGGCAGCGGTTCGCGCCGCTGAACAGCTGGCCGGACAACGCCAACCTGGACAAGGCCCGCCGGCTGCTCTGGCCGGTCAAGCAGAAGTACGGCCAGCAGATCTCCTGGGCCGACCTGCTCGTGCTCGCCGGCAACGTGGCCCTGGAGTCGATGGGCTTCAAGACCTTCGGCTTCGGCTTCGGCCGGCAGGACGTCTGGGAGCCGGAGGAGATCTTCTGGGGTCCGGAGGACACCTGGCTCGGCGACGAGCGCTACGCCTCCGAAAGTGAGATGTCGGCCGGCGTCGGGGCGACCGAGATGGGCCTCATCTACGTCAACCCGGAGGGCCCCCGGGGCAACGCCGACCCGCTCGCGGCGGCGCACTTCATCCGGGAGACCTTCCGCCGGATGGCGATGAACGACGAGGAGACCGTCGCCCTCATCGCCGGCGGCCACACCTTCGGCAAGACCCACGGTGCCGGCATCGCCGACGACCACGTCGGCCCCGAGCCCGAGGGCGCCCCGCTGGAGGCGCAGGGCCTGGGCTGGCTGAGCACCCACGGCAGCGGCAAGGGCGGCGACACCATCACCAGCGGTCTGGAGGTCACCTGGACCGACCGGCCGACGCAGTGGAGCAACCGCTTCTTCGAGATCCTCTTCGGCTACGAGTGGGAGCTGACCACCAGCCCCGGCGGGGCCAAGCAGTGGGTCGCCAAGGACGCCGAGGCGATCATCCCGGACGCCCACGACCCGGCCAAGAAGCACAAGCCGACGATGCTCACCACCGACCTGTCGCTGCGCGTTGA
This sequence comes from Micromonospora sp. CA-248260, assembly GCF_050942205.1. Classification (NCBI taxonomy): domain Bacteria; kingdom Bacillati; phylum Actinomycetota; class Actinomycetes; order Micromonosporales; family Micromonosporaceae; genus Micromonospora; species Micromonospora sp. CA-248260. Next base: position 4,270,023 of record NZ_CP192021.1, on the reverse strand, counting down.
CCCGGCGTACGAGAAGATCTCGCGGCGCTTCCTGGAGCACCCGGACGAGTTCGCCCTGGCGTTCGCCAAGGCCTGGTACAAGCTGCTGCACCGCGACATGGGCCCGGTCAGCCGCTTCCTCGGCCCCTGGGTCGCCGAGCCCCAGCTGTGGCAGGACCCGCTGCCGGCCGTCGACCACGAGCTGGTGTCCGACGCCGACGTCGCCGGCCTCAAGGCGAAGGTGCTCGACTCCGGCCTGAGCACCGCGCAGCTGGTCAGCACCGCCTGGGCCTCCGCCGCGAGCTTCCGGCACACCGACAAGCGCGGTGGCGCCAACGGCGCGCGGATCCGGCTCGAACCGCAGCGCAACTGGGAGGTCAACCAGCCCGAGCAGCTCGCGACGGTGCTGGGCACGCTGGAGGGGATCCAGCGGGAGTTCAACGCCGCCGGTGCGGCCAAGATCTCCCTCGCGGACCTGATCGTGCTGGCCGGCTCGGCGGCCGTGGAGCGGGCGGCCCGCGAGGCGGGTGTCGAGGTGACCGTGCCGTTCCGGGCCGGCCGCACCGACGCCAGCCAGGAGGAGACCGACGTCGAGTCCTTCACGGTGATGGAGCCGCGGGCCGACGGGTTCCGCAACTACCTGCGTCCGGGTGAGAAGACCCAGCCGGAGGTGCTGCTCATCGACCGGGCGTACATGCTCAACCTGACCGCGCCGGAGATGACCGTCCTCGTCGGCGGTCTGCGGGCCCTCGGCAACAACGTCGGCGGCACGGCGCACGGCGTGCTCACCGACCGGCCGGGCGTGCTCACCAACGACTTCTTCGCCAACCTGCTCTCGCCGGGCACCCGGTGGCGGGCGTCGGAGTCCGACGAGCACGTCTACGAGATCCGGGACCTGGCCACCGACGAGGTGAAGTGGACCGCCACCGCGGTCGACCTCATCTTCGGGTCCAACTCCCAGCTGCGGGCCCTCGCCGAGGTCTACGCCAGCCAGGACGCGGGCACCAAGTTCGTGACCGACTTCGTGGCGGCCTGGACCAAGGTCATGGAGCTGGACCGGTTCGACCTGTCCTGACCCCAGGTTCCCTGAAGGGCCCCGGCCGATCGACGATCGGCCGGGGCCCGTTCCGGTTCGGGGGCGGGTGACCCACTTCATATTGGACAAAAGCTGCCAAAGCGCCATATAGTCTCTTCCGTGTATTTCCTGGCAGCCCTGGTCAGCCCGTTGCTGCTCGTCGGTGGCGTCGCGCCGCCCGGCGTGGCACCCGTCGCCCGTGTGCAGGCGATGGCGCTGGTGGTCGGGCTGGACATCACCGTGCCCCCTACGGCCAGCCTCGGTGCGGGCCTGGCGGGGACCACCCTCAGTCGCTCGTTGGGCACCGTCACCGTGGCGGACACCCGGACGACCAACCCCAACACCTGGACGGCCACCGTGTCCGCCACGGCGTTCATCACCGGCGGGGGTGGCCCGGCCCAGACCATCGCCACCACCCAGGTCTCCTACTGGTCGGGCCCGGTGACCAAGCAGAACGGTGGGGGTACCAAGGTGCCTGGTCAGGCCACCGCAGCCCAGGCGGTGACGCTTACCGTGCCACGGATCGCGTTCAGCAAGACCACGGGCAACCAGCGAAACAGCGTGAGCTGGGCGCCCACCCTCCGCGTGGCGATCCCCGCCGGAGCGGTGACGGGCGTCTACTCCGGCACCATCACACACTCTGTCGCCTAATGGGTGATTTGACGCTAATGCAACCTATGGGCTTTTTTGAGTGTTTAGCGTGGAGGCATGAAGAAGTCATTGCTCGCCCTGGCCGCCGGGGCGGCGGTGCTCGCCGTAGCGTCGCCCGCCGCCGCCGCCCCGTCGGGCGACACCATCGTCACCTTCACCGTGTCGACCGCCAACCTGGACATCGCCGTGCCCGCCTCGGTGAACCTGGGCGCGGCCTTCGCCGGCTCCACCATCACCGGCTCGCTCGGCAACGTCACGGTCACGGACGGCCGGGCGGCGCTCTCGGCGACCTGGACCGCGTCGGTCACCAGCACCTCGTTCACCACCGGTGCGGGCTCGGGTGAGGAGACCATCCTGCCCAACCTGGTGGAGTACTGGTCCGGGCCGGCGCTGTCCACCACGGGCACCGGCACCTTCGTGCCCGGTCAACCCACCGTGGCCGACGCGGTGACGCTCAACCTGCCCCGGACGGCCTTCTCCAAGACCTCCGGCAGCGGCAACAACTCGGCCACCTGGGACCCCAGCCTCCGGATCACCATTCCACCCGCAGCCGTCGGCGGACTCTACTCGGGGGTGATCACCCATTCGGTGGCCTGACCGACTCCGTGTCGTGATCCTGGCCGTCACCGTCCTGGTGGCGGCCGGGACACCGGCGATTGCCGCGTCGCCGTCGCCGCAGCCGAGCCCGAGCTTCAGCGGGCCGGCCGCGGCGGTCGGCATCCGGCTGCTCGACGCCCCGGTGAACCGGCGCGACGACAGCCGCGCGCACAAGTACATCGTCGACCACGTCCACCCCGGGACGACCATCAGGCGGCGGATCGTGGTGGAGAACGTCTCGGAGGTCGAGCGGAAGATCGCCGTCTACGCCGCCGCCGCCGAGATCGACCGCACCGGCTTCGTCTTCGCACCCGACCGGACGCCCAACGAGCTGAGCAGCTGGATCACCGTCGACCGCGACGAGGTGGAGCTGGAGCCCGACGACGAGGCGGTGCTCACGGTGACCATCACGGTGCCGAAGAAGGCATCCGCCGGGGAACGGTACGCGGTCATCTGGGCCGAGGTGTCCACCACCGACGGCGCGAACGTCCGCAACATCGGTCGGGCCGGAATCCGGGTGTACCTGTCGGTCGGGCCGGGCGGCGAGCCGCCGTCGGGCTTCGAGGTGTCGGGGCTCACCGGCGACCGCGACGGCGACGGCGCACCGGTGGTGACCGCCGAGGTGCGCAACACCGGGCAGCGGGCGCTGGATCTCGCCGGCCAGCTACGCCTCACCGACGGCCCGGGTGGGCTGTCGGTCGGGCCGGTGCGCGCCGAGGCGGACACGCTCGCCCTCGGCGCCACCACCACCGTACGCGTGGTGCTGGACCCCCGACTGCCGGACGGCCCGTGGGCCGCCCGGCTCGACCTCGCCAGCGGGTGGACCAAGCGCACCGCGACCGGCACGGTCTCCTTCGGTGGGCCGACGGCCGCCGCCGCGACCAGCACGGACCGCTCCGGACTGGTGCTCACCGGCGGCTTCGTCGCGTCGGCCGTGGTCCTGCTCCTGTTCACCGGCTACGTGTTCCGCCGTCGAGGCCGGTCGCGGCAGGCGCTACCCGCCTGAGCGGATCGACAGTGAAAGTGCGCGCCACGTAATATTGCGTGGTGCGCACTTTCCTGTACGGTGGTCACATGAGCGGCCTCCGTGAGCGCAAGAAGATCGAGACCAGGGCGGCGCTGAGTTGGGCGGCCATCCGGCTGACCGTGGCCCGGGGCTTCGACAACGTGCTGGTGGAGGACATCGCCCAGGCCGTGGGCGTCTCCCCGCGAACGTTCAACAACTACTTCTCCAGCAAGGCCGAGGCGATCGCCTTCCGGCATCTCGACCGCAGTCGCCGGGTGGCCGAGGCGCTGCGCCAGCGGCCGGCCGGCGAACCACTCTGGGCGGCGCTGGTCGAGGCGACGCTGACCCGGTTCACCCCCGGCCCGGAGGTCGCCCAGTCGCCACCGGGCGCGCACGCCGAGTGGGTCGACGGGCTCGCGGTGATGCTCGCCGAGCCGGCGTTGCAGGCGGAGATGCTGCGCGCCAGCGCGATCGCCGAGGCCGACCTGGCCGCAGCCGTCGCCGAACGCACCGGCACCGACCTGGGACGCGACCTCTATCCCCATCTCGTCGCGGCCAGTGTGACCGCCGCCGTGAACGCGGCGATCCGGCACTACCTGCGTGCCGATCCGCCCGTTCCGATGGAGCGGTTGCTCCCCGACGCGCTGGCCCAACTCGCCGCCGGCCTGCCGGCGCCCACACCACGATGACCGCATCCCCTGCCCTGCCTCGGCCATGTCCCTGCCCCGGCCCGCTCTCCGCGTCACCGCTGACCGTGCATCCCTGACCATGCGCACGCCGGCCTGACCCACGCGCGCCGGCCCGACCGTACGCCGGCATCATCCGCGCACCGCGACGACCGCCCGCTCTGAACCGCAGCTCACCGCGTCCACCCCGAGGCCGTCGGGGTGTCCTGTCCTGCCCATGGTCCGCCGCCGTCCCGGCGAGCGGGGCCACCCTGCCCCCGAAAGGATCTTGCGATGATCGATGTCGTAATCGTCGGTGCCGGCCCGAACGGCCTCCTGCTCGCCATCGAACTGGCCCTGGCCGGCGTTCGGCCCGTCGTGTGTGAGCGGCTGTCGGCACCCACCACCGAGCAGCGTGCCAACGGACTGGTCGGACAGGTGGTTCGGATGCTCGACCGGCGCGGCCTGCACCACCGTCTGGTCGACGATCCGGCACCGCCACAGCCCGCGCCCGGGTTCGTCTTCGGGGCGCTGCCGCTGGACCTGCGGGCGGTGCCGGACAACCCACTGCACCTGATCGAGGTTCCGCAGGCCCACCTGGAGCGGGTGCTCGCCGAACGGGCCGCCGAACTGGGCGTGCAGGTCCGCCGGGGGCACGAGGTGACCGGGCTGACCCAGGGGGCCGACGACGTACGCGTCGCGTTCTCCGACGGCACGACCCTGCGCTGCCGCTACCTGGTCGGCGCGGACGGCGGGCACAGCGTCGTCCGCCGGCTGGCCGGGATCGACTTCCCCGGCGTGTCGACGGATCGCACCGTCTCCCGCACCGCCCAGGTCAGCCTGCCGGCGGAGCTGATCGACGCGTCGACCGGCGGCCTCGCGATTCCCGGGTACGGCACCGTCGCACCGTTCCGGCACACCCGTACCGAGCGGGGACTGATCGCCTGGGCCCCCTTCACCGGGCGTCCGGCGGGCCTCAGCACGATCGAGTGGCCCGACGCGAGGCAGTTCGACGGGCCACTCACCCTCGCCGAGATGCGGGCCAGTGTCGCCCGGGTGCTCGGGGTCGACGTGCCGATCGATCCGCCGGCCGGCCCGGGGCCGCACCTGCTGCGCCGCCTGGTGGGGGGCAACACCCGGCTCGCCGAACGGTACCGCGCCGGGCGGGTGCTGCTGCTCGGCGACGCCGCCCACGTCCACTCCGCGATCGGCGGGCCCGGACTCAACCTCGGCCTCCAGGACGCGGTGAACCTGGGCTGGAAGCTGGCCGGGCAGCTGCACGGCTGGGCCCCGGACGGGCTGCTGGACTCGTACGAGGCGGAGCGTCGCCCGGTGGCGCGTCGGGTGACCATGTCGACGCAGGCCCAGTCGGCGCTGATCGCCCCGGGCAGTGACGTCACCGCGCTGCGGGTGCTCCTCGGCGAGCTGCTCAGCCGGCCGGAGAACGCCGCCCACGTCGCCGCCCTCCTGGCCGGCGCGGACATCCGCTACGAGACGGGGACGCCGGGCGGGCCGCTGGTCGGGCGCTGGGCACCCGACCTGGTGTGGCACACCGACGCCGGCCCGGTACGGCTGGCCGGGCTGACCCGGACCGCCCGTGCGCTGCTGCTCGACCCCACCGGCGAGCTGGCCGAGGTGGCCGGGCCGTGGCGGGACCGGGTCGACGTGGTCACCGGGCGGTTCGCCCTGGACACCGCAGCGGCCGACGCGCCCGGCGACGGCACGTCGACCGCGCTGCTGCTGCGTCCGGACTGCTACGTGGCCTGGCAGTCCACCCGGGACGACGCGGACCGCGACGGGTTGCGGGCCGCGCTCACCCGCTGGTTCGGCCCGCCGCGCGCCGACCGGTCCTGAAGGCCGGGGTCGGCCGGCCCGGCGGGGAGGTGCCGGGCCGGCCGGTGCGTGGTGCGGCGTCAGTCCCGCTGGATGACCATGCCGGCGGCGACGGTGCGGTTGGTGGTCTCGTCGATGATGACGAAACCGCCTGTGGTGCGGTTGCGGTGGTAGTCGTCGGCCAGCAACGGCACGGTGGTCCGCAACCGGATCCGCCCGATCTCGTTGAGCGCGAGCGACGTGCTGCTCTCGTCCCGGTGCAGGGTGTTGATGTCGAGCCGGTAGTGCAGCTCGCGGACGATGGCGCGCGCCGTCCGGGTGGTGTGCTTGACGACGTACCGGCCGCCGACCTCCAACGGGCGGGTCTCGTCCATCCAGCAGACCATCGCCTCGATGTCCTGCGAGACGGTCGGGGTGTTGTTCGGCCGGCAGATCATGTCGCCCCGGGACACGTCGATCTCGTCGTCGAGGCGGACGGTGACCGACATCGGGGGGAACGCCTCGTCGACCGGGCCGTCGGCGGTGTCGATCGAGGCGATCCGGCTGGTGAAGCCGGACGGCAGCACCATCACCTCGTCGCCGGGCTTGAGGACCCCGGAGGCGACCTGCCCGGCGTAGCCCCGGTAGTCGGTGACCGTGGTCGACTGGGGGCGGATCACGTACTGCACCGGGAACCGGACGTCGACCAGGTTGCGGTCCGAGGCGATGTGCACGTGCTCCAGGTGGTGCAGCAGCGACGGACCCTCGTACCACGGCATGGTGTCGGCGCGGGTGGCGATGTTGTCACCCTGCAACGCCGACACCGGAATCACCGCCAGGTCGGGCACGTCGAGTTTGGTCGCGAAGGCGGTGAACTCGTCGGCGATCTGCTCGAAGACGTCCTGGGAGTAGTCGACCAGGTCCATCTTGTTGACGCACAACACCAGGTGCGGCACCCGCAGCAGCGAACACAGGAACGCGTGCCGCCGCGACTGCTCCACCAGGCCCTTACGGGCGTCCACCAGCACCAGGGTGAGGTCCGCGGTGGACGCGCCGGTGACCATGTTGCGGGTGTACTGGGTGTGCCCGGGGGTGTCGGCGATGATGAACTTGCGCCGGGGGGTGGCGAAGTAGCGGTACGCCACGTCGATGGTGATGCCCTGCTCCCGCTCGGCCCGCAGACCGTCGGTGAGCAACGCCAGGTTGGTGTACTCGTCACCCCGGGCCGCGCTGACCGCCTCCACCGCCGCCAACTGGTCGGTGAACAACGACTTCGTGTCATACAGCAACCGACCGATCAGGGTCGACTTACCATCGTCCACACTCCCCGCGGTAGCGAACCGCAGCAGGTCCATCGGTCGGGCCTCGGCCGGGGAACCGGCCGGTGCCAGCATGTCGGTGCTCATCAGAAGTAGCCCTCCCGCTTGCGGTCCTCCATGGCGGCCTCGCTGACCCGGTCGTCGCCCCGGGTCGCACCCCGCTCGGTGATCCGCGTCGCGGCCACCTCGTCGATCACCTTCTCCACCGTGTCCGCGTCGGAGCGGACGGCGGCGGTGCACGACGCGTCGCCGACGGTGCGGTACCGCACCCGGGCGGTGAAGGGTTCCTCGCCGGCGCGGGGGGTGAAGAACTCGTTGACGGCGTAGAACATGCCGTCGCGTTCGATCACCTCACGGTCGTGCGCGTAGTAGATCGACGGCAACGGCACCCGCTCCCGCGCGATGTAGTGCCAGATGTCCAACTCGGTCCAGTTCGACAACGGAAACACCCGGATCGACTCACCCGGATGATGCCGACCGTTGTACAACGACCACAACTCCGGCCGCTGATTCTTCGGATCCCACTGCCCGAACTCGTCCCGGAACGAGAACACCCGCTCCTTCGCCCGCGCCTTCTCCTCGTCCCGCCGCGCCCCACCGAACAACGCGTCGAACCGGTGCTTCTCCACCGCGTCCAACAACACAGGCGTCTGGATCCGGTTCCGCATCCCGTCACCGGACTCGCGGACCAGGCCCCGGGTGAGCGCCTCCGGGACACTCGCCACGATCAGGTGCAGACCCAACTCGGTCACCCGCCGGTCGCGGTAGTCGAGCACCTCCGGGAAGTTGTGCCCGGTGTCGACGTGCATCACGGGAAACGGGATGCCGGCCGGGGCGAACGCCTTCTGCGCCAGACGCAGCATCACGATCGAGTCCTTGCCACCGGAGAAGAGCAGCACCGGCCGCTCCATCTCGGCGACCACCTCACGCATCACGAAGATGCTCTCCGCCTCCAGCTCGTCGAGCTGGGAGACCTGGTACGCAGCCGATCCGCTGCTCATCTCGGGTCCTTTCCGGGGTGGGGGACGGGGGAACCGGACGGGACCGCCGTGCCGGCCAGCTGCCGTCGCAGCGCGGCCAGCAGCGGCTCGGCCAGCTCGTCGCGACAGACCAGCAGGTCGGGCAGCCGGGGGTCCGCCTCGTTGTAGGTCAGCGGGGAACCGTCGATGCGGGACGCGTGCAACCCGGCGGCCGTGGCCACCGCCACCGGTGCGGCGGAGTCCCACTCGTACTGGCCGCCGGCGTGGATGTAGGCGTCCACCTCACCGGTCACCACCGCCGCGATCTTCGCCCCCGCCGAACCCATCGGCACCAGTTCCGCGCCGACCTCCTCGGCCAGCGCGGCCAGGAACGCGGGGGGACGGCTGCGGCTGGCCGCGAGCCGGATCACCCCGCCAGGCGGGGGCGGCGGTGCGGTGGGATCGTCGGTGGCCAGCACCCGACTCTGCGCCGGCAACCCGACCGCCCCGGCGACCAACCCGTGCGGGGTGGCCGCGTCGCGGGCCCAGAGCGCCACGTGCACCGCCCAGTCGGCACGCCCCGGCTCGGAGAACTCCCGGGTGCCGTCCAACGGGTCGACGATCCACACCCGGTCGGCGGTCCGGCGGGACACCGGGTCCCCGCCGTCGACCAGCCGCGAGCCCTCGTCCTCCTCGGACAACACCGCGTCGGCGGGCCGCCACCGGGCCAGCTCGGCCCGGAGGAAGTCGTGCGACGCCCGGTCACCGGCGGCCTTCAACGCGGCGGGATCGGCGTGACCGTGGGTGGCACGTACCCGGAGCAGCAGTTCACCGGCGAGGACGGCGAGCCGGCGGGCGAGCGCCGCGTCGGATTCGGCGATGGTGGGGTCAACCATGGCAACTCCTCGACCTGTCGGGAACGGGCGTGGTGCGGGTGCGGTGCCGGGCGCGGCTGGTCACTGGATCGCCCGACGGTTGAAGCAGCGGACACTGACCCAGGTCAGCACGACGGCCACCCCGGTCAGCACGGTCAGGCACACCCACCCCGGCAGGTGCGGCACGCCGGGCAGCAACGCCCCGCGCACCCCCTCCGAGACGTACGTCATCGGGTTGAGCGCGGTGACCACCTGGTACCAGGGCACCGACGACAGCCGGGGCCACGGGTAGTGGATGCAGCCGGTCCAGATGATCGGGGTGAGGATCACCGAGAAGGTCACGTTGATCCGCTGCACCGGCAGGGTGGTGGCCAGGCTCATCCCGATCGCCCCGCCGATCCACGCCCCGAGCAGCGCCACCACGAACGCCAGCGGCAGCCCCGCCGGCCGCCACGGCGCGGAACCGACCATCAGCGCCCCGAGCGGATAGATCAGCACGGCCGCGAGCAGCCCCCGGATGGTGGCGATCACCAGCTTGCCGATCGCGACGTACCCGGTCGGCAGCGGCGCCATCAACCGGTCCTCGATCTCCATGGTGAAGCCGAACTCCTTCACCAGCGGCAGGGCCACGCTCTGCAACGCGGTGGTGAGAGCGGCCAGCGCGATGATGCCGGGCAGGAAGACGTCGGCGAAGCCGCGCCCGACGAGGCCCTGGCTGCCCAGGACGGTGTCGAAGACGAAGAGCATGAACAGCGGCGTCAACCCGACCTGCACCAGGATGACCCACAGTTCCCGGCCGGTGACCATCAGGTCGCGGCGCAGCACCGCGGCGAACACCCGCCCGGTGCCGGGGCGGGAGCGCGGCTCGGTGGCCGGGCGCAGTGGGGTCGGGGTGTCGAGAGCGGTCACCTCGGTTGCCTTCCGGTGAGTTCGATGAAGACGTCCTCCAGGCTGGGTTCGCTGATGTCGACCGCGTTGACCGCCGCCGACCGGGCGGCCAGCGCGGCCACCGCCGGGCCGAGCAGGGTGGCGGCATCGCCGGCCAGGTGCAGGCGGATGCGCAGCCGGCCCCGGCCGCCGTTGCCCGCAGCGCCGCCGCCGCGCCCCAGCAGACCCGCCCCGGCCAGGGCGGCCAACCGGCCGCCACCGGGCCGCCCACCACCACCGGCGGCGAGCGCGGCCAACATCGCGGCACCACCCGCACCGACACCGGCCAGCCCGCCCGGTCGCCCGCCGGGCGGGCCGGTCGGCGTCGCCAACCGTTCCGCCTTGCGTACGCCGGTCAGCTCGCCCAGGGCGGCGCAGAGCGCGTCCGGGTCGTCCCCGCCGGCCGGGGTGACCGTGAGGTCGAGCAGCGCGTCCCCGGCCAGGCCCCGGACCAGGTTGGTGGGGGTGTCGAGAGTGAGCAGCCGGCCGTGGTCGACGATGCCGACCCGGTCGACCACCCGGGCCGCCTCGTTCATCGCGTGGGTGGTCAGCACGATCGCCACCCCGCGGGCCCGCAGCTCGCGCAGCTGCCCCCAGATCAACAGGCGGGTCTGCGGGTCGAGGGCGTTGGTCGGCTCGTCGAGGAAGAGCACCGTCGGCTCGTGGGTCAGCGCCCGGGCGATCATCAACCGCTGCGCCATCCCGCCCGAGTACGCCTCGATCCGCCGGTCGGCCCGTTCGGTGAGACCGAACCGCTCCAGCAACTCCGCGGCGCGGGCCTGCGCCTCCCGACGTCGTACCCCGTGGTAGGTGGCGTGGTAGACCAGGTTCTGCCGGGGGGTCAGGGCCCGGTCCAGGTTGTTGTGCTGCGGCACCACGGCCAGCTGGGCGCGGGCGGCGGCCGGGTCCCGGCCCACGTCGACCCCACCGACCACCACCCGGCCGCCGGTGGCCCGCAGCCGGGTGGTCAGGATGCCGACGGTGGTGGACTTGCCGGCCCCGTTCGGCCCGAACAGCCCGAAGATCTCGCCCGGCGCGACGGTGAACGACAGCCCGTCCACCGCGTTGGTGTCCGCGCGGGGATAACGCTTGACGAGGTCGTCGACCTCGACCACTGCCGGCCCGTCTCTGCTGGGCATCTCAACTCCTGTCCTGTGGGGTGCGGGTACCGACCCCGGCCGGCGGGTGGTGCCGTCAGCAGCCGGGGCCGGTGGTGGTGCCGTCAGCCGCCGGAGGGCTGGGGGTGCGCGGCGAAGAACCGCCAGATGGTGTCGGTGGCGTTCAGCGCGGTGGAGGGGGGATCGAGGTCGAGCAGTTTCTCCGCCCGGGGCGGGTTGGGCCGTCCGCCGGGCCACTGGTGTCCCGCGTCGGCGACGGTGATCAGCTCGACGGCGCGGCCCTGGGCGCAGTTCGCCGTCGTGCGGGTGACCGGCCCGTCGGTGGTCACCTTCGGTGCGCCACAGGAGTCGACGGAGCGCCAGCGGGCGGCCAGTTCGGTGGTGGGCGGACCGTCGATCTTGACCGGGTTGCGGCCGGTGCCGCCGTTGTCCCGGCGGCCGGGGCCACCGGCGTACGGCATGGTCTGGTCCTGGCGGCCGTGGATGTGCAGCACCGAGACCGGTTTCGGATCGGCGCACTGCCCGGTGAGGGTACTGGCCACCGCGCCGATCGCGGCGAACGTCGTGGTGTCGCAGACCAGCTTGTACGCCAGCAGCCCGCCGTTGGAGATCCCGGTGACGTAGCGGCGGGCCGGGTCGACCGGCAGCTCCCGGCCGACGGTGGTGACCAGTTCGGTGATGAAGCCGACGTCGTCGACGCCCTCCCGGGCGGGTGCGCCGCAGCACTGTGGACCGATGGCCCAGGCCCGGTTCAGCCCGTCCGGGAACAGCACCAGGAAGCCGTCCCGGTCGGCCTGGGCCGTCCAGCCGTACGCCTGCTCGGCCTGCTCGCCGGTGCCGGCCGCGCCGTGCAGCATCACCACCAGCGGGACCGGCCCGCTGAGGTCGGCCGAGGCGGGCCGGTAGAGCCGGTAGCTGCGTTCCCGCCCGTCCACGGTGATGGTGTGCGTGGAGCTGCCGACGGCGACGTCCGGCCGGGCGTCGGCGGAGGGTGCGGCGCTGGCGGGCGGGGTGGTGCCGCCGGTGGGCGTGGCGTCCTCGCGGCGGGGGCTGCATCCGGCGGGGGCGGTCAGCGCGACGAGCAGGGCGAGCGCCCCCACGAGCCGACGAGCCGACCGGCCCGGCCGGGCGGAGTGCTGCCCGACTTCAGGGCGAAAAACGGTAAAAGGCATCATATCAATACTTTCGCCCGGGAATGTTCGAGCAACGTCAGGGACGCGCCAGGATTGGGCAAGGGACGGCGGAGGCCGCCGGCCCGGCGACGACGCGGTCACCGGGCCGACGCCTCAGCTCAGTAGCCCCGGAGCCGGAGCAGTTCCCAACCACCCTCGGGGACGTCGTCGGTCGGGTCCGCCCGCAGGTTCATCGGGTTCGCCATCCCCAGATAGAGGGTGGGACCGTCGGCGACCATGTTGCGGATGCCGTAGTTCAGGTAGTTGCCCAACCCGGTGTTGTCCACCGTCGTCGCCGGCTTCGTCGGCGACGAGAAGGCGTACAGGTCACCGCCGTAGACCGCCTCCGGCAGGGCACTGGAGCGCATCCCGGCCGCGTCCATCGGCGCCCGGGCCAGGTCGTCGGCCAACGCCGGTGACAGGCCCAACTCGGCGGCGGTCTCCTTGCCCAGCTCCTTGGCCAGGTAGCTCCAGTCCATCGTGCCGACGTACAGCTTCCCGCCGGCCACCACCATCTTCCAGGTGTAGTTGTTGTACGGGTTACCGAAACCGGGCGGGCCGAACTTCGGCGTCTGGTGCGTCGGCTGCAACGCCCACGCCCCGACCCCGTTGTTGGCCGCCGGGTCGAACGCGGGCAGCTCGGTCGCGCCGTACAACAGCTCGACCTTCTCGAAGTGGGAGCCGAAGTTGCGGCCCCGGTAGATGCTGATCGACCGCTGGGTGTTCTGGATGGTGGCCTGCGCCGCCGCCTCGTCCACCGGCGGGTAGGTCGACATGTGCACCGTGGTCGCCTTCATCGGCACGTGCATCGTGCCCCAGTACAGGAAACCGCCGTAGGAGGCCAGGCCACCCAGGGCGTACGCGCGGGCCACCACCGGGTCCGGCTCGTACTCCGACACGTTCCACACCTGCTGCCAGCCGTCGGCGTCCTCCGGGTTGAGCCCCGGGGCGCCCGAGGCCAGCAGCGGGCTCATCCAGACCGCGGCGATGCTCGGCGGCGGGGCGGCCGAACCAGCCGTCGGGCCGGCCAGCTCGGCGTCGGAGCCCGGCCAGGTGGTGACGAACAGCCGCCCCTGGTGGACGGTGAGGTCGGCGGCCTGCGCCGGCAGGTTCGCCACCACCGTGAACGCGAACGGGTCGGACTTGCTGCCCGTCCAGCGCAGCACGTTGCCGCGCTCACCCCCGTTGGCCCCGACACCCACCCCGGCGTACAGGGCGTCACCGGCCACCGTGAAGTGCCGGATGTTGCCGTACATGGGGAAGTTGCGGGAGCCGAGGAACGCGCCGGTGTCGGTGTCGAACGCGAACAGGTTGACGCTGGTGCCCAGCGCCGGGCCGCCCAGCAGGGCCACCCCGTTGAAGCTGCCGGCCGCCCGGATGCCCGCAGTGGTCTGCAACCGGTTCGAGTCCTCGGTGGAGGCCGCCTTCACCAGGTCGGTCTTCTCGGTCAGCTTGTTGGCGCGGGTGTCATAGGTGTACAGGCGCGGCTGACGGTGGTCACCGAGGATCGGCGGCAACTGCGGGTTGCGCTTGGCGACCTGGCTCTCGCCGTACTCGCAGACCCAGTCGTCGTTGACCGTCGGGGTGGTGTTGCGCAGGGCCCGTCCGCTGGTCAGGCAGTTGACGTTCGCTCCGGTGCCGAACCACAGCATCTTGCCGACCCGGGTCATCCCCCACAGGTACGCCTGGTTGACCTTGGTCTTGCCCTCGGCGCACGGCGGCCCGGCCGGGTACGGCAGCCCGATCCCGGCGAAGCACTCGTCCGGCTGAGCCTTGGCGAGCAGTTGCGGGCTGCTCTGCTGCGCGCCGGCCGCGCTGGCCGCGCTGCCGGGGTCGGCGGCGTCGAGTGGCGCACCGAGCGCCGCCGAGGGAACCGCCAACACCGACCCGAGTCCGAGTACGGCGACGGCGGTCGACAACCGCCGTGCGGAGAACCGGAGTGGATTCACCAACAATCTCTCTTTCGAAGGAAGGTGGACACCCGTTCCCGGGCCCGGCGGACCGGACCCGGTAGCGGGCAGGGACACACAGGGACCGCCTAGACGGCGGCGGGCAGCTTCCGGGGCGCCGGGGCGACGACCCGCGACGCCATCCGCTCGGCCCACCCGGACGGGTCGGGGAAGTCCAGGAACCGGCCGAGACCGGTCAGCTCGGCCACCGGGTCGGCGACCAGGTCCTCGTAGGACATCCGCAGCAGGTGCGCCGGGGGCACGTCCCGCAGCGCCTGGTCGGCCTGGCTGCTCATGAAGGCGCACAACCCGAGGTAACGGCGCAGGTCCTGGCCCCGCTCGCGCAGCGCGTCGGCGGTCAACCGGTCCGGCAGGTACGGCTGGAGGTCCTCCGGCACCGCCTGGTCCGCGCCGACCCGGAACGGGTCCAGACCGCACCGGCCGAGGAACTCCACCCGCAACTGGATGAGCTGGAACGACGAGTGCCGGCTCATCGACCGGGCGGTGTCCTCCCAGCTGCGGGTCAGGTAGACGACCTTGCAGTCCGGGAACCCCCGCAGCAGGTACGGCGCCACGTGGCTGGAGCCGCCGGAGCGTTCCACCCACCGGGTCTTGCCGGTCAGCACGGCGAGCAGATCCAGGAAGTCGTGGTGGTGCTGGGCCACCGTCTGGGTGCGGAACTGCGGCACCCGCTCGGCGAGCTGGTCGAACAGCGCATCGGGGTCGGGGGTCAGCTTCGACAGCGTGATCGCCAGGATGCGGGGCAGCTCGGTGAGCCGGTCGGCCCACCGGCCCGTGGCCGGGTAACGGACCTCCTTCGGCGGCAGGCCGATCCGGAACAGCGTGGACAGCTCCGCCTTGGGGCTGGCCAGCACCGCCCAGTATTCGGCGCCGGTGAGCACCTCGGCACTGCGCGCCCACGGCGCGACCGACATGAAGAACTCCTGGGCCGACAGGGTGTCCGGCTCCTCGTGGATCAGGTCGGACAGCAGCGTGGAGCCGCACCGACCGTTGCTGATGATGATCGACCGGCCGGTGATCGGGGTATCCATCGGTACTCCTCCTGCGTGTCGCGTCGTCATGCGGTGGTGGGTTGGGCCACGTCGAGTGAGCAGTCCTCGGCGAGCCAGGCGAAGACCTGCCGGCGCACCTCCTCCGGCCGGTCGATCAGCACCGTGTGCCGCTGGTCGGGCAGCACCACGACCCGGGTCTGCGGCAGCAGCCCGCGTACCGTCGGGGCCAGCTCCACCACCGCCGAGTCGCCGCCGTAGAGGCAGAGCACCGGGCAGTCGATCGCGGCCAGCGCCCCGGCCGTCGGCAGCGGGCTCGCCGGCAACTCCTGCGCCAGACTGGTGTCGGTGAGCATCCGGTGCGTCTCGGCGGCCCGTTGGGCGGCGACCCGGCCCCGCCGGGCCCCGATCTCGGTGACCGCCCCGGCCCGGGGCAGCCGGTCGGCGACCCGGGCCAGCCGCTCACGGACCCGGCGCATCCACTCCGGGACCGGTGGCGCGGACTCCACGGTCACGATGCCGGCCACCCGTTCGGGGTGCCGGGCGGCGTACCCGAACGCGATGGTCCCGCCGAACGAGTTGCCCAGCAACAGCAGCGGCCCGGTGACGTCCAGGGCGGCCAGCAGCGCCGCCAGGTCGTCGACGAAGTCCTCCAGGGCGTACCCGGTGGCGGGGCGCTCGCTGCGCCCGTGGCCGCGCAGGTCGTACAGGACGGTCGGGAAGCCGGCCCGGGACAGCGGCTCGGCCAGGGTGAAGTACCAGCTCGCCATGGTGTCCGAGGCCATCCCGTGGATCAGCACGGCGGTCGGCGTCGGCCCGGTCCGGCCGTCGACGGCCGGACCGGGGGGATCGAGCCGCTGCGTGTGCAGGGTGATCCCGTTCGCCCGGACCATGGTCACCGGCTGCCCGCCCCGACCTCGTCGGCCTGCCCCAGCGACTCGGCGATGTGCGTGACGAGCTGGCCGACCTTCAACTCCCGGACGGTCTCCAGGTCCAGCTTGGCGACGAAGTGGGCGAAGTTCACCGTGTCGCCGTAGCGGGACTGGAGCCGACCGGCGAGCGCGACCACGTCGATGCTCTCCATCCCCAGGTCACCGGAGAACGTGGTGTCCATGGTGACCACCTGGTCGTCGGCGAAGTCGCCCAGTACGGCGTCGATCATCTCGGTGAGCTCGGCGAGGATGGTGTCCTGGGCCGCGGGCATGATCGTTGCTCCTTCTGCTGATCGGATGGGTTGGGCGGTGCTGCGCACCGGGTGCCGGGTCACGGCCGGGACACCCCGGGCGGGGTGGCGGGTGCCGGCTCCGGCCCCCAGGTCCAGGCCACGACGTAACGGCGCGGCGGGAGGTCCTCGGGGTTGGCCACGTCCCGGTGACCGACCCGGTAGGCCCGTCCGCCGATCTGGACGGTCATCCCGACGTCGGTGGCCGAGTAGACCCGGAACCGGCGCGGCGAGCCGTCCAGCCCGGTGCCCTCGGCCTTGGCGACCGCCTCCTTGGCCGCCCAGAACCGGGTGAACCACAACCGCCGGGCCTCGACGTCCGTGCCGGCGAGGGAGGTCAGCAGGGTCAGCTCGGCCGGGGTGAGGGCGAAGGTGAAGGTGCTCTCCGGGTGCTCGGTGACCTCCGCGACGTCGATGCCGACGCCGGGGGACCCGGGCACCGCGTCGGGTGCCCGGCGGCGGGCGATCGCCACCCCGATCTCCGCGCAGTGCGCCAGCGAGACGTCACAGTCGCCGAGGCCCCGGCCGGGCCGCCCACGCACCCACGGCCGGCCGTCGGGGTCGTTGCCGACGGTCAGCTCGATCGGGTAGATGTCGGTGTGGCCGTCCTCCCAGAGCCGGGCCCGCACCGCGTCCTTGGCCGCGATCCGACCCAGCATCCACTGCTTGCGGGTCTTGGCCGGGTGCCGTTCGTACTCGGCGTAGGCGGCCCCGCCGAGGATGCCCCGGGCGGCCATGCCCCGGGTGACCAGGTCGGTCCAGCAGTCGAAGGCCATCGTCCAGCCCTCGGGCTGCAACAGCGACATCGGGTGCCGCTCGGGGAACCGTTCCGCGACCCGGGCCTGCGGGTGGCTGTCGAACCGCCGGTCCACCGCCCCCTCGATCTCCGACCACACCCGGCCCTGGTAACTGAGCTGGGTGTCGGCGACGAGTTTGCCGTCGTCGATGACGCGGACCCGGGCGACGCACTCGAACGCCCGACCGGCCGGCGGTGGCGGACCGTAGAACCGCACCTGGCCGAGACCGACCGGCAGCGCGACGGTCCGGAACGGCTGGGTGGTGATCAGCCAGTTGCCGATGAGCTGCAGGGCGTTGTCCAGCAGCGCACCCGGGGGCACCGGTGCGGTGACGATGCCGCGTACGTGCATGTCGCCGAGCGCGTGCACCTCGGTCACGCCCTGGAACTGCGGGCCGTGGAACATGAGCCGCTCCGCGTACATCTCGGCGGCGCCGAGGGTGGGCGGGCGTTCGGTGGCCGGGTCGTGGGTCCAGACCGGCGGCGGCGTCGGGTACGCCGTGCCGACCTCGATGGTCGCCCGGGCGTACCCGGCGAAGGCGACCGCGTACCGGTTCGGGCCGGCCGCGCGGACCACGATCTCCACGTCGGTGGCCGGTTCGGCGATCAGCCACCGGTTGAACTTGGCGTCGTGCACCGCCACCACCGGGACGCCGGGCACCAGCTGCTCCACGGCCTCCATCATGTGCGCGACCAGGGCGGTCGCCGGCACCACCGGCCACCGGTCCTCCGGGTCCGGCCAGTCGTCGGGCTGCACGAAGAAGCAGTGGTCCAGCAGGTAGGGCATGGTTTCCAGGGAGATCCGCCGGGTGATCCGACCGATCTCCGCGCCGACCGCTGCGACGGTCGCCGGGCGGACCGGGGCGGCCGGCGTCACCGGCCGGTTGCCGGTCGGCACGGTGGCGGTCTGCGCCGTCGGCACGGTGGGCGTCTTCGCCATCGGCGTGGTGGGCGGCATCCCGGTCGGCGTGGTGGGTGGCCGCCCGGTGGGGGCGGTCGCGGGTCGGGCCGACGTCGCGGTGCCGTTGCCACCGGTGGCCGTCGGGGCGTCGGCCGTGCCCCGGGTGTTCTCCCGCAGCAGGGCGGCGAGTTCGGCGGCGGCGCTGGAACCGCCGGAGAGCCGGTTCAGCGCGTCCAGCGCGGCGGCCGGAGCACCGGCCGGCGTGGCGGCGGCCGGCTGTCCGGCCACCCGGGCGACCGGGACCGGTGCGGCCGTCGGTGCCACGGCCGGCGGCGGTGCGGTGACCGGCGGCGGTGCGGCGGCGGGCCGGGTGACCGCAGCGGGCACGGCAGCCGGCGGGGTGACCGTGGTCGGCCGGGTGACCGCAGCGGGCACGGCGGTCGGCCGGGTGACCGTGGCGGGCACCACGGCCGGCCGGGCCGCGCCGTTTCCGTTGCCCGGGGTGGACAGCGGAGCGTCCTGCGACGCGGTCACGCCGAGCAGGCCGGCGGCGTCCGCGCCGAGGCGGACCAGCGGCCCGCCGAGGTCGAGCTTCATCCGGGGACCGCGTCGGCCGGTGCCCACCCCGGGCTTCGCCGGGCCGTCGGTGCCGGCCGCATCCGGGGTACGGCGCTGCGTCGTGGCCGCCGTCCGATCGGCCGGGGTCAGCGCGCCCAGATCCGGGGAGGCCCCCTCCACCCACAGGGCGGTGGCGACCCGGCGCAGCTGGTTCAACCCGCTGCGGTGCGCGGTGTTCACCGGCATCGCCAGATGGTCGCGCCCGCGCAGGTTGTCCCCGATCAGCGAGGCGAGCTGCCCCGCGCCGACCTGGAGGAACACCCGGAACCCGGCGGCGTACATCGCCTCCACGGTCTGCCGGAACCAGACCGGCTCCATCATGTGCCGGACGAAGATCCGGTTGACCTCCTCCTCGTCGGCGGGGAACGGCGCGTGCAGGGTCGCCGACCAGACCGGCATCCGGGTCGGGTGCACCTCCCAGCGGCCCAGGGCGGCACCGATCGAGGTGAGCCCGTCGGCGAAGGCGGGGGTGTGGAACGCCGACCGGAACGGCAGCTTCTGGCACAGGATGTTGCGGGTACGCAGCGCCTCGACGAGCCGGTCGACCTGCGGCTCCGGCCCGTTGACCACCGACTGCGCCGGAGCGTTGTCGTGCGACAGGACCACCCCCGGGTAGTCGCCGAGCAGCGGGGCGACCCGGTCCGCGCCGGCCCCGACGGCGGCGAAGACGTAGCCGGAGACCTCCACCGAGTCGGCGTTGAACAGGTCGAGGAACTCGTCCATCGCGGCGGTGCTGATCTGGCCGCTGACCGCGGCGGCGGTCCACTCGCCGATGCTGTGCCCGGCGACCGCGTCGGGTCGTACGCTCATCCGGGCCAGGGCGTCGTCGAGCAGCTTGCCCACCTCGATCAGGCCGGCGCCGTGCCGGCCCAGGTCGGCGGCGGACCACTCGCGGTCCGGCAGGCCGAAGTGGGCGGCCAGGTCGGCGGTGCGGGGGGCGAACTCCGCCTCCAGGCCGGGGAAGACGAAGGCGAGCTTGCCCGCCCCCGGGCCGAGCAGCGGCCGGGGACTGAACCAGATGTCCCGCCCGCCCCGCCACGCCTGCCCCCGGGCAACCGTCTTGCGGGCCACCGCGAGCAGCTTGTCCGTCGGGTTGACGATGCCCAGCCGGGTCTGCGGCGGGGCCTCCCCGCCGGAGCGGGCGGCCAGCTCGACGCCGATCCGGCGTACCTCCTGGTCGTCGCGGTCCAGCAGGTCGGCGAGCCCGGCCGGGTCCGACGCGGCCAGCCAGAGCACCTGGTCCGGCTCGTCGACGACGGCCCGGCCGGCGGCCGGGGCGGTCAGCCCCACCACCGGCTCGCCCACCGACACCGGGGCCTGCTCGATGATCAGGTGGGCGTTGATCCCACCGAACCCGAACGCGTTGACGCCGGCCCGGCGCGGCCCGTCGCTCTCCCACGGCCGGGCGGTGTCGATCGGCGCGAACCGGGTCGCCGCCATCTCCTTGCGCGGCGTCTCGCAGTGCAGGGTGGGCGGCAGCACCCCCCGGTGCACGGCGAGCGCGGCCTTGATCAGGCCGGCCACCCCGGCGGCCGGCATGGTGTGCCCGATCATCGACTTCACCGAGCCGATCACCGGACGCGGCCCACCGGTGTACGGGCCGAACACCTCCGCCACCGTGGTCAGCTCGGCGGCGTCCCCGGTCGGGGTGCCGGTGCCGTGCGCCTCCAGCAGCCCCAACGCGTCGGGGGCGGTCGGGTCGAGCCCGGCGGCCTCCCAGGCCCGGCGGATCGCCAGCACCTGACCGGAGACCGCCGGGTTGAACATGCTCGCCGACTTGCCGTCGCTGGACACCCCGCTGCCCCGGATCACCGCGTAGACCCGGTCGCCGTCGCGCACCGCGTCGGCGTACCGCTTGAGCACCACCACACCGGTGCCCTCGCCGATCAGCAGGCCGTCGGCGGCGGCGTCGAACGGCCGGATCTCCCCCTGCCGGGACAACGCCCGGAGCTGGTTGAACACCGACCAGAAGCTGATGTCGTGGACGTGGTGCACGCCACCGGCGAGCACCGCGTCGAGCCGACCGTTGACCAGCTCGGTGATGCCCTGGTCGACGGCGATCAGCGACGAGGCGCAGGCGGCGTCGATGGTGTACGCCGGGCCGCGCAGGTCGAGCCGGTTGGCCACCCGGGAGGCGGCCAGGTTGGGCACCAGACCGATCGTCCCCTCCGGCTGGTACGGCCCGAGCCGCTCGTCGAACTTCTTGCGCAGCAGCTCCAACCGGGCCGGGTCGACATCGGGGATCAGCTCCCGCAGGATGCTGACGACCTGGCTGGACATCCGCACCCGCTGGGCGTAGCGGGCCTGGGCGGGGCTGAGGATGCCACCCCGGCCGAGGATCACGCCGATCCGGTCGCGGGCCGGGAGCCGGTCGCCGCCGCCCGCGTCGTCGATCGCCGCGGCGGCCACCTCCAGCGTGATCAGCTGGTCCGGCTCGATGTCGCCGACGGAGGCCGGCATCACCCCGAACCGCAGCGGCTCGAAGGTGGCGTACTCGTCGACGAACCCGCCGCGCCGGCAGTACATCCGGTCGGCCCGGTGGGACTGCTCCGGGTCGTAGAACTCCTCGTCCCAACGGTGCGCGGGGACGTCGGTGATCGCGTCGACCCCGCCGATCAGGTTGCGCCAGTAGCTTTCCAGGTCACCGGCGGAGGGCATCAGGGCGGCCATCCCGACGATCGCGATCTGGCCGGGCGCAGCGGCGCCGTTGTTCATCGGTTCCTCCGACGGATGGGGCGGGTGGGGGCGGGACGAGGCATCGACACCCTCACCACCCGGAGGCGGTGTAGACGACCGAGGTGACCGACGGGTCGGCCCAGGCCAGCTCGCGCAGCAGGGCCAGCGCGCCCTCCTCCGGGTCGATCAGGCCGATGCCGCGCCGGGCGTACTCCCGGCTCAGTTCGGCGGTGACCATGCCGCCGTGGCCGACGCCCGGGGCCCACGGACCCCAGTGGACGGTCACGCAGCGCACCCCGGTCCGGGCGGCGTACCGGGTGCCGATGGCGTCCAGCGCGTCGTTGGCCGCCGCGTAGTCGGCCTGGCCCCGGTTGCCGTAGGCGGCGGCGATGCTGCCGAAGAAGACCAGGAACCGTGGCGCGGTGGGCAGCGCGTCGAGGCCGGCCAGCAGGCCCCGCGCCCCGTCGACCTTGGTGTCGAAGACCCGGGTGAACGACGCCGGGTCCTTCTCGGCGATCAGCTTGTCCTCGATGATCCCGGCGGCGTAGACCACGCCGTCGAGGCGGCCGTACTCGGCGTGGATGCCGGCCAGCAGCGCGCTGGTCGCCGCCGCGTCCCGGACGTCCAGGGCGTGGTAGCGGACCTCACCGCCCAGCTCGGTCAGCTCGGCGATGGTCGCGGTCACCTCCCGGGCCGCCAGGATCGCCTGCGCGGTGCGGGAGATCTCGGCCGGCGAGGACGACCCGCGCCGGGCCAGCACACCGACGAGCGCGGCGCGGTCGGTGGCGGCGGCCAGCTCCGGGTCCTGGGGGCCGGTCGGCAACGGGGTACGGCCGACCAGTTCGATGCGGCAGCCGGTGGCGGAGGCGAGCGCCCGGGCGAACCACGGGGTGATGCCCCGCGCCCCACCGATCAGCACCACCACCGAGTCGCGTTCCAGGCCGATCGCGGCCGCCTCGGAGACCCCGTCACCGGCCGGTCCGGCACCCCCGGCGGCCAGCGCGCCCAGTTCGACCGGGACCAGGTCGGCGACGTACCGGTCGGTGCCGCGTCGGGCGACCACCGGGGCGTCGGAGGCGGTGAGCAGTTCGTCGAGGAGTTGCCGGGCGAGGACCTCCGGCGACGCGGCCGGGTCGACCGCCACGAAGCGGGCGGTCAGCCCCGGGTACTCCCGGGCGATCGTGCGGAACAGGCCGGGCATGCCGTCGGCCGCGCCGGTGACGTCCTGTGCCCCGGCGGCGAGCAGCCAGCGCGGCCCGGCGGCCAGGGCCCGCTGCAACAGCGGGAACACGTCGGGCAGCAGCGGCTCGTCGAGGTTGGTCAACCCGTCGAGCACCAGCACCCCGTCGAACCCCTGGTCGGCCTGCTCGCTGTCGAGCACTCCCAGCTGGCCGCCGGCACCGTGGGCCCCGAGCAGTTCGGCCAGGTACGCCCCGACCGGGCCGCCCCCGGTGATCAGGAAGCGCATTCCGGTGAGCGTGGTGGCGGGGTCGAGCTGCTGGCCGGCCTGGGTGCTCTCCCGGGCGACCAGTCGCTTCGGTGCGATCCCCACCCCGACCTCGGTCGGCGCGGGCGGTGCGGCGGGCGGGGCGGCGACGGCGGCCGGTGCGGCGACGGTCGCCGGGGCGGGCGGTGCGGCGGCGACGGCGACCGTCGGGGTGACGGTGACGGTGGCGCTCATCTTGTGGTCGAGCCAGGTGACCATGGCGCGGACGGTGCGGGCCTTGACGAGGTCTTCGAGTTCGCTCTCGTCGCCTTCGACGGCGAGGGAGAGGCGTTGGGCGACCTCGCCGGCGACTTCGGCGCGTTTGATGGAGTCGATGGAGAGGTCGGCTTCGAGGTCGAGGTCGAGTTCGATGAGGTCGACGGGGTAGCCGGTGCGCTCGCTGATGACGGTGAGGATCGCCTGCTGGAAGTCCGCGAGGCTGGCACCGGCGGGCGCGACCGGCCCGGCCGGGGCGGCGGCGGGCAGCGCCACCGGGGCGGCGGGGAGCGCCCCGGCGGGGGTGGCCGCCAGCGGGCCGGTCGTGGTGGACGAGACGTGGATGGTGCCGCTCATCTTCTGGTCGAGCCAGGTGACCATGGCCCGGACGGTGCGGGCCTTGACGAGGTCTTCGAGTTCGCTCTCGTCGCCTTCGACGCTGAGGGAGAGGCGTTGGGCGACCTCGCCGGCGACTTCGGCGCGTTTGATGGAGTCGATGGACAGGTCGGCTTCGAGGTCGAGGTCGGGCTCGATGAGGTCGACGGGGTAGCCGGTGCGCTCGCTGATCACCGCCAGGATCGCCTGCTGGAAGTCCGCTGCGGTCACGCCGACCTGGTCGCCGGAGGGCAGCGCGGCGGTCAGGGTGGCGGTGGCGGTGACCGTGCCGCTCATCTTCTCGTCGAGCCAGGTGACCATGGCGCGGACGGTGCGGGCCTTGACGAGGTCTTCGAGTTCGCTCTCGTCGCCTTCGACGCTGAGGGAGAGGCGTTGGGCGACCTCGCCGGCGACTTCGGCGCGTTTGATGGAGTCGATGGAGAGGTCGGCTTCGAGGTCGAGGTCGAGTTCGATGAGGTCGACGGGGTAGCCGGTGCGCTCGCTGATCACCGCCAGGATCGCCTGCTGGAACTCGGCGATGCCCGGCCCGGCCGGAGCCACGACCACGCCCGCCGGGGCGGCAGCCGGGACGACACCACCGACCGTGGGGAAGGAGGGCACGAGGTCCGGGGTGACCGGCGCGGGCCTTTCGATCACCGGCGCGGTGGCCAGCGCCGTGCCGCCGTTCGACGCCGCCACGGCGGGCATCGCTGCCGGAGCCGCCACGGCCCGGGGGGTCGGGGTGGGAGGCGGAGCCACCGCCGGCGTCACCGAGGGTCGGGGCGTCGCCACGGGCGTCGCCGCCGGGGCGGGCACCGGGGCCGGGGTGGGCGTCGGGGCCGGGCCGGCCGGCAGCGCCGGGTACTGCTCGACCCGGTACGTCTCGGTGGGCTGCCCGCCCACCCGACCGCCGCCGTCACCGGAGTCGCCGAGGAAGGCGAGCATCACGTCGCGTTGGGTGGCGATCATCTCGCGGGTGGTGCGCAGGTATTCGCTGAGCAGCTCGCCCCGGATGTCCCGGACGGCCGCCGGCTCGGGGACGGTGACGGTCCGGACTTCGCGGACGGTCACCGGTTCGGGGGCGCGGACGGTGCCGGTGGCGGTGCCGGGGGTGGTGGCGGTGCCGTTGGCGGGGGTCATCGACAACTCCTTGATCCGTCGGGGTGGGGTCATGCCACCGGGAAGACAGTTGCCGTGCTGGTCCCGGACGAGTTGACCGTCGACCGTCCACAGCGGACGACGACTCGGAGCGGTGGTGGTGGTGTCGTCCGCGACCCGCCCGTGGAAGAGCCAGTCGGGGCGGACCGGTGCGCCGGCGCAGGCGAGTTCGGCCACCGAGATCAGGAATCCGCGTAGCCCGTCGGACGGACCGCGTTCACAGGCGACGGTCCGGTGCGGCCGGTCGCCGAGGACCGCCTGCACCAGCCGGCTGAGCACCTGACCGGGGCCGACCTCGACGAAGAGGCGGGCGCCGGCGGCGTACATCGCCTCGACCTGCTCGACGAAGCGCACCGGTGCGCCGATCTGCTCGGCGAGGTGGTGCCGGACCTGGCCGGCGTCACCGGAGTACGGGGCGGCGGTCAGGTTCGACCAGACCGGGATCCGGGGCTCGGCGATCGGCCGGGCGGCGAGCACCTCGGCGAAGGTCTCCACCGCCCCGGCGACCACCGGGCTGTGGAAGGCACAGGCCACCGGGATGGTCCGGGCCGACAGGCCGGCCTCCTTGAGCGCGACCACCGCCGCCCGTACCTTCGCCGTCGGGCCGGAGACCACCACCTGCTGCGGCGCGTTCCGGTTGGCCAGCACCACCTCGCTGGTCAGGCCGGCCCCGGCGAGCACCTGGGCGACCTGGTCGGCGGTGGCGGTGACGGCCGCCATGGTGCCCGGGTCCTCACCGCACGCGCCGAGGATGGCCGCCGCCCGTTCCCGGCTCAGGTCGAGCAGGGTGGCCGCGTCGAACGCCCCGGCGACGCAGAGGCCGACGAGTTCGCCGTAGCTGTGGCCGGCGGTCATGTCGGGGCGGACCCCGAGCCTGCGCAGCAGGTGGTCCATGGCCAGACCGCCGATGCCGAGCACCGGTTGGGCGGTCCGGGTGTCGCGTACCCGGTCGTCCTGGGCGCGGCGGGAGTCCTGGTCGAAGGCGGCCGGCGGGAAGAGCAGCTCCGCGGCGGCCGGGTCGAGTTCGAGGTAGTGCCGCAGCTCGGGGAAGGCGACGAAGAGTTCGGCCAGCGCGCCGGGGCGCTGGCTGCCCTGGCCGGGGAAGAGGAACGCCAGCTGACCGGGCCCGACCGGGTCGACCCCGGTCGGCTGGACCAGGCCCCGGACCGGGTCGTGTTCGCCGGCCAGCGCCCGGTGCAGCAGGGTCTCCAGTTCGGCCAGGTCGCGGGCGACCACCGCGACCTGGGTCGTCCCGGGCCGGTTGGCGGCCTTGGCGGCGACCGACGCGGCCAGCTCGGCCAGCCGACCCGACCGGTTGCCGGTCCCGTCGGCGGCCAGGCTCTCCAGCAGCTGCCGGACGCCCTGGTGGGCGGCGGCCCGGTCGGTGCCCCGGAAGCAGAACAGCTCCGCCGGCCAGATCCGTTGCGCGTGCCGGGGTTCCGCCGCGTTGGGGTAGGCGCTGAGCACGACGTGGAAGTTGGTGCCGCCGAAGCCGAAGGCGCTGACCCCGGCGATCCGCTCGGCGGCCGGCACCGGCCACGGGCGGGCCTCGGTGAAGAACGCGAACGGGCTCTGCTGCGGGTGCCAGGCCGGGTTGGGTCGTTCCAGATGGATGGTGGGGGGCCGGACGCCGTGGTAGAGGGCGAGCGTCGCCTTGATCAGCCCAGCCAGGCCGGCGGCGCACTTGGTGTGCCCGATCTGGGACTTCACCGAGCCGAGCGCGCAGCTGCCCGGTTCGGCGCCGGACTCGACGAACATCCGGGTCAGCGTCTCCAGTTCGGTGCGGTCGCCGACCACCGTGCCGGTGCCGTGCGCCTCGACCAGCCCGACCTCCCGGGGGGAGATGCCGGTGCGGTGGTAGGCCCGGTCCAGGGCCCGGCGCTGCCCGTCGGGGCGCGGCGCGGTCAGGCCGAGGGCCCGCCCGTCGCTGGCCCCGCCGAGCCCCTTGATCACGCCGTAGATCCGGTCGCCGTCGCGTTCGGCGTCGGCCAGCCGTTTGAGTACGACGCAGGCGACGCCCTCGCCGAGGGCGATCCCGTCACCGGTGCTGTCGAAGGGGCGCGACCGGCCGGTGGGGGACAGCGCGTGCGCCGAGGTGAACATCAGGTAGTCGTTGACCCCGTTGTGCAGGTCGGCTCCGCCGCAGATCATCAGGTCGCTGTCCCCGGCGACCAGTTCCTTGCACGCGGCGTCCATCGCGGCCAGGGACGAGGCGCAGGCCGCGTCGATGGTGTAGTTGGGCCCGCCCAGGTCGAGCCGGTTGGCGACCCGGCCGGCGATCACGTTGGCCAGCACGCCGGGGAAGCTGTCCTCGGTGACCGTGGGCAGCAGCTCCTGCATCTGCTCGGGCACCTCACCGAGGTACGCCGGGAGCATGGTGCGCAGGGTCTGCGCGTGTCCCATGTCGCTGCCGGCCTCCGCGCCGAAGACCACGCCGGTGCGGGCGTGGTCCGCGCCGGGGGCGTCGTAGGCGTAACCGGCGTCGACCAGCGCCCGGTGGGAGACCTCCAGGGCGAGCAGTTGGGTCGGGTCGATGCTGCTCAGCGCGGCCGGCGGAATGCCGTAGCCGATGGCGTCGAAGGGCACCGGGTCGATGAACCCGCCCCACTTGGAGACGCTGATCCGGCCGGTCTGCCCCGGACCGACCTCGGGGGCGTAGTAGTGGTCGGTGTCCCAGCGGTCGGCCGGCACCTCGGTGACGGTGTCGACACCGCTGAGCACGGTACGCCAGAAGCTGTCCAGGTCGGGGGAGCCGGGCAGCATGCAGGCCATCCCGACGATGGCGATGTCCAGCGGGGCGGGCGACTCGTCGAGGTCGGCGGTCGGCGGCGTGAGCCGGGCCCGCAGCGCGTCGAGCCGGTCGGCGTGGAAGCCGCGTACCTCGGTGGTCACCTCGTCGTGCAGCGCGGCGACGGTGGTGGCGGTGTTGCGCAGTACGGCGACCTGGCCGGCCATGAACAGGCCGTCGCTGGCCTGGACGCTCTCGTCGACGGACTCGACGACGTCGCCGGAGCGGCGCAGGCCCTTGCTGGCGATCCGCAGCCGGCCGACGTTGAGCAGCTCCAACTGTTCCCACACTTCGCGGTTCTCCGCCCCGGCGCCCTCCAGTTGGTTGCGCAACTGGTGGAAGTCGTCGACGAACGGGGTGTGCAGGCAGCGGGTGGCGTGCCCGGGGGCGGTCTCCAGCAGCGCGGTGTGCTCGGCGGTGAGCGCCTCACGCTGGAACAACGGCTGGACCGCGCCGTGGGTCACGGCCTCGGCGGTGAACAGGTAGGCGGTGCCCATCAGGACGCCGACCCGGGCGCCCCGGCGGGCCAGCGGCGCGGCCATCGTGGCGACCATCGCGGCCGACCGGGCGTCGTGCACCCCACCGGCGAAGAAGACCTGGAGCTGGGCGCCGGCGGCCGGGTCGGTGTCGAGGTGCTCGTCGAGCACCGCGAGCTGGGCCTCCCACAGCGGGAAGCTCGCCCGGGGTCCGACGTGCCCGCCGCACTCGGCGCCCTCGAAGATGAACTTACGGGCGCCGGAGCGCAGGAACTGGCGCAGCAGGCCGGGGGAGGGCACGTGCAGGAAGGTGCTGATCCCCTGCTCCTCCAGGGCGCGGGCCTGCGGTGGGCGGCCACCGGCGATGATCGCGCAGGCGGGCCGGATCTCCTGGATGACCGCCAGTTGGGCGGCGCGCAGCTCCTCGGGGGCGAAACCGAGCACCCCGACGCCCCACGGGCGGTCACCGAGCTGGGCGGCGGTCTCGGTGAGCATCCGGCGGCACTGGTCGGCGGAGTTGAGGGCGAGCGCGATGAACGGCAGCGCGCCGCCGTCGGCGACGGCGGCGGCGAAGGCGGCCTCGTCGCTGACCCGGGTCATCGGGCCCTGGGCGACGGGCACCCGCACCCCGAGGGCCTCGGCCAGGGGCGCACCGGGTTGGAGCAGGTCGGCGGCGTCCGGGCCGTCGACGGCGTCGAGCATCGCCGCGCGCATGCCGCGTACGGCGGCGGCGGTGTCCGGCCAGCGGTCGGCGAAGGCGGCGGCCAGCCAGCCGTCCTGGCCGACGGGGAGCAGTTCGGCGTCGGCCTGGTGCGGCCCGCCCCGGCGGATGCCCCGGACCCCGTCGCGCAGCACGGTTTCCGAGCCGTCCATCCGCCGGATCACGGCCTGGACGTCGGCCGGGAGTTCCGACTCGGGCATCAGGGCGAGCTGGGTGTCCAGGACGACGCCGGCCGCGCCGCCGACCAGGCAGGCGCCGGCGGTCCGCGGGCCGATCCCGCCGGCCACCCAGACCGGCAGGTCGAGGGTGTCGTCGGCGACGAGCTGCTGGAGCAGGACGAACGAGCTGAGCTCGCCGACCCGGCCGCCGGCCTCCATTCCCCGGGCGATCAGCCCGTGTGCCCCGGCCGCCGCTGCGGCGTGCGCCTCGGCCCGGCTGGTGACCTCCACGAGCACCCGGTGGTGCCCGGTGATCTCGGCAAGCGGCCACGGGCTCGCCGGCTCGACCACGACCAGATCCACCCGGCCGGCCGCGGCGCGTGCCACGTCGGCGGGGGTGGCCCGGCAGCCGGCGGGCACCCGGATGCCGATCGGGTCGGCCGACCAGTTCGCCGCCCGGGTGAGTGCCCGTAACGACCAGTCGTCGCCGGCGGCCAGGTCGATGATGCCGCGCCCACCACCGGCGGTGGTGGCGGCCGTGATCCGTGGGCCGGGTTCCAGGACGCCGACAGGATTGACGACCAGGATCAGGTCACGCGTGTACGGTGCGCTACTCATCGGGCTCCCACTTCGGTCGCGAAGGATCGCGTGGTGACGGGGGGATCTGCCGGCCGAACGCCAGCGAGCGCGGTTCTGATTTGCGGCAGTCAATGTCGCGCTGAGTCACAATCTAGTGTGGCTCAGTTACATCCCGGTTAAATCCAACCGTCGGAGCCGCCGCGGTGAAGATTTCCTACCAAGGCTACCGGATATGCCCTCGGGGTCACCAGGCAAAATGTCGGCCGGTGAGTCGACGCTGTCGCCAGATCGTGCCACGGTGAGTTGCCAGTTCATTTGCGGGTTTATTTCCAAACTGTTTTCTGCTGATCGAGAACCTCCTGGTAGCGGAGATCAACTCGCCGCGCATCCCACGATGTGGAACGGGCCTTGCCATGGATTGCGGTGAACATTAAAGATCCGTATCGGCATTCTTGCCGTCATTACCCATCGATTTGATATGGCATTCGTGAGGCGAGGTGAGATTGGCTTCGATCATTAGAATCCCTGGTCGGGGGCGGGGTGTCGGTCACCCGGGCTCCCGCCTCGCCCATCGCCGCTGACCTCGGCGGTGACCACCGGCCGCGCGAAGATGCCCCGCCGGTGTCGCCGATAACGGCTCTGGGCTGGTCAAACGCCAAGCTTTGACGACAGTCGACGTACTCACTTAACGAACGTTTCACGCGCTGTCTGCCGATCCCCCTCCTGCGGGTCGGCGCAAGCGATCTGCGGGGGATTCCGCCAGCGGTGCCCACCCCCGTACAGGCCCCGACCAGCCGGGACGTCCGTCACCGCCACGGTGATCCGCCCTAGCCGGGCCGACTTTCCCCATTCACCTTCCGGATCGGCGGTAATTGTGCGTAGCCTGCTTCTTCTTGCCCTCGTCGGCCTCGGTGCGCAACTGGTCGACGGCAGCCTCGGGATGGCGTACGGCGTGACATCCACCACATTGTTGTTGGCCCTCAACACAGGCGCGGCCAGCGCCTCGGCGACCGTTCACCTGGCCGAGATCGGCACCACCCTGGTCTCGGGTGCCGCGCACTGGCGGTTCGGCAACGTCGACTGGACGGTGGTCCGCCGGGTCGGTGTGCCGGGCGCCGTGGGGGCGTTCGCCGGCGCGACCTTCCTGTCCAGCCTCTCCACCGCGACCGCGGCCCCGATCATGTCGCTGATCCTGCTCACCCTCGGCCTCTACGTGCTGATCCGGTTCACCGTCGCCGGGCTGCCCCGCGACCGGGTCGGGCTGCCCCTGCGCAAGCGTTTCCTCGGGCCGCTGGGGCTCGTCGCCGGCTTCGTCGACGCCACCGGTGGCGGGGGCTGGGGCCCGGTCGGCACGCCCGCGATCCTGGCCAGCGGCCGACTGGAGCCCCGCCGGGTGATCGGCTCGATCGACACCAGCGAGTTCCTGGTGGCGGTCGCCGCGAGCCTGGGCTTCCTGGTCGGCATCGGCTCGGAGAACATCAACTTCGGCTGGGTGGGGGCGCTGCTGCTCGGCGGCATGATCGCCGCGCCGATCGCCGCCTGGCTCGTCCGGTTGGTCCCGCCCCGCGTGCTCGGTTCCGCCGTCGGGGGGGTCATCGTCCTGACCAACATCCGGACCCTGCTGCGCAGCGACTGGATCGGTGCGCCGGACGCCGTCCGCTACGCCAGCTACCTGATCGTCGTGGTGCTCTGGGTGGCCGCGGTGACCTGGTCACTGCGTCGGCACCTGGCCGACCGGCAGGCCACCCCGGTCGCCGTCGGACCGGAGGCCGGTGCCGGGGAACCCGCCACCACGTCCAGCTGACCGGGCGGCCGGCGGCTCCCCGATCTCCCGGCCCCGGGCAGGTCGGGGAGCCGCCGGCAACCCCGGGCGTCGCAGTCCGGCCGGCAACCCCGGGCGTCGCAGTCCGGCCGGCGACTGCTGCTGGGGTCGGGCCGCCGACCGTGGTGCCGCCGGTGGGCGTGGTTCAGGGCGCGGCGTGCTCGGTCTGGGCCCGGATCTGCCGGAAGATCTCCTGCGGCTGGGCGGTCTGCGGAAAGTCGGCGAGGTGGACCACACCGAGCGTGTGCCGGTCGGCCCAGGCGCAGACGTCGAACCAGACACCCCCGCTGCGGCCGTGCCCGCAGCGGGCGGACCCACCGACCGGCCCCGGGGGCACCGGCGTCACATCCGTGATGGCGGTGAGCCGGGCGAAGATCTGGTCCAGGGCCCGCTCGGGGTCGGGGACCGTGCCGGAGACCCCACTGAGCAGGACGACCCGACGGTCGCCGGGTCGGTACAGCCCGAGTTCGGCCGAGTGTTCCTCCTTGACCGGGATGTAGGCGGTGCCCACCGCGCTGCCCGGCTCACCGTCGAGCAGCGGCTTGAGCCCTGACATGGTGCTCTGGGCGACCATGGTCAGTCGCCGGTCGAGCGACTCGTTCCAGGTGCCCAGCACCGTCGTCGGCTTGTCCAACCGCGGCACGGCGGGGTCGGGGGGTGGCGGCGACGCCCCGGCCGACCTCGCGGCGACGGGCTCGGCGGTGCCCGAACAACCGGTCGCCGTCAGCAGGCCCGCGAGGACCAGCGCACCCGTGCGTACCGCCTGCCGTAACCCCGTGCTGGGTTGCGGATCCATGTGTGCCTCGTCCCCGGTCGCAGTGGCATCGGGCAGGATAGCGTGCACTGTCGTCAGTGGAGGGGGACCGGATGAAACTGATGCGGGTGGGCCCGGCCGGCGCGGAGCGGCCGGTGCTGCACGCCGACGGCCGGCACTACGACCTGTCCCCGCTCACCACGGACATCGACGCCGCCTTCCTCGCCTCCGACGGCCCGGCCCGGGTCCGGGCGGCCCGCGACCTGCCGGAGGTGGACGTCACCGGCCTGCGGGTCGGTCCGCCGGTGGCCCGGCCCGGCGCGGTGCTCTGCGTGGGGCAGAACTACGCCGCGCACGCCGCCGAGTCCGGTGCCGCCCCGCCCGAGACCCCGATCATCTTCTACAAGGCACCCAACACGGTGGTCGGCCCGTACGACGACGTGCTGGTGCCCCGGGGCGCGACCGCCACCGACTGGGAGGTCGAGCTGGCCGTGGTCATCGGCGGGCGGGCCCGCTACCTGGAGTCGCCCGCGCAGAGCCTCGCCCACGTCGCCGGCTACCTGGTCTCCAACGACGTGTCCGAGCGCGACTTCCAGCTGCGTGACTCCGGTGGCCAGTGGTCCAAGGGGAAGTCCTGTGAGACCTTCCAGCCGCTCGGCCCGTGGCTGGTCACCCCGGACGAGATCGCCGACGTGCAGGATCTCGGGTTGCGTTCCTGGGTCAACGGCGAGCCCCGGCAGGACTCCCGCACCTCGGACATGGTCTTCGATGTGGCGTACCTGATCTGGCACCTGTCGCAGTACACGGTGCTCGACCCCGGTGACGTGATCAACACCGGTACGCCGGAGGGGGTGGCCCTGTCCGGCCGGTTCCCCTACCTGCGGCCCGGTGACGTGGTGGAGGTCGAGGTGGACGGGCTGGGCCGGCAACGGGTCACCATGGCGGCGGCCTGACCGGCGGCGGGGAGCCGCTGCCGGCGATTCTGACGGGCCGGCACCGGCCCGACGGGAGTGGGCACCGGTCCGACGGGAGCCGGGCGCCAGCCCCACGGGAGCGGGCACCGGCCCGACGGGAGCCGGCGACCGCTGCCCGGGTGGCCCTGCCGTCCGCCCGGATCAGCGGACCAGCCGCAGGCCCGACATGCCGCCGTCGACGGCCAGCGCGGTGCCGGTGGTCGCCCCCGACAGCGGGGAGGCGAGAAAGGCCACCGCCTGGGCGACCTCGTCGGCGGTGACCAGCCGGCCGGTGGGCTGCCGGGCGGCGAGCCGGCGCTTCTCCGCGGCCGGGTCCCCGGCCCCGGCGAGCAGCCGGGTCACCCACGGGGTGTCCACCGTGCCCGGCGCCACCGTGCACACCCGGATGCCGTCGCCCACCAGGTCCGCGGCCATGGCCAGGCTGAGTGCGTGCACCGCACCCTTGGTGGCGGAGTAGACGGCCCGGTCGACCAGCCCCGCCGTCGCCGCGATCGAGGTGATGCTGACGATGGCGGCGCTGGTCGAACGCCGCAGGTGGGGCAGGGCGGCCCGGCAGGCCCGGGCGACCCCGACGACATTGACGTCGAGGCAGCGGTGCCACTCGGCGTCGTCAGCGGCCTCCACCGCCCCCACCGCACTGACCGCCGCGCAGTTCACCAGCACGTCGAGACCGCCCAGGGTCGCGGCGACCCGGTCCATGACCCCGTCCAGCGGGCCGGTGACGTCGGCGGTGAGCCGCAGGTGCCCGCCGCCCGCACCGGGGTCGCGGTCGAGGACGGCGACCCGGGCCCCACGCGCGGCCAGCAGGTCGGCGACCGCCGCGCCGATGCCCGAACCGCCGCCGGTGACCGCCGCCACCAGACCGTGGAAATCCGTCATCTCGGCACCTCGTAGCACGGGCGACAGGGACCGGCGGACGCCCCACCCGCACCGGACGTCCACCGGGGCCGGTGTGCCGTGGCGATCGGCGGGCCAGCCGCCCGCCCGGCCGCCGGGACCGCAGCACATCGCACCTCGCACCGGACGCCATAGATCATATACGATTTCTTCGATCGCGGCCGGGAGCGGTGAGGGGGCACGGTGCGCATCGCGTTGTTCGTCACCTGCCTCAACGACGCGCTCTTCCCGCGCGTCGGCATCGCCACCGTGACGGTGCTGGAGCGGCTCGGCCACACCGTGACCTTTCCCGCCGGGCAGAGCTGCTGCGGCCAGTTGCACGCCAACACCGGCTATCCGGGCCCGGCCCGCGCGCTGGAGCAGAGCACCGAGGCGGCGTTCGCCGGCCACGACGTCGTCGTCTCCCCGTCCGGTTCCTGCGTGGCCCACCTGCGGGCGCACACCCGACTGCCGGTGTACGAGCTGTCGGAGCTGCTGGTGGACGTGCTCGCGGTCACCGACGTGGGGGCCCGCTTCCCCTACCGGGTCACCTATCACCCGACCTGCCACGGGCTGCGGATGCTGCGGCTGGGCGACCGGCCGCTGCGGCTGCTCGGCGCGGTGCGTGACCTGGAACTGCTGGGCCTGCCCGAGCCGGAGCAGTGCTGCGGCTTCGGGGGCACCTTCGCGCTCAAGAACGCCGCCGTCTCCGGTGCCATGCTCGCCGACAAGTGCGCCCACGCGGTGGCCACCGGGGCCGACTACCTGGCCGCCGCCGACAGCTCCTGCCTGGCGCACATCGGTGGTGGTCTGGCCCGCCGGCCCGGCGCCCCGCGACCCGTCCACTACGCCGAGATCCTCGCCGCGACCGGGGCCGGAGCGGTGGGATGAGCACCCGACACCCCCCGCCGGGCCGGCAGTTGCCCATCGTGGCCGTCACCCCGTTCCCCCGGGCGGCGGCCGGTGCGCTGCGCGACGCCCAACTACGGGCCAACCTGGGCCGGGCCACCCGCACCATCCGGGAGAAGCGGGCCGCGGTGGTGGCCGAGGTGCCCGACTGGGAGCAGCTGCGCGACCGGGCGGCCCGGGTCAAGGACGACGTGCTCGACCGGCTGCCCGAGCTGGTGGACCGGTTCACGCGGGCGGCCACCGCCGCCGGGGCGACCGTGCACCACGCCACGGACGCCGCCGCCGCCAACGCGGTGGTCACCGACCTGGTCCGGGCGCAGGGCGTCGACCAGGTGGTGAAGGTCAAGTCGATGGCGACCCAGGAGATCGGCCTCAACGAGGCGTTGGCGGCGGCCGGGGTGACGGCGGTGGAGACCGACCTGGCCGAGCTGATCGTCCAACTCGCCGACGACACCCCGTCGCACATCCTGGTGCCGGCGATCCACTACAACCGGGGGCAGATCCGGGAGTTGTTCGCCCGGCGGATGCCCGGCTTCCACGCCGACTCGGACGATCCGGCGGTGCTGGCCGGTGCCGCCCGGGACTATCTGCGGCGTACCTTCCTGGCGGCCCGGGTGGCGATCTGCGGGGCCAACTTCGCGGTGGCCGAGACCGGCTCGTTGGTGGTCGTCGAGTCCGAGGGCAACGGCCGGATGTGCCTGACCCTGCCGGACACCCTGATCGCCGTGGTCGGGGTGGAGAAGCTGCTGCCCCGCTTCGCCGATCTCGGTGACTTCCTGCGGCTGCTGCCGCGCTCGTCGACCGGCGAACGGATGAACCCGTACACCTCGATCTTCACCGGGGTGACCCCCGGCGACGGGCCGCGTCGGCTGCACGTCGTGCTGCTGGACAACGGCCGACGCCGGGTGGCGGCCGACCCGGTGGGCCGGGCGGCGTTGCGCTGCATCCGCTGCTCGGCCTGCCTGAACGTGTGCCCGGTCTACGAGCGGGTCGGCGGCCACGCCTACGGCTCGGTCTATCCCGGGCCGATCGGGGCGATCCTGTCGCCCCAGCTCACCGGGCAGGACGCCGGCCACAACGCGACCCTGCCGTACGCCTCGACGCTCTGCGGGGCCTGCTACGACGTCTGCCCCGTCAAGATCGACATCCCGGCCATCCTGGTCCACCTGCGCCAGACGGGGCCGAAGCCGGCCGCCGAACGCGTGGCGATGGCGTGGCTCGCCTGGACGATGCGTGACCGTCGGCGGTGGCGGGCGGCGCTGCGGGCGGCCCGCTCCGGCGGCCGGCCCCTGCGGGTGCTGGGCCGGCGGCACGACGGGCGGCTGCGCCGCGCCCCGTGGCCCCTGTCGGCGTGGACGACGCACCGCGACGCCCCACTGCCCGCCGAGGAGTCCTTCCGCGACTGGTGGCACCGCACCCATGACTCCTGAGCTGACCGCGCTCTTCGTCGCCCGGGCCGGGGACCACCACGCCGGGGTGCACCCCTGCACCCCGGCGGAACTGCCCGGGCTGCTCGCCACCCTGCTCGCCGGGGCGACCGCCGTGGTGCTGCCGCCCGGGACACCACCGCAGTGGACCACCCGGCTCGGCCCGCCCACCCTGGCCGGCGACACGCTCACCGCCACCGAGCTGGACGCCCCCGGCCTGTCCGTGCTCACCGGCTGCGCACTCGCCGTCGCCGAGACCGGCACCCTGGTCCTCGACGGGGGCGCGGCCCAGGGCCGCCGGTTGCTGACCCTGGTCCCCGACCACCACGTCTGCGTGGTCCGCGCCGCGCAGATCGTGGCCGACGTGCCCGACCTGGTGATCGCGCTGCCCGACCCCACCCGCCCCCTGACGATGATCTCCGGCCCCTCCGCGACCAGCGACATCGAGCTGAACCGGGTGGAGGGCGTGCACGGCCCCCGCCGCCTCGATATCGTCTGCCTCCCCCCGGGGTAGCCGGGCCGGGCCCACCGGACCCCGCCATGATCGCGCTCGATCCGTGTCGTAGTGGCATCCGGCCGCGCGACGGAGGGGACCACCTCCGGGATCGAGCGCGATCAAGCGGTTCCCGCCACGGACCGGCAGCGCGGGCCACGAGCGCACCCCGGCTACCCTCGCCGCCGTGGACGCTGTGGAGATCGAAGCACCCGTCGTCGCGGTCACCGTCTATCCGGACCGGGCCCGGGTCACCCGCCGGGGGAGCACCCGGTTGACCGCCGGGGAACACCGGATCCGGATCGCCCCCCTGCCGCTGCGGCTGCGCCGGGACTCCCTGCGCACCGGGGGCGGGGGCGCGGTCACCGTCCTCGGGGTGGAGGTGAGCACCTGGCGGCAGCCCCGCAGCACCGACGGTCAGGTCGACGCGCTCACCCGGCGGGCCCGGGAACTGGCCGACGCCCTGGCCGAGGTCGACGACGACGCCGAGGTCGAGACGCAGCGACGACAGTTCCTCACCCGGCTGGCCGACCGGGCCGGCGGCACGTACGCCCGCACGCTGGCCGCCGGTGACACCGCCCCGACCGACGTGGCCACCTTCGCCGACGCGGTGGCCGCCCAACTCGCCGAGTCCCACCGCCGTCGACGTGGGCTGGCCCGGCAGCGCACCGAGCTGACCGAGGAGTTGGCGGCCGTCGAACGGGAGCTGGCCGCCGCGAACGGCAAACGGGAACCGGACCGGCTGGCCGCCGAGGTGACGGTGGCGGTGGACGCCGACGACACCGACGTGGACCTGGAGCTGAGCTACCTGGTCGACGGGGCACGCTGGGAATCCTCCTACGACCTGCGGCTGGTCGAGGAGACCATGACGGTCACCTGGTTCGGTCTGGTCACCCAGGACACCGGCGAAGACTGGCCGCAGTGCGCGCTGCAACTCTCGACCGCCCGGCCGGCGGCGGCTGCCGGCGTACCCGAGTTGTCGCCCTGGTATCTCGACCGGGTCCGGCCGGTGCCGGTGCCCCGGACGGCGGCGAGCTTCGGCGCACCACCGCCCCCCGCGCCCGCCGCCGCCCCGGCCGGTGGTGGTGGGGTGGCCCGCGCGGGCGCCCCGCGCCCCGTGGTGCGGGAAAGCGTGGCCGAGGTCGAGCAGGGGGTCACCGCGGCCACCTACCGGCCGGCCCGCCCGGTGGCGGTGCCCGCCGACGGCAGCGCCTACCGGGCCGTCATCGCCGTGCTGGACCTGCCGGTCCGCCTCGACCACGTGACCGTGCCGGTCCGGGCCGCCGAGGCGCACCTGCGGGCGACGGTCCGCAACACCTCGGCGCACACCCTGCGCGCCGGCCCGGCGGCGGTCTTCCACGGTGCCGACTTCGTCGCCGCCACCCGGCTGCCGACGTGGGCGCCCGACGAGGAGACCGAGCTGGCGCTCGGGGTGGACGACCGGGTCCGGGTGGAACGGGAGCTGACCCGGCGGGCCGACACCCGGGCCGCCCTCGGCTCCACCCGGCGGCGGGACGTGGAGTACCGGATCAGCGTGGCCAACCACACCCCCAGGCCGGCGACCGTCGAGGTCCACGACCAGCTGCCGGTCTCCCGCGACGAGGCGGTGGCGGTCCGGGAGGCCGCCCTGACCCCGCCGCCGGACGAGCGTACCGAGCTGGGCGAGCTGACCTGGCGGTTGCGGCTCGGCCCGGGCGAGAGCGGCGAGATCACCCTCGGTTTCCGGGTCGAACTCGGCAAGGGGGTCGACCTGGCCGGCTGGCGGGAGTGACCGCCGCTCCCGCCGTGACCCGCCCGGCCGGCCGGGCGGGTCACGGCGGTCACCCGACGGCCGTCACGGTGAGCGCGGCGACCGACGGGTGGGGCCGCCCCTGCGCGTCGTCGATCGCGACGGCCAGCCCGCCGGTGGCCCCCGGCCCGGTGGGCGTGACCACCCGCAGGGCCGGGCCGCCGTCGACCCGGGCCACCGTCTCCCCGTCGCGCACGGTGACCGCGAGCCGGTGGGTGGCCGCCGGATCCAGCGCGGCCTCGGCGACCACCCGGCCGGCGCGCAGCAACGCCACCCGGCCGTGGGCCACCCGCACCGACACCGTGGCGTCACCGTTCACCCCGACCAGCACGGTCACCGTGCCGCCGTCGGCACGCAGGCCACGCACCGTGGCGTCGGCCGTGTAGCCGGTCCAGTCCGCGCTGGCGTACGCGAGCAGGGTGCCGTAGGCGCGGCGGGGGCTGTCGGCGGGGAACCGGCCGCCGGTCAGCGGGGACAGGTCGGTCATCGGCTCGCCGTGCTGGTCGCGCCAGTCCCAGGCGCGGGCGAACGGGTCGGTCACCCCGGCCGGCACACCCGTGCGTTCGACGACCGCGCTGACCAGTTCGGCGGCGTCGGTCGTGGCGTACACCTCGGCCCGCTCGACCTGCCCGTCGGCCGCCGACCGGCGGCTGCCCGGTTGCGGGGCGAGCGACTTGTTGGTCAGCGCGCCGACGAACCGGGCGGCGATCAGGTCGCGGCTGAACGCGGCGGCCTGCGGGTCGGTCGTCGCGTCCCCGATCTCGGAGAACGGGTACGCGAACAGGCGCGGCCGGGGCAACCCGTGGGTGGTGAACGCGGCGAACATCGCATCGAAGTCGGCGGTCAGCCGCTGCCGGTAGGCGGCCAGGCTCTCCTGGGTGCCGGTGGTCGGCTCCCACCGCCGGTGGGTCAGCGGGGAGCCGAGCCGCCCTGGCGCGGTCTGCACCCGGGTGTGCAGGTCGTGGGTGTGCGCCTGGAAGTCCCACCGGCCGGAGCGGCGCATCCGGTCGATCTCCGCCCAGCTCAGGTAGTACGGCCGGTGGGTGCCCACCTGCCCGGTGATCAGGTAGGAGGCGGCCACCATCCGGTGCCGGCGCAGGATCGGGTCGGCGTACGACCACAGGCCCCGGGTGCCGTCGTCGAAGGTGAGGTAGACCGAACGGGCCGGCACCTCGCCGCCGCGCAGGTAGTCGACGTACTGGGCCGAGGAGATCGTCCGGTAGCCGGCGGTGCGCAGTGCGGTGAGCTGGGCGTCGAACGCCTCCGGGGTGACCACGTAGTGTTCCCGGCCGCCCGGCGTGGTCGCCGCCGGGTCGTCGCCGTGCGGTCGGATGTCGTGGTAGGCCACCACCACCGGCGCGGCCCGCTCCGGCAGCCGCCCGGCCGTCTCGGCGAAGCGGCGCAGGTCGGCGGGGTCGACCCGGGTGACCGGGGTGTCGTGCTGCCCGCTGACGTGACGGCGCAGGTCGGCCAGGTACCAGGACACCCCGAAGGGCGCCGCCACCACCAGCAGGGTCACCAGCGACAGCAGTCCGCCGAGCGTGCGGGGCCACAGCCGGCTCACCGGAGCACCTCGCCCCGGGAGAAGACCACCGCGTAGAGCAGCACCAGCACCGCCGCCCCGGCGAGGGTGAGCGCCACCCGGGCCAGCCGGCTCAGCGACCGCCGCCCGGCGTTCACACCGTGCTCCGCGACCACACGCCACGCCGGATCGTCCCCACCGACCAGGGCAGCAACCAGGACAACATGGTGGCGGAGAGCACGCTCATCAACGGCCGGTACGCCCAGCGCGGGTCACCCGGGTTGTCCAGCCGGTAGGCCAGCCCCCACGCAGTGCCCTTGAGCAGCACCCCGCACAGGTAGAGCAGCGGCACCGCCCACCAGCCGCGCAGCGGCGCCCAGACCAGGTGGGAGAAGGCCATCGCCGGGGCCAGCGCCACCCACAGCGCGTGTCCGTAGTAGAGCGCGGCCGGGCCGGGCCCCCGCCGCCACATGAACGTGCCGGTGAAGAACAGGTTCCGCACGTAGCTTTTCTTCCAGCGGGTCTGCTGACGCAGGAACGGCCGCAGCCGGGCCGGCACGGTGGTCCACACCTTCGCCGAACGCACGTAGCCGACCCGCCAGGCGCGGGGCGGGTGGTCCTCGTCGCGGACGAACGGCGAGTCGGCGAAGCGCGCCTTGAGCCGGTCGCCGATCCAGCGTTGCCCCAGCACGTAGCCGGTGAGCTGCCGGTCGGTGGCGAACCGGAACTCGCCGCCGAGGAACCGGTCGGCCGCCCAGGCGGGCAGGTAGTTGAGCACCGCCTCCCGCCGGAACACCGCCAGCGGGCCGGAGACGCAGGTGACCGCCCCGAACGACGCCTCGGCAGCCTTGGAAACCCGGAACTGGCCCTCGTACCAGACGTCCTGGACCCGGGTGAGCAGCGACTCGTCGGGGTTCAGCGCGCGGGCGTGGCCGCTGACCGCGCCGAGGTCGGGTTGCCGCAGCAGGGCCTCGACGCAGCGGCCCAACGCGTCCGGGGCGAGCACGCAGTCGGAGTCGGTGAAGGCGAGCACGTCGCCGGTGGCGTGTCGGGCGGCGTGCACCAGGGCCCGCTTCTTTCCGACGTTGCGCGGCAGGTGCAGCACGGTGACCGGGAGTTCGGCGGCCAGCCGGTCGAGCACCTCGGCGGTGCCGTCGGTGGAGCCGTCGTCGACCACGATCACCTGCAACGGGCGGACGTCGCTGCCGGTCATCGACCGCACGCACGCCTCGATGCCGTCCGCCTCGTCCTTCACCGCCACCAGCAGGCTCACCGTCGGGGCCGGCGGCAGCGGCGGGAAGGAGGCGGTGTGCCGGGGCTGCGCCGGGGCCTCGGCGGGGTCGACGTAGCGGGCGTAGGCCAGGTAGAACACGGCGACGGTGGCGGTGAGCACGGCGAAGCCGTAGAACGCCAGCAGCGGGGCGTACGGCAACTGGGGCAGTTGCCGGGCCAGCAGCACGATCAGCGGCAGCAACGCGAGCACGGTGAGCAGCCGGCGCAGGCCACGCCGGACGGGGGCGGTCACCGGCATCTCAGACGACCTCCCGCCGGGGCAGCCCGGCCAGCCGGTAGGTGGCGTCGAGCACCATCGGCTGCCCGCGCAGCCACGCCTGGTCCAGGCCGGACTGGCGGGTGTGCACGACCACCAGGTCCCACTCCCGGTCGGCCGGGTCGGCGACCCGGTGCAGGGTCTGGCCGTCGGGGGTGCGGACCGTGTCGACGAGCTCGTCGACGAAGCCGACGTCCGCGCCGGCCCGGACCAGCTCACCGATGATCTCCAACGCCGGGGACTCCCGTACGTCGGCCACCCCGGGCTTGTAGGTCACCCCGGCGAGCAGCACCCGGGCGCCGAGCAGGGGGCGGCCGGCCCCGGCGAGCAGTTCCCGGATCCGGTCGACGACCCGGCGGGGGCGGGCGGCGATGCCCCGCATCGCGGTCTCGATCAGGGGCGCCTCGCGGCGTTGGCCGCGTACCTGCCACAGCAGGTAGTGCGGGTCGCAGGGGATGCAGTGCCCGCCCACCCCGGGGCCGGGCTGGAAGGCCATGAACCCGTACGGCTTGGTGTCCGCCCCGTCGATCACCTCGGTGACGTCCAGGTGCAGGTCCCGGCAGAGGTCGGCGAACTCGTTGGCGAGGGCGATGTTGACCGCCCGGAAGGTGTTCTCCAGCAGCTTGGTCATCTCGGCGGCCTCGGGGGAGCCGAGCCGGTGCACCAGGGGGGTGATCCGGGACAGCGCGGCGGCGGCCCGTGCGGTGCAGTCCGGGGTGGTGCCGCCGACGACCCGGGGGGTGAGTTCCTGGCGGTGCCGGTCGTTGCCGGGGTCGACCCGTTCCGGGGCGAAGGCCACGAAGACCTCCTGCCCGACCCGCAGGCCCCGGGCGGCCAGCGGCGCGACCAGCAGCTCCCGGGTGGTGCCGACGTAGCTGGTGGAGGTGAGCACGATGGTCTGGCCGGGGCGGGCGTGGGCGACCACCGCCGCGCAGGCCGCCCGCAACGCGGCGAGGTCGGGGGCGAGGTGCCGGTCGACCGGCGTGGGTACGCAGATCAGCACCGTGTCGGCGTCGGCGATCTCACCGACCGCGGTGGTGAGGCGCAGCGCGGGATCGGTGGCCC
Organism: Micromonospora sp. CA-248260; assembly: GCF_050942205.1. NCBI lineage: Bacteria > Bacillati > Actinomycetota > Actinomycetes > Micromonosporales > Micromonosporaceae > Micromonospora > Micromonospora sp. CA-248260. Next base: position 4,227,559 of record NZ_CP192021.1, on the reverse strand, counting down.
GCAACGTCTCCCGGAGTCGGTCGTGGTCGTCGTCGAGCAGGTCGGCGCGACCGGCCCGGATGTCGTCGAGCCGGTCCGGTGAGATGTCCACCCCGATCACCCGGGAGCCGCTGGCGACCAGGGCCAGGCTGGTCGGCAGGCCCACGTAACCGAGGCCCACCACGGCGGTACGCGCCCCGGGGGCGGTGGTGGCGGTGGCCGGCTCCGGTGGCGCGGCCGGGGCCGTCGGGGCGCTGGTCGGGACGTCGGACCGGGCGGCGGGCAGAAGCTGCGACATGGTCGGTGACCCTCACGGACGGTGAACGGGGATGACCCAAGAGTGCGACTAGCCCACCCCCGTCGGCTGTCCGACGAACAGTCGTCACGAAGCGAAAAGGCTACGGTCGGTGACTGTCCTTTCGGTCAGTTTTCGGCGTGTTACCTGCCCGGAAGCGGTGTTGCCACCTGGAAGTCCTGACCGGCGGTGGTCTCCGGCGCATCATGGGTCCCGCCCGTCCCACCGCTGTCACCGGTCGGTGCGGAGTAAGAATCATCACTGGCGGTGAGCCGTCGATCGTGCGCAACCCGCCGGGGCCGGCGGTCCGACCGGTCGGCCGTTCCCCGGCTCCACGGCCCCGCGTGTCGCCCCGGGAGCGCCCGGGCGGGACGGGTGCGATCCGGCGATCCGTGTGGTTCACCGTCTCTGCCGCCGCCTGGGGCGACGGGCGGGCGTGGTGTCGCCCGGCTGCTCCGACGGGTACCCCGGGCACCCCCGTCGATGGTCACCCACGGTGACGCAGCGGTGCCGGCTGCTGGGTGCCGCCGCGTGACGGGACGACGGCCCGGCTTTGTCGCCCGGGTGGGCTAGCCTCCGGTGTCTTAACCCACCGAGCCATGGGGTGTCCACATGGGATGGTCAGAGGTGTCGGGTGGCTACCAGGTCACTCTCCGCGATGGTGATGTCGTCGCCCGGAACGCCAAGGGACGGGAACTCCGTTCCGTGCCGGCGTCCCTGCGCGACGATCCGACCGTGGTGGGGCTGCGTCAGCTCACCGAGTGGCTGACCCGGCACGAGGGCCAGTGCCGCACGGACATCGAACGCTGGATGGTGCGTTCGCTGCCGGTGCCGGTCGCGGTCCTGACCGAGGTGTGGCCGGACGAGGCGTGGCGCACCGCGCTGACCGACCTCGTCGTCGTGGTGCTCGACGACGACGGCCACCGGGACCCGGACGGCGTGGGTCTGCTCCGCGAGGTCGGCGACGGTCAGGTCGGGCTGGTCGACCTCGACGGTGACTCCGTCCGCCGGGCCGCCCGACGGATCGTCATCCCCCACCCGGTCACCCTCGACGACCTCGACGACCTCCGGGAGTTCGCCGCCGAACTCCAGGTCCGCCAGTCCGTCGACCAGCTCTTCCGGCAGACCTGGGTCCGGGGGCCGCAGGTCGACGCGACGGCGACCCGGTTCGGCGACTACGCCGGCGGCCGGTACGACCAGCTGCGCCACCTGACGGCCCGCGCGACGAAGCTCGGCTACCCGGTGCGCGGCGGCAACGCGGTGTGCCGGATCGTCGAGGACGGGCGCACCGTCGAGGCCCGGTCGTGGGTCGGCGCGGAGGACCCGTACTTCGAGACCGAGACCGGTGACCTCGTCTTCACCGACCGGCACGGCACCGCCCTGCCGCTGGGCGCGGTCGGCCCGGTGGCCTGGTCGGAGGGAACCCGGATGGCCGCCGCGCTGTACGCCGGCCGGGTCGTGGCAGCAGAGCAGGAGGAGGACCGGTGAGCATCGACGCGATGGACCTGTTGGAGGCGGGCGCGGTGCTGCCCGTCGGCACGGTGGTGGCCAAGGACGACACCACCGACACCCTGACCGCCCGCCGGTACACCCACCCCGTCCTCGCCGGACGGACCGTGGTCCGGCTGGTCAGCGAGGCGCTGGGCGAGGCCGAGGACCTGTCCATGGAGTTCCTCGGCTTCGACCGGCCGCAGCGGGTGACCCCGGTCGGCGTGGTCCGCCAGCAGGCGCTCGGCTTCCCGGCCTGGGCGCTGGTCCACGACCCGGCCAACGGGCACCACGCCCTGGCCCTGGTCAAGGAGATCGAGCGGCTGGCCCGTACGGCGCGCTCCCGGGTCGGCCCGGCCAAGGACGGCTTCAACGCCCTCGGGGAGCGGCTGGCCCGGTCGGTGCCGCACTTCCTGCCCACGTTCTACGAGGAGGCCGGTCGGGCGTTCCTCGCCGCCGACAGCGTCACCCACGCCGCGAGCATGTTCGGCAAGGCCCGCGACGCCGAACGCGCCTACGGGCTGACCATCGACGAGGACCGCCAGCACGCCGTGTTCCTGGAGTTCGCGCTGGCCGGGGCGCTGACCGCGAAGGCGCTCTCCGGTCACGCCCGGGACCTCGCGACCCGGCGTTCCGCCGCCGACGCGTACGCGATGTTCCTGCGGCTGTGCGTGGAGCGCACCCTGGGTGGCCTGCCCCCGTACGCGGCGATGCACACCGACCTGCGCCGGCTGGCCCGCGCCGCCGGGCTCGACCCGGCCGCCGAGGACGAGCGGGTACTCGGCGAACTGTTGGCCGCGCCCGCGCTCAACCGGGCGCCGGAGGCGTTCTGGAACGCCTACCGGGCGTCGTTGGCCCGGCTCGCCGCGAACGATCCCGCCCTGCGCGGCCGGCTGCTCGGCCTGACCCCCCAGCACTGCGGCGACGACGTCTGGCTGGAGGTGCTGGAGTCGGCCGGCGCCACCCAGGCGCTCACCGGGCCGGCGGGCGGCGTCCCCGCCGAGGCCGAGTCGCCGGACGGACCCGCCGGCTGGCTGCGCCGCTTCGACGAGCACCGGGAACGCCGCTCGTGGCGGGTCCGCAAGCGGCACCCCGGGCTGCTCGCCCTGGTGGACCGGATGGCGGGACGGCTCAAGGCCGACGGGGTGCCGGTCGTTCTCTGCCGCGCCCACGACGCCGTGGACCTCGACCTGCTCGACACCTGCCTGGCGCTGGGGGTGCCCGTCGCGGATCCGGCCGACGACGTCCGGCACCGGCTGGACAACTGGTTCTCCGACGACACCGACGGCCGGCGTGACCTGGTCGCCGTCGCCGCCGACCCCCGGTTCCTGCCGATGCTGCTCGAGGGCGTCGAACGGCGACTGCGCACCGGCGCGCGCGACCAGCGCGACCCGACGCCCCGGGTACGGGAGATCGTCGCGGTGCCCGGCCTGCGGACCGCCCTGCGCAGCTGGCTGGACGCCCTCGCCGACGCCGTCGGGCGGCAGGGGCTGCCGACACTCGACCAGCACCTCGACCGGGTCGGTACCGTCGCCTGCCCGACCGGCTTCGCCGTCAACCCCGACGCGGTACGCCGACTCGTCGACCACGACCTCGGCCCGGTCCTCGGCCGTACGCTGCGCTCCGGCCTGCTCGACGAGTACGGCTGGCCCGCCCTGGACACCGCCGCCGAACGGCTCACCGAGTCGACCACGGACGTGCAGCTCACCGGGCAGTGGCCGAACCTGCTGCTGCTCACCGGCGACCTGGTGACGGTCATCGGGCCGGACGCCGTGGAGCAGGAACACCTGATGCGGATCCCGGCCGGGGAGAACCGGTACCGCTGGCGGCTGGTGCTGCGCCACGTCGACGGGCAACTGCTGGTCTGCTGGGACCGGGGCCGGGACCGGGCCGCCTACTGGAGCGGCACCCCGGACGACGTCTTCACCCTCGCCGACGACGCCTTCACCACCTACCCCCAGCTGTCGCTGCCGCTGCCCGGCGGCGGGCGCACCATGGGGCGGCGTCCGTTGCGGGTCGGCGACCGGGCCGAGCGAACCGGTGGCCGGGTCATCAGCGACGGCACCACCTACTGGCTACGCGCCGCCGACCACCCGCTGGGCTGGCAGGAGTACGACCCCACGACGGGCGAGCGTGGACGGTTCTCCCGGCCGACGTTCTTCGAGGACGGCACCGTCGACGGTCGACCCCTCGACGCCGGCGCGTCCTGGCTGCGCCCCACCGAGTCGTCCGACAGCCCGCTGGGCCGCGCCGACGGGCTGGCCGGCTGGCGGGTGCGGCGCGGGGCGGACGGCGGCTGGTCCGGCGAAGCCGTGAACGGGCGGTCCTTCGCCCTGCCGGCGGGTGCCGCCGACGGCAGGCTCGCGGCGGCGGTGCGGTTCCCCGGCGCGGACACCACCTTCGGACTGCTGCACGGTGGCCGGGGCGCCAACGGCGAGCTGCTGCTCTGCGCCGAGGACGGCTTCCTGCTCGGGCGCTACCCGTCCGGCGGTGAGCGGTCCGCCTTCGCCGCCGGCAGCCGGCTGGTGCCGCCGCCGGAGTACTGGCACTTCCTGCGGCCCCGCGACGAGGTCGGCTCGGCGGCGCTGCGCGACGTCACCGACGCGCAGGCCGGCGCCCTGCTGGCCGACGCGGCCGGGCTGGACGCCGCCCAGGTGCGGGCCCTGGTCGGCCGGCACCTGCCGCAGCTCACCGCGCCCGCCCTCGTCGCCGGGGTCGCCGGGCTCGTCACCCGGGCCGCCGAGCAGGTGACGCGGCTGCGGACGCTGGCCGCCGTGCTCGACGGCGAGCAGGACAACGCCCTGCCGGCGCAGGAGGCCCCGACCGGGTCACCGGCGGTCGACCGGCTGCTCTCCGAAGGGCTCGCCGGGCTGATCCAGTACTGCTACGCCGCGGAGGACAGCTCCCTGCGGCTGATCTCCCGCGCGGGTGCCGCGCTCACCGGCACCGACCCGACGCCTGCCGCCCGGGTCCAGCTGGACGGTGACCTCGACTGGTTCGACCTGCTGGGGGTACTGCCGGCCGCGATGTACCGGGCGGTGGCCCCGATCTGCCTGTCCGAGGTCCGTGAGGCGCTGCTGACGCTGCTGGAGGTGTGCGCCCGTTCCGGGCTCCTCGCCCCGGGCAGCCGACTGCGGCGGATCACCCTGGTCGCCGACGGTAACCAGCCGCTCGACCACGTCCGGGGACAGGTGCTGACCGAGGCCGGCCGGAGGTTGCTGGTGCTCGCCGTCGACACCGACGACCGTGAACTCGACGTGCTCGACTGGACGCCGACCGGACGGTTCTCGGCGGTGTCCGGCTTCCGGATCACCGAGGAGCGGATCCTGCCGACCGGTGACGTCACGCCGCAGCGGATCGACGAGTTCGTCCGGCTCGCCCGGGCCAACGAGCCGATGGAGTGGCAGCCGGAGTGGGCCCGCACCCTGTCCGACGCGGCGGGCATGAGCTACTCCGAGGCGGTGCTGCTGCTGGCGGGCCTGCCCCGGCTCGTGTGGGAGAGGGCCCCCGCCGAACTGCTGACCATCCTGGAACTGCCCGACCCGGCCGCCCCCGCCGCGGCGGCCCGGTTCTGGGGCACCGGCGGTCGCGGCCGGCAGGTCTTCGCCAACCTGCTCGGGCGGCTGATCCCCGAGGACGCGGCGCGGCTGTGGGTCGACGGGCCCCGGCAGGATCTGATCGTCGAGGAGTGGGTGCGGCGGCACGGGCCACGGCGACCCGTGTCCGACGAGTTGATCGTTCAGGTGGACCGGGCCGGGGTGACCAGCCCGCTGCCGGCCTCGACGGTGCTCCACTGGGTCGCCAACGCGGCCACCGGCCGGTGGCTGGCCGGGTCCGGCACCGGTGTCGACGACGACGACGCGCTGATCGCGCTGACCAGGACGCTGCCGTGGCTGGCGTACCACCTGGCCGTCGACGACCCGATCCGGGCGGCGCTGCCGGTCGCCGCCGACCTGGCCCGGCAGCGGTTGGCCGACCCCGGCTTCACCGTCTTCGTCGGGCACGTCGACGGCACGAAGCTGCCGGCGTTCACCGCCGCGTTCGGCCTGCCGGTGACGACCGGCCCGGCCGGCACCGAGGTCGGCCCGGTGCTGATCCCGCCGACCGACCGCTGGCACCGGGTCCGGTTGTACCCGTCCCGGCTGTCCGCAACGGACGATCCGGCGGTGGCCGTGCTGCGGGCCCGCCTCGACCACGTCAACGAGCAGCTGCTCGCGGCGCTGCGGGCGCTGGTCGGCGGCCAGCTCACCGAGGTGGTGTCGCACGTCGTCCCGGCGATGGACGACGGCTTCGCGCAGGACCCGACCCGGTCCGACCCTGAACTGGTCGCCACGGTCGCCACGACGCTCGGGCTGGGTGCCGACGCCGCGGCGCTCTACCTGCAACTGCTCGCCCTGCCCGACCCGACCGACCGCAACGTCGCCCGGTGGACCGGCTGGAAGCCGGCCCGACTCAAGGCGGCCCGCGCCGAGCTGGCCGCGACCGGTCACGTCGTGGTGGCGAAACGGCCCCGGGCCGGGCGGTCGCTGTTCCTGCCCGGCGGCTGGTTGGCGCTCAAGGCGCCGCTGCTGCCGCTGGAACGGTGGAAACTCCCGCTGCTGATCGGGGGCGAGGGTGGCGTGACCGCCCTCGGCATCGTCTCCCCGGTGGCCCCACCGCCCCGCCTGTTCGCGCTCGCCTGGGCCCGGCTGCGCGACGGCGACGCACCCCGCTTCGACGATCTCGTTACGGAAGGCCGCCGATGACCACCACGACCACCCCGACGGCGCGTCAGGTCGAGCCGGCCGAACACGCCCACGCCACCGAGCTGGCGTTCCTCGCCGCGTACGACGACGGGGCCCGGCCGCCGGGCTGGCGGTTGACCCCCCGTGCCGTCGTCACGTTCATCGTCGGCAGCGCCGGTGTCCCGCTGGAACTGCCCCGACAGGCCCGCCGTGACGACCTGCCCCGCACCCTGACCGTGGCCGCCAAGTTCGTCGGGGAACGGGCACTGGTCGAACGCTGCGTCGTCACCCTCGCCGGGGAGCGGGGCCTGCTGCTCGTCGGCGAACCGGGCACCGCCAAGTCGATGCTGTCGGAGCTGCTGTCCGCCGCGATCTGCGGCAGCAGCGAACTGGTCGTGCAGGGCACCGCGGGCACCACCGAGGACCAGCTCCGCTACGGCTGGAACTACGCGCTGCTGCTCGCGCACGGGCCGAGCGCCGCCGCGCTGGTGCCGTCGCCGATCCTGTCCGCGATGCGTACCGGCGCGGTGGCCCGGGTGGAGGAGATCACCCGCTGCCTGCCGGAGGTCCAGGACGCGCTGGTGTCCATCCTGTCCGACCGGCGGATCGCGGTGCCCGAGCTGTCCGGCACCGCCGACGCCACCGTCCCCGCCGCGCCCGGGTTCACGCTGATCGCCACCGCCAACCTGCGTGACCGGGGGGTGTCGGAGATGTCGGCGGCGCTCAAGCGCCGGTTCAACTTCGAGACCGTCGGCCCCATCGGTGACCTGGCCCAGGAGATCGCCCTGGTGCAGCGGCAGGCCCGCGCCACGCTGGAGCGGGTGCAGGCCCCCTTCGCGGTCGACGAGGCCGTGCTGGAGGCCCTGGTCACCGCGTTCCGGGACCTGCGCGCGGGTCGGTCGGTCGAGGGCTGGGAGGTGGAACGGCCCTCCACCGTGATGAGCACCGCCGAGGCGGTGGCGGTCGCATCGTCGCTGGCGCTGGCGGCGGCCTACTTCCCCGGCGACCGGGACGTGTTGTCGCTGCTGCCGGGTCACCTGCTCGGCGTGGTCCGCAAGGACGACCCGGCCGACGGGGCCAAGTTGCTCGGCTACTGGGACGGCGCGGTGCGGCGGCGGGCCGAGGACGGTGCGCGGCTGTGGCGGCAACTCTGGGAACTGCGCGATGTCCTCGCCGACTGAACCGCCGTCCCCGGCCGGGCCGCCGTCGCCGCGCGCCGCGCAGGTGCCCGCCGGGCCACCGGCGGAACCGGTCGACCCCACGGTCGCGGTCACCGCGCTGGCCGGGCACCGGCGGCCCTACCTGATCGGGGTACGCCACCACTCGCCCGCGCTGGCGGTGGCCCTGCCCCGGCTGCTGGCCGGGTACCGGCCCGAGGTGCTGCTCCTGGAACTCCCACCGGAACTCGGCGAGTGGCTGCCGTGGCTCGCCGACCCGGCCACCACCGCCCCGGTGGCGCTGGCCGGGGTGGTCGGCGAGGGCGGGGGACCGGCGTTCTACCCGTTCGCCGACTTCTCCCCGGAACTGGTGGCGGTGCGCTGGGCCGCCCGTAACGGGGTTCCGGTCGTACCGTGTGACCTGCCGTTGGCGGACGCGGCCTGGGGGGAACGCGAGCCGGGTGCCGCCCCGACGCCGGGCTTGTCGTTCGCCGACGCGCTGCGCGCGGCGGGCAGCGGGCGGGCCGACGAGGACCTGTGGGACCGGTCGGTCGAGGCCCGCGCCCCGGGCGCCGACCCGGAGGCGGTACGTCGGGCGGCGCTCGCGGTCGGCTGGGCGATGCGGGCCGACGCCGAACGGGGGACCGGGGTGTCCCCCCTCGACCTGCGGCGGGAGGCATGGATGCGGCAGTGCCTGGCGGAGGCGGGGCAGCGTCGGGTCGCCGCCCTGGTCGGCGCGTTCCACGCCCCGGCGCTGCTGACCGGTGCGCCGGCCCCGTCCCGGGCCGGCCCGGCCGGTGCGTCGTCGGTGGTGACGTCGCTGGTGCCGTACACGTTCGGGTTGCTCGACGCCCGGTCGGGCTATCCGGCGGGCATCCGCGATCCGCAGTGGCAGCAGTCGGTCCTCACCGCCGCCGGCGACCCCGCCGCGGTCGAGTCGGCCACGACCGCCGCCGTGGTGGCCGTCTGCGCGGCGATCCGGCGGGCCGGCCACCCGGCCGGTCCCGGCGAGGCCCGGGAGACGGTCCGGCTCGCCCTCGACCTGGCCCGACTGCGCGGCCTGCCCGCACCGGGCCGGGGTGAACTGGTCGAGGCGATCCAGAGCGTGTTGGCCCACGGCGAGGTGCTCGGTCGGGGTCGGGCGGTGGCCCGCGCGATGGAGGAGGTACTCGTCGGGGACCGGCGCGGCGCGCTGGCCCCCGGTGCCCCCCGCTCCGGGCTGGCCCCGGCGGTGCGGGAACTGCTGGCCCGGTTGCGACTGCCCGGGGCCGGCGACCCGGCCAGGGAGCTGCGGTTGGACCCGTTGCGTTCGCCGCTGGACCGGCGGCGGGAGATCACCCTGCACCGGCTGACGGTCTGTGGCGTCGGCTACGCCACGCCGGTCGCCGGCACGGGGGTCGGCGGGGTCGACCCGGTCACCACCCGCTGGCGGGTGGAGTGGTCGCCCCGGACCGAGGCGACCATCGAGGTGGCCGGGCTGCACGGGGTGACCCTCGGCCAGGCCGCCGAGGGCGCGTTGGTGCAGCGGCGACGGCGGGAGCGGGCCGCGGACGGACCGACGGTGACCGCCCTGATCGCCGGGCTGGAGGACGCCGCCCGGTGCGACCTGGCCGGGTTGGCCGCCCGCCGGCTCGCCGAGGTGGCGGTCACCGTACCGGCCGAGGGCACCCTCGGTGAACTGGTCGCCGCGTTGGCGCTGCTCGACCGGTTGCGCCTCGGCCACCTGCCGGGCACATCGGAGCTGCCGGCGGACGAACTGGGCCGGGTCGTCGAGGCGTTGGAGAGCGCGGCGGTCCGGCAGGTCGACGGGCTGCTCGGCGCCGAGGACGTATCCGACGCGGAGGCGTTGGCAACGCTCGCCCAGCGGGCCGACGTCGCCGGGGCGGGGCTGCGCCTGGCCGACTGCCTGGCCCGGCTCGCCACCGGGGGTTCGCCGCTGATGGCCGCCGCCGCCGGGGCGGTCCAGGTCCTGCTGGGCCTGCGGGAGCCGGCCGCCTACGGACGGCTCGTCACGTCCTGGCTGGACACCGCGACGACGCCCACCGGACGCCAGCAGTTGCAGGGCCACCTGACCGGGTTGCTGGTCGCCGCCGAACCGCTGCTACGGGCCAGCGACGAGGTGCTCGACGGGCTCCTGGAACGGGTCGAGACCCTGCCCGACGAGGAGTTCCTCATCCGGCTGCCGGCGCTGCGCGCCGGCTTCCACGTGGTCAGCCCGGCCGGGCGGGACCGGCTGCTGGACGTGGTCCGGGAACGACTGGACGACACCGGTCCGACCGCCGACGTCGCGGTGCTCGACGACCCGGACGCCCTGCTGGTCCGGCTGCACGCCGACGCGGCGGGCCGCCGGGCGCTCCTGGCGCAGGGTCTGCTCGCCGCCGAGCCGGCGGACCCGTCGCCGCAGCCGCCGACGGTCACCGACGCGACGCGGCCGGCCGTCCGGCGTACCCCGGCCGGTGGGTTGTCGACAGTGGACCGGTGGCGGCTGGTGCTCGGCCGGGAGTCGACCCGGGTCGGGCCGCGCGCCCGCCGCTACGCCACCGCGCTCGACGAGCTGTACGGGGCCGGCCGGGGTGAGGGGGCCGGTGCCGAGGCGGCCGGTCGCGCCGGCCGGGAGGCGTCCTTCCCCGGCGTACGGGAGTGGGCGCAGGAACTGTCCGCCCTGTTCGGCCCCGGGGTGCGCGAGGAGGTGCTGGCCCGGGCGGTGGAGGCGGGCCGGCTGGACGCGGTCACCGAACTGGACCCGGCGGCGGTGCGCCCGTCGGTCGAGCTGCTCCGTGACGTGCTCACCCTCGCCGGTGGGCTGCCGGAGTCCACGGTGGCGCGGCTGCGCCCGCTGGTGGCCCGGATCGTGGCGGAGCTGACCCGGCAGTTGGCCGCCCGGCTGCGCCCGGCGTTGACCGGGTTGACGACCCCCCGCCCCACCTACCGGCCGGGTGGCCCGCTGGACCTGCCCCGGACGCTGCGCGCCAACCTGACCACCGCCCGCCGCGACGGGCAGGGCCGGGTGACGCTGGTGCCGGAGCGGCCGGTGTTCCGGACCCGGGCCCGCCGGGGGGTGGACTGGCGGCTGGTGCTCGTCGTCGACGTCTCCGGCTCGATGGAGGAGTCGGTGATCTGGTCGGCGCTCACCGCCGCGGTGCTGGCCGGTGTCCCGGCGCTGAGCACGCACTTCGTCGCCTTCTCCACCGAGGTGGTGGACCTGACCGAGCGGGTGGACGACCCGCTGGCCCTGCTGTTGGAGGTCAGCGTCGGCGGGGGTACGCACATCGCGGCCGGGCTGCGCTACGCCCGGTCCCTGGTCACCGTGCCGCAGCGGACGATGGTGGTGGTGATCAGCGACTTCGAGGAGGGGTACCCGATGGGTGGTCTGCTGGCCGAGACCCGGGCGTTGGTGGAGGCGGGCTGTCAGGTGCTGGGCTGTGCCAGCCTGGACGACACCGGCCGTCCCCGCTACTCGGTCGCGGCGGCGGGTCAGCTGGTCGCGGCGGGGATGCCGGTTGCCGCGTTGAGCCCGCTGGAGCTGGCCCGGTGGGTCGGCGAGCAGGTGCGGCGGTGACCGGCCTGCCGCCGGTGACCGCGCCGGTGCTGGCCGAGGCCCTGGAGGCGCTGCCCGCCCGGCTGCGCCGCAAGGTCGACGACGCGGTCGCCCGGGCCGCTGGCTGGCCGGTCACCGGCACGGACGGCGGGGCGACGGTCCGGGTCGACGAGGCGACCACGGTGACCCTGGTGACGGCCGACGGGGTGGTGCGCCGCGCCGCCGACGCCCGGTGCAGTTGCCTGCTCGCGCCGAACTGCCTGCACCGGATGGCGGTGCTCGCCCTGGCCCCGGTGGACGACGCGGCCCCGGTGGACGACGCGGCTGCCATGAACGACGCGGCCCGGGTGGACGACGCGGCCGCCGGCCGGCCCGTCGATCCGGCTTGCGCGACCGAACCGCCCGCCGGGGTGACCGGTGACGCGGTGGCGGAGGGTGCCGGGTCGCCGCCCGCGCCCACCGAGCGGCAGCGGGCCGCCGCCGACGGGCTGTGGCAGGTGGGCGTGGCGGTGCTCGGGGCGGGGATCGTCGGCTGCGGGGTGGTGCTGCGGACCGCCCTGCTGCGGGCGGTGCACGAGGCCCGGGCCAACGGCCTGCACCGGGCTGCCGCGGCCGGCACCCGGGTCGCGGCCGGGCTGCGGGCCGCCCGGGAGGGCGAACCCCAGCACCGGCTGGCCGACCTGACCGACGACCTGCGGGAGCTGCTGGCGGTGTCCCGCCGGCTGCGCGGGGAGACGCCGGCCGGTGACCTCGGCGCGTTGCTGGGCACCGCCCGGCGGACCTACGACCCACAGGCCGGCCTGCGACTGTACGGGCTCTGCACGGTCCCGGTGGTGGCCGATTCCGGGTACGCCGGGGTGGTCACCTACCTGGCGGACCGCGACGGTCGACTCTGGACGGTCGCCGATCTCGCCCCGGGTGACGCGGGCCGGGCCGCCGGCGCGGGTGACGCGACCGTGGCGGTGGGCGAGTCGGGGCTCAGCCACCGGCAGCTCACCCGGGCCGGGCTGGTGGTGTCCGGCGGCACCGCCTCGGAGTCGGGGCAGTTGGGTGCCGGGCGGGCGGTCCGGGCGGCGCGGGCCGCCGGGGTGGGCTGGGCCGAGGAACCCCTCGCCGGGCTCTGGGCGCAGCCCCTGCCCGACCAGGTCCGGCGGGCCTTCGGCGCGGTGACCCTGCCGTTGCCGGAGCGCCCGGCCGGTGCCGACCTGCTTTTCCTGACCGTACGGGTGCTGGGTGGGCACGACCACACCGTCCTGGTCGACACCGCCGACGGGGCGGTCCTGACGCTGACCGTCGCCGACGAGCACGCCGCCCTGCCGCACCGGGCCAACCTGCGCCTGCTGGGGCAGGCGGTGGGGGCGCGGCTGCGCCTGGTGGGTCGGCTCGATCCGACCCGCCGGGCGACCGTCCAGGCGCTCGCCGTGGGACCGGTCGACGACGACGGGCCGGGGCTCACCCTGCCGGCGAGCTGGGCGGGTCACGCCGATCTCGGCTACGACCGGCTGCACACGAGCCAGCTCAGGACGGGGGACGCTGCGGCGGTGCCACCGCCCGACCGGCTCGCGGCCCCGGACCCGGCCGTGCCGCGTCCCCGGCTCGGCGATCCCGCCCTGGAGTCGTTGCGCCGGCAGGTGGAGCGGGTCGTCTCGGGTGGCCGGGCGATCCAGGCGTTGGCCGACCCGACGGAACGGAAGCTGCGGCTGGCCCGCCTGGACCTCGGCGCGCACCTGCTCGCCGCGATGGGATCGGCGGCCCGGGCCCGACCCCGGGATGCCTTCGGGCGGCTCACCGACGACGACGGGCAGGCGTTCGCCGCGTCCTGGCTGGCGTTGGCGGTCTACGAGGAGGCGGCGTCTCGGGCGTCGGCGGAGGCGTCCTGGCTGCCGTGACCGTCCACGCCCGGCCGGGTCATCCGCCTGTCGGCCCGGCCCCGCCCGGGTCGGGCCGGTCAGCGGGCGTCGTCGGATACGGCGGTGGACAGCAGCGTGACCAGGTCGTCGAGGGTGTCCAGGGGCCGGCCGGGACCGTTCAGCTCGACCTCGACGTCGTACTCCAGCTCGATCGCGTCGACCATGCGGAGCAGGCCGAGCGAGTCGACGCCGAGAGCGACCATCGAGCCGCCGGTGAGCAGGTCGGTGGCCGCGACGTCGCCGCCGGTGGCCTCGCTGACCAGGTCGGCGAGCCGCCCCCGCAGGTCGGTGGTGTCGTTGGTGTCCATCAGCGCTCCTTCACGGACGGCCGGACGATCTCGGCGATCTCGGCGATGGTGGGGGTGTCGAAGAAGGCGTCCAGGGGCACCTCGACGCCGAGTCGTTGCCGGATGCGGCCACTGATCCGGGTGATCGTCAGCGAGTGGCCGCCCAGGTCGAACAGGTCCTCGTGCACGCCGATGTCGGGGATCCGCAGCACCTCCTGCCAGATCAGCCGCAGCTGGGTCACCACCGGATCGTCGTCCCCGACCGGCATGACGGCTGCGCCCGGTGCCGGGTCGCCGGGCGACCCGTCGGTTCCGGTGGTGCCGGGCGTGCCGGTGGTGCCGGGTGCTCCGGTGCCGGGCGCGAGGATGGTGCCGGGGGGCGTCGCGGTGCCGGCCGGGGGCGTCGCGGTGCCGGCCGGGCGGGTGGGGTCGGTGACCGGTGGCCGGGGGGGTCCACGGTGAGGTCCCGGGCGGCCAGGGCGGCCCGGTCGACCTTGCCGTTCGGGCTCGACGGCAGCCGGTCGAGCGGCACGAAGTCGGTCGGCAGCACGGCCTGCGGCAGGCTCGCCGCCAGGTGCCGGCGCAGCTCGGCCGGTGCCGGGTCGGTGCCGGTGCGGGCCACCAGGTAGGCGACGAGCCGGGGCCCGTCGGCGTCCGGACGCAGCACCGTCGCCGCGCCGGCCACGGCCGGATGGTCGAGCAGCCGGGCGTCGATCTCACCCAACTCGATCCGGTGTCCCCGGATCTTCACCTGGTCGTCGGTGCGGCCGAGGAAGTCCAGCCGCCCGTCGGGCAGCCACCGGCAGCGGTCGCCGGTGCGGTAGAGCCGCTCCCCGGGCCGCCCGAACGGGTCCGGCACGAACACCTCGGCGGTCCGGTCGTCGCGGCCGAGGTAGCCGGCGGCCAACCCGACGCCGGCCAGGTGCAACTCACCCGGCACCCCGATCGGCACCGGTCGTCCCGAGGTGTCCAGCAGGTACGCCCGCACGTTCGGCAGCGGCCGTCCGATGGTGACCTCGTCGGGATCGGCGGGGACGTCGGCCATCGTGGCGTACACCGTCGCCTCCGTCGGGCCGTACCCGTTGATCAGGCGGCTGGTGCGGGCCCGCAGGTCCCGGGCGAGGGCGACCGGCAGGGCCTCCCCGCCGGTGACCGCGACCAGCGGCGGGGTGGGCCCGGCGGCGTCCGGTGCGGGCGTGCCGAGGCCGGCCTCCAGCAGCACCCGCCAACCCGACGGGGTGGCCTGGGCGTGGGTCACCCCGGCGGTGTGGACCAGCCGCAGCACACCCGCGCCGTCGAGGGGGCCGACCGTCGAGGCGACGACCACCCGGCCGCCGGTGACCAGCGGCAGGAAGACCTCCACGGTGGAGATGTCGAACGACAGCGAGGTCAGGTGCAGCCACCGGTGCGCCGGGCCACTGCCCAGCAGGTCCCGGACGCCCAACAGCAGGTTGGTCAGCGCCCCGTGCCGCACCGACACACCCTTGGGTCGGCCGGTCGAGCCCGAGGTGTAGAGCACGTAGGCCAGGTCGTCGGCGTCCGGCGGCACGGCGGGGGTGACCGGCGTCGGCCCGGTGAGCAGGTCGATCCCGTCGAGGGCGAGGGTCGGCCAGGTCAGCGCGGTCACCGTCGGCGTCACCACCAGCGTGGGGGTGGCGTCGGCGAGGACGAGTTCCCGGCGGGCCGGCGGGTGCTGCGGATCCACCGGCAGGTACGCGGCCCGGCAGCGCAGCACCGCCAGTAGGGTGACCACCGCCCGCCAGGACCGGTCCAGGGCGACCGCGACGAGTGACCCGGGCCCGATCCCACGTTGGCGCAGCAGCCCGGCCAACCGGTCGGCGGCGGCGTCGAGCTGCGCGTAGCTGAGGATCAGGTCGTCGTCGACCACGGCCGGCGCGTCCGGGTCGGCGGCGACCCGGGCGGCGAACAGGGTGGGCACGCTCGCCCCGGCGGGGTACGCCCGGCCGGTGTCGTTCCACTCCCGGGTGACCCGGTCGAGTTCCTCGGCGGGCAGCACCGGCAGCTGCGCCACCGGCCGGTCCGGGTCGGCGACCACGGCGGCGAGCAGGGTACGCAGGTGCGCCCCGACGCGGCGTACCGCGTCGGTCGGGATCGCCGCCGGGCTGTGCTGGAGGCTGACCGTGGGGCCGGTGGGGGCGTCCACGATCTGTACGTGCAGGGCGTTGCGGGCGGCGCCACCGAACAGCGTCCAGTCGACCGCTGCGGTCACCCCGGGGAAGACCGGTTCCGCGCCGCGACGCCGGTAGCCGACGCTGACCGGGGTCACCGCCGGGGCGGGCCGCAGGCCGGGCACCGCGTGGGCCAGCGGCACGGCCCGGTGCCGGTACACCTCGCGCAGCCGGACCCGCACGGCGCGGGCGTACGCGCGGAACGTGCCGTCGGCCGGGTCGACGGTGACCGGCAGTTCGTTGACGAACAATCCGATCCGGTCGGCCTGCTCGGGGGTGCGGGTGGACAGCGCCACCCCGACCGGCGTGCCCTGGTTGCCGTACCGCCCGAGCAGGGTGTGCAGCGCGGCGAACAGCAGCTCGAAGCGGGTCACGCCGAGCGACCGGGCCGCCGGGTCGAGGCCGTCGACCACGTCGGCGGGCAGCGTCACCTCGACGGCGACGCCGGGTTCGGCGCCGGTGGGTAGCCGGCGCAGGCCGGGCAGCACCACGTCGCCGGGGCCGGACCAGTGCCGCGCCCAGAAGTCGCGGGCGGCGGGCAGGTCGACGGCGATCCGCTGCTGCTCGACCGCCGCGCGGCCGGCGTGGTCGTCGCCGGGCTGTTCCGGGCCGGTGTCGGCGGGCCGCACCGGGCCGGCGGACCGGGCGGCGGCGTATCCGGCGGCCAGGTCGTGGACCAGCACGTCCTTGGAGGTGCCGTCGAAGACCAGGTGGTGCGCGGTGACCAGCAGCAGGTGGGCACCCGTCGTCCCGGTCAGCAGGGTGAACCGGGCCAGCGGGCCGGTCCGCAGGTCGTACGGCCGGGCGATCTCCTCGGCGACCCGGGCGTCGGTCAGCTCCCCGAAGGTGACCGCCGGGCGGGTGTCGGCCGGCGTCAACCGGGGGGTGCCGTCGTCGTCGGTGCCGACCCGGGCGGCCAGGACCGGATGCCGGGCGACCGTCGCCGCGCACGCCGCGACGAGGGCCGCCCGGTCCAGCTCCGCGCCGAACCGGATGCCCAGCGCCATGTGGTACGCCGTGCCGGCGACCCCGGCCTGTTCGGTGAACCAGACGGCGTGCTGCGCGAAGGTCGCCTCGGCGGTGCCCACATGCTCTCCCATGGTCGTGCTGTCGGTGCGGGTGGTCAGTTGTCGAACAGGACGGTCAGCTGCCGTTTGAGCACCTTGCCGCCCTCGTTGCGGGGCAGCCGGTCCAGCAGCAGCAGCCGGGCGGGCAGCTGGTGGTCGGCCAGCCGGTCGGCGAGGAAGCCGCGCAGCACCGGCAGCGTCAGCCCGTCCGTGCCGGCCTGCGGCCGGGTCACCACGGCGGCGGCCACCGCAGAACCGAGCACCGGATGCGGCACCCCCACCACGGCTACCTCGGCGACCAGCGGATGCTCGTGCAGCGCCGCCTCGACCTCGACGGTGGAGACCTTGAACGCACCGGTCTTGATCACGTCCTGGTGCCGGTCGGTGAGGTAGAGGTAGCCGTCGGCGTCGATCCGGCCCACGTCACCCATCCGTACCCACCCGTCGCGGAAGGTGGTCCGGTTCGCCGAGTCGTCGCGGTAGTAGGCGCGCGGGTGCGGTGAGCGTAGCCACACGTCGCCGGTCGTCCCGGCCGGCAGCGGGCGGCCCCCGGGGTCGGCGACCATCAGCTGCCCGCCGACCGGCCGGCCGACCGCGTCCGGCCGGGCCGGGTCGTAGATCATCGTGGTCTGCGCCGGGGCGGCCTCGGTGGAGGTGTAGTAGTTGACGATCGTGGCCTGCGGGAAGGCCGTGGCCAGCCGGGCCGCGACCGCCGGTGGCAGCGGCGCGGCGGTGGACCCGATCAGCTGTACGCCGCTGGTGTCGCGGTCCCGCAGCGCCCCGGAGTCGAGCAGCTCGATGGCGATCGACGGCACCACGAACACCGTCCCGGTGCCGGCGGCGGCGACCAGCCGGGCGAACCGGACCGGGGTGAACCGGGGCAGGGTGAGCGCGGCGGCCTTCGCGGTCAACGCGTTGAGCAGCATCGTCTGCCCGGCGTTGGTGCCGATGGCGAAGGCGTGCAGGAACCGCTGCGAGTGGGCCAGGGCCAACCGGCGAGGGTGGTGCGGCGCACCGGCGGTGAGGTTGGCGTGCCGCGCCGACACCCCCTTGGGGCGGCCCGTCGTCCCCGAGGTGTAGAGGATCTGCGCGAGGTCACCGGGGCGGACGGTGACCGGGTCGCCGTCGTCGGGGTGCCCGTCGGCGCGCAGCTCGGCGTCGCCGAACACCGCCACGCCGGGTGGGGCGGGTGGGGCGGGGGTGTCGTCGCCGTACACGACGGCGGTGGCCGTGCAGTGGGTCAGCGCGTACCCGAGCTGCCCGGCGGCGAGCCGGTCGGACAGCGGCACCGCCACCCCGCCGGCCCACAGGACCCCGCAGTACGCCACCGCGTAGCGGACCCAGTCGCGGGGGCCGAAGACCAGGCCGACCCGGTCGCCGGGGCGCAGCCCCCGACGTCGCAGCGCGGCGGCGACGGCCCGTGCCCCGGCGGACCACTGGGCGAAGGTCAACGTGGCCACCTGGTGCACCTCGACCGCCACCTGGTCCGGGTGCAGCCCGGTGCGCCAGTCGAGCAGTTCCGGCAGGGTACGCGGCGGTGGCGTCCCGGTGGGTGTCGTGCTCACCGCGACCCTCCCGTCCCGACACCCACCGGGGTCCGGTCGGCGGGGGCGGTCGTACGGGCCCGGCGTTCCTCGAGGCCGACCAGGTCGTCCGGGGGCGCGTCGGGCACCTCGTCGTCGAACCGGGCCAGGGTGGGGGTGGCCAGCGACACCAGCGCGGTCAGCGCGATGCACACCCCGAACAGCACGTAGAGCAGCCCGTGCCCGCGACCCGGCCCGACCCCGAGCACCACCCCGACGGTGCCGGCCAGCGCCCCGTCGGGCAGCAGCGTGGGCTCCACCACCCGGGCGGCGAACGGGGCGACGACGCCCCAGCCCAGCGGCAGGGTGGACTGGGCGACCATCTGGTTGACCGCGAACACCCGGCCGTGCACCCGGGCCGGCACCTTGGTCTGGATGATCGTCTGGTAGACGCCGTTGACGATGCCCAGCGCCAGGTACATGCCGAAGGCGCCGGCCCCGATGAGCAGCAGGTTGGGTCGCAACCCGGTCAGCACGGCGGCCACCGCGATGCCGAGGGTGCCCAGCAGCACCGCCCGCATCCGGCGTCGGCGGGGTCCGCCCCAGAGCAGCATCACCAGGCCCCCGGTGGCCGCACCGACCCCGCCGGTCAGCGCGACGCGGGACACGTCGGTGAGGTCGGCGAAGCCGAGCACCAGCGGGGAGAGCAGGAACAGCACCGGGAACAGGAAGAAGTTGAGCGCGGCGAAGAACGCCAGCATGGCGCGGAACTCCCGACGCCGCAGCGCGTAGCGCAGCCCGGCGACGATCTCGGTGCCGATGCCCTCGCGGCGTTGCAGGGCCAGGGTGCGGGGGAACCGGACGACCGCCAGCACCCCGACCGCGAACAGGTACGACGCCACGTCGACGAGCAGGATGCCGCGCAGCCCGACGGTCTCCAGCAGGGCCACGGCGAGCAGCGGCACGGTGAACTGGGTGAGGCCGACGGCGGTCTGGGTGAGGCCGTTGGCGTGCCCGAGGAAGCGTTTGGGCACCAGTTGCGGCACCGCCGAGACGAACGCGAGCCGTTGGAAGGCCAGTGCCACCGACAGCCAGCCGACCAGCGGATAGAAGTGCCACACCTGCGCCCGGTCGGTGAGCACCAGCCCGGCGAGCACCGCGTTGGCGCTGCCGGCGGCGAGGCCGGCGAGTAGCAGCACGCGCCGCCTGCTGGTGCGGTCGATCAGCGCGCCGGCCAGCGGTGCGACCAGCAGGCCGGGCAGCAGGCCGAGCACGGCGAACAGGGCGAACCGGGCGAGTGACCCGGTCTGCGTGTAGATCCACAGTGGAATCGCGAAGGTGGTCAGCGCGGTGCCCAGCCCGGAGACGACCTGACCGGCCGCGACCAGGCCGAAGCGGCGCAGGCTCGGCGGTGGCGCGGTCCGGCCCCGGTCCCCGCCACCCACGCCTGCCGGGGGCGGGTCGGACGTGGTGGGTGCGTCGGCGCTGCGGCGGGAGACGGCGGCGAGCTGCCAGGCCGGTGGCGTGGCGTCCGACCCGGTCGGGGCGGGCCGGGGTGGCGTGTCGAGCCGTCGGTGCACGTCGGTGACGATCTCGGCCAGTTCATCCGACCGGTACTTGAGGAAGTAGTGCCCGCCCTCGTCGACCACGACGAGCGCGGTGCGGTCACTGAGGAAGTGCCATTCCCGGAACCGTTCCTCGTGGTAGTCGGTGCTGCGGTCCCGCTCACCGACCACCGAGACGACCGGTGCCCGCAGCGGGGTGACCCGCCGGCGCATCAGGTCGGTGAAGTAGTCCTCGGCCACCCGGGCGTCGTGCCGCATCGCCCGGACCAGGAACCGCACCTCGTCGGGGGCGAGCGAGCCGACGGCGGTGCCCTGCGCCTGCAACCAGGTGCGGTAGATCCGGTCGCTGCGCAGCCGTTCGGCCAACCGCAGCCGCAGCAGCGGCCCGAGCGGCCCGTCGGCGGGGCGGGCGAACGGGAACACCGCACCGAGGTAGACCGCGAGCAGGTCCCGTCCGGCAGCCTCCAGCCGGCGGGCGACCTCCACGGCCAGCGCCCCGCCGGGGCCGCAGTGCCCGTACACGATCAGTGGGCCGGTGACCCGGCCCAGAAGTTCCGCGACCACCCCGGCGGCGACGTCGGCGATCGGTGCGGGCTCGTCGGCGAGGCCGATGTCGTGTCCGGGTACGGCCACCGCCAGCAGCCGGTACCCGGCCGGCAGCGCGTCGGCCAGCGGCTGGTACACCACCGCGCTGCCCCCGCCGTACGGCACGCACACCAGGGTGGCGACCCGGTCGACGGCGGGCACCGGCGGCGTCAGCTCGTGCAGCAGCCCGGCCCGACCCGGGTCCGGCCCGCCGACGAAGCCGGCCAACTCGCGTACGGTGCGGTACCGGAACAGGTCCATCACGCTGACCGTCGGGGTGCCGTCGGTGACGGTGGGCAGCTCCCGGCGCAGCCGGGCCACCACCCGGGTGGCCAGCAGCGAGTGCCCGCCCAGGTCGAAGAAGTCGTCGGTGACGCCCACCTCGGGCACCCCGAGCACCGCCCGCCACACGTCGGCCACCAGCGTCTCCACCGGCCCCACCGGGGGCACCCGCTCGCCGGTCGGGCCGTCGTCGGTGGGCTCGGGCAGGGCCCGCCGGTCCACCTTCCCGTGTTCCTGCAACGGCAGCCGGTCCAGCACCACCCAGCGGGTGGGCACCATGTGCTCGGGCAGCCGCCCGGCGAGCAGGCGACGCCAGCGCGCCGGGTCCGGGGCGTTCGCGTCCGGCCCCGGTTCGGCATCCGCGTCCGGCCCCGGTTCCGGCTCCAGGTAGGCCACCAGCCGCTCGTCGCGCAGCAGCACCGCCGCTTGGCGTACCCCCGGGCAGTCCCGCAGGGCGGCCTCCACCTCACCCAACTCGACCCGGTAGCCACGGATCTTCACCTGGTGGTCGCGGCGACCGAGGAAGACCAGCTCCCCGTCGGCCCGCCACCGGCCCAGGTCACCGGTGCGGTACAGCCGGGACCCGGGCGGCCCGTACGGGTCGGGCACGAACCGTTCGGCGGTCGGGCCGGGCCGGTGCAGGTAGCCCCGGGCGAGCCGGTCCCCGCCGAGGTACAGCTCACCGGGCACCCCGACCGGCACCGGACGCATCCGCTCGTCGAGCACGTGCACCGAGGCGTACGGCAGCGGCCGGCCGGTCGGTACCGGGCCGACGTCCGGCCCGTCCACGGGCACCTGGTAGGTGGCCACGCCGACGGTGGCCTCGGTGGGCCCGTAGTGGTTGAACACCCGGGTCGGCCCGGCGGCGAGCGGGGCGATCCGCTCCAGGTCGGACGCCTCGCCGCCGAGGATCAGCGCCCGGGCCGGCAGCAGGTCCTCCGCTGCGCAGTCGGCGGTCAGCGCCGCCAGGTGCGACGGGGTGATCTTGAGGTAGTCGATCCGTTCGTCGCGCAGCCGGGCGGCCAGCTCGGCCCCGGTGCCCCGGCGGGGGAGCAGGTGCACCGTGCCGCCGGTGGCCAGCGCCAGGTAGAAGACGGTGACGGCGAAGTCGAACGACATCGACTGCAACAGCCCGTACCGGGCGGCCGGGACCACGGCGAACCGGTCCGCCACCCCGTCGAGGTAGCGCAGCACCGGCCGGTGCGGCACGGCCACCCCCTTCGGGGTGCCGGTCGAGCCGGAGGTGTAGATGACGTAGGCCAGGTGCTCGCCGCCGACGCCGGCCGTGGGTCGGTCGTCCGGTGCGGCGGTGACCTCGGTGGCGATCTCGTCCAGGCGGGTCGCCACCGTCCCGGCGGGCAGCCGGTCGAGCAGGTCCGCGCTGGTCAGCAGCACGGTCGGCCGGGCGTCGGCGAGCATCAGGCCGAGCCGGGCGGCGGGCTGCTCCGGGTCCAGCGGCAGGTACGCGCCGCCGGCCCGCAGCACCCCGAGCAGCGTTACGGCCAGCTCGACCGACTGCTCCAGCAGCACCCCGACCAGCCGGTCCGGGCCCACCCCCCGGGCCCGCAACCAGTGGGCGAGCCGGTTGGCCCGCCGGTCCAGCTCCCGGTAGCTGATCCGGTCCGACCCGCAGACCACGGCCGGTGCGTCCGGGGTGGCGGCGACGTGCGGGGCGATCAGGTCGGCCAGGGTGACCGCCGCCCCGGTGACCCCGGTGCGGTCGTCCGACGGCAAACCACGCGCCTGCTCCCCGACCCACCGGTCCGGAGCCGGCGGTGTCCCCGGGGCGGGCGGCGTTGCCGGAGCGCCGGCGAGGGCCAGCATCCGGTCCCGTTCGGCCGGGTCGAGCAGGTCCAGGTCGACGACCGGCCGGTCCGGGTCGGCGACGGCGGCCCGCAGCAGGGTCTGGAAGGACCCGGCGAGCCGGGCCACGGTGGCGGCGTCGAACAGGTCGGTGTGGTAGACGAACGTGCCGCGCAGTCCGTCGGCGCTCTCCCCGACGTACAGCGACAGGTCGAAGCGGGCGCTGGCGGCGTCGGTGCCGACGCCCTCGACGTGCAGTCCGGCCGGCCACCGGTCGCCGCCCCGGGCGTAGTTCTGCAGGGTGAACAGCACCTGGAACACCGGGGCGCGGGTGACGTCCCGGGTGACGTTGAGTTCCTTGACGAGGCGTTCGAACGGGATCTCCTGGTGCGCCAAGGCGCGCACGACGGTGCCCCGGTTGCGGCGCAGCAGGCTCGCGAAGCTCGGCTCGGCGGCGGTCGTCGGGTCGGGGGAGAGGTCGGCGCGCAGGGCCAGGGTGTTGACGAAGAGACCGATCAGGTGTTCCAGCTCGGGGACCACCCGGCCGGCCACCGGCGAGCCGACGGCGAAGTCCCGCTGCCCGCTGTGTCGGAACAGCACGGCCTGCAAGCCGGTGAGCAGGGTCATGTAGAGGGTGGCCCGGTGGGTCCGGCCCAGCCGGCGCAGCCCGTCGGTGAGGTCGGCGTCGACGGTGAACCGGTGGGTCGCGCCCGGGTAGGACTGCACGGTCGGGCGGGGCCGGTCGGTGGGCAGCTCCAGCGGCGGCACGCCGGCCAGCGCGCGGGTCCAGTGGGCGAATCCGTCCCCGGTCGCCGGGCCGTCGAGCCGGTCCCGCTGCCAGCGGGCGTAGTCGACGTAGCGGGTGACCGGCGGGGCGGGTGGTTCGCCACCGTCGCGCAGCGCGGCGTAACCGGCGGCGATCTCGCCGAGCAGCAGGTCCAACGACCATCCGTCGCTGACGATGTGGTGCATGGCCAGGTGCAGCAGGTGCTCGGTGTCGGCCAGCCGGACGACGAGCACCCGCAGCAGCGGCGCGACGGTGAGGTCGAACGGGGTGTGGACCGACTCGGCGACCAGCGCGTGGGCGGCGTCCCCCGTCACTGCGGCGGTGACGGTCACCGGCACCCGCACCTCGGGCAGCACCGTCACCACGGGCTCCCCGTCGACGCTCTCGGTGAACCGCATCCGCAGGCTGTCGTGCCGGGTGGCGGTGGCGTCGAGGGCGGCGCGCAGCAGGTCGACGTCGAACGGCCCGCGCAGCCGCACCGTCGCGTGCACGACGTACGCGGCGGTGCCGGGGGAGAGCTGTTCGGTGAACCAGATCCGTTCCTGACCGAATGACAGACGCGGAGTTCCGGTGGACCGGGGGATGGCGGAATGTGGCGGGGCGGCCCGCGTCGGTACGTCAACGTTCGTCACGCGGTGCCTTACTCGAAACGGTGCGGGCAGTGGCCAGTAGTGTGCACGTCGGGTGCGAACCGTCGGATCGGCTGATCGGTCCACTATGGAAAGCACCTTCGAGCGATTCGGCGACGTTCGTCACGTCGTACGGTCGGGAATGCGATTCGCCGACGCGGTGGTGCCTGCGCAATGGGCGTCCGAGACCCTGGTCCACGCCGAGTTCGCCGGCGACGGTGCCGGGGTGGCCCCGTTGACCTGGGCCCAGCGGGTGATGTGGCGCTCGATCGCCCGCAACGGCTCGAACCACGTCTTTCTCAACCTGCGCCGTACCGTCCCGGTGTCCCGGCGGGCGGGGGCGGCGGTGCCCGGCGTCGCCCGCGCGGTGGGCGCGTTGGTCGGTCGGCACGGCGCGTTGCGCACCCGGGTCCGGGAGGTCGACGGGGAGCCACGCCAGGAGACGGCGGCGGCCGGGGCGCTGCCGCTGCTGGTCTGCGCCGGGGCGCACGACGGCGCAGAGGCCGCCCGGGAGGCCGCCGGCCGGCTCGGCGACGTCGCTTTCGACCACGCCGCCGAGTGGCCGCTGCGGGTCGCGCTGGTGACGGTCGACGACCGGGTACGACAGGTCGTGGTGGTGTTCAGCCACTCCACGGTGGACGCGTACGCCGCCGAGACGGTGCTGCGGGACCTGCGGCTGATCATGCTGCGTGGTGACGTGTCCACCCCCGCCGGACCGCAGTCGGCGGACGTGGCGCGGGGGCAGCACGGGGCCGACCGGGACCGCTCGGCGCGGGCGGTCGGGCACTGGCTGCGGGAGTTCGACCGGCTGCCGACGTCGCCGCCCGCGCAGCCGGGGCCGGGCCTGGCCCCGCCGTGGCGGCGCGGGGTGCTGGTCTCCTCCGCCGTCGACACGGCCACCCGGCTGATCGCCGCCCGGCACCGGGTCAGCGGCTCCGCGGTGTTGCTGGCCGGGGTGGTGGCGATGGCCGCCGGTGGTGACGGGCAGGACCGTCGCGGCTTATTCCCGATGGCCCACAATCGATTTCGCGCCGGGTACGCGAATGCCGTCGCCAATCTCGGCCAGATCGGTTTCGGTGTGCTGGATCTGTCCGGTCGCCCCCATTTCGGGGAGTTGTTGTCCCGGGTGTGGAGCGCCTCCCTGGACGGCCTGCGGCACGCGTATTACGACCCGGTCGCGCTGCGGCACGCATTCGTCGAACGGGGGGTCGACCCGGCGTCGGCGTTCCAGCCGCACTACTACTTCAATGACATCAGGTTGCCCCTCGGCGGGGTCGACCGGGTGCCGGTGGTGACCCGGGACACGCTGCGGGCCGCCACGGGCCGGAGCACCTTCTCCTGGACGACGGGGCTCGACCAGGCGTCCTGGCAGTTGCTGACCCACGTGGTCGACGAGCCGTCGGGGGTGGGTGTCACACTCACGGTCGACACCCGGCACCGGACGCTGGACGCCGTCGAACCGTTCCTGCGCGGGCTGGAGGAGTTGCTGGTGGAGGCCGCTTTCCACGAGGTGCCCTGGCCCTGGTCTCCGGCCGCCGGGCCGTCCCCGGCCGCTGAGTCGGCGCTCACCGCCGGGCCGTCCCCGGCCGCTGAGTCGGCGCTCACCGCCGGGCCGTCCCCGGCCGCTGAGTCGGCGCTCACCGCCGGGCCGTCCCCGGCCGCTGAGTCGGCGCTCACCGCCGGGCCGTCCCCGGCTGCCGGGCCGGTGCCCACCGGGGGGACGGGCGGCGACGCCTGGCCCGGCGGCGACCGGGTGGCGTACGCCGAGTTCGACGGAGGTCGGGACGCGACCGCGCCGTTGACGTGGGGACAGCGGGCGATGTGGCGGACGGTGGCGGAGTTCGTGGCGCCCGCCGCTTACCGGGTGCTGACCCTGCCGCGCACGCTGGCGGTGTCGGCACGGGCCGGGGTGGACGTGCCCCGGGCGGTGCGGGCGGTGGGGGCGCTCCTCGCCCGGCACGAGTCGTTGCGCACCCGGGTCCGCCCGCACGACGGGCAGCTGTGCCAGGTGGCGTCGGCGGCCGGGCGGCTGCCGGTCGGAGTGCACGCCGTACCCCGGCCGGCCGACGACCCGGACGGCGCGCGCACCGCGGCGGAGCTGGCCGCGCGGCTGGCCGGGGTGCCCTTCGACCACGCCGTGGCGTATCCGCTGCGGGTCGCGCTGGTCACCGTGGACGATCGGGTACGGCAGGTCGTGCTGGTGTTCAGCCACTGCGCCGTCGACTTCCACGCCGCCGGCATCGTCCTGCGGGACCTGCGGTTGCTGCTGCTACGGGGGGTGTTGGACAGCCCGCCCGGGCTCCAGTCGCTGGATCTCGCCGCGCGGGAGCGCACGGTGCAGTGGCGGCGTTCGCAGCGGGCGGTGGCGTACTGGACCAGGCAGTTCGCGGGCCTGCCGATGGACCTGGCCGATCCGACCGGAGCGGGGTCGACGCCCCGCTACCGGCGGGGTTCGCTGGTCTCCCCGGCCGTCCACCACGCGGTGCGGCTGGTCGCCGCCCGGCACGGCGTCAGCACCTCGACCGTCCTGCTGGCCGCGACCGCCGCGGTGCTGAGCGGGGGTGGGCAGGATGCCTGCGGGATGGTGGTGATGGCGAACAACCGCTTCCCGCCGGGGTACGACCAGGCGGTCGCCACCCTGAACCAGATCGGGCTCTGCCGGCTCGACCTGGTCGATCGACCGGACTTCGCCGAGTTGCTGTCCCGGGCCGGGCGGGCGGCCCTGGACGCCTACCGGCACGCCTACTACGACCCGGCCGAGTTCGAGCGTGCCTTCACCGAGCTGGGGCACGACCACCGTAGCGTGCTGGCCCCGCTGTGCTACCTCAACGACACCCGGCTCGCCCCCGAGGTCGGGCCCGGCGCGGCCGGTCCGGACGAGGCCGGCCTGCGGGCGATGGTGACGCCCGGCGCGTTCCGCTGGGTGGGGGAGCTGGACCGGTTCGCGTGGCGGTGCCGGGTGCAGGTGCTCGACGCCCCGGGCGCGGTGGAACTGGTCGTCACCGCCGACACCCGCTACCTGTCTGTCGAGCGGGCCGAGGGGCTGCTGTCCGGCATCGAGGCGTTGCTGGTCGAGGCGGCCTTCCACGGGGTGCCGTGGCCATGGTCCCCGGCGGGGTGAGGGTGCCCCAGAGGCCCGGAGGGACACCCTCACCCCATTGGCCGGGGCGTCGCGGTCCATCGTCCGCGACGCCCCGGCCGGCTCAGGCCGGGCTGCCGGTGACCGTGCTCCCGGACTTCGTGATCCGGTACGTCTTCTGCGTACCGCTCCAGAAGTGGAAGGTCAGGGTGACCGGGCCGTCGTTGACCTCGGCGAAGAACTCCGGCTTCAGCAGGATGGTGTTGGCGCTGTAGTCCGGTTGGAAGTGCGTCCAGAACTCCTTGTAGGAGGTCCAGTTGGCCGGTCCCGCGCCGCTGCCGTCGGCGTACTTGGCCTCCATGGTGGCGAGCTGGTCACCCCGGAACTGGGTGGGGATGGCGAACGAGCTGGTCGTGCCGCTGGCCGCCGACTGGGTCGGCGGGTCGTAGGAGATGATGCTGATCTGCCACGGCACGCCCTGGGAGAAGCGGGCCTCGATGGTGGCGTTGACCCCGGCGGCGCGGTTGCCGGCCAGCCGGCTCAGCGCCGACGCGGTCAGCGTGAGGGTGCTGCCGGAGACCGTGTAGTCGGTGCCGTTGACCAGGTTGGTGCTGCCCTGCCGCAGGCCCTGGAACGACGTGCCGTTGAGGTTGAGGGTGAGCGACCTGCTGGTGATGGTGCCGCTGCGCGGCAGGTAGACCTGGTCGGAGGACGCGGTGGCCGAGCGGGTGGTCAGGTTCGCCTTCATCAGGTCGTAGATGCCCTGGTCCCGCCACTGCAACGTGGGGCGGTTGAGGAAGGATCCCGCGTCCCAGAGCATGGTGGTGAGGTTGCGGGTGCGGGCGTGGTAGCCGACGGCCTCGAAGAACTTCAGCAGTTCGCCGCGTTCGATGATGCCGGGGCGGGTGTAGTCGTAGCTGAGCAGCGCCCACTCACCGATGATCACGGGGATGCCGCGGGCGACGAAGGAGGCGCGGGCCCGCTCGAAGGTGCCGACGAGGTCCTGCTCGACGTTGCTGTCGTAGCGGGTGCCGCCGGCGATGTTGACGCTGAACGGCCAGTACCCGTAGAAGTGGATGGTCGCGGCGATGTTGGGGTCGCGCAGCTGGCTGAGCGTGGTGTTCAGCGCGTCCATCCGGGCCTGCTCGCCACTGGTGTGCAGGGTGGGCAGTACCAGCAGCCGGGTGGCGTTGCCGCCGCCGGACTGGCGGATCAGGCGGACGAAGGCCAGGTGCAGCTCCCGCAGCACCTCGTCGCCCTGGGCGTCGTCGGAGGTGCCGGTGAACTGCGGCTCGTTGATGTTCTCGAAGACCAGCTTGGCCGAGTGGTCGCGGAAGGTGGCTGCGATCTGGGTCCACAACGCGTTGTACCGGTTCAGGACGGTGGTGCGGTCGCCCGGGTACGTGTTGATCCACTGCCAGGAGTCGTGATGCAGGTTGATCATCACGTAGAAGCCCTCGGCCAGCGACCAGTCGACCACCTGCCGGACCCGCGCCAACCAGACCGGATCGATGGTGTAGGTCGGCGCCGGACCGGTGTGGTCGGTCCAGGTCACCGGGATGCGGATGCTGTTGTAGCCCTGTGAGCGCACCTGGTGCAGCAGGGCCTGGGTGGTCAGCGGGTTGCCCCACGCGGTCTCGTCGGGAATGGCGTCGAGGGTGTTGCCCAGGTTCCAGCCGGGCTGCATCGCCGCCACCGTCGCCATCGGGTCCCCACCCGGCGACGGCGACGGGGAGGTCGTCGGCGTCGGGGTGGGGGTCGGCGTCGGCGTCGGGGTCTGGGTGGGGCTGGCGGTCGGGGTGCCGCTCGGGTTCCCGGTGCACGCGACGCCGTTGAGGGTGAACGAGGTCGGTACGGGGTTGCTGCCCGTCCACGACCCGTTGAAGCCGAAGGAGACCGTGCCGTTGGTGGCGATCGCCGCGTTGTAGCTCAGGTTCTTCGCGGTGACCTGGCTGCCGGCGGCGGTGACCGTCGAGTTCCACGCCTGGGTGACGCGCTGGCCGGCCGGGAAGGCCCAGGTCAGCGTCCAGCCGTTGATCGCGTCACCGAGGTTGGTGACCTTTACGTCGGCGGTGAATCCGCCCTGCCACTGCGACGGCACGGTGTACGCCACCCGGCAGCCGGCGGCGGCCTGGGCGCTGCCGGTGATCATCAGGCCCGCGAACAGCAGTGCGGCAAGTGCGCCGGCGAGCAGGCCGGCCCGCCGCCGCATTCTTCGGAGGTGGTGTGAACTCATCTGGGAACTCCTCGCCATGGTGGCACGGTGGTTGGGGTCGTCGGACGTCTCGCCGACCGGGCCGCCCTGACGGGTCCGGGGTGAACCGGATCGGGTGGGGCCACCGCACCGGGCCACCGCAACCAGGAGAACGGGGTTGCGCCGGGCGGGCGTGACTGTCCGACGGCACGGCCGGGCGTGGCGGATACGGACGCTGCCCAGTGCGTCCGTACGGAATGGCGAGGCTCCCGCCTGGAAACAATCGGAGGATGGACTCGGAAAGTT
This sequence comes from Micromonospora sp. CA-248260, assembly GCF_050942205.1. Lineage (NCBI taxonomy): Bacteria > Bacillati > Actinomycetota > Actinomycetes > Micromonosporales > Micromonosporaceae > Micromonospora > Micromonospora sp. CA-248260. The sequence continues at coordinate 4,198,172 of NZ_CP192021.1, read as the reverse complement.
TCCGTCGCAGACCATACAAGTGTCGGTTGACGCACGTCAATGGAGGGGAAGTTCCCGGGTTGTCCGGGACCGGACTCGCTGGTCTGGCCCCGCTGGCGACACGGGAACACCGGAAGGTGCTTCGTTCAGATCGACAGATGACGGAAACTTTTGGTCGTACCCCCGAATGTGCGTCGGGGCCGGACGCCGACCGCCGGGTTATCCTGGTTTCCCTGAACGGTGCCGGCGGCCCGGTCGCGTGGCGATGCCGGCCCGACCGGCAGCCGCCGCAGAGGAGGAGGCCGGGTTGAGGCACGTCGAGTCGGGCAGGCCGGGCGGCGACCTGGCGTCGTTCGTCGATCCGACCAGACCGGTGACGATCGCGGCGATCGCGGAGTCAGCCGGCGTGTCGATTCCGACCGTGTCGAAGGTGATCAACGGTAGGTCCGGTGTCGCGGCGGACACCCGGGCCCGCGTCGAGGCGGCGATCAGCCACCACGGCTACCGCAGGACCGCCCCGGCGACCCGCAGCAACATCATGGAGCTGGTCTTCGACGAGATCGAGGACATGTGGGGCCTGGAGATCATCCGGGGCGTCGAGCGGGCGGCCCGGCAGCAGCGCGTCGGCGTCGTGCTGACGGAGTTCGGGCCGCAACGCAACGCGATCCGGTACTGGATCGACGACACCCTCGCCCGCCGACCGGACTGCCTGGTGATGGTGGCCCAACTGGGCGCGGAGGACCACCAGCGGCTACGGGCCCGGGGCATCCCGTTCGTGGTCTTCGACCCCACCACCGAGCTGCCCGAGGACGTGCCGTTCGTCGGTGCGACGAACTGGGCCGGCGGCCGGTCGGCCACCCGCCACCTGATCGGGCTCGGTCACCGACGGATCGCGATGATCGGTGGCCCGGAACACGTCCTGTGCTGCCGGGCCCGACTGGACGGCCACCGGTCCGCCCTGGAGGCGGCCGGCCTGCCGGTGACCGCCGACCTGGTCGTGCACACCGGCCTGAACCCCGCCGACGGCCAGGCCGCGGCGCTCGACCTGCTCCGCCGGCCCGACCGGCCGACCGCCATCTTCGCGTGCAACGACCTGCAGGCCCTGGGCGTCTACCAGGCGGCCCGGTCGCTGGGGCTGCGGATTCCCGCCGACCTCAGCGTCGTCGGCTTCGACGACCTGCCGATGGCCGCCCTGGTCGACCCGGCGCTGACCACCGTGCACCAGCCGTTGATCGAGATGGCGGCCACCGCCACCGAGCTGGCGCTCGCGCTCGGCCGGGGGGAGCCGACCGGCCAGGTCCGCCTGGAGCTGGCGACCACCCTCACCGTCCGGCAGAGCACCGCGCCCCCGGCGACCTGAGGGGACGGCCGCCCCGCGACCGCCCGCGTGCTGCCCGGTCCGCACCCGGACCGCCCGCCGGACCCGGTCGGGCGGGCGTGGTGTGCCGATCCGCGTGCCGATCTCGATCGCCGCGAGAAACTCCCGGCCCGCTGGCCCCCGGCGGCGACGGTGGACGGTCGGATCGACCCGGACAGATCGCTACGACTTGACGAATGACATGTTATCGCTCACAGTCGATGCGAGGACGACAGCGCCTGATGGCTCACCGGGCGAGCCGTGCTGGTCGCACCTTGGATCGCGACGTCCCCCCAGGGCATGCGGGACGTCGGATCAGGATTCCCGTCAGCAACTGCCGGTGGCGGCGCGACCGGCCCCGTACGCATGGGGTCGGACGGTTCCGCCCGGCCGGCCCGGTCTCCTCTGACAAGGAGGATCATGGCTCCCTTTTCGGGCGGCGCCACGCCGTTCCACCGTACGGGCGATCCTCCCGCCGGCCCGGGCTGCGCCCTCGGCGTCGAGGTCACCGGTGTCGATCGCGTGCGTGGACCACGGCGGGGTCTCCGCCCGTCCGCGCCGTGGCTGACCGGGCGGCGTACCACGCCGGCCGGTGCGGTCCGCCGCACGGGGAGTCGGGCATCCCAACACCACCACCGCTGCACCCACACCGAGAAGGATGCGACATGAGACCCAAGAGAGCCCTGCTAGCGACGGCGACCCTCGCCGTCGCCGGCGCACTCACCGTCGGAATGACGCTGGCGATGGCCCCCTCCGCCAGCGCCGGGACGACCCTGCGGGCGGCGGCGGCCGAGAAGGGCCGCTACTTCGGCGCGGCGGTCGCGACGGGCAAGCTGTCCACCAGCACCTACACCACCATTCTCAACCGCGAGTTCAACTCGATCGTGGCCGAGAACGAGATGAAGTGGGACGCCACCGAGCCGCAGCAGGGCCGGTTCAGCTACACCGGCGGCGACCGGATCGTCAGCCACGCCCAGGCCAACGGGATGAGCGTGCGTGGCCACGCGCTGCTCTGGCACCAGCAGGAGCCGGGCTGGGCGCAGGGCATGTCGGGTAGCGCACTGCGCAGCGCGATGATCAACCACGTCACCCAGGTCGCCACCCACTTCCGCGGCAAGATCTATGCCTGGGACGTGGTGAACGAGGCGTTCGCCGACGGTGGCAGCGGTGGGCGTCGTGACTCCAACCTGCAGCGCACCGGCAACGACTGGATCGAGGCGGCATTCCGGGCCGCCCGCGCCGCCGACCCGGGCGCGAAGCTCTGCTACAACGACTACAACACCGACGGCGTCAACGCGAAGTCGACTGGCGTCTACAACATGGTGCGGGACTTCAAGTCCCGGGGTGTGCCGATCGACTGCGTCGGCTTCCAGTCCCACCTGGGCACCACGATCCCGGGCGACTACCAGGCCAACCTCAAGCGCTTCGCCGACCTCGGCGTGGAAGTCCAGATCACCGAGCTGGACGTGATGACCGGTGGCAACCAGGCCAACATCTTCGGCACGGTCACCCGGTCCTGCATGGCCATCCCGCAGTGCGCCGGCATCACCGTGTGGGGGGTGCGCGACTGCGACTCGTGGCGCGGCTCCGACAACGCGCTGCTGTTCGACTGCAACGGCAACAAGAAGCCGGCGTACGACTCGGTGCTGAACGCGCTCAACGCCGGCCCGGGCAACCCGACGACCACCCCGCCGAACCCGACCACCACGCCGCCGAACCCGACGACGACCCCGCCGAACCCGACCACGCCGCCTCCGGGCGGGGCGGGCTGCTCGGCGTCGGTGTCGTTGAACTCGTGGACGGGTGGTTTCGTGGCCACGGTGAAGGTGACCGCGGGTTCGTCGGGTACCCGTGGGTGGACGGTGAGCGTGACCCTGCCGGGTGGGACGAGTGTGACCGGGACGTGGTCGGCGACGGCCAGTGGTAACTCCGGGACGGTGCGGTTCACGAACGTGGACTACAACGGTGCGCTCGGTGCCGGTCAGTCGACCGAGTTCGGTTTCCAGGGCACGGGCAGCGCGGCGGGTGTGACCCCGACCTGCACCGCCAGCTGAGCACCACCGTCAGATTGAGTACCAGCGTCAGTTGACTACCACCACCGCCGCCGGCCCGACCCGGGCGCACCCGGGTCGGGCCGGCGGTGCATCACCCCCGACCCGCCGGCCGGTGCGACGCGCCCCGGCCGGACCATCGTCGGCCAGCCCCGGACCGGGCCAGTCCGGACCGTCGTCCCGCACGCCGGGAGGGCCCGTCGTCCGTCGCTGACCACCGACTCCGACAGAGGAACCGCCGATGAAACCCCGACTCGCACTGCTGGCCGCCGCGCTGGCGACCGCCCTGGCGACCGTCACGGCCGTGGTCGCGGCCCCCAACCCGGCGTCGGCCGCGACGTTGACCCAGGTGACCAACTTCGGCACCAACCCGACCAACCTGCAGATGCACCTGTACGTGCCCGACCGGGTGGCCGCCCGGCCGGCGCTGCTGCTGGCCCTGCACTACTGCACCGGCAGCGGCCCGGCGCTGCACACCGGTTACGGGCTCAGTTCGCTGGCCGACCGCTACGGCTACATCGTGATCTACCCGTCGGTGACCCGCAGCAGCAAGTGCTGGGACGTCTCCTCCCCGCAGGCGCTGCGGCGCAACGGCGGCAGCGACCCCGTGGGCCTCAAGTCGATGATCGACTACGTGCGGAACCGCTACCCGGTCGACGCGAACCGGATCGGCGTCGCCGGGTTCTCCTCCGGCGCGATGATGACCAACGTGATGGCGGGGGTCTATCCGGACGTGTTCAACGCCGGGGTCAGCTCCTCCGGTGTCCCGTTCGGCTGCTTCGCCACCACCAACGGCTCGGAGTGGAACAGCGACTGCTCCGGCGGGCGGATCGTGAAGACCCCCCAGCAGTGGGGTGACCTGGTCCGCAACGCCTACCCCGGCTACACCGGCAAGCGGCCCCGGATGCAGATCTGGCACGGCACCACGGACACCACGCTGAGCTACGTCAACTTCGGCGAGCAGGTCAAGCAGTGGACCAACGTGCTCGGTGTCGCGCAGACCCCCAGCTCCACCGACTACCCGCAGACCAGCGCCACCCGTACCCGCTACGGCGGCACCGGTGGCACCGCGCCGGTGGAGGCGATCAGCTTCCAGGGTTACGGGCACTCCATCCCGTTCGACGCCGCCCAGGCCGTCCGCTTCCTCGGCTTCGACAGCGCCAGCCCCACCACGCCGCCGCCGAACCCGACGACCACCCCGCCGAACCCCACCACCCCGCCGCCGAACCCCACCACCACGCCGCCGCCGACGACTCCGCCGGCCACGGGCGGGTGTTCGGCGTCGGTGTCGTTGAACTCGTGGACGGGTGGTTTCGTGGCCACGGTGAAGGTGACCGCGGGTTCGTCGGGTACCCGTGGGTGGACGGTGAGCGTGACCCTGCCGGGTGGGACGAGTGTGACCGGGACGTGGTCGGCGACGGCCAGTGGTAACTCCGGGACGGTGCGGTTCACGAACGTGGACTACAACGGTGCGCTCGGTGCCGGTCAGTCGACCGAGTTCGGTTTCCAGGGCACGGGCAGCGCGGCGGGTGTGACCCCGACCTGCACCGCCGCCTGACCGACACGACCGGCGGCTCCGGGCGGCGCACCCCCGCAGAGGTGCTCCGCCCGGAGCCCCGTCGCGCCCGGACACCCCGGGCGACCTCCGACCGGGCGCAGGGCCGGGTTCACTCCCCGGCCCTGCGCCCTGCCTCACCGACGCAGACCCCTGCGCCGTGTCACACCGGCGTACGCCGCCACTGCTGGTTCGTGCCGGCGCCGCAGGTCCACTGCACGACCTGCACCCCGTCGGTCAGCCCGGCGTTGAGCACGTCGAGACACTTGTTGCTGTGCCGGGCCACCAGCTGCACCTGGCCGTCACCGACGTCCTGGATCCGCCACTGCTGGTTGGTGCCCCCGTTGCAGGTCCACTGCACCACCCGGGCTCCGTCGGCGGTCGTGCCGGCGCCGCCGTAGACGTCGAGGCACTTACCGCTGTTGACGCTCACCACCGTGGACCAGCCGCCGCCGACGTCCGAGAACCGCCACCGCTGGTTGGCCTGACCGTTCGCGGCCCACTGCACGACGTTCGCGCCGTCGGTCGTGGCGGCGTTGTTGACGTCGAGCAGCTTCGCGCTGTGCCGGGCGGTCAGCGTGTACGTCGTCGGGGTCGGGGTGGTGGTCTGCGGCGTCAGCCGGTAGAGCCCGGCACCGTGGGCGGGCAGCGAACGGCTGAACGTCCCGGTCGAGGTGCCCAGGGCCGCGCCGGACCAGAGGTCGGTGGCGGTGGCCGAGCCGATGCCCAGGTCGGCCAGGTTCACCGACACGGTGGCCGCCGCGCCCTCCCGGTTGAACAGCGCGACGTACCGGTCCGTGCTGTCCGGCACGTCGGCGACCCACACCTGCCGGGTGCCGCCGGTGAGCTGGCGGTTGTTGGCGCTGCGCTGGTCGACCGCCAGCACCGCGCTGTTGGTCATCAACGCCAGCTCCGCCGGCCGGTTCTCCACCAGGTTGCCGCCCCACATCAGCGGCGCCCGGTTGATCACCCAGAGCGACATGAGGGTGCGCTGCTCGTCCGCGCTGAGGTTGGAGTAGCGCGGCGAGCCGACCGGGCCGTGCTTCGACAGCCGACCGATCGGGATCATGTCCGGGTCGGGCCAGGCCCCCGCCCTGCGGTACGGCGTCCAGTTGCGCAACTGGTCGAACAGGGCGTCCACCGACGACCAGTTGTCCCACAGGTCGTTGACGATCCGCCACATGTGCGCGTTGTTCTGCACGTGCGGGCCGGCGGACAGCGGCGTGGCCCCCGGCGACAGGCTCAGCACCATCGGCCGGCCGCTGCGCCCGATCGCCGTCCGGTAACCCTCGACCTCCGCCTGCCGGTAGGTAGGCGCGGCGATGTCGTCGACCTTGACGAAGTCGACGCCCCACCCGGCCAGCAGTTGGAACACCGAGTCGAGGTACGCCTGCGCGCAGGGGTTGGACATGTCCAGCCCCCACATCAGGTTGAGCCAGGCCGCGCTGTTGCCGGCGTCGATCTGGTTGGCGCGGCACGAGGTGCCGAGGATCGGCACGTTGTCCGCGACCGCCTGCCGGGGGATGCCCCGCATCAGGTGGACGCCGAACTTCAGCCCCTGGGCGTGCACGTGGTCGGCCAGCGGTTTGAACCCGTTGTCGCCGGCCGCCGACGGGAACCGGGTGGTGTCGGGCAGCAGCCGCCCGTTGGCGTCCATCCGGAGCCGGGGTTGCAGGTTGGCATCCTGGTTGGGGCTGCCGTTGTGCTGCCCGGGGAAGTACCACGCCCAGTCGACGACGATGTACTGCCAGCCGTACTGGCGCAGGTTGGCGCCCATGTAGTCGGCGTTGGCCCGGACGTCGGCCTCGGTGACGCTCCAGTTGAACGAGTCGTAGCTGTTCCAGCCCATCGGTGGGGTGTCGGCGACGCCGTTGTCCCACGCCTGCGCCGGCTGTGGGCTGCCGACGCCGACCAGGTTCGTCACGAGCACGACGGTGGCGGCCAGCAGGACCGCCGCCCGTCGGGTCGCTGAATGGATGACACGGTGCTGCATCGGACCTCCTCGATCACCGGGTCAGCGGTAGCCGGCGGCGGTGATGTTGGCCTGTACCGCGTTCTCGGTGGCGTCCGACGGGTAGCCGGCGACCATCGCCCCCTCGTAGAAGGTGCCGACGCTCTGGTTGGTGTTGTCGATGCAGCAGTCCCCGCCGCTGCCCAGGATGATCGCGCCCTGCTTCTTCATCGGGCTGTACCCGCGCGGCAGCGACCCGTCATAGAGGGTGTAGAGGCTGCCGGACTGGGCGTTGCTGCCCTTGATGGCGAACCGGGAGGTGCCGTTGTTCTTCAGGGTGGCAGTGACGAACTTGCTGGTGAACGCCCGCTGGTTGGAGTTCCAGGAGCTGCTGCCGCCGGGGTAGAGGCCGTACTCCAGGTCGGCCTGCACCCACGGGCCGGAGCCGGAGCAGCCACCGAACCAGCAGCTGGTGCCGAAGTAGATCGCGTCCATCGCGCCCGCGCCGTCGGCCCGCCGGGTGGTCTCGCTGTTGCCGTAGTCGAAGCAGCAGCCGCTGTTGACGTGGGTGCCGCTGGTGACCATGTACATGCCCTCCGGCGCGGCGCCGGTCGGCACCCCGGTCAGGTGACCGTCACGCCAGTAGCTGCTCTTACCGGGGATGTAGAGCGAGTACACCTTGTCGCCGCCGACCGTCAGCGACTCCTTGTTCGCCACCGCCGGCTGGACGGCGCCACCGACCCCGCCGGCACCCTGGTAGCCGAGGTTGTTGCCGCGTCCGGACTGGTCGAAGATGATCGTGATGACGCAGGTGGTGTTCGCGCAGAAGCTGTCCTGGCTGGCGGCGTTGGCCCGCCCGCCCGGCGACAGCACGCCGATGTTGCGGGTGGTGTTGTCCGAGGACCGGCGCACCTGGTAGAGCGAGCCGTTGTAGGCGGCGTAGAGCGCCCGGGTGGTGCTGTGCGCCGCGATGCAGGCGGTGCCCCCGGCGGCGTAGATGTCACACGGCTGGCTGGTGCCCGGCGGTGGGGTGGTCGGTGGCGGGGTGGTGGGCGGCGGTGTGGTCGGCGGGGGCGTGGTCGGCGGTGGTCCGGTGGTCGGGTTCACCCCGCCGGTGCAGGTGGTGCCGTTGAGGCTGAACGAGGTGGGGGCGGGGTTGCTGCCGGTCCACGCGCCGTTGAAGCCGAAGCTGGCGGTGCCGTTGGTGGGGATCGTGGCGTTGTAGCTGGCGTTGGTGACGGTGACCTGGGCGCCGGCCTGGGTGTAGCTGCCGTTCCACAGCTGGGTGATGGTCTGTCCGGCGGCGTAGTTCCAGGTCAGTCGCCACCCGTTCACCGCGTCACCGAGGTTGGTGATGGTGACGTTGGCGCCGAAGCCGCCCTGCCAGGACGAGCTGACCGCATAGCTGACCTGGCATCCGGCGGCAGCCGCCGAGGCTTCGGTCTGGGCGGCGACGGCACCGACGAGCAGGAGGGTGGTGGTGGCGGCGACCAGCGCCGGCCGCCGACGGAGGAATCGGGTTTCTGGCACGGGAACTCCTGATGATGACTGGACGGTGCGGCACGCCCTGGCAGGGCGGGGACGGATCACCCCTCGACGCGGTACGGGGGGCTGCGGTCGCGGCGGTTCAGGCGACCACGCAGGTCGCCCCGTTCAGGGTGAATGCCGTGGGGGCGGCGGCGTTGCCGGTGTGGGTGGCCTGGAATCCGATAGTGGTCGACGCTCCGGGGGCCAGCGTGCCGTTGTAACTGACGTTCGTGGCGGTGACCTGGCCGCTGGCCGGTGCGTAGCTGGCGTTCCAGCCGCCGGTGATGACCTGCCCGGCGGGCAGGGTGAACCCGAGGGACCAGCCGTTGAGCGTCGTGCTGGCGGTGTTGACGATGGTGATGCTGGCGGTCAGCCCGCTGTTCCACGCGCTGATCGTGTCGGTGACCCGGCAGGCACCCGACTGCGACGTCGGCGTGGGCGTCGGGGTCGAGGTCGGGGTGACCGTCGGCGTGGGGGTCGGGGTGACCGTCGGCGTCGGCGTCGGCGTGGGCGTGGGCGTGGGGCTGGCGGTGGGGGTGGGGGTGGGCGCGCTACCGTCCAGGCCGAGGAAGGTGATGGCGTACGCGAGCTGTCCGGCCATCGGCAGCTGGTGACCCACCCCGGCGATGCTGATCCCCTCGACGGGAGCCTGCGAGCCCGTCCCGCCGTAGCGGGTGCGCGTCCAGGACGACTGGGGACGGTCGGTGGCGGTGGGCGTGGTGCTCAACCCGTGCAGGTTGGTCCACTGCTTGATCTCCTCGCCGTAGTTGGGGTAGGCGAGGGTGGTGTCGGTGACGCCGTGCCACAACTGCATCCGGGGATAACGGCCCGTGTACCCGGGGTACATCGCGCGGGCCTGGTCGCCCCACTGTTGCGCCGTCTTGATCACCGTGCCGCCGGAGCAGCGGCTGTTCCACAGCGATCCGTCGGTGGTGGCGAAGCAGCCGGCCGGCACCCCGGAGAACGCCGACGCGGCGGAGAAGACGTCGGGGTACTGCGCGGCGAGCACATTGGTCATCATCGCCCCGGAGGAGAACCCGGAGACCACGATCCGCGCCGGGTCGACGTTGTAGCGCTGCCGGGCGTACGCGACCATCGACATGATCCCGGTCGAGTCGCCGCCACCGTTGCGGGTGAGGGCGGCCGGGGTGGAGACGTCGAAGCAGCTTCCGCTGCGGGTGGCCTCGGGCACCACGATGAGGTAGCCGTAGCGGTCGGCGGCGGTCACGTAGTCGTGCCCGTTGCCGTTGAAGATCCCGCTGGCCGAACCGCTGCAGTAGTGCACCAGGAGCAGCAGCGCCGGGCGGGGCGCGAGGGTGCTCGGGGCGTACAGGTACATGTTGAGGTTGGTGGGGTTGTTGCCGAATCCGGTCACTCTGGTCAGGGTCGCCGCGGTCGCGGGCTGCGCCGTCATCAGGACGGTGGATGCCGCGATTGCGAGGACGACGGCTGCCAGCGCGGCGCGCAGACTGCCCTTCATCGGTGGCCTTTCTTTCAGGGGGTGGAGATCGCCGCGCCGGGAGGCGGTGCGGGCGTCGCGTCCGGTCGTCGACCCTTGGGCGCGGACGGCGGTGGCGCGATCCGGTGGCGCGGACCGCTGTGCGCCGGTCGTAGCCGTCCGGCCCTTCGTGGCGTCGGCGTCGGCTCCGCCTACGGTCGGACGAGCGGCCACCCGGTCGGCCGGAGTCCGTACCCGATAAATCGACGATCGTCCATTACGTTAACGTTAACAAGAAGTGCTGTCCAGAGCCGGACAGCACTGTGCGGGGCGGGTCGCCGCCAGCCTGGTCAGCGCGGCACGGCGGGTGGACACGCCACCGCGGCGACCGGTGACGGTCCGCCCGTCACCGGGGCGCGGCGACGCTGTCCCGGGTGATCAGGGTGGGGGAGATGGTCTGCCGCAGCGTGTGGTCGACGCCTGCGTCGATCTGCGTCAGCAGCAGGCCGAGGCTGGCCTCGGCCACGGTGTTGAAGTCCGGCCGGACGGTGGTCAACGGCGGGATGAAGTACGCGGCGTCCGGGACGTCGTCGAAACCGACGACGCTGACCTCCTCCGGCACCCGCCGGCCGTGTTCGTGCAGCGCGTGCAGCACGCCCAGCGCGAGATCGTCGTTGGCCGTGAAGATCGCGGTGACCTCAGGGGTCCGGGCCAGCATCTGGCCGCACCGGTATCCCGAGGCGGCGGACCAGTCCGCCTGCAACACCGGGGGAACCTCCGCGCCGGCGGCCTGCAACGTCTCCCGCCAGCCGGCGAGACGCCCCGCGCTGTCGAACCAGTCGGCCGGGCCCGACACGTGCCAGACCGTCCGGTGACCCGCGTCGAGCAGGTGCCGGGTGGCCAACCGGCCCCCCTCCACCTGGTCGATGGTGACCAGCGGCACCGGACGGCGGGGGTCGCCGTCCACGGTGACCAGCGGGATGTCGGTGGGAAGGCACTCCAGCGCCTCGCCGGCGGACTCCACCGGTGCGATCACCACGATCCCGGCGACCCGGTGGGCCAGGTGCCGCTCGACGACGGCGGTGATGGAGGTACGGTCCAGGTTGCGGACGCTACCGACGCTGACGGCGAAGCCGGCCTCGGCCGCGGCGAGTTCGAAGGCGGACAGCAGGGACGCCGGGCCGTAGAGGGTGGTGTTGAGCGCCACCACACCGAGCACCTGCGATCGCCCGGTGACCAGGGTGCGGGCGGCCCGGTTCGGGCGGTAGCCGAGCTCGGTGATCGCGGCCTGGACCCGTAGGCGGGTCTGTTCCCGCACGTGGGGATGTCCGTTGAGGACCCGCGACACGGTCTGGTGGGAAACTCCGGCGAGGCGGGCCACGTCTCTCATCGCAGGAGCGCGCACAGTAATCCCACACCTCTCGGTCCGCCCCGCAGCCCGCTGACGGCGAAGCGGCCCGGCCCGGCGTCCGATGAGGGACGTCGGACACGAGGCATGGGCGTGCACGCCGTGGACAACGCTGGATCAGCGAGAGTCTACGCGGCGTGTCGCCCTGATTGGGTCGGCGACGCGGCCGAGTGTCGCCAGCGTGCCGTGATATTCGTCATCACGGATCGCAGGCGGTAGGCGAACTGGCGGTGACGGGTCCCTCTGGCCCTCCCTCGCTCCTCGAAGGTCACTGTCCTACGCCGTGTCGGGCCGGCCAGCCGTGCCGGACGACGGACCTGACCTGGACCCGCACGCCGTACCAGACGTCGGGCGGTGCGCCACCGGTGGAACCGGAGGACACCGTGACCAGGGCGACCGCACCACGACGACCTGCCGTATCGATCGAACCGGATGCTACTCGAAACCGTTCGGCAACGACAAGGACAGGTTTCGAGGACCCGCCCCGGCAACCGCCCCGGACCGGCCGCGCCGCCCCGGACCGGCCGCGCCGAGCGGGTCAGTGCGCCGGTGCCGCCGCGGTGCTGCCCCGCACCACCAGCGTGGTGGCCAGTTCGACCCGGGTCTGCGTGAGGTTCTCGTTGGCGGCCAGGGTCAGCACCATCCGCGTCGCGGCGGCGGCCATCTCGGTCAGCGGCTGCCGCACCGAGGTCATCGGCGGTCCGCAGAACATGGTGTACGGGATGTCGTCGAAGCCCACCACGCTGAGGTCCTGGGGGATCCGTCGGCCGGCCAACCGGGCCGCCTCGTAGACGCCGAGCGCCTGCAGGTCGTTGCCGCACACTATCGCCGTGGGCGTGGGGTTCTGCCGGAGCAGTTCCTGGCCGAGGCTGAGACCGTCCTCGAAGGAGAACCAGTGGCCGAAGCGCAGCCGGCGCGCGGGCAGCCCGGCTCCCGCCGCCTCCAACGCCGCCCGGGCACCGTCCAGGCGGGCCTTGGCGCACAGCCGTTCGGTCGGCCCGGAGATCACCCCGACCTGCCGATGCCCCAGGTCGAGTACGTGCCGGGCGGCCTCGAAACCACCGCTCCAGTTGGTCGTCGTCACCGACGGGACGGCGTGCAGTGGCGGCTCGCCCGTGGGATCGATGACGACCAGGGGGATCGCGCTCGCCGCCAGCAGGGCGTGCTGTTCGGAGGTGAAGCCGAGATTCACCGCGATCACTCCGGTCGGGCGACGGGCCAGCAGGTCGCGGGCCCAGAACCGCCCCTCCGAGACCTGGCGGCGGGCGTCGATGAAGCCGACGGCGAGCCGGTGCGCCCCGGCGACCTGCTGCACCCCCTGCATGATCAGCACCGCCAGGTTGCTCTGCATGCCGTAGAAGACCACCTCCACGCTGGCGTTCGGGGTGCCCAGTTCGGGGCGGCGGTAGCCGTGCTCGCGTAGCAGCGACTCCACCCGGGCCCGGGTCTCCGCCGCGACCCCGGTGCGGCCGTTGAGGACCTTGGACACGGTGGGCGCCGAGACGTCCGCCAGTTGGGCGATCGTGGTCAGCGTCGGTTCGCCCCGGCGTCGGCTGCGTCGTGGCGCCCCGGCCGGCCTGCCGACCGTCGGGGTGGTGGTACGCGCGGGGTCCGCCGCGGCGGTTGCCGGGGGGACGGCGGCGGGGGGCCCGGGGGTGCCACCCGACCTGCCGGCCACCGGGTCGCCGGTCGGGGCGGCAGGCGTGGGCTGTCGTCGTACCCGGTCGAGCAGCCGGCTGCGGACGGCTTCGGCGTGGCGGGCCGCGACCGGGCCGGCGGGCACGGTCTCGGTGAGGTAGCGCCGACGCTTCGACACGGGGTCGATCCCGGCGTACACCCGCACCCGGAGCGAGCCGCTGGGAAGCTGCTCGATCTCGCCGCGAGCGCGCCGTCCGCGTCTGGAGCTATCTGACATGGAGCCAGCGTATTCGATGTCAGGCGGTGCAGATAGCTCCACGATGGCTCCATGTCGCACTGCTGCGTCCCGCGTCCCGGCGTGGTCCGCAGCCCTCGGGGGGCCGCCGGTGGGCCGACCTGCCGACGCCCGGTGATAGAGCGGTAAAAATATGGAAGCAGTTGAATACGCTGAAACGCTTACGTAACATGAGGGGCCGTTGTTAGCGCTCACACCGAGCCGTTCGAGCGCTCACACCCGGGGTGGTTCGAGCCGACTCCCGGACGTCCCGCCCGACGCGGCACCACTGATTGGAGACTTCGTGAAGCGATTCGTGCGAGCCCGGAGCTGGGGGCGGGCGCTGGCGGCCGGTCTGCTCCTGGCCGGCGTCCTGGTGGGCATCCGGATGCCGGTGGCGCAGGCACTGGACAACGGGACGGCCCGGACCCCGCCGATGGGCTGGAACAGTTGGAACTCCTTCGGCTGCAACATCAACGAGGCGCTGATCCGGCAGACGGCCGACGCGCTGGTCAGCAGCGGTATGCGGGATCTGGGCTACCAGTACGTCGTGGTCGACGACTGCTGGTTCAACCCCAACCGGGACTCGGCGGGCAACCTCCAGGGTGACCCGACCCGGTTCCCCTCCGGGATGAAGGCGCTCGGCGACTACATCCACGCCCGGGGGCTGAAGTTCGGCATCTACCAGGTGCCGGTCGACAAGACCTGCGCCCAGTACTTCAACTCCTACCCCGGCGCCACCGGCAGCCAGGGCCACGAGGTGCAGGACGCCCGGCAGTTCGCCAACTGGGGCGTCGACTATCTCAAGTACGACTGGTGCTCGCCGAACGGCTCCATCGACCAGCAGGTCACCACGTTCGCCAAGATGCGCGACGCCCTGGCCGCCACCGGCCGGCCGATCGTCTACAGCATCAACCCCAACAGCATCCACGCCAAGACCGGGCCGCAGCGCAACTGGGGCGACGTGGCGAACATGTGGCGCACCACCGAGGACATCACCAACACCTGGAACAGCGGCCAGACCAACGGCTACCCGATGGGCATCCAGAACATCATCGACGTCAACGTGCCGCTGGCCCCGTACGCGAAGCCCGGCGCCTTCACCGACCCCGACATGATGGAGGTGGGCCGGGGCGGCATGACCGACACCGAGATGCGCAGCCACTTCGCGATGTGGGCGATCATGGCCTCGCCCCTGATCGCCGGCAACGACGTCCGGTCGATGAACTCCGCCACGCAGACCATCCTCAAGAACGCGAACCTGATCGCCATCAACCAGGACGCGCTGGCGTTGCAGGGCGCCCAGGTCTCCTTCGACGGCACCCGCCGGGTGCTGGCCAAGCGGCTTGCCAACGGCGACGTCGCGGTCGCCCTGTTCAACCAGGGTGGCTCGACGACGACGATCTCCACCACCGCCGCCGCCATCGGCAAGTCCGGCTCCTCCTTCACCCTGGTCGACGCCTGGACCAACGCGAGCACCACCAGCACCGGCACCATCTCCGCGAGTGTGCCGTCGCACGGCACGGTGGTGTACCGGGTCAGCGGCGGTGGCACCGCCCCGCCGCCGACGACGCCGCCGTCCACCGCGGGCGCGCTGGCCAGCGTCGCCTCCGGTCGGTGCCTCGACGTCCCGCAGAGCAGCACCGCCAACGGCACCCAACCGGTGATCTGGGACTGCAACGGGGCTGCCAACCAGCGCTGGACGGCCAACGGCCAGACCCTCCAGTCCCTCGGTAAGTGCCTGGACGCGCCGACCAACGCCACCGCCGGCACCAAGGCCCAGATCTGGGACTGCAACGGTGGGACCAACCAGCAGTGGACGTTCAACGCCAACGGCACGATCAGCAGCGTGCAGTCCGGCCTCTGCCTCGACGTGAACAACAACGGCACCGCCAACGGCACCACGGTGCTGCTCTGGTCGTGCACCGGGGCGGCCAACCAGCGCTGGACCCGCCGCTGACCGACCGGCCGCCGCCGTCCGCCCGCTGCCGGTCCGGGCACCGGGCGGGCGGACGCCGGTGAGCGGCCCCGGACCCGGACGGCGTGGTGCGGACGCCGTCCGGGTCCGGTCCGCTTGCGCGTCTGTCCGTCCGTCCGGCACGGCGGTGGCCGCCCCCGCGTCCAACCCGGCACGGTGGTGGCCGCCTCCGAGCCCGTCCGGCACGGCGGTGGCCGCCCCCGCCCGTACCGCTGCGGCCGGGTGGTGGCCGCAGGAACGCTCAGCCGGCCGTGCCGGTGGCGGTCAGCCCGTCCCCGGCGCGGTAACGGACCGCGATCGGATCACTCAGCGCACCGACGAACTCCCCGTCGACGTGGTCGTGGAATCCGATGAGGGACCAGTCCCCGGCCGGTCCGGGGACCAGCCGGGGCGCGTAGAGGTGCGGGTGCGGGAACGGGCGGGCCGAGGCGATGTCCCACGGGCCGCGTACGTCGTGACCCTCCGCCACCCAGATCCGGTGGCCGTCGTGGCGGGTGCCGGCGGCGTCGGTGGAGAACAGCAGCAGGGGCTGCCCGTCGACGACGGCGACCTGGGGGACCTCCAGGTGCCCGAAGCCGGCCGGGATCGACAGCGGCGGTTGGACGGTCCAGTTCACCAGGTCCGGTGAGGTGGCGTGACCGACGACCCCGCGTGCCTCGGTCGGCCCGGTGTTGATCCGGGCGGTGACGAGCATGTGCCAGCCGGCGCCGTCCGGATCGGGGAACACCCACGGGTCGCGCCAGGCCTGCTCGTACCACAGCGTCCGGTCGAGCAGTTCGTACCAGGTGGGGTCGGCTTCGACGAGCGGCCCGTCGCCGTGCCGGCGCCAGGTGGTCAGGTCGTCGGAGACGGCCAGGCCGATCCGCTGGACCAGCCCGTCCTCGGCGCGGCCGACCCCGGTGTAGAACAGGTACCACCGCCCGTCCGGGCCGCGCACGGTGCAGCCCGTCCAGGTCGCGAGGTCGTCCCAGCTCGGCGCGTCGGCCGGGACGAGCGCGTCGGCGACCAGGTGCCAGGTGTGCAGGTCGGTCGAGACGGCGTGGCCGATCGTGGCGCGGCGGTGCCGGCGGTGCGGGTCGTGCAGGGCACGGGAGGCGCGCAGGAAGAACGCGTGCCACCGGTCGTTGTCGTCCCGGGCGTACCAGCTGTCCCACACCCAGTGGTCGGGTAGACGTAGCATGGCGGGGAAGCTAGCACTAAATCGGTTTAGCGACCAGTTCGGGTGGCCAGCGGCCGGTGGTGGGAGCGCTGCGGCGGGCACCTGCCCGGCGGTCGCGCCGGGGGGTCCCGGCTATCGGACCGGGGTGGCCACGGACCGGCGGCGACGCAGCGGCATGGGGACGAGGGACGGTTCGGCGTCGCCGCCGTCGAGGAGGATCTCGACGGCCCGCCGCCCCATCTGCTCGTGCGGCAGAGCGGTGGTGGACAGGCCGGGGCGCAACCAGGCGGCGATCGGGTCGTCGTCGAACGAGACCACCGAGAGGTCGTCCGGGACGGTCAGCCCGGCCTCGGCGAGCGCCTGGTAGGCGCCGAACGCGAGCCGGTCGTTCATGCAGATGATCGCGGTCGGCCGGGTGGGCCGGCCCAGCAGCGTGCGCATGGCGGCGTAGCCGTGTTCGGGCAGCCACTCGGCGCAGAAGCACTCGGTCAGCAGCTCGACCCCGGCGGCACCGAGCGCCTGGTGCACGCCGCGCAGCCGGGCCCGGGCCGCCAGGGAGACCTCCTCGTCGTCCTCCTTGAGACGGTTGCGGCCGATCAGCGCGATCCGGTCGCGGTGGCCCTGGTCGAGCAGGGTGGTGGCGACGGTACGGCCGGCCCGCTCGTCGTCGGGGAGCACGCAGGGCAGGTCGTCCGGGCTGGTGGCGTTGAGCAGCACCACCGGGCCGCCGAGGATGGCCGCCGGGACGGTCAGCCGCCGGGTCGCCATCGCGGCGTAGATCACCCCGTCGACCTGCCGGTCGAGCATCGCCTCGATGGCGTACTGCTCGAAGGTGGCGTCGCCCTGCGTCTCGGTGATGAGCAGCACGTGGTCGCGCTCCCGGGCCGCGTCGAGCGCGCCGCGGATGAGGCCGCCGGCGAACCGGGTGGTGGCGACGATGTCGGAGACGAACGCGATGGTGGCGGTCTTGCGGGTACGCAGGCTCCGGGCCGCCAGGTTGGGCCGGTAGCCCAGTTCCTCGGCGGCGGCGAAGACGCGCTGGTGCGCCTCGGCCGACAGCCGGGTGCCCTCCCGGCCGTTGAGGACCATCGACGCGGCGGTCTTGGACAGCCCGGCCCGTCGCGCGACATCGGCCAGGGTTGCTCTGTTGCGGCCCATCAGTCCTCCGAATCGGCGGCGGCGTCGCGGCCGTCGCTCCCGCCCATCATGATGCGTGGTCCGGCCGGGCCCGGTGCCGGCGGTCACCCCGGGTGTGTGTCGGTGACCACCCGCGACGGCCGGTGGGGCGGGTGGCTGGGCGTGAACCGGATGTTTCCGGACCGTTGCCAATTGGTCCTTGACAGCTCAGGTCGCCGCGCGCATGCTCTGCTAAATCAGTTTAGCGGCTACTTTTGACAGGTCGGGCGACACCCTCGGTGACCCCCGGCGTGGTCATCGGTAACGACATCGCGTGCTGCGGCGGCATGCCGACGGCGACGTACTGTTGCGGCTGGTCACCCACCGTGACGACCCGCCGACCCGGCCCGTACCGCGGCCGGGGCACGCACGGAAGAGTCGAGGAGTCCTCAATTGGCTACACCACTGGCAAGGTTCTCCCGCCGGACGGCGCTCCTGGCCCCCGTGCTGGCGTTGGGGCTGGCCGCCACGGCGTGCAGCGCACCCGGTGCGGACGAGTCGCCGCGCGCCGGGTCCGACGCCGCCGTCAGCACCGAGCTGGGCAGCGACCCGATCACCCTGGAGATGTACGCCGAGACCGGCTTCCCGCTGGCCAAGGCGCTGGCCGACGAGTTCACCAAGCAGCACCCGAACGTCAAGTTCAACATCCGCGAGGACCAGTTCACGGTCATCGTGGAGAACGCGCCCCGGGTGATGGCCTCGGACAACTCGCCGGACATCATCCGGCTCCCCACCATGGTCGACCTGGTCAAGGACGACCTGCTCAAGAACCTCGACCCCTACTTCACCGCGTACGGCTGGGACAAGTTCCCCGCCTCCCAGTTGGTGCAGCTGCGGGTCGGCGAGGGCGGCACCACCCGGGGCACCGGCTCGCTGTGGGGGATGGGCCTCGGCTACAGCGTCACCGGGGTGTTCTACAACAAGAAGCTCGCCGAGCAGGTCGGGATGACCCAGCCGCCGGCCACCATCGCCGAGTTCGAGCAGCTGCTGGCCAAGGCCAAGACCGCCGGCGTGCAGCCGATCATGCAGTTCAACAAGAACACCGCGGGCATCAACTTCCCGCACCAGGCGTTGCAGAACCAGTTCGGTGACCCGGCCCAGGTGGCCGACTGGATCTTCCAGAAGCCGGGCGCGACGTTCGACACTCCGGCCGCGCTGAAGGCCACCCAGACCATCCAGAAGTGGGCCCAGGCCGGCTACTTCCCCAAGGACGCCAACGCCCTGGACTACGCGAGCATGGTGGGCGAGTTCCAGAAGAACAACGGCCTGTTCATGTTCAACGGCGACTGGGAGTCGGCCAACCTCGACAAGACGATGCCCGGCAACGTGGGCTTCTTCCTGTTCCCGAGCGAGTCGGCCGGCGGCAAACACGTGGCGATGTCCGCCCCGAACACCTTCGGCATCAGCGCCAAGGCCAAGAACCCCGACGCCGCCGCGTTCTTCCTGAACTGGGCGCACACCAACCCCACCGCCCGGGAGATCGCCGTCAAGATCGGCGGCTCCAGCCCGGGTGGCCCGAGCGACCTGGCCGTGCCGGCCGCCGCGCCGAACACCGTGCTGGCCGAGACGCTCAAGGCGTCGCAGCAGCTCGGTGAGGAGAACGGCGCGGTGGACTTCACCGCGAACGCCACCGGTGGCATCTTCGCCGCCGCGATCACCCCGGAGATGCAGAAGCTGATCGCCGGTCAGCAGACCCCCGAGGGGTACGTCAAGGCGGTCCAGGCCGAGTACGCGAAGGAACTCTCCCGATGACGTCTGCCTTCGGCAGCGCACCGGTCGGGCGGGGTGACCCGGTGTCCACACCGGCTCGTCCCACCCGTCCCTCCGCCGCGCGGGCCCCCCGGAAACGGTGGGCCCGCGCGGGCGGGACGGGCTGGCTCTTCGTCCTGCCCGCAGTCGTGATGTACGCCGCCTTCGTCCTTCGTCCACTCGTGCTGACCATCCAGTACTCGTTCTACAACTGGAACGGCATCGGGGTGGCCCGCTGGGCGGGACTGGACAACTACCTGACCGTGTTCACCGACAGCGACCTGCTGAAGATCATCGGCAACGCGCTCGTCCTGATCGTCTTCTTCAGCTTCGTCCCGGTCGCGCTCGGCCTGCTGGTGGCCAGCCTGGTCCGCCGCATCACCACCGGCGCGTTCGGCACCGTGGTGCGTACGGTGCTGTTCCTGCCCCAGGTCATCCCCCTGGTGGCGGCGGGTATCGCGTGGAGCTGGCTGCTGTCGTCCAACGGCCTGATCAACCAGCTGCTGCGCGCGGTCGGCCTGGGCGGGGTGGCCCGCGCCTGGCTCGGTGACTTCGACACCGCGCTGCCCGCCGTCGGCGTCATCGGCGCCTGGGTGCTGCTCGGCCTCTGCACGATCCTGCTGGTGACCGGGATGAGCAAGATCGATCCCGCGTTGTACGAGGCGGCCCGCCTCGACGGCGCCGGCCCGATCCGGGAGTTCTTCGCCGTCACTTTGCCCAGCCTGCGCCAGGAGATCGGGGTCTGCCTGACGGTGACCATCATCGCCGCCCTGGCCAGCTTCGACATCGTCTACATCTCGACCAGTGGCGGTCCCGGCCTGCAGACCACCGTGCCGGGCCTGGAGATCTACCGGCTGGCCTTCTCGCAGCGCCAGGTCGGTCTCGCCTCCGCGTTGGCCGTCGTGCTGATGCTGCTGGTGCTGCTCTGCGTGCTGCCGATCCAGCGACTGACCCGGGGGGACAAGTCATGAACCTGAGCCGGCGCGAGAACCTGACCGGCCGGATCTTCCTGCTCGTCCTGGTCGTGGTCACCCTGCTGCCGTTCGTCAGCATGCTCTCCGCGGCGTTGCAGCCCCGGGGCACCGTGCCCAGCGGCCTGGCCTGGCCGTCGGACCCGCAGTGGGGCAACTTCGCCGACGCGTTCACGGTGGCGAACATGGGTGCGCTGCTGCGCTCCAGCCTGCTCATCGTGGCCGGCGTCGTGCCGGTCTCGGTGCTGATCGCCACCATGGCCGGTTTCGGGCTGGGCCAGCTGCGGGTCCCCGGTGGCCGGATCGTGTTCGGTCTGCTGCTGCTCGGGCTGACCCTGCCGTTCGAGGCGGTGGTCACCCCGCTCTACTACCAGATGCAGGACCTCGGCCTGCTCAACACCCGGTGGGCGATCATCCTGCCGTTGATCGGGCTCTACATGCCGTTCGCGGTCTTCTGGATGCGGGCGCACTTCAGCAACGTGCCGGTCGAGTTGTCCGAGGCGGCCCGGGTCGACGGCAGCAGCACCTGGCAGCTGTTCTGGCGGGTCCAGGTGCCGCTCGCCCGGCCGGCCATCGCGTCGCTGACCATCCTGATGTTCCTCTGGACGTGGAACCAGTTCCTGCTGGCCATCGTCCTGGTCGACGATCCGGCCAAGCGGACGATGGCGGGTGCGCTCGGGGCGTTCCAGGGGCAGTGGGGCACCGACCTGGTGCTGCTGTGCGCCGGCTCGCTGCTGATCCTCACCCCGACCCTGATCGTCTTCCTGATCTTCCAGCGTCAGTTCATCAAGGCCCTGATCCAGGGCTCACTGAAGGGATAGCAGTGGCCACGCAGCCGCAGATCCACGGCCACGCCGACGAACGCTACGGGCGGGTGGCAGACGTCTTCCGCGCCAACTTCACCGACCGGGGGGAGGTCGGCGCGGCGGTCACCGTCTACGTCGGCGGTCGCCAGGTCGTCGACCTGTACGGCGGGACCGCCGACCCCCGTACCGGCCGGCCCTGGACGGCGCACACCCCGGTCGTCGTCTACTCCTGCACCAAGGGCATCCTGGCGGTCTGCGCCTACCTGCTGGTGCAGCAGGGCCGACTCGACCTCGACGCGCCGGTCACCCGCTACTGGCCCGAGTTCGGCCAGCACGGCAAGGCCGACATCCCGGTGCGCTGGCTGCTCACCCACCAGTCCGGCCTGCCCGCGCTCGACCGCCCGTTGACCCTCGACGAGGTGCTCGCGTGGGACCCGGTGATCGCGGCGATCGAGGCCCAGGCCCCGCTGTGGCAGCCGGGCACGGCGCACAGCTACCACCCGATGACCTACGGCTGGCTGATCGGCGAGGTGATCCACCGGATCACCGGTCAGCTGCCCGGGGCGTACTTCCGGGACGCCCTGGCGGCACCGCTGGGCCTGCGGACCTGGCTCGGGTTGCCGGCGACCGAACGCGACACGGTCGCCTGGAACCTCGCTCCGCCGCCCGACCCGGAACCGTTCGTCGACCCGGTGGCCGACCGGGGGATCACCATGGGTGGCGCGTTCGCGTTCCCCGCCGACGACGCCGGCCTGGTCAGCTTCAACGACCCGGCCATCCAGGCCGCCGGCATCCCGGGCGCCGGCGCGGTGAGCACAGCCGACGGACTGGCCCGCCTCTACGCCGCGTGCGTGTCTCCGGTGGCGGGACCGCCCGTGCTCGACCCGGCGTCGATCGACGACGCGACGGTCGTGCGGTCCCGGGGCCAGCAGCGGCACGGCCCGCCGGACACCGGCCAACGCTGGGGCAGTGGCTTCCTGCTGCACTCGCCGCCGGCCCGGCCGTTGCTGTCCGAGCGCAGCTTCGGCCACGACGGTGCGGGCGGCAACCTCGGCTTCGGCGACGACGCCCACCAGGTCGGCTTCGGTTACGTGGTCAACCAGATGCAGGGCATGGGCGACGAACGCGCCAACCTGCTGACCGCCGCGCTGCGGTCCTGCCTGGACGACTGACCAGCCAGGTAGGACACCCCACACAACTCGCACCCCGGACCCCCGGGACCCCTGGACCCCGGACCCCCGGGACCCCCGGGACCCCCGGACCCCGGACCCCGGACTCCTTTGCGCCCCGGGCACCCCGACGATCGGGGCACCCGGGGCGCACGGCTGTCCCAGTCGCGACGGCCCGCCCACCGCCCACCACACTGCGCCCGTCGCCCGTCGCCCACCCCCGCGCATTCAGCGGAGCGCCTGGCATTGATCGCCTGCTGTCGATGACGACCGCGTAACAGGTTGGAAACCCGGCGGGACGTCGGCGTCGGCGGGTCCGCCGTCCGGTCGCAGCCCGGGGGTGGTGGGCGGGCCGCCGTCGCCGTGTTCACCACGGAATCGACCCCGCGCCGGCCCGGCGGGCGGGACGCCGGTGGGTGGACAAGTCGGAGACGCCCGTTACGAGACCGTGACGTCCGGATTTCCGAGGGGGTGTTGACGGGGGCGATGTGAGCGCTAACACTACCCCGAAAGGTGACAGGTGGTCCCCGCAGTCGGCGGGAGTTCCGGAGAGGAGAAACCTGTGCGCAGGAAATTCCTGGTCGCGCTCGGCGGCGCGGCACTGGCGTTCAGCCTTGCCGCATGCAGCGGCGGGGGAGCGGGTAGCGGGGGCGACAGCAGCGACAAGAAGCCCGCCGATCTGACCATCGGCGTCTCCATGCCGACCCAGACCTCGGAGCGGTGGATCGCCGACGGCAAGGCGGTGAAGGAGAAGCTGGAGGCCAAGGGCTACAAGGTCGACCTCCAGTACGCCGGTGACGACATCCCCACCCAGTCCCAGCAGGTCGACCAGATGATCACGCAGGGCGCGGACGTCCTGATCATCGCGGCGATCGACGGCACCGCGCTCAGCGGCCAGCTGGACGCCGCCGCGGCGGCGAAGATCCCGGTCATCTCCTACGACCGGCTGCTGCTGGGCAACAAGAACGTCGACTTCTACGTCAGCTTCGACAACTACAAGGTCGGCGTCGCCCAGGCGACCGCTCTGCTGGTCGGCCTCGGCCTGCAGACCAAGGACGGTGGCAAGGGCACCGCCACCGGCCCGTTCAACGTCGAGCTGTTCGCCGGCTCGCTGGACGACAACAACACCCAGTACTTCTGGGGCGGGGCGATGGACACCCTCAAGCCGTTCATGGACAACGGCACGCTGAAGGTCAAGTCCGGCCAGACCCGCATCGAGCAGGCGGCGATCCTGCGCTGGCAGCAGGAGACCGCGCAGAAGCGGATGGAGGACCTGCTCACCTCCGGCTACAACGACGGCACCGTGGTCAACGGGGTGTTGTCGCCGTACGACGGGATCTCCCGGGGCATCATCACCGCCCTGCAGAACGCCGGCTACGGCAAGGGCGCCAAGAAGCTCCCCGTGGTGACCGGCCAGGACGCCGAGATCGCCTCGATCAAGCTGATCAACGACGGGGTGCAGAGCTCCACCGTCTTCAAGGACACCCGGCTGCTCGCCGAGCAGGCCGTCATCGCGGCGGAGGCGTTCCTGCAGGACAAGCAGCCGCAGGCCAACGACACCACGACCTACAACAACAAGATCAAGGTCGTCCCGGCGTACCTGCTGCCGATCGAGACCGTCTACAAGGACGACATCAAGAAGGTGCTCGTCGACTCCGGTTACTGGTCGGCCGAAGAGGTCGCCGCCGGTCAGGCCAAGAAGTAAGCCGGTCGTCGGGCGCGGCGGTGACCGACCGCCGCGCCCGACGCATCGCAAGCCCGCCTCAGGCTTCGACGATCAGGACGCTGACCATGGACGACACCATCCTCGAGATGCGACGCATCACGAAGACCTTCCCCGGGGTGACCGCGCTGGCGGACGTCTCCCTCGCGGTGCGCCGGGGGGAGATCCACGCCATCTGCGGCGAGAACGGCGCCGGCAAGTCCACCCTGATGAAGGTGCTCTCCGGGGTGCACCCGACCGGCTCGTACGACGGCGAGATCGTGCTGGACGGCAAGCCGATGAACTTCCGCGGCATCCGCGACAGCGAGTCCCACGGCGTCGTCATCATCCACCAGGAACTCGCCCTGGTGCCCTACCTCTCGATCGCCGAGAACATCTTCCTCGGCAATGAGCGGCGCGGTCCGGGCGGCCTGATCGACTGGAACCGGGCCAACGCCGAGGCCGCCGAACTGCTCGCCTCGGTGGGCCTGTACGAGAACCCGGTCACCCCGGTCATCCAGCTCGGCGTCGGCAAGCAGCAGCTGGTCGAGATCGCCAAGGCGCTGTCCAAGAAGGTCCGGCTGCTCATCCTGGACGAGCCGACCGCCGCGCTCAACGACATCGACTCGGCGCACCTGCTCGACCTGCTGCGCCGGCTGCGCGACCAGGGCATCACCAGCATCCTGATCTCGCACAAGCTCAACGAGGTCACCGCGATCGCCGACGCGACCACGGTCATCCGGGACGGACGCACCGTGGAGACCCTCTCCCTGGCCTCCGGGGAGGTCACCCAGGAGCGGATCATCCGCGGCATGGTCGGCCGGGACCTGGACAGCTTCTATCCCGACCGGGTCTCGTCGCCGGGGGAGGAGGTGCTGCGCATCGAGAACTGGAGCGTGCGGCACCCCACCCAGGACCGGCTCGTCGTCGACGACGCCAGCCTGGACGTCCGTGCCGGCGAGGTGGTCGGCATCGCCGGTCTGATGGGCGCCGGTCGTACCGAGTTGGCGATGAGCCTCTTCGGCCGGACGTACGGCCGGGACATCCGGGGTCGGCTGTTCGTGCGCGGCCGGGAGGTCCGGGCGCGCACCGTCGCGGAGGCCATCGAGCACGGCATCGCCTATGTCACCGAGGACCGCAAGCGCTTCGGCCTCAACCTCATCGACGACGTGCGGCACAACGTCTCCGCCGCCGCCCTGGGCCGGCTCGCCCGCCTCGGTTGGGTCAACGGCAACGAGGAGATCAAGGTCGCCGAGCAGAGCCGGCGGGACATGAACATCAAGACGACAAGCGTGATGGCCGTGGTGGGCAAGCTCTCCGGTGGCAACCAGCAGAAGGTCGTGCTGTCGAAGTGGCTGTTCACCAATCCGGACGTGCTGATCCTCGACGAGCCGACCCGGGGAATCGACGTCGGGGCGAAGTTCGAGATCTACACGATCGTCAACCGGCTCGTCGCCGAGGGTAAGGCGGTGATCCTGATCTCCTCGGAGCTGCCGGAGCTGCTCGGCATGTGCGACCGCATCTACACCCTCGCCGCCGGCCGGATCACCGGCCAGGTGCCGGTGGCCGAGGCGACCCAGGAGAACCTCATGGATCTGATGACGAAGGACAAGGAGCGCGTGGGATGACCAGCGTCAAGACCTCATCGCCGCCGTCCCCGCCGCCGGCCGACAAGAGTCCGGGCGTCGCCCTGCACGCCGGCACCAGCGACCTGCGTGCGCTGATCATGAATAACCTGCGGCAGAGTGGCATCTACGTCGCACTCGTCGTCATCGTCGGGTTCTTCGCCGTGCTCACCGACGGGGTGTCGCTGAGCCCCGGCAACATCACCAACATCGTCCTGCAGTACTCGTACATCCTGGTGCTGGCGATCGGCATGGTGATCATCATCATCGGCGGTCACATCGACCTGTCGGTGGGCTCGGTGGTCGCCCTCACCGGGGCGGTCTCCGCCGTGCTGGTCATCCGGGAGGGCTTCCCGTGGTGGGTCGGCATCCTGGCCGCGGTGGCGGTGGGCGTCGCGGTCGGCGCGTGGCACGGCTTCTGGGTGGCGTACGCCGGCATCCCGGCCTTCATCGTGACGCTCGCCGGCATGCTGCTGTTCCGCGGCCTGACCCTGCGGGTGCTGGACAACATCTCGCTCTCCCCGTTCCCTGCCGACTACCAGCAGGTCGCGGCCGGCTTCCTCAACGGGCTGCTCGGCGGGGACGGCTTCGACGCCTTCACCCTGCTGATCGGCGCCGTCGCGGTGGCCGGGTACGCAGTGAGCGGCTTCCGGACCCGGGTGGCCCGGGTCCGCTACCAGCAGCCGGTGGAGTCGTTCCCGCTGTTCGTCGCCCGGGTGGTGCTGGTGGGCGCGGTCATCATGTACTTCGCCTGGCAGTTGGCGCACGCCCGGGGCCTGCCGATCGTGCTGATCATCCTGGCCGCGCTGGTGTTGGTTTACGGCCTGCTCACCCGGCGTACCGTCTTCGGTCGGCAGGTCTACGCGATCGGCGGCAACCTCTCGGCGGCGACCCTCTCCGGGGTCAAGGTGCGGACGGTCAACTTCTGGATGTTCGTCAACATGGGCTTCCTGGCGGCGGTGGCCGGGGTGATCTACTCTTCGCGCTCCAACGGCGCGCAGCCCGCCGCGGGCAACATGTTCGAGCTCGACGCGATCGCCGCCGCGTTCATCGGTGGCGCGGCGGTCACCGGTGGGGTCGGCACCGTGATGGGTGCCGTGGTCGGTGGTCTGATCATGGCGGTGATGAGCAACGGGATGCAGCTCATGGGCGTCGACCAGTCCATCCAGTCGGTGGTCAAGGGCCTGGTGCTGCTCGTCGCCGTGGCCTTCGACGTCTACAACAAGCGGCGTGCCGGCGCCTCCCGCTGACCGGTGACGCGGCACCCGCCCGCGTCGTACCCCTTCGCCCGGACGCCCCGGGCCGCGTCGGAACGGTCCGACGCGGCCCGGGGCGTCGGCATTTGCGCCCGTCGATCGTGTCAACGCTGTTTCAGCTTGACGAGCATCATGTTATCGCTCACAGTCTATGGATAGCTGAAGCCGTTCCCGCAGCGGCTGGTCGGCACCCCCGACCTGTCGCTGTACCGCGTCGTGCGCCATCGCGGACGCGCCGCCGAGGTGAACGTTGACATCGGCAGGCTTCGAACAATGCGACGACGGTGGCCCCGGGCCGGACCCAGGGCCCCCGTCGATCGACCGTTGGTGAGGGAGGGTCATGGTAGCCATGGGAGAGGTGCCGATCGCGGTCCGGCGACGGCGCGGCTGGTGGTCACGGGTCGTCGCCGCCCTGCTGACGCTGCTGGTCGGCGGTGGTCTCGTCGTGGTCCAGTCGACCGGCGCGGCGGCGGCGACGGTGGACACCACCGCCTGGTACGTGCTGGTCAACCGCAACAGCGGCAAGGCGCTGGACGTGTACAACTTCGCCACCAACGACGGCGCGCGGATCACCCAGTGGACCCGCGGCGACGGCACCAACCAGCAGTGGCAGTTCGTCGACTCCGGCGGCGGCTACTACCGGTTGAAGTCGCGGCTCTCGGGCAAGGTCCTCGACGTCTACAACCTCTCCACCGCCGACGGCGCGGCGATCGTGCAGTGGACCGACGGCAACGGCACCAACCAGCAGTTCCGGCTCGCCGACTCGGCCGACGGCTACGTCCGGCTGCTCAACCGCAACAGCGGCAAGGCGGTCGAGGTGCAGAACGCCTCCACCGCCGACGGCGGCAACATCGTCCAGTACTCCGACTGGGGTGGCACCAACCAGCAGTGGCAGCTCGTCCGCGTCGACGGCGGCAGCACCCCGACCACGCCGCCACCCACCACGCCACCGGCGAGCGGCTCGTTCACCAACCCGGTGGTGTGGCAGGACTTCGCCGACGTCGACATCATCCGGGTCGGCGACGCGTTCTACCTGTCCGCCTCGACCATGCACTACTCGCCGGGCGCCCCGATCCTGCGCTCCTACGACCTGGTCAACTGGGAGTTCGCCGGGCACTCGGTGCCCAAGCTCGACTTCGGCGCGAAGTATGACATGTCCGGCGGGCGGGCGTACGTCAACGGGATCTGGGCGTCGACGCTGAACTACCGCCCGAGCAACCGCACCTACTACTGGGCCGGCTGCATCGACTTCGCCAAGACCTACATCTACACCGCCGCCGCCGTCGACGGGGCCTGGAACCAGCACTCCACCATCAACAAGTGCTACTACGACGCCGGCATGCTGGTCGACGACAACGACACCATGTACGTCGCCTACGGCAACAGCCAGATCAGCGTCGCGCAGCTGTCCGCCGACGGCAAGAGCGAGGTCCGCAGCCAGCAGGTCTTCTCCACCCCGTCGAGCGTGGGCACCCTGGAGGGGGCCCGGTTCTACAAGCGCAACGGCAGCTACTACATCTGGCTCACCCGGCCGGCCAACGGCCAGTACGTGCTGAAGTCGTCGAGCCCGTTCGGCCCGTACGAGATGCGGCAGGTGCTGCTCAACATGCCCGGCCCGATCTCCGGCGGCGGCGTGCCGCACCAGGGCGGTCTGGTGCAGACCCCGGCCGGCCAGTGGTACTACATGTCCTTCGTGGACGCCTACCCCGGTGGGCGGGTGCCGGCACTGGCCCCGATCACCTGGACCGCCGACGGCTGGCCGCAGATCCAGACGGTCAACGGCGGCTGGGGCACGTCGTACCCGAACCCGCTGCCGACCCGACCGGTCAAGCCGTTGACCGGCACCGACACCTTCAGCGGCAGCACCCTCGGCCCGCAGTGGGAGTGGAACCACAACCCGGACAACACCAAGTGGTCGGTGAACAACGGCCTGCGCCTGCAGACCGCCACCGTCACCAACGACCTCTACAGCGCCCGGAACACGGTGACCCACCGGATCCAGGGGCCGACCTCCACCGCCACCGTCGAACTCGACTACTCGGCGCTGCGCGACGGCGACCGGACCGGGCTGGCGGTGCTGCGCAACTCGTCGGCCTGGATCGGCGTCCGCCGGGACAACGGCGCGACCCGGGTGTCGATGACCAACAACCTCACCATGGACGGCAGCTGGCGGACCACCAACACCGGTTCGGAGATCGCCTCCGCCCCGGTCAGCGGGGGACGCATCTGGCTACGGGCCACCGCCGACATCCGGCCCGGCTCCGGCCGGCAGGCCCGGTTCTCCTACAGCACCGACGGCACCAACTTCACCGCCCTGGGTAACGCGCTCACCCTCGACAGCAACTGGCAGTTCTTCATGGGCTACCGCTTCGCCATCTTCAACCACGCCACCCAGGCCCTCGGTGGCACCAGCACGATCCGCCAGTTCCAGCTGACCACCCCCTGACCCACCCGGTCGCGGCCGGCAGACGCCGGGGCCGCCCGTACCGTCGGACCGCCCAGCGGGCCCGGTCGGCACGGGCGGCCCCGGCGGCCAGGCTCCGGGTTCGTGCCGGCTCCGGTCCGTGCCGGGTTCAGGTGCAAACGGAATGGGGCTGCCCCGATCGGGGCAGCCCCATTCGTCAGGCCGCAGGTCCGCCGCCGTCTCGCCGGCGGTGGCGGACCTGCGGCCGGTCCAGGCCAACCGCTACTGGTTGGCGACGATCCGCCACCGGTTGTCCGCGCTGCCGTTGTCGGAGTCCTGTACGGCCTGGGCGCCCTGCGCGGTCGAGCCGTTGAGGATGCCGAGCAGCTTCCCGCTGTTGACGTTGCGGATCTTGTAGGTGCCGTCACCCTGGTTCAGCAGGGTCCACCGGTGGTCGGCGGTGCCGTTGTCCGCCCACTGCAGGACGCGGGCGTTGTCGGCGGTGGACATGTTCTCCACGCCGAGGACCTTGCCGCTGTTGACGTTGCGGAACCGGACGGCGTCGCCGTCGGTCACCACCACCCAGTTGTGGTCGGCGGTGCCGGTGTCACCCCACTGGAGGGCGAGCCCGCCGTCGGCGGTGGACATGTTCTGGATGCCGAGGACCAGGCCGCTGCCGACGTTGACGAGCCGCGAGCTGCCGCCACCGGGGTTGCCGCCCCCGGTGGTGCTCCAGTAGACCGTGTAGTTGAAGCCGTGGGCGTCGTAGAACGGCCCGACGTTGACCGTGGACCCGTTGGCGGTGGCGGTGAACGCCAGCGTGCTGGTGCTGGTCCGGGTGACCGACGAGACGTTGAGCGACGGCAGGGAGTTCAGGGTGGTGTTGCCGTAGTTGCCGGCCAGCACCGCCGGCCCGTAGGTGAGGGCGCCGACGTTGGCGTTGTCGTTGGCCTGCTGCACGACGACCTTCATCGGCAGCCGTACGGTGACGGTGTCGCCGGCCGCCCAGGTGCGGGTGACCGTGGCGTAGCTGCCGGGGTTGGTGGCGACGTTCTGCGTCTCGCCGTTGACGGCGATCGTCGCGCCGGTGGCCCAGGCCGGGATCCGCACCCGGATGCCCCACGAGCCGCTCATCGACCCGGAGAGGGTGAGCGTGCTGGTGTCGCTCGCCGGGTAGCTGGTGCTCTGGGTGACCGTGATCCCGCGCTGCGACCAGGTCAGCACCGACGGAACGAACAGGTTCACCGTCAGCGTGGTGTCGTTGTAGAAGTAGATCGAGTCCATCAGCTTGGTGTTGGCCTCGATGCCGGTGCCCTGGCAGCACCAGAACGAGTTGTAGTCGGTGCTGAAGGTGCCGCCGCCCCAGGCCGGCCCGACGCCCCGTCGGCCACCCGGCTTGAGCGGGGTGAAGTAGGTGACGTGGCCGTGCCCGTCGGCCGGGTTCTGCGCGCCGACGACATGGTTGAGCAGGGCACGCTCGTAGAAGTCGAAGTACGCGACCCGGTTCGGGTCGAGCAGCCACAGCTCCCGGGTCAGCTTGAGCATGTTGTGGGTGTTGCAGTGCTCGCAGGTGTCGTTGGTCAGGTACCCGGCGATCGCGTTCGGCGGCCGGAAGTGCTCGGCCTGGCTGTTGCCGCCGATGACGTAGGTGTGCGCGTTGACGGTCATGTTCCACGCGTTGCTGGCGATGTCCCGGTAGCGCGTGGTGCCGGTCGCCTTGAACTCCCGCGCCGCGCCGATCCACTTGGGCACCTGGGTGTTGGCGTGCTTGCCGTTGAGCTGGTCGGAGTTGCTGGCGAGCGGGTTGAACACGCCTGCGTGGTCGAACCGCTGGGCGACGGTCAGCCAACGCCCGTCGCCGGTGTGCTGGTAGATGTCGGTCAACGCCTCGTTCATGCCGCCGAACTCGGTCTCCAGCATCGACTGCATCTGGTTGTAGCTCAGCCGCGACGTGCGGGTGTCGACCCAGCCGGCCAGCGCCAGCAGCACCGAGCGGGCCTGCGTGTTGCCGATGTAGCGCCACACGTCGAGCAGCCCCATGAGGGTCTTGTGGATGCAGTAGTAGGGCACGTTGCCGTTGGACAGCGTCCGGGCCTCCAGGGCCGCGAAGTCGGACTCCGGGAAGCCGGACAGGTAGCCGGCGGTGAATCCGGCCGCGCCGTTGTTGGCCTGGCACTTGGCCAGCTCGGCCACCATGTAGTTCGCCTTGTCCCGGCAGGTGGTGTCGCCCAGCACCGCGTACGCCTGCGCCCAGGCGGTCAGGAAGTGCCCCTGCATGTGGGTGCGGAACGGGAACGACGGCGCGTCCCAGCCACCGTTGGAGGCGGCGTTGTTGGTGCCGAGGCGGTGGTTGGCCCGGAAGTTGCGGAGCATCCGGTCGACGTCGACGAACCGCAGGTAGCTCAGTGTCCGGTTCTGGTTGTCCAGCAGCCGGCCGGCGGTCAGCCGGACCTGCCCCAGCTCGAACGGGTACGCGGAGACACCGAGGTCCGATCGGGCCGGGGGGACCACCAGCGCCGCGGCGGCCGGCCCGGATCCGAGTAGGGTGCCACCCGCGGCGGAGACGAGCGCGGTGGCGCCGGCGGCCTGGAGAAGTTGGCGTCGGTTGAGGGACGGGGACATGGGAACCTCCAGTGGACCGGATCACGGGCTGGCGCCCGTCCGGGTGAGTAGTGGGTGTCGGTGGTGGGGTGCCGGCCCGCCCCGGTGGGGCGGAGCGGGCCGGCGTGACTGTCAGCCGCGCGACGGGGTCACGCGGGGGTGCAGGTCAGGTCGGTCGGTGGCTGGTTGCTGCCGGTGGTCGAGCTGATATAGCCGACGGTGGTGGAGCCGCCGGCTCCGAGCTGCCCGTTGTAGGCGGCGTTGGTGACGGTCACCTGGTTGCCCTGCTGGGTCAGGGTGCCGTTCCACGCCTGGGCCACCGTCTGCCCGCTGGGCAGGGTGAAGCTCACCCGCCAGCCGGTGATCGGGGCGGACCCGTTGGTGATGGTCAGCTTGCCCTCGAAGCCGCCCTGCCAGGTGTTGACCACGGTGTTGGTGGCCGCGCAGGACCGCCCGGAGGGGGTCGTCGGAGCCGGCGTCGTCGGGGCCGGGGTCGTCGGGGTGGGGGTGGGGGTCGCGGTGGGCGTCGTGGTGGGCGTCGCGGTCGGGGTGGGCGTCGGGGTGGTGCCGCTGCCGTTGAACTGCCACCAGTTGACGTTGAACAGGGTGCCGCTGCCGCCGGTGAACCGCAGGTACATGTCGTGGGTGCCGGTCGCGCCGGACACCGGGCAGGAGACGGTCTGCCAGTTCTGCCAGCCGCCGGTGACCGGCACGGAGCAGCTCGCCACCCGGGTGCCGGTGGTGCTGTCCAGCCGGACCTCGATGGTGCCGCCGCTGCCGGCCGAGGCCACCCGGGCGTTGAAGGACGTCGCACCGGTACCGAAGCCGACCCCCTTGACCTTGATGTAGTCGCCGTTCTCGATGAAGCCGACGTTCATCCCGCCCTCGCTGGACGCCTCGGTCTCGATGCCGGAGCCCCAGGCGATCGTCTCGGCCTCCTGCCGCACGTACGGGTTGAGCGTGCCGATCTGCGGTGCGCCGGTGCTGCTCATGTTGATCGTCGGGATGGTGCCATTGGTGCCGTAGGTGAACTTCTCCACCGCGACCGACCGGGTGTAGCCGCCACCGCCGGGCAGCGCGCCGTTGTGGTAGAAGAAGTACGACCCGCCGTTGAAGTCGACGATTCCGGCATGGTTGGTGAAGCTGCCGCCCTGGCGGGGCATGACCGTGCCCCGGTAGGTCCACGGCCCGGTGGGGCCGGGCGCCGTGGAGTAGCCGATGAACTCGCTGCAGCACTCGGCGGCGAAGACGTTGTAGTAGGTCCCGTTGCGCTTGAAGACCCAGGGGCCCTCCTCGTAGAGGGTGGGTCGGGTGGCGTTGCCGTTGCGGGTGCCGTATCCGGCGGTGGTCAGCGGAATCTTGGTGACACTGCCGGAGTACGAGATCATGTCGGCGTTCAGCTTGACGTACCACAGGTTGGGGTTGCCCCAGTAGAGGTACGCTTGCCCGTCGTCGTCGATGAAGACGGTCGGGTCGATCTCGCCGTTGGCCGCCAGCGGGCGGCCGATGGCATCCCGGAACGGGCCGGTGGGGCTGTCGCTCACCGCCACCCCGATGGCCATCGAGTTGGTCGACTTCGCGGTCACCGGCACGTACCAGTAGAACTTGCCGTTGCGGGCGATGACCTGGCCCGCCCAGGCGTCCGCCTTCGCCCAGCTGAAGGTGCCGACGTTGAGCGGCGAGCCGTGGTCGGTCCAGTTGACCATGTCGGCGGAGGACCAGACCCGCCACTCCTTCATGGTGAACCAGGTCGAGCCGTCCTCGTCGTGGCCGGTGTAGAGGTACACCCGGCCGTTGTGCACCAGCGGGGCCGGGTCGGCGGTGTAGATGTGCTGGACGATGGGGTTGTCGGCCTTCGCGGTGCCGGCCGGGAGCAGGGTCGAGACCAGGAGCAGGGCCGTCAACCAGGCGAAGGAGCGCCGCAGTCGGGTCAGGGGTGGCAGTGCGGGTTTCACCAGTACCTCCCAGTATGGGCGATGCGTGTCGTGGGGCGTCACGCCTCGGTGGCCTGCCCGGACTCCGCCGACGCCCCGGCCGGTGAGCCGGTGCTGTCGGGACTCGTCCGGACTGCCCGCCGTGCGGGTACGCGGGTGTGGCGTCACGGTCGGCGATCGCGCTCCCGGCCTGCCAGGGACGGCACCGCAGTCGGCGCGCGGTCGTGTCAGGACCCCACGGTGGCGGTGGACGACGTGCGCCGGGGGATCCGGGTGTGTCGAGGTGTCGATGCGACCCGGCGGCGCGCAGCGTCCACGGAGGTGCCCGGAGGTGTCCCACCGACGTCGCCCGTGCCCGCACTCCGCTCCGCCGCCCGGATCCCGGGGGTGGAGCGGGGGAGGCGTGCCCTTCGCTCCCGCGGCCGACGGTATCTTGTTATCGTTAACACCCGCAAGCCATTGACGTTCGTTGGTTACGCGGGCGTCATCGGGGTCCCCCTGCGGGCCCGGTCCGCCGGGCGGGAGCGACGGGTGATCCACCCGCCGCCGGGGGTCAGCGCACCAATCGCCCGGTGTCCGGTCCGCCGCGCCGGACCAGCCAGGCCTCGGTGATGTGGGTGACCATGGCCGCGGCGGCGCCGTCCGGGTCGTGGGCCGCGATGCGCTCGTAGATGCGCCGGTGTCCCCGGTTGGAGGCCACGCACAGCGCCCGTTCGGAGCGGCCCATGTAGCGGGCGGTGTTGACCACCTGGCTCTCCAGTGACCGCACCACGCCCCTGGCGATCCGGTTGCCGGACGCCTGCATGATCACGTCGTGGAACGCCCGGTCGTGCTCGTGGTAGGCGACCTGGTCGTCGACCAGCTCGTCCATCCGGTCGACCAGGGCACGCAGCCGGTCGACGGTCTCCTGGTCGGCCAGCCGGGCGGCGACGTTGGCCATGTCGGACTCCAGCACCCGCCGGGTGGCCACCAGGTCGTCGAGAATGGTCAGGCTGTCGTCCTCGGCGATCGTCGCGGAGAGCACGAGTTCGTCGAGCATGTCCCACATCGACGGTGGGGTGACGATGGTGCCGCTGCCCTGGCGGACCTGCACCAGGCCCTTCTCCTGGAGGATCTTCACGGCCTCCCGGACGACCGTGCGGCTCACCGAGAACGCCTCGCACAGCGCCGGCTCGGGAGGCAGTGGGGCGCCGGGCGGGTGAACTCCGCGTACGATGCGTCCCACCAGTTCGGCGGTGACGGCGGTCGCGAGGTTGGCGGGTCGTCGTGCCCAGCTCGGGGGCGTTGCCGTGTTCAGGGTGATCTCCCGTGCCGTCATGTCCCCTCCAGTGGATTCCGCGGACCGCGCCACGACCTGCCTGCGGCGAATTCTACGTCCCAGTGTTGACGTCATACGTCATACGAGTTACTTTCTCGTCAATCCAAGTGTCTCGATTCAGCGGGGTCGGCCGACGTCGAAAGTGAGCAGCGATGAAGCACCGAGCAGTGTGGTCAGCCGTTCTCGTCGCGGCATTGGCGCTGGCCGGCTGCGGGAGCGCCGGCGGGACGCGTTCCCCGTCCGGCGGGGCGGACGGGAAGCTGGTCGTCTGGGACTGGAAGTCCGGCGAGGCGTCCGCCCGGGCGTACCTGGAGAAGGCGAAGGCCGACTTCGCCAGGAAGCACCCCGACGTCACCGTCGAGTTCGTCGCCCAGCCCTTCGAGCAGTACTACACCCTGCTCGGCACGGCGATCCAGGCCGGCAAGGGGCCGGACGTGATGCTGTTCAACGGGGGCGGCCAGATCCGGGACCGGGCGGACGCGCTGCTGCCCCTGGACGAGTACCTCACCGACGACCGGCAGCGGCTCGCCGGCTGGGACGCGTTCACCAAGGACGGCAAGACCTACGCCGCCCCGGTGACGCTGCAGGGCCACCCGATCTACTACAACCGGGCTCTTTACGACAAGGCCGGCCTCGACCCCGCCAGCCCCGCCACCACCTGGTCGAAGTTCCTCGCCGACTGCGCCACCATCACCCGGCAGACCGGCGCGAAGTGCCTCGCCCTCGGCAACAAGGAGGGCTACGGCATCCAGTTCTTCCTCTCCGCCTTCGGCTCCGGCGTGTTCAGCGCGCAGGAGTACGACGACTGGATCGCCGGCAAGCGGGACTGGACCTCGCCGCACGTCAAGCGGATCTTCGCGCTCTGGAAGGAGGCCCAGGACGCGAAGCTGAACAGCGACGGGGCGAACTCGACGGCGATGTTCAACGACTCCTTCGCGATCTTCCAGTCCGCGAAGGCCGCCCACGTCATCGGGCTGATGTCGGACGTCGGACACTGGAAGGACTTCAGCGAGTTCCTCACCGCCGAGAAGCTCGGCGTGATGCGCGCCCCCGTCGTCGTACCCGGGGCCACCCCGAGCCTGCCCTACGACGGCGGCATCGGCTACGGGGTCGCCAGGTGGACCAAGGACCCCAGGGTCGCCGCCGACCTGGTGCGTTCGCTGACCTCGACCGACGCGCTGAAGTCCTTCTACGCCGACGCCGGGGCGATCGCCGCCGACACCACCATCGACGTGTCCCAGGGCGGCCCGGCCGTGGCCACCATCGTCGCCGACCTCAAGGCCGGCAAGCCCGCCCTGCACGTGGCGCTCTCCTCCAAGACCCTGGAGCTGATGGGCCGGCTCTCCCAGCAACTGCTGAGCGGCTCGATCAGCGTCGACGAGGCGGTGAAGCAGCTGGCCGCCTCCGATCAGGCCGGCTGACCCCGTGCCGGTTCCCGAGGCGGTACCGTCGGTCCGTCCGGCCCCGACCGGCCGGGCCGGCGGGACGCCGCCGAGATCCGTACCCCCCGCCCCCGCCGTCTCGCGGCGCGGCCGGGGTGGCCGACGGGCGGAACGGCTCGCCCCCTTCGTGCTGCTGGCCCCGGCCCTGCTGATCCTCGCGCTGCTGCGGTTCTGGCCGCTGCTGCTCGGGGTCAACTTCTCCTTCACCGGTGACGGCGACCGTGACGGGCTGATGGTCGGCCTGGACAACTACCGGGAGCTGCTCGGAGACCCGCTGTTCCGGGACGCGCTGGGCAACGTCGGGCTGCTCGTGCTGCTGCTGCCGGTGGCGGTGGCGATCCCCGGCCTGCTCGCGACCCTCATCTACCTGCGGGTCCCCGGGCACCGGCTGTACCGCAGCGTCTACTTCTTTCCGGCCGTGCTGTCCCCGGTCATCGTCGGGGCCATCTTCAACCTGCTGCTCGCCTTCGACGGCCCGCTCAACGCCCTGCTCGGCGGGGTCGGCATCGGGCCGGTGGACTGGCTCGGCGACCCGGACGTGGCGATGTTCGTCGTGGTCGGGGTGCACGTCTGGGCGACCTTCGGGATGGCGCTGGTGGTGTTCCTCGCCGGCTTCGCCACCCTGGACGCCTCGCTGCTGGACGCCGCCCGGGTCGACGGCGCGTCGCTGCCCCAGACCATCCGGCACGTGATCGTGCCCAGCCTCGCCCGCACCATCCAGTTCGTCTTCGTCACCACGATGATCGGGATGCTGACCTCCATGTTCGGCCTGCTCTACGTGATGACCAGCGGCGGCCCGGAGGGGTCGACCTACCTGCCGGAGTACTACATCTGGATCCAGCAGGGCCAGATGAACCGGCCGGCGCTCGCCTCGGCCGCCTCGACGGTGCTCTTCCTCATCATGCTCGTGGTGGGGCTGCTGCAGATCAGCCTGCTCCGGCGGGCGGTGAGGGAGGCGTGATGTCCCGTGTCCGGTGGGGTCGGTGGCTGCTGGCCCTGCCGATGGCCGTGCTGGCCCTGGCGACCGTCTACCCCCTGGTCTTCACCGCCAACGTGGCGATGAAGACCCGCCGCGACTACGTCCTCGACCGCTTCTCGCTGGTGGACTCCCTGCGGTGGGACAACGTCGCGGCGGCGTGGAACAGCGTCGGGATGGCCCGCTACCTGACCAACTCGGTGGTCGTGGTGACGGTCTCGGTGCTCCTGCTGCTGTTGTTCGGGTCGATGGCCGGCTTCGCGTTGAGCCAGCTGCGTTTCCGGGGTTCGTCGGTGCTCTTCCTGTGCTGCCTCGCGGCGCTCTTCGTGCCGTTCCAGGTGATCATGGTGCCGCTGGCCCGGATCATGTCCGACGCCGGTCTCGTCGACACCTACCCGGGGCTGGTGCTCGCCTACGTGGCGCAGTTCCTGCCCTTCACCATCTTCCTGATGACCAGCTACTACCGGACCATCCCCCCGGAGATCATCGACGCGGCCCGGATCGACGGCAACGACGTCTACGGTGTCTACCGGCGGATCATGCTGCCGCTGGGCGCCCCGGCCCTGCTGTCGGTCGGCATCCTCAACGCGCTGTTCTGCTGGAACGACGTGCTGATCTCGTTGCTGCTGATGCCCTCGGCCGAGCACCGGACCCTGATGGTCGGGGTGACCTCGCTGCGGGGGCAGTACTCCGCCGACATCCCCACCTTCGCCGCGGGGGTGCTGATCGCCGCCGTACCCGTGCTGGTGATCTACCTCTTTCTCCAGCGCCAGATCGCCGACGGTGTCGCCGCCGGTGCTACGAAGGGCTGACATGCGGATCACCGGATACCGGACCCTGACCACCGTGCAGGAGTGGGGTCGGCCCGTCGGCGACGCGAACGGCGTCTTCACCGACGGGGTGACCACGGTGCCGATCATCGTGGTCGAGACCGACGAGGGCATCACCGGGGTCGGCCTCGGACCGCACACCGACCTCGAACGGATCTTCGCCGCGATCGACGGCGAGGACCCCCGCGCGGTGACCACCCTTTACGACCGGATGCTGCGGCAGACCTTCAAGGCGGGCCACGCCGGCACGGTGTTCGGCACGATCGGGGCGTTGGACACCGCGCTGTGGGACATCAAGGCCCAGTCGGCGGGGCAACCGCTCTGGCGGCTGCTGGGCGGACGCGACCGGCGGGTGCCCGCGTACGCGTCCGGCCTCGACATCGGCCTGGACGACGACGAGCTGGTGGCGGCCTACACGGTCTACGCCCGACACGGGCTGCGGGCCGCCAAGCTCAAGGGCGGCCTGGACATCGAGCGGGACCGGCACCGGCTGCACGTGGTCCGGGACGTGCTCACCGAGGCCGGTCGGGGGCAGCGCCCCGGCCTGATGCTCGACGTCAACGAGGCGTGGACCCGCAAGCAGGCCGTCCGGCACGTCGGCGAACTCGAACGTACCCTGGACCTCGTCTGGATCGAGGAACCCGTCCGACGGTGGGACGCCGAGGGCCTGGCCGTCGTCGGTCGCGGTATCCGGGCGTCGGTCGCGACCGGGGAGAACCTCACCGGCCTCGAACAGTACCGGCCGCTGATCGCCGCGGCGGCGGTGGACATCGTGCAGATGGCCGCGGTCTGGGGGGTCACCCACTTCCTGCGGGTGGCCGCCCTGGCGCACGCCTACGACCTGCCGGTCAGCCCGATCGGCAACAGCCCCGTGGGGCTGCTGCACGCCGCCACGTCGGTGCCCAACCACCTGGTCAGCGAGCTACAGGACCTCCGGCCCCCGGTCGGGATCACCCGCGACCTGTACGTCGAGGACGGGGCGTTCGTCCTCGGCGACACACCGGGCCTGGGCGTCACGGTCGCCGAGGAGGAGATCTGTACCCATCCCCGCCGTTCGGACGTGCCCACACCCGACGGACCCAACGTGCGGCCGGAACGGGCCGGACGCCGGCTGCTGGCGGAGAACGACCAGATCGTCGCCGGGCCGCAGCGGTACGTCACGCCGCTGCCCGGCACCCCGGCGCACCACCACGACGGCCTGCCGTCCGCCGTCAGGAACTGACCCCGACCCACGAGGGAGTACGCATGCAGGCAGTGGTCTGCCACCGCGCCCGGCACCACCGGCCCGACGAGCTGGTGGAGGCACACCGGTGAGCGCCCTGTTCGACCTGTCCGGCCGGACCGCCGTGGTGACCGGCGCACGCCGGGGCATCGGGCTGGCCATGGCCGAGGCGCTGGCCGTCGCGGGCGCCGACGTGATCGGGGTCTCGGCGCAGCTGGAGGCCACCGGCAGTGAGGTGGAGCGCCGGGTACGCGCGGCGGGCCGCTCGTTCACCGCGTTGCGCGCCGACCTGGCCGACCGGGCCGCGGTCCGCCGGCTCGTCGGTGACCTGCACGACCTCGGCCCGGTCGACATCCTGGTCAACAACGGCGGCACCATCGCCCGTGCCCCGGCGGCCGAGCACCCCGACGAGATGTGGGACCACGTCATCGAGGTGAACCTGACCAGCCAGTTCGTGCTGAGTCGGGAGATCGGCCGGGCGATGGTGGCCCGGGGCCACGGAAAGATCATCTTCACCGCGTCGCTGCTCAGCTTCCAGGGCGGCATCACCGTCCCCGGATACGCCGCCTCCAAGTCCGGCATCGCCGGGCTGACCAGGGCGCTGGCCAACGAGTGGGCGGCGCACGGGGTCAACGTCAACGCCATCGCCCCCGGCTACATCGCCACCGACAACACCCGGGCGCTACGCGAGGACCCGGAACGCGACCGGGCCATCCTGGCCCGCATCCCGACCGGCCGGTGGGGAAACGCCGACGACCTCGCCGGCGCCACGGTGTTCCTGGCCTCCCCGGCGTCGGACTACGTCAACGGCATCGTCCTGCCCGTCGACGGCGGATGGTTGGGCCGATGAGCGCACCGCCCGGCACCGTCGACGCCCACCACCACCTCTGGGTCCGGGCCCGGCACCCGCAACCCTGGATCGACCCGGCCACCATGGCCGCCATCGACGCCGACTTCACCCCGGCCGACCTGGCCCGGGTCACCCGTCCCGTCGGGGTCACCGGGACCGTCCTGGTGCAGGCCAACTCCACCGAGGCGGAGACGGTGGACCTGCTGGGCGTCGCCGCCGACGATCCGCTCATCCGGGGGGTCGTCGGCTGGCTGGACGTCACGGCCCCGGACGTCACCGAACGACTGGGCCGGCTGCGGGCGGCGCGCGGCGGCCACCTGCTGGTCGGCGTCCGCTACTCCGTGCAGGACGAGCCCGACCCGGCGTTCCTCGACCGGGTCGACGTGCGGCGGGGGATAGCCGCGGTGGGCGCCGCCGGTCTCGCCTTCGACCTGCTGGTGCGGCCGCACCAACTGGGCGCGGCCGGTCGGCTCGCCCGCGACCTGCCCGAGGTGCGGTTCGTCCTGGACCACCTCGGCAAACCGGCGCTGGGCGGGACGGACCTCGACGGGTGGGCCCGCGACCTGCACGCCCTGGCGGGCGCGGCCAACGCCACGGCGAAACTGTCCGGCCTGGTCACCGAGGTGCACCGGGCACCGTGGACACCGCAGGACCTGCGCCCCGCCGTCGAACACGCCCTCGACGCGTTCGGCCCGGACCGGTTGATGTTCGGCTCCGACTGGCCGGTCTGCCTGCTCGCCAGCTCCTACCCACGCTGGGTCGACACGCTGGCGGGACTGCTGGACCCGCTCGGCGACGATGAGCGGGCGGCGATCTGGCGGCACACCGCCCGGCGGGTCTACCGACTGGAGTCGTCGTGAACGCCCGCCCGCTGCCGCGCCGACCGGCGGTACGCCTCACCGCGCTGGGCTTCGGCGCGGCGCAGGCCGGCAACCTCTACCGGGCCACCACCGACGAGGAGTTCACCGCCGCCGTCGACACCGCCTGGGCGGGTGGCCTGCGCTACTACGACACCGCACCGCACTACGGGCTCGGCCTGTCCGAACGGCGGCTCGGCGCGGCGCTGCGTACCCGGCCGCGCGACGAGTACGTGGTGTCGACGAAGGTCGGGCGGTTGCTCGTACCGTCGCCGCAGGACGCCCACCGGCGCGACCCGGAAGGCTTCGACGTGCCCGCCGACCACCGGCGGGTCTGGGACTTCAGCCGCGACGGCGTGCTCCGTTCGCTGGAGTCCAGCCTGGCCCGCACCGGCCTGGACCGGATCGACGTCGTCTACCTGCACGACCCCGACGACCACTGGGAGCAGGCCGCCACCGAGGCGGTGCCCGCCCTGGTGGAGCTGCGCGACCAGGGCGTGGTGGGGGCCATCGGGGCCGGCATGAACCAGTCCCACCTGCTCACCCGGTTCGTCGAGGAGACCGACGTCGACGTGGTGATGTGCGCCGGCCGGTACACCCTGCTGGAACAGGGGGCGCTGGCCGACCTGCTGCCCGCCGCCGAACGCCGGGGCGTCGGCGTGGTCATCGCCGGGGTCTACAACTCCGGCCTGCTGTCGCAGGACCGGCCCCCGGCCGACGCCACCTACAACTACCAACAGGCCCCACCGGAGCTGATCGACCGGGCCCACCGGATCGCCGACGTCTGCCAGGCGTACGGCGTCACCCTGCCGCAGGCGGCGCTCGCCTTCGTCCGCTCCCCTCCCGCAGTCGTCTCGACGGTCGTCGGCCTGCGCAACCGCGCGCAGGTCACGCAGGCGCTGACCCGCGCGGACGCCGACGTCCCGGCGGCGCTGTGGCCGGCGCTGCGGGCCGCCGGGCTGCTCGACCCGGCCGCGGCGTGATTCCACCGCGACCGGGGGCACCCCACCACCCCACCAGGATTGGAGTCCCACCCGTGTCCGTCCCGACATCACCCGCCCGGCGCGGGCCGGTGCTGGCCGGCCTGGCCGCCACGGCGCTCGCCGCCACGGTCGCCGTGCTCGCCCCGGCCGGTCCCGCCCTCGCCGCCACCACCACCCTCTACGCGTCCCCCGCCGGCAGCGGCACCGCCTGCTCCAGCAGCCAGCCCTGCTCGCTGACCGAGGCGCAGAACGCCGTCCGGTCCCGTACCGCCGGGATGTCCGGCGACATCGTCGTCGAGCTGGCCGACGGCGTCTACCGGCTGGCCGCGCCGCTGCGGTTCACCGCCGCCGACTCCGGCACCAACGGCTACACCGTGACCTGGCGGGCCGCCGCCTCCGCCCGCCCGCAGCTCAGCGGGGCGCGCGCGGTCACCGGCTGGTCGCAGGTCGACGCCGGGAAGAACATCTGGCGGGCGAGCGTGCCCGCCGGGCTGGACAGCCGGCAGCTCTACGTCAACGGCGCGGTCGCCACCCGGGCGCGGACCGCCGTCAACCGGGCCGACTTCACCTTCACCACCAGCGGCATGCGGTTCAGCAACGGCGCGTTGAGCTACCTCAACAACCTGGGCAACCAGAACCGGGTCGAGGTGGAGAGCGTCGGCTCGTTCACCGACCGGTACTCGCCGGTGCAGAGCATCAGCGGCAACTTCCTGACCATGCAGCAGCCGGCCTGGAACAACAACACCTTCGGCTTCGACACCCTGTCCAAGCCGCACCGCGCCGGCCCGTTCTACCTGGCCAACGCGTACGAGTTCCTGGACAGCCCGGGGGAGTGGTACCTGAATCCGGGCAGTGGGCAGCTCAACTACATCCCGCTGGCCGGGCAGAACATGAACAGCGTCAGCGTGGAGCTGCCGCAGCTGTCGTCGCTGGTGAACGTCGGTGGCAGCTACGACGCCCCGGCGCACCACATCGCGTTCAGCGGGATCACCTTTACCGGCACCAGCTGGCTCGGCCCGAGCAGCAGCAACGGCTTCGCCGACCAGCAGACCGGCGCGCACATCACCGGCACCTGGGCCCGCCCGGCCGACGCGCTCACCTCCTGCCAGGAGGGCTGCCCGCTGTTCGAGGCGACCCGGCCGAACTGGAACCAGATGCCGGCCGCCGTGCAGGTCTCCGCCGCCAACACCATCACCTTCGGCGACTCCCAGTTCGTCAACCTCGGGCAGACCGCCATCGGCATCGGCAACGACGCCAACGCGCACGCCAGCGGGGTCGGCCTGGGGGCCAGCAACATCACCGTCACCCGCTCCGAGATCGCCCGCAACTCGGCCGGCGGCATCGTCGTCGGCGGGGTGCGCGCCGACGCCCACCACCCGGGCGA
Source organism: Micromonospora sp. CA-248260 (assembly GCF_050942205.1). Taxonomy (NCBI): domain Bacteria; kingdom Bacillati; phylum Actinomycetota; class Actinomycetes; order Micromonosporales; family Micromonosporaceae; genus Micromonospora; species Micromonospora sp. CA-248260. The sequence goes on along the minus strand of NZ_CP192021.1, from coordinate 4,154,602 downwards.
CCAGCGGATGACCAACCGGAACATCACCATCAGCAACAACCGGGTGCACGACCTCGGACTGGAGTACCGGGGTGTGGTGTCGATCCTGACGACGTACGTCAACACCTCGCTGGTGTCGCACAACGAGGTCTACAACATGCCGTACACCGGGCTGTCGGTGGGCTACGGCTGGGGCGCGAACGACGCGGGCGGCAGCCAGCACTACGCCAACCGTGGGCTGTACAACTACCAGCCGCGCTACTCGACGGCGACCACGGCGGCCAACAACCAGGTCGTCGGCAACTACATCCACGACGTGATGCAGCAGATGACCGACGGTGGCTGCCTCTACACGCTGTCGGCGAACCCGGGCGGGACCATCAACGAGAACTACTGCCTGCGGACCAACGGCTGGTTCGGGCTCTACTTCGACGAGGGCTCCCGTTACTACACCGCCCGCAACAACGTCTTCTCCTCCACCGGCACCTGGGCCACCGCCAACTACTGGTACGCCGAGAACATGGGCAACTTCACCGTGACCAACAACTGGTCGACCAACAACAGCACCAACGTGACCAACGGTGACCGGGGCAACGTCGTCAACAACAACACCGTGGTCAGCAACAACAGCTGGCCCTCGGCAGCGCAGACCGTGATGGCCAACGCCGGGGTGCAGGGCACCACCAACCCGCCGACGCAGGGCGCGCAGCTCGTCGGGGTGCAGTCCGGCCGGTGCGCCGAGGTCACCGGTTCCAGCACCACCAACGGCACCCAGGCCCAGCTCTGGGACTGCACCGGCGCGGCCAACCAGCGGTGGACCCAAACCGCCAGCCGGCAGTTGATGGTCTATGGCAACAAGTGCCTGGACGCCTCCGGGCAGGGCACCAGCAACGGCACCAAGGTGGTGATCTGGGACTGCAACGGCGGCACCAACCAGCAGTGGAACGTCAACGCCAACGGCACGGTCACCGGCGTGCAGTCCGGGCTCTGCCTGGACGCGAACGCCGCCGGTACGGCCAACGGCACCAAGTTGATCCTCTGGGCCTGCAACGGCGGCACCAACCAGCAGTGGAGCCTGCGCAGCTGACCGGTCGACCACGGGGTGCGCGGGGTCGGGCGGACGCCCGGCCCCGCGCACCCGACGTCGTTGCCCACCCGGTGTCGCCACCGCCACGTGCGGCCGGTCAGGAGGTGCGGCGGCAGCGGGCGAGTGCGGTGCGCAGCTCGCGACGCAGTGACCGGTCCACCTCGGGTGCGGCGAGCGCGGCGGCGAAGTCCCGGGCCGCCTCGTCCCACCGGCCCAGCCGGGCCAGCGCGGTGCCCCGGTTGTAGCGGGGCACCGGTGCCGCCGACAACGCGACCGCCCGGTCCAGGTCGGCCACGGCGTCGGCCACCGCACCCCGGTCGAACCGGACGGCGGCCCGGTTCGTCCACGCCTCGACCAGCTCCGGATCGCCGGCCAACGCCCGGCTGAACAGCGCCTCGGCCTCGGCCGCCGCACCGCGCTCCGAGCGGATCAGCCCGAGGGTGCACAGCAGGGCGGGTTCGTGCGGGGCCAGCACCAGCCCGGCCCGCGCCCCCGTCTCGGCGACGTCGAGGGCTCCCCGGCCGAGGTGCAGGTTGACCAGGGCGATCCGGGCATCGAGGTGTCCGGGCTCGATGGCCAGCACCCGGTCCAGGTCGTCGCGGGCCCGCCCGGTGCGGCCCCGCTCCTGCTGGAGCACCGCCCGGTTGTAGTACGCCTCCGGCAGGTGCGGCCCGAGGCGGATCGCGCTGCCGTAATCCCGGATCGCGGCCCGGTGTCGCCCGGCGGCCCGGTGCAGGGCGGCCCGGTCCACGTAGTACTCGCAGTTGTCGGGGTCGTGGCCGATCACGGTGTCGAGTTCGGCCAGGGCCCGTTGCGGGTCGCCCAGCGCCAGGTGGACCTGGGCCCGGTTGTGGCGCAGCCGGGCCACGTCCTGGGGGCGTTCACCGGGGGCGAGCACCGCCGTCAGCCGGGCCAGCCCGTCGTCGATCAGCCGCAGCGCCCGCTCCGGCTCGCCCGCCCGGCTGTCCAGCAGGGCGACGCCCTGCTCGTAGAAGACCGTCGAGAGGAGCCGCTGCCGGGGGTCGGGCACCGTGCGGGCGAGCCGGAGCGCCTCCGCCAGCCAGTGCCGCGCCCGTGCCGGGTCCTGGGCGGCGGCCGGCAGGTGCCGGGCGTACAGCATCGCGGTGGCGTACGCGGCCGACATGGTGATCTTCGGATCGTCGGTGACGGTCCGGGTCTCGTGGTAGAGGTCGAGCGCCTCGGTGGCCTGGTCCAGTGCCGCCAGGGCGGTGGCCAGGCCGGTGGTGAACGACCACCAGTGCGGCAGGTCGTCGGCCGGGGTGACCAGGGCACGCCCCTGTCGGGCGGTGCGGGCCGCGTGGTGGTAGAAGCCGCCGGCCAGGCTCTCGCCGAGGGCGGTGCGCAGCGCCGCCGGGCTCAGGTCGACGGCCGGCAAGGCTGGGCCGTCGTCACACAGTTCCAGCCGCACCGGGTACGCCCCGAGTCGGCCGGCCAGCGCGTCGAGCAGCTCGCGGGTGGTCTCGTCGGCCGCGCCGACGTGGACGAACCGGAGCGTGACCGGTCGGCGCAGGGTGCCCGCCCAGGCCGCCACGAACTCGGTCGCGCCGTAGGCCAGGGCGGCGGTGCGTCGGGCGGGGTGGAACCGGATCGGCGCCTCGTCGGCGGCGGCGCGGGCGGCCGGGTCGAGCCGGGGCGCGATGGCCCGTAGCTCGGTGCGGTGCCGGGCGGCCAGCCGGGGGCGGTCCGCGGCGATCCGCTGGAGCAGGTCGGCGACCCCGGCGTACGGCCCAAGGTCACGGTGGCAGTCGTAGGGCGGTGGCTCGTCGGTCACGGTCGGGCCGGCGTCGCCGAGGGCGGGCGCCCGGGGGCGCCCGCCGGGCCGGCAGTTACCAGCACCACTCGATCCAGAGCCGGCGGGCGCCGGACACCAGACGCAGTGCACTCGTACGACGGACGGTCATCTTCTTCATGGGCACCTCCGTGGTCGTCCACTCCGGACTGCGCAGAGCCTAATCCCGATCAAGGGAAATGCGAAGGGCGCTCGGGAAACCGGCGGGCCTGGTGGCCTGACCGCCGACCGGTCCGGCGACGTCGCATTGACAGATGTCCCTCAATTAGTAAATATTCTTGCCTGAGAGCGCTCTCACATCCGTCGACAGCTCTGGAGGGTGCAGAATGATCCGTCACCTGGGTGCCGTTCTCGGGGCCGCGACGCTGGTCGGTGCGCTGGCCGCCGCGCCCGCCGGGGCCGCACCGGTCACTGCGCCGGCCGACCCGTCCGCGCCGGCCGCCGTCGACCCGTCCGCCGGCCTTCCCGCCGGGCAACGGGCGGCGCTGCGCCGGGATCTCGGTCTGACCGACGAGCAGCTCCGCCTCCGCACGGTCGTCGAGGCCGCTGCGCCGTCGACCGAGCGTCGGCTCCGGGCCGAGCTGGGCGTCGCGTACGGCGGGTCCTGGGTCGCGGGGGACGGGAGCAGCCTGGTGGTCGGGGTGACCACGGCCGCCGACGCCGCCCGGGTCCGCCGTGCCGGCGCCCAGCCGCAGGTGGTCCGGCGGAGCCTGGCCGAGCTGGACCGGGCCCGGGCCACCCTCGACCGGGCGGCCGGCCGGGCCGGCCCGGCCGTGCACTCCTGGTATGTCGACCCGGCGAGCAACAGCGTGGTGATCCAGGCCGCCGACACCGCTGCGGCCCGGGCGTTCGCCGAGGCCACCGGCACCGCCGACGCGACCCGACCGGTCGTCGCCGCGCAGTCCTACCGCCCGGTCTACGACATCCGGGGCGGCGACCAGTACGTCATCAACAACAACACCCTCTGCTCGGTCGGCTTCGCCGTCGCCGGTGGCTTCGTCACCGCCGGTCACTGCGGTGGGGCGGGCAGCACCACCAGCGGCAGCGGCGTCGCGCAGGGCACCTTCCGGGGCTCGTCCTTCCCGGGCAACGACTACGCCTGGGTGCAGACCAACTCCTCGTGGGTGGCCACGCCCACGGTGAACACCTACAACGGCGGCACGACCGCGGTGGCCGGCTCGGCGGAGGCCGCCGTCGGCAGCGCGGTCTGCCGGTCCGGCCGGACCACTGGCTGGCGGTGCGGCACCATCACCGCCCGGGACGTCACGGTCAACTACTCCGGTTCCCTGGTGTACGGCCTGGTGGCGAGCAGCGCGTGCGCCCAGCCCGGCGACTCGGGTGGCGCGTTCGTCTCCGGCAACCAGGCGCAGGGCGTCACCTCCGGTGCCGGTGGCGACTGCACCTCCGGTGGCACCACCGTCTACCAGCCGGTCAACGAGATCCTCGGCGCGTACGGGCTGTCGCTGACCACCACCGGCGGTGGCGGTGCCGGCCAGCTCGTCGGGTACGCCGGCAAGTGCATCGACGTGCCCAACTCCAACGGCGTGGACGGCCAGTACCTGCAACTGTGGACCTGCAACGGCACCAACGCCCAGCGGTGGACCTTCGCCGGGGACGGCACCGTGCGGGCGCTCGGGCTGTGCATGGACGTGGCCTGGGGCTCGACCGCCAACGGAGCGGTCGTCCAGTTGGCCAGGTGCAGCGGCAACCCGGCCCAGCAGTTCGTCCTCAGTGGTGCCGGTGACCTGGTCAACCCGCAGGCCGACAAGTGCGTCGACGTGCAGGGCGCGAACAGCGCGGACGGTGCCCGGCTGGTCATCTGGGAGTGCACCGGCGGGGCCAACCAGAAGTGGCGGCGCGGCTGAGCGACCCGGGCGCGGGGCGGGCGACGACCGGGTCGCCCGCCCCGCGCACCGTCGCGCCACCGGTCAGCATCGCCGCAGCGCGTGCGGGTGCACCCGACGGCGGCACCCTCGGTCGTCGTCCGGCCGACCCGTCAGGTCGGTGTCCCGGCGCGGTCCGGGGCGGAGCGGGGGCCGCCGGGCAGCCGGTCGCGGCAGAAGTCCCGGAACGAGCGGGGTGGGCGGCCGGTCACGTCCGCGACGGTGCTGGTGGTCCGGTCCTCCGCGCCGGCCGCGATCGCCGTGTCCAGGCTCGCGAGGAACCGGGCGAAGTCGGCTGGCAGGCCGTTGGCCTCGTGGTACGCCGAGAGCTCGGCCTCGCTGACGGCACGGTGCCGGACCGGTCGGCCGCCGGTGTCGGTGAGGACGGCGGCGATGTCGGCGTAGCTCAGGCGTTCGGGGCCGGTGACGAGGTGCTCGGTGTCGTGCGACGTCGGATCGGTGAGGGCGCGGACCGCCACCCCGGCGATGTCGGCCGGATCGACGATGCCGACCCGGGCGTCGCCGGTGGCGCTGATGATCTCGCCGCGTTCCCGGGCGCTCACCCCGTGCGGACGGTCACCGACGAAGTTCTCCATGAACCAGGAGGGCCGCAGCACCGCCCACTCGGGGAAGAACGTGCCCAGCCCGGCCTGCACCTCGCCCAGGCCGGGAGTGCCCGCCTCGATCGCCGAGGAGCTGAGCAGGACGGCCCGCCGCACTCCCCGGGTGCGGGCCAGTTCCAGCAACGGCAGCATGACCGGTGCGGGATCGACCTCGCCGACGGGTGGGACCAGGTACACGCCCGTCACGCCCTCCAGTGCGGCGTGGTGGGTGCCGGGGTCGTACCAGTCGAAGCGGACGTCCCCGGCGCAGGCCCGGCGGCTGGCGACGCGGACCGGGCGGCCGGCGTCGGCGAGGGTGGCGGCGACGAGCCGGCCGGTCGTCCCGGTGCCGCCGATGACCAGGATCACGAGCGCACCAGCCCGCCGTCGAGCAGGTCCTGTGCGGCCTGCGGGTTCCAGTAGTCGCGGTAGTGCACGATGTGGCCGTCCCGGATGGTCAGCACGGCGATGTACCGCAGGCGGTAGGGCCGGTTGCTGGCGACGACGACGCCACCGGCGGTGAACTCGGCGACGAGCACCGCCGGATCGGTGGTCTCGTGCACGGTGACCTCGGTGATCTCGCGAACGTCGAGGATCTCCGGATAGTCGATGAGGTAGTCGTGCACGGCGGCCCGGCCGGTGACCCGGCTCGGTTGCCCGGCCGGCGCGAACGGGAACTCCATGACGCCGTCGTCGGCGAACAGGGCGATGAATCCCGGCATGTCCTTGGCGAGCAACAGGTGCATGGCCCGGTGGAACAGGGCGGTGGAAGGGTTCGACACGGTTGTCCCCTGGTCGTCGGTGCCGTCCCGCTGGGTGGTTACCATAGCGGACGGCCGGTCCGCTTCACTGTAGCGGACTGATGGTCCGTTTTGCGAGGGGAGAGCGGGTGCGCGCCGACGCGGCACGAAACCGGACGGCCGTACTGGCCGCCGCTGATCGGTTGTTCGATGCCGCGACCGACCCCGACCAGGTCTCGATGGACGACATCGCCGCCGCCGCCGGAGTGGGCAAGGGCACGCTGTTTCGCCGCTTCGGCGACCGGATGGGGCTGCTCCGGGCCCTGTACGCGCAGCGCGGAGACCAGTTGCGGGCGGCACTGACGGCGACGCCCCCGGCGGGGCCGCCGGCGGAGCGTGCCCTGCACCTGCTCCGCGAGGTGGTGCGGTTCAAACGGGACAGTCGGGTGCTGACGTTGGCGCTGGAGAACGCAGGCGACGGCAGCCCCTACCGCACCGGGTCGTACGAGGAGTGGCACATCCTGCTGGTCGCGCTCGTCACCGAGGCGCGCGGCCCCGCGTCGGCGGACTACCTGGCCCACGCCCTGTTGGCGGCAGTGCGCAGCGACCTGGTGGAACACCTGCGGGACTGGCCCGACGAGCGCTGGGAGACGGGGTTGGCCGCCCTGACCCGCGCGGTGCTGGACGTCGACGCGTCGCCGGCGGCAGCCGGGGCGGGTGACCCCGTACGCCACTAGGATCGGTGTGGAGGTGGGCGAGGCATGAGACTCGGACTGCACTACTGGAACTACTCGACCCCGACCGATCCGGCGGCGATCGCACCGACGCTGATCGAGACCGCGACGATCGCGGAGGAGGCCGGGGTCGCATCGTTCACCGTGATGGACCACTACTTCCAGATGGAGGCGATGGCCCCGGCCGAGGAGCCGATGCTGGAGGCGTACACGACGCTGGGTTTCGTCGCGGCGCGGACCTCGCGGATGACGCTCGGCGTGCTGGTCACCGGCGTGATGTACCGCTACCCGGGGCTGCTCGCCAAGATCGTGACCACCCTGGACGTGCTCTCCGGCGGCCGGGCCCGGCTCGGCATCGGCGCGTCCTGGTACGAGCGCGAGCAGCACGGCCTCGGGGTGCCGGTGGTGCCGGTGGCCGAGCGGTTCGAACGGCTGGAGGAGACGCTGCGGATCTGCCGGCAGATGTGGAGCGACGACAACGGGCCGTTCGAGGGCCGGCACTACCGGTTGGCCGAGACGCTCAACTCGCCGCAGCCGCTGCGGCGGCCCCACCCGCCGGTCATGATCGGCGGCAGCGGCGAGAAGAGGACCCTGCTGCTGGTGGCCCGGTACGCCGACGCCTGCAACCTGTTCGGCAGCAGCCCTGCCGAGGTGGCGCACAAGCTGGACGTGCTGCGCGGGCACTGCGCCGCCGAGGGCCGCGACTACGACACCATCGACAAGACGGTCATCGTGATGCGACCGCCGCTGGCCGACGTGGACGCGTTCCTCGCCGAGGTGGCCGAGTACGCGGCGCTCGGCGTGACCGAGGTGCAGGTCACCCCGGACCGGCACCCGGTGGAGTTCACCCGACGGGTCGCCGACGAGGTGTTGCCCAGGCTGACCACCATCGGCTGAGCCGGTCGGGCCGCCGTCCGTCTTCCGGGACCGCGTCGCCCACCCTGCCCCGCCGCCCGTTTCGCGGGACCGGCCGTCCACCCCACCGTGCCCCGCCGCCCGTTTCGCGGGACCGGGTCGTCCATCCCACCGTGCCCACCCCGCCACTGTTCACCCCGCCGCTGTCCGTCCGTCGTCCGCCCCGCCGCTGTCCGGCGGGGCGGACGACGTGGCGGTCACTGGGACAGGTGGGCGACCTCGTCGGCGGTGAGCCGCAGCCCGGCCGGGGCGGCGCTGCGCGCCGCCGCCGCGACGGCCGGCGGGTCGGCCGGTCGGCGCAGGTGCCAGTCGGTCACCGCCTGGTAGGCGGCGACCACCGACAGCAGCCGGTCCTCGCCGTACGGCAGGCCACCGAGGATGGTGCCGATCGGCAGGCCCGCGCCGGTGAACCCGATCGGGAAGCCGATCTCCGGCAGGCCGAGGATGTCGAACGGCACCGGACCGGTCTGCACCACCACGTCGCACCCGGCGAAGAGTTGGTCGAGCACCCGTTCCATCAGCAGCAGCTTGGCCCGCTGGCCGGTGATGAACTCGCCGCCACCCAGCAGCGCCCCCTGCAACCAGCCGGTCACCGACACCCCGAAGCCGCGCAGGTCGGTACGCAGGTAGGGCAGGAACGGCTCGGTGCGCTCCGGCAGCCGTACGTTGTTGAACGCGGTGCCGGTGAGCAGCTCCCACTCGTCGGGCAGCGGCACGTCGACGATCGTCGCGCCGGTGATCGCGGCGAGCTTCGCCAGGTACGCCTGCCGGGCCAGCGCGGTCTCCGAGGTGCCGGCGGTGAAGCCGGGTAGCACCCCGATCCGGGTCTTCCACCGCAGCTTGAGCTTGCCGCCCTGGTGGGTCGGGGTGGCCGCGTCGATCAGCTTGGGCACCTCGGGCAGGCCCTGGCTGCGCGGGTCGGCCGGGTCCTCACCGGCCATCGCGGTGAGCATGATGGCGGCGTCCTTGGCGTCGCGGGCCAGCGGGCCGGGATGGTCGCGGGTGTAGCTGAGCGGGATGATCCCGTGCAGCGACACCCGACCCATCGTCGGCTTGAGCCCGGTGAGGTTCTGCGCGTTGGACGGCGCGGTGATCGAGCCGCCGGTCTGGGTGCCGGTGCCGGACGCGGCGAGCCGGCCCGCCACGGCGGTGGCGGTGCCGGTGGACGATCCGCCGGGGTCGGTGGCCGGGTTGGTGGGGGTCCATGCGTTGACCGTGGTGACCACCCCGGCGGGGGTGGTGGCCCGGGTGGTGGCCAGCGGACCCATCTGGGTCTTGCCCAGCACGATCGCCCCGCCGCCGGTGACCAGCCGGGTCACCGCCGTGGCGTCGTACGGTGGTCGGAAGTCGGCGAACAGGTAGGAGCTGGCGGTGGTCGGCACCCCGGCGGTGTAGTAGTTGTCCTTGATGGCCAGCGGGATGCCGTGCAGCGCGCCCCGGTGCGGCTTGCGGGCCATCGCGCGGGCCGCCTTGACCGCCTGCTCGGCGAGCACCAGGTTGAACGCCTGGTAGGTCGGCTCGTAGCGGGAGATCCGGGCCAGGTACGCCTCGACCAGCTTCTCCGAGGTGAGCTTGCCGGCCCGGATCAGCCAGGCGGCCTCGGCGATGGTCAGCTCGGTCGGGTCGGCCACCGCCTCCGGGCGCGGCTTGACGTAGGCGTTCGGCACGGCCAGCGCCGGGTTGTAGCGGCCGGGCGGGGCGACCGCCGCGCGGGTGACGCCGGCCGCCGAGGCGACGGCGGGCAGCCCGACGACGCCGCCGACCGCCGAGGCGGTGGCCAGTGCGGCGGTCCGGGCGAGGAAGGCGCGACGGTCGACGCCGTGGTCGGCAGGGGCTGTGCTCATCACTTCCGCCATTCCGTGCTGATCGAGGGGTAGAGCATCGGCGCGGGCTGCTGGGACAGCGCCTTGGCCACGGCCGGGTCGGTGCCGGCCGGTGCGGGCGGCTGGTAGGCGGCGAGCGTGCCCACCGTGCTGCGGACGAACGAACGCAGCGAGGCCAGCACGGTGGCCTGGCCGGGGGAGCCGGTCTGTGGGTCGGCGGTGGTGCCGGGTGGGAGTTGGTCGAGGTCGATGCCGAGCGACGCGAGCCGGGCGCGGATGAGGACGTCCAGCTCGGCGTCGGTCGGTGGGGTGGGGGCCATGACGCTCCTTGAGGGGTGGGCGACGTTGACCCACTGTTGAGCCGGATCGTGTCGCGGACGTGACATGTTGATCTCGGCGTCGTGAAGCCACGCAGGTCAATGCCCCTGTACGTGGGCGCGACAGTGGACGGCCGGGCCGGCGCATCGGGGCCCCGCGATCGCCCAGCACGTCCCGGCCGACGGGTCTACTCGTACGACATGTTGGGCCCGTTCGTGGCCATTGCGCTGGGGCAGGTGGCGGTCGGGCCGGTCGCTGCGGTGGTCGGTACCCGCGACACCGTGCTGATCCTCGCTGCGCTGGTGGTGCTCTCCGTGCTCGGGGTGGTGCCCAGCCGGGCGGTCCGCCGGCTGGCGGCGTCGACGCCGGGGCCTGAGCGTGCGGCGGCACGGCCGGCGTTGACGTCGGGCCCGTGCGGGAACCGGCCGGTGGACCGGCGCGTGGTCGGACGTTTCGCGGAGCCGGTGCCCGGCTGGCCCGCTCCCCGGTGGGGTGCCGCCTGCCCCGGTCGGACGACCGGCGGGGGCGGCGGCAGCCGGACGGCTGCCGGCAGCGGTCGGGCCGGCGCCGGTCGGGGTACGCCGGACCCGCGCACCACCATGCGGTGGACCGAGTCGCGCCGGCCCGACAGTTACCGCAGGGCATTCCCGTTCGACTATGGGGAAAGGGGGGAACGTCAGATCAATTGCCCGCCGTCGTCGCGAATCCCGCCACAATCGAACCGGTCCCGGCCGGCCCTGGGTGCCATGCGTTATGCCGGGTATTTCGGACCACGCCGGGTGGCCGTACCCCATTACCCGGTGGTCGTCCGCCGCCGGGAACGACTCAGTCGTGGAGCGTGACGTCGGGCAGTGGGCGGCCGGTGGCGTCGAACAGCGCGGTTCCGCAGTCGCAGTGCTCGTCGGCGAGGCTCCCGGTCGCCGGCAGTTGCCAGACCAGCATCTCCCCGCAGCCCGGGCAGTCGAGGCTGACCAGGGTCTCGGTGGGTGGCGAGGCCCAGTCCCGTACCGGCTGGCCCTGGTGGGTCAGCCCGGTCGGCGGCTGCCCGCCGGTCCGCAGGACCAGCACCGGGTAGCTGTCGGTGCCGTCGTCGTGCACCGCGAGAGTGAAGCCGAGCGGTGCCAGCACGCCGGACAGGTGGTGGAGTTGGCGGATCGGCAGGTCGCCCCGGCCCAGCGTCGGGTCGGCCTCGGCGGCCCGCTGGACGACGTCGGTGTCGACGCCGTCCGGCTGGGCCCCGAAGGCCCGGATCCGCCCGGCCACGAACGCCGCCAGGGCGCCGGGCTCCTCCTCGCCGGTCCAGTCCATCACGAACAGCACGCTGTCGACCCCGATGCCCCGGGCCCGCTCGTCGGGGGTGAGGACCAGGTCCGCCAACTCCGTCACGGCGGTCACGTTAGCAACCGTCGGATGGCGGGCCGTGCGCGCCGGTCGCCCCCTGTCGCCGCCCGCGTCGTGGCGGCGTGCGACGACCATCGGACGCGCGGGATCGGTGCGGACCCGGATGCGGCCGGCGTGCTTGACCCCTATGGAAGGGGAAACTAAACTCCGGCCGTTAACGTTCACAATTATCACAGTCGATATGTGCTGTCGAAACGCCGACGGTGACGTCCAGTTCATCCCCGTGGCGGCGCAGCAGATCGATGCCGACCGGCTCGATGGAACCGGCAGGGCGCGTATCACCACCACCACCAGGAGGACGAAAGAAATGACGCAGGATCAGAATGGGCCGGCGGCCAGCGAGCGGAAAACACTGAGCCGTCGCGTAGTCCTGACCACGCTGGGCACGCTGCCCGTCGCGGCGGCCACGGCGGCCCTGGGAGCCACGGAGGCCTCCGCCGCCCCGGCGAGCATCAACCTGTCGGCGACCCGGCAGACGATCAAGGGCTACGGCGCGATGGCCCACGCCGGCTGGATCGGCGACCTGACCGCCGCCCAGCGGGAGACGGCGTTCGGCACCGGTGAGGGCCGGCTCGGCTTCTCCGTGCTGCGCATCCCGGTTGGCGAGAGCCAGGCGGACTGGAGCCGTGACCTGGCCACCGCCAAGCGCGCGGCCGAACTCGGGGTGACCGTCTTCGCCTCGCCGTGGAACCCCCCGGCCAGCATGATCGAGACGTTCACCCGGGGCAGCCAGACCAACGCCAAGCGCCTGCGGGCCAGCTCCTACGCCGCATATGCGCAGTACCTGAACGACTTCACCGTGTACATGCGCAACAACGGGGTGAACCTCTACGCCATCTCCGTGCAGAACGAGCCCGACTACGCCCACGACTGGACGTGGTGGACCTCCGGCGAGATCATCAAGTTCCTCAAGGAGAACTCCGGGGTGATCAGCACCCGGGTGATGGCGCCGGAGTCGTTCCAGTACGTCAAGTCGATGTCGGACCCGATCCTCAACGACGCCACCGCACTGGCCAACGTCGACATCATCGGGGCCCACCTCTACGGCACCTCGTACTCGAACTTCCCGTACCCGCTGTTCAAGCAGAAGGGGGCGGGCAAGGAACTGTGGATGACCGAGGTCTACTACCCGAACAGCAACGCGAACTCGGGTGACGCGTGGCCGGAGGCGCTCGACGTCGGCGAGCACATCCACCGGTCCATGGTCGACGCCGAGTTCCAGACGTACGTCTGGTGGTACCTGCGGCGCAGCTACGGCCCCATGCGCGAGGACGGTCAGATCAGCAAGCGGGGCGCGATGATGGCCCAGTACGCCCGGTTCGTGCGGCCCGGATACGTCCGCGTCGACGCCACGGCCAACCCGGCGTCGAACGTCTACGTCTCGGCCTACCGGGGCGGCAACACCGTGGTCATCGTCGCGGTCAACAAGAACACCTCGGCGGTGAGCCAGCAGTTCACCCTCTCCGGCGCCACCGCGTCGGGCAGCGTGCAGAACTGGCTGACCGACGGCAGCCGCAACGTCGCCCCGCAGAGCGCGCTGACCATGTCCAACGGCTCGTTGACCGTCAACCTGCCCGCGCGCAGCGTGATGACGTTCGTGACCAGCGTCAACGGCACCACGCCGACCCCCACCCCGACCGTGACGCCCACGGGCACCCCGACGCCGACCCCGACGCCGACCCCGACGCCCACCCCGACCCCCACCCCCACGGCGGGCGGCAGCGGACCCCGGGTCGGCTACACGATGAACAGCTGGGACTCCGGCTTCACCGCCAGCATCAGCATCACCAACACCGGCACGTCGACGATCGACGGCTGGACGTTGGTGTTCACCCTGCCGTCGGGCCAGTCCATCACGTCGGCCTGGAGCGCCACCATCTCGCCCACCAGCGGTCAGGTGAGCGCCCGCAACGTCAGCTACAACGGCACGATCGCCCCCGGCGCCACCGTCGAGATCGGCTTCCAGGCCAACCACACCGGCAACACCGCCAAACCGACCGCGTTCACCCTCAACGGCATCCCCTGCACCGTGGCCTGACGGCCGACGGCGCGACCTCGACGACCGTGCGGGCCCGCCTCCTCCGGCACCGGAGGAGGCGGGCCCGCACCTTGTGCACGCGACGCTTGCTCCTCACGTGGCGTCATGGCGGATAGTCGGAGCCGTGGAGGAACACCTGACCGTGGGACGGGTGGCGGAGCTGGCCGGGGTCACCGTCCGCACCCTGCACCACTACGACGGGATCGGCCTGCTGACGCCGTCCGCCCGCACTCCGGCGGGGCACCGGGCGTACTCGGCGGGCGACGTGCGACGGCTGCGGGAGGTGCTCGGCTACCGGCGGCTCGGCTTCGGGCTGCGGGAGATCGCGGCACTGGTGGACGACCCGACGACCGACCCGGTCGCGCACCTGTGCCGGCTGCGCGGTCTGCTGGCGGACCAGCGCGACCGGGCCGCCGCCATGGTGACGGCCATCGACCGGGAACTGGAGGCGCGGGCGATGGGGATTGCGACGCCGCCGGAGGAGCAACTGCGGGTGTTCGGCGCGCGATTGTACGACACCATCGGCGCGGCCTACCCGGCGACCCGGCGTACCGAGCCCCGGATCGCCGCCCGGATCTGGGCGGCGCTGGGTGACGCGCGCACGGTGCTCAACGTCGGGGCCGGCACCGGTTCCTACGAGCCACCCGACCGCGAGGTCACGGCGGTGGAACCGTCGGCGGTGATGCGGGCGCAGCGCCCCCCGGGTGCGGCGCGGTGCGTGGCCGCCGCCGCCGAGAACCTGCCCTTCGCGGACCGGTCCTTCGACGCCGCGATGGCGGTCAGCACCGTCCATCACTGGCCGGACCCGGTCGCCGGGCTGCGGGAGATGCGACGGGTGGCCCGTCGGGTGGTGGTGTTCACCTACGACGCCGACGACACCGGCTGGCGGGAGCGGTTCTGGCTGACCCGCGACTACCTGCCGGAGTTTGCGGGACTGCTCGTCGGCTGGCCCGCGCTGGCCGACCTGACCCGCGCGACCGGTGGCCGCGCCGAGCCGGTGGGTGTCCCGTGGGACTGCGCCGACGGTCTCTTCGAGGCGTACTGGCGGCGGCCCGAAGCCTACCTGGACGAGCCGGTGCGGCGGGCGACGTCGGTCTGGACCAGGGTCGGGCCGCAGGCCGAGCGCAGGGCCGTGCGGATGCTGCGGGCGGACCTCGCCTCCGGCCGGTGGACGCAGCGCAACCGCGACCTCATCAGCCGCGACACCGCCGAGCTCGGCCTACGCCTGCTGGTGTCCTGAGCACGCCGGCCGGGAAACCTGTCCGCCGGTCGCCGGGGTGGTGCCGACGGATGCCCGGGCCGGGACCGACCCGGGCGGGTCTGTCACCCGTGGCGGCTAACCTGCCGTCATGGTGAGCGCCGAACTGGATGAGTTGATCGTCGCCGACGCGGACGCGCTGCGTGCCTGGTTGTCGGCTCACCACGCCACCTCGCCGGGCGTCTGGCTCGCCCTGACCCGCAAGGGCGGCACGGTCACCACGCTGACCTGGCAGCAGGCGGTCGACGAGGGCCTGTGCTTCGGCTGGATCGACGGCCAGGCCCGGAAACGGGACCTGGAGACCTCGTGGATCAGGTTCACCCCCCGCCGGCCGCGCAGCATCTGGTCGCAACGCAACGTCGCCCATGTGGCGCGGCTGGAGGAGCAGGGGCGGATGCAGCCCTCGGGGCGGGCCGCGGTGGAGGCCGCGAAGGCCGACGGGCGGTGGGCGGCGGCCTACGCCCCGCCGTCGGAGGTCGAGGTGCCGGCCGACCTGCTCGCCGCCATCGCCGCCGTACCGGCCGCCCAGGCCATGTTCGACGTGCTCACCAGCGCCAACCGGTTCGCGCTCAGCCACCGCCTCAACGCGGTGAAGCGGGCGCAGACCCGCGAGCGGAAGATCGTCGAGTTCGTCGCCATGCTGGCCCGCCACGAGACGATCCACCCGCAGAAGGCCAGGCCACCGCAGTCGCCGTGATCCCTTTCTAGCGGGGCGTCCCGGGCCAGGCGTCGATGCACAGCGCGTAGGTGTAGCCGTCCACCCAGCCCCGTTCGGCGTGCCAGGAATCGCCGACGCCGTGCTGCTCCCGACGCATCCCGACCTTCTCCAGCACCCGTACCGAGGCGAGGTTGTCGGCGAAGCAGCCGGCGGTGATCCGGCGGACGCCCAGCCCGGCGAACGCGTGCGTCACCATCGCCGCGACCGCCTCGGTGGCGTAGCCGTGGCCGCCGTGGGCCGGGTCGAAGATGTAGCCGAGCTGCGCCTCCGTGCGTGCCGGCATGCCCGGCTGGCCCATCCCGTCCACCACGTCGAGCGAGACCGTGCCGATCACCAGGCCGGCCAGGGTCACCGCCATGCTGTGGTCGTCGGGGTCCGCCGCCGCGCGCCGCCACGCCGCCCGGAACGCCGCCGGCTCCACCTGGGTACGCAGCAGCCAGTAGGTGACCTCGGGCAGGTTGCGGTATTCGAGGATCCGGTCGACGTCCTCGTCCCGTACCGGGCGGAGTTCCAGGCGGGCGGTGCGCAGCGTGGTGCCTTCCATGCGGCCGGACTCTAACCCACAGTGGTCGGGCTCAGCCGGCCGGTCGCAGGTCGGCGAGGAGCTGCTCCACCCGGGCCCGGATCTCGTCGCGGATCGGGCGGACCGCCTCGACGCCCTGGCCGGCCGGGTCGGGCACCGGTTCCGGCGGCGGAAACCGCAGTTCCGGTACGCGCAGCAGCGAAGTGTCAGGTAGGCGACGCTGCCCGCGCGACCACTGTGCAGGGCCCGAACCGTGCCCTGGCAGAACCCCTCTGAGCTGCGAAAACTGGTAGGAACGGAGCGAGATTCCACTACCCGCCGACGGCGGGGAGCGGATCGATTTCCGCCGGTCACCGTCGCGGTACGAGGGCATCAGGCACGCGGTCCAGAGCCGAACCGCTGTCTCGTCCCTTCCTCCGTGGGTGGCCCACCGCCCCCCCCGAAGAGGGAGAACACTTCATGTCCCTGGTGCACCGTCTCCACCCACGGGCGGCCTTCGTCGCCGCCCTGCTGCTGCTCGTCGGCCTGCTCACCGCACCCACCTCCGCCTCGGCGCGTGACCCCGGCCGGTCCGTCCCGCCCCCGGCGTCCACACTCCACCGCCCGCTTCCTGCCGCGCCGGCCGCCACCGTGGCGGCCCGACCGAAACCCCCGGCGGCCCCGGCCGCGCCCACCGCCACCCGTTTCCGCACCACGGCCACGGTCACCTGGAAGGCACCGGCCTCGCCGGACACCGCCATCACCGGGTACGCGGTGACCGCCTACCGGGACGGGAAGAAGACCCGGTCGGTCTCCTTCGACGCCTCGACGACGACCCGGAAGGTCTCCGGGCTGACGGCGAAGGGCAGCTACACCTTCACCGTGGCCGCGAAGAACGTCGCCGGGACCGGCCCGGCCAGCCCGCGCTCGAAGGCGGCCAAGCTGCTCGCCCTGCCGGGTGCCCCGACCATCATCGCGGTCACCGCGGACACCGCCTCGGCGGTGCTGAGCTGGACCCCCGGCCCGGACGGCGGCTCGCCGATCACCGGTTACGAGGTCCACCCGTACGTCGGCGGGGTACGCCAGGCCGCGCAGTCGTTCGGCCCGGCCACCACCAACACGGTGACCGGCCTGATCCCGACCACCACGTACACCTTCACCGTGGCGGCCCGGACCGCCGCCGGGACCGGCCCGGAGTCCGCGCCGTCGTCGGCGGTGACCGCGAACGTGTCACCGACGCTGCTGTTCGACGCCCCCACGGACGCCACCGTCGGGATCGCCTACACCGCGACCCTGAACGTCACCCACGGCGTGCCCCCGTTCACCTGGTCGGTGGCGTCCGGTGCGCTGCCCCCCGGGTTGATCCTCAACCCGGTCACCAACGGCATCTCCGGGGTGCCGACCACCGCCGGTCAGTACCCGGTGGTGATCCGGGTGGTCGACGCGGCGGCCCTCTCCGGCACCCGGCTGATCGTGCTGACCGTCAACAAGGCACCCACCCTGGTCTTCCCACCGCCGCCACTGGCCGAGGTCGATGCGATCTATGCCAACCTGCTCACCGTGGTCGGCGGCACCGCGCCGTTCGTCTGGGGGCTGGCCGACGGGTCGATGCCACCCGGGTTGACCCTCGACCCGGCCACCGGCCTGATCTCCGGCCGGCCGACCGTCGCCGGGACCTACCCGGCCACCATCCGGGTCACCGACGCCAACGGGTTCACCGCCACCAAGCCGATCCGGCTGGTGGTGCAGCCCAAGAGCGTGGTCACCCTGACCGCCTCCACCAACGCCACCACCTTCGGCACCCCGGTGCACTTCGAGGTGGCCATCGGGCCCGGTCAGGCCGACGGGGCGGTGACGTTGATCGACGCGCTGCCCAACGGGATCGAGACCCGGCTCGGGACGTTCCCGGTGGCGCTCAACCGCGCGTCGTTCGACCTGCAGATGCCGGCCTTCGGCCTCAACCAGTTCCGGGTGCAGTACGACGGGGTCGATCCGAACGCCGAGGTGGTGTCGAACGCGGTCACGGTCGAGGTCTCCGCCCTGCCAAGTCAACTGGAGATCAACCAGTTCGCCCAGTCGGGTCTGACCGGCCTCGCCGACCAGTACGTCACGGTCACCAACACCACCGCGCTCAACCTGCCGATCGCCGGGTTCCGGATCGAGGCCCCCGGCGGGGTGGTCGTGGTCGTTCCGGGCAGCGCCCGACCGCTCCCACCGCGCCGCGGCTTCCTGGTGGTGGGCCCCACCTACTCGCTGCCCAACATCCAACCCGACCTGGTCGTGTCGGGCCTCGGCCAGGGCGGCCTGCGGCTGGTCGCGCCGGACACGGCACACACCGTCACCGACTCGGCCGGCTCCACGCCGGGCTTCGTCGAGGGCACCCCGCTGCCGGCCTTCGGCAGCCCACCGTTCGTCAACCACGCGTGGGTCCGGCTGAGCGTCGGCGGCAAGCCACAGGACACCGGCGACAACGCGGCGGACTTCCGGCTGGTGGCGACCGTGCTCGGCCCGATCAACGGGGTGCCGTCGGCGTTGGGCACCCCGTCGCCGCAGAACAGCCTGGGCACCTACCAGCAGAACACCGCGGTGCAGTCGACACTGCTCGACCCGGGCGTCGCCCAGGGCGTCGCGCCCAACCGGGTCCGGGTCAACGGCAGCCCGGGAACGCTGATCATCCGGCGTACCCTCACCAACCGGTCCAGCGCGCCGATCACCCAGGCCCGGGTCCGGATCACCGCCCTGAGCCAGGAGAACGGGGCCCCGCTGCCCGGCGGGTCGTCCCCGGCCATCCACTCCAACATGCGGCTGGTCAACCCGGTCAACCCGACCAGTTCCATCACCATCAGCACCGGTGAGACACTGCTGGTGCGGAACCTGTCGATGGACGCGCCGGCCACCAGTCCGCCCGGCGGCGGGCTGGCCACCACCCTGACCGTCCCGTTCGACCTGGGTGGTCTGCGGCCGGGCGGGCAGGTGCACATCGCCCTCACGTTCGCCGTCGACACGCCGGGCACGTTCTGGATCGCGTACGACATCGACGCGCTCGGCACCGGTGACACCCCGACCATCGCGGGCGCCGGCAAGGCGGCGAAGAAGGCCAAGTCGGCCACCTCGGCGAAGCAGCGGGCGCTCGACGCCCGCCGGCTGGCCGAGTCGAAGAAGCTGAGCCTGATCACCGGCACCGTGCGCTGAGGCACTGTCGCATCAGGGGTGCGGGTGGCGGGTCACCATGACCGCCACCCGCACCGCTGCGCCGACGACGGTCGTTGACCAGGACATGAACGGGGGAGCGATGGGGACGACCGGGCGGTCCGTCTACGGGCTGTGCGTGCACGGGTTGGACGAGGTCGAGGAGCTTCCCCCGTCCGACGCCCACCCGGACCGTCCGGCGGTACGCGTCGGGCAGACCACCGCCGTGCCGCCGCCGCCGGTCCCCATCGACCTCGACGGTGGGGTACGGGTCCTCGCCGACGGGCGGACCCTCGCGGTGGACCGACGGCGGGGCACCGCCACCTTCCACGGCCCGCCGCTCGCCCCCGACGTGCTCGCCCACCCCTACCTCGCCCCGGTGGCGACGGTCTTCAACCGGTGGGCCGGCCGGGAGACCTTCCACAGTGGCGCGTTCGTCCACGCCGGGCGGGCCTGGGCGGTGGTCGGCCCGCGGACCGCCGGCAAGAGCAGCCTGCTCGCCGCCCTGGCCGCCCGGGACGTCCCGGTGGTCGCCGACGACATCCTGGTGGTCGACCAGACCGAGGTCTACGCCGGCCCGCGCTGCATCGACCTGCGGGAACCCGTGCCGGGGCCGGTGCTGTCCACCCGGACGGTCCGGTCCGGTGAGCGGCTGCGGGTGGCCCTGCCACCGATCGCCGACCGGACCCCGCTGGGTGGCTGGCTCTTCCTCGGCTGGGACCGGACGCCGACGACGACCCCGGTGCCCCCGGCGGAGCTGCTGGCCCGGCTCGCCGGGTGCCGGTCCTGGCCCCGGCTGCCGACCGATCCGACCGCCCTGCTGGGCATCGCCGCCCTGCCCGCGTGGGACCTCAGCCGGCCGCGCGACTGGGCCGTGCTCGGGCCGACCCTGCGGCTGGTCGAGCGGACCCTCACCGCCGCGCGGGCCGTGGCGGCATCCCGGTGACCGGGTCGCAGACCACCGGCGTGGCCGTCCGGCACCTCGCCCTCGACGCGACCGCCGTGGCGACCTGCGCCCGGCTGGCCGACCGGGGGATACCGGCCATCCTGCTCAAAGGGGCCGGACTGGCCCGTCGACTCGGCACCGAGGGACGCCGGGTCTATTCCGACGTCGACCTGCTGGTCGCGCCCGACGACTTCGACCGTGCCGAGCAGCTTCTCGCCGGGTCGGGCTTCCGCAGCGCGTTGCCGAAGGGCAGCCCCGATCCCCGGCTGCTCTGGTATGAGCGCCCCTGGTACGCGCCCGGTCCGGCACCGCTCGTCGTCGACCTGCATCGGGGCTTTCACGGGGTGGCCGACCCGCAGGCGTTCTGGACCCTGCTGTCCGCATCGGCGCAGCGGCTGCCGCTGGCCGGCGGCTCGGTCGCCGTACCCGATGTGGCCGCCACCGCCCTGCTGGTCGCGGTGCACGCCGCGATGCCCGGTCGCTCCGACCGGCCGTACGCCGATCTGCAGCGTGCGTTGGTGGTCTTCCCGGTCGAGGTGTGGCGGGCGGCCACCGTGCTCGCCACACAGACCGGCGCGGTGCCGGCGTTCGGCTTCGGGTTGCGCCTGGCACCGGACGGCGCGGCACTGGCGGACCGCCTCGACCTGCCCCGGCAGGCGAGCCGGGCGCAGTGGGCCGCCGTGCGTCGGGTCTCCGGCCCCGCGTACGTGCTGGCCCGGCTCGCCGAGCTGCCCACCGGACGGGACCGGTGGCGGCACCTGGTGCCGTACCTCCTGCCACCACCCACCGCGATGCGGCACGACAGCCGGCTGGCCCGGCGCGGTCCGGTGGGCCTGTCGGCCGCCTACCTGCTGCGTTTCGCCCGGCACATCGTCAGCCTGCCGACGGCGGTGCGGGAGCTGCGGACCGCTACCCGGTTGGCGCGGCGCTCCCGCCATGGCTGACCGCCACCGGTCGACCCTGCGTGCCATGGCGCGGGCGCTGCGCCGGGGCGGCCTGCCGGCGCTCCGGACGGCCCTCTGGACGGGCCGGGCGGTGCGTCAGGTCCGCCGGCAGCTCGCCCGACACGGCATGACCGACCTCCGGCTGCCGGCCCCACCGTCCGACGCCGCCGCCCACCGCGCGGTGGTGTTCGGCGTGCTGCGCCGGACGGGGGCCAACTGCCTGGAACGCTCCCTGGTGCTGCAACGGTGGTACGGCGGTCAGCTGGTCGCCCGGACGATCGTGATCGGGGTGACCGCCCCGAGCACCGGTTTCCACGCCCACGCCTGGCTCGACGGCGACACCGACGCCGAGCGGGAGGCCATGGTGGAGATCCTCCGCCGGCCCGCCCCGCCGGCCTGGCTGGGCGAACGGCCCTGACGCCGGTCACCGGGCCTGGCGGTCGGCCCTGACGTCGGGGCATCCGGGCCGGTCGGGCTGGCGGGCCGACAGCGGGTCACCGCCCCGGTAGCAGGCCGTGTCGGCGCAGGTCGTCGAGGAAGGCCGCGACATCGGCGCTCGCCCGGTCCCGGTCCACGGCGGCGTCGGCGACCAGCACGGTCACCAGTTCCCGCTGCGTCGCGCCGCCGACCAGGCGCTGCCACAGCAACGCCCCGCAGCGGTCCAGCCCGAAGTAGACCGAGCGGTCGGTGTCCAGCACGACCACCTCGTCACCGGCCCGCCGCCAGGCCACCCGGGTCGGGTCCACCCGGTGCACGGTCTCCGGCCGGCTCATCCGCTCACCTCCGCGTCGGCCCCGGCGCGTCGCCCTCCGGCCGGCGGCAGCGCCCGGATCGGCGTGGCCCGTGGTGGGAACCGGGGGGCCGGGGGTGGTGTGGTCGCCAGCCAGAGCTGCTGGACCAGGGCGGCGGTGCCGCCGGGGATCGGCCAGCGGGACCAGGTGTCGCGCAGGGCGGCCACGTCGACCAGCTCCGGGTCCGCGCCGGTGCCGTCCCAGGAGCGGACGAACTCCCGGGTCGGGGTACGCAGAAAGACGTCGCGGAAGTGGGCCTTGCGGCGGGGCGCGATGACCTCGGGCGGCAGGGCGTCGCCGACGATCTCGGCGAGCAGACCGTCCCGGGAGGTGCGGTGCCGCCGCCCGGCCAGTGCGGTCAGCGCGTCCAGGAAACCGTCGTCGAGCAGCGGATGGACCGGGGTGACGTCGTGGTCCTCGGCGACGGCGGTGAAGGCTGACCGGGTGATCACCAGGTCACGGCGGCGGGTGTGCCACGCGACGCGGGGGCCGAGCCGGCGCGGCTCGGCCCGCTGCTCCGCCCGCAGCGCGCGGCCGACCTGCCGGGCTGTCTCGGCCGGCAGCCACGGGAACAGCCGCTTCGGCCGGTGCCGGCGCGACAGCTCACGGGCGAGGACCCGGACCCGTCCCAGGCGGGCCCGGGTCGACCGGGGTGGCGGACGACGCCATCCCGACAACACCTGGTCCCCGCCGAGGCCGGTGAGCACGCTTCCGCCAGTGGCCAGCTCCAGCAGCGGCAGGTGCAGGTGCAGGTTCACCGGATGCCGTACCCCGTAACGGTGCAGGAAACGGCTGGCGACCGGGCCGACCAGGTCCAGGTCGTGGTCGGCCCGCAGGATCTCCCATGCGGACCCGAGGCCAAGCGCCGCGACGACCCGGTCCTGCCAGGGCGACTCGTCGGCCCGGGGTGCGCCGGTGAACCGCCAGGTGATCGGGACCGGGTCGGGCAGGCCCTCCCACCGGGCCATCCGGACGGCCACGGCGAGCACTAGCGACGAGTCCAACCCGCCGGAGAAGCTCACCACGCACGGCGGTCGGCGCAGCGCGGGCAGCACCGCCTGGCCCAGCGCGGCGAGCGGGTCCGGGGCGACCGGGGGGACGACCCGCAGGGTCGGCGGCCCCACGCCCAGCACGGTGCCGGACGCGATGTCGAGCGGAGTCGGACGGAGCATGGGCACCTCAATCACGGGTCAGGGTTCCCCGGGCGGTGGCGATCCGTAGCGCGCGCCCGAAGAACCAGGTCGACAGGGGTAACAGCAACACGGTGGCGGCCAACAGGGTGAGTGCGGAGCCGGCCCAGGCGTCGCCGGACAACGCGGCGCGCAGGCCGTCCAGCGCGATCCGGCTGGGCAGCACGGCGGTCAGGGTGGGTAGGCCACCGGGAAGCGCGGCCACCGGGAAGTACGTCCCGGACAGGAAGGACAATCCGACGATCATCAGGCGGGCGGCGCTCTCGCCGTACCCGACGGCAACGGCGAACGCGGTCAACCCGATGCCGATACCCATCATCGCCGCGCTGCCGGCCACCAGGACCGCGGCGACGCCCCACCAGTCGGCCCGCGCGGTGTGCAGGCCGAACAGCGCGTGTAGCAGGACCAGGTAGAACCCGGCGCGCAGCAACGCCAGCAGGAACGGGTACGCGGCCGTGCCCACCGCGAGGGCGGACGCCGGCACCGGCTGGGCGGCCAGCAGCTCCAGCGTGCCGCTGCGTTGCTCCCGGGCCACCCGCGAGGTCAGCTGGGTGCTCGCGGCCTGGAGGACGAGCATGAAGGTGATGCCGACCGCGACGAAGTCGAAGTAGGTCGTCGCGCCCAGCAGGCGGTGCGCCCCCGGTGGCGTCAACACCCGGGAGATGAACAGGAAGACCAGCAGGTTCACCACCCCGAACACGAGGTCCAGCAGCAGTGGCAGCCGGATCAGCTGTCGCTCGCCCAGGTCCCGCCGGGCCAGGGCGCCCACGGCCCGACCGCCCGCCGCCGACCCGGGCCGGGGAGCCGGGCCGGGGGCGGGCGGAGCCGGCCGGGGGTGCAGACGCGTGCCGGCCCGTGGCGTCATCCGACCGCCGCCAGGGTGAGCCGCTGCTGGCAACGGTTGCCGTCGTCGGCGTGGTGGGAGGCGACCACACAGGTCAGCTCCGTCCGCCGGTCGATGGTCTGCCAGAG
Organism: Micromonospora sp. CA-248260; assembly: GCF_050942205.1. Lineage (NCBI taxonomy): Bacteria > Bacillati > Actinomycetota > Actinomycetes > Micromonosporales > Micromonosporaceae > Micromonospora > Micromonospora sp. CA-248260. The sequence continues at coordinate 4,130,762 of NZ_CP192021.1, read as the reverse complement.
CAACCGTCGGCCCTCCTCGTCGAGGGATCGCCCCGGCTCGTCGAGGAGCAGGAGTGCGGGGGCGGCGACGAGCGACCGGGCGATGCTGATCCGGGCGCGCATGCCGGCCGAGCAGCGGGCGGCCGGCACACTGGCGTAGCGGGCGATGCCCAACTCCTCCTCGATTGCGCCGACGGCGGCGCGGACGGCGCGTCGGGGGAGCCGGAGCCGGGCGATGAACGTGATGTTCTGGTGTGCCGTGAGCTGCTCGTAGAGGCCCTGTTCCGGTGCCAGGCACACGCCGGTCGCGCGTCGGGCGCCCGGCGAGCCGACCGGATGGCCGGCGACGGTGGCCTGCCCGGCGCTCAGGGCCAGCGTGCCGGACAGGCACCGCAGCAGGGTGGTCTTGCCGGATCCGTTGGGCCCTGCCAGGAGCACCCGTTCGCCGGCCGCCGCCTCGAAGTCGAGGTCGGTGAAGACACTCCGGAGACCGAACCGTCGGGTGGCCCGCACGAGACGCAGCATCGGCATCCGGCCCCCACCGCCGATTCAGAGCAGCGAGGCGTCGCCGTTGCCGCCCAGCCCGTCGTCGGGCCCGACAGTGCCGCCCTGGGTGAGTTCGGCGAGGGTGCCGAGCCGGGTGACGGTCGGGGGACGGTAGCCCGGGGCGTCGGGTGCGGTCGGGGTGCCGTCGAGGTCGCGGAGTGAATCCATGTCAGTTCCCTTGCTTCGATAGGTGGACGCCCAGAACAACCCTATTAAGGCTGTCTGGGGCATTTGCGGCAATAGTAGTCGCTGTGGCGCGTTTGCGGTATCGATTGCCCGTGGCGCGGCCGTCGTCGGAATCAACGCTTCGAGACGGCGGTGGTCACGCCGTCCGGTGCCGCGTTCCTGGAAAATGCGGGCGGTGGTCGGCGTCGCTGCCTGTCCGCAGATCCGGTGCCAGTCGGGGCGACGCGCGACGCCCGCCTGGCAGCCGCCGGGGTGGCGGCCTGCGTCGACGCGGTTCCCGGCTGCCGCCACCGTCCACTGTGCTGTATCGAGCGAGGTGTCTGCGCTGGCCAGGGCCGGTACTCGGCTGGCCGGGTGGGGGTGGGTGGGGTGGGCCGGGGCGATTTCGACTCCGGACTCTTCGCCTGCTGCAACCTTTTCTCACCGACCGGAAATTTGCCTTGGCGCTGCTCGGATCTGTTCTACCTTCGTCTTTCACCACCTTGATGCGTTTATCGAGAATGTGTGGCGCGATTAGAGTGTCCTATTCGGGGTAGGAGAGGTAACGCATCGGCGATGTCGCCTATAGTGCGGCATTGTTGGATTTTCGCCGTCCCGGTGCGTGACCGGGCGGTGTGGCCACGGGAGGGCACCGGATGGCGGGCTACCGGCCGCCCCTCTCCCGGCGATCGACGGCGCGACCAGCCGTGGAAGCCGATCCCGAAGTCGGGGTGCAGCCATTGCCCTGGCAGCGGTACACCATGACCGACGCCGACGAGGTGCGCGCCTTCCTACGGGCCACCTTCGCCGACGTCACCGTCGCGTTGTCCGAGTTCGGGTCGGAGGGGGCGAGACCGCAGGGCATGAGAACCATGCTCGGCGATGTAACACTGTACGGACTGCGGTACTCGGCGCGCATCCGAGTGGAGGGCGTCGCGCGCGGACTGGTCAACATCATGCACGTGCGCGACGGACGGTTGTCGGTCAGCGACCGCCGGGACGTCCACCGGGTCGCGCCCGGCGAGGTGGCCCTCCTGCCGGCGGAGCAACTGCTGGAGCTGGAGGGCGACGCCGTCGAGTCGTTCGCCGTCGGGCTGCCGATGTCGCTGGTCGACGAGGTCGCCCACAGCTGGTCCGGAGGTGGCGGTGGGCGGGTGCGTTTCGTGGGAACCCGTCCGGTCTCGGTCGGGCTGGAGCGGCACTGGTTGGGGACGCTGGCGTACGTGCGGCAGGTGGTGATGGCCGACCTCGCCCTGGCCACCAACCCGCTGATCATCGGGCAGGTCCGGCACATGCTGGCGACGGCGGCGCTGGCGGTCTTCCCGAGCGCCACCGTCGTACCCCAGCCGCGCGGCCCGGGTGACATCGCGCCCTCGGTGGTACGTCGGGCGATGGACCACGTGGAGGCGCACAGCGATCGGTACGTGTCGCTGACGGAGCTGGCCGAGGCCGCCGGCGTCTCCGCCCGGGGGTTGCAGTACGCGTTCCGCCGTTACCAGGACACCACCCCCGCCCGGTACGCCCGCCGGGTCCGGCTGGACCGCGCCCACCAGGATCTGCTCCGGGGCGATCCGGCGTCGGGCGACACGGTGGCGGCGATCGCCGCCCGCTGGGGGTTCACGGACGCGAAGCGCTTCGCCACCGACTACCGGGCCGCCTACGGCCAGCCGCCGAGCCGCACGCTGCGATCCTGACCCCGCCGTCGCGTGTTTGGATGGTCCGGTGGAGTTCACCGTGACAGACGCGCCGGACCGAGAGCGGTTCGAGGCGCGCGACGAGACCGGAACGCTGGCCGGGGTGGTCACCTACCAGTTGACCGGCACCATCATCGCCTACACGCACACCGAGGTCGATTCAGCCTTTGAGGGTCGGGGCGTCGGGTCGACGCTGGCCCGCGCGGTCATGGACGACGCCCGCTCCCGGGGCCGGACGGCGGTGCCGATCTGCCCGTTCCTCGGTGACTGGCTGGGTCGGCACCCGGAGTACGCGGACATCGTGGTCCGGTCCACTCGCAAGATCAAGTAGGTCGGCGGGGTGGTTTCGGGTCGCTCGACGGCGTCAAGGGCCCCCCGGGTCGCCCTGCGGTGAGCGGGCGTGAGCGCAGCGCATCGGCGGGGTCCACCTCCTTGACGGAGTCTGATTGTTGCGTTGACAATTCCAGCCTGTTAACGCTCACATGACACCGAGGAATCCCCCATGCGCTCAGCAGTTCCCCGGGACCACCACGCCGCCACCCCCCGCCGCACCCGTACCCTCGCCGCCGCCACGCTGCTCACCCTGGTCGCCGCGCTGACCCCCGCCGTGGCGACCCCGGCCGACGCGGCTGCCGCCGACGTCACCGACGGGCTGCTGCTGCGCTACGACCTCGACCAGCGCACCGGCACCACCATCACCGACACCTCCGGCCACGGCAACGACGGCACCCTGGTCGGCGGCGGCACCTGGACCGGCCCGGACGGGCTGCTGCTCGACGGCGTCGACGACCACGTCAAGCTGCCGAACGACATCCTGGCCGGCCGGTCGTCGCTCACCGTCGCGGTCGACGTCCTCGTCGACCCGACCCAGCAGACCCCGTACTTCCTCTGGGGTCTGGGCAACCCGGCCACCTCTGCCGCCGGCACCGGCTACCTGTTCGCCAGCGGCGACGCGTTCCGCGCCGGCATCACCACCACCAACTGGGCCGGCGAGCAGGTCACCGGCGCCGGCGGCAACCTGACCCGGGGGGTCTGGAAGTCGGTCACCTACACCCAGACCGGCACCACCGGCACCCTCTACGCCGACGGTGTGCAGGTGGCCCGCAACACCGCCGTCACCGTGCCGCCCAGCGCCGTCGGCAACGGCGTCACCACCAGCAACCACCTCGGCCGGTCCACCTACGCCACCGACCGGTTCCTCAAGGGACGGGTGGCGAACTTCCGGATCTACGACCGGGCGCTCACCCCCGCCGAGGTCGCCGCGATCGTACGACCCGAGGAGTCCGACCAGACCCGGGCCGAGTCGGCCGCCGCCGCGCTGTCCCTGGTGCACGCCGACGACGTCCGCGGCAACCTGACCCTGCCCGGCACCGGCCGGCACGGCGCGACGGTCGCCTGGCGCTCGGCCCGGCCCGAGGTGGTCACCCCCGACGGCGTGGTCCGTCGCCCGGCGCACGGCGCGGGCGACGTCACGGTCCCGGTGACCGCCACCGTCACCGTCGGCAGCGCCACCGCCGAACGGACCATCCCGCTGACCGTTCGGGAGCTGCCGGCCCCCGCGCCGTACGCCGGCTACGCGTTCAGCTACTTCACCGGCAACTCGATCGCCGGGGAGAAGATCTACTTCGCCGCCAGCCGGGGCAACAACGCCCTGCAGTGGACCGAGGTCAACGGCGGCCAGCCGAAACTGGAGTCGACGTACGGCACCCGGGGCCTGCGCGACCCGTTCCTGATCCGCAGCCCGGAGGGGGACCGGTTCTTCCTGATCGCCACCGACCTGTCGATCGGCCGCAACGGCGACTGGGACGCCGCCCAGCGCCGGGGCAGCCGTTACCTGGAGGTGTGGGAGTCCACCGACCTGGTCAACTGGTCGGCGCAGCGGCACGTCGAGGTCTCCCCGCCGACCGCCGGCAACACCTGGGCGCCCGAGGCGTACTGGGACGCCGAGCGCGGCGAGTACCTGGTCTTCTGGGCCTCGAAGCTGTTCGCCGAGAACGACCCGAACCACACGGGCAACACGTACAACCGGATGCTGGCCGCCACCACCCGCGACTTCGTCACGTTCAGCCCGGCGACGATCTGGCAGGACCGGGGCGAGTCGCGGATCGACTCCACGATGATCCGCGAGGGCGACACCTACTACCGGTTCACCAAGGACGAGGGCGGCGGCGGCACCGGCTGCTCCGACATCATCCAGGAGAGGTCGACCTCGCTGACCGCCGTCGACCTGCCCGGCCGACCGTCGTGGACGATGCTCGACTCGTGCATCGGCCGTGACGCCGGCACCTCCGCCGTGGAGGGACCCACCGTCTTCAAGGCCAACCCCGGCGACACCTCCGGCTCGCGCTACTACCTCTTCGTCGACGAGTACGGCGGCCGGGGCTACATCCCGCTGGGCACCGACGACCTGGCGAAGCCGAACTGGAAGGTGCCGGCCTCCTACCGGCTGCCGGCCAGCCCCCGCCACGGCACCGTCATCCCGGTCACCCGTGCCGAACTCGACGCGCTCAACGACGCGCCGCCGCCGGTCAGCGCCAACGCCGACGGGGTGGTGGCCCACTACCGGCTCGACCAGGCAGGCGGCGGCACGGTCACCGACGACTCCGGCAACGGCCACCACGCCACGCTGGCCGGGGACGCCCGCTGGGACGCAGGCAGCCTCACCCTCGGCGGCACCAACGGCCACGTCGACCTGCCCGACAACATCATGGCCGGCCTCGACGAGATCACCGTGTCGATGGACGTGAACATCGCCGCCGACCAGGCCACCCCGTACTTTCTCTGGGGGCTCGGCAACACCGACTCCGCAGGCGTCGGCAACGGCTACCTGTTCACCACCGGCAACGACTACCGCACCTCGATCAGCCTGGGCAACTGGACCGGCGAACAGACCGTCACCGGTGGTCGGGCGGTCCCCCGGGGAGCGTGGAAGACGCTGACGTACACCCTGAACCGGGCCGGCACCGCGCGGATCTACCTGGACGGGGTGCGGGTGGCCGAGAAGACCGGGCTGACCGTCGCCCCCGGCGACATCGGCGGCGGCCGGACCACCGCCAACTACCTCGGCCGCTCCCAGTACGCCAGCGACCGCTACCTCAAGGGCCGGATCCGCGACTTCTCCCTCTACAACCGGGCGCTCACCGACGCCGAGGTCGCCGCGCTCGGCAGCAACGGCACCAGCGTGGTCTCCGTCGAACTCGACAGCCTGAAGGTGCCGGCCATCGTGGACGCCGCCACCGGCACCATCACCCTGCCGGTCCGGCCGGGCACCGACCTGACCAGCCTCGCCCCGCGCTACCTGGTCGCGCCGACCTCCACGGTCAAGCCCGCCGGTCCGCGTAACTACACCCGACCGGTGACGGTCACCGTCACCAGCGCCGCCGGGGCCAGCCGGGCCTGGACGGTGCGGGCGGTGCCGATGAACACCCCGGTGCTGCCCGGCTTCAACGCCGACCCGAACATCGTCCGGTTCGGCGACACCTACTACATCTACGCCACCACCGACGGGTTCCCCGGCTGGGGCAGCTCGACGTTCACCGTCTGGTCCAGCCGCAATCTGGTCGACTGGACCGCCCACGACACCATCCTCGACCTCGGGCCCGACATCAGCTGGGCGGACACCAACGCCTGGGCGCCGGCCGCGATCGAGAAGAACGGGAAGTACTACCTGTACTTCTCGGCGCAGCAGAACATCGGCGTCGCGGTGGCCGACTCGCCCCTCGGGCCGTTCGTCGACCCGCTCGGCCGACCCCTGGTCAGCAAGGCCGACTACGGCAACGCCCAGCAGATCGACCCGGCGGTCTTCACCGACGACGACGGGAAGAGCTACCTCTACTGGGGCAACGGCACCCCGTACGTGGTCCCGCTCAACGACGACATGATCTCGTACGACGTCGGCAGGCGGGTCCGGCTGACCGGGCTCACCGGCTTCCGCGAGGGCCTGTTCCTGCACAAGCGCAACGGCGTCTACTACCTGTCCTGGTCGATCGACGACACCGGCAGCGAGAACTACCGGGTCGGTTACGGCATGGGCGCCAGCCCGCTCGGGCCGTTCACCAGCAAGGGGGAGATCCTCACCAAGGACCCGGGCCAGGGCATCCTGGGCACCGGTCACCACTCGATCGTCCAGGTGCCCGGCACCGACGACTGGTACGTGGCGTACCACCGGTTCGCCATCCCGGGCGGCGACGGCACCCACCGGGAGACCACCATCGACCGGTTGTACTTCGCCGACGACGGCACCATCAGGCCGGTGGTGCCCACGCTCAGCGGCGTCGAGCCGCTGCGCTACCGGGGCGGGCAGCCCCGGCTGCGGATCACCGACCCGGGCGCCGACGGCTGGTACGGCGCGAACGCCGCCCTCACCCTGGCCCACGGCGAGCTGATCCGGTTGGTGGAGTACCAGATCGACGGGGGAGGCTGGTTCCCGTACCGGGAGCCGGTGGCCCTGCCGGCGGGCCGGCACACGGTGCAGTACCGGGCGCAGGGGGTCAACCTGTTCTGGAGCGAGCCCTGGTCGGTGTCGGTGCAGGTGGACCGGGTGGCACCGACCGCCGAGGCGACGCTGGTGGGCCGCACGCTGGTCGTCACCGGTCGCGACGGCGACTCCGGGGTGGCCCGGGTGGAGTACCGCCTCGACGGTGGGGAGTGGACCACCTGGACCGGGCCAGTGCCGCTGGACGACCTGGCGCACGGGGTCCGTTACCGCGCGGTCGACGTGGCCGGCAACGTCGGTGAGGTGGGTGTCCTGCGGGTCCCCGCAGTCAGGTAACCGCCGCCCTCCCGCGTCGCCCCGACGCGTCAGCCGCCCCGCGCCGCCCGACCGGAGCACGGTCGGGCGGCGCGGGCCGCTGCCCGGGGCAGGCCGGTCCCCGAGGGGTGTCGCGGCCCCGGGAGCGTGGGTGCGGGGTCGGCCCCGACCGGTTCGGGCGTACGACGCGGTGCCGGGTCCGGCCGACGCCTGGTCCGAGCCGGAGCACGATGCGACTCCGACATCTCACATGCCGGTAGCCGCAGCGGGCGGGCCCGGCGCATGCCGTCGGTCGGCGGACGTCGATGCGTCCGAAGTCCGTTGACGATGTCGGGCGAGCGCCTGCCGTACCCCGTCCGCGGTGCTGATCCAGCGGGTCGGCCCCTCCCCGACGCCGGTGGTCCCGACCGCCCCGTCCGGGGCCGGCCCGACCGTGTCGGGGCGGACCGGGCCGGCGTCGTCCGGGTGTCGGGCGGCGAGCAGGGCCGACCAGCGTCGGACCTGGTCGGCCCAGGCCCCGCCGGTCGGGGTCAGGTGCAGGTGGAAGCGGGGGTGCCGGGCCAGCCAACCCCGGACCGCCGCAGCCCCGTGTGACGCCGGGTCGTCGGCGATCACGTGCACCAGCAGCCCGGCGGGCACCGCCCGGTCCACCGCCACCAGGAACCGCCGGTACGCGGCCGCGCGTCGCCGCCGCTGCGGGCCGTCCTCCCCGACGGGTGCGGGCGACCCCGGCCGGTACGGATCGGACCCGGTCGGGGGCGGGCTGCCGCTGGTCGGGGAGCGGTCGTCCCGGGGCGTGGCGCAGAGCACCAGAACCTGCTCCGGCGGATGACGGTAGAGCCCGACCAGGGCCACCACCGAGGCGACGAACCCCGGGTCGGCCGCCAGGGTCGGGCCGTCCTGCAGGTGCGGGCGCAGGTCGAACTGTCGCCAGATCCGGCCGACCGTGGACGCCGACAGCCCGGTGTGGGCGGCCATCGACGCCCGGGACCACCGCCGGGCCGGCGCGGGCGTGCCGCCGAGGGTGGCCGCCACCACCCGGTCCACCTGCTCGGGACGCACCGAGGTGGGCCGGCCGGTACGCAGGTCGTCGGCGAGCCCCGACAGCCGGGCGGCGGCGAACCGGGAACGCCATTTCCCGACCGTCGCGGGTGAAACGTTCAACCGGGTCGCGACCTCGATATTCGTGGCCCCGTCGGCGCATGCCAAAACGATGCGGCAGCGAATGGCGAACGCCTGCGTCGAGTGGGCCGCGCGGGCCCCCCTCGCCAGTTGTTCCCGTTCCTCGTCGGTGAGCACCAGCCTGGCCTTCGGTCGCCCCTTCCCCATGCCCGGATCCTATCCGGATATGGCACGGACTAATGACGCATGACGATGTAGGGGGCGGGTGCCGACGATTGCCCCGACGGTTGCCCTGGACGGTTCACGACGCGACTGAGTATGGTCCCGACGAGTCCCGAGAGTTGGGGGAAGGGACCGCTGCCGCAACGTTGCCGTGGCCCGTGTGGTGATCTGACATGGGGGGACCGCTTCAGTGACCGCGACCGATCTGCATGAGAACATGACCTCGATCTGCGCCGACGTGCTCAACCGAGTCACCGTCGGCCCCGACGACGATCTCGTCGAGCTCGGCATGGACTCGGTGGGCGCGGTGGAGATCGTGACCCGGGTCGAGGCGGCGTACGGGGTGGACGTGGTCGACGTCATCTTCGACACACCCACGGTCAACCGGCTCTGCGCCGTCGTCGAGGAGTCCGCCGTCCGCGACGAGTCGCATGCCTAGTCCGCTGGTCGAGCCGGATCTCACCGTCACGGCGAACCTGCTGGACCTCGTCTCCCAGGCCGCCGCGGCCTACGGCGACGACCCGTACCTGCTCCCGGCGGAGCCCGGCGGGCGGGTGGTCAGCTTCACCGACGTGCTGACCTTCACCCGGGGCTGTGCGGCGCTGCTCGACGAGCACCGGGTGCCACCGGGCGGCCGGGTGGCCGTGGTCCTGCACAACTCCTCGCTGGCCGCGCTGCTCTTCCTCGGGATCATCGCCGCCGGGCGGATGCTGGTGCCGCTGAACCCGAAGTCCGGCCCGGCCGAGCTGGACACCCTGCTCGCCCACGCCGACGTCAGGCTGGTGCTCGGTCCGTCAGCGACCGCCGCGAAGGCGTCGCCCGGCCGGCGCTGGCTGCCTGTCGACGACGCGGAGGTGTTCCTCACCGAGGTCCTCGACCGGGGCGTCGCGCGCCCGGGGGACCTGCCCGCACCTCCGGGCGGCGCGGCGGGGGACGCCGAGATCGTCTACACCTCCGGTTCGACCGGCGCGGCCAAGGGGGTGGTGCTGTCGCACCGCGCCCTGCTGGCCAACTCGCTGGCCATGGTGAAGTGGGCCGACGCGGGCCGCGACGATGTCTTCCTCAACGTCATCCCCATGCTGCACGTCGGTGGGCAGGGCCTGCCCACGCTGACGCCGTTGTGGTCCGGGGGGCGCTCGGTCTGCGTCCGCTCGGAGGTGGCGCTGGCCCGGTTCTGGACCTACGTGGACCGGTTCCGGCCCACCTGGACCCTGGTGGTCAACGCCTACCTCGCGCACCTGGTCGAACGACCGCAACGACCGGCCGCCAGCCGGCTCAAGGGGGTCCTCGCCGGTGGCTCGGCGCTCAGCCCAGAGCTGATCCACCGGTTCGAGGCCACCTTCGACATCCCGGTGTTCCAGGTCTACGGCATGACCGAGATGACCTCCCTGACGGTGGTGGAGCCCCGGGACCGCCGGCCGGCCGACCGCCGTACGGCCGGGCTGCCGGTGCCGTTCGCCCAGGTGCGGGTCGTCGACGAGGCCGGCCGGGACGTCCCGCCGGGGGAGAGCGGCGAGGTGCTGATGCGTGGGCCGAGCATCTTCACCCGGTACGAGCAGGCGCCGGAACTCACCGCCGGGCGGCTGGTCGACGGCTGGGTCCGCAGCGGCGATCTCGGCCACCTCGACGAACGCGGTGAGCTGACCATCGTCGACCGGATGGACAGCATGGTCATCGTCAGCGGGGAGAACGTCTATCCCGCCGAGATCGAGAACGTCGTGCCGCAGCTCGACGGGATCGAAGATGCGGTGGTCGCCGCGCTGCCGCACCCGGTGACGGGGGTGGAGCTGGTGCTGGTGTACACCCTGCTGCCCGGCGCGGAGGCCCGGGACGACGAATGGCGTGGGCTGTTGCTGAAACAGCTCAGCGCCTTCAAGGTGCCGCGTCGGTTCGTGCCGCTCAAGGAGATCGGGGTCGACAGTTTTCCGCGTACTCCGCTCGGCAAGATCCAACGGTCGGACGTGCGCAGGCTGGCGATCGAGAACCTGACCTGACGTCACCGTCGGTGGCGGGCGAGGAGGAACGGGGGGATTTTCGCAGGGGATCGGGTCACCGGGAGTCGTCCCGGGTCCGTCGTGGCGGCGCGGCAGCGCCGGTGTCCCCTTTTCCGTAATTTGCGGGTGTGAATGGCGACAGGAGGCGGTCTGCGTTATGTCGGTGGAGATCCTTGACGACGAAGAAGTGGTGGTCCGTACCCCCGAAGAGCTGAAGCGGATGCCTCGGGCCTACCAGAAGGCACTGATCAGTCAAATCATGATCAATACGGAGGGTGAGCTCTCCGGTGGCGACGACTACACGATGATGTTCCTGCCGCTGGCGCCCAACGCCGAGGAGCGTCAGGTCTGCGCCGAGCGGGCCGCCGAGGAGTACGACCACTACAAGATCGGCAAGCGGGTGCTGGCCGAGATCGGCATCGACACCTCCCACATGGAGAGCCAGACCATCGAGGAGCGTCGGCTCTTCGCCGACAAGCGGCTGCACCAGTGCACCACCTGGGCCGAGCGGGGCATCTACTCCTACATCGGCGAGGAGAGCGCCCTGATCATGATCAAGGAGTTCGCCCAGGGCAGCTACAAACCGTGGGCGGACGCGGTCCGGACGATCATCCTGGACGAGAAGATCCACATCGCGCACGGTGCCCGGGTCTGCCGCAACCTCGCCACCACCGACGAGGGGCGCGAGCAGTTGCAGGCCGCGCTGGACCGGCTCTGGCCGGTGTTCCGCGACCTGTTCGGCACGCCCGAATCCGAGCGCTCCAAGCGGGCGGTCCGGTACGGCCTGCGCCGCACCACCAACGGCGAGGCGTTGCAGCAGTGGGAGGACACCGTCGTTCCCCGGATCCACGCACTGGGGCTCGTCGTCCCGTCCGCAGGCACCTGAGAGGACGGTCATGCCCACTCCCATCGCGATCAATCCCCGTCCGCTGTCCCGGCGGGAGGCCAAGACCCGTCTGGCGTCCCTGCTGGCCGACCGCCCCGACCTGGCCGCGCGGTTGCAGGTCGTGCGGGACATGGGCCGCCGGGTCAGCGCGACCGAGGTGCACCTCACCACCACCTGCAACATCCGGTGCAAGGGGTGCTGGTACTTCGAGGGCGGCTTCGACGCGGCCGTCCCCGAGACCTCCGACCCGGAGCTGATCTCCCGGTTCGTGGACTCGCTCGTAGCCAAGGGCGTCACCCAGGCGACCCTGATCGGCGGCGAGCCGACCCTGGTCCTGCCCCGGGTGGTGCCGTTCGTCGAGCGGCTGCCGTACGTGACCATCTCCACCAACGGCATCCGGCCGCTGCCCATGGTCGGCTTCGAGCAGGTCGCGGTCGCCATCAGCCTGTTCGGTGGCGGCCCGCTCGACGACGCGCTGCGCGGCTACCGGGTCAACGGCTCGTCGTTCTCCGGGCTGTTCGAGACCGCCCTCGGGCACTACCGTAACGACCCCCGGGTGATCTTCGTGTACGCGCTGTCGGAGGAGGGTCTGCAGTACGTCGAGCCGACCGTCCGGGCCATCCAGGACAACGGCAACCAGGTCACCTTCAACTTCTACTCCGCCCACGGCAGCGACCACGCCCTGCGCATCGAGAACGAGCAGCGCACCCTCGCCGAGGCGCTCCGGGTCAAGCAGGCGTACCCCGAGACGGTGGTCTGCCACCCGTACTTCATCGAGGCGCTGATCACCGGTCGCACCCACTGGGACGGCCAGTTCGGCTACGACGTCTGCCCCAGCATCAGCGTGGACCACCCGGACCACGCCGAGCGGATCCGCAACGGCAACCCGGTCCTGGACGGCTTCGCCGTCTACGGCGCCGACTACCAGACCCTCCAGTTCTGCTGCACCTCCGGCAACTGCGCGGACTGCCGGGACAGCCAGGGCGTCTACAGCTGGCTGCTGGTCAGCATGAACCGCTTCCTCGACGACACCGGCCGGCTGGAGACCTGGCTGGAGCTGGCCGAGAGCTACTGGCGGCAGTGGTACTGGGCGCAACGGCACCACACCAACCTCGCCCGCCAGGCCCCGCTCGCCGCCTAGGCGACCCGCACCGAGAAAAGCCTAGGCGACCCGCACCGAGAAAAGGAGCATCCGGATGTCTTCCCCATCGACCGAGATCACCGCCCCCGCCGTCGAGGAGCGCCTGCGCGCCGAACTGATCGACCTCGGCGTCGAGGAGGACGCGATCAGCGCCGACGCCAAGTTCGACGCGCTCGACATCGACTCGCTCGACGTGGCCGACCTGATGGCCATGGTCGTCAAGGAGTACGGGGTGGAGATCCCGCGCAGCGAACTCGCGGACGTCACCGTCGGTCAACTCGTCGAGCGGATCGTGGCGGGCGCGTCGCGTTGAGCTCGTTGCTGAGCCTGGACAAGCGCACCTACCTGGTCACCGGGGTCCTCAACAACGAGTCCATCGCCTGGCACGTGGCGGCGGCCCTGCAACGGGAGGGCTGCGAGGTCATCCTGACCTCGTACGGGCGGGTCGGCCGGATCACCCGACGGGTGGCCGAGCTGCTGCCGTCCCGCCCCGAGGTGCTCGAACTGGACGTGATGTCCGACGCGAGCGTCGACGAGCTGGCCGAGGCGATCGGCAGCCGCTGGGGGCAGCTCGACGGGGTGCTGCACAGCATCGCCGCCGCCCCGCCCGACGCGTTGGGGGCCGGGTTCGTCACCGCCGCAGCCGGTGGGGTGCTCGACGGGTTCCGCGCGTCGGCGTACTCGTTCCAGCAGCTCACCACCGCGCTGTCGCCGCTGCTGAGTCAGGCCCCCGGCGGCGGCGCGGTGGTCGGGCTGACCGTCGACTCGACCCGGGCGCTGCCCGGATACGGGTGGATGGGGGTCTACAAGTCGGCGCTGGAGGCGGTCTGCCGCTACCTGGCGATGCACCTCGGCCCGACCGGGATCAGGGTCAACCTCGTCGCCGCCGGGCCGGTCGAGACCGTGTCGGCGCGCGGGGTGCGCACCTTCTCCGCCCTGGCCGACCAGTACGAGCGGTGGGCGCCGCTGGGCTGGGACCGCGCCGACCCGGCCCGGGTGGTCGGGGCGGTGCTGTTCCTGCTGTCGGACCTGTCCCGGTACACCACCGGGCAGGTGGTGCACGCCGACGGCGGCATGCACGCCGTCTTCGGCGGCGTCCCGGCCCCCGGACCGGCTGCGGCCCCCGGACCGGCTGCGGCCCCGGGGCCAGCCCCGGTTCCGGCGGCACCGTCGCCACCAGACACCGCCGGCTGACACACACTGCGGGGAGGGACTGTGCGTCTCGTCATCAAAGGCACGGCCGAGCCACTCGTGGGGGAGTTCGACGTCCCGGCGTCGAAGTACCACGCGCACCGGGCGCTGATGCTCGCGTCGCTGGCCGACGGGACCAGTCGCATCCACGGCGCCTGCCACGCCGGCCACGTGCAGCACACCATCCGGGCGCTGCGTGACCTCGGCACGGCCGTCACCGTCGAGGACGACGCCTTCGTGGTGCACGGCGGCCGGTACCGTCCGGTGCGGCCGGAGATCTCGGTCGGCAGCTCCGGCACCACGCTCTACTTCCTCACCGGGCTGGCCGCCCTGGCCGACACCCCGGTCGGCATCACCGGGCAGAAGTACTTCCGACGGCGGCCGATCCGCCCGCTGCTCGACGCCCTCGCCGGCATCGGCGTGGAGATCAGCTCGACCGGCGGGCTGCTGCCGATCCGGGTCGCCGCCCGCCCGCCGACCGGGGGCCGGGTGCGGATCCCCGGCACCCTCTCCCAGTGGATCTCCAGCCTGCTGCTGGTCAGCCCGTTCGCCACCGGGCCCACCACGATCGAGGTGGTCGGTGAGTTCAACGAGCGGTCCTACGTCGACCTGACGGTCGCGATGATGCGCCAGTTCGGCCTGCACGTGCAGGTCAGTGGCGACGGCCGCCGGTACGACGTCGAGCCCGGCCAGCGGCCCACCCCGGCGGTGGTACGGCTGCCCCCGGACGTCGGCGCCGCCGCGTTCGGCCTGGCCGCGACCGCCCTGCACCCGTCCGACGTGCTGTTCCGGGGCCTGCCGGCGGTCCCCGCCGGGGAGCTGGACCATCCGGAGGCGCACCTGCTGGACAGCCTCACCACCATGGGCGTGCCGTTGACCCGTGACCCGGCGACCGGCTGGATCAGGGTGCGCCACGACGGGCTGCGGCTGGCCCCGGTGCGGGTGGACTGCCGTGCGGTGCCCGACATGCTGCCGGTGCTCAGCGTCCTCGGCTCCCACGCGCACGGCACCACCGTGCTGGACAACGTGGCCCACGTACGGCTCAAGGAGTCCGACCGGGTGACGGCGATGTTGCAACTCAACCGGATGGGCGGCCGGCTGCGGCTCGACGGCGACCGGCTCGTCTGCGAGGGGGTCGGCCAGTTGCGGGAGGCCGACCTGTCCTCGTTCAACGACCACCGGGTGTTGATGGCGCTGGCGGTGGCCGCTTCCCGGGCCACCGGCGAGACCCGGCTGACCTACCCGAACGCCCACCGGATCTCCTTCCCGCAGTTCCTCGAACAGATGAACGCCGTCGGCCTCAACATGTCGGTCGACCGGGCCCGCGCCCGCCGCCTGCCCCGACCCGCCGCCGGCGAGCCGGCCGGTCGGTTACGCCCCGACAACCCGCCGCCGGCCCGCCCGTCCCCGGTGTCGCCGGCCGGGACACCACCGGGTGTGACGCCGGCACCGACGCCGACGTCGTCGGTCGGGTTGCCGGCACCGACCCCGCCGGTGGTGACGCCGACGCCGTCGGGCGGGGTGTCGGCACGGGGCGGTCCGTGGCGCTGCCGTCACCGGCGCGGTTGGCCGAGACACCCGTCGCCGAGCTGGTCCGTCGGCACGCCGGTGCGCGCCCCGACGCCGAGGCCGTGATCGAGGCGGCCTCGCCGGGGCGGCCCGGCACCACGCTGAGCTGGGGCGAGTTGGACCGCCGGGCCGACCAGGCCGCGTCGTTGCTGCGGGAGCTGGGGGTGGGCCCCGGCGAGGTGGTCGCCTGGCAGCTGCCGAACTGGACCGAGTTCGTGGTGCTCACGCTGGCCACCACCCGGATCGGCGCGGTCTGCTGCCCGCTGATGCCGTTCTTCCGGGAACGCGAGATGGGCCGGCTGCTGCGCCGCTCCCGGGCCCGGGTGCTGGTGGTCCCCGACCGGTTCCGGGGTCGCGCGCACCTCGCCGAGACCGCGGCGATGCTGGCCGGCCCGGACGCCCCGGGCGTGGCACACGTCCTCGTCGTCGCCGGCCACACCACCCCGGACGGCCACCCCACCGCCGACGGCACCGTCATCCCGGACGGCCACCCCACCGCCGACGGCACCGTCATCCCGGCCGGCACCGCCGCACCGGCCGACGCCGCCGGACTGCCGGCGGACACCACGGACCTGCGCTGGCAGTGGTTCGGCCCGGCGCTGGCCCGGCAACGTCCCGACGGCGCGGCACCGGCCGCCCACCGGCCCCACCCGGCGGCGCTGGCCCAGTTGATGTTCACCTCCGGCACGTCCGGGGAGCCGAAGGGCGTGCTGCACCGCGTCGACACGCTGACCCGGGCCGCCGCGATGCAGGCCCGGCACCTCGGCCTGACCGCCGCCGACCGGTTGTTCATCCCGTCGCCGTTGGCCCACCAGACCGGCTTCCTCTACGGCATGTGGCTGGGGTTCACCATCGGCGCACCCGTGGTGCTGCAACCGATCTGGGACGGCCGGACCGCGCTGGAGACGCTGCACCACACCCGATCCACCTTCGTCCAGGCGGCCACCCCCTTCCTCGCCGACCTCGTCGAGGCCGTGGAGACGGGCGGGCAGCCACCACCGGCGCTGCGGGTCTTCGTCGCCACCGGCGCGGCGGTGCCCCGCAACCTCGCCGAGCACGCCACCCGGACCCTCGGCGCGGCGGTCTGCGGGGCCTGGGGCTCCACCGAATCGTGCCTCGGCACGCTCAGCGCGCCGACCGACGCGCCGGCACACGCCTGGGGCACGGACGGGCGGGCGCTGGAGGGGATCCGGATCAGGGTGACCGACGACGCCGGCACCGTGCTCGGCCCCGGCGTGGAGGGCAACTTCGAGGTCGCCGGGGACTGCCTGTTCGCCGGCTACCTCGACCGCCCCGACCTGACCGCGGCGGCGCTCACCCCGGACGGCTGGTACCGCAGCGGCGACCTGGCCACCATCGACGACGCCGGCTACCTGCGGATCACCGGTCGGGTGACCGACGTGGTCAACCGGGGTGGCGAGAAGATCCCGGTGGCGGAGGTGGAGCAACTGCTGCACACCCACCCCGCCGTGCGCGAGGTGGCGATCGTGGCGATGCCCGACCCGCGCCTCGGCGAGCGGGCCTGCGCGTTCGTGGTGACCCGCGGGGCATTCGGCTTCGCCGAGATGCAGCGGTTCCTCGACGCCCACAAGGTCGCCAAACAGTACTGGCCCGAGCGGCTGGAGACCGTCACCGCGCTGCCCCGCAACGTGGTCGGCAAGGTGCAGAAGTTCGTGTTGCGTGACCAGATCAGCGCAACGATCGGCGAGGAGGCAGAGTGACCCAGGCCGATGGCACGTCGTTCGAGACGTTGGCCCGTGAGGTCGAGGCGTTCGTCCGGGGCCCCGGCGAGGCGTACGCGACGGTGATCGAACGCGACCGCAGTGTCCCCGCGCAGCTCTGGACCGACCTGCGCGACCGGGGCTACCTGCGCCTCGCCGCGCCGGTCGACTACGGCGGGGCCGGCCTGTCCTTCACCCAGTACCTGCACCTGCTCGAACTGTTCTCGATGTCGCACGCCTCGCTGCGGATGATCGTGCACGTGTCCAACGGGGTGTGGCGCTCCATCGACCAGTTCGCCTCCGACGAGCAACGCAAGAAGTTCGTGCTGCCGCAGGTCGCCGGGGACCTGCGGGTCGCGTTCACGCTCACCGAACCGACCGCCGGCACCGGGGCCGACCTGCGCGCCAGCGTGACCCGCGACGGCGACAGCTACCTGCTCAGCGGGGAGAAGCACCTGATCACCTTCGGGGTGAGCTGCGACTACTGGCTGCTGTTCGCCCGGTGCGCGGGCAGCACCGGCAAGGACGGCACGGTGGCGCTGATGGTGGACCGGAACGTCGAGGGCGTCCGGGTCCAACCGATGCCCGACACCATGGGCGTACGCGGCACCGACCACGCGCACCTGACCTTCGACCGGGCGCCCGTGCCGGTCGCCAACCGGCTCGGCGAGGAGGGCGACGGGTTGGCCGTCGCGCTCGGCGGCTTCCTCACCCCGAGCCGGATCGGCGTGGCGATGACCTGCGTGGGGCTGGCCCGTCGGGCGCAGGAGCTGGCCGTCGAGCACGCCGGCAACCGGGTCACCTTCGGCAAACCGCTGGCGGCCCGGCAGGCGGTCGCGTTCGCGCTCGCCGAGAACGCCGCCGACATCGAGGCCGCCCGGCAGCTCACCCTGCACGCCGCCCGCCGCTGGGAAGCGGGTCAGAGCGACGCCGGGGCGCTGTCCTCGATGGCCAAGCTGGTCGCGGTGGACATGCTGACCCGGGTCACCGACAAGGCGTTGCAGGCGCACGGCGGCATCGGCTACTGGGAGGGCAGCACCATCGAACGGGTCTACCGCGACGCCCGCGCGCAGCGCTTCGAGGAGGGCACCAACGAGATCCAGAAGACCGTGATCGCCCGGGAGATCCTGGCGGCCGGACGATGACCGGCTACCAGGGGCGTACCGCCCTGATCACCGGCAGCTCCCGGGGCATCGGCCGGGCGCTGGCGCTCACCCTGGCCCGGGGCGGCGCCTCGGTGGTGGTCAACTACAAGAAGAACGCCGAACTCGCCGAGCAGGTCCGCAAGGAGATCGAGCAGCTCGGGGGGCGGGCCGTCGCGGTCGCCGCCGACGTGGAGCAACCCGAGGAGATCGAACGGCTCTTCGCGGTGGTCGAGCGGGAGTTCGGCACCCTCGACTACTTCGTGTGCAACGCGGCGGCCAGCTCCTTCAAGAACATCATGGACCTCAAGCCGCACCACCTGGACCGGTCGTACGCGATGAACATGCGCTCGTTCGTGCTGGGCGCGCAGCAGGCGGTGCGGCTGATGCCCGACGGCGGCCGGATCGTCGCGCTGTCCAGCTACGGCAGCATCCGCGCCTACCCGACGTACGCGAACCTGGGTGCGGCCAAGGCCGCGATCGAGGCGTGGGTGCGGTACATGGCCGTGGAGTTCGCCGGCCGGGGCATCAACGTCAACGCGGTCAACGGCGGCATCATCGAGACCGAGTCGTCGGGCTACTTCTATGACGTGCCCGGCATGGCCCCGCTGTCGGGGGTGCTGCCGCTGATCCCCAAGCAGCGGATGGGCACCGCCCAGGAGGTCGCCGACGTGATCGCCTTCCTGCTCTCCCCGGCCGCCGAGTACGTCACCGGGCAGACCCTGGTGGTGGACGGCGGGCTGTCGATCGTCGCGCCGCCGTTCACCCGGGACCTGAGCGGTCCGCTGGCATGACGACCGGGCTGGAGCGGGTGTTGCGTCCCGGCCGCATCGGTCGGCTGGCGCTGCCGCACCGGATCGTGATGGGGGCGATGCACCTGGGTTGGGAGAACCGGGACGACGACGGTCGGGCGTTGGCGGCGTTCTATCTGGCCCGGGTCGCCGGGGGTGCCGGGCTGATGGTCACCGGGGGTGCTGCGGTCAGCGCCGCCGGTGCCGACGTGCCCGGCTTCGGGGTGCTCGACGACGCCGCCTTCCGGGACCGGCTGCGTCGGGTCGCCGGTGAGGTCGGCGCGGCCGGTGGCCTGCTCGCCCTCCAGCTGTTCCACGCCGGACGGTACGCCCGGCCGGCGGCCGACGGTCCCCGCCCGGTCGCCCCGTCGGCGGTGCCCAGCCCGATCTCCCGGCTCACCCCGGACGCGCTGCCCGCCGCCGGGGTCGCCCGGATCGTCGAGGACTTCGCCCGGGGCGCACACCATGCCCGGGACCTCGGCTTCAGCGCCGTGGAGATCATGGGCTCGGAGGGCTATCTGATCGACCAGTTCCTCTCCCCGTTGACCAACCGGCGCGACGACGAGTGGGGCGGCGATCCGCAGCGCCGGATGCGGTTCGGGGTGGCCGTGGTGCGGGCGGTCCGCGCCGCGGTGGGCGCCGACTTCCCGGTGGTGATGCGGATGACCGGCGACGACCTGCTGCCCGGCGGCACCGACCGGGACACGGTGGCGCAGTACGCGCGGGCGCTCGCCGCCGCCGGTGCCGACGCGTTGAACGTCGGCGTCGGCTGGCACGAGTCACCCGTCCCGACTGTGCAGGCGGTGGTGCCGCCGGGGCACTGGGTGCCGGTGGCGTCGGTGGTCAAGGCCGCCGTGGGTGGGCTGCCCGTACTGGCCAGCAACCGGATCAACCGGCTGACGCAGGCCGAGGCGATCCTGGCCGGCACCACGCTGGACCTGGTGTCGATGGCCCGGCCGTTCCTGGCGGACCCGGCGCTGGTCGAGCGCAGCCGTGCGGGCCGCCCGGTGAACATCTGTGTGGCCTGCAACCAGGCCTGCATAGACCGTTCGCTGGTCGGTGCGGTGGTGTCCTGCATGGTCAACCCGCTCGTCGGCCGGGAGGCCGACCCCGGGTCCGGTGCCGCGCCGGCCGGGACCGACCCGACGGCCTCGGCCGAACTGCCGGCCTCGGCCGAACTGCCGGCCTCGGCCGAACTGCCGGCCTCGGCCGAACTGCCGGCCTCGGTCGACCCGCCGATGCCGGCCGACCCGACCGGCTCGGCCGGCCTGCCGATGCCGGCCGAGCCGGCGATCCACGTCGAGCCGATGCCGCCCGAGCCGGCGATCCACGTCGAGCCGGTGACCCGCGCCGGGCCGGTGGTGCGGGTCGGGGCGGTGGCCGGGTCCCGGGCGGTGGCGGTGGTCGGTGCGGGTCCCGCCGGGCTGCGCGCCGCCCACGACCTGGCCCTGGCCGGGCACCGGGTCACCGTCTACGAGGCGGACCGCGAACCCGGCGGGCAGTTCCGGCTGGCCTGCCGGGTGCCCGGCAAGGCCGACTACGCCGAGACGATCCGGTTCCTCACCGCCGAGCTGACCCGGCTGGGCGTGGTGCTGCACACCGGCTGGCCGGTCGCCGGGGCCGACGAGGACCTGCTGCGCCGCTACGACGGGGTGATCGTCGCCACCGGGGTGGTGCCGAGGCGGCCGGACCTGCCCGGCGGGGCCCTGCCGCACGTGCGCGACTACGGCACGGCCTTCACCGACGACGCGCTCGGCCGGCGGGTCGCCGTGATCGGCGGCGGTGGCATCGCCGTGGACCTGGCCCACCTGGCCAGCGAGCCGGGTGCCGGCCCACCCCGGCAGGTCACCATCCTGCTGCGCGGTGACCGGCTCGCCCCCCGGATGGGACGCTCCACCCGGTGGGCGGTGCTCGCCGAGTTGCGCCGCCGGCAGGTGACGGTGGTGACGGGCGTCCGGGGCCTGCGTGTCGACCCCGACGCCGTGCACCTGGTCGACGGCACCGGCGCGGCCCGGTCCGTACCCGCCGACACGGTGGTGGTCGCCGCCGGTCAGCTGCCCGCCGACGCCCTGGTGCGGACGGTACGCCGGGTCGGGGTCTGGCACCGGGTGGTGGGCGGAGCCCGCGACACCGTCGGCTTGGACGCGGTCCGGGCGATCGCCGAGGGGCACGCTGCGGCGTTGGCGTTCCAGCGGGCCGCCCGTGGCACCGGCCGGGCCCTGCGGGTCGGGGAGCCGGCATGACCGCCGACGCGACGCACCCCGACACCGTGGCCGGGGTGCTGCGGCGGACCGCCGAGGACCGGTGGCGCATCGTCAGGTTGCTGCCCCGGGCGGGTGGCCCGGCGGTGTGTGCCGCCGTGGTGGTCAACCTGCTGCTCGCCGCCGCGCCCGTGCTGTTCGTCGTCGCGACGAGCCGGATGATCGGGTGGCTGCCGCAGGCGGTCCGCGACGGCGTCGACGCGCCGGCCTTCGGTCACCTGGTGACCGCGTTCGTGGTGGCGGCGGGCGCGCTCAGCGCCCAGCAGTTGCTGGCCCAGCTGCAGGTCGCCACGGGTCTGCTGGTGCAGCGGCGGATCGACGGGTGGGTGGCCGACGAGCTGATGACGGCGGCGTTGAGCAGCGTCAGCACGACCCCGCTGGAAGACCAGGCGCTGCTCGAACAGCTCACCGAGGCGTCCCGTGAGGTCGAGCACGGCATTCAGAGTCCGGGGGCGGCGGGTGCCGGGATGCTGGCCCTGCTCGCCCGCTACGGACAACTCCTCGGGTACGCGGTGATCGTCGGAGCGGCCTTCGCCTGGTCGGCGGGGCTGGGCCTGCTGGTGGCCGTGCTGGCGTTCCGGCACGGGCAACGCGGTGGCCTGCGCCGGTACGCGGCGATCTACGGGTCGGTGGTGGCCCGGATCCGCCGGCTGACCTACTTCCGGGGTGTGGCGATGGGCCGGCCGGCGGCCAAGGAGATCCGTATCTTCGGCCTGCTGCCATGGTTGCGTGAGCAGTACCGGGAGGCGTACCTGGACTGGATGCGCCCGGTGTGGGCGCAGCGGCGACGGGTCTACCTCAAGCCCTACTTCCTCTACACGGCGGTCGGCCTGACGGTGCTCGTCGCCGTGCTCGCCGCGCTGGGCCTGGCCGGTGGCGGCGGGCAGCTCGGGCTGACCCGGCTGGCGCTGGTGATCCAGGCCGTGCTGGCGGCGGTCCAGCTCGGGGAGTTCTATCCCGAGGCCGACGTGCAGACCCAGTTCGGCATGAACGCCTACCGGGCGGTGGGCGAGTTCCGGGCCGGGATGCGCGACCGGACGGCCACCGGGGACGTGGCCGCCGGCCCCGCCGTCGAGCCTGCGTCGGGTCGGGCCGGCGACCGGCCGGCCGGCCCGGTGGACATCCGCTTCGAGGCGGTGTCGTTCCGTTACCCGCACCGCACCACACCGGTCTTCACCGACCTGGACCTCACCCTGCCGGCCGGGGCGTGCACCGCGATCGTCGGGCTCAACGGTGCCGGCAAGACCACCCTGGTCAAGCTGCTGTCCCGGCTGGCGCTGCCCGACGCGGGCCGGATCACCGTCGGCGCGACACCGGTCGACGACCTCCCGCCGGCACACTGGCGACGCCACCTGGCGGTCATCTTCCAGGACTTTCTGCGCTACGAGACCAGCGCCGCCGACAACATCGCGTTGGGTGCGATCGCCCACGCCGACGACCGGGAGGGCATCCGTGCCGCCGCCGACGCCGCCGGCATCCTCGACACCCTCGACGCGTTGCCGCTGGGGCTGGACACCCCGCTGACCGGTCAGCTCCGCGACGGGGTGGACCTGTCCGGCGGTCAGTGGCAGCGGGTGGCCATCGCGCGGGCGTTGTTCGCCGTCCGGCACGGCGCATCGGTGCTGGTCCTCGACGAGCCGACGGCGAGCCTGGACGTCCGGGCCGAGGCACGGTTCTTCGACGAGATCATCGCCGCCACCACGGGGGTCACCACGGTGCTGATCTCGCACCGGTTCGCCACCGTACGCCGGGCGGACCACATCGTCGTGCTGGAGCAGGGGCGGGTGGTGGAGCAGGGTTCGCACGAGGAACTGCTCAGCCGGGGCGGCCGGTACGCCCGGCTGTTCAGCCTCCAGGCGCAGCGCTTCGCCGCCCACCCCGACCCCGTGACGTCCGACGCCACCGACGCCGGCCCGCCAACGGCCGGCCCGCCAACGGCCGGCCCGGTGGACGGCGGCGCGGTGGACGGCGATCTCGACGGCGGCCCGCTGGATGCCGGTGGCGCGGCGGCGGACGTCGGGTCGCCGGGGAGCACCCGATGAGCCGCGGGCTACTCTCCGCCGGGTGGTCGCTGTGGCGGACGTCGCTGCACCAGGACCGGCGTAAGGCGCTCACCGCGCTGGCCCTGGTCGTCGCCGGGGCGGTGGCGTGGCCCCTGGTGGCGGTGTTGCTGCGGGTGCTCTTCGATGCGGTCACCGCCGGCCGGCCGGTCACCGCGAGCGTCGCCGGCGTCGGCGTGGCGGTCCTGCTGATCGCCGGCCTGACCCTCGGCCACTTCGCCCACATCGCCTACTTCGAACTCGCCGAACTCGACGTCCTGCACGTGCACCAGCAGCTGATGGACGTCACCAACGGGTCGTCCGGGATGGCGCACGTCGAGCGGCCCGACTTCGCCGACAAGATCACCGTGTTGGAGCAGGACGTCCAACAGCTCCGGGTCGGTCTCCAGGCCGTACTCACCGGTGTCGGGCTGGCCGTGGCGATGACGCTGACGACGGTGGTGCTGGCCGTACTGCATCCGTTGCTGTTGCTGCTGCCGTTGGCCGCCGTGCCGCCGCTGCTGGCCGGGCGGCGGGCCGAGCGGATGGTGAACCGGGCCCGGGAGGGGGGTGCCGAATCCACCCGCCGCGCCCTCGGGCTGTTCCGGCTCAGCACCGATGCCGCCGCCGGCAAGGAGTTGCGGATCTTCGGCCTGACCGGCGAGGTGCGGCGGCGGCACCGCGGGCACTGGCAGGACGCCACCCGACGGTTGTGGCGGGCCCAGCTGGTGGCGAGCCTGGTGCGGATGACCGGGCAGTTGGCGTTCACGGCCGGTTACATCGGGGCGGTCCTGGTGATCCTGCGCGACGCCGTCGCCGGCCGGCGCGGGGTGGGTGACGTCATCCTGGTCGTCACCATCGCGGCGCAGGTCAATCAGCAGGTCGCGGCGGCGGTCGGGGTGTTGCAGGACCTCCAGCGGCTGCGCAGCGTCTACCGTCGGCTCGACGAGGTGCACGACCTGGTGCGTACCGCCGACCGCCCCGCGCCGCCCGGTCATGCCGCCGCGCCCGGTCATCCCGCGTCGGTCGACCACCCCGCGTCGGTCGACCTGCCCACCCCGGTCGACGAACCGTCTCCGGTCGACCACCCCGGGTCGGTCGACGCGTGGTCGGTGGGCGGCGACCCGACGTCCGGCGGCGACACCGCCCGGGACCCCGGGGGTGCGGGTCTGCCGCCGGCCCGGCTGCGGGAGGGCATCCGGCTGGCCGGGGTGACGCTGCGCTACCCCGGTGGGTCGCAGCCGGTGGTCACGGGCATCGACCTGCACCTGCCGGCGGGCGCCACCGTCGCCGTCGTCGGCGAGAACGGCGCCGGCAAGACCACAGTGGTCAAACTGCTCTGCGGCCTGCTGTCACCGACGTCCGGCCGGATTCTCGTCGACGGTGTCGAGCTGGGGGAGCTGTCGGTGCCGCGCTGGCGTGAGCGGATCGCCGCCGGTTTCCAGGACTTCGTCCGGTTCGAGCTGCCGGCCCGGCACACCGTCGGCGTCGGTGACCTGCCGCGCCGCGACGACGACCCGGCGGTACGGGCGGCGCTGGGCCGGGCCGGCGCCGAGGATCTGATCGGGCAGCTCGACGCCGGCCTGGACACCCCGCTCGGCCGTAGCCACACCGACGGCGCCGAGCTGTCCGGCGGGCAGTGGCAGAAACTCGCCCTCGGCCGGGCGTTCATGCGCGACGACCCACTGCTGGTGGTGCTGGACGAGCCGACCGCCGCGCTCGACGCGGAGGCCGAGCACGCGTTGTTCGCCCGCTACCGCGACCAGGCGCGGGAGGTGGCCGGCCGCACCGGCGCGGTCAGCGTGTTCGTGTCCCACCGGTTCTCCACCGTGCAACTGGCCGACGTGATCGTGGTGCTCGCCGACGGTGGCGTCGCCGAGGTCGGCAGCCACGCCGACCTGCTCGCCGCCGGCGGCCACTACGCCGAGATGTTCGAACTCCAGGCCAGGGCGTACCGGTGACCGGCCCCCATCGATTCCGGAGGACAAGGCAGTGACCAGCGCGACGCGTACCGACGAGTTCGACCCCTTCTCGCCCGAGTCCATGGACGACCCGTACCCCGCGTACGCCGAGCTGCTGCGCGCCGAGGAGCCGCTCTACCTGGCACAGCGCGACATGTGGTTGGTGATCCGTTACGAGCACGTCCGGTTGGCGGCGAAGAACCACGCCGCACTGTCCTCGGCCGACGGGATCGCCTACCACCGTTCGACGTTGCCGGTGCTCTTCGGGCTCGACCAGCCGGACCACACCCGGCTGCGGGCCCTGATCCGGCACGACTTCTCCCCGCGCGGGGTGCAGTTCTGGCGGCCGTTCATCGAGCAGGTCTGCGGCGAGCTGCTCGACGAGGCCGTGGCCACCGGCGACATCGACCTCGTCCAGCAGGCGATCATCCTGCAACCGGTGAAGGTCATCACCACCATCGTCGGGGTGCCCGACGACAACCTCGCCAAGCTCAAGCTCACCGCCGGCGTGCTGGAGAGCTTCATCGCCAACGCCAAGGTCGGCGAGGACGCACCCGACGACCCGACCGAGAACGCGTTGCGGTTGCAGGCGGCCAAGGCCGCCCTGTCGTCGGTCGCCGGCCTCTCCGGGTACCTGGGCAACCTGCTCACCCGGCGGCGCGACGAGCCGGCCCGCGACGACGTGGTGTCGAAGCTGTTCGCCGCCGCGGCCTCCGGCGGGGTGACCGAGAACGAGATCCTCTGGCTGTGCCTCACCCTGCTGGTGGGCGGGCAGGAGACGATGACCCACTTCCTGGGCAACATGCTCGACGCGCTGCTCAACCACCCCGACCAGTTCCGGCTGGTGCGCGAGCGGCCGGAGCTGATCGGGCCGACGATCGAGGAGACCGCCCGGTTCTACCCACCGGTGCAGAACGTCTTCCGCACCGCCACCACCGACGTGGTGGTCGGCAACACCACCATCCCGCAGGGGGCCCGGGTGGAGCTGTCGTTCGCCGCCGGCAACCGGGACCCGCGCAAGTTCCCCGACCCCGACGACTACCGGATCGACCGGGTGACCGACGGTCACCTCGGTTTCGGTGCGGGCATCCACACCTGCGTCGGCGCGCACCTGGCCCGCCTGCAGGCCACCACGTTCCTGCGGATGCTCATCGAACGCACCGACGACATCGCACTCATCGGTGAGCTGGTCAAGGTCAAGAGTCCGGCGTTCCGGGGGCTCGACCACCTGCCGCTGCGGTTGACCCCGCGCTCGTCCGGTCCGTACGCGTCGGTGGGGCGGGCGTAGTGGGCACCGACGACCGTGCGCAGGGGGACCGGGTGCGTGACACGACCACCGGCGTCGCCACGATCAGCGTGCCGTTCGCCACGGGCGAGAACGCGACCGCGCCGCTGACCTGGGCGCAGAGCGTGATGTGGGGGCCGATGCAGTGGTTCGGCAAGGAGGCGAACCAGTTCAACATCGGCCGGTCCCTGGTGCTGCCCGCGCCGGTCGCGCCGGCCCGGCTGCACGCCACCCTGCGGGCCCTGGTCGAGGCGCACCAGACCCTGCGCACCCGGTACGTCGAGCGGGGTGACCAGCCGCAGCAGCAGGTCGCCGCGGCCGGGGCGTACGACGTCGTGGTGGTCGACGACCACGGTGACCCGGCCCGGGTCGGCGACGAACTCGTCGCCGACCTGACCGCGACGGCGTTCGACCACGAGGCCGAATGGCCGCTGCGGGTCGGCTGTGCCCGGGACCGGACCGACCGGATCAGCGCGGTCGCGCTCGTCGGCTCCCACCTGGCGTTCGACGGCTGGGCCTTCAACACCCTCACCGCGCTGCTGCTCGCCCGACTCGCCGACCCGCCAGCACCGCCAGCACCGCCGGCACCGGCGACCGGGAGCGGGGCGCAGCCGCTGGCGCAGGCCGCCCACCAGCAGTCGGCGGCCGGCCGGCAGCAGAGCCGGCTGGGGCTGCGACACTGGGAGCAGGGCCTGTCGACCGCACCGGCCTCGATGTTCGACCTGCCCCGCGCGGCGACCGGCGACCAGCCCATCGAACGGCACCTGCTGGATTCCACCGCGGTCACCGCGGCGGCGACGGCGTTGGCCGCCCGGACCCGTACCTCGTTCTCGACCGTGCTGCTGTGCCTGACCACGCTGGTCCTGACCGCCTACAACGGGCACCGCACCGCCGTGTTCAAGTTGATCGCCGGCAACCGCCTGGACCGCGACAGCCGCGACCTGATCGCCCTGAACACGTTGGACGCCCTGCTGGTGCACCCGGTCGACGGGGACGTCGACCTGCTCACCGCGATCCGGCAACTGCACCGGCCGGCGTTCGAGGCGTACCGGCGGGCCCCGTGCGACCCGGCGGGGGTGCGGACGGTGGTCGACGAGGTGGGCCGGCGGCGTGGCCTGACGTTCGACCTGTCGGCCTATTTCAACAACGGGCACCGGGGCAGCGACTGGGCGACGGTCGACCCGGACCCGGGGCCGGACCGCCTCGCCGAGCTGCGCCGGGACTCCCGTTACTCGCGGCTGGAGCCGCTGTCCAAGAGCGACATGCGGTTCTATGTCGCGGCCAGCAACCAGGGGGACGGCCGGTGCCGGCTCGGGCTGCTGGTCGACACGGCCTTCTTCCCCGGAGGGCTCGGCGAGACCGTCATCCGGGGCATCGAGACCCTGCTCTGCGCGGCGGTCACCGGTGTGGTCCGGGTCGCCGAGATCGCCGACCGGATCGGCCTGACCCCGGCCCGGCGGGGTCCCGACTGGGTGTCCACCCCGGCCGGCTGGGTCCGCCCGCAGGCGGTGGCGGAGCTGGTCGGCGAGGTGGCCGGGACGACGGCCTTCGCCGAACCGGCGGCCGACGGCGCAATCACCGCCTACGTGTCCGGTCCGGGTTCGCCCGCGGAACTGCACCGGCGCGTCCTCGACGCGCTGGCGGGCCGCCCGGGGCTCGTCGCGCCGACCGGGTACGTGATCTGCGGGTCGACGCCGCCCCCCGGTGCGGGGCCCGACGCGTGGCGTGCCCTGCCCGTGCTCGCCCGGGGCTCGGGGCGTGATGGGTAGGGCGTGGCGGCCCGGGGGTCGGCCCGACCGGGGTGGCCGTCCGGGTGCGCCGGGCGGTGCGGTGGACGGCTGCCGGACGTCGATGGTGACTGATAGTGTTCTATCGGTCGTTCGGTGGCGGGAGAGCGGAGCCGGAGCGGGATGCTGGGGGGCGACGGCGAGATGGTGACCGACGACGTCGTGATCACCGGCATCGGTGCCGTCACGCCACTGGGTCTCGACCGGGACAGCACCTGGCAGGGCCTGTTGGCCGGCAAGTCCGGCGTCGGCCCGGTCACCGCGTTCGACGCCGCCGCGTTGCCCACCCGGATCGCCGCCGAGGTGCGCGGCTTCGAGCCGGCCGAGCACTTCTCCGGCAAACAGCTGCGACGGATGGCCCGGTTCAGCCAGTTCGCGGTGGTCGCCACCCGCGAGGCGGTCGCTGACGCCGGGCTCACCGTCGACGCCGACAACGCCGCCCGGGTCGGTGTGGTCGTCAACGCCGCCGTCGCCGGCTTCGACACCGTCGAGGCGACGGTACGCGGGCTGCTCGCCCCCGATCCGACCGCGCCCCTGTCGCACTTCGTGCCGTCCTCGTTGACCAACATGCCGGCCTGTGAGGTGGCCATCGAGGTGGGCGCGCACGGGCCGGTCAACGCCAGCGCGCTGGCCTGTGCCAGTGGCGCGTACGCGCTGCTCGACGCCCGCCGGCTGATCCTGGCCGGGGAGGCCGACGTGGTCATCTGCGGTGGCACCGACGCGGCGATCACCCCGGCCATGTTCGCCGGTCTGGTCAGCATGGGGGCGATGTCCCAGCGCAACGATGACCCGACCGGCGCGAGCCGGCCCTTCTCCGCC
Source organism: Micromonospora sp. CA-248260 (assembly GCF_050942205.1). Classification (NCBI taxonomy): domain Bacteria; kingdom Bacillati; phylum Actinomycetota; class Actinomycetes; order Micromonosporales; family Micromonosporaceae; genus Micromonospora; species Micromonospora sp. CA-248260. The sequence goes on along the minus strand of NZ_CP192021.1, from coordinate 4,101,697 downwards.
GACCGGGACGGCTTCGTCTTCGGTGAGGGCGCGGTGATCCTGGTGCTGGAGTCCGCCGCGCACGCCCGCCGCCGGGGTGCCACCCCGTATGCGACGGTCGCCGGTGGAGCGCTGACCAGCGACGCGTTCCACGTCAGCGCTCCCCGCCCCGGCGGGGTGTACGCCGCCGAGGCGATCCGGCAGGCGCTCGACCGGTCCGGGGTGCGCCCCGACCAGGTCGACTACGTCTGCGCCCACGGCACCTCGACGAAGGCCAACGACCTGACCGAGACGGTGGCGATCCGGGCGGCCCTCGGCGCGGCGGCCGACCGGGTCGCGGTCAGCGCCCCGAAGTCGATGCTCGGTCACCTGATCGGCGCGGCGGGTGCCCTCGGCGCGATGGTGTGTGCGCTGGCGATCCGCGAGGGCATCGTCCCGCCGACGGTCAACCTGCACCAGCCCGATCCGGCCTGCGACCTGGACTACGTGCCCCACCAGGCCCGGGAGACGCCGGTGCGGGCGGCCCTCACCAACGCGTTCGGCTTCGGTGGGCAGAACTGCGTCGTCGTGTTCACCGAAACCCCGTCGCGAGGAGAGCCCGGATGACCGCGCAGTTCCCGTTGGTCCCCACCGACCACCCCACTCCGCCGCAGACCCGGGAGGAGATCCTCGCCGACCCGGGGTTCGGCCGGTACTTCACCGACCACATGGCGACCGCCGTGTGGTCGCCGGACGCCGGCTGGCACGACCACCGGGTGGGTGCGCTGGAGCCGTTCACCATGCATCCCGGCGCGGCGGTCCTGCACTACGCGCAGGAGATCCTCGAAGGGCTCAAGGCGTTCCGGCACGCCGACGGCAGCGTCTGGCTGTTCCGCCCGGAGCTCAACGCCCGCCGGTTCGCCGCGTCCGCCCGCCGGATGGTCCTGCCGGAGCTGGACGAGGAGACCTTCGTCGAGAGCGTGGCCGCGCTGGTCCGCGCCGACGAGGCGTGGGTCCCGCCGTACGGCGGTGAGCAGAGCCTCTACCTGCGTCCGTTCATGTTCGCCTCGGAGGCGTTCCTCGGGGTGCGTCCCGCCCAGCAGGTCACCTACTGCGTGCTGGCCTGCCCGGCCGGGTCGTACTTCCCCAACGGGGTCACCGGCGTCACGCTCTGGGTCAGCACCACCTACAGCCGGGCGTCGATCGGTGGCACCGGCGCGGCGAAGTGCGGCGGCAACTACGCGGCCAGCCTCGCCCCGCAGCGGGAGGCCCTCGGTCACGGCTGCGAGCAGGTGCTCTACCTGGGCGGTGAGGGGCGGCGCAGCATCGACGAGTCGGGCACCATGAACGTCTTCTTCGTCACCCGCGACCACCAGCTGCTCACCCCCGGGCTGGGCACCATCCTCGACGGGGTGACCCGCGACAGCGTGCTGACCCTCGCCGCCGAGCACGGGTTGGAGCCGGTGCAGCGCACCATCGACCTGGACGAGATGCGGGCCGGGTTCGCCGACGGGTCGATGACGGAGGCGTTCGCCGCCGGTACGGCAGCGGTGATCACCCCGATCATCGGGCTCAAGAGCGACGACTTCGCCCTCACCATCGGCGACGGGGCACCGGGCAAGTACACCCAGCAGTTCCGGGAGCGGCTGCTCGACATCCAGTCCGGCCGGGCTGCCGACACCCACGGCTGGATGCGTCGGGTGCTGTAGTGCCCACCCCGATCGCGGTCGTCGGGATGGCGGTCCGCGCGCCCGGCGGGGTGTCGAGCCTCGACGCGTACTGGTCGGCGATCCTGGCCGGCCGGGACCTCACCGGCGAGCTGCCCGACGACCGCCGGGCCGGGTTCGGCACGCAGTGGGACGGGATGGTCACCCGGGGCGGCTACTGCGACGCCGTGTTCGACTTCGACGCGAAGTTCTTCGGCATCTCGCCCCGGGAGGCCCGGGTCCTCGACCCGCAGCACCGGCTGCTGCTGGAGGTGGTGTGGGAGGCGTTCGAGGACGCCGCGATCCCGGTCGCCACCGTCGCCGGGGGCACCGGGGTCTTCGTCGGGGTGACCGGCCGGGACTACCGGCAGTGGCTGACCGGGGACCCCAACTCGTACTGGACGATCGGCAACGGGCACAGCTTCACCGCCGGGCGGGTCGCGTACACCCTGGGGTTGCGGGGGCCGGTGTTCGCGCTGGACACGGCCTGTTCGTCGTCGCTGGTGGCGGTGCACACGGCGGCGCGGGCGCTGGCGGCGGGTGACTGTGACGCGGCGGTCGCGGGCGGGGTCAACCTGATCCTCGCGCCGAGCACCACCCGGTCGGTGGCGCAGACCGGCGCGTTGTCGCCGGACGGCCGGTCGCGCCCGTTCGACGCCGACGCCAACGGGTTCGTCCGGGGCGAGGGCTGCGCGATGCTGGTGTTGAAGCGGCTGGCCGACGCGCAGCGCGACGGCGACCGGGTGCTCGCGGTGCTGCGCGGCACCGGCATCAACCACGACGGCCGGACGGCGACGTTCACCACGCCGAACGTGTCCGCCCAGTCGGGGCTGATCGACACGGTGCTGGCCGCCGCCGGGATCACCCCGTCGGAGGTCGGTTACCACGAGGCGCACGGCACCGGGACCCCGCTGGGTGACCCGGCGGAGATGTCGGCGATCATGGCGGCGCTCGGTCGTGCCGACGGCCCGCCGCTGTACGTGGGTTCGGTGAAGGGCAACATCGGGCACACCGAGTCCGCCGCCGGGGTGCTCGGGCTGGTGAAGGCGGTGCTCTGCCTGCGGCGTCGGACGATCGCCCCGCAGGCGAACTTCCGCACCCTCAACCCCCGCATCGACCTCACCGGCACCGGCATCGAGATCCCGGTCGCCCCGGTCGCCTGGGACGACGGGTTCGGGGCCTGCGCGTCGACCAGCTCGTACGGGATGAGCGGCACGAACGCCTTCGCGGTGCTGTCGCCGGCCCCGCCGGTGCCGTCGACCGCGCCGTCGTCGGTGGACGGGTTCCCGGTGTCGGCGGCCACCGGGCCGGCGCTGAGTGAGTTGGCCCGCCGCTACGCCGACCGGTTGGCCGCACTGCCGGCGGTGGACTATCCGGCGTTCGCCGGCACCGCCGCCGGGGGGCGGACCCGGCTGGCGCACGCCGTGTGGGTGCGGGCGTCCGGGCCGGTGGAGGCGGTGGCGGCGCTGACGGCGGTGGCGGCCGGCACCGCCCATCCGGATGTGCGGGTGCTCGGCGCGGACGATCCGGTGCCGATGCCGAAGGGCCGGGCGGTGACCGCGCTGCCGACCTACCCCTGGCAGCGGCGCACCCATGTCGTGGACCGCCCGGACTGAGTCACCCGGTGACCCGGCCGGGGGCTGTCGACGTGTGGGCGCACCGGTGCCCCCGCCGTGGGCTGGATCGACCGGCGGCCCGGCCGGACGGTGCACGCGCCGGTGTCCCGGCCGGGGCAGGGGCGGACGGGTCAGCCGCCGGCCCGGACGGCGTGCTCGGCGCGCAGGGCCGCCCGGGTGGCCCGGGACGGCAGGGCGAAGTGCAGGGTGGAGGCGGCGACCAGGACGCCCCGGCGGTCGTTGGCGCGGGCGTCGACCACCGCCGACCGGCTGGCCAGTTTGATCACCTCGGCGGTGACCCGCAGCTGGCCGGGCTCGGCGGGTTCGAGGAAGCTGATGCTGCTGTGCGCCAGGACCATCGCGGGTGTCGGGCCGATCAGCACGGTGACCGCGACGAAGCCGGTCAGGTCCATCGCCCAGAACGTGGCCGGCCCGGAGATGGTGCCGTCGAGGCGGAGTTCGAGGCAGTCGGGGCCGGTCACCGAGACGACCCGCCCGTCGTCGACCGACTCCAGGTGCAGGCGCTCGGCCCCGGAGATGACCTCGGCGAGCCAGGCCCGCGCTTCATCGACCGACATCACCGCTGGACTAGCCATGGACGCCACTATAGGCGATGACCGGGTAGCGCTCCGTCCCCGAACGGTCACCCCGACGTGGCGGGTTGCCCATCCGGACGGCCCCGTCCGCCCGGCCCGACGGCCCACCGGCCCGGCAGGCCGGCCACCTCGGACGACACCCGCCGGGCCACCCCTGTGTCAGGGCGGCCCGGCGGGCGGCGGTCACTCCAGCACGAACGTGGCGTCGGCGTTGCCGGTGGCGTCGGTGACGGTCCGCAGATAGAGCAGGCCGTTGCTGTGCCGCAGGTACTGGCCGGGGTAGTTGACCGCCTCGAACGACACCCCGGCGGCGTTGGACAGGCCGGGCCGCTGCACGAAGCTGGCGTCGGCGCGGTACGTCGACGACGCGTCGTCCCGCTCGACCCACACCTCCCAGTTGCGGTGCCGCAGGTGGTAGCCGGGGAAGTTGGTGGACTCCAGGGAGACCGTGTTGCCGCCGGCCAGGCCGGGCACCAGGCGGAACTGCGAGTCGGCGAGGTTGGTCACGTTCGCCTCCAACCGGGCCCGGTACTCCCAGTGGCGGACGAACCGGTCGGGCTGGTTGTCCGACCGCAGCCGGACCGGGGTGACCCCGTCGGGCACCGGGATGCCGAAGTTCGGGGTGCCGTCGGCGTTCCAGTAGACCTTCTGGACGCGGGTGCGCCGGTTGGGGTCGCGCAGCGGGTCACCGCTGATGTCCCGGTAGTTGCGGTCGTGGTAGACGAGGATGTCGCTCTGCCCGTCCTCGGAGACGGTGAACGAGTTGTGCCCCGGCCCCCACTGGCCGGTCGCGGCGTTGCTGGTGAAGACCGGTTGCGGCGACTTCACCCAGGACGACGCCCGGAGCAGGTCACTGCCGGCCGACGCGGTCAGCAGCCCGAGGCAGTAGTTGGCGTCGGTGGCGCTGGCCGAGTAGGTGAGGAAGATCCGGCCGTTGCGTTGCAGCACGGTCGGCCCCTCGTTGACCTTCACCCCGCCGCGCATCTCCCATTCCAGGGTCGGCACGGCGATCCGGGTGGGGGTGCCGCTGAGCGTCCACGGGTTCGCCATCCGGGCGATGTAGAGGTTGGAGTTGGTGGCGATGCCCGGTTCGGCCTGCGCCCAGATCAGGTAGCGCACACCGTTGGTGACGAACGTCGACGCGTCCAGGGCGAAGGTCTCCCAGGGGGTACGGATCTGCCCCTTCTCCGCCCAACTGGCGGTCAGCGGGTTCGCCCCGGTGCCCTCCAGGACGTACATCCGGATCGCCCAGACGTTGTCGGTGGCGCCGGCGGCGAAGTAGACGTACCACCGGCCGTCGATGAAGTGGATCTCCGGGGCCCAGATGTGCGCGCCCATGATCCCGCTGGTGTGCCGCCGCCAGATGACGGTCTCCGGTGCGGTGGACAGGCCTTGGAGGGTGGTGGCCCGGCGCAGCACGATCCGGTCGTACTCGGGGGCGGTGGCGGTCATGTAGTAGTAGCCGTCGGTGTGCCGCACGATGTGCGGGTCGGCGCGCTGCGCGACCAGCGGGTTGGTGACCCGGACGGCGGGGGCCGCCCCGGCCGGGGCGGCGGCGGTCAGCAGGGTGGCCAGCAGGGTCAGCACGATCAGCGCCGCCGTCCGGGCCCGGCCGGGGTGGCGGGCGGGCGGCAGGTCGGTGCGGGGTGCGGTGGCGGGCGGGTGCGGGTACGGCGGGACGGCCGAGCGGGGGTGGTGTGAGGCGGACATGGGGGTGCTCCTGTCGGAGGTGGGGGATACGCCTCGCCGGCCGACCACGGGGGTGGTCGGCCGGCGAGGAGGGACGGGTCCTACGACTTGGCCAGGTCGAACTTCCGGACGGTCACCGCGCCACCGAGGGAACTGGTGGCGTAGTTGAACATGGCGAACCGGTAGCCCATGAAGAACTGCCAGGCGTTGTTGAGGGTGAAGGCGGGACCGAGCGAGGTGAAGTTCACCCCGTCGGTGCTGTACGAGAAGCGGGCCTGCCGACCCGAGCCGGGACTGATGTCGGCGTTGACCCGCAGCCAGATCTTACCGCCGGAGATACCGGCCCCGGCGACCTCGGTGCCGGTGTTGGTGGTGTTCCAGTTGCTGTCCATGGTCAGGTTGTTGACCACGGCCACCCGGGTCGCGCCGTTGTCCCGGCGTACGCCGATCCAGGCCGACTGGTCGCGCAGCATCGCCAGGCCGCTGCGGTCACCGTCGCGCATGGTGGAGTAGTCGAGTTCGATGGTCGCGGTGGACCGGGGACCCTGGATCCGGTGGGTCAGCGTGTTGCGGGCATTGTAGAGGTCGTTGGTCACCGTGGCGGTCTGCAACCGCAGGCCGTCGTTGACCGACCACTTGGTGTTGTCCGGGTTGTGGTTCCACTCGTACTGCGGGCCGAGGGTGGTGCCGGCGAACGTGTCGGTCCCGATCATGGGTTTGACCTGGCGTGGTGGTCGGGGCACGTTCGGGTACGGGTAGGAGGCACCCCAGGTGTTGTTGACCAGCTGGAGGACGGGCCAGCCGCTGGCGTTCCAGGTGACCGGGGCGAGCACGGGCACCCGGCCGCCGGGGTAGGCGTCCACGAACCCCATGTAGTACCAGTCACCGTTCTGCGTCTGCACCATGCCACCCTGGTGCGGCACGCCACCGCCGGCGATGGGTCCGGGCAGGTTCAGCAGCACCTGTTGCATGGTGTACGGCCCGAACGGGCTGGACGCCTTGAGGATGTACTGCCCGTTGGCCGGTCGGGTGAGGAAGATGTAGTAGCTGCCGTTGCGCTTGTAGAACCGGGCCCCCTCCAGGGTGCCCACGTTCGACGGGGTGGTGAACACCTGCTGCGAGCGGACCTGGGTCTTCCCGTCGGCGGAGAGCTGGGCGACGCTGATGTTCGTGTTGCCGTACGCCACGTACATGGTGTCGTTGTCGTCGACCAGCAGGCCGGCGTCGTAGTAGCACTGGTCGAGGGTGGTGTGCCTGGTCCAGGGTCCCTCGGCCGACGGCGCGGTGTAGATGTAGGTCTTGTTGAAGTCGATGCAGCCGCCCCAGTAGAACGTCTTGTTGCTCTTGCGGTAGCCCAGGAACGACGCCCAGATGCCCCGGACGTATCCGCGCCCGGCGGTCATGTCGTACTTCTGGCCGAAGTCCAGCTTGGGCACCGAGTGCCCGGCGAACTCCCAGTTGACCAGGTCGTAGGAGCGCAGCACCGGAGCGCCGGGGGAGTAGTGCATGGTCGACGCGGAGTAGTAGTAGGTGTCGTCCACCCGCAGGATGTCGATGTCCGCGAAGTCCTGCCAGAGCACCGGGTTGGCGAAGGTCGACGAGGGCGGCCACTGCCCCGGCGGCGGGGTGGTGGGGGGCGGCGTGGTCGGCGGCGGGGTGGTCGGTGGTGGCGTGGTGGGCGGGGGTGTGGTCGGCGGCGGGGTGGTCGGCGGGGGTGTGGTCGGCGGCGGGGTGGTGGGGTTCGGGCCGCCGTTGCACACGGTGCCGTTGAGGGTGAAGCTCGTCGGCTTCGGGTTGCTGCCGTTCCACGAGCCGTTGAACCCGAACGACACGTTGGCACCGGTGGCGATGGTGCCGTTGTAGCTGACGTTGCGGGCGGTCACCTCCGCCCCCGACTGCGTGACGGTGGCGTTCCACGCCTGGGTGACCTGCTGCCCGGCCGCGTACGACCAGGTCAGGGTCCAGCCGTTGATCGGGTCACCCAGGTTGGTGATGGCCACGTTCGCGCCGAAGCCACCACCCCACTCGGACGAGACGGTGTAGTCGACCGTGCAGCCGGCCGCGGCGGCCTCGGCTGGTAGGGCGACGGCTGTCCCGGCGGCGATCAGGCCGATGGCCAGAGCCAGCCGGGCCGGCAACTTTCTGTTCAATGGCATGCGGTACTCCTACTGGGGTGGTGGGAGTCGGAGGGTCGGGAGCAGTCCGGCACCGGGGTGCGGTCACCCCGGTGCCGGACGGCGGTCAGGCGACCGTGCAGGCGGTGCCGTTGAGCGTGAACGAGGACGGTCGGGCCGTGCTGCCGGTGTGGGTGGCCTGGAAGCCGACGTCGACCGAGGTGTTCGGCGCGATGGTGCCGTTGTAGGACACGTTGCGGGCGGTCACCGCCCCGCTCGTGGGCGTGTAGGTGGCGTTCCAGCCGCTGGTGATGGTCTGCCCACCGGGCAGGGTGAACTCCAGCGCCCAGCCGTTGACCGCCGTGCTGCTGGTGTTGGTGACGCTGATGGAGGCGGTGAGACCGGAGTTCCAGGCGTTGACCGTGTACCCGACCCGGCAACCTGCCGACGGCGGGGGCGTGGTGGGCGGGGGCGTCGTCGGCGGGGGCGTGGTGGGCGGCGGAGTGGTCGGCGGGGGCGTGGTCGGCGGCGGGGTGGTCGGCGTGTTACCGCCGAGGCTGCCGGGCACGGCGCGCAGGGCGTTGTACCAGGTGGTGGCCATCTTGCGGTAGCCGGTGGCGTTGGGGTGGATGCCGTCGGCCAGGTCGGCCGTGCCCACCGCGCTGAACATGTCCACCAGGTGCACCCGCTTGCCGGCGGTGACCTTGCTCTGCACGATCCCGGGGATCGCCGCGTTGAAGGTGCGCACCGCCGACTCGGTGCCGTTGCGCGGGATGATGGTGGCGACGAAGACGTCCGCGTTCGGCGCGGTGTTGGTGATCTTGTCGATCAGGGTGGAGAGCCGGGCCGGGGCGCCGGAGGCGTTGTACATGTCGTTGGTGCCGATGTGCAGCAGCACCGTGCGCGGGGTGGTGTTACGCAGCCAGTTCACCACGTTGGCGTCGATCTGGGCGATGGTCCAGCCGGAGTGGCCCTCGTGGTCGTGGTCGCCCAGGTTGGACGGACCGTTGAACATCGACCCGACGAAGTCGACCCGGTAGCCGTCGGCGACCAGCCGCTGCCACAGCTCGATGCGGTAGCCGCCGGGGACGTTGAACCCGTCGGTGATCGAGTCGCCGAGGGGCATCACCCGTACCCCGCCGTTGGACTCGGCGGCGGCGGGTGCGGTCACCACGGACCCGGTGGCGACCGCGGCCACCAGGGCCGCGGTGGCCAGGCCGAGCAGGCGCAGGCCCCGACGCATGGTGGGCAGGCGTCGGCCGGCGGGGGCGGCGTCGACGAGGTGGGATCGGTCGGACGGGGGTGGCCCGGCGTTCGGGCAGCTCGTGCCGCTCATGAAAACTCCCTGGGGTGGCGGTGCGGACGGTGCAGCACGGCGACCGTCCCGGGGGTCGCCGTCTCGTCCGGCTGGTGGACGAAGGAGTGCGTCGGCACCACCCGGACGCCGGCTCGCGGGGCGGACTGACCACCGCTTCCCGGCGGATCTGCATGGGGTGATGGGCGGACGGTGCGCCGCGCGCAACGGCCAGGATCCCGGACTCGTCACTGGTCGTGGACGCCGTGAGGTGCCGCTGGCCGCCGGTCGCGACGTGGACGAACCGGTGACCCGCAGCCGGAGCGTGCCCTGCGCTCCCGCCGGGATGCACCATATCGTGTTATCGCTAACATCAGCAACATCGGTGAGTGACGATGCCCGGGTGGGCTGCCGACCGGACGAACCACCCTCCGGGTGCCGGGGGCGGGACGCGGCGACCGGGCTCGGGCGGGCCGACCGCCGGTCACCGCGCCGCGTGCTCCGTGCCCCCCACCAGCAGCGCGTCGAGCCAGCGCAGTTGCCGTTCGACCTGCCACGCCTCGCCACCCTCGTGGCCGTTGAACGGGTAGGTGTGCAGCTGCCGCGCCGGTGTCCCCTCCCGACCGTTCGCCGCGCCGTACTGGTTGTAGGCGGCGAAGCCGGTGCTCGGTGGGCAGACGTTGTCGCGCAGGCCGATGCCGAAGTGCGCGGGCGCGGTGGCCCGTCGGGCGAAGGTCACCCCGTCGACGTAGGACAGCGTGTGCCGGACAGCCTCCTCGACCTGCCGGTGCACCGCCAGGTACCTGGCGATCTCGCCGTACGGGGCGGCGTCGGTCAGTTCGATCCCGCGCTGGACGTCGCAGAGGAACGGCGCGGTGGTCAGCAGCGCCGCGAGGTCGTCGCGCAGGCCGGCGACCGCCAGGGCCAGCCCGCCGCCCTGGCTGTTGCCGACGGCGGCGACCCGGGCCGGGTCCACCCCGGGCAGCGCGCGCAGGGCATCGACCGCCCGGACCGCGTCGGTGATCAGCCGACGGTAGTGGTAGTCGTACGGGTCGAGGATGCCCCAGGTGGCGGGCCACGGGCCACCGGACGCCCCGTGCGGGTCCGGGGTGTCGCCCGCGCCGTGCAGCCCGGACTGGCCCCGGTTGTCCATCAGCAGGTGCGCGTACCCGGCCACCGGCCAGGTCAGCCGCTCGTGCGGCAGGCCCCGGCCGCGCCCGTAACCGGCGTACTCGACCACGGCGGGCAGCGCGGCGTCGATTCCGGCCGGGCGGGTGTACCAGGCCCGCACCGGGTCACCGGCGAAACCGGCGAAGGTGACGTCCCAGGTGTCGACCAGGCGCAGGTCGGTCCGGTGTGGGCGGACGTCGACGAGCACCGGCCGGACGGTCGCCTCGGCGAGCGTGGTACGCCAGAACGCGTCGAAGTCGGCGGGCTCGACGACAGCCGGCGTGTACCGCCGCAGGTCTTCGGTGGCAGACATGGGTTCCTCGGGTGGTCAGGGGCGGGTGGTGGCGGGTGGTGCGGTGCTCTCCCGGACGACCAGCTCGGTCACCAGGTCGATCCGGCTGGTCGCGACGGAGCCACCCCGGGCCAGCTCCAGCAGCATCTGGGTGGCGGTGCCGGCCATGTCCCGCAGCGGTTGGTGCACGGTGGTCAGCGGCGGGTCGGTCCAACCGGCCACCGGCAGGTCGTCGTACCCGATCACCGAGAGGTCGTCGGGCACCCGCAGGCCGAGCTGGCGGGCGGCCCGGAGCACGCCGATGGCCTGCAGGTCGGAGCCGGCGAAGATCGCGGTGGGCCGGTCGGGCCCGGCCAGCAGCTCCAACCCGTGGGCGTGCCCGCCGTCGACGTAGAAGCTGCCGTAGCGCACCAGGTCGACGTCCACGGCCAGCCCCAACTGGTCGTGCGCGGAGCGGAAGCCGGCGGCGCGGGCCTGGCTGCACAGCACGTCCCGGGGGCCGGAGATGACGGCGATCCGCCGGTGTCCCAACTCCATCAGGTGCCGGGTGGCCAACAGGCCGCCGTTCCAGTTGTTCGACCCGACGGTCGGCACCGACGCCGAGGTCGCGCTGTCGGTGTCGACCACCACGAACGGGATGCGGTGCTCGGCCAGCAGGAGTTGTTGGGACGGGGTCGGGTGGCAGAGCACGAAGAGCAGGCCCAGCGGCCGGCGGGCGATCAGGGCGTCCAACCGGCGGGGCGCGGGCCGGTGCTCCCCGTCGAGCTGGGAGATGGCGATGCCGAGCCCGGCGGCGCTGGCCACCGCCTCCACCCCGCTCATGATCTCCATCGCCCAGCCGGAGTTGAACTCGTGGAAGACGAGGTCGATCTGGTCGATGCCGGGCGACTGCCGGCGGATGCGACGGCGGTACCGGTGGCGCTCCAGGCTCTCCTCGACCCGCGCCCGGGTCTCTGCGGCGACGTCCGCACGCCCGTTGAGCACCTTCGAGACGGTCGCCACGGAGACGCCGACCTCCTCGGCGATGGTGGCGATGGTGGCCGAGGACTGTGGGGTGGGCGGGCGGGACGCGGTCATCGAAGCCTCACCAGGCACTTCCGAAAGTTTCGGAGGACTCTAGCACGTCGGCTGCGAAAGCGGGATCGGCGTCGATGGAAGATTTTGACGGGGGTGAATGCCCTTTGCGGGAGGAGCGCTCCCGGATGTCGCATTTGAGACCCTTGACAGTCTCCGGGATGCCTCCTAAGTTGCCCGAAAAAGGTAACGCGCTGTTTACGAAATTTTCGAACCCTCCGCCGGCACACCGCGTCGGTCAGTTCGGCGCGGGCGGGGGAGCGGTCGATGGTGAGAGGTGTGGCATGAGAAGTCAGGTGCCCGTCGACGACGGCCCGACGCCCCAGGACACCCAGCCGTGGCGGGATCCGCGACGCTCACCCGCGCAACGGGCCGACGCGCTGGTCCCGGTCATGTCGCTGGAGGAGAAGATCGCCCAGCTCGTCGGGGTCTGGGTCGGCGCGGAGGCCTCCGGCGAGGGGGTCGCCCCGCACCAGGCCGACATGATCGACGGGGCCCCGCCGTGGAGTGACATCATCCGGTACGGGCTCGGGCAACTGACCCGACCGTTCGGCACCGCGCCGGTCGACCCCGTCGTGGGCGCCCGCTCGCTGGCCGCCTCCCAGGCGCAGATCGCCGCGGCGAGCCGGTTCGGCATCCCGGCCCAGGTGCACGAGGAGTGCCTCACCGGGTTCGCCGCCTGGCGGGCCACGGTCTATCCGACCCCGCTGGGCTGGGGCGCGTCCTTCGACCCCGCGCTGGTCGAGGAGATGGCCGGTCGGATCGGCCGGTCGATGCGGGCCGCCGGCGTCCACCAGGGACTCGCCCCGGTACTCGACGTCACCCGGGACTACCGGTGGGGACGCACCGAGGAGACCATCGGCGAGGATCCCTACCTGGTCGGGACGACCGGTGCGGCGTACGTGCGGGGCCTGGAACGGGCCGGTGTCGTCGCCACCCTCAAGCACTTCGCCGGCTACTCCGCCTCCCGGGGCGGCCGGAACCTCGCCCCGGTGTCGATGGGCCACCGGGAGCTGGCCGACGTCATCCTGCCGCCGTTCGAGATGGCGCTGCGCCTCGGTGGGGCCCGCTCGGTGATGCACTCGTACGCCGAGATCGACGGCCTGCCCGTCGCCGCCGACGAAGGGCTGCTCACCCGGCTGCTGCGTGACGAGTGGGGGTTCACCGGCACCCTCGTCGCCGACTACTTCGCGGTGCGGTTCCTGGAGACCCTGCACGGGGTGGCCGCCGACGCCGCCGACGCCGCCCGACTCGCCCTGCGCGCCGGCATCGACGTGGAACTGCCCACCGTGGACGCCTTCGGCGAACCGCTGGTGGCGGCGGTGCGGGCCGGCGAGGTCGACGAGGCGCTGATCGACCGCGCGCTGCGCCGGGTGCTGATCCAGAAGATCGAGCTGGGGCTGCTCGACGCGGACTGGCACGAACTGCCCGAGGACGTGGAAAACCTACGCCTCGACGACGAGACCAGCCGGGACGTCGCCGTCCGGCTGGCCCGCGAGTCGGTGGTGCTGCTGCGCAACGACGGCGCGCTGCCGCTCGCCCCCGACCTGCGGGTCGCCCTGGTCGGCCCGGTCGCCGACGACCCGATGGCCCTGCTCGGCTGCTACTCCTTCCCCAACCACGTCGGCGTCCGGCACCCGGAGCACGGGTTGGGCCTGGAGATCCCCTCGCTGCGCGACGAACTCACCCGGTTGGTTCCCGGCCTCGTGCACGAGCCGGGCTGCGCCATCACCGACGGGGACACCTCCGGCATCCCGGCGGCGGTCGCCGCGGCGGCGGCGGCCGACGTGTGCGTGCTCGCCGTCGGCGACCGCGCCGGCATGTTCGGCCGGGGCACCTCCGGCGAGGGCTGCGACGCCGACGACCTGCGGCTGCCCGGCGTCCAGGCCGACCTGGTCCGGGCCGTGCTCGACACCGGCACGCCGGTGGTCCTGGTGCTGATGACCGGCCGGCCCTACGCGCTCGGCCCCGACCACGACCGGGCCGCCGCCGTCGTCCAGGCGTTCTTCCTCGGCCAGCGCGGCGGGCAGGCGCTCGCCGAGGTGCTCACCGGTGCGGTGAACCCGTCCGGGCGGCTACCGGTCAGCGTCCCCCGCGACGCGGGTGGCCTGCCGGGCACCTACCTGACGCCGCCGCTGGGCCGACGCTCCGAGGTCTCCTCGATCGACCCCACCCCGGCGTACCCGTTCGGCCACGGGTTGAGCTACACCACCTTCGCGTGGACCGACCCGGTGGTGCCGGGCGTCGGGCCGGCCGACGGGCCGCCGGCCTGGCCGGTCGACGGCGAGACGACGGTACGGATCACCGTGCGCAACACCGGGCACCGGGCCGGCACCGAGGTGGTCCAGCTCTACCTGCACGACCCGGTGGCGCAGACCACCCGGCCCGTGGTCCGGCTGGTCGGCTTCGCCCGGGTGCCGCTGGACCCCGGCGCGGCGGCGCACGTCAGCTTCACCGTGCCGGCCGACCTCACCTCGTTCACCGGGCGCGACGGCCGGCGCATCGTCGAACCCGGCGACGTCGAGCTGCGGTTCGGCCGCTCCAGCGGCGACACCGCGGCGGCCCTGCCGCTGCGCCTGACCGGCGACGAACGTCAGGTCGGCGTCCAGCGGCACCTGCTCACGTCGGTACGGGTCGAGCCCGTCGCGACCGGCCCGCACGCCGGATAGGAGGCCGAGGATGACATCCGAGACGTTACGGCCGCCCCCGGCGGCCCCGGGACAGGCAGCGGCGAACCCGGCCCCGCGACGCCGTCGCCGACGCTCCTGGCGGCGGTCCCTGCGTCGGGACTGGCAGCTCTACTCGCTGGCCGTCGTGCCGCTGCTGTTCTTCCTGGTGTTCCGCTACCTGCCGATGATCGGCAACGTGATCGCGTTCCGCCGGTTCAGCCCCGGCGGCAGCGTCTTCGGCGAATACTGGGTGGGCCTGCGGTACTTCCGGCTGTTCCTCGCCGACCCCACCTTCTGGCAGGTGTTCACCAACACCCTGGTCCTGGGCACGCTGACCCTGCTGTTCTGCTTCCCACTGCCGATCGTGCTGGCGCTGCTGCTCAACGAGGTCCGGGCCCGCCGGCTCAAGCGGTTCGTCCAGTCGGTGTCCTACCTGCCGCACTTCCTGTCCATCGTGATCGTCGCGGCGATGGTGATGCAGTTGCTGTCGATGGACGGCTCGGTCAACCAGCTGGTCCGGGGTCTCGGCGGGGAGGGCGTGCCGTTCCTGCAGCAGCCGGGCTGGTTCCGGGCCATCTACGTCTCCTCGGAGGTCTGGCAGACCGTCGGCTGGGGGACGATCCTCTACCTGGCGGCACTCACCACCATCGACGAGAACCTCTACGAGGCGGCCCGCATCGACGGGGCCAACCGGTGGCGGCAGACCTGGCACGTCACGCTGCCCGGGATCCGGCCGACGATGGTGACCCTGCTGATCCTCAACATCGGCACCTTCATGGCCGTCGGGTTCGAGAAGATCCTGCTGCTGTACAACCCGTTGACGTACCCGACCGCCGACGTGATCTCCACGTACCTGTTCCGGTTGGGCTTCGAGTCGAGCAACTTCAGCTACGCCGCCGCCATCGGCCTGTTCGAGGCGGTGATCGGGCTGATCCTGGTCCTCGGGGCGAACACCATCTCCCGGCGTACGGTCGGGACGAGCCTGTGGTGACCGTGGCCCCCGGCACGGCCGGCCCGAAGACGACACCACCCGCGCGGGCCCGCCGGTCGCGGGGCATCCGGCCGACCCGGGGTTACCGGGTGTTCCAGGCGGTCAACGGGGTCGTGCTGACCCTCGTGGTGATCGTGACGCTCTACCCGTTCGTCAACATCGTGGCCCGGTCGCTCAGCGACGAGGCGCCGATCATCGCGGGCCGGGTCAACCTCGTCCCGCAGGGCTTCAACCTCACCGCCTACCGGTTGGTGATGTCCGACCCGATGTTCTGGACCAACTACCGCAACACCGTGGTCTACACCGTCGTGGCCACCGCCATCTCGATCGTGCTGACCACCTGCTACGCGTACGTGTTGTCCAAGCACCAGCTCCGAGGGCGTGGGGTGCTCGTCGGGATCGCCGTGTTCACCATGTTCTTCTCCGGCGGGCTGATCCCCAACTATGTGCTCATCACCAGCCTGGGGATGAAGAACAGCATCTGGGCGGTGGTGCTGCCCAACGCGATCAACGTGTTCAACCTGCTGGTGATGAAGGCGTTCTTCGAGAGCCTGCCGGTCGAGTTGGAGGAGGCCGCCGCCGTCGACGGGCTCAGTACGTACGGCACCCTGCTGCGGATCGTGTTGCCGCTGTCCAAGGCGATCATCGCCACGATGCTGCTGTTCTACGCGGTGTCCTTCTGGAACTCCTGGTTCACCGCGTTCCTCTACCTGGACCAGCAGGACCTGCTCCCGGTCACGGTCTACCTGCGCAACCTCATCGCCGGGGCGACCGGGGCGCAGTCGGCAGGCGGTGTCGCCGAGTCCGACGCGGTGCAGGCGGCGGCCACCATCCAGGCCGTGACCATCGTGCTCACCACCCTGCCGATCCTCGCGGTCTACCCCTTCATCCAACGGTTCTTCGTGTCCGGCGTGATGCTCGGCGCGGTCAAGGGGTAGCCCGACCGTTCCACTCCACCGCACCCCCACACCACCCGATCGAAAGGACGAGCCATGTTCCACAGGACGTGGCGCCGCGTGGCGATAGCCACTGCCGGGCTGCTCACCCTCACCCTCGTCGGGGCCTGCTCCGATGACGCCCCGGAGGCCAAGAACCTCGACGGCAACCGGGCCGGCGCGATGGCCGACTACGGGATCGACAAGCAGTTCAAGGCCACCGAACCGCTGTCCTTCTCCATCCTCTACAACAACCATCCGAACTATCCGCTCAAGGACGACTGGTTGTTCTGGTCGGAGCTGACCAAGCGGACCAACGTCAAGCTCGCCCCGGTTGCCGTGCCGCTGAGCGACTACGAGCAGAAGCGCAGCCTGCTGATCGGTGCCGGCGACGCCCCACTGATCATGCCGAAGACCTATCACCCGCAGGAGAACGCCTTCGTCTCCTCCGGCGCGATCCTGCCGGTGAGCGACTACCTGGACCTGATGCCCAACCTCAAGGACAAGATCGCCAAGTGGAACCTCCAACCGGAGTTCGACACGCTGCGACAGTCCGACGGCAAGTTCTACCTGCTGCCCGGCCTGCACGAGAAGCCGTGGGCGGAGTACTCGATCGCGGTGCGTACCGACATCCTCCAGCAGCTCAACCTCCAGATCCCCAAGACCTGGGACGAGCTGTACACCGTGCTCAAGGCGATGAAGGCGCGCTACCCCGACTCGTACCCGTACTCGGACCGGTGGAGCAAGCCGAACCCGGGCGGTGAGCTGCTGAGCATCGTCGGCGCCGCGCACGGCCTCCGGACCGGCTGGAGCTGGAACCCCGCCACCTGGGACCCGGCGGCGAAGAAGTTCGTCTACACCGGCGCCACCGAGCAGTACAAGCAGGTGATCGTCTACCTCAACAAGCTGGTCGCCGAGAAGCTGCTCGACCCGGAGAGCTTCACCCAGACCGATGAGCAGGCCAGGCAGAAGCTCGCCAACGGCAAGTCCTTCGTCATCGGCAGCAACGCCCAGACCCTGGTCAACGACTACCGCCCCGACCTGGCCAAGACCCTGCCGAACGCCAAGCTGACGAAGATCCCGCTGCTGGTCGGCCCGGCCGGCGAGATCAACCCGGCCAGCCGGCTGGAGAACGGCATCATGATCTCCAAGAAGGCCCGGGACAGCAAGAACTTCGTGGCGATGATGCAGTTCATCGACTGGCTGTACTACTCCGAGGCCGGCGAGGAGTTCGCCAAGTGGGGCGTCGAGGGCACCACCTTCACCAGGGACGCCGCTGGCAAGTACACCCTGAACCCCGACGTCGACATGATCGGGCTCAACCCCAAGGGCAGCAAGCACCTGCAGAAGGACTTCGGCTTCGGCAACGGGGTGTTCTCCTACGGCGGCAAGCTCGACCTGGTGCAGTCGTTCTTCTCGCCGGAGGAGATGGAGTTCCAGAAGGTGATGAACGCCCGGACGCCGCTGCCGGTGGACCCGCCGGCCCCGCTCACCGACGAGGAGCGGGAGCAGGCGTCGCTGTGGG
Organism: Micromonospora sp. CA-248260; assembly: GCF_050942205.1. Classification (NCBI taxonomy): domain Bacteria; kingdom Bacillati; phylum Actinomycetota; class Actinomycetes; order Micromonosporales; family Micromonosporaceae; genus Micromonospora; species Micromonospora sp. CA-248260. The sequence continues at coordinate 4,084,068 of NZ_CP192021.1, read as the reverse complement.
AGACCCCGCTGAAGGACCACGTCGTGCAGAACACGCTGAAGTTCATCCTCGGCCAGCGTCCCCTCACCGAGTGGGACGCCTACGTCGGTGAGCTGAAGGCCAAGAACGCCGACCAGTACATCGGCCTGGTCAACAAGGCGCACGAGCGGTTCGAGAAGGACAACGGCTGACCGACCCGGTCCGACCCGGTCCGGCCGGGCCCTGCCACGGGCCCGGCCGGACCGGTCACCGACGCGGCGACCACCGGAGGACGACCACGATGCGGATCACCGTTCCCGCCCAGCCCGTGGGGCGGCTCACCGACGCCTGGCGGCACTGTGTCGGCACCGGGCGCTTCGAGCTGGCCCTGCGCCGCGACTACCAGGACTCGCTGGCCCTGATCCAGCAGGACATCGGCTTCCGGCACATCCGCGGGCACGGCCTGCTCAGCGACGGCGTCGGTGTCCACCGTCCCTACCGGCACGGCGGCGAACGGCGGGTGCACCACTCCTTCACGTACGTCGACCAGGTCGTCGACGCCTACCTCGGGCTGGGCGTCCGACCCTTCGTGGAGTTGGGCTTCATGCCCGAGGCGCTGGCCTCCGGCGAGCAGACGGTGTTCTGGTGGCAGGGCAACGTCACCCCACCCCGCTGCTGGTCGGAGTGGGCCGACCTGGTCCGCGCCACGGTGGCCCACCTGGTCGACCGGTACGGCCTCGACGAGGTGCGGGGCTGGCCGATCGAGGTGTGGAACGAGCCCAACCTGCCCGACTTCTGGCAGGGTGCGGACCGGGACGCCTACCACCGCCTCTACGAGGTCACCGCGCACGCGGTCAAGGAGGTCGACGCCGGGTTGCAGGTCGGCGGCCCGGCCATCTCACCCGGCGCGGACGACTGGCTGGAACCCTTCGCCGACTTCGTCGCCGCACGCGGCGTGCCTGTCGACTTCGTCAGCCGGCACGCCTACACCTCCGGTCCCGCCCAGCACGTACCCTTCGGCACCCACCAGACGCTGGCCCCGGCGTCGTCGCTGCTGGAGCAGTTCGCCGCGCCCCGGCGGCATCTGTACGGCACCGCCCTGGCGGAGCTGCCGGTGCACATCACCGAGTTCAACTCCTCCTACCGGCCGGACAACCCGATCCACGACACGGCCTTCCACGCCGCGTACCTCGCCCCGGTGCTGGCGGCCGGCGGTGACCTGGTCGACTCCTTCTCGTACTGGACGTTCAGCGACATGTTCGAGGAGACGGGGGTGCCGACCGCGCTGTTCCACGGCGGGTTCGGCCTGCTCACCCACCGGCAGATCAAGAAACCCACCTACCACCTGTACGCCTTCATGGCCCGCCTCGGCGACGAGGTGCTGGCGCGCGGTGCGGACCACCTGGTCACCCGGCATGCCGACGGCCGGGTCGCCGTGCTGGCCTGGGCGCCGGTGGACGTGACGGGCCACACGCCGGTGCCCGACCGGCACCCGCTGGCCCTGTCGGTGCCGGTGGGCCCGCCCGGTGCCTCGTCGGTGTTCCTGCTCCGCTCGTCGGTCAGCGAGGAGGCCGGTAACGCCTGGACCGCCTGGAGCGAGATGGGCCGTCCCCGGTCTCCCCGCCCAGGGCAGTTGGACAGCCTGCGGGAGGCCGCCGAGCCGGCCCGCTCCCACCGGGCCCTGCCGGTCACCGCCGGCCGGGTCGACCTCGACCTCACCCTGGCCCGGCACGAGGTCACCCTGGTCGAGTTGGCGGCGGTGCGCGACGAGACCCCGCCGTGGTGGGACGAGGCCCGGCTGCTCGGCGGCCCCACCGAGCGCACCCCGCCGACGAACCGGGACGAGCGGTCGTGAGCGCGCAGCCCTGGCGGGAGTTCGGCGACGGTCCACTGTCGCGGGCCGCCGCGTCGATCTACACGGTGCTCGTCGTCGGGCTGCTGCTGGCACTGGTCACCCTGCCCGGACTGGTCCCGCTGCTCCTGCTCGGCCGGGACGCCAGCAACCTGCCGCTGGTCGCGGTCTGCCTGCTCCCCGTCGGCCCGGCGGTCTCCGCCGCCCTGTACGCCCTGCACCACCAACGCCCCGACCTGACCGACCTGCATCCCGCGGCCCGGTTCTGGCAGGGCTACCGGGCCAACCTGCCGCAGGTGCTGCGGCTCTGGGTGCCGCTGCTGCTGTGGCTGACCGTCCTCGGGGTCAACCTCACCCACCTGTCCGCCGCGGGCGTCCCGGCCGGCTGGGCGGTGCCGCTGGTCGGGCTCGGCGTGCTGCTCGTGCTGATCGGCGGCAACGCCCTGGTGATCGCCTCGCTGTTCACCTTCCGCACCCGCGACGTGCTGCGGCTGGCGGTGCACTTCCTGATCCGCACCCCGGGCGTCACCGTCGGCAACCTGCTGTTGCTGGCCGCCGCCGCGGCGCTCACCGTGCTCTTCTCCGAGGCGCTGCTGGCGTTGCTGGCCGTGCTGTTCGTCGTGGCGTACCTGCGGGTCGCCACGGCGATGACCGACATCGTGCGGAAGGACTTCACCGGATGACCAGGCCCGTCACCGTCCCGGCCGGAGTGAGCGGCGCCGGGGAACCCCGGCCGCATCCCGCCTGGCTGCCGCCGGAGGCGTGGCGGCCCCTCGGCGTACGCCGGGTGCTGGTGCACGGCGACGGTCTGCTGGTCGACACGGTCTTCGCCGAGGTGGCGCAGGCCTGCGCCGCACACGGCGGACGGGTGGACCGCACCGGCACCGGCACCGGCACCGACGGCGCGTCGGCGGTCGACCCCGTCGACCTGGTGCTCGCCCTGCGTGACCCGGGACCGCTGCCGTCGGCGGTGCCGGCCGCCGTCACGGCGGTCCCGGCCCCCGACGGGCCGCTCGGCGACGAGGGGTTCCTGCTGACCCGGGTCGACGACGTGACGGTGGTGCTGGCCGACGCCCCGGCCGGGCTGCTGTACGGGCTGTTCCACCTGGTCCGGCTCGGCGAGGCCGCCCACACCGGGGACCATCCGGCGCGGGCGCACCGACCCGCGCTGCGCCGCCGGATGCTCGACCACTGGGACAACGTGGCCGTGCACCCGGTGATGGGGCAGGTGGAGCGCGGCTACGCCGGCGGCTCGATCTTCTGGCGCGACGGCGGCCCGCGCGGCGACCGGGACCGGCTGCGGGCGTACGGCCGGCTGCTCGCCGCCATGGGCGTCAACGCGATCTCGGTCAACAACGTCAACGTGGGCCTGACCGAGGCGCGGCTGTTGACCGACCGGCTCGACGACGTGGTCGACCTCGCCGACCTGCTGCGCCCGTACGGCATCCGGGTGCACCTGTCGGTGACCTTCGCCGCTCCCGTGGTCCTCGGTGGCCTGCCCACCGCCGACCCCCTCGACGACGGCGTGCGGGACTGGTGGGAGAGCACCACCCGCCGGGTCTACGCGCGCATCCCCGACTTCGGCGGGTACGTGGTGAAGGCCGACTCGGAGGGGCAGCCCGGCCCGTTCAGCTACGGGCGCGACCACGCCGACGGGGCGAACCTGCTGGCCGCCGCGCTCGCCCCGCACGGGGCAGTGGTGCACTGGCGGGCGTTCGTCTACGACCACCGGCAGGACTGGCGGGACCGGACGACCGACCGGGCCCGCGCCGCGTACGACCACTTCGCCCCACTGGACGGGCGGTTCGCCGACAACGTCGTCCTCCAGGTGAAGTTCGGCCCGGTCGACTTCCAGCCCCGGGAGCCGGTGTCGCCGGTGATCGCGGCGATGCCGGCCACCCGGGTGGCGGTGGAGTTGCAGGTGACCCAGGAGTACACCGGCCAGCAGTGGCACGCGTGCTACCTCGCCCCCTGGTGGCACGAGGTGCTGGCCTTCCGGCCGTGGGGGCCGGCGGAGCGCAGCGTCACCGACGTGCTGGCGGACGTGCCCGGTCCCGGGCCGCACCGGGGTGGTGACCTGGTCGCCGTCGCCAACGTCGGTGACGACCCGTTCTGGTGCGGGCACCCGCTCGCCCAGGCCAACCTGTACGCCTTCGGGCGGCTGGCCTGGGATCCGGGCCTGGCGGCCGACGTGATCCTCGACGAGTGGATCGACCTGACCTTCCCGGCGTCGACGGTGGGTGACCCGGCGTTGGTCCGTGAGACGCTGCACGCGGTGCTCGACGACTCCTGGCGCACCTACGAGCGCTACACCGCCCCGTTGGGGGTCGGCTTCATGGTCAATCCGGCCGGTCACTACGGGCCGGGGGTGGACGGCTACGAGTACAGCCGGTGGGGCACCTACCACTTCGCCGACCGTGACGGCGTCGGCGTGGACCGGACCTGCGCGACCGGCACCGGTTTCGCCGGGCAGTACCCGCCGCCCTGGTCCCAGGTGTACGAGTCGCTGGAGCGGTGCCCGGACGAGCTGCTGCTGTTCTTCCACCACGTGCCCTACTCGCACGTCCTGCACAGCGGCGTCACCGTCATCCAGCACATCTACGACACGCACTTCTCCGGGGTGGCGGAGGTGGTGGCGATGCGGGACCGGTGGACCCGGCTCGCCGGGGTGATCGACCAGGCGGTGTACGACCGGGTCGTCGAGCGTCTCGACGAGCAGTTGCGCTGTGCGACCGAGTGGCGGGACCAGGTCAACACGTACTTCTTCCGCAAGTCCGGGGTGCCCGACGCCCGGGGCCGCCGCATCCACTGACCAGCACCGCGTATCCGGCCGGCGTGGGCCGACCCGCCGGACGCCGGGACGTGGCACGATCACGGGGGTGAGCAGCAGATCCGCCCCCGACCAGCAGCTCCGCGACCTGGCCCGGCTGCGCCGGGTGCGGGACCGCATCGACCGGGAGTACGCCCGACCGCTGGACGTCGAGGCGCTCGCCCGGGGCGTGCACATGTCGGCCGGTCACCTGAGCCGGCAGTTCCGCCGCGCCTACGGCGAGTCACCGTACTCCTATCTGATGACCCGGCGCATCGAGCGGGCGATGGCGCTGCTGCGTCGGGGCGACCTCAGCGTCACCGAGGTCTGCTTCGCGGTCGGCTGCTCGTCGCTGGGCACCTTCAGCACCCGCTTCGCCGAGCTGGTCGGCATGCCGCCGAGCAGCTACCGGACGCTGGCGGAGCAGGGGTCGGCCCAGTTGCCGCCGTGCCTGACCAAACAGGTGACCCGACCGGTCAGGAATCGAGAAGCACCCGCCACGATCATCACCTAGCGTGAGCGGCATGGATCTCACCATCGACACCTGCGTCCTGCCGCACGACGACCCGGACGCCTCGCTGGTCTTCTACCGCGACATCCTCGGCTTCGAGGTCCGCAACGACGTCGGCTCGGGCAAGATGCGCTGGATCACCGTCGGGCCACCCGGCCAGCCCGGCACGTCGATCCTGCTGGCCCCACCGGCGGTCGACCCCGGGGTCACCGACGAGGAACGCCGGACTATCGCCGAGATGATGGCCAAGGGCACCTACGGCTGGCTCATGCTGGCCACCCCCGACCTCGACGGCACCTTCGAGACGGTGCAGGCCAGTGCCGCCGAGGTCGTCCAGGAGCCGATCGACCAGCCGTACGGGGTGCGCGACTGCGCCTTCCGCGACCCGGCCGGCAACCTGATCCGCGTCAAGCAGCTGCGCTGACCCCGCCCGTCCGGTGGGGTGCACGGTCAGCAGTAGGTCCAGTCGCCCCACTGGTCGGTCGGTACGTTGCAGGTGCTGCCCCGGGCCCAGGTCCCGTTGGAATAGTAGAAGTTGACGGTCACGAACCCGCGCCACCACCAGCCGTAGAGCTGACCGTAGCCGGACGAGTCGAGCGGGATCGAGGGGGAGTAGACCCAGTCGCCTGACTGGTTGTATCCCTCCAGGTAGACGAACCCGTAGGCCGGGCCGCTGTAGTTGAACGCGATCTGCTGACCGTTGGAGCCGGCCACCGCAGGCGGGGCGGCGGCGGTCACGGCGGCCATCGTGACGGCCGCACCGACAGCGATCCTGCCGATTCTCGTCGGTATCCGCATGTTCACCTCTTCTGACCGTGGCGTCGACGTGGCTGGCGGTGGCCGCAGGCGCGCGGGCCGGGTCTCCTGCCGCCGGCGGGACCGGCGGTGACCGTCAGAAGCAGGAGGTCCAGTCCGAACCGCTCTGCTCGGTCGGTACCCAGCAGGTACGGCTGTCCCGGCTGGTCCCGTCGGCGTAGTAGAAGTGCACGGTGACCCACCCCTTCCACCACCAGTCGCTCAACGCCCCGTAGCCGGTGGCGCCGAGGTAGATCGACGGGGAGGTCACGTACTGCCCGTTGTTGTTGGAGCCCTCGAGGGTGGCGCGGCCCCAGGCGGGACCCCAGTCGAAGTAGACCTGTTGCCCGTTCGAGCCGGCCCGGGCCGGCGTCCCGGCGGACAGGCCGCCGGCCACACCCACCGCCACCGCGACTGTCGTGGCGAGGAGCCGGCCCGTCCGGGCCCGGCCCGCGCCGGTCCGTGCTGTCGTCATGACACCATCCTCACCCTACTGTGGCCGCCTGTGTACGTACGGTAGACCCCGGCGGGGTGGATGCCCAGACGTCCCCGGCGGTCCCGCGCTCACCAGGGGTGGACGGTGCCGTCCTCCAGCCGGTTGACCGGCAGGTACGCCGGGGCGTACGGGTAGCGGGCCGCCGCCTGTTCGTCGATGTCCACCCCGAGGCCGGGGGTTTCCGCCGGGTGCAGGTAGCCGTCGGCGTAGTGGTAGCCGTGCGGGAAGACCTCGTCGGTGGCGTCGGTGTGCCGCATGTACTCCTGCAGCCCGAAGTTGGGGATGGCCAGGTCGACGTGGAGGGCGGCGGCCATGCAGACGGGGGAGAGGTCGGTGGCCCCGTGCGAGCCGCTGCGCACGTGGTGCAGCGCCGCCAGGTCGAAGATGCGTCGCAGGTGGGTGATCCCACCGGCGTGCACCACCGTGGTGCGGATGTAGTCGATGAGCTGTTCCCGGATGAGCTGGGCGGCGTCCCAGATGGTGTTGAACACCTCGCCGACGGCGACCGGGGTGGTGGTGTGCTGCCGGATCAGCCGGAAGCCCTCCGGCAACTCGGCGGGGACCGGGTCCTCCATCCAGGTCAGCGCGTACGGCTCCAGGCTCTTGCCGAGCCGGGCGGCCTCGATCGGGCTGAGCCGGTGGTGCACGTCGTGCAGCAGCCGCAGGGTGGGGCCGAACTCGTCGCGTACCCGGGCGAAGACCGTCGGGACGTGCGCGAGGTAACGCGCGGTGGACCAGGTGGCCTCGCTGGGCAGGGCCGCGTCGGCCGGCTCGTAGAACAGCTTGTCGGTGCTGACCCCGTAGGTCTTGGGTAGGCCGGGCACGCCGCACTGCACCCGGACGGCCCGGTAGCCGAGGTCGACGTAGCGGGCGACCTCGACCAGCACGTCCTCGACGGTCTCGCCGTTGGCGTGCCCGTAGACGGTGACCCCGTCGCGGGACCGGCCGCCGAGCAGCTGGTAGACCGGCAGGCCGGCGACCTTGCCCTTGATGTCCCACAGCGCGGTGTCCACGGCGGCGATGGCGCTCATCGTCACCGGCCCCCGTCGCCAGTAGGCGCCCTGGTAGAGGTACTGCCAGGTGTCCTCGATCCGGGCCGGGTCCCGCCCGATCAGCAGCGGCACCACGTGGTCGCGCAGGTAGGACGCGACGGCCAGCTCGCGGCCGTTGAGGGTGGCGTCCCCGACGCCGGTGACCCCCTCGTCGGTGACGATCTTGAGGGTGACGAAGTTGCGGCCCGGGCAGGTGACGATGACCCGGGCGTCGACGATCCGCACACGGCCTCCTTCGGGTGGCGACGAAGGCCGTGTGGTCCGCCGCGCGGACGAAGGCCGTGGTCCGTTCCGCGTGGGTGGCCGGTGGGCGGCGACGACGCCGGATGGCATCCGTCGTCGCCCGTCCGGCCCGGCTGTCGGCCCGCCACGTGGTCGCCCCGAAGTCTGGAACCGCCCGCGCGGGCGTGTCAAGGGCCGGCCCGGACGAAGGGATGTGACCGCTCACCTGGTCGTCGCATGCCGGCTGCTCGATGGCTGGTCGCAGCGGTGATGGTGGATGCCGTGCCGGGGCCGCTCAGGATGGTTACGGCAGTGTTACATGGATGCGCCTTGACGGATTCCATGTGAGCGCTAACACTTGCCCCCAACGATTGAACGGAGAACGGCATGGATGCAGGCGCGAACCCGCAGGACCGGTACGTCGTCGGCGTCGACTACGGCACGCTGTCGGGTCGGGCGCTGGTGGTGCGGGTCGGCGACGGCGCCGAGCTGGGCACGGCGGTGCACGAGTACCGCCACGCGGTGATGGAGACGACGCTCGCCGCCGACGGCCAGCCCCTGCCGGCCGACTGGGCGCTGCAGGACCCGGACGACTACCGCGAGGTGCTGCGCGAGGCGGTACCCGCCGCGCTCGCCGCGAGCGGCGTCGACCCGGCCCAGGTGGTCGCCATCGGCATCGACTTCACCGCCTGCACCGTGCTGCCCACCCTGGCCGACGGCACGCCGCTGTGCGAGCTGCCGGACCTGCGTACCCGCCCGCACGCCTGGGTGAAGCTGTGGAAGCACCACGCCGCCCAGCCGCAGGCCGACCGGATCAACGCGCTGGCCCACTCCCGGGGCGAGTCCTGGATCGGCCGCTACGGCGGCAAGATCTCCGCCGAGTGGCAGTACGCCAAGGGGCTGCAGCTGCTGGAGGAGGACCCGGAGGTCTACGCCCGCGCCGAGCGCTGGATCGAGGCAGCCGACTGGATCGTCTGGCAGCTGTGCGGCGTCGAGACCCGTAACGTCTGTACCGCGGGCTACAAGGGGCTGCTCCAGGACGGCCACTACCCGTCCCCGGCCTACCTGTCCGCGCTGAACCCCGGCTTCGCCGACTTCGTCGCCAAGATCGACGGGCCGCTGGCGCAGCTCGGCACGCGGGCCGGCGGGCTCACCGCGCAGGCCGCCGCCTGGACCGGGCTGCCGGAGGGGATCGCGGTGGCCGTCGGCAACGTCGACGCCCACGTCACCGCCGCCGCCGCGCAGGCGCTGACCCCCGGTCGGCTGGTCGCCATCATGGGCACCTCCACCTGCCACGTGGTCAACGGTACCGAGCGGGCCGAGGTCGCCGGCATGTGCGGGGTGGTCGACGGCGGGATCAGCGCCGGCTCCTGGGGCTACGAGGCCGGCCAGAGCGGCGTCGGTGACATCTTCGGCTGGTTCGTCAAGCACGCCGCCCCCGCCGGGTTCGCCTCCCACGAGGAGCTGACCGCCGCCGCCGCGGCCCAGCCCGTCGGCGCACACGGCCTGGTGGCCCTGGACTGGTGGAACGGCAACCGCTCCCTGCTGGTCAACCACGACCTCAGCGGGGTGCTCGTCGGGCTGACCCTGGCCACCCGGCCGCCGGACGTCTACCGCGCGCTGCTGGAGTCCACCGCGTACGGCACCCGCATGATCATCGAGGCGTTCGCCGAGGCGGGCGTCCCGGTCGACGAGCTGATCGTGGCCGGCGGGCTCACCAACAACAGCCTGCTGATGCAGATCTACGCCGACGTGACCCGGCGTCCGCTGGGCATCATCGGTTCGGCGCAGGGTCCGGCCCTCGGGTCGGCGATCCACGCGGCGGTCGCGGCCGGGGCGTACCCGGACGTGCCGACCGCCTCGGCGGCGATGGGCCGGGTCGACCGCGAGGTCTACCGGCCCGACCCGGAGCGGGCCCGCGCCTACGACGCGCTCTACGCCGAGTACCGCCGGCTGCACGACCACTTCGGTCGGGGCGGCGACGACGTGCTGCTGCGGCTGCGGGCGATCCGCAACGCGGCCCGCCGCCCCGCCGTCAACCCCACGGCCGACCCGACCACCCACCCCCTGGAGGTGCCGGCATGACCCTCGACCTCGACGCCGAGGTGGCCCGGCTGCGCGAGCAGGTGGCCACCCTGCACGGCGAGCTGGTGCGCTACAACCTGGTGGCCTGGACGGCCGGCAACGTCTCGGCCCGGGTGCCCGGCCGGGAGCTGATGGTGATCAAGCCGAGCGGGGTGTCCTACGACGACCTGCGGCCCGACAACATGATCGTCTGCGACCTCGACGGGGTCGTGGTCGACGGTGACCTGTCACCGTCGAGCGACACCGCCGCCCACGCCTACGTCTACCGGGCGATGCCCGAGGTCGGCGGCGTGGTGCACACCCACAGCGGGTACGCCACCGCCTGGGCCGCCTGCGGCGAGGCGATCCCGTGCCACCTCACCGCCCAGGCCGACGAGTTCGGCGGCGAGATCCCGGTCGGTCCGTTCGCGCTCATCGGCGGCGACGACATCGGCAAGGGCATCGTGGCGACCCTGTCCGGGCACCGCTCACCGGCGGTGCTGATGCGCAACCACGGCGTGTTCACCATCGGCCGGGACGCCCGCTCGGCGGTGAAGGCCGCCGTCATGTGCGAGGACGTGGCCCGGACCGCGCACCTGGCCCGGTCGCTCGGCACCCCCGTGCCGATGGCCCAGGCCGACATCGACTCCCTCTACCACCGCTACCAGAACGTCTACGGGCAACCGGGGCCGTAACCGCGGCCCCGCCCGTCCTCGCCACCGGCCGCCCCGTGCGGTCCGGTCGATCCACCGCAACCCGATGCACCACCCCTGGAAGGTCCGGTCCGTCCGGCGTGCCGTCCGGCCGGTCCTTCCCGAAGTAGCACCATCCCCCACCTCATCCCCGTACAAGGAGTCTTCACATGGCGAAGACCGGTATTACCCTCACCCGACGTGGCCTCGGCGCGATGCTCGCCGTCGGCCTGCTGGCCGGCGGACTCGCCGGCTGCGGCAACAGCGACACCGGCGGTGACGACAAGAGCGGCGGCAGCGGCAGCGGCAAGCTGGTCATCGGCTTCTCGCAGGTCGGCGCGGAGAGCGGCTGGCGCACGGCGAACACCAACTCGATCAAGGAGTCGGCCACCGAGGCCGGCTACGAGCTGAAGTTCGACGACGCCCAGGGCAAGCAGGAGAACCAGATCAAGGCGATCCGCAACTTCATCCAGCAGAAGGTCGACGTGATCGCCTTCTCGCCGGTGGTGGAGTCGGGCTGGGACACCGTGCTCAAGGAGGCCAAGGACGCCAAGATCCCGGTGATCCTGACCGACCGGGCCGTCGACTCGGCCGACAAGAGCCTCTACAAGACCTTCATCGGCTCGGACTTCGTCAAGGAGGGCAAGCTCGCCGGCGAGTGGCTGGTCAAGGAGAAGTCGGCCGCGACCGGCCCGGTGAACATCGTGGAGCTGCAGGGCACCACCGGTTCGGCCCCGGCCAACGACCGCAAGAAGGGCTTCGCCGAGGCGATCGCCGCCAACCCCAACCTGAAGGTCGTCGCCTCGCAGAGCGGTGACTTCACCCGGGCCGGCGGCAAGCAGGTCATGGAGCAGTTCCTCAAGGCCAACCCGAAGATCGACGTGCTCTTCGCGCACAACGACGACATGGGCCTGGGTGCGCTGGAGGCGATCACCGCGGCGGGCAAGACGCCCGGCAAGGACATCACCATCATCACCATCGACGCGGTCAAGGACGGCATGCAGGCGCTGGCCGACGGCAAGTTCAACTTCATCGCGGAGTGCAGCCCGCTGCTCGGCCCGCAGCTGATGGACCTGGCCAAGAAGGTCAAGGCCGGCGAGGAGGTCCCCGCCCGGGTCGAGACCGAGGAGACCACCTTCACCCAGGAGCAGGCCAAGACTGCTCTGCCCAACCGGAAGTACTGATCTGACCGGAGGCCGCCGCGTTCGGCGCGGCGGCCTCCGCTTCCGAGGAAAGGTTCGGTGGGATGTCGGATAGGCATCCGGTCCTGACGATGACCGCGATCAGCAAGCTCTTCCCCGGGGTCCGCGCCCTCGACGGCGTCGACCTCCGGCTCTTCCCCGGTGAGGTGCACGCCCTGATGGGCGAGAACGGCGCCGGGAAGTCCACCCTCATCAAAGTGCTGACCGGCGTCTACGGCACCGATTCCGGCACCATCACACTCGACGGCGACGAGGTCTCCTTCTCCGGCCCGATGCAGGCCACCGCCGCCGGGGTGAGCACCGTCTACCAGGAGGTCAACCTCCTACCCAACCTGTCGGTGGCGGAGAACATCTACATCGGCCGGGAGCCGCGCCGGCTCGGCGCGGTCAACTGGCGCGAGATGCGCCGCCGGGCGCAGGAGCTGTTGGCCCGCATCGACCTGCACATCGACGTCAGCGAACTGCTCGGCAACTACTCACTGGCCGTGCAGCAGATGGTCGCGATCGCCCGCGCCGTCGACATCCGGGCCCGGGTGCTGATCCTCGACGAGCCCACCTCCAGCCTGGACGCCGACGAGGTGGCCCAGCTGATGCGGATCATGCGGCAGCTGCGCGACGACGGCATCGCGATCATCTTCGTCACCCACTTCCTCGACCAGGTGTACGCCATCGCCGACCGGATCACCGTGCTGCGCAACGGCCGGCTCGTCGGCGAGTACCTCACCAGCGAACTGCCGCAGATCGCGTTGGTGGAGAAGATGATCGGTAAGGAGCTGGACGCCCTGGAGCGCCTCGACGAGGCGACCAGCGGCGGCGACCGGGCGGCCCTCGAACAGGGCACCCCCCTGGTGGCGGCCGACGGGCTCGGCCGGTCCGGTTCCGTCGCGCCGTTCAGCCTCACCATCCACCAGGGCGAGGTGGTCGGCCTGGCCGGCCTGCTCGGCTCGGGGCGTACCGAGGTGGCCCGGTTGTTCTTCGGCGCGGACCGCGCCGATGCCGGCCGGCTCGCCGTGGACGGTGCCCCGGTGGCGATCCGCAACCCGGTGGCCGCCATCGACCGGGACATCGCGTTCTGCTCCGAGAACCGCCGCACCGAGGGACTGGTCGGCGAGCTGTCGGTGCGGGAGAACATCATCCTGGCCATGCAGGCGGCCCGGGGCTGGCTGCGGCCGGTGCCGCGCCGCCGGCAGGACGAACTGGTCCAGCACTGGATCAAGGCGCTGAGCATCCGGCCGGCCGATCCGGAGATGCCGGTGCGCAACCTGTCCGGCGGCAACCAGCAGAAGGTGCTGCTGGCCCGGTGGCTGATCACCGAACCCCGGCTGCTGATCCTCGACGAGCCGACCCGGGGCATCGACATCGGCGCCAAGACCGAGATCCAGCGTCTGGTGGCGCAGCTGTCCGACGGCGGAATGGCGGTGCTGTTCATCTCCGCCGAGCTGGAGGAGGTGCTGCGGCTCAGCCACAAGGTCGCCGTGATGCGCGACCGGCAGCTGGTCACCGAACTCACCAACGACGACAGCCTCGATGCCGCCCGCGTCATGCAGGTCATCGCCAGCGGCAGCTCCCAGGAAGGGTCGGTGCCGGCATGAGTACCGTACGGGCCCGCGCTGCGGGCGTCACCAGCCACCGGCTGTTCTGGCCGCTCGTGGTGCTGGTGCTGCTGCTGGTCGCGAACGCCGTCTACCGGCCGAGCTTCCTGTCGATCGAGCTGAAGAACGGCCACCTCTACGGCAGCCTGATCGACATCGTCCGGCTCAGCGCCCCGCTGATCCTGGTCGCCCTGGGCATGTCCCTGGTGATCGCCACCGGCGGCATCGACCTCTCGGTGGGTGCGGTGGCGGCGGTCGCCGGAGCGGTGGCCTGCCTCTACATCAGCGAGCAGCCCGACCAGAACAGTCTGGGCGTGGTGCTCACCGCGGTGGCGCTCGGCTTCGGGGTGGCCCTGCTGCTCGGTGCCTGGAACGGCATCCTGGTCGCCGGCATCGGCATCCAACCGATCATCGCCACGCTGATCCTGATGGTGGCCGGCCGGGGCCTGGCCCAGTTGATCGCCGAAGGGCAGATCATCACCATCAACAGCGGGCCCTACAAGGTGATCGGGGTGGGGCACCTGCTGACCCTGCCGTTCGCGATCGTCATCGCCCTCGCGGTGACCCTGCTGGTGGCGGTGCTGACCCGGCGTACCGCGCTCGGCATGATCATCGAGTCGGTCGGCGGCAACGCCGAGGCCAGCCGGTTGGCCGGCATCCGTTCCCGGCGGATCACCTTCCTGGTGTACGTGGTGAGCGCCGCCTGCGCGGCCATCGCCGGGTTCATGATGACGGCGAACGTCTCCAGCGCCGACGGCAACGCGGTCGGGCTCTGGGTCGAGCTGGACGCCATCCTGGCCGTGGTCATCGGCGGCACCGCGTTGGCCGGCGGCCGGTTCTACCTCGGCGGCACGGTGGTCGGCGCGTTGCTCATCCAGACCCTCACCACCTCGGTGTACGCCATGAACATCGACCCGCAGACGTCCCTGCTGTTCAAGGCGGTCGTGGTGATCGTGGTCTGTCTCATCCAGGCCCCGGCCTTCCGGGCGCGGTTCCGCCGTCGGCGCAGCGTCCCGGTGACTCCGGTGGAGCCGGTCGGCACAGAGAAGGAGCAGGTTCCGGCATGACCACGACCCCGTTGGCCGCCCGCCCGGGCCGTGCCTGGTGGCGGGTGCCACCCCGGCACGTGCCGGTGCTCGCCACCGCAGCGCTGCTGCTGGTTATGTACTCCATCGGTGTTTCGCAGTACCAGGCGTTCTCCAACATCCAGGTCGTCTTCAACGTCTTCATCGACAACGGCTTCCTGCTGGTCGTCGCGGTGGGGATGACCTTCGTCATCCTCACCGGGGGCATCGACCTGTCGGTCGGGTCGGTGGTGGCGATGACCGCGATGGTGTCGGCCTCCCTGCTGGGCAACGGCCTGCACCCCGCCCTGGTGCTGGTGATCGCGTTGCTGCTCGGCCCGATCCTCGGGTTCGCGATGGGCTGCGTGATCCACTTCTTCGACATCCAACCCTTCATCGTCACGCTGGCCGGGATGTTCTTCGCCCGGGGGGTGTGCACCTGGATCAGCACCACCTCGATCCCGATCACCGACGGGTTCTGGACCAGCGCCGCCCAGCACCGCATCCACCTCGGCGAGAACTTCGTCTCGGTCGGCGCGCTGATCGCCGTCGCGGTGGTGGCCGTGGCGGCGGCCGTGCTGGCGTACACCCGGCTCGGGCGCAACGTGTACGCCATCGGCGGCAACCAGCAGTCCGCGCTGCTGATGGGCCTGCCGGTGGGCCGTACGAAGATCGCGGTCTACACGATCAGCGGCCTCTGCTCGGCGATCGGCGGCATCCTGCTGTCGTTCTACACCCTGTCGGGTGCCCCGCTGATCGCGGTGGGCATGGAGTTGGACGTGATCGCGGCGGTCGTCATCGGCGGCACCCTGCTCACCGGCGGCTCCGGGTACGTCTTCGGCACCCTGCTCGGGGTGCTGGTGCTCAGCATCATCCAGACGTTGATCACCTTTGACGGCACGCTCAACTCGTGGTGGACCAAGATCGTCATTGGTGGCCTGCTGTTCGTGTTCATCCTGCTCCAACGCCTCGTTGGTATCCGTACCAAGTGACCCTCGCCAGTCCCACCGGAAGGCAACGCCCATGACCAACCCATCCCCGGTCGCCGAGGTCTGGTTCCTCACCGGCAGCCAGGGCCTGTACGGCCCGGAGACCCTGCGCCAGGTGGCCGAGCAGTCCCGACGGATCGCCGAACGGCTCGACGCCGACCCGGCCGTCCCGGCCCGGGTGGTCTGGAAGCCGGTGCTGACCTCCAGCGCCGAGATCCTGGCCGTCTGCCGCGACGCCGCCGTGCAGGGTGCGGTCGGGGTGATCGCGTGGATGCACACCTTCTCGCCGGCCAAGATGTGGATCTCGGGGCTGGACGCGCTGCGTACCCCGCTGCTGCACCTGCACACCCAGGCCAACGTGGAACTGCCCTGGTCCGAGATCGACATGGACTTCATGAACCTCAACCAGGCCGCCCACGGCGACCGGGAGTTCGGGTACGTCCAGACCCGGCTCGGTGTCGCCCGCAAGACCGTCGCCGGGCACGTCAGCGACCCCCGGGTCGCCGCCCGGATCGGCGCGTGGACCCGGGCCGCGATCGGGCACGCCGAGATGCGGTCGCTGCGGCTGGCCCGCTTCGGCGACAACATGCGCGACGTCGCGGTGACCGAGGGGGACAAGGTCGAGGCCGAGCTGCGCTTCGGCGTCTCGGTCAACACCTACGGGGTCAACGACCTGGTCGAGGCCGTCGACGCGGTCGCCGACGCGCGCATCGACGACCTGGTCAAGGAGTACGACGACAGCTACCGCCTGGTCGCCGCGCTGCGCTCCGGCGGCGACCGGCACGACTCGCTGCGCTACGCCGCCCGGATCGAGGCGGGGCTGCGCGACTTCCTCGACGCCGGTGGGTTCCGCGCCTTCACCACCAACTTCGAGGACCTGGGCGGGCTGCGTCAGCTGCCCGGCTTGGCCGTGCAGCGGTTGATGGCCGACGGGTACGGCTTCGGCGGTGAGGGCGACTGGAAGACCTCGGTGCTGGTGCGCACGCTCAAGTCGATGTCCGTCGGCACCACCGGTGGCACCTCGTTCATGGAGGACTACACCTACGACCTCACCCCGGGTCGGGAACTGGTGCTCGGGGCGCACATGCTGGAGGTCTGCCCGACCATCGCGGCGGCCACCCCGAACGTCGAGATCCACCCGCTGGGCATCGGTGGCCGGGAGGACCCGGTCCGGATGGTCTTCGACGCCCAGCCCGGCCCGGCCGTGGTGCTCGGCCTGGCCGACATGGGGGAGCGGTTCCGGCTGGTCGCCAACGAGATCGACGTGGTCGCGCCGCCGTACCCGCTGCCGAAGTTGCCGGTGGCGCGGGCGGTGTGGCGGCCCCGGCCGGACCTGGCCGCGTCGGCGGAGGCCTGGCTCACCGCCGGCGCCCCGCACCACACGGTGCTGTCCCAGGCCGTCGGGGTCGAGGAGCTGCACGACCTCGCCGAGATGGTCGGCACCGAACTGGTCGTCATCGACGCCGACACGACCCCCCGCCGGTTCGCCGACGAGCTGCGCTGGAACCAGGCCTACTACCGCCTGGCCCGGGGTTTCTGACCCGCCATGGGCCAGCAGCGGCCCGGACGCGCCGCGGTGATGAGCGACGTCGCGCAACTCGCCGGGGTGTCGCACCAGACCGTGTCCCGGGTGCTCAACAACCACCCGAGCGTTCGGCCGGAGACCCGGGAGCGGGTGCTGCGTGCCGTGCACCAGCTCAACTACCGGCCCAACGCGTTGGCCCGGGGGCTGGCCGGCCGCCGCTCCCGGGTCATCGGCGTGGTCAGCTTCGACACCATCCTGTTCGGCCCGGCGGCCACCCTGCTGGGCATCGAGCGGGCCGCCCGCGCCGCCGGGTACGGCATCAGCATCGTCACCCTGGAGCGGCTGGACCGTAGCGGGATGCGCTCGGCCATCGACGCGCTGACCGAGCAGTCGGTGGCCGGCGTCGTCGTCATCACCCCGATGATGACGGCGTCGGTCGCCGTGCACGGCCTGCCCACCGGGGTGCCCGCAGTGGTGGTCGAGGCCAGCGGGGAACGCGGCGAACTGCCCAGCATCTCCGTCGACCAGGTGGCCGGTGCCCGGCTGGCGGTGCGGCACCTGCTCGACCTCGGCCACGAGACGGTGTGGCACATCGCCGGGCCCCGGGACTGGCTGGAGGCCCGCGACCGGGTCGACGGGTGGCGGCAGACCCTGGAGCAGGCGGGCCGCCGCGTCCCGCCGGTCATCGTCGGCGACTGGAGCCCCCGGGCCGGCTACGAGCTGGGCCAGTCCCTGGTGGAGCGCCCCGACGTGACGGCGGTCTTCTGCGCCAACGACCACCAGGCGCTGGGTCTGCTGCGCGCCCTGCACCAGCGGGGCGCCCGGATTCCCGAAGACGTCAGCGTGGTCGGTTTCGACGACATCCCCGAGGCCGAATACCTCTCCCCGCCACTGACCACGGTGCGGCAGGACTTCGACGAGGTCGGCCGGCGGTGCGTGGCGGCGCTGCTGGAACTCTTCGACGGTGCGGGCGCGGACGCGCCCCGCCCCCAGGTCGAACCGGTCCTCGTCGTCCGTGCGAGCAGCGGCAACCGCCGCCCCTGAGCCACCCCGACCGGTCCCGCCGTGAGCGTGCGGTACCGGCCGTCGGTGTGCGTCCGGCGGCGGGAACGGTCCGGGTGGGTGGGCCGTCCCGGCGGCGTCAACGGGGGTCGACCCGGGCCGCCCGGCCGGTGACGCCGGGGTGACGCGCGCTGCGACAGGGTCGAGCGACGACGCGCCGGTGCAGGTCCCGGCGGTCGGGACCCTCGTCACGGGCAGGCCGTCAAGGAGACTCCATGATCAGGACAATGCTCCGGATCCGCGCGCGCCCCGGTGCCGAACAGGCCGTCCGGTCGGCCTGGCGCACGGCTGCGGCACAGCTCGACGCGCTGCCCGGCAACCTGCGTCGGGACCTGTTCGTGGACGCGCACGACCCGCGTACGTTCGTCATCGCCACCGAGTGGGTCGACGACGACGCCCTGCTCGACTACGAGCGCGGCCCGGTGGCCGCCGGCCTCGCCGACGCCCTGCGTGCCGGGTGCGCGCCGCCCACCGCCGCCGACCGGCGGGTGATGCGCGACCGGCCCGGCGGGCACCCGACGCTCCTGGTGGACGTCGAGGTCACCGTCCCGGCCGCCCGGCTCGCCGAGTTCCACCGCGGCCACGCCGAGGTGACCGCCCGGATGGCCGGGGTCCCCGGCTACCTGCGCGAGGAGCTGCTGCGCGAGCCCGACACCGACGTCCACCACATCTTCGCCGAGTGGCGCACCGAGGCGGAGTTCCACCGCTGGGTGGCCAACCCGGCGCACGCGCGGGAGGAGGCCGGGCCGATCGCGCCGTTCCTGCTCGACTTCCGCCGCCGACTGTTCCACCTCGCGGCTCACCCCGGCACCGACCGGGCAGCCAGTACCGGTAGGGAGACCGACGTGCACACGACAACGGACGTACTCATCGTCGGGGCGGGGCCGACCGGGCTGACCGCCGCCGTCGAGCTGGCCCGGCGCGGCATCGACTGCCAGGTGGTGGAGAAGCGGGCCGCCCCGCCCGGTCAGGCGGACAAGGCCATCGGGGTGCACTGCCGCACGATGGAGATCTGGGCGCAGCAGGGCATCGCGCGGGAGGCGATGGACGCCGGGATCTGGCTCACCGGCAACGTGGTGTTCGTCAACGGCACCCAGACCCACCGGATGAGCTGGGAGCTGCCCGACCTGCCGTACGCGCACCTCGGCCTGCCCCAGTACGAGACCGAGCGGATCCTCACCGAGCGGCTGGCCACCCTCGGCGTACGGCCGCAGCGCGGGGCGGAGCTGACCGGGTTCACCCAGGGCGCGGACGGCGTACTGGCCACCCTGGCGCTCGCCGGGGGCGGCACCCAGACGGTCCGGGCGCAGTACCTGATCGGCGCCGACGGCGCGCACAGCCGGGTCCGTGACCTGCTCGGGTTGACGTTCTCGGGCGGGCTGGGCCGGTTCCCGCAGCTGTTCATGCTCGCCGACGTCGAGGTGAACTGGGACATGCCGCCGGGGCACCTGCTGCGGTTCCTGCACGAGACCGACGGTCAGATGGACGGCATGCTGGTCTGCGTACCGCTGCGCGGTGCGGGCCGGTACCGGATCGCGACCCTCGCGCCACCCCGGTTCTTCGCCCAGACCGGCGGTCGGGACGCCCCGCCCGGGTTCAGCGAGGAGTTGGCCGAGCCGACCCTCGACGACGTGCAGGCGGCGCTTACCCGGCTGGCCCCACCGGGCACCCGGGCGGCGAACCTGCGCTGGTCGTCGGTGTTCCGGATCAGCCACGGCATCGTCGACCGGTACGGCCACGGCCGGGTCTTCGTCGCCGGTGACGCGGCCCACCTGCACCCGCCGGCCGGGGGACAGGGGATGAACACCGGCATCCAGGACGCCTGGAACCTGGCCTGGAAGGTGGCGCTGGCGGCGCGGGGGCTGGCCGCCCCCGGCCTGCTCGACAGTTACGAGGCCGAACGTCGCCCGGAGGGCGAGGAGATCGTCGGCCGGGCGGTTCGGATGGCGTTCACCGACGAACTGGACCGTGCCGACCTGGAACGGCAGTTCCGCCAGGAGATGTCGCTGCTGCTCAGCTATGCCGACAGCCCGCTGGTCGGGGAGTGCGTGACCGACCCGGAGGGGCTGCGCGCCGGCCCGCGCCCCGGTGAGTGCGCCCCCGACCTGGGCGGGTTGACCCGGCGGGGGGTGGGGCACCCGTTGCGGCTGCGCGAGCTGACCGGCGGCACCCGGCACACCCTGCTGGTCTACGCCGACGCCTCGGCCGAACCGGCGGCGGTGGCGGCCGTGTCGGGGCTCTGCGCCGACGTCCGTGCCCTGACCCGGGGTGAGGTCGACGCGTACCTGCTGATCAGCCCGGACGCCGACGACCCGGGGCTGCTCGCGCCGCCGGTGCTGCGCGACGCCGGGGGTGAGTTCCGCGCCCGGTACGGGGTGACCGGCACCGCCCTGTACCTGATCCGCCCGGACGGGCACGTCGGCTTCCGCAGCCAACCGGTCGACGCCGACGCGCTGCGCAAGAACCTGCACCTGGTGTTCGGGGGTGCGCGATGACGGCGGTGCGCACGGTGCTCGCGATGCGGACCCGGGAGGGTTGCGCGGAGCGGTTCGAGGCGGAGTGGCTCTCGGCGGCGGCACAGATCCGGCTGCTCGACGGGTGCCTGCGCCAGGACCTCGTCCGCGACGCCGACGACCCGCGCAGCTATCTGATCATCAGTGACTGGGTGGACCGGGAACGGTTGGACGCCTTCGGCCGCAGCGAACACCGTGACCGGCTGCTGCGGGTGGTGCGGGACCTGCGGGAATCCGCCGAACGGCACACCTACCAGGTGCTGCACAGCATGCCCAGCGCACCCGAGGAGACCAGATGACCGAGCCGGTACCCGCCGCGCAGCTCTACACCGACCAGTTCGCCGTCGACCCCTACCCGTCCTTCGCCCGGCTGCGGGCCGACGCCCCGGTCTGCCCGGTCAGCTCGCCCCGGTTCGACTCGTACCTGCTCACCCGGTTCGACGACGCGCGGGCGGCGCTGACCGACCCCCGGCTGTCCAAGGACCTCTACGGACCCGGCCAGCACTACCTGCAGCTCTTCGGCCCGAACTCCGAGGCGTTGAACCGCAACATGCTCAACGCGGACCCGCCGGAGCACACCCGGTTGCGCCGGATGGTGTCGCAGGCGTTCGCGCCGCGTCGGATCGAGGCGTTGCGCCCCCGGGTACGGCAGATCGTCGACGACCTGATCGACGGGTTCGTCGCGCAGGGTCGGGCCGAGCTGATGCACGACTTCGCGATCCCGCTGCCGATGGTGGTGATCTGTGAGCTGCTCGGGGTGCCCCGGGCCGACCAGGAGCGGGTGCTGGACTGGACCCAGGTGATCCGGACCTCGGGGTCGGCGCGGCGACCCCCGGCGCAGGAGCGGGCGGCGGTCGGCGAGGCGCAGGTACGGCTGCACCACTACCTGGTGGAGCTGGTGGCCGCCAAACGGGTGGTCCCGGCCGACGACATGATCAGTGCGCTGATCGACGCCTGCGACCAGGACGGCCGGCTGTCCGAGGCGGAGCTGGTCACCACCACCTTCCTGCTGCTGTTCGCCGGGCACCAGACCACCGCCGACTTCCTGGGCAACGCGACGGTGGCCCTGCTGACCCACCCCGACCAGCTCGACCTGCTGCGCGACACCCCGGACCTGCTGCCCTCGGCGATCGAGGAACTGCTGCGCTTCGACGGCCCGCTGCCGGTGGCCAGCCCTCGGGTCGCCACCGAGGACGTCGAATACCAGGGGGTACGCATCCCGGCCGGGTCGATCGTCGGGGTGGTGCTCAACGCCGCCAACCACGATCCGGCGCACTTCGTCGACCCGGACCGGCTGGACCTGCGCCGGGTCCGTGGCCCGCACCTCGGTTTCGGCCACGGCGTGCACTACTGCCTCGGGGTCTCCCTGGCCCGGATGGAGGCCCAGATCGCCCTGGCGGCACTGCTGCGCCGGTTGCCCGGGCTGCGCCTCGGGGTGCCGCCCACCGAGCTGCGCCGGTTGCCGGCGGCGTCCCCGTTCCGGGGGCTGCTGGAGCTGCCGGTCCGGTTCACCGCCTCCGCCCCGCCGGTGTCGTACCCGCCGGCCAGTCGCCCCCGTCCCACCGAGCCGACCCGTACCGTCTGATCCCCGAGGAGTTCCGATGACCTTCCGCAACGTGATCGTCTGTTCCATGGTGCCGGGCAGCGAGCAGACCGTCGCCGACGTGTTCGGGTACTACGACCGGACCACCCGGCCGCAGGACCTGGGCGTGGTCGGGCGGACCCTGCTGTCGTTCCACGGCCTCTACATCCACCTGATCGAGCGCGACGCGGACCCGAAGGTGACCGGGCAGACCCGGGGCCTGCCCGCCTTCCAGCAGATCGCCGAGCAGATCGCCCCGTACGTGACGCCCTACCCGAGGGACTGGAAGAACCCGTCGGACTCGGTGGCGAAGGAGTTCTACTCCTGGGCGCCGGCCGAGCCGCCGGCCGACGCGGGCGAGCCGAGCCGGACGGTCATCGTGGCCCGGATCAAGCCCGGTGCGGAACCCACCGTCGCGCAGATCTTCGCCGAGTCCGACGCCGGCCCGCTGCCCGCCATGATGGGGGTCACCGGGCGGTGGCTGTACTCGATCGACGACGTCTACCTGCACGTGCTGGAGCGCGTCGGCGAGCCGTTCGACGGCGCCGTGGAGCAACGCCACGACCAACCGGTCTTCGCCAAGATCATGGACGATCTCAGCCCGTACATCAGCCCGTTCGACCCGGACACCTGGGGCAGCCCGCTCGATGCCGTGGCCACCGAGTTCTACCGGTGGCGGGCGCAGGACTGACCCGGGCCGACCGGCGGGGGTCCGACCGCGCGGACCCCCGCTGGTGTCGGCGTCAGCCGGTGGGCAGGGTCGCCCAGCCCCGGTTGAAGGTCAAGCTGTCGTCGTCCGGGCGGTAGTTGCGCTCGATGTTGCCGGCGGCGTCCACCGAGAACCAGTGCACCTTGGTGCCGGCCGGGACGGTCAGCGTCTCGCCCCCCTCCCGGATGCCCGCCGAGGCGTACAGGGTGGAGTCGAACGTCGGCCGGGAGCCGTCGAGGGTGTAGAACACCGCCGCCGGCTCGCTGGTGTCGAACCGGACGCTGACGGTGCCCTCGGTGGCGCTCGGCGTGACCGCCAGGGTGCTGGTCGGGCGTTTCTTGTCCTTGTCGAAGTCCCGGGCCACCCGCAGCAGCTCGACCAGGCCGTTGCTGAACTCCATGGTCTCCTGGTGCGCCTCGTCCCAGGTGGGCTGGAAGCTGGTGCCCACCTCGAAGTTCCAGGCGTAGATGCCGTACTTGTACCAGAGCATGTCGCCGGAGTTGCCCGCCGCCGAGTACAGCACGTCGGAGATCGGGCCGGTCCGGGCCGGGGTGACCGCCATGTTGCGGTGCCGCTTGATCGCGGTGAGGATGCGCGACGACGCGCCCCAGAAGAACGACTCGTCGGCGAGCGTCGGCCGGGGCGCGGAGATCCGGCCCGGGGTGGCGTACGCGCCCGGCGACCACATGAAGTAGTTGCCGGAGGAGTGCAGGTTCATCGAGAACTTCATGTTGGGCCGCTGGGCCAGCCAGTCGACGTTGCGGTTCTCCGGCTCGGACAGCTCACTCGGCCCCGCGTAGGTGTCACTGGTGCAGCTCGCCGACGCCCCCGAGTAGCCGTCGAAGAGGCTGTACTCGGTGTAGTTGCGGTTGTTGTCCACCCCCCACGAGTTGCGGGCCAGCGCGTCGGTGGCGCCGCCCGGGGCACAGTGGTTGGTCATGTTGCGCCGCTGCGAGGCGTAGTCGTAGAACGAGTAGTGCCCGCCGTCCGGGTTGATCGACGGCACGATCCAGATGTCCAGGGTGCGCAGCAGCTGCTTGGTGTTCTCGTCGGTGGCGTGGTTGCGCAGCAGCCGCTCGGCGGTCTCGATGGTCACCAGCGGCGGGACCCACTCGCGGGCGTGCTCCTGGGCGTAGGCGAGCACCCCGGTGCGGGAGCCGTCGCGGTACTTGCCGATCCGGATGGCGTACACCGGGTGCGGGTCGCGGGAGACCCCCGCGGGTGCCTTCAGGTTGTCCGACAGCGGCGTCGGCGCGACCGGCGCGACCACCCCGGCGCCGGCGTCCCCCCGGTAGGTGTACGCCGTGACCAGCGCACCCGCCTCGGCCGTCAGCGCCGCGGCGACCTGGGCGGCGGTGCTGGTCACCACCCCGGTGGCGTCGGTGGCCAGGCTGACCCGGATGGCCTTGCCGGTCACCGTGACCGTGAGCGGCCGGTCGGCCGCGCCCGGGTCGGCCAGCTCGACGGTGAGGTCGTTGCCGCCCTCGTGCCCCCAGGCGAGCGAGTCGACCGCGACCCGGGTGGCGTTGGTCCCGCCGAGCACGACCTGGGCCTTACGCCGGTACCCGTTGGTCTGGTAGGGCAGCTTCACCACCTCGGCGAGCTGCGGGTAGGCGTCGGCCAGCCGCTTGATCCGGTCGTACAGCTCGGTCGGGGTGAGGTAGCTGGTGACGAAGTCCTTCTGGTAGCCCGGCCCCTCCGGGCTGTCGGCCGGGATGGGCAGCCACTCCTTCACCTCGGCGACCGCCACGTCCCCGGTGGGGCTGGTGATCTGGATGCGCTGCGGCCGGGCGGTGACGGCGGCGGCGCCCCGGTGATAGAGGTAGACCCCGGCGTCGACGAACCGGGAGATGTTCTGGGTGCCGCCGGAGCCGATCTCGGTGCCGGGGCCGCTGTCGCGTGCCACGGTCAGCGTGCTGGTGGAGGTCTGACCCTGGGCCCACTTCGCCTCGACCGAGAGCACCTGGTTGGTGCCGGAGGTGTAGTAGTCGGCCCGGATGATCTTCACGTCGGAGGCGGCGGCGCTGCGCTGCAGGGTCGCCGTGTACGCCCGGTTCTCGGCCTGGTGGGCGGCGATCGTCGCGTCCCGCTCGCTGACCCGCTGCGCGGAGTCGGCCGCGTCGTGCAGCACGGCACCGACCCGGTAGCCCCTCCGCTTGAGCGCGGCGACCTCGGTCGGGGTGACCACGGCGTGCACCACGATGCCCTGCGCGGTCCGGGTGACATGGTGGTCGAGGTCGACCCCGGTGGCGACCAGCTCGTCCAGCGCAGCGGTGCCGTCGACCACCACCTCCACCACGTCGGCCTGCTCGTCGGCGGAGCGTTCGAGCCCGATCGGGGCGTCGGCCTCCCGGTCGGGCGGGGCGGCGGTGCCGGCGGTCGCCGGGCCGGCGAGCAGCAGTAACGCCACGCCGGCAGCCGTGGCGGCGGGTAGCCGCCGCCAGCGGCGGGGCAGTGCGGAACGAGACATCTCGGGCCACCTTTCCTGGGGGTGCACGACGGGCCGACGGCGCGCGGCAGCGCCCGCCGTCGGGCGGGGTACGAAACGGGGAGGTCGGACGCCGACAGTCGGGCGACGGTGGGCGGCCGGTCATGACGTCGACCCGCCGCAGGACGGGGGACACGGGGTGTCTCCCGGACGCGCGGCGGTGACGGACCGGCGCCGATCCGGTCTGCGTGACGGGCGGGGGGCGTACCTGGTTACGGTCGGTCCTGGGGGCATTGCCGATCGGTGCGCCCATCCTGGCCGTACCCGCTCGGAT
Organism: Micromonospora sp. CA-248260; assembly: GCF_050942205.1. Classification (NCBI taxonomy): domain Bacteria; kingdom Bacillati; phylum Actinomycetota; class Actinomycetes; order Micromonosporales; family Micromonosporaceae; genus Micromonospora; species Micromonospora sp. CA-248260. Next base: position 4,058,617 of record NZ_CP192021.1, on the reverse strand, counting down.
CTGTCAATGATCTGTCCGGCCGGACACGGGCTGTCACAGTGCGGCGATGCGGGTGTCCTGTCCCGACGGTCGCCGGGCGGCCGGCACGGTCAGGACGGGGTGCGGTAGTGGCCGGTGAGCCGGCCCAGCTTCATCGCCAGGTGCAGGCACAACCGTTCGTTGCCGTCCTTGAGGTCGGTGTCGGCGAGCTGCTCGACGCGTTGCAGCCGGTAGTAGAGGGTGGTCCGGTGCAGCCGCAGCTTCTCGGCCGTGGCGTGGGCGTTGCCGGCCAGGTCGAGGTAGGCCTCCAGGGTCTCCAGCAGCACCTGGTGGGCGTCGTCGCGCAGCAGCCGCTCCAACCCGGGGTGCACCCCGGCGACGTCGAGGTGCCGCGCGTCCAGCTGCGACAACACCCGGTAGATGCCCAGGCCGGCCCAGGAGACCACCCGGCCGAGCGCCGGCAGTTGGACACCGACCCGGGCCGCCTGCACCGCCTCCCGGTACGACTGCACCGCGTCGGCCAGCCCCGGGCGGGACTGACCGATGCCGGTCACCGTGCGCTCCACCGAGGACAGCCCCCGGGTCGCCTGCCCCAGCGCCTCGTCGAGGTGACCGGCGGCGGTTTCCGGGGTGGGCCGGCCGGCGATCCGACCACCGCAGATCAGCAGCACCCCGTGGTCGGGCCAGACCATGTGCAGCGACTCGCGTACGCCGAGCCACCGGCGGGTCGCCACCAGTGCCTGTTCCAGCGCGATCCGGGCCATCTCGTCGGGGTGCCGCCCGGTGACGGGGGCGAGTTGGGCCACCACCGCCGTGGTCGTGCCGTCACCGGCGACCGTGCCCTCCTCCAGCAGGGCACGCACGGCGTGCGCACGGGCCTGCGGGCTCTCCACCAGCAGGGTCCGGGTGGCCTCGGACTCCCGCTGCGAGGCCAGCTCACCGAGCAGGTTCTCCCGATAGAGGGCCAGCGACAGGTCGGTGAAGGCACCGGTCGCGGTGGCGATGTCCGCGTCGGTCATCGACCCGTCGTCGTCGATGAACCAGACGAAACCGAGCAGCAGGTCGTCGTGCCAGATCGGCACGCAGACCCGGGGGAGCAGGTCGAGGGCCACGTCGGCGGGGGTACGCACCGGCTCGCGGGCGGTGAGCACACCCATCCGGCGGAACCAGGCGATCACCTCCGGGGTGGTCTGCCGGCGCAGGATCGACATCCGGCGTACCTCGTCCATCGGCCCGTCGTGTTCGCTGTAGACGACCACCCGCTGCCGCCGGTCCTCGATGAGGGCGGGACGCCCCACCCGGGCGGCGACGGCGTCGACTATGCGCTGAAGCTCACCGTGCATGGATCTCCCCTGGTTGGCTGCGCGGCAGGGGGTGCGACAGCCGGTGCCCTACCCTGTGCGGCCGGTGGGCCTGTGCGCAAGGTCCACCGCGGATATACCGACAAAAGGACGGCCCCCACGGCGACTGTTCCGGCAATTGTCCGAAGAGCCACGACGATCGACGATCGTAGGGTTCCACCTGCGGTGGGCAGCGGGCCGCCGGCGCGTAGGAGGGAACGCCCGAGTGACAGCTGGTAGGCCCTGGCGGGGGATGCTGGTCGCCATCACCACGCCGTTGCGTGACGACCTCGGCGTCGACTTCGACCGGCTCCAGGAGCACGTGCGGTGGCTCGCCGAGGCGGGCTGCCACGGGGTGACGCCGTGCGCGTCGGTGGGGGAGTACCGGGCGCTGTCCGACGACGAGCGGGCCGACGTGGTGCGGGCGACGGTGCAGGCCGCGCCACCCGGCTGCGCGGTGCTGCCCGGCGTCGGCGGGTACGGCAGCCGGCAGTCCCGCCGCTGGGCGGAGCAGGCCGCCGCCGCCGGGGCCGCCGGGGTGCTCGCCCCACCCCCGGACGGCTACCCCGCAGGCGACGCCGACGTGGTCGCCCACTACCGGGAGGTGACCGCCGTCGGCCTGCCGGTGGTGGCCCACAACGACCCGTACGACACCCGGGTGGACCTGACGCCGGAGCTGCTCGCCCGGGTCGCCGAGACCGACGGGATCGTCGCGGTCGAGGAGTTCTCCGGTGACGTGCGGCGGGTGCACCGGATCAGGGACCTCTGCCCGCACGTGGACGTGCTGGCCGGCGCGGACGACGTGCTGCTCGAACTGGTGCTGTGCGGGGCCCGGGGCTGGGTCTCCGGCCTGTCCAACGCGCTGCCCCGGCAGGCCCTGCGGCTCTACGACCTCTGTGTCGCCGGGGATCTGGCCCGGGCGTTGCCGCTCTACGCCGAGCTGCACCCGGCGTTCGGTTGGGGCTCCCGGCCGGAGGCGGTGCAGGCCATCAAGCTGGCGATGGACTGCGCCGGACGGTTCGGCGGCCGGTGCCGCCCGCCGCGCGGTCCGCTGCCGCAGCCGGCCGTCGCCCGGCTGCGCCGGGACCTGGTCCGGGCCCTGTCGGTCACCGTCGATCCGGTCGTCGACGGTCGTCCCCGGTGAACCACCCCGGCCGGCGGGGCCGGTCGACGGGCGGGCCGGGCGGGTGGATCGGGCGGGTCGGGGAGGTCCCGGCGGACGCTGGTGGCCCGCCGTGACCCGACGCGGGTCCTTCAGGTGTCGGAAGCGGCCGGTCCACCTGCCGACATCTGCACGGTGACCGGCCCCGGCCCGTCCTCCTAGATTCGCTGCGCGGCCCAGTGACAGGTGCCCCGGCAGCCACCCCCCGCCGACACCGGACCGGACGCCGTGTCCCTCCCGACGAGAGGTGAACCTGTGCACCGTGTTACCCGCAACAAACCCCGACTGAGGCGTTCCGTGCTGGCCGCGGTCCTGGCCGGCACGCTGGTGGTGACCGGCGCGGCGCAGGCCGCCGCGGCCCCGGCCAATCCGGCCGGCGGCACCGCGCCGTTCCAGGTCCTCGACCCGCAGGCCTGGCAGAACCCCGACACCATGACCTGGGACGACTACCAGGCGGTGCCGGGTAAGAACTGGGCCGACCCGAGCGTGCGGGGCGCGATCCGCAACTTCAAGATCGCCCTGGTCGCGCTCGACTATCCGGACCAGACGTTCGCGGTGTCCCAACGGGCCCGCTCGACGGTCTTCGGCAACCCCCAGTCGGTCGCGGCCAACATCCCCCGCGCCGACGTGCCGAAGTTCTACCAGGACTTCCTCAACACCCCGAACACCCTGAACAAGGGGCACACCCTGCACGAGTACTGGATGCAGGACTCCAACGGGCGCTACGGCGTGGACCTGGCCGGGTTCGGGCCGTACCAGCTGCCGGCGAAGTCCTACCAGTACGGGCTGGACAACAGCTTCAACCCCGGCGCCTGCCCGGGCGGGGAGGCCTGCAACAAGAACATCCGCACCGACGGGCTGGGTGCGTGGCGGGCGGCGGTCGGTGACGAGGTCGCCAACCAGTACGAGCTGGTCTTCATCCTCAGCGCCGGGCAGGACGAGTCGTCCACCTGGCAGGAGTTCGGGCAGATGATCTTCCAGAACAAGGAGGACGTGCCGGACTCCTGGGGCCCGCCGGACCCCAACCTGCCGAACTGGGCCAAGACCCGCTACGTCGAGTGGACGTCCTGGAAGGCGGCGGCGACCCTGTGGCCCAACGCCGGCTCCGGCTCGTCCACCCAGGGGGAGAGCTCCGGCATGGGGGTGTACGCCCACGAGCTGACCCACCTGCTCGGCATCGGCGACAACTACAACAACCCGTACGGCGAGCCGTTACGCCGGGCGTACACCGGCATCTGGAGCATGATGTCGCGGGGCTCGTTCAACGGCCCCGGTGGCCCGCACACCCGCTGGCAGATCCCGCCGACCAACGGTGGCTCGATGGGGTCGTTGCACACGGTGCGGGACAAGCTCAAGATCGGCCTGCTCGGTGAGGAGCACGTGCTGCGGCTCTCCCGGGAGGCGCTGGCCTCCTCGGGTCTGGTCACCGCCCAGGTGACCGCCCGCGCGGTCGATGCCGGCCCGAAGGGGCTGACCGGCGTGAACATCGCGCTGAACAAGGACCTCTCGCCCGCCTGCACGGTCGCCACGAACCCGCTGTGCGACGGCGGCAGCTTCAACAACTACACCGTCGAGGTCGTCGACCGGATGGGGGCCGACTCGTTCACCCCGGACCGGGGCGTGCTGCTGAGCAAGACCAAGAACGCCGACAGCGCGCCGTTCCAGTGGGTGGTGGACGCCAACCCGCAGGACATCGACATGATCGACTTCTACCGGCCGGACGGCACCCCGCAGAAGATCACCATGGGTGACTACCGGCAGCTCTCCGACGCGCTGTTCCACGCCGGGGCGGACACCGGCAGCCAGTACGAGTACGTCGACGAGGCCAACCGGCTGCACTTCTACGTCATCGACCTCAAGCGGGACGCCGCCGGCTCGCTGTCGTACACGGTGGCGGTGCGGTCGCTGGACGGCACCGGGGGGCCGAGCAGCCACGGCGTGACGCTGGGCAAGGGCGAGGTGACCAGCACCGGCAAGCCCACGAACCGGGGTGTGACCTGCTCGTTCGAGCTGACCAACACCGGCGCGTACTCCGCCGGTGGGCAGCAGCACCCGGAGGACGTGACCGCGTACCTCAAGTCGGACGTCTACCGGCTCTCGGCCGAGGTGGCCGGCAAGGGCTGGCGGACCTGGCTGCCCAACCCGCTGGCCACCGCCCAGTTCGGCAAGTCCACCACCGTCCGGGTGTCGGTGGGGGCCACCGCCGCCGCCGCGGACACCGGTTTCGTCAAGCTCACCGCGACCTCGGAGAGCGACCCGTCGAAGACCGTGACGAAGCAGTGCCGGGTGGAGAAGTCCTGACCGGGATCGATCGTCGCGTCGGGTCCGGGACGGCACACGCCGCCCCGGGCCCGACGCACGGGTGGGAGGAGACGACGTGCGGCTGTCCACGGGTGCCCGGCGCGGCACCGGCGCGCTGCTGACCCTGCTGTCGGCCGGGGCGACGCTGCTGGCCGGGGCGACCGGCTGTGCCGGCACCGACGGCGGACCGGAGGCGGTCACCCCGACCACCGTCCGGGTCCTGGTCCGTGACATCAACATCCGGGCCGAGGGTGTGGACTGCGCCGGCACCGGGCCGTACCTCTACTTCCACCACCGGGCGCCGTTCCGGGTGCTCGACCCCGACGGGGCGGCCCTGGTCACCGGGACCCTGCCGGCGGGCACGGCGGTGGCCGCGTTCGCCGAGGACCTCGAGGTGGAGCGGGTGCCGACCTACTGCGAGTTCGCGGTGCCGGTGCAGGTGCCGCAGCGGGCCGGGTACCGGCTGGAGGTGGCCGGCCGGCCCGCGCTGGAGCTGACCCCGGACAGCAGCGAGGGGCCGGCGCTGGTGGCGGTGGTGCCGGCATGAGGCGGCTGCTCGCGGCGCTGCTGGCGGCGCTGGTGCTGGCCGGCTGCTCCGCCGGGCCGGCCGGGGAGACCGCGCCGGTGCTCGCCGGGGGCGCGTCCACGTTGCCCGGTCCGGTCCCCGCCGACCTGGCGTTGCGCCCGCCCCCCGGCACCGCCCCGGCCGCCCCCGCGTTCACCGGTGCGCTCACCGACGGCACCCCGCTCACCGCCGCCGGGCTGTGGGCGGACCGGCCGGTGGTGTTCACCTTCTTCAGTTCCTGGTGCACCACCTGCGTCGCCCGGCAGGACGCGCTGAGCGAGCTGGCCCGCCGCCACCGGGACCGGGTGGTCTTCGTCGGGGTGGCCGGCGCGGACCAGGCCGACGAGTTGCAGGACTACCTGCGTACGCACCGGGTGGAGTACCCGGTCGTGGTCGACGAGCAGCAGACCGTCTGGCGGTCGTACGCGGTGCGGGAGCCACCGGCCGTCGTGCTGGTCGCCAAGGGCGGTGCGTTGCTGCGGGGCTGGCCGGGCGGGTTGGACGCGGCGGCGCTGGAGCAGCGGTTGGAGGAGCTGGTGCTGGCCGGTTCCGGATAGCGGGCCGGGTCACCCGCTCGGGGGAGCGGCACGCCGGCCGGTGCCGCAGCGGTCCACGGCGACGCGTCGGGCACGGTGTCGAGGCGCGTCGGGCACGGTGTCGATTCGATGGTGGGGTCGACACCGTGCCCCGCGCCGTGTCCGCCTGCCCGCCTCCCGGGGCGCCGTCGCTGTTCGCGCTGGTGGGGGTCGGGGAATCGACCGGGGAGCCGGGTCTGGGCGGCCGTTCGGGCAGGGTCTCCGACCGTCGAGAACTTTTGTTTAGACGTGCAAAAGTTTCTCCGTTCGAGGTCTATCTTTAGCCGTCAGCCACCGTTAGTGTCCGGTTCACGGACGTAACACGGCTGACATCCCCCCTTGATCGACCAGTCATCCACCGGGCCACGCGTATTCGGCGGCGCAGGTCCTTACCGACCCTCCCAGCAGGACTCGCACGTCTCCGTGGCCGCAGGGCCACCCTCGAAAGGTGGAAATTGTGAACGAGGAACAACGCCGTTTGGCCGCCGACCCGCAGTACCGTGCCCAGGTCACCCGTCGTCGGCTGCTCGCCGCGTCGGCCGGCGCCGCCGCCGTCCTCGGCGCGGCCGGACTGCCGGTGCTCCAGACCAAGGGCCCGGCCCGCGCGGACGGCAAGTGGCGGGTCGACCCGCTCATCCCGACGCAGAACCGCGGCATCATCCTCTACAGCGTCCGGGACCGGATCTCCGCCGCCCCCGACGACAGCGGCGTGCCCTACGGCTTCGAGCGGGTGCTCGCCAGCCTGGCCGAGATGGGCTACAAGGAGATCGAGTTCGCCGGCTACAACCAGCACACCTCGATCCTGGGCCGGCAGATCACCCCGACCGAGATCCGCAAGATCCTGGACGACAACGGCCTCGTCGCCAACGGCACCCACACGTCGATCAACGCGGCCACCTTCCAGCAGCAGCTCGACATCGCCGAGGAACTCGGCATGAAGAACATCGGCACCGGCAGCGACCCGACCAACAGCGCCTACCAGGCCGACTGGGACGCCGCCGCCGACCTGTGGAACGAGCTGGGCCGGCAGGCCAAGGAACGCAAGATGCGTCTCTACACCCACAACCACGACGTGGCCTACTCGTTCCTGCTCGACAGCGGCCCGCTGGACGCCAACGGCAAGCCGACCCGCTCCTCCGGCGTGCGCCGGCTGGAGTACTTCTTCGCCAAGACCGACCCGAAGTACGTCTACTTCGAGTGCGACATCTACTGGGCGTACGTGGCCCGGTTCAAGCACACCAAGTACACCAACTCCGCCGGCCAGCAGAAGACCTCGCTGTTCGACCCGATCCTCAACGTGGCCCGGCGTACCAAGCGGTTCCCGCTGTTCCACGCCAAGGACGGCAACCGCAACAGCACGCTGGCCAACGGCTACGAGATGATCCCGCTCGGTGAGGGCGACATCAACTTCCAGCAGTTCTTCGAGACCATCGGCGAGTCCGAGTTCCACCACGCCAACTGGGAGATGGACACCGCCCCCGGCGGTGCCGCCAACCCGGGCCAGTCGCTGGACTTCGCCCGGCTCAGCTACGCCAACATGGCCGACCTGACCATCTACCGCAACGACTGACCGCCCCCGACGGCCGGTTACCGGCCGCAGCTGGGCACCGACCGGCGGTTCGCACCACCGTCGGCGGCTCCCGGGTGGCGGTCGCGTCCCCTGACGCGACCGCCACCGCCCGGACGCCGTCGCTTTCCGACCGCCACGCCCCGACCCCGCCCCGGCAGACCCGGGCAGGATGTCGGCACGGTCCCCGGGCGGTACGCCCCCGCAGGCCCCGCCCGCCACCACGTCACCTCTTCCGACCCGTACCCCGGGCCGCGATGCCCCGTGCCCGCAGCACGGGCCGCGCCCCCGGACCGTGCGGCAGCTCACCGGTCGGCGAACCACCCCGGGGCAGGGACGGCGTCGTCCCGCCCCACCGGAGAGCCAGGCGCAGCACCACGACACCCCGGGTGGCCCCGGCACCCGCCCGGAGCAGGTAGCACATCGTCCCCCACCGGAGGAACCAGATGGCAAGATCGGTACACCGATGGCTCGCCGCGATCGCAGGGGTCGGGATCGTCGTCCCGCTCGCCGCGACCGCCCCGGCGTTGGCCCAGCCGGCCCAGGACCAGACAAGCGTCCTGGTGTTCACCAAGACCGACGGTGAGCGTCACCCGTCGATCGACAAGGGCGTCAACGCGATCCGCACCCTGGGCAACGGCAACGGCTTCACCGTCGACGTCACCCAGAACGCGACCGCCTTCTCCGACGACAACCTGGCCAGCTACGGCGCGGTCGTCTTCCTCAACACCACGGGCGACGTGCTCAACGGCGGCCAGGAGGCGGCCTTCGAGCGCTACATCCGCAACGGTGGTGGCTACCTCGGCGTGCATGCCGCGGTCGAGGCCGAACCATCGTGGACGTTCTACCGCGACATCGTCGGCACCACCGTGGCCGGTACGGCGTCGAGCGGGTCGGCGACCATCGACGTGGCCGACCGGGCGCACCCGGCGAGCAAGCCGCTCGCCCGGCAGCTCACCCTCAACGACCAGTGGTACAACTTCACCACCAACGTCCGGGGCACCGCGCACGTGTTGGCCACGGTGGACGAGAAGTCCTTCACCGGCGGCACCATGGGCTTCGACCACCCGATCTCCTGGTGCAAGGACTTCCAGGGCGGCCGGTCGTTCTACACCGGACTCGGCGACTCCGCCGACACGTACGCCAACGGGGCGTTCCGCAAGCACCTGCTCGGCGCGATCCAGTGGTCGGCCGGCATGGTCCAGGGCGACTGCGGTGCGACGGTCAAGGCCAACTACGAGAAGGTCATCCTCAACGACGAGCCGGGCGAGCCGATGACCCTGTCGGTGCTGCCCGACGGCCGGGTGCTGCACAACACCCGGGCCGGCGAGATCCGGCTCTACGACCCGAAGACCGGCGCGAGCCCGGTCATCACCACCCTCCCGGTGTACCAGCACGACGAGGACGGCCTCCAGTCGGTCACCGTCGGCCCGGACTTCGCCACCGACAAGTGGGTCTACGTCTACTACGCGCCGAAGCTCGACACCCCCATCACCGACGCGCCGGTGACCAGCACCGACCCGAGCGCGTGGGACGCCTACAAGGGACACAACCAGCTCTCCCGGTTCAAGTGGGTGGAGGAGCCGACCCCGCACCTGGACCTGGCCAGCGAGCAGAAGATCATGAAGGTCGACACCGACCGGGGCGTCTGCTGCCACGTCGCCGGTGAGATCAAGTTCGACGGCAAGGGGCTGCTCTACCTGGTCACCGGCGACGACACCAACGCCGGCGGCTCGGACGGCTTCACCCCGATCAACGAGTCGCCTACCCAGGGGCCGGGCTACGACGCGCAGCGTTCCGCCGGCAACACCAACGACCTGCGGGGCAAGGTGCTGCGGATCAAGGTGAAGGCGGACGGGTCGTACAGCGTCCCGGCCGGCAACCTCTTCCCCGAGGCCGAGGACCGCGACGACAAGACCCGCCCGGAGATCTTCCTGATGGGCCTGCGCAACCCGTTCCGCTTCGACGTGGACTCGCGGGGCTTCGTCTACATCGGTGACTACTCGCCGGACTCGCAGGTGCCGAACGCGGCCCGGGGGCCGGAGGGCACCGGGCGGTGGATCGCCGCCAACAAGGCAGGCAACTACGGCTGGCCGTACTGCTACTCGCCGACCCTGCCGTACATCGACTACGACTTCGTCACCAAGCAGTCCAAGGGTGCGTTCAACTGCGCCGCACCGGTGAACGACTCGCCGCGCAACACCGGCCGTCGGGTCCTCCCGCCGGTGCAGGACCCGCAGCTCAACTACACCTTCCGGGCCACCACCACCTGCGCCGAGGCGTACCTGAGCACCCCGCCCGGCACCTGTGAGTTCCAGTGGCCGGTGCTCGGCACCGGGGGCGTCGGCCCGATGGGCGGCCCGGTCTACAAGTACGACGCGGCGCTGGCCTCCGAGACCAAGTTCCCGGAGTACTACAACGACGCGGTGGTCTTCGGGGAGTTCACCCGGGACAAGATCTACATGATGCGCACCAACGGCAGCGGCAAGCTGGTCGGGGTGGAGCAGTTCCTGCCGGGCTTCGTCTTCGACAACCCGATGGACATGGAGTTCGGCCCGGACGGCAACCTCTACCTGCTGGAGTACGGCGACGGCTTCTTCCGGGCCAACCCGGACGCCGCGCTGTCGGTGATCCGCTACGCCAAGGGCACCCGGGCGCCGGTGGCCGAACTGAAGGCCAGCCCCACCTCGGGTGCGGCACCGCTGACCGTGCAGTTCTCCGCCGAGGGCTCCTACGACGCGGACCCGGGCGAGACCATCACCTACGCCTGGGACTTCGACGGCAACGGCAGCACCGACTCGACCCAGCGGGACGCGTCGCACACCTACACCACCGTCGGGGTGTTCACCGCCAAGCTGACGGTCACCGACACCAGCGGCAAGACGGCGGTGCTCACCCGCGAGATCACCGTGGGCAACACCGCGCCCACCGTGAAGGTCACCTCGCCGCTGTCCGGCACGTTCTTCAACTGGGGTGACACCGTGCCGTGGACGGTCACCGTGACCGACCCCGAGGACGGCCCGATCGACTGCAGCCGGGTCACGGTCTCGTTCGTGCTCGGCCACGACACCCACGGCCACGGCATGAGCGACGCCAACGGCTGCTCCGGCTCGTTCGAGACCCCGGCCGACGGCGCCGACCACGCCGGTGGCTACCTGTACGGCGCGATCAGCGCCACCTACACCGACAAGGGCGCCAACGGCCAGCCGGCGCTGTCCTCGCTCGACCAGATCGTCCTGCAGACCTTCCGGCAGCAGGCCGAGTTCGCCCAGGTCCAGCAGGGCGTCACCCTGGCCAACACCACCGACGCCGGTGGCGGCCAGCACGTGGCCGGCATCGACAGCGGTGACCACATCGCGCTCGACCCGATCAACCTGGGCGGGATCGACAAGATCACCTTCCGGTACGCCGGTGGCTCCACGGCCACCGTCGGAACCCCGCGCGGCATCGTCGAGCTGCGGCTCGACTCGCCGACCGGTGCGCTGGTGACCAGCGCGACGCTCAACGCGACCACCGGCACCAGCGCCTGGGCCAGCCAGACCTTCCCGGTCAGCCAGGCCGCCGGCACCCACGCGCTCTACCTGGTCTTCAAGCCCGTCTCCGGCGGACCCACGACCAGCCTGTTCAACCTCAACTGGGTGGAGTTCGGCGGCCCGACCTCCTGACGTCACCCTCCGGTCGCCGGGAGGACGGAGACTCCGTCCTCCCGGCGTCGTATCGGCACCGGGCGGTCACCGGCGGTCGACCGGCCGGACACCGGTGGTGTCCGACCTGGCCGGACACCACCGGTGTCCGGCCAGGTCTGACTGACCGGCCAGTGGCCGGCCGATCGTCGATGATCTAGCGTCCCGTGCGCCGGGGACAGCGCCACCAACCCGGTGAGGAGCAGAAACGAGGGGGGACAGTGCCGTTGCGTGACGAAGCCGCCGATCGGGGAGAGCAACTCCGCCCCGACCGTTCGGGGCCGACCGTGACCTGCCCGCCGGGCTGGCGTCCGCTGCGGGTGGCGATGATCGGCCAGAAGGGCGTGCCGGCCACCTACGGGGGGATCGAACGGCACGTGGAGGAGATGGCCAGCCGGCTGGCCGGGCTCGGCCACGAGATCACCGTCTACTGCCGGGACAGCTACGGCGCGGTGGAGACGACCCGGCACCGGGGCATCCGGTTGCGGCGGGCCCGCACCGTGCCCAGCAAGCACCTCGACGCCATCGTGCACTCGGCCACCTCGACCCTGGCGGCGCTGACCGAGCGCCCCGACATCGTGCACTACCACGGTCTCGGCCCGGTGCTGACCGCGCCGCTGGCCCGCTACGCCTCCCGGGCCCGGGTGGTGCTCACCGTGCACGGGCTGGACAACCAGCGCGACAAGTGGGGCCGGGCGGCGCGGGCGGTGCTCGGCACCGCGTACCGGCTCAGCGGACACCTGCCGGACGCCCGGGTGACCGTGTCGCAGGGGCTGGCGGCGCACTACACCAGCAGGTTCGGCCGGCCGGCCCGCTACATCCCCAACGGGGTGGCCACCCCCACCCACCGGCCGCCCCGGGAGCTGTCCCGGTTCGGCCTGCGCCCCGGTGGCTACCTGCTGCTGGTCGGTCGGCTCGTCCCGGAGAAGGCCGCCGACCTGCTCGTCCGGGCGTTCCGGCGGCTGCCGACCGACCTGCGGCTGGCCATCGTCGGCGGTTCGTCCTTCACCGACGAGTACGTCGCCGGGCTGCGGCAGGCCGCCGGTGACGACCCGCGCATCGTGTTCACCGACTTCGTCTACGGCGACGTGCTCGCCGAGCTGTACTCGCACGCGGCGGCCTTCGTGCAGCCGTCCCGCCTGGAGGGGCTGCCGCTGACCCTGCTGGAGGCAGCCTCGTACGGGTTGCCGGTGGTGGCCAGCGACATCGAACCCCACCGTGAGGTGTTGGCCCACGACGGCCCCGGGCACCGGCTGTTCCGTGACGGCGACGCCGACGACCTGCTGCGGGCGTTGGCCACGGTGACCGCCGACGTACCGGCCGAACGGGCCGGTGCCGCGCTGCTGCGTGACCGGGTCCTGGCCGAGTACAGCTGGGACGCGGCAGCCCGCGAGCTGGAAAAACTCTACTTCTCGCTGACCCTGCGCGCCCCCCGTCCCGAGGAACCGGACGTTGGGTCGCCCACGGCCGACGTAACGGCCCATGTCCCCCGATCGCGTCGCCCGTTAGATTAGGCCGTTCTCCCGGCCGTCGGCGGCGACCGGCAACAGTTCCCTGGAAACGAGTGGTCGGCGAGCGGTGGACGGACAGCGACACGGCACGGAGGGCGACCTCGGCCTGCCCGGGGGGCGACCCCGCCGGTGGTCCGCCGGTGACCGGACCACCCGCCTGCTGACCGGCGGCGCGGCGCTGCTCTGCGCCGTGGTGGCGGTCGGCGCCGGGCTGGCCGCGACCGGGGGCGGCCGGATCGCCGCCGTGCTGCCCCTGGTGATCCTCGCCGGGCTGGCCGTCGGCGCGCTCGCGCTGACCCGCTTCTCGGCGTACGTGCTGCTGATGCTGGCGGTCCGGTCCTGCGTCGACCTGTTCAAGCTCAGCGGCCCGACGGCCGGCCGGGCCGACGGTGCCGGGGCGACCCGCACGATGGACCCCTCGACGATCCTCGCGGTGCTGTTCCTGCTCGCCGCCGGCCTCTGGCTCGCCGCCCAACTGCGGCAGCACGGCCGGCTGCGCGGCTCCCCGCTCGGCGTGGCGATGCTGCTGGTCGGGGCAACCTGCCTGGTCAGCGCCGTCGGTGCCGCCCAGCCGGTGCCCAGCGCCCTGGAGGCGCTGCGGATCGGCACCGTGGTGGTGATGTTCGTCGTCCTGGAACAGCTCATGCCGGACCTGCCGGCGGTCCGCCGGGTGCTGCTCGCCGCCTACGTCTCGCTGGCGCTGGCGGTCGGCTACACCGTCGTGCTGTCCCTGCTCGGCCACCCACCGGCAGAGGTCAAGGGAGACTTCACCCGGATCAGCGGCCCGTTCAGCCAGTCCACCACGTTCGGCCGCTACCTCATGTTCATGGTGATCTTCGGGTTCGGCATCCACCGCTACCTGAGCCGCCGACTGCGCCTCGGCCTCGGCGTGCTGCTCGCCGCGTCGCTGCTGTTCCTGCTGCTCACCAACACCCGTAGCGCCATCCTGGGTGCGGGGCTGGGCCTGCTGGTGGTCGCGGTGCTGCACCGCAGCCGGCGGATGCTGGTGGCGCTCTGCCTGGTCACGGTGGCCGGGGTGGCCCTGCTGCCGAGCGTGGCGCACCGCTTCGGGCAACTCGCCGACAGCAGCGCCGTGGGCGGCGGCCCGACCGGCAACACCCTCGCCTGGCGGGTCGGCTACTGGTCGGAGATCGTGTCGCTGGCCAACCGCAACCCGGTCACCGGGATCGGCCCCAACATGACGAAGTTCGAGGCCGACGAGGCGAAGAAGCCGCACAACGACTTCCTGCGCGCGTACGTGGAGACCGGGCTGGCCGGGCTGCTGGCGTACCTGGCGATGATGGCGCTGTGCCTGCACACCGGGCTCAACGCGCTGCGCCGGGCCCCACCGGGCACGCTCGGCCGGGGCATCGCGATCGGCTTCCTGGGCTGCGCGGTCGCCTTCGTCGCGGTCAGCGCCGCGTCCAACGTGATCTCGAACGTGGTCACCCTGTGGTATTTCGCGGCGTTCGCCGCGGCAGCCGGCGCGGTCGCCCGCGGGCTACCGGACGACCTGTCCCGGCCGGCGACGCCCCGACCGGTGACGACCGGCCGGACCAACCGATGAAGGATCAAGCAGTGGGGAGCACCAGGGTGGAGATCGTCGACTATCTGCGGGTCGCGCGGCGTCGACTCTGGCTGCTGGTGGGCATTCCGCTGGTCGCCGGGGCGGCAGCCGCGTCGATCGTCCTGCTCGGCCCGCAGCAGTACGCCGCCACCTCCTACGTCGCCGCGCCCGCCCTGGTCGGCGGTAGCGCCGCCCAGCAGTACACCGGCACCCAGGCCGCCAACCAGTTCGCGGCGGCCTTCGCCGCGGCGGTCACCTCCCCGCAGGTGGTCGACCAGGTGGCCGCCGACACCGGGGTCCCCGCCGACGCGCTGCGCGACGGCCTGGCGGTCAAGCAGGTCGGCGCGAGCAGCCAGCTCACCGTGACCTACACCGCCGACGACCGGTCCACGGTCGCCCCGGTGCTCACCGCCACCGGCAAGCGCGCGCTGGCGTTCCTGTTCACCAGCCAGGTCAACATCGCCACCGACGAGGTGAAGGCGGCCACCGACGAGCTGACCGGCGCCACCCGGGCGATCAACGACTGGGAGAAGACCAACAAGGTCAGCCAGCCGGACAAGCTCTACCAGTCGACGCTGCAGGAGATCGCCAGCCTGCGGCAGCAGCAGTTGCAGATGCAGGCGGTCGGCAACAGCCGGGGCGCCGACGCCGCCGCCGACTCGATCAGCGCCGGGCAGAAGCGGCTCGACGAACTCGGCCCCAAGCTGCCCGACTACCAGGCGTTGATCGCCCAGCGGGACAGCGCCACCAGTGCGCTGGCCTCGGCCCGGCAGGGCCTGCAACAGGCCCGCGCCCAGTCCCAGGCGGCCGACCCCGACAAGGTGACCAGCGTCGGCGAGGCGCAGCCGGTGTCCCGGATGAAGGCGCTGGTCGCGCTGGTGCTCCCGGTGTCCGGTGCCGGCCTGCTGCTGGCCGTGCTGCTGGTGGCGGTGCTGGAGTGGCTGGCGCGCAGCCGTCGGGCCGGACAGCCGGCGGCCGTCGGCCGGGCCACCCCGGCCCCGACCGGTGGGCGGCGCAGCAGTGACGACACGGTGGTGCTGCCGGCGGTGACGGCGACCGTGCCCGAGCAGCACTCCCGCCGCCGGTAGGCCGGGGTGACCGAAGCGTCCACCCGGGGCGACCAGCACGTGCGGGGGATGGCCCGGGGCGGCGGTCTCAACCTGCTCGGTGCCCTGCTCAGCCAGGCGGCGGTCTTCCTGGTCATGCTGCTGCTGGCCCGGGTGCTGGGCATCCGGGAGGTCGGCCGGTACGCCCAGTGCTACGCGGTGCTGTCGCTGGCCGGGCTGCTGTCGCTGTCCGGGTTCCGGGCCGGGCTGACCCGGTTCGTGGCGGTGCACCTGGCCGACGACGACGCCCCGGCACTGCGCGGCACCGTCCGGTTGGGGCTGGCCGTCTCCGCCGGCTCGTCGGTCGTCCTCGCCGGGGCCCTGGCCTGGGGGGCACCGTGGCTCGCCGACCGGCTCCACGACCCGGGACTGGTCACCGGCCTACGACTGGTCGCGCTGACCCTGCCCGCGTCGACGATCTGTGAGGCGGCGCTGGCGGCGACCCGGGGCTGGCGCACCCAGCGGCCGTACACCTTCATCGGCCAGCTCTACGAGCCGGGCACCCGGCTGCTGCTCACCGTGCTCGCCCTGGTCACCGGGGCCGGGTTGACCGGGGCGTTCTGGGCGCTGGTGGTGGCCGGCTGGTCGGCCGCCCTGCTCGCCCTGCTGTCGCTGGCCCGGCTGGTGCGCCGGGTGCCGCCGGCCCGCCCGGTGCACCGGCCGGGGGAGCTGTTCCGCTTCTCCACGGTCAGTTGGGTGTCGTCGCTGTCGTCGACCGGGCTGATCTGGGTCGACACCCTGCTGCTCGGCTTCTTCGCCAACCCGGAGATCGGCGTCTACAACGTCGCGACCCGGCTGGTCACCGTGGCCATCTTCGTCCTCGCGCCGGTCAACGCGGCGTTCGGCCCGTACCTCGCGCACCTCTACCACCGGGGGGACCTCGACGACGTCCGCCGGGTCTACGCGGTGGCCACCGGCTGGGTGGTCCGGTTGTCGCTGCCGGCGTTCGTGGCACTGCTGGTCCTCCCCGGTGACCTGCTGCGCGTCTTCGGCGGCGAGGTCGCCACCGGCGCGGCGGTGACCGTGATCCTCGCCCTCGGCCAGCTCGTCAACGCGGCCACCGGGCCGTGCGGCACGGTGTTGAACATGTCCGGCCGGGTGGCGCTCAACATGGCCGACAACCTGGTCGCCCTGGTGCTCAACGTGCTGCTCAACCTGTGGCTCATCCCCGCGTACGGGATCGTCGGCGCGGCGGCGGCGTGGAGCGCCTCGCTGATCGTGGTCAACATCGCCCGGGTGGTGCAGGTCCGCCACCTGACCGGCGCGTTGCCGTTCACCGTCGGGATGGCCAAGGGGCTCGCTGCCGGGGTGGTCGCGCTGGCCGCCGGGCTGCTGGTGCGCTGGCTGGTGCCGGGCTGGCCGTGGCGGCCGTTCGTCGGCCTGACCACGATCGTCGCCGTCTACCTGGGGACCGTGCTGGCGCTGGGGCTCAGCCGGGAGGATCTGATGGTGCTGCGCACCCTGGCCCGCCGCCGTCGCGGCGACCCGCCCGACACCGCCGCCGGGGACGTCCCGTCCGACGACGGTCCGCCCCCCTCCGGGGTGGGCGAGGGTGGCCGGGACACCTCCGACCGGGCGGTGTCGCGGTGAGCGCGGGGCCGCGCCGGGTCGCCGTGGACCGGCTCCGTCGGGTGGTACGCGGCACCCGCGCCTGGGCGCGGGCGGCGCGGCCCGGCCGGGTCGGCGTACTGCCCGACTTCCTGATCATCGGCGGGCAGCGGTGCGGCACCACCTCGCTGCACCACTACCTCGCCGCGCATCCCGACGTGCGGGCCGCCACCGGCAAGGAACTCCAGTTCTTCAGCCTGCACTTCGGGCGGGGGACCCGCTGGTACCGGGCGCACTTCCCGCCGGCCGCCCCGGGCCGGCGCAGCTTCGAGGCCAGCCCCTACTACCTGTTCCACCCCAGCGTGCCGGCCCGGGTGGCGGCGACGCTGCCCGAGGCCCGGTTCGTGGCGCTGCTGCGCGACCCGGTCGAGCGGGCCTACTCGCACTACCTGCACACCCGCTCGTACGGGCTGGAGCCGTTGGGCTTCGCCGAGGCGCTCGCCGCCGAGTCGGGGCGGCTGGCCGGGGCGCTGGCCGACGGGCCGGACACCCCGGCGGCCCACCACGCGCTGCGCAACTTCTCCTACGCCGCCCGGGGCCGCTACGCCGAACAGCTCGACCGCTGGTACGCCCACCTGCCCGCCGACCGGCTGCACGTGATCCGCAGCGAGGACCTGTACGCCGACCCGGCGGCCACCTATGCGGGCGTGCTGCGGTTCCTCGGGCTGGCCCCGTTCACCCCGGCGGAGTTCGCCCGGCACACCCGCCGGGCGGACACCGGCCCGTCGCAGCTCACCCCGGCGTTACGGGCCGAGCTGGCCGCCGGGTTCGCCCCGCACAACGCCCGCCTCGCCGAGCTGCTCGGCTGGCCCCGTACCTGGTGAGCGAGCGGGCCACGCCCCGTCGCCGGGCTGAACGCCGCTGCGCCAACGTGCGGGACCATGAACAGCTGGCGATTATGTAGACGACACGCCGAGGACAGTGCGCAAAATCGCAATGTGATCATGGGAGCCCGCCGGGCTCACCCGCGCCCGCCGCACACCGCCCGCCCCCGAGAGCACCGGCCCGGGGCCCCACCGCACCTACCATCGGACCGCGTGCGGTGGGGAGCCGGTCAGCGGATCGGGGCGAGGACGCTGGCCGGGTCACCCTGCGCCCGCACCAGCACCGGGCTCGGGCCGATCGGCAGCGCACCGGTGCGGGCGGTCGGGTCGGCACCGACCGGCCCCCCGGTCACCCCGCCCGTGGCCGGCAACGACACAGTGCCGGTGGAGGTCGACCAGACCACCAGGGTGCTCTCCGCACCCCGCCGGAACGCCACCCCGGTCAGGCCCTTGCCGTTCACCGGCTCGACGGTCGCGTCCCGGGCCGCCGCCGCCAGGGCGGCCATCATCGCGCCGGCCTGCCGTTGGGTGCCGTCCGGGTCGAGCAGCCCGTAGCGGACCTCCGCACCGGCCCGGTTGTTCGGGTTGTACGCCAGCGGCAACCAGAGCACCTCGTGGATGCCCCCGGCGACCAGCATGCTGACCACCTTGACCATCTCGTCACCCCGGGCCGCGGCGTCGTCGCCGCCGTCCTTCCAGAACTGCCCGACCTCCCACGCCTGCACCGGCACCCCGGACGGCGTCTCGGCCCGCAGGTAGTCCAGCAGCGCCGGCACCCCGGAGAAGTGCTCGTAGAAGTGCAGTTGCCGGACGTCGACCACCCGGTCGTCGAGCAGTTTCTCGGTGACCGCGAGGTAGGCCAGGTTGCGGGAGTTCTGCGCGTTGTCCAACGCCGTGCGCAACGCCGTCGGGTCGTTCACCGCCGGGATCAGCCGCCCCCGGGTGCCGATCCGCCGCTGGAAGTACGCCTGGTACGCGGCGACGGCCTGGTCGGGTTGCCCGGCGCGCAGCAAACGGTCGGCGACCCCCATCCCGTACGCGACGCTGCTCATGCCCGAGTCGACCACCTTGGCCTTCGGGTCGGCCGACCGGATCGCCTCGGCGGCGGCGGTGACCAGCCGGCGGTAGTCCTCCGGGCTGCCCGCCCAGTACTGCTGCGCATTGACCTCGTTCTCGATGGCGTACTCGCCGACGCCGTACGGCGCGTACCGCTGCACCAGTGTGCGGACGAAGTTCTGGTAGGCGGCCAGGTCCGTCGGCATCGCCGACTCGGTCTTGTTGGCCTGGCCCCGGGTGAACTTCGCCGTCCCGCCGGTCGCCCAGCACACCCCGGTGCGGATCTTCAGGTGCAGGGTGATGCCGAGCTTGCGGCTGCGTTCGGCGATCTGGTCCACCGCCGCGAAGTCCGGGCTGCCCTGGGTCTTCTCGATGTCACACCAGCTCAACTCGTGGTACGTCGTCGAGCCGGTGAGCTTCTCCAGGTAGGGCACGAACTGGTCGTGCCGGGAGAAGTCCCAGTGCGCACCGAACGGGTTGCGGACCGGCGCACCGGCCGGCAGCGGCGTACCGCTGGCACCGGCCGACGGCCCGGTCGCCGACGGGGCGGGCCGGGGAGCAGGAGCGGGATCGTCCGAACAGGCAGCCCCGGCGACCAGGGCGAACAGCAGCGCACCGGCGATCAGCGTCCGCCGCCCGGCCCGGCGGGCCACCGCCGCCCCGGCCCGACGGTGTGCCGACGACCCGGCCCGGCCGGTCGCCGGTGGTCCGGCCGCCCGCCGCCCCGGCGACCCGTCCCGGCGGTTCACCGGTAGCCCAGTTCGCGCAGGGTGGCACCGGAGAAGACCCGGACCAGCACCCGCAGGAAGGGGTCCAGCTCCCGGCGGTAGGTGCCGACCCGGGAGCCGTAGATCGGGGCGTCGGTGCCGGCGGCGGCCCGCCGTCGCTCCGCCTCGGCGGTGTACTTGCCCGCCACGTCGTGCTGCTTGCCGTCGTAGTCGAGCACGCCAGCCTCCCAGGGTTCGCCGAGGAACTCGAACAGGCCACGCATGGCCTTCTCCGGGTCGGTGACCGTCTCCTCGTAGCGCAGTTCGTGGTAGCGGTCGGCCGGCAGCCGGGCCCCGGCGGCGCGGGCGATCCGGATGTAGCGCGGCCACTTCACCACGCACTTGACCGCCGACCAGTAGCCGAACCGTTTGCGGTGCGACACCACCACGTCCCGGCCGTCCCGCACGACGTGCACGAACTGCGCGTCGGGGAAGACCTCGGCCAGGAAGTCGATGGAGAGCGCGTACAGCGGGGTCTTGTCGGCCCAGCGGGTCTTGCCCCGGGAGCGGGCGTAGTCGGCCTGGATGCCGCCGAAGAAGTCGGCGATGCGGCCCAGCCAGTAATCGCGGGGGAATCCGAAGCGGGACAACCGCTCCCAGTCCCGCCCGACGATGCGTTGCATGTCGGCCAGGAACCGGGTCTCCGGGCCGCAGCTGACCCGGGAGTGCGAGTCGAGCACCAGCCGCAGCATCGTGGTGCCGGACCGCTGGCACCCGACCAGGAAGATCGGCCCCTGCGGCCGACCCGCCCCAGCTGCCGCGTCCGGCGCGGGCCGGGCCTGCGGGTCCGGTGCGGGGTCGGCCGTCCGTGCGGGCCGGGCCTGCGGGTCCGGTGCGGTGTGCGGGGCCGGGTCGGTGGGGTCAGCCATGCTCCACCGCCTCGGGTCGGCCGGCCGACGCGTCCAACCGGCCGGTCAGCTCGGTGCACAGCGCCCGTACCCGGGGGTCGATGTCCAGCCGGGGCCGCGCCGGGCTGCGGACGCCGACGTGCGCGTGCAACACCGGGTCGTACGGCAGGTCGAGGAAGGCGCACAACCGCCGGGTGTACCCGGCCGGGTCGGCGACCAGCGCGTCGTACGAGCAGAGCAGGGTGTCCGGGCGGTCGGCCAGGCCCAGGGAGAAGTACAGCGAGTTGCGGACGTACCAGAACAGGGCGGCGGCGGTGTGCGGGGTCATCCGGTCGTGGTCGAAGCCGGCGACCAGCTCCCGCGTCGACGGGTCCAGGCGTTGCCCCTGCCAGCGGTCCCCGATGGTGCCTTCGGCGATCGCCCGCAGCGCCCGCAGGTTGGCGTCGCCGAACTTCGCCACCTCGGAGCGGGCCCGGTCGTCGACGTCCCGGTACGCCCACAGCGCCCGCCCCGGCGCAACCCCGGACAGGTCGAGCAGCTCGTCCACCCGGTGCGTGTCGCACAGCGGCTTGACCAGCACGTACCGGTGCCGGCTGCGCCGGATGACGGCGGTCAGCACCGGGTCGGGGCGCAGCCGGAAACGGTGGAACACCACCCGGTCGTTCTCGTTGCGGACCTCCACCGACGGGTCGGCGTCCAATCCCCGGGTCAGCATGTTGGTGCCGGAGCGTTGCAGGCCCACCAGGTAGACCGGGACGGCCCGGCCGGGCGGCCCGGGATGGGTCCGTCGCCAGCGCCACTTGGCCAGGGCGGTGCGGGCCCGGTCGACCGGGTCGAGCCGGTCCTCCTCGACCAGTCGCCGGATGCCCTCGGTACGCGCCCAGCGCAGGTGCCGGCGGACCCGACGGGCGGTGTACGCCAGCGCCGAAGGTTCGTCGGGGTGGGGCACCGGGTCCTCCTCGGGCACGTCGGGCGGGGTGGGGCACACGGTACCGGCAGATCATCGCGGCTGACCACGTGGCCGTGTGGTCAGCCGGCGATGGGCCGTGTGGCTACTTGGGGATCATGAGCTGGACTCACGACACCGGTGTTGCATACGGTGGGGCCCCTGGTCACCGCTGCTGTCCGGGGCGACCACCCCACCTCCCGACCCCCGACGGACCCCAGCAGCCACCTCCGGAGCAGGCCGATGCGTGTCCTCCACGTCAACAAGTTCCTCTACCGGCGCGGCGGCGCCGAGGGCTACCTGCTCGACGTCGCCGAGCTGCAACGGGGCGACGGCGACGAGGTGGCCTTCTTCGGCATGACCCACCCGGACAACGACGCGCCCACCCCGTACGCCAGGCACTTCCCGTCCCACGTGGAGCTGGACCCGACGCCGCGCGGCGCGGGCGCCCGGGCGGCGGTCGCGGCCCGGATGATCTGGTCGCCGGCCAGCCGGCGGGGCCTGGCCCGGGTGCTCGACGAGTTCCGGCCCGACGTGGTCCACCTGCACAACATCTACCACCAGCTCTCCCCGTCGGTGCTGGCCGCGGTGCGCGCCGCCCGGGTGCCGGCGGTGATGACCCTGCACGACTACAAGCTGGCCTGCCCCAGCTACCAGATGCTCGACCGGGGCGCGGTCTGCGACGCCTGCGTGACCGGCGGTCCGCTGCGCGCGGCCCGCCGCCGCTGCAAGGACGGCTCGTTGGGGGCCAGCTCGCTGCTCGCCGTCGAGTCGTGGCTGCACCGCACCACCCGGGCGTACGGGCCGGTGCAGGCGTTCGTCAGCCCGAGCCGGTTCCTGGCCGACGTGATGCGCCGGGCCGGGGTCTTCCCCGACCGGATGCACGTGGTGTCGCACTTCGTCGACGTCGCCGCGACGGCGGTCAAGACGGCACCCGGCGGGCCGGTGGTCTTCGCCGGCAGACTGGCCGCCGAGAAGGGCGTCGACGTGCTGATCGAGGCGCTCACCCGGCTGCCCGACGACGTGGTGCTGGAGGTGGCCGGGGACGGCCCGGCCCGCGACGGGCTGACCGAGCTGGCCCGGCGGCGGGCCCCCGGCCGGGTCCGGTTCCACGGCCGGTTGGACAAGGCCCGGCTGCACGAGCTGGTCCGCTCGGCCACGGTGGTGGCGGTGCCGTCGCGGTGGAACGAGAACCAGCCGATGGCGGTGCTGGAGGCGTACGGCTGCGGGGTTCCGGTGGTCGCCTCCGACCTGGGTGGCCTGCCGGAGCTGGTGACCCCGGGGGTGGACGGTGAGGTGGTGCCCGCCGACGAACCGGTCGCGCTGGCCGCCGGGTTGCACCGGGTGCTGGCCGACCCGCAGCGGGCGTACCGGATGGGGCGGGCCGGTCGGGCGCGGGTGGAGCGGGACTTCTCCCCACAGGCGCACCTGACCCGGCTGCGGGAGGTCTACGCGAGCGCCGCGCAGGCCGTGCGGGAGCCGGTGTGAACCCGCCGGTGCGGGTGCTCTACCTGGCCGGCAGCGGACGCAGCGGCAGCACCCTGGTCACCACCGTGCTGGGCCAGTACGACGGGGTCTTCGCCGCCGGGGAGCTGCGGTACCTGTGGCAGCGCGGGGAGCTGGAGAACCGGCCCTGCGGCTGTGGCCGGCCGCTGCGGGACTGCCCCCTGTGGGACCGGGTGCGCCGGGAACTGCCGACCGACCGGGCCGCCGCGATCGCCGCCGGGCTGCGCGGCCGGCTGCGGATGCGCGGGCTGCCTGCGCTGCTGCGCCGGCACCGCCGCGGTCTCCGGCCGGTGCCCGCGCACCCCGACGACGCGGTCCTGGCCGACCTGTACGCGGCCGTGGCCCGGCACACCGGGGCACGGGTGGTGGTCGACTCGTCGAAGCTGCCCCCGTACGGTGCGTTGCTCGGCGCGCTGCCCGGCATCGAGCTGCGGGTGCTGCACCTGGTCCGTGACCCCCGGGCCACCGCCTTCTCCTGGCGTCGTCGCCGGGGTCTCGACGGCGACACCGACCCGGAGCTGATGAGCCGACCGCCGGTGTGGAAGGCGGCCCTGCTCTGGCTGGTCTGGAACACGGTGACCGTCCGGCTGTGGGGTGACCGTGCACCGGCGGGTTACCTGCGGGTGCGCTACGAGGATCTGACCGCCGACCCGGAGGCGACGCTGCGCCGGATCGTCGCCTTCGCCGGGGTCGACCCCGACGGCGGCCCGTTCACCGGCCCGGCGACGGTACGGCTGACGCCGACGCACTCGGTGGCCGGCAACCCGTCGCGGCACCGGACCGGCCCGGTGCCGATCACCGCCGACGTGCAGTGGCGGCGCGACCTGTCCCGCTGGTCGTACGCGCTGGTCACCGGGCTCACCGCGCCGGGGCTGCGCCGGTTCGGCTACCCGTGGCGGCGCGGCGTCCCGGCACCGGCCGGGGCGGGGCGGCCCGCGCGGGGTGGGCCGGCTGCGACCGGTGGACGGTCGGTGGGCGTCGGGCGGGCGGGGTCGACCGGGCACGAGGAGGGCTGAGCGATGTTGGCGGTGGTGGTGGGCACCGGGCGGTGCGGCTCGACGCTGGTGCAGGAGTTGTTGTCCCGGCACCCAGGGGTCGGGTTCGTCTCCGGGGTCGACGACAAGCTGTCCCGGCTCAACCTGGCCGGCCGGTTCAACGGGCCGCTGTACCGGCGTTCCGCGCCCCGCCCGGCGGGTATGACGTCGCTGCGGCACAGCCGCCGGCTGCTGGAGAAGGGCCGGTTGCGGGTCGCCCCGTCGGAGGCGTACGACCTGCTGGACCGGCACGTGGTGGCCGGTTTCTCCCGCCCGTGCCGGGACCTGACCGCCGACGATCTCACCCCGTACCTGCGGCGGCGGCTGCGGGCCTTCTTCGACGCCCGGATCGAACGGCAGGGTTGCCGGCTGCTGCTGCACCACGTGACGGGTTGGCCGCGCGCCGGGTTCCTGCGGGCCGGCTACCCGCAGCTGCGGGTGGTCAACGTGGTCCGCGACGGTCGGGCGGTGACCAACTCCTGGCTCCAGATGGGCTGGTGGGACGGCTGGCGCGGGCCGGACAACTGGTTCCTCGGGCCGCTGCCGACCGACCTGCGCCAGGAGTGGGAAGAATACGACAGGTCGTTCCCGGTGCTCGCCGCGCTGGGCTGGAAGATGCTGATGGACTCCTTCGCCGAGGCGCGGGCCGCGCACCCCGAGGGGCAGTGGCTCGACGTGCGCTACGAGGACCTGCTCGCCGACCCGCGCGGCGAGGTGGCCCGGATGCTCGACTTCCTCGACCTGGACTGGTCACCGGCCTTCGAGAAGGGGTTCGGGCGGTACCGGTTCCACGCCGGGCGGCGGGCCGCGTACCACGAGGAGTTGGGCGACGCGCAGCTCGCCGCCGTGGAACGGGTGCTGGACAAGCCGCTGCGGCAGTGGGGCTACCGGGACTGACCGGCACGTCCACCGCCCCGCCCGGTGTCGTCGGGGCGGCCGGGGCAAAGTTCCTACAGGTGCAGGTGGTGGTGCCGGTCGGTCGGCCCATAACGTGCGCGGTCTCGCCGAGATTCAAGGAGACCGCATGGCTGGATCGGGAACACCCCTCCGCGC
Organism: Micromonospora sp. CA-248260; assembly: GCF_050942205.1. NCBI lineage: Bacteria > Bacillati > Actinomycetota > Actinomycetes > Micromonosporales > Micromonosporaceae > Micromonospora > Micromonospora sp. CA-248260. The sequence goes on along the minus strand of NZ_CP192021.1, from coordinate 4,033,619 downwards.
CGGGGTGGCCGCACTGTCCGCGATGGTGCTCGCCGCCCTGGGCGCGGCACCACAGGCGCTGGCGGCGCAGGACGTACCGACGATCGTGGTCCAGGACGGGGTCACCCAGCCGGTGTTCGGCTATGGCGACGCCATCCGGGAACGCCTGTTCATCGACTCCACCTTCGACAGCGACAACGACGGTCTGCGCGACATCATCGCGTTCGACCTGATGCGACCGGCGGCTACCGCGAACGGGCTCAAGGTGCCGGTCATCATGGACGCCAGCCCGTACTACTCGACGGTCTGCCGGGGCAACGAGTCCGAGTGCAAGGCCGACCTGGACGGCGACGGACTGCTCGACAAGTGGCCGCTGTTCTACGACAACTACTTCGTGCCGCGCGGCTACGCGGTGATCCTGCTGGACATGGTGGGCACCAACAACTCCACCGGCTGCCCCACCACCAACGCCAACCAGGACAATCTCAGCGCCAAGCAGGCGATCAACTGGCTCAACGGCCGGGCCACCGCGCGCAACGCCGCCGGTCAGGTGGTCACCGCCGACTGGCACAACGGCAAGTCGGGCATGATCGGCAAGTCGTACGACGGCTCGCTGGCCATGGCGACGGCGGTGACCGGCGTCAAGGGCCTGACCACGGTGGTGCCGATCAGCGGCCCGACCGAGTACTACGACTACGTACGCAGCAACGGGGTGGTCACCCGGGGTAACAGCTACGTGGCGTCGCTGGCCAACACGGTCACCAACCCGGAGCGGCGGGACTACTGCAAGCCGGTACGCGACGCGATGGCCGCCGCCGACGGCGACGAGACCGGTGACTACACCGCCTTCTGGAACGAGCGCAGCTACGTCAAGAAGGTCCCCAACATGACCGCCAGCGTGCTGCTCTACCACGGTCTCAACGACGACAACGTCCGCGCGGACCACTTCAGCAAATTCTGGTACGCCCTGGCGGAGAACAACGTCCAGCGCAAGCTGTGGCTCTCCCAGGAGGGGCACGTCGACCCGTTCGACTCGCGGCGCGCGGTGTGGGTGTCCACCCTGCACCGGTGGTTCGACTTCTGGCTGCACGGGATCGCCAACGGCATCATGGACGAGCCCCGGGTCGACCTGGAGCGGGCCGCCGACGTGTGGGAGACCCACGCCGACTGGCCGATCCCCGGCAAGGCCGACACCGAGGTGTTCCTCCAGCCCGGCACCACCGGCGCGGGCGGGCTGAAGCTGGTGCCGACCGCCAAGCCGGCGACCGGCGCGTTCCAGGACAGCCGGACCCAGAGCCAGAACAGCATGATCCTCAACCCGGACACCGTGCAGCCGAACCGGCTGGCGTTCCTGTCCGCGCCGCTGACCGCGCCCCTGCACATCTCGGGCACGCCGACGGTGCAGCTGCGGGCCTCGGCCGACCAGACCGACACCAACTTCGGGGCGATCCTGGTCGACTACGGCACCGACGAGCGGGTGGCGCACCGGGCCTCCGGTGAGGGCATCGTCACCCTGGCCACCGAGGACTGCTGGGGGCTGAACAGCCCGACCGACGACGGCTGCTACAAGCAGACCGCCAAGCGGGTCGCCACCGCCGACTACGAGCTGGTCACCAAGGGCATCATGGACGCCCAGAACCGGCAGTCGATCCGGACCGCCGTGCCACTGGTGGTGGGGGAGTCGTACAACTTCACCTTCCCGCTGCTGCCGGAGGACTACGTGTTCAAGCCGGGCCACCGGATCGGCGTGATCATCGTGGCCAGCTACCCGCAGTACTCCAGCCAGGCGGACACCACCGCCGCGAACATCCAGGTCGCCCTGAAGAGCAGCAAGATCGTTCTTCCGGTGGTCGGCGGCACCACCGCCGCCCACGCGGCAGGTCTCTGACCGCTCCCCGGGGTGGCCGCCGCAGCGGTGCTGCGGCGGCCACCCCGCCCGGTCACCCCACCGTGCAGGGGGTGCCGTTGAGCACGAAACCGGTGGGCGGGACGTTCGGGCCGCCGTAGGACCCGACGAAACCGGCGGTGGTGCTGCCCCCGGCGGCGATCCGCCGGTTGTCGTCGGTGCTGGCGACCGTCACGGTACGCCCGGTCTGCGTCCAGGTGGCGCTCCAGCCGCTGCTCACCTGCTGCCAGCCGGTCGGCCAGCTCCAGGTCAACGTCCAACCGTCGACGGGGTTCGCCCCGTTGTTGACGATCTCGACGTTGCCGACCCAGCCGTTGCCCCAGTCGCTGGCGGTGGTGAGCCGGACGGTGCAGGTGCTGTCTGCCGGGCCGGCGGTGGTGAAGGTGACCGGCGACGACGACCAGGACACCCTCCCGGCGGTGTCCCGGGTCAGCACGTTGAGCGTGTACCGGGTGCCCGGGACGAGGTTGTCCACGGTGAACGAGGTGCCGGCCGTCTCACCGAGCTGCTCGCTGACCGTGCCGTTCTGCCGGTACACCTCGTACTTGGCGATCGGGGCGCCCTTCGGCGGGGCCGGCGACCAGGAGATCGTCGCCGACCTGTCGGTCACCCCGCTCGCGGTCGGCTGCCCCGGCGGGGCCGGGTGCGCGGTGACCGGGGACGAGGGCCGCAGCACCAGGGTGGTCAGCGAGTACGCCGGCAGCGTCCGGCTGGCGGCGCTGCCCGACTGCCCGGTGACCACGCCGGACGCCCCGTTGGTCAGCGAGTACGTCGTCGGCGCGGCGTCCGACGGGGTGAAGCCGGCGTAGTCGATGGTGACCGGTCGGGCGTTGGCCGGGTCCTTGTTGACCAGCAGCACCGCGAGATCCCCGTCGGCCCGCCGCACGGCGTGCGCGGTGACCAGCGGCTCATCGGTGGCGGCGCGGACGAACTGGTCACCCGGCCGGGCGAACAGGTTCATCATCGACAGCCCGTGGTACGGCGCGAACGGGGTGTTCAGCGGCGGTTCGCAGACCGAGTTGTCGGCGGTGCACCCGCCGCTGGACAGCAGCCCGAAGTCGCCGTAGTCGGTCTGCCCGCCCACCTGCGACACGGTGCCGATGCCGTTGTGCACGTTCCACCACTGCACGGTGAAGACGCCGTTCTCCAGCAGGTCGCTGTAGGCGTCGGCGAGGAACAGCGCGCCCGGCTGGGTGTTCTGCCCGGTGCCGACGTTCAGCTCGGTGAAGCTGATGCCGATCCGGGCGGCGTTCGGGCCGGCGTACCGGGCGAGCTGGTCGCGCAGCAGGTGGGCGGCCTCGTCGATGTGGGCCGTGCGGGCCAGCGACTCGGCGGCGGTGCCACCCGGGTACCAGTGCACGTCCACGAAGTCGATCTTGGGGCCGGCGATGGAGAGCACGGTCCGGTTCCACGGGCCCGGGTCACTGCCGGCGGTGATCCCGTCCGGCCAGTTCCCCGGCATGGTCAGCACCGCGCCGACCTTGACCGTGGGGTCGACCGCCTTCATCGCGTCGGCGTAGTCGACCACCAGCCGGGCGTACTGGCTGGCGCTCTTGTCGGGGTGGTCGTCTGCCTCCCAGGCCGACCCGTAGTGCCCGTTGCCGTAGTTCTCGTTGCCGACCGTCCACCACTTCGCGCCGTACCCCTTGGTGACGTTGGCGTAGCGCACCCAGTCGGCGGCCTCGGCGGGGGAGCCGGTGCCGTAGTTCGCGATGATCATCGGCTGCGCGCCGACCCGCCGGGCGGCGGCCATGAACGTGTCGAAGTCGGTGTTCGGGGCGACGTACCCGCCGGGCGCGGTGTGGTCACGCCAGTGGTAGATGTCGGCGTACGAGCCGCCCGGGTAGCGCATCATCCGCACCCCGGCGGCCTTGAGCAGGTCCGACGTCTCGGCCGTGCCGAGCTGGGAGTCCCAGATGGCGTGGTTGACGCCCAACGCGGTGGCCGGCACGGTGGCCAGCCCGGCGTTGGCGTTGACGGTCACGGTCACCGGGTCGGCCGCCGCGTCGGCGGGCGACGGGGCGGTCACGGCGAGCCCACCGGTGGCGAGCAGCAGGCTCGCGGCGAGCGCCGTCCAGCGCTCCCGGCGACGCGACGGGCGCGACGACGGGGCGGAATCTCTGTTCATACGGGTTCCTTCGTGGGTCACCACAGCACACCGCCCGGCCGGTCGGGGTTGCGTCGCCCACGAGGGCGTCGAGACGGCGGGCGGGACTGATGGACGGGAGTGCTGGCGTCGTTCCGTCGTGCTTGTCGCCGTCCCCCGGAAACCCAACGGCTCCCGGTTGCCCTGGACGACTGTCAGCCCCGCGCGCGGCAGCCATCGACGCACCAGAATCCCACGACGATCGTCGCGAATTCAAGGCGGTGGGCCCGGGTGATGCCGTGCCGTGCCGCCGGTCGGCCCGGTCGCACGGCCGGGACGGCTCAACGCCGGGCAGCCACCCTCGCCGCGACCCCGGCCACCCGCACCACCGCGGCCATCCGCCGGGGCCGGGAGACGACCGCCGGCCGGGTACGCAGGCAGTCGCGCACCACGTCGGCGGCCCGCTCCACGCTGAGCAGCATCGGCTTGACCGGTGACTTCGCCATCTTGGTGTCGACGAACCCGAACCGCACGACGGTCACCCGCACCCCGTGCGGGCGCAGCGCGCCCCGCAACCCCACCAGGTACGACGTCAACCCGGCCTTGGCGGCGGCGTACCCGGGTGCCTGGGCCGACGGGGCGGCGTCGGCGAGGCTGGACAGGCCCACGAGGTGCCCGCCGCCCCCGGCCACCATCGCCGGCACGACCACCTCCACGGTGCGCGCCGCACCGATCAGGTTGACCTCCAGCGCCCGGGTCTGCGCCGCCAGGTCACCGAGGTCGAAGAACTCACCGACCCCCGCCGCGTAGACGCACACGTCCACCCCGCCGAGCCGGTCGACCGCCCCGGCCAGCACCGTGCGGTAGGTGTCGCCGGTGACGTCGGCGACGTGGTGGGTGTACCCGGGGGCGGTCAGGTCGCTGCCGCTGCGGGACACCCCGGCGACCGTCCAGCCGGCCGCCACCAGTTGCCGGGTCAGGGCCAGCCCGACGCCGTCGCTGTTGCCCACCACGACCGCCCGTCGCCCCTGCGCATCCATGCCCGGACTCTAGCCACCACCGTCCGGCCCGGACTCCGCAGACCACCGCCCGGCCCGCGACACGACGCCACCCCGCCCACCGGGTCGGTGGACGGGGCGGCGGCGCAGCGGCAACCGTCAGGGCTGGCCCTGGTAGATCTCGTCGTCGGCACCCCGGACGAAGAGCCGCACCAGACCGCCGTAGACGCTTCCCGCCGGAGCGGAGATCGTCTGGCCCGGGCCGTCGACCGTGCTCCAGCCCGTCCACGCGCCGGAATCCTGGAGATACCAGGCGGTGCGCAGGTCGTCGCCGCCGGTACGGACGAAGACGTGCAGCCCGCCACCGTAGACCAGGGCGGCCGGCGCGGACGCCGCCCGTGCGGTCCCCGGCACGTCGCCCCACCCCGACCAGGCCCCGGTGGACAGCGAGTACCTGTTGGTGCGCACGTTGCCGTTCGTGCCCCGGACGAAGACGTGCAGGTCACCGCCGTAGATGGCGGCGGACGGGGCCGAGTTGGCACCGGTCGGGCCGGCCAGGGTCGCCCAGCCGGACCAGGCGGCGGTGTCCAGCGTGTACTGGTTGGTGCGGACCTTGCCGTTCGCGCCCCGGACGAACAGGTGCAGTTGGCCGCCGTAGACGGTGGCGGACGGGGCCGACGACGCCGACGTGGTGCCACCGACCGTGCTCCAGCCGGACCAGGCGCCGGTGTCCAGGGCGTACCGGTTGGTGCGGATCTTCTGGTCGGACTGCACGAACAGGTGCAGTTCCCCGCCGTAGACGGCCGCCGCCGGTGCCGAGGTCGCCATGGCGTCACCGGGGACGGTGGACCAGCCGGACCAGGCGTCGGTGTTCGTGTCGTACCGGTCGACCCGTACCTGCCCGTCGGGGCCCTGCACGAAGACGTGCAGGTCGCCCCCGTAGGTGGCGGTGGCCGGCGCGGACCGGGCCTGCGCCGTACCCGGCACCGGCGTCCAGCCCGCCGCCCGCGCAGCCGAGGGGCGGGTGGCGGTGCCCACGGTGCGGGCCTGCGCCGCCGCGTCGCCCGGACGGGCGGCTGCGGAGGCGACGCCCGTGGCGGGGCCCGCCGGGTGGACGCCCGCCGGCACGGCGGCGGCGGGGGTGGCGACGAGGGTGACCACGCCCAGACCGAGAGCGAACGCGGGCAACCGGTACCGCACCAGTTTCATCGATCGATTCAGACGCATGCATGCTCCCTTGTGGACGACCGGTGGTGACGACGGCTCGGTCGCTTGCGGCTGGCCCACCGGGCTGCGAACCCGCCGTTCCCGCGCCGGCCGCCGCCCCGCATCCCCGGGCGACCCCCCGTCGCCGCCACCCTATCCACCCACCCCCGTCCCCACATCCACCAAACCACCCCCACCCGCTAGTGCGGACCGCCGCCGCCGTTACCGCCGCCGGCGGTCCCGGTGGCGGCGGTGATCAAGAGGTTTACGTCACCCGGACCGGTTCTCCTGACGCAAAGCTCTTGATCACCGCCAGTGGGTGCGGTCAGACGACCGCGCAGGGGGAGCCGTTGAGGGTGAAGAAGGGCGGTTTCGCGGTGTTGCCGGTGTGGTTGGCCTGGAAGCCGATGCTGACCGAGCCACCCGGGGGGATCGAGCCGTTGTAGGAGACGTTGGTGGCGGTGACCGCCCCGCTGGTCGGCGAGTAGGTCGCGTTCCAGCCGCTGGTGATGGTCTGCCCGGCGGGCAGGGTGAACGCCAGGTTCCAGCCGTTGATCCCGGTGTCCCTGAGGGTGGTGATCGTGATCGCGGTGGTCAGGCCCGTGTTCCAGGCGTTCACGGTGTAGGCGATCCGGCACTCGGCCCCCGGGCCCGGGGTGGTGGGCGTGGGCGGGAACGGCGTCGGCGGCGTGGTGGTCGGCACCGGCGGCGTCGTCGGAGGCGGCGTGGTGGTGGGCGGCGGAGTGGTCGGGGGCGGGGTGGTCGGCGGTGCCGTGGTCGGGGGCGGGGTGGTGGTCGGCGGGGCGTCCAGGCCGAAGAACCGGATCGCCTGCGCCGCGTCGACCGGCAGGTTGTGCGTCACTCCCTGCATGCTGATCGCCTCGACCGGCGCGGTGCCGCCGCTACCGCCGTACCGGGTACGGGTGTAGCCGGCCTGCGGGGTGTCGGTGAACGTCGGCGTCTGGCTCAACCCCTGCACGTTGGTCCACTGCTTGACCTCCTCGCCGAAGTTCGGATAGCGCAGGGTCTCGTCGTTGGTGCCGTGCCACAACTGCATCCGGGGCCGCTTGCCGGTGTACCCCGGGTAGGCGTTGCGGACCAGGTCACCCCACTGCTGCGCGGTCTTCGTCACCTGCCCGTTGGCGCACTGGCTGTTCCACTCCGAACCGTCGGTGGTGGCGAAGCAGCCGAACGGCACCCCGGCGAAGGCCGCACCCGCCGCGAACACGTCCGGGTAGTCACCGAGCAGCACGTTGGTCATCATCGCCCCGGACGAGGTGCCGGTGGCGAAGATCCGGTTCGGGTCGACGGGGTACCGGGCCCGGACGTAGTCGACCATCGACTTGATGCCCACCGGATCGCTGCCCCCGTCGCGGCGCAGCGCCTGCGGGGAGGAGACGTCGAAGCACTTGCTGCTGCGGGTCACCGACGGGTAGATGACGATGTAGCCGTACCGGTCGGCCAGGGCCGCGTACTGGGTGCCGGAGTAGAACGCCGGACCGCTGCCGGTGCAGTAGTGCACCGCCACCAGCAGGCCCGGTCGGGGAGCCACGGTGTTCGGCACGTACAGGTACATCTGGAGGTTGCTCGGGTTGGCCCCGAAGTTGGTCACCTGGGTCAGCGCCGCCGCCGAGGCCGGGGTGGGGGCGGCGATCGCGGCCAGCGCGGTGAGCGCGGCGGCGACCAGGGCGGTGCCGAACAGTTTGATCCTGGATCTCATGGGCGGGTTCCTCCGGAGGATCGCGGACATACGGATCTACCGATCGAGGCTGCCCGGCGCTCGATCATGTCCGGCTCAGGAACATCCATGAGTATCGTTAGCCTGTCGTCGGCTCGCAAGGCGACCCGTACCACCGGAACTTCCGGTCGCCGCCGGGCGTGGACACCGGCGAACGGCGGGACCACGCCAGTGGATAATGACCCCATGCGTGGTCCTGCGATGACGGACGTCGCCCGCCTCGCGGGAGTCTCCCACCAGACGGTCTCCCGGGTGCTCAACGACCACCCGAACGTCCGGGAACAGACCCGGGTACGGGTCCGCGCGGCCATCGCCGAGCTGGGCTACCGACCGAACCGGGCGGCGCGGGCACTGGTCACCGGCCGCTCCCAGCTGATCGGGGTGGTCGCCCAGAACAGCACCCTGTACGGTCCGGCGTCGCTGCTGGCGGCCCTGGAGCAGGCCGCCGCGTCGGCCGGCTTCGCGGTCAGCGTCGGCAGCGTCAGCACCCTCGACCGGCGGTCCATCTCCGCCGCCGTGGAGCGGCACCTCGACCACCGGGTCGCCGGCATCGTGGTGATCGCCCCGGTGGCCTCGGCCGACGAGGCGCTCGACCACCTGCCGCACGGGGTGCCGCTGGTCACCGTCGACGGCGATCCGGCCCGGGAGGCGGCGCTGGTCACCGTCGACCAGGCGGCGGGGGCCGGGCTGGCCACCCGGCACCTGTTGGACGCCGGGCACCGCACGGTGTGGCACGTCTCCGGCCCGGCGGACTGGTTCGACAGCGCCGGCCGGGTCGAGGGCTGGCGGGCGGCGCTGCGGGCGGCCGGCGCGGAGGTGCCGCCGGTGCTGTCGGCCGACTGGAGCGCGGCGTCCGGCTACCGCTGCGGGCAGATGCTGGCCCGGATGCCGGAGGTGACGGCGATCTTCGCGGCCAACGACCACCTCGCGCTGGGGGTGCTGCGGGCGCTGAGCGAGCGGGGGCGTCGGGTGCCGGAGGAGATCAGCGTGGTCGGCTTCGACGACGTGCCGGAGGCGGCGTACTTCATCCCGCCGTTGACCACCGTGCGCCCCGACTTCGACGCGGTGGCCCGCGCCGGCCTGGCGATGCTGCTACGCCAGATCGAGGCCGGCCCGGGAGCGGTCGAACGGCACACCATCGCCCCCACCCTGGTCCACCGCTCCAGCGTCACCGCACCCCCCACCTAACCCCTACCTAACCCCCACCCCCACCCCCACCTGGCGGCGGTGATCAAGAGGTTTGCGTCAGGTTGGAGATCAACGGTGACGCAAACCTCTTGATCAACGGGGTTGGCGGCGGGGTTGGGGTGGGTCAGTTGTAGGGCATGGTGGGGAACCAGCCGATGCCGAAGATCGCCGGGACCCGGAGGTCCCAGTAGACGACGGTGAAGACGCCGAGGGCGACCAGCAGGGCGCCGGTGACCAGCGCCGAGCGGGTCGGGTCGGTCATCCAGCGCAGGAAGCCTCCCCGGGTGACCAGCACGACGACGACGAAGAGCAGCGTCACGATGACGATGTTGCCCAGCGACTGGAGGGTGAACGCCGCCGCGCCGTACAGCGGGTTGCCGGTCTCCACCGCCCAGTGGAAGAGCTTGTTGAACAGCGGGTACGGCCGTCCGATGAGGAAACCGCCGATCAGCGCCCCGATGAGCACCACCCGGGCCACCGGCCGCCGGGCGAACACGTCGGGCACCAGCCCGAGAGCACCCAGCCCGAGCAGGGCGAGCACCAACCCGATCACCCCGAAGACCACCGACGACTGGATCAGCCGGACCGGCATGCCACCTACCGTCTCGGTGGACAGCTGCGGCAGGCTGTCGCCGATCAGCACCCCCACCGCGCCGTACGTCGCGGAGACCGCGATCATCCCCAGTGCCAGCCAGCCCACCGGGCGGACCAGCGTACGCAGTTGGTGGCGCAGCCGGGTGGGCGATCCGGCCTGGCTCAGCGGCCCGACCGACGCGACCATCGCGATGTTGCAGGCGGTGAAGGTGCCGGCGAACCCGGACACGAAGGCGAACAGCAGCCCCGCGCCGGTGCCGCCGATAGCGGTCGCCTTCGCGTCGTGGCCGAGCAGGTTGTTGGCCACCGTGTCACCGATGACCGAGTCGACGAACTCGAACGACCAGAGCACCGCCAACAGCACCCCGGCGGCAGCGCTGACCAGGGCGGCGGTGCCGTGCCGGGCGGGTGCCGGTGAGACCGGTCGCACCGGCGTCGGCGACACCGGCCGGCGGGGTGCCGGGGAATCGGGGCTTTCTCGCAGGGCCATGGTGCCTCGTCTCTGCCGATCCGGGCGGGCCCACGGCCGACGACAGCGACCCGACCCGGCAGGCGCCCGGCCCACCGGGCCCCGGGCCTGACGGGTGACGCCGTGTGCCGTCGCACCCGCCGGGCAGCGACCGCTGCCCGCTCACAGCATGCCGACGCGTACCGGTGCGGTCTTATTCGAGCGTGCCGACTTTTCTCGGCCTGTCGAACCGCCGGGCCGAACCGTCCGACCCGCGCAGCACCCGCGCCGCCACCGTCGGCGCGAGCAGCCGGCGCGGTGGGTCGACCAGGTTGAGCACCCGCAGGAACGCCGCACCGAGCGTCGGGTTCGCGGTGGCGGCGGCGTGCAGCCGGTGCACGTAGGCGTTGGTCAGCCGGACCCGCGCCGACCGGGGGCCGGGGACCTCGGGGAAGCGCAGGTCGGTGCCGACCGCGATGGACCACGGCATGTCGATCACCCGGGCCGCCCGCCGGAAGAACCGCCGGGCCAGCCCGTGCGGCCCGGCGGGCAGCAGTCGGGCCAGCTCCACCGCCTGCAACGCGGCCGCCGTGATGCCCTGCCCGTAGATCGGGTTGAAGCTGCACAGCGCGTCGCCGAAGACCAGGTAACCGGCGGGGAAGCGGCGCAGCCGCTCGTAGCGGCGGCGGACGCTGGCCGGGAACCGCATCCGGGCCGGCGCACCGAGCGGGCGGGCCTGCCGCAGCAACGCGCCGATCTCCGGCGCCGGCAGGCTGTCGGCGAAGGCGAGCAGGCCGGCGTCGTCGAGCGGCGGTTCCTCGCCGAACATGCCGCTGAGGGCCACCGCGAACCGGTCCTGCTCCTGCACCGCCACGATCCCACCGCGGGTACGACCGGGCACCGCGTTGGTGAGGACCCCGAGCAGCCCGTCGAGCTGCTGTGGTTGACGGTGGTAGAGCCGGGTGACGTAGGTCAGCCCGACCGGCACCTGTTCCTCCGGGGCGGGGCGGTAGCCGAGTTCCGCCAGCCACACCGGGCTGCGGGTGCCCCGCCCACCGGCGTCGACCACCAGTTCGGCGGAGAGTTCCCGGGTGGTCGAGGGGCCGTCGGCCCGGCGGTGCACGCGTACGCCGGTCACCCGTCGCCGGTCCGGTGTGGTGGTCAGGGCGGTGACCTCGTGGCCGGGCAGGATGGTCACCCCGGGCAACGCGGCCACCCGGTTGCGGATGACCTGCTCCAGCAGGGGGCGGCCCACCCCGATCGCCCGCAGTCCGGACGCCGCCGGCTGCATCAGGTAACCGTCGTTGTACCAGCGCACGTCGCCGTGCAGGTCGATCAGGGGCGCACCGAGCGCGACCAGCTCGTCGGTCACCCCGGGCAGCAGTTCCTCCAGTACCTGCCGTCCCCGGTCCAGCAGCACGTGCAGCTGTCGGCCCTGCGGCACCCCGCGTCGACTGGCGGCCTGCTCGGGCAGGGGATCGCGGTCGACCAGGGTGACCCGGCCGTGGGTTTCGCTGAGCACGCGGGCGGCCAGCAGCCCGCCGATACTCGCGCCGACCACCACCGCGCTGTCGGTCGCCATACTCCGACGCTAGGCGTACGGCTGTCGTCCTGTCGTCTCGCAACGTGCGCTTCATCGACCATTGACGTGGTCACCGTACCGGGGAAGGGTGACATGATGCGACGGCGCGAATCCCATCCGTCGTCGTACGACGTGTTGCGGGGCGACCGTACCGACCCGCCGGGGCGCCGTCGCCCGGTCCGGCACGGGCCGGTCGGGGCCTGCCCCGGCCGCGGCCTCCGCGTCACCTGACAGTGCTGATCCGGACGAAAGGACTCCTCGTGCGCCGCTTCCCGCGAACGTCCGTCTTTGCCGGTGACCCGGTGCCGCGCCGCCACCCGTGGCGTCGGGTCGTCGCCGCCGTGGCCGGGCTCGTGCTCCTGCTGGTCGCCGCCCCCAACGCGGTCGCCGGTCCGCCCGGTCCGGCCGGGACGGCCGACCGGGCGCTGCCCCCCGGGTTCCGGCACGGCTTCGTCGAGGTCGAGGGGACCCGGCTGCACTACGTGCGTGGGGGGAACGGACCGGCGTTGGTGCTGCTGCACGGTTGGCCGCAGACCTGGCAGGCATGGCGGCCGGTGCTGCCCGCGCTGCGCGCCGGCCGGACGGTCGTCGCGTTCGACCTGCCCGGTCTGGGGGACTCCGCCGCGCCGGCCGGCGGGTACGACAAGGCCACCACCGCCCGCCGGTTGCACGCCGCGACCCAGCAGCTCGGCCTCGGCCGGGTGGAGTTGCTCGGCCACGACGTCGGCGCGTTGGTGGCCTACCCGTGGGCGCGGGACTACCCGGCCGACGTGTCCCGGATGATCGTCATCGAGACCGCGCTCTCCGGCTTCGGCCTGGAGGACCTCTACAGCCGCAGCTGGCACTTCCTGTTCAACGCCACCCCGGCGCCGACGCCCGAGCTGCTCATCGACAACTCGGACGTCGAGGTCTACCTGGACCGGATCTTCGACTTCTCGTCCCAGCACGACACCATCGACCGGCCGGTCTACTACCGCGCCTACCGCGACCCGGCCGACCGGACGGCCGGCTACGAGTACTACCGCGCGTTCAACACCGACATCGCCGACAACCGGGCACAGGCCGCCGCCAAGCCGGTGACCGTGCCGGTGGTGGCGATGGGCGCGGCGTTCTCCTTCGGCCCCGGGGTCGCCGCCTCCTACCGGCAGGTCGCCACCGACGTGCGGCAGGTCGTCGTACCGGACTCGGGCCACTGGGTCCCGGAGGAGAACCCGCAGTTCCTCATCGACTGCACCAGGTTGTTCCTCGGCCTGCCCGGGGCGCCGACTCCGACTCCGGCGCTGGCCGGCTGCGCCGCCTGATCCACGGCCCGGTGCCCCGCACGTCGTACGTGCGGGGCACCGGCGGATCGGGGCCCGGCACGGGTGCCGCCAGCCGGCCGGGACGTGGGTGCCCGGGTGGAGCCGGTCAGGCCAGCGCGTCGAGCGCGGCGCGGTCCGCCGGGGTCAGGCGCAGCCGGGCCGCGGCCATGTTCTCCTCGAGGTGCCGCACCGAGCTGGTGCCGGGAATGACCAGGATCGCGGGTGAGTACGCCAGTAACCACGCGATCGCGATCTGCGCGCGGGTGGCGTCGTGCCCGTCGGCGATCCGGTCGACGGTACGCCGCTGCGTGGCGCTGAAGTCCGGCCCGAACGGCAGCTGCGGTCGCCCGGTACGCCCGCTGAGCAGCCCCGCACCCAGCGGGAAGTACGGCACGAAGGCGATCTGCTCCTCGGTGCACCGGTGCAGCACGTCCAGGCAGTCCCGGTCGAGCAGGTGGAACCGGTTCTGTACCGCAGCGATCGGGATCGTCGCCCGGGCCTGGTCCAGTTGTTTCAGGGTGACCCCGCTGAGCCCGACGTCGCCGACCAGGCCCTCCTCCCGCAGCCGCACCAGCATCGCGAACGACTCGGAGAACCGGGCCCCGCCCGGGCGGAGCAGCCCGTCCCCGCCGACCCGCAGGTAGACCAGCTCCAACCGGTCCCGGCCCAGCCGGCGCAGGTTCTCCTGCACCTGCCGCCGCAGCTGGTCGGGGGCCCCGGCGGGCACGAAGTCGCCCCAGTTGTCGCGTACCACCCCGATCTTCGTGCCGATCACCAGGTCGTCGGGGTACGGGTGGAGGGCCTCGCGGATCAGGTCGTTGGCCACGTGCGGGCCGTAGAAGTCACTGGTGTCGAGGTAGTTCACCCCCAGCTCGACCGCCCTGCGCAGCACGGTCAGCGCCGCCGCGTGGTCGTCCGGGGGGCCGAAGGAACCGGGACCGGGCAGTTGCATGGTGCCGAAGCCCAACCGGTTGACGCTCGACCCGTCGCCCAGCCGGAGCCGGCCGGCCTCCGGTGCGAGCCTGTCCGACAGTGTCACCGTTGCTCCCCTCGGGGGACGCCGCGCGGGGCGACGCCCGTGTGTGCGGGTCTGCCGGGCGGCGGGAGCCGGCGGGACGCCCGCCACCCGTCGGCCATCCTTCCGGACGACCCGGTCACCATCCGGCAGGCCGGTGCAGCGTGTCGGGCACCGGGTGACCCTGCGTGAGCCTGGTGGTGGCCGCCACGCGGCGGCCGGGACGCGCCGGGGCGTGCGGCGGGCGTCGCGGACCCGGTGCCGTCGGCGGGTTCCGTGCGGGGCTGCGGGGGCGTCGCCGACCCGGTGCCGTCGACCGGGTTCAGTGCAGGGGACGCGGGCCGAAGCCGAGTGCCCGGTCCACGCCGATGTGGAAGAACCAGCAGGCGGCCACGAGCGCGAGCACCGACCATCCGGTCGCGTCGAGGGCGTGCGCGAGGCCGTACCCGGCGAGCAGGACGAAGGGGGCGACGTAGGTGTGTCCCAGGTTGTAGACGATCGCGCCGACTCGGTGGTCGACCGCGTAGCCGAGCATCGACAGGTCGAAGACGAGGAACAGGGCGAACAGCCACCACCAGGCGAAGCCCGTCAGGACGAGCAGGACGACGGCGGCCCCGGCGACGGCTGCGCCCTCGACGCGGTGCAGGACCGGCACCGGGGTGGCCGGCGGGGTGCCCCGGGCGGGCACGGCGCTCACGGGTGCTTCCAGTTCTCCAGGGCGGTCAGCATGCTGTTGACGGCCCTGTCGTAGCTGCGTTCGAGGTCGGCGGCGAGCTTGAACGCGCCGGCCGTCTCCAGGCTGACGAAGCCGTGGATGACCGAGCGTAGGAACCGGGTGGCGTCGATCGCGTCGTCGCCGAGGAGCTGGTAGCCGGCGAGCACGCTGTAGATCACCTGGAGGGCTGCGGCGCTCGCCTGCTGGTCCTCGACGTCGTCGGGTTCGGGTGCCCGGATGGTCATCGGGTACTGCATCGGGTGTTGCCGGGCCCAGGTGCGGTAGGTGGCGGCCAGGCTGCGGACCGCGTCGTCGCGGGCGCGGCCGATGCACGCCTGGGCGACGGCCGCCGACAGGTTCGCCTTGGCGCGGAGCATGATGCCCCGGCGGAGCCCGGGAAGGCCGTCGATGTGCTTGTAGAGCGACGGGACGCGGACGCCGAGGCTGTCGGCGAGCGCGGCGAGGGTCAGTTCGTCGGTGGGGTGGGCTTCGAGCAGTTGTGCGCCGCGCGCGACGACGACGTCGGTCGTGAGGCCGGCCCTAGGCACGGGCGTGCACCCTGCTGAGGAAGTCGAGCACGGCCCGGGCGGTCAGCTCGGGCTGCTGGGACTGCGGGTAGTGGCCGGCGTCGGGCACCATGACGACCTCACCGCGCAGGGTCTCGCCGATCCAGGCCGCCTCGGCCGCCGGGTCCTTGAAGTCGGGGTCGCGCTCGCCCATGACGACCAGCACGGCGGTGTCCACCTCGGCGAGCCGCGCCTCGGCGAAGCGGTGGTCGGTCTGCCGGGCGGTGCGGGAGAACGCCGCGCCGTAGCCGGGCTGCCGGAGCTTGGCCACGACGGCCGCCCGGTAGTCGGCGAAGTCGGCCGGCTTGGCGCCGGCGTAGAGGGTGGGCAGGTAGGCCTTCCAGACGTGGGCCACCCACAGCGGCGACATGAGCAGGTGGAAGAGGCTGCGCATGCCCGGCGGCTGTCGGGGGTTGCGGACGAACGGCCCGACGAGCACGAGCCCGCAGACCTGCGCGGGGTGCTCGGCGGCGACGATGACGCCGGCACCGGCGGCCAGTGAGTTGCCGACGACGACGGCCGGTCGGCCGAGTTCGTCGATCAGGGCGCTGATGTCGGCGGCCGTCTCGGGGTCGCCGTAGGAGGTGAAGGTGGTGTCGCTGTCGCCGTGGCCGCGCAGGTCGGTGGTGACCACCGTGTAGCCGGCGTCGACCAGGGTCGGGGTGAGGAAACGATACGACGAGCGCAGTTCCGCCATGCCGGGCACGAGGAGCACGAGCGGGCCGCTGCCCTGGACGTCGTAGGCGATGCGGCCCTCGGCGCGGTGCAGGTAGCGGGTCGGGGGCGGGTCAGCGTTCCGGGAAGCGGTCATGAGGCTAGCTTAGCTAGCTCAAAAGCTAATCGCAATAGCTTTTGCTGTCGGGGGAGGTCGGCGGGGTTCGTGACCAGCTCAGCACGCCAGCCGGACCGGCGGGCGGGATCGGGAAACCCGCACGCCGGTCCGGTCGGACAATCCTCACGAATTGGTAGTTGATGTCTTAAAAGTGACTCTGTGGCCCGGTGCGGCTCACAGCCGGACCAGACCACCGTCGGCCATGATGGTCTGCCCGGTGACGAAGGCGGCGTCGTCGCTGGCCAGGAAGGCCACCGTGCCGACCACGTCCTGCGCCTCGCCCGGCCGCTTGATGGCCTGCATCGCCGCCACGTGCTCCTGCGCCGCCCCCGCCATCGGGCTCTCCGCGAGCCCGGGGGTACGCGACAGCGTCGGCCCGACCGCGTTGACCGTGATGCCGTACGAGGCGACGTCGCTGGCGAGCGCCCGGGTGAACCCGATCACCCCCATCTTGCTGGCCATGTAGTGGGTGAACCCGGGCAGGGCCAGGCCGACCGAGTTGGAGGTGAGGTTGACGATCCGCCCCCACCGCGCCTCGCACATGTGGTGCAGCACCGCCTTGGTCATCAGGAACTGCGAGTCGAGGTTGACCGACAGCACCTTGCGCCAGGCCTCGTACTCCAGCTTGAAGATGTTCTTGGCCGGATAGATGCCGGCGTTGTTGACCAGGACGTGGCAGCCGCCCATCCCGGCGGTGATCTCCGCGCCGATCCGGGCCACCTCGTCGGGGTCCGAGACGTCCCCGGTGACACCGAGGGCCTTGCGCCCCTCGCCCTCCACCAGCGCCACCGTCTCGATCGGGTCGACCAGGTCCACCGCCACCACGTCCATGCCCCGGCGGGCCAGGCCCTGACAGATCGCCTGCCCGATGCCCCGCCCGCCGCCGGTCACCACGGCGATCCGGTTACCCGTGCCCGTCATCAGCCCCACCCCTTCGCCGTGGCGTCCTGGTCGTCGACGACCGGCCCGGACCGCCCGGCGGCCAGCCGCAGCGCGCCCGACGGGCAGAGGTCGACCGCGACCCGGGCCTCCTCGGTGTCGACCGGTTGCCGACGCAGCAGCACCCGGCCGTCCTCGCTCTGGTCGAACAGGTCCGGCGTGGACAGCACGCACTGCCCGGCGCCGATGCACAGGCCACGGCTCACCACCAGCGTCGTCGTCGGTTCCTCCGCGCCCACCGGGTCACCCCCCTCCACCGCGGTCCCCCTCACCAGGTCACCGGCAGCCGGTCGAGGCCGTAGATGTTCGACTCCTTGCGGAACGGCAGGCCGTCGAGCTCCTCGGCCAACCGCAACCCGGGGATCCGGGTGAACAGGGAACGGAAGACGATCTCCAGCTCGGCGCGGGCCAGGTTCTGCCCGATGCACTGGTGGATGCCGTAGCCGAAGGCCATGTGGTGCCGGGCGCCCCGGTGGACGTCCAACACCTCCGCGTCGGGGAAGACGTCGGTGTCCCAGTTCGCGGAGGCGAACGACAGCAGCAGCCCGTCGCCGGCCCGGACGGTCACCCCGCCGACCTCGATGTCGGCGGTGGCCACCCGGGGCAGCGCGTCCACGACGGTGAAGTAGCGCAGCAGCTCCTCCACCGCCAGGCCCATCGCCGCCGGATCACCGGTGACCACGGCGAGCTGGTCGGGGTTCTCCAACAACCCGGCCACCCCCAGGGAGATCATGCTGGCGGTGGTCTCGAAGCCGGCAACCAGCAGCAACATCGCCAACCCGACGAGCATGTCGTGGTCGAACAGCGGGGTCTGCCGGTTCTGCACCACCAGCCGACCGAGCAGGTCGTCGGTCGGTTCCGCCTCCTTGGCGGTCACCAGGCGGTCGACGTAGGCCCGCAGCTCGCTGCTGGTCTGCTGGCGCTGCTCGGCGGAGACCGTCCGGCGCAGCTGCGCGTCGGCGCTGCGCACGATCAGGTCGCGGTCCTCGTACGGCATGCCGAGCAGTTTGGTGATCATCGAGGCGGGGACCGGCAGCGCCAACGCGGCGACCAGGTCCACCGGTTTCGGCCCGGCCAGGATCGCGTCGATGCACTCGTCGACGGTGCGTTGGATGTGCGGACGCATCTCCTGCGCCCGGCGCAGCGTGAAGTCACCGATCAGCATCCGCCGCTGCGGACCGTGCTCCGGCTGGTCGAGCCCGATCAGCGAGCGGCCGACCGCGGCGATGTTGCGCCGGGTCTGCGGGGTCACCGGCTCGGTCAGCGGCAGGTTGGGGTGGAACCGGTTGGCGCTCACCCGGGGGTCGGTCAGCAGCCGGCGGACGTCGGCGTAGCGGGTGACCAGCCAGGCGAGTTGCCCGTCCGGCACCCGGACCCGGCTGACCGGCGCCTCGGCGCGCAGCCCGACGTACTCGGGGGCAGGGGCGAACGGGCAGGTCCGGGGCATCGGGAAGTCGGGTGCCTCCCCGGTGGACGCCGCATCGGCGGCGTATGTGCTGTTGACGGTCATCACGGTCCTTTCGCGGTGTGCGTCGGTGGGCCCGGACGGTGGCGACCCGGCACGCGGAGCCGACGGCGTACCCGGTGGCGACCCGGGACGCGCCGCGGCGGCGCGGGCCGGCTCATCCCGGATGCCGGGCGAGATGGGCGAGCAGGGCCGCGGAGAGCCGGTCGGGGGCCTCCTCGGGCACCCAGTGCGACACCCCGTCCAGGGCGAGGAACTCGTACGGGCCCTTCACCCAGGCGGCGGTGCCGTGCGCGGCGACCGGCCCGACACCGATGTCGGCACTGCCCCAGACATAGAGCGTCGGCACGTCGACCGGTCCGGCCTCGACGTCCTCCGGCCGGGTCGCCCGGTACCAGTTCAGCGCGGCGGTCAGCGCGCCCGGCGCGGTCAACCGGTCCAGGTAGGTCGCCAGCTTCGCCGGCCCCACCGCCGCGCCCAGCATCCGGCGCAGCAACGCCGCGTCGTCGGCCAGCAGCATCCCCTCGGCCTGCCCCGGCTGCCGGAACATCGCCAGGTACGCCGAGCGGCTCTGCTGGTCGGGATCGGCGGCCAGCGCGTCGGCGAACGGCCGGGGATGCGGCACCGACACCGCGGTGAAGGTGCGCAGCAGCTCCGGGTGCCGATCGGCCACCGCCCAACCGATCGCCGCCCCCCAGTCGTGCCCGACCAGGTCGAACCGGTCCCAGCCGAGCTGCCCGGCGACCGCGACGACGTCGGCGACCAGGGCGTCCATCCGGTACGCGTCGACGTCGTCGGGGCGTACCCCGGGGGAGTAGCCGCGCTGGTCCGGTGCGACGGCGTGGTGACCGGCGGCGCCCAGCGCGGCGAGTTGGTGCTCCCACTCGACGGCCCCCTCGGGGAAGCCGTGCAGCAGCAGCACGCCCCGGCCGTCGGCGGGGCCGGCGGTCAGCGCGTCGAAGGTGCCGGCGTCGGTGGTCAACCGCAGCGGTGTGGTCATGCCGGCCGCCCGGCCCGTGCGGCGGCCACGTCGCGGTACTGGTCGACCAGCCGGTGCAGCGCCGGGACCAGGTCGTTCGGGGTGGGCAGGCCGGCCACCTGGGTCCGCAGCCGTTCGGCGTTCGCCTTGAACGACGGGTCCTTGAGCACCCGGGCCAGATCCTCGGCGAGGGCCTCGGAGGTGAGGTGGTCGGCGTCGGCGACGAACCGGCCGGCCCCCTGCTGTTGCAGGCCGTTGGCGTGGGCCAGCGGCCCCCACCACTGGAAGCCCCAGTGCGTCCCCGGAATGATCAACTGCGGGACGGCCTGCTCGATGGCGGTGGCGAAGGTGCCCGCCCCGCCGTGGTGCACGATCGCCGCGCAGCTCGGCAGCAGCATGGCCAGCGGCACGAAGTCGACCACCCGGACGTTGTCCGGCAGCTTCGGGATGGTGGCGAGCTGCTTGGCGTTGAAGGTGGCGATCACCTCGGCGTCCAACCCGCTCACCGCGTCCAGCAGATCGGCGGCGGGAGCCTCGGTGCCGCGCCCGTTGCGGTGCGACTCGCCGAGGGTGAGGCAGATCCGGGGCCGCTGCTGCGGCTCCCGCAACCAGTCGGGGATCCGGGCCGGCGGGTTCACCGCGATGTGCCGCACCGGCACCAGGTGCAGCCCGTCGGGCTGGTACTGCCACGGCGGCATCGGGTCGATGGTGAAGTGCCCGACGGCGACGTCCTCGTCGAACCGGGTGCCGTAGCCGGTCAACACCCGGTCCAGCCAGTCACGCAGCGGATCGCCCTCGTCCCGGGCGGCCCGGCGCAGCTGGGTGATCCCGTCCGGGCCCATCATCATCCGGGCGTGCGGCACCCCGCACACGGTGGCCGCGGCCGGCGCGGCGTACACCATGGAGTCCCAGACCACCAGGTCGGGCCGCCACGAGCCGATCAGCGCGACCAGGTCGGCGATCATCTCGTCGGTGGAGAACAACGCGAAACCCCAGGACGCGCGGGACAGCTTCTCCAACGGGTTGTCCCGGGGGAAGTCCTGCTGCAACGGCATCTCCTGGCGTTCACCGGGCGCCATCACCACCGCAGGCGCCTCGCCGGGGCGTACCCCGGGGTAGAACGCCGGCATCTCCGTGCGCGTCCGACCCACCTCGACCGGGACGAACCCGGCCGCGATGATGGCGTCGGCGATCTCGGGCTGACTGGCGACGCGGACGTCGTGTCCGGCCGTGCGCAGCGCCCACGCCAACGGCGTCATGATGTGCAGGTGCGCCTTGTTGGCGTGCGGCACGAAGAGCACTCTCATCCGGTCTCCCTCAGCTCGGTGTGGCCTGGCTCGGCAGGCGCGGCGGCCGGGACACGACCGGCACGCGGACATGCTGCTGCGCCCCCCGTCGACCTCCTCCCCACCATGATCTCGGCCCGGTCGCCCCCGGACATCTCCATACATGCCCTTTCCCCGTCGGGCACCGGGCATCGTCGAAGTAGGAACCCGCCGCCGACCTCTCCATACTCGACGGACAGGCGGCGCCACCCCAGCACCGGCCGCCCACCGGTCGGGTGCCCCGCACGGCGGCGGCACCGCCGGCCGCCGTCGTGCTCGCGCCGCGCGCGACCGCCCGGCCAGCTGCCGGCACGGCCTTCCCTGCCCGTACGACGAAAGGGACCCCCATGTTCGCCGACGCCGACCCTGCCCTGATGGAACCCCGAGACTTCGCCCGACTGGTCACCGCCACCCCCGTCGACGAACTGCGCCGGGTGATGGGCGGCCCGCACCGCCGCACCATCCTCGACGGCATCTTCGTCCGGATGCCCACCCTGTTCCGGGCCGACCGGGCCGGCAACACCGAGGCCGTCCTGCACTGGAGCGTCGGCGACCGGCGCGAGGGCACGGTGGACACCTACGAGATGGTGATCGCCGGCGGCGAGTGTGTGCTGTCGGAGCGGCCGGACCGGGAGCCCCGGCTCACCCTGACCCTCAGCGACATCGACTTCCTCAAGCTGGTCAGCAGCAGCGCCAACCCGGTCACCATGTTCGTGCTGGGCCGGATGAAGGCCAAGGGCGACCGGGGACTGGCCATGCGCATCCCCACCCTGTTCGACATCCCGAAACCCTGACCCGGACGCGGCGGCGGGGGCGCACCCGGTGCGCCCCCGCCGCCGTGTCCCCGTCGCCGGCCCGGATCAGCCGGCCAACCGGCGGCTGATGTCCGCCCGCAGCTGCTTCTTGTTCACCTTGCCCACCGCCGTGAACGGCAGCTCGTCGACGGTCACCAGCCGCTCCGGCAGCTTGAACGCGGCCACCCCGGCCCGCTGCATCACCGCCCGTACGTCCTCCAGGGCCACCGCCCGGCCCGGCTGCGGCACCACGTAGAGGCAGACCCGCTCACCCAGCTCGGCGTCCGGCATGGCGACCGCGGCGGCCAGGCTCACCGCGTCGAGCTGGTAGGCGAAGTTCTCCACCTCCTCGGCGGAGATCTTCTCCCCACCCCGGTTGATCAGGTCCTTGTCCCGCCCCTCGATGACCAGGTTCCCGTCCGGCCGCAGCCGCACGATGTCGCCGGTGTTGTACCAGCCGTCGACGAAGGCCCGCGCGGTCAGCTCCGGCGACCGGTAGTAGCCGCGCGGCGTGTACGGCCCCCGGGTCAACAGCACCCCCGCCTCGCCCGGCGGCACCGGCCGACCGTCCTCGTCGACCAGCCGCAACTCGTCGTCCGGGCAGATCGGGCGGCCCTGGGTGTGGCACACCACGTCCGGCGGGTCGGCCGGGCGGGTCAGGCAGAGCAGCCCCTCCGCCATCCCGTACACCTGCTGCAACGCGCAGCCCAGGACCGGGGTGACCCGCTGGGCCACCTGGTCGGCCAGCCGGGAGCCGGCGACCTGCACCCGGCGCAGCGAACCGAGGTCCCGGTCGGGGTCCTTCTCCCGGTACTCCAGCCAGCGTTGCACGGCGGCCGGCACCAACGAGGTGAAGGTGACCTGCTCCCGCTGCACCGTCTCGAACGCGCGCTCCGGTGCGGGCGACGGCAGGATCACCACCCGGCCACCGGCCAGCAACGTGCCCAGCAGACCCGGCCCGGCCATCGGGTAACCGTGCGCCAGCGGCAGCACCGCCAGGTAGACCGTCGACGCGTCCACGTCGGACAGCTCGGCCGCCCGGCGCATCATGTACCCGTAGTCGTCGTGGGTCCGGGCGATCAGCTTCGGCACCCCGGTGGTGCCGCCGGAGAGCAGGAACAGGGCGACCGCCGAGCCGGCGGGAGCGGCGGCGTCGAGCGCCGACCGGGCCGCCGCCGGGTCGTCCGCCGGCCGGCACAGCCGCCGCAGGTCGACACTGTCCGCGCGGACCTCCGCCCCGGCCACCAGCACGTGCCGCAGGGTCGGGGCGTCGGCGGCCACCTCGTGCGCCAACGCCTGGTGGTCGAAGTCCTTCAACACGTCCGGTACGACCAGCGCCCGCGCCCCCGTCAATGCCACGATCGCGGCGATCTCCTGCCGACGGTGCGCCGGCAGCGCCATCACCGGGACCGCGCCCAGCCGGAAGCAGGCCACCGTCAGCACGACGAACTCCCAGCAGTTGGGCAGCTGCACCACCACCCGGTCGTCGGGGCGTA
Source organism: Micromonospora sp. CA-248260 (assembly GCF_050942205.1). Lineage (NCBI taxonomy): Bacteria > Bacillati > Actinomycetota > Actinomycetes > Micromonosporales > Micromonosporaceae > Micromonospora > Micromonospora sp. CA-248260. The sequence goes on along the minus strand of NZ_CP192021.1, from coordinate 4,010,467 downwards.
TCCCCAGCTCCCGCAGGCGGGTGGCGGCCCCGTCCGCGCGGGCGGTCAGCTCGGCGAAGGTGAGCCGTACCGGGCCGTCGACCAGGCACGTCGCGGTGGGGTCGGCGTCGGCGGCGGCGTACAGCTGCGCCCCCAGCGAACGGTGAGTCCAGTACCCCCGCTCGGTGTACCGCGCCACCAGCTCCGGTGGCCACGGCACGGTCCCGTCGAGGGTAGGTCGGGTCGCTTCTGCGGACATGTGGGTCCTCCCGATCCGGTGGGTCGACGCGGCGCACCGGCGTCGGGGCCCGCGCGGCGCGACCGAGGAATTCGCGTGTCGAACTCGCGGGGAAACCGTACGGAGGCGCACCGCCGAGTTCCTTCTCCCGCATTGCGCTATTGCGCCGCCGGGCATTAACGGAGGTCACGGCGGGTGCCGGTGGCCGCCGTCGGCCGCCGACGATCGCACTCAGGAAGGTGCCCCTGTGATCGGTGGGGGAACAGGATGTTCCGCAGTTGAGGTCAGCGTCCGGACCTGACCGTCACCGCGACATTTCCGAAGGACAGCGACCACCGCATCCGGCTGTGTTCCGGGTGCGGTCGGCGATGTGGAGAGGAGCCTGGACGTGAGCCAGGATGGGGAATTTTCTGAGGCAGTGGCCATTGTCGGTATGAGCTGCCGGTTCGCCCCTGACCTTGACTCGTTGGAGAAGTTCTGGGCATTTCTCATCGGTGGTCGACATGCCGTGAGCGCCATGCCCGACAAGCGGTGGGAACCGTACGCCTCGACCAGCCCCCAGGCCACCGCGATCCTGCGGAAGACGACCCGACTGGGCTCATTCCTCGACGACATCGAGGGATTCGACGCGGACTTCTTCGGCATCTCTCCCCGGGAGGCGGACTTCCTCGACCCGCAGCAGCGGATCGTGTTGGAGTTGGCCTGGGAGGCGCTGGGCAACGCGGGTGTGCCGCCGTTGTCGCTGCGCGGTTCGGACGCCGGTGTCTTCGTGGCGGCCAATTCCAACGACTACGGCCGCCGCCTGCTGGAGGACATTCCGCGGACCGGGGCATGGGCGGTCAACGGCACCACCTACTACGGCATCGCCAACCGCATCTCGTACTTCCTCGACCTGCGGGGCCCCAGCATGGCGGTCGACACCGCCTGTGCCGGTTCCCTCACCGCGCTGCACCTGGCCTGCCAGAGCCTGCGCGAGGGGGAGATCCCGCTGGCCGTCGTCGGCGGGGTCAACATCATGGCCAGCCCGACCCTGTTCGTCGCCCTGGACGCGGCCGGGGCGACCGCCCCGGACGGGCGCAGCAAGGCGTTCGCCGCCGACGCCGACGGCTACGGCCGGGGCGAGGGCGCCGGCGTGGTGGTGCTCAAGCGGCTGTCCGACGCCCGCCGTGACGGCGACGAGGTGCTCGCGCTGATCCCCGGCAGCGGGGTGTTCCAGGACGGCCGCTCCGACGGGATGATGGCGCCCAACGGCTCCGCCCAGGAGCACATGCTCCGGGTGGCCTACGAGCGTGCCGGCATCGCCCCGGAGACGGTGCACTACGTCGAGGCGCACGGCACCGGCACCCCGGTCGGCGACCGGGAGGAGGCCAAAGCGTTGGCCGCCGTCTTCGGCGCCGGACGGCCCGCCGACGAGCCCTGCCTGATCGGTTCGGTGAAACCCAACATCGGTCACGTCGAGGCGGGCTCGGGCATCGCCGGTGTGATCAAGGCGGTGCTGGCGTTGCGGCACGCCGAGATCCCGCCGAGCCTGCACCGCGAGCCGAACCCGGACTTCGACTGGGCCGCCTCCGGGCTGCGGCTGATCGGCGAGCGGTCCCCGTGGCCGGCCGGCGACAGCCCGCGCCGGGCCGGCGTGTCCAGCTACGGCGTCGGCGGGTCCATCTCGCACGTCATCCTCCAGGAGGCGCCGCCCGCCGTGGCCGCCTCGACCGGGGCCACGGCCGACCCGGCGCAGGCCGGTACCGCCTCGACCGAGGTCGTCGCCGGGGCCCGGCCGTCGGTGTACCCGCTCTCGGCGATGTCCGAGGCCGGGGTGGCGGCGCTGGCCAGCCGCACCGCCGACTGGCTGGTGGAGCACCCGGGGGCGTCCCTGCCGTCGGTGGGGCACACCCTGGCGCAGCGCCGCTCGCACCTGCCGCAGCGGGCCGCCGTGCTGGCCGCCTCACCCGGGGAACTCGTCGAGCGGCTGCGGGAGGTGGCCGACGGCCGCACGACCCCGCAGGTCGCCCGGGGTCGGACGGTGGCCGATCCGGCCCCGGTGGTCTGGGTCTTCTCCGGCCACGGCGCGCAGTGGGCGGGCATGGGCCGGCAGTTGCTGCGCGACGAGCCGGTCTTCGCCGCCGCCGTCGACGCGCTGGCCGAGGTGTTCCGCGAGGAACTCGGCTGGACGCCCCGCGAGGCGCTCACCGCCGGCGGCCCGTGGAACGGCGTCGAGGTGCAGGCGTTGACCTTCGCCACCCAGGTCGCCCTGGCGCAGACCTGGCGGTCCCGGGGGCTCACCCCGGCCGCCGTGATCGGGCACTCGGTGGGGGAGATCGCCGCCGCCGCCGTCGCCGGCAGCCTGGACGTGCTGGCTGCCGCCCGGTTCGCCTGCCAGCGGGCGCGCGCCCTGGAACGCCTCCAGGGCCAGGGCGGGATGGCCATGGTCGGGCTCGGCTTCGACGAGGCCCGGCAGCGGCTCGCCGGTTCGGTCGGCGTGGTCGCCGCCATCTCGGCCAGCCCCACCTCCACCGTGCTGTCCGGGGACCGGGAGACCGTCGAGCAGATCGTGACGCGTTGGCGCGAGGAGGGGGTGGCGGTGTGGCGGGTCGACACCGACATCGCCTTCCACAGCCCGCACGTCGACGCCGCGGTGGCCGAGGTCGCCGCGGCGGCCGGTGCGCTGCGGCCCGGAACGCCCCGCACCCCCCTCTACAGCACCGCGTTGACCGACCCCCGGTCGACCGCGCCGCGTGACGGCGCGTACTGGGTGGCGAACCTGCGTGAGCCGGTGCGCTTCACCGACGCGGTGACGGCGGCGGTCGCCGACGGGCACCGGGTCTTCCTGGAGGTCTCCACCCACCCGGTGGTCACCCACTCCATCGGGGAGACCCTCGCCCACCTCGGCGTCGAGGACGCCACCGTCGTGCACAGCCTGCGCCGCGACACCGACGAGGAACGTGCCCTGCTGGCCGGCCTGGCCCGGCTGCACTGCGCGGGCGCGGCGGTGGACTGGGAGCGGCTGCACCCGACCGGTTCGTTGCTGCCGATGCCCTCGGTGGCCTGGCAGCACCGGCCGTACTGGATCTTCCCGGAGGCCCGGGCCGAGTCCGGTCCCGGCGGGGGGCACGACCCGGAGCGGCACAGCCTGCTCGGCGGCCGGATGACGGTCTCCGGCGCCCCGCCCCGGCAGGTGTGGCAGACCTACCTGGACATGTCGTCGCGGCCCTACCCGCTCGACCACGAGGTGGTCGACGTCGAGATCACCCCGGCCGCCGTCCTGATCAACAGCTTCGCCCTGGCCGCCGCGGAGGACGGCCGGCTGCCCGCGCTGGCCGACATCGTGCTGCGTACCCCGCTGGCCGTCGCGCCGCCCCGGGTGGTGCAGATCGTCCTGTCGGAGAACACCGCCCGGCTGGCCACCCGGGTCGCCCCGCAGGACGGCGCCCCCGTCGTCGACGACGAGGAATACGAGTGGATCACCCACTCGACGGCGACCATCGACTGGAGCACCGAACTGGTCGACGGCCGGGTCGACGTCGACGAGGTGCGGGCCCGGTGCCCGCAGGAGTGGTCCTGGCAGCGGGTCGACGAGATGTTCCGCCGGATGGGCGTCGGCGGCTACGCGTTCCCCTGGGACGTCGTGGAGCTGCGCCGCAACGACGAGGAGCAACTCGCCGACATCGTCATCGTGCCGCCCCCGGCGCAGACGGCCACCAGTTGGGCGCACGTCATCGACGGCGCGCTGACCATCAGCGCGGTGCTGGTCACCCCGGAGTACGCCAGGCACCAGTGGATGTCCTCGCACATCGAGTCGGTCGTCTTCACGGGGGAACCACCGGCGCACATCACCGTCCACTCGGTGCGGTCGCCCAGGTCGCCGCAGGACACGGTGGACGTGCAGGTGGCGAACGAGCACGGCGAAGTGGTCTGCCAGGTGCGCGGCCTGCGGTTCTCCGCCATCTCGGACACCGACAGCGCGGTGGCCGCCCCCCGAGAGCTGGTGCACGAGGTGGTCTGGCGGTCGCTGGACCTCACCGTCGACGGCAGCAGCACCGAGCTGTCCCGGGTGGTCGTGGTCGGCGGTGACGCCGCCGCCGGTGACCTGGCCGGGGCGCTGGCCGGCACCGGGCTGCGTACCGTGCGGGTGGACGGCCCGGACGAGCTGGCCACGGTCGGTCTCACCCCGCGTGACGCGGTCCTGGTCGCACCGGGTGCCGGCGACGCCGGCGAGTCGGCCGAGCAGGCCGCCGAACGGTGCGGCTGGGAGCTGATCCACAGCGCGCAGGCACTGATCGAGGCCCAGGCGGCCGGGGGCGACCCGGCCGCCGCCCAGCCCCGGCTCTGGTGCCTGACCCGGGGCGTGCGGCAGGCGGTGGCGGAGCGGTCGCTGGCCCACGCCCCGCTGTGGGGCATCGCCCGGATCATCGCCGGGGAACACCCGGACCTGTGGGGTGGGGTCGTCGACCTCGCCGACGACGCCGACGTCCCCGCCGAGACCCTCGCGACGGTGCTGCGCCGGCTCACCGGCGACGAGGACGTCGTCTCGGTCACCGGTGGTGAGGTGGCGGTGCAGCGGCTCGGGCAGGTCGAGCGGCCCGCCGACGGCACCGCGTTGCAGTGCCGGCCGACCGACACCTACCTGATCACCGGTGGCCTCGGGGCACTCGGCCTGATGGTGGCCCGGTGGCTGGCCGACCGGGGGGCCCGGCGGATCCTGCTCGCCGGCCGCCGTGGCCTGCCGCCGCGCGCCGACTGGGACGGCGACCACGACGTGCGGACCCGTCGGCAGATCGACGGGGTGCTCGAACTGGAGGCGCTCGGGGTGACCGTCCGGACCCTGGCGTTGGACATCACCGACCCGGTGGAGGTCGCGGCGGCGCTCGACCCGGCCTCGCACGGCATGCCGGCGGTACGCGGCATCGTGCACGCCGCCGGCGTGGTACGCGACGCGATGGTGGACAAGGTCGACCGGGAGGGGCTGCACGACGTCCTCGGGCCCAAGGTGAACGGGGCGATGGTGCTGCACCGGCTCTTCCCCCCGGGCACGCTGGACTTCTTCGTGATGTTCTCGTCCTGCGGGCAGTTCACCCGGCTGACCGGGCAGACCACCTACGCGGCGGCCAACTCGTTCCTGGACGCCCTAGCGGCGCACCGGCACGCCGACGGTCACACCGAGACGACCAGCCTCGGCTGGACGTCCTGGCGCGGGGTCGGCATGTCCGAGTCGATCTCGTCGACCATGCTGGAGGCCAACTCCCGTGGCCTGGACGCGATCTCGGTGACCGAGGCGTTCCGGGCCTGGGCCTTCGCCGACCGTTTCCACAGCCCGTACCACGCGATCCTGCGGGTGCTGGCGCCCACCACCAACGCCCCCCGGCTGCCGATGCTGCGGGAGCTGACCGCGACCAGGTCGACCACCGAGGGCGGCACCGGTCAGGCGTTCAGCGTCGACTGGGTCGACACCCCGGAGCAGGAGCTGCGGGAACTGGTCACCGCCGACGTGCGGGAGCAGGCCGCCGCCGAGCTGAGCCTGGCCGCCGAGGACCTGGAGCTGCGCCGGCCGCTGGTCGAGCTGGGCGTGGACTCGGTGATGACGGTGGCGCTGCGGGTGCGGCTGCAGGGCCGGTACGGCCTGGAGCTGCCGCCGAACATCCTGTGGAACAAGCCGACCATCGCCGCCCTGGCCGACCACATCGTCGACAGTCTGCGCCCCGCGGAGCCCACCGACGACGACCCGGCCGACGACCCGGCCGCGTTGCGGGTGGGCTGACCCCCACCTGCGGCGATCCCGCCGTACCCCGGCCGGTGCACCCACCGGCCGGGGTACGGCTATTTCTCGTCCGCCCCCGGAAACGATTTCTCGGAAACGGTCTCCGACATCGCAATCGCGGAGATGTCAGCGGTGTCGGACCGCCGGAGGATAGGGGGGACGGACGGACCGTTCGGGGGTGAATGTGTCCACTGTCCGCAGTAGTCCCAGGAGAGGAAGCGACCACGATGTCCACTGGTACCCAGGTGGCTCCGGCCATTGACGGAGAAAAGGCACTCGACGCGTATTACGGGTCGTTCACCAGCGACCAGGAAAAGGAGGTCCTCACCGTTCCGTTGCGCCTGGTGCAGGCCTGGTCCCGCAACGACGCCGCCGGGGTGGCGAATGCGTTCACCGAGGACGGCGTGATGATCCTGCCGGGTGACGTGTTCAAGAAGGGCCGCGACGAGATCCGCTCGTTCATGGCCGCCGCGTACGCCGGGCCGTTCAAGGGCACCGGGGTCACCGGCCGCCCGGTCGACGTGCGGATCATCGCCGACGACGCCGCCCTGATCCGTACCCACGGTGGCATCCTCGCCGCCGGCCAGACGGACATCGCGGAGGAGCTGGCCGTGCGTTCCACCTGGGTCGTCGTCAAGCGCGACGGCCAGTGGCAGCTCGCCGGCTACCAGAACAGCCCGCGCGGCGCCGGCGCGACGCTGCGCTGGTGACCGGTCACCCACTCGGACAGGAGGAGACAGCATGAGCACCGAGGGCGCATCGCTCGTGGCCGGCGCCAAGCAGTGGGCCTCGTACTACGGCGACTTCCCCAACGGGGTGGAAGGGGCGGTGCTGACCGCGCCGCTGCGCTGCCGGGCGGCGTGGGACGCCAACGACGCCGAGGGCTTCGCCTCCCTCTTCATCGACAACGGCAGCATGCTGGTCGGCGACAACCAGCTGATGAGCCGCGACGAGATCCGGTCCTACCTCGGCGAGCTGTTCGCCGGCCCGTACAAGGGCTCCCGGTTGACCCTGGAGTTCAGCGAGATCCAGGTCGTCTCGGAGTCGATGGCGCTGGCGGTCAGCGTCGGCGGGGTCGTCTACGCCGACGCCGCCGCCCTCGCCCCGGGCGACAACGTCCGCATCATGTGGGTCGTCGTCAAGCAGGACGGCGACTGGCGGATCGCCTCCTACCAGAGCAGCCCGATCACCGGCTGAACCGGTCCCGGCCAGCGCCGGGGGCGACGAGCGCCCCGGTGCGCGCCGGGTGACCAGCGGGCCGTCCAGGGCCGGGACGACGAGGGGTCGGCCCGGCCCTGGACGACGAGAGGAGAAGAGGAACCGATGACCACGACCATGGCACCCTGGGGAGACGCCTCGGCGCTGCTGGCCGCCGCAGGTGTCCCCGAGGACCCGTCCTACTACCGGGGGTACACCGACGCCGACGAGCGGGCGGCGTTGACGGTGGCCATGCGCATCCAGGCGGCCTGGGCGGCCAACGACGCCGACATGTTCGCCGACGTGTTCACCGACAACGGCAGCCTGCTGATGCGCGACGAGCAGCTCACCAGCCGGGAGGAGATCCGGGCGTACATGTCCCGGGGTTTCGCCGGGCCGCTGCGAGGCGCCCGGGTGAAGGGTTGGCCGGTCGAGGTCAGCTTCCTCACCGACGACGTCGCTCTGGTGGTGACCGAGGGCGGCATCATCATGGCCGGCCAGGACGACATCGCGCCGGAGAACTTCATCCGGGCCACCTGGGTGATGCTGCGCCAACCCGACGGCCAGCTCCGGCTGGTCTCGCACCAGAGCAGCCCGATCAGGGGCTGACGCCGACGCGGTCGACGACGACCGCCCGACCGCCGCGGTCGTGGTGACGACGGGATCCCGATCACGGATCACCACGGCCCCGGGGCACGCCCGGCGGGGACCGCCCGGTCCCCGCCGGTGGCGCGGAGACCCGCGACCGACAACCGAGAACCTGACCTTGGAGGGTGCAGTGGTGTACGACTACGTCATCGTCGGCGCGGGATCAGCGGGGTGTGTCCTGGCCGCCCGGCTCACCGAGGACCCCGACGTCACGGTGTGCCTGATCGAGGCGGGTCCCCGGGACACCGCCGACAACATCCACGTCCCGGTGGCCTTCGGCACCCTGTTCCGCACCGCCCTGGACTGGGACTACGACACCCACGAGGAGCCGGCGCTGGGTCGGCGGCGGGTCTACCTGCCCCGGGGGCGGGTGCTGGGCGGCACCAGCTCGATCAACACGATGGTCTACATCCGGGGCGCGCGCGGCGACTTCGACGGCTGGGCGCAGCCCGGCTGGGGCTTCGACGACCTGCTGCCGTACTTCAAGCGGTCCGAGGACAACGAGCGGGGGGCGTCGACCTACCACGGGGTCGGCGGGCCGATGGCGGTCTCCGAGGGGCGGGCCAACAACCCGATGTCGTCGGCGTTCGTCGAGGCGGCCACCGACGCCGGCTACGGGGTCAACGACGACTTCAACGGCGCGGGGCAGGAGGGTTTCGGCTTCTTCCAGCTCACCCAGCGCGACGGCCGCCGGGAGAGCACCGCGACCGCGTTCCTGCACCCCGCCCTCGACCGGCCCAACCTGACCGTGGAGACCAACGTCCACGTGCACCGGGTGCTGATCGAGAACGGTCGGGCGGTCGGGGTGACCGGGACCCGGCTGGACGACACGCTGACCGTCACCGCCTCCCGGGAGGTCATCCTCGCCGCCGGGGCGTACAACTCGCCGCAGCTGCTGATGCTCTCCGGGGTCGGCCCGGCCCCGCTGCTGGGCGCGCTCGGCGTGCCGGTGCTGCTGGACCAGCCGCAGGTGGGGCAGAACCTCCAGGACCACGCGCTGATCCCGCTGGTCTACACCCACTCGCAGCCGATCAGCCTGCTCGCCGCCAACCAGCCCGAGCACCTGCAACGCTTCATGGCCGAGGGGCGTGGCCCGATGACGGCCAACGGGCCGGAGGCCGGCGGCTTCGTGCGTACCCGCGACGACCTGACCGCCCCGGACGCGGAGTTCCTGGCCGCGCCGGTGATGTTCGCCGACAGCGGGCTCGGCACCCCCACCCACCACTCGATCTCGTACGGCCCGTCGATGATCGCCCCGCGCAGCCGGGGGTACGTGCTGCTGGCCTCGGCCGACCCGACGGCCAAGCCGAAGATCGTGCACAACTACTTCCAGGACGAGCGCGACCTCGACGACGCGGTCGCGGCGACCCGGATCGGCATCCGGATCGCCCAGCAGAAGGCGCTGGCCCCGTACACCGAGGGACAGTTCGCGCCGCCGGCCTCGGACTCCGACGAGGACCTGCGGCACTACGTCCGGCAGTACGCCCACTCGATCTTCCACCCGGCGGGCACCTGCGCGATGGGCGCCGTGGTCGACGAGCAGTTGCGGGTCAACGGGCTGGAGGGGCTGCGGGTGGTCGACGCCAGCGTCATGCCCACCCTGGTCCGGGGCAACCCGAACGCCGCCGTGATCGCCATCGCGGAAAAGGCGGCGGACCTGATCGCCGGGGTCGCGCCGCTGCCCCGGCAGGCCGAGGCGGTCGCCCGGTGACCTGCCGCCCGCCCGCCGACCCGTCCGTTCCGGTGGGCGGCGTCCTGTCCGCCGACCGTACCCGCACAGGAGGAGTGAGATGACCAGCGCGACCGAGGCCCCCCCGAGGGAAGAACTGGTACGCCGCGCCAGCGAGCTGGTGCCGCTGCTGCGCCGGCACGCCAGCTGGCAGGAGGAGAACCGGCGGCTGCACGACGAGACGGTCGAGGCGCTGGCCGACGCCGGCCTGTTCCGGATGCGGGTGCCGCGCCGCTACGGCGGCTACGAGTCGGACACCCGCACCCTGCACGAGGTGATGGTGGAGCTGGGCCGGGGCGACGGCTCGGTGGCCTGGACGGCGTCGGTGTGGGCGATCCCCGGCTGGATGGTCGGGATGTTCCCCGACGCGGTGCAGGACGAGGTCTACTCCACCCCCGACGTGCGGATCTGCGGGACGTTGAGCCCGTCGGCCAGCGGCACCCCGAAGCCCGGCGGCGGGATGGTGCTCAACGGCAGCTGGAGTTTCATCAGCGGCGCCCTGCACAGCCACTGGCAGGAGGTCATCGCGATGGCCCCCGCCCCGGACGGGGTGAACCAGTGGCCGGTGATGGCCCTGGTGCCGCTGTCCGACCTGGAGATCGTGGACGACTGGTACACCGCCGGCCTGCAGGGTTCGGGCAGCATCACCACGGTGGCCCGGGACGTCTTCGTGCCGCAGGAGCGGATCGTGCCGATGCCCGCCGTGCTCCAGGGGCAGAGCGCCTCGGCGCTCAACCGGGACCTGCCGATGTACCGCAACCCGTTGCTCGGGGTGGCGAACGCCTCCTCGGCAGGTACGGTGATCGGGCTGGCCCGGGCGGCCCGGGAGTTCTTCCTGGAGCGGCTCGACCGCAAGATCACCTACACCGACTACGCGACGCAGCGGGAGGCCCCGGTCACCCACCTGCAGCTGGCCGAGGCGACCATGAAGATCGACGAGGCCGAGTTCCACGCCCAGCGGATCACCGACCTGGTCGACACCAAGGGTGTCAGCGGTGAGCCGTGGACGCTGGAGGAGCGGGCCCGGACCCGGGCCGACATCGGGGCGATCTGCCAGCTCGGGCGGGCCGCCGTCGACCTGCTCGGGATGGCCAGCGGTGGCTCGTCGATCCTGCGCCAGGCCCCGATGCAGCGGGTGGTCCGGGACATGTACGCGGTCAACCTGCACGCGCTGATGGTCCCGTCGACGAACCTCGAACTCTACGGTCGGGTGCTGTGCGGGCTGGAGCCCAACTCGCCGTACATCTGAGTGCCGCCCGCCGGGCACGGCGGACGGTGGGACGAAGAAACGGACCCGCGGCACCGGTCGGTGCCGCGGGTCCGCCCGCATGTGCGGGTCGTCACATGTCGGGGCCACCTGCGCCGAGCACCGGACGGACCTCGACGAGGCCGAAGTTGGCCTCCGGGATCCGGGCGGCGTGCCCGACCGCCTGCTCGATGGTGTCGCACTCGATCAGGTAGATCCCGGCGACGTACTCCTTGACCTCGGGGAACGGGCCGTCGGTGGTGGTGACCTTGCCGTCGCTGACCAGGACCTTCTTGGCCTGACCCTGGTCGGCGAGGGCCTCGGAGACGATCAGCTCGCCCGACTCGGCCAGATCCTCCACCAGCGACATGTGCGCCTTGAAACCCAGCTCCCGCTCGGTGTCGGACATGTTCTGCCAGGCGTCCCGGGTCTGCTGGTTGTGGCTGATCATGATCAGGTACTTCATGGGTGCCTCCTGAAGGCTCGAACTATTTGCTTACCCGTATGTCGAAACCAACGAGCCAGCTTCGACATCCAGGCAGAAGCGCACGTGACGTGCGCCGATGTCGAGGAGGGCACATGAGCACCGGTACCACACCGAGTTCGGACGAGGCGCTTGACGCGTCCGCGGACCGGCCGGATCCCCGTCGGTGGAAGGCGCTGGCGCTGCTCGGCTTCGTCCAGTTCATGTTCGTCATCGACATGACCGTGGTCAGCGTCGCGCTGCCGCGCATCCAGGGCGAACTCGACATGTCCCGGACCGGGCTGGCCTGGGTCGTCAACGGCTACGTGCTGATGGCCGGCGGTCTGCTGCTGTTCGGCGGCCGGCTCGCCGACCTGTTCGGCCGGCGGCGGATCTTCGTCACCGGCGTGGTCATCTTCGCCATCGCCTCGGTCATCTCCGGGGCCGCGATGAACCCCGAGATGCTCATCTACAGCCGCTTCCTCCAGGGCGTCGGTGAGGCGCTGGCCGCCCCGGCCGCGCTGGGCATCGTCTTCCTGCTCTTCTCGGCCCCGGCCGACCGGGTCAAGGCGGTCGGCATCTGGGGTGGCCTGTCGGGCCTGGCCGGCACGCTCGGCCCGGTCGTCGGTGGGCTCATCGTCGCCGACGCCAGCTGGCGCTGGATCTTCTACGTCAACGTCCCGGTCGCGGTGATCGCGCTGGCCCTGGTGGGCCGGCTGGTCGGCGAGACCCGGATGGAGCGCACCGGGCAGAAGTTCAACTTCGCCGGCGTGCTGACGGCCACGGCGGGTCTGGTGGCCATCGTCTACGGCCTGCTCCAGGCCGCCGAGCGGTCCTGGCTGTCGACGCAGGTGCTGCTGCCGCTCTTCGGCGGTCTGGCGCTGATCGGGCTGATGCTGCTGATCGAGTCGCGGGCCGCCGCACCGCTGATCCCGCTGCGGTTCTTCACCAACCGCACCCGCGCGGTGGGTTACCTGGTCGGTCTGACCCTCTCCTGCGCCTTCTTCGGGTTCACCTTCCTGACCACCCTCTTCGAGCAGCAGGTGCTCGGCTACTCGCCGCTCAAGGGCGGCCTCTCCTTCATCCCGGTGGGTCTGGGCATCGCCTTCGGCGTCGGGCTGTCCACCGGCATGATCCCGAAGTTCGGCGTCAAGCCGGTGATCATCGTGGGTCTGCTCGGGGTCACCGGCGGCCTGTTGCTGCTCAGCGGGATCTCCGTCGACACCCACTACGCCAGCGGCATCCTGCCCGGCATGCTGGTGCTGGGCGTCTTCTTCGGCCTGGCGATGCCCGGCACCGCCAACACCGCGCTCTACAAGGTGGGCACCCAGGACACCGGGCTCGCCTCCGCCATGCAGAACGTGATGCAGCAGGTCGGTGGCGCGCTCGGCCTGTCGGTCCTGGTGGCGCTGGCCCTGCGGCTGGGCGGGGACCGGCTCGCCGAGGGGGTGAACGCGAGGGTCGCGGCCACCGAGGGGTACGTGCTGTCCTACCGGGTCTCCGCGGTGCTGCTCCTGGTCGTCGCCCTCGTCGTGCTCCTGCTGCTGGAGAAGATCGGCATCCAGGGCGACTGGGCCACCCCCGACGACAAGACGCCGTCCGACAAGACCACCGCCGACGCCCCGTTGGCCGGTACCGGCGACGCCGACACCCCGTCGGGTGCCCCGGCCGCCGCCGACGACCGGACCGGTGCTCCACCCGCACGTTGACCGGTCGGCGTCCGGGTGGTTGCCGCCGCCCGGACGCCGTTCCCGCCCCGCACTGACCCACCCCCCGGGTCGGTGCGGGACGGGCCGGCCGGCCCTTCCCCGGGCCGGCCGGCAGCCCGGGACCGGCCGCACCGGTCCCGGTGTGCCACCCGGACCGTCCCCCCGGTCCGGGCCGGAGAACCTGCCGTCCCCCCGGCAGGCGTCAGCCCCGCCGGATCCCCCTTCCGGCGGGGCTGACTCGGCCCACGCGACCACCGGCGCCCGCGCGGCGCGGCGGTCGGTGTGCGGCGGTCAGTGTGCGGCGGTCTGTGGCACGGCCACCTCGGCCGGCTCCGTGCTCCGGCGACGCCGCCCGTTGAGCAGCGCCCCGATGAACGTGTAACGGACCAGGTAGCGGTAGCTGAGCAGGGTGAGGGGATAGGTGACCAGCAGGATGGCCGGGAACTTGACGAACCACGGCACCGCCACCTGCGACACCGCCGCCTGTAGCGCCATCACCAGCGGGAGGTGGACGACATAGACCCAGTACGACGCGTCGGCCACGTACCGGATCGACGGGTTCGGCCGGGACAGGTGCCGCATGGCCGCCCCGATCAGGCCCATCGTCCACGCCCACACGGCCAGCGTGTAGACGACCGCGTAGCCGATCTTGTGCCAGCCCAGCGACTCGGGTTCGGTGTCCGGGGTGAGCCCCACCATGGCCAGCGCGATCGCGGTGAGCACGACCGCCGCCACCAGGTTACGGGGGTACCGCCGCTCCCACACCCGGATCACGTCCACCTGGCGGTTGAGCAGCCAGCCGAAGCCGAACGCGCACCCGTAGGCGACCAGGCCCACCGGGTTGGGGATCAGCCCGTTCTCGGCCGGCGGCACCCCGTACCAGAGCAGCCAGTCCTGCTTGAGCAGGAAGGCGACGCAGAGCGGGGCGCCGACGACCAGCGGGGTGAGGTCACGGGCGACGACGTTCCGGACGATCGGGTCGACCAGTCCGCTGCGCCGGCTGCCGTCGGGGTCGAGCAGGTTGACCACCGCGCGGACGACCAGTGCCAGCACGTAGAGGACCAGCAGCCAGTAGAGGAACCACAGGTGGGTCAGCGGGAAGGTGCGCAGGGTCATCGGGGTGGCCCCGGGCACCTCCTCACCGGCCAGGTTCGCCGCGATGATGATCGCCACCACGGTGGAGACCATCACCACCGGCCAGAAGATCGCCAGTGGGGCGAGGATGCGCACGGCCCGGTTGCGGACGAACCCGGCGGTGCCGCGCCGGTGCAGCAGCAGCCGGGCGAAGAAGCCGGCGATCAGGAAGAACAGCGTCATCCGGAACACGTGGATGACGAAGTAGGTGCCGTTCATCACCGGGCTCGTCGACACGTCCCCCACCACCCAGGTGCGGGGCTCCAGGAAGGACAGTGTCGTGTGCAGCACGACGCCGAGGAGCAGGGCTCCCGCGCGTACCGCGTCGAGGGCGTGCAGTCGTTCGGAGGCGCTCGTGGCGGCGCCGGGGACAGGGGTCGAGGGGATGGCCATGTTCTGCTCTCCACTACCCGCGGTCTCGGGTCCGTCCCGATTCCGCGCGTTCGTCGGGCGTCGGGAATAGGCGGCGCCGGTAGCCCCGGAAGAGGTGGTGCGTGCTCCGGGCCGACCGGCCGGACAGCACTGAGGGAGTTGCTGTCGACCGCTACGGGGAGGCTATAAAACATAGACAATCATGGTCATCCGCGCTTGCGTCAAAATTGTTTCATCTTTCGGTTGCCGGCATCGGCCTTTCGGCCTTTCCGGCTAATTCGTCGTTTCTGCGTCTCGGTCGGGAGCGAATTCGGGAGCCCGTGGGCCGCCGGACTCACCGACCGGTCAGGCCCGTTGGGTCGCGCGTAGCCGCAGGAACCGCTGCTCCGGGACGCTGAGCGTCGCCTGGGCGGCCAGCAGGTAGTGCCGCCGGGCCTCCGCCCGGTCACCGAGCAGGTCGAGCAGATGGGCCCGCACGACGTGCACCCGGTGGTTACCGGCCAGCACCGGATCGGTCTGGGCGGCGGTCAGCTCCGCGAGCGCGGCCTCCGGCCCGTCCACCATGGCGACCGCCACGATCCGGTTCAGGGCGACCATCGGACCGGGCGCGATGCGCCGCAACAGGTTGTAGAGCCCGAGGATCTGGGGCCAGTCGGTGTCCTCGGCACGGGCCGCCTCGTCGTGCACCGCCGCGATCGCCGCCTGCACCTGGTACGGCCCGACCGGCGCAGTCGCCAGGGTGCGGGTGATCAACGCGACGCCCTCCGCGATGGCCCGCCCGTCCCACCGGGACCGGTCCTGCTCGGCCAGCGGAATGAGCGCCCCGTCGGGGCCGGTGCGGGCCGGCCGTCGGGCGTCGGTGAGCAGCATCAGCGCCAGCAGCCCGGTGACCTCCGGTTCGTCGGGCAGGCGCTCGTGCAGTTGCCGGGTCAGCCGGATCGCCTCGGCGGTCAGCTCGATCCGGTTGAGCGCCGGCCCCGAACTGGCCGTGTAACCCTCGTTGAAGATCAGGTAGAGGACCTCCATCACGGCGGCCACCCGGGCCGGCCGATCCTCGGGCGCCGGCATCCGGAACTCGGCGCCACTGGCCCGGATGCGCTGCTTGGCCCGGCTGATCCGTTGGGCGACGGTGGACTCCGGCACCAGGAACGCCCGGGCGATCTCGGCGGTGCTGAGCCCGCCGACCGCCCGCAGGGTGAGCGCCACCTGGGAAACCCGGGTGAGCGCCGGATGGCAGCAGAGCATCAGCAGGGTCAGCGTGTCGTCCACGGCGGAGACCCGACCGGGCTCCGGGGCGGTCAGGGCGGCCACCGCACGTTCCCGGCGGCGGCGGGCGGCGTCGTTGCGCCACAACTCCGTCCAGCGGCGGGAGGCGACCGTGGTCAGCCAGCCCCGGGGGTTGGCCGGCAACCCTTCCTCCGGCCACTGCACGGCCGCCGCGAGCAGGGCCTCCTGCACGGCGTCCTCACAGGTGTCGAAGCCGCCGTGCAGGCGTACCAGGGTGGAGAGCACCTGCGGCGCGTGCTCGCGCAGCAGGTCCTCGACGTCGGTGGTGACGGTCACGCGTCCGGCCGGGCGGCGTCGAGGACCGGGCGCACCTCGACCAGGCCGAGTTGCGCCTCCGGCACCCGGGCCGCGTGCGCCACCGCCTGCTCGATGGTGTCGCACTCCACCAGGTAGAAGCCGGCGAGATACTCCTTCACCTCGGGAAACGGGCCGTCGGTGGCGATGGTGCGGCCCCGGTCGACCCGGACCCGACGGGCCGTCGCCGGATCGGCCAGCGCTTCGGAGACGATCAGTTCACCGGCGGCGGCGAGGTCTTCGACGAGGGCGGCGTGGGCCTTGACGCCCAGTTGCCGTTCGGTGTCGGACATGTCCTGCCACGCGTCACGAGCCTGCTCGTTGTGGCTGATCAGGATCAGATATTTCACCGCACCTCCAAGGTCGGAGATGATTGTCCCACCGGTAGGTCACAACCAGCACCGTCGCTACGACACAATACAGACGTGCAGCTCAGCGTGGGTAGGTCGACGCGGCCACGGGGTGCCGCGTCGTTTTCGTCGGTGGGGTCGGCGACATCGGGTCGGCTGGTCGGCGAGGGCAGCCGAAAAGGAATTCGTCCTCTCGACTTCAGGCGTTTCCCCGTCGGTCATCCCCGGGCGGCGACGAAATCCAGGATCGACGCTCCGACATAGTCGATCATCTCGTCGGTGAGTGCCGGATAGACCCCCACCCAGAGGGTCTGCTCGGTGACGATGTCGCTGTTGGTCAGCTCGCCGACCACCCGGTAATGCTGGTTCAGGTAGGCCGGGTGCCGGGTCAGGTTGCCGGCGAACAGCTGCCGGGTGCCGATCCGCCGGTCCTCCAGGAACGCCACCAGCTCGGAGCGGGTGAACGGCGCCGCCGGGTCGACGGTGATGACGAACCCGAACCAACTCGGCTCGCTGTTCGGGGTGGCCTCGGGCAGCAGCAGGTGCGGCACCCCGTCGAGGCGCTCGCGCAGCCGACGCCAGTTGCGCCGCCGCAGCGCGGTGAACTCGTCCAGCTTGGCCAACTGGGTCAACCCCAACGCGGCCTGCAGGTCGGTCGCCTTCAGGTTGTAGCCGACGTGCGAGTAGATGTACTTGTGGTCGTAGCCCTGGGGGAGCGTGCCGAGCTGGTACTTGAACCGCTTCAGGCAGGTGTTCGACTCGCCCGGCGGACACCAGCAGTCCCGACCCCAGTCGCGCAGCGACTCGACGATCCGGGCCAACGCCAGGTTCGAGGTGAGCACGCAGCCACCCTCACCCATGGTCAGGTGGTGGGCCGGATAGAAACTCACCGTGGACAGGTCGCCGAACGTGCCGGTCAGCGCACCGTCGTAGGTGGAGCCCACCGCGTCACAGTTGTCCTCGACGAAGAACAGGTCGTGCGCGTCCGCCAGCTCCGCCATCTCCCGGGCCGGATACGGGTTGCCCAGCGTGTGGGCCAGGATGATCGCCCGGGTCTTCGGGCCGATCGCCGCGGCCACCCGCTCCACGCTGGTGTTGTAGGTGCCCAGATCGATGTCGACGAAGACCGGCACCAACCCGTTCTGCAGGATCGGGTTGACCGTGGTGGGGAACCCGGCGGCCACCGTGACCACCTCGTCGCCGGGGCGCAGCTGCCGGTCCTCCAGCAGGTCGGAGGTGAGCGCGCTCACCGCCAGCAGGTTCGCCGACGAGCCGGAGTTGGTCAGGTGCGCCTTGCGGCGGTGCATCTTGCGGGCGAACTCCGACTCGAACCTGCGGGCCAGCGGGCCGGCCGCGATCCGCATGTCCAGCGCGGCCTCCACCAGCGCCACCCGGTCCTCGGCGTCGAGCAGTGCCCCGGAGGGCCAGATCTCGGTCACCCCCGGGATGAAGGGCTGGTTGGGCTGTGCGTCCTGGTGGAACTTACGGACCTCGTCGAGCAGCAGCGCTCTACGGTCACTCATGCCCGGACTCCTTCTCGTGATCGCGACAGGTGTGCGTACCGGTGGTGGGGCCGCGCCGGTCGCCGGTCGGGCCGGATGCCGGCGGGACCCGGCGGCCGTCGGCGCTCACCGCGGCCACCGGACGGCCGACCCGCCGGCCGGCGCGGCATCGGCGGTCTCCCGCCGGGCCAACCGCGTGAGCGCCCGGACGGTCTCGGCCGGGGACGGCTGTGCCGCGACCTCGTCGGCCACCGCACCGGCCGCGACCGCGAACCGGGACTGGCCCAGCACCAGCCCCGCCGCGTCGGCCACCCCGCGCGGGGTCGCCACGTCCAACCGGACGGCCAACCCCACCCCGGCGGCGGCGATCGCCTCCGCGTTGTCCAACGCGTCGTCGAACTTGGGCAGCACGAGCTGCGGACAACCCGCGGCCAGCGCGGTCAGGGCGGAACCCTGTCCGCCGTGGTGGATCAGCAACCGGCAGGTCGCCACCAGCTCCGACAGCGGAATCCGGCCCGCGTACCGGACCGCCGACGGCAGCGGTGGCAGCTGACGGGCGGCCTCGTCGTCGATGGCCAGGACCAGTTCGGCGTCGAGGGTCGCCAGCTCCTCGACCAGCCCGGTGAGCAGACCACCCATCCCGGCGTCGGTCAGGTGCGGCAGGACGGTCCCCATGGTCAGCCCGATCCGGGGCCGCGGCGGCGGGTCGAGCAGCCACTCCGGTACCCGGGCGGCACCGTTGTACGGCACCGGCCGCAACCCCAGGTGGGCCCGGGCGTGCGGCAGCCGCAGGCTCGGCGGCCACGGGTCGAGCACCAGATCGGCCCGGGGCAGCCGGGTCAACCCGAGCCGGTGCAGGTCACCCCGGAGCACCGTCTCGGCGGCGGCCCGGTACTCGACGAGTTCCGCGACACCCCAGTGCAGCTCGACGTACGGGACACCGGCGGCGCGGGCGGCCACCGGGCCGGCGTACTCGGAGCGCTCGGCGAGCACCAGGTCCGGTCGCCAGGACCGGACGGTCGCCAGGGTACCGGCGAGGTTCCGCGACGCCATTGTCGCGAAGACCTCGCCGTGTCCGTAGGGGTCGTCCTCGATGCCGTGCGGCGAATCCGGCCGCACCAGCTCGCGGATGTCCATCCCCGGCCCGGCGGAGACCGCCGGCAGACCCGCCTGGGTCACGGTCGGCACGAAGTGCTCGGTGCAGGCGACCAGCACCTCGTGCCCCGCCGCCCGCAGCGCCCAGGCGAGCGGCACCAACGGGAATAGGTGGCCGTGCATCGGTGCGCTGGTGATCAGCACGCGCATCTGCGGCTCCGACGGCTCAGGGCGCCGCCGGAACTGCGCGGCGACGGATACCGGTAGTGACCATTACCAGTAGATCGTGGCAGAGGCCGGGAGGCCGGACACCTCCCAGCGTGCCGTCGTACCCCGCCGCCCGTACGACCACTGTGGACCGGCGGTGGTCAGCCGGCCGGGCGGACCGTCACCACGCTCGGCAGCCCGTTGTCGGCCGCCGCCTCCAGCGGGGCGACCCGGGTGCCGGTCACCGCGATACCGTCCATCCGCACCACCGGGGCGAACCAGGCCAGTTCGGTGAGCCGGGCCACCGCCTGCTGGAACAACCCCGCCTGGGTGGTCGGCTCCGGCTCGGCGACCGCCCGCTGCAGCAACTGCTTCAACTGCGCGTCGTCGGTGGCATACGGGTTGAACGGGTTGGCCACCGGCCGCATGAAGTCCAGTGAGGACAGGTAGGTCGGCAGGTTGCCGTAGCCGAACGCGGTGACCGGGAACTTGCGCGACATCACGTGCTCCAGCCACTGCGGCACCTGGGTGTCGGTGGTCAGCTCGACGGTCACCCCGATCTTCTTCCACTGCCCGGCCACCACCTGCGCGACGGCGGCGATGCCGGGGGTGTGCGCCTCGGCCTTCACGGTGAAGCCGTTCGGGTAACCCGCCTCGGTGAGCAGCGCCTTGGCCCGGTCCGGGTCGTACGGGTAGCGGTCGTCCAGGGCCGCCTGGTAGCCGTCGAAGCCGGGGGCGGCGATCTGGCTGGTCGGGTGCGCGAACTCGCCGAAGATGGTCTTGGCGATCGTGGCCCGGTCGATGGCGTGGTTCAACGCCTGGCGTACCCGCACGTCGCGCAGCGGCGCGGCGACGGTGCCGTCGCGGTCGGCGAGCACCATGCCGAGCACCGCCACGCTCGCCGTGATGTGCTTGAGCCCGGCGGCGACGACGGCCGGACCGGCGTCGGCGTTGAGCGCGGCGTAGTCGATCTGCCCCGCCTGGATGGCCTGCACGGTGGCGTTCGCGTCCGGCAGCACCCGGACCACGACCTTCTTCCAGTGCTGCCCCTCCTTGTTCCAGTACCGGGGGTTGGGCAGGTAGGTGTAGTGGTCGCCGGCCACCGTGCCGGCCGGGTCGAGCTGGTACGGGCCGGCCCCGAAGGTGCGCTGGGCGAGCTGGCCCGGATCGGTCAGCCCGGCGGGGGAGACCACCGAGCCGGACAGGATCGCCTGGCTGAACAGCTGCCGCATCACCGGGTTCGGGGCGCTGTTGGTGACCACCACCGTGGCGGCGTCGGGTGCGGTGACGCTGGTGATGGTGGCCGCCCAGGTCTTCGCCTTCGGGCTGACCGTCCGCATGTACTCCAGCGACTTGACCACCGCCGGGGCGTCCAGCGGGGTGCCGTCGGCGAAGGTCAGCCCCGGGCGCAGCTTGAGCTGGAAGACCTTGTTCTGCCGGTCGACGTAGCCGAACGACTCGGCCAGCTCCCCGGTGAACGTCCGGTCGGCGTTCATCCGGATCAGTGGGGCGTACGCCAGCGCCACCGTCGGAATGTTGTTCAGGTCGATGTTGGCCTTGTAGGGGTCCAGCGTCGGCGGGGCCGCCACCGCCATGGTCAGGACGGCGTCGTCGGCGCCGCCCCCCGGCTCGGCGGTGCCGGAACAGGCGGTCAGCGAGCCGACCGTGAGCAGCGCGGCGGCGACCAGGACTCGTACCTGGTGGACGCTTCGGCGCGGACGATGCGCGAACATGGCCATCCTTTCCCGGCGGACGCCGGTGTCGAGGGGGAGCAGGGTGTGTGGTCAGGAGGTCGGGTGCCGGTCGGCTGCCGGGTCGACCCCGAGGTCGGGGGCCGGACCGGCCGGGGGCGGCTGCCGGGCGAAGGCGGCCAGCGCGGCGCGGGCCCGGACGGGGTCCGGCACCGGCACGGCGGCCAACAGCGCACGGGTGTACGGGTGCGTGGGCCGCCGGTACACGGTCTCGGCGTCACCGGCCTCGACCACCCGTCCCCGGTGCAGCACCACCATCCGGTGCGACAGGTGCCGCACCACCGCCAGGTCGTGGGCGATGAACAGGTGACCGAAACCGAGCTCGGCCTGCAGATCGGCGAGCAGGTTGATGATCTGGGCGCGGACGGACAGGTCCAGCGCGGACACCGGCTCGTCGGTGACCAGCAGGCGGGGGCTGCCGACCAGGGCCCGCGCCAGGGCGATGCGCTGCCGCTGCCCACCGGAGAACTGCCCCGGATAGCGGTGCGCCGCCTCGGCCGGCAGGCCCACCCGGTGCAGCGCCTCGGCGACCAGCACCCGCCGCCGCGCCGGGTCGACGCCCCGCCGGTTGAGCAGCGGCTCGACCAGGCTGTCGCCGACCCGGCGGGCCGGGTTGAGCGAGCTGAACGGGTCCTGGAACACCAGCTGCACGTCGCCGCTGAGCGCCCGGCGCTGCCGCCGGCCGGCACGGGTGACGTCCACCCCGTCGATGAGGATCCGGCCGTCGGTCACCGGCGTCAGGCCCAAGACCGCGCGGGCGATCGTCGACTTGCCCGAACCGGACTCACCGACCAGCCCGACCGTCTCACCGGCGGCCACGGTCAGGCTCACCCCGTCCACCACCCGCGTCGCCGACCGTCGGTGTCCGAGGTCGACCACCAGGTCGTGCACCGCGAGCAACGGCCGCCCGCTCACGCCGCCGCCCGGTCCTCGTCCGGCCGTACGCAGCGCACGGCGTGGGCCGGGCCGAGCCGGTCCAGCGGCACCGGGGCGTGCCGGCAGGACTCGGTGGCCAGCGGGCAGCGCGGCGCGAACCGGCACCCCGTCGGCCACTGCCCGGGGGCGGGCACCGTGCCGGTGATCGTGGGCAGCCGGCCCGCGCGGGACGCCCGGTGCGGATCGGCCGCCAGCAACCCCCGGGTGTACGGGTGCCGGGGGCGGGCGAACAGCTCGGTCACCGGGCAGGACTCGACGACCTGACCGGCGTACATCACCACCGCCCGGTCACAGAGCGCCGCCACCACCCCCAGGTCGTGGGTCACCAGCAGCACGGCCAACCGCCGTTCCCGGCTGGTCCGGGCGAGCAGGGCCAGGATCTCGGCCTGCCGGGTCACGTCCAACGCGGTCGTCGGCTCG
Source organism: Micromonospora sp. CA-248260 (assembly GCF_050942205.1). Taxonomy (NCBI): domain Bacteria; kingdom Bacillati; phylum Actinomycetota; class Actinomycetes; order Micromonosporales; family Micromonosporaceae; genus Micromonospora; species Micromonospora sp. CA-248260. Next base: position 3,988,158 of record NZ_CP192021.1, on the reverse strand, counting down.
TCGGCGATCAGCAGCTCCGGGTCCCCGGCCAACGCGATCGCGATCGCCACCCGCTGGGCCATCCCGCCGGACAACTGGTGCGGATACCGTCGCGCGGCGGTATCCGGTTCGGGTAGGCCGACGTCGCGCAGCAGCGCCAGCACCCGGGCCCGGGCCGATCGTCGACCCAGCCCGGTGTGCCGGCGGACCGCCTCGGCGAGTTGCACGCCGACGCGCAGGGTCGGGTCCAGGCTCACCATCGGGTCCTGCGCGACGTAGCCGATCCGGCGGCCCCGCACCGTGCGCCACTGCCGGTCGCCGGCCCTGACCAGGTCGAGGCCGGCGAAGTGGCAGCTGCCGGTGAGCTGCCCGTCGCCCGGGGGCAGCCCGAGGATGCTCAGCGCGGTGACCGTCTTGCCGCAGCCCGACTCGCCGACCAGTCCGACGATCTCCCCCGGACCGACGTCGAGGTCGACGTCGCTGACCACGGTGGTGCCGGTCCGCGCCCCCCGGCCGGGACCACCCGGGAGCTGGACCGACAGGCGGCGTACCGACAGCAACGTGTCGGCGTGGCCCGGCCGGCCGGCCGGCGGCGGTTCGACGGGGTGGGCGGGCGCGGACCCCACGGGGTGGGGCGGTGCGGACCCCGTGGGGTGGGTTCCGCGCCGGCCGGACCGCCGGCGTCGGCGGGCCAGTTTCGTCGTCGCCCAGGCGGCGGTCGCGCCGTCGCGGGCGGCGTCGCCGAGCAGCACGAAGGAGAGCACGGTCAACGCGACCGCCAGCCCCGGCGGAACCAGGGCCCACGGGTGGCGGACGATGACCATCCGGGCCTCGTCGATCATGCCGCCCCAGCTCGGCTCCGGCGGTGGGGGCCCGAACCCGAGGAAGGCCAGGCTCGCCTGCATCACCAGGGCGATCGCCGCGACCAGGGACGCCTGGACGATGACCAGGCCGCGCAGCCGGGGCAGCACGTGGCGGCGCAGGATCTGCGGCGTGGAGAGCCCGGCCAGCCGGGCCGCCGCGATGAACAGCTCCTCCCGGGTCGACCGGGTGGCGGCCCGGACCACCCGGATCAGGCCGGAGGAGAGCAGCAACCCGAAGGTCAGCATGGCGGTCGTGACGTCGCCCGGGAAGACGGCCACAACCACCAGCAGGATCACGATGGCCGGCAACGAGAACAGCAGGTCGGCCAGCCGGCCGACCAGCGCGTCGACGACCCCGCCGAGGTAGCCGGCGAGCAGGCCCAGACCCACCCCGACCACGGTGGCCGTCAGCACCGCCACCAGCACCCCCCACAGCGTGCCCGCCGCGCCGTATGCGAGCCGGCTGAGCAGGTCCTGGCCGAGGCGGTCGGTGCCCAGCGGGTGGGCGGCCGACGGCCCCCCCAGGGCGGCCGGCAGGTCCTGGTCGACCGGGTCCCGGCCGGTGACCAGCTCAGGGTGCAGGGCGCAGGCCAGCACCAGCAGCAGCCACAGCACGGCGAGCAGCACCAGCGGGCGGCGCAACACCCGCACCGCCACCGCCGCCGGCCGGCTCACCGGGCCCCCACCCGGGGGTCCAACCACGCCTGGGCGAGGTCGGCGAGCAGGCCGATCACCACGACGATCAGGGTGTAGCAGACCACCGCCCCCTGGAGGACCGGAATGTCGTGCTGGGCGGCGGCGAGCGCGGCCCCGGAGCCCAGGCCGGGCAGGCCGAAGATGTTCTCGATCAGCACGGTCGCGCCGAGCAGGCTGGCGGAGATCACTCCCAGCAGCGCGACCACCGGCACCGCGGCGGTGCGCAACGCGTGCCGGTAGACGATCGAGCGGATGGACAGGCCGTTGGCCTGCATCACCCGTACGAAGTCGCGGCTCAATACGTCCAACATGGAGTCGCGGGTCTGTTTGGCCACCGCGGTGACCGCCGCCAGCGACGTCGCGGCCACCGGCAACGCCAGCGACCGCAGCCACCCCACCGGGGACTCCCCGAAGGGGACGTAGCCGGTGGCCGGGAACAGCCGCCACCGCACCGCCAACCAGGTGATCAGCACCAGGGCCAGCCAGAATCCGGGTACGGCGAGACCCACCACGGAGGCCACGTCGACCAGCCGCCCGAACGGTCCACCCCGGACGGCGCTGAGCACGCCGAGGGCGGTGCCGACCACGCCGACGGTCAGCGTGGCCAGCAGGATCAGCGACAGCGTCGGGGCCAACCGGCTGGCGATCAGCGGGCCGACCGCGGTGCCGGTGCTCACCGACCGGCCCAGGTCACCGTGCACGGCGTCGACCAGCCAGCTGAGGTACTGCACGGTCAGCGGGCGGTCCAGCCCCATCTGCCGGTGCAGGGCCTCGACCTGTTCGGGCGGGGCCAGCGGGCCGAGCACCGTGCGGGCCGGGTCACCGGGCACCAGGGAGATCAGCAGGAAGCACAGGACCGACACGACGAACAGCAACGGCCCGGTCCAGGCCAGCCGGCGCAGGACTAGCCGGACCATGGCCACCGGTGGCCGTCCGCACCGGCACCCCGCCGGGTGTCGATCCCCCCTGTGGACGTACGGCCGGCCGGGTCGCCGACGTGGTCGAATCTGATGGCGTCACGCTCCAGCCGTCGGTGGTCAGGGTCGACCCACCGACGTCCGTGATCAGCGGCGCGTCAGGGGCCGTGTCCACGCTGGCAGAGCGGAGGCGCGGTTGTCTTCCGCAGACGTGCTCACCCGGTGGGTTTCCCGGGGCCGCCACCGGTGTGCGCCAGGACTGCCGGCACGAGCGTGTCCCACGTCGCCCGGGGCGGCATCTGGTGCCCCACCCCGGGCAGCGGCAGCAGCCGGGCGACCGGGAGTTCGTCGGCCAGCGCCTGCCCGTGCCCGTACGGGAAGAGCGGGTCCTCGGTGCCGTGCACCACCAGGGCCGGTACGGTGATCCCGCCCAGCGCGTCGCGGTACTCCGCCCCGCCGTCGATCGACCAGTGGTTGGCCAGGCTGGCCCGGATGTCGACGGTCCGCGCCACCGCCCGCGCCACGAGTTCCCGAAGCTCCGCCCCGGCCAGCGCGACGCTGCCGGTCAACGGTCGCTGACCGGTGGCGATGTGCTCCACGACGGAGTCCGGGTCGGCCCAGTCCGGGTCGGGGCGGGACTCGCCGAAGCTGGCCATCAGCGACTTCGACATCGGCGGCAGGTCGTTGTAGGGGCGCTCGCCGATCCGCAGGGCGGGACTGGTCGAACTCAACGTCAGCGAGGCGACCCGCTGTGGATGCTCCACGGCCAGCCGCTGCGCGATCGCGCCGCCCATCGAGATGCCCCACACGTGGGCGGCCCCCAGGTCGAGCTGCTCCACCAGGGCGGCGGCGTCGGCGACCAGGTCGTCGAAGTGGTAGTCGGGGGAGCCGGCCGGCCAGCCGGTGGACCGGCCGGTGTCCCGGTGGTCGTAGCGCACCACGTACCGGCCGCCGTCGGCGAGGCGCCGGCACAGCCCGTCGGCCCACCAGTCCATCGAGTTGGACGCCCCGCTGACCAGCAGCAGGGCCGGGTGCTCCGGCGAGCCGAAGGTGCCCACGCAGAGCCGCACGCCGTTGGCGGGGACGTGTCGTTCCGTCCCCGCCAACAGGTCCTCGTCGCCAACGGTCCGATGTGTACTCAAGACGGTCTCCTCATGCCTTGGACCACGCGCGGGAATTCCGCGACCACCGCCGGTCACCGTGCGGGATGATTATCCGCCCCGCCGCCTGAGCAAACCGCGTAAAACGCCGGCTATGCCACGAGATGTTCCAACGAGCGGAGCAACTCGTCGAGGTCGTCGGTGACCACGGTCCCGTCCCGCCAGCGGGCCAACGGGTCCGTCCGTACCGCCGCCCGCAGCCGCCCGGCCCGCTGCACCGTCGGCTCCGGGTCCGTCCCGTCCCCGGTGGCCCGGTGGGCCAGGGCCGCGTCGATCCGGTCCAACCGCGCCCCGGCCGTCTCCCACACCGCCTCCGCCGCCGTCACCACCTCGGCGATACCCCGGAACAGCTCGTCCATCCGGGCCACCGCCGCCGCGACCGTCAACTCCACCCGGCCGTCGTCGGTGATCCGCCGCCGCGCCAGCGGCGGAGGCGGGCCGGTGACCACCACCGACGCCTGGTCGAGCAGGGCACTGACCCGGGCCAGCTCCGCCCCCGAAGGCTGGCCGGGGCCGGCGAACGGCCCGACCACCTCGTCGACCACCGCCGAGTAGGCGTGGTAGACGGTCCACAACTGCGCCAGATCCGCCCGCGCGGCGGCCCACCGGCGGGCCGACTCCCCGGTCAGCTCGGCGGCGGCCAGCAGATGCCGGTCCAGGTGCCGTTCCAGGTCCACCAGATTGGCCTGGATGGCGTCCCGGTCGGTGACCGCCGCCGCCACCGCCGCCCCGGCCTGTGGCGGGGACAGCACGTCGACGGTGGCGGCTGCCAGCAGCGGAGCCCGCAGCAGCGCCGGTGGTCGCGGCGTCGACCGCCGTCGCCGGGCCAGCGCGGCGTCCACCAGGGCGGCCAGCGGCTGCTCGAACAGCCGGTGGCTGAGGGTGGCCAGCAGCACCGCACCGAGCAGGGTCACCGTCTCCAACTCCCAGAACCCGGCCGTGCCGTACAGCTCGCGGATCGGGCGGACGGCGCCGCTGAACACCGCCCCCGGCTGGAGGTAGAAGTGCATCACCGCGAAGTGCCACAGGTAGACGCCGTAGGAGACCTTGCCGAGATGGACCACCGGGCGGGCGGTCAGCACCGCGTCCACCATCCGGGTCCGGGCCGCGCCCGGCGACACCAGCGGCAGCGACGCGAACAACCCGAACAGGGCCACCATCAGGTACGTCATGAACAGGCCACTGGTCGAGTAGATCGCGTCCATCCCGATCACACTGAACGGGCGGGCGCAGTTGACCAGGTAGACCGCGATCGCGGCGACCCAGAACAGCCCCGGGCGCAGCGCGGCGAACCGCAGCAGCCGGGGGGTGTCCCCGGGCGACACCTGCGACAACGCCAGCAGCACGGCCAAGCCGAGGCCGATGCCGATGGTCGGCGCGAACCCCTGCGGCCACCAGAACACCATCCGGTTGTCCCAGCCGTTGCCCTTGACGAAGAAGAGCCAACCGACACCGATGGCGATCAGCACCGGCACCGGCAGCAGCAGCCGTCGCGCCCGCGCCACCGGGGTCGCCCCCCGGGCGGCGAAGCGGTGGCTCGCCCAGGCGATCAGCGGCAGCGCCAGGTACCACTGCACCATGCTCGGCACCGTCCAGCTGACCTCCATCCCGTTGATGAAGTGCGGCGCGAACGGGCTCGGCGAGTAGATCTGCAACAGCAGCAGCGGGCGCAGCACGTACCAGGGGCCGTCGATGGCGTCCCGATTCAACGCCACCAGCACCACCAGGTACATCAGGTAGTACGCCGGCAGCAGCCGCATCAGCCGGCGGACCATCGTCGCGCCCTGCGGCGGACGCGGCCGGCCCGCGATGATCGCCCGCGCCAGCGGCAGGTAGAGGTAGAGCGCGGGCAGGACGAAGAACACCCCGATGAACGAGGGCAGCCCGCTGACGAAGAACGCGCCGAGGAAGTTGCTCGGTGGTCGGGGCGTACCCAGCGCCTTGGTGCCCAACAGCCCGGAGAACATCGCCACGTGCACCGTCAGCAGTGCCAACGCCGCCAACCCACGGATGCCGAAGATCGCCGGGTCCCGGTCACCGCCCGCCCTGCCCGCGGTGGCCGAGGCCCCGCCGTCCCTGGTCGTCACGCTCATCTACTCGTCCTTTCGGTCCGGCCGGCGGTGCGCCGACCGGAAGCCGGCCGGGACCCACGGCACGCGGGATGGTCGTCGCCGGCGTCCTGCGGGCCGGAGGTCAGCGGATGACGGACCGCACGAACCGCAGCGTCGTGCGCACCTCGGGGCTCTCCGCCAGCTCCACCGCCCGCTTCAGCTCGGGCACCCGGTCGAGGACCAGGTCCCGCAGCCGGCGCAGCTCGGCGGAGTTGATGCTGAAGGTCGTGGTCCCGTCCTCGTTCTCGGTCACCTGCGGCACGTGTCCGCCTCCTCGTCTCGGCCGTCCGCGCGGTGCCGGTGCCGGTACCGCGCCGCCGGGGCCGCGACTGTCGGCGGCACCCGTCGTACCCGGTTCGAGGATGGAACCGCCGAGGTGGGGGGTCATCTCCGAGCGTGCTCAGCCCCGGCGGGCCGACCCCGCCGGCCGGCCCGCGCCGTGCCGACCGGCGGGGCCGCCGCAGCACCGGTGACCGTCCGCATTGGGCACGTTCGAGGACGTGCGGCACCCGCGTCCTCTGCTTCCATGGGCAGCACACCTGGCGAGCCGCACGCCCGGCGGTGTGCGCGGCGGGGCGCTTCCCGTCCCCGCCCCGCGTGGGCCGCCGACCGAGTTCAGGGAGGCACCGCAGATGGGCGACCACGTCGCAGCGAGCAGTACCGCGCGAAGCGGTGGGGTGACCGACCGGCTACGCGCCGTCTTCGGCGGTCGGCCGTCGGCCCCGGTGACGCCACGCATCCTGGGCGACCGGGCGGTGGTGGCCGGCGGCAGCATCGCCGGCACGCTGGCCGCCCGGGTGCTGTCCGACTGGTACCGCGAGGTCGTCGTCGTGGACCGCGACGAGGTGCTCGGGGTCACCGGCATGCGCAAGGGCGCGTCGCACGCCGTGCACGCGCACGGGCTGCACGCCCGGGGCTACCTGATCCTGTCCGACCTCTTCCCCGGCCTGCTCGACGACGCCAAGGAGTTGGGCCTGCCGGTACGCGACTTCGGGCTGATGCGCTGGTACTTCAACGCCCGCCCGATCGCCCGCACGGAGACCGGGCTGCTCTCCGTCGCCGGTAACCGGCCGGTGCTGGAGAACTACCTGCGCTCCCGGGTGGCCGGGCTGCCCAACGTGACCTACCGGCAGCACACCGACGTGCTGGGGCTGGTGGCCACCGGGGACCGGGGCCGGGTCACCGGAATCCGCATCCAGGAACGCACCCCGGGCAGCCCCGAGGAACGCCTCGACGCCGACCTGGTGGTCGACGCCACGGGCCGGGGGTCCCGGCTGCCCGTCTGGCTGACCGAGCTGGGCTACGAACGGCCGGTCGAGGAGCGGATGACGATCGGGCTGGCGTACACCACCCGCACCTACCGCAGACGGCCCGGCACCTTCGACGGGCCGGTGGCGATCAACCCGGTGGCCTCTCCCGAGCACCCCCGGGGGGCGTTCTTCGGGCAGACCGCCACCGGCGACTTCCGGCTCAGCCTCACCGGCATCCTCGGCGACCACCCGCCGACCGACCCGACGGGCTTCGAGGAGTACGTCCGGACCCTGCCGGTGGCCGACATCCACCAGGCGGTCCGCGACGCCGACCCGACCGGCGACGCGGTGTCGTTCACCTTCCCGGCCAGCGTCTGGCGGCACTACGAGCGGCTGTCCCGGTTCCCCGCCGGGCTGGCCGTGCTCGGCGACGCGGTGTGCAGCTTCAATCCGGTCTACGGCCAGGGGATGACCGCGGCAGCGATGCAGGTGACCGCGCTGCGCCGGTTCCTCGACCGGCAACCGGCCGCCGACGGCCGTTCCTACCTGCGGGACGTTGCACGGCTGATGCGCCACCCGTGGCAGCTGTCCACCCGCACCGACCTGGACTTCCCCGGGGTGGGGCCGCGGTCGCTGCCGATCCGGCTGCACAACGCCTATCTGGTCCGCCTCCAGTACGCGATGACCAAGGACCCGGAGGTCACCCGGGCGTACATGCGGGTCGCCGGGCTGGTCGACCCGCCGCGCACACTGTGGCGGCTGCCGCTGCTGGTGCGGGTGCTCCGCCTGGCCCGGGACATGCCGGCCACCTCCCCTGTCCCGCCACCCGCACCGGCGCCCGCACCGGGTCTCTCGCCCGCGCCGGTCCTGTCGGCCACGCCGGATTCCTCACCCAAGCCGGTCCTGTCGCCTCCGTCGGGTGGCCCGTCCATGCCGGTCCCGTCACCTGCGGCTGCCCCGGTGCCCTCGACGGGTGCCGCGTCGACGCCGCCGTCGGCCCCGTCGGCGACCGGGGTGGAGGACGGCCCGGTGGACGCCGGGCAACGGTCGGGGTCCTGACCGGCCCAGGGACAGCAGCCGGAGCCGGCGCGGGAACCGGCTCCGGCTGCGCCCTGCCCGCCCACCCCGACCGCCGCCGAGCTGCGTAGGACCGGATCGCCGCTTGAGCTGCCCGCCGAGACCCAGGACGACGACGAGTGCCGCAAGGCGAGCCGGCCAGCCGGTGTGCCGGGAGGGCATGGTGTGCCGGGAAGGTGTCATGCCTGGGCGTCATCGATGCGGCACTAGGTTTGGGGTGCGAGGACCTGCACAGGGGTGGGACGCCATGTTGTGGTGCCGTCACCGAGTTGGCGTTGGGCGTTGTAACCCCAGGCGGCCACCGTATAGTCAGGCTGTAGAGCCAGACTATGGGCTGTGCCAGCCGCGATGGATCTGACCCCGCTCAGGAACCGGTCGCAGGGAGCAGCCTCCCCCACAGCGCAGACCCGAGTGGCCTGGAGGCGGGTGTCCCATGTGCCGTTGCCGAGTTGGCCATAACCGTTGAACCCCCAGCCCAGGACGCCACCGCTACTCAGCTGCGCCATGCTGTGCGACGCGCCGACCGTGATGTGCCGGATTCCGTACAGGAAGCGGTGGCAGGGAGCGATCTCTCCCACCGCACACACCCGCACGGGAATGGCCCGGTTGACGACGGTGCCGTCACCAAGCTGATTGACATAGTTCGCGCCCCAACCGACAGGGCCACTGTCACCCCGCAGCGACATGCTATGAAGTTCGCCACCTGCTATGGCTTTCACCGCGTACAGAAATTGGTCGCAGGGCGCGACCTGTCCCACCGCGCATACCCGTACCGGGGTGGTGCAGCCGACGGTGGTGCCGTCACCAAGCTGACCTTCGTAGTTCCGACCCCAGGCCACGGCCAGGGCGTTACCCACCACCGCCAGGCTGTGACCCCAGCCGGCCGCGATGGATCTGACTCCGCTCAGGAACTTGCCACAGGGTGCGACCTGCCCCACCGCGCACACTCGTACCGGAGTGAGGCGGGTGGCGGTGGTGCCGTCACCGAGCTGGCCTTGTCCGTTCCAGCCCCAGGCGACGGCCGACCCGTTCTCCACCACGGCCAGAGTGTGGGTCCAGCCGGCCGCGATGGATCTGACTCCGCTCAGGAACTTGCCACAGGGTGCGACCTGCCCCACCGCACATACCCGTACCGGAGTGGTGCGGTTGGTCCAGGTGCCGTCGCCAAGCTGCCCAGAACTGTTGTGGCCCCAGGCGACGACCGTGTGGTCCCTGAGTAGGGCGAGGTTGTCGTTCCGGTTGGCGGCGATAGCGATCACGCCGGTGAGGGACCTGGCGCAGGGGGCGCTCTGGCCGACGGCGCACACTCGTACCGCAGTGGTGCGGCGGGCGTTGGTGCCGTCGCCAAGCTGCCCGAAAAAGTTTTCGCCCCAGGTGACGACGGTGCCGTTCGAGAGCAGGGCGATGCTGTGCGCGTCGCCGGCGGCGATGGCGCTCACGGCGCCGAGTTTCGCTGGAACCTGTTGCGTCCCGGGGTTGGGTGGCATCGCGAAGGCGACTGCACGGCCGGCCGTTGCGCCGAGAGCATCACCGATCATCAGGACCACGGCCAGCGCCACCACCGTGGCGAGGAATTCCGACCGCCGGCGATGGGCGGACGTTGCGGCTGGCGTAGGATGAAAATCATTTCCTGTGCCCATCTGCTCTCCTTCCCGAGGCAGCTTTTGGATTCGATGCAGTCCGATCGCAAGAGCCGGTCAGCCGTGCGACAGAGAAGGTCTACGCTCTTCCCGGGGTCCGAAAGAGGCCGGGAGCGACAACGGTGCGAGTTGAGGGAACGCGACCGAGATTCAGCTTGTCGACCCGGGAGCGCTGCCCGGGTTTGATGGAAATATAAGTCAAGGCAGCATGATCAGCGAATAGGCTTCCTGAACGAGTTAAGTACTCACAAGTAGGCGGGACTCGCCGGTGCGCGAAGTCGACCACGGCGCGTGCGTCGCGCATATCGAGCCATTTCATCCTGCGTAGCGGTTGGTTTCGACGTGGTGCAGGACGAGGACGGCTTGCCCACACGAGTCGGCCGGCGGCGTCCGCGATGACCTGCACGTTCACGCCGTGGCGTTTGTGCTTGCCGCTGTAGTAGGGCCTCGAAGCCGGCCGCGAGTCGGTGGAGGTGTCACCGTTACGCAGATGGGCCAGAGCCAGCAGCGCCTGCCGGCCGGGCTCAAGGCGCCGCCACCGGGATCGGCGCTGTCTACGGTGGCCGCGGATCCGTTCGGCCAGGTAGTTCAGGGCGCGGCTGGACAACGGAATCGCGGCGGGGTAGGCCAGCATGGCGAGACCCCCGGTCGGGGCTTCGAGTCTTGGTCGACAGCTGTCCTGAGCCGGGGCCGGAGCCAGGGCCAGGGCCGGGCCGGAGCCAGGGCCAAAGCCGGGGCCGGGCCGGAGCCAGGGCCGGGGGATCAGGTGCCGGGGGTCGGAGCCGGGGCAGATGTGCGGGTCGAAGCCGGGGCACCGAGGGCTTGGGCGAGGGCTGGGGTCAGCTGGTCGGGTCCGGCACGTCCGGGACACCGGCCAGTGCCGGGCCGTAGCGGCGGGCCGCGGTCAGGGCCGCCCAGGCGGTGAGCGTCACCAGGGCGTCGTCGCCGGGGTGGTGCGCCCGGAAGTCCGCCACCACGGCGTCGGTGACCTGATAGGAGGCGAACGCGGTGAGCAGGGCGAGTCGTCCCGCCGGGCGCTCCACCGGGGACAGACCGGCGACGACGTCCTCCACCCAGGGGCGGGCGCTGATGCCGGTCGGACCGTCCTTCGGGTCGGCGCAGCGGGCGGCGACCAGCTCCCGTACCCCGGCGGGGACGACCTGCCGGCCGCCGTCCTCGATCGCGGCGTAACCACGGGCCAGCGCCTCGGCGAGCACCGTCGGACCGGCCCAGACCAGGTCGGCCGGGCGTGGGGCGGCCGGGAGCAACGCCACCGCCGCCCCCGGCGGGCAGGGCCGGCGGGCCAGCGCCCCCATCACCCGGGCCGCCGTCCGCTGCACGACACCCCGGGCCACCGACGGGGTCTCGGGCAGCGGGGAGTCCCGCAGGAACACGTTGACCATCCGGTTCAGGTAGTGGAAGACCACCGCCACGCCGACCAGCTCCGGCAGCTGGTCCGGGGGTGCCGGCGGCGGCCCGGCCGGGCCGTGCGGGGACGGCCGCCGGGCCCAACGGGCCAACGGCCCCCACGGCCCGTCGTCGAGCCCCGCCACCGCCGGGCCGGCCCCGCCGCCACCGGGCAGCAGCCCGACCAGGGCCGCCCCGTGCACGTCGACGCAGTACGGGCAGCGGTTCGCCGCGGAGACCGCCGCCGCCACCGCCTCCTTCGCCGGCCGGCCGGCCGGACCGGTGGCCACCAGGGTCTCCCGCAGCATCGTCCAGCTCGCCGCCAGCACCTCCGGGGCGGGGGAGTGCAGCGCCACCGGTGGCGCCAACATGCCGAAGTCCCGCTCGACCTGCCCGTACACCTGGGCGACGAGGCCGTCCGCCCGATGGGGGGCGACCGGGCGGACGTGCCGGACGTGGGCGAGCACGGTGCGCCGGGTGGCGCGGGCCAACAGGGTCGCCACGGTCATCCCCTTCCAGGTCGGGGCGGTCCCCCGGCCGGATGCCGGGGGACCGTGGTCGGGTCAGCGGGCCTGGAGCACGGCGCGGCGGCCGGCGGTCGCGCCGTCCGGCGCGGGAGCGCCGTAGGTGACCGCGACCCCACGTTCCCGGGCGGCCCGGACGATGCCGGGGACGGCCCGTTCGGCCAGCGCGCTGATCGTCAGGGCCGGGTTGACGGTGAGGGCGCCGGGCACCGCAGACCCGTCGGTGACGAAGATGCCCGGGTGCCCGCGCAGTTCGTGCCGGTCGTCCAGGGCCGACGTCGCCGGGTCGTCACCGATGCGGCACGACGCCAGCGGGTGCACGGTGTACGCGCCCACCAGGTCGTTGGTCCACGGCATCACCTTCGCCAGGCCGTCGCGTTCGACGATGTCCTTGACGTCGGCGTCGGACAGGTTCCAGCCCCGCCACGTGTTGGCGGTGGGCTGGTAGCGCAGCGGGCCGTGCCCCAGCATCTGCTGGGAGAAGCGGTGCGCGTTGCCGGTCTCCGGCGGCGGCCCGAACACGCCCTCGTTGTCGTCCTCGGACATGGTGAAGACGGTCAGCCACGACTTGAAGTGCCGCATCAGCTCCTTCTTCTCCACCCCGAACCAGCTCGGGCCGGTCGCGTCGGGCACCTGGGCGAGGATGGTGCCCAGGCCGGGCGGGAAGTAGAGCTGCTCCAACGAGTACCGCTCGTACTCGGGCAGGCTGGCGTCGAGCTTGTCCCAGCTGGCCACCGTCGGCCCCCGGCCGATCTGGTACGCCTCGTAGGCGACCCCGTCGCCCCGGTCCAGGCCCAGTACCTCACGGACCCGGTCCTCGTCGAACACGGCGGTGTTGAGCCGTTCCCCGTTGCCGGAGAAGTAGCGGCCGACCGCCGACGGCATCTTGCCCAGCGTCGGCTCGGAGCGTTGCAGGATGACCGGGGTCGCCCCGGCGCCGGCCGCGACGATGACGATCTTCGCGTCGATGGTGCCGGCGTCGTGCAGGACGCGGTAGTCCTCGTCGTCGACGACCCGGTAGTGCACCCGGTAGCCGCCGTCGTCGGTGCGCGACAGGTGCTGCACCTCGTGCAGCGGCCGGATCGTCGCCCCGTGGGCCAGCGCCGCCGGTAGGTAGTTCAGCAGCAGCGACCGTTTGGCGTCGAACCGGCAGCCGGCCATCATCCAGTTGCAGTTGGTGCACTTGTCCAGGTCGATCGCCGACGGCACCGGGTTGGCGGTGCGACCCGCGTGGGCGCAGGCCGCCGCCCACAGCCCGCCGGGGTACGGCACCTGGTCCCAGCTCTGGCCGGTGACCGGCAGGGCCTCGACCACCCGGTCGTACCACGGGTCCAGGGTGTCCCGGTTGATCGCGGCCGGCCACATCCGCCGGCCGATCGAGCCCTGGCGTTCGAAGACGAACCGGGGCGCCCGGGGCATGGTGGCGAAGTAGACGACGCTGCCGCCGCCCACGCAGTTGCCGCTGAGCACGCTCATCCCGTCCCCGACGACGAAGTCGAACGCCCGGGTGTACGACGAACCCAGCTCGAAGTCGTGGTCGAAGTCCTGACCGGACAGCCACGGCCCGCGCTCCAGGATCACCACCTTCGCGCCCCCGGCGGCCAGGTGGTAGGCGGTGATCGCGCCACCGAAACCACTGCCGATGATCAGGACGTCGGTCTTCTCGGTGCTGCTCATGCCGGGCTCCCGGTGGGGGTGGTGTCGGGGTGCAGGGGGGCCAGGGGACGGCCGTAGGAGTAGTTCGGGTAGCGCCACAACCCGTCGGCGTCCGGCCGGTGGTAGCCGATGTGCAGCAGGCCGGGGTGCCCGTCGGCGAGCGCCGCCACGGTCGGTAGGTGCGCCGCGCTGTCGAAGGCCATGTTGCTGAACAGCGCCAGGCCCACCCACATCTGCTTCTCCGGGTGCTCCGGGTCGGTCAGCCGGCGGACCAGCTCGGTGCGGTGTGCGAACGGCAGGGCCACGAACGCCGGCAGCGCCGGGTCCAGGGCGATCCCCTGCTCGGCGGCGTACTCGCCGGCGTGCATGTCGAGGGTGAGGGCCAGCCCGTCGAGCGAGTCGGCCAGGCCGCCGGCCGGCAACTCCAGCAGCTCCACCGCCCCGGCGGCGACCGCACCGCCACCGGGGGCGGCGCCGGCCACGGCCTGGTCGTCCGGGCTTCTCTTCTCGCCCGGAACAATGGTGTCGGCAAAGGCCTCGATGGTCATAGTCCGCGAGTTGTCTGCGTCGGTGGTACTGGACTGCACGGCGACGCCTCCTGTCCGGTGCGAAATTGTTCCGGGCGGTTCCGGGGAAACTCTTTCTCCGCGTACACGACGGGTCGCGCGAATGTCGGTGCCGGCCGGTCGGCGGTGGAATCCGGGCACCGCCCCGCGCGATTCCGCTGCCGCACATCGTGCACGCATCGGGGGCACCGAAACACCTTCCGAAGTGCGGTGGGTGCCGTGACCCGACGCCGGTACGGCCGGCACCCCCCGGTGACCCGCCACCGACGGTCCGGTCCACCCCGCCGTGCACCGTCCGGGTGGACACCTGCGCACGTCGGGAGAAGCGGGGAAACGGGTGCGGCCCGGACGATGAGTGCACCCGTGACCGGCGTGCGCCCCGAGGTGCCCCGGCGGGTCCCGACCGTTGCCGACTCCGGCGTTGCCCAGGGAGATGCCCATGCCGACCACCCTTGGTTCGATCCGCAGGCTGCTGCTCACCCCGTCGTTGGCCGAGGTGAGCTTCGCCCGACGCGGCTTCCCCGTCGAGGAGTCGGCGGTCACCCGGCGGTTGGAGGCCATCCCGCAGACGGTGATCTGCGGGTTCGAGTGGGCGATCGACGCCCGCGACCAGTGGGAGGTGGAGCGTCGCCTGGAACTGGTCGACGTCGAGTTGCGCGGGTTCGCCTACGAGGGGGCGACGATGGCCTGCACGGTGCGTGACGCGATGGCCGGCGGACGTGGCCACCGGGCCCGGGACCTGCTGCGGGGCCGGGCCGAGCGGCACACCTTCCTCACCTACATCGGGATCGGCTTCGCGATGGCCCGGCTGCCCCGCCCGCTGTGGCGGCGGGTCCTGCCCGACCTGACCGGCATGCGGTACTACCCGACGATGAGCTGGCTGGCCGTCGACGGGTACGGCTTCGACCGGGCCTACTTCGACACCGACCGTTGGGTGGGTGGGCAGTACCGTCCGTCGCCGTACCCCTGGCAGGGGCACCCCGACTACTTCGCGCGCGCCTGCGACCAGGGCGTCGGCCGGGCGCTGTGGTTCATCCACGGTGCGCAGCCGACCCAGGTGGCGGCGGCGGTGCAGCGGTTCGACCGGTCCCGGCAGGCCGACCTGTGGAGCGGCGTCGGACTGGCGGCCACCTTCGCCGGTGGCTGCGACGCGGAGGGGTTGGCCCTGCTGGCCCGGCTCAGCGGCGTCGACCGCCCGCACCTCGGCCAGGGCGCGGTGTTCGCCGCGAAGGCCCGCGACTACTCGGGTCACATCCCCGGGCACACCGGGGTGGCGCTGCACGCCCTCGCCGGGATGACGGTGGAGCACGCCTCCGTGTTGGCCGACGAGGTCGCGGTGGACTCCGCCGCCGGGCCGGCCCTGCCGGCGTACGAGCTGTGGCGGGCCCGGGTGCGCGACCGGGTGCCGGTCGCCGACCCGGCGACCCCGGCCTGATCCGGTCGGTGCGCAGTCGACGGCCCCCGTCCCGGCTCGGGACGGGGGCCGCCGGCCGGTCAGGCCCGGACGCTGTCGAACTGGCCCGGGGTGCGGCCGGGACCGGCCGGGCCCCGGTAGGCCTGCGCCAGGTCCAGCCAGCGGTCGGCTTCCGCCCCGACGGCGGTGAGCGCCAGGTCGGCGCGGTGCCGGCGGCGGGTGACGAGCAGGCACAGGTCGGCCGCCGGCCCGCTGATCCGCTCGGTGGCGTCCGCCGGCCCGAACTCCCAGACCGCGTCGCCGGAGGGGGCGGTGATCTCGAAGCGGAATGCGACGTCCGGGGTGTCCAGCCCGCGCGCCTGGTAGCCGAAGTCCCAGGTGCGGACGGCGAAGTCGACCAGGTGCCGGAGCCGGTCGGTGCGTTCGGGGCGCAGCCCGAGCGCGTCGGCGATGTCCTGCCCGTGGCCGAACAGTTCCATCATGCCGGCGGCGGCCAGCACCGGCGCGGGCAGCGGCCGGACCAGCCAGGGCACCGTCTGCCCGGCCGGCACCGCGGCCAGGGCCTGCTCGGCGGTGGCCCGTTCCGCGCGCCACTTGGCCAGCAGCGCCGGTGGCGGCGCGGACAGGTACGGCGACAGGGCGGTCCGCACGTTGCGGTTGAAGTCGGGCCCGAACTGCTGGGCGAGCGCGACGAACCCCGCCGGGTCCGCCGCGGCCAGTCCCGCCAGCCGGAAGGTCGCCGCCAGGTGGGCGATCTGGTGGGCGACGGTCCACTCCGGCGCGGGGGTGTCCAGCGCCCACTGCGCCTCGTCGAGGTCGGCGACCATCCGGTCGACGGCGTCACCCTCCAGGCCCAGGTCGACGAAGACGTCGTTTTGTGCGCTCACGCGGCTGTCCTCTCGCTCGTCAGCAGTGGCGAGCGTGGCCCGGCGCGTCCGAGGGCGCCGGTTGCCACGCACGACGCCGATCCCGTCGCCGCCGCGTCGGGCGGCCGGTGGCCGGGCCCGCGCCGACGGCGTCACGTCAGCACCAGCAGCATGCGGGCCGGGCGTGGGCGCTGTCTTCTCTCGTCATGCGCTGCGGCCGGGCCGTACCCCGGTGTCACCGCAGTCGCGGGCCGCGCCCACGGTCGATGGTGGACCCGCGTCGACGGGGACGCATCCGGGCCCGTGCGCCGGGTTGCGCACCGTGGAAGAACCGCCGGCCGGGCCGCGCGGCGCATGCTGACCACGATGGGCCCGGCCGTCGACGTCCGGCCAACCCCGGCACGCCGGCGGGCCCGCCAGGGGGAGGGACCATGGTCGCCGCACGGGTCGCGTCATCGGTGGTACGCCGCCAGGTCAGGTACGTCGCGCCGGTGCCGGCCGGCACCGCCCGGGGCCTGGTGGCCGAGGTGTACGCCCAGGCGCAGGACGAGCAGAAGCTGGTGGTTCCGCCGGTGCTGCTGCACTCCCCGGCGCCGCCGGTGCTCGCCGCGTACTGGATGTTGATGCGGGAGCCGCTGATCGCGGGCCGGGTGGTGGACCGGCGCACCAAGGAGGCGGTGGCCGCCGGGGTGTCCGTGGCCAACACCTGCCCGTACTGCGTGGACATGCACAGCATCAGCCTGTACGACCTGGCCACCGAGGACGACGCGGAGGCCGTCGCCGACGACCGGATGGCCGACCTGGGTGATCCGGTGGTGCGGGCGGTGGCCGGTTGGGCCCGGCAGGCCCACACCGGTGCGACGGTCCCCCCGTTCCCGGCCGCCCACGGCCCGGAGCTGGTGGGCGTGGTGGTGGCCTTCCACTACCTGGCCCGGGTGGTCAACGTCTTCCTGCCCGACCATCTGCTGCCCGCCGGCCTGTCCGGTGCCGCCCGCCGCCGGTTCAAGCGGGCCGTCGGTCGGTTGCTGCGACCCACCCTGCGGGCCGCGCCCCGGCCGGGTCGGTCGCTGGCGTTGCTGCCGGTGGCGGCGCTGCCGCTCGACGCCGGGTGGGCCGCCGCCGATCCGGTGGTCGCCGGTGCGGCGGCCCGCGCCTACCGGGCGTTCGACCTGGCCGGTGCGGAGGCGGTGCCGGCGTCGGTACGGGCGCTGGTGCGCGACCGGCTCGACGGTTGGGACGGGCAGCCGCCGGGACCCGGTCGACGCTGGTGCGACGAGGCCGTCGGCGGGCTGCCGGAGCGGGACCGGGCGGCCGGTCGATTGGCGCTGCTGACCGCGTTCGCCTCCTACCTGGTCGACGACGAGGTGGTCGCGGGGTTCCGCCGGGTCGAGCCGACCGACCGGGCGCTGGTGCAGGCGGTGGCCTGGGCGGCGTACGCGGCGGCGCGGGAGGTCGGCCGACGCTGTGCCGGCCCCGCCACCCGATGACGTCGCCGATCAATTCCGGGGCCATCGGGTAATGCGCCGGTGGCGCACCTTTGAAGTAGACGATCTGTTTCGCCGCTGAAAACATAACTTCAGGAGGCATCCCTCCTGACGTGCGAGAAGATAGGGGGACGCCAGGTGTCGAATACATTCCGGAGATTGCGGCGACGCATTCTCACGCCCTCGTTGTCGGAGACCAAACTGGATGTGCGCGGTTTCCACCGTAAGGACCCGGCCGCCGTCGAACTGTTGGAAACCGTCGGTGAGTCATTTCTGACCGGGTACGCCGCAGCGGCCGAGGCCCGGGAGCCCGCCGACGCGGAGCCGGCGCTGGAGGCGGTGCGCGCGCAGTTCCGCGGCTTCGCCTACGAGGGTGCCGCGATGGGCTTCGCCGTGCTGGACGCCCTGCCCGGCGGCCGGTCGGACCGGGTGGCGACGTTCCTGTCCGGCCGGGGTGCCGACCACGTCTACATGGCCTACGTCGGTGTCGGCTGGGCGATGGCCCGGGTGCCCCGGTTCCGCTGGTCGAAGCTGTCCGCCCCGGACCCGCTGCTGCGCTGGCTGGTGCTCGACGGGTACGGCTTCCACCAGGCGTACTTCCACACCCGTCGGTACGTGCACGAGCACTACCAGGAGTCGGACTTCCCGTGGCCTGCCGACGGCCCCCGCTGGTACGCCCAACGCGCCATCGACCAGGGCATCGGTCGGGCGATGTGGTTCGTCGGCGGCACCGACGCGGCGGTGGTCGCCGATCTGATCGACAGGTTCCCGGCCGAGCGCCGGGCCGACCTCTACGGCGGTGCCGGCCTGGCCGCCACGTACGCCGGTGGCGTCGACGCCGACGAACTGCGCGTGTTCCTCGACCGGGCCGGTTCGCACCGTGCCCAGGTCGCCCAGGGCAGCGCGTTCGCGGCGACCGCCCGGCTGACGGCCGGCCTCCAGACCCCGCACACGGCCCGGGCCACGGCGGTGCTGGCCGGCACCACCCCGGCGGAGGCGGACCGGATCTGCGCCGCGCAGCGGCCGACCGGCGCCGACAGCCCGCTGGAGCCCGCCTACGAGGTCTGGCGTCGTGCCATCGCCGACGAGCTGCGGGTACGCGGAAGGCACTGACCGGGACTCCGTCCCCGTCCCTGTTCCCGTCCCGCCGGCCGCCGGGTGGTCCCGGCGCAGCCTCCCCACACCTGCCCACGACTCGGCAGGCGCCTCGCCACGCCCGTGGCGACCCGAACGGTAAGGAGATCGTGCCCGCATGACCAGGATCGCCATCGTTGGCATGGCGTGCCGATACCCGGACGCCACCTCGCCCCGAGAACTGTGGGAGAACGCCCTCGCCGGTCGCCGGGCCTTCCGCGCGCTGCCCGACGTCCGTATGCGGTTGGCGGACTACTGGGACGCGGACCCGAGCGCCCCGGACCGGTTCTACGCCCGCACCGCCGCCGTCATCGAGGGGTACGAGTTCGACCGGCTCGCCTACAAGATCGCCGGTAGCACCTACCGCTCCACCGACCTGACCCACTGGCTCGCCCTGGACATGGCCACCAAGGCGTTGGGCGACGCGGGCTTCCCGCTGGGGGAGGGGCTGCCCCGCGACCGCACCGGTGTGGTCGTGGGCAACACCCTCACCGGTGAGTTCGCCCGCGCCAACGTCATGCGGCTGCGCTGGCCGTTCGTCCGTCGTACGGTCGCCACCGCGCTGCAACAGCAGGGCTGGGACGACGACCGGTTGGCGACCTTCCTCGACGGGTTGGAGCAGCGCTACAAGGCGCCCTTCCCGGAGATCGACGAGGACACCCTCGCCGGTGGCCTGTCCAACACCATCGCCGGCCGGATCTGCAACTACTTCGACCTCAACGGCGGCGGGTACACCGTCGACGGCGCCTGTTCCTCGTCGTTGCTGTCGGTCGCCACCGCCTGCCGGGCCCTGCTCGACGGTGACCTCGACGTCGCGGTGGCCGGTGGGGTGGACCTGTCGATCGACCCGTTCGAGATCGTCGGCTTCGCCAAGACCGGCGCGTTGGCCCGCGACGAGATGCGGGTCTACGACCGGCACTCCAACGGCTTCTGGCCGGGGGAGGGGTGCGGGATGGTGGTGCTGATGCGGGAGGCCGACGCGCTCGCCGCCGGCCACCGCAGCTACGCCACCATCGCCGGCTGGGGCATCTCCTCCGACGGTAAGGGCGGCATCACCCGTCCCGAGGTCAACGGCTACCAGCTCGCCCTGCGCCGGGCGTACGAGCGGGCCGGGTTCGGCATCGAGTCGGTGCCGCTGTTCGAGGGGCACGGCACCGGTACGGCGGTCGGGGACGCCACCGAGTTGACCGCCCTGTCGGAGGCCCGCCGGCAGGCCGACCCGACCGCCCCGCCCGCCGTGATCACCTCGATCAAGGGCATGATCGGGCACACCAAGGCGGCTGCCGGGGTGGCCGGCCTGATCAAGGCGGCGCTGGCCGTGCACCACCAGGTGCTGCCGCCCGCGCTCGGCTGCGTCGACCCGCACGAGTTGCTCACCCGCGACGACGCGACGCTGCGGGTGCTGCGGGCGGCCGAACCGTGGCCGGACGGTCAGCCGGTGCGTGCCGGCATCACCGCGATGGGGTTCGGCGGCATCAACACCCATGTGGTGCTGGAGCGGGCCGGGACGGCCCGTCGGGTCGCCTTCGACACCCGGACGGCCCGCCTCGCCACCTCCGTGCAGGACGTGGAGCTGTTCCTGGTCGACGGGTCCTCGCGGGACGAGCTGCGCGACCGGCTGGGGGAACTGCTCGAGCACGTGCCGACCCTGGCCCAGGGGCAGCTCGCCGACGTGGCGGCCACCCTGCACGACCAGTTGGCCGACCGACCGTACCGGGCGGCGGTGGTGGTTTCCTCGCCCACCGACGCGCAGCAGCGGCTGCGGCGGCTGTGTGAGTTGCTCGACTCCGGCGAGACCCGGCTGGTCGACGGCGACGGGCGCAGCTTCCTCGGCCACGTCGGCGGCGCCGGCCGCATCGGTTACCTCTTCCCCGGTCAGGGTGCCGGCCGCGGGACCAGCGGCGGGGCGCTGCGCCGCCGGCTGACCGAGGTGGACCAGGTGTTCCGCCGGGCCGACCTGCCGGTCACCGGGGACATGGTGGCCACCGCGCTGGCCCAGCCGCGCATCGTCACCGGGTCCCGGGCCGGCCTGGCCGCCCTGGACCTGCTGGGTCTGGACGCGACCGTCGCGGTCGGGCACAGCCTCGGTGAGTTGTCCGCCCTGCACTGGGCCGGCGCGATGGACGACGAGACCCTGCTGCGGGTGACCCGCGCCCGGGGCGCGACGATGACCGAGCACAGCTCCTCCGGGGTGATGGCCAGCGTCAACGCCGGGCCGGAGCGGGTCTCCGCGCTGGTGGCCGGCGTGCCCGTGGTGATCGCCGGGTACAACGGGCCGGAGCAGACGGTGGTGGCCGGCACCGAGGACGCGGTCCGGGCCGCCCTCGACCTGGCCGCCGACGCCGGGATCGGGGCGTCCCTGCTGCGGGTCTCGCACGCCTTCCACTCACCGCTGGTGGCACCGGCGGCGGACGCGTTCGCGGGGCACCTGACCCGGGAGTCCTTCGGCCCGGTCCGCCGCCGGGTGGTCTCCACCGTGACCGGCGAGACCCTGGCCGCCGAGACCGACCTGCGGGGGCTGCTGCACCGCCAGATCACCGACCCGGTGCTGTTCGCCCAGGCGGTGGCGTTGGCCGCCAAGGACATCGACCTGTTCGTGGAGGTCGGTCCGGGGCGCATCCTCAGCGGCCTGGCCGGGGCGATCACCGACGTGCCGGCGGTGGCCCTGGACACCGACGACGAGTCGCTGCGCGGGCTGCTGCGGGTGGCCGCCGCCGCGTTCGTGGTGGGTGCCGCGCACGACTACCCGGCGCTGTTCGACGACCGGCTGCGCCGGCCGCTGCGCATCGGGGCCGAGCAGCACTTCTTCGCCAGCCCCTGCGAGCAGGCACCGCTGGTCGATCTGCCGGAGGCGACCCGGGCGGACCGCCCCGCCCCGACCGACGCCGACGGGCCGGTCGACGGCGAGTCCACGGTGCAGATGCTGCGCCGGCTGGCCGCCGAGCGGGCCGAGTTGCCACTGACCATGGTGCACGGCGAGAGCCGGCTCCTGGACGACCTGCACCTCAGCTCGATCACCGTCGGGCAGATCATCAACGAGGCGTCCCGGTTGGTGAACGTGCCGCCGGCCCAGGCCCCCACCAACTTCGCCACCGCCACCGTCGCGGAACTGGCCGTGGCGCTCGACGAACTGTCCGCGACCGGCCAGGCCGGCGACCACGACCGGTCGCCTGCCGTGACCGGCGCGGCGACCTGGACCCGGGCCTTCACCGTCGACCGGGAGCCGGCCGCACCACCGACCCCGGTGGGCGGTGGCGCACCCGGTCGGTGGCAGGTCTTCGCCCCCGACGGTCACCCGCTGGCCGCGCCGCTGCGGCACGCCCTGGAACGGGCCGCCGTCGACTCCGGTGTGCTGGTGTGCCTGCCGGCCGAGTGCACCGAGGAGCACCTCACGCTGGCCCTGGACGGGGCGAAGCAGGCCCTGGCCGGGCCGGCCGGCACCCGGTTCGTGCTGGTGCAGCGGGGTCGGGGCGCGACCGGGGTGGCCAAGACGTTGCGCCTGGAGGCGCCGCAGCTGCGGGTGACAGTGGTGGACACCCCGGCGGGACCCGGGGCCGTCGAGCGGGTGGTCGCCGAGGTCGGTGCCACCACCGGCTACCAGGAGAGCCACTACGACGACGCGGGTACGCGCCGGCTGCCCGTGCTGCGGGCCCTGCCGGTACGCGCCGCGCAGACCCGGCCCGCCCTCGACGACTCCGACGTGCTGCTGGTCACCGGTGGGGGCAAGGGCATCACCGCCGAGTGCGCCCTGGCGGTGGCGGAGCAGACCGGGGCCCGGCTGGGGCTGGTCGGCCGCTCCGATCCGGCCGAGGACACCGAGCTGGCGGACAACCTGCGGCGGATGGCCGCCCGTGGGGTGACCCTGCACTACACCCGGGCCGACGTCACCGACGCCGGGCAGGTCGCCGCCGCGGTGGCCGAGGTGCGGGCGGCGTTGGGTCCGGTGACCGCGGTGCTGCACGGCGCGGGACGCAACGAGCCGGCCGCGCTGACCGCGCTGGACCAGGCGGCGGTCCGGCGGACCTTCGCCCCCAAGCTGGACGGCCTACGGGCGGTGCTCGCCGCGGTCGACCCCGGGCAGCTGCGCCTGCTGGTCACCTTCGGCAGCATCATCGGCCGGGCCGGCCTGCGTGGTGAGGCGCACTACGCCACCGCCAACGACTGGCTGGCCGGCCTCACCGAGGAGACCGGCCGACAGTTCCCCCGATGCCGGGCGCTGTGCCTGGAGTGGTCGGTCTGGTCCGGGGTGGGGATGGGTGAACGGCTGTCGGTGGTGGAGTCGCTCAGCCGGGAGGGGGTCGTCCCGATCAGCCCCGACCAGGGCGTCGAGGTGCTGCTGCGGCTGCTCGCCGACCCGGATGTGCCGCCCGTGGTGGTGGTCAGCGGCCGGGCCGAGGGGATGGACACCCTGCGCTACGACCGTCCGCCGCTGCCGTTGCTGCGGTTCGTGGACAAACCGCTGGCGTACTACCCGGGTGTCGAACTGGTCAGTGAGGTCGAGCTGACCGCCGGCACCGACCGCTACCTCGCCGACCACCTGCTCGACGGCAACCTGCTCTTCCCGGCGGTCTTCGGGATGGAGGCGATGACGCAGGTGGCGGTCGCGGTCACCGGCCGGTCCACGGTGCCGGTCGTCGAGCAGGTGGAGTTCCCCCGGCCGATCGTGGTGCCGCCCGACGGCAGCACCGTCATCCGGGTGGCGGCCACCGTCACCGACGACGCCGTCGTCCAGGTGGCGATCCGCAGCGCCGAGACCGGGTACGCCACCGACCACTTCCGGGCCCGGCTGCGGTTCACCGACACCGCCGTCCCCGACGGCCCGCCCGGACGCACCGACCCGGGCCTGCCGCAGGTGCCGCTGGCACCCGAGCGGGACCTCTACGGCGAGTGGCTGTTCCAGGGTGGCCGGTTCCAACGGCTGCGCGGGTTCCACCGGGCCGCCGCCCGCGACGTGGACGCCGAGGTGGCCGTCGGTGGGGGTGACGCCTGGTTCGCCGGCTTCCTCCCCGACGAGCTGCTGCTCGGCGACCCCGGCACCCGGGACGCGTTCATGCACGGCAACCAGGTCTGCGTACCCGACGCCACCCTGCTGCCGGTGGGCGTGGAGCGGATCTGGCCGGCCGGGGCACGGATGTCGGGCACCGGCACGGTGCGCTGCTGCGCCACCGAACGCAGCCGCGACGGCGACACCTACGTCTACGACATCGCGGTGCGCGACGAGTCCGGGGCGGTCGTCGAACGCTGGGAGGGCCTGCGGTTGCAGGCGGTCCGGCACCGGGGTGGCCGGGGACCGTGGCTGCCGGTGCTGCTCGGCTCGCACCTGGAACGGGGGCTGGGCGACGTGCTCGGTGCCCGGGTCGCGGTCGCCGTGGAACCCGACGGCGCGGCGGACACCCCCCGCCGGGTCCGGACCGCCGTCGCCGTCGGCCGGGCCCTCGGCGCCCGGCACGAGGTGCGTTACCGCCCGGACGGCCGGCCGGAGGTCGACGGTGACCGCGCTGTCTCGGCGGCGCACGGTGCCGGGGTCACCCTCGCGGTCGCGGCGACCGGGACGGTCGGCTGTGACGTCGAGCCGGTGGCCGAGCGGTCGGCGGCGGACTGGGCGGGCCTGCTGGGCGTCCACGCCGGTCTGGCCGCGTTGATCGCCGGGGACCGCGAGGAGAGCGCGCACACCGCGTCGACCCGGGTGTGGGGCGCGGTGGAGTGCCTGCGCAAGGTCGGCCTGCCGGCGGATTCGCCGCTGACCCTGACGCCTGGCGGCCCCGACGGCTGGGTGGTCCTGGCCTCGGGTGCGCTGCGTGTCGCCACGTTCGCCACGAGCCTGGTGGACATCCCGGAACCGGTGGTGTTCACCGTGCTCACCGACGGGTGGAGTTGATCATGGACAAGTTCTTCGAGTATCCGCACACGGTCGGTTTCGAGGAGACCAACATCGTCGGCAACGTCTACTACGTCAACTACCTGCGTTGGCAGGGACGGTGCCGGGAGATGTTCCTCAAGCAGCACGCCCCGGACGTGCTGGCCGACCTCCAGGACGACCTGAAGCTGTTCACCCTGAAGGTCGACTGCGAGTTCTTCGCCGAGATCACGGCCTTCGACGAGCTGTCGATCCGGATGCGCCTGGTCGACCTGGTGCAGACCCAGCTGGAGTTCAGCTTCGACTACGTACGCCTCGACCCGGGCGGCGGCGAGACACTGGTCGCCCGGGGTCGGCAGCGGGTGGCCTGCATGCGCGGGCCCAACAACCGGACCGCGCCCACCCGGGTGCCGGAGGCGCTGACCCGGGCGCTGGCGCCCTACACGGCCACCGTCCGGGCCCAGTGACGGCGAGGGGACCACGATGGACATCTCTGCGGGCGCTGACGACGCGGTGGTCGACCCGGCCGCGCTGCGGCGGGCCTTCGCCGCCTTCGCCACCGGCGTCACGGTGGTCACCGTCGGGGGACGCACCCCGCACGGGATGACCGCGAACGCCTTCACCTCGGTGTCGCTGGACCCACCGTTGCTGCTGGTCTGCGTGGACCGGGAGGCGGTCATGCACCGTCACCTGGTGGCCGCCGGCAGCTTCGCGGTGTCGGTGCTCGCCGCCGACCAGGAACACGTGGCGCGGCACTTCGCCGACCGCCGCCGGCCGCTCGGCGCCGCCCAGTTCGACGTCGTCGACTGGCGGCCGGGCCGGCTCACCGGAGCGCCGCTGATCACCGGCGCGCTGGCCTCCTTCGAGTGCGCACTGTGGCGCGACTACGAGGGCGGCGACCACACCATCTTCGTCGGCCGGTTGTTGTCGGCCGAGAAACTCCACGAGGAGGACGCGGTGCTGTTCCTGCACGGGCGGTTCCGGCAGATCACCCCCATGCCGAGCGGGGTGGTCCGGTGACCACGGTCGCGCCCCGGGTGGTCCCCCGGGGCCCGACCGGGGTGGCGATGCTCGGCACACTGTGGAAGCTGGGCCGCGACCGGCTCGGCCTGATGCGCTCCGCCGCCGAGACCTACGGCGACGCGGTGCGCCTCGGCCCGGGGCGGGGGCTGCACTTCTTCAACCACCCCGACCACGCCAAGCACGTGCTGGCCGACAACAGTCAGAACTACCACAAGGGCATCGGGTTGATGCACGCCCGGCGGGCCCTGGGTGACGGGCTGCTGACCAGCGAGGGCGAGTTGTGGCGGGAGCAGCGTCGGGTGATCCAACCGGTGTTCCAGGCCCGCCGCATCGCCCAGCAGGCCGGAATCGTCGCCGAGGAGGCCGGCCGCCTGGTCGACCGGCTGGAGACGTACGCCGGTGGCGAGCCGGTCGACATGATGCGGGAGATGACCGGGCTCACCCTCGGGGTGCTCGGGCGTACCCTGCTCGACGCCGACCTCGGTGGCTTCCGGTCGCTCGGGGCGGCCTTCGAGTCGATGCAGGACCAGGCCATGTTCGAGATGGCGTCGATGAACATGGTGCCGATGTGGGTGCCGCTGCCGCAGCAGATGCGCTTCCGCCGGGCCCGCCGCGAGCTGGCGGAGATCGTCGACGAGTTGGCGGAGCGGCGGCGTGCCCGGCCCGGCCACGAGGACCACGACGACGCGCTGTCGCGGTTGCTGGCCTCGACCCGCCGGGAGCCGGACCCCGCGGTCGGCCGGCGGCGGCTGCGCGACGAGCTGACCACCCTGCTGCTGGCCGGGCACGAGACCACCGCCAGCACCCTCGGCTGGACCTTCCACCTGCTCGACCGGCACCCGCAGGTGTGGGAGCGGGTACGGGCCGAGGCGCTCGAGGTGCTCGGCGACCGGGCGCCGACCTATGAGGACCTGCCCCGGTTGACGTACACCTCGATGGTGCTCAGCGAGGCGATGCGTCTCTACCCGCCGGTGTGGATGCTGTCCCGCCGGGCGCAGGAGGCCGACGAGGTCGGCGGCTACGCGGTGCCCGCCGGTACCGACGTGCTGATCTGCCCGTACACCCTGCACCGGCACCGGGCCTACTGGGACGAGCCGGACCGGTTCGACCCGGAGCGGTTCTCGCCGTCGGTGTCGGCCGGCCGGCCCCGCTACGCCTACGTGCCGTTCGGCGCCGGCCCCCGGTTCTGCGTCGGCAACCACCTCGGTCTGATGGAGGCGGTCTTCGTGGTGGCCATGGTGAGCCGCCGGTTGCGGCTGCACACCCCGGCCGGGCACCGGGTGGTGCCCGAACCCATGCTGTCGCTGCGCATCCGGGGCGGTCTGCCGATGACGGTGCAGGCCCTGACGTGACCCTCGGGGCACAGCCACGAAGTGCGGTTCAGCAACATCGAATAACCGACACGCAGGCCACACTGGTTACTATTGCGCTGAGCAACTCTCAGGTTGCTCATCGTGCTGGGGGAGGTGCGATGAGTCCCGGATGCGCGGCGACCACCCCGGCCGGTGAGGCCCGAGGTGCCCGCCCTGTCCCAGGAGCCGCCGTCGCACCGACGGGCGGCTGCACCGCCGTCATCGCGAACGCGCCGACGGCCGTCACCCGCCGTGCTGTCCGGCGCCCGCTGTCCGCGGCGGCGTCACCGCCGATACGTTCGGACCGGCCGCTGCCGGGCGGCGCAGTCCCGCCGCTGGCGGCGTCCGGCGGTGGTCACCGGGACCCTGGGGGGACGGATGCGCATCTCAGATCTGGCCAGGATCAGTGGTGTTCCACTTCCGACGATCAAGTTCTACATCCGGGAGCGGCTGCTCCCACCGGGCCGACCCACCGCGCGTAACCAGGCGGAGTACGGCGAGGAGCACCTCGCCCGGCTCCAGCTGATCCGGGTGCTGGCCGGCATCGGGCGGCTGAGTCTGTCCTCGGTCCGTCGGGTGCTGGCCGCCCTCGACGACAAGGGGCTCTCGCTGGGCGCCCAGTGCCGGGCCACGATCTGGGCGCTCTTCCCGGACCAGCCCGAGGAGGACGCCCCGGACGTCGGCCCGGCCCGGGTCCAGGTCGACGACTTCATCGACCGCCTCGGCTGGGAGGTCGACGCCGCCTCACCCGGTCGGGACACCCTCGCCCATGTGCTGACCGCGTTGCAGCGGCTCGACGCCAACTGCGACATCGACGTGTTCAGTGAGCACGCCGAGAGCGCGGCGCGGATCGTGACGCACGAGTTCGGGCACGAGTCGGCGCACTCCGCCACCGCCATGGCGGTCTGGAACGTGCTGTCCGAGGTGGCCTTCGAGGCGATGCGCCGGATGGCGCAGGAGAGCCACCTGGCCCACTGCTGCGCGACCTCCGCCGACCGGGTGGCGGGTGCCTGAGCGGCCACCACCATGGAATGTCGGCACGCTGGAAGACGACAGTGGGTCACCCGGGCCCCAGCCTGAAGAGGCGGCGTGCTGCCGTCCCCCGGCCCGCTGCGGTGCCGGTGTCCGTCGACCGAGGGGGAGACCACCCGACATGTCCAACCAAGCCGTACCCCGCCCTTCCCGATCGGGCCCGCTCGGCCGGCTCAACGGCCCCTACCACCGCACGGCGCTGAACCTGTACATGGTCGTGGTGCTGGCGCACTGGGCCGAGCACCTCGTCCAGGCGTTCCAGATCTGGGTGCTGGGCTGGCCGGTGCCGCAGTCCCGGGGCGTCCTCGGGCTGGCCGTGCCGTGGCTGGTCACCTCGGAGTGGCTGCACTACGGGTACGCCATCGTGATGCTCATCGGGCTGGCCCTGCTGCGCCCCGGTTTCGTCGGTCGTGCGCGTACCTGGTGGACGGTGGCGCTGGCCATCCAGTTCTGGCACCACATCGAGCACCTGTTGCTGCTGCTCCAGGCGCAGACGGGGCACTTCCTGTTCGACCGTCCCGTGCCGACCAGCGTGCTGCAGCTGGTCTTTGCCCGGGTGGAGCTGCACCTGTTCTACAACACGATCGTCTTCCTGCCGATGGTGGTGGCGATGTACCTGCACCTGCGACCCACCCCCGCCGAGCAGGCGACGATGGCCTGCACCTGCGCCCCCCGCTCGGTCAGGGCGCTCACGCCGGCATGACCGCCGCCGGACAGGACGGCCGCCGCCGTGGCTTCGGGCCGCGCGCGGCGGCCGTCGCCGTGGTGCTGGTGACCGTGGTGACCGCGCTGTGGCTGCGTTCGCCGAACCCGCCGGGACCGGCCGAGACGGTCGCCGCCGTCGTGGTGCCTGCGGACGGCAGCCGGTTGCCCACCGGGCCGACCGAGGTGCGGCTGCGCCTGGCGGGAACTCCGGATCCGAACGAGGCGCACGTGTCGTTGACGCCGGCGGACGGCCCGCAGGTGCCCACCGGTGCCTCCCGCCGCGACGGCAGCGACCTGGTGGTGTCGGTGCCGGCCCTGCCGCAGGGCAGCTACACCGTCGCCTACCACGTGTGGCTCACCGACGGCCGGCAGAGCACCGGGCGCAGCGTGTTCGCCGTCGGCGCCGCAACGCTGCTGCCGCCGGCCGCCGTCGTGCCCGAGACCGGACACCAGCACGTCGGCACCGACCCCCTGGACGGTCTGCTGCTGGTGCTGGACCTGGTGCTGCTGATCGCGCTGTCGGTGCTCCTGCTGCGCCGGCCCCGGGTCGCGTCCGATCCGGAGGAGCCCCAGGACCGCTGATCCGCCGCCTGGCGTCCGGGCCCGCTGGTGGTCCCGGGCGTCGGGTGGTCCACCGTGCGGGCCCCTCGAACCCCTGTGGTCCGGCGCGTGTGGTCCGGCCGGCCGGTGGTCACCTCGACCGCCCGTGGTCCCGGCCCGGCGCGACCGGGGTCGAACCGCCGGGCCGTGCCCGGCCGACCGTGACCCGTCCGGCGGGGCCCGGCCTGTGCGGCGGGGCCCGGCCTGTGCGGCGGGGCCCGGCCTGTGCGGCGGGGCCCGGCCTGTGCGGCGGGGCCCGGTCTGGCCCGACTCGGCCCGGTTCGACCGGCTGACACGGCGATGCGGCGCATCCCACCTTTCGTGGGATGCGCCGCTGGCTCCGGTCGGTTCGCGGTCCGACCCGCCGTCAGGCCGCTTCGACCCGGTAGCCGACCTGGTCCAGCGCCATCCGGCGGATGTCGAGCAGGGCGAGCAGCACCGGCGGGTCGATGGACCGGGCCGGCTTGAGGCCCATCTCGATCGGGGGTACGGCCTGGTCACGCCGGACGATGATCGGTCCGTGCGAGCCGACGAAGATGTCCTCGGGGTCCAGGTCGTGGGCGTCCGTGGGGGAGCCGTCGGTGCGTACCGACTGGACGAGCAGGTACCAGTGTCCCTCGGGGACCGTCTCCAGCTCGAACGCGCCCGCGCCGTTGAGCACCGCACAGCGGACGGGTCGGCCCTCGGGCAGCGGGTCGGGGAAGAGCCCGACGAAGACGAAACCGAGGTCCTCGTCGTCCGGTCCGGTGACGGTCCCCCGTACCGTCGAGGTGCGTCCGGCCGAGCCGCCCCTGGTCTCGTCCTGCGGAATGCGCGTGCTGAAGCCCCGGTAGCGCCGGTAGGCGGTGGGGGACATGCCGACGCTGCGGGTGAAACGTGAGCTGAAGGTGCCGACACTGTTGTAGCCGACCCGCAGGCTGATGTCGGCGACGTTCAGGGTGGTGGAGACGAGCAGGTGCTTCGCCTCCTGGAGGCGGATGGCGGAGAGGAAGCGTCCGGGCGAGACGCCGGTGACCCGGCGGAAGATCCTTGAGAAGTGGAACTTGCTGAACATTGCGGCACGGGCCATGTCGTCGATGGTGAGCGGCTCGGCGATGTTGTCCCGCATCGTGACGATGGCCCGCTCCACCGCCCGTTCAATGACGTCTTCCACGGTCTCCCCCAGGTGTTCGATTCGTCGGTCGGTGGCATCCCCGGGCACAGTTGTGGCGACTGCGTGCCTACGGTGTCTATGCCGGCTGATTGACGGAGCGTTAAATCTCGATCAATGCATAAACGCGGATGCGGCCGTCGAAATTGCCTTGGCCGTCGGGGCCGTGTTGATGCTAGCGCGACCAAAGATAGGCGGCAATGAGCGCCGATGCCGGCGGTATGGATAGCCATGCTATCGATCCCGGCCGTATTTGCCAGCGGAGATCCTCGCTATCCGTCCGACCGCCCCCGATGTCGTCCGCGCAGCGTACGGCCATTGTTGGGTTGGGTGTACCGGGCGGGCCGGGGGCGGTGCGAGATGATTCGTCCGATCTGCTGGGTGGGCTGGAGGCGCTCCCAATCGGCAGGCATTAAACCGGCAATAGCCATATTTGGGGGTGTATCGAGGCAGCCGCATCGCGGTCAAGCGGGCGTTCAGGAGAGCAAAGTCAGAGAACTTTGACGCATCGCGATCGGCGAGAGACTCGCTGTGATGGCACGACCGAGCCCCGCTCGTCCGGTCCGTGCCGGCGGGAGAGCACGCTCTGAGAAGACTCCATTGGTCTTCTGGCTGACGATGTTCGTGGCCCCCGAAAGGGCTCCAGTCATCTGATGGGCGGTTAATCCGTTGGTTATTCACCCCGCCGCGGAGGGTGGTAATCATCAGTATCCCCGCCCCGGTCGGTGGCACTTCCGAGTGACCAGTCAACGGGCGAACGACGCGCCCACTAAAACGTAGGGGGACTGTTGCCGTCTCAATCTGCCGGCTTCCTTCGCCGCGCAACTCCCGCAGCCTTTGTGCTCGTTCTGCTGAGCATTCTCTTCGTCGTGGCACAGCGCCCTGCGGCGTCCGCTGCCGAGCGGTCGGAGCTGGCCGCACGGTTCCAGTTCGCCGAGCTGCCGATCGCGCTGCCACCCGCACCCGCCGCCCGCCAGGTCCGCGAGGTCAATCCGGAGTACGAGCACATCAAGTCCTGGGTGTCCTCGGTCGGGGCCGCGATCGCCCTCAACGACCTGGACGGTAACGGGGTGGCCGACGACCTCTGCCTGGTCGACACCCGTAGCGACACGGCCGTGGTGACTCCGGCACCGGACAGCGGGGCCCGCTACCAGCCCTTCGTCCTCGATCCCCGGCCCCTGCCCACCGACACCACCATGGCTCCGATGGGCTGTGTGCCCGGCGACTACAACCTCGACGGCCGCACCGACCTGCTGGTCTACTACTGGGGTCGGACGCCGGTGCTCTTCCTGCACCGGGCCGCCGCCACCGACCTGCGCCTGGGCAGCTACGCGCCGACCGAGCTGATTCCCACCCAGCCTGGTCCGGCCAACCGCTACCAGGGTGCACTGTGGAACACCAACGCGGTGGCGGTCGCCGACTTCGACGGCGACGGTCGGCCGGACATCGGCGTGTTCAACTACTTCCCCGACACCCAGGTGCTCGATCCGGACGGGCAGCCCAACGTCCAGATGAACGCCTCCATGTCGCACGCCCGCAACTCCGGCGGGGCGCACGTGCTGCGCTGGGACGCGGCCACCGGTGGTGACCAGCCCTCGGTGCGGTACGTCGAGCAGAAGGCGGTCCCCGGCCCGGTCTCCACCGGCTGGACCCTCGGCGCGGCGTCGGCCGACATCGACGGTGACCTGCTGCCCGAGCTGTACCTGGCCAACGACTTCGGCCACGACCACCTGCTGCACAACGTCTCGACCCCGGGCCGGATCAGGTTCGCCCAGACGCAGGGCCGGCGGGGCGCGTTCACCCCGAAGTCGATGGTGCTCGGTCAGGACTCCTTCAAGGGCATGTCGATCGACTTCGGTGACCTCGACAACCGGGGCAGGTTCGACATGTTCGTCAGCAACATCACCAGCTCCTGGGGGCTGGAGGAGAGCAACTTCGTCTGGATGAACAACGCCGGCAGTCCGCAGGACGCGCGGGCCAAGCTCACCCGCGGGGTGGCGCCGTACGACAACAAGGCGTCCAAACTGAACATGGCCTGGACCGGCTGGGGCTGGGACGCCAAGATGGCCGACTTCGACAACAACGGTTCGCTGGAGGTGGTGCAGGCCGACGGGTTCATCAAGGGCACCACCAGCCGGTGGGCCTGGCTCCAGGAGTTGGCGATGTCCAACGACCTGATGCTGCGCAACCCGGCGATGTGGCCGAAGGCGGAGCCGGGCGACGACATCGCCGGTAACGACAAGCTGGCGTTCTGGGTGCGGCAGGGCAAGACGTTCGTCAACCTCAACGCCGAGCTTGGCCTCGACGTGCCCATCCCGACCCGGGGCGTGGCGGTGGCCGACACCAACGCCGACGGGGTGCAGGACTTCGCCGTGGCCCGCCAGTGGGGTCCGCCGGCGTTCTACCGCAACACCGCCGCGTCCCCGGGTGGCTTCCTCGGTCTGCGCCTGCACCGGCCGACGGTGGGTGGCCCGGCCGACGCCCGGACGCCGGCCTACGGCGCCCAGGTCAAGATCCGTACCGCCGACGGGCTCACCCAGGTCGCCCAGCTCGACGGCGGCGGCGGGCACTCGGGCAAGCGCAGCTTCGACGTCTTCTTCGGGCTGGGCTCCGCCGGGGACCGCCCGGTGTCGGCCGAGGTGTGCTGGCGTGACCTGACCGGCGCGACCCACAAGCAGACCCTCTCGCTCACCTCCGGTTGGCACGACCTGATGCTGACCGCCGACGCCCAGGAGATCACCCGATGACTGACGTCAGACAGGAAGGCGTGACCGACGCCGCGGTGCGTACGGTCCCGGGCGGGGTCCGGCCCGTCGATGCGGCGACCCCGCCCACGGCCCGACCGGCGGTGCCCCGGGTGGACGGCAAGGACCCGCGCTATCTGGCGCTGCGCAACTTCGCCATGTCGATGTCGATCTTCAACATCATCGGCTACACCCTGCTCGGTTTCGAGCAGCCGTGGACCTGGCCGTTCTTCGCCCTGCTGGTGGGTTACACCGCCGAGATCGGGATCGAGATGGTGTCGGCGTGGGCCGGCAAGCGGCGACCCGCCTTCAGCGGCAACGGGGTGTGGGGGATGTACACCTTCCTGCTGCCCACCCACATCACCGCGCTGGCGGCGAACATGCTGCTCTACGCCAACGACCGGTTCTGGCCGGTGGCGTTCGCCGTGGTCGTCGCGATCGGGGCGAAGACCGCCCTGCGGGCGCCGGTCAACGGGCGGATGCGGCACTTCATGAACCCGTCGAACTTCGGGATCACGGTGACGCTGCTGGCCTTCTCCTGGGTCAACATCGCGCCGCCCTACCAGTTCACCGAGAACGTGCCGGACGCGATCAGCATCATGGTCCCGCTGGTCATCATCACCGCCGGTACGGTGCTCAACGCCATGCTCACCCGCAAGGTGCTGCTGATCGTCGGTTGGCTCGGCGGTTTCGTCATCCAGGCGGTGGTCCGGGCGTTGGTGCTGGACGTGGCGATCTGGGCCGCGCTGGTGCCGATGACCGGGGTGGCCTTCGTCCTGTTCACCAACTACATGATCACCGACCCGGGTACGACGCCGTCGCGGGGCCGCAACCAGTTCATGTTCGGCTCCGCGGTGGCCGGGGTCTACGGGGTGCTGGTCGCGTTCAACGTGGTCTACACCCTCTTCTTCGCCGTCACCATCGTCTGTGCCGTCCGTGGCCTGATGTGGTGGGGCATCTGGTGGCGTGACCGCAGTCGCGAGCGCGCTCGGGGGTCGGTGCCGGTCAGTCCGGCGGCGCCGGCGCTGGTTCGCTGATCCGGTCCGTGACGACGTGGGGCCGTCCCGCCGGGGCGGCCCCACGTCCGTCCCGGCGGGACGGATCGCCGCGACCGGCTGCCGGCCGGGGCGGGGGAGCCCGGTGTGCCGCCCGGTCAGCCGGTGCGCAGCAGCGGCGGCAGGCCGGCCGCGTGCACCACGGGCGGATCGAAGGTGCGCATGGGGCGCAGGGTGAGGTCGGCCCGGATCGACCGGGACGGGCAGCCGACCGTCACCGGCCCGTGGTGGCCGACCAGCAGCGGTCGCACCCCGGTGGTCGACCGGCGGCGGTGCACCGCGTGGGCCAGGACGAACCAGGTGCCCGGCGGCACCGGGCCCAGCAGGTACGCGCCGGGGCCGGGCAGGACCGTGGAGCTGACCGGCTTTCCCTGCTGGATCCGCTCCGGGAACAGCCCCACGAAGATCCAGTCGGGCGCCTCGCCGGGAAGCGTCCTGATCTGTCCCCGCACGGTCGGGCCGGTGGCGTCGGCCGGGTCGGGGCGGATCGGGCACGGCGGCCGGTAGGGCAACTCCCGGCCGAGGGCGCGGCCGAGCCGGCGGAAGCTGGAGGGGGGCAGACCGACGCTGCTGCTGAACCGCGCGCTGAACGTGCCGACACTGGTGTAACCGACCTGGTGGCTGATGTCGGTGACACTCCACGAGGTGGCCAGCAGCAGGTGTTTGGCCCGCTGGAATCGGATCGCCGACAGAAAGCGCCCGGGTGACACTCCGGTTACCCTGTGGAACACCCGGCAGAAGTGGTACTTGCTCAGCAGGGCGGTTCGCGCCATCTCGTCCACGCTGAATTGCTTCCCCAGATTCTGGTGCATTTCGGCGATGACCCGCCGGACCGCCCTGCTGCTGTGGTCTTCCATCGTGCCCCCGGCGAGCGTAATGGTGGGTGCTGGTCTGTACGACGTGGATCGTCTGGCTGAGCTGCGACGATGCAGCGTCGTTCCGGTTCCGCGACGTCCCCCGGGGCGGAATCGGCAAATGGCGGTTGACGCCGACAAAAGGGTTTTGTCGGTTTTGTCGAATCAGCTGACCTCAATGCTAGGGCACCCTCTGAGCATGGTCAACGGCGCGAAATCCGAATGGCACTAACAGGTGTCTTTTCCGGATGCGTACCCCCTGTCTATCCGGTGATGATTGCCGTCATGGCCCGATGCGCCCGGCTCAATGATTGATGTCGGAAAAGCGCTGCGGGCGGATCGCCCGTCGCCATCCGGCGATTCGACCGTTGACCTGGGCAACGAGGAAGGTGCGCCGGACCCGGTGCCGGCGTCACGATGAGAGGCGTCCGCAAATGGGCAACGTGAGGACCGACAACGCCGACGACGACGAGGCCCGCCCCCGGCCCGGCCGACCCCGTACCGCCGCAGCGGACGGGGCGCACCGGACGCCCTCCGCCCTGGACGCCTGGGCGCGGGCGAACCGGCGTGGGCAGTGCGACTGGGCCGACCCGGAGACCGAGCCGCACCTGATCCGCGGTCTCGACTGAACCGGACCACCACGTCCGCGCCGGCCGCTGGAGGGAGAAGGACCGTGAAGGGAATCGTCCTGGCCGGAGGGTCGGGCACCCGGCTTTACCCGATGACCGTGCCGGTGTCCAAGCAGCTCCTGCCCGTCGGTGACAAGCCCATGATCTACTACCCGCTGTCGGTGCTCATGCTGGCCGGCGTCCGGGACATCCTGGTCATCGCCAAGCCGGCCGACCTGCCGCAGTTCCGCCTGCTGCTCGGCGACGGCTCCCGGCTCGGCCTGGCCATCTCCTACGCCGCGCAACCCGAGCCACGCGGCATCGCCGAGGCGTTCCTGATCGGGGCGGACCACGTCGCAGGCCACCCCAGCGCGCTGATCCTGGGCGACAACATCTTCCACGGCACCGCGTTCTCCCGGCTGCTGCGCGAGGAGACCGCCGCGGTCAGCGGCTGCACCCTGTTCGGCTACCCGGTCCACGACCCGCAGCGCTACGGCGTCGGCGTCACCGGCCCCGACGGCACCCTGCGCGACATCCAGGAGAAACCGTCCCAACCGCACTCCAACCGCGCCATCACCGGCCTGTACCTCTACGACCACGAGGTCGTCGACATCGCCAAGAACATCAGGCCGTCCCGCCGGGGAGAACTGGAGATCACCGACGTCAACCGGGTGTACGTCGACCGGGGTCGGGCCCGCCTGGTCGACCTCGGGCGCGGCTTCGCCTGGCTGGACACCGGCACCCCGGAGTCACTGCTACAGGCCAGCGTCTACGTGCAGACCATGCAGGAACGCCAGGGCGTCCGGATCGCCTGCCTGGAGGAGACGGCGCTGCGGATGGGCTACATCGACGCGGCGGCCTGCCACCGGCTCGGCGCCGCCATGGCCGGCTCCGACTACGGCCGCTACGTGATGGACATCGCCGAGGAGTTCGGCGCCTGACCCGTGCGGTGCCGCCCGTGCGGTCCGGCGTCGCGCCGCAGGCCCCCCCGCCCGCCGCCGTCAGCCGGTGGCCAACGGCAGCCGGACGACGAACCGGCAGCCCTCGGCGACGTTGTGCACGTCCACCCGGCCGCCGTGCGCCTCGACCAGGCCGCGCACGATGGCCAGCCCCAACCCGCCGGAACCCGCCATCGGGCCGTTGCCCGCGTGCGGGGTGCGGGCCGGCTCGCCCCGGAACGCCACGTCGAACAACCGGGGCAGGTCGGCCTCGGGAATGCCGCCGCAGGTGTCGGCGACGGCCAGCCAGGCGACGTCGCCGTCGCGCCCGGCGTCGACCCGGACGGTGCCGTCGGCCGGCGTGTAGCGCACCGCGTTGAGCAGCAGGTTGCCCACCACCCGGCTCAGCTCGCGCTCGCTGGCGGTCACCGTGGGCCAGCCCGACTCGGCGGACAGCAGCCGGATGCGGCGCGCGGCGGCCAGCGGCGCGGTCCCGGCCAGGGCGTCGGAGACCACGTCACCCAGCGGCACCGCCGACAGTGACAGCCGCAATGCCCCGGCGTTGATCCGGGACAGCTCGAACAGGTCGTCGACCAGCCGGGTCATCCGGTCGGTCTCCACCCGGATCCGGCGGTGGTACTCGTCGACCGTCACCGGGTCGGCGACCACCCGGTCCTCCAGCGCCTCCGCCATCGCCCGTAACCCGGCCAGCGGGGTCCGCAGGTCGTGCGACACCCAGGCGACCAGGTCCCGGCGGCCCTTCTCGATCCGCCGCTCCCGGGCCCGCGCCTGGTCGGCCCAGACCGCCGCGGTGGCGAGCCGGCGGGCGAACAGCCAACCCACCGCGAGGCTGACCAGCGCCGCCGCCGAGACGGTGATCAGCACCACCTCCAGGTCGTGCGGGGAGAGGAACATCGCCTCGGCGATCACCGCGACCCCGGCCACCACGGCGCTCACCGTCATCGCCAGCAGCACCGTGACGTGCACGGTGATGGACCGGCCGCGCAGCAGCCGCAGCATCCCCGCGCCGAGCAGCCCCACCCCGCCGGCCGCGGCCAGCGCCGCCCCGAAGATCAACGCCAGGTCAGTCATCGGCCGGCTCGTACCGGTAACCCACACCCCAGACCGTGACGATGCGGCGCGGGTTGGCCGGGTCGTCCTCGATCTTCTCCCGCAGCCGGCGGACGTGCACGGTCACCGTGGACTGGTCGCCGAACCGCCACCCCCAGACCCGTTCCAGCAGCTCAGCGCGCGACAGCGCCCGGGCGGGATGCCCCATCAGGTGGGCGAGCAGGTCGAACTCGCGCAGGGTCAACGCCAGGTCGCGACCGTGCAACCGGGCCACCCGGGGACCGGTCAGCACGCTCAACCCGCCGTCGGTGAGCACCTGCGCCGTCGCCGTGACCGGCTCACCGCCGGCCCGGCGCAGCACCGAACGGACCCGCAGCACCAGCTCCCGGGGGGAGAACGGCTTGCTCAGGTAGTCGTCCGCACCCAGTTGCAGGCCGAGGATCCGGTCCGCCTCGTCACCCCGGGCCGTCAACATCACGATGGGTACGCCGTCCGGGCGCTGCCGCAACCGACGGCACACCTCCAACCCGTCCAGCACCGGCAGCATCACGTCCAGGACGACCAGCTGCGGAGGCGAGGCAGCCACCGCGGCGAGCGCGGCGGCCCCGTCCCCCACGTGGTCCACCTGGTAGCCGGCGTGCTCCAGATAGCGGCACACCACGTCGCTGACCGTCCGGTCGTCGTCGACCACCAGCACCCGTTGCGCCACCGGCACCTCCCTCTCGTGCCGGCCAGCGTAACGGCGCGACGGGCCGCCGAACCTTGCCAGCTGATTACGGTGCGCCGCTCAGGCCGCCCGGCGGTCCCGGGCCTGCGCGCCGTAGGGCTGCACCACGGCCCGGCCGGGCTCGTCCAGCTCGTCGAGACGCAGCCGCCATCGGGACCGGCCGGCCCGTCGTCCCTGCGGTGGGCCGCTCGGACGCGGACCGAGCCGGAACAACAGCACCGTGATCAGGTAACCGCCGACCAGGAACCCGTGGCTGACCAGCCGGGGCACCGCCACCTGCGCGGTGACCACGTCGTTGACCGACAGCAGGACCAGGGTCGCGACGAAGGCGCTCAGCATCGGCAGCAACCCGGCCGGCGGGGTACGGCGCAGCGCGACGAACAGGAAACCGGCGCCCACCGCGACGTTCCACGCCGCCGACTCGTGCCACAGGTGCTGCCCGGTCGGGTGCAGGTGCTCGGCGTTGACGCCCTGGCCCACCTGGGCCAGCCCGAGGGCGAGCTGGACCGCGCCGAGCAGCCCCAGGGCGACCCGCAGGCCGGCGGTCGACCCGCCACGCCACCGCTCGAACCGTCGTCGCCCCGGTGGCGGCACGGCGGCGAGGATCGACTCGGTCAGGTCGGGCACCGCCGCCACCACCCGGGTACGCGCCCGCCGGGTCACCATGGCGGCGACCTCGTGCCAGGCGCGGCAGTCCGGGCAACCGTCGAGGTGCGCCTGGACCGCGCCCCGCTCCTCGGCGGTCTCCTCCCCGTCGAGCTGGGCCGACAGGATCTCCCGCCAGGACGCGCACCGGTCGCTCATCCCGCCACTCCTCGTCCGTACCGTCGGCCGCTACCACGCAGCGTAGTGAACCGGACGGTCCCCTCGTCCGCATGGTACGGACCGGACCCGTCCGCCGGTTCACCCGTCGGCGCAGCGCTCCGAGAGGGCGTAGCGGACCAGCACCACGTCGCCGATCTGGCGTACCTCGGCGACCCGGGCCCGGCGACCCGGGTGCCACGGGAACGCACCGTCGCCGACGAACCGGGGGGCCCGTCGGTCGCCGACGAAGAACGGGGCGACCACCAGGTGCAGCTCGTCGGCGAGCCCGGCGGTGAGGAACTGGGCGTGCACCGTCGCGCCGCCCTCCACCATCAGCCGCTGCACCCCCCGGCCGGCCAGGTCCGCCAGGGCCCGGGCCGGGTCCAGCGGGTCACCCGCGTCGACCACGGTGGCCGCCCCGGCGAGCAGCTCGGTGGTCTTGTCCACCGCCGGCCCCGCGCAGTAGACGATCTTCTCGGCGTCACCGACGGTGAAGAACCGGGCCGCCGGGTCCAGCAACCCCCGGGCGGTCATGGTCACCTTCACCGGTGACGGCGACAGGCCGGCGGCCTGCCGGGCGGCCCGCAGCCGCGCCGAGCGGACCACCAGCCGGGGGTCGTCCGCCCGGATCGTGCCCGCGCCGACCAGGATGGCGTCGCAACCGGCCCGGACGGCGTCGATGCGGTCCATGTCCTCCGCGTTGGACAGCAGCAGCCGCTGCTCGGTGGCGTCGTCGATGTAACCGTCGATCGACGTGGCGCAGCTGAGCAGCACGTACGGCCGCCCGGTCGACGCCGGCACGGCGGTGGTCGCCGTCCCCGCCGGTACGACACCCATCAGTTCAACGACGGCAGGTCGACGGCCCGGGCCGCGGCCCGGCTCGCCTTGGCCGCCAGGTAGTCGGCGTTGGCGGGGGACAGGAACACCCCGGTCGGCACCACATCGGCCACCGCCACGCCCAGCCGGGCCAGCTGTTCGGCCTTGTCCGGGTTGCTGCTCAGCAGCACCAGCTCCGGCACACCGAGCACCGCCAGCATCTGCGCGGCGGCCCGGTAGTCCCGTTCGTCCTCGTCGTGCCCGAGCGCCACGTTCGCCTCGTAGGTGTCCAACCCGGCGTCCTGCAGGGCGTACGCGTCCAGCTTCGGGTAGAGGCCGATGCCGCGTCCCTCCTGACGCAGGTAGAGCAGGAAACCGCCCGCCTCGGTGATCCGCTGCACCGCCTCGCGCAGCTGCGGACCGCAGTCGCAGCGCTGGCTGCCGAAGACGTCCCCGGTCAGGCACTCACTGTGCGGGCGGACCAGCGGCGCCGCCCCGCCCGCCGCGTGCCTGCGCAGCGCGCCCGACCAGTCGCCCAGCCCGAACGCCAGGTGCTCCCGGCCGTCCACCAGCCCGTCGAACGAGAAGACCCGGGCCGTGGTGGCGAACCCGTCGGAGAACCGCAGGGGGACCGTGACCTGTGTCCGGACCGTCGCGGCCGGCAGTGCGTCGTACATGTGTCTCCTCTGTCAGGCGCTGCCGGCCAGCCCGGCAGCGGGTACCGGTGAGGAACCACCCTGAGTTCCCACCGTACGGTCACCCCGTCGTTCCCGCAGCGCGGACGGGCGACCCCGCAGCACCAGCACGGCGGCGCCCGGCAGGGCTGCCACCAGCACCAGCGCCCCGTACACCAGGGCGGTCGCCACCCCCTCGGCGGCACCGAGGCCGGCTGCCCCGAACGCCCAGGCGGCCATGCCCTCGCGCGGCCCGAAGCCCGCCATGTTGGCGGGCAGCCCCATCGCCAGCAGCGCGAGCAGCGTCAGCGGCACCAGCACCGACAGCGGCGCGGTGACCCCGGCCACCCGGCCCGCCAGCACGAACGTCGCCAGGTGGCAGCCGACCACCACGGTCGAGGCCAGCAGCACCCCCGGCCCGGTGCGCCGACCCAGCAGCCCGGCCCGCACGTCGGCGACGACGGCGCGCACCGCGCGGGCCCGCCGTGACGGCCCCGACCGGGGCAGCGCCCGGACCAGCACCACCAGCACCAGGCCCACCGCGACCGCCACCCCCGTCACCATCGGCAGGTACGGCCGCACCGGCGACGGCAGGGCCAGCAGCAGCACCACCGCGAGCACCACCTGGACCACCTGCCCGGCGGTCCGCTCCCAGACCACCGCCCGCACGGCCCGACCCAGGTCACCGGCCTCCCGGCCGTGGCGGACCGCCCGGTGCACGTCGCCGAGCACCCCGCCGGGCAGTGTCGCGTTGAGGAAGACCGCCCGGTAGCAGTCGGCCACCGCCGTGCCCAGCGGCAGCCGGATGCCGAGCGCCTCGGCGACCAGCCGCCACCGCCACGCGCAGCCGACCGTGGCCAGCGCGCCCAACGCCAGCGCGGTCAGCACCGCCGGGGTGTCGATCCGCCGCAGCCCGGCCAGCGCCGGGCCGGTGCCCAACCACCACAGTAGCGCCCCCACCAGGCCCACCCCGGCGAGGTTGCTCAGCCAGGCCCAGGCCGAGGAGCCCCGGGCCGCGGGGGAGGACGGGGTACGGGCGACAGCTGTGCCGGTGGGGTCCGGTGACACGCGGTTCCTCCTCGGGGATCTTGTCCTTTCTCACGTACCGGCCGGCGAACCGGTTCATTCCACCCCGGCGAGCAGGTCGTCGTGGCCGACGGTGACGGTGAGTCGACCGGCCAGCGCCTCGGCCCGTCGCCACCGGACGTAGTCGGCGGTCCGGTCGGCCAGCTCGGGCTGCTGCGCGAGCGCCGCGTCGAGCCAGCCGTCGAACCACTCGACGAGCAGCTTTGCCCGGTCCGGCCCGAGCCGCCACGGGCTCGGCCGCACGGTCACCGGTAGCCCGTGCCGGCCGAACTCCGCGACGGTCGCCGCCGCGGCGTCCGGCCCGAGCAGGTCCCGGCCGTCGACGGTACGCCGCTGGTGGGCGTCGAAGGCGGCGGCGATCTCGGCGTCCAGCGGGTCGGCCGGGTCGAACGCCACCCGACCGACCACGGAGAGCACGAACAGGCTCGGGCAGCCGACGCCCGCGCAGGCGCCCACCACCCGGCCGATCTCGTCGGCGCTGAACATGTCCAGCAGCGCCGACGCGGTGACCAGGTCGGCGTCGGCGAGGTCGGCGGCGGTCAACCGGGTGAGGTCGCCCTGCCGGGTGGTCACCTCGACCGGACTGCCGTCGGCGGCGACCGGCACCGCCGCGCCGGCCCGCTCCAGCAACCCCGGGTCCCGGTCGTGCAGCACCCAGCGCTGCGGGCCGGGCAGCAACGGGGCCAGCCAGCGCAGCATCGAACCGGTCCCGCTGCCCAGGTCGTGCACCACCCACGGGCGGTCCCCGCGCAGCGACGTGACGGAACCGACCCCGGTCACCTGCATCCCGGGTCCCCCCTCACCGGCCGGCGACAGGTCCGCCGCACCGCCGGTTGCCGCACCCGGGCCACCGGTGGCGGTCGTCGGCATGCCGGAACCACCGGCACCCGCCGTGCCGGTGCCGGTGAGCCGGGCGCGGAGCAGGTCGACCAGCTCCCCGCTGCGGGCCTCGGCGTCGGCGGGCTCCCGCAGCCGCAGCCAGTCGGCGAACGGTTCGGTGGCGTACGCGGTCATGTCCTCACTCCGTCCAGCACCTGGGAGATCACGGTCGTGGTGGCCGGCCAGCCGGGTAGGTCGACCCGCCGGTCCCGGGCCGCCCGGCGGAGGCGGTCCCGCAGGTCGGCCGAGTGCAGCCAGCGCCGCAGGGCGCCGGCCAGGGCCACCGGGTCGTCCGGGGGCACCAGCATCCCGGGCGGGGTGCCGTCGCCGGCCCGGCCCAGCGCCTCGGGAACCCCACCGGCGGTGGTGCCCAGCACCGGCAGCCCCCGGGCCAGGGCCTCGACCACCACCATCCCGTACGTCTCGGCCCGCGACGGCAGGACCAGCAGATCCGCCCCCGCGTACGCCGCCGCCAACGCCGGCCCGGTCAGCGGACCGTGCCAGCGCACCCGCCCGGCCAGCCCGCCCCGGTCGACCCGCTGCCGCAGCGCCGCCACGAAGGCCGGATCGCGGTCCAGCGCGCCGACGCAGTCCAGGGTCCATGGCCGGCCGGCTAGCCCGGTCACGGCGTCGACCAGCACGTCGTGCCCCTTGACCGGGGTGACCGCCGCGACGCAGAGCAGCGCCGTGCCGGTGGCCGTGCCGGCGGCGACGTCCGCCGGGTCGACACCGGGAACGGCCACCGTCACCCGGTCCGGGTCGATCCGGTGCCGGGCCAGCAGCAGCTCCCGGGTCCAGCCACTGGTGGTGACGAGCGCGTCGGCGTGCGGCAGCCCGCGCGCCTCGGCGTCGTCACCGAGCGGCATGTGCACCAGCACCACCTGACGCAGCCGGCCGGCCTGCGCCGCCAGCAGCTCCGGCACGGCCGAGGCGACCAACCCGTCGTAGAGCACCGTCGTGCCCTCCGGCAGGGCCGCGAGCACCCCGGCCAGCCGGGCCCGCGCCGCCTCGTCGGGGTGCGGCCACGCCCCGGGCACCCCGTGCTCGCGCACCGTCCACCCGGTCGCCGCGAGCCCGGCGCAGACCCGCCGGTCGTAGGCGTTGCCGCCGCTGGGGGTGGCCGGATCGTCGATGTCGCCGGGCAGGACGACGTGCACCGCCGGCACGGGTTACAGCGACCGCTCGTAGCTGGCCCAGGCGATGTGCGACTCGTGCAGGGTGACGGTGATCCCGGCCAGCTCCCGGGCGCCCTCGCCCAGCCCACCGGCGTGCACCCGGTCGGCGAGCCGGTCGGCGACGGCCCGGCACAGCACCTCGGTGGTGGTGTTCTGCCCGGCGAAGGCCGGCTCCTCGTCCAGGTTGCGGTACGTCAGGTCGGCCAGCACCGCCTTCAGCTCGTCGATCGCCCGGCCGATGTCCACCACGATGCCGTCGGCGTCCAGCTCCGGGCGGCGGAAGGTGGCGTCGACGACGAAGGTCGCCCCGTGCAGCTTCTGGGCCGGCCCGAACACCTCGCCCCGGAAGCTGTGGGCGATCATGATGTGGTCCCGTACGGTCACGCTGAACACGGTGTCTCCTCGTCGTAGCTGATCAGATGGCACAGCGCGGGCAGCTCCCCCGAGGCCAGGCGGCCGAGCACCTCGGGCAGCTCCGCGAAGCGGGACCGCCCGGTCAGCAGCGCGTCGAACACCGGGTCGGCGAGCAGCTCCAGGGCGAGCGCCAGCCGGTCGGCGAAACCGCGCCGGGACGCCCGCGCCGGGGAGACCGTGCCGACCTGACTGCTGCGGACGGTCAACCGCCCGGCGTGGAACGCCCCACCCAGCGACAGCTCGACCGGCCGGTCGCCGTACCAGCTCAGCTCGACCACGGTGCCCTCCGGGGCGAGCAGGTCCAGGCTGCGCTGCAACCCGGCGGCGGTGGCGCTGGCGTGCACCACCAGGTCCCGCCCACCGGTCGCCG
Organism: Micromonospora sp. CA-248260; assembly: GCF_050942205.1. Taxonomy (NCBI): domain Bacteria; kingdom Bacillati; phylum Actinomycetota; class Actinomycetes; order Micromonosporales; family Micromonosporaceae; genus Micromonospora; species Micromonospora sp. CA-248260. The sequence continues at coordinate 3,943,480 of NZ_CP192021.1, read as the reverse complement.
CCGCCGGCAGCGCGAAGTCGACGCCCAGCGCCGAGGCGACCGCCGCCCGCGCCGGATCGGCGTCGACCAGCTCCACCCGCACCCCGGGGAAACGGGCCAGCAGGGCCGCCACACTGCACCCCACCATCCCGCCGCCGACCACGCTGACCCGGTCGCCGACCAGCGGCGCGGCGTCCCACAGGGCGTTGACCGCCGTCTCCACCGTGCCGGCCAGCACCGCGCGGGCCGCCGGCACGTCGTCCGGCACCGGGGTCACCGCCGACGCCGGCACCACGTACGCGCTCTGGTGCGGGTGCAGGCAGAACACCGTCCGCCCGCGCAGCGCCGCCGGGCCGATCTCGACCACGCCGACGCTGAGGTAGCCATACTTGACCGGGGCGGGGAAGTCCCCCTCCTGGAACGGGGCACGCATCGCCGTGTACTGGCTCTCCGGCACGCCGCCGGTGAAGACCAGCGTCTCGGTGCCGCGGCTCACCCCGGAGTAGCGGCTGCGGACCAGCACGTCGTCGGGGCCGGGCGTGGGCAGGGTCACCGGCCGCAGCTCACCGACGCCGGGGGAGCGGAGCCAGAAGGCCCGGGCATCGCGGATCACGCGGGTTTTCTCCTCTTCTGCCGGCGGAACCGAACGAAACGGCCGCGTCCTGCGTACCCACTGCCGAGGTCGTCGATCATAAACACGGAGGCAGGGTGTCCAGGGTTCGAACCGGTCCGGTGCTCGGCCTGACCGTACAGACCGTCCTGCTGGCAGGGCTGGCCGCGACCGTCGGGCTCGACGTCGCCGGTTGGCTGGCCGGCCTCGGGTACGGCGTGGTCACCTGCGTCGCGTTGCAGCGCGGTCTGCGCCGCCGGGGGGTCGACCGGCTCGGGCCGGCCGACCGGGTGACGCTGACCCGGGGGGTGCTGGTCGGCGGGGTGACCGCCCTGGTCGTCACCGGTTTTTCCGATCCGGCCCCGCTGGCGGTGCTGGTGCCGATGACCGCGGTGGCGTTGGCGCTGGACGCGGTGGACGGCTGGGTGGCCCGGCGCACCGGCACGGTCAGCGCCCTCGGCGCACGTTTCGACATGGAGGTCGACGCGTTCCTCATCCTGGTGCTCAGCGTCCAGGTGGCGCCGGCGGTGGGGCCGTGGGTGCTTACCATCGGCGGCCTGCGGTACGCCTTCGTCGCCGCCGGCTGGTTGCTGCCCTGGATGCGTGGGGCGCTGCCGCCGCGCTTCTGGCGCAAGGTGGTCGCCGCCGCGCAGGGCGTGCTGCTGCTCGTGGTCGCCGCGGACGTGCTGGCCCGACCGTTGACCGCCGTGCTGGCGGCGGTGGCGCTGGCGTTGCTGGTCGAGTCGTTCGGTCACGACGTGGGCTGGCTCTGGTGGCACCGGTCGATCCGGCCCGTCAGGCCCGTCCTGCCAGTCAGGCCCGTCGCGCCGACCGCCGGCACGTCGATCTCCGTCCCGCGGGTGTCGCCGGTCGGGATGCTGCCGTCCGTACCATCGGTGCGGCCCCGGGTGGAAGCCGTCGCCGACCGGCCGCCGTTCGTCGCCCACCAGCCGGTCTGATCCGGACCGTCGATCCGGCCCGGCCCTGCCGCCGGGCTCCCTGCCAGGAAGGACCTTCCGGAGTGTCGTTGTTGTCACGCCTGCGTCGCCCGAGCACGGCAACCGGGCGGGCCCCCGCCCGGGCCGACCGGTCCACCCCGACCGGCGGGCCCGCCGGCGACGCGCCGACCCCGACCCCGCCGGAGGCGGACCCGACGACGCCGCAGGCCCCGGCGGCGGCCGGGCGGGCCCGGTGGCGGACCGTCGCGGTCCGGGTGACCACCGTGCTGGCCGGGATGCTGGTCCTGGCGGTGCTGACCGCACCGGACCGGCTCGACCAGGTCACCCCGGTCGCGTTCCTGCGGGTGCCGGTCGAGGGGCTGCTGGCTGCCGCCCTGCTGCTGGCGCTGCCCGGTCGGGCCCGACGGCCGGTCGCCGTGTCGATCGGGGTGGTGCTGGGGCTGGTCGCCATCGTCAAGGTGCTCGACCTGGGCATGTCGGCCAGCCTGGCCCGCCCGTTCGACCTGGTCCTCGACTGGGTGCTGCTCGACGACGGGTACGCCTTCCTCACCGACTCGGTGGGTACCGGCGGCGCGGTCGCCGCCGCCGTCGGGCTGGTCGCCCTGGTGGTCGCGTTGCTGGTGCTCACCAGCTGGTCGGTGCTGCGGTTGACCCGGGTGGCGGCCGGGCACCACCGGGTCGCCACCCGGGTCGTCGCCGGCCTCACCGCGCTGTGGGTGGCCGCCGCGACGCTCGGTGTGCCGGTCGCCGACTCCGGCACGGCGACCCTGGTCGGGCAGCACGTCGGTCAGGTCGGCGCGGGCCTGCGGGACCGGCGTGAGTTCACCGACCAGGTAAACCGGGACGCGTTCCGTGACACGCCCGGCGACCAGCTGCTCACCGCGCTGCGCGGCAAGGACGTGGTGCTGGCGTTCGTCGAGAGCTACGGCCGGGACGCGGTCGAGGACCCCGAGTTCGCCGGGCAGGTCGGTGCGGTGCTCGACGGTGGCACCCGGCGACTGGCCGCCGCCGGGTTCACCGCCCGTAGCGGCTTCCTGACCTCACCCACCGCCGGTGGCGGGAGCTGGCTGGCCCACGACACCCTGCTGTCCGGGCTGTGGATCAACAACCAGCAACGGCACGACAGCCTGCTGGCCAGTGACCGGTTGACCCTCAACGGGGCGTTCCGGCGGGCCGGCTGGCAGACGGTCGGGGTGATGCCGGCGGCCACCTCTCCCTGGCCGGAGGGGGCGTTCTTCGGCTACGACCGCTACCACGACGCGGCGGGGCTGGACTACCGGGGCCCGCAGTTCAGCTACGCGCCGATGCCCGACCAGTACACCCTGTCCGCCTTCCAACGCCGGGAGCGGGCCAACCCCGACCACGCGCCGATCATGGCGCAGATTCCGCTGGTCTCCAGCCACTCCCCGTGGGTGGCGATCCCCCGCATGCTGGACTGGGACCACGTCGGGGACGGTTCGATCTACCGCCGGCCGACGTCGGTGGCGTTCAACCCGAAGAACGTGGTGGGGCGGAGCACCACCGAGGTGCGTACCGGTTACCGCCGGGCGATCGAATATTCGCTGAACAGCCTGATCTCCTACGTCCAGACGTACGGCGACGACGACCTGGTGCTGGTCTTCCTCGGCGACCACCAACCGTCCCCGCTGGTCACCGGCCCGAACGCCAGCCGGGACGTGCCGATCACGGTGGTCACCCGCGACCCGGCGGTGCTGGCCCGGGTGGGTGGCTGGGGCTGGCAGGAGGGGCTGCGTCCCGGCCCGGACGCGCCGGTGTGGCCGATGGACACCTTCCGGGACCGGTTCCTCACCACGTTCGGGCCGCAACCGCCGGCCCACGTCGCCGCGCCACGCTGACCCGGCGGCGGCCGAGCGCGACGCCGGTCGGTGGCCCTGCCCTGCGCCGGTCGGCGGCCCTGCGCTGCGCCGGCGGGTGGCCCTGCGCTGCGCCGGTCGGTGGCCCTGCCCTGCGCCGGTCGGCGGCCCTGCGCTGCGCCGGCGGGTGGCCCTGCGCTGCGCCGCCGGCCCGGCACCCGGCTGATCCCCGGCGGCACCGACGCCGGGGATCAGCGCTTCGCCGACAGCCGCAGCGCGTTGCAGACGTCGGCCACGCCGGGCACCCGCCAGGCGACCTCACCGGCGAGCTGCCGGGCCTCGACGTCGGGCACCACGCCACCGAGGATCACCACCCGGTTCTGCACGGTGACGGTGATCCGTCGGGCCCGCAGACCCACCCCGCCCACGATCCGGTACGCCACCTCGGCGGCCAGCCGGACGTCGTCACCCGGTGGGCCGGGCGGGTCGGGCTCGGGACGCAACCAGCTGTCGTCGGGCAGCGGCCACGGCATCACCACGCCGCGCTCCCCTCCCGGGGCCGGTCGGCCGTGCCGGCCCGGGACCAGTCCACCGCCTCCTGACGGGTGTCGAAGACCGGGAAGACCCGGTCGAGCCGCATGGTGTGCAGAGCGGTGCGGACGAACCGGGACGGTCCGGCGAGGCTGAGCCGCCGGCCGCGTTGCCGGGCGTCCTGCCGGGCCCGGACCAGCACCCCGAGGGCGGTGGAGTCGATCAGGTGCACCCGGACCAGGTCGACCACCACGTGCCGGTCGGCGTCGACCGCCTCCGACAACGCGCCGTGCAGGTCGTCGCCGGTGGCGATGTCCAGGTCCCCGGCGGCGGTGACGATCGCCACCTGGTCGGCGTGCTCGACGCCGAGCACCCCGGGGGGGTCGGTGCGGCGGGGCGCGCGGGCCGGCACCGGGGCCGGTTCGGGGACCAGCTCGCAGCGGGGGCAGCGGTGCGGGCCGGTGGCGAACGGCGAACCGGTCCAGCCCTGCTCGGCGACGAACGTCCAGACCACCTCGGCGTCGGGCAGGACACAGGCCGGGCCGGTGGCGACCGTCCCGCAGCTGTCACAGATCAGGGTCATCATCGGGTCGTCCGGTACGACGGTCATCGGATCTCCTCCTTGAGGATGGCCGTGGCGGCCCGGTGGTCGCGGCGGCCCGGTGGTCGTGGCCCGGCGCGCGGTGGTCGACCGGAGACCCCGCATGCGCCGGACCACGACCGGTTCCGGTGGGTCAGGGCTCGGTGCGGCCGCCTGCGGTGCCGACGACCAGCGCCACGGCGACCCCGGCCAGGCCGACCTGCACGATCAGCTGCCGCAGCGTGTAGCCGTCGCCGTCGATGCCGACCAGCCGGCTCAGGATGGTGCCGAGCAGCGCGGCGACCAGGCCGACGGCGAGCGTGAGCCAGACCGGGACCTGCTTGCGGCCGGGGATGACGAGCCGGCCCAGCGTGCCGACCACGAGCCCGACGACGGCGGCGGCGACGATGCCGGGCACGCTCATCGGCTGTGCTCCCGGACCCGCAGCGGCGCGGGTCGCCGGTGGACGGCGGACGGGACCAGCCCGTCGCCCACCGGCAGTGCCCTCGGGGTGGTGACCATGGGCAGCACCCGGGACACCCGGGCGGCACTCAGCACGCGCAACGCCCGGGGACTGGGGTCGCGCAGCGTCAGCACGCCGCCGTGGCGGGTCAGCTCCCGGTGCACGTCGAGCAGCAGCCCGACGGCGGCGGCGTCGAGGTGCCGGCATTCGGAGAGGTCCACCACCACGTGGGCCGGGCGCAACGCGACGAGCCGGTCGAAGACCTCCCGGGACCGGGCCAGCGCGGCCAGGTCCAGGTCGTCGGTGACGCACACCTCCACCAGCGGTACGGTGCACTCCGGGCGGGACGCTCCCACGATCGGCCTCCTTCCGGCTCGCTGTCCGGACCCAGCCTGGTGGGCGAGGTTGGCGGGGGCCGCGCGGACGTATGTCAGTTGCGTGACAAATTCCGCGTACGCCGAAGCCGGTTCGTCATCGTCGGCGCGCACCGGGCACGATTTCCCGATGGCGGGCGTACTGGTGATCGAGGACGACGACCGGATCCGTCTGGCGCTGCTGTTGGCCCTGGAGGACGAGGGCTATCTGGCGCGCGGGGCGGCCACGGCGGAGGAGGGGTTGCGGGCGCAGCGGCAGGAGGCGGCCGACTACGTGCTGGTGGACCTGATGCTGCCCGGCCTCGACGGTTTCGAGTGCATCCGGCAGTTGCGCCGCGACGACGACGTGCCGATCGTGGTGGTCAGCGCCCGCGACGACACCCACGACATCGTCGCCGCGTTGGAGGCGGGCGCGGACGACTACCTGGTCAAGCCGGTCGCCATCAAGGAACTCTCGGCCCGGTTGCGGGCGCTGCGACGCCGGGGGCGTACCGCCGTCGCGCCGTCGGCGGCGGTGCCGGTGCTGGCCTTCGGCCCGTTGGAGATCAGCCCGGAGGCCGGTGAGGTGCGCCGGGCGGGACAGCCGGTGCCGGTGACCCGCACCGAGTTCCGGTTGCTCTGCGAGCTGGCCGAGCACGCCGGCCGGGTGCTGTCCCGCCAGCAGCTGCTCAGCCGGGTGTGGGGCTACGAGACCGGTGACGAGCGACTGGTCGACGTGCACGTGGGGCGGCTGCGGCAGAAGATCGAGGCCGACCCGGCCAACCCCCGGCACCTGGTGACCCTGCGGGGCCTCGGCTACAAGCTGCAACGATGAGGCGGCTCGGCCTGCGGGCCCGGGTCACCGCCGCGTTCGCGATCGGGGCGCTGCTGCTGTCGGCGCTGATGGCGTTGATCTCGTACGAGCTGGTGCGCCGTTCGCTGCTCGACGAGCGGGAGCGCACGGCGCTACGGGCGGCGTACTTCGACGCAGCGGTGGTGCGGGCCGGCCTGGACACCGACACCCCGGACGTCTACGAGGTGCTGCGCACCCTGGACACCGGTGGCACCCGCCGGGCGCTGGTGCACCGTGACGGCCGCTGGTACGCCCGCACCGCCGACGAGGGCCCGTCCGGGGCGGTGCCGGCGGGGCTGATGGCGATGGTCGCCGACGGTGAGCCGGCGGTGCAGCGGATCCGGGTCAACGGGCAGCCGGCGCTGCTGGTGGGGGTGCCGCTGGCCGACTCGACCGGTTACTACGAGATCACCTCGCTGCGGGAGCTGGAGCAGACCTTCCAGGTGCTGGCGCTGGCGCTGACCGTGGTGGCGGTCACCGTGGCCGGCTCCGGTGCGGCACTGGGCTGGTACGCCACCCGGCACGGGCTGCGCCCGTTGACGGCGGTGGCCGACGCGGCGGAGAAGATCGCGGCGGGGGACGTGACCGCCCGGCTCGCCCCGGGCACCGACCCGGACCTGGCCCGGCTCTCCACCTCGTTCAACCGGATGGCCGACGAGGTGGCGGTCCGCATCGAACGGGACCGCCGGTTCGCCGCCGACGTCGCCCACGAGCTGCGCTCACCCCTGCAGACGCTGTCGGCGGCGGCCAGCGTGCTGTCCCGGCGTCGCGACGGGTTGGACGACCGGACGGCCACCGCCGCCGGCCTGGTCAGCGAGGAGATCACCCGGTTCCAACGGCTGGTCAACGACCTGATCGAGTTGGCCCGCAGTGACCGGCCGGTGCAGCGGGAGGAGGTCGACGTGCTGGCGTTGGCCCGGGGGGTGTGCCGGGGGCGGGGGCTGCCCGAGTCACTGGTCCAGCCCGGCCCACCCGCGCCGGGGCGATGGTCGGTGGACCCTCGGCGGGTGGAGCAGGTGCTGGTCAACCTGCTGGACAACGCGGTCCGCTACGGCGGTGGCCCGGTCGCGGTGCGGCTGTGGGTGTCCGACGGGGTCGGGGTGGTGGAGGTCGACGACGAGGGGCCGGGGGTGCCGGTGGCCGACCGGGAAGTGGTCTTCGACCGGTTCGTCCGGGGTCGGGCCGCGCACGACCGGGCCGGCGGGGACGGCACCGGCCTGGGGTTGGCGCTGGTCGCCCAGCACGCCGCCGCGCATGGTGGCCGGGCCGGTGTCGGTGACCGGCCCGGCGGCGGCGCCCGGTTCCAGGTGGAGCTGCCGGGGGCCCGGCCGTGACCCGCCCGCTGCGTTCCCCGGCGGTGACCTGGCGGTTGCCGTGGTCGTGGCGGTGGCTGCTGCCGGCGGTGGCGGCCCTGCTGCTCGCCGGGTGCGGGGTGCCGGCCGACGATCGGCCCCGGGCCGTCGAGCCGCCGTTCGGGCCACCGGCCGCACCGGCGGCGAGCAGTGTGCCGGGTCGGGTGGAACAGGCGTTCTGCCTGGTCCGCGCCGGTCGACTGGTCCGGGTGGTCCGGCAGGTCGACGCGTCCGGCGGGGTGGACGGGCACCTGCGGCGGCTGCTGGCCGGCCCCGACGACGCGGAGCGGGTGGCCGGCTTCGGCACCGCCCTGCCCGGTGCGGTGCACGTGCTGGGCGCCCGGCTGGTCGACGGGCGGGCCCAGGTGGAGGTGGAACCGCTGGGGGAGGAGTCCGGTCGCAGCGACGAGGTGCTGGCCTACGGTCAGATCGTCTGCACCCTGGACAGCCGACCGGACGTCGCCGGGGTGTCGTTCCTGCGGCGGGGCCGGCCGCTGGAGGTGCCCCGGGCCGACGGTTCGCTGTCGTCGGGCCCGTTTACCGCCGCCGACTACCCCGCCGCCACCGGTCCGGACTGACGACCGCGCCGGGCCCGGGGTACGACCAGCGGGGTGCCGGTCTCCGGGTCCTCGACGATCCGGCAGGGCAGCCCGAACACCTCCTCGACGAGCGCGGCGGTGACCACCTCGCGCGGGTCCCCCTGGGCCACCACCCGACCGTCGCGCATGGCGATCAGGTGGGTGGCGTAGCGGGCGGCGTGGTGCAGGTCGTGCAGCACCGCGACCAGGGTGCGGCCCTGCTCCTCGTGCAGTCGGGCGCACAGGTCGAGCACCTCGATCTGGTGCGCGACGTCCAGGTAGGTGGTGGGTTCGTCGAGCAGCAGCAGGGAGGTCTGCTGGGCCAGCGCCATCGCGATCCAGACCCGCTGCCGCTGCCCGCCGGAGAGTTCGTCGACGGGTCGGTCGGCCAGCTCACCGACGCCGGTGGCGGCCATCGACGCGGTCACCACCTGTTCGTCCTGCGTGGACCACTGGCGCAGCAGGCCCTGGTGGGGGTAGCGGCCCCGGGCGACCAGGTCGGCCACGGTGATGCCCTCCGGGGCGACCGACGACTGCGGGAGCAGGCCGAGGGTGCGGGCCACCTCCCGGGAGCGCAGCGAGTGGATGTCGCGGCCGTCGAGCAGCACCGTGCCGGCGGTCGGTCGCAGCGTGCGGGCCAGGGCCCGCAGCAGGGTGGACTTGCCGCAGGCGTTGGGGCCGATCACCACCGTGAACGACCGGTCGGGCACGGCGACCGACAGGTCCCGGGCCACCACCCGCCGCTCGTAGGCCAGGGTCAGCCCGACCCCACCGAGTCGACTGTCCTCGGTCACCGTGTCCTCCTCAGATCCGGGCCGCGCGTCCCTGCGCGGCGAGCAACCACACCAGGTAGGCCCCGCCGACCAGGCCGGTGACCACCCCGACGGGCAGTTGGTGGCCGTCGATCGCCCGCTGCGCGGCCAGGTCGGCGGCGAGCAGCAGCACCGCCCCGGTCGCGGCGGCGGCGGCCAGGTTGGGGCCGGGCGCCCGGGTGAGCCGGCGGGCCAGGTGCGGCGCGACCAGGGCGACGAACGAGACCGGCCCGGCGGCGGCGGCCGCCCCGGCGGCGAGCAGCACCGCCGCCCCGAGCAGCAGTTGCCGCACCAGCGACACCGGCACCCCGAGCGCGGTGGCGGTGTCGTCACCCAGTTCGATCACCGACAGCGCCCGGGCGGTGCCGACCACCACCGGCGTCAGCAGCGCCAGCAGGCCGAGCAGCGGGACGGCCTGCGCCCAGCCCCGCCCGTCGAGGCTGCCGGTGAGCCAGAGCACCGCGCGGGCCGCGTCCATCAGCGGGGCCCGGGTGAGCAGCCAGCCGTTGACGCCGGTGAGGATCGCCGTGGTGCCGATGCCGACCAGCACCAGCCGGTAGCCGTGCAGGCCGTGCCGGCCGGCCACCGCCCACAGCAGCAGGCCGGTGGCGAGGCCGCCGAGCAGCGCCGCGCCGGACAGCAGCAGGGTGCCGCCCCCGGCAACCACCACGATCAGCGCACCGGTGGCCGCGCCCTGGGTGACCCCGAGCACGTCGGGGCTGCCCAGCGGGTTGCGGACCAGCGACTGGAGGACCGCGCCGGACAGCGCCAGGGCGGCGCCGACGGCGAGCGCGGTCACCAGTCGGGGCAACCGCAGCTCACCGACGATGAAGTCCTCGGCGGCGCTACCGCCGCCGGTGAGGGTGCGCAGCACGTCGGTGGGGCTCATCGGGTAGTCACCGCCACCGATGGCGAGCACCCCGAGGACGACGGCCAGGGCGGTGGCCCCCAGTCCGACCACCAGGGACCGGCCGCGCCAGCGCACCGAGCGGGTGCCGATGCGGACCACCCGGGCCGGTGGGCGGGTCGGTGCGGCGGTGGCGCGGGCGCGGCTCATCGGCGGGCCACCAGACGCAGGAACAGCGGCCCGCCGAGCACGGCGGTGACCAGGCCGACCTGGAGTTCACCGGGTCGACCGAGGACCCGGCCGAGCACGTCGGCGCCGAGCAGCAGCACCGGGGCGAGCACCGCCGCGTAGGGCAGCAGCCAGCGCAGGTCGGGGCCGGTCAGGGCGCGGACCAGGTGGGGGACGAGCAGGCCGACGAAGACGATCGGGCCGCAGGCGGCGGTGGCCGCGCCGCAGAGCAGGGTGACCGCGGTGACGGTGCCGGCCCGGACCAGGGCGGGGCGGGCGCCGAGCGCGCGGGCCGCGTCGTCGCCGAGGGCCAGGGCGTTGAGTGGGCGGGCCCCGGCCAGCCCGACCAGCAGGCCGGCCAGGATGAACGGGGCCACCGTGGCGACGGTGGTGAAGTCGGCGTTGACCAGCGAGCCGACGGTCCAGAACCGCAGCCGGTCCAGCGCTGCCGCGTCGAGCAGCATCACCGCGCTGACGTACGAGTAGAGCACCGCGTTGAGGGCGGCCCCGGCCAGCGCCAGCCGCTGCGGGGTGGCCTGCCGGCCGCCGCCGACCGCGTGCACCGCCACGGTGACGACGACCGCGCCGAGCAGGGCGAACCAGATCCAACCCCGCACCGTCGCGACGCCGAGCAGCGCGGTGCTGGTGGCCACGGCGGCCGACGCTCCGGCGTTGATGCCGAGCAGACCGGGGTCGGCGAGGGGGTTGCGGGTGAGGGCCTGCATCAGCGCGCCGGCCACCCCGAGGGCGGCCCCGGCGAGCAGCCCGAGCAGGGTACGGGGCAGCCGCATCTGCTGCACCACCGCATGCTCGGGGGAGGTGGGGGAGGTCAGACCGTGCCACACCTCGACCAGGGTGAGCTGTTTCGCGCCGACGGCGATGCTCAGCACCGCCACCGCGACGAGCAGCAGCAGGCCCGCGCCGAGCCCGGCGGTCCGGACGCCGGTGCGCCGACGGTTCGTCGTCGCTCCCGGCAGGACGGTGGGTGGGGACAGGGTGGCGGACAGTGTCGGCTCCAGGGGGCGAGAGTGGCGCGCGCCGATTGTTGACAGCGATTTAGGTTAGGTTACCCTAACCATGCCGTCGCGGACCGGCGCGGCTCCGGCCTGACCGAAAGACGTCACATGCTGCCTTCCTCGTCCTCACCCCGACTCTCCCGCCGCGGCCTGCTCGCCGCCGGTGGTGGCGTGGCCCTGACCGCCCTCCTCGCCGCCTGCGGCGGGGGCGACGACCCGGCGAAGCCCGCCGCCGGTGGTTCCGCCGGCCCGTGGAGCTTCACCGACGACCGGCAGCGCAAGGTCGACGCGCCCGCCGCGCCGACCCGGGTGGTCGCCTTCACCGGGGTGGCCGCCGCGCTCGTCGACTTCGGACTCGACTCCCAGCTCGTGGGCGTGTTCGGGGAGACCACCCGGACCGACGGTTCCCGCGACCCGCAGGCCGGGGACCTCGACGTCGACCGGGTCACCGTGCTCGGCAACGTCTGGGGTGAGTTCAACGTGGAGAAGTACGCCGCGCTGCGCCCCGAGCTGCTGGTCACCCACATGTACGACCCGGACGCCCTCTGGTACGTCCCGGACGAGAGCCGCGACAAGATCCTCCAGCTCGCGCCGAGCGTGGCGATCACCACCGCCCGGACTCCGATGACCCGCCCGATCGAGCGCTATGCCGAGCTGGCCCGCTCGCTCGGCGCGGACCTGTCGGCCACGAAGGTCACCGAGGCCAAGGCCCGCTTCGAGGCCGCCGCCGAGCAGGTGCGGGCGGCGGTCAAGGCCAACCCGGGCATCCGGGTGATGGCCTCCTCGGGCAGCCCCGACCTGTTCTACGTCTCCAACCCGAAGGTCAGCACGGACCTGATGTACTTCGCCGAGCTGGGCGTGGAGATCGTGGTGCCGACCAAACTTGAGTCCGGCGACTACTTCGAGGCGCTGAGCTGGGAGAACGCCGGCAAGTTCCCGGCCGACCTGATCCTGCTGGACAACCGTTCCACCGCGTTGCAGCCCAAGGACCTCGCGGCCAAGCCGACCTGGGCGCAGCTGCCGGCGGTCCGGGCCAACCAGGTCACCCCGTGGGACGCGGTGCCCCGCTTCTCGTACGCGGGCGCGGCCCCGCTGCTGGAGAGCCTGGCCACCGCGATCCGTTCCGCCAAGCGTCTCGGCTGAGGCTGCCACCGGATCGCCGCAGCCGCCCGGCCGGGTCGGCCCGTCGAGAGCGGGCGGACCGTCGCCCGGCGCGACCGGTGGTGGGCGGGGTGCCCGCGTGCGGACACCCCGCCACCGGGCGTCACCGTGCCGACCGCTGCACCGGTGGTGTGCCGGTGCGGTCGTCTCCGTCCGCCGCTGCGGTGCGCCAGCCGCCGCAGGTGCGGACAGGACGACGGAAGCCGGTTCAGGCCGCTTCGACGGACCGGGTGCGACGCGCGGCCCGACCGGGCTGCTCCCAGCCGGTGCGCTGGTCGTCGGCGCCGCCGGTCGTCGTGTCACCGGCCATGGTCAGCGCCCGCTGCGCGTTGCGCGCGGCGTCGCAGGGCCACTCCTGGTGCTCGCAGAGCAGGTTGTCGCAACGCCCCGCCTGGTCCGGATGGTGTGCGTCGATCACGTCGAGGGCCATCCGCCACAGGAGCGGATCGGTCACCCCGGCGGGCACGGCGGCGCGGGTATGTCGCTGCGGGCGGTCGGTGTCGGGCATGGTCTCCCCCTTTGTCGGTACCGGAGAAGAGTCTCCACCGGGTCGGGTGGCAAAACCAACCGACCTTGGTGGGGATCACCACTCCACCCTTGTTGTGCAACTCGTTGCATAGCAGGATGCCGGGATGGCCCTCGAACACGCGATCCTGGTCTCGCTGCTGGAGCAGCCGGGCTCCGGCTACGAGTTGGCCCACCGGTTCGACCGCTCCATCGGTCGGTTCTGGACCGCCACCCACCAGCAGATCTACCGGGTGCTCGCCCGGATGGGGACCGACGGCTGGATCACCGCCGAACAGGTGGGCCAGCACGGCCGGCCCGACAAGCGGCGCTGGTCGGTCACCGGCACCGGCCACGCCGTGCTCACCGACTGGCTCCGCGAGGAGGTCCAACCGGAGGCGGTGCGCCACGAACTCGCCGTCAAGGTCCGGGGGGCCGCCTTCACCGACCGGGCCGGCCGGGTCGCCCTGCTCGTCGAGGTCGCCCGGTACCGCGCCGACCACGAGGCGGTGCTGGCCCGCTACCTGGCCGGCGAGCGCCGCGACTTCCCCGGGGGCGTCTCCGGCGACGACCGTGCCGCCCTCCAGCACGTCGTGCTGCGCGGCGGCATCGCGTACGAGCGGATGGTGCTGGCCTGGCTCGACGACGTCCTGGCCATCCTGCGCGGCCTGGACCACTGACCACCCGCACGCGCCGACCGCTGACCACCTTCGGAGAAGGGACCACCTCGCGATGACCGACGACAACCTGCTGCTCGACCCGCACCGTTACGACCCCGACCACCTGGACGAGGAGTCCCGCCGGCTGCTGCGGGCCACGGTCGACTTCTTCGAGCGCCGGGGCAAGAAGGCGCTCGTCGACAGCTACAACGACCACACCTGGTACGCCGACTTCCTCGACTTCGTCGCCGCGCAGGGGCTGTTCGCGGCCTTCTGCACCCCGGCCGCCGACGGTGGCGGTGACCCGGCCAAACGCTGGGACACCGCGCGCAACGCCGCGCTCAGCGAGGTGCTCGGCTTCTACGGGCTCGGCTACTGGTACACCTGGCAGGTCACCGTCCTCGGTCTCGGCCCGGTCTGGCAGAGCGACAACGCCGCCGTCCGCGCCCGCGCGGCGGGGCTGCTCGACGACGGGCACGTGATGGCGTTCGGCCTCTCCGAACGGGCCCACGGCGCCGACATCTACTCCACCGACATGCTGCTCACCCCCGACGGCGCGGACGGCTTCCGGGCCACCGGCGGCAAGTACTACATCGGCAACGGCAACGTCGCCGGGCTGGTCTCGGTCTTCGGTCGCCGCGCCGACGTCGAGGGGCCCGACGGCTACGTCTTCTTCGCCGCCGACAGCCGGCACCCGGCGTACCGGCTGGTCCGCAACGTGGTCAACGCGCAGATGTACGTCAGTGAGTTCCGGCTGGAGGACTACCCGGTGCGCGCCGAGGACGTGCTGCACACCGGCCGTGCTGCGTTCGACGCCGCGTTGAACACCGTCAACGTCGGCAAGTTCAACCTCTGCACCGCCAGCATCGGCATCTGCGAACACGCCATGTACGAGGCGGTCACCCACGCCCACCGCCGGGTGCTCTACGGCCGGCGGGTCACCGACTTCCCGCACGTCCGCCGGGAGTTGACCGACGCGTACGCCCGGTTGGTCGCGATGAAGCTGTTCAGCGACCGGGCGGTGGACTACTTCCGCTCGGCCGGCCCCGACGACCGGCGTTACCTGTTGTTCAACCCGATGACCAAGATGAAGGTGACCACCGAGGGCGAGCGGGTGATCGATCTGCTCTGGGACGTCATCGCCGCCAAGGGGTTCGAGGCGGACACCTACTTCGACAAGGCCGCCCGGGACATCCGGGGGCTGCCCAAGCTCGAAGGCACCGTGCACGTCAACCTGGCGCTGATCCTGAAGTTCATGGCGAACTACTTCTTCGCCCCGGCCGAGTTTCCCCCGGTGCCCACCCGGCACGACCCGGCCGACGACGGGTTCCTGTTCCGGCAGGGCCCGGCGCGTGGTCTGGGCGCGATCCGGTTCCACGACTGGCGGGCCGCGTACGCCGCCCGGGCCGAGGTGCCGAACGTGGCCCGGTTCACCGCCCAGGCCGACGGGTTGCGCGAGTTGCTCGCCGCCCACCCGCCAGGCGAGGAGCAGCAGGGTGACCTCGACTTCCTGCTCGCCCTCGGGCAGCTCTTCGCGTTGGTCGTCTACGGTCAGCTCATCCTGGAGCAGGCCGGGGCGACCGGGCTCGACGTCGACCTGCTCGACCAGATCTTCGACGTCCTGGTCCGCGACTTCGCCGGCCACGCCACCGAACTGCACGGCAAGCCGACCACCACCGACGCCCAGGCCACCTGGGCGCTGACCCAGGTCCGTCGCCCGGTCGCCGACGCGGCCCGCGCCGGCCGGGTCTGGTCCCGGGTCCAGGCCCTGGCCGGCCGATACGAGATGACCCCCTGATCCCGCCCGTGGTGTCCCGTGGTGGGATGCCGTGCGGGTGTCGGCCCGTCGGCGGGGAGCGGACCCGGGTGTCGCGCCGCTGGTCCGGGCCGGGGCGGCGGGCCCGTTCCGGGAGGTCGTCCGGCGGGGAGGGAGTCAGCAGATGCTCCGGGACGTCCTGCTCGGTGTCGCCGTCGCGGCGCTGGCCACCTGGGCGGCGTTGCTGGTCGGCCTGCTGATCGTGCGGCCCCGGGGTGCGCTGCTCACGGAGGCGCTGCGGCTGCTGCCGGACCTGCTGCGGCTGCTGCGCCGGCTGGCCGGTGACGCCACCCTGCCGCGCGGGGTACGGGTGCGTCTCGGCCTGCTGATGGCCTACCTGGCGGTCCCGATCGACCTGATCCCGGACTTCGTTCCGGTCATCGGGTACGCCGACGACGCGATCATCGTGGCCGCGGTGCTGCGCGCGGTGGTCCGCCGGGCGGGTGTCGACGCGGTACGCCGGCACTGGCCGGGCACCGAGGACGGCTTCGCCGCGCTGTGCCGGCTGACCGGCATCCGCCCGCCCGACGGCGACCGGCCGGCAGCGGGTTGACGCCGCAGCCGCGCGCCGCACCGGTCGGGGCCCGCGACGGCCCGCGCCCAGGCCGACTCGCCGACCCGGCGGCTCAGCCACCCCGGCCCGGAGAGCCGCACCGCCCGGAGCCGACCTGCCGGCTCAGCCACCCCCGACGCGGGGAGCCGCACCGCCCGGGGCGTGCGGCCCGGGGTGGCGCGGCTGGGGGAGGATGCGGGCATGCTGTTGATCGTCCCCGCCGACCCGCTGCGCCCCCGTCGAGCGGACCCGCACTTCGCGCCGGAGGCACAGGCCGCCCGCGAGGCCGGCCACCGGGTGGCCGTCGTCGACCACGACGCGCTCGCGGCGGGCCGCGACCCGGGGCGGGCGGTCGCCGGGGTCCCCGCCGACGACGACGCGGTCTACCGGGGCTGGATGCTGTCCGCCACCGGGTACGCCGGATTCGCCGAGGCGCTCCGCGCCCGGCAGGTGACCCTACGCACCGACCCCGACCAGTACCGCCGTGCCCACGAGCTGCCCGGGTGGTACGCCACCGCGGCGACGCTCACCCCCGAGTCCCGCTGGACGGTCGGCGTCGACCGGGCCGACTTCGACCGGGCGCGAGCCGGGCTGGGCGCCGGCCCGGCCGTGCTGCGCGACTGGACGAAGTCTGCCAAGCACCACTGGCACGAGGCGTGCTTCGTCCCCGAGCTGGCCGACGCGGAGGCCGCCTGGCGGATCGCGACCCGGCTGCGCGAACTGCGCGACGACGACTTCACCGGTGGTTTCGTGCTGCGCCGGTTCGAGCCGCTGTCCGGTGTCGAGGTGCGCACCTGGTGGGTCGCCGGCCGGTGCGTGCTCACCGGCCCGCACCCGGACACCCCGGGGGAGCTTCCCGACGCCCCGGTGGACACCGGGCCGCTGGCCCCTGTGCTGTCCGCGCTCGGTCTGCCGTTCGTCACCGCCGACCTGGCCCGGCATGCCGACGGTCGGTGGCGGCTGGTGGAGATCGGCGACGGCCAGGTCAGCGACCGCCCGTCCACCATGGCCCCGCAAGCCCTGGTCGCCGCCCTCACCTGACGGCGGTCGGTGCCGGGCGACCCGCCCAGCCGGTGGTGATCAGCAGCAGCGCGGCCAGGTAGGTGGTCATCACCCACAGCCCGTGGCCGGGCAGTCGGACACCCGTCGCCTCGACCCCGATCAGCAGGTCGGACAGGAGGAACAGCGCACCTCCGGCGGCCACCCGCCGGGACACCCCCCAGCCGGCGGCGGCCATCAGGCTCAGCGCCAGGCTGTAGCCGAGCACCGGCAGCCGCAGGTCGCCCAGCCGGCCCCAGAGCAGCGCGTTCCCCGCCGCCCACAGGGTGAGGTATCCGGCGACTGCCCCCGCCGGTGGCCGCCGGTGGCGCAGGAACGCCACCAGGAACGCCGCCTGGGTGCCGAGGAAACACCCCATCCCGATCAGGAACGCGGTGGTGCCGGGGACCAGCAGCGCCACGTCACCCGCCGTCGCGCAGACCAGCCCGGTCGCCACCGGGTCCCACCGCCGCCGTACGGCGAGCAGCCAGCCGAGCAGCAGCGGGGCGAGCAGCGGCTTGGCCGCCCACTGCACCGCTGTCGAGTCGAGCGCGACCCCGGTCAGCTCCACGGCGGTGACCAGCCCGAACGACCCGAGAAGCCACCGTCCCGCCACCCCGGTCGTCCCTGCGGGCTGTGGCACCCCCGCCGGCTCTGGCACCCCGGTCGGCGGTGGCGGCACCGGCACTCCCGCCGGAGACGCGCCGGCCCCCGCCTGGTGCGGCCCGGGACGCCCGGGTGGGCGGTCGGGTCGAAAGTGGCTCATCGGGCGGGCTGCCAACCGGGGCGGCCGAGGACATGCCCGAGCCGGTGCCGCCACGAGCCGGCCCGCCGGACGTCGGCCCAGATCGCCGCGTACTCGTGGGTGGCAACCCGCAGCGGGTTGTAGGTGCCGATGTTCGTGGTCAGCCCGTACCGGACGGGGGTGTGTTCCGGGGCGAAGCTGCCGAAGAGCCGGTCCCAGACGATCAGGATGCCGCCGTAGTTGCGGTCCAGGTACTCGCGGTTCGCCCCGTGGTGCACCCGGTGGTGCGACGGGGTGTTGAAGACCCACTCGACCGGTCGGGGCAGCCGGTCGATCCGCTCGGTGTGCAGGAAGAACTGGTAGAGCAGGCTGACCGACTGCTGGAGGAAGATCATCCAGGGCGGGATGCCGAGCAGCGCCAGCGGCAGCCAGAACGGCAGCGAGGTCATCGGCGTCCAGCTCTGCCGCAGCGCGGTGGACAGGTTGAAGTGCGTGCTGGAGTGGTGCACCACGTGGCTGGCCCAGAACAGGCGTACCTCGTGGTGGGTGCGGTGGAACCAATAGTAGGCCAGGTCGTCGGCGAGGAACAGCAGCACCCAGGTCCCGACGCTGGTGGGGGAGAGCTGCACCGGGGCGACGGTCCACAGCGCGACGTAGAGACCGACGGTGAGCAGTTTCCACGGGAAGCCGATCAGTTGGCTGCCGGCGCCCATGGTGAGGCTGGTGGTCGTGTCCCGCCGCTCGTAGCCGCGTTCGTCGTCGTCCGGCGCGAACCGGTACGACCACGCCTCGACGGCGATGAGCAGCAGGAACGCCGGTACGGCGTAGAGCACGGCGGGGATCATGCGCGACGTTCCCTTCCGGGGGACGGGCGACGGGGGTGGACGCCCGGGACGGGTCGGCGGGTCGGGGTGGGTAGCGGTCGGCGGGTCGGGCCGACGAGCGGTCGGCGGGTGGGTGGCGGTCAGCCGGTGGGGGCGGTGAGGGACGCGGTGAGCAGGGTGTGGGCCTCGGTGGCGGCGTCGTCGCCCCGGCCGTCGGCGATCGCGGCGGCCAGCCGGCGGTGCCCGGCGACGTCCAGCAACTCGGCTGCGCGTCGCTGCGGCGGCACCTCCCCGACGGCCAGCGCCCCGGCCACCAGGCTGTTGAAGGAGAGCAGGTAGGCGGTGTTGCCGCTGCCGGTGACGATGTGCCGCCACAGCGCGATGTTCGCCTCGGCCATGGCGGCCAGGTCGGGTGCGAGCGCGGCGAACCGTTCCACGGTGTCGACCACGACCCGCCCCACCGCCCCGGTGGCCCGGACGGCGCAGCGCCGGGCCGCGTCGACCCCGACGCAGGCGCGCATCTCCAGCATGTCCCGGACCAGGTGCTCCACCGGCAGCACGTCGCCGGACTGGACGAGGGACAGGGCCAGGTCGAGGCCGGCGTGCACCCGCCAGTCCAGCACCCGGGTGACGCCGCCCTGGCTGACCCGTAGCAGCCCGAGCTGTTGGAGCCGGCGCAGCGCCTCCCGCACGGCGTGCCGGTTGACGGCGAACGCGGCGGCGAGTTCGCGTTCACCGGGCAGCGGGTCGCCCGGGGCGTGCCGCCCGCTGACGATGGCGTCGCGGAGCTGGGCGAAGACGTGGTCGGAGACGGAGCTGCGGGGCACGGGGACGAAGGCCACGGCAGCAGTGTGCCGGCGTACCCATCAACCCGTCAACTGGTTGGACCAGTCGTACCGAAAGAAACGGCGGCCGGGTCGGGTGACCCGGCCGCCGTCCCGACGGACCTCACCGGTGACCGTTGCCGGGTGCCCGCAACGGCCGCGCGGACCTCAGGCCCGACCGCGCTCCCGGCGGTAGCGGCTGATCAGCGCCGCCGTGGAGGAGTCCACGTCGGACAGGTCCGGCGCGTCCCCGGTCAGCTTCGGCGCGAGCTGGTTGGCCATCACCTTCCCCAGCTCCACCCCCCACTGGTCGAACGGGTTGATGTTCCACACCGCGCCGCAGGTGAACACGATGTGCTCGTAGAGCGCGATGAGCTGGCCCAGCGTCGACGGGGTGAGCTTCGGCGCGATGATCGAGGTGGTCGGGTGGTTGCCCGGCATCACCCGGTGCGGCACCACCTCGGCGGGCGTGCCCTCCGCCTCGACCTGCTCCGCCGTCCGGCCGAAGGCCAGTGCGGCGGTCTGCGCGAAGAAGTTCGACATGAACAGGTCGTGCATCTCGCCCAGGTCGTGGTTGGGCTGGCTGAACGCGATGAAGTCCGCCGGGATCAGCACGGTGCCCTGGTGGATGAGCTGATAGAAGGCGTGCTGGCCGTTGGTGCCCGGCTCGCCCCAGAAGATCTCCCCGGTCGGGTGGTCGACCGGCGTGCCGTCCAGGGTCACCGACTTGCCGTTGCTCTCCATGGTCAGCTGTTGCAGGTACGCTGGGAACCGGTGCAGGTACTGCGAGTACGGCAGCACGGCGTGGGTCTGCGCGCCGAGGAAGTCGACGTACCAGACGTTGAGCAGGCCCAGCAGCGCCGGCAGGTTCCGCTCCACCGGCGCGGTACGGAAGTGCTCGTCGACGGCGTGGTAGCCGGCCAGCAGCTCGCGGAACCGGTCCGGCCCGACCGCCAGCATCACCGACAGCCCGACCGCCGACGGCAGCGAGTAGCGGCCACCCACCCAGTCCCAGAAGCCGAACATGTTCTCCGGGTCGATGCCGAAGTCGGCCACCCGGCCCGCGTTGGTGCTCACCGCCACGAAGTGCTTCGCGATCGCCGCGTCGTCGTCGGCGTCCAGGCCCGACAGCAGCCACGTCTTGGCCTGCTCGGCGTTGGCCAGCGTCTCCTGCGTGGAGAAGGTCTTCGACACCACCACGAACAGGGTGCTCGCCGGGTCGAGGTCGTGGGTCTTGTCGTGGATGTCGGTCGGGTCGATGTTGGAGACGAACCGGCAGGCGATCCCGCCGTCCCGGTACGCCTTGAGCGCCTCGTACGCCATCACCGGGCCGAGGTCGGAGCCGCCGATGCCGATGTTGACCACCGTGCTGATCCGCTCGCCGGTGTGCCCGCGCCACTGCCCGGAGCGGACCCGCTCGCTGAACGCGGCCATCCGGTCCAGCACCCGGTGCACGTCGGCGACCACGTCCTGCCCGTCCACCGTCAGTGCGGCGTCGCGCGGCAGCCGCAGCGCGGTGTGCAGCACGGCCCGGTCCTCGGTGGAGTTGATGTGCTCCCCGGCGAACATCGCGGCGATCCGGTCGGTCAGCCCGACCCGCCCGGCCAGCGCGGTGAGCAGCCCGATGGTCTCGTCGGTGACGAGGTGCTTGCTGTAGTCGACGTGCAGGTCGGCGACCTCGCCGGTGAGCCGCTCACCCCGTTGCCGGTCGGCCGCGAACAGCTCCCGCAGGTGGGTGCCGCGCATCGTCTCGGCGTGCTTGCGCAGCGCCTGCCATTCGTCGGTGGTGGTCACACTCGCAGCCATCGGGTCGATCTTCTCCTTCACGACGGTCGTCGGCGCGTGGTGCCGCCGACGGTTCGCGTCCCAGCCTGCCACCCGGGGCGCGGCCACGCGACGCGACCCGGCGCAGCCGCCGCCCCGGGGTGGCCGGCGACACGCCAATGCGACAGGTGTACGACACGCCGACCACGGGGCGACATCGCCTCGTCGCCGACAGTAGGCTCGCCGTGCCCTGCCCCCTTCGGCCCGGGAGGACCCATGGCGACGGTGATCGGCCCCCGCCGTTCGACCCCCACGGACGAGCCTGCGGCGGAGGTCGGTTCGGCGGAGGCCGGGCTGGATCTGCCGGAGTTGGCGGACGGCGGATGGATGCACCACGCCACCGAGTTCGCGCACACCAGTTTCCGGTCGGTGGCCCGCCGGCTGCCCCGGCTGGTGCGCGAGGCCATCGCGTTGGCCTGGGCGACCAACCGTCGCGACACCCTCGCCGCGATCGGTCTGAACCTCGCCGCCGGGGTGATGACCACCCTCGGCCTGCTCGCCACCACCGGGGTGCTGCGCGAGTTGTTCGCCGCCGGTCCGACGCCCGACCGGGTCCGGGCCGCGCTGCCCGCGCTGGTCCTGGCCGCCGCGGCGGTGGCCGTGAAGGGCACGTTGACCGTCACCGCCGGCTGGGCGCAGGCCCGGCTGATCCCACAGATCAACTACGCGGTGGAGCTGCGGCTGTTCGAGACCACCACGGCGGTCGAGCTGGCCGCCTTCGACGACGCCGGTTTCGCCGAGGAGATGGACCGGGTCCGCGACCGGGGGATGGCCGAGGCGGCGTCGATCGTCGACCACACCGTCAACCTGATCACCGGGGTGGTGGGCGTGCTGGCCACCGCCGCCGCGGTGACCGTGATCCAACCGGTGCTGCTGCCCTGCCTGCTGCTGGCTGCCGTGCCGGAGGCGGTCACCGCGGTGCGGATGGCCCGCCGGCAGTACCTGGACATGCTGGCCCGGATCAACCGCCGCCGCCGGATGTGGATGCTCGCCCACCTGATGGCCAACCGGCACACCGCCGCCGAGGTACGCGCCTACCAGATGCGGGACTTCCTGCTCGCCGAGTTCCGCCGGATGATGACCGTCGAGACGGCCGCGCTGCTGCGGCTGGCCCGGGCGCAGAGCCGGACCAGGGCCGTCGGGATGTCCGTCGGCGGGATCGCGGCCTTCGCGGTCTACGCCGTGCTCGGCGGGCTGCTGCTCACCGGCGTGGTCGCGCTCGCCGCGGCGGCGACCGCCCTGCTCGCCCTCCAGTCGGCGCGCAGCAGCCTCGCGCTCGCCGTCTACGCCACCAACAACCTCTACGAGGACGCCCTCTACTACCAGGACTACCGGGACTTCCTCGACCGGGCCGACAGCCGCACCGCCGCCGGGCAGGGGCGGCCCACCGCCGGCTTCGAGTACATCGAGCTGGACCGGGTCAGCCTGCGCTACCCGGACACCGACGCCCCGGCGGTGGACGAGGTCAGCCTGACCATCCGGCGGGGCGAGGTGATCGCCCTGGTCGGTGAGAACGGCTCCGGCAAGACCACCCTGGCCAAGCTGATCGCCGGCCTCTACCGGCCCACCGGCGGGGTGATCCGGTGGGACGACGTCGACGTCGCCGAGTTGGACCCGGCGGCGACGGCCGCCCAGGTGGCGGTGATGACCCAGGAGTGGTGGAAGTTCCCGTTCACCGCCGCGCAGAACATCCGCATCGGCCGGCACGACCGGCCCCCGGACGCGGCCGGCCCGACCGTCGAGGACGCCGCCCGGTCGGCCGCCGCGCACGACATGATCGCCGGGCTGCCGTTCGGCTACGACACCCTGCTGGCCCGGGAGTTCAAGAACGGCCACGACCTCTCCGGCGGGCAGTGGCAGCGGCTGGTGGCCGCCCGGGGCCTCTACCGCGACGCCCGGTTGCTGATCTGCGACGAGCCGTCGGCCGCCCTCGACGCCCGCGCCGAGCACGCGCTCTTCGAGCACCTGCGGCGGCGGCCCGACCGGACGGTCGTGCTGATCACCCACCGGTTGGCCAACGTCCGGCACGCCGACCAGATCTTCGTGATGGACCACGGTCGGCTGGTGCAGCAGGGCGACCACGACACGCTGATGGCCGCCGACGGGCCCTACCGGGAGCTGTTCGAGTTGCAGGCGAGCGGCTACCTCGCCGCCACCGAGTGACGGCGGCTCAGGCATCGACGTTCGTTGAACTCTTGGGGATGTTTCGATAGCGTCACCGGGTAACCCCTCGACCTCGGCGGTGGCGGCTGAGCGACGGCACAGGCGGGCGTGGCCTCCGGGCGACCACCCCGCCTCCCCGGGCCGGCCACCGCACTCGGGCGAAAGGTCGGGACGGTGCACCCCTCACCGTCTTGAAAGGTCTCTGCCATGAACCATGTGTCCGCCCGCAGCAGCGGGCGTCGGACCACACCACCGCGGCTGCGTGCCGCACTGGTCTCGATCGTTACCGGCGTGGTCGCCGTCGGCACCACCGTCGCCCTCGCCTCCAGTGCCAGCGCCGGCACCACCCTCGGTGCCGCCGCCGCCGAGACAGGCCGCTACTTCGGCACCGCGGTGGCGGTGAACAGGCTCGCCGACTCCGTCTACGTCGGCATCCTGAACCGTGAGTTCACCTCGGTGACCGCCGAGAACGAGATGAAGTGGGACGCCACCGAGCCCAGCCCGAACCAGTTCACCTACGCCAGCGGCGACAAGCTGGTCAGCCACGCCCAGGCCAACGGGATGCGGGTCCGCGGTCACACGCTGGCCTGGCACCAGCAGCAACCGCGCTGGACGGCGGTCCTGTCCGGCACCGCCCTGCGCAACGCCATGCTCAACCACGTCACCCAGGTCGCCACCCACTACCGGGGCAAGATCCACGCGTGGAACGTGGTGAACGAGGCGTTCGCCGACGGTGGCAGCGGTGGGCGTCGTGACTCCAACCTGCAGCGCACCGGTGACGACTGGATCGAGGCGGCGTTCCGGGCCGCCCGCGCCGCCGACCCGGGCGCGAAGCTCTGCTACAACGACTACTACACCGACGGGCAGAACCCGAAGAGCAACGGCGTGTACGCCATGGTCCAGGACTTCAAGGCCCGGGGCGTGCCGATCGACTGCGTCGGCTTCCAGTCCCACTTCACCGCCCAGTCGCCGGTGCCGTCGGACTACCAGGCCAACCTCCAGCGATTCGTCGACCTCGGCGTCGAGGTGCAGATCACCGAGCTGGACATCGAGGGCTCCGGCAGTTCCCAGGCCGACAGCTACTCCCGCGTGGTCAGCGCCTGCCTGGCGGTCTCCCGCTGCACCGGCATCACCGTCTCCGGCATCCGGGACACCGACTCGTGGCGGGCCAGCGCCACCCCGCTGCTCTTCGACGGCAACGGCGCCAAGAAGGCCGCGTACGCCTCCACGTTGGACGCGCTCAACGCGGGCGGCACCACCGTCCCGCCGACCACACCACCGCCGACGACTCCGCCGCCGACCACGCCGCCGCCGCCCGGTGACGGTGCCTGCACCGCAGCGGTGTCGGTGAACTCCTGGCCCGGCGGCTTCGTGACCACCGTCAAGGTCACCGCCGGCCCGGCCGGGCTCGACGGTTGGGTGGTCAACCTGCCCCTGCCGTCGGACGCCACCGTCACCAACGCGTGGAACGCGCAGCACACCGGCACCTCCGGTGCGGTCAGCTTCCGCAACGTCAGCTACAACGGCACCGTCGGTGCGGGAGCCGGCACCGAGTTCGGTTTCCAGGGCACCGGCAACGGTCCCACCGGCACGGCGACCTGCGCCCGCGCCTGACCGGACACCGACCCCACCCCGGCGCGGCGGCGACCGTCGCGGTCAGACCGCCGTCACCGGATGCCGGACCACCCCGTCGAAGAGGTACCCGAGGTCGTTGCCCGGGGCCCGGTCGGGCTGACCCCGGCCGGTCACGTCCACCGCGCGGGCCCGCAGCGTCCACCGGCCGGCGGTCGGCGGACACCACCGCGTCGACCACCGCTGCCAGGGCCCGCCCCGGTCCGCCCCGACCAGCGTGGCGGGCTGCCACCCGTCGCCCGTGTCGACCTCGACCCGGTCGATCGGACCGGCCCCGGACCACGACCGGCCGGTCAGCGTGGTCTCGACACCGGCCGCCAGCCGGGCGTCCCAGGGCAGCTCGAACGCGCTCTTGACCGACTGCGTGTCGGCCGGCCCACCGTCGACCGGCCGGCCGGGTCCGAACATCCGGTAGAGGCTGGTGTTCCACGGGGAGAACAGCGCGACGGTGGAGACCTCGATCGCACCGACCCACTTGATCGAGGAGATCCCGATCCAGCCGGGCACCACCACCCGGACCGGGAAGCCGTGGTCGGGTGGCAGCGGCGCACCGTTCATCTCGTACGCCAGCAGAACGTCGTCGAGGGCCTTGCCGATCGGCAGCGGACGGCGTACCCGGCCGAGGTCGACACCCCCGGTGACGTACGGCGGGTCCAGGCCCTCCGGCATCACGTCGACCGCGTCGGGGGTCAGCCCGGCGTGCCGTAGCACGGTGGCCAGCGGCACCCCGCGCCAGCGGGCCACCCCGACACCGCCGAGCCGCCACTGCACCCCGGCGGCGGGGGTGTCCTGCTGGCTGGCGAAGAAGTGCCGCCCGTTGCCGGCGCACTCGACCAGGGCGGGTAGCTCGACGGCGGGTAGCGCCCGCAGGTCGGCGTAGCCGAACTCGACCGGGGCGTCCCGGGTCGGGGCGTCGCGCAGGCCGTCGCCGTGCAGCCGCAGTCGCCAGGTGTCGGCGTCGATGCGGGGTGTGTGGGTGTGGTTGCGGACGAAGAACCGGTCGTTCGGCACCACGTATCCCTGGCCGGCCATCGCCTCCCACCGCATCTCGGCGTTGCCCTCGCGGGGCGTGAGCTGCGCGGGGTCGAGCGGTTTGACGATGCCCGGGGGCACCCCGACCGGCCCGGTGGCGGGCGTGACCGGCTCCCGGGTGTCGGTGGCGAGGGCGCTCATCGCCGTGCCCACCGCGATCAGCTCGGCGCGGGACACCCCGGGGTCCCGGGCCTGACCGGCCAGCCACTGCCGGGCCCGGCGGGCGTCGTGGTCTGCCTCGTCGTACGACACAACGGTGGACACCGGGGCTCCTTCGGCTCGGCGACGGTAACTCCTATTGAATCAGTAGGAGTTACCCGCCGGGCAGGGCCACTGGCCGACCACGGCCGGGGCCATTCGGTCAGATCGCGGCGGCCAGCGTCACCACCCCCGCCGCGACCAGCACCCCGGCCCAGAGCCGGTCCACGTTGAACCAGGCCCGGCGCAGCACCCCGACCCCCAGCACCTCGTACACCACCAGCGCGACGGTCGACGCGACGCCCAGCATGACCAGGGTGTGCACCCCGGCCGCGACCAGCCCCGGCAGCGCGCCGGCCGGCGCCGCCGCCAGGTGCCCGGCGTGCCCGCCGGCCGGCTGCGGGTCGGCCAGCAGCACCGGCAGCAGCATCAGCCCGGCGCCGTGCGCCGACGACATCAGGAACGACCAACCGGCCACCTGCGCCGCCGACAGCCGCATCCCGGCCCAGCGGAAGTGCCGCTGCGACAACAGCCGCCACAGCCCGAAACCGACCAGCACCGCCCCGCCGGTCACCGTCAGCGCGGTGCTGGCCGTGACCGAGCGGGTGGCGGTGACCAGCGCGGCGACCACCGCCACCGAGGCCAGGTGACCCGCCGCGACCGGGGGCAGCGCGGCCAGCAGCGCCGCCCGGCGACGCTCCTGCAACCCCCGGGCGACCGCGAGGAGCCACCCCATCGCCGGGTTCAACCCGTGGAACGCGCCGAGCGCCACCAACGCCAGCAAAGTCCGCCCGGTCACGGGAAGCAGTACGAGTCGGAGCTGGCGTCGCCGCCCTGCAACCGGGTCTGGTGCACCCGCAGCCCCCGGAACTCCTCGCCGCGCGGGAAGAACCGCACGTCCGGGGTGAGCCCGCCGCGTTCCGGGTCGACGTCCAGCTTGGCCAGCCAGGCGCCCACCCCGTCGGGATAGAACTGGTCGTCCCAGGAACCGTAGAGCGAGTTGCTGACGTAGACCCGCCGGCCGTCCCGGCTGATCTCCACCATCTGCGGGCCACCGGCCAGGGGCTCGTCCGGCGCGGCCGGGTGGGCGGTGCGGGCCACGATGCCGCCGAGCCGCACCGAGCCGACCAGCACGGGGTGGAACGGGTCGCTGACGTCGTACTGGCGCAGCTCCCCGGTGCCCCAGCAGGAGACGTAGAGGAACCTGTCGTCCACCGACAGGTCGATGTCGGTGACCAGCGGTGGCACCGCCCCGAACGGCTTGAGCAGGTCCGGCAGGTCGGCCGGGTCGGCGGGTTCCGCCGGGATGTCGATCACCCGGGTCACCGTCCACGGGGCGTCCGCACCCGCGCCGTCGCGGTGCCACAACCAGACCGACGCGGACAGGTCCTCGACGCTGATCACCACCCCCACGAAGCCGTACGACCGGGTCGGGTCGTGCGCGGGGCGCAGTTCGAGGGGCATCTGGTACTGGTCGCCGAGGTCGACCCGCTGCACGTGCCGGCGCTTCGCGAGGTCCCAGAAGTGGATCGCGTGCCCGTATTTGCGCCCCAGCAGCAGCTCACCGACGATGCCGTCCTCGATCATCGACGGGGTGCCCCACTCGCTGGTGACCAGCACGTCCTGGGTGAGGTGCCACCACACGTCGTACGCCAGGAACTGCGGGCCCCGGTCGGCCTCCCAGGCGCCCCGGACGGCGAACGTGGTGTGGTCGAGCACGGCGACGCCGCCGGGACCCTCGGCACCGTCGACGCCGCCGAGCGCCGACAGGTAGATGCCGTCCGGGCCGCAGTGCACGGTGTGCGGGCGGGAGTAGCCGGACTTCTCGGCCAGCTCCTGCGCGCCGATCACCTTCACCAGTTGCGGGGCGCGCGGGTCCGGTCGGGTGTCGAACACGTGGATGCGGGACGACCGCAGCCCCGGCACGATCAGGTAGCGCCGCTCGACGTGCGGGTGCGGTGCGGTGGGGCAGAGCGCGCTGCTGCACGCGTTCCACCCGAAGTGGTGCAGCTCGTCGCCGGTGTGCGGCAGGTCGGTCCAGCCGACCACCCGGCCGTAGTCGGCGGAGTCCGGGTCGGTGTCGAGCACGGCGATCGCGTCCGGCCGCTGCGCCGTACGGTCGAACGCGGCGACGTAGGCCAGCTTCTCGGCGGGCGCGGTGGCCGCCTCGCGGGGGGAGGGGTAGAAACTCGGGTCGGGTGTCCAGCGGGTCATGGTCGGCTCCGGGGTCAGGCGGCGGGTACGCCGAGGCGGTCGAGTAGCCGGCGACGCAACGCGCCGAAGGCGGGCTGGTCGGGGGAGCGGGCCGGTCGGTCGGCGGACCGGCCGGCGGGGCCGAGGTCGACGGGGATCTCCTCGGCGA
This sequence comes from Micromonospora sp. CA-248260, assembly GCF_050942205.1. Classification (NCBI taxonomy): domain Bacteria; kingdom Bacillati; phylum Actinomycetota; class Actinomycetes; order Micromonosporales; family Micromonosporaceae; genus Micromonospora; species Micromonospora sp. CA-248260. The sequence goes on along the minus strand of NZ_CP192021.1, from coordinate 3,915,170 downwards.
TGACGCCCCCGTCGAGCAGCAGGATGCGGTCGGCGAGCAGCAGCGCCTCCTCGACGTCGTGGGTGACCAGCAGGGCGGCGAAGCCGTGCTCGGCGCGTAGCCGACGCAGCAGGGACTGCATCCGCAGTCGGGTCAGCGCGTCGAGTGCCCCGAACGGCTCGTCGAGCAGCAGCAGGTCCGGCTCCCGGACCAGGGCCCGGGCCACCGCGACCCGTTGCGCCTGACCGCCGGAGAGTTCCGCCGGCCAGGCCCGGTGTCGGTCGGCCAGCCCCACCTCGGTCAGCGCCCGGTCCACCCGGGAGCGCACGTGGGGACCGGTCAACCCCAGCGCAACGTTGTCGCCGACCCGTTTCCAGGGCAGCAACCGGTGTTCCTGGAAGACCACGGCGGCGGTGCCGCGCACCCGGGTCCGGCCGGTGGCCTCGACGTCCAGGCCGGCGAGGACCCGCAGCAGGGTGCTCTTGCCGGACCCGCTGCCGCCGAGTAGCGCCACCACCTCACCGGCGGCGATGGTCAGGTCGACCCCGGCGAGCACCGGCCGGCCGTCGAAGGCCCGCCGCACCGCATGGGCGGTCAGCACCGTGGCCCCACCGGTCACCCCGTCCGGTCGGGCGGGTGCCCCGTCCGCGCCGCCGGCCGGGCCGGTCAGGTCGCGCGCAGGCCGCGTCGCCATGTCAGGGTCCTCCTCTCCAGGATCCGTAGGGCGAGGTCGGACAGCAGGCCGAGCAGCGCGTAGACGACCAGGCCGAGCACCACCACGTCGGTCTGGCTGAACTCCCGGGCCTCCATCATCAGAAAGCCGATGCCGGTCTGGGCGTTGATCTGTTCGCCGACGACGAGGCTGAGCCAGGCCGCCCCGATCGCCAGTCGCAGCCCGAGGAACAGCGACGGCAGCGCCCCGGGCAGCACCACGTGCCGCAGCCGGGCGGCGGGCCCGAGGCCGCAGGTGCGGGCTGCCTCGACGAGCCGTTCGTCGATGTCCCGGATGCCAGCGTAGGTGTTGAAGTAGATCGGAAAGAACACCCCGAGTGCGACCAGGGTTACCTTCAGCGACTCGCCGATCCCCACCCAGATGATCAGCAGCGGGACGAGTCCCAGGTGGGGCAGCATCCGGGCCATCTGCACCGGCGGGTCGACCAGGTCGTCGCCGAGGCGGAGCAGCCCGGCGGCGACGCCGAGGACCAGCGCCAGCAGCCCGCCGAGGAGCAACCCGACGCCGGCCCGGGTGAGGGAGTCGAGCAGGTGGACGCCGAGGGTGCCGTCGCGGGCCAGTCGTACGCCGGTGGCGAGCACCCGGCTCGGCGCGGGCAGTTTCTCCGGGGCGAGCAGTCCGGCGTGGGCGGCGGCCTCCCACCCGGCGACGAGCACGACCGGGCTGACCAGTCGCCGCCAGCGCAGGCCGGCACGTCGTCGCGGGCCGGCGTCGGGTGGTGCCGCGACGGCGGCCGGTGGCGCGCTGACCAGCACGGTGCTGCTCACTGGAACACCGCGCTGAACCGGTCGTCCACCCGACCGGCGATGTCGACCGGGCCGGGGACGAGCTCGAGGGTGGTGAAGCCGTCCGCGATGGCCTGGAGTTCGGTGCCGACGGCAGGGGTGACCGGGGCCAGCGGGCGGGCGCTGCGGGCCAGGGCCCGGGTGGTGACGTCCAGCGGGATCTTCAGCTCGGGGGCGAGCACCGTGGCGCGTTCGGCCGGGTTGGCGATCCCCCAGTCGGTGACCTTCCGGTAGGTGGTGAGGAAGGCGCGGACGTCGTCGGTGCGGTCCCGGACCACCTCGGGTGAGGCCAGCACGTACTCCCGGTTGCTGGCCAGGCCGGTGGCGTCGGCGAGGACCTTCACCCCGGGCTGTTCGGCGAGGGCGAAGTACGGGTCCCAGATGATCCAGGCGTCGATCTGGCCGTTGTCGAACGCGGGCCGTCCCTCGGCCGGCTTGAGGTACTTGACGGTGATGTCCTTCAGCGTCATGTTGTTGGCCGCCAGCAGCCGGACCAGCAGCCAGTGCACGTTGCTGCCCTTGTTCAGCGCCACCGTCCGGCCGCGCAGGTCGGCGAAGGTCTTCAGGCCGCTGCTCTCCTTGACCAGCACCGCCTCGCCCTGGGGGATCGGGGCGGAGGTGCCGACCACCGAGAAGGGGATCTTCGCGGCGGCGGCGAAGATCGGGGGTGCCTCGCCGACCTGTCCGATGTCGATCGCGCCGGCCTTGAGCGCCTCGGTCAGGGCGGGGCCGCTCTCGAACAGCGACCACTGCGCGTCCGGGGCGGCGTTGCGGGCCTTGACCAGGCTCAGCCCGCCGAAGCGCTGGTAGCCGATGCGCAGCGGGCCGCTGCCGGCCTGGGCGTCGGCGTCGTCGGTGCAGCCGCTGACCCCGCCGACGGCGACCAGGGACAGGGCGGTGAACAGGGTGGTGGCCAGCCGGCGCAGGTTCCTCGGCGGGGTGGACATGTCGGCTCCTCGGGAGTGGACGATGTGCTCGCGACGCCGCAGGTCGGCGGCGGGCAGTAACCTACCAAACCGATAGGTTTTATGGGTAGCCTGTCCTGGTTGTCGTCCCATCCCTCAGGAGGACCCCCGATGCCGCTGACCTTCCACTGGTTCCTGCCCACCTACGGCGACAGCCGCGACATCGTCGGCGGTGGTCACGGCGTCGCGGTCGGCACCGCCGGTGGGGCCCGCCCCGCCACCGTCGCCTATCTCGGGCAGATCGCCCGCAGCGCCGAGCAACTCGGCTTCGTCGGCGCGCTCACCCCGACCGGGGCCTGGTGCGAGGACGCCTGGCTGGCCACCGCGATGCTCGCCGAGGTCACCGAACGACTGAAGTTCCTGGTGGCGTTCCGCCCCGGCCTGCTCTCACCCACCCTCGCCGCCCAGATGGCCGCCACCTTCCAGCGCCTGTCCGGCGGCCGGCTGCTGCTCAACGTGGTCACCGGCGGGGAGTCCGCCGAGCAACGCGCCTACGGCGACTTCCTCGACAAGGACGCCCGGTACGCCCGCACCGACGAATTCCTGCACGTCGTGCGGTCACTGTGGCGGGGGGAGACCGTCGACCACGTCGGGGAACACCTGCGCGTCGAGGGCGCCCGGCTGGCCCGGCTGCCCGACCCGGTGCCCCCCGTCTACTTCGGTGGCTCGTCCACCGCCGCCGGCCCGGTCGCCGCCCGGCACAGCGACGTCTACCTGACCTGGGGTGAGCCGCCCGCCCAGGTGGCCGGCAAGCTCGACCACATCCGCGCCCTGGCGGTCGCCGCCGGCCGGTCGCCGCGCTTCGGTATTCGGCTGCACGTCATCGCCCGGGACACCGCCGAGGCGGCCTGGGCGCAGGCCGGCCGGCTGCTCGACGGCATCGACGAGGCCGACATCCGGGCCGCCCAGGAGGGGCTGCGGCGCAGCGAGTCCGAGGGGCAGCGCCGGATGCTGGCCCTGCACGGCGGCAGCCGCGACGGGCTGGAGGTCGCCCCGAACCTCTGGGCCGGAGTGGGGCTGGTCCGGGGCGGGGCCGGCACCGCCCTGGTGGGCAGCCACACCGAGGTCGCCGACCGGATCGCCGAGTACCACGCGCTCGGCATCGACGAGTTCGTCCTCTCCGGCCACCCGCACCTGGAGGAGGCGTACTGGTTCGGTGAGGGGGTGCTGCCGATCCTGCGGGCCCGGGGCCTGTGGCGGCATCCCGCCGGTGAGCCGGCCCCCGACCCGACGCCGAGCGTCCCGTTCGCCCCGCAGCCCGCCCGGGTCTGACCACGGCGCGTCCGGCGGGTCCGGCACCTGCGGCGGGTCCGCGCCGGCCGGGCGCGGCGGGGTCAGTGCCGGCCGGCGAGGAAGTCGGCCAGCACCCGGGTGTGGGTCGAGAAGGCCAGCTCGACCGGCTCGGTGAGGACCAGCCACTCGGTGGCCTCCTCGGTCGGCGTCGACGGGGGGAGCTGTGCGGCCGGCCGCTCCGGCAGCACCCCGAAGATCATCATGGTGCCGCCGTGCGGGGCGCCGTGCACCGCGAACAACCGGGCCCGCTGCGCCTCGTCGACCAGCCCCGTCTCCTCCCGCAGCTCCCGGACCAGCGCCTCGGACCACTCCTCGCCGTACTCGACGAACCCGCCGGGCAGGGCGAGCTGGCCCCGGGCCGGTTCGATGTCCCGGCGCACCACCACCAGGCCGAGCCCGGCGTCGGTCCGTACCGGCAGCAGCGCGACCGCGACCGGGGTGGGGTTGCGCCACACCGTCTGGCCGCAGGCCGGGCAGAGCCGGGGCCAGTCGGCGTCCGGCGGGTAGGCCGCCCCGCAGTAGTGGCAGTGCGCGTACGGCAGGACGGTCATGCCGCCGCACGTTACCGCCCCCGGGCCACCCCGCTCAGGGCAGGTCCGCCGTCGGCCCGGGGTCGGTCGGCCGGTCGTCGCGCAGGATCTCCCGGGCCTCCATCAGGGCGAACCCGAGCAGGTTGAGCCCACGCCAGCGGGCCGGGTCCTCGGCGCGCGGGTCGTCGGGGGCCAGCCCGACCCCCCACACCCGGTCGACCGGGCTGGCCTCCACCAGCACCCGGTCCCCGGTGCCCAGCAGGTACGCCCGCAGGTCGGCGTGCTGGCCGAACTTGGCCAGGCTGCCGGCCAGCACGACGGCGTACCGCTCGGCCTCCCACACCGCCTGGTCGAACCCGCGGACCTGGCGGCCGACCCCCTTGGCCTGCTGCGGGTGGCCGGCGGCGAGCACCCGCTCCCCGGCCTCGGCGTCGTCGAAGAGCAGCGCCTTGCGCCACATCATCCAGTGCTCGGCGGTGGCGAAGCGCCGCCCGTCGACGGTGAACGCCGCCGGCCACCACTGGCTCAGGCAGCCGCGGCCGACGGTGCCGTCCCGCTGCGGCTGGTGCCCCCAGAAGCAGAGGTAGCGCACCCGGTGCCCGGCGCGGTGCAGGGCGAGGACGTCTTCGGCGCGGCGCATCGACATGCCGCACAGTGTCCCTGCCGGCACCGACAACCCGCGCCCGGGTTTCGCCCGGACCCGGTGCGGGCCCCGGGGTCAGGCCGGCGGCGTGCCGGTGTACGCGGCGATGGTCCGGGCGGCGGCGGCCCGGGCGGCCTGCGGGTCGGTGCCGCCGGCGATGTCGGCCTCGGCCCACGCCTCGCCGCTGAGCGTCATGAAGCGTCGCCCGTCCGCCGAGCCGATCCATTCGGCCGCCTGGTCGGGGGTGACGCCTCCACCGTCGGCGTCGAGGTGGCTGGCGAGGCCGAGCAGGCCGGAGTCCCAGCCGACGCCGACCGCGCCGGGGCCGTACTCGGTCCACCGGACGTCGTCGACGTGGGCGACGTGTTCCAGGGTGAACCGGGTCCGCTCGTCGCCCTCCGGGGTCAGGTGGACCTCGATCCAGCTGGTCTCGTCGCCCATCTCCCAGGTGGCGACGAAGCTCTTCGGCGGGTCGCAGCGCTGCACCACGCCCCCGGCGTTGCCCTCGAACTGGTAGCGGCCGTGCAGCCGCAGGTCGCCTGAGATCGGCAGGAACCAGCGCGGGATGCGTTCGGCGCTGGTGCAGGCGTCCCAGAGGTCGTCCAGCGTCGTCGGGTACGTCTGGCTGATGGTCAGCACCCGTGCCTCACCCGCCTCCAGGGTGCGGCTGCCCACGGTGCGTCGTACGGCGCTGATCTGGTGGCTGGTCTCGATCATGAGGTGCTCCGGTGCTCGGTCGGGTCGTCCGTCGTGGTGTGCGCCCGCCGTTCGCGCCGACCCCGGGCGATCTCGGTGGCCAGGGCGTCCAGGGCCGGCGTCCAGAACCGGCGGAATCCCTCCAGCCACCTGTCGACCTCCCGCAGCGGGGCGGGGTCGACCGCGTAGAGCCGACGGGCGCCCTGCGGGCGGACCGTGGCGAACCCGTTGTCCCGCAGCACCTTGAGGTGCTGCGAGACGGCGGGCTGGGTGATCCCGAACTCCTCCTGGATGACCGCGCAGACCCCACCGGCGCTCCGTTCGCCCTGCGCGAGCAGTTCGAGGATGCGCCGGCGTACCGGGTCGCCGAGGACGTCGAAGGCGTGCACGGTCCCCTTTGTATCAGGCATGGCTTATATAAGCAATCAACCCAGTCGAGCGGCGACGGCGGAGCGCAGTTCGGGCAACCGGTCGTGCAGCAGACCCGGGCACTGGGTGCTGGCGAAGTCCTTGTGGCCGTAGATCTGGCTCGCCGGGATGGCGTACTGCTGGCAGGTGAACGCGCAGAACACCACCAGGCTGTCCCAGAGTGCCTGCGGCGGCTGCACGTCGACGTAGATCCCGTCGTTCTCGATGCCGATGGCCTGGCTGTTCTGCCCCACGCAGTGCGCGCCCTGCACCATCGTCTGCCCGTGCAGCAGCGCGTACAGGCTGCCGTGCCGGCCCTCGGTGAGCTGGCCGCCCCGGCTGTTGGTGAAGTGCTGCCCGGAGTCCAGCCAGCCGTTGCCGTCCATGTGCAGGTCCTGGATCTCCCGCGAGTTGGCGTACGCGTGGGCCAGGCTGTAGTCGGTCGAGTTCGGGAACGCCGTGTGATGCACGATGATCTTGTTGGGCCGGCTGCCGACCACGCTCACCGGCGAGGACGGCGGCCGGGCCCCCCAGGTGGCGCAGTTGGCGATCACCGGCTGGTCGACCCGACCGAGGACGACCCGGCCGTCGGCCGACGTGCTGCCGGTGGTCAGGGCGCTGCCGTGGGTCAGGGCGCTGCCGGTGGTCAGGGCCGGGTCGACGGCGGAGTGGCCCACGGCGGCGGCGCTCGCGGCGGATCCGCCGAACGGGGTCGGCGTGAGCGCCCCGGCGGTGCCGAGCAGGACCGCGCCGCGCAGCACGCTGCGCCGGGACACGGGTACGGACATGGCGGGCTCCTCAGGGGGTGGGGGAGGTGCCGGCCGGTCGACCATTGCGACGACTCCGGGGTGGCCGGGGGTCGTTGCCGGGCCGACCGGGCGGCTGCGGCGCTCCGGTCGGGTCAGCAGGGGCCGTTGCAGGCCAGCACCCGGAGCCGGTCGAGGGTGCCGTTCCAGACGTTCTGGTCGCCCGGGAAGGTGCCCGACGACGCCCACTGCCAGAAGGAGTGCGTGGCCCAGCCGGCCGGCAGGGTGCCCACCGTGCCGGCGTACCGGGCGAGCCAGAGTGGGTTGGTGGCGGCGAAGCCGCTGTAGTTGCCGGTGCAGGTGGTCCACCAGTCGGTGGTGGTGTAGATCGTCGCCCAGCGCCCGGTGCGGGCGTAGTACTGGTTGACGAAGGACGCGATCCAGTTGCGCATCGCGCTCTGGCTCAGCCCATAACAGGTCGCGCCGTAGGGGTTGTACTCGATGTCGAGCGCGCCGGGCAGCGTCCGGCCGTCCTTCGACCAGCCGCCACCGTGGTCGACGAAGTAGTTGGCCTGGGTCGCGCCGGTCGTGGTGTCCGGCCGGGCGAAATGGTACGAACCCCGGATCATCCCGACGGTGTACGACCCGTTGTACTGCTGGGCGAAGTACGGGTTGGTGTAGTACGTGCCCTCGGTGGCCTTCACGTAGGCGAACCGGGCGCCGTTGTTCCAGGCGGCGGACCAGTTGACGTTGCCCTGGTAGCTGGAGACGTCCATGCCGGGCAGGCCGGCCGGGGCGGCGGTGGCCGGGGTGACGATGCCGAGGGTGGTGGCGGCGACCATGGTGACGGCCGCCAGCAGCGCGCCCGTGACCGCACGGAGACGGTTCATCTTTCCTCCCTGGGGGATGCCGCGTGGTTACGGCGGGAGCGACGAAAGGAACTGTCAGGTATTAGGTCACGGCCGGAGATAGGTTTCAATAGACTGAATCAAGATTATCTATTTCTGCACGTGGCGCTACCGTCCACCCGCCCGACAATCGCGGTGCGAGCGGATCCACCGGGCCCGGGTCGCGCGGTCTGCCCGACGGTCGAGAGGTGGGCGGGTCGACTGGTCCCGGGTCAGGCGGCGTAGTGGGCGAGGACCTCGGCCGCCGCTCGCTCGCCGGCCAGCACCGCGCCCTCCAGGTAGCCGGCCCACCGGGTCGCCGTCTCGGTGCCCGCCCAGTACACCCGCCCCACCGGCCGGCGCAGCTCGGGACCGTGGTCCCGCCACGAGCCGGGGGTCAACGCCCCGCAGAAGCAGCCCCGGGTCCACTCGTCGGCCGACCAGTCGTACTCGACGAGGTCGTCAGGCTCGGCGGCGGCCGGGCCGACCAGCCCCACCAGCGCGGCCAGCACCGCCGCCCGTCGCCGGCCCGGCGACAGCCGGCGCAGCTCCCGGGCCTGCCGGCCGTAGCTGAACGCGGTCAGCACCCCACGCGTCGAACCCGGCGTCGAGTTGTCCACCGTCTCGGTCAGCGGCCCGTCGGTCGACGTGGTCACCCCGGAACACCCGTCGGCCCGCCAGAACGGCGTCGGGTAGACCGCGTGCAGCTTCAACGCCGACCCCATCGGCATCCGCTGGGTCAACGCGTCGCGCAGGGCCGGCAGCGCCGGCGAGTACGCGATCCGGCCCGCCAGCGTCGGGGCCACCGCCACCACCACCGCCTCCGCCGGGTACGCCCCGTCATCGGTGTACGCCACCACCGGGTGCCCGTCCTGGTGGATCGCCCGCACCGGTGCCCCGGACCGTACCGTCCCCGGGGGCAGCGCCGCCGCCATCCGCTGCGCCAGCAGGGCCGGCCCGCCCACGATCCGATCCTGCTGGGCGCCCCCGGCCATCCCCAGCAGCAACCCGCTCCCACCGCCGCTGCGCAGGTAGAACAGCACCTGCAACAGCGACACCTCGTCCGGGTCCGCCGCCAGCAACCCACCGGCGATCAGCCGACCCACGTACCGGGCCGTCACCGGATCGGGCGTGACCGTGGCCAACCAGCCGCCGAGGGTGAGCCGGTCCCACTCGTCCGCCCGCGCCGCCCGCCACGGGGCTGCCGGGTCCACCTCGGCGGCGAAGTCGTCGAGCAGGTTGACCGTCTGCCGGACCGACTCCGGCGGTGTCTCCTGCAGCCGACCGTCCCAGCGCACCACCGGCCTCCCGTACGCGGCCGACGGGAACGTGGTCAGCCCGTGCTCGGCCACCAGGGCGGCCATCCGTTCCTGGGTCGGGCCGATCCACTGCGCGCCCAGGTCCAGCGCCGTGCCGTCGTCCAGCCGCCGGGTCGCCACCCGCCCCCCGACCCGTTCCCGCGCCTCCAGCACCAGCACCCGTGCCCCACCCCGGCACAACACCGCCGCAGCGGCGAGCCCCGAGAAACCCCCACCGACCACCACCACCCGCACCGCCCGCGCATACCCCACCCACCCGCCGCTACGCCCACCCACCCGCTCCCGCGTCCGGGCATGTCGGGCCGGTGTGGCTGTCGAGGTGCCGCCGGGCCGGGGTGGGCTCAGTCGCGCAGGGTGCGCAGGATGCGGGTGAGGTCGGCGTGGTCGGTGGGGGAGAGGTGGCCGAAGAAGCGCTCCGCTTCGGCCGCGCGGGCCGTCCGGATGGCCGCGCCTACCCGCGTACCCTCGTCGGTCGGCGCGACCAGGGTCGCCCGCCGGTCGGCTGGGTCGGTGCGGCGCGCGACGAGCCCGCGTTCCTCCAGGCCGTCGACGACCTCGGTGGTGGAGCGGGGGGCGATGTGCAGGTGCTCGGCGAGGGCGCTGAGCCGCATCGCCCCGTGCCGGGTGAGCACCGCGAGGGCGCGGGCGTGTCCGGGGTTGACGTCCCAGGGTTCGAGGGTACGTCGGGACTGGTGGCGCAGCCGACGGGCCACCGCCCAGAACAACTCGGCGAGGCTCTCCCCGACCGGCTCGGCCGACGGCTCCACCGGAACGCCTGCGGGCGGGTCGGCCAGGGGGTCGGATGTCGCACCGGTCACCGGAATACGGTAGCAGTGTTCACTGTTGCTACCTCATGATGAGGTAACCTCAGTAACTGGACCTGAACGGAACACCGGTTCGCCCGCTGTGCCGAGCGCACCGCGCCGCAGAGCGTGAACCTCCACCCCCGCGGACAACCCCGAACGGAAGAAGGACCCCCTTGGACACCACCCAGACCCACCGGGAGGGCCGCGGCGGCGCCCCCCGGACCGCCAGTGCCGCCGAGAAGACCCAGGCCCGTGCCGTCTCGCTGCGCCGCATCGGCCGGCTGTTCACCGCGTACCGTGGTCAACTGGCTGTGGTCACCGCGATCATCGTGGTGTCGTCGATGGTCGCGATGGCCTCGCCGTTCCTGCTGCGGGCGGTGATCGACCGGGCGCTGCCCGAGCGCGACCTGACCCTGCTGGTCTGGCTGGTCGTCGGCATGATCGCCGTCGCGGCGGTGACCGCCGTGCTCGGCGTGGCGCAGACCTGGATCTCCACCCGGGTCGGGCAGCTGGTGATGCACCGGCTGCGCACCGACGTCTTCGCCCACCTGCACCGGCAGTCGATCGCGTTCTTCACCCGCACCCGCACCGGCGAGGTGCAGTCGCGGATCACCAACGACATCGGCGGCATGCAGACGGTGGTCACCTCCACCGCCACCTCGATCGCGTCCAACCTGACCACGGTGGTCGCCACCCTGGTCGCCATGGTGGCGCTGTCCTGGCGGCTCACCCTGGTCTCATTGGTGGTGCTGCCGCCGGCCATCTGGCTCACCCGCCGGGTCGCCGCGATGCGCCGTGAGATCACCGCCCAGCGTCAGCAGGAGCTGGCCGACCTCAACGTCACCATCGAGGAGGGGCTGTCGATCAGCGGCGTGCAGCTCAGCAAGACCCTCGGCGCGGGTGACGCACTGATCGACCGGTTCACCAGCAGCTCGGCCCGCCTGGTCGATCTGGAGCTGCGCTCGGAGCTGGCCGGCCGCTGGCGGATGGCCACCATGACGATCATCTTCGCCGCCATCCCGGCGGTGATCTACCTCGGCGCGGGGCTGCCCGGTACCGCCGGCACGCTCAGCATCGGCACCCTGGTCGCCTTCACCGCCCTGCAGGGCGGGCTGTTCCGGCCGCTGATGGGGCTGCTCAACGTGGGTGTCACGCTGACCGCCTCGCTGGCGCTGTTCGCCCGGATCTTCGAGTACCTCGACCTGCCGGTGGAGGTGGACGACCCGGCCCGGCCGGTGACCATCGACCCGACCCGGGTGCGCGGGCACCTGCGCGTCGAGGACGTCACCTTCAGCTACCCGGGCAGCGACACCGCCGCCGTCGCCGGCATCAGCCTGGACGTCCCGGCGGGCACCAGCCTCGCCCTGGTCGGCGAGACCGGCTCCGGCAAGAGCACCCTCGCGGCCCTGGTCAGCCGGCTGCACGACCCGGACGCCGGCCGGATCACCATCGACGGTGTCGACCTGCGCGACCTGCGGCTGACCGACCTGGCCGCCGTCGTGGGCGTGGTCAGCCAGGAGACCTACCTGCTGCACACCACCATCCGGGAAAATCTGCGGTACGCGCGCCCCGACGCCACCGACGCCCAGTTGGCCGACGCCGCCCGCGCCGCGCAGATCCACGACCTGATCGCCGCCCTGCCCGACGGGTACGACACGGTCGTCGGTTCCCGGGGCCACCGCTTCTCCGGTGGCGAGAAGCAGCGCCTGGCCATCGCCCGTACGCTGCTGCGCGACCCCCGGGTGCTGGTGCTCGACGAGGCGACCAGCGCGCTGGACACCGAGACCGAACGCGCCGTCCAACGGGCCTTCGACACCCTCGCCGAGGGACGCACGGTGATCACCATCGCGCACCGGCTGTCCACGGTGCGCCACGCCGACCAGATCGCGGTGCTCGACCACGGCCGGATCGTCGAGTCCGGCACCCACGAGACGCTGCTGGCCCGCGCCGGCCGGTACGCCACCCTGGCCGGCTGACCCGGGCCGACCGGGCGGGCGGAGAACCCCCGATCTGCACAACGTGAATCCCCGATCATCGGTGACTAGAGTGACGCCGTGCAAAGTGGTGGTGTGCGGTCCCAGGTGCCGGTGCTGTACGTGGCGGACGCCGACGCGGCCCGACGGTTCTACGAGAACTTCGGCTACACCGAGATCCGGGCCGGCGGCGACGGTGGCTCACACTGGTCGTACCTGCGGTGCGGGGAGTTGACGCTGCTCCTGGCGGCGGTCACCCCCCGCCTGGTCACCGTCGAGCTGCCCCTGCTCGTCTACCTGTACGTCGACGACCTGACCGTGACCGCCGAGCGGCTCACCGCCGCCGGGCACCCGGTCGAGAAGAGCGGTTACCCGGAGCACGCCCCCGGGGGCGAGTGCCGGGTCACCGACCCCGACGGCAACGTGGTCGCCTTCGGGCAGCGGCAGGCCGTACCGCCGCAGGAGCGTGACCCGCAGGCGGGCGGTGAGGTGCGGTTCTCGCTGATCCGGGAGGCCGCCGAGGCGGCCGGTCGGCGCGGCGGCGCACCCGCCCGCTGTCAGATCGGCGGCCCGCGCGGTGAGCCCTGCCCCGAACCGGCGGAGGTCAAGCTCGCCGACTCGTGGGGCGACACGGCGTGGGGGTGCATGGCGCACGCCGACGAGACCCTGCTGACCGCACGCGGCGCGTTCCTGGCCACCGAGGACGGAATGGGCCTCGGCCCGTTCCTGCGCGCCCGCCAACCCCAGCCGGATCGGCAGGTTTCCGAACCCGCGCCGGGTGCCTGACCCGTCCACCCGCAACACCCCACCCCACCCCACCCACCCCACCCCACCCACCCCACCCCCACACGGCGATCTACCCGGTGATCAAGAGATTTACGTCAACTTTGATCTCCCCGATGACGCAAACTCCTTGATCACCAGGCGCGTGGCAGGCTCCGCGTCCCTGTGTCTCCGCTCCGCCTCGTTCGCTCCCCACGTCGAGCGTTATGCCCCGGTGATCAAGAGGTTTAGGTCATTCAGAAGATCAAAGTTGACGTAAACCTCTTGATCACCGGGGCGGGGTGGGGCGGGGCGTGGTGGGGGTGGGGTGGGAGCGGGGCGGGGGTGGGGAAAGTGGGGGGAGCCGTGGGGGGTCTGGGTGCGTCCAAGGGGTATGACGAGTTTTCGAGGCATGTGGGTGGTAGTTGTTCCGGTGCTCCTGCTCACGGCGGCGTGTGCGGGGCAGGACGGGGCGGGTGTGGCCCCCGACGCGGTCCCATCCGCTCTTCCCGCTGATGTGCCGGTGCTGCGGATCGACTATACGGGTGGCTTCGTGCGGCCCGAGACCAATGTGACCCGGCTGCCGGCCGTCAGCGTCTACGGCGACGGTCGGGTGATCACCGAGGGGCCGACGATCCTGAGTTATCCCGGGCCGGCGCTGCCCAACATCCAGGTTCGCACGATCAGCAAGGCCGAGGTGGCGAAGCTGGTCGAGCAGGCCCGCGCCGCCGGGGTGGGCAGCTCCGTCGACGTGGGCACCCCGTCGATCACCGACGTGGCCACCACCCGGTTCACCATCCGGGGGCCGGTCGGCACCGAGCGGTTGGAGGTCTACGCCCTGGGTGAGGCGACCGGCCCGGAGGCCGGCCTGACCGCCGCCCAGCAGGCCGCCCGGGAGAAACTGCGGACCTTCGCCGACAAGGTGACCGATCCGGCGGGTGCCGCGACGCAGCCGTACCAGCCGACCGCCATCGCGGCGGTGGCCGGGCCGTGGGTCGCCACACCGGAGACCGCGAAGCAGCCCAGGGTGGAGTGGCCCGGCCCGGCGCTGCCCGGCACCAGTCTCGGTGAGGGGCTCCAACTGGGTTGCGTGACGGTCACCGGGGCCGCCGTGCAGCAGGTGATCGCCGCCGCCGACAAGGCCAACGCGGCGACCCCGTGGACCTCCGGCGGGAAACGCTGGTCGATCACCCTCCGGCCGCTGCTGCCCGACGAGACCGACTGCGCCAGCCTGTCCACCGACCGCTGAGGCGGCAGCGTGCGGTCGACCCGGTGGCGGGTCGACCGCACGCCGGCAGTGTGACGCCGACCGGGGTGGGGCTCGACGCCGGGGTTTGCGCCGGCGACCATCGCCGTACGCGGTGGGGCACTTGTTTCCATAGGCAACCATCACTACATTGGGGTCCGGGTGCCGCCCTGTTGCCGGGCGGCGGTGTGGCCTGAGCCGGGCTGTTGTCCACGTGCCGAGAGGCATGTCGACGCGCGAGCGATGTCGATGCTCCCGCGCCGTCGGTGTTTCCCCGACGGCCAGCCGGAAGGACCCCTGTGAGGATTTCCCGTACCCGTATCACCGCCGCCGTGGCTGCCACCGTCACAGCGGCGGCGGCCGTCACCACCGTGCTCGCCGGCACCGCCTCGGCGGCCCAGGGCTGCCGGGTCGACTACCAGCCCAACGAGTGGACCGGCGGCTTCACCGCCAACGTCCGGGTCTCCCCGGGCGACACCGCCCTGAGCAGTTGGACCGTCACCTGGTCCTACCCGGGCGGCCAGCGGATCACCGGTGGCTGGAACGCCCAGGTCAGCCAGGCCGGCAGCACGGTCACCGCCCGCAACGCCGCCTGGAACGGCAGTGTCCCGGCCGGCGGCTCGACCGAGTTCGGCGTCCAGGGCACCAGCACCTCGGGTTCCGCCGCGCCGACCGGGTTCGCGCTCAACGGCGTACCGTGCAACGGCGCTCCGCCGCCGACCACCACGCCGCCGCCCACGACCCCGCCCCCGACGACGCCGCCGCCCACCACGCCGCCCCCGACGACCCCGCCGCCGACCACGCCTCCGCCGACGACCCCGCCGCCCACGACGCCGCCGCCGACGACGCCCCCGCCCACGACCCCGCCGCCGACCACCCCGCCGCCGGCCGGGTGCGCCGGTGCGGTGCTCTGCGACGGATTCGAGAACCAGACCGGCTCGACGCCGGCCGGCGACTGGAGCGTGGTCAACCCGGACTGCTCCGGGGCGGGCCGGGCGGCGGTGGACACGACCACCACGCACAGCGGTAGCCGCTCGCTGCGCATCGACGGCGCGGCCGGTTACTGCAACCACGTCTTCGTCCGGTCCAACAAGGACCTCAGCGCCGTGGGCACCGTCCGGTACGGCCGGATCTGGCTGCGCCACACCACCGCCCTGCCGACCCAGCACGTCACCATGACGGCGATGACCGACGCCGCCGACGGCAACAAGGACCTGCGGATGGGCGGCCAGAACGGCGCGTTGCAGTGGAACCGGGCCTCCGACGACGCGACCCTGCCCGAGCAGAGCCCGGCCGGGGTGGCGTTGAGCGTGCCGCTGCCCACCGGGCGCTGGACGTGCCTGGAGTTCATGGTCGACGGCAACCAGGGTCAGCTGCGTACCTGGCTCGACGGCACCGCCATCACCGGGCTGACCGCCGACGGGGTGCCCACCCACGACGTCGACGGCCAGTGGCTCAACCGCACCTGGCGGCCCCGGCTGACCGACCTGAAGCTGGGCTGGGAGAGCTACGGCGAGGGCGCGGACACCATCTGGTACGACGACGTGGCCCTGGGCAGCAGCCGGATCGGCTGCTGACCCGCGCCGGGACCGGGTGGCCGACGGGGCTGCCCGGTCCCGGCCTGTCGCCCGAGCATTTCAGCCGGCGGTGACGTGCCGATCATGGTGCGTTCATCCACGGTTGCCAGGCTGACCTCTGGTCGGCGGGGTTCGCCTCCCGCCAGAATGTGGCTGACCGGGACAACCATCCCGATCGATACGTTCCTGTCGGCCCCCGCGACCCGGAGGACCCGTTGCGCACTCCCGCGAACCCCGTCACCCCCGTCACCGCCCCGACCGCCGCCACCCCGCACCCCGTCACCCGACCGCACCGGCTGCTGGGCACCCTCGCGCTGCTGACCGCCATGATCGCGGCGGTGCTGGTCGGGCCGTCCGTGGTGACCCCGAGGCTGGCCGACTCCGCGTCGGCGGCGGTCTACGGCTCCTGCACGATGTCCCGCTGCGCGGACGCCCGTACCGCCCGATCCGGCTGGTCGGCCAAGAGCTTCCCCACCAGCCGGGGCTGGTACGCCTGGAGCGGCGGCCTGTCGAACTTCGCCGGCGGCCAGTTCCACAACTACGAGGGGCAGCTCCCCGGCGGCGCCACCTACTACGAGTACGACGTCTACCCGCGGGTCTCCGGCGCGGCGCGGGACGCGTACCGCATCGTGGTGAACAGGAGCACCGGGGCGACCTGGTTCTCGCCCGACCACTACGCGAACTTCTACCGGATCTGAGCCAGGAACCATCGGGGTGGGCCGGTCGGCCGGCCCACCCCGGGTGAGCAGGAGGATGCACGATGACCGGACAGCGCCAGCCGGGCTGGCTGCGGGTGACCGACGAGCCGTCGCCGTCGGGGCATCCCACGCCGTCGCTCACCGTGGCCGGCGCGGCGGCCCGCACCCGTCCCGCGCTGTTCGACGCCCTCGCCGTCGCCCTCGACCTGCCCGGACACTTCGGCCGCAACTGGGACGCGCTCGCCGACGTGCTGGCCGAACGGCTCGACGCCGGCCCGCTCACCCTGGAGGTGACCGACGCCGGCCTGCTGCTCGCCGACGAGCCGTCCGGCCAGCTCGGCACACTGCTCGACGTGGTGGGCGGGGTGTCGGCGGGTGCCCGGGAGCCGGTCCGGTTGGTGCTGCGGGACACCCCGCAGGCGTTGCCCGCCCTGCGACTGCGGCTCTCCGCCGTCCTCGGCGGCTGTGGCGTGGCCGTCCCACCCGGCGGCGTGGCGCGCTGAGCCGTGCAGTGCCGTGCCGGGTCGGGTCGTTTTCCGGCCACCGGCAGGCCCGGGGCGCTGAGCCGGCCCCGCCCGACCTGCCGGCGGGAGAGGCGCAGCGAAGGTGTCGGCGGGGCGAGGTCAGTTGGGGTGGTCGAGGATCGCGCTGAACCGCTCCTCGGCCAGGTCGAGCTGGGCGAAGATGTGCCGCTTCACCGGTGCCGACAGCGGGGTGTCCGGCCGGGCGATCAGATCCCGGAACACCGGCACCAGTGGGCGGTACTTCGCCGCCGAGCGGGCCACCTTGGGCCCGACGGCGTAGACCACCCCCACGCCGTTGTCGGTGAAGTCGGAGATCTTGATGACCCGGGCCCACGGCTCCCGGTCCAGGCTGGCCGCGACGTGCTCGCGGTACTGCACGTGCGGGTCCCGGTCCGGGTCGTACACCGGGTTGGTGACCGCGCCGACGAGCCGGGCCACCCGCGTCCCGAACCGGTCGGCCAGCGTGGCCAGCGCCGCCGCCGTCGGGTCGGACGCCTGCGTGCCGGCCAGCTCCCGGGGGTGGTCCTCCACCGCGTCGTGCAGCAGACCGGCGACGATCACGTCGACGTCGCGCACCTGGTAGTGGTGCATCATCCGGATCGCCACCCGCAGCAGGTGGTTGAGGTAGGGCTCCCGGGACCGGCGGTCGTCGCGGTGCAGCTCGGCGGCGAGGTCCAGGGCGGCGGTCAGCCGGTCCCGGTCGGCCGCCGCGAAGGCCGGCAGCTCCAGCCGGAACCGGGCCAGCAGGCCCGGCTCACCGTGCAGCTCGGTGATCGCGTGCATCGGCATGGTGGCGAGGTACGGCGGGAACTCCATCGCCTACTTATAGCCGATCTTCACTGTCCAGCGGACCCCGTCGTCGGGCATGTGACCGGGTCACCTCCTGCCGGAAAGGTGCTTGACCAGGCGTACCGTCGTCCCGTCGGAGGTGCCGTCGAGCTGTGCCTCGTCCATCAGCCGGGCCATGATCAGTCGCCCTCGGCCCCGGTCGCGCCCGTCGGAGGGTCCGTCGCGCCAGCCGCCGGTGTCGGACACCTCGATCTCCAGCCGGCCGGCGTGCAGTCCGGCCCGTACCGTGACGGTGGCCCCGGACGCGAAGCGGCAGCCGTGTTCGATGGCATTGGCGCACGCCTCGCCGACGGCGATCAGCACCACCTCCACGTCGGCCTCGTCCACCCCGGCCCCGGTCAGCCACGACCGCAGCGCCTCCCGGGTGGGGGAGAGCTGGGCCGGGTCGGCGGCCAGTGCGGCGCGGAACACCACCGGCGCGTCCCGGGCCGCCGGACCGGCAGGTGGTGGCGTGCCGGGCGGGTCGTGCGCGGGGTGGCGTGCGGCCACCAGGTCGGGGCAGCTCGCGCCGACGTCGCGTCCACCCGTCACCCGCGCCCACCTCCGCTGATCCTCGCCGCCGGGGCCGGGCCCGACCGTCGTTCCCGCCATTCTTCCTGTCCCGGCCGGCCGTGCCCGGACCAGGGTCTTCCCGTGACGGTGACGCCGCACACGGGTCCGGCGGGCGGGTGGTCCGGTGCCACCGGGCCCGGCCGGGTCGGTCGGCGGTGGGGGCTAGGAGGCCAGCCGTCCGGCGGGGTCGTGCACCGGGCCGGCGAGATCGAGGCCGCCGTCGGACTGGTTGATCTCCGACCAGACCGCGTCGAGGGAGAGGCCGAGGACGTCGGCGAGTACCGCGATGGTCGGGAAGGCGGGGGTGGCGACCCGGCCGGATTCGATCTTGCGGAGGGTCTCCGGGGAGAGCCCGGCGGCCAGCGCGGTGCCGAGCATCGACCGTTGGCCCCGGGCGCGGCGCAGCAGGGCGCCGAGGCGTTGTCCGCGTTCGACCTCGGCGGGAGTGAGCGGCAACCTGACCATGGCTGCGATTCTAGTACCGGGATAACATGACCGGGATACTTATTGGTGGTCCGAGGAAGGCGCTGCATGATCGAGATCCTGAACCCCGCCGACCTCCTGCGCGCGCGGGACACCGGCGCGCTGGTCGCCGACATCCTGCGGACGCTGAAGGGCCGCAGCGTGGTCGGCACCAACCTGCTGGAGATCGACAGGTGGGCGCACCAGATGATCGTCGAGGCCGGTGCGCAGTCCTGCTACGTCGACTACGAGCCGTCCTTCGGACGCGGGCCGTTCGGCCACTACATCTGCACCTCCGTCAACGACGCGGTGCTGCACGGCCTGCCCCACGACTATCCGCTCGCCGACGGTGACCTGCTCTCCCTCGACCTCGCGGTCTCCCTCGGCGGCGTGGTCGCCGACTCGGCCATCAGCTTCGTCGTGGGCGACACACCGTCCCCGGAGAGCGTCGCGCTGATCGACGCGACCGAGCGTGCGCTGGCCGCCGGGATCGCCGCCGCCGGCCCCGGAGCCCGCGTCGGCGACATCTCGTACGCCATCGGCAGCGTCCTCGGCGCGGCGGGATACCCGATCAACACCGAGTTCGGGGGGCACGGTGTCGGCTCCACCATGCACCAGGACCCGCACGTGTCCAACACGGGCCGGCCCGGTCGCGGTTACCGGCTGCGCCCCGGGCTGCTGCTGGCCCTGGAACCCTGGATCATGGCGGACACCGCCGAACTCGTCACCGACCGCGACGGCTGGACACTGCGCAGCGTGACCGGCTGCCGGACGGCACACAGCGAACACACCATCGCCATCACCGACGACGGCGCCGAGGTGATGACCCTGCCGAAGTAGCCCCCGGCCCGGTCAGCGCACCCCGGTAAGCGCCGCCCCGGCCGGGCCGACCGACCGGTCGGACCGCACCGGCGACGGCACGGCCCGACCGGAACGGGTCACCGTGACAGTTGGCCCCGGACGCGGGTCACCAGGGCAGTCGACCGGCCCCGGCGAACGGCCCCACCACGAGCGGCACCAGCGGCGCGGGCACCGGCTGCGCCGCGCGCAGGGTCGGCGTCCAGCCGGCGTCGCCGCCCAGATCCGGGTCGTGGGTCGCGTTGTAGGCGGCCACCAGGTCGACCGGGCGGGGCAGCGCCCGGTCGGCGTCGACCCAGTTGCCCCGGGTGGTGACGGCGGTGCCACCCCAGTCGTAGAGCAGGTCGCCGGCGGCGATGCCGGCGCCGAGGGTGAAGAAGTTGTTCTCCACGTACGCGGCGGACTGCACGCCCACCCCGATCGCGTACGCGAAGTCGTCGCCGGCCAGCCGGTACCAGTTGTTGTAGACGTCGACCTGGCCGAACCGCACCCGGGGCAGCCGCTGGAGCACCCGGTCGAACAGGTTGTGGTGCAGCGTCACCTTCAACCGGCCGACGTCCGGCCCGACCGTGTTGGACGAGCCGATCAGCATCAGCTTGTCCCGTCCGGTGAACCGGTTGTACGAGGCGGTCACCAGGCTCGCCGTGTGGGTGACGTCCAGCGACCCGTCGTGCACCTGGTACGGCCGGCCGAAGTACACCGGCTGGGCGCTGTCCGGGTTGTCGCCGTCGGTGAAGGTGTTGTGGTCGACCCAGACGTGCTCGCTGCGGCGCACCGAGACCTGGTCGTACTGGGAGTTCCAGTTGCCGGTCGCGCCGTCGGTGGGCGACCAGGCGGGGAAGCAGTCCCGGGCGTCGTCGAAGGTCAGGTTGCGCACGATGACGTTGCTGGCCCCGTCGATCATCAGGGTCAGCCCGGTGAGGGTGGCCCCGTGCCGGCCGACGATGGTGGTGTTAGGCCCGACGTTGATCTGCGTCTGGCGGGTCTGGTTGGCCACCGAGCGCACCCGGGCCGCCTCCAGCGCCCCGGTCGGCGGCACCATGCCCCACACCGCCGGGTCGTACGCGGCCAGGTACGCCGGCAGGCTGTACTCCGGGTCGGCCAGGTCGGCACAGCCGAGCAGGTGGCCGTCGTCGGCGGCGAACCCGTCGACGGTGCCGTCCACGACGATCACCTTCGGGGTGGCGTTGCTCTTGTTGGTGGCGTTGTCGCCGCCCAGCGCGCGGACCAGGTCGGCCCGGCTGCGCACCAGGTGAACCTGGTCCGGGGCGGCCGCCGCGCCGCCGGTGGTGCCGGGGCCGTCGGCCGCCCAGCCGTCACCGGCCGGCAGGGTCTGCCGGGCGAACCGCTCGACGCCCCGGGGCGGCCCGTCGGGTGGCGCGGCGTACGCGGCGGTGCCCGAGGTCAGCAGGAGGGTGAGGGCGACCAGGGCCGCCCCGGTGGTGCGTGGACGCATGGGACTCTCCCGAAGGGTGGTGGTGGGTGGTGCGTCAGTCGTCCTGTGCCGCCAGGGGGATACGCGCCGGCGGCACCGCCCACGGCACCGCCAGCTCCGACAGCAGCGCGCCCTGCTCGGCGGCCCGGCGCAGCACCGCGTTGATCCCGCGTACCGTCACCACCCGCTCCGGCCCGCTGCCGGCGGCCGTGACCAGGTCGCCGTCGAGCAGGGTCGGCTCGGGGGCCTGCCGCACCCGTTCCAGCACGGCGGTGAACGGTGCGGTGCGGGCCAGCGGGGCGATCAGCGGGGTGCCGTCCGGGTCGGCGCGGTGGGCGAGCAGGTTCGCCAGCAGCCCCTGCCGGCCCGGCACCTCCCGGGGGTACGGGTCACCGGGCAGCAGCAGCCGGTCGGTCGGGTACTCCAGCACCGCCCGCCCGGTGGTGCCGGTGACGATCACCTCACCGGCGACGAAGTCCTCCCCGGCCAGCGTCACCGCCGCCACGATCGGCGGCCCGCCGGGGGTGACGATCCGTAGGGTGGCGGTGTCGTCCACCTCGATCGGCCGGACCCGGTAGCGCTCCAGCTCGATGCGGGCCGGCCGGACCGGGGCGCCGGTCACCGTCTCGGCCACCGCCAGGCACTGCATCACCGCGTGCGCCAGCGGGTTGGCCAACGCCCCGTCCAGCACCGGTCGGCCGTGCAGGGTGCGCCGGCCGGCCCACGGGGAACGGGCGTAGTAGCTGTCGGGGCGTTGCCAGCAGGCGACCGTGCCGATGCCGGTGACGGTGCCCAGCCGGCCCTGCCCGACGGCGGCCGACAACTGCGCCAGCGCCACCGACCCGAGCGCCTGGAAGCCGACCTGGCAGGCCCGACCGGTCGCGGCCAGCGCCCCGGCCAGCGTCCGGTGTTCGGCGGTGGACAGCACCGGAGGCTTCTCCAGCAGCAGGTCGGCACCGGCGGCGAGGACGTCCAGGGCGATCGGCAGGTGGGTGTGCGGCGGGGTGCACACGATCACCACATCGGGGCGGGCGGCGGTGAGCATCTCCCGGTGGTCGGTGTGCACGGTGGTCCCGGTGGGCACCGGCGCGGCCGGCTCGTCCTCGATCGGCCGTACGTCCACCAGCGCCACCAGCCGCAGCCGTCCCGCCGCGTGCAGCGGGGCCACCGCCCGCCGGTGCCAGCGGCCGTGCCCGTTCGCGCCGACGATCGCCACCCGGGGCACGGCGACCCCGGCCCCGGCGGGCTGGTCGGGGTGGGCGGCCCCGGCCGGGCCGCCCGGCGGTGTCCCGGCTGGGGAGCCCGGCGGTGTCCCGGTGGTCGTCGCCGGTGCGCCCCGGGCGGCGAGCCCGCCGACGGCGGCCGGCGGCACCGGGGCGGTCACGCCGCACCGGCCAGGACCGCCGCCACCGGGTGGGTACGCAACGCGCCCAGCCAGCCGGCGACGTCGGTGCGGAACCCGTCGTCGTCGGCGAGCGCGGCCGGGAAGACCTCCGGCAGGGCGAACAGCGCCTCCACCGTGCCGGCGGGGGTGCCCCCGGCGGCGGCGAGCGCGGCGGTGATCCGGTCGGCCAGCGGGTCGTCCAGCGGCAGCACCGTGCCGTCGTCGGCCCGCCCGTCGAGGAACCGCAGCCAGGCCGCCACGACCAGCGCCGACCAGTACGCCGGCCGGCCCTGTGCGCGCAGGTCGACGGCGGTGTGCAGGACCCGCTGCGGCAGCTTCTGCGACCCGTCCATCGCCACCTGGAGGGTGCGGTGCCGGATCGCCGGGTTGGCGAAGCGGGCCAGCACCTCGTCGCCGTACCCGGTGACCCGTACCCCGTCGGGTGGGGTGAAGCTCTCGGCCACGTCGTCGGCGACGAACCGGCGCAGCACGTCGGTCAGGCCGGGCAGGGCCAGCGCCTCGGCGATCGTCTCGCGGCCGGCCACCGCACCCAGGTAGGCCACCGCCGAGTGCACGCCGTTGAGGCCGCGCAGCTTCAGCCGTTCCCACGGGCCGGCGTCGGTGGTGAGCACCGCACCGGCCCGCTCCCACCGGGGCCGGCCGCCGGGGAAGTCGTCCTCCACCACCCATTGGGTGTACGGCTCGGCGGCCACCGCCGCCAGGTCGGTCACCCCGAGCGCGGCGCTGGCGTCCGCCAGTGTCGCGTCGGTGCTGGCCGGGACGATCCGGTCCACCATCGTGCCGGGGAAGCTCACCTGCCCGGCGAGGGCGTCCAGCACGGCGTCCGGCACCCCGGCCAGGGCCAGCGACTGCTGCACCAGGCCGCGCAGCCGACGCCCGTTGGACGGCAGGTTGTCGCAGCTGACCAGCGCGATCGGCCCCGCCTGTGCGGCGGCACGGGCGAGCAGCCCGCGCACCAGCAGGCCCGGCACGGTGACCGGCAGCCGGTCGGTGGTCAGGTCGCGGGTCAACTCCGGGTCGGCCCGCAGCACCCCGGAGACCGGGTCCAGGTGGTACGCCTTCTCGGTCACCGTCAGCGTCACCACCCGGATCGCCGGGTCGGCCAGCAGCGCGAGCACCGCCGCCGGGTCGCTGGCGGCGTGCCGTACCCCGGCCAGCGCGCCGACGACCCGGGTCTCGGACCGGTCGGCGGCCAGCGTGGTGACGCTGAACAGCGCGTCCTGCGCCGCGAGGGCCTCGACCAGCGTGGTGCTGCGCGGCGCGACGCCGATGATGCCCCAGTCGCCGCCGGCCGCGTCGACCGCGGCCTCGGTGTAGACCGCCTGGTGGGCCCGGTGGAACGCGCCCAGTCCCAGGTGGACGATGCCGGCCGGCACGCTGCCCGGCCGGATCAGCGGTCGGCTCTGCTCGGGCACCCGGCGCAGGGTGGCCAGCCCCAGCCGGTCGGTGCCGACGTTCACCGCCATGCCGGGCCGTCCGGGAAGCGGAACCGGGCGATCGACTCGGGGCGCATGGTGGCGCTGTAGCCGGGGGCGGTGGGCAGCAGGTACCGGCCGCCCCGGGTGCGGACCGGGTCGACGAAGTGTTCGTGCAGGTGGTCGACGTACTCGACCATCCGCCCGTCCAGGCTGGCACCGACCCGCAGGTAGTCGAAGATCGCCAGGTGCTGCACGTACTCGCAGAGGCCGACGCCACCGGCGTGCGGGCAGATCGGCACCCCGAACTTCGCCGCCAACAGGATCTCCGCCAGCACCTCGTTGACCCCGGCGACCCGGCAGGCGTCGATCTGCATCACCCCGATCGCCTCGGCCTGGAGCAACTGCTTGAAGATCACCCGGTTGGCGGCCACCTCGCCGGTGGCGACCCGGCACCGGCCGTCGGTCAGCGCGGTCACCGCGCGGGCGATCCGGGCGTGGCCGAGGATGTCGTCGGCGTGCGTCGGCTCCTCGATCCAGTACGGGTCGACCTCGGCCAGCGCGGTCATGTTGGTGATCGCCTCGTCGACGTCCCAGACCTGGTTGGCGTCCATCATCAGCAGCGCGTCCGGGCCGATCTCGGCCCGGATGATCCGCGCCCGGCGCAGGTCGTCGGCCGGCGGGCCGCCGACCTTCATCTTCATCGCCCGCCACCCCTGGGCGTACGCCTCGCGGGTCAGCGCCCGCACCTTCTCGTCCGGATACCCCAACCACCCCACCGACGTGGTGTACGACGGAAAACCGTTCTGCTCAAGTTCCGCGAGCCGTTCCGCCGCGCCGACCAGTCCCTTGTCGAGCAGGGTGGCCGCCTCGTCGGGGGTGAGCGCGTCGGTGATGTGGTGGAAGTCGATGTTGGCCACCAGCTCGTCGGTGGACAGCTCGGCGAGGTAGCGCCACATCGGCTTGCCGGCCAGCTTGGCCCGCAGGTCCCAGACCGCGTTGACCAGCGCGCCGGCGGCCATGTGGATGACCCCCTTCTCCGGCCCCAGCCAGCGCAGCTGCACGTCGGCGGTGAGCGAGCGCCAGAACGCCACCGGCTCGGCCGCGATCTCCTCGACGGTGCGCCCCCGCACGTGGTGGGCGAGGGCCTCGATCGCCGCGCAGGTGATCTCGTTGCCCCGGCCGTTGGTGAAGGTGAACCCGGCACCCGTCGGGCCGCCGTCGGTGCGCAGCTCCACGTAGCTGGCCGAGTAGTCACCCCGGTTGATCGCGTCGGAGCCGTCGCCGGCCGCCGCGGTGGGGAACCGGACGTCGTGCACGTCGACGTCGGTGATCCTGGTGCTCATGCGGACCCTCCGAACCTGAAGACCTTCTTGGGCAGCCGGTACGCCAGGTCGACGACCGTCTCGGCGGCCTCGTCCTCGGTCAACCGGTGCTCGGCGACGAGGCGGGCCAGGAAACCGGCGTCGATCCGGCGGGCCACGTCGTGGCGGACCGGGATGGAGCAGAACGCGCGGGTGTCGTCGACGAACCCGGCGGTGTTGTAGAACCCGGCGGACTCGGTGACCGCCTCCCGGAACCGGCGCAGCACCTCCGGGGAGTCCAGGAACCACCAGGGCGCCCCGAGGTAGAGCGCGGCGTAGCCGCCCGCCAGCGGGGCCAGCTCCCGGGTGAACGTGTACTCGTCGAGGGTGTAGAGCACCACCCGCAGCCGCGGGTCGTTGCCGTACGCGTCGAGCAGCGGGGCGAGCGCGTGCACGTACTCGGTGGCGTGCGGGACGTCGCCGCCGACGTCGCGGCCGTGGCGGGCGTACAGCCGGCGGTTGTGGTTGCGCACCGCCCCGGGGTGCAGTTGCAGCACCAGCCCGTCGTCGAGGGACATCCGGGCGAACTCCACCAGCATGTGCGCCCGGAACGTCTCGGCGTCGGCGGCGTCGGCCAGCCCGCGCCGGCCCCTGTCGTAGAGCCGGGCCGCCTCGTCGACGGTCAGCGCCAGGGTGCGCGCGGTGGGGTGGCCGTGGTCGGAGGAGGTCGCGCCGGCCGCGACGAACGCCGCCCGGCGGGCCCGCAGCGCGTCCAGGTAACCGGCGTACGTGCCGGTGTCGACGCCGGCCACCTCGCCGAGCCGGGCCACGTTGTCGGCCCAACCGTCGAACTCCATGTCGACCACGTTGTCCGGGCGGAACGTGGTGACCACCCGGCCACCCGGCCCGCCCCAGCCGTCGGCGGCGAGCTTGGCGTGCGCGGCGAGGTCGTCCAGGGGCGACTCGGTGGTGGCGAGGACCTCGATCCGGAACCGTTCGAACAGCGCCCGGGGCCGGTACTCCGGCTCGGCCAGCCGGGCGGCCACCTCGTCGTAGACGGCGTCGGCGGTGTCCGGGGTCAGCGCCGTGTCCACCCCGAACACCTCGCTGAAGGTGCGTTCCAGCCACAGTCGGGACGGGGTGCCCCGGAACAGGTGCCAGTGCGCGGCGAAGCGCCGCCAGATCGTCCGGCCGTCGGTCTCCACCGGGCTGCCGTCGACGCTGGGCACGCCCAGTTCGGCCGGGGGGACGCCCTGGCTGAGCAGCATCCGGGTGAGGTAGTGGTCGGGCACGATGAGCAGCCGGGCCGGGTCCGGGAAGGGCTGGTCCTCGGCCAGCAGCGCCGGGTCGACGTGCCCGTGCGGCGAGATGATCGGCTGCGGCCCGGCCAGGGCGTACAGCTCGCGGGCGATGGCCCGGACGCCCGGGTCGGTCGGCAGGAGCAGGTCAGGAGAGGTCGGCACGTCGGGGGACTCCTCGGATGCGGGCGGCGGGTCGGCGGATCAGGGCGGGGGCGGTGGTGGGGTGGGCCGCAACGGCCGGGCTAGGCAGGTGGCTGGGCCGCAACGGGTCAGGGTGGGTGCAGGGTCGGCCGGCAGCGGTCAGGGCAGGGTGAGCAGGTCGGCGACGCGCACCGGGTCGCCGGTGGCGAAGGACCGGTTGGCGGCCAGGCCGGTGAGCAGGGCCAGTGCCCCGTCGTGGGCGGTGGCGGCCCGGTCCAGCGGGTCCGGTTCGCCACCGAAGATCACCCGGGTCATCCGGGTGTCCGCGCCGCCGTGGCCCTGCCGGGTGTAGCCCTCGACGGGGATCCGGGTGGGCGGGGCCCAGAACGGGCGCAGGGTCAGGGTGGCCTCGCCGTGCTCGGCGGCGGCCTCGTCGCCGTGCAGGGCCGCCCCCTTGAGCGCACCGGCGGCGGCCGGGCTGACGAAGTCGCTCTCGGTGACCTCCAGTTCGAGCCGGCCCCGGCTGCCGTTGACCATCACCCGGTAGCCCTCCCAGGGGGCGTACGCGGTGAGGTGGTAGGTCATCGTCGCGCCGGTGGAGTAGCGGGCCAGCACCGCCATGTCGTCCTCGATGGTGACGCCGGGGGCGAAGACGTTCTGGTCGCGGTGGTAGCCGTCCTCACCCTCGGCGTCGAGGTAGAGCTCCCGCAGTCGGGGGTGCTCGGCCAGCCGCAGGGCGAACGGGTCGTCGGTGGCGGCGGGGGAGTCGTGCGCCCGGTCGTAGTCGCGGGCGTAGCCGTGCCGGCGGCCGTCGTCGCCGTAGAAGAACAGCCGCCCGGCCGCGTACACCTCGACGGGGGTGGCGTCGAGCCACCAGTTGACCAGGTCGAAGTGATGGCTGGCCTTGTGCACCATCAGCCCGCCGGAGCTGGCCTTGTCCCGGTGCCAGCGGCGGAAGTAGTCCGCGCCGTGCCGTACGTCGAGCAGCCACTCGAAGTGCACCGAGCCGATCTCGCCGACCGCGCCGTCGGCGAGCAGCCGCCGGACCTGCTCGTGCAACGGGTTGTAGCGGTAGTTGAAGGCGACGGTGACCTGCCGGCCGGTCTCGGCGACCGCGTCGAGGATGCGTCGGCAGCGGGGAGCGTCGGTGGTCATGGGTTTCTCGGTGACCACGTCGCAGCCGGCCCGCAGGGCCGCCACGATGTACTCGTCGTGGGTGACGTCGACGCTGGTCACCAGGACCACGTCGACCCGTTCCTTGGCGAGCATGGCGGTGAAGTCGTCGGCCCGGTAGGTCGGCACGGGCGGGTGGCCCAGCTCGGTCAGCCACCGGTTGTGCGCGTCCATCCGGGTCTGGTTGACGTCGGCGAAGGCGACCAGCTCGGCGGTGTCGGCGTGCTCGGTGACCAGGGCGCGGACGAACATCTCGGCTCGCGCCCCGGTGCCGACCAGGGCGTGCCGGCGGCGGGACGCCGCTGGTGGTGACATCGGGTGGACCTCCCCGGTTGCTGCAAAGGTTTGCAGTGAAGAAACCACGGCGATGAAGAGCACGTCAACGATCGATGCCAATCCCGTGTCATAGATCCCGTTTCGTGGGCTTAAAGGGGCATGGCGGGAGCGCCTCCGCAATCGACCTGTAACAAACTCCCGTTGACAGTGGAGCAACCGTTTGCATTAATTGGCGGCACCCACGTGACCCCGACCACACCATCGACGAGAGGGCCGCCCGTGCCAGCCACCATCCGCGACGTCGCGCGGGCCTCGGGCGTGCACATCTCCACGGTGTCCCGCACCTTCTCCGCACCCCACCTGGTCAACCCGGAGACCCGGGTCCGGGTGCTGGCCTGCGCCGAGGAACTCGGCTACCGCCCCAACCGGGCCGCCCGCGCCCTGATCACCGGCCGGACCCACAACATCGGCCTGATCATCGCCGACATCGCCAACCCGTTCTTCCCACCGCTGATCAAGGCGGCCGAGGGGCAGGCCCGGCACCGCGACTACCACGTCTTCGTGGCCGACACCAACGAGGACCCGGCCGCCGAGGAGGAGCTGGTCCACGCGCTGGCCAAGCAGGTCGACGGGGTGCTGCTGTGCAGCCCCCGGATGAGCAACGCGCTGATCGAGCAGGTCAGCCGGGAAGTCCCGGTGGTGGTGATAAACCGGCAGGTCACCGGCCTGCCCTGCGTGATGATGGACGTCGGCCAGGGGGCCCGCGCCGCGATCGAGCACCTGCTCGGCCTCGGCCACCGGCAGCTCGCCCTGCTCGGCGGCCCGCGCGGCTCCTGGACCAACCAGCAGATGCGCCGGGCGGCCGGGGCCGCCGCCCGCTCCGGCGGGGCCGAGTTGACCGTGCTCGGGCCGAACCCGCCCACCGAGACCGGCGGCAGCGCACTGGCCACCCAGGTACGCGACAGCGGCGTCACCGCCGTGCTCGCCTACAACGACCTGATGGCGATCGGGCTGATCGAGGGGCTCGACCACCTCGGCATCCGGGTGCCGCAGGACGTCAGCGTGGTCGGCGTCGACGACATCGCGCTGAGCCGACTCACCCGCCCCAAGTTGACGACGGTGGCCACGCCAACCGCGGCCGCCGGCCGGACGGCCGTCGACATGCTGCTGCAACACGACTCCGAACTCCGCCCCCGCGGCGGGGGACGGGCAGCGGCCGTCGGCGACCGACGCACCACCGCACAGGTAATGCTCCAGACCGAACTGGTCATTCGCGACTCGACCGGACCCCTACCCGGTCGATCCCGTCCCGGATCCGTTCCGGATGGCCCGGGCCCGCATCGCCTTGCGGACCCGGGCAGCCCGACCGTGACCACCGGTGGCGTCGTCGCCTCCTAGCCCGAGGAGTGAGCGCATGCACCCCGCAACGTCCCCCACCGCCGGCACGCCGGCCGAGCCGCACCACCGTACCCCCGCACCCCGTCGTCGATTCCTGCGCGGCCTGGTCGCCGCCGCCGTCGCCGTACCGCTGATGTTCGGCGCGGCGGCCTGCGGCGACGACGACGCCGGTGCCGACGGCCAGATCAAGCTCTCCATCTTCTGGTGGGGCGGTGAGGCGCGGGCCAAGCTCACCGAGGACGCCCTCGCCCTCTACACCAAGAAGCACCCGAACGTGACCTTCGAGAAGACCTGGCAGGCCAACCAGGGCTACTTCGACAAGCTGGCCACCCTCACCGCCGGCGGCAACCCGCCGGACCTGTTCCAGATCGACGACAACTACCTGTCCGAGTACGCCGGCCGCAGCACCGTGCTCGACCTCAAGAGCTACCAGGACTCCGGCAAGCTCGACGTGTCCAAGTTCCCCAAGAGCCTGTTGGAGTACGGCGTCGTCGACGGCAAGCTGGCCGGGGTGGCCTCCGGCGAGAACACCCAGGGCCTGGTCTACAACAAGACCCTCCTGGCCAAGAACGGACTCCCGGAACCGACCACCGGCCAGAGCTGGGAGGAGCACATCGCCTGGGCCGAGCAGGTGGCCAAGCGGACCAAGATCCCCGGCACCCAGGACCCGAGCGCCGACTACAAGGCGTTCTGGGTGTGGCTGCGCCAGCAGGGCAAGGACCTCTACAACGGCAAGGACCTGGGCTTCACCGCCGAGGACGTGACGAAGTGGTTCGAGCTGTGGAAGGGCGCCCGGGACCGGGGCGCCACCCCCACCCCCGACGTGATCCACGAGGGCAACGCCAGCGACGTGACCAAGCAGCTGGTGGTCACCGGCAAGGCCGCGACCTCCTGGGTGTGGGTCAACCAGATGCCGGACCTGAAGAAGAACACCAAGGACGAGCTGGGCGTCGTCGCCTACCCGGGTGACCCGAGCGCCCAGTGGGCCCGCGCCTCGATGTACTGGTCGGTGTTCAAGAGCAGCAAGCACCGCGACACCGCCGTCGACGTGATCAACTTCCTGGCCAACGACCCGGAGGCGGCGGCGCTGCTCGGCACCGACCGGGGGCTGCCGTCGAACATGGACCTGCGGGCCAAGGTCAGTGAGACGGTGACCGACCCGGCGATGAAGCAGTCCATCCAGGTCGAGACCGAGCTGGCGCAGAAGTTCGGCCAGTCGCCGCAGGTGCCGATCAAGGGGCACAGCAAGGTCAAGTCCGAGCTGGTCAAGGCCGCCGAGAACGTCCAGTACAAGCGGGCCACCCCGGCCCAGGCGGCGGAGCAGTTCATCGCCGCCTGCAAGTCCGCGATCGCCTGATCGACGGATCGCGGTCGACGAAAGGAGCCGGCCCCGTGGCCCTCACCACGGCCCCCGGCCGGACCGGACGCACCGGTTCCGCCCGCCCCCGCGCCAACCGGCGTCGGGGTG
Organism: Micromonospora sp. CA-248260; assembly: GCF_050942205.1. Classification (NCBI taxonomy): domain Bacteria; kingdom Bacillati; phylum Actinomycetota; class Actinomycetes; order Micromonosporales; family Micromonosporaceae; genus Micromonospora; species Micromonospora sp. CA-248260. The sequence continues at coordinate 3,884,563 of NZ_CP192021.1, read as the reverse complement.
GGCGGAACCGGCACGCCGAAGGACTGGCGGGTTACGTATTCCTCTCGCCCTGGCTCATCGGACTGATGGGCGTCACGGCGATCCCCATGCTGCTCTCGCTCTGGCTGAGCTTCACCAACTACGACATCCTCACCCCGCTGTCCGAGGTGCAGTGGGTGGGGCTTGCCAACTACGAGCGGATGTTCACCGCCGACCCGTCGTACTGGCACGCGGTCCGGGTCACGTTGACCTTCGCCCTGGTGGCCGTACCGTTGAAGCTGGCCGCAGCGCTCGGGGTGGCGCTGCTGCTCAACAAGGCCTGGCGGGGGGTGGGCCTGTTCCGGGCGCTGTTCTACCTGCCGTCCCTGCTCGGTGGCAGCGTCGCGCTGGCCATCGTCTGGGTCAACATGTTCAACCGGGACGGCGCGTTCAACTCGTTTCTCGCGCTGTTCGGCATCGAAGGACTGCCCTGGGTCAGCGACCCGGACTGGGCGCTGCAAACCCTGATGGTGCTGGCGATCTGGCAGTTCGGGGCCCCGATGGTGATCTTCCTGGCCGGGTTGAAGCAGGTGCCCACCGAGCTGTACGAGGCCGCCTCCGTCGACGGCGCCAGCCGGTGGTCGCAGTTCTGGCACGTCACCCTGCCGATGCTCTCCCCGGTCATCTTCTTCAACCTGGTGCTGGAGACCATCAACGGGTTCCAGGGTTTCACCGCCGCCTTCGTGCTCAGCAACGGCACCGGCGGCCCGGTCGACTCCACCCTGATGTACACCCTGAAGCTCTACATCGCAGGCTTCACCGACCTGGAGATGGGCTACGCCTCCGCGATGGCCTGGGTGTTCCTGATCGCGATCGGCCTGATCACCGTGGTCTTCTTCAGCACCGGGCGGTTCTGGGTGCACTACTCCGACGGGGAGAAGTGATGGTGGCGGTGACCTCGACGGCGCGGCGGCCCGGCCGTCGCCGGCAGGGCGGCCGGCAGGCCGTACGCCTGCTGATCCTGATCGTGATCGTGGCGGTGGTGCTCTATCCGCTGCTGTGGATGGTGGGCACCTCGGTCAAGTCGCAGGAAGAGATCGTCAACAACATCGGTCTGCTGCCCGAGCGGTTCACCCCGGGCAACTACACCGCCGGCTGGGGCAACTTCGACCTCAGCTTCGGCACGTTCTTCCTCAACAGCGCCATGGTCAGCCTGTTGACCGTGGTCGGCAACGCGGCCTCCTGCCTGCTCGCCGCGTACGCCCTGGCCCGGTTGCGGTTCCGGCTGCGGGGGGTCTGGTTCGCCGTCATGATCGGCACCCTGCTGCTGCCCGGCCACGTGCTGATCGTGCCGCAGTACATCCTGTTCCGCAGCCTGGGCCTGGTCGGCGGGGAGTGGCCCTACCTGCCGCTGCTCATCCCGCAGTTCCTGGCCACCGAGGCGTTCTTCGTGTTCCTCATGGTGCAGTTCATGCGGGGCATCCCGCGCGAACTCGACGAGGCCGCCAAGATCGACGGTGCCAGCCCGTACGGCATCTTCCGGCACGTCATCCTGCCGCTGAGCCGCCCGGCGCTGGTCACCACCGCGATCTTCTCGTTCATCTGGACCTGGAACGACTTCTTCCGGCAACTGGTCTTCCTGTCCAGCCTGGACGACTACACCGTCCCGGTGGCGCTGACCCTGTTCATCGACTCCACCAGCCAGAGCGCGGTCGGCCCGATGTTCGCCATGTCGGTGCTGTCGCTGCTGCCGGTCTTCCTGTTCTTCCTGGCCTTCCAACGGATGCTGGTCGAGGGCATCAACACCAGCGGGTTGAAGGGATGACCGCCGTACCGGTGACGGAGCCGGCCGAGGCGCCCCTGCGCCGGGACTGGCGCGACACCCTGCGCGACGCCACCGACCTGGCGCTGCTCGGGTTCGCCGTGACGCTGGCCGCGCTGCCGGTGCTCACCCTCGCACCGGCCCTGGCCACCGCCAGCGCCGCCGTACACGACCGGCTGACCCTCGGCGGCTGGCCGGACCTGCGCACCACGCTGTCCCGGTTCGGCCGGGCCCTGCCCGCCGGCCTGGTGGCCAGCGCCGTCGGGGTGGCCGTCGCCGTCGCGCTCGGCGTCGACCTGGTGGCGCTGGCCACCGGCCGGGTGCCCGGTGGCGGCGTCGCGCTGGCCGGCACCGCCGTGGTCACCGCCGCGCTGGCCGGGTACGCCGGGCTGACCGTGGTGGCGATCGGTCGTACCGGCGGCCGGGGCTTTCGGGCCGCGGCCCGAGTCGCCGCCCGGACCGGCCTGGCCCGGCCGGGGACCTGGGCGGCGGCCGGCGGGGTCTGCGCGGTGGCCGCTCTGTTGGGGATACTGGTCACCCCGGTGGCGGTGCCGATCCTGGCCGGCTACGCGTTGGCCGCCCTGCACGCCGTCGCCGCCCGCCGGTCCACCACCCGGACGGAGGCACCGTGACCGGTCACCCCCACCCCACCCCGGCCCAGCTCGGCCCGGAACCGGCCCGCCCCGGCGCGGACCCGACCGGATCCGCCCGGCCGCAGGTCCGGTTCGACCCGGACGGCCCGGGCGACGACGAGCCCCGGTTGCACGTCGGTGACGTCGAGGTGGCCCGGTACGTGGTGCGCCCCGACCTGGACCCGAAGCACGGGCCCCGGCCCTACCTGCACCCGGTGCGGACGCTGGCCGGCACCCCGGTCACCGACGCCCTGCCCGCCGACCACGTCTGGCACCTCGGGGCGTCGCTGGCGGTGCAGGACGTCGCCGGCACCAACCTGTGGGGTGGCCGGACGTACGTCCGGGACACCGGTTACACCTGGCGCGACGACCACGGGGTGATTGCCCACACGCGGTGGCGCGAACGCACCCCGGACCGGTTGGCGCACGTGTTGCAGTGGCGTGACCGCGACGGCGGGGTGCTGCTCACCGAGCACCGCCGGCTCGCCGCGACCCCGGTGGCCCCCGACGCCTGGGCCCTCGACGTCGACTACACCCTCACCGCCCCCACCGATCGGGACGTCCATCTGGGCAGCCCGGCCACCAACGGGCGACCCGACGGGGCCGGCTACGGCGGGTTCTTCTGGCGGGCCGTCGCCGACGGGGAGCCGGTCACGTTCACCGCCGACGCCGACGGGGAGCAGGCGGCCAACGGCAGCGCCGCCCGCTGGGTCGCGCTGACCGGCGTCGCGCCGGACGGTGGGGCGTACACCCTGGTCTTCACCGGCCTCGGGTTGGGCGACAGGTGGTTCGTGCGGACCGCGATGTACCCGGGGGTCTGCGTCGCCTTCGCCTTCGACCGGCCGGCCGTGGTGCCCGCCGGTGGCCGCCGCGCCGGCCGGCACCGGGTGCTGGTCGCCGACGGGGTACGCGACCGGGCCGGCGTGGTCGCCCTGCTCGCCGCCGCGGAGCCGGTGTGACCGCCGACCGGCCGGCCACGGGAGTGTCCGCCGACCGGCCGGCCACGGGACTGTCCGCCGACCGGTCGGCTGAGCAGGCGTCGGTCGGGCCGGAGGTGGTCACCGTCGGCGAGTCGATGGTGGTGCTCAGCCCCGATCCGACGGGTCCGCTGGACCGGGCCGACCGGTTGGGCGTCTCCGTCGGCGGTGCCGAGTCCAACGTGGCCTCCGCGCTCGCCGGGCTCGGCCACCGGACGGCGTGGGTGAGCCGGGTCGGCGACGACCCGTTCGGTCGGCGGGTGCTGCGGCACGTCGCCGCCACCGGCGTGGACACCCGCCTGGTCACCGTCGACCCGACCGCCCCGACCGGCGTCTACCTCAAGGACCCGATGCCCGGCGGCACCGCCGTGCACTACTACCGGTCCGGCTCGGCGGCGTCCCACCTCGACCCGCAGGTGCTGGACGACCCGGCGCTGGCCGGGACCCGGCTGCTGCACCTGTCCGGGATCACCGCGGCCCTCTCGCCGTCCTGTGCGGCCCTGGTGCGCCGGGCGCTCACCGACCGGCCACTGCCCGCCGCCCGGGTCACCTTCGATGTCAACCACCGGGCCCGGCTGTGGTCGGCGGAGACCGCCGCGCCGGTGCTACGCGGGCTCGCCGACGCCGCCGACGTGGTCCTCGTCGGACTCGACGAGGCCCGCGCCCTGTGGGGCGTCACCGCTCCGGACGCCGTACGCGACCTGCTGCCCGGTCCGGAACTGGTGGTGGTCAAGGACGCCGACGTCGGTGTCACCGCGCTGCCCCGCGGCGGACCGGACGTCTTCGTCCCCGCGCTGCGGGTGCCGGTGCACGAGCCGGTCGGGGCCGGCGACGCGTTCGCCGCCGGCTGCCTGTCGGGGCTGCTGCGCGGCCTCGACCTGGAGCACTGCCTGCGGCTCGGGCACCTCTGCGCGGCCCCCGCCCTGACCGTGGCCGGGGACACCGCCCCGCCACCGCGCCGGGCGCTGGCCGACCGGCTCCTGGCCCTGCCGGCGGGGGACTGGGCGAGCCTGGACCTGGTCGACGCCGGACTGCTCCCCACCCCCGCCACCGGAAGGAACGGTCGATGACCGCGCACGACTTCGCACCCCTGTTCGGCACCGCGCGGGTGATGGTGATCCTGCGGGACCTGCCGCCGGCGGAGACCGTCCGGCTCGCCCAACGGGCCTGGAACCTCGGCATCGACGTGGTCGAGGTGCCGATCCGCACCCCCGACGCCACGCTGTCCCTGCGGGCGGCGGTGGAGGCCGGCAAGGACCGGGGCCGGCGGGTCGGCGCCGGCACGGTGCGCACCCCCGCCCAGGTCCGGCAGGCCGCCAGCGCCGGGGCGGCGTTCACCGTCGCCCCCGGGCTGGACCTGGCGGTGGCCGACGCGGCGGTCAGCTACGGCATCCCGCACCTGCCCGGGGTGGCCACCCCCACCGAGGCGCAGCTCGCGCTCGACCACGGGCTGATCTGGCTCAAGGCGTTCCCGGCGGTCAGCCTCGGCCCACAGTGGTTCAAGGCGGTCGCCGGCCCGCTGCCGGAGCTGCGGTTCGTGGCGACCGGTGGGATCGACGCCGGTAACGCCGCCGACTTCCTCGCCGCCGGGGTGCGGGTGGTGGCGGTGGGTTCGGCGCTGTCCGACCCTCGGCAGATCGACCGGCTCGCCGAGCTGGCGACGACCCCGGCCTGAGCCGGTGCCGACCCCGCCCACCCACCCGCCGTGGTGCCTGCCCGGTGCGGGCGGATCAGTCCGGGGCGGGGCCGAGGCTGTCCCGGACGACCAGGGTGGCCGGCAGCACCTCGACCCGGGGCCGGTCCGCCGCCGGGCCCAGGGCCAGGGTCATCGCCCGCGCGCCCAGCTCCACCAGCGGCAGCCGGACGGTGGTCAGCGCCGGGGTGACGTCGGCGGCGACCGGCATGTCGTCGAAGCCCACCACCGAGACCTGCCCGGGCACCGCGACGTTGCGGGCGCGCAGCAGGGTCAGCGCACCGACGGCCATCGAGTCGTTCAACGCCACCAGGGCGGTCAACCCGGGGACGGCGTCGAGCAGTTCACCGGCGGCGCGGGCGCCACCGTCGCGGTCGAAGTCGGCGTAGCGGATGCGCTCGGCGGGCAGCGGGTGGCCGCCCTCGGCGAGCGCGGCCCGCAGCCCGTCGAGCCGGTCGGTGATCGTGGTCAGCACCTGCGGGCCGGCGACCACCCCGATCCGGGTGTGCCCCCGGCGCAGCAGTTCCGTGCCGAGCAGCCGGCCGCCGTCGGTGTTGGCCGGCATCACCGCGTCGCCCGGGTGTTCGTGCCGGCCCACCACCGCCACCCGGCCACCGGTCGTCTCGTAGGCGGCCAGCTTCTCGGCGAGCCGGGCGGTGAAGGTGGCGTCGTGGTAGCCGGAACCGGCCAGCACGATCGCGGCGACCTGCTGGGCGCGCAGCATCTCCACGTACTCCAGCTCGCGTTCCGGGTCGCGGTAGCTGTTGCAGATGATGACCAGCCGGCCGTGGTCGGTGGCGACCCGTTGCAGCCCCCGGGTCAGCTCGGCGAAGTACGGGTCGGATACGTCGTGCACCACCACGCCGACCACGCTGCGCTGCGGGCGGGCCAGCAGCTGGGCGTGCGCGTTCGGCACGTAGCGCAGGTCGGCGACGGCCCGCAGCACCCGTTCGCGCAGGTTGTCGGCGACGGGCTTGCTGCTGCCGTTGATCACCCGGGAGGCGGTGGCGGGGGAGACCCCGGCGCGACGGGCGACATCGGCCAGCGTCGCCATGGGCACCCCCGAAAGTGTCCGGACCCGATCCGGGCCGCGCGGTAGCGGACAGGTTACCGCAACGGTCGGGGCGGGCCCTTGCCCGTGGTCGGGCCGCCACCTAGGCTGCTAGGAAAGCGCTTACCTATGTACCGTGCACAGGGGAAGGACGACCCATGACCCGAAGGTCGATCGGCATCATCGTCAACGGCGTCACCGGTCGGATGGGCTACCGCCAGCACCTCGTCCGTTCCCTGCTCGCGATCCGTGAGCAGGGTGGACTGCCGCTGGGCGACGGCACCCGGATCTGGCCCGAGCCGATCCTGGTCGGCCGGGACGAGACCCGCCTGCAGGCGGTCGCGCAACGGCACGGCCTCACCGACTGGACCACCGACCTCGCCGCCGCCCTCGCCCGCGACGACGCGGAGATCTACTTCGACGCCCAGGTGACCCAGCAACGGGAGAAGGCGATCCGACAGGCCATCGAGGCCGGCAAGCACATCTACACCGAGAAGCCCCTCGCCGAGTCCAGCGCCGCCGCGCTCGAACTGGTCCGGGCCGCCGACGCCGCGGGCATCCGCACCGGCGTCGTGCAGGACAAACTCTTCCTCCCCGGGCTGCGCAAGCTCCGCCGGCTGATCGACGGCGGTTTCTTCGGCCGCATCCTGTCCATCCGCGGCGAGTTCGGCTACTGGGTGTTCGAGGGTGACTGGCAACCCGCCCAGCGGCCCTCGTGGAACTACCGCACCGAGGACGGCGGCGGCATCGTGATGGACATGTTCCCGCACTGGCAGTACGTGCTGGAGGAGCTGTTCGCCCCGGTCCGCGCGGTCACCTGCCTCGCCGCCACCCACATCCCCGAGCGCGTCGACGAGGCCGGCCGCCCCTACCCCGCCACCGCCGACGACGCGGCCTACGGGATCTTCGAACTCGACGGCGGGATCGTCGCCGCGCTCAACTCGTCCTGGGCCACCCGGGTGCACCGCGACGAACTGGTCGAGTTCCACGTCGACGGCACCGAGGGCAGCGCCGTCGCCGGGCTGCGCCGCTGCCGGGTCCAGCACCGGGCGGTCACCCCCAAACCGGTGTGGAACCCCGACCTGCCCGCCACCGAGGACTTCCGCGCCCAGTGGACCGAGGTGCCCGACAACGAGGAGTTCGACAACGGGTTCAAGGTGCAGTGGGAGGCGTTCCTGCGGCACGTCGTCACCGGATCCCCGTTCGCCTGGGACTTCCTGGCCGGGGCGCGCGGGGTGCAACTGGCCGAGCTGGGGCTGCGCTCCGCGCGGGAGGGCCGCCGCGTCGAGGTGCCGGAGCTGTCCCGGTGACCGCCACCGTCCGGCTGCCCGACGGCGGCACCCACCGGCTGCGCGGGGGCACGGGCCACGCCCGGCCCACCGGCCCGTCCACCAGCCGGGTGGCGTACGCCGCGGCGCACGTCGTCGCCGACCCGCGCGCGGAGAACGTGCCGGGCGCCCCGGCCGCCGTCGACTGGGACCGCACCCTCGCCTTCCGGCACCACCTCTGGTCGTACGGGCTGGGAGTGGCCGAGGCGATGGACACCGCACAGCGCGGCGCGGGCCTGGACCACCCGGCCACCCGGGAGCTGATCCGGCGCAGCGCCGCCGAGGCCCGCGCGGTCGGCGGCCGGATCGTCGCCGGGGTCGCCACCGACCAGCTCCCACCCGGCCCGGCCACGGTGCCCCAGGTGATCCGGGCGTACGCCGAGCAACTCGCCGACGTCACCGCCGCCGACGCCCGCCCGGTGCTGATGTGCAGCCGTCACCTGGCCGCCGCCGCCACCGGCCCCGACGACTACCTACGGGTGTACGACGAGCTGCTCACCGCCGCCGACCAACCGGTGGTGCTGCACTGGCTGGGCGACATGTTCGACCCGGCGCTGGCCGGCTACTGGGGCTCGACCGACCTCGACGAGGCCACCGAGACGGTGCTGCACCTGATCAAGCAACACCAGGGGAAGGTCGACGGGATCAAGGTGTCCCTGCTCGACGCCGACCGGGAGGTCGCACTGCGCCGTCGCCTGCCCGCCGGGATACGCCTCTACACCGGCGACGACTTCCACTACCCGGAGCTGATCCGGGGCGACGCGCAGGGTCACTCCGACGCGCTGCTCGGCGTCTTCGCCGCCATCGCGCCGGCCGCCGCCGCCGCGCTCGCCGCCCTCGACGCCGGTGACCTGGGCCGGTACGACGCGGTGTTCGCCCCGACCCTGCCGCTGGCCCGGCACCTGTTCGCCGCGCCGACCTGGTTCTACAAGACCGGCATCGTGTTCCTCGCCTGGCTGGCCGGGCACCAGGAGCACTTCACCATGCTGGCCGGGCAGCAGTCCGGCCGGTCCCCGGCGCACCTGGCCCGGCTGCTCGTCCTCGCCGACGACGCCGGCCTGCTGCCCGACGCGGAGCTGGCCGCCGCGCGGGCGCGGGCGTACTTCACCGTGGCCGGGGTGACCCAGTGACCGGGGCGGCGGCCGGTGGTGGTGCGGTGCCTGGCGGTGGCGTGGCGACCGGGTTGGAACGGTTCTCGTTCAACCAGGCCACCGCCCAGCACTGGCCGCTGGCCGCGGCGGTCGCCGGCTGCGCGGCGGCCGGGGTGCCCGGCATCGGCCTGTGGCGCGAACCCGTCCAGGAATTCGGCGTCGAGCGGGCGGCCCGGCTGGTCCGGGACGCCGGGCTGACCGTCACCTCGCTGTGCCGGGGCGGGTTCTTCACCGCCCCGGACTGGTGGGACGAGAACCGGCGGGCCATCGAGGAGGCGGCCACCCTCGGCAGCCGGGAACTGGTGCTGGTCTCCGGTGGGCTGCCGCCCGGCAGCCGGGACGTCGACGGGGCCCGCCGGCAGGTCGCCGACGCCGTCGCCGCCCTGGCCGACGAGGCGGCGGCGGCCGGGGTACGGCTGGCCATCGAACCGCTGCACCCGATGTTCAGCGCCGACCGGTGTGTGATCGCCACCCTCGGCCAGGCGCTCGACATCGCCGAACGGTTCGACCCGGCGGTGGTCGGGGTGGTGGTCGACACCTACCACGTGTGGTGGGACGACACGGTGTACGCGCAGATCGCCCGGGCCGGCGACCGGATCGCCGCGTTCCAGGCGGCGGACTGGGTCACCCCGCTGCCGGAGGGCGTACTGCTCGGTCGGGCGCTGCCCGGGGAAGGCTGTGTGGAGCTGCGCCGGCTGCGTGCGGCGGTCGACGCCGCCGGGTACACCGGGCCGGTCGAGGTCGAGGTGTTCCAGGCGGCGCTCTGGTCCCGGCCCGGCCCGGAGATCCTCGCCGCGACCATCGACGCCTACCGGGCCCACGTGTCCTGACCCGATCGGAGCCGGGCCTGGTGGGCACGTCCGCCCTGCCACGGTGGCGGACGATGCTGGCCGCCGGGTCCGCCGGCCGGCCGGTCGGTCGTGGTCGGTCGGGGTCGCCTGGGACGTGCAGGTGCCTGGGCTTCGGCCGGGCGGAATCGGCTTCACGCAGAGTAGTGGAAGGCAGGTGGTTTCCCTCAGGGAGCGGTATGCCTCTGCGGCATGAATATGACGGACAGGCATACCGGTCCGTGCCTTGCCATGCCCCGCCGCCGGCTCACCACGATGGGCGGCTTTCCCACTGACCCGCAGCGCGCCGACCGATCCCCGCCGGACCGGCGATGGCCGACCGATCCCCGCCGGACCGGCGATGGCCGACCGATCCCCTGCCGACCGGTCGGGTCATCGGACGGTGGCGGTGACGCGGACGGCCTTGACGATGGCGGGGATGGAGCCGATCAACAGCACCAGGCCCCAGACGATGGCCACGACCGCGAAGACCAGGGCCCCGACGTCGTCGAGAATGCTGACCAGGATCACCGGCACCAGCCGGTGCAGGAACTCCAGCACGACCGTGCACACCAGGGTGGTCAGCACCAGCAGGACCAAACCCTTGTTCTGGAGGAACCGGGGCTGGGCGAGCAGCAGCAGCCCACCCCAGACCAGTTTCAACAGCAGCACCAGACCGAGCAGCAGGCTGGCCTCGCCGACCGGGAAGAACCCCCACAGCGCCAGGTAGGCCAGGGTGCCGAAGGGCACGGCCAGGAAGAGCGACACCATCACCGTCAACTCGACGAAGGCGATCACCAGCAGCACCAGCGAGGCCAGGAGCAGCAGGATCGAGAAGACCAGGGTGGCCACCCCCTGCACCCGGCCCTGCACCCGGTCGGAGAGCACCAGGCTGAGGCAGAACAGCCCGGTCGTCCACAACGCCACCATGTCGATCAGCGCCAGGTAGCCGGTGCCCCGCCCGGAGGGCTCACTGATCCCGCCCACGTCGCCGACATCCACGCCCAGGTCCCGGGCGCTGGTCAGCAGCGCCCCACCCGCCTCGCCGCCGCCGGTGAGCAGCGACGACCCCAGTTCCAATCCCACCACCAGCGCCACCGCCAGCAGCGCCAACAGCAGGAACGGCTTGCGCAACTCGCCCACACCCGGCCTCCCTCCGCTCCGACACCGCCCCGGTCCAGTCCTGGCCGGTCCGGCCTACCCCGGTGGGCTGTCCCGGTCCGGTCCATCTCGTTGCGGCCCATTCCGGGCCCGGACGGGTGCCGGGTCACGAGGTGGCGATGGTGACCGTGCACGAGGCACCTCCCGGGCAGCCCAGGTCGACCTCGGTGGCCCGGTCGACGGCGATCTTCGCGACGGCCCCGCCTCCGTCGGTGGGCGTGACGTCGTCGCGTACGGTCAGGTCGGCGTCGCCGGGCGCGGGGGCGGCGACCGTGAAGGCCGCCGCGCTGCGCAGGACCAGGGTGCGCAGCGCGCCCGGGTCGGCCACCCGCAGCACGCACCCACCGACGAAGGTCAGCACGTCGCCCGTACGGTCACAGTCGGCCCGGACCGTCGCCGGGTCGAGTGCGCTGCCGCCCCCGCCGAGCCGGCCCAGCCAGCCCAGTGCACCGGCGTCGGCCGGGTCGCCCCGGTCGGCGCGGCCCACCCCGACCGCGGTGACGAAGGCGGCCACCAGCAGCACCGCCACCGTCACCAGCAGCAGCTTCTGCCGACCGGTCACGGCGTGCCCGCCCCGGGCAGCTCGGTGAACCGGATCAGGTCCACCCCGGCGAAGTACCGTTCGGTGCCCTGCGTCCTGCCGACGGCGATCAGGGTGAGGGTGTGCGGGCCCCGGCCCAGCCGGACCGTGCCGACGTCCTCGACGGCCCGCAGCGCCGGCAGCTTCGAGAAGCCGAGGAAGGTGCCGCCCAACTGCACGCCGTCGAGCTGCCAGATGGTGTTGGCATAGTCGGCGGAGGTGGTCCGGGAAGCGGCGAACGACCAGGTGGCATCGGTCGGCAGGGTGACGGTGAGACTCACCCGGTCACCCACCGCCAACCCCTGGAAGAACAGCTGCCCGCCACCGGACCAGGCGATCCCGCAACAGTCGGGCTGGGTGACCACCTTCACCGCGGCCCCCGCCGGTGACTCCGTCTTCGCCCCGGGGAGCAGGGCCTCGGCCTCCACCGCGACCACCTGCGTTGCGGTCGGTGCCGGCGCGTCGTCCGGGCGGGTCAGCAGGTAACCGACCACCGCGCCGACCAGCACCACCAGCGCCACCGCCGCCGCGATCCACGGCCACGGTGTCCGCTTCGGCGGGGCGACCGCCCTGACCTCGTACGTCACCCGGCCGCTGGAGCGGGAACTCTCCTCCGGCGCGGTGTTCGCCGAGTACGCGAAGCCGGTCATGTCGTACCGCCGGGGTGCGGTGCCGGCCGGCACCATCAGGCGGACCAGGAACGACACCGAGTTCTGCCCCGGCACCACCCGTTGCGGCTCGGCCACCGTGAACCAGGTCCGCTGACTGCCGTCGCCCGGTGCGACGTCGAAGACCACGGTGTCCGGCGCGACTCCCGGGTTGGAGACGGTGAAGGTCAGCTCGCCCCGGTTGGCCGGGTCGAGGGTGAACTGTCCGGCGGCGGCGACTACGGCCCATTCGGTGGTCATGACGGCTCCTCAGACGACGGTCCGGGCGGGGGAACGGAACCCGGGGCGGGGACAGTGGCGCGACCGACCGCCGGCCCGTACGGCACCGGCCCGCCGCCGACGCCGGACGCACCACCGGACGGACCAGGCCCGGACACGCCACCGGACGGACCGGGCCCGATCTCGGCGTCGGCAGGCGGATCGTCGGCGAGGACGACCTCGGCGGTCACCGCCGCCGGCTTCTCCGCCTCGACGATCCGGGTGACCACGGTCAGCAGTCCGGCTGCCTCCGGCGGCACCCGGACCACCAGGTGGAACGGCCGGTCGACCGGTTCGTCGAGGACGAAACCGGTGACCCCGGTGGCCAGCTCCAACGCGGTCCGCATCCCGTACGGGGTGCCCCGCCAGCGGGCCAGCAGCGCACCGTGCGCGACCAGGTCCCGCAGCCGCCCGACGGGCACCGCCGGTGGGGCGTCCGGCCGGGGTGGACCGAGCACGTGGTCCATCGCCACCCAGCGGGTCAGGTAACCGGCGAACCCGTCCGGCGTGCGGTACGGGGCGAACAGCGCGTCCACCTCGGCGAGCAGCGCCTCGTCCGGGGCGTGCAGCGCCTCCATCACGTCCAGCAGGGCGCCCAGCACACTGCCCGGTCCGGCGGCCCGCTGGTAGGCCGCCGGCAGCAGCCGCTCAATCGCCGCCCGGCGCATCGTGGCCCACCACCTCGATGTCGTGCTCGCCGGAGCAGAGCAGCCAGGTGTCGGGGACGGTCACCACGTCGGCGGTGGCCTGGTTGGCGCTGGCCGTCCAGTCGACGGCGTCGGTGCTGCGGTGCACCCCGCGTTCGCCACCGGCGAGGATCAGCCGCCCGGTGCCGCCCGGCCCGGCGGCGGTGCCGGCGATCGCGTCCACCGGCACGAACCGGGTCCGGTCCCGCAGCGGCAGGCCGCAGTTGACCGTCACCGGTTGCCACTGCGCCTGCGCGGCCAGGGTGTCCAGCCGGACCACCCCGCCGCTCTGCGTGGCGGCGACCGCCAGGGTGCCGACGAAGGCGAGGTCCCGGCAGGTGCCGCCGACCCAACCGGCCTGCACCTGCTGCCACTTCACGTCGGATTCGAACAGCCGGGTGCGGTGGCAGCCCTGGCCCGGCTTCTTCGGGTCGGGTTCGCCCGCGCCGGCCCACAACAGGGTGGCCGGGCCGTCGTACTGCACGGCGAGGACGCGGTTGTCCACGTTGGCCAGCCCGACGTGGGTGAAGCTGCCGGGGCGACCACCGGCGGTGGACAGGTAGACCCCGAAGCTGGCCTGTGCGGCGACCGCCACGCCCGGCGCACCCCGCTCGGAGACGAAGGACCGGACGGCGTAGAAGCCCCGGTCGGCGTCGGCCGCGTCGACCAGGATCTGCAACGGCACCGCCCCGGGCAGCAGCGAGACCTCGTACAGGCCGGTGTCGGTGGCCAGCAGGAGCGCGCCCGCGCCGTCCCGGTCGATCCAGGCCAGGTCGGTGATCCGCGAGTCCAGACCGGTCAGCGGGGACCAGGTCTCGCCGAGGTCGGTGCTCAGGTGCACCCGGGACCCACCCGCCGCCCGGGTGGTGACCACCGCCACTGCGCCGGGGCGGGCCACCACGCCGGGACGTACCGGGGCCGGGGCGGGGCCGACCCGCACGACCGTCTCGTCGTCGTCGAACCGGCCGGCCGGCTCCCAGCCGACCCCGGCGTTGGACGAGCGGAACAGCACCGGTCCCCGGCCGGCGTACCAGGTGCGGGCCTGGTACTGGTCGACGGCGAGGGCACGGACCTGCGCGTCGGGGGCCTCGTCCACCACGAACCGGACCGACTCGACGTAGCGCACCCCCGGCTCGGCGTGCTCCAGCATCCGGTACACGTTGGAGGCGCGCAGCGGTTCGCCGAACGCCCAACCGGTCGGATTGAGCCCGGTGGGCAGTGGGCTGAGCGTCTGGTGCAGCCGGTCGTGGATACGCCGGCGGACCGCCTCCGCGTCCTCCTCGCGGCGGACCACCACCCGGGCCCGGATCGACACCGCCTTGTAGCGGGCCCAGCCGGCCCGGCAGCTGGTGCCCAACGCCCGCCGCCGGTCCAGGTCCGCCTCCACCCGGCGGCGGGACTCCTCCACCTCGTGCGCGCGCAGCACCGACACCGGCAGCCGGCCGCCCGGACGGGCCTCGTCCGGCACGTACGGCACCAGCACCACCTCGACCTCGCCGGGGCGGGCGAAGCTGTACACCGCCGACCGGGTGAACGCCCGGGCCCGGGACACCCCGCCGGAACCGGCGGCGAGGATCTCGAAGTCCCGGGCGGTGACCGCGCGTTGCTGGGCGAAGAACTCGTACGGGCCCCGGACCAGCGCCGAGTCGAGCGTCTCCAGGTCCCGCCCGCCGCTGGCCGGCCCGGGGTTCTCCGCGCGTACCCCGGGCAGGGGGTCCCGCAGGTTGGTCAGGGTGCCGGCGGCGACGTTGCCGGCCCGGCCACCGCCGGCCCGGTACCAGAGTCGGATCCGGGCGCCGGCCGGCGGCACCGCCGCGACCGTCACCGGCCCGCCGGCCGGCCCGTCACCGGCCGGGCGCAGGTCCAGCGCCGGGGCGAAGGTGACCACCCCGGAGCAGCGGTCCACCAGGTAGACCCGGGCCTGCGGGCCGACCCCGGCGAAGCTGTCCACCGGCCGCCACAGCTCGTACGGGGTGCCCTCGTGCTCCCGGGCCGCCGCACCCAACTCCACCGCGCCGGCCGCCACCTCCACCCCGAGCAGCAGGTCCCACGCCTCGGCGGTGCGCGCCAACGGCGCCCGGGCGGCCCGCAGCACCTGCCCCGGCTGGCCGGTGCCGACGCCGAGCAGTTCCGCGTCGACGATGTCGCAGTGGTGGGTGCGCACGGTCACCTCGGCGGCCCCCTCGGGCAGCAGCGCCGGCTCGGTGGTGACGAAGACGACCGGTTTCGGGTCCGCGCCCCGGGCCGCCGCGATCCGGGTGCCCGCCGGGATCCGCACCGCCGCCCGGTCGCCGCCGGTACGCACGAGACGCACGTCGGCCCAGGCCGCCGTGGGCGCGTGCCGGGTCACCCCGAGCAGGTTGAGGAACTGCACGTACGCCTTGTCCGGCAACTGGTTCAGCCGGAAGATCATCACTTCGGTGAGGTGCGCGAACGCCTCCACCAGCGCGATGCCCGGATCGTGCGCGGACAGGTCGGTCCAGCCGGGGCAGGACTGCCGGATCCGCTCCCGGGCCTCGGTGACCAGATCGAGGAAGGTGCGGTCGTCGAGGTGCGGCACGGGCAGCGTCATGACGGGTCCCCCTCGGCGGCAGGGCGGTCGGTGCCGGACGCCGGACGCCGGGCGGCCCGGTCCCCGGCGGCGGTCGGGCCACCGGCCGGGTCGGTGTCGTCGGGGAGCAGGTCGACGGAGAGGATCAGCTGGCCGGGGGAGAGGCTGGCCCGGACCCGGTAGTCCAGTCGGATCACCAGCCGCCACGGGTCGTCCGGGTCGGGGCCGGCGTCCACGTCGATCATCTCGACCCGGGGTTCCCACCGGCGGATCGCCTGCCGGACGTAGTGGATGGCCAGTCCCGCGGTGGTGTCGTCGTTGGGGGCGAAGACCAACCGGTGCAGCCGTGAGCCGTACCCGGGGCGCATCAGCCGCTCGCCCGGCGTGGTGGACAGCAGCAGGTACAACGCCTGGCGTACCGTCTCGTCGCCCTCGGTCACGGCGAGCCCGCCGGTCGCGGTCGTCGCCAGACCACCGGTGCGGCCGGCGTCGAAGCCGGCCCCGACGAACCGCAACGCCCTCACCGGTCGGCCTCCACCAGACGCTGCCGGGGGTCGTGGACCGTGTGGTGGACCAGGCCCGGCGGGGTGCCGTCGGTGAAGCCGTCCAGGTGCGACAGCACGATCCGGTGCCCGTCGACCCGCAGCCAGTCGCTGTAGCCGACCCGCACCGCGAGGGTCTTCGCGCAGGGTTTGACCGTCGGCCCGTAGTTGGGGCAGGCCACGATGTCGCGCCCCTCGGGGTCGGCGTCGACCAGCACCGGGACCCCGGCGACGGTCAGCCAGTGCTGTGACGCCCGGTTGGTGACCCGGCCGTCGTGGTCGCAGGCGACCAGCGAGTTCAGGTGGATCCAACGCATCAGCCACCTCCGGAGTGGGCGCGGGCCAGCGCGCCGGCCTGTTGCCGGGCGGTCGCCGCGTCCTCGGTCGTGTCGGCGTGCAGGAAGTCGACGCTGCGGGCCCGTACCACCATCGCCCGGCCCGGCGCGGAGAGCACCAGGTCGGTCGCGGCGTGCAGGGTGGTCAGCTCGGGGGCCAGCTCCAGGAAGCTGCCGGCGTCGGTGGCCAGCCG
This sequence comes from Micromonospora sp. CA-248260, assembly GCF_050942205.1. Classification (NCBI taxonomy): domain Bacteria; kingdom Bacillati; phylum Actinomycetota; class Actinomycetes; order Micromonosporales; family Micromonosporaceae; genus Micromonospora; species Micromonospora sp. CA-248260. Next base: position 3,868,149 of record NZ_CP192021.1, on the reverse strand, counting down.
CACCGTCCGCGCGGCGTCGTCGACCACGATGGTCTGACCGCTGCCGGTCCGCACCGACCAGCGGCCCGCGCGCCCGTCGGCGACCCCCGTGTCGTACGGCGCGACGATGCCGAACAGCGAGCCCAGCACCACCCCGGAGACCGGGTCGCCGCCGGGCAACGCCAGCAGCACGGTGTCGTCCGGGTCGGGCAGCGCCACGATGCCCTTGTCCCGTCCGGCCCCCGGACAGAGCACCGCCAGCCAGCCCGCGTCCAGGTCGCCGTAGCCGGGCAGCCGCACCCGTACCCGGCCGCGCTGGTCCGGGTCGTCGACGGAGGTGACGACACCGAGGGTGACCACCGCCCCGCCGGCCGGGACGCGCGTCGGGGAGGGCGGCGGGGCGGTGGAGAACCAGGTGCGGTGGCCGGTGCCGTCGATGGTGTGCACCACCTCGGTGAGCACGTACGCCCCGGCCAGTTCCTCGGCCACCCCGGTCAGCGTGATCCGCCGACCGGGTCGCAACGCCGGGTCCCCCTCGGCCACCCCCTCGGCGGTGACCAGTGCGGCGACCCGGGCGTCCAGTCCGGCCTGGGCGAGTGCGGCCAACTCGTCGTCACTGCGACCGGGCTGGTCCACCAGGGTCCGTACGCCGTCCGCGCCGACCACCGCCGGGTCGGGCCGCAGCGGCACCCGTCGACCGGTCCGCGCGGTGTCGACCTGCTGACCGAGCGGCTCGGCCCGCTGCGGGTGCCAGCCCAGGGCGGCGCTGCCGCCGGCGGCCCGGTCCAGGTTGGTGGCCAACCGCACCGAGTGCAGCGACCGGCCCAGCGCCAACGGCAGCGGCTCACCGTGCCCGTCCAGGGTGACCAGGCGGACCCGGTCGCCGTCGGCGGCCAGGTGCAGGCCGGCCCGGCCGGCCACCTCCAACAGCAGCTCCAGGTCGCTGTGCCGGTGTTGGAGCAGCCGCTCCAGGCGCGGCCCGTCGGCGTCGGCGTCGACGTCGAGCCCGACCTCGGCACACAGCTCACGGGCCAGGTCGGCGGCGGTGACCGCCTCGAAGACCCGCAGCTGCTGCCGCTTGCGCAGCCGGTGCAGCAGGTCGTAGCCGCGCAACCGGAACAGGGCGGTGCCGTCGGCGGCGTACTCCACCTCGACGCAGGTGACCTCGCCGGTGAACAGCCGTTCCCCGGCGAGCCGGACGTCGAGGGTGGCGCCGGTCGGCACCGCCGGGCCGGGACCGGGACCCCGCGCGGCCGGGCCGGGGTCGGCCGCGTACACCACCTCGCACTGGGTGGGCTGGTCGAGCCGGGCGGCCACCCGTACCGACCGGATGCGGTGGGCCGCTGTCCCGTCCAGCGGCCCCCCGTCGAGGAGGATCGACGGCCGGGCGCTCACCGGACACCTCCGTCGATGCCGGCCGGACCCGGGCCGGCGAACAGGTCCCCGCCGCGCCACGGTCCCGTGCCGGCCAGCAGGCCCCCGTCGGTCAGCAGGCCCAGGGCGGCCACCGCGCCGGTGCCGGTGGTGGGGTCGGTGCCGGTCGGCGGGGGTACGGCGAGGGCGGTGCCGGCCGGCACGGTGAACGGGTCGGTGATCCGGTTGTGTTCGGCGAGTAGCCGCCAGCGCAGCGGCGAGCCGAGCGCGTCGTGGGCGAGCAGGTCGAAGCGGACACCGGAGTAGCCGGGCGCGGCCGAGCCGTCCCCGGTGGCCACCACCGCCTGACCCACCCCGACAGCGGGGGTCGACGCGGCGGCCAGCTCCTCGGCGAAGCCCTGCTGCGCCTCGTCGGCCGACTCGGCCACCCGCAGCAGCTTCAACCGCAGCCAGGAGCGGCGCGGTGAGCCGGTGCGGGTGAACACGTCGAACCGTTCGGCGACGGCCACCACCACCCCGGGCACGTTCCACGTCTTGCCCCAGACCAGCCGGACCAGCGGTGGACGCTGCCAGCCGTGCGCCACGGCGGAGTTCTCGGCCAGCATCCACAGCGGCCGGGTCAGTATCCGGACGTCCTCGGGCGGGGTCGGTCCCTCCACCAGGTCGGTGTCGAAGAGCAGGTCCAGCACGAGTTCGGTGCGCCCGCCGCCGGTGAAGACCAGCGGGTCGTCGGCCAGCCCGACGCCGGTGAGCTGCCCGTCTGCGCTGCCCCGGGGGCGTACCCCGGCGACCCGGGTGACCTGCACGGTCTGCGGGTTGAGCAGGCAGTCGATCCGGACCCCGGACTCGTCGACCAGGAACGCCACCCGTTCCATCACCACCCCCGCTGTTCGGCGTCGAGCCGGCCGTACCGGACGTCGTCGAGCCCGGCCACCAGCGGCGTACGCCATCCGCCGTCGTCGGGCAGCGCCGGCCACGGACCGGCCACCGCCCCCGCCGGTACGCCCGCCCACGCCGTCCCGCCGCTGCGACAGGTGTCCCGCGCACCGGTCGCCGGGACCGTGCCGGCCGGGACGGTGGGCTCGTCGGGCAGGGCCGGCCACGGGTCGCCGGCCGGGGTCGGCTCGCCGGTCGGCCAGCGGCTCCCGTCGTCCGGCCGGAGATCGTCGGTGTACCGGGGCGGACGGCCGCTGCCGGTGTCCCGCCCCGGCGGTGGCGTCCCGCCGAGCCGCCACCCGTCATCCGCGCGGGCACGCCACCCGCCGCGCCCACCGGCCCGCCATCTGTCGTCCGCGCCGGGGGTGTGGGGTCGGTCGGTCCCCGTCCGGACGTCCGGCCCGGCGGGGCGCCGCCGGGGTGGGTCGTCGGGTCGGGGGCGATCCGCAGCACCGGGGGTGTCGCGCCCGGTCGCCGGGTCGCCGCAGCGGCGGCGCGGCCGTCCGCCGGCCCGGCCGGGTGGGGACCGGCGGCGTCACCGCCGACGGGGCCGGTACTTGCGCCGGGCCCGTCGATCCGCGCGCCGGGTCCGGTCGCCGGGGAACCGGCCGGGCCGCCGGGCGTCCGCCGGCCCGGGCCGGTGTCCGTCGGGCCGCCCGGGTCCACCATCCATGGTGGTCGGCCACCTGACGGCCCGGGGCGGCCCGGCGGCACCGGCCCGGCGGCACCCGTCTCCGGCGCGGCGGCGGCACCCGCCCCCGGTGCTCCGCCGGGGCCGCCCCACCGGGTCCCGTCGGCCCGGTTGGGGACCGTTTCGCGGGTTCCGCCGGGGCCCGGCTGCGGTGGGCCGTCGGGCGGCGGTGCGAAGCCCGGACCCGCCGGGACGACCGGCGGGCCGCTGCGGCCGGCCGCCCGGCCGGCCCCGGTCCAGGGCGCTGCCCGGCCCCGGCCGGACCGGTCGGTCCTGACCCGCCGGGTCTGGCCGACCGGTGGGGCCAGCCGGACCCGGCCGCCCGGCGCAGTCGGGACCAGAGCGAACCCGCGCGGCCGGAGCGGGCCGTCGCCGTCGGTTCACGGCGGTCCGGAGCCGTCGGGTACGACCGTGGCGTCGGCTGCGCGGTCCGCCACCCCGGCCGGCCGGTGGCCGGCTGGTCGACCCCCGTCCGGGCGGGGGCGGTCGGGCCGGCTGCGACCGGTGGGGCGTCGGGCCCGGTGGTTCCGTAGGGGTCGGTGGTTCCGTAGCGGTCGTCGGGCCCGGTGGTTCCGGTCGGCGCGGGTGGCCGGTCGACCGGCGGGGAGCCGGGCCGGGAGGGTGCGCAGGGTGCCCGGCGGCTGCCGGGGCGGACCGCCCGGGTACCCCCGGGAGGGCTGCCTGCCCGGGACCGGCGGTCGGCGGCGGACCCGGCGGGAGGTCGTCGCCCGGCCCGACCAGGTCGTGCAGCAGGCCGGGGCGTGCGCGGCGACCACCCGCAGCCAGTGCTCCGGCGGCTGCCCCGGCCGCCGCAGTGGGGACGCTGCCGGATCGACCGGTTCGGACCGCCGTGCGGGCGGGGCGAGCACCGGACCGGCGAACGGCGTGGCCGGTGCCGCGAAGTGTCCGGCTGGGTCCGGGACCGGCGCGGTCGGGCCGGCGGCCGGGTCCACCGCGTCGGCGGCGGCCCGCAGCCGGGCGGCCAGCCAGTTACGCGGTCGTGGGCGCGGTGGCACCGCCGGCCTCCAGTTCCAGCCCCTCGTACGCGAGGGTCAGCGCCACGATGGCGATCTCCTGGGACAGGGTGTGCAGGTGTGCGCCGCGCCACCGCATCGGCCACGCGTTGATCAGGTTCCAGCGCAGCACCTCGGCGGTGCCGGCGGCGTCCAGCAGCACCACCGACACGTTGCGGCGGCTCACCGTCCCGGTCGCCGCGCTGTGCACCCAGTCCCACAGCTCGCGGGACGGGGTCAGTCCGAAGTGCAGGGTCACCGGCGCATAGTCGACCTGCCCCGGTACCGACCGGATCCGGTCGTTGCCGGCCTCCCGGTAGGCCAGCCGGCCGATGGTCAGCTCCAGACCGCTGACCTCGGTGAAGTGCCCGTTGGTGACGCCGTTGATGAGCAGTTTGAAGTTGTACGCCCGGTACGGGTCGACCGGGGCGCCCGGCTGTGGCGTGGCCGTGGTCGGCATGTCAGCCTCCGATCGTCTCGGTCTCGGTGCCGCCGGCCCACTGGCTCAGCTTGAACACCACGAACTCCGCCGGTTTGACCACCGCGATGCCGATGTGCGCGACCACCATCCCGGCGTCGCGGACGTCGACCGGGTTGGTCTCCTCGTCGCACTTGACGAAGAACGCCTCCTCCGGGGTACGCCCCAGCAGCGCCCCGTCACGCCACACCCGGGTCAGGAACGCGCCGATGTCGCGGCGGATGGACCGCCACAGCGAGTAGTCGTTGGGCTCGAACACCATCCACCGGGTGCCGTTGGCGATGGCCTGCTCGATGGAGATCGACAGCCGGCGGACGTTGAGGTAACGCCACTCGCTGGCCTCGGCGGCCAGGGTCCGGGCCCCCCACACCCGGATGCCCTCCCCGGCGAAGTACCTGATGACGTTGACCCCCTTGGGGTTGAGCACGTCGTGTTCCGAGCGGGTGACCAGGTACTCCAGGTCGACGGCGCCGCGTACCGGCTCGTTGGCGGGGGCCTTGTGGACGCCGCGCAACCCGTCGGTGCGGGCCCAGATGCCCGCCATGTGCCCGCTCGGCGGGGTGAGCACCAGCTCGCCGGTGAGCGGGTCACGCACCCGCAGCCAGGGGAAGTAGAACGCGCCGTAGTCGGACTGCCGGGCCCGGTGGGCGGTTCCGGCCGGCCCGTCGCCCGACGTCGCCGCGTCACCACTCCTGCCGTCGCCGGGCTTGCCGTCATCAGATTTGCCGTCGGCGGGTTTGCCGTCGGCGGGTTTGCCGGTGGTGGGGCGAGGGCCGGGGGTGGCCACCCGGGTCAGCGTCGAGATGTCCTCGATGCCGGGCGGCGGGTCGCAGATCGCCACCATGGTGCGCAGCCGCTCGGCCATGCTCAGCAGCGCGTCGTGCGACACCGGGTCGTGGAAGCCGGGCGCGGCGAGGATGGCCACCTCGTCGATCGCCTCCACCAGTTGCAGCCCGGTGCGACGCTGTCCGGTGCCGGTGAGCTGGCCGCCCGCGCCGACGTTGACCACCCAGCAGCGGCTGCCGCCGTTGTCGAGGAAGCCGAAGACCGCGCGGGCCAGCGGGGTGCTCTCCAGGTCGTCGCCGTCGGCGTACAGGCGCAGGAACTCCGACCAGCTGTTGACCGCCAGCGCCCGGTCGACGTGGGCGGTGCGGTTCGGCGCGACCCCGACGAACGCGGCGGTGGCCATGCCGACCGGCCCGATCGGCCGGGCGCCGCTGGGTACCTCCTCGACATAGATGCCGGGGGAGAAGTATTGGGGCATCGGTCCTCCTGTACGCGGGCGGTCCGGGTCAGCGGGCCGGGGGTTCGCAGACGATGACGAGGTCCGCGTCGGCCGGGTCGACCTCGGCGGTGAGGGTGCGGCCCCGGCCGACCAGGCGCAGCCGGACCGGTCGTCCGGGGTGCTCCGGGTCGTGCGGGACCCCGGCGATCCGGAACCGGCCGCCCGCGTCGGTGTGGGTGGCGTACGGGGTGCCGACCAGTTCCACCCGCAGCGCCGCCAACGGCTGCTGCTGCGGGCCGACCACCCGGCCGGCCAGGTCCCGCAGGGCCAGCCGGTGCAACCGCAGCGGGTGCAGCACCGGTGGTGCGACCGGCGACGCGGGTGTCACCTGGGCCGGCACGTCGACCAGCAGCGCCGGGCGGGGGGTGACGCCCAGGGTCACCCACAGCGCCGGGTCGCCGGCCTCCAGGACCAGTTCCGGTTCGCCCGCCTCGGCGGCGGCGGTCAGGACCCGGTCCAACCCGGCCAGCGCAGTCGGACCGGCGGCGCTGACCAGGTAGCGGATCGTGAACCGGTACGGTTCCCGGGTGCCGGTGCCCCGGGTCTGCCGGGCCGGCCGCAGGGCGAGCGGCCACAGGGTCAACCCGGCACCCCCGTCGGTGGGCGGGCCGACCGGGACGTCCTCGCCGGCCACCCCGGCCAGCCAGGCCGCCAGCGCGGCGGTGGCCGCCTCGACCGGTCCCCGCCCGTCGCCGGTCATCGCGGCGGCGTCCCCTGGATGCGGTACGCGATGGCCTCGTTCCACACGTGCGGGTAGACGCCGATCTCGAAGTACCGGGTGAACCGGTTGATCGGGGCGTTGGTGTGGTCGTGCCAGAGCAGCCACACCGGGGCGACGGTGAACAGGACGTAGTTTCCGACGACCAGCGGCAGGTAGAGCGGCCCGAGCAGCCGGGCCTGGAAGATGTGCACGTCCTCGTGGCGTTGGATGCCGGGGCCGGACCCGGCGCAGACGGTGCCGATGGTGGTGGCGTAGCGCGGGGACACCCCCTCGACCAGGTTGACCCGGCAGCTGTGCTGCGAGGTGGGCCGGTCCAGCGAGTGGCCGAAGACCAGGTGCAGGGCGAGGTAGAGCGCCCCGACGGCGGTGTTCGGCAGGCTCCAGGTGTGGTCGACGACGAAGAGCAGCACGCCCCGGGCGTCCGGGCCGTACACCCGGGCGGCGGCGACCGACCAGCCGAACGGGACGCCGACGAGCAGGCCGACGACCGCCCCGACGAGCAGGCCGACCGGTCCGCCGGTGAGGACCCCGAGCGTCGCCCCGCACAGGACGTGGACGGCGGCGCTGACGATTCCGAAGATCATGACGCGCCTCCGCTCAGACCCAGGAACGGACGAAGCGGGGCTCGCGCCCCTGGGCGAGCTGGCCGGCCGACGCCTGGGTCGGCTGCCGGTTGCCGGGCGGCAGCTGGTTGACGCCCAGCGCGGCGGAGAAGATGACCAGGCCGTTGAAGAACGCGATCAGCCACTTCTCGCCGCCGGCCCCGGTGGCGAACGCCGCGGTGGCGTACGACAGGGTCAGCGCGACGCCCAGGGCGATCCACTTGCGGGCCTTGTCGCTGTTCGGGCCGATCAGTCCGCCGACGACGTTGGCGGTGAGCAGGGTGGCGGCGCTGGCGCCGGCCACACTGCCGAGAGCGGCCCAGGTGAAGAGATCGTTCACGGCGATCTCCCTTCGAGTGGTGCGGGGAGGGTAGGTGCGGGTGGTGAGGTGCGACGGCCGGTGGGGCGGGCCGCCCGGGTGCCGTGGTGGTGTGCCGGGGTCAGACCGGCCCCGGACGATCGGTCGGTGCGGCCCCGTCCGTGGTGCCGGTCGGGCCCGGCGGGGTGGACGGGACGGTGGTGGCACGGGCGCGGCGGCGCAGCAGCACGGTGACCACCCCACCGGCCAGCAGCAGGAGCAGGACCGCACCGGCCACCAGCAGCCAGGGGAAGGAACCCGGGTCGTCGTCGCCGGCGGCGGCGACCGGGGTGGCCGACGGGGTCGGCCGGGGCGGGGCCTCGGCGATCGCCCGTAGCTCGGCCGGCTTGGGCTGGTTGGCCACGACCTTCCAGCTGACCGAGCGCCCGCTGAGGGTGCCGTTGGTGTCGATCACCCGCCCGGGAAAGGTCACGGATATCTCGAACGACATCAGCTGCATGAACGCCTGCTGGTTCTGTGGATTCTGCTCGGCCACTTTTCCGCCGTATTTCTTGGGATCGAGCGGCAGGCTGAAACGATAGAGATCACCGTCGCGGACAAGATTCACACTCTCGCTGGTGAAATCCTTCAACGGGGTGTGCCGATAGGTGATCTGCGCGCCGTAGTAACGCTCGTCCTGGTAGACGGTCTCCTCGCCGACGGGGAGGCTGGGAATGTTCTCCCGCAGTTCGGCGTAGGCCACCGCGATGTTCTTGTTGCGGTTGCTGAGCACGGACCTGTCCGCGGTCAACAGGAGTTGCCCGTCGATGGTGTCGTCGGCGTTGACGGTCAGGCCGAGGTTGAGTTGCATGCAGCCGGCGAGCGACGCCACCAGGGCGAGGCACGCCACCGCCCGTACCGCCCGGCCGCGCCAGAGTCCGGTTGTCATGGTCACATTGTGTGTGATCCACTTCACAGTCGGCAGTCCTAGATCGGTCATCCGCCTGTCTCCGATCTTACCGGAATGCCCAACTGTTCGGACAGTACGGAAATGGTGAAAGGCAGATATCCTGGACGGTTGACCACCATTGTCGACACTATCCGCTCCGTTTCCGCGCGCACCGGATCCGCATCGAACCCCGACGGCACCAACCCGAAACAACCGACCCTCCCACTCCCACTCCCACCCCCTACCCCCGTCCCCGCCCCCTTGGGTCCGTACCCCGCTTGGTGATCAAGAGGTTTGCGTCAGAAAATCCTCGGCAGGTGACGCAAACCTCTTGATCACCGGGGAAAGCCGGGGGCGGGGGCGTTGAGTGGGAGGGGTGGGGGGTGGGGTGGGGGTGGGGGCGTCGGGGCAGTGGGCTGCGGTAAGGGGCACATCGTGCTTGTGGCCGTGACGAAACCGGTGTGAGATCTCCGGTGAGGACCGTCGTGCCCACCCCGGGGACGGGCCCCCGGCCGAAGGGACCGCACTGCCGTGAACGCCGCCACCGAGCCCCGTACCGTCGCGCCCCGGGTGGTGCGGGCCGCCCGTACCGGAGTCGCGGTGGTCTTCGCCCTCAACGGCCTCGCCGTGGCCAGCTGGTTCTCCCGGGTCCCGGCGGTCCGCGACGCGCTTGGCCTCAGCGCCGGCCGGCTCGGCCTGCTGCTGCTGGCCATGTCCGGCGGCGCGGTGCTGGCGCTGACCAGCGCCGGCCTGGTGACCCAGCGGCTCGGCCCGGCCCGCACCGTCGTCGCCTCCACCGTGCTGGTCGCGGTCGGGCTGGCCGGGGTGGGCGTCGCCACCCCGCTCGGCTCGCTGCCCGGCGTCGCGGTCGGCCTGTTCGCCCTCGGCTACGGCTCCGGCACCTGCGACGTGGGCATGAACGTCGAGGGCGCGGCGGTGGAGAAACGGCTGGGCCGCACCATCCTGCCCCGCTTCCACGCCGCCTGGAGCCTCGGCTCGGTGGCCGGTGCCGGGCTGGGCGCGGGTGCGGCCCGGCTCGGTGTGCCGATCACCGTCCACCTGGCGGTGCTGGCGGCGGTGGTGCTCGGCGGCACCCTGCTCGGGGCGCGGAACTTCCTGCCCGCCCTGCCCGCCTCCACCGCGGACGGTGCCGCGTCGGCCCGCCGGGGTGGCCTGCTCGCGGCCTGGCGGGAGCCGCGCACCCTGCTCATCGGCGCACTGGTGCTGGTGATGGCGTTCACCGAGGGCAGCGCCAACGACTGGCTGGCGGTCGCCTTCGTCGACGGCTACGGGGTCAGCGAGGCCGCCGGGGCAGCCGTCTTCGGGGTCTTCGTCGCCGGCATGACCATCGGCCGGACCGTCGGCACCGTGGCCATCGACCGCTGGGGCCGGGTGCCGGTGCTGATCGGCACGATCCTGCTGGCCGCCGCCGGCTCGCTGCTGGCGGTGCTGGCCGGCTCCGGCCCGCTGGCAGTCGTCGGGGTGGTCCTCTGGGGGCTCGGCGCGTCGCTCGGCTTCCCGGTCGGGATGAGCGCCGCCGCCGACGACGAGGAGCACGCCCCCGCCCGGGTCAGCGTCGTCGCGGTGATCGGTTACACGTCGTTCCTGGCCAGCCCGCCGCTGCTGGGCCTGCTCGGTGACCACGTCGGCATCCTGCATGCCCTGCTGGTGGTGCCGGTGCTGCTGATCCCGACGCTGGCCCTGGTGCCGGCGACTCGTCCACCGGCCGGCGTCGGGCCGTCGGAACACACCGCCCCAGTACAGAAAAACTAACAGTTCCCGGCCCGCACCGGTATCGGGTGCGCGGCCGTTACGACGGGTCGTCGCCGCTGGCTAGGGTCGCCGGATGCCAACTGAGATCACCGCCGCAGCGGCGGGCCGCTGGACCCTGGGCGACCGCACCGTGCACCGGATGGGCTTCGGCTCGATGCGGCTCACCGCCCACCCCGACCGGGACCGGGCGCTGCGCGTCCTGCGCCGGGCCGTCGAACTGGGCGTCGACCACATCGACACCGCCGCGTTCTACGTCTCACCGGGCGGCACCCTGAAGGTCGGCACCGGCCCCGCCCGGTACGCCACCGAACTGATCCGTGCCGCCCTCGCCCCGTACCCGGAAGGGCTGGTCATCGCCACCAAGGTCGGCTTCCGGGCCGACCCGACGACCGGCACGCGCGAGGAGGCCAGCCCGGCGCAGCTGCGCGCCCAGGTGGAGGAGAACCTGCGTCGGCTCGGCCGCGACCACCTCGACCTGGTCAACCTGCGGATCGTCAAGCGGCCCGCGCCGGACTCCGTGGCCGAACGCTTCGGTGCGCTGGCCGAGCTGCGCGACGCCGGTCTGATCCGGCACCTGGGCCTGTCCAACGTCCGCGTCGACCACCTCGACGAGGCGCAGACCATCGCCCCGGTGGTCTGCGTGCAGAACAACTACGCCCTGGACAACCGCGGCGACCAGGACGCCATGGTCCGCGAGTGCGGTGCCCGGGGGATCGCCTACGTGCCGTTCTTCTCCCTGACCGGCGTCAACCGCGAAGGCGGGGCACGTACCGACCACGACGCGGCCGTACGCGCCGTCGCCCGCGCCCACGACGCCACCCCGCAGCAGGTACGCCTCGCCTGGACGCTGCACCAGGGCCCGCACGTGCTGGCCATCCCCGGTACCGGTGACCCGGCCCACCTCGCCGAGAACGTCGCAGCCGCCGCGCTGCGACTCACCCCCGACGAGCTGGCCGCCCTGGGCTGAACGGTCCCGGGCGTGGCGCGTACGCCCTGGGGCGTCGAGGTCTGCCCCGTCCAGCCGGTTGTCACCGGGCTCGCAGCGCCCTGCCAGGCAGGGGTGTTCCACTGGAGGGACGCCGAGGAGAGGACGGGCAGATGGGCTGGTTCAGCCGACGGACCCGGGCTGACGAGGGCATCCCGACCAAGCTCGATCGGGAGGCCACCCGGGACGACCTGACCGCGTTGGCGGACTTCGTGGCCGCCCACCGGGGGGTGGAGTTCTATCTCGAACCCGAGACGACCGCCACCGACACCACAGTGGTGGCGATCGCGCACGACGGGGAGTGGATCCGCCGCCGCACCGGCTCCCCACGTACGGCGGCGAAGCTGGCCCACCGGCACGCGGTGCCCCTCTACGAGGCGGCGAAGACCGGATACCCGGAGCGGATGCGGGCCTGGAACCGGACCCACCCCGAGCGTCGCCTCCGCTGACCCCTCAGCCGCTGCGTAGAGGGTGGCCGGGGGTCTGCGGGGTGGGTGTCTGTGGGGGCGGGCCGTGGGGTGCGGCCGTGGTGGTGGGCGCGGCCGTTGGCCGCGCCAGCGGCTGCGGGCCAGGGGTGTGGGTATGTCGTCGCGGGCCCTTTCGAGCTGATGACGGTGACGGATCGGTCCCCCCGGGTGGGACGGCCCGGCCCGGCTCGGCCCGACGCCCGTCCGGTCGGGTCGGACCGTGCCGACCCCGAGTCGTTGACGTCATCAGCTCGACAGCGTGCGAGAGAGGTGTTCCGACCGCCAGGGACGGTCGGCCCCGGGACAGGTCGGCCCCGGGACGGGTCGGCCCCGGGACGGGTCGGCCCCGGGACGGGTCGGCCCCGGGACGGGTCGGCCCCGGGACGGGTCGGCCCCGGGACGGGTCGGCCCCGGGACGGGTGCCTCGATCGGCTCCGCCCCGGCTGGTGGCGGCCGGCGGAACTCCCTGAGGCGGGTTGCGGGTCGCCTCGGAGGATCTGCGGGTGCGCCGCACGGGGCGGCTGCGGGTCGGCCGTCGGGCGGGGCCGGACCCACCCGTGGGATGCGCGGGGCGGGCGGCTGCCGGCCTCGCCACAGGGGTCGATCGGTGCCGTCGCGGGGCCGGTGGCCACCGTTGACCTCGGGGTGAGGAGTATGGCAGCATTCGCGGCCTGACGGCAGTGAAGGAAGTCGGTGCGATTCCGACGCGGTCCCGCCACTGTCACCGGGGAGCGATCCCCCCTCGTGAGTCACGACCGTGCGTGCACGGTTGGAAGGCCGGGGGTGAGCGTCGATCCGGGAGCCAGGATACTTCGGCCGTCGGAGAACCCCAGGGCGTGGACACCCGAGGAGGACCCGATGACGCACAGCGTCACTGCCGACCCCATCACGGTCGGTGATTTCTGCATCACCGTCGAGCCCGCGCCGCCGCGTGCTCCCACCTCTCCCACCGTCGCCGGCCGCCGCCGGGGCGGTCGGCCTGCCACGTACCGCTGACGGCCGGTCCGGGTACCCCGCCGCAGGCGGGTGCGTCGTACCTCCGCCGCCGCTGACCGGCGTCCCTCCCGCCCCGCTCGGCCCGGCCCTGTGGTCGAGCCGGACGTCACTCTCCGGAGCCGAACGTGCGCATTCTGCTGCTGTCCACCGCCGACACCGATCTGCTCGCCGCCCGGGCCAGCGCCGCCGACTACCGGCTCGCCAACCCCACCCGGGTCGACGTGGACGCCGTGCCGGCCCTGCTCGACGGGGTCGACCTGGCCGTCGTACGGCTGCTCGGTGGTCGGCAGGCGTGGCCGGACGGCCTCGCGGCGGTGCTCGGCTCCGGCGTCCCCACGATCGTGCTCGGCGGCGAGGCGGTGCCCGACGCGGAGCTGATGGCGGCCTCCACGGTGACCTCCGGGGTGGCCACCGAAGCCCTGTCCTACCTGGTCGAGGGGGGTGCGGCAAACCTCGCCCAGCTGGCCCGGTTCCTGTCCGACACGGTCCTGCTCACCGGTGAGGGCTTCGACCCGCCCACCCCCACCCCGCCGTACGGCATTCTCGACCGTCGACCCCCGACCGCCCCGGTCGACCCGACCGCCCCGATCGACCCGGCGGAACCGGCGGCCGGGCCGGCCGGGCGGCGGGCGGACGGCGACGGGCGGCCCACGGTGGGCATCGTGTTCTACCGGGCGCACGCGCTGGCCGGCAACACCGACTTCGTGCACACCCTGGTCGACGCGGTCGACGCGGCCGGGGGGAACCCGCTGCCGATCTACTGCGGATCGCTGCGCGGGCTCACCCCCGGCGCCGGGCCGCTGGACCTCTTCGCCCGCTGCGACGCGCTCGTCGTCACCGTCCTCGCCGCCGGGGGGACGGTCGCCGCCGACGCCTCCGGTGGCGGCGACGAGGACGCCTGGGACGTCGGCGCGCTCGCCGCCCTCGACGTGCCGGTGATCCAGGCGCTCTGCCTCACCAGCACCCGGGACCAGTGGGCCGGCAGCGACGCCGGACTGTCCCCGTTGGACGCGGCGATGCAGGTGGCGATCCCCGAGTTCGACGGCCGGATCGTCACCGTGCCGTTCTCGTTCAAACGCATCGACGCCGACGGGCTGTCGGTCTACGCCGCCGACGCCGAGCGGGCCGCCCGGGTCGCCGGGATCGCCGTCCGACAGGCCCGGCTGCGGCACCTGCCCCCCGCCGACAGGCGGCTGGCGATCGTGCTCAGCTCCTACCCGACGAAGCACTCCCGGGTCGGCAACGCCGTCGGCCTGGACACCCCCGCCTCGGCGGTACGCCTGCTCGCCGCCCTCGCCGCCGCCGGATACCACCTCGGTGACGCGCCCCCGCCCACCGACGGGGACGCCCTGATCCACGCACTGATCGCCGCCGGTGGTCACGACGTCGAGTGGCTCACCCCGCAACAGTTGTCCGCCGCCGAGGCCCGGGTGCCGGGGGAGACCTACCGGCGCTGGTTCGACCAGGTGCCGGCCGACCTGCGGGACCGGATGCGGGAACACTGGGGTGAGCCACCCGGCCAGCTCTACACCGACGACGGTGACATCGTCCTGGCCGGGCTGCGGTTCGGCAACGTCACCCTGCTGATCCAGCCGCCGCGCGGCTTCGGTGAGAACCCGATCGCCATCTACCACGACCCCGACCTGCCACCCAGCCACCACTACCTCGCCGCGTACCGGTGGTTGGCCGCGCCGGTCGCCGACGGCGGGTTCGGTGCCGACGCGGTGGTGCACCTCGGCAAACACGGCACCCTGGAATGGCTGCCCGGCAAGGGCCTCGGCCTGGCCGCCGACTGCGCCCCCGACGCCGTCCTCGGCGACCTGCCGCTGGTCTACCCGTTCATCGTCAACGACCCCGGCGAGGGCACCCAGGCCAAGCGGCGGGCGCACGCCGTCGTCGTCGACCACCTGGTGCCCCCGATGGCCCGCGCCGAGACCTACGGCGACCTGGCGAAACTCGAACAACTGCTGGACGAGTACGCCACCGTGCAGGCCCTCGACCCGGCGAAGGTGCCGGTGGTCCGGGGGCAGATCTGGGAGCTGGTGCGCGTCGCCGAACTGCACCACGACCTGCACACCGAGGCGATGCCCGACGCCGACGACTTCGACGACTTCGTGCTGCACCTCGACGGTTACCTGTGCGAGGTCAAGGACGTGCAGATCCGCGACGGGCTGCACATCCTGGCCGAGGTGCCCACCGGTGAGCCCCGGGTGAACCTCGTCCTCGCCGTGCTGCGCGCCCCCCAGGTGTGGGGCGGCGCCCAGGCCCTGCCCGGCCTGCGTCAGGCCCTCGCCGCCAGCTATGACCTCGACGAGCAGGCGCTGCTCGCCGAGCCCGGGGCGCGGGTGGCGGTGCCGGCGGCGCTGACCGACGTCGTCGACGGGCCGTCGGTCACCGCCGCCGACGCGGTGGACCTGATCGAAGGGCTGGCCCGGCGGCTCGTCCTCGGCATGGAGACCCTCGGTTGGGACCCCGCCCGGGTCGACGAGGTGGTCACCGAGGTGACCGGTGGGTCCTGCCCCGACGCCGCCGAGGTGCTGCGGTTCGCCGCCCGCGAGGTGGTGCCCCGGCTGGACCGCACCACCGACGAGATCACCCACACCCTCGGCGCGCTCGACGGCCGGTTCGTGCCCCCCGGTCCGTCCGGGTCGCCCACCCGGGGGCTGGTCAACGTGCTGCCCACGGGCCGCAACTTCTACTCCGTCGACCCGAAGGTGATCCCCAGCCGCAACGCCTGGGACGTCGGGGTCGCGCTGGCCGACTCGCTACTCGCCCGCTACCTCGCCGACACCGGCGAGTACCCGCGGTCGGTCGGGCTGACCGTGTGGGGCACCAGCGCCATGCGTACCCAGGGTGACGACATCGCCGAGGTGCTGGCCCTGCTCGGCTGCCGGCCGGTGTGGGACGACCGGTCGCGGCGGGTCACCGGCGTCGAGGTGGTGCCGGTGGCGGAACTGGGCCGGCCCCGGGTCGACGTCACGGTCCGCATCTCGGGTTTCTTCCGGGACGCGTTCCCGCACGTCGTCGCCCTCCTCGACGACGCGGTACGGCTGGTCGCCGCCCTCGACGAGCCGGCCGGGGACAACTACCTGCGCGCGCACGTGGCCGCCGACCTCGCCACCCACGGCGACGAGCGGCGGGCCACCGCCCGGATCTTCGGCTCCAAGCCCGGGGCGTACGGGGCGGGGCTGCTGCCGCTGATCGACGCCCGGAACTGGCGCACCGACGCCGACCTGGCCGAGGTGTACGCCGTCTGGGGTGGCTACGCCTACGGCCGGGGCCTGGACGGGCGGGAGGCGCGGGCCGACATGGAACGGTCCTTCGCCCGGATCGCGGTGGCGGCCAAGAACCAGGACACCCGCGAGCACGACATCGTCGACTCCGACGACTATTTCCAGTACCACGGTGGGATGGTGGCGATGGTGCGGCACCTGACCGGGGCCGCCCCGGCCGCCTATGTGGGCGACTCGGCGATGCCGCACGACGTGCGCACCCGCACCCTCGGCGAGGAGACCCGGCGGGTGTTCCGGGCCCGGGTGGTCAACCCGAAGTGGATCGCCGCGATGCGCCGGCACGGCTACAAGGGCGCGTTCGAGCTGGCCGCCACCGTGGACTACCTGTTCGGCTACGACGCCACCGCCGGTGTCGTCGACGACTGGATGTACGAGCGCCTCGCCGAGGCGTACCTGTTCGACGGGGAGACCCGGGAGTTCCTGGAACGGTCCAACCCGTGGGCGCTGCGCGGCATCACCGAGCGGTTGCTGGAGGCCGCCGACCGGGGCCTGTGGGCCGCGCCGGAGCCCGCCACCCTGGACCGGCTGCGGGAGACGTACCTGGCCACCGAGGGCGACCTGGAGGAAAAGCAGTGAGCGCGAGGAGTGAGCCGGGTTTGCGAGCCCCGCAGTCGCGAGCCGGAGCAGCACAGTGAGCGGGTTTCCCTTCTCGGCCGTGCTCGGGATGGACGACATGCGGTTGGCGTTGCTGCTCAACGCGGTCAGCCCGGCGATCGGCGGGGTGCTGGTGCGGGGCGAGAAGGGCACCGCCAAGTCGACCGCCGTGCGGGCCCTGGCCGCGCTGCTCCCGCCGGTGGACCGGGTCGCCGGGTGCCGGTTCGGCTGCGACCCGGCCGCCCCGGATCCGACCTGCCCGGACGGTCCGCACCCGGGCGTCGCCGGGCACGAGGACCCGGCCGCCGCGTCGGTCGAGCGCCGTCCGGCCCGGCTGGTGGAGTTGCCGGTCGGTGCCGCCGAGGACCGGGTGGTCGGCTCGTTGGACCTGGAGAAGGCCCTCGCCGAGGGGGTACGCGCCTTCGAGCCGGGCCTGCTCGCCGCCGCCCACCGGGGGGTGCTCTATGTCGACGAGGTGAACCTGCTCCACGATCACCTGGTCGACCTGCTGCTGGACGCCGCCGCGATGGGCCGTTGCCACGTCGAGCGGGAGGGTGTCTCGGTCAGCCACGCCGCCCGGTTCCTGCTGGTGGGCACGATGAACCCGGAGGAGGGTGAGCTGCGTCCGCAGTTGCTCGACCGGTTCGGGCTGACCGTCGAGGTGGCGGCCAGCCGGGACCCGGTCGTCCGGGTGGAGGTGGTGCGCCGCCGGCTCGCCGCCGACGCCGACCCGGCCGGGTTCGCCGCCCGCTGGGCCGCCGCCGACGCCGAGGTGGCCGCCCGGGTGGCTGCCGCCCGGGGGCGGCTCGACGCGGTGCTGCTGCCTGACGCCGCGTTGCGGCAGATCGCCGAGGTCTGCGCCGCGTTCGACGTGGACGGGATGCGCGCCGACATCGTCACCGCCCGGACCGCCGTGGCACACGCCGCCTGGCAGGGGCGGGACCGGGTGACCGCCGACGACGTGCGGGTCGCCGCCCGGTTGGCCCTGCCGCACCGGCGTCGTCGTGACCCGTTCGACACCCCCGGCCTGGACGAGAAACGCCTCGACGAGGCGTTGCAGCGGGCCCGCGACGAGCACCCCGACGACGATCCGCCGGATACCGGCCCGGCCGGTCCGGGTGACCCCGGCGGCCCGGACGGCGGTGGGCCGGGCGGCCCTTCGACGGGTGGCCCCGGCGGCGGGTCCGGTCCACAGCCACCCGACGACGCCGGTGGGCCGCAGGATGCCACCGGTGGGCCGCAGGACGCTGGTGGTCCGCTGGGCCACGACGACCACCCGCGCGCCCGGACCGGTCCGGCCTCCCCACAGTCCGGGGACGACCGGTGGCCGGACCGCATCGACGACGGCGGACCGGACGGCGACGACGGGCCGGACACCGGACACCGCGCCGACGGCCGGTCGGGACGCCCCGACGACGGGTCCGCCGAGCACACCGGTGCCCGTCCGGGGCGACCAGGCCAGGGCGGCACCGCGAACCCGGGTGACCCGGCGGGCGCCGGCTCGGTGGCCGTACCGCAGCGGGGGTTGACGGCCCGGTTGTTCACCGCACCGGGGGTGGGTGACGGGGTGCCCGGCCGGCGGTCGCGGGCCCGGACCGGGCGCGGGCGGACCACCGGCGCGCGGGTGCCCGCCGGCCGGCCGGCCACGGTGCACCTGCCGGCGACCCTGCGTGCCGCCGCCCCGCACCAGGCCCGGCGGGGCCGGTGCGGCGGGCGGTTGCTGCTGCGCCCCGACGACCTGCGGGAGGCGGTCCGGGAGGGCCGCGAGGGCAACCTGGTGCTGTTCGTGGTCGACGCCAGCGGGTCGATGGGCGCGCGGCAGCGGATGTCGGCGGTCAAGGGTGCGGTGCTGGCCCTGCTCACCGACGCCTACCAGCGTCGGGACACGGTGGCGGTGGTCGCCTTCCGGGGTTCCGGGGCGCAGGTGCTGCTCCCGGCCACCTCGTCGGTGCTGGCCGCGTCGGCGCGGCTGGCCGAGCTGCCCACCGGGGGGCGTACCCCGTTGGCGGAGGGATTGCTCGCCGCCGTCGACCTGCTGCGGGTGCAGCGGCTGCGGGACCCGCGCCGGCGTCCGCTGGTGCTGGTCGTCACCGACGGCCGGGCCACCGCCGGGCACCGGCCGCTGGACCGGTCGGCGCGCGCGGCGGCGGTGCTCGCCGCCACCGGCGCACCCTGCGTCGTGGTGGACTGTGAGTCCGGCCCGGTCCGGTTGCACCTGGCCCGCCGGCTGGCCGACCAGCTCGGCGCGGCCCACCACCGCCTGGACACGGTCACCGCCGACCCGCTGGCCGGGCTCGCCACCGTCGGAGCGAATCGGAGCGTGCGCTGATGCCGCAGGGAAAGCCGGAACACGTCCCCGCCGACGGGTTGACCACCCGGCAGCGGCGGCACCGTCCGCTGACCATCGTGCACACCGGGCAGATGAAGGGGAAGTCCACCGCCGCGTTCGGCCTGGCACTGCGGGCCTGGACCGCCGGGCTGCCGATCGGGGTGTTCCAGTTCGTCAAGAGCGCCAAGTGGCGGGTGGGTGAGGAGAACGCCTTCCGGGCCCTCGGCCAGGTGCACGCCGACACCGGGCAGGGCGCCCCGGTGGCCTGGCACAAGATGGGCGAGGGCTGGTCGTGGATCCAGCGCGGCGGCGAGGCCGACCACGCCGCCGACGCCCTGGAGGGCTGGCGGCAGATCCAGCGTGACCTGGCCGCGCAGCGCTACGGCCTGTACGTCCTGGACGAGTTCACCTACCCGATGAAGTGGGGTTGGGTGGACGTCGACGAGGTGGTCGACACCCTCACCCACCGGCCCGGCTTCCAACACGTGGTGATCACCGGCCGGGACGCCGACCCGCGCCTGGTCGAGGCGGCCGACCTGGTCGCCGAGCTGACCAAGGTCAAGCACCCGATGGACGCCGGTCAGAAGGGCCAGAAGGGCATCGAGTGGTGACCGGACCGACCCGCCGCACCGACCAGCGCCGCCCGCCGGGCAACGCGCCGACCGGTCACCCGGGCGGCCCCGCGCCGGGCGGGCCACCGTCGGCCGGGCCCGCCGCGCCGGTCGGCCCGTGGGCGCTGCCCCGGCTGGTGGTCGCCGCCCCGGCCAGCGGGCACGGCAAGACCACCGTCGCCACCGGGCTGCTCGCCGCGCTGCGCCGCCGGGGCCTCACGGTCAGCCCGCACAAGGTCGGCCCCGACTACATCGACCCCGGCTACCACGCGCTCGCCGCCGGCCGCCCCGGTCGCAACCTCGACCCGTGGCTGGTCGGGGAGGAGCTGATCGCCCCGCTGCTGCGGCACGGCGCGAGCGTCCCCACCCCCGCCGACGTCGCCGTGGTCGAGGGGGTGATGGGGCTGCACGACGGCGCGGTCGGCCGGGCCGGGTACGCCTCCACCGCCCACGTCGCCACGTTGATCGACGCGCCGGTGCTGCTGGTCCTGGACACCACCGCGCAGGGCCGCTCGGCCGCCGCGCTGGTCCTCGGCATGCGCGCCTTCGACCCGGCCGTACGGATCGGCGGGGTGGTCCTCAACCGGGTCGGTTCGCCCCGGCACGAGACCCTGCTGCGCGACGCGCTCGCCGAGGTGGGCGTACCGGTGCTGGGGGCGGTCACCCGGGCCGTCGAGGTGGCCGCGCCGGCCCGACACCTGGGGCTGGTGCCGGTCGCCGAACGGGCACCGGAGTCGCTGGCCGTCGTCGACGCGCTCGCCGGGCTCGTCGCGTCCACCGTCGACCTCGACGCGGTGCTCGACCTGGCCCGCAGCGCCCCACCGTTGACCGTGGACGCCTGGGACCCGGGCACCGCCGTCGGTGGCCCGGCCGGCGTGGACCGTCCGGTCGTCGCGGTCGCCGCCGGTGCCGCCTTCACCTTCTCGTACGCCGAGACCGCCGAACTGCTCACCGCCGCCGGGGCGACCGTGGCCCCGTTCGACCCGCTGGCCGACCCGGCCCTGCCCGCCGGCACCCGGGCCGTGGTCATCGGCGGCGGCTTCCCCGAGGTGCACGTCGAGGCGCTGAGCGACAACACCGGGCTCCGTGCCGAGCTGGCCGGCTTCGCCGGGCCGGTGGTCGCCGAGTGCGCCGGGCTGCTCTACCTCGGCCGCTCCCTGGACGGGGTGCCGATGTGCGGGCGGCTCGACCACCACGCCCGGATGTCCGGCCGGCTCACCCTCGGCTACCGCGACGCGGTCGCCGCCACCGAATCCCCGGTCCACCCCGCCGGTGAGCGGGTACGCGGCCACGAGTTCCACCGCACCGTCACCGACCCCGGGCACGGCGACCGGCCCGCCTGGCGCTGGGACGACACCGCCCACGGGTTCGTCACCGGGCAGGTGCACGCCTCGTACCTGCACACCCACTGGGCGGGTCACCCCCGGGCCGCCCGCCGACTGGTCGAGGCGGCGGCCCGGTGACCGACGCCGGGGCGGACCACCCGCCCGTCGCCGCCACTGACCGGGCCGCGCCGACCGGGCCGGACCGCCCGTCCGTCGTCGAGGGGGCACGGGCCGGGCCGCGCCGACCGGGCCGGTCACGCTGACCGGGGTGGGGGTCGGGCCGGGGGACCCGGAACTGCTCACCCTCAAGGCGGTCCGGGTGCTGGCCGAGGCCGACCTGGTGGTCGTACCGGTGCTGGACCGGCTGGCGGCGGACCCGGCGACGCCCCCCGGCCGGGCCGAGACGACGGTCCGCGCGCACGTGCCGGCGCACCGGCTGCGCCGGCTGCCGTTCGCCCTCGACGACCGGGGCGGGGTGACCGCCCGTCGGGAGGCCGCCTGGGACGCCGCGGCCCGTGCCGTGGTCGACGCGTTCGCCGCCGGGGCCCGGTCGGTCGCCTTCGCCACCATCGGCGACCCCAACGTCTACTCCACCTTCACCTACCTGGCCGACGGGGTCCGCGCGCTGCGGCCGGCGGTCGAGGTGCGGACCGTGCCCGGCGTCACCGCCATGCAGGAGTTGGCCGCGCGCAGTGGCGTCCCGCTGTGCCAGGGGCGGGAGCCGCTGACCCTGCTGCCGGCCACCGCTGGCCCGGCGCTGGTCGCCGACGCCCTCGCCGGGCCCGGCACCGTCGTGGTCTACAAGGGCTGGCGGCGGCACCGGGAACTCGTCGACGAGCTGCGCCGGCACGACCGGCTCGCCGATGCGGTGCTCGGCTGCGGCCTCGGCCTGCCCGACGAACGGATCGGGCCGGTCGGCCCGGACGACGAGCTGCCCTACCTGTCGACGCTGCTGGTCCCGGCCCGCCGGGACGGGCGGGGAGGAAAACTGTGACGTCCACCGGAAAGGTGTGGTTCGTGGGGGCCGGGCCCGGCGCCGCCGACCTGCTCACCCTGCGCGCCGCCCGGGTGATCGCCGACGCCGACGTGGTGATCTGGGCGGCCAGCCTGGTACACGCCGACGTGCTGGCCCACGCCCGCCCCGACGCCGAGATCGTCGACTCGTCGCAGCTGCCCATCGAGGGGGTGCTGCCGCTGTACCGGCGGGCCGCCGCCGACGGGCTCACCGTGGCCCGGATCCACTCGGGCGACCCGGCGCTGTGGGGTGCCGTGCAGGAGCAGCTCGACCTGTGCCGGGCCCTCGACCTGGCCGTGGAGATCGTCCCCGGGGTCTCCTCGTTTACCGCCGTCGCCGCGATCGTCGGCCGGGAGTTGACCATCCCCGAGGTGGCCCAGTCGGTGATCCTCACCCGGCTGGAGGGCGGCAAGACGCCGATGCCGGCGGGGGAGCGGGTCCGCGACTTCGCCCGGCACGGCACCACCATGGCGCTGTTCCTGTCCGCCGCCCGCGCCGGGCAGGCCCAGACCGAACTGCTCGCCGGCGGCTACCCGGCCGACACCCCGGTCGTGGTGGCCTACCAGGCGACCTGGCCGGACGAACTGGTGGTGCGGTGCGCCCTCGGCGACCTGGCGGCCACCGTCAAGGAACACCGGTTGTGGAAGCACACCCTGTTCCTGGTCGGGCCGGCACTCGCCGCCACCGGCACCCGGTCGCACCTCTACCACCCCGGGCACTTCCACACCTTCCGCCGGGCCGAGCCGGCCGCCCGCGCCGAGCTGCGCCGCTCCCGGGCCACCGCAGCGGAGGACGCGACACCGTGACCTACCCCGAGCCGCCGCTGCGCGAGCCGGACCTACCGCGTACCGCGAAGGTCCGGCCGGTGGCGTTGCGGACCGGCTGGACCACCGGCGCGTGCGCGACGGCGGCGGCGAAGGCGGCGGTGACCGCCCTGGTCACCGGCGTACCGCCGGGGGAGGTGGAGATCGGGCTGCCCGCCGGCCGGCGGGTGACCTTCGCGGTGGCCCGCTGCGACCTGACCGCCCGGCCCGAACCGACAGCGGAGGCGGTGGTGGTCAAGGACGCCGGGGACGACCCGGACGTCACCCACGGCGCGCACCTCACCGCCACCGTCGGCTGGCGACCCCGACCCGGCCTGGAACTCGCCGGTGGGGACGGCGTCGGCACCGTCACCCGCCCCGGGCTCGGCCTCGCCGTCGGCGGTCCGGCCATCAACGACACCCCCCGCCGGATGATCGGCCAGGCCGTCGCCGAGGTGGTCGACCTGACCGAGATGGGCGTACGGGTGGTGATCAGCGTGCCGGGCGGTGAGGTGATGGCCCGCAAGACCACCAACCGGCGGCTCGGCATCGTCGGCGGCATCTCGATCCTCGGCACCACCGGCGTCGTCCGGCCGTTCTCCACCGCCTCCTGGCGGGCCAGCGTGGTGCAGGCGGTGCACGTGATGGCCGCCCAGGGGCAGCGGACCGTGGTGCTGTGCACCGGTGGGCGCACCGAACGGGCCGCCCGCGCGCTGCTGCCGGAGCTGCCGGAGGTGTGTTTCGTCGAGGTCGGCGACTTCACCGGCGCGGCCGTCACCGCCGCCGTCGGTGACGCGATGACCGGGGTGGTCTTCGTCGGGATGGCCGGCAAGCTGGCCAAACTCGCCGCCGGGATCCTGATGACCCACTACACCCGGTCGAAGGTGGACCTGTCCCTGCTCGGCGCGGTCACCGCCGAGGCCGGCGGCGACGCCGACCTGGTGGCGGCGGTGGTGGCGGCCAACACCGGCCGGCACGCCTACGAGCTGTGGGAGGCCGCCGGGCTGCTGCGTCCCGCCGGTGACCTGCTCTGCGACCGGGTCCGTCAGGTGCTGCGCCGCTTCGCCGGGCCGGCGCTCACCGTCGACGTGGCGATGGTCGACTTCACCGGCGACCGCCTGGTCGCCTCGTCCGGCCGGTGGCCGGCGTGACGCGCCAGGAGCCGGTGCCTGGCGGGACCGGGCCGGAGTCGCTCGTCGGGGTGCCGGAGCCGGTCGTGGTGGTGGGGATGGACGCGGCCGGCCGGCCGTTGCCCCCGTCGGCGGTGGCCGCCCTGGCCGGGGCCGGGTTGGTCGTCGGGGCGGCCCGGCACCTGGCGGCCGTGCCGGTGCCGCCCGGCGTCGACACCGTCACCCTCGGCCCGCTCGCCCCGGCGCTGGACCGGCTCGCCGCCGCGCACGCCGCCGGGCAGCCGGCCGTCGTGCTGGCCAGCGGCGACCCCGGGTTCTTCGGCGTGGTACGCCGGCTGCGCGCCGCCGGACTGCCGGTCCGGGTGCTCCCGGCGGTGTCCAGTGTGGCCGCCGCCTTCGCCCGCGCCGGGCTCGACTGGGACGGTGCCGTGGTGGTCACCGCCCACGGCCGGGAGTTGGGTCCCGCGCTCAACGCCTGCCGGGCGTTGCCCGCCGTCGCCGTGCTCACCGCGCCGGACGCCGGGGCCGCCGAGATCGGGGCGGGTCTGGTCGGCTGGTCCCGCCGCCTGGTGGTCGCCGAGTACCTCGGTACCCCCGCCGAGCGGGTTACCTGGACCACCCCGCAGGAGGCCGCCACCCGGGCCTGGGCCGACCCGCACGTCCTGCTCAGCCTGGCCGCGACCGACGGTGACCCCGGGGCGCGGCCCGCCCGGCGTCCCGGCACCGCCGAGCGGGGCGAGGTCGCCGGCCGGTCGGGTGACACCGGCCCGGCCGGCGATGACGCTCCGGCCGGCGATGACGCTCCGGTCCGGGTCGGGCGGGTGCGGGCGGACAACCAGCTGGCTGCCGCACCCGCCGAGGGCTGGGCGCTGCCCGAGTCCGCGTACCGGCACCGGGACTCGATGATCACGAAGGCCGAGGTGCGGGCCCTGGCCGTCGCCCGGTTGCGGCCCCGGCTCGGTCGACTGGTCTGGGACGTCGGCGCGGGCAGCGGATCGGTGGGCATCGAGTGCGCGTTGCTCGGTGCGGCGGTGATCGCCGTGGAACGGGACCCGACGGCACCGGTCGCCGGCAACGCCGCCCGGCACGGCGTCGACGTCCGGGTGGTGACCGGTGACGCGCCGGCCGTCCTCGCCGGGTTGCCCGATCCGGATGCCGTCTTCGTCGGCGGCGGGGGGACCGACGTGCTGAGCGCCGTCGCCGACCGCCGCCCCGACCGGGTGGTGGTCACCCTCGCCGCCCTGGACCGAATCGCCCCGGCCGTGCACCTGCTGCGCCGCGCCGGCTACACGGTGACGGGCAGCCAGCTCACCGCCGCCCGCCTCGCCGACCTGCCCGGCGGATCCATCCGACTCGCGGCCACCAACCCGGTGGTCGTCCTCACCGGGGAGCGTCAGTGACCGGCATCGCAGCACACCGGCACCGGGACACGCCCGGCACCGGCCCGCACCGGATCGGACTCGTCGCGGCCACCGCCGCCGGTCGCCGACACGCCCGCACCCTGGCCGCCGCCTGGCCGCACGCCCGGCTCGTCGAGGCCGACGGGGTCGCCGACGCGCTGCGGACGGCCTGGACGGAGTACGACGCGGTGGTGGCGTTCCTGGCCACCGGCGCGGTGGTGCGGGTGCTGGCGCCACTGCTCGGGGACAAGCGCACCGACCCGGCGGTGGTGGTGGTCGACGAGACCGCCCGGCACGCCGTCGCCCTGCTCGGCGGCCACGCGGGGGGCGCGAACGCGCTCGCCGTCGAGGTGGCTGCGGTGCTCGACGCCCGGCCGGTGGTCACCACCGCCACCGACGCGGTCGACCTGCCCGGCCTGGACACCCTCGGCTGGCCGGTCGAGGGGGCGGTCGCTGCGGTGTCCCGGGCGATCCTCGACGGCGAACCGGTCCGGCTGGTCACCGACGCGGTGTGGCCACTACCCGCCCTGCCGCCGAACGTCCACCGTGAACCGCCCACCGGGGAACACCGGGCCGTCGGGCCCGATCTGGAGGGCGGGTACCGGGTGCTGGTCACCGACCGGGTCGTGCCGGTCGACGACCGTACCGTCGTGCTGCGGCCGCCGTCCCTGGTCGCCGGGGTGGGATCGAGCCGGGGGGTGCCCGCCGCCGAGGTCGAGGCGCTGCTGCGCCGGGCGCTCGCCGACGCCGGCTTGAGCCCGGCCAGCCTGAGCTGCCTGGCCAGCGTGGACGTGAAGGCCGACGAGGAGGGCATCCGGGCCACCGCCGACGCGCTGGGCGTACCGCTGCGGACCTGGCCGGCGGCGGAGCTGGCGACGGTCGACGTGCCGCACCCCAGCGAGGTGGTCCGGGCCGCCGTCGGCACGCCCAGCGTCGCCGAGGCGGCGGCGTTGCGCGGCGGTGGCACCCTGCTGGTGCCCAAGACCGCCTCGGCGATGGCCACCGTCGCGGTCGCCCGGCACGCCCCGCGCGGCCGGTTGGCGATCGTCGGCCTGGGCCCCGGCGCGGCCGACCTGCGTACCCCGCGCGCCGTCGCCGAGCTGCGCCGGGCCGCCGTGGTCGTCGGCCTAGACCAGTACGTCGACCAGGTCCGTGACCTGCTGCGGCCGGGCACCCGGGTGCTGGCCAGCGGGCTCGGCGCGGAGGAGGAACGGGCCCGCAGCGCCGTCGTCGAGGCCACCGCCGGGCAGGCCGTGGCGCTGGTCGGTTCCGGCGACGCCGGGGTGTACGCCATGGCCAGCCCCGCCCTGGAGTACGCCGACGAGCGGATCGACGTGGTCGGGGTGCCCGGGGTGACCGCCGCGCTGGCCGCCGCCGCCCTGCTCGGTGCGCCGATCGGCCACGACCACGTCTACCTGAGCCTGTCCGACCTGCACACCCCGTGGGCGGTGATCGAACGACGGGTCGCCGCAGCCGCCGAGGCGGACCTGGTGGCGCTGCTCTACAACCCGCGTAGCCGGGCCCGGGACTGGCAGCTCGGCGCGGTGCTGGCGACGTTCGCCGCGCACCGCCCGCCACAGACCCCGGTCGGGGTGGTACGCAACGCCAGCCGACCCGACGAGCGGGTGCACCTGGCCACCCTCGCCACCTTCGACCCGAGCGTGGTCGACATGTACGGCCTGGTGGTCGTGGGTAGTTCGCAGACCCGGCTGGTCGGTGGCCGGATGGTCACCCCCCGGGGTTACCGGTGGCGCGGATGACCCCCGAGGTGCCCCCGCCCGACCTGGTCGCCGTCGTCCCGCCCGCGGTGGATCCGCCGTTCACCGCAGCGGACGGCCCGGCCACGGCACCGGTGTCCATCGACGCCTGCCAGGGCTGCGGGGCCTGCCTGCTCACCTGCCCCACCCACGCGATCCGTCCGGTGCCCGGCGGCCTGACCGTCCGGGCCGACCGTTGCACCGGCTGCCTGGAGTGCGTGGAGGTCTGCCCGGTGGACGCCATCCGGACCGTCACCGACCGACGAGGAGCACCATGACCAGTACCCACCCGGCCCGCTGCCGGCCCGCCCCGGGAGGTGGCCGGTGAGCCGGGTCGTCCACCCCATCGAGCAGGAGTCGTACCGGATCCTGCGCGAGCGGGTCGACCTGGGCGGCCTGCCGCCGCTGACCCGGGCGGTCGTCGAGCGGGTGGTGCACGCCAGCGCCGACCTCGACTACGTCACCGACCTGGTCTGCGACGAGGTGGCGCTGGCCGATGGGCTGGCCGCACTGCGGGCCGGGGCGCCGATCGTCACCGACGTGGCGATGGTGGCCGCCGGGATCACCGGGGCCGGGCGGGAGATCGTCTGCCCGGTCGCCGACCCGGCCGCCGCCGCGCTGGCCCGGGAGACCGGCCTGACCCGGTCGGCGGCGGCCGTGCGGATCGCCCTGGACCGGGTCGGACCGGGGGCGGTCTGGGTGGTCGGCTGCGCGCCGACGGCCCTGGTCGAACTGATCGGCGTGGCCGCCGACCCGGCGCTGGTGGTCGGGTTGCCGGTCGGCTTCGTGGGGGCCGCCGAGTCCAAGGCGGCGTTGCGGGCCAGTGGCCTGCCCGCCGTGTCCAACATCGGCGAGAAGGGTGGCTCGGCGGTCGCCGCCGCCGCCCTCAACGCCCTGCTCTACCTGGAGGAAACATGACCGCTCTGGTCATCGTCGGACACGGCACGCGCAGCGCGGCCGGGGTCGACCAGTTCGCCGCGCTCGTCGACCGGGTCCGGGACCGGGCGGGGGCCGTCGTCGGCGACGTCGAGGGCGGCTTCATCGAGCTGTCCCGGCCGCCGCTGACCGACGCGGTGACCGCGCTGGTCGCGAAGGGTCACCGGGCGCTGGTCGCGTTGCCGCTGGTGCTCACCGCCGCCGGCCACGGCAAGGGCGACATCCCGGCCGCGATGGCCCGCGAGCAGGAACGCCACGCCGGCCTGACCTACCGGTACGGGCGACCGCTCGGCCCGCACCCGCTGCTGCACACCGTGCTGGAGCAGCGGATCGACGCGGCACTGGCCGGGGCCGACCGGGCCGGCACCTGGGTGGCGTTGATCGGGCGGGGCGCCACCGACCCGGACGCCAACGCCGAGGTGGCGAAGGTGGCCCGGCTGCTGTGGGAGGGGCGCGGCTACGCCGGGGTCGAACCGGGGTTCATCTCGCTGGCCGAGCCGTCCGTGCCGGCGGTGCTCGACCGGTTACGCCGCCTCGGTGCCCGCCGGATCGTGGTCGCGCCGTACTTCCTGTTCGCCGGGGTGCTGCCGGACCGGATCGTGGCGCAGTCGCAGGCGTACGCCGCCGACCATCCCGAGCTCGACATCCGGGTCGCGGACCTGATCGGTGACTGCGACGCCTTGGCCGACCTGGTGCTGGAGCGGTACGCCGAGGCGCTGCGCGGGGACATCCGGATGAACTGCGACACCTGTGCCTACCGGGTGCTGATGCCGGGGTTCGCCGACAAGGTGGGCCGCCCGCAGACCCCCCACGACCACCCTGACGACCCGGTCGACGGCCACGGCCACCATCATCACCACCATGGGCACGCCCACGGCCACCACACCCACGACGACGCCCACACCCACGACGACGCCCACACCCACGACGACGCCCACACCCACGACGACGCCCACACCCACGACGACGCCCACGACCACGGTCAGCGGCAGGCCGCGCCGGACGCGACCCCGGTCCGCTGAGGGTGCCCGCGGTCAGCCGGCGAGCGCTCGGGCCAGGGCGAAACCGAGGGTCGCCGCGCCCAACCCGGCGACCACGCTGACCAGGGCGTTGGCCACCGCGTGCCACCGGTCGCCGGCTCGGGCCAGCCGGACGGTCTCGTAGCCGAACGTCGACCAGGTGGTCAGTGCGCCGCAGAAGCCGGTGCCGACCAGCGCGGTCACGGCGGGCCCGGCGGGCATCCCGACCACCGCGCCGAGCAGCAGCGAACCGGCGACGTTGACGGTCAGCGTCCCCCACGGGAAGCGGGAGTCGTGCCGGGCCTGCACGGCCCGGTCGGTGAGGTAGCGCAGCGGCGCACCCAGCGCCGCGCCGAGCGCGATCAGCAACACGGTCACCGGGGAACCTCCCCGTCCACCCGACCCGCTCCCGGCGGTCCGGCCCGGCCCGGCCCCCGCGCCAGCAGGCGGGTGGCCAGGGCGTCACCGGCGGCGACCGCCAGCAGCCCGCCGACCAGGGTGGCGGCCAGGTAGGCCAACGCCGTCGGGGCGGCCCCGGCGTCCAGCGCCCGGTGCACGTCGACCACGTAGGCGGAGAAGGTGGTGAAACCGCCGAGCACGCCGACCCCCAGGAACGGCCGGACCAGCGGGCCGACCCGACGCCGGCCGAGCACCGCCATCAGCGCGCCGATCAGCAGGCAACCGGTGACGTTCACGGCGAAGGTGGACCAGGGGAATCCGGTCGGGGTGTGCGGCAGGGCGGCCTGCACCCCGGCGCGGGCCAGCGCCCCGAGGACCCCGCCGACGGCGATCGCACCCAGCACGGTCGCCGGCCGCGCGGTCAGCTCGCTCCGGTCGGCCGGCACGCGCAGGTCGACGTCGGGATCGACGCGACGCGGTACCCCCTGCGTCATCAGGACCTCCCCACCAGCACCCGGACCACTGGCAGGGACCGTTGGCGTCTCCGACGCGGTTCTCCCGGTCCGACCGGGACGGCGGGCCCCACCGCCGACACGTCCGTGAGCATAGCCCGACCGGCCGGCCCCCACCG
Organism: Micromonospora sp. CA-248260; assembly: GCF_050942205.1. Taxonomy (NCBI): domain Bacteria; kingdom Bacillati; phylum Actinomycetota; class Actinomycetes; order Micromonosporales; family Micromonosporaceae; genus Micromonospora; species Micromonospora sp. CA-248260. Next base: position 3,838,360 of record NZ_CP192021.1, on the reverse strand, counting down.
CGAAAGCAGGCGGAGGCCGGGGGCCACCCCCCGCCGCCACGTCTGCGTGGCGACCGACCCGTCCGCGTACGGTCGGCAGCGGCAGCCGGTAGCCCGTGCCGGCCGCCGCTGCCGTGACCCCAGGAGGAACCCGTGCCGGACCGCAGCCCACCCCCCAGCGCACCCGCCCCGACCGGGGGGACCGACGGCGACAGCACTGGCCGGGTGTCGCGTGGCGATGGTGCCGAGGGGGTGCCGCGCGGCGACAGCACCGGTCGGGTGCCCGGGCGGGTACCGCGTGGCGATGGTGCCGGGCGGACGGCCGCCCACGACATGTTCGACGCCGACGTGGCCTCCCGGGGGCTCGGCATCGAGCTGGTCTCGGCCGGGGACGGCGTGGCGGTGGCCCGGATGCGGGTGACCGCCGGGATGCTCAACGGGCACCGGATCGGCCACGGCGGTTTCGTCTTCCTGCTCGCCGACACCGCCTTCGCGCTGGCCTGCAACACCCACGGCCCGGCCACCGTCGCGGCCGGCGGCGAGATCAGTTTCCTGCGCCCGGTCCGCGAGGGCGACCTGCTGACCGCGTACGCCACCGAACGCGTCAGGTACGGCCGCAGCGGCATCTACGACGTCACCGTGACCCGGGGCGACGAGGTGGTGGCCGAGTTCCGGGGGCGCAGCCGCACCCTCGCCCGACCCGCCGACGACTGACCGGCAGCCCAGGGTTTGACAGGTCCACAGTGGGTAACAGGGTGGTCCGTGGTGCACCCTCCACGGGTGACGGCCCGGCCTCTCGGCGCGGTGCGACCGGTTCGTGGCCGAGGGTGCCGCAGTCCTCTCCGGACGGTCACGGCACCGCGCTGATTCCTCCAAAATCACCCTACTTTGCCGGGATTTATTGACATCGCTCTACCTGGCGGAGAAGACTCGCTCTCTGATCTGCCAGGCGACGAAGGGTGACCGAGTCCATGACCAGATCGAGGATCATCGCGGCGGCGCTCGCCGTCGCCCTGACCGGGCTGGCCGGGTGCAGCGCCGGAGAGAGCGTCGACGTCGACGGCGGGTCCACCGCCACCGGGTCGGCCGGTGGCACGCTCACCGCCGCGATCGGCGGCGAACCGGACCAGCTCGACCCGCACCGGACGTCGGCCTACTACAGCTTCCAGGTCCTGGAGAACGTCTACGACACCCTCGTCGAGCCGGACGCCGACCTCAAGATGGGGCCCGCGCTGGCCGCGAAGTGGACGACCAGCAGCGACCAGCTCACCTGGACGTTCACCCTCCGCGAGGGCGTGCGGTTCTCCGACGGGTCGCCGCTGACCGCGCAGGACGTCGTCTACTCGTACCAGCGGATCATCAACGAGAAGCTGAACGCGGCGTACAAGTTCGCCACCGTCAAGACCGTGACCGCGCCCGACCCGGCCACCGTGGTGATCACGCTGACCGCGCCCACCCCCAACCTGCTGGCCAACCTCGGCGGCTTCAAGGGCGTCGCGATCGTCCAGCGGTCCAACGTGGAGTCCGGTGCGATCAAGACCCGGCCGGTGGGCAGCGGCCCGTTCACGGTGGCCTCCTACACCTCCGGCGACACCATCAAACTGACCCGTAACGACGCCTACTGGGGGCCGAAACCGAAGCTCGACGGGGTCACCTTCACCTTCGTCAAGGACCCGACGGTGGCGTGGCAGAACCTGCGCGGCGGTGAGGTGCAGTGGACCGACAACCTGCCACCGCAGCAGGTGCCGGCCCTCAAGGAGGACGACGCGGTGACCGTCGCCACCACCCCCTCGACCGACTACTGGTACCTCGCCCTCAACGAGGCACGCAAACCGTACGACGACGTGAACGTGCGCCGGGCCGTCGCGTTCGCCCTGGACCGGGAGGCGATCACCAAGGCCGCCAAGTTCGGGCAGGCCACCGTCAACCAGACCGCCATCCCCAAGGGCAGCTCCTGGTACTACGACTACGCTCCGTACCGGCACGATCCGGACCAGGCCCGGCAACTGCTCGGCCAGGCCGGCGTCACTGGCCGCACCATGGACCTGATGGTCACCAGCGAGTACCCGGAGACGGTCACCGCCGCCCAGGTGATCGCCGCCCAGTTGAAGGACGTCGGGATCACCGTGAAGATCCGTACCCTGGACTTCGCCCAGTGGCTCGACGAGCAGGGCAAGGGCAACTTCGACGCGTTCCTGCTCGGCTGGCTGGGCAACATCGACCCGGACGAGTTCTACTACGCCCAGCACCGCACCGGCGGCACGTTCAACTTCCACGGGTACAGCAACCCCGCCGTCGACACCCTGCTCGACCAGGCCCGCACCCAGACCGACGAGGGCGTACGCAGACAGACGTACGAGCGGGCGGCGAAGCAGATCGTCGACGACGCCAGCTACATCTACCTCTACAACCCGGACGTGGTGCAGGGCTGGTCGGCGAAGGTCACCGGCTACCAGGTCCGCACCGACCGGGCGATCCGGTTCCGCGACGTCGCCCTGAACCGCTGAGGGGGCGAGGTGGGACGCTTCGTCCTGCGGCGGCTGCTCCAGTCGGTCGTCGTCCTGCTCGGGGTGACCCTGGTGGTCTTCCTGCTGCTGCAACTGGTCCCCGGCGACCCGGTCCGGGTCGCCCTGGGCACCCGCTTCGACCAGCAGACCTACGACGCGTTGCGGGAACGCTCCGGGTTGGACCGTCCGCTGGTGGTGCAGTACCTCAGCTACGTCGGCCACGCGCTCACCGGTGACCTCGGGGTCAGCTTCCGCAGCGGCCAGCCGGTCACCACGATCGTGCTGGAGCGACTCCCCGCCACCCTGTCCCTGGCGGTGACCGCCGTGCTCCTGGCCCTGCTGGTCGCCTTCCCGCTCGGCGTGCTCTCCGCGGTGCGCAGCGGCTCGTTCGTCGACCACGCCGCCCGGGTGTTCAGCCAGTTCGGGGTGTCCGTCCCCGACTTCTGGACGGGCATCATGGGCATCCTGCTCTTCGCCGGGGTCCTCGGCTGGCTGCCCCCGTCGGGCTACGTCGCGCTCACCGACGACCCGGCCGGCTGGGCGTCGCACGTGGCCCTGCCGGCCACCGCCGTCGGCCTGGTCACCGCCTCCATCCTCACCCGGTTCATCCGTTCCTCGGTGCTGGAGGTGCTCGCCGAGGACTACGTGCGTACCGCCGAGGCCAAGGGGCTGCGCCGCCGGGTGGTGGTCGTCCGGCACGTGCTGCGCAACGCGCTGATCCCGGTGGTCACGGTGGTCGGGGTGCAGCTGGCCAGCCTGGTCGGCGGGGTGATCGTGATCGAGGTGCTGTTCGCCTGGCCCGGCATCGGTCGGCTCACCTACGACGCCGTGCAGGCCCGGGACTATCCGGTGCTGCAGGGTGCGGTGCTCTTCGTGGCCACCCTGTTCCTGCTGACGAACCTGCTGGTGGACGTCCTCTACGCCCGCCTCGACCCGAGGATCAGGCTGCGATGAGCGCCGACCACCCGGCGGCGACGGCCACCGAGCCGGGCACCCTGCGGCGCACGGTGACCGCGCTGCGGCACGACCCGCCGGCCGTCGCCGGCACGGTCGTCCTGCTGGTCCTGCTGGTCGTCGGACTGGCCGGGCAGTGGCTCGCGCCGGCCGGGACCAACGACGTGGACGTCGACCAGATGCTGCGCCCACCCAGCGGCGCACACCCGTTCGGCACCGACGAACTGGGCCGCGACGTGCTCAGCCGGGTGCTGGTGGCGGCCCGGGTGTCGTTGCAGGTGGGCCTGGTCAGCGTCGGCATCGCCCTGGCCGTCGGGGTGAGCGTCGGCCTACTCGCCGGCTGGTACGGCGGCTGGGCGGACAACATCGCGATGCGGGGCATGGACGTGCTCTTCGCGTTTCCGGTCCTGCTGCTCGCGGTGGCGATCGTCGCGGTGCTCGGCCCCGGGCTGGTCACCGCGATGGTCGCCGTCGGGGTGGTCTACACCCCGATCTTCGCCCGGGTGACCCGGGCCAGCGTGCTCGCCGTACGGGAGCAGGTGTTCGTCCGGGCCGCCGTCTCCATCGGCACCTCCGACCTGCGCATCCTGCGCCGGCACGTGCTGCCCAACATCGCCGCCCCGCTGATCGTGCAGACCTCGCTGTCGCTGGCCTTCGCGATCCTGTCCGAGGCGGCGCTGTCCTTCCTCGGGCTCGGCGTCCAGCCACCCGCGCCGGCCTGGGGCCGGATGCTCTACGACGGGCGCGGGTTCGTCACCGACGCCTGGTGGTTGGGATTCTTCCCCGGCGCGGCGATCTTCCTCACCGTTCTCGCCTTCAACCTGGTCGGTGACGCGCTGCGGGACGTGCTCGACCCGCGTCAGCTCACCGTCAGCGAGGCCCGCAGGAGCAGCCGATGAACGCGCCCGTCGTACCGTCGCCCCGGGCCGCCGGGGACGCGCCGGTGCTGGCCATCGACGACCTGACGGTCACCCTCGGCACCCGCAACGGTCCCGCCCGCGCGGTCGCCGGCGTCGACTGGTCGGTGGCCCCCGGCCGGACCCTCGCCCTGGTCGGCGAGTCCGGCAGCGGCAAGAGCATGACCGTGCTCGCCGCCACCGGCCTGGCCCCGCGCTCCGCCACCGTCACCGGCCGGGTCCGGCTGCTCGGCCGGGAGTTGACCACCATGTCCGAGCCGGAGCGCCGCCGGTCGCGTGGCCGGCACGTCGGTTTCGTCTTCCAGGACCCGATGACCACCCTCAACCCGGTGTTGACCGTCGGCCGCCAGGTCACCGAGGCGTGCGAGGAGCACCTCGGGATGAGTCGGCGGCAGGCCCGGGCCCGCGCCGTCGAGCTGCTCGACCTGGTCGGCATCCCGGCCCCCGACCGCAGGGTGGACGCGCACCCGCACCAGTTCTCCGGGGGGATGCGGCAGCGGGTCGTCATCGCGATGGCCCTGGCCTGCGAACCGGAGCTGCTCATCGCCGACGAGCCGACCACCGCGTTGGACGTCACCACCCAGGCGCAGATCGTCGAGCTGGTCGCCGACCTGCGACGCCGGCTCGGCACCGCCGTCGTCTGGATCACCCACGACCTCGGGGTGGTGGCCGGGATCGCCGACACCGTCGCGGTGATGTACGGGGGCCGGATCGTCGAGCAGGGACCGGTCGACGCGGTGTTCGCCGCACCGGGGCACCCGTACACCCGGGCCCTGCTGGCCGCCCGGCCACGGCCCGGCGCGGCGGGGGAGGAGCTGGCCGCGATCCCCGGCGCGCCGCCCAGTCCGCTCGCCCTGCCGGACGGTTGCGCGTTCTGGCCCCGCTGCCCGGTCCGGGGTGACGCGCGTTGCGCACACGAACTGCCCCCGCTGACGCCGATCACCCCCGGGCACCGGGTCCGCACCTTCTATCCCCTCCCCGGCGGCCCGCCCACCGGCGGCGGCCCGCCCACCGGGGACGCCCGTCGCGTCTCCGGTGACCGCGAGCAGCTCCACCGGGAGGACCGATGAGCACCGCAACCGTCGCCGAGATCGACGATCTGACGGTCTGGTTCCCCAGCCCCGGTGGCCCACCGGTGCGCGCGGTGGACGGGGTGTCGCTGACCGTACGGGCCGGCGAGACCCTCGGCCTGGTGGGGGAGTCGGGCAGCGGCAAGTCGACCACGGGCCTGGCGCTGCTGCGGCTGGTCGACCCGACGACCGGGCGGATCAGGGTCGGTGGGCAGGACGTCACCGGGTGGTCGCGGCGCCGCCTGCGCGGGCTGCGCCGCCGGGTGGCGATGGTGTTCCAGGACCCGCAGGCGTCGCTGGACCCGCGCCTGACCGTCGGTGCGAGCATCGCCGAACCGCTGGTCGTGCACCGGTTGGCCGGCTCCGCCCACGCCCGCCGACGTCGGGTCACCGAACTGCTCGACCTGGTGGGGCTGCGACCGGAGACGGCCGGTCGGCACCCGCACGAACTCTCCGGTGGCCAGCGTCAGCGGGTCGGGATCGCCCGCGCGCTGGCCGGTGAACCCGACCTCATCGTCCTCGACGAACCGATCGCGTCGCTCGACCTGAGCGTGCAGGCACAGATCATGAACCTGCTACGCCGGCTGCAACGGGACCTCGGGTTGACCTACCTGTTCATCGCGCACGACCTGGCCGCGGTGGAACACCTCAGTGACCGGATCGCGGTGATGTACCTGGGGCGGATCGTGGAGACGGGCACCCCCGCGCAGCTCTGGCGGGAGCCGGCGCACCCGTACACGGCGGCGTTGCTGTCGGCGGTCCCGGTGGCCGATCCCCGGGTGGAGCGCGACCGGCGGCGGATCATCCTCAGTGGTGAACTGCCCAGCCCGACCGACCCGCCGAGCGGCTGCCGGTTCCGGACCCGCTGCCCGCAGGCGCGTGCCGCCTGCGCCGGGACCGACCCGCCCATGGTCGAGGTGGCCCCCGGCCACCGTGCCGCCTGCCTCTACGCCGGGGAGGCGGTCCGGGCCATGGGTACCGATCCGCCCCCGGTCACCGGGGTGCCCCGCTGACGAGGGGTGGGTGCTCGGACCGGACGGATCCGGCACGGCCGACGGTCAGGCGCGGACGCCCGCCGACGGTCAGGCGGCCCGCGCCGGTAACGGTACGGCGGTGCGGGGCACCCCTTCCCCCCGTCGCCGCCCGCCGGTCGTCGGCCGGCGGCCGGTCGGTACGCCGGTCCCGCGCGAGGGCAGCGGCACGACGACGCCACCCGGGCCCGGCAACCCGGGGTCGACGGGTCGGGCGGCGGACCCGCCGGGCACCCCCGCCCACCGGTCGTCCCGCGTCGAGCCGGCGCGCGGTCGCCCGATGGCGGTGCCCGGCATCAGACCGGCCGGCGGCAGACCCGTCGGGCCGGCTGCGATCAGCATGAACCCTGGTTCCGGGCAGCCCACGACCCCCGGTCGGGGCCCGCCGCCCCCGGGAAGGACGACCCCCGGTCGCGGCCCGCCGCCGTCGGAAAGGACGGCCACCGGCCCCGGACCGGCGGTGGCGGGGCCCGCGACTGCCGGTCGGGGCCCGCCGGTCCTGCTCCCGGTGGCGGATGCGGCGGTGCCGGCGGGGAGCGGAGCGCGGTGGGGGCGGCCGCCTGCCATCGGGCTTCCCGACCGTGCGGCGAGCTGACCGTGGCCGGGACCGGCCCGGGGTGGCCGACCGGCCGGTCGGCCCCGACCGACCAGCCGGTACCGGTGCGGTGCCGGGTCCCGGCCGGCCGGGCGACCCCGGCCCGTCGGATGCTCTGCGCGCGCCGGGCCGTCCCGGTCCGCCGGACGGCCCCGGCGGACCGGGTGGCCTCGGTCCGCCGGGCGAACTCGGCGCGCAGCATCCGGGGCAGCCGGTCGTACGCACAGCGGCGCAGGGCGGGGTCGACGATGACGTGCCCGCCGTGGGAACCGGACCGGACCAGCCCGGCGTCGGTGAGTCGACGCAACGCCTGCGCCGCCCGGCCCGCCGCCCAGCCGAGCAGCACGTCGACCGCCGATGCGGCGAACTCCCCGTCGAGGGTCGCCGCGGCCATCAGGACCGCCCGGTGCGGGCCGTCACACCGGTCCAACCGGGCGGCGGCGCGACGTCGCAGCGGTTCGGGCAGGGGCGGCTCGGTCGGGCGCACCGACGGGTCACCGGTCGGGAGCGCCGACGCGTGGACGTAGGCGGTTGCGTAACCGGGACGGCCGGCGACCAGCGGCACCATCCGGGCGGCCGACGTGACCGGCTGACCGGCGTGGGCGAGCAGCAGGCGCAGCAACCGGCCGCTGTGGAGGGTGCCCAGCGGCGCCAACTCCACCCGGTGGTGTCCGCCCGCCGGCGCGGGGACGTGGTCCGCCCGGTCGGGTCGGTGGGTGGCCAGCACCGCCAGCGGCAGTCCCCGGGCGGTCGCGGCGGCGAACAGCGAGTGCAGGAAGTGGCCCAGTTCGGGGGCCGCCCGGTCCAGGTCGTCCACGCCGACCACCACCGGCCGGCGGGCAGCCAGGGCGAGCAGCACCCGGCGCACCGCCGCCGCCCCGGCGACCGCCGACCGGTCCGGCGCGTCCAGCAGCGCGGTGAGCGCCGCCACCGTCGCCGGGACCTGACCCGCCGGGACCAGTCCGTCGACCAGGGCGGCCAGCCGTGCCGCGACGGTCCCCGCCGCGTCGTCGGCCGGCCGCCCCAGCAGGTCCCGCAGCAGCTCCGCGACCGGCCCGAACACCTGCTCCGGGTACGGCGGGCAGTGCCCCACCGCCCAGCGCACCGGCGTGCCGTCGACCGCCGGCAGCCGGTGGCGCAGCTCGGCCAGCAGCCGGCTGCGGCCGATGCCGTCCGGGCCGACCAGGGCCACCCACCGTGGACGGTGTTCCCGGGCGACCCGGGTGAGCTGTTCGACGGCGGTCGCGAGTTCACGGCGTCGGCCGACCAGCGGACCGTGGTGGCGGGGCGGGCGCGGGTTCGCCGTGCGGGTGACCTGCCAGACGTCGACCGGCCGGGCCTTGCCGGTGAGCGCTGCGGGGGCGAGGGCGTGCTGCTCGACCAGGCCGGCGGTGGCCCGGTGGGTCGCCGCGCAGACGACCACGCCGCCCGGCGGGGCGTACTCCTGGATGCGGGCGGCGGTGGTGAGGACCGCGCCGGAGGCCATGCCGTGGCCACCGTCGCGGGCGGCGGCCAGGTCGACCACCGCCTCGCCGGTGGCGACACCCACCCGGACCCGCAGCGTCACCCCACCGGGCAGCTCCCGGCGCTCCAGCGCGGCCTGGATCTCCAGGGCGGCCCGCACCGCCCGGTAACCGTCGAGACCATCGGAGGTACGCGCCCCGAACAACGCCATCACCGCGTCGCCGACGTACTTCTCCACCGTGCCCTGCCAGCGGCGCAGCACCCCGGCGACGGTGTCGAAGTAGGCGGACTGCACCGCCCGGACGTCCTCCGGGTCGAGCCGTTCGGTCAGCGCGGTCGAGCCGACGATGTCGGCGAAGAGCACGGTCAGCGTTCGGCGTTCCTGCGGGACCGGCCAGGGCGTCGTGGTGACGTCTTCCCGACCGGTACCGACCGTGGACAGTGGCATCCCACCCACCCTTCCTCCGCAGTGGTCTGATGACTTCCGGAGAGTGTCACCACCGGTAGGACGGGGGATCTGCCGAACGACGTATGTCGGCGGGCGACCACCTTTAGTCGCAAACTCGACGCGAGAGGTACCAGAGACGAATCAAGCCCGTAGAACGGTGCGGGGACCTGTGACTAGGCTGCGGACATGGCCAGCGAAGTGGACAGCGCGCCGCTCGTCGGCCGTGCCGACCAGCTGGCGACGCTGCGCGCCGCGCTCCACGACGACATCGGCCCCGGGCAGACCGCCGCCGTCTTCGTCACCGGGGAGAGCGGGGTGGGTAAGACCCGGCTCCTGACCGAGGCTGCGGCACGGCTGCGGGACGCGGGAGCGGTGGTGCTCACCGGCTCCTGCCTGGACATCGGCGACGCCTCCCCGCTGCATCCGGTGCTCCAGGCGTTGCGCCGCTTCGACGCCGACCTCACCGCCGCGCAGGCCCGCACCTCCTCGGCGGTACGCGGACTGCTGCGGACCTTCGCCGAGGACAGCAGCGGCGCGGACAGCGCCGGGGCGCTGCTGGAACGGGTCTCCCGGGGGTTGAGTCTGATCGCCGAGGGCCGGCCGCTGGTGCTCGTCCTCGACGACCTCCAGTGGGTGGACCGGACCACCCGGCAACTGCTGCTCTACCTGCTCGCCGGCCTGGGTGACCTGCAACTGTCGGTGCTGGCGGCGGTGCGGGCCGAGTCGTTGCAGGGGGCCCATCCACTGCGCCGGGTGCTCACCGAGCTACGCCGGCTGCGGTCGGTGCGGGTGCTCGACCTGGCCCCGCTCGACCGGGCCGACACCGACCGGTTGGCGGGCGAGATCGTCGGTACACCCCTCGCCCCGGAAGCCGCCGACCAGGTCTGGCAGCGCAGCGGCGGCAACCCGTTCGTGGTCGAGGAGTTGGCCCGTGACCTGCGTGACGGCCGCGACGGGCTGTCCGACACGCTGCGGGAGATCTTCCTGTCCCGGGTGGACGTGCTGCCCCGGCAGGCGCACGCGGCGGTGCACGCGGTGGCCGCCGGGGTCGAGCCGGTCGAGCACTGGCTGCTGGCCGAGGTGCTCGGGCTGCCCGAGCCGGAACTGATCGAGGCGTTGCGGGAGGCGGTGGCCCACCGGCTGCTCGTCGGCGCGGACGACGGCTACCGGCTGCGGCACCGGCTGGTCGCCGAGGTGCTCGCCCACGAACTGCTCCCGGCGGAGCGCGCCGGCCTGCACCGCCGCTACGCGGAGGCGCTGACCCAGGCCCCGGCGGAGCTGCACCAGGCCCGGCTGGCCCATCACTGGCGGCTGGCCGGCGAGCCCGCCTGGGCCCTGCCGGCGGCGATGGCCGCCGCCCGGGAGGCGCAACGGCTGCACGGTTTCGCCGAGGCGCACCGGCACTGGTCGGCGGCGTTGCAGCTGGCCGCGACCCCGACCAGCGGGCCGGGGGGCGTACCGCCCGAGGTCGACCGGGCGGTGCTGCTCGAACACGCCGCCGAGACCGCCCACCAGAGCGGCGAGCACGCCCGGGCGTTGTCCCTGCTGGCCGAGCTGGCCGGGGGTGAACCGCTCGATCCGTCCTGCGGGGTGCGCATCCGGCGGGCCCGCTACCTGGCCGCCGCCGGCCGGTCCGCGCCCGCCGAGGCGGAGTACCGGGGGGTGTTGGAGTCCGTCGCCTGCACCGCGGGGGAACGGGCCGCCGCCGCCGCCCAACTGGCCCATCTGCTGGTGCTCCAGGGCCGCTACGCCGACGCCGGTCAGCGCGCCCGGGAGGCCCTGGAGTTGGCCGCGACGGTCGACGGGAGCACCAACTCGGTGGTGCTGGCCAGCGCGGCGCTCGGCTTCAGCGAGGCGTTCCTGGAGGACCCGGACTCGGGCCTGGCCGTGGTCCGCCGGGCCCTGGAGACCGCCGAACGTTCCGGTGGCCCGGAGGACGTGGCCTGCGCGTACCTGCACCTGGCGGAGTTGCTGACCGGGCCGCTGAACATCCTGGAGGAGGGGGTGGTGGTGGCCCGCCGGGGTGCCGAGCGGGTCGCCGAGCTGGGCCTGGGCCGCACCTACGAGACCCGGTTGCTGGCCATCGCCACCAACGGGCTGTTCCGGGTCGGCCAGTGGGCGGAGGCGGAGAAGGTCGTCGCTGCGGCGCTGCGGCACCGCCCGTCCGGGGCCGACGCGGTGGAGCTGCTGCTGGCCCGCTGCCGGCTCTCCGTCGGGTACGGCGACGTCGAGGCGTCCGACCGGGACCTGGAGGCGGTGGCGACGATGCTCGCCGGTGGCGGTGCGCCCCGGCACGTCCTGCCGATGCTGATCCTGCGGGCCGGGCTGGCGATGTGGCAGGGCCGGCACGACGTGGCCCGGCAGGCCGTGCAGCGGGGAATGACCGAGAGCCGCTCCGACGACGTGGTGCTGCTGGGCACGCTGGCCTGGCACGGGCTGCGCGCGGAGGCGGAGGCGCACGCGAGTCGTACCGTGGCGGTGGACCCGACGGCGGTGCGGCGGCTGCGCGACGCGGTCGACCGGGTGACGGCCAAGAGCGCGACGGCGGCCGGGCCGGTACGGGTCGTCGCCGACGGTTTCCTGGCGCTGTGCACGGCCGAGCTGACCCGGCTCGACGGCCGGGGTGACCCGGACGCCTGGGCCCGTTCGGCAGCCGAGTGGGACAAGCGTAACCACCCCTACCCGGCTGCCTACTCGCGGTTGCGCCAGGCTGAGGCGTTGCTGGCCCGGCGTGGTCGCAGCAGCGCCGCCGGCACGTTGTTGCGACAGGCCCACGAGATGGCGTTGAGCCTGGGGGCGGTGCCGTTGACCAGCGAGATCAGGACGCTGGCCGGCCGGGCGCGGGTGGAGCTGACCGACCGTGCCCAACCCACCGGGGTCGACCGCCGGCAGGGCCGTCCCCGGTCGACCGGGGTGGGGCACCGCCGGCCCGCGGGGTCGGGGTCGGGGTCGGTAACCGTCGTAGCCGGGCCGGTCGTCGACGAGCTGACCACGCTGACCGCCCGGGAACGCGAGGTGCTCGCCGCGGTGGCCGAAGGTCTGACGAACAAGGAGATCGGTCAGCGGCTGTTCATCAGCGAGCGGACCATCGGGGTGCACGTGTCGCACATCTTCGACAAGCTCCAGGTGCGCACCCGGGTCCAGGCCAGCGCCATCCACCTGCGGAACCGGGGCGAGTGAGCGTACGTACGGCGCGGTCGAATACGTCGTTCTACTGATCCCGCGCCCGGTCGACGCTGCCAGGCTGTCCCTCGTCAACGACGGCACGGCGCTGCCCCGACCACTGTGGAGGAGACATGACGGAACCGGTCTGGGGCCCCGTCCACGTGGACATCGTCGATCTGCTCGCCGACCACCCGGAGGACGTCCCGGCGGTGGTCGACCACCTCACCAAACTCCAGGACCTGCTGGTCCGGCTACCGCCGTTGGAGGGCAGCTGCCCGCTGGCCGACTTCAACCGGCTCTACCTGACCATCACCAGCCGGGTGCTGGAGGGGCTCTACGACGACTACTTCGCGGACCCGGTGTTCCTGTCCCGGCTGGACGTGGAGTTCGCCGCCCGCTACTTCGACGCGATGCGGCTGTGGACCGAGTCGAGCCCGACCACCCCGCGCGCCTGGTCGTGCCTGTTCAAGCGGATGAAGGGCCCGGACGCCCGGCCGTTGCCGTCGGCGGCGGCGGGGGTGAACGCGCACATCAACTTCGACCTGCCGTTCGCCCTGGTGACCACGTTCGACCACCTGGAGTCCGAGCCGGTGGACGGCACCGAACAGCACCGCGACTATCTCAAGATCAACGATATCTTCGCCGACAAGATCCCGTCGCTGCGGCGGGGCTACCTGGAGCGGTGGCAACTGCTGCTCGACATGCTCAACGGCGACATCGACGACTGGTACCAGGGCGAACTGGTCGAGTACACCCGGGACGTGGCCTGGCGCAACGCGCAGAAGATCTGGCGCTGCCGGCACGACCCGCAGGCCCGAGACGGCGAGCGCGCGCGGCTGGACGACAACGCCGCGGCGCTCGGCCGGCTGCTGCTCTCACCGCTGGGGGCGTTCCTGCAGTAGCAGCCGGGACGGGGGGTCCCCGCGCGCCGGGAAACCGGCGCGCGGGGACGCGTCCGTTCGACCAGGATGGCCGGGTGAGCCCGATCGAACAACCGCTGCCCGGCAACGTCACCACCGGTGTGGTCCGCATCGGCGACACCGTCCGCCGGCCAGTCGGCCCGTGGACCGACGCCGTCGACGCCCTGCTGACCCACCTGCACGACGTCGGTTTCGACGGTGCGCCCCGCCCGCTGGGCCGCGACGACCAGGGCCGCCAGGTGCTGGAGTACGTGCCGGGGGAGCTGGGTCACCCCTCGGGTCTCTACCGCACGGCGGAACTGGCCTCGATCGGCCGGCTGCTGGCCGACCTGCACCGCGCGGTCGCCGACTTCACGCCCCCCGGGCCGGCCCGCTGGCAGGTGCCGATCCGACCCGACGGCGCGGACCTGCTCTGCCACCACGACGCGGCACCGTGGAACCTGGTCCGCGCCCCACGCGGCTGGGTGCTGATCGACTGGGACGGTGCTGGCCCCGGCACCCGCCGCTGGGAGTTGGCGTACGCCGCCCAGGCGATGGCCGGGATGCGCCCCGACCGGCCGGTCGCGGAGTCGGCCCACCGGCTGCGCACCCTCGTCGACGGGTACGACCTACCGGCAGCGGAGCGTCCCGCGCTCGCCGCGACCCTCGCCCCCCGGGCCCGGGCGATGTACGACCTGCTGTGCGCCGGGGCCCGCGACGGCGTGCAGCCGTGGGTCCGGATCCACGCCGAGGACGGCCCCTACTGGCGCTCCGTCGCCGACCACCTGGGCACCCACGTCGAGGACTGGACCCGCGCCCTGGAATGACCCGGCGGGCGGCATCCGGGGCGGCCGTCTCGCACGGTGCGCGGGCGGCCCTCGGGCGGCCCCACCGGTTCGGCCCGTTCGGGTGTCGGGCCACGCGCGCGGGGTACCCGTCGGTCATGCCCGTACAACGGTTCGCCTTCCGGTTCGACCCCGGGTTCCGGGTTCCGCTGGCGCTGCTCGGCATCCGTCCGCAGACCTGCGCCGTGCTGCTCGACGACGAGGAACTGGTGATCCGGTTCGGCCGCTGGCAGCTGCGGACCGGGCGGGGGAACGTGGTCGACGCGCAGCGCAGTGGGCCGTACCGCTGGTGGCGGGCGGTCGGGCCGCACCTGTCCCTGGCCGACCGGGGGGTGACCTTCGGTACCGGCACCACGGCCGGGGTGTGCCTGCGCTTCGGCACACCGGTGTCGGGGCTGGCCCCCGGCCGGTGGCTGCGCCATCCGGCGGCCACGGTCACGGTGACCGATCCGGCGGCCCTGTTGGCGGCCCTGCGCCGCGTGCCGGCCGGCCATCCCCGCCGCACCTGACTACCCGCCCCGGTGGCCGCGCCCGGCTCCCGACCGACCATCCACCCGGTTCGGCCGGCAGGCCCCGACCCGACAGTCCTGCCCTGACCGCCCTGACCGCCCTGACCCGGCCCGGCCCTGCCCGGCCCGGTTTGCCCGGTCTGCCGGCCCGGCCCGCCCGGGTAGCGTCGCCGGGCCGGTCCGCCCGGCTTCCCCTGTTCTGGCCGGTGGGGGCCGGTTCAGCGCCTACCGTCGGGTCAGGGCCTACGAGGGCGGTCGGGGGATGGCGGACGGGCGGGACGGGGCGCGGGAGCGGCGGACCCGGGAACGGCGGGGGAGCACGCCGCCGCCGGGGCATGGGCGGGCGCTGCGCGAGGCACGGGCCGCCGGGCAGGGCGAACGCACCCGGCCGGGACCGGTGGGGCTTCCGGAGTGCGTGGACAGCCATGCCCGGCCGGCGCAGCCCGGTGGCGCGTTGCGCCGGTGGCTGTTCGCGTACCGGGTGCAGCCGGTCGGCCCGGAGACCGAGGAGGGTAGCCAACGCCGGCACCCCTGGTGGCAGGTGATGTGCCTGACCGGGGTCGACTACTTCTCCACCCTGTCCTACCTGCCGGGCATCGCGGCGCTCGCCGCCGGGGCGCTCTCCCCGCTGGCCACCCTGCTGATCGTGGCGCTCACCCTGCTCGGGATGCTGCCGATGTACCGGCGGGTGGCCCGGGAGAGCCCACACGGGCAGGGGTCGGTGGCGATGCTGGAGCGGCTGCTGCCGTTCTGGCGGGGCAAACTGTTCGTGCTGGTGCTGCTCGGCTTCGTCGCCACCTCCTGGATCATCACGATCACGCTCTCCGCCGCCGACGCGACGGTGCACCTGTTGGAGAACCCGTACCTGCCGTCGTCGGCACCGCACGGTGACGGGGTGGCCGTGCTGGTCACGGTGGCGCTGCTGCTCGTCCTCGGCGGGGTCTTCCTGCTCGGGTTCAGCGAGGCGGTGCTGGTGGCCGTACCGTTGGTGGTGGTCTTTCTCGGTCTCAACGCGGTGGTGGTGGCCGTCGGTCTGGCCGAGATCGCCGCCGATCCGGGCACCGTGCGGGACTGGACGGCGGCCCTGACCGCCGGGGGTTCCGGGGTGGGGGATCTGCTCGGCCCGGCGGTGCTGGCCTTCCCGCTGCTGGTCCTGGGCCTGTCCGGCTTCGAGACCGGGGTGAGCATGATGCCCCTGGTACGCGGGGCCGGCGCGGACCGCGAGCAGCGGTTGGCCGCCCGGATCCGCAACACCCGCCGGCTGCTCACCGCCGCCGCGCTGATCATGTCGGGGTACCTGCTGACCACCACCTTCGTCACCACCGTGCTGATCCCGCCCCGGGAGTTCCAGCCGGGTGGCGCGGCGAACGGCCGGGCGCTGGCCTGGCTGGCCCACGCCCGCCTCGGCGAGGGGTTCGGCACCGTCTACGACATCAGCAGCGTGTTGATCCTCTGGTTCGCCGGGGCGTCGGCGATGGCCGGCCTGATCAACATCGTGCCGCGCTACCTGCCGTCGTACGGGATGGCGCCGGAGTGGGGTCGGGCGGTCCGACCGGTGGTGCTGGTCTACACCCTGATCAGCATCGTCATCACCGTCGCCTTCCGGGCCGACGTCAACGCCCAGGCCGGCGCGTACGCCACCGGCATCCTGGCGATGATGGTCTCCGGGGCGGTGGCGGTGACCATCGCGACCCTGCGGGCCCGGCACCGGTTCGCCGCGTCCGGCTTCGCCGTGCTGACCGCGGTGCTGCTCTACGCGCTGGTCGAGAACGTCATCGAGAAGCCGGACGGGATCGCCATCTCCGGGTTGTTCATCGCCGGCATCGTCGTGGTCTCGCTGGTCTCCCGGATCACCCGCACCACCGAGCTACGGGCCGAGCGGATCGACTTCGACGGGCCGGCCCGGCGGTTCGTCGCCGAGTCACTGGCCCACGACGGTCGACTGCACCTGATCGCCAACAAGCGGGACACCGGCGCGCTCAAGGAGTACCGGGTCAAGGAGCGGGTCCAGCGGGGCATGAACCCGGTGCCGGGCGCCTCCGACGTGCTCTTCCTGGAGATCGACGTGGTGGACCCGTCGGAGTTCAGCCGGGTGCTGCGGGTGCACGGGGTCGAGGTGGGCGGTTTCCGGGTGCTGCGGGCCAGCAGCCCGGCGGTGCCGAACGCGATCGCCGCGATCCTGCTGGCGTTGCGCGACGGTACCGGCGTCCGACCACACGCCCACTTCGAGTGGTCCGAGGGCAACCCGCTCGCCCACCTGCTGCGTTACCTGATCCTCGGTCGGGGCGACACCCCACCCGTGGTCCGCGAGATCATCCGCAAGAGTGAACCCGACCCTTCCCGCCGCCCCGGCATCCACGTGGGCGGCTGACCCACCCCCTCCCGCCGCCCCTCTCCCCCCTCCCTCCCTCCCTCCCGTGATCAAGAGCTTTGCGTCAGGTGATCAAGAGGTATACGTCAGAAAACCCTGTCGGCGTGACGTAAACCTCTTGATCACCGGCCTGGGGTGGCCTGGGGCGCTTGGGCGGCTTGGGGTGGGCGGAGGTGGGGGCGGGAGGTGGGGGTAGTGGGGTAGGCTCCTAGGATGGTTTAGGGGGTGGGTGGGGGGTTTCAGGGCGGGGTGGGTGGGGGTGATCTGGAGCGGACATGATGCGGCCCGCGCCCCGAGGGGTGGGCGCGGGCCGGGGTGCGACGGTTTACTTCGACGGCTCGGGGAGCTTGCAGTCGATCTTCGGGTTGGCGCCGATGTAGTTGAGCGGCCCGGCCACGATGGTCACCAGGATGGTGCCGGCCTCGGCACAGTTGGTGTCATCGTTTCCGTAATAGCCTCGCTGACCAGCGGCGATGGCGCCGATGACCAGCCAGATGACGACGATGACTCCGAGGATCGACGAACCGCGCATGGGGGTGCCTCCCGGCTTGTGTTGTGTTCGAGGTGACGCCCATGTACCCACCGGCCGGGACCGGATAAACGGTATTCCGGAACGGTCAGCGCGATGATGCTGGATTCTCCGGCGATCGACCCGACGCGACGGTGGTCGGTGACCCCCACCCAGCCGGCTGAAGGTCGACCCGGCACCGGGGACGCCCGTGCGGCTGGGCACTGTGGAAGTCCACGGGTTTCGGCGCGGTGCCGCGTCTGGTGCGGTCGCGCGACCGCAGGAGCCGGGGTTCAGGCCGAATCGCGGGGTTCCGGCCGAAAACGCGACAGGGCCGGTGGGTGCGCATGACGCCCGCCCACCGGCCCTGTCGGGTGAGCTGGATCAGTCCCGGGTGTCGCCACCGGTCGGCGTGGGCAGCACCCGCTCGGCCTCGGCACCCGCACCGGCCAGCACCTTCGCCTGCTGCGGCCAGGTGGCCAGGCTCGCGGTGGCGCGCAGTCCGGCGGCGCGGATCGTCTCCCGCAGGCCCGTCTCGTCGAGCGCGGCGAGCTGCTGGTAGGTGTGGATGCCGGCGGACTGGAGCGCGGCGGCCATCTTCGGGCCGACACCCTGGATGCGACGGAAGTCGTCCGCCGACCCGCCCTGGGTGGGGGAGGCGTCCGACAGCGGGGCGGCTGCCGGGACCGGAGTGTCCTCTGCGGCGGGGGCGGTGTCCTCGACGGAGGTGCGCTGCGCCGGGACCGCCGGCGCGACGGCCACGGGGGCGGTGTCCACGTCGTCCGCGCCCGACAGGTCCGGGTCCGGCACGCTCGCCGGCATCGTCGACTCCCCGTCCGCCACGGTGGAGACCTGCGTGGCCGGCTCAGCGGCGACCGGCTCGATGGCCGGCTCAGCGGCGACCGGCTCGATGGCCGGCTCAGCGGCGACCGATTCGATGGCCGGCTCGGCCACGGCCGGTTCGGCGGCCGGTTCGGCGGCGGCCGGCTCGATGGCCGGTTCGGCGGGCTGCGTGGTCTCGGCGCTCGGAGCCGCGAGCGGGTCGGCCCCGGTCTCCGTGCTGCTCGCGGCCGGGCCGTCCGGGTCGACCGTGGTCGGCTGCGGCAGCGCGGTCGCCGTACCCGGGGTGTCGGGGGTGTCCTCGACGGTCGCCCGGGGCGCGGGGACCGGCGCGACGGTCTCGTCGGCGTCGGTGCTCGCGGGCTTCTCGTCCGAGACGGTACGACCGGTCAGGTCGGCGGTGGTCGACTCGTCGTCGATGTCGGCCAGCGGGGCGGACCGCTCGGCGGCGATCGTGGTGGGCGTGCCGTCGACGGCGGTGATGGCGTGCTCGTCGACGGTCGAGTCGGCGGTCGAGATCGTCGAGGCGGTCGAGTCGGCGGTCGAGTCGGCGGTCAGGGTGGTCGAGTCGGTGGCCGGGGCGGCGTGGTCGGTGTCCGGCGCGGTGTGCGGGGTGGGCTGGTCCACGACGGCGGCGGGGGCCGGGGAGGTGTCGACCGTGGCGATCGGGCGCGGTGTGTCGATCGTGGCGGCGGCGGCCTTCTCCTCGGCGGAGAGCCCGACGACCGGGTCACCCTCCACGATGGGCGAGGTGGCGGCCGGCTTCTGCCGTCCCCACAGCGCCCAGCCTCCGCCCAGGCCCACCAGCAGGGCCAGGATCACGATCAGCCATTGCCCGAAAGTCGACGGCACGGCTACCTCCCTATTGCGTATGTCGTTGAAGTCGCGAGGAAAACGCGAAGACCCGCCGCAGCTTTGCACACGCGAATGTCGGACGACAGGGAGGACCGCCCCTCGTTGCGCAGGTGAAATGACCGGTGTCGGGCGGTGGCGACGTCACGACACGGTGTCGCCGTCGCCGTACCCACCGGTGGTGGTGACCGGGCCCGGTGGTGGCCCGAGGCGGTGTCCGCGCTGCTCAGCGCAGGGCCTCCGGGCTGGGGGCGTCGGAGACGTCCCAGCTGTAGAAGCAGCCGGCCGGCGCGTCCCGGGGGGAGCGCCAGGTCGGCAGGTACGCCGAGGTGTGCGCCGACAACCGCTCGTTGGTCCGTTGGTAGAGCGGGTGGTTGTACGCGGTGACCAGGGTGTCCAGGTCGACCTCGGTGGTCTCCATCAGGTGTACGCACAGGTCGTGCAGGCGGTAGAGGGAGCGGTGGCGCAGCCCGGTGAGTCCGGGCAGTTCGGTGGCATCGGATTCGGCGAAGATCTGGGCGACCCGCCCCTCCGCGCCGGGAATGATCCTGCTGACGATCACCAGACGGCTCATCGGACCCCTCTCGCCGGTGGTGCGCCCCGATCGGTCCAGGGCTCTCGGTGGATCCACCCTGGCGCAGGAGGTGTCACCTGGTCGTCACACCGTTCGTCCGGATCGTGACGGCGGGCCGCCGGGGTGCGGCGGGTGGCCTGCCGGATGGGGGCGAGGGTCTCGTCGACCAGGGCGCACATCGTGGGGGAGGGTTCCAGGCGCAGTTCCCGCATGAGCAGGTCCCGGTAGACGTAGAAGGCGTGTACCGCCTCGAACGCGTTGCCCTCGGCGAGGTGGATGCGTACCACCAGGCGGTGTGGTGTCTCGCGCAGCGGCTCGGCGGCCATCGCCGCCAGGGCGGCCTGCAACGCCTCGCCGTGCCGGCCGGCGTCGAGGTGGTCGACGGCGAGCTGTTCCAGCATGTGCAGGCGGAGTTGGCGCAGTCGTTCCCGGTCCAGCAGCACCCAGTCGTCGTACCAGCCGGGGAGCAGGTCACGGCTGCCGGCGGCGAGCGCGACGGCGGTGGTGCGCGGGTCGTCCCCGTCGCGGACCCGGGCCGCGGTGGCGACGAGGTCGTCCACGTCGAGGCGGACCGTCGGGTCGAGGCGGACGGTGTCTCCGCTGATCAGTAGCGGGCAGCAGGGGTCCTGGCGCAGCCGCCACAGTGCGGTGCGCAGCGACGACAACGCCCGTTCCTCGGGCACCTCGGGCCAGAGCAGGCCGGCGAGGTTGCTGCGGGTGGCGCCGGGGCGCAGGCCGATCACGGCGATCACCCGTTGCAGCCCTCGGGGGACCACCACCGGGTGGTCGCCGTGCAGCAGCCGGAAGCCGCCGAGCAGGTGCAGGCGTACCGGTGGGTCGGCCGGGACGTCACTGGTCGGCGTGCTGGCATGACCGGTCACGGCGCACCCCCTGCACGCAAGCCTGGGTCCAGATCGTCCGGTGTCCCGACGCGGTCGGTCGTGACGCGGTGGCCGGGTCGCTTCGCTGTGCTGCCGGACCCGCCGTTCCCACCGGACCGGCCGGCACGAACACTACCAATGTGATTACTCTCAGTCAACAATAGTGTAGGTATCGTGACTGGGCGATATTGCCTCTGAACTGCGAACCTCCATCACAATGGACAGCTCTCGCATAGCCGATACACAGCCTGCGTCAACGCAACGTCACCACTTTGTGGGGGTGTCGCGGGTCGGCGGGTGACGCCCGGGTGACGGGCCCGGCCGGAAGGTGACGGCTACCGGGGTGAGCCGCCCGGTGGAGGAGGACCCGAGATGACCGTCACCCATGGCACGGCACTCACCAGTGAGATCACCGAGATCCTGGTGACCCGGTGCGGCCTCGACGCCGCCGCCGCCGCCCGCGCGCCCGCCGCCAGCCTGGAGGAACTGGGCATGGACTCGCTGGCCCTGCTGGAGCTGTCCGCCGTGGTCGCCGACCGCTGGCGGGTACGCATCCCCGAGCAGGCCGGGCAGCTCAGCATCGGCGGTGTGGCCGACCTGGTGGCCGCCGCCGGGCCGGCCGGGCACACCGAGAACAGCATCCTCATCGCCGCCCCGCTGCCGCTGGTCTGGGAGATCACCAACGACGTGGCGCGCTGGACGGACCTGTTCACCGAGTACGCCGTGGTGGAGATCCTGCACCGCGACGGGGACACGGTGCGGTTCCGGCTCACCATGCACCCCGACGAGAACGGCGTCGCGTGGAGCTGGGTCAGCGAGCGCACCACCGATCCGGCGACCTGGCAGGTGCGGGCCCGCCGGGTGGAGACCGGTCCGTTCGAGTACATGCGGATCCACTGGTACTACGACACGGAGCCTGCGGGCACCCGGATGACCTGGGTGCAGGACTTCGCGATGAAGCCGACCGCCCCGGTGGACGACGCGGCGATGGTGCAGGACTTCGCGATGAAGCCGACCGCCCCGGTGGACGACGCGGCGATGACCGAGCGGATCAACACCAACAGCCGGGTGCAACTGGCCGTGATCAAGGAACGGATCGAGCGGGCGTACGCGGGAGGCGGCGATGAGTGAGGTCACCACCGGACTGGTCGCCGCCCGGGACGTGCCGGCCGACCGGCGGCGCGGCGGGGAACTGCGGGTGCTGCTCGGCCCGCGTACCGTCGGCAGCACCTCCGGGTTCATGGGGGTGGTGACGGTGGACCCCGGTGACCGGGTGGCCGAGCACTACCACCCGTACAGCGAGGAGTTCCTCTATCTCGTGCGCGGCACGATCACCGTCGACCTGGACGACGTGCCGGTGCCGTTGGCCGCCGGGGAGGCGCTGTTCGTGCCGCGCAACGTGCGGCACCGGCTGCGTAACACCGGCGACGTCGCCGCCGAGGTGGTCTTCCACCTCGGCCCGCTCGCCCCCCGCCCGGAACTCGGCCATGTCGACACCGAGCTGGTCGAGCAGCGGGGCCCGTCGTGACCGGCCGCCGCGTGGTGGTGACCGGTGTCGGGGTGGTCGCCCCGGGCGGCGTCACCCGGGACCGGTTCTGGAAGACCCTCACCGAGGGGCGCACGGCCACCCGGCGGATCAGTTTCTTCGACCCGTCGCCGTACCGGTCGCAGATCGCCGCCGAGTGCGACTTCGACCCGGACGCCGCCGGGCTCACCCCGGCGCAGCGGCAACGCTCCGACCGGTACGTGCAGTTCGCGCTGGCCTGCGCGGCGGAGGCGCTGGCCGACAGCGGGCTCGACCTGACCGACGCCGAGCGGGACGTCGCCGGGGTGGTGCTGGGCACCGCCGTCGGCGGCACCACCGCCCTGGAGCAGGAGTACGTCCGGGTCAGCGACTCGGGTCGGCACTGGCTGGTCGACCACGCCCTCGGTGGGCCGTACCTCTATCAGGCGCTGGTGCCGAGCAGCCTCGCCGCCGACGTGGCCTGCCGGCACGGGCTGCACGGCCCGGCGCAGGTGGTCTCCACCGGCTGCACCTCCGGCATCGACGCCATCGGGTACGCCCACCAGCTCGTCGTCGACGGGGAGGCGGACATCGTGCTGGCCGGTGCCGCCGACTCGCCGATCTCCCCGGTCACCGTCGCCTCGTTCGACGCGATCCGGGCGACCAGCCCGGACAACGACGACCCGGGGCACGCCAGCCGACCCTTTGACGCCCACCGGCAGGGTTTCGTGCTGGCCGAGGGGGCCGCGGTGCTGGTGCTGGAGGAGTGGGAGCATGCCCGGCGGCGCGGCGCGCACGTCTACTGCGAGGTCGCCGGTTACGGCAGCCGCAGCAACGGTTTCCACATGACCGGGTTGCGACCTGACGGGGTGGAGATGGGGTTGGCCATCGCGGCGGCACTGCGGCAGGCCCGCCTCGACCCGTCGGCGGTCTCCTACGTCAGCGCGCACGGGTCCGGGACCCGGCAGAACGACAGGCACGAGACGGCGGCGTTCAAGCGGGCCCTCGGCCCGACGGCGTACCGGGTGCCGGTCAGCTCGATCAAGTCGATGGTCGGGCACTCGCTGGGCGCGATCGGCGCCATCGAGATGGCCGCCTGCGCCCTGGCCATCGAGTACGGCGTGGTGCCGCCGACGGCCAACTGGACCACCCGGGACCCGGAGTGCGACCTGGACTACGTGCCGAACGTGGCCCGGGAGACCCCGGTCGACGTGGCGTTGTCGGTGGGCAGCGGGTTCGGTGGCTTCCAGTCCGCGATGCTCTTCCGTCGGCTGGCGGTGACGCGGTGACGCGCTCCGCTGCTGGGGTGACCGCTGCCGGTTCCGGCCCGCCCCGGGCGACCGCCCCCGGTGACCCGGACGGGGACCGGCGGGCGGTGGTGACCGGGATCGGGGTGGTCGCGCCCAGCGGCATCGGCGTGGACGCGCACTGGCGGACGGTGACCGGGGGCGTCCGGCGGACCGGGCGGATCACCCTGTTCGACCCGACCGGCTACCCCACCCGGGTCGGCGGCGAGGTCCCCGACTTCCACCCGGCCGCGTACGTGGACACCCGGCAGCTCGTGCAGACCGACCGGTGGACCCAGCTCGGCTTCGCCGCGACCGCGTTGGCGCTCGCCGACGCCGGACTGCCCGCCCGCGCCCCCGACCCGTACGACTGGGCGGTCACCCTGGCCAGTTCGTCGGGGGGGAACCTGTTCGGGCAGCGGGAGCTGCAACGGCTCTGGGGCGGGTCGAGCCGCACCGTCGGGGCGTACCAGTCGATCGCCTGGTTCTATGCGGCAAGCGTCGGGCAGTTGTCCATCCACCACCAGTTCAAGGGACCGTCGGGGGTGCTGGTCGCCGAGGCCGCCGGTGGGCTGGACAGCCTCGCGCACGCGGTACGCACCATCCGGCGGGGCACGTCGGTGGTGATCGCCGGGGCGACCGAGTGCCCGCTGAGCCCGTACGCGTTGGCCTGTCAGCTCCGCTCCGGGCTGCTCAGCGCCGTCGACGAGCCGGCGGCGTACCGGCCGTTCGACCGGGTGGCCGGCGGGTACGTGCCGGCCGAGGGTGGTGCGGTCTTCGTGGTGGAGGAGCGGGAGCACGCCCTGGCCCGGGGTGCCCGGATCTACGGGGAGGTGACCGGCTGGGCGGCCACCCACGACGCGGTGCACACCGGCCCGGACACCGCCGGCGACCCGGCGACGTACGCGCGGGCGATGCGACTGGCGCTGGCCCGCGCCGGCAGCACCGCCGACGAGGTGGACCTGGTCGTGCCCGACGCCCTCGGGGTGCCCCGCTACGACCGCAGTGAGGCGACGGCGCTGCGGGCGGTCTTCGGTGACCGGCCGCCGCCGGTGAGCACCCACAAGTCGTTGACCGGTCGGGCCCACCAGGGCGGGTCGGCCCTGGACGTGGCGACCGCGCTGCTCGCCTTCCACCGCGACACGCTGCCCGCCTCGGCCGGTCCGGTCGATCCGGCCCCGGGTTGCGAGCTGGACTTCCTGCGGGCCCCGCGTCGGCCTGTCAGTCGGGTGGCGCTGGTCTGTGCGCGTGGCTTCGACGGGTTCAACAGCGCGCTGGTGTTGCGGGGTGCCGTCCCACGACCGAGGAGCGCCACTGACTGATCACTGTGCGTCACTCCTGGGGGTGTGCCCGGCGGCAGGGACCTGTCGCCGGGCACACCTCTGTCCGCATCCGCCGGTGCCGCCTGCGGTGGCCCGTCCACCGTCCATGATGACCGGTGCTGACCAGGGGTGGGGCGTCGTCGGGCTGCCTGGTTCCACATCGGATCGGCGGGCACGGCGATGCCGCCGGCGGTGTCCCGGGTCGGCGTACGCGCCCGATCCTGCCCGGCCGATCGAGCGGCGGCAATCCGGCCGGCCGCCTTTTATGATCTAGCCATTCGCATCTAGAAATGCTCTTCCGGGCTGTCGTAGGGTGCCGTGAGCACGCCAAGAGACATCATTTATGGGCGCTTTTGCCCGATTCTATGCTGGACGGTGACCGGCGGTGACCATGTATCGCCCGACGGAAGATCCTGCGGCGCAAGACCCCGGTTGGGTGGACGACGTGTTGTTCTGCGGCCGTCCGACCGACATTTGTCTCCGGCTGCCCGAGCCGGTGGACCGGGCCACCCTGCACCGCCTGGTCGTCGAGGCACAGGACCGGCTGCGCGCCGCCGGACTGCGCCCCGGCGGGGCCGTCGCGTTGCGTCTGCCGCCCTCTTTGTCCTATGTGGTCAATCTGTTGGCCACGTGGCGCAGCGGTGGCCAGGCGGTGCTGCTCGACCACCGGCTCACCGACCACGAGGTCGACCGCGCGCTGCACCGGCTCACCCCGCAGGTGGTGGTGGCCCCGGCCCGCACCACCGGCGGCGCGTTGAAGGTCTTCGTCGACGTCACCGAGAGCGTGACCGGCTACGCGGACCGCCCGGCGGTCAGCGGCCACGCCGTGATCCAGCTCAGCTCCGGCTCCACCGGACCGTCCAAGGTGATCGGACGCACCGCCGCCGACCTGGTCGCCGAGGTGCACCGCTACACCCGGATCGACGGGGTGGCGCTGCCCGGCGAGCGGATCATCCTGCTGCCGTCCATGGTGCACGTGCTCGGCCTGGTCGGGGGGCTGCTCTACGGTCTGCACGCCCGTGTCGAGCTGGTCCCGCCGCAGCGGCTCGGCGGCGACGCCGTGCTGGCCGCGATCGCCGCCCAGGACACCCCGGCCACCGTGCTCGGCGTGCCCTTCCACATCGGCCTGCTCGCCTCCACCCGCCC
This sequence comes from Micromonospora sp. CA-248260, assembly GCF_050942205.1. Lineage (NCBI taxonomy): Bacteria > Bacillati > Actinomycetota > Actinomycetes > Micromonosporales > Micromonosporaceae > Micromonospora > Micromonospora sp. CA-248260. Next base: position 3,812,693 of record NZ_CP192021.1, on the reverse strand, counting down.
GGACGGGCCCCTGCCCCAGTTCAAGCGGATGACCACCGGTGGGGAGCTGGTCCCGCCGGCCGTCGTGCAGGCGTTCACCGACCGGCACGGCGTACCACTGGGCAACATGTACGGGATGACCGAGGTCGGTGTCATCGGCACCGACCTGCACGGCAGCCACCGGCCGGCGATCATGCCCGCGCCCGGCATCGAGGTCCGCGAGTCCGACGGTGAGCTGCTGATCAGCTGTCCCGCCTCGCCGTACGTCGGGCTCAGCGACCCCGACCGCTGGGCCGACGGCTGGCTGCGTACCCGCGACGCGGGCACCGTCGACCCGGACACCGGCCTGGTCACCGTCCGGGGCCGGCTCGACTCGCAGGTCTCCGTGGGGGGCCTGAAGGTCGACCTCACCGAGGTCGAGGCCACCCTCACCGGCCTGCCCGGGGTGGCCGCCGCCGTGGTCACCTACGACGACGGGATCACCGCCTTCGTGCAGCCCGACGGCCCGCTGTCCGAGGACGTACTGGACAAGCTGCTCGCCGAACGACTGGCCGGCTACAAGCGGCCCCGCACCCTGCACATGGTGGCGCAACTGCCGCGTACCACCACCGGCAAACTGGTCCGCTCGCTGGACGTGCTGCGAACGGCGGCCCCGTGAGCGGTCCGCTCCATCCCACCCCCCGGCCGGTCCCCGAGGACCGCCGGGGAGTCACCACCGCGTCGCCACCGGCCGACCGTCGGCGGTACGCCCGAACCGTCCCCGCGCGGTGCCCCGACCGGGTGCCGGCAACTCGCCCATCGAGAGAGGTAACCGTCATGCGAGACGAGGTCCGAACCTTCGTCATCGAGCAGCTCCAGGACATGAACTACGACGTCGACGGGATCGACGACGACACCACCCTCGGCCCGTCCGGGGTGGACCTGGAGTCCCTCGCCCTGTCCGACCTGTCCGTCCGGGTGGAGGACCGGTACGGGTTGCGGTTCGCCGACGACGAGTCGGAGAAGCTGGCCCTGATGACGGTGGGGGAGTTCACCACCATGGTCGCCGACCGGGTCGCCGGGGCGACCACCGACAACCGCTGATGTCCGGTCAGCCCGACCTGGGGCGAGCTGACCTGGTGAGCATGCTCGCCGAACTCACCGGCAAACCCGTCGAGCAGGTCCCGCACCGGGTCGGCTCGATGGAACTGGCGTGGCTGGTGCACCTCGTCGAACAGCGTTACGGCACCCAGCTGGACCTCACCGACGACCAGCTCGCCGGTATCCGTACCGTCGACGACGCGTTGACCGTGTTCCACACCTACCTACCCGCCCCCGCCGATGGTTGAGCGGGCACCCGTCACGATCTCCGGCACGTACGCGGTCAGCGCCTTCGGTAGGGGCGTGGACGCGCTGCTGGCCGGGGTCCTGTCCGGCGTACCGGCGTTCCGGCCGGTGGGCCGCTTCGCCACCACCGGCCGCCGGGTGACCGTCGCGGCCACCCGGCCCGACGTGGCGACCCTGCCGCAGGAGCTGGCCGACGCCGTCGACGCGGCCTGCGTCACCGCCGGGCTCGACCCGGCACAGCGGGCCGGTGCGGCGCTGTTGCTGGCCACCCACGGCGGCCCGGCCACCCTGGCCGGCCCGTACACCGACGACCGGCCGGTCGCGGACACCGACGACCCGTGGTGGGCCGACGGGGAACGCGACGACGCCGGTCCGGCCTGGCCGGAGCTACCCACACTGGCCGTCCGGTTGGCCCGGCGGTGCGGCCTCGGCGGCCCCACCCGGGTCTACACCACCGCCTGCGTCTCGGCGAGCAGCGCGGTGGCCGACGCCGCCGCGATGATCCACCGGGGGGACACCGACCGGGTCGTGGTGGCCGCCGGCTACCTGGTGGAACCGGACCAGTTCGCGCTCTTCGACGCCGGCCGTGCGCTCGCCGCCGACGGGGCGGTACGTCCGTTCAGCGTCGGACGGCAGGGGTTGCTGCTCGGTGACGGGGTGGCCGCGGTCGTGCTGGAGTCCGCCGCCGCGCTGCGCGCCCGGGGTGGCAGCCCCGTGGCGACGCTGGTCGGATGGGGGCGGGCCGGCGACGCCCACCACCCCTGCCAACCCGATCCGCAGGGCGCGGGGCTGGCCCGGGCGGTCGGAGCGGCGCTGGGCCGGGCCGGCCTGCCCGCCGGGGCGGTCGGTTACGTCAACGCGAACGCCACCGGCACCGGTTTCAGTGACGCCTCCGAGGCGGCGGCGCTGCGACTGGCCCTGGGCGAGCAGGCCGGGCAGGTGCCGGTCAGCTCCACCAAGGCGCTGCACGGGCACGCGCTGGAAGCGTCCGGCCTGCTCGAACTGGTGGTCACCGTGGCGGCGCTGGGGCACGGGAAACTGCCGGTCAACGCCGGCTGGCTCGGCCCCGACCCGGCCTGCCCGCTGGACGTGGTCACCGCCGCGCCCCGCCCGGTCACCAGCCGGTACGCGCTCAGCCTCAACGCCGCCTTCGGCGGCGCGAACACCGCACTGCTGGTGGGTGCGCCGTGACCGGCACGCGCGGCCCGGGGCACGGGATCGTCCCGGGCCGTCCGGCCGGCCACGGCGCACCCTGGGTGCTGGCGCAGGCGCGCTGGCCGGAACCGGGCGACGGGCCACCACCGCCGCTGCCCGGGTTCGTGCACTCGGCGTTCGCGCCGCTGGTCGCGGCGGCGGCCGGGCGGTGCCTGGAACGTCGCCCGAGCCCGGCCCCGGCCGGCTCCCGGTGCGCGGTGGTGCTGGTCAGCGCCGCCGGGGACCGGCCCAGCGCCCTGCACGTCCGGTCGACCGTCGCCGCCGGGGGGCGGGTCGGTCCACTGTTCTTCTTCCAGTCGGTGCCCAACAGCGTCGCCGGGCAGGTCGCCGCCCGTTGGGGACTGACCGGTCCGGTGGTGTGCCTGAGCCCGACGGGTGACCCGCGGGCCGACGCCACCGCCGAGGGGGAACTGCTGCTGTACGACGGCGACGCCGACGAGGCGTTGCTGGTCCTGATCGACGAGGCACCCGACGCGACGCCCACCGGTGCGGTCGCGGTGCTGCTGGGGGGAGGAGACAGTCAATGAGGACGAAGGGACTGCGGGGTGCGCTCGCCGCCGATCCGCAACTCGGCGCGGGAAACGTGCTGGCCCGGGTGCTCGCCCACGGTGCGGACCCGCAGGGGCCGGGGCTGACCTTCGACACCCCGGTCGACGGGCACCCCGCCGGGCAGCCGCTCACCCTGGGTCAGCTCGACGAGCGGGTCGCCGCCCGGGCGGCCTGGCTGCACGACCGGGGGGTGCGGCCCCGTGACCCGGTCGCCGTCTGGGCCACCGCCGCCGCCGACATGGTGCTGAGCTTCCTGGCGTTGGCCCGGCTCGGCGCGATCCCGGCGCTGATGAACGGCAAGCTGCGCCCCGAGATCGCCGCCGAGTACATCCGCCGGCTGCGCGGTGCCGGGGTGCTCACCGACGCCGCGCACACCGAGCTGCTGGCCGGGCACGACCTCGGCGCACCGCTGCTGGGCACCCCGCAGGAGGCCGGCAGCGGTGACCCGGCGCAGGCCCCGGCCGACTACCGGCACCACCCCGACGACCCGATCGTCATCACCCACACCTCCGGCACCACCGGGGTACCGAAGGCGGTGCTGCACTCGCACGCCAGCCTCTTCGCCGCCACCCGGCACCTGCTGTCCATGCCGCAGGCGCAGGGCACCCGGCGGATCCTCAACGCGCTGCCCGCCCCGCACACCGCGACGGTGCTCATGGTCAACCAGGCGTTGGGCAACCAGGCGGAGATGTTCCTGCTGTCCGAGCAGGGCGGCGAGCGGGTCCTCGACGCCATCGGGCAGTGGCGGCCCGACGGGGTCTTCGGTTTCTCGATGACCTGGGCGGAGCTGGCCCGCTTCGACCTGAGCGGGTACGACCTGGACTCGGTGCGGCTGTGGTTCAACACCGGCGACTGCTCGCACGAGCCGCACGTACGCCGGCTCGTCGCCGTCGGCTCGCGGGACGTGTTCACCCGGCAGGGCGTCACCCGGGTCCCCGGTTCCGTCTTCATCGACGGCCTCGGCTCCAGCGAGATGGGGCACTCGATGTTCCACATCACGCACACCACCGACACCGACCGGTACGGCCGCTGCGTGGGCCGCCCCTACCGGTTCGCCCGGGTGGCCGTCCTCGACGCCGAGGGCAACGAGCTGCCCCCCGGTCAGGTCGGCTTCCTCGGCATCGACTCGCCGTCGCTGTTCCGGGGCTACTGGAACGACTCGGTGACCAGCTACCGGTTCCGGCTGCGCGGCTGGTACCTCACCGGTGACCTGGTCCACGCCGACGCCGACGGTCGCTACTACCACCTGGACCGGGCGGTCGACTCGGTGACGCTGCCCGACGGGCGGCGCTACTTCACCGCGTTGTCCGAGGAACGGGTGCTCGCCGCCTGCCCCGACGTCACCGACTGCACGGTGCTGATCGTCGCCGACGGTGACACGGTCACCACCGACGTGCTGCTGGAACTGGCCGCCGGGGCGGACCCGACCGTCGACCGGACCGAGGCGATCCGGGCCGCGCTCGGGGCGGACGTGGGAGCCACCCTGCGTCGGGTGGTGCCGGTGAGCGCCGACGACATCCCGGTCACCGTCACCGGCAAGGTCCGCAAGGTGGCGCTGCGCGAACGCTACCTCGCCGGGTCGTCATCATGACCGTCGTGATCACCGGGATGGGCCTGTTCAGCCCGGTCGGGCGGGGGGTGGACGCCACCTTCGCCGCGTTGACCACCGGGACGTCCGGGTTGAGCCGGCCGCCCGAGGGACACCCGGCCCGGGAGTCGCTCGAGGTCGCCGGGGTGCTCCCGCCGATCGACCCGCGTACGGTCGCCACCGGCCCGGAAACCAAGGTACTCGACCGGGTCGTGCTGTTCGCCCTGCTCACCGCCGCCGAAGCGCTCGCCGACGCGGGCATCGAGGTGGGCCGGGACGTCGACCCGGCGCGGATCGGCGTCATCGTCGGCGGGGTCGGTGGGATGTCCACCCTGGAGCAGCAGGTGATCGCCCGCACCGAGCGGGGCCGGGCGGCGGTCAGCCCGTACCTGCTGACCGGCATCCTGCCCAACATGGCGTCGGCGCGGATCGCCATCGCCCACGGCATCCGGGGTTACAGCTCGTCGGTCGGCACGGCCTGTGCCTCCGGGGCCCAGGCGGTCGCCGACGCGGCCCGGCTGATCCGGGCCGGTGAGGCCGACGTGGTGCTCTGCGGGGCCAGCGAGGCGCCGCTCTTCCCGACCTTCGCCGACACCTTCGGCAACGCCCGCGCGCTGGCCCGCGGCTGGGCCGACCCGAGCGAGGCGAGCCGACCGTTCGACAGGCGACGCAACGGGTTCGTGCTCGCCGAGGGGGCCGCCCTGCTGGTGCTGGAACGGGCCGGGCACGCCGCCGCCCGGGGCGCCCGCAGCTATGCGGAGGTGGCCGGCTACGGCAGCACCACCGACGCGCACCACCCGACCATGCCCCGGCCCGACGGTGAGGGGGCGGCCGACTGCATGCGGCAGGCCCTGGCCCGGGCCGACGTTCCGCCGGCCGAGGTCGGCTACGTCAACGCCCACGGCACCGGCACCAAACTCGGCGACATCGCCGAGAGCACCGCGCTGGGCAAGGTCTTCGGGGTCGGCGGGGTGCCGGTCAGCTCCACCAAGGCGCTCACCGGGCACCTGCTCGGCGCGTCCGGGGTGGTGGAGGCGGCGGCCTGCGCGTTGGCGTTGCGCGCCGGCCTGCTGCCGCCGACGTACCACCTGGACGACCCGGACCCGGACTGCCCGGCTGACCACGTCCGCGACGTGCCACGGGCGAGCCGGGCCGAATTCGCGCTCACCAACTCCTTCGGATTCGGCGGGCAGAACGTGAGCCTGCTGCTGCGGCGTACCACCGGGGCTGGCGTCCGGCCCGCCGGGCCGGGGAGGTGATCGACGCTGCGACCCGGGCCGCACGCGCCCGGACGGCAGTCACGGGGGGACATGGGGAAGGGCTGGAGAGATGGATATTCGTGGCATAGACCACATTGAACTGTACGTGGGGGACGCCCGACAGGCGGCCTTCTACTTCGGGACCGCCGTCGGTTTCACCCTGCGGGGCCAGGGCGGTCCGGAGACCGGGCTGGTCGGGCAGCGTTCCCTGTTGCTGGGTCAGGCCGACATCCGGATGGTGCTGACCTCCGGGCTCACCGCCGACCATCCCGCCTCGACGTACGTGTCCCGGCACGGTGACGGGATCGCGGTGGTGGCGGTGGAGGTCGGCGACGCCGCCGGGGCGTACGCGGAGCTGGTGGCCCGGGGTGCGACGCCGGTGACGCCGCCGCGCACCTGGACCGGCGCGGACGCCGAGGTGGTGACCGCCGAGGTGGGCGGCTTCGGTGACGTGCTGCACCGGCTGGTGGAGCGGCGCGGAGACTCCGACGACTTCCTGCCCGGCGCGATCGAGGCGACCCCGGCCGGCGGGACCGACCCGCGGCTGCTCGCCGAGATCGACCACCTGGCGGTCTGCGTGCCGCCCGGTCAGCTCGACGACACCGTCGCGCTCTACGAGCGGGTGTTCGGCTTCGCGCAGATCTTCGAGGAGCACATCGAGGTCGCCGGGCAGGCGATGAACTCCAAGGTGGTGCAGGACGCCTCCGGACGGGTCACCCTGGTGCTGCTGGAGCCGGACGCCGGTCGGCGGCCCGGTCAGATCGACAAGTTCCTCACCGAGCACCACGGGGCCGGGGTGCAGCACCTGGGGCTGCGCACCGACGACATCGTCGGCGCGGTCGGCGCGCTGGGCGCCCGCGGGGTGCGCTTCGCCGGCACGCCGGCCGCCTACTACGACACCCTGGAGCAGCGGGTCGGCAAGGTGGACGCGCCGCTGGACCGGCTGCGGGACCTCAGCATCCTGGTCGACGCCGACCACGGCGGGCAGCTGTTGCAGATCTTCACCGAGTCGATGCACGTCCGCCGCACCCTGTTCCTCGAGCTGATCGAGCGGCGGGGGGCGCGCACCTTCGGCAGCGGCAACATCCGGGCGCTCTACGAGGCCAAGGAACGGGAGCTGGCCGCGGCGGGGGCGACCCCCGCCGTCGCGGTCGGCACGGCACGAGGAGTAGGGGCATGACCACGACACATCCGACGTTGACCGCCGAGGAGGAGTCACTGCTCCCCTCAGCGGAGGACGTGCGGCACTACGCCGAGCACGGCTGGTACCTGACGAAGAAGCTGCTCACCGACGCCGAGGTGGACGCCCTGACCGCGGCCACCGACCGCTACTACGACGGTGAGCGGGACCGCACCCTGCCGGTGCGCCCGCCGAAGCTGGCCTACTGGGACCCGTCGAAGGGGCCGGTGCAGCGGCACAACGACTACGTCCACTACGAGCACGACGGGATCGCCGCGATCCTGCGCAAGCCGCTGATCGGCGCGGTCGCCGCCCGGCTGGCGCAGGCCGACGAGATCCGCATCTTCCAGTCCACGCTGATCTACAAGCCGCCGATCTCGGGTGAACCGTCGAACATCGTGCCCTGGCACTTCGACAAGCACTACTGGTCGTCCTCGTCGTCGGAGCGGATGCTCACCGCGTTCATCCCGTTCCACGACTGCGGGGAGGAGATGGGCACCATCACCATGGTCGACGGTTCGCACCGGTGGTCGGAGATCGGCGCGGACGACACCGTGGTCCGGCACTTCGCCGACCGGGACCGCGACCAGCTCGAGGAGATGCTGGCCGAGAACGCGGCGCACAACGGCGCACAGATCCGCAAGATCCCGATGGTGATCCCCAAAGGGCACATGAGTTTCCACCACTGCCGCACCTACCACGGCAGTGGCGCGAACGTCAGCGGACGCCCGCGCCGGGCGATCTCGCTGCACCTGCAGGACGGCGACAACGCCCACCGGGAGTTCCCGCTCTCCGACGGCACCCTCGCCGCGTACAACCACGACGTGCTGGTCCGCCGTACCCCCGAGGGTCGGCCGGACTACGCGGACCCCGACTACTGCCCGGTCATCTGGCGCGAGCGCGCCCAGCAGGAAGGCTAGAAACATGTCACGGTACGACTGGGGCAAGACACACCCGGGCATCGAGCGGCTGGAGAAGGCGGTGACCGACCGCCGCGACGTGGTGGTCAAGCACCCGCTCTACGCCAACCTGGACACCCACGAGGCGCTGGTCACCTTCATGGAGCACCACGTCTTCGCGGTCTGGGACTTCATGTCCCTGCTGAAGTCGTTGCAGCGGCAACTCACCTGCGTCGACGTGCCGTGGATCCCCACCGGGCCGACCGGCAGCCGCCGGTTGATCAACGACATCGTCATGGTGGAGGAGAGCGACGAGCTGGGCGAGGGCTTCATCAGCCACTTCGAGCTGTACGTGCGGGGGATGGGCGAGGCGGGCGCGGACACCACCGCCGTCGACCGGCTGGTCGAGCTGCTGCGCGCCGGCTCGTCGGTCACCGACGCGCTGGTCGAGGCGGGCGTGCCCGCACCGTCGCGGGCCTTCGCCGCCACCACCTGGCAGATCATCTCCTCGACCCCGGTGCACTGTCAGGCCGCCGCGTTCGCGTTCGGCCGGGAGGACCTGATCCCCGACATGTTCACCCAGGTCGTCGCCGTCAACGAGCGCAGCAACCGGCTGCACACCTTCGTCGACTACCTGGAGCGGCACATCGAGGTCGACGGTGAGCAGCACACCCCGATGGCGATGCAGATGCTCGCCGACCTGTGCGGCGACGACGACACCAAGTGGCAGGAGTGCGCCGACACGGTCAACCTGGCGCTGACCGCCCGCGCGCAGCTCTGGGACGACATCCTCGCCGCCGTCAAGGAGGGCCGCGACCGGTGACCGACGCCGACCCGGCCCGGCTCTACCGCACGGTACGGCTGATCCGTCGGTTCGAGGAGCGGGCCATCGCCCTGGTCCGCTCCGGGCACATCGTCGGCGGCATCCACCCCTACCTCGGTCAGGAGGGGATCGCCGCCGGCGTGTGCGCCGCACTCGACGCGGGGGACCTGGTCACCGGCACCCACCGGGGGCACGGCCACGTGCTCGCCAAGGGTGCCGACCCGGCCCGGATGATGGCCGAACTGTGCGGCCGGGAAACCGGACTGAACCGGGGCCGGGGCGGCTCGATGCACGCCGCGGACCTCTCCATCGGGGTGCTCGGCGCCAACGCCATCGTCGGGGCGTCCCCGGCGATCCTCACCGGCGCGGTGTGGGCGCACCGGCAGCGCGGCAACCCCGTGGTCGGGGCGAGCTTCTTCGGTGACGGCGCGGTCAACGAGGGGATGCTGCTGGAGGCGTTCAACCTGGCCGCGCTCTGGCGGGTGCCGGTGCTGCTGGTCTGTGAGAACAACGGCTACGCCACCACCATGCCGGTGGCCGGCGCGGTCGCCGGCACCATCACCGGCCGGGCCGAGGCGTTCGGCATCCCGGCCGTCGTCGTCGACGGACAGGACCCGGAGGCGGTCCGGCAGGTCACGGCCGCCGCCGTCGCGCGGATGCGCGACGGCGGCGGGCCGGAGCTGGTCGAGGCCCGCACCTACCGGTTCGACGCCCACCACACCTTCGAACACGCGGTACGCCTGGCGTACCGCACGCCGCAGGAGGTGGCCGACGGCCGGTCCCGGGACCCGGTGGACATCCAGGGTGCCCGGCTGTCCCCGCCCGACCGGGAGGCGATCGACGCCGAGGTGGAGGCCACCCTCGACGCGGCCGTCGCGTTCGCCCTGGCCGGCCCCGAACCGGACCCGGCCGGTGCGTTGGACCACCTGTACGCCAGTGGGCTGACCGCCCGGGGAGGCTCCTGAGATGCCACGGTTGTCCTACCGCAAGGCGCTGACCCGGGCGCTGACCGACGAGATGACCCGGGACGAGGCGGTGTTCCTGCTCGGCGAGGACATCCGGGTGGGCGCGTCCAACGTCACCCCGGGCCTGCTCAAGCGGTTCGGGCCGGACCGGGTGCTGGACACCCCGCTGTCGGAGCAGGCGTTCACCAGTTTCGCCACCGGGGCCGCGCTGGCCGGGTTGCGGCCGGTGGTGGAGTTCCAGATCCCGTCCCTGCTGTTCCTGGTCTTCGAGCAGATCGTCAACCACGCGCACAAGTTCCCGATAATGACCGGCGGGCAGTGCTCGGTGCCGGTCACCTACCTGGTGCCCGGCTCCGGTTCCCGTACCGGCTGGGCGGGGCAGCACTCCGACCACCCGTACTCGCTGTTCGCGCACGTCGGGATCGTCACCGTGGTGCCGGCCACCCCGGCCGACGCGTACGGGCTGCTGGCCTCGGCGATCCGGCACGACGACCCGGTGGTGGTCTTCGCCCCGGCCGCCGCGCTGGAGGTCCGCGACGACGTCGACTTCGCCACCCTCGCCCCGGTGCCGCTGGGGCGCGGGGTGGTCCGCCGGGCCGGCGACGACGTCACCGTCGTCGCCGTCGGGCACCTGGTGCACGACGCGCTGGCCGTCGCCGAGGAGTTGGCCGACCAGGTGTCGGTGGAGGTGTTCGACCCGCGCACGATCTACCCGTTCGACCTCGACGGCCTGCTGGACTCGGTGTCCCGCACCGGCCGGCTGGTGGTGGTCGACGACTCCAACCGGTCCTGCGGCATCGCCGCCGAGATCATCACCTCGGTGCTGGAGCGGGTGCCGCTGGTCGCGCCGCCGCGCCGGGTCACCCGGCCGGACGGTGCGGTGCTGCCCTTCGCGCCGGTGCTCGACCGGGCCGTGCAGCCGGGACGCGAGCAACTCACCGCCGCCATCCAACTGACCATGAAGGACAGATCATGACCGATCCGAACTACCTCTGGCCCGAGCCCGGTCAGGCGTGGCGCGAACTGCCGGAGCCGGCCCGTACGGCGATGGTGTCCAGCGGGGCCGCCGCCTGGCGGGAGATCTTCTACGGCTGTGCGACGTACAACAAGCAGTGGCGGCTGGCCCGGCCCCCGGTCATGCCGGCGGACGCGTTCCGTGAGCTGAACGAGGTCTGCGACCGGATCGCCCAGCTCATCCTGGACGCCTGCCGGCGGCGGGCCCGCACCGCCGGGGAGCTGCAGCGGCTGCTCGGGGTGCCCGCGGGGGCGACGCGGCTGCTCGACGAGTCCGAGGAGCTGTCCGAGGAGCTGCTCGCCGCCTACCGGCCCGACGTGCTGATCTCCGGTGGGGTGCCGAGGATCGTCGAGTACAACATCGACAGCAGTCTGGGTGGTGGTTTCGACGCCGACACGGTGGTCCGCCGGTACGCGGCGCTCTACCAGGAGCAGGGCATCCTCGACGGGTTGCCGATGCGGCCGGCGGATTCCCTGCTGGACCAGCGGTTCGTGGCGATCCGCGACGGGCTGTCCCTGCCCGACGGGGCCCGGGTGGCGCTGCTGCTCGACTTCGACGCCGACTACCCCGGCCTGGAGACCCCGGACGACTTCATCAAGATCCTCTCGCCGCTGATCGACCAGGCCCGCCGGTTCGGCATCGACCTGGTGATCGCCCCGGTCAGCACGGCCACCCTCGACGACGCGAAGCGGCTGGTCGTCGGCGGCGCACCGGTCGACGCGCTGTTCCGGCTCTTCGTGCCCAACCGGGTCACCCCGAGCGCCGGCCTGGACGCGGTGGCCGGGGCGCTCGACGCCGGCACCCTGCCGATGTTCGTCAGCACCGCCGCCTGGCTGCTCGGCAACAAAATCAACTTCGCCTGGCTCTACGAGGACCTGGACCTGCTCTCCGCCGACGACCAGGCCCTGGTCCGCCGGTACGTGCCGCACACCGTGGCGTTCACCGCCGCCGAACTGGACCGGGCACTTGCCGACCGGGAGAACCTGGTCGTCAAGCCGGCCGACGGCTCGGCCGGCCACGGGGTGCTCATCGGCCGGGAGATGGGCGACGCGGAGTGGGCCGAGGGCCTGCGCGCCGCCCTCGACCGGGGCGGCGACATCCTCCAGCGGTACTGGCCCGCCGACCGGGTGGAGATGGACTTCGTCCAGATCGAGACCGGTGAGACGGTCACCGCCGAGGTGCCCTACAGCATCGCCCCGTACCTGTTCGGCCGTACCGGCTCGGGTGCCCTGGCCCGGGTCGGCTTCCCCGGCTGCGACGAGGTCCTCAACCTGGCCCGTGGCGTCCTCCTCACCGGCATCCTCCTCACCAACTGACCCACCCCGCCCCGCCCTCCGCCCCCCTCCGCCCCCCGCCCCGGTGATCAAGAGGTTTGCGTCACCAGATCGCGGAATGTTGACGCAAACCTCTTGATCACCCGGCGCTGGCCGGGCTGGGGTGCGGTGATCAAGAGGTTTGGGGCGGGATAGCGGCTTCGGATGACGTAAACCTCTTGATCGACCCCGGCGGGCCGGTTGGGCCCGGCGGGCCGGTTGGGCCTCGGCGTGCCGGTTGGGCCCGGCGGGCCGGTTGGGCCCGGCGGGCTGGTTGAGCTTCGGCGGGCGGTGGGGTGTCAGGGGTGGGTGCCGAGGTGGGTGGCGAGGCGGCGGATGGTTTCGGCGGCGGCGATGGCGTCGCTGCGGGCGCTGCCGTGCCGTCCGTCGCTGCTGTACATCGAGGGGTCGGTGCCGGCCGGGTGGTCGGTCAGGTTCACGTGCAGCGCGCCCAGCCGGTCGGCGAGCCGGCCGGTACGCGAGGAGAGCAGCCGCATCCGGGCACCGAGGCCGGGCCGCAGCGCCGCCGGGACCGCCGGGCTGTGCGACACGTCGAACATGCCCACCGTGATCACGTCGGCCCCGGCGTCGCGCAGCGCGCCGACGATCGCGGTCAGCTCGGTGTCGACCGCGTCCGGGTCGAACGCCGTGCGGAAGGCGTCGTTGCCGCCGCAGACCACCAGCGCCAGGTCGGGGGAGAAGGCCAGCGCCCGGTCCAGCTGGCCCGCCCGGACCTGTTGCGCCCGCAGCCCGCGCCGACCCAGGTTGAGGTACGCCAACGCGGGGCGTACCGCCGCCAGTTCGGCCGCGATCCGGTCGGCCCACTGCACGTCCGGGTACCCCTCGACCGGCTCACACATGCCCTCCGCGACGCTGTCGCCGAGCACCACGAACCGGTGCCACGGATGGTCGCGCAGCAGCGCGGCACTCTCCCCCTCACGCAGGCAGTACGGATCGGTGGCCTCGGTCAACATCGATGACATGGCCGGCAATCTAGCCGACCGTACCGGCGTGGTCGATCACTGCGACCGGGCGGATCGCCTGATGGTCGTCCCGGTGCGCCGACTCGCGTCGACGCCGGTCACCCGGCCCCCGGGTCGGCCCTCGACGGCGGTCACCCGGCCCCCGGATCGGCCCTCGACGCCGTACACCTCTGGGCCCGGGTCAGGCCTTGACGGTGGGTGGTGCGGGGGTGGACCGTCCCATCCGCAGCGGCCCGGCGACCAGCGGCGCGACGGTCAGCACCGCGCACACCACCGCCATCACCAGCAGCGCCGGCCGCAGCCCGAGGGCCGCCACCGACCAGCCGCCGAGCAGCGCCCCCACCGGCAGTCCGACGAACGCCAGCGAGCCGGAGATCCCCAGCACCCGGGTCTGCAACGCGTCCGGCACCCGTTCGTAGAGGGCCGCACCGAGCAGCGGGTTGACCGCCGCGATGCCGATCCCGGACAGGAACGTCACCACCAGCACCACCACCAGGTGGTCGGTCAGCGCCAGCACCAGCAGCCGGGGCGCACCGCTCAACGCCGCCCCGGCCGCGAAGATCAGGGTCCGGGGCAGCCGGGGGCCGAGCATCGTGAAGACCACGTTGCCGAGCAGCGCGCCACCGCCGAACACCCCGAGCACCAGGCCGAACCCGGCCGGGTCGCCGAACTCGTCGCGGACCCACAGCGGCACCCAGACGGCGGTGTTGGCGGCGGCGAACATGTTCAGCGTGGAGACCACCACCAGCATGGTCAGCAGCACCCGGTCGGTGCGCAGGTAGCCGAATCCGGTGCGCAGGGCCTGGAAGTAGCCCTCCCGGGGTGCGGCGGGCGCGTCGCTGGCGGGTGGGCGTACCAGCACCCCGACCAGCAGCGCACAGACCGCGAAGGTGCCCGCGTCGATCCAGATCGCCCGGGTCACCCCCACCCAGTCGATGAGCAGACCGCCGATGACCGTGCCGAACAGCGCCACCCCGCGGGCCAGCCCGTCGTAGGCGGAGGTGAGCCGGATCAGCTCCACCCCGGCACGCTGCGCGGCCGGCCGGAACATCACGTGCTTGACCCGGTCGCCGATGCCGCGCAGTCCGCCGGCCACCGCGACGAGGGCGACGAGCGCCCCGAAGCCGAGCCACGGGGCCAGCGCCACCACCGCGATCACGGCCGCGCTCGCCGCGTCCACCGTGATGGAGGTACGTCGTACCCCGAACCGGTCCGCCCACGGCGTGGCCAACGAACTCGACAGCATGTACGGCAGGAACTCCGCCGCCGCGACGATGCCCATCTTGGCCGGGCTGCCGGTGGTGGTGAGCACCAGCCAGGGGATCGCGATCACCGAGATCCGGCTGCCCAGGTTGGAGATCAGGTCGGCGGCGACCAGGGTGACCAGTTCCCGCCGGGCGGCCCGCCGCTCGGGGCCCGGCGGCGCGGCGAGTGACCCGGTGTCGCCCGCCCCGGCCTTACCCGCCTGGGCGCCACCCGCTCCGGTGTGTTCCTCACCGGTGGCCGGTCCGGGACCGGTCGGGTCGGCTGCCGCCCGCAGGCCCGACGCCCCGCCGGGAGCCCCGACGGCGTCGCCGTCGGCCGGGTAGCCGTCGGCGTCGGTGGCCGTACGGGGGCCGGTGTCGGCGTCGGCGGTCACGACGGGCTGCCGACCGGATCGGCGGGAGCGCCGGTGGTGTACCGCTCGCGCAGCGCCCGCTTGTCCACCTTCGCCGACCGGTTCAGGGGCAGCGCGTCGACGAACTCCACCGCACCCGGCGCCCAGGTGTCGCTCAGTTCGGCGGTGACCAGGTCGATCAGCTCCGCCCCGGTCACCGTCGCCCCCGGCGTCCGCACCACGTACGCGTACGGCAGCTCCCCGGCGACCGGGTCGGGCACCCCGATCACCGCCGCCGCGCGTACCTGCGGATGCCCGGCGAGGACGTCCTCGATCGGCCGGGAGTAGATCGGCCAGCTGCGCTGGCGGGTGAGGATGCGGTCCTGCAACCGGTCGACCAGGTAGAGGAAGCCGTCGTCGTCGAGGTGGCCGATGTCGCGGGTGCGTACCCAGCCGTCGACGAGCGTCTCGGCGGTCAGTTCGGGTTGACCGTGGTAGCCGTGGAAGCTCAGTTTCGTCCGCACCCACACCTCGCCGTCCGTGCCGGCCGGCAGCGCCTGCCCGTCGGCGTCGCGGATCTCCACGGTGACGTCCCCGTAGGGCCGGCCGCAGGAACCGAGCCGCTCCGGGTGCGCCGGGTCCTCGGTCAGGCCGGGCTGGGCGCAGATCACCACCGCCTCGCTGAGGCCGTACACGATGCGTAGGCACGGGCCGAACCGGGCGATGGCCTGGCGCAGCCGGGCGGGCGCGGCCGGCCCGGCACCCACGTTGAACATGAACATGGCGGAGAAGTCCGCGCCGGGCAGGGCCGGATGGTCGAGCACCTCGTAGAGCATCGGCGGGGTGACGAAGGTGGAGGTGAGCCGCTCGGCGTCCACGGTGGCGATGAAGGCGGCCGGGTCCCACTGCTGGCGCAGGAAGAGCACGCCGCCGGTGAACAGGTTGAACAGGGTGGTGATCTGCCCGCTGGCCAGCCACATCGGGGAGTGCGACAGGTGCCGCAGCAGGGGGAAGCCGGCGGCCCGGAAGTCGGCCGCCAGCGCCAGCACCTGCCGGTAGAAGCTCTCCCGGTGGTGCACCAGCTTGGGGGTGCCGGTGGTGCCACTGGTCTGCAGGAACGACTCCGGCACGGGCACCCCGGCCGGTAGGCCGACCGACGGGTCGTCGGCGCTCAGGCCCACGCCGACCTGCGGGGTGGTGGCGGGGTCCGGGTCTGCCGGCGGGGTGGTGGCGGTCAGCTCGATGCCCAGTCGCAGCACCGGCACCCCGGGCAGCGACGCGGCGATCTGGTCACCCAGCCCGTCCGGGGCGTACGCGTGGTGCACGAACACGTCGGGGCGGGCCAGCCGGACGAACTCGTCGATCTCCCGCCGGGAGGTCACCGGGGCGATCCACATCGTCCGGCAGCCGAGCAGGTGCAGGGCGAGTTGGAGCAGCGGGCCCTCCACGGCGTTGCCGAGCATCACCAGCACCGCCGCGCCGGGGCGTACCCCGTGGCGGGTGAGGGCGTGCGCCAGCCCGCGTACCTCGGCGGCGACCTGCGGGTAGGTCAGCCGCCGGCCGTCGCCGACCAGCGCCTCCCGGTCGCCGAACCCGGCGAACAACTCCAGCGCGTCGTGTACGTAGGTGGTGGATCGGTCGGCCCCGTCGGTCATCGCACAGCCCCCAGGTCGATGCGGCGGGTCGTCGGCGGCCCGGTGGGACCCGCCGTGGCGACCGGCCGGGATGGCGTCCGAGCAGTTCAGAGCCCGGCCCGCGACGGGGTGCGGGAAGTGGGCGACCGCACCGCCGCCGCTAGCGAGCCTAGGCCGACGGTGTCGCCGGGGGACAGAGCCGAACGGCGAGTGACCGGCCATCATGGACTTTTGATCATGTCTATCGGGTTGATTGACGCCTGTCAGACGTCGCCGCTAGGTTTCTGGACCATCGTCCGGGCGGTGCCGTCAATGGGCGCCGGCCCTGGGCGGCCCAACATGGAGGTTCAATGTCGACCCCGAAGAGATGGCAGGTCATAGCGTCCGCGGCCGTGTTGCTGGTCGTGAGCGCCCCGGCGGTGGTGGCCAGCGCCGGACCGTCCGACGCCGGCGGCGAGGCTGCCGCCCGGCCGCAGTGGGCGGGTACGTGGGCCGCGGCGGTCACCCGTGGCAACACCGCCGGGCTGACCAACACCGGCCTGAACAACCAGAGCATCCGGATGACCGTGCGCACCACCGTGGGCGGGGAGCGGCTGCGGGTCCGGCTGAGCAACCTCTACGGCGAGCAGGCGGTGCAGGTCGGGCACGCCACCGTCGCCCGTCCCGACAAGACCACCGTCACCGACCGGTCGGACATCGTCCCCGGCACCCTGCGGGAGCTGAAGTTCGGCGGTGCCACCTCGGCGACCATGAACAAGGGTGCCGAGCTGCTCAGCGACCCGCTGACCTACCAGGTGGCCGAGCAGGAGGACCTGGTCGTCACCCTGCACTTCCCGGTGCTCACCGGGCCGGTCACCTTCCACGGCCAGTCCAAGGTCACCACCTTCATCGGGGCGAACGACCTGACCACCGCCGCCGACGGCGCCGGCTTCACCATCCGTCCGGACTGCTGCTGGATGTTCCTGTCCGGCATCGACGTGCTGCGTCCGGCTAACCCCGGTGCGGTGGTGGTGCTCAGCGACTCGATCGGGGACGCCAACGGCAGCACCGTCAACGCCAACAAGCGCTGGCCGGAGCTGCTCGCCGGGCGGCTGGTCGCCGCCCGTCCCGAGGTGC
Organism: Micromonospora sp. CA-248260; assembly: GCF_050942205.1. Classification (NCBI taxonomy): domain Bacteria; kingdom Bacillati; phylum Actinomycetota; class Actinomycetes; order Micromonosporales; family Micromonosporaceae; genus Micromonospora; species Micromonospora sp. CA-248260. The sequence goes on along the minus strand of NZ_CP192021.1, from coordinate 3,795,252 downwards.
GTACCCCGGGGGTGCTCAACCTGAGCCTGGCCGGCAACCGGCTCAACCACGAGGGCACCGAGCCCGGCGCGGGCGGTTTCCCCGGCTACTACGAGCTGGGTCCGAACGCGTTGGCCCGGCTCAACGAGGACGTCTTCCCGCAGACCGGCGTGAAGACCCTGGTGACCCACCTCGGCATCAACGACATCTGGATGTCCGACGACTCCGCCGACCGGATCATCGCCTCGCTGCGGCAGATCAACAAGCAGGCCAAGGCGCGCGGCCTGCGCAGCCTCGCCGTCACCCTCACCCCGTACGAGGGGCACGGCAACCCGGGGGTGTGGACGCCGGAGAAGGACGCCACCCGGCAGGCGGTGAACACCTGGCTGCGGGGCCCGGGTGCGGCCGAGTTCGACGGGCTGCTCGACTTCGACGCGGTGCTGCGTGACCCGGCCCAGCCGAGCCGGCTGCTGCCCGCGTACGACGCCGGTGACCACATCCACCCGAACGACGCCGGCAACCAGGCGTTGGCGGACGCCGTACCACTTCGACTGCTCGGTCTGTGACACCGGTGGGGCGGCGGGGGTGACCCCGTCGCCCCCCGGTCATTCCTGGGGAGGAAGCACCATCGTGGACGTCGACAAGATCCTGACCGGTCTCTACAGCGAGGCCGGCCGGCAGGACCCCTATCCGTGGTATGCGGCCCTGCACGAGCACGGGCCGATCAGCGTCATCCCGAACCGCCCGGAGCACAGTACGGTCAGCGCGGTGGCCGTCGGCTACGACCTGGTCGACCAGGTGCTGCGCGACCCGGAGTGGTACAAGCAGCCTCCACCGGGCTGGCAGGACGAGGAGATCCTGCGGACCTTCCAGTCGTCGATGATGTTCGTCAACGCCCCCGACCACGGGCGGATGCGGGGTGTGTTCTCCCGTACGTTCACCCCACGCCGGCTCGGCGCGCTGGAACCGGTGATCGTCCGGGTGGTCGACACCCTGCTGGACCGGATGGCCGACGCCGGCGCGGACGGCTCCGAGGTCGACTTCGTCGCGGACTTCGCCTACCCGGTGCCGGCGCTGGTGATGGCCGAGTTCATCGGCCTGCCCGAGAGCGAGCTGGCCTGGTACCGGCAGCGGGTCGACTGGATCGACGAGTTTCTCGACGTGGCGGGCAAGACCCCGGAGCGGCTGGCGTTGGCCAACCAGGCTGCCGAGGAGCTGCGCGCGCTCTACCGGGACCTGATCGCGCACCGTCGCCGCCAGCCGGGCGAGGACCTGATCTCCGGGCTGGTCGAGGCGCTGGACTCCGGTGAGGTCGACCTGACCGAGGAGGAGTTGATCAGCAACCTGATCGTGCTGTTCAACGCCAGCTTCGTCACCACCGTCTACATGTTCAGCAACGGCCTGCCGGTGCTGCTGGCCCACCCGGAGACCGTGGCCGCGCTGCCGGGTGACGAGACCCTGGCGCAGGGCTGCGTGGACGAGGTGCTGCGGCTGCAGAGCCCGGTGCACTTCCTGGCCCGTGCCGCGCCCCGGGACACCGTGCTGGGCGGCGTGCCGGTCGCCCGGGACGAGAACGTGCTGTTGATCATCGCCGGGGCCAACCGGGACCCGCGCCGGTTTCCCGAGCCGGACCGGTTCGACCCGCGCCGCGACGGCCCCCCGTCGCTGGCTTTCGGCGTCGGCCCGCACTTCTGCCTCGGCGCGGCCGTGTCCCGCCTGGAGGGCCGCATCGGCCTGCCCCGGCTGTTCGCCCGGTTCCCCGGGCTCGCGGTCAGCCAGCGGCCCGACTACAGCGGGAGCCTGTTCCTGCGCGGCATCGACAAGCTCTTCGTCACCACCGGCGGATAGGAGCCGATCCCATGTCCCTCGATCCCCAGGTGGTGGCCTACCGGGCCGCGCGGGCCGCCGCCGGCACCCCACCGCTGTACACCCAGACCCTCGCCGAGGCCCGCGCCGCCGACCTCGCCGCGATCCGGGCCGGCGGCGGCGACGTCGAGCCGGTCCACGAGGTACGCGACACGACCGTGCCCGGCCCCGCCGGGGACCTGCGGGTCCGGGTGCACCGGCCGGCCGGCGACGGCCCGCTGCCCACCCTGGTCTACTTCTTCGGTGGCGGTTGGACGCTGGGCAGTGTGGAGACCGCCGACGGGATCTGCCGCCGGCTGGCCAACGCCACCCCCTGCCAGGTGGTGACGGTCGGGTACCGGCTGGCCCCGGAGCACCCGTTCCCGGCGGCGGTGCTGGACTGCCACGCCGCCACCCGTTGGCTGGCCGAGCACGCCGCCGACCTCGGGGTGGACCCGGAGCGACTGGTCGTGGGCGGGGACAGCGCCGGTGGCAACCTGGCAGCGGCGGTGACCCTGCTGGCCCGCGCCGAGGGCGGCCCCCGGCTGGCCGGGCAGCTGCTGGTCTATCCGAACACCGACCAGCGGGCCGACCGCCCGCGCCCCGGCCGGGGCACCGACCCGGCAACCGCCGTCGACCCGGCAACCGCCGCCGACCCCCGGGCCGCCGCCGACGAGCAGGACCCGCTGCTGTTCAACCGGCACTCCGTCGACTGGTACCGGGGTCACTACCTGGCCGACCCGGCGGACGCGGCCGACCCGCTGGCCTCGCCGTTGCTCGCCGACGACCTGTCCGGCCTGCCGCCGGCCCTGGTGGTCACCGCCGAACACGACCCGCTGTGCGACGAGGGGGAGCGGTACGCGCAGCGGCTGCGCGAGGCCGGCGTGCCGGTGCGGGCCACCCGCTACTCCGGCATGATCCACGGCTTCTTCGCCATGCCCGGTGTCTTCGACGCCGGTCGGCGTGCCCAGGACGAGGCCGCCGCCTTCCTCCGGGAGGTCTTCGGGCTGCCCACCCCGGCGGCGGACGCCCCGGCCGCCGCCACGGTCGGGGACGCTCGGTGACGGAGCACCCCGGCACCGCCGGGTCGGCCACCGCCGGGTCGGATTCCGTCGGCTCGGCACTCGTCGGCTCGGCCGGTGCCGGGTCGGAGTCCGTCGGGTCGGTCGGTGCCGGGTCAGCCACCGCCGGCCAGGCGGACCGGCCGCCGGTCAGCCTGGCGGACTTCGCCGACCTGGCCCGGGCGACCCTTCCAACCGGGGTCTGGGACTTCGTCGACGGGGGCAGCGGCATCGAGACCACCCTCACCGCCAACCGGGCCGCCCTGGACCGGGTCGCCGTGCTACCCCGGGTGCTGACCGGGGTGGAGCGGCCCCGCACCGACACAGAGCTGCTCGGGCGGGAACAGGCGATGCCGGTGGCGGTCGCGCCGATGGCGTACCAACGGTTGCTGCATCCCGACGGCGAACCGGCGCTCGCGGCGGCGGCCGGCGCAGCGGGGGTGCCCTACGTGCTGAGCACGTTGAGCAGCACCCCGATCGAACAGGTCGTCGCCGCCACCGACGGGCCCGTCTGGTTCCAGCTCTACTGGCTACGCGACCGGGGCCTGGTCGCCGATCTGCTCGACCGGGCACAGGCTGCCGGCTGTGCCGCGCTGATGGTCACCGTCGACGTGCCGGCGCTCGGCCGGCGGCTGCGCGACGTGCGTAACGGCTTCGCGTTGCCGCCGGAGGTGACCGCCGCCAACCTGCCTGCCGGCCGCGACGACCTGGCCCACACCGGCACGCCCGGGGTGTCCGCCATCGCCGCGCACACCGAAGCCGCCTTCGCCCCCGCGCTGACCTGGGCGGACCTGGCCTGGCTGCGGGAGCGCACCCGGCTGCCGCTGCTGGTCAAGGGGATCCTCGACCCGCGTGACGCGGTCCGCGCCGCCGACGTCGGCGTGGACGCCGTGGTGGTCTCCAACCACGGCGGCCGGCAGCTCGACGGTGCACCGGCCACCGCCACCATGCTGCCCGAGGTGGTCGCGGCCATCGGCGAGCGGATCGAGGTGCTGTTGGACAGCGGGGTACGGTCCGGCACGGACGTGCTGCGCGCGCTCGCCCTCGGCGCGACCGGGGTGCTGCTCGGCCGCCCGATGCTGTGGGCGCTCGCGGCCGGTGGCCGGGCCGGCGCGCGGGCCGCCCTCGACCTGCTCGCCGTCGAGTTGCGCGACGCGCTGACCCTGACCGGCTGCGCCGACCCGGGGCAGGCCCGGCGGCTGCGTACCCTGACCGGAGGCTGACCCGTTGGAGCATCTGGTGGACCTGGACCTGGCGACCCTGCACCCGGCGGTCGACGACCCGGCGCTGAACTCGATGAACTTCCTCAACGAGGTCTCCCAGCACTGGCCCGACGCGGTGTCGCTGGCCGCCGGGCGACCCTACGAGGAGTTCTTCGACGACGACGCGCCGGGCCGCTGGCTGGACCGGTTCCGCCGGCACCTCGCCGACGACCTCGGGCAGAGCCCCGACCAGGTCCGCCGTACCCTGTTCCAGTACGGCCGGACCAAGGGGATCATCCACCATCTGATCGCCCGCAACCTCGCCGTCGACGAGGACGTCCACGTCGACGACGAGGCGGTGGTGGTGACCGTCGGCTGCCAGGAGGCGATGCTGCTGGTGCTGCGGGCGTTACGGGCCGGCCCGACCGACGTGCTGCTCGCCGTCGCCCCGACGTACGTGGGGCTGACCGGCGCGGCCCGGCTGGTGGACCTGCCGGTGCGCCCGGTCGCCGCCGGCCCGACCGGAATCGACCTGGCCGACCTGCGGGCCCAGGTGCGTCGGGCGCGCGACGAGGGGTTGCGGCCCCGGGCCTGCTACGTGATGCCCGACTTCGCCAACCCGTCCGGCACCAGCATCCCGGTGGCCGACCGGCGGCGGTTGCTCGGCCTGGCCGTCGAGGAGGACCTGCTGCTGATCGAGGACAACCCGTACGGCCTCTTCCCGGCCGGGGACGCCGACCGGGTGCCGACGCTCAAGGCGCTCGACACCCGACGCCGGGTGGTCTACCTCGGCTCGTTCGCCAAGACGGTGCTCCCCGGGGCCCGGATCGGCTATCTGGTGGCCGACCAGCGGGTCGGCGGGCTCGACGGTGCGGTGGGGTTGTTCGCCGACCAGCTCGCCAAGATCAAGAGCATGGTCTCGGTGAACACGTCGCCGCTGGCCCAGGCCGTGATCGGCGGGGCGTTGCTGGAGCACGCCTGCTCACTGGTGACCGCGAACCGGCGGGAACGGGCGGCGTACACCCGCAACCGGGACCACCTGCTGGCCGGCCTGCGGCGACGTTTCCCGGCCGGCTCGCCGGTGCGCTGGAACGCGCCGGCCGGTGGCTTCTTCGTGGTGGTCACCGTGCCGTTCCCGGTCGACGACGCGCTGCTGCGGCGCTCCGCGCAGCGGTACGGTGTGCTCTGGACGCCGATGGCGCACTTCTACGACGACGGCCGCCCGGTCGACGCGCTGCGACTGTCGGTCAGCGCCGTCACCCCGGAGCAGATCGACCTCGGGCTGGACCGGTTGGCCGCCCTGATCACCGACGAACTGACCGGCCTCCGCTGACCGCGCGGTTGCCGTGCTCCGGCCGACCCGGTCACCGCGCCGACCGGCACCGCGTGTCATCGAACCGCCACCTCCCGTGCTGTGCGACGGATGGGCCGGTGGCCATAATGGACGCATGATCGCTTGGGAGTACGCCCTGTTGGTCCGCCGCTACCAGGGGCAGGGACGCCAGTTCCACGTCTCGTTCGTCTGGTACGGCCCGGACGGCTCACGCACCGACGTCACGGCCTACGGCGACACCGCCATCGCCCATCTCAACCGGGTCGGTCGGGAGGGCTGGGAGTTGGTCTCCGCCGCCGAGGACGTCAACAACATCCAGGGCAGCACCGAAGTCCACCGCTACCACCTCAAGCGCCCCCTCCCCTGACCCCCACCCCTGCCCGCCCGTCCCCGCCCCGATCTCTCCCCGTCCCTGCCCCCGCCTCCGCCCCCGGTCTCCCGGTTGATCAAGAGGTTTTGGTCACCAGAACCACCTTTCCTGACCTAAACCTCTTGATCACCCCAGCAGCCCAACCCGGCCTCACCCCCACCCTCCGGCTGTCCCTGGTCGGGGTCGGCACGGTGGTGGGGCCGGCACGGTGGTGAGGGTCGGTGATCAAGAGGTTTGGGTCACTGATGAGGGCTTTCGTGACCTAAACCTCTTGATCACCGCGAGGGAGCGTGGCGGGGCGGGGTGCCGGAATGGCGGGGCCGGGCCGGGCTTACAGTCAGCCCAGGTTGATGGTGGGGTAGAGGGGGTGGGCGGCGAGGAGGTCGGTGGCCTGCTTGCTGATCTTGTCGGCGACCGCCGGGTCGAGGACGTACTTGGCCTTGGACGGGGTGCCGTCGGCGTTGGCGCCCGGCGTGGTCTGGCTGAGCACGGTGTGGATCAGCTCGGCGGTGACGTCCATCTCGGCGGTGCCCAGACCCCGGGTGGTCAGCGCGGGGGTGCCGATCCGGATGCCGGAGGTGTACCAGGCGCCGTTGCGGTCCTGCGGGACGGCGTTGCGGTTGGTCACGATGCCCGAGTCGAGCAGCGCCTGCTCGGCCTGCCGGCCGGTGAGACCGTAGCCGGATACGTCGAGCAGCACCAGGTGGTTGTCGGTGCCGCCGGTGACCAGGGTGGTGCCCCGGCGCAGCAGCCCTTCGGCGAGGGCCTGGGCGTTGTCGACGATCCGCTGGGCGTAGTCGGCGAAGTCGGGCCGGCGGGCCTCGGCCAGCGCGACCGCCTTGGCCGCCATCACGTGCGGCAGCGGACCGCCGAGCACCATCGGGCAGCCCCGGTCGACCTGGTCGGCCAGCTCCGGGCCGCAGAGCACCATGCCGCCGCGCGGCCCGCGCAGCGACTTGTGGGTGGTGGTGGTGACGATGTGCGCGTGCGGCACCGGGTCGAAGTCGCCGGTGAAGACCTTGCCGGCGACCAGGCCGGCGAAGTGCGCCATGTCGACCATGAAGGTGGCCCCGACCGAGTCGGCGATCTCCCGCATGATCCGGAAGTTCACCTTCCGGGGGTACGCCGAGTAGCCGGCGACCAGGATCAGCGGCTTGAACTCCCGGGCGGCCTCGGCGACCCGGTCATAGTCGATCAGGCCGGTGGCCGGGTCGGTGCCGTAGCTGCGCTGGTCGAACATTTTGCCGGAGATGTTGGGTCGGAAACCGTGGGTGAGGTGCCCGCCGGCGTCCAGCGACATGCCCAGCATCCGCTGGTTGCCCAGCTCGCGGCGCAGCGCGAACCAGTCCGCCTCGGTCAGGTCGTTGACCTGGCGTACCTGGGCCTTCTTGAGGGCGGGGGACTCGACCCGGTCGGCCAGGATCGCCCAGAAGGCGACCAGGTTGGCGTCGATGCCGGAGTGCGGCTGCACGTAGGCGTGGGAGGCCCCGAACAGCGCCTTGGCGTGTTCGGCGGCGAGCGCTTCGACGGTGTCGACGTTCTGGCAGCCGGCGTAGAAGCGACGGCCGACGGTGCCCTCGGCGTACTTGTCGCTGAACCAGTTGCCCATGGTGAGCAGGGTCGCCGGGGAGGCGTAGTTCTCGCTGGCGATCAGCTTCAGCGACTCACGCTGGTCGGTCAGCTCCGCGCCGATCGCGTCGGCCACCCGGGGTTCGACCGCCCGGATCACCTCGAGCGCGCTGAGGAAAGCGGTGGATTCGGCGTTGCGCGACATGCGACCTCCAGGTGACGTGCGGAAGGCCCAGGCGCTCGGCGTGCGTCCTCATGACGGGGCCGCTTCCCGATGGTGCTCCATCCCCACGCGCCAGTCACGGCCCACCGACGATCCTACCGGGTGCCGTTCGGGCTGCCCGTGCGTACCTGCCGGTGCCGGGCAGCCGGCCGGGTTCTCCGATCGTGCGGAGCTCCGGTGCCCGGTACCGGCTCGGTCGGCCGGCCACCGCCGTTGCGGTGGCCGTTGCGGTGGCCCCACGCCGGGCGGTCGGCTGCGTACGATCGGCGGATGCTGGGGGAGGACACCGAGGGCAGTCTGGTCGCGATCAGCGATCTGCACATCGGGTACGCGGAGAATCGTGCCCTGGTCGAGGCGCTGCGGCCCACCTCGCCACGGGACTGGCTGATCGTCGCCGGTGACGTGGCGGACACCGTGGCCGACATCGAGTGGGCGCTCGGCACGCTCGCCGAACGCTTCGACACCGTCATCTGGGCACCCGGCAACCACGAGCTGTGGACCCCGCCGGCCGACCCGGTGACCCTGCGCGGGGTGGACCGCTACGACCTGCTGGTGCGGCGGTGCCGGGAGTTGGGTGTGGTCACCCCGGAGGACGACTACCGGGTGTGGCGGGGGCCGGGCGGTCCGGCGCTGGTCGCCCCGCTGTTCCTGCTCTACGACTACAGCTGGCGACCGCCGGGGTTCGACACCCGGGAGGCCGCGCTGGCCGAGGCGTACCGGACGGGGATCGTCTGCACCGACGAGTTCCTGCTGCATCCCGACCCGTACCCGAGCCGGCAGGAGTGGTGTGCGGCCCGGCTGGAGGAGACCGCCCGCCGGTTGGCCGCCCGAGACCCGGAGCTGCCCACCGTGCTGGTCAACCACTGGCCGTTGGACCGCCACCCGACCGATGTGCTGCGCTATCCGATCTTTGCCCAGTGGTGCGGGACGGAGGCCACCGCCGACTGGCACCGCCGGTTCGCCGCCACCACGGTGGTCTACGGGCACCTGCACATTCCGCGTACCACCTGGAAGGACGGGGTGCGGTTCGAGGAGGTCTCGGTGGGTTATCCCCGGGAGTGGCGGCAGCGCAGTGTGGCCCCCGGCCGGGTACGGCAGATCCTGCCCGCGCCGACGGGCGCACCGGTGACCCTCTGGTGAACCACCGGCTCAGCCGGCGTCGAGGCGGGTGACCAGCGAGTCGGTCATCGTGCCGAGGCGGCGGGCGGCGGCCGGGTCGAGCGTCGTGGTCGACAGCGGAACGGGTCTGCCCCGGTCGTTGGCGGTCAGGGCATCCGACGGTGGGTTGTCGATCCACGCCACGACGGGGCGGATCGACTTCCCGACCGGCCTGGCGACGACCGACGCCGCCCGGATCACCCCACGGATCGCCGCCGGCATGGTGGACAGGTCGCCGCTGCGGGTGAAGCCGGGGTGGTAGAGCACATACCGTGCCCGCGAGCCGGACCGCGCCGCGAAGTCCACCCCGAGCAGGTCGTTCGCCCGGCCGGCCTGCAACTGTGCGTCGACCATGCCGTACTTCCGGGTGAGCTGGAGGTCGTCCCAGTGGATCGATCCCCGGGTGATGCCGACCCCCGCGACGTTGACGATCACCGGCTGTTCGGCGGCGTCCAGTTGGTCGCGTAGACCGTGACTGAGCAGGTAACGGCTCAGGTAGTAGAGCGCGAAGGTCTGCTCCAGGCCCTCGTCGGTGACCACCCGCCGGGGTACCGGCCGGTTGGCGAACAGTGCCAGGGCGTCCACCTTCGGCCACCGTCGCCTGATGGTGTCGACGACCCTGCGGGTCTCCGCCACCGAGCGCAGATCCGCCCGGAGGAAGTGCACCCGGCCGGAGAGCGCCCGCACGGCCTGCCCCTTCGCCGGGTTGCTGCCGATGGCGACGACCTCGTCGCCACGGCGGATCCGGGCTTCGAGCGTCGCCCGGCCCATGCCGTCGGTGCCGCCGCTGATGACCGTGACGCGCATGCCGCCCCTCCCTGCCGCTGCCGGCCGGTGACCCCGTCAGGCACCGGACGTCGACCGTGGATCGCGGACGGCACAATCCTCTTCGGGCTCGGCGACCGAGGGAAGAAGGCACTTTCATGTCCGTACCGCACACGGAGGTTCGTTCCCTGGTGGCGGCGGTCCTGCCGACGCCCGTGCCGGCCGACGAGTACGAGCACTGCCCGGTCACCGAGGTGCTGCGGCTACTCAGCGACAAGTGGTCGATGCTGGTGCTGACCCTGCTGGGCCGCCGGCCGTACCGGTTCAACGAGCTGCACCGCACCATCGACGGCATCAGCCAGCGGATGCTGACCCGCACGTTGCGGGGCCTGGAGGGGGCCGGCCTGGTGCTGCGGGACGTCCATCCCACCGTCCCGCCCAGCGTCGAGTATTGCCTCACGCCGCTCGGGCAGAGCCTGCTCGGTCCGCTGTCTGGCCTCGCCGACTGGGCGGTCCGCCACGGGCCCGAGCTGGCCGCCGCCCGGCACCGGGCCACCGTCCCCGCGTCGTCCCTGCCGCACCGCACGGGTCTCTGACCGGACCCACGCGGGCCCTCGCTGACCGCCCCGGCGGGACCGAGCGGGGCCCGACCAGCCGGTCGGGCCCCTTGACGTACTCCGGTGCGGGTGTTGCCGGTCGGGTCAGGCGGTGGTGGCGTGCCGGGCGCTCTTGATCGCCTTCGGGTCACTGGGCGAGCGGGGCGCGTCCGGGCGCAGCGCGATCATCCGCTCGCCGATCTCCTGGAGCTGGTTGCGGCCGAGCGCCTCCCGCACCTTGGGGAACCACTCCTGCTCCTCCTCCTCGACGTGGTGCTCGACGTTCTCGATCAGCACCGTGGTCTTGGCGACGAAGTGGTCGTCGGAGGCGTCCATCGCGGCCAGTTCGGCGCAGAGCACGTCGGCGACGTGGTGCTCCTCGTACGACTCCAGGATGTCGTCCTCCAGGTCCGGCAGGAGCTTGCGGACCTGCGGGTACATCACCTCGTTCTCGAGGTAGGTGTGGGTGGTGAGGGCTGCCACGATCTCGTCGACCACCTTGCGGCGGCGACTGGCCGGTCCCTCCTGCGCCTTTTCGAACTCGCGGAAGAGGCGGCGCATCTCCTTGTGGTCCTCTTTGAGCAGGACGATGGCGTCGGTGGACACCGGCAGACCTCCTTGATCGGCTGACGGCCATCCCGGTACCCCTGGGTGAGCTGCGGAAACGGATCGCGGTCGACGAATGTCCGGCAACCTCAGACGGTGGCGACGGTGTGCGGTATCTCGTCGAGCAGGTCGCGGGCGAGGAACCCGATCCGGCCGAACAGCACCACCTGACCGGCCGCGAGCCGGATCCCGGGCGCACGGTCGGTGCGGTCGACCGGAGTCCTCCGCCCGGCGGCCCGCCCGGTCCCCGCCGGGTCTGGGTGGAGGTGGACCGTGATCGGTGAGTCGATATCCTGCCCGGGTGGACGGCGAACGGCTGGCGGCATCACTCACCGGGCGGCTGGCCGGGCTGGAGTTCGTCGACCTGGGCACCGACGAGGTGACCGCGCTGATCATCGACGCCGTGCTGGTCTGGGCCGCCGAGCAGGGCTGGCGCTCATACCGTCGGGCGGCGAGCGTGCTGCCGCTGCCGCCGCCGATGACGGACCGCCACTCGGTAGTGGACGTGGCGTGTGCCCGCCGCGACGGCCCGCCGGTGGTCGTCGAGGTTGACCACACCGACCGGCGGCGTACCTGGGAGAAGCTCGCGGCGGAGGCCGACGCCGGCCGGGTCGCCCTCTGGGTGCGCTGGGGTCCGGGGCGGTTCGCCGTGCCACCGGCCCCGATCCACCTGGTCACCTGCGAGGTGGCCCGGCGGGCCGGGCCGGTGGGCGCGGGTCGCCGGCACCGCCGGACCCCGGGGCCGGCCCGCCCGGCACCCGCGCACTCCACCCACGGCGTCGACCCGGTGGTCGAGCCGTTGCCGCTGCCGCCCGTGGAACCCGGTTCCTGACCCGGCGGGCCTACTCGAAGCGGGTCGGGTCGCCCGCGCCGTAGCGGACGATCTCCGGCTCGTCGGCGGAGAAGTCGACCACGGTGGTGGGTAGGGTGCCGCACTCGCCGGAGTCGATCACCGCGTCGATCGCGTGGTCGAGCCGTTCCTTGATTTCCCAGCCCTGGGTCATCGGTTCCGTCTCGCCGGGCAGCAGCAGGGTGCTCGACACCAACGGTTCACCCAGCGCCGCCAGCAGCGCCTGCGCGACCGGATGGTCGGGGATGCGTACCCCGACGGTCTTCTTCCTGGGGTGCAGCAGCCGGCGCGGCACCTCCTTGGTCGCGGGCAGGATGAAGGTGTAGCTGCCCGGGGTGGCCGCCTTCAGCGACCGGAACACCGCGTTGTTGATGTGCACGAACTGGCCGAGCTGCGCGAAGTCCCGGCACACCAGGGTGAAGTGGTGCTTGCTGTCCAGGTGCCGGATCTCCCGGATCCGGTCGAGGCCGTCCCGGTTGCCCAGCTGGCAGCCGAGCGCGAAGCACGAGTCGGTCGGATAGGCGATCAGGCCGTCGCCGCGCAGCAGGTCGACCACCCGGGCGATCGTCCGTGGCTGCGGGTTCTCCGGGTGTACGTCGAGATAGATCGCCATGGCGGCGAGCCTAGTGGGGGAGTGGCGGCGGTCGCCGGTGAGCCCGGAGCACGTCGCGCGCCCAGGTCAGCATGTGGCAGCCGCCGTCGCGGCACTGGAAGCAACGGCGCAGGGGTGGCGGCCCGTCCGGTGCCTCGTGGTGCTGCGCCACCACCCGCTGCGCGGTCCAGATGACCAGGGCGGGCGTGACCGGTCCGTCGTCCATCGGCATGGGACCCCTCCGGGTACGGGCAGATCCGGGCACCGATCCCCGATCAGGTACCCGGACCGCTACCGGCAGCCCAGATGACTGATCGTCACGAGCTGCCACTTACGGTAGTGGTGTACAAGCATGAACGTCTAGGGACGTAGCTAAAGAACCTGCCTCGTCTTGGCTCGATTAGTTTCTTGCCATGATCGATCCAGACGGCCCGGTGCCGGTCTACCGCCAGGTGGCAAACATCTTGGCTGGTCGGATCAGCAACGGTGACCTCGCGGCGCATCGACCGATTCCGAGCGAAGCGGCGATCGTGCAGGAGTTCGGGGTGGCCCGGGGGACCGCCCGGCGTGCCGTCGCGGAGCTTCGCGAGCGTGGGCTGGTCTACACCGTGCCGCAGCGCGGCACCTACGTCGGGCAACCCGAGGCGTAGCCCTCCGCGTATCGCTGCGATCCGGTGAGCCGGCTCCGGGTGTCGGGGGTGGCCGTTACCGTGTGAGCGTGGCGACGGCGGCCGAGGAGATCCAGGTGGGGGAGCGGCTGGTCCGCGTCTCCAGCCCCGACAAGCCCTACTTTCCCGAGCGCGGGCTGACCAAGCGGGACGTGGTCGGCTACTTCCTCGCCGTCGGCGACGGCATCCTGCGTGCCCTGCGGGACCGGCCGACGATGCTGGAGCGCTGGCCGCGCGGCGTGTTCGAGGGGGCGAAGATCGGCACCCGGCAGGACAACCGGGGTGACGCCTTCTATCAGAAACGGCTCCCGGCCGGCGCTCCCGACTGGGTGCGCACCGCACACCTCACCTTCCCCAGCGGCCGTACCGCCGACGAGGTCGCGCCGGGCGAGCTGGCGGTGGTGATCTGGGCGGCCAACCTCGGCACCCTGCGGTTCCATCCCTGGCCGGTGACGGCGGCCGACGTGGAGCGCCCCGATCAGCTCCGGATCGACCTGGACCCGATGCCGGGGGTCGGCTTCGACCAGGTGGTGCCGGTGGCGCACGAGGTCCGGGCCTTCCTCGCCGAGCTGGGCATGGTCGGCTACCCCAAGACCACGGGCGGGCGCGGCCTGCACGTCTATCTGTCCATCGAGCCCCGGTGGAGCTTCGGCGAGTGCCGACGCGCGGTGCTCGCCCTGGGCCACGAGTTGGGGCGTCGGCTGCCCGACCTGGTCACCACCACCTGGTGGCGCGAGCAGCGGGACCGGCCGGTCTTCATCGACTACAACCAGATGGCCCGCGACCACACCGTCACGTCGGCGTACTCGATCCGGCCCACCCCGGCGGCGCTGGTGTCGGCCCCGCTGGACTGGGCGGAGCTGGACGACGCCCGCCCGGAGGACTTCGACGTGCTGACCATGCCGGCCCGGTTCGCCGAGCGCGGCGACCCGCACGCCGGCCTGGACGGCGACCGCTACTCCCTGGAGCCGCTGCTGGCCCTGGCCGACCGCGCCGGCCTGGCCGCCCCACCCGAACGCTGACCAACCGCGCCGGGCCGTCACTCAGGCCCAGGGGCTGCCGGCCCCGTCGAACTCGTCGAAGACCAGCCAGGTGCGGGTGGACAGCACCCCGGCGATGCCCTGCACCCGGCTGAGCACCACGTCCCGCAGGGTGGCGTTGTCCGGTGCGCGGACCAGCGCCAACACGTCGTGTTCCCCGCTGAGCAGCGCCACGTGCTCGATGTAGCGCACCCGGGCCAGCTCCGCCGACACCTCCCGCCAGGTGTTCTGCTGGATGGTCAACGAGATGTACGCCGAGGTGCCCAGCCCGGCCGGCTCGGGTGCCACCCGGGCCCGGAACCCGGTGATCACCCCGTCGCGCAGCAGCCGCTCCACCCGGGCGTACGCGTTGGTGCGCGACACGTGCACCCGTTCGGCGAGGGTGCGCATGGACAGCCGGCCGTCCCGGGTGAGTTCGTCGAGGACCCGTCGGTCCACCTCGTCCAGCGGCGTGACCGAACGTCCCGTTGCGCCCGGTGGGCCCGGCGGCGGGGTGGTCTGCTGGCTCATCAGATACTCCTCGGTAGGCCAATCGTCCCGCGTTCACCGGGAATGTTGAGTCAATCATCCAACGGCTGGAGCATAGGGCCACCACACGTCCAGGAGGTCCCCGCCGTGACGACCACACCCCAGGCGGTCCGCAGGGCATCCCCGCGTACCCGTCGACCGGCCACCCCGGTCGCCCCCGACCCCACCGCCGGCCTGCTCCCGCAGACCGCGCCGGTCCGGTTGCTCGACCCCGACGGCACCCCGTTGCCGCCCCGCGCCGACCTGCCCGAACCGCCGGTCGAGACGCTGCGCGAGATGTACCGGCGGATGGTCGTCGGCCGGCGCTTCGACGCACAGTCCACCGCCCTGACCAAGCAGGGCCGGCTCGCCGTCTACCCGTCCTCGCGCGGCCAGGAGGCGTGCCAGGTCGGCGCGGTGCTGGCGCTGCGCGACGACGACTGGGTGTTCCCCACCTACCGGGAGTCGATGGCGCTGACCGCCCGGGGCATCGACCCGGTCGAGGTGCTCACCCTGCTGCGCGGCGACTGGCACTGCGGGTACGACCCGACGGTGGTGCACACCGCGCCGCAGTGCACCCCGCTGGCGACCCAGTGCGTGCACGCCGCCGGCCTGGCCTACGGCGAGTCCTACCAGGGGCGGGACACGGTCGCGCTGGCCTTCATCGGCGACGGCGCGACCAGTGAGGGCGACTTCCACGAGGGGCTCAACTTCGCCGCCGTGTTCAAGGCCCCGGTCGTCTACTTCGTGCAGAACAACAAGTACGCGATCAGCGTGCCGCTGTCCCGGCAGACGGCCGCGCCGAGCCTGGCCTACAAGGGCGTCGGCTACGGGGTGCCCAGCGAGCAGGTCGACGGCAACGACCCCGTCGCCGTCTTGGCGGTGCTCACCCGGGCGGTGGCGCACGCCCGCGCCGGGCACGGGCCGTACCTGGTGGAGGCGCACACCTACCGGATGGAGGCGCACACCAACGCCGACGACGCCAGCCGCTACCGGGACCCCGACGAGGTCGAGGCGTGGCGGGACCGCGACCCGGTGGCCCGGCTGGAGGCGTACCTGCGCAGCCGGGGCGAGCTGGACGACGCGGTGGTCGCACAGATCGCCGCCGAGGCCGAGGCGTACGCCGCCGACCTGCGGGACCGGATGCACGCCCAGCCGACCGTCGACCCGCTGAGCCTGTTCGAGCACGTCTACGCCGAACCGACCCCGCAACTGGTCGAGCAGCGCGAGATGGTCCGGGCCGAGCTGGCCGCCGACGCGGAGGGGGACGCCTGATGGCCACCATGACCATGGCGAAGGCGCTCAACGCCGCGCTGGCCGACGCGATGCTCGACGACGAGCGGGTGCTCGTCTTCGGCGAGGACGTGGGACAGCTCGGCGGGGTCTTCCGGATCACCGACGGGTTGCAGGCCCGGTTCGGTGACAAGCGCTGCTTCGACACCCCGCTCGCCGAGGCCGGCATCGTCGGCTTCGCCGTCGGCCTGGCCATGTCCGGGCTGCGGCCGGTGGTGGAGATGCAGTTCGACGCGTTCGCCTACCCGGCGTTCGAGCAGATCGCCTCGCACGTGGCGAAGCTGCGCAACCGCACCCGGGGCGCGTTGAGCGTGCCGATGGTCATCCGGGTGCCGTACGCCGGTGGCATCGGTGGGGTGGAGCACCACTGCGACTCGTCCGAGGCGTACTACGCGCACACCCCCGGCCTGAAGGTGGTCACCCCGGCGACGGTGGAGGACGCGTACTCGCTGCTGCGGGAGGCGATCGCCGATCCGGACCCGGTGGTGTTCCTGGAGCCGAAGAAGCTCTACTTCGCCAGCGGCGAGGCTGAACTGCCCGCCCGTACCGCCCCGTTCGGCCGAGCCGTGGTGCGCCGTCCCGGCACCGACGCCACCCTGGTCGCGTACGGCCCGGCGGTGCCGGTGGCGCTGGAGGCCGCCGAGGCCGCCCGGGAGGACGGCTGGGACCTGGAGGTCGTCGACGTACGCACCATCGTGCCGTTCGACGACGCCACCGTCACCGCCTCGGTGCGCCGTACCGGCAGGTGCGTGGTGATCACCGAGGCGCAGGGCTTCGCCGGGGTCGGCGCGGAGATCGCCGCCCGGGTGCAGGAGCGCTGCTTCCACGCCCTGCACGCCCCGGTGCTGCGGGTCGCCGGGCTGGACATCCCCTACCCGGCGCCGATGCTGGAGCACACCCACCTGCCCGGGGTGGACCGGGTCCTCGACACCGTGGCCCGCCTCCAGTGGGACGACCGGCCCGATCCGCGCTGGCTGGCCCAGGGGAGCGCGGCGTGAGCGCCCGTACCGCCACCGGCACCCGGGTCTTCCTCCTGCCCGACCTCGGTGAGGGGCTGAGCGAGGCCGAGATCGTCGAGTGGAAGGTCGCCGTCGGTGACGTGGTCACCGTGGACCAGAGCGTGGTGGAGGTGGAGACCGCCAAGGCCGTGGTCGACGTGCCCTGCCCGTACGCCGGGCGGGTGGTCGCCCTGCACGGCGCGGCCGGTGAGACGCGCCCGGTCGGTCAGCCGCTGATCACCGTCGCGCCGGCCGACGGCGGCGACGAGCCCGCCGGGCACGCCACCTACCGCGAGGAGGAGCGGGCCGGCTCCGGCAACGTCCTGATCGGGTACGGCACCGGCCACGGCGGCACCCGGCGGCGGCGACGCCCCGGCTGACCCTGGCCCCGGAGCCGGCCGCCGCGCCCGTCGCGGAGCCGGCCGTCGGGCCCGTCCCCGTTGGCACCGTCGGCCCGTCGTCCGCGCCGAGGGTCCCGGCCGGCGCGGGGACGGACACCCCGGCCACCGGGGTGTCCACCGACGGCGTCGTCCCGCCGGCCGGAGGCGGCACCGCGCCGGCCGGCGGGACGGCCCCTGGTCATCTCGCCGATCGTGCGCCGGCTCGCCCGCGAGCACGGGGTCGACCTGGCCGGGCTGCGGGGCACCGGCCCCGGCGGCGTGATCCGCCGCAGCGACGTGGAGGCCGCCCTGACCACCGCGCCGCAGCGGCACACCGGCGACCCGGACCGGCCCGCCGCCGTCGCGGACCCGGCCCCGGCGGCGCACGTCGGGCCGGCCCCCGCCGAGGCGTCCGACGTGGTCATTCCGCTGACCGGCATCCGCCGGGTGATCGCCGACAAGCTTTCCCGCAGCCGTCGGGAGATTCCCGAGGTCACCATCTGGGTGGACGCGGACGCCACCGCGTTGCTGGCCACCCGGGCGGCGATCAACGCGGCCACCCCGGACGCCCCGGTCAGCGTGCTGGCCCTGCTGGCCCGGATCTGCCTCAGCGGCCTGCGGCGGTTCCCGCAGCTCAATGCGCACGTCGACACCGAGGGGCAGCGCATCGTCCAGTCGGCCGGGGTGCACCTGGGCATCGCCGCGCAGACCGACCGGGGCCTGCTCGTCCCGGTGCTACGCGACGCCCAGCGGCTGACCACCAGGGAGTTGGCCGCCGCGCTGGCCGAGACCACCGCCGCCGCCCGCGCCGGCACCCTGTCGCCGGCCCGGCTCACCGGCGGCACCTTCACCCTCAACAACTACGGCGTGTTCGGAGTGGACGGTTCCACCCCGATCATCAACCACCCGGAGGCGGCGCTGCTCGGGGTGGGGCGGATCGTGGACAAGCCGTGGGTGGTCGACGGGCAGCTGGCCGTCCGCAAGGTGACCCAGCTCAGCCTCACCTTCGACCACCGGGTCTGCGACGGTGGCGTGGCCGGTGGCTTCCTGCGGCACGTCGCCGACTGCGTCGAACAGCCGGCGTTGCTGGTGGCGAACGTCTGAGCGGTACGCCCGGAGCCGGTCACCCTGGGCGGGGTGACCGGCTCCGTCGCGCTGCCCGGTGTTCGTCCGGTTCCGGACGGGCCGGCGGTGGGCGGGCGGGTTTTCCGGTCGGTGGGCCGGGAAACCGCCGTCGGTCGCGAACCCGCCGCGTCGGTCGCGAACCCGCCGCGTCGGTCGCGAACCCGCCGCGTCGGTCGCGAACCCGCCGCCGAGAGGAGCCACCGTGCCGTACCAGGGTCTGCCCGTCGCCGTGCGGGACCGCCGTCCCCCCGTCGCCGGGGCACCGCTGTGGTGCAACGCCCACGACCACGGGTTGACCGGCGACGGGGTGACCAACGACCAGCCGGCGCTCGCCGCCCTGGTGGACCGGCTCGGTGACGGCTACGCGGCCGACGGGCGGGCCCGGGTGATCTGGTGCCCGCCGGGCATCTACTCCATCCGGGACGCCGGCACGGTGTGGCGCAGCGGGGTGTCGTTGATCGGCGCCGGCCCGGCGGCCACCCGGTTTCTGCTCAGCAACGAGGGCAACCGCACCGACCCGACGCCGCTGGCGTTCTGGACGGTGTTGCAGCACGGCGCGGACCGGGACCGGCACATCGCCGACTGCACCTTCGCCGACTTCGAGATCGACGGCTCAGGGGTGGCGCTGGCCGAGTACAACTACCTGGCCAAGGGGCTCGGTTTGCAGTACGTGGTGCGCGGGGTGTTCCGCAACCTCTACATCCACCACACCGGTGCGACCGGCCTGGGTTGCGACTTCCTCCAGGACACCCTGGTCGACGGGGTGGTGGTGGTCGGCTGCGGCCGGCTGGACAACGGTGAGCAGATGGGCGGCGCGGGCATCGGTATCGGCATCGGTGGCTGGGGCGACATGGAACGGCTCACCATCGCCAACTGCACGGCCCTCGCCAACGGCACCAACGGCATCTTCCTCGAACTCCAGAAGGACCACTGGACGCCGCCGCGTGGCTACCGGATCATCGGCTGCCACAGCCAGGGCAACCGCTTCGGCATCTCGGACTGGGGTGCCGACGGGCTGATCGTCACCGGTTGCACGATGACCGGCAACCTGGAGGCCGGCTACGACGTGTCCGGCAACGGCACCGCCGGGGTCGCCGGCCGGGGCGGCCTGCTCACCGACTGCGTCATCGACGCCAACGTGGGCGACGGGATCAGCGTGGGCAACACGCCGGGCCCGTACACGGTGCGGGGCAACCGGATCAGCAGCAACGGCGGTTACGGCTACCACCAGCACGATCTGGGTCGCGGCTATCCGCACCCGGCGCAGGACGTGGTGGTGGAGAGCAACGAGTTCTGGGGCAACGGCCTGGACGCCGTCCGGGTGGACCGGCCGATGACCGACGCGATGCTGCTCGACAACCGGATCCGCAACAACGGTCGGCAGTGTGCCGAGGCGTCCTGTGGCGGCGGCGAGTCGGTCCGCTACAGCGCCCGGTCCGTGGTCGACCGCTCGGCGAACTGGGCGCAGGACAGTCACCGGGGCAAGGTGCTGCGGGTCGGCTCCCGGGTGGCGGTGGTGGCCGCCAACACCGCCACCGAACTGCACCTCGCCCCGGTCCGCCCGGACGCCTACTCCGCGTGGAGCGGGGACACCCCGCTGCCGGGCACCCCGTACGAGTTGCCTGACGCGCCGCCGACCCGGGCCGGCATCGCGATCGACGCCGCGTTCGACTCGGCGACGGTGCGCGGCAACCGGATCTGGGACAACCATCCCGAACGCACCCAGACCCACGGGCTCTGGATCACCTCCCGGGGCAGTTGTGTCTCCTGCCGGGTGGAGGACAACGACCTGGCCGGTAACGCGGTGGCAGCCATCCGACTGGACACCCCGCCGGTCGGTGGGCGGTGGAACCGCAACCACGGTGACCAGGACTGGGACTGACTGTCCGTGCCGCCCCGACGCGGTCGATCCCGGACATCCGGTGCCCGTCCGGCCCGTCCGGCATCGATGGGGTCGATAAGGCCGGCCGTTGCCCGCCCGGTTCCCCGAAAGCGTGACCCGGCCCGAGAAACGCCGTACAGAATGTGGCCAAGGGGACGGGGAACGGGGGGACGGGAATATGGACGTGAGGCGGCGATTGACGCTTCTGGCGGTGACCATCGCAGCCACACCGCTGGTCCTCGGCGGGTGTACCGCCGAGCGGAAGCCGGCGGCCGGGGCGGCGCCCGGTGGGCCGGCGGCCCCCACGGTGTCGGTGACGCCGGCCGATCGGGCGAAGGACGTACCGGTCAGCGCGGAGGTCGGCACCACCGTGAACAACGGGCGGGTGACCAGTGTGAAGCTCACCGACGACAAGGGGAGGTCCGTCGCCGGGGAGCCGCGGGAGGACGGGTCGAGCTGGGTGCCGGCGGCCCCGTTGAGTGGTGGCCGGACCTACACCGCGGAGGTGACCGCGACCGGTGACGCGGGCCGCACGACCGTCGGGCGCACCACGTTCACCACGGTGGCGAACACCACCCGGTCGGCGTTGACCAGCGTGCTCTACT
The DNA here is from genome assembly GCF_050942205.1 of Micromonospora sp. CA-248260. Taxonomy (NCBI): domain Bacteria; kingdom Bacillati; phylum Actinomycetota; class Actinomycetes; order Micromonosporales; family Micromonosporaceae; genus Micromonospora; species Micromonospora sp. CA-248260. The sequence goes on along the minus strand of NZ_CP192021.1, from coordinate 3,774,605 downwards.
TCGCCGGCAACCAGACGTACGGCACCGCGATGCCGGTGACGGTGGCGTTCGAACCGGCAGTTCCCACAGCGGCCAGAGCGGCCGTGCAGCGACGGTTGTTCGTGAAGACCGATCCGCCGCAGCCGGGCACCTGGTCGTGGCTGGAGGACGGCAGCCAGGTCTACTACCGCGCGCCCGACTTCTGGCGCAGCGGGACGACGATCAGTGTCCGGTCCGCGCTGGAGGGGCTGCCGATCGGCAAGGAGTACGTCGGTGACGCCGACCGGCGGTCCACCTCGAAGATCGGCCGGCAGGTCGCCCTGGACATCGACAACGCCACCAAGCAGATGTCGGTCTTCCAGGACGGCAAGCTGGTCCGCAGGATCCCGGTCAGTCTCGGCAAGCCGAGCACCCCGAGTTCCAGCGGCAAGATGGTGATCATGGAGAAGCACCAGCAGACCCGCTTCGACACCCGGGGTGAGCCCGACGGCGGCTATGTGGTCGACGTCGAGGACGCCCAGCGCCTCACCTGGGGCGGCGAGTTCATCCACGCCGCGCCGTGGTCGGAGGGGGACCAGGGCTACACCAACGTCTCGCACGGCTGCGCCAACGTGTCGTCCACCGCCGCCGACTGGCTGATGGGCGTCACCCAGGTCGGCGACCTGGTCACCGTGAAGGGCACCGAGGTGCCGCTGCGGCCGGGCAACGGCTGGACGGCCTGGAACACGGGCTGGGCCGAGTTCGCCAGGGGCAGCGCGCTGCCCGTACCGCCGGGGTTGAAGCCGGCGCCCGCCACCAGCCCGCCGCATCCGGGGGTGGTCGCCGGTGGCTCGTCGCCGGCTCCCGCGCCGTCGGCCAGCGGCGGCTGACCAGGCCCGGGCAGGTGTGGTACGCCGTGGTCGGCCCGTCGCGACGGGCCGACCACGGCGTACCGCGTGGGTCCACCCTGAGGAGGAGTCAGGGTCAGCTCCGGGGCGACCCTGGGACTACCCGGAAACCCGCCTCTGGCAGGGCGGAAACGTCGGAGGTGGGGGCTAGATTCGGGGCATGACGCAGGGAGAGGACCGGTTCCACGTGCGGCTCCGGGTGGCCGACGACGTGGTCGAGGTGCGCGTGGTGGGCGAGATCGACATCGCCACCGTCGGCGAGTTCCGGGTCGCCCTCTGGGCCGCACCGGTCCGTCCGCTGCTGCGGCTCGACCTCTCCGGTGTCCGGGTGCTCTCCGCCGCCGGGGTGCGGGCGTTGGTCGCCGCGCACCTGCGGGTCCGGGCCCGGGGCGGCGAGCTGGTCGTGGTCGACCCCGATCCGGTGGTCGCCCGGGTGCTGCGCGCCACCGGCCTGCACCGGATCATCGCGGTCCGGCACGGCGACGCCCCGGTCGGGGTCACGCACCGCCCCCTGGCCGCCTGCGCCTGACCGGCCACGCGCCCGCCCGCCTGCCCGCGTCGTATCGTGTCCGGCCGGCTCGTCGAGCCGGGTGTGACGTGGACTCGGGCCGCCCGGCACCTCGACGGCCGACGCCGCCGGCCCCGGGGCGGGCAGTCCGGCACCGGACCCCCGGGCACGGCACAGGACCCCCGGGCACGGCACAGGATCTCGGTAGGTGTGCCGGCGGGGCCGCCGGCCGGTGCCGGCGACCCCGCCGGTGGTCAGCGGACGCCGAGCAGGTCGACGACGAAGACCAGGGTCTCGTTCGGCTTGATGACCCCGCCCGCGCCCCGGCTGCCGTAGCCCAGGTGCGGCGGGATGGTGAGCCGGCGACGACCGCCGACCTTCATGCCCACCACGCCCTGGTCCCAGCCGGCGATGACCTGGCCGCCGCCGAGCGGGAACTCGAACGCCTCACCCCGGTTCCAGGAGGCGTCGAACTCGCGCCCGGTGGAGTGGGACACCCCGACGTAGTGCACGTTGGCCAGCTGGCCCGGCTGGGCCTCGGGGCCGTCGCCGACGGTGATGTCCTCGATGACGAGGTCGGCCGGGGGTGCGCCCTCGATCGGGCCGATCTCCGGCTTACCTGCCTGGGGCGTGTTCATTGCTGATCTCCTCGTCGTCGCACGATCGTCCGGTCGGTGTCGATCCTGCCCGATCGTGACGGACCTATTCCCGTAGGGCCCGACGCCGGACCCCACGGGCGGGGGTGGACGCGCGGCAGGGGCGCCACCGTCGAGGTGGCGCCCCTGCCGGCCGGTCGGGTGCTCGCGGTCGGCTACCGGAGCCAGCCGAACCGGCGTACCAGCGGGAGGGTGGCCCAGATCCGGCCGAAGCCGAGGGTGTTCCCCGCGCCGACCAGGGCGAGACCGGCCAGCACCGCGGCGTAGATCAGGTGGTCGTCCATGAAGGGGTTGTTCTCGGGGGGCAGGACGGCGGTCCACATCAGCACCATGAGCAGGCCACCGGCGATCGCGGCGACCCGCATCCCGATGCCCAGCAGCAGGGCCACCCCGATGCCGGCCAGGCCGATCATGAACAGCCAGTCGGCCCAGGCCGCACCGGCGATGTCCTGGTAGAGCCCCTGGAACGGACCCTTCGCACCGAAGGCCAGGAAACCCTTGGTCGGGCTGCCGCCGTTGATCCAGGCGTTCTTCGTCGCGGTCTCGTGGCCGAGGCCGAACAGCTTGTCCAGGAAGGCCCAGAGGAAGATCCAGCCGAGGGCGATCCGGGTCCCGGCCCAGACGTAGCGGGCGGCGCGCTGCCGGGTGGTCTCGGTTCCGGCCACAGGTGCGGTCCCTGCGGTGGTGTTCCGCTCGATCGTCGCGGTCATGGTTCCCACGTCCCTTCTCTGCCTGGCACCGCACTTCCCGGTGGCAGTTACATTCCACGCCGTTCGCGGCCGTCCCGGCAGGGCCGACCGGTACGTGCCGGGGCGGGACCTAAGTCCCCTGCCACGGGCCTCCCGACGGGACCTTCGGCCTCCGCGGTACCGGTCCGTCCGCCTCTGCCCCGACCGGTCGGGCCGGCCCTAACGTCGGCCGGGAGAGCCCGAGGAGGTCGTGATGAGGACATGGCAGGTGGACGACGTGATGACCCGGGAGGTCGCCACGGTGGGGGAGGAGACCCCCTACCGGGCGATCGTCGACGTGCTGATCCGGCGCGGCATCAGCGCGGTGCCGGTGGTGGACGGCTTCCGGCGGGTGCTGGGGGTGGTGTCCGAGGCGGACCTGCTGCACAAGGTGGAGCACTCCGGGGTGCAGGAGGAACGGCGGGTCTTCGCCGGGCGACGTCGTCGGGTGTCCCGGGAGAAGGCCGAGGCGCTGCTGGCGAAGGAGCTGATGACCGCGCCGGCCGTCACCACCCACCCCGGGGCGTCGCTGCCGGCGGCGGCCCGGCTGATGGACCGGGAGGCGGTCAAGCGGCTACCGGTCCTCGACGACCTGGGCCGGCTGGTCGGCATCGTCACCCGCGGCGACCTGCTGCGGGTGCACCTGCGCACCGACGCCGAGATCCGCGAGGACGTGGTGCAGGAGGTGCTGCGGCGGGTGCTGGCCGTGCGGGACGGGCTGGTCACCGTACAGGTCCGCGACGGCGCGGTGCGGTTGGACGGCCGGCTGGACCGGCGGACCGACGCCGAGCTGGCGGAGAAACTCGCCGGCCAGGTCAGCGGCGTGGTCCAGGTCACCAGCACCATCGGGTACGACGTCGACGACGCCGGCCTGGTGGAGCGGGGGATCACCCCGGTGGCCTGACCGTCACCCGAGCACCCGCCCGGGACGGATGGTCAGACCGGGGTGGCGAGTTGGGCGGTGAGCAGGGCGGGCGCCTCGGCCAGCGACGGGCCGTACCAGGTGAGGTGCCGGCCGGACACCAGCGCGCAGTCGATGCCGGGGAAGGCGTCCGGCCCGTCGTCGGCGGTGAACGCGTAGGGCTCGTCGGGCAGGACCACCAGGTCGGGCCGGCGGGCCCGCAGCGCGTCGAGGTCGGGGCGCGGATAGCGCTCGGGGTCATCGTCGTAGAGGTTGACCACGCCGAGCCGGCGCAGTACGTCCCCGGCGAAGGTGTCCCCGCCGAGCACCACCCACGGCCGTCGCCACACCGGCACCACGGCCCGGCGTGCCCCGGCCCCGACGGCGGGTGCGGCCCAGGCCCGGCGGGCGTCGGTCAGCCAGCCCGGCTCCCCGGTCACCCCCAGCGCGGCGAGCACCCCGGCCAACTCGTCCAGGGCCTGCGGCACGGTACGCGGGTAGGTGACCAGCACCGGCACCCCGGCCGCGCTGAGCGCGTCGGCGTCGGCCCGCCGGTTCTCCTCCACGTTGAGCAGCACCAGGTCCGGCCGCAGCGCCCGGACCCGATCCAGGTCGGGGTACTTGCTGCCGCCGACCCGGGCCACGTCCAGACCCGACGGGTGCACACACCAGTCGGTCGCCCCTACCAGCAGTTCCGGCACTGTCACCGCCACCGCCTCGGTCAGCGACGGCACCAGCGAGACGACCCGCATCGTGTCCCCTGCCGCGCTCAGTGGGCGGCGCTCGCGACGGTCTCCCGGGACACCGTAGCCATCGGTACGCCCTCCCGGGCCGCCCACTCGACGGCGTGCCGGACCTCGGCCACCGGCATCGGCCGCCGGTCGGTCACGGTGACCGCCGTGTGCACCGCGAAGGACACGAACGGGTACGACCGGGCCAGCCCGGCGACCGAGGTGTGCACCTGACCGGCCACCGCCAGCGCCTCCTCCCGGCTCAACGCGGGCAGGACCAGCAGGTACTCGTCGGGGGCGAGGCGGATCGCCCGGTCGAGCGGGCGCAGTGGGGCGGTCAGCGCGGCGATCACGGCCTGCGCCTCGCGGGCGGTGCTGCGGCGTCCGAAGCGTTCGGCGGCGCGGGCCGGGTCACCGATCCGGACCCCGATCAGGGCCACCGGCAGGGTGCCGGCGGCGGTCACCCCGTCCATTCCGGTCCAGCGGCGCAGGGTCGGCTCGTCCACCAGGCCCGGTGGTCCCGCGACCGGTTCGGCGGATCGTCCCGGCCCGCCACGGGGGGCCCGGTCGACGCGCTCGGCCATCAGCCGCAACGCCGCCTCCGCCCGGCTCTCACCGGGGGTCGCCGGCAGGTCCCTGACCCGGCGCAGCACCTGATCGATAGCGGTCAGCGCGGCCGGGGGGAGCCGGTCGCCGAGGTGCGCCCGCAGCCGGATCACCTCGTGCAGCGCCTCGTCCCGGCGGAACCCCCAGCGGCCGGCGAAGAGCCGGCCCTCCTCCAGCGTGTCGGCGGCCACCACCTCCCGCCGGTCCCGGGCCACCAGGCTGGCCCCGAAGCGGGGGGTCAGGGCCACCACGCTCCACTCCCGGGCCAGCTCCTCGGTCTCCTCCAGCGCCACCGGGTACGCCCCGTCGGGCAGCTCCGGCGGTGTCTGCCCGACCAGTCCGACCACGGTGACCGCCGCACCCGCGGCGATGCGTGTGTAGCGGGCCCGTTCCCGCTGGAAGTACGGCATCCGCTGGAACAGGGCGATCACCACCAGCGGGCCGTCCTCGGCGGTGGCCAGCGCCGACCGCTCGATGGCGTGGGAGACCGTGACGAGACTCCGCTTGGTCAACAGTTCCGGGGCCGGTCCGTCGTGCAGCACCCCGTGAGCGTAGAGATCCCGGTCGGGGCACACCAACCGCCTGGTGCGGGACCCGCCGCCCGCATCGACGGCCCGGATGCCGGGCTCATCGTCCGCTTCGACGGCCCAGTGCCGGCCCACCGCCCGGATCGACCGCTCGGTGCCGGGTCCACCGGCCGCACCGACGAGGCGGGCACGGGGGTCGACGTCCTAGACTCGGCCGGTCACCTCTCCTGCCACGGACGGACCGACCCGACGATGACGCGTACCGCCACCGACGACGGGGCCCGGCTGCGGCCGGTTCCGGCCGGGGCCGCGCCGCTGTTCGTCCGGGCCGGCCAGGCGGTGTACCCCGCCCGTCGGCTCGGCGACCTGGTGTCGCGGCGGCCGGCCGGGGTCACCGGGCACCAGTGGAGTTCGGCGTTGCGCGCGGAGTTCGACCACGTCGTCTGCGCGGCCGACACCGGCGTGCCGCTGTTCGCCCTGACCGTCGGCCCGACCGCGCCGGCCGGCTCGGCGGGGCAGCGGACCGAGCGGATGGTCTCGGCGGTCTGCGCCGCCGTGGGCCTGCCGGTGCTGCGGATCGGCTCGCCGACGCTGCGGGCCGCCGACCACGGCCGACGGATCATCACGTACGTCATCGACGCCCGCGCCTACGCCGCCGGTGCCGGTGGCGACGACCCGGACGACAACCCGGTCGGTTACCGGGACATCGTCGGCCGGTTGCCCGACGGGCGCACCGGAGCGGTGAACGACCTCGGCGCGCTGTCCCGGGCGGCGGCCGTCGAGGCGTACGTGTCGCGGCGGCTCAGTGATCCGATCGTGCGCGGGCTGCACGTGCGGTGGCGCGACGGGACGGCCGAGGGGTGGAGCTGGGTCGAGGTGCGGACCGGCCGCTGCCTGGTGGAGCGGGTCACCGTGTCCGAGGCGCGGTGGCACTGCGGGGTGGACCCCGCCCGACTGGCCGAGGACCTCGCGGCGGTGGCGGTGGGCGACCGGTTGCCGGTGGGTGACCGGCCGGCGGTGGCTGTGACCGACGAATCGGCCCTGCTCGACCGGGACGAGCTGCGCCGGCAGATCTGCGTGCTGCGGGACCGGCGCGACGAGTTGGCCACGCCGTTCGCCTTCGATCACCTCTGCGGGGACTGACCCCTCCGGGAACGACCCGCCGTCATTTTCCGGCGACGTGTGGTGACAATCCGGCCCGGCCGAAAAATGGTCCCGGATTCCTCGATCCGCTTTGAACCTTCGTCCGGGCCGGCCCGTACCTAAGCGGGAATGGACAGGATCTTCCCAGCCGCGCCACCCGACGCGGCGGACGGTGCGGAAAGGCATCGTCGGCCATCGACGTGCGACCGGAACGTCGCAGTGACCCCGGTGGGGGAGACCGACCCGAAGGTCGTCTCCTCGTCGGGGACACGAGTCAGGTACCGGATCGAGAAGGAGAGCAATTCGATGCGCAGGTCCACAGGGGCACGCCGGTCGTCCGGTAACGCGCGGAGCAAGCGGCTGCTGGCGGCGGTCGGTGCGCTCGTCGTCTTCGGCGGCATCGCCGCCGTCACCCAGATCTCATCGGCCGGGGACAAGCCGAGGCAGCAGGCCCGCAACGTCTCGTCGGCCTGTGTCGCACCGAGCCCCGGCGCCACCTCGCCGAGCGGGCGGGGCAGCACCACCCAGACCTGGCAGAACGGCCGGTGGGTCCGCAACCACTGGGGTGACGGCCAGATGTCCGTCGCCGAGTGCCAGGCCGTCAAGGCCGGCAACGCGCCGGTGACCACGCTGGCCTCGACGGTGGCCTGCCCGGAGGTCACCCCCCGGTTGCCGCAGATCCCGGCCCAGGCCAAGGCCGAGGTGGACAAGGAACTCGCCCTGCTGAAGACCCAGATCGACGACGCCAACAAGCGGCTGGCGGCCGAGGGGCGCAACGGCAAGGCGTTCATCGACAACGCGATCCTCGGCCCGCTGGCCGACAAGCGGCGGTCCGCCCTCAACCGGATCGCCACCGCGATCGGCCGGTTCGCCCAGCGCCCGCAGGGCCTGGAGCAGCTCGCCGGCTGCCAGGTCGCCGCCGCCGCCAACAACGGCGGCCAGAACGGTGGCAACAACAACGGCGGCCAGAACGGCAACAACGGCGGCCAGAACAACAACGGCGGCAACAACGGCAACAACGGCGGCCAGAACGGCGGCAACAACAACGGCGGCCAGAACGGCAACAACGGCAACGCCCTGGGCGTGCTCGCCAAGGACTGCGCCAACAGCCGGTTGCAGCCGCACGACGGCTTCCAGAACGGCAACCGCTGCGTCAGCACCGCGTTCGGCGAGGTCGGCGCGGCGGCCAACAACCCGTCGCTGCTGATCACGCAGTTCCCCAACCAGGTGCAGCGCAACCAGGCCTTCAGCCTGAAGGTCTCCACCCGCAACCTGGTCCGTGACCGGTTCCTGGCGGCCGGGCAGGGTGGCTACTACCTGGAGAGCTCGGTGCTCAACGGTCAGGGCCTCACCCGTGGTCACTTCCACACCGCCTGCCGGATGCTGCAGAACACCAACCAGGCCCCGTCGAACCCGCAGGACGTCCCGGCGTTCTTCGTGGCCACCGAGGACGGCAAGGGCGGCAACCAGTCCGACGACGTGACCATCCAGATCCCGGGCCTGCCGCAGTCGGGTACGGCGCAGTGCGCGGTCTGGGCCGGTGACGGTTCGCACCGGGTTCCGATGATGGAGCGGGCCAACCAGACCCCCGCCTTCGACGTGGTGCGCATCCGGGTCAACTGACCGGACAGACGACAAAGGCCACGGGCCGCCCCGGGGAACTCCCCGGGGCGGCCCGTGGCCTTTCGGGTGGGTCCACTTCTCCGGAGGCCGACGCTGAGGCCCGGTGCGGCCGGCGGGTGGCGATCCTGTTCCGGAGGCCCCGCGTTCCGGGCGGCCAGCGAAGCGACGCATTCCACGGCCCGCGGTGCGGTGTGTTCCGGGCGGCCCGCGGTGCGGGGCGTTCCGGGCGGCCAGGGCCGGGCGGGCCGGCAAGGGTTTTCGGTGACGGCGCAGCGGGTGGAAATTGTGGACACGGCGAAAAGCGCCGGGGTCGCCGCTGTTATCTCAGCGTGACCCCGGCGCGTCCGTTCGTGACCTGACCGCCCTCAGCGGCTCTTCCACGCCTCCACGACCGAGACCGGGATGCGGCCACGCTCGGAAATCTCGTGGCCGTTCTTGGTCGCCCATTCCCGGATGGCGCGGTTCTGCTCGCGGTCCATTCCCGAGACTCCGGCGCGAGCGGGGCGGCGAGCCGGCCGACCGGTCTCGACCGCGCCCCGCCCCATTCGGCGGCCAGCGGTGATGTACGCGTCGAGCGTCTTGCGCAGCACCCCCGCGTTCTCGTCGGAGAGATCGATGGTGTACGCCGCCCCGTCCAGGCTGAACTCGACGGTCCGATCGGCCTTTCCGCCGTCGAGGTCGTCGGTCAGAACGGTGATTACTTTCCTTGCCATCGCCATTACTCCCTGTGTTGAGCGGGGTGTGCTAAGAGTTTGACGTATCTGACGGCAAATCCGCAACAATACGCCTCTCTTTCATTTGACGGGTCGGGTCAATCCTGGGAAATCCGGGTCTGGCCAATGCTGGCCGAGGGTGGAGGTGCGGGCGGGATGTGTCCTGGGTCACATCCCGGAACACGGGGCACGGTTTGTGACTTGAGTGAGACACGCTCAACCTCAAGTGATGGCAGGTGTCCGATGGCAACCCTCGCGGTACTTCCCCTGACCGACGTCGTCCTGCTCCCCGGCATGGTCATCCCGGTGACCCTCGACCCGACCACCCAGGCCGCCGTCGACGCCGCCCGGGCCGGCGGCGACAACACCCTGCTCGCCGTACCCCGCATCGACGGCGAGTACGGCCCCGTCGGCACGATCGCCACCATCGAGAAGGTGGGCCGCCTCCCCGACGGCGAACCCGCCGCCGTGGTGCGTGGCCTGGCCCGTGCCCGGATCGGCTCCGGCGTCCCCGGACCCGGCGCCGCCCTCTGGGTGGAGGCCACCCGACTCGACGAACCCGCCCCCGCCGGCCGCGCCCGCGACCTGGCCCGCGAGTACCGCGCCCTGATGACCTCGGTCCTCCAGCAGCGGGGCGCCTGGCAGGTCATCGACGCGATGGAACGGATGACCGACCTGTCCGAGCTGGCCGACGCGGCCGGCTACGCGCCGTGGCTCAGCCTGGCGCAGAAGACCGAACTGCTCGCCGCTCAGGACGTCACCGCCCGGCTGGAGCTGCTCGTCGGCTGGGTGAAGGACCACCTGGCCGAACAGGAGGTCACCGAACAGATCACCAGTGACGTCCGGGAGGGGCTGGAGAAGTCCCAGCGGGAGTTCCTGCTCCGCCAGCAGCTCGCCGCGATCCGCAAGGAACTGGGCGAGGACGAGCCGGACGGCTCCGCCGACTACCGCTCCCGGGTGGAGACCGCCGACCTGCCGGACAAGGTCCGCGAGGCGGCGCTGCGTGAGGTCGGCAAGTTGGAACGGGCCAGCGACGCCTCACCCGAGGCGGGGTGGATCCGCACCTGGCTGGACACGGTGCTGGAGATGCCGTGGAGCACCCGTACCGAGGACAACACCGACCTGGCGACGGCGCGGGCGGTGCTCGACGCCGACCACGCCGGCCTGGCCGACGTCAAGGACCGCATCCTGGAATACCTGGCGGTGCGCAACCGCCGTGCCGAGCGCAACCTCGGCGTGGTAGGCGGGCGCGGCTCCGGCGCGGTGCTCGCCCTCGCCGGCCCGCCCGGAGTCGGCAAGACCAGCCTCGGCGAGTCGGTGGCCCGCGCGCTGGGCCGCAACTTCGTCCGGGTCTCCCTCGGCGGCGTCCGCGACGAGGCCGAGATCCGTGGGCACCGGCGCACCTACGTCGGCGCGCTGCCCGGCCGGATCGTCCGCGCGCTGCGCGAGGCCGGCTCGATGAACCCGGTGGTGCTCCTCGACGAGGTCGACAAGCTCGCCGCCGGGTACGCCGGTGACCCGGCCGCCGCCCTGCTGGAGGTGCTCGACCCGGCCCAGAACCACACCTTCCGCGACCACTACCTCGAAGTCGACCTCGACCTGTCCGACGTGCTCTTCCTGGCCACCGCCAACGTGGTGGAGGCCATCCCCGGCCCGCTGCTGGACCGGATGGAACTGGTCACCCTGGACGGCTACACCGAGGACGAGAAGGTCGCCATCGCCCGCGACCACCTGCTGCCCCGGCAGCTCCAGCGGGCCGGCCTGACCGCCGACGAGGTGACCGTCACCGACGAGGTGCTGGCGCTGATCGCCGGCGAGTACACCCGGGAGGCCGGCGTCCGGCAGCTCGAACGGGCCCTGGCGAAGATCCTGCGCAAGGTCGCCGTGACCCTGACGACCGACCCGACCCCGGTCCGGGTGGACACCGACACCCTGGCCAGCTACCTGGGCCGGCCGAAGTTCACCCCGGAGTCGGCGGAGCGCACGGCGGTACCCGGCGTGGCCACCGGCCTGGCCGTCACCGGCGCCGGCGGTGACGTGCTCTTCATCGAGGCCACCAGCATGGACGGTGAGCCCGGGTTGACCCTCACCGGGCAACTCGGCGACGTGATGAAGGAGTCCGCCCACATCGCGCTGTCCTACCTGCGCGCCAACGGGCGGCGCTACGGCCTCGACCCGAACGTCCTGGCCGGACGCCGGATCCACCTGCACGTGCCGGCGGGCGCGGTGCCCAAGGACGGCCCGAGCGCCGGCATCACCATGGTCACCGCGCTGGCGTCCCTGGTGACCGGCCGGCCGGTACGGCCCGAGTTCGGGATGACCGGCGAGGTGACGCTGTCCGGGCGGGTGCTGCCCATCGGCGGGGTGAAGCAGAAGCTGCTCGCCGCGCACCGGGCCGGCCTGACCGAGGTGATCATCCCGGCCCGCAACGAGCCGGACCTCGACGACCTGCCCACCGAGGTACGCGAGGCGTTGACCGTGCACACCCTGGCCGACGTGGCCGACGTGCTCGCCCTGGCGTTGCGCCCGGCCGAGATCGACGCGGAGACGCTCGGCGGCCGGCCGGTCGGGGCCGCCTGACCGGCCTCGCCCGACCGCTTCCACGGCCCTCGGCGTCCCACCGGGCGTCGGGGGCCGTCAGGGCCGTAGCCTGACCATCCCCGTTACCGCATCCGCCACCACGGTGGCACCCCCCGGAGGCGACCGCCGATGAACCTGTTCCTGTGGATCCTGCAGATCCTGCTCGCCGCGCTCTTCGCCGGCGCGGGGCTGACCAAGCTGACCCAGCCCAAGGAGAAGTTGCGCGACCGGATGGGCTGGGTGGAGAACGTCCCGCCCACCCAGGTCAAGGCGCTCGGCGCGGTCGAGGTGCTGGCCGCGCTGGGACTGGTCCTGCCCGGCCTCACCGGCATCGCCACCGTGCTCACCCCGCTGGCCGCCGTCGGGCTGGTGATCGTGATGATCGGCGCGATCGTGGTGCACGCCCGCGCCAAGGAGCACCCCGGCACCGCGATGACCGTGGTGCTGCTGATCCTGGCGGCGATCGTCGCCTGGGGCCGCTTCGGGCCGTACCCGCTCTGACGAACGCGACCGGCCCGCGCCCCCGTCCTGGGGTGCGGGCCGGTGTCGCGTGTCGGGTCAGTGCCCCTCGCCGCCACGGTCGCGCCGTACGGTCGCCTTACGGCCCTTGATGGTGCTGTTGCGCAGCCCCGCGATCACCTCGTCGGCGACGCCCTGCGGCACCTCCACCAGGGAGAACCGGTCGGCGATCTCGATCGAGCCGATGTCGCGGCCACTCACCCGGGTCTCGCCGGTGATCGCACCGACCAGGTCCTGCGGGCGGACCCCGGCGCGGCGGCCCAGGCCGATGAAGACCTGCGCGGTGCCGCCCGTGCGGGGCCGGCCGCCACCGCGCCGGTCCCCGCCCCGGCTGTCGAACCCGGGCCGGGACTCCCGAGGCGGACGGACCGCCACCTGCGGGATCTCCTCGTCGTCGTCGGAGCCGGGCAGGGCCGCCTCGTGGGCCAGCTTGACGGCTGCCAGCGCCACCTCCATCAGGTCGAACTCGTCCGACAGTGACTCGACGATCACCCGGAACGGGTCCAGGTCGTCCTCCAGCAGGCTCTCCCGCAGCGCCGCCTGGGTCAACGCCAGCCGGCGGGTCCGCAGGTCGGCCACCGTCGGGATCTTGTCGATGGTGATCCGCTGGCCGGTGACCCGCTCGATGGTCTTGAGCATCCGGTGTTCCCGGGGCTCGGCGAGGGTGATCGCCACCCCCTCCCGACCGGCCCGGCCCACCCGGCCGATCCGGTGCACGTACGACTCCGGGGCCGACGGCACGTCGTAGTTGACCACGTGGGTGAGCTGCTCGACGTCCAGCCCACGGGCCGCCACGTCGGTGGCCACCAGCAGGTCGGCGGTGCCGGCGCGCAGCCGCCCCATCACCCGGTCCCGCTGCTCCTGGCTCATCCCGCCGTGCAGCGCCTCGGCCCGGTAGCCGCGCCCGTTCATCGTCTCGGTGAGCCGGTCCACCTCCTCCCGGCTGCGGCAGAACACGATCGCCGCCGTCGGCGACTCCACGTCCAGCACCCGGCCCAGCACCGCGGGCTTGTGCGCCCGGGTGACGATGTACGCGCTCTGCCGGACCCGGGGCGCCTCCCCGGCGACCGGCTGCTCCCGCCCGATCTGGATCCGCTCCGGGTCGGTCAGGTGCTTGCGGGCCAGGCCGTCGATCCGGGCCGGCATGGTGGCCGAGAAGAGCACCGTCTGGCGCTGCGCGGGCGCGTGCTCCAGGATCGCCTCGATGTCCTCGGCGAAGCCCATGTCGAGCATCTCGTCGGCCTCGTCCAGCACCACCGTGGCCAGCGCGCCCAACCGCAGGGTGCCCCGGGCGATGTGGTCCAGCGCCCGGCCGGGGGTCGCCACCACCACGTCCACGCCCAGGTCCAGGGCGCGCAGTTGACGGCCGATCGGCTGGCCGCCGTAGATCGGCAGCACCCGGGCCCCGAGGTCCTTGCCGTACCGGTGGAACGCCTCGGAGACCTGCACGGCCAGTTCCCGGGTGGGCACCAGCACCAGCGACACCGGGTCACCGCCGGAGCGGTCGTCCGGCATCCGCTGCAACAGGGGCAGGGCGAACGCGGCGGTCTTGCCCGTACCGGTCGCCGCCTGCCCGAGCAGGTCCCGTCCCGCCAGCAGCAGCGGGATCGCCTCGCGCTGGATGGGGGTGGGCTCCTCGTAGCCGAGCGCGGCGAGCGCGCCCAACAGCTCGGCGCGCAGCCCGAGATCGACGAAGGCGGGTACGCCGTCGGAGTCGTCGGGCGCGGAGAGGTCGGTCGGTGTAGGTGCGGAACTCATGGGACAAAGTTTTCCATCATCCCCGTCGGGCCGTCGCGCCGACCGGCCCCACCGTGCCGACCGGCACAGCCGCGCCCGCCCGCCGGCTAGCCTGACGGGCGTGCGTACGGTGGAACTGCTCTGCTGCCCGGTGCTGGAGGAGACGGTCCGCACCGCGTGGGACAGGCTGGCCGGGGCGGGGCTGCCCAGCCTGGCCCGGCACGGCCACCCGACGAACCGGCCGCACCTGACGCTGGCCGCCGTCGAGGCGTTCCCGCCCGGCGCGGTCGACCGGCTCGCCGGTCTCTTCGATGCCGCGCTGCCCCTGCCGGTCCGGCTGGAACGGGTGGCGGTGCTCGACGGCAGCGCGCCGCTGGTCTGGTTGGTCCGGCCCACGGCGGAGCTGACCGCCCTGCACGGGGCCGTCTGGGCGGCACTGGACGGCGCGGACGGGCAGCGGCCCTGGCACGCCCCGGGGAACTGGGTGCCGCACCTGAGCCTCGCGCTGCGCTTCCGCGACCACGACCGGCGGCGGGCCCGCGCGGTGGTCGGCGGTGACCGGCCGGAGGGCCGGTTCGTGGCGGCACGCAGCTACGACGGCGACACCCGGACCGTCCGGCCGTTGGGCGGTGACTTCCCGGCGGACTGACGGTGGTCTATGGTGGGCGGAGCGCTCCCGTCGACGGTCCATCCGACCGCCCGGCGGGTCACTGCTGCGCCGGTCCGGTCGGGTGTCACTGCCATCCCCACCGGAAGAGGCCCCATGCCCCACCATGTCCGACGGCGTCCGGTCGCGCTCGCGGCTGCCGCCCTGCTCGCCCTCGGCGGGCTCGCGGCTGTGCCGCAGCTCGCCTCCGCCGCCCCCGACCCCGGCTCACCGGTCAAGGTCAACCAGGTCGCCTACGTGCCGGGGCTGCCCAAGCAGGCCACCGTCGTGAACTCCGCGAACTCCCCGCTCGGCTGGACGCTGCGCAACGCCGGCGGCGCCACGGTCGCCTCCGGGCAGACCACGGTACGGGGCACCGACGCGCTCTCCGGCGACCCGGTGCACATCGCGGACTTCTCGGCCTACGACACCCCGGGCACCGGCTACGTGCTGTCGGTGGGCGGGAGCAACAGCTACCCCTTCGACATCTCGGCCGACCCGGTGCGCCGGCTGCGCGGTGACTCGCTGGCGTTCTTCTACCACCAGCGCAGCGGCACCCCGATCGACGCCCAGTACGTCGGTTCCCGCTACGCCCGCCCGGCCGGGCACGTCAACGTCGCCCCCAACCGGGGGGACAACAACGTGCCGTGCCGCACCTCCTGCGGTTACACCCTGGACGTGCGCGGTGGCTGGTACGACGCCGGTGACCAGGGCAAGTACGTGGTCAACGGCGGCCTGTCCACCTGGCAGCTGCAGAACATCTACGAGCGCACGCTGTACGTGAACGGGGCCGACAAGTCCGCCGTCGCCGACGGCACGCTGGCCATCCCCGAGCGGTCCAACGGGGTGCCGGACGTGCTCGACGAGGCCCGCTGGGAGTTGGAGTTCCTGCTCAAGATGCAGGTGCCGGACGGCCGGACCAACGCCGG
Source organism: Micromonospora sp. CA-248260 (assembly GCF_050942205.1). Lineage (NCBI taxonomy): Bacteria > Bacillati > Actinomycetota > Actinomycetes > Micromonosporales > Micromonosporaceae > Micromonospora > Micromonospora sp. CA-248260. The sequence continues at coordinate 3,759,192 of NZ_CP192021.1, read as the reverse complement.
CATGGTGCACCACAAGATCCACGACCAGAACTGGACCGCGCTGCCCACCCGTCCGGAGCTGGACAGCGAGCCCCGGCTGCTCTCCCCGGTGAGCACCGCCGCCACCCTCAACATGGCGGCGGTGGCGGCCCAGGCGTCCCGGCTGTGGAAGCCGTTCGACGCCTCCTTCGCCTCCCGGGCCCTGGCCGCCGCCGAGAAGGCGTACGCCGCGGCGAAGGCCAACCCGAACCGGCTCGCCCCCGCCACCGACAACACCGGCGGCGGCGCGTACGAGGACAACACCGTCACCGACGAGTTCTACTGGGCGGCTGCCGAGCTGTACGCCACCACCGGCTCGACGGGCTACCGCAACGACCTGAGCAGCTCCCCGCACGCCCGGGGAGCGGGCTTCACCCGGGGCGCGTACGACTGGAGCTGGACGGCCGGGCTGGGTGACACCACCCTCGTGCTGGTGCCGACCGGCCTGGCCAGCGGCGACGTGAGCGCGATCCGGTCGGCGATCGTCGGTTTCGCCGACCGGATGCTCGCCCAGATCGCCAACCAGGGCTACCCGGCCCCGGGCAGCGGCAACGGCACGTACTACTGGGGTTCCAACGGCGCGGTCGCCAACAACGCCAACGTGCTCGCCCTGGCCTACGACCTGACCCGCACGACGCGGTACCGCAACGGCGCCTTCACCGCCTACGACTACCTGCTCGGCCGCAACCCGCTCAACCAGTCCTACGTGGCCGGGTACGGGGACAAGCCGGTGCGCAACCTGCACCACCGGTTCTGGGCCAACCAGAACGACGGCTCGCTGCCCACCGCGCCGCCCGGCTCGCTCTCCGGCGGCCCGAACAGCGAGTTGCAGGACCCGGTCGTGCAGGCCCAGCTCGGTGGCTGCAAGCCGCAGAAGTGCTTCATCGACGACATCGGCGCGTACTCGGTCAACGAGGTGGCGATCAACTGGAACGCGGCGCTGGCCTGGCTGGTGCACTGGGCGGCCGAGCAGGCCGGCAGCGGCACCGGCCCGGACCCGACGCCGACCCCCACGGTGACGCCGCCGCCGACCACCACGCCGCCCCCGCCGACCACCACGCCCCCGCCGCCGACCACCACGCCCCCGCCGCCGACCACCACGCCGCCGCCGGCCGGCGGGTGCGCGGTGACCTACTCGGCGAACAGCTGGAGCACCGGCTTCACCGGCAGCGTCACGTTGGCCAACACCAGCGCGGCGGCCTGGTCGTCGTGGCGGTTGACGTTCCGGTTCACCGGTAACCAGCAGATCAGCCAGGGCTGGTCGGGCCGGTTCAGCCAGAGCGGCAGCGAGGTCACGGTGACCAACGAGAGCTACAACGGCGCGGTCGCGCCGAACGGCTCGGTCAACCTCGGCTTCAACGCCACCTACAGCGGCACCAACGCGACCCCGACCGGGTTCGCGGTGAACGGGACGGCCTGCACCCTGCGCTGACCCGCGCCCGCACCGGGCCGCCCGTCGCACGTCGACGGGCGGTCCGGTCACGGTCCCGTACGGGCCCCGGCCGGTGCGGGACCGGGCGACGCCGCCGGCCGTGTGTCGCCCTTCGGGGGCTGTGGGAGGAATGCTCGGTCTCCACCGGTTCACCACGGTTACGGTGCCCTCAGGTTCATCCGCACCGTGTCGCACCGGGAGAGGACCGACCATGCGCGTGCCCAGCCGAAGCCCCGGCCCCCAACCCGGCGTCACCCCGCCCGCCCCGGCCCGGCGGACGCCCGCCCCGACCCGTCCCGTGCGGCCGGCCGCCCCCGACCTCGACGCCTACCGGCAGGCGGTCGCCGAGCTGCTGGTCGAGGTCGGCGCGCTCGCGGGGACCGCCGGCACCGCCGCCCGTCAGGTGCTGCTCGACCAGCGGCTGCGCGAGCCGGCGATCGCCGACGTGCTCGACGCCACCGGGCAGGGGGTGCTGGGCGCCCGGGAGACCCTGCTGCTGGAGTTGGCCCGCCACCAGCCCGACCGGCCCGCCCCGGGCCCCGACCTGACCGCCCTGGTCCGGATCTACCTGCTGTCCCGCATCGACCTGATGTGGTGGCGGGACACGACGGCCCTGGCGACCGACGAGCAGGTCGACACGCACCCCGACCTGATCGACCTGGAATGGCTGCGCCGTCGTGGTCTGCTCGGCTTCCGCTACCGGGAACAACCGGGAAGCGTCCTGGGCCGGGGGGTGCGCGCCGTCCGGGGCCGGCTGCTGCCGGAGACCGCCCCGCCCACCGCCGGTGTGCCGTTGCGCCGGACCCGCCGCGAGGTCGTCGCGCTCCTCAACGACCTGGCCCGGGAGTTCGCCCGGTCCGCCCCGCCCGGCACCCCGCCGCTGTGGGTGACCAACCTGGCCCACAGCGCCGAACACCGGTACCGGCTGCGCCGGCTCGGCCAGCCGGCCATGCTGCCCAGCGGCCACTGCCTCGGCTGGGCGGTGGACCTGGAACTGGCCTGGTACGCCCGGTTCGGCGCGCGGGACGTGCTGGCCGAGATCCTGCTGGCCCGGCAGGCCGCCGGTGAGCTGAACGTCATCGACGAGGGTCCCGCCTGGCACGTCTGCCTGGCCCCCGCCGCCCGCGCCCGGCTGCGCTCGGCGTACGAGGCCGAGATGGGGATCTGAACGCCGACCGTGCCCACGCGGGCGGGACACCGCCGCCGGGTCAGCCGACGACCAGCAGGGCGAGCACCGCGGCGACGGTGCCGAGCACCGCGACCACCGCGCTGGTCGCCACGAACCGGCCCAGCGGCACGGTCACCCCGGCGGCGCGGCAACGCTCGAACCACAGCAGGGTCGCCAGCGACGCCCACGGCACCGCCAGCGGGCCGACGTTGGTGCCGATCAACAGCGCCAGCAGCCGGGTCCCGTCACCGGGTGGGAGCACCGCCTCACCGGCCAGGTAGGCGGGCAGGTTGTTGACCAGGTTGGCCAGTAACGCCCCGGTGCCCCCGGCGCGCAGCGCCCCCACCGTGCCCCCGGCGTCCCCGAGCAGCACGGAGACCAGGTCGTCCAGCCCGTGCCGGCCGAGGGTCTGCACCACCAGGAACAGGCCGGTCACGAAGACCAGCAGCCGCCAGGGCAGCAGCGCCGGGCGCAGGGTCCGCCGGGACCGGACCGCGAAGCCGACCACCACCAGCCCGGCGGCGACGGCGGCGGCCACCCCGATCTCCACCCCGGCCAGGATGCCGGCGACGAGCAGCAGACAGCCGGCGACCGCCGTGCCGAACAGCAGCCGGTCCGCCGGCCGGTGCGGTGGGGGAGGGGTGAACCGGTCGGCGTCGCGCCGCCCCCGCCGCCAGTACCACAGCCACAACCCCGCCATGGTCACCCCGATCGCCGCGACCTGCGGCAACGCCATCCGGGCCGCGTACGCCGCCGGGGTCAGCGCGATCCGGTCGGCGGCGAGCAGGTTGGTCAGGTTCGACACCGGCAACAGCAGGCTGGCGGTGTTGGCCAACCAGACCGTGGTCATCGCCAGCGGCCCCGGGGCGGTGCCCAGCCGGCGGGCCAGCACGATCATCACGGGGGTGAGCAGGACCGCGGTGGTGTCCAGGTTGAGGGCGATGGTGGTGAGCGAGGCGAACCCGACGCAGAGCAGGAACAGGCCGGCGAAGCTGCCCCGCGCGGCGATCGCCAGCCGGGTGGCCAGCACGTCGAACACCCCGGCGACGGCGGTCAGCTCGGCGAGCACCACCACCGCGCCGAGGAAGAGCAGCAGTGGCAGGATGCGGTGCAGGGTCGCCGCGGCGTCGGCCCGGGGCAGCAGCCCGGTGGCCACCGCGCCGAGGCCCAGCAGGGCCAGCCCGATCGCCACCCGGTCCAGCGGGTGCAGCCTCGGACGGCGGTGCCGTCGGGTCGGTACGGGCGGTGTCCCGCCGGCAGGTGTCACGGCGCACGATCCTCGCACAGCCGGCCCTGCTCCGACGCCGGTTGGCCGCAACTGCCCGCCCGACGACCCCGTACCGGCGGGCCCGACATCGACGTGCGCGGTTCCCGCCACGGTGGACATCCCGGCACGGCTGCCCTAGCGTTCAGGAGATATGCGCAGGATGCTGCTGGGGGCCGGACTGGCCCTGTCGCTCGTCGCCACCGGCTGTGCCCAGGCCACCCCGACGGATCGGGCCACTCCGACCGAATCGGACCGGACCGCCTCGGCATCGGCGTCCGCGAGCCCGCCGGTCGCCTCCCGGCAGGACCCGGAGCAGGCCCGGCGTACGCTGGACAGCCTGCGCAAGGTCGACGACCTGCCGCTCTACGAGATGACCTACGTCGGTGGCTACGACCCGACGGTGGGCACCGACGCCCGGCCGGACACCGGCCCGTTCGGCTGCTCGTTGTTCGCCGCCTCCGGTGACCCGGCCCGGCCGTTGTTCGCCCGCAACTTCGACTGGGACGCCAACCCGGCGATGGTGCTGCGCACCGACCCACCCGAGGGCTACGCCTCGGTCTCCCTGGTCGACCTGTCCTACCTGGGGGTGGGCCCGGACCCGACCGGGGACCGCCGGCTGCTCGACGCGCCGTTGCTGCCCTTCGACGGGATGAACGAGCGGGGGCTGGCCGTCGGGCTGGCCGCCGACGACAATGCCACCGCGAAGCCGGTGCCGGGCCGGCCCACCGTCGGGTCGGTGCGCATCCTGCGGTTGGTGCTGGACCGGGCGGCCACGGTGGACGAGGCGGTGGCGCTGTTCGGCCGGCACAACCTCGACTTCGACGGCGGGCCCCCACTGCACTACCTGCTCGCCGACGCGGGCGGCCGGTCGGCGGTGGTCGAGTTCGTCGACGGGACGATGCGGGTGCAGCGGGGGCAGGGGCGGTGGCAGGCGCTGACCAACGTGCCGGTGGTCGACGTACCCGAGCAGCAGCGTCGCCGCGACCGCCGCTACGGCGTCCTCGCGGCGGCGCTGGACGCGGCCGACGGCCGGGTCGACCCGACGGCGGCGCTGCGCCTGCTGGACCAGGTCCGGCAGGGGCACACCCGCTGGTCGGTGACGTACGGGCTGCGTGACGGTGAGGTCCGGCTGGTCACCGTGGCCGGCGGTGGCACGGAACGCCGTTACCAGTTGCCGATCCGCTGACCCCGCCACCCGCGCGTCCCTGTACGCACGGCGTCCCTGCACCACGAACGGCCCGGCCCCAGCGGGCCGGGCCGTTCGTCGTCGGTTGGTCGGGCTACCAGCTCAGGTAGCCGGCCTGGGTCTGCACGTTCAGCTCGGGCATCCGGACCAGGTCGGCCGTCCAGGTGCGCCAGTCGTTGAGCTTGAGCACGTCCAGCCCTTTCTGGATGTCGCTGGAGTAGATGTGCCCGTTGTAGTAGTAGGTCGACCAGGCGCCGCCGGTGGTGAGCTGGGTGTCCGACAGCGGCCCGCGCTCCCAGAAGCCGATCTCCTTCGGCCGGGTCGAGTCGGTGAAGTCCCAGACCGAGACCCCGCCCTGGTACCACGCCTGCACCATGATGTCCTTGCCGAGTACGGGGATCAGCGAGCCGTTGTGGGCCACGCAGTTCTCGGTGTCGGCGTTGGTGCGGGGGATCTTGTAGTAGCTGCGGAAGACCATGGTGCGGGCGTCGCCCCGACCGGTGATGTCGTAGACGGCGTCCGCGCCCCGGTTAGGGCCGACGATCTCGTTGCAGGTGGCCGCGCCGCCGCCGCCGAGTTCGTCGGTGAACACCACCTTGGTCCCGGCGTTGTTGAACGTCGCCGAGTGCCAGAACGCGAAGTTCGTCGTGTCCCGCACCCGGTTGATCACCCGGGGTGCCTCCCGGTCGCGGATGTCGAGCAGGACGCCGTCGCCCATGCACGCCCCGGCGGCCAGGTCCTTGGCCGGGTAGGCGGTGATGTCGTGGCAGCCGGTGGTGGCCGAGGTCTGCCCGGGGATGCCCTCGTAGCCGCCGTCGGGGAAGAGGTTCGGGGTGGCCACCACCGACGCCTCGGTGGGCTTGTGCACCGGGACCTTCACGATGGAAATCGAGTCGTGCGGCGGCTGGCAGTCGGGGAAGTCGGCCCGGGGGCTGTACGACGACACGTACAGGTAGACGGCCCTGCGGTCCTTGCCGGGGACGAGGGTGTGGGTGTGTGAGCCGCAGGCGGTCTCCACCGACTTGACGTAGCGCGGGTTGGCCTTGTCGCTGATGTCGAAGACCTTGATGCCCTCCCAGGACTCCTTCACCGTCGCCGGTTGGCTCGCGCTGGCGCACGAGTCGTCGGTGCGGGACGAGTCGGTGGAGAGGAAGAGCAGGTCGCCGTAGACCGAGATGTCGTTCTGCGAGCCGGGGCAGAGCACCTGCGACACGATCTTCGGCGCGCTGGGGCGGCCGATGTCGTAGACGACGAAGCCGTTGTAGTTGCCGACGAAGGCGTACCGGCCCTGGAAGGCCATGTCAGTGCCGAGCGCGCTGGTGGTGTCGAACGGCGCCTGCTTGGGCAGGTTGGCGACCTGGCGCAGGTTGGGGCTACTGGAGATCTCGTCGACGTCGAGGCCGGGGGCCGCCGGCGTCCCGCTCTCCGTCGCGGTGGCCGGTGCGGCGTTGCCTGCCGGGCTGGTGGCGACGCTCGCCACCAGCAGGCCGGCGGCGACCACGCTGACGATCTTCAACTGCCGTGGTCGGGGCAGGGGGAACCTGATCATCGGCGGAACCCTTCGAAAGGGGACGATGCGTGCCTGACACCTTACCGGCCAGTGATGACAGTTGATGTGATTCGCGCCACATCAATCCGCGGTGATGAATGGATACGATCGCGTCGACCTCGACCGGAGGGGGAGTCGCATGACCGGCCCACGTGGACGCGTCCTGCTCGCCGTCACAGTCGCCGCCGCCGTCCTGGTGTCGGTCGGGGTGGCCCTGCGCCCCGACGACCGGCCGTCCCCGGCGGCCCAGGGCCGCACGGCCACCCCGACGCCGACCCTCCCGACGGACGCTCCGGCGGTGATCGTGCCCGGCCGGCCGGGCGAACCCGCCGTGACCCGGCCCGCACAGGAGGTCCGCGAGCCCGGCACGCCCCGGTACAACACCCTCGACGTCTGGTTCGTGCGGATGATGATCCCGCACCACCAGCAGGCCCTCCAGTTGGCCGCGCTGGCCCCCGACCGCGCCGCCAGCGCCCAGGTCAAGGCGATCGCCGCGCGGATCCGGGGTGCCCAGGCACCCGAGGTCGGGCTGCTGCGCGGCTGGCTCGACGCCCGTGGCCTGGCCGCCGAGGAACCCGGCCACGAGCACGGCCGGATGCCGGGCATGCAGAGCCCCGAGGCGATCCGGCAGCTCACCGACGCCCGGGGCGTCGCCTTCGACCGGCTCTTCGTGCGCCTGATGACCGCCCACCACGAGGGCGCGGTGACGATGGCCACCCAGTTGCTCTCCGCCGGCGCCGACCAGCAACTCAACGAGTTCGCCACCGCCGTGGCGACCGAGCAGACCGTGGAGATGACCCGGCTACGCGAGCTGCTCTGAGCCCCGGCCGGGCCAGGGCCCGCATCGACCCCGAACGGGGCACTACGCTCGGTCACCGTGAGCCGTACCCTCTTCGGTCGCCCGCTGCGCGGCGTCGCCTTCGACGTCTGCGTCAGCGCGCTGGTGGTGCTCTTCACCCTGGTCACGGCGGCAGCCCAACCCGGCCTGTCGGCCCAGCCCGGTGGCTGGCCGTCCGCGCTGGTCGGCCTGTCCATGGCGGTGGCCCTGCTGTTCCGGCGCGGCCACCCGTCGCTGGTCGCGGTGCTCGTCGCCGGGCTGGCGTTGATCCAGGTGGTCGCCGGCTGGGGTCCGCTGGCCTACGACGTCGCCGTGCTGATCGCCCTCTACAGCGTGGTCAAGTACGCCGACCGGCTGCGCGACGGCATGCTGGCCGGTGCCGTCGCCGCCGTCGGGGTGCTGCTGGCCGCCTCGCAGGCCCAGACCAACGTCGCCTGGTGGGCCCCCGCGATCTACTTCGGGCTGATCACCGGCGGGGTGTGGCTGGCCGCGTTGAACGTCCGCACCCGCCGCCTCTACGTGCTCAGCCTGGAGGAACGGGCCGCCACGCTGGAACGCGAGCGGGAGGCCGAGGCCCGCGCGGCGGTGGTCGGCGAACGGGCCCGGATCGCCCGCGAGCTGCACGACGTGGTGGCCCACAGCATGGCGGTGATGATCGTGCAGGCCGACGGGGCCCGCCTGCTGTTCGACCGGGAGCCGGAGACCGCCCGGCAGGCGGTGAAGGTGGTCGCCGACACCGGCCGGCAGGCACTGGAGGAGATGCGGCGGCTGGTCGACGTGCTGCGCGAGCCCAGCCCACCGGAGCCGACCACCGGCCCGGGCGCGGTCACCCCGAGCACCGAACCGGAACGCCGCCGCGCCACCGTCGCCGAGCTGCCCGCACTGGTGGGCCGGTTCCGCGACGCCGGTCTGCGGGTCGAGTACCTTGCCAGGGAGGTGCCGGCCACCCTGCCACCCGGGCTCGACCTCACCGTCTACCGGGTGGTGCAGGAGGCCCTCACCAACGCCCTCAAGCACGCCGGGGTCGGCGCGCACGCCACGGTCGCGCTGGGCGTCGACGACGGGCTGGTGGTCCGGGTGAGCGACGACGGGCGCGGACGCCCGCCGACCCGGCCGGCGCCCTCCGGCGGCCACGGCCTGGTCGGGATGCGCGAGCGGGTCGGCGTGTACGACGGCCGGCTCACCGCCGGACCCCGTACCGGTGGCGGGTGGCAGGTCGAGGTACGGCTGCCGCTACCGTCGACCCCGGACCCGGAGGTGATCGCGGCATGACGGTACGAGTGGTGATCGTGGACGACCAGGCGCTGGTGCGGGCCGGCTTCCGGATGGTGCTGGACTCCCAGCCTGACCTGACGGTCGTCGGCGAGGCGATCGACGGGGCGGACGCGTTGCGGGTGCTGGCCGGGGTCCAGGCCGACGTGGTGGTGATGGACCTGCGGATGCCGACCATGGACGGGGTGGAGGCGACCCGCCGCATCTGTGCCGCCTCCGCCGACGGCCGGCCCCGGGTGCTGGTGCTGACCACCTTCGACACCGAAGCGGACGCGTTCGCCGCGCTGCGCGCCGGGGCCAGCGGGTTCCTGCTCAAGAACGTGCCACCGGAGGAGTTGCTGGCGGCCATCCGGGTGGTCGCCGAGGGCGACTCGGTGGTCGCCCCGTCGATCACCCGCCGGCTGCTCGACCGGTTCGCCGACCGGCTCGGCCCCGCCCCCACCGAGGACCCGCGCCTGGCCCAGCTCACCGACCGGGAGCGGGAGATCCTGCTGCTGGTCGCGCAGGGCCTGGCCAACGCCGAGATCGCCGCCCGGGTGCACGTCGCCGAGGCGACGGTGAAGACCCACGTCGGCCGGATCCTGGCCAAGCTCCAGCTCCGCGACCGGGTCCAGGTGGTGGTCCTGGCCTACGAGAGCGGCCTGGTCACCCCGGGCGGCTGAGCCCGGGTACGACCTGGGGCGTACGGGTGTCCCGGTTCGGGGCGACCTGTGGCGGAGTCGGCCCGAGCGGGCGGGTGGACGCCGGGCGGCGGGCCGCTGCCTAGCGTCGGAGGGGACCGCACCACGCCGACCGGGAGTGCCCATGTCCGTGCCCACCGTCGCCCACCCCGCGCCCCACCCACCCACCGTCGCCGGCCGTCGCCCCACCGGCTGCCGCCCGCCCGTGGGGTCCACCGCCCGCCGTCCGCCCGTGGAGTCCGGGGCCGTGCCGCGCCGGGCCGTCGGCCGGGACCGGCGGTGACCGGGATGTGGCGGCTGACCCTGCGTACGCTGCGCGCCGACGCCCTGCGCCTGCTGCTCTCCTCGGTGGCGATCGTGCTCGGGGTCGCGTTCGTCGCCGGCACGCTGATGCTCACCGACGGCATGCAGGCCGGGGCGTACGAGCGGGCCGGTGCCTTCGACCGGCACACCGACCTGGGCGTCTACGCCGACCGGACCACCCTTCCGCCGTCCCTGGTCGACCGGGTGCGCACGGTCGACGGGGTGGCCGAGGCCGCCGGGGAGCTGACCGCCCTCGTCGGGGTGGTCGGCGTCGACGGCCGGCCGGTGCTCGGCGTCGGGTTGCTCGCCGCGATCCCCACCGGGCCCGCGTTGCGCTCCTACGACGTGATCGCCGGACGGCTGCCCGACCGGCCCGGCGAGGTGGTCCTCGACGCGCCCACGGTCGCCGCGCAGGGGTTCACGCTCGGTGGCCCGGTCGGCGTCGGCGGCGCGACCGGCCCGGCCCGCCCGTACACCCTGGTCGGCACCGTCGACGTGGCCGGAACCACACGCGACGTCGGCGGCCCGTTCGTCGGGTTGGTCGGCGCGGACGCGCTGGCCGTCAGCGGGCGGCCGGGCTACGACCGGATCATGGTGGCCGCCGCGCCGGAAACGGCGGGGGCAGCCCTGGCCGGCCGGGTGGCCGCGGTGGTCGGTGGGGACGCCATGGTGAAGTCGCGGCAGCGCATCCTCGACGAGGCCGTCGAGGACGGGGTGCGTGACCTGGACCAGTTCCGCCTGGTGCTGCTCGTCTTCGCCGGGGTGGCGGTGGTGGTGGCCGGGTTCGTCATCGCCAACACCTTCGCCATCGTGCTCGCCCAGCGGACCCGGCGGACCGCGCTGCTGCGGCTGGTGGGGGCCCGCCGGGGGCAGGTCTTCCGGGCCGCCGTGCTGGAGGCGGCGGTGCTCGGGCTGGCCGGCTCGGCCCTCGGGGTGGCGCTCGGTGTCGGGCTGGCCGCCGGGGCGGCGGCCCTGACCCCCCGGCTCGACCTGCCGCTGTCCGTCGCCGGTCTGACGGTGACCGCCCGGACGGTCGGGCTCAGCCTGCTGCTCGGCACCCTGGTCACCGTCGGGTCCGCACTGCTGCCCGCCTGGCAGGGCACCCGGGTGCCGCCGATGGCCGCCCTCACCGACGCCGCCGGGCAGCCGGCCCGGGGCGCCGGGCGGGCCCGGCTGACCCTCGGCGCGCTGGTCGGCGTCGCCGGCATCGCCGCGTTGGCCGGGGCCGCCGCCGTCGGGCAGATCGCCCTGGTCGCCGTGGGTGGGGTGCTGTCCTTCTTCGGGATAGTCATGTTCGGTCCGCTGCTGGTGCCGGTGCTGGTCCGGTTGCTCGGCCGGCCGTTGCGACCGGTGTTCGGGGCCACCGCCGCGCTCGCCGTGGCCAACGCGGCCCGCAACCCGCGCCGGGTGTCGGCGACCGCCACCGCCCTGGTGATCGGCATCGGCCTGGTCTCGGCGTTCGTGGTCGGCGCCGGCAGCGTCAAGGTGGGCGTCGAGCGGGCGGTCGACGCTCGCATCGGTGTCGACTTCGTGGTCACCGGCGTCGGTGTCGGGCTGCCCGCCCCGCTCGCCGGGGAACTGGCCGCCCGACCCGAGGTGGGGGTGGTGCACGAGCACCGTAACCGGGTCGTCGACGGCGTCGAGCTGCGGTCGGCGCACCCGGCGCTGGCTCGGCGTACCCTCGACGCGGTCGACGCCGGGGACGTCGCGGACCTGGGGCCGGGGACGGTGCTGGTGCACCGGGAGCTGGCCGCCGCCCGGGGCTGGCGGGTGGGGTCGACGGTCACCGTCGCCGGGCGTCCGTTCCGGGTGGCCGCCGTGGTCACCGCCGACGGCCCGACGTCGCAGGGGGTGCCCGCCGGGCACGTGGTCGACCTGGCCGACGCCGACTTCACCGCGCTCTACCCCGACGAACGCGGCCAGCTGGCCGAGGTCGAGCCGGCCGACGGGGTGTCCGCCGAGCGGGCCCGCGCCGCCATCGGGGCGGTGGTCGCCCGGTACCCGACGGTGAACCTGCTGGACCAGGCCGCCTACAAGAAGACGCTCACCGGCACGGTGGACATGCTGCTCGCCTTCGTCACCGCGCTGCTCGGCCTGGCCGTGGTGATCGCCCTGGTCGGCGTGGCGAACACGCTCAGCCTGTCGGTGGTGGAGCGGAGCCGGGAAAACGCCGTGCTGCGTGCCGTGGGGCTGTCCCGGGGACGGATGCGCCTGCTGCTGGCCGTCGAGGCGGTGCTGACCGCCCTGGTCGGTGCGTTGCTCGGCACCGCGCTGGGCATCGCGGTCAGCGCCGGGACGGTGGCCTTCGTGGCCCGGCTGGGTGGCGGCTTCACGCTGGTGCTGCCCTGGGGGCGGCTCGGGCTGATCCTGGCCGTGGCCGTGCTCGCCGCGCTGGCCGCCTCGGTGCTGCCGGCCCGCCGTGCCCTGGCCCGTCCGGTGGTGGAGGCGCTCGGCGCGGAGTGACCCCGTAGTCGCCCGCCGGCCCCGGCGTCGTCGCCGGCCGGCGGGCCGCTGCGCCCCGGGCGGGGGCGTCGCGCGTCCCGGGGCAGCGGTCAGAGGCGTTCCACCATGTCACCCCGGCACCGGTCCCGGGTGTCGAAGACGTACCGGGCGTGCCGGGTGACCAGGTCGTAGTCGAAGCTGTCGTGGTCGGTCACCAGGACCACCGCGTCGGCTGCGGCGATCTCCCGCGCGGTCAGCTCCACGACCAGCACCCCGCCCGGGATGTGCTGCGGCTCCGCGTACGGCTCGACCGCGCGTACGTCCGCGCCGAGCGCCTGCAACCGCCGGGCCACGTCCACCGCCGGCGAGTCGCGCATGTCCCCGGTGTTCTTCTTGTACGCCAGCCCGAGCAGCAGCAACCGGGCCCCGTTGACCGGCCGGCCGATCCGGTTCAACCCGGCCATCACCCGCTGGGCCACGTGCTCGGGCATCTGGTGGTTGATGTCGTCGGCCAGCTCGATGAACCGGAACGGTCGGCCCAGGGTGCGCTTGACCTGCCAGGACAGGTAGCACGGGTCGATCGGCAGGCAGTGCCCGCCGACCCCTGGGCCGGGGCGGAACGGCATGAACCCGAACGGTTTGGACGACGCGGCCTCGATGGCCTGCCAGGCGTCGATGCCCAGTTGGTGGGAGGCCATCGCCAGTTCGTTGATCAGCGCGATGTTGACCTGGCGGAAGGTGTTCTCGATCAGTTTGGTCAGCTCGGCGACCCGGGTGGAGTCCACCGGCACCGTCCGTTCGACCAACCGCCGGTAGAAGCCGTCCACCCGCGCCAGCGACGCCGCGTCCACCCCGGACACCACCTTCGGGGTGTTCTCCAGCCGCCAGGTGGGGTTGCCCGGGTCGATCCGTTCGGGGCTGTAGCCGAGGTGGAAGTCACCCGGGCTGCGCAGCCCGCTCGCCGCCTCCAGCAACGGCCGGAGCAGGTCCTCGGTGGTCCCCGGGTAGGTGGTCGACTCCAGTACCACCGTGCAGCCGGGCCGGACGTACGGGCCGACGGCGGTGCCGGCCTGCTCGACGTAGCTCAGGTCGGGGGCCCCGTCGCGCAACGGGGTGGGTACGGTGATCACGCAGATGTCGAAACCCTCGGCGTCCGGGTACTCGGTGCTCGGCCGGTACCGGCCGCTGGCGAGGGCGCGGCCGAGCCGGTCTGCCCCGATGTCCTCGACGAAGGATTCGCCGGAGGCGAGCCGCTTGACCCGGTCGGCGTCGACGTCCAACCCGACCACGTCCAGTCCGGCTTCGACGGCGCGCATGGCCAGCGGCAGTCCGACGTATCCCTGGCCGATGACGACGAGTTTCTCTGCGTTCACCTGGGCTCCCTGCAAGCGTGTCCTTGCACGGAGCCTAGATGGCGATATGGCGATCTACGCCCGTTTTGGTGTTCCTGGGGGCTCTGGGAGCGTTCCTGCCCAAACGAGAGGATCGTTCAGTTGGTGTTCGACGCGGGGCTATCGCCGTCCCCGCCGCCACCACCGCCGCTGCCCGGGTCGGTCGTGGCGGCCGTCGGTTCCGGCGCGGTGGGCCCCGGCGGGAGCGACGACTCCGTCGCGGTGGGTCCGACAGGGGGCGTCGTCGCCGGCGCGCTGGGTGGTGCGGACTTGGTGGGCAGCGACTGCGACGAGCCGTTCGGCAGCGGCGTCGGACTGACCGAGGCCGACGGCGACGGCTTCGCAGTCTGGTTGCCCGGCCGGTTCGGCCGCTCCGTCTCCTGGGGGCCGGTCTGCTCGACGACCGCCGGGAGCTCGCTCTGCTCGGTGGGCGCCACCGCCGGACCGGTGCTGCGGATGTTCGGCACGCCGTTGTCGAGCGACTTCGCGGCACCCAGGGCGGCACCGAGCGCGGTCAACGCGACCAGTACCGCGGCCAACGCGCCGACCAGCGAGCCCCGACGGGTTCGTCCCGACCCCGCCCCGACCACCGTCCTGGGCGTCTGCGCCCCGACGGGGCGGGGGGTGTTCGCCCCGGACGGGTCGCGCAGCGGCGGTGTCACCAGGGCGGTCATGGCGGTCGCGGTGCCGTCGCCACTCGCGGCGCGGGCGGCGGCGGCCATCTCGGCACCGGTGGCGAAGCGGTCCGCGGGGTCCTTCTCCAACGCCCGGGCCACCAGGGCCCGCACCGGAGCCGGGATGTCCGCCGGCAGCTCCGGCGGCTCGTCGTCCAGATGGCGTACGGCCACCTGGAGCGGGTTGTCCCCGGTGAACGGCGGCTGCCCGGTCAGGCAGCAGTGGGCCACCGCGCCCAGGGCGTAGATGTCGGTGGCGGCCGAGACCGGCCGACCGGACGCCTGTTCGGGTGCCATGTAGAGGGCGGTGCCCGGCACCGCGTTCGTGCTGGTGATACTGGTCACATTGGTGGAGCGGGCGACGCCGAAGTCGACCAGCACCACCGTGCCGTCCTCCTGCACCAGCAGGTTGCTCGGCTTGACGTCGCGGTGCACGATCCCCCCGGCGTGCGCGGCGTGCAGGGCCTGGGCGACCTGGGCCACGACCGACATCGTCTCGGTCACGTCCAGGTGACCGGCCGACTCGATCCGGCGCGACAGCGGCTCGCCCTCGACGAACTCCATGACGAGGTAGTCGGCCCGGGTGCCGTCGGCGAGCCGGTCCTCACCGCAGTCGAAGACCTGGACGATGCCGGGGTTGCGCAGCGCGGCCATGATCCGCGCCTCGGAGCGGAACCGGGCGATGAAATCGGGGTCCGAGACGAGCGCCGGCAGCAGCACCTTCACCGCGACCTGGCGACCGAGAACCAGGTCGGTGGCACGCCAGACATCGCCCATGCCGCCGGTGGCGACACGTTCGTCCAGGCGGTAGCGACCGCTGAGCACGACCTCGGATGACAACACCCCCATACCGTACCCAGGGTCCTCCCGTCCGGCAGACGGCGATATCCCTTCCGGGATTTCGGGGGGCGGCCCAATGGAGGTCACCCCTGACCGGCGGTGACCGGCACCCCACCCAAGGTCACCGGTGACGGGTCGTCGACGTCGTCCGCCCGATGGGATGACCCGGGGTGTCGAGAGCCAGGTGTCCCGGCGGCGATGCGGGCACGGCGACGCGCCACCAGGGAGTTGATCTATCTCACCCTTTCCGGCCCGATGTCCGCTTGCCTCCGCCGCCTCCGGCTCCTAATGTTGCCCACTCTGGCCCGTCCCGGCGCCGGTACCGCGCGCAGACCGACGCCGTACCCCGCGCGGCGGTGGCAGAGAAGTCATCCGGCGTGAGGTGCGATCGGGTCAGCGGGGGGCTGAAGGTGCGCGAGGTGGTCCGCTGGGCTGGCCGGGGCTGCGGCACGCGTCCGCCCGCCACCGGCCCGGGTCGTCCGCTGGGAACGACGCGGCCGTGACCGGTGACCTGACCGAAGCGGTCGTCGCGGCGCAGGCCGGTGACGAGGAGGCGTTCCGCATCCTCTACCGCAGCCTCCAGCCGGGTCTGCTGCGCTACCTCACCGCGCTCGTCGGCCCCGACGCCGAGGACGTGGCCTCCGAGACCTGGTTGCAGATCTCCCGGGACCTGTCCCGGTTCACCGGCGGCGAGTTCCGTGCCTGGGCGGTGACCATCGCCCGGAACCGGGCCATGGACCACCTGCGCCGTCAACGTCGCCGCCCGTCCCTGCCGGTGCCGGTGCAGGAACTCAACGACCTCGCCGGGGACGCCGACACCGCCGAGCGGGCCGGCGAGACGATCGGGACGGAGTCCGCGCTGGCGCTGATCGCCACCCTGCCACCCCGGGAGGCGGAGGCGGTGCTGCTGCGGGCGGTGATCGGGCTCGACGCCGAGACCGCCGGGCGGGTGCTCGGCCGGCGACCGGGTGCGGTCCGTACGGCCGCCCACCGGGGGTTGCGCCGGCTGGCCGCGTTGCTGGACCGTGGCGATGAACCCGAGCCGTCCGACGGCGAGCGGGTCGCCCCGCCCCGCCCCCGCCCGACGCCCCAGGTGTCCCGGGCCGAGCCGGCGGACGGCTGACATGAGGGGAGACTGGATGAACGTCGGCCGGTCGGCCCGAGCCGGCCGGACGGTGGACCGGGCCGAGGCCGAGCGGCTGCTCGACCAGGCCGGTGTCGACGCCCCGCCGGCCACCGCCGAGCCGCTCGCCCGGTTGCTGGCCGCTGCCGCCGCCCCGGCCCGGCCCGGTGAACTCGCCGGCGAGCAGGCGGCGGTCGTGGCCTTCCGGGCCGCGCGGGCCGCCGGGGTTCCCGCCCCCGCCGTGGTCGCCCGCCGGGGCCGCCGGTTGACCACCGGCGTGGTGACGTGGATCGCCGCGCTGGCCGCCACCGCCACCGCCGGGGTGGCCTTCGCCGCCGTCACCCGGGACGGGCCCGCCGAGCGGGTGCCCGGCCCGGCTCCGTCGTCCACCACCGCCACCCCCACCGCCGCCGGGTCGGCACGGCCCACCCCGCAGCGGTCCGGCCCGGTCCGGCAGGACCCGACGCGACGTCCCCCCTCGGGCCCGGGCGGTGCCCCCTCCGCCCCCGGGACGGTCCCCGGCCCCGGAGGTCCGGCCGGGACCGCCAAGGTGACCGGGCAGTGCCGGGCCTACCTGGCCAAGTCGCCCGAGCAGCGGGAGAAGGCGTTGACCAAGCCCGGCTTCGCCGAGGTGGTGGCCGCCGCAGGCGGGGCGGACCGGGTGGAGGCGTACTGCCGCCAACTCGTCCCGGGACGCCCACCGGGGGCACCCTCCGCCGGTCCCGGCGGAGGCCCCGGCCGTAAAAATTAGTCGAAAAGGCTTCACAAAAATTTCTTCCCGTCCGGTCTGCGAGATCGGTCCGGGAGAAAGAGGATGGAGGCACGACAGGGTCGGCCGCCACGGCCGTTCCCGACCGGTCGGCGCGGCCGGATCCCAGCGTCGGAGAGGGGCCGTCTCGTGGTGACATCGCCGGAGCTGGACCACACGAGCGTGCTCGGCGAGATCGCCGGTGCCGCCGGCCACCTCGCCCGGATCTGCTTCAAGACCGGGCCACCCACCCTCACCGGCGTCGAACTGGAATGGACCGTCCACGACGCCGCCGACCCCGCCCGACCGTTGAACCGGGCGAGGCTACGAGCGGCACTCGGGCCACACAGCCCACCCACCCTGGACGACACCAGCCCCGCCCACCCCCTGCGGCACGGCAGCACCGTGACCGTCGAGCCGGGTGGGCAGGTGGAGGTGTCCACCGCGCCGCGATCCTCGGTCGCCGCGCTGGTCTCGGCCACCCAGGCAGACATCGACGAACTCGACGCGCTGCTCGCCCGTGCCGGGCTGGTGCTCGGGCGGACCGGCATCGATCCGTGGCGGGCCCCGAGCCCGGTGGTCGACACCCCGCGCTACCGCGCCATGCGCTGCGTCTTCGACCGCCGTGGTCCGGCCGGGCAGACCATGATGTACAGCACCGCCGGCCTCCAGGTCTGCCTCGACATCGGTGAACCCGCCGGACTGGCCGACCGCTGGGCGGCGGTACACGCGGTGGGGCCGGCACTGGTGGCGGCCTTCGCCACCGCCGACCGGCACGCCGGCCGACCCACCGGCTGGGCGTCCGCCCGGATGGCCGCCTGGCTGGACATCGACCCGGCCCGCACCGGTCCCGTCTGGTCGGCCCAGCAGCCCGACCAGGACCCGGTGGCCGCCTGGATCGACTACGTGCTGGCCGCGCCGCTGCTCTGCCTGCGCCACGACGGCCCGGACTGGACACCACCACCGGGGATCACCTTCGCCGACTGGATCGCCGGGGCGCTGCCGCGCCCACCGACCACCGACGACCTGGACTACCACGTCAGCACGCTCTTCCCGCCGGTCCGCCCGCGTGGCTACCTGGAGGTCCGCTACCTCGACGCCCAGCCCGGCCGGGACTGGACCCTCCCGCTGGCCGTGCTGACCGCGCTGCTGCACGACGACCACACGGTCCGGGCGGCTCGGACGATCGCCGCACCGGTGGCCGACCGCTGGCACCCCGCCGCACGGCACGGACTTGCCGACCCGGCCCTGGCCACGGCCGCCGCGGCCCTGCTCGACCTGGCCCGGCAGACGCTGCCGGCGCTGGACCTGCCGACCGAGACCCAGCACGAGATCGACCGCGGGATCCGTCGACGGATCGTCGCCGCACAGAAGGGGGACCGGTGACCACCACCGAAGAACCGGGCACGGGGACCGAGTCGCTGCGCAGCCGGATCGCCGCCGAGCTCGCCCGGACCCGGGCCCGCACCGACGCGCTCACCGCCGCCGTCGACGACGACGACCTGGTCCGTCAGCACTCGACGCTGATGTCACCCCTGGTCTGGGACCTCGCCCACGTGGGCAACCAGGAGGAACTCTGGCTCGTGCGCGACGTCGGCGGGCGGGAGCCGGTGCGGCAGGACATCGACGACCTGTACGACGCCTTCAAGCAGCCCCGCAAGGACCGGCCCGCGTTGCCGCTGCTGCCACCGGCCGAGGCGCGGGCCTACGTGGCGACCGTCCGCGACAAGGTCCACGACCTGCTCGACGGGATCCGGTTCACCGACCGGGCGCTGGTCGCCGACGGGTTCGTCTTCGGCATGATCGTGCAGCACGAGCAGCAGCACGACGAGACCATGCTCGCCACCCACCAGCTGCGTTCCGGCCCACCGGTGCTCGACGCGCCCCCGCCCCCCGAGCCACGGGCACGGGTCGCCGCCGAGGTGCTGGTGCCGGCGGGACCGTTCACCATGGGCACCTCCACCGATCCGTGGGCGCTGGACAACGAACGCCCCGCCCACACCGTCGAGCTGCCCGCGTACGTCATCGACGCCACGCCGGTGACCAACGGGGCGTACCGGGAGTTTCTCGCCGACGGCGGGTACGACGACCCGCGCTGGTGGAGCGCGGCCGGCTGGCGGCACCGCACCGAGGCCGGCCTGACCGCGCCGATGCACTGGCGACGCGACGGCGACGGCTGGGCCTACCAGCGGTTCGGCAGGTGGGCGCCGGTCCGTGACGACGAGCCGGTGGTGCACGTCTGCTGGCACGAGGCGCAGGCGTACGCCCGCTGGGCCGGCAAGCGGCTGCCCACCGAGGCGGAGTGGGAGAAGGCGGCCCGGTGGGACCCGTCGACCGGCCGGTCCCGGCGCTGGCCGTGGGGCGACGACGAGCCGACCGCCGAGCACGCCAACCTGGGGCAACGGCACCTGTGGCCGGCACCGGTCGGGGCCTACCCGGCGGGCGCCTCGCCGCTCGGTGTGCACCAGCTGATCGGCGACGTCTGGGAGTGGACGGCCAGCCCCTTCCACGGTCACCCCGGCTTCGCCGTCTTCCCCTACCGGGAGTACTCGGAGGTGTTCTTCGGCGGCGACTACCGGGTGCTGCGTGGCGGCTCGTTCGGCACCGACCGGGCGGCCTGCCGGGGCACCTTCCGCAACTGGGACCACCCGATCCGGCGGCAGATCTTCAGCGGCTTCCGCTGCGCCCGTGACGCCCGGCCCGAGGAGGCCCACGGGTGACCGGCGGTGTCGCCTGATGTGCCGGCACCTGGCGTACCTCGGTCCCCCGGTGACCCTGCGGTCGCTGCTGTACGACCCGCCGCACTCGCTGGTGCGGCAGTCCTGGGCCCCCCGGGACATGCGTGGCGGCGGCACGGTCAACGTCGACGGCTTCGGTGTCGGCTGGTATCCCGGCACCGGCCGGCCGGGCGGGGACGACGGTCGCGGCGGGGATCCGGTGCGGTACCGCCGGGCCGGCCCGATCTGGTCCGACCCGACCCTGCCCGAGCTGGCCGGGGTGACCACCTCCGGCGCGGTGCTGGCGGCGGTGCGCTCCGCCACGGTCGGCATGCCGGTGCAGGAGAGCGCTGCCGCGCCCTTCGCCGAGGGGCGCTGGCTGTTCAGCCACAACGGGGTGGTGCGCGGCTGGCCGGACTCGGTCGTCGAACTGGCCGGGGGACTGCCGGTGCGGGATCTGCTCACCCTCGACGCGCCGACCGACTCGGCGCTGCTGTGGGCGCTGGTCCGGCACCGGTTGCGGGCCGGCGCGTCGCTGGCCGAGGGGGTCACCGCGACCGTCCGGGAGGTGGCCGCCGCAGCCCCGGGATCACGGCTGAACCTGCTGCTCACCGACGGCGTGTCGGTGGTGGCGAGCGTGTGGGGGCACGCGTTGTCGGTGCGCGCCGACGACGGCACGGCGCTGCTGGCCTCCGAGCCGGTGGACGACGCGCCCGGCTGGCGGGAGGTGCCCGACCGGCGGTGGGTCCGGGCGGGACCGGACGGGGTGCACGTCGGCGAGCTGGAGTGACCCGACGGAACAGGACGTTTTCGGTGCAGGAGAGGACGACATGAGCGCGGAACCGCTGGAGATCTACCTGGAGGAGCGGGACCTCGACCGGGCGCTGCGGTCCGATGTGCGGACCGGGCTCGCGGCCGACCCGAAGTGGCTGCCACCGAAGTGGTTCTACGACGCCCGGGGCAGCGAGTTGTTCGAGGAGATCACCCGGCTGCCGGAGTACTACCCGACCCGGGCGGAACGGGCGGTGCTCGCCGAGCGGGCGGCCGACATCGCGGCGTCGACCGGGGCGAAGACGTTGATCGAGCTGGGCTCCGGTTCGTCGGAGAAGACGCGGCTGCTGCTGGACGCGTTCACCCGGCACGGCGGGCTGGGCACCTTCGTGCCGCTGGACGTGTCGGTGAGCGCGCTGCGGCAGTCCACCGCGCAGATCGCCACCGACTATCCGGCGTTGCGGGTCCGCGGCATCGTCGGTGACTTCACCCGGCAGCTGGACCGGTTGCCGACCGGTGGCCGACGGCTGGTGGCCTTCCTGGGCGGCACCATCGGCAACCTGCTGCCGGCCGAGCGGGTCGGCTTCCTGGCCGCCATGCGGGCGGCCCTGGAGCCGGGCGACCACCTGCTGATCGGCACCGACCTGGTGAAGGACCCGGCGGTGATCGTGCCCGCCTACGACGACGCGGCCGGGGTCACCGCCGAGTTCAACCGCAACGTGCTCCGGGTGATCAACCGGGAGTTGGCCGCCGACTTCGATCCGGACGCGTTCGCCCACGTCGCCCACTGGGACCCCACGCAGGAGTGGATCGAGATGCGGCTGCGGGCCCGGCACCCGATGCGGGTACGGATCGGGGCGCTCGATCTGACGGTCGACTTCGCCGCCGACGAGGAGATGCGCACCGAGGTGTCGGCGAAGTTCCGGCCGGCGGGGGTCGCCGCCGAGCTGACGGCGGCCGGTTTCCTGCCCACCCGGTTCTGGACCGACCCGGACAGCCTGTTCGGGGTGACGTTGGCCCAGGCGGCGTGACCCGCCCCGGCCGTTCGGGGTGAGCCGGCCCAGGTGGCCTGACCCGCCCCGGCCGTTCGGGGTGACGTCGGCCCCGCCGGCCTGACCCGCCCCGGCCGTTCGGGGTGACGTCGGCCCCGCCGGCCTGACCCGCCCCGGCCCGTCGGCCGGCGGGGCGTCCGGGTGACGATGTGCACCCGACGTCCCGTCGGCCGGGCCGCTCGGCTAGGCTGGTGTACGCGAAGGGGAGTAGCCCCCAATGTCGTGGTCGACACACTGGTGCGTTCCGCACCCGGCCACGCGGCCCCACCTCACGGTGGGGCGGGCGAGACCTTCGACTCAGGCTGTCACAGCCGGGTCGAGGGCGCCCCACACCTCCTCCCGGCCTGATCGGGAAGGTTCTCATGGACGGTTTCCTCGTCGCGCTGGTGGTCAGCTTCGGCGTCATCTTCGTCGCCGAGCTGGGGGACAAGTCCCAGCTCATGGCGCTCACGTTCGCCACCCGCTTCAAGACGGTCCCGGTGCTGATCGGCATCACCGTCGCCACCGCGATCGTGCACCTGGCCTCGGTGGCCATCGGGGTCGGCCTGAACGCCGCGCTGCCCACCGGGTGGATCTCGCTGGTCGCCGGCCTGGCGTTCCTCGGCTTCGGGGTCTGGACGCTGCGCGGGGACAAGCTCACCGAGGAGGAGAAACGCAAGGCGGAGAAGACCGGCAAGTCCGCCGTCTTCGCCGTCGGTGTCGCCTTCTTCCTGGCCGAGTTGGGCGACAAGACGATGCTGGCCACCATCACCCTGGCCACCAAGTACGGCTGGTTCGGCACCTGGCTCGGCTCGACCCTCGGCATGGTGGCCGCCGACGCCCTGGCCATCCTGGTCGGCCGGTTGCTCGGTCGGCACCTGCCGGAGAAGACCATCCGGTACGGCGCGGCGGTGCTCTTCGCCATCTGCGGCCTGTGGTTGATCCTGGAGGCGGTGCGGGAGCTGTCCTGACCGTGCGGCTGGCCGGGTCCTCCGACTAGCCGGTCCGGGGGCGGGTAACGCCACCCGGTGAGGGTGGACGAGTTGCTGCGCCACGGCGACACGGTCGTGGTGGGCGTGGTGGAGACCTTCGGTGCGACGGTCATCGTCGTCGGCGCGCTCTGGGCGGCGCTGCGGTTCGTGGTCGAGGGGCTGCGACACCGCAGCGCCGCCGTGTTCACCCCGATCCGGCTCTCCCTCGGCCGGTTCCTCACCCTCGGCCTGGAGTTCCAGTTGGCGGCGGACATCCTGCGTACCGCGGTGTCGCCGACCTTCGCCCAGCTCGGTCAGCTGGCCGCGATCGCCACCATCCGGACCGCGTTGAACGTCGTGCTGCGCCGGGAGATCGCCCAGGAGCAGCGGCAGGTGGGCGCCGACGCGGGTGGTCGACCGCACCCCGACCCGCAGCCGACGCCGACCGGGGCCGCAGGTGGCGGGTCGCCCGGATGAGCGGTCTCGCCGCCCCGCTCGCCGCCGTGGTGAGCGCCCTCGCCCTGGGTGTCGGTGGTGTGGTGCTGCTGACGGTGCGGTCCTGGCGGACCGCCCTGGGGGTGCTGCTCGAACTGCTGGTAGCTGCGGGTCTGCTCCGGCTGCCGGGTGGGCGGAGCTGGCCGGCGTTGGCGACGACGGTGGCGGTCATCGTGCTGCGCCGGGTGCTCTGGGCCGGCCTGGGCACGCCGGCCCCCGCCGACCACCAGCCCTCTGGCGGCCCGGGTCCCCCGGGCGGGCCACCGCCCGCTGGCTGACTTCCACCCGCTGGCGGACTACCGACCCGTCGGGACGGGTAAGCCGTGCCACCCCCACCGGGGGTGGCACGGCACGAACCGAAGGTGACGGGAAGGATTCCCCTATGAGCCGGCACGACGAGCCCAACGAGTACGGCTTCGCGGGCGGGGCCACCGCCCCCCAGCCCCAGCCGGGCGGTCGCCCCGACGAGCAGGACCGGGCGGAGGCGGTCGCGGTGCCGGGCGACGACCTGACCGAGGCGGTCGCCGAAGCGTTGGAGGAGACCGAACCGGACGGGCGGGACCGTACGGCGCACCGCGGTCGTTGACCGTCACGACCGTCCGCCCGGTGGTCCCCGGCTGGGGACGGCACCGGGCGGACGGTGGGCTCAGCGGGGGGACGGCAGCGCGGAGAGCCGGGTGGTGTCGCCGAGCCGGGCGAGGTTGTCGTCGCAGCACGCCGCCAGCCGTTTGACCATCTCGTCGGGGTCGCCGTACGGGTCGAGCCCGGCCAGTTCCTCGGGGGCCAGCGCGGGCACCCGGACGTGGGAGATGAGCGGGTGCAGCGGTCGGCTGTCGATCTCGTCGACGCCGAACAGGTCCTCGTGCAGTTTCTCCCCGGGGCGCAGACCGGTGTAGACGATCTCGGGCGGCGGGGACGCCTCGGCGGCCAGCCGTTGGGCCACCTCGGCGATGCGTACCGGCTCGCCCATGTCCAGCACCAGCGCCTCGCCGCCCCGGCCCAGGACGGCGGCCTGGAGCACCAGGTGCACCGCCTCCTGCATGGTCATGAAGTACCGGGTCACGTCCGGGTGGGTCACGGTGATCGGGAGCCCGGCTCGGACCTGGGCCTGGAAGGCGGTGAGTACCGAGCCCCGGCTGCTGAGTACGTTGCCGAAGCGGACGCTGAGGAACTTCGCGCCGTACCGGTCGGCGTAGTGCGCCATCAGCCGCTCGGTGATCCGCTTGGAGTAGCCCAGCACGCTGATCGGGTTGGCCGCCTTGTCGGTGGAGATGTTCACGAACTCGGCGACGTCCCGGCATGCCTCCAGCACGTTGAGGGTGCCCTGGACGTTGGTCTTGACCGCCTCGCCGGGGTGCCGTTGCAGCAGCGTGAGGTGCTTGAGTGCGGCGGCGTGGAAGACGATGTCGGGCCGCCGGTCGGCGATGATCCGGGCGATGCCGTCATCGTCGCGGATGTCGGCGAGGATCAGCTCCGGCCCGTCCAGCAGCGCCCGGCCGTGCAGGGACATCTGCAGGGCGTGCAACGCGGACTCGTCCCGGTCCAGCATCATCAGCTCACCGGGGTCGCAGCGGGCGATCTGCCGGCACAGCTCCGAGCCGATCGACCCTCCGGCCCCGGTGACCAGGACCCGGCGTCCGGCGAGACCGTTGCGTTCCACGGTCAGTTCGGCGACCCGTTGGGCCCGGCCGAGCAGGTCGGTGAGTTGCAGGTCGCGTACGGCGTCGGCGGTGACCGGGCGGTCGAGCAGTTCCCGTACCGGCGGGAGCACCTTGAACGCGGCACCGGCCTGCAGGGTGCGGCTGCGCACGTCGCGCATCAACGCCGCGTCCGAGCCGTTGATCGAGAAGATCACGGTGCTGGCCCGGGTGTCCCGGACCGCCTGGGTGAGCCGGTCCCGACCACCGAGCACCCGCAGCCCGGCCACCCGCAGCCCCTGTTTGTCGGGGTCGTCGTCGAGCAGTCCCACCGGCAGGTATCCGCTGGCCGGGTCGCCGAGCAGCACCCGGACCAGGCGTTCGCTGGCGGCGTCGACACCGTAGATGAGGGTCCGGTCGGCGGAGCGGGCCGGCCGGGCGTCCCGGTCGCGTCGCCACCGGTAGGTGACCCGGCCGGCCCCCATCATCAGCAGCGCCACGGCGGCACCGAGGACCGGCACGCTGGCGGGGACCGGTCGGTCCGTCATCGGCAGCAGCGCGGCCAGGGCCACGGCGGCGGCCAGCACCACGGTGCCACCCAGGTCACGGGCCTCGCCGACGCTGCCGACCGGGTGCCGGCCCCGGGCGGTGAACCGTACCTGTTCGAGGGCGGCGTGGATGACCGCGCACACGCCGGCGGCCCCGAGGGCGAGCGCGCACTGCCGGGGCGTGATGCCGAACTCGTAGCGCGCCCAGGAGGCGAGCAGAAAGCCCGCGCACCAGGAAGCGGTGTCGAGCGTTAGCAATGACAGGGCCTTCGCGCGTCGGGTCACCCAATCGCGCCGCTGGATGGGGGCGTCGTCGGGCAGGGGGTCTACGTGGTTCATTGGCGTCCTCTGCGGTTTGTTTCGCTATTGCGAGGATTCGGCACTGCTAAGAGGTTTGCATCGTATACGTTGCTTTTGCCGTCTAACGGACTACATGCAGGGTTTAGATACTCTCACGCTGTTATGGGAACCTAGGGAGACTTCGTGCTTTTTCACCAGCTGACCGTTCCGCCGGAACGGAGGGCGTGATGGACGTCCGCACCTGCCTGCGCCTGGTCCGCCGACACTGGTGGATCGTCCTGGTCACCCTGATGCTCACGGTCGGCTCGGCGGCGCTGGTCACCGTCCGTACGGCGCCCCGGTACGTGGCCTCGGTGACCTTCTTCGTCACCGCCCCCAACCAGGGCGTCAGCAACGCCTACCAGGGCGAGCTGTTCCTCCAGCAACGCGTGAAGTCCTACGCCGACCTGCTGCGCAGTGACCGCCTGGCGCAGGCCATGGTCGCTGAGACCGCCCTCGGCCTGACCGCCGACGACGTCCAGCGGCGGGTCGCCACCTCGACCGAGCCGGGCACCGTGCTGCTGCGTGCCACCGTCACCGACACCGACCAGGCCCGGGCCATGAAGGTCACCGAGGCCCTGTCGGCGAAGTTCGTCGAGCTGGTCAAGAAGATCGAGACCACCTCGGACGGCAAGGCCGGTCCCACCCGGATCGAGGTGGTGGGTGGCCCCCGGGTCAGCGCCAGCCCGGTCTCCCCGCAGCCCAACCGCAATCTCGCCCTCGGTGTCCTGGTCGGGCTCCTGCTCGGCGTGGCGCTCGCGGTGCTGCGCGGCATGGTCGACGTGCGGCTGCGCGACGCCGCCGGGTTGCAGCGGGCCACCGGTAGCCCCCTGCTCGGCGACATCCCCTTCGACCAGGGCGCCAAGGCGGCACCGCTGATCGTCGGGGACGCGGCGACCTCGGCCCGCGCGGAGGCGGTCCGGAAACTGCGGACCAACCTGCGCTTCGTGGACGTGCACGAGCCCGCCCGGGTGATCGCGGTGACCAGCGCGTTGCAGGGGGAGGGCAAGACCACCCTGTCCTGCAACCTGGCGATCGCGTTGGCCGAGGCGGGTTGGCGGGTGCTGCTGGTCGACGCCGACCTGCGTCGCCCGAAGGTCGCCGACTATCTCGGGGTCGACGGCGGCGTGGGCCTCACCGACGTGCTCGTCGGCGACGTCCAGGTGGGCGACGTGGTGCAGCGTTGGGGCGACAAGTCGCTGCTGGTGCTGCCCAGCGGCTCGACCCCCCCGAACCCCAGCGAACTGCTGGGCTCGAAGGCGATGGCGGACCTGCTGCTCGCCCTGCGCGAGTCGGCGGACATCGTGGTGATCGACACCGCACCGCTGCTGGCCGTCACCGACGGCGTGGTGGTGGCCGTGCAGGCCGACGGCGCGTTGCTGGTCACCCAGCAGGGGCGTACCTCGCGCGCCCAGGCCGCCGCGGCGGCCCGCTCCCTGCACTCCGTGTCGGTGCGGCTGCTCGGCTGCGTGCTCAACATGGCCAAGGTGGCCCGGGCGGACGCCTACCAGTACGAGGCGTACCGGATCGCCACCGCGACCGGGGCGTCGGTCCCGGCCGATCGGGCCACCGCCGCCCAGCGCGGCGATCAGGGGCTGCCCCCCGTCGGCGACCGGACGCAGGAACTCACCCGGCTGCCGCGATGAGTGCTGCTCCGGGTCCGGCAGCGCGGGGATGCCCCGGGTCGGGGGCGGCGGTTCGCCGCCGCCCCCGGCGCCGGCCGACCGCGTGCGCCGGTCGGCCGGCGGCGGTACGGGCGGGGGAGCGCGACGATGAAGGTCGGGATCCTGTCGTACCACTTCCCGCCGGAACCGGCCTTCATCCCCGGCAGCCTCGCCGAGGAGCTGGCCCGGCGCGGACACGAGGTGCGGGTGCTGACCGGCTTTCCGGACTATCCCGGCGGCCAGGTCTATCCGGGCTGGCGGCAACGCTTTCGGCACGTGACCCGCAGCGAGCGGTTGACCGTGCGTCGGGTGCCCCGCTATGCCGGCGGGGACGCCTCGCCCGTCGCCCGGATGGCCGGCTATCTCTCCTTCGCCGGCAGCGCCGCGTTGGCGGGCCGGCGGTACCTGGCCGACGTCGACGTGCTGTACGTCTTCCAGTTTCCCGCGACCACCTTCGCCACCGCCGGGTTGCTGCGGCTGCTCGGCCGGGTGCCCACCGTCCTGCACGTGCAGGACCTGTGGACCGGGGAGGTCGCCCCGGGGCAGGCCGCGCAGGCCCGGCCCGGCCGGATCGCCACCACCATGCGCCGGGTGCTGCGGGAGGCCGACGCGGTGGCGGTCACCGCCCCGTCCATGCGGGAGCTGGTGGTCGCCGACGGGGTGGCCGAGGCGCGGGTGCGCACGGTGCTCAACTGGACCGACGAACGGATCTTCCAGCCGGTGCGACCGGGCCGCGACGCCCAGGCGCTGGTTCGCCGGGACGCCCGCTGCGTGGTCATGCACGCCGGCACGATCGGCGTACGCCAGGGCCTGGAGACCGCGGTACGGGCGGCGGCGGCGCTCGACGACCGGATGGACCTGGTGCTGGTGGGCTCCGGGGCGCAGGAACGGCGGGTCCGGGGGCTCGCCACCGAGTTGGGCGCCGACAACGTGCGCTTCCTCGAGCGGCGGTCTCCGCTGGACATGCCCGAGCTGTACGCCGCCGCCGACTACCAGCTGGTGACCCTGCGCGACCTTCCCGAGCTGAGCGGGACGGTGCCGAGCAAGGTGCAGTCCGCGCTGGCCTGCGCCGCCCCGATGGTGGCCTCGGCCGGTGGGGACACCGCGGCCCTGGTGGAGCGGGCCCGCGCCGGGCTCTCCTGCCCACCCGAGGACTGGGCCGCGTTGGCCGACCGGTTCTGGCTGGCCACCACCATCCCCGCGCCGGCCCGGGTCGAGATGGGCCGGCGGGGGCGGGAGACCTATCTGCGGGAGATGTCGTTGCGGGCCGGGGTGGACCGGATCGAGGCGTTGCTTCGGGAGATCGCGGTCCGCCGCTGACGATCGGCCGGGCCCGGTCCACCAACTAGTAAAAAGCCCGTACAAGCATCAGAACATCGCCAATCATGCTAGAAAACCCACTGATGGTCATATCGCCCCAGGCGAGAGTGGAGCACGGCGTGGCGGAGAACGGTGGGTCGCGCAGCGGCCGACGAAGACTGCGACGGCGGACCCGGCGGCGGGTCCGGCGGGCCATGTTGGTCGCCCTGGTCGTCGGGTCGGTGCTGTTCGGCGCGGCCGGGTGGGTGGGCTTCCGTGGCTGGCAGGCACGCGCCCACCTGGTCAACGCGGCCGGGCTCGCCCGGGAGCTGAGCACCCAGGTGCTCGGCGGCGACCTCGACCGCGCCCAGCGCACGCTGGCGGCGTTGCAGGAGCAGGCCGGTGCGGCCCGGACCGCCACCGGTGACCCCGGGTGGTGGCTCGCCCGGCACGTCCCCTACGCCGGCGACGACGTGGCGGCCGTACGGACCATCGCGGTGGCCATCGACGACCTGGCCCGGCAGGCTTTCCCGGCGTTGCTGCGTACCGACCTGACCACGTTGGTGCCGTCCGGGGGGCGGCTGGACCTGGCCCGGCTGCGGGCCGCCTCGGCGGACCTGAGCGCGGCGGACGCCGCCGTCCGCAGGTCCCGGGCCGGCCTCGACGCGGTGCGCGCCGAGGATCTGGTCAGTCAGCTCGGCACCGCGTTGGCGGAGCTGCGTACGGAGATCGACCGGCTGGCCGGACTGACCGGTGCGGCCGATCGGGGCGCCCGGGTGCTGCCCGCCCTGCTCGGCGCGGACGGGCCCCGCAGTTACCTGCTGCTGTCGCAGAATCTCGCCGAACTGCGCGCCACCGGCGGGATGTTCGGCGCGTACGCGGTGATCCACGCCGACGACGGGCGGATCCGGATGCGCGAGCAGGGCACCAGCGCCCAGTTCGGCCGGTTCACCCCCGCGCTGCGGGTGGACGACGAGGTACGCCGGCTCTACACCGACCTGCCGGGCATCTATCCGGCGGACGTCAACCTGAGCCCGAACTTCCCTGCCGCGGCGAAGCTCTACCGGGAGATGTACCGGCGGCACAGCGGGGTGGCCGTCGACGGGGTCCTGACCGTCGACCCGGTGATGCTGTCCTACCTGCTCCAGGCCACCGGGCCGGTGCAGGTGCCGGGCGACGCGACCCTGGTCAGCAGTCAGGTGGTGCGCACCCTGCTCAGCGACGCCTACCAGGGGCGGGACGACAACGGCCAGGATGCCTTCTTCGCCGCGTCGGCGTCCGCCGTGTTCGACGCCTTCCTCACGAAGAAGGTCAACCCAAGAGTGCTTTTGTCGGCTTTAGACCGCTCCATCACGGAAAGACGGATACTGTTCTGGAGTGCCCGATCCACGGAACAGCGGACGTTCGCCGACACCCGGCTCGCCGGTACCCTCCCCGAACAGGAGGCCGCCCCGACCGTCGGGGTCTTCCTCAACGACGGCAGTGGCGCGAAGCTCGGCTACTACCTGCGGCCGACGGCGACCCTCACCGCCGGTGACTGCGCCGACGAGGGGCGGCGGCAGCTCAAGCTGCGCTTCACCCTGCACTCGTCGGCCCCCGACTCGGGTCTCGCCAAGTCGGTGCTCGGCCTCGGCATGGCCGGCGACCCGTACACGGCCCGGACCCTGATCTCCATCTACAGCCCGGCGGGCGGCACGGTGCTCAGCGCCCGGGTCGACGGAAAACCGACCCCGCTGGGCAGTGGGATCGAGCGTCGCCGGCAGGTGGTCATCGCCACCGTCGACGTCGCCCCCGGCACCACCCGGACCCTCGACGTGGACCTGCTCACCGGCAGGAACACCACCGGCACCCCCGAACTCTGGCACACACCGACCGCCACCCCATGGACCACCCAAGTAGTTCCCGCACCTAGCTGCAAACAGTAGGAGGAGACCATCATGCGGCTATCCCGCATTCTCATGGCGCTGACGGTCGGTCTGGCCATCGTGGCCGTGCCGACCGCCGCGGGGGCTGCTCAGCCGCAGCCACCCGCCACCACCAGCACCCCGCAGCCGCCACCGGACTATCCGCCCACCACGCCCTCGCTGACGGCCAACCCGACGACCATCTTCCTCGGCGAGACCGTGGTGCTCACCGGCACCGGCTTCGGGCCGAACGAGATCGTCGACATCGACGTCACCGTGGCGCCCCTCGCCGCGGCCGTTCCGGGGCAGGCGCCGGCCCGGCGCAGCGACGGCACCACCGTCGCGATGGTGAAGGTCGACTATTCGCAGCCGCAGCCCGCGCCGCGGCACTTCACGGCGCAGACCGACGCGAATGGCAACTTCACCGTGAGCTACCGGCCGAGCGACGTGGGTCGGCTCACCTTCACCGCGACCGGGCGTACGTCGGGCCGTACGGCCAGCACGACGATCACCGTGCTGCCGAAGAAGAAGCCGCACCCGCACCTGCCGGTCACCGGTGACAACCTGAGCACGCCCCTGAAGGTCGGCGGCGGGCTGGTCGGCGCCGGTGTGGTGCTGATGCTCACCGCGTTCGGCTGGCGGCGTCGCCAGCGGTTCGGTATGACCCGCTGACCCGGATCGCACCGGTACGCACAGGTGCCCGTCGGACCCATGGTCCGACGGGCACCTGCCGTCGGGCGGCAGGTGTGGCCCCGCCGCCACCCACCGACGTCGGGGCGTGTGCCGTCGGGCGGCCGGGGTGGCCCGCCGCCGCCCACCGACGTCGGGCGTGTCGACCGCCCCCGGACGCGGATCGTCATCCCCGTCCGGTTCACTGGCGGGATGGACGAGTCGATCTGGAACGCGGCCCGGTCCGCACGCGCCTGGCTGGACGCCGCGAACGGCACCGACCAGACGGAGCTGACCTGCCGGATCCTCAAACTCACCGAGGAGGCAGGTGAGGCGGCCGAGGCGTGGATCGGGGCGTTGGGCCAGAACCCGCGCAAGGGAGTCACGCACACTCACGCGGAGGTGGCCGCCGAACTCGCCGACGTGGTCTTCACCGCCCTGGTCGCCATCGAGAGCCTGGGCCTGGACGCCCGTTCGGTGGTGACCGCCTGCGCCGCGAAGGTCGAGTCGCGGATCACCCCGTGACGCCTCCGGGCCCCGATGGGTGGTGTGGTGTCGCGGGCACGCGCCGATTGTCCGCCTTGTCTGCATCGGCTCTCCGCCACGGTGACCGCCGGCACCCCCGGGCCGGAATCCGGGCCGGCCCGCAGGCGTTACACCCTGCGTACGACCGCAGCAGCACCCCCCGGCGGCCCGGCCGACGCCCCCCCGGCGGAATGAGCGGGCACCGACGGTCGTTACACCCCCCACGGACGACCGCAGCAACACCCCCGACCGGCCCGCCCCCCGCATCCGTGCGGGAATGGCCCCGGCACCCCGGTCGTTACACCTGACCCCGGCACGAGCGGCCCACCTCCCCGGCCGGGACCCCCGAACTCCCCCCACCTGAGCGCCCCGACGTGGTGCCCACGCCCGCTACGCCTGCCCCCCGGGCAGGCACACCGACCCCCCGGTCGGTCCCCGGGCGTCAACCCCGAAGGAGCTACCCCCATGAACACCACCATCCTGCGTAAGACCGCCCTCGGCATCGCCGGCCTCGCCTTCACCGGCGGCATCCTCGCCGGCCCCGCCACCCACGCCCACGCCGCCACCGACACCCACCCCGCCGCCACCACCGTGCAGGCCGACAAGCCCGCCGTGGACAAGACCAAGCTGATCCCCCACGGCGTCCAGGGCGACCAGTCCCGCATCGACCTGAACGACGAGCAGACCGGCAACGCCAAGGCCATCATCGCCGCCACGAAGAAGGCCGGCATGGACGAACGCGCCGCCGTGGTCTCCATCGCCACCGCCCTACAGGAGTCGAAGCTGGAAAACCTCGGCCACCTCGGCGACCGCAACGACCACGACTCCCAGGGCCTGTTCCAGCAACGCCCGTCCTCCGGCTGGGGCACGGTGGAGCAGATCACCGACCCCGAGTACGCCACCCTGGCGTTCCTCAAGGGCCTCAAGCAGGTCGACGGCTGGCACGACATGCCCCTGACCAAGGCCGCCCAGACCGTCCAGGTGTCGGCGTACCCCGACCACTACGCCCAGTGGGAAACCCAGGCCGCCGACCTCGTCGCCCACCACTGGAACAGCTGACCCGCAGCAAACCCGCACGACCACGATGGCCGGCACCCCGCCCGGGGTGCCGGCCAACACCACGCCCACCGACAGCCCGGCGTGCCGTCATGCCGGCACGTGGTCATGCCGGCGGACCGGGAGGCCGACGGAAGCGGCCGAAGATCGTGGAGAGTTGTCGCTGCCCCAGGCACCACAACTCTCCACGCAAGGTTCCTTCGTGCATGGAGACCCTCGTTCTCGGCACTGCTGTCGTGGCCGGCGGCGGGTGGCGACCTCGGCCAGCCCGGTGCCGTGGCTGTGCGGCGTCGTAGCGGGGCGGCCACATGAGAGTGACGGGGGTCACTGGAGGGTGGGGAAGGGGGAGGTGGGGTCCCGCGTTGTGGAGGGTGTCGGTGTGTTCGGTGTCCCCGGGCCTCACCTGAAATGCCGTCGCGGAGTTCCGTTCGGCTGGAGCCGCGTTGCGCCACGCGCCGAGAGGCGACCCGCACATCGACACGCGCCGCCCCCGACCCACCCGGGTCGGGGGCGGCGCGCTGTGTGCGTACCGGGCAGAATCGCGGTGTGGACTGGTCCAGTTCGACCGGCGTGGTCACCCTGCCCAGCGGCGCGACCGTGCGCGGGCGGCGGGTGGCCGACGCGGTGTCACCCGCCGACTTCGCCCTGATCCTGGCGCCCGGCCCGGCCCCGGCCTGGCCGTACCGGCGCATCCGGTGGCCCGACTTCTGGCTGCCCGTCGACCGCGCGGACGCCCTGGACGCCCTGCGCGAGGCGTTGCGGCGCGCGCAGGGCGGTGCCCGGGTGGAGGTGGCCTGCCGGGGCGGGATCGGCCGGACCGGCACCGCCCTCGCCGCCCTGGCGATCCTCGACGGACTGCCGGCCCGACAGGCGGTGGGTTGGGTCCGCGACCACTACCACCCGAAAGCCGTGGAGACCCCCTGGCAGCGGGCCTGGTTGCGGCGACTTCCCGGCCGCTGACCGCACCGCGTCCCGTGCTCGCGGCCCGCCGGTCAGGGGCGTCCGTGGGCGTCGGCCACGGGCTGGCGGTGATCCGGGGTCACCGGGGTGCGACGTACTCCCGCAGGTGGCTGGCGGTCAGGGTGTCACCGTGCGCGACCAGGTCGGCGGGGGTGCCGGTGAAGACGATCCGGCCGCCGTCGTGTCCGGCACCGGGACCCAGGTCGATGATCCAGTCGGCGTGCGCCATCACCGCCTGGTGGTGCTCGATGACGACCACCGTGTTGCCCGCGTCGACCAGCCGGTCCAACAGGGCCAGGAGTTGGTCCACGTCGGCCAGGTGCAGACCGGTGGTCGGCTCGTCCAGCACGTAGGTGGCGGCCTTCTCGGCCATGTGCACGGCGAGCTTGAGCCGCTGGCGTTCCCCACCGGAGAGGGTGGTCAGCGGTTGCCCCAGGGTCAGGTAGCCCAGCCCGACCTCGGCCAGTCGGTCCAGCACCACCCTGGCCGGGCCGGACGGGAAGAACTCCCGGGCCTCGGTGACCGACATGCCGAGCACCTCGCTGATGTTGCGGCCGCGCAGCGTGTATCTCAGCACCTCGGGGGTGTAGCGCCGCCCCTCGCACGCCTCGCACACGGTGGCGACGGCAGCCATCGTGGCCAGGTCGGTGTAGACCAGTCCGATTCCCTTGCAGGTCGGGCAGGCGCCCTCGGAGTTGGCGCTGAACAGCGCGGCCTTCACCCCGTTGGCGCGGGCGAACGCGGTGCGGATCGGGTCGAGCAGGCCGGTCCAGGTCGCCGGGTTGCTGCGTCGGGAGCCCCGGATGGCGGACTGGTCGACCACCACGACCCCGTCCCGACGGGGCAACGAGCCGTGGATCAGTGAACTCTTGCCCGAGCCGGCTACGCCGGTGACCACGGTCAGCACCCCCAGCGGCAGGTCCACGTCGACGTCGCGCAGGTTGTGCAGGTCGGCGCCCCGGATCGGCAGGTGACCGGTGGGTGTGCGGACGGCGGTCCGCAGGGTGACCCGGTGGTCGAGGTGCCGGCCGGTCAGCGTGCCGGAGCGCCGTAGCCCGGTCACGTCCCCGGTGTAGCAGATCCGACCGCCCGCCGCGCCGGCTCCCGGGCCGAGGTCGACCACGTGGTCGGCGATCGCGATGGTCTCCGGCTTGTGTTCCACGACCAGCACCGTGTTGCCCTTGTCGCGTAGCCGCAACAGCAGGTCGTTCATCCGGTTGATGTCGTGCGGGTGCAGCCCCACCGTCGGCTCGTCGAACACGTACGTCACGTCGGAGAGACTGGACCCGAGGTGGCGGACCATCTTCACCCGCTGCGCCTCGCCGCCGGAGAGGGTGCCGGACTCCCGGTCCAGGCTGAGGTAGCCGAGGCCGATCTCCACCAGCGAGTCCAGGGTGTCGCGCAGGTCGGCCACCAGCGGCGCCACCGACGGGGCGTCGATCCCGCCGACGAACTCCGCCAGGTCGCTGATCTGCTGGGCCGCGCACTCGGCGATGTTGTGCCCGGCGATCCTCGACGACAGGGCCGCCGCGTTGAGCCGGGCACCGCCGCAGGCGGCGCAGGTGGCGAAGGCGACCGCCCGGTCCACGAAGGCGCGGATGTGCGGCTGCATGGACTCCCGGTCCTTGGCCAGGTAGAGCCGGCGGACCTTCACCACCAGCCCCTCGTACGTCCAGCTGTTGGTCCCGACCTTGATCTTGGTGGCCGGCTTGTGCAGGAAGTCCGCCCACTGCTGCGCGGTGAAGTCCTGGAGCTTGACGTCCGGGTCGAACAGGCCGGACCCGACGATGGTCTGCCAGTACCAGGAGTCGACGGCGAAGTTCGGCACCAGGATCGCCCCGTCGTTGAGCGAGCGTTCCACGTCCACCATGGCCGACACGTCGAGGTCGGAGACCCGGCCCAGCCCCTCACAGGTGGGGCACATGCCCTCGGCGAGGTTGAAACTGAACGCCCCGGCCCCGCCGACGTGTGGCTCGCCGAGCCGGCTGAACAGGATCCGCAGCAGCGCGTACGCGTCGGTCGCGGTGCCCACGGTGGAGCGGGAGTTCGCCCCCATCCGTTCCTGGTCGACCACGATCGCCGGGGTCAGGTTCCGCAGCGAGTCGACGTCGGGGCGGGACAGGTTCGGCATGAACGACTGGAGGAAGGCGCTGTAGGTCTCGTTGATCAGGCGGCGGGACTCGGCGGCGACGGTGCCGAACACCAGGGAGGACTTCCCCGACCCGGAGACCCCGGTGAAGACCGTGAGTCGTCGCTTGGGTATGTCGACGGAGACGCCGGTGAGGTTGTTCTCCCGGGCGCCCCGTACCTCGATCATGTCGTGGTGGTCGGCGGTGGACCGTGCTGATTGCTCCATACCTTCGATTTTCTCATTCATGCTCCTGTTGAGACTTCTGTCGGAGCACGCCGAGCCGACCGGGTGCAGGTGGGTGGAAAGTCTCAAACCACATGGCAACCACTAGGCTGGACGGGGGCGAGCGGAGGGGCCGGATGGGGGAGCGACGGTGGCGGTTGGTCGACGTCGCGGCCAGTGCCGGGATCTCCACCCAGCAGGTGCGCAACTATCTGGCCGACGGACT
Organism: Micromonospora sp. CA-248260; assembly: GCF_050942205.1. Classification (NCBI taxonomy): domain Bacteria; kingdom Bacillati; phylum Actinomycetota; class Actinomycetes; order Micromonosporales; family Micromonosporaceae; genus Micromonospora; species Micromonospora sp. CA-248260. The sequence continues at coordinate 3,723,096 of NZ_CP192021.1, read as the reverse complement.
GCTACCACCGGCCGACCGCACCCCGAGCGGCTACCGGATGTTCACCGAACGCCACGTCCGGGCGCTGGCCGTGGCCCGGCGGATGGCCGAGGGGCACGGCTGGGCGCGTACCCGGGAGGTGTTGGCCGCCGTGCACCGGGGTGAGCTGCCGGCGGCGCTCGCCGCGCTCGACGCCGGGCACGCCGAGCTGGACCGCGAACGGGCCGAGATCGCCCGGGTGCTGGGCGCCTTCGAGACGGTGCTGGACAGTCCGTCGGCGGCTGTGCCCCGCCGGGACGCCCGGATCGGTGTGGTGGCCGCCCAGGTCGGGGTGCGGACCTCGCAGCTGCGCCTGTGGGAGCAGCGCGGCCTGCTCCGCCCGCACCGGCAGCGGGGCACCGGCTACCGGGTGTACGACGTGGCCGAGTGGCGGGCGGCGCAGGTGGTGGCGCTGCTGCGTCGGGGCGGGTACCCGTTCGACATCATCACCGCGGTCCTCGACGAGTTGCGCAGCACCGGCCGACCGGACCGGGTGCGGGCCGAACTCGCCCGGCGGGAGCAGGACCTGCACGTCCGCAGCGTGCGTCGGCTGCGAGGCTCCGCCGCGTTGGCCGACTACCTCGCCGAAACCGGCCCGGCCGGGACGCACTGAGCCGACCGAGGCGCGCTGGAGTCGGCCGAGGCGTACCGGGTCGGTCGGGACGCACTGAGCTGGATGGGGGAGCGCTGACCACGGCGGGGCGTGCTGAGCCGGGTGGGACGTCGGGTGTGCCGGGGTGGGTGCGCACAGCCGGACGGCCCGGCGGATGATCCGCCGGGCCGTCCGTGAGTGACCGGTCAGTTGAGGCCGCAGGCGGCGAAGTTGTCGAGGTTGGGGCGTTGTGCGCCGACGCGGTTGAAGGCGATCTCGATGCGGTCGAGGGCGGCTTGGCGCTTGTCCTTCAGCGGGCCGAGGATGGCGTTGTTGATGAAGTTGGCGCCGCCCTGGGGGTTGGCGGCCTGCTGGGCGAGGCGGGCGTTGGCTTCGCCGATCTGCTTGTCGAGGTTGGCCAGTTCGGCCTGGACGTTCGCGGCGGCCTGGGCGGGGACGGCGGGGATCTGCGGCGTCGGGCAGTTCACCGTCCGGGCGTTCCCCGCGTTGCCGGCGCCGTTGTTGCCCGCGCCGTTGTTGCCGGCACCGTTGTTGCCCGCGCCGTTGTTCCCGGCACCGTTGTTGCCCGCGCCCGCGTTCCCGGCACCCGCGCCGTTGAGGCCGCAGGCGGCGAAGTTGTCGAGGTTGGGGCGTTGTGCGCCGACGCGGTTGAAGGCGATCTCGATGCGGTCGAGGGCGGCTTGGCGCTTGTCCTTCAGCGGGCCGAGGATGGCGTTGTTGATGAAGTTGGCGCCGCCCTGGGGGTTGGCGGCCTGCTGGGCGAGGCGGGCGTTGGCTTCGCCGATCTGCTTGTCGAGGTTGGCCAGTTCGGCCTGGACGTTCGCGGCGGCCTGGGCGGGGACGGCGGGGATCTGCGGCGTCGGGCAGTTCACCGTCTGGGCGGCGGCAGTGGTGTTGTTCCCGCCGGTGGCGGCGTTGCCGGCCTTGACGGAGCTGTTCAGCACACTGGCGACGCCCGGGGCGTTCAACCCGCAGGTGGCCAGGCTGTCCAGATTGGGCCGCTGCGCACCGACCCGGTTGAAGTTGATCTCGATGCGGTCCAGCACCGCGACGCGCTTGCTCTTCAGCGGGCCGAGGATGGCGTTGTTGATGAAGTTCGCGCCGCCCTGGGGGTCGGCGGCCTGCTTGGCCAGCCGCTCGTTCTGCCGGGCGATCTCCTCGTCCAGGTTGGCCAGTTCCCGCTCCACCCCGGCGGCGGCCGCCGCCGGGACCGCCGGCAGCTTGTCCCGTACGGTGGGGCAGTTCACGGTCTGCGCGGCGCTGCTGCCGGTGTTCTCGGCTGCGGAGGCGAGCTGCAGGCCGCCACCCAGGAGCAGCACCGCCAGGGCGCCCACTCCGCCGAGCTTGAGAACGGAATTCTTCCGCATTGGCCTGGCCATGTACCTCTCCTCTGATCTCCGGCGGACCGTCGACGGGTGTCGCGTCCGGTCGGTCCGACGGTGGCTGGGGTGAAGGTGGGCCGTCGTCCGCCGCCTCGTACTCGGCAGCGCCCCGGTCCGTCCTTGCGGCGATGGATACGGGGACCACTCGGAGATCGTTCAAGAATTTCGGTGAGCTTCCGGTCGCACTCCGTGGTCGTCGGTAAAACCGCAGCTCAGAGCGCATGGGAGCGATCCCGCCCGTGCCCTGCGGCAGCAATTTCGGTAACGTGGAGTAATGCTGTTGTCATCGACAGTGAGGCGACCCGCTCCCGTCGGGCCGGTCGCGCCCCCTGGGAGAGCGACGCCCCGCCTCGGTAGGGTGCCTGACCATGAGAGCCCGGGTCCTGGCCGCCGCCGTCGCGGCCGTACTCCTCACCGTGGCACTGCCGGTCCCCGCGCACGCGGGCGTCGCGGGCCGCGCCGGCTCGGCCCGCGCGACCGTCGTGCCGTGCCCGAAGCTGCCGACGCCGAAGGTCACCCGGCCTCCCCGGCCCGCGCCGCCGCCGGCGGTGCCCGAGCAGCAGACGGTGGGCGGAGAGTCGTTGGCCACCCCAGGGTTGACCGTTCCCCCGGGCACGCCCGCGCCACCGCCGGTCACCGCGACGTCGTGGCTGGTCGCCGACCTGGACACCGGAGCGGTCCTCGGCGGCTGCGGCCCACACGCGTACGCCACCCCGGCCAGCGTGCAGAAGCTGCTCCTCGCCGCCACCATGCTGCCGAAGCTGAACCCGAAACAGGTGGTCACGGTGACCCGCGCCGACCTGGACATCGAGCCCGGCAGCTCCGCCGTCGGCCTGCTCGACGGTGGCCGCTACTCGGTCGAGACCGCCTGGCTCGGCCTGCTGCTGCAGTCCGGCAACGACGCGGCCAACCTGCTGGCCCGGCTGGGCGCGGGCAGCTCCGCCGCCGGGGTCCGCGAGATGAACGCCGAGGCCCGTCGGCTCGGCGCGTGGCAGACCCGGGCGGTGACCCCGTCCGGGTTGGACGGGCCGGGCCAGTTCACCAGCGCGTACGACCTGGCGCTGATCGCCCGGGTCTGTTTCGCCGACCCCACCTTCCGCCGGTACGCGCTGACCGAGCGGACCCAGATCCCGGCCCAACCCGCACTGCGCAAGCCCGGCTTCCAGATCCAGAACGAGAACCAGTTGATCTACCGGTACCCGGGGGCGTTGGGCGGGAAGACCGGCTTCACGGATCTGGCCCGGCACACCTACGTCGGAGCCGCGCAACGCGGTGGGCGTCGGCTGGTGGTGACCCTGCTCGGTGCGGAGGCCCGCCCGGTGCGTGGCTGGGAGCAGGGGGCGCGGCTGCTCGACTGGGGCTTCAGCCTGCCCCGGGACGCCTCGGTCGGGCGGCTGGTCGAGCCGGGGGAGGTGACCACCCCCCGCGCGTCGGTGTCGCCGTCCGCCCCGGTGGCCGCCGCCCCGGGTCCCGCCGGTGCGGCGGTGGGCGCACCGCACTGGCTCGGCACGGCGGTGATCGGCGGTGCGGCGGCCCTGGTCGGGGTGTTGGCCGTCCTGTTCGCTGTCGGTCGTCGGCGGACCCGTCGCCGGGTCCGCCGACGCGTCGCCTGGGACTGACCGCCGGCACTGCCGGCTGCGGCGCGCGGAGACCCGCGGCGGCCCGCCCGGGGGACCGGCGGTGCCGCCCCGCCCGGTGTCGATCAGCGTCGACAACCGGGCCGGCCCTCCATAGACTCCGGTCGTTGCGGTACCGCCCGCCTCTCCGGTACCACGAGTCCAGGAGGACCACAGTGTCGAGTGAACCCCGACCGTTCGCCGCCGGGTCGCGTCCGGCCGGCCGGCTGACCCGCCTCGCCGGGGTGGCGCTGGCCTCGGCGGCACTGGTCGTCGCCGGTGGCACCGCCGCCGTCGCCGCGCCCGCCGACGGGCCGAGCGCCGCCCGGACCACGAAGGGGCCGTGCGCGTACACCTCCACGCCCGACGAACCACCGGCCCGGCCGGTGCCGCTGCCGCGGGACCCGCGCCGGACGCCGGACGAGGGCACGGTCCGGGTCACCCTGCGCACCAGCCACGGACCGATCGGCCTGACCCTGGACCGGGAGCAGGCCCCGTGCACGGTGCAGAGCTTCCTGCACCTGGCGCGGCACCGGTTCTACGACTGGACGCCCTGTCACCGGTTGACCGCCTACCCGACGCTCAAGGTGCTCCAGTGCGGTGACCCGTCCGGCACGGGTGAGGGCGGGCCGGGCTACCGCTACCGCGACGAACTGCCCACCGACCTGCCGCCCGCGCCGACCGACCCGACCGGCGTGCGCCGGCTCTACGCCCGGGGCACGCTCGCGATGGCCAACGCCGGGCCGGACACCAACGGCAGCCAGTTCTTCCTGGTCCAGTCGGACTCGGCGCTGCGCCCCAACTACACCGTCTTCGGCACCATCGACGTGGCCGGGCTGAAGACCCTGGACAAGATCGCCGCCGGTGGCATCGCGCCCACCCCGGAGGACCCCGCGCCGGTGGACGGTGCCCCGGCCCTGCCGGTGCAGATCCACCGCGCGATCCGAGGCCACTGAGCAGTCCGGCCCCGGCGGCCCGGGCCACCGCACCCTCCGGTGCGGGCACCCCGGGTCGCCGGTGAGCCGGCCGGTGCGGGCTCAGCCCGACGGGCCGGCGCACCTGCCGGGCGGGGGCGGGCGACCACCCCCGCCCGACGGTCAGCCCTGCTCGCCTGCCGCCCGGGTCCGGTCGGCGTCCGCGTCGGCCGTACCGACCGGCACGCCGTCGCCGTCCCGGGTGCCGTCGGACAGGTCCACCTCCGCGCCGGCGCGGGCGGCGTCGGCGCGGGCGTCGTCCGCACCCACCACGGGACGGGTGTCGACGTCGTCGACGTCGACCAGGTCGTTACCGACCGCGAGGCCGATCGGGGCGTAACGGGGATCGGTCATGGTCTCCTCCTTCACCGGTGCCTACCCTCCGCTACCCCCATCCACCGTCGTCGACACCTCCCGCCGCCGTCCGGCTGCTGGCAGCTGCCACGGCCCATCGGCCCCGACCCGGGTCCGACCGGCGGCGCCACCCCGTCGACCGGCGCATGCTAGCGACCCGGCCGCCCCACCGGGTGGGATTCGCCGGATCACCGGACCGGCGGGGCGGGTGTCACTACCTTCGTCAGCGTGAGAGTTCGGGGACGTACCGCCGCCGTCATCGCCGTCGTGCTGCTGTCGCCGGTCGTCGCACCCGCCGGTGTGGCGGACGCCGCCGGGGCGGTGACCACCGGTCCGTGTGCGCCGGTGCCGGCGGTGTCCCGGCCGCCCCGACCGGTCCCGCCCCACACGGAGGCCGCCGACCGGGCGGTCGGCGGCCCCGCCCTGGCCACCACGGGCCAGGTCCGGCCGGCCGGGACACCCAGGCCGCCCGCCGTACCGGCCACCTCCTGGCTGGTCGCCGACCTGGACAGCGGCGACGTGCTCGGCGGCTGCGGCCCGCACGAACACGGCACCCCGGCGAGCGTGCAGAAGCTGCTGCTGGCCGCCACCGTGCTGCCGACCCTCGACCCCCGGCAGGTGGTCACCCTCACCCCCGGCGACCTCGACATCGAGCCCGGCAGCTCCGCCGTGGGCTTCGCCGAGGGTGGCCGGTACCGGATCGAGACCCTCTGGTTGGGCCTGCTGCTCAAGTCCGGAAACGAGGCGGCCAACGCGCTGGCCCGCCTCGGCGGTGGCCCCGACGGGCTGCCCGGTGGGCTGCGGGCGATGAACGCGCACGCCCGGCAGCTCGGCGCGTTGCAGACCCACGCGGTGACCCCGTCCGGGTTGGACGGGCCGGGCCAGTTCACCAGCGCGTACGACCTGGCGCTGATCGCCCGCGCCTGCTTCGCCGACACCACCTTCCGCCGCTACGACACCACGCGGGAGGCGATGATCCCGGCCCAGCCGGCGTTGGGCGAGAAGGCCTTCCCGATCCAGAACGACAACCAGCTGCTCTACCGCTACCCGGGGGCGTTGGGCGGCAAGACCGGCTACACCGACCTGGCCCGGCACACCTACGTCGGGGCCGCCGAGCGGGGCGGACGGCGGCTGGTGGTCACCCTGCTCGGCGCGGAGGTCGTCGACAAACGGGGCTGGGAGCAGGGGGCGGCCCTGCTGGACTGGGGGTTCGGGGTGCCCCGGGGTGCGGCCGTGGGTCGACTGGTCAACCCGGGTGAGCTGACGGCGGGCCCGTCCGGGACCGCCGTCCCCCCGCCCCCGCTGGCCGCCGCCGGTGGTCCGGGCCGGCTCGACCCGTCCGGTCACCCCTGGTCACGTCCGCTGGTCGCGGTCTCCCTGGCCGCCGTCGTGGCCGGGCTCGCCGGGCTGCTGCTCGCCCTGCGCCACCGACCCCACGACGTCCGCCGACGGCGGTGAGACGCGGGGCGGAGCACCCCCGGTGGGTGCTGGCCCGGTTGCTGGTCGTCACGGTGCTGCTCGTGGCGGTGGGCTGCGACCGGCCACCGCAGCCCGCACCGCAGGCGGACGCCGCGACGCCCACCCCGACCGGACCACGTGCCCCCACCGACGTGGTGTTGCTGTCCGAGGTCGACCCGAGCATCGTCGTGGACATCCGCTACGCCGGCCCGCACAACTTCGTCGGCCGCCCGGTGGACGGCTACGACGAGCCGTTGTGCCTGCTCACCCGTACCGCCGCCGAGGCGTTGCGCCGGGTGCAGGACGCCGCCCGCGCCCAACGGCTGAGCCTGCGGGTGTACGACTGCTACCGGCCGCAGCGCGCCGCCGACGAGTTCGTCCGCTGGGCGAAGGACCCCGCAGCGCAGCAGACGAAGGCGGAGTTCTATCCCCGGGTGGCCAAGTCGAAGCTGTTCGCCGACGGCTACCTCGGCGCCCCCACCGCGCACAGCCGGGGCAGCACCCTCGACCTGACCCTGGAGCCCCGCCCGGCCCCGCCCCGCGCCTCGTACGCCCCGGGCCAGCCGCTGGTGGCCTGCACCGACCCGGCCGACCGACGGTTCGCCGACGGCAGCCTCGACATGGGCACCGGTTTCGACTGTTTCGACCCGCTGGCGCACACCGCCGACGCCCGGGTCACCGGGGCCGCCCGGACCCACCGGCAGCTGCTGGAACGCCTGATGACGCAGGAGGGTTTCGTCAACTACGACCGGGAGTGGTGGCACTACCGGTACGCCGACGAGCCCTACCCCGACACCTACTTCGACTTCCCGGTGGCCCGGGCGTCCCTGCCCCGCTGAGCGGCCCGGTCGCCGGCCCGGGACGGACGTCGCCGGGACGCCCACCACCGGCACCACCCGACGGTGTGATCCGCGCCCGCCGCGTCACCACGCCGGCCGGGTGACCAGCACCCGCACGTCCGGTCGGCACGAACTTCGGCGGGTCGGGCAGCCATCGGCCGCTAGGCTGCCCGACGGCTCCCGGCCGCCCGCCCGGGGCGGTCCCGTCCCGTGAAGGACCCGACATGACCACCGAACGGATCGGCCCGCCGCTGCTCGCCGGGGAGCGGGAGACGCTGCGTGCCTTCCTCGACTTCCACCGGGCCACCCTCGCCATGAAGTGCGAGGGCCTGACCGACGAGGAACTGCGCCAGCGGGCCGTGCCGTCGTCGCAGCTGACCCTGCTCGGCCTGTTGCGGCATCTCGCCGAGGTGGAGCGCGCCTGGTTCCGGCGGGTGATCGACGCGCAGGACGTGCCGCTGCTCTGGTCGGACACCGGCGACTACCAGCAGGCGTACGACCCGACCGGGTCCACCGGGGCGGAGGCGTTCGCGGCGTGGCAGCGGGAGGTGGCGCACTCCCGACGTATCGAGTTGGCGGCGTCCTCGCTCGACGTCACCGGCCACCAGGCACGCTGGGGTGAGGACGTGTCGCTGCGGCTGGTGATGCTGCACATGATGCACGAGTACGCCCGCCACAACGGCCACGCCGACCTGCTGCGGGAGGCGGTCGACGGCAGCGTGGGAGTCTGACCGCCCACCGTGGCGCCGCTGCGCCGTGCAGCCCGGTGGCGGTGCCGCCGTCGGTGGTGCCGCGCCCGTCGGCTCAGCTGACGGGGGGCCGGGTGCGCAGCGGCAGCCAGGCCAGCACGTCGCGGATCGTGGCGTCCCAGTACGGCCAGTCGTGGTCGCCGGGGGAGAAGTCCACGGTCACCGGCACGCCCCGGTCCCGGGCGGCGGCGACGAAGCGCTCGTTGTCGTCGTAGAGGAAGTCCTCGGTGCCGCAGGCGACGTAGAGCGGGGGAGTGTCGGGTCCGGCCCGGCCGACCAGCGCCACGGTGTCGTCGTCGGGGCCGGCGGTCGGGGCGTCACCCCAGACGGTGTGCCAGACGTCCGGGTCGAGCGGCCGGTCGGGGCTGTAGCGGCGGTGGGCGACGTTGAGCGCCCCCGACAGGCTGGCTGCGGCGGCGAAGCGTTCCGGCTGCCGCAGCGCCCACTTCACCGCCCCGTAGCCGCCCATCGACAGCCCGGCGACGAAGGTGTCCTCCCGGCGGTCGGAGAGCCGGAAGAACGACCGGCAGACCTCGGGCAGTTCCTCGGTGAGGAACGTCCAGTACCGGTTGCCGTGCGTCTCGTCGGTGTAGAAGCTGCGGCCGACCTGGGGCATCACCACGGCCAGACCCAGCGGGGCCACGTAACGTTCGATCGAGGTTTGGCGGGTCCAGGCGGTGTCGTCGTCGCTGAGCCCGTGCAGCAGGTAGAGCACCGGCGGGCCCGCGTCGGCCGGCCCCGTGGGCGTCGGCCGTGCCGGGTCGGGTTGCGGCAGGATCACCGTCATCGACGTGCTCATGCCCAGGGCCTCGGAGTCGAACTCGCACCGCATCAATGCCATGGCCATGGACCGTACCGCGTGCCGGCCCTGCCGGACACGACGTCGCCGCCGTCGGCCCTAGGCTGTCGCCATGCCCACCGAGGACGCCGTGATCGACCTCGACACCCCCGGGCGCGGGCCGGTCGACGCATCCACTCTCCGTGCAGACCGCCGACGGGCAGGTCCGGGAGGCGGCCTACCCGGTCGCCATCGTGGGCAGCGTCTGGCTCGACATCCTGTCCAGGATGTGCGAGCCCCGATAGCCGGCAGCTACCGATATCTGTTGCGGCCCGGGTGGGTGCGCGCCTAGGTTCGACGTCGACGCCACACCGACCAACCGGGGAGCACACCGTGTCGCCGTACCTCAGCACCGAGACCACGCGGTCCCAGCCGCGCGGCGGCGTGCTGTTGACAGCCGGCGAACGAGCCCGGGGTTGTCGGTGGCGATCGGGGTGGCGGCGCGGATAGCGCCAGCGCGACCTGCGCAGCCGCCCACCCCACCAGGGGAACGGGCGGCTTTTTCGATCCCCGACACCCGCCGAGGGGTGTAGCTCAACGGGTAGCGCACCGGATTCCACACCCGACGGTCGCAGGTGCGAATCCTGTCCCCCTGCTCCCAGGAACGAGGAGAACGATCATGGCATTCACCCCGCTGCCGGGCACGAAGGCGCCGGTACGGGTCTGGACCGACCCGTACGGCATCGAGCCGCAGGCGGCGCAGCAGTTGCGCAACATCGGCGCGCTGCCCTGGGTGCAGGGCGTCGCCGTGATGCCCGACGTGCACTACGGCAAGGGCGCCACCGTCGGCTCGGTGATCGCGATGCGGCAGGCCGTCTCGCCGGCCGCCGTCGGCGTGGACATCGGCTGCGGGATGAGCGCGGTCCGGACCTCGCTCACCGCCGCCGACCTGCCCGACAACCTGGCACCGCTGCGTAGCGCGATCGAGGCGGTGGTGCCGGTCGGCTTCGCCAAGCGGGACGACCCGGTCGACCCGCGCCGGGTCCGGGGCCTGGAGCAGCGTGGCTGGGACGACTTCTGGGGCCGGTTCTCGACCCTGGACCGGAAGGTGGCGCAGCTGGAGAGCCGGGCCCGGCACCAGCTCGGCACCCTCGGTGGGGGCAACCACTTCATCGAGGTCTGCGTCGAGCAGGACGGTCCGGACGCCGGGCAGGTCTGGTTGATGCTGCACTCCGGTTCCCGCAACATCGGTAAGGAGTTGGCCGAGCGGCACATCGGGGTGGCCCGTGCCCTGCCGCACAACGCCGACCTGCCCGACCGGGACCTGGCGGTGTTCCTCGCCGGCACCCCGGAGATGGACGCCTACCGGCGGGACCTGTGGTGGGCGCAGGAGTACGCGCGGCGCAACCGGGCGGTCATGCTGGCCCTGCTCTGCGGCGTGGTGCGGGACACGTTCCCGCAGGTCAGCTACGGGGAGCCGATCTCCTGCCACCACAACTACGTGGCCGAGGAGCACTACGACGGGGTGGACGTGCTGGTGACCCGCAAGGGGGCGATCCGGGCCGGCCGGGGGGACCTGGGCATCATCCCGGGGTCGATGGGCACCGGGTCGTACATCGTGCGGGGGCGGGGGAACGAGGACGCGTACTGCTCGGCGTCGCACGGGGCCGGGCGGCGGATGTCGCGGGGGCAGGCGAAGCGGACGTTCACCGTTGACGACCTGGCGGTGCAGACCGCCGGGGTGGAGTGCCGCAAGGACACCGGGGTGGTCGACGAGATCCCCGGCGCGTACAAGGACATCACCGAGGTGATGGCGCAGCAGGACGACCTGGTCGAGGTGGTGGCCCACCTCAAGCAGGTGGTGTGTGTGAAGGGTTAGACCGGCCGACGCCCCCGGGCGTCGGTCGTGAGCCCCGGTGGCGCAGCGGACAGCGCGCCGGTCTACGAAACCGGAGAGCCCAGGTTCGAATCCTGGTCGGGGCACGGTCTGCGGGGCCCGTCCGCGCCGCACGGTCTGCGGTGCACGGTCTGCGGTGCACGGGCCGGCGCTGCGCGGTCTGCGAGGGCTCAGCCCAGGTGCGTCATGCCCCCGGAGCCCAGGTCGTGGCGGCGTACCCTGATCAGCAGCAGGGTGCTGATCCCGGACAGCAGGATCAGCCCGGCACCCCAGGCGAAGGCGACGGTGTAGCCGTGCACCAACGCCCGGACCTGGGTGACCGGGTCCGGCACCCGGGTCGCCAGGTACGCGGTGACCGCGCTTGTGTACATGGTGTTGAGCAGGGCGGTGCCCAGTGACCCGCCGATCTGCTGGGTGGCGTTCAGGGTGGCGCTGGCCGCCCCGGCGTCGTGTTCCGGCACGCCGAAGAGGGCCAGGCTGGACAGGGGCACGAAGGTGAAGCCCAGGCCCAGGCCCATGACCACCTGCGCGGGCAGCAGGTGGGTGACGAAGGACGTGTCAACGTCGATCCGGGTGAGCAGCAGCATGCCGCCGGCGGCGAGGGCGGCCCCGGCCAGCATCAGCGGCTTCGCGCCGAGGCGGGGCAGCAGTTGGCTGGCCGCCCCGGCGGCGATCAGCACGCCCCCGGTGACCGGCAGCGACGCCAGGCCGGCCTCGACCGGGGTGTAGCGCAGCACCACCTGGAAATAGAAGGTCAGGAAGAGGAACGCGCCGAACAGGCCCGCGCCGATCAGGGTGGAGGCGAGGTAGGCGCCACCCCGGTTGCGGTCGAGCAGGATGCGCAGCGGCAGCAGCGGGTGGCGGGAGCGTCTCTCGATCACCACGAAGATCGCCAGCAGGACCACCCCCACGGCGATGAAACCGATGGTGGCGGGGGCGTCCCAACCGTCCTCGGCGGCCTTGGTGAAGCCGTAGACCAGGCTGACCAGCCCGGCGGTGACCGCGATGGCGCCGGGGACGTCGTACCGGGTGTCGCCGTGCGCCCGGCTCTCCGGCACCAGCGGGATCGTGGCGGCGAGGGCGACGGCGGCGATCGGGATGTTCACCAGCAGGCACCAGCGCCAGTCGGCGTACTCGGTGAGCACCCCGCCGAGGACCAGACCCACGGCCGCGCCGCCACCGGAGATGGCGCCGTAGACGGCGAACGCCTTGGCCCGCTCCGTCGTCTCGGTGAAGATCACCGTGAGCAGCGCCAACGCTGCGGGGGCGAGCAGCGCGCCGAAGACGCCCTGGAGGGCACGGGCGGCGAAGAGCAGGGTGCCGGTGGTGGCCAGGCCACCGATGGCGGAGGCGAGCGCAAAGCCCACCATGCCGGTGGCGAAGGTGCGCTTACGCCCCCAGAAGTCGGCGATCCGGCCGCCGAGCAGCAGCAGCCCGCCGAAGGTCAGGGTGTAGGCGGTGACGACCCACTGCCGGTCGGCGTCGGAGATGCCGAGTTCGGCCTGGGCCTGCGGGAGGGCGATGTTGACGATGGTGGCGTCGAGGACGACCATCAGCTGGGCGACGGCGATGACCGCCAGCACCAGCCAGCGTCGCGGGTGCGCCGCAGTCGACGCCCCGGCGTCGGATGCGCCCGGCCTGGCCGAGGAGGAACCGGGCATGACGCGCCTTCCGTGACGGTGGGAACCTGCCCGAGGTGGGGAAACCCGAGCCGATCTCGGCCTCACGTTATCGACGGGGTCGGTGACCCACAGCCGGATCTGGAGCCGGTCGCACTTTCGGGGCAACGACGCCGACGGCGCGGGGCCGGCCGGAGAACCTGGGTGCGGAGCCCCGGGCGGGCCCGGTGTGCCGGCGTCGGTGACTCAGGCGGCGGCGAGCCGGACGGGGATCCGGACCACGTGCTCCGGGACCCCGTCGCGCGGGGACACCTGGTAGACCTCGACCGCGCCGACGCCGTCCTCGGTCAGTCGGTAGCCGACGGTGCTCCGGTAGTCGCCGCGACAACCGGTGCCGCAGTCGGCCGTGGTGAAGCCGGTGCCGAGGATCCGCCCGGCGGCGTCGAGGATCCGCACGGTCACTGTCGCCTCGTACACGTCGGCGGTGCCGGCGACGGTGACCGGTGAGCTGACCCGCCGGCCGACGGTCGGCTCGGTGACCACGATCGGCGGCAGCAGGTCTGCCAGGTCCGCCCGGGTGAGCACCACGGCGTCGGCACCGGTGAAGACGACCCGGCGGACGGTGGGGAACTGGGTAAGCGTCCAGACCACCTGGGCGCGGCGCAGCCGCAGCAGCGGGGCGTCGGCGGCGGCGAAGGCGGTGGGCGTGACGACGGTCGCGGTGCCGCCGTCGATCCGGGTGACCGCCACCCCGGCCGGAACCCCGGTGCGCAGGCCGACGGCGGCCTCCTCGGCGGTGGGACCGGTCGCCAACTCGGCCAGTGCCAGCCGGGAGGTGGCGGGCGTCGCCGGGCGGGTCCGCCGGGTCGGCGTCAACGTCCCGTCCCTGGTGAACCACAGCTCGACGGTGACGGTCCCGGTCGGTTCCCCGCCGGTGGGGCCGGCCGGGGGCACCGGTGCCGGCCCGGTGTCGTCGGGAGCGGTCGGCCGGCCGGTCGGAGCCGACGGCAGGGGTGCGGCCGTGCCGGGGGCCGTGGCGGTGTGGGCCGGTGCGACGGCGGTGGGGGCCGGCCCGAGGGTGCCGGACCGGGCGTCGGCACAGCTGCCGGTCAGCACCGCGAGCGCGACGAACAGGACGACCGCCCGGCGGTTCACGGGCCACCGTCGCCGGGTGGCCCGTGGTGCGGCAGCGTCAACCGGAACGTCGTGCCGACGCCGACGGTGCTGGTCACGGTGAGCTGCCCGCCCAGCAACCGGGCGTTCTCCCGGGCGATGGCCAGGCCCAGCCCGCTGCCCCGCCCCGACCGGGCCGGGTCGGCCTTGTAGAACCGGTCGAACAGGTGCGGCAGGTGCACCGGGTCGATGCCCGGCCCCTCGTCGGACACCTCGTACACCAGCTTCCCGCCGCTGGTCGAGGTGCTGGCGCGCAGCGTGCCCTCGCCGTGCGCGACGGCGTTGCCGACCAGGTTGGCCAGCACCCGTCGCAGCCGACGCGGGTCGGTCCGCACGGTGGCGGCGACCCCGTCGACGCGGACCCGGCCGGCCCAGCCGTGCCCGTCGACGAGGAGGCGCAGCAGGGCCAGCGCGTCCACCGACCGGACGGCCAACGGCTCGCCGCCGGCATCCAGGCGGGAGATCTCCATCAGCTCCTCGACCAGGGCCCGCAGCCGCACCACGTCCGAGGTCAGCAGCTCGGCGGCCCGCCGGGCGTCCCCGGGCAGCTCGTCGAGCTGGTCGGCCAGCAGCGAGGCCGCCGCCACCAGCGCGGTGACCGGGGTACGCAGCTCGTGCGCCACGTCGGCGGTGAACTGCCGCTCCCGGGCCTGGGCCTGGGACAGGTCGGCGATGGTCTCCTGGAGCGCCTGGGCCATGTCGTTGAACGCCGCCGCCCAGTCGCTGAACTCGTCGCGGCCCCGCACCGGCAGCCGGGTGGCGAGCATCCCCTCGGCGAGGGCCCGGGCAGCCCGGCTGGCCCGGCCCACCGGTTCCAGGGTGCGCCGGGCCAGGGTGTGGCCGACCAGCGCGGCGACGGTCACCACCGTCAACCAGCCGACCAGCAACGCGGTACGGAGTTGGGTCAGCTCCCCGACGACCTCGGTCTCGTCGGTGATCGCGTACAACTCGGCGGTGGTACCGGGAATCCGCCCGCCCACCACGAGCAGTTGTCGATGGTCACCGGCGGCGATCCGTTCGTAGCCGAGTTGACCGGCGGCGACGGCCGACCGCAGCGCGGGGCCGGGGGAGGGGGCGTACGACGGGTCGGAGGCGACGGTGTCGTCGGTCACCAGCAGCACGTGCCGGCCGGTGCCCTCGAAGCTGGCCAGCAGCTCGGCGCGGCGGGCCTCGGTCAGCGGCGTGAACTGGCCGGCCAGCACCAGTTGGTAGCGGGCGTCGGCGGCGGCGCGCTGCACGGAGGCGTCCAACCGGGCCTGCCGCAGCATCAGGTACGCCCCACCGGCCAGCGTCCCGGCGGAGACCCCGGCGACGAGCAGGAACGCCACGGTCAGCCGGCGGCGCAACCGTCCCGGCGGTACGGCGTCCCGGGCGGCCACGGTGTCCTCCCGTCACGCCGGGTCGAGCTTGTAGCCGACCCCGCGTACGGTGCGGACCAACCGGGGTGCGGCCGGGTCGTGGTCGACCTTGGCCCGCAGCCGTTGCACCGCGACGTCGACCAGCCGGGAGTCGCCGAGGTGGGAGTGCCGCCAGACCCGGTCCAGCAGCAGTTCCCGGGTGAACACCTGACCGGGCCGGCGGGCCAGCTCCAGCAGCAGTCGGAACTCGGTGGCGGTGAGGGTCAGCTCCCGACCGTCGCGGCGGGCCACGAACCGGCCCGGGTCGACCTCCAGCGGCCCTATCGTCAGGACGGGCTCGGTGGGCCCGGCGTCGCCCCGGCGCAGCGCCACCCGGACCCGTGCCACCAGCTCCGGCAGGTCGAAGGGTTTACGCAGGTAGTCGTCGGCCCCGCACTCCAGGCCGACCACCACGTCGATGGTGTCGGCGCGCGCGGTGAGCATCAGGATTGGCACCTGGCTGCTGCGCCGGATCTCCCGGCAGACCTGGAGGCCGTCGAGGCCGGGCAGCATCACGTCCAGGACGATCAGGTCGACGGGTTGGGCCCGCCAGGCGGCCAGCGCGGCCCGACCGTCGACGGCGGTGCTCACCCGGAACCCGGCCCGACGCAGCCCGAGGGCGGTGACCTCCCGGATGGAGGCATCGTCCTCGACCAGCAGCACCCGGCCGTCCATGACGTCCTCAGCGTAGTGCCGGGACGGCCGGTCCCGCCCCGGCGCAACGGTCGGTGCCGGGGGGCCGGTCGGTGCCGGCCTCCCGGCCCGGTGGTCGCTTGCCACGAGCGCTCACTCCTGCCACTGGCGGGCTGTCACTCCTGCCACTGGTGGGCGATGTCCAGCACGATCCGGCTGTGCGTGCCGGGGCCGGCGAGCAGCAGCACCCGGAACGGCAACTGGGCCCGGACGCCCACGGCGAAGGTGCTGTAACCCTCGAAGGTGCCGCCGTAGACGACGTCGCGCAGGGTGCGGTAGCCGAGCACCGTCGCCACGTGGTCGCCGGCCCGGTACGGGTAGCCCACGGTCGGCTCCCGCAGCTGCACCCGCAGCACCGCCCCGCCCGCCGTGTACGGCGACATCGCCAACCCCTGCCCCTCGGTGAACACCTCGCCGTAGCCGACCGAGTAGCCGTCGGCGTTCCCGTCGAACTCGAAGACCAGCCGGTCGTAGCAGTCCTGTTGGCCGGTGCGGGTGGTCAGCAGTGGGGCCGGGTTCAGGTCGCCCCCGGCCTTCCCGGTGCTGCCCCAGGTGATCCCGCAGTAGGGCGCGGCGGTGACGCCGGCGCGGAGCCGGCCGGCGGCGGTCGCCGTACCGACGGTGGTGAGCAGCACGGCCAGCACGGCCGTGACCGCCATCAGGGTCCTCGTGGTACGCATGGTGTCCTCCCGGTCGACGGTGTCCGGCCACGGTGGCCGGTCGAGGTCGACGGTGCGCCACCCGTGCCACAGCGCCCGCACCGTGACGTAACAGCGGGGCAACAACCGCGCCAGGCTCCCTGTCGCGATTTCTAGCCGAGGTCGTGTACCTCCAGCCCTCGCATGATCAGCATCTGCATCGAGCCGAACCCGTGGAGATCCGCGTCGGATGACAGGTTCGCCACCTCGCGCAGCACCGGTTCGACGTCGATGGCGCACTCGCGGGCTCGGTTGCACAGCGACCAGATCGCCATCAGCTCGTCGCGCGGATCGGCACCCTGATCCATCGCGGAGACATGGACGAGTCGTCGACGGAACTCTCCGACCGAATTCCACGCCACCGGTAGGTGGGCGGCCCAGCGGAAGGAGGGGTAGGCCCGAAAGATGTCTCGGACCTCCGCACGGGCCGGCGCTGCGCCGGTCTCGTACGCCTCCAACAGCGCATCGAGCGCGGCGGACGCCTCGGCCACCACCCCGGCTTCTTCCAGCGGCGGCGGCGCTTGCCGGAGCTCGGCCATCCAGTTCGGATCGTTGAGGTCGACCGGGCGCTCGGCGATGTACCGCAACAGATCGTCGATCACGGCGACATCCGCACGGACCACGGCAAGATTCATGCCGTCATTGTGCTGCCCCACAGGAGATCCATGGCTGGTCCGGCCACCAGGTGCACAGGTCAGGGGCGGGTCAAGCCGATGGTGGCGGCGAGGCGGGTGACGTCGGCCGGGGTGGGGCCGGCGCGGAGCACGGCGGTCAGGGCGGCCCGGGCGGCTGGGCGGGCGCGGATTTCGGCGGGGGCGATGTGGTCGGCGGTGACCAGGGCCCGCCCGGCAGCGTCGTGGTCACCGAGGTCGAGGTGGGCCCGGGTGATGTCGATGAGGTGGGCGGCGCGGTGTTCGGCGGGGAGCCGCCGCCAACCCTCCTGGTCGGTGGCCCGGCGGTGCAGGGCGACGGCCCGATGGTGGTCGCCGAGGCGGGTCGCGGTCAGGGCACGGGCGAGGTCGACGCTGGTGGGGCCGAACGTCACGCCGTCCTGGTCGTACCGTTCGTGGTCGGCGGCGAGGTGGGCGGCGCGTTCGGTCAGGTCGTGGGCGGTGACGGCGTCGCCGTGACCGGCGGCGGCGAGGGCGGCCTCGACGAGCAGCGTCCCGGTCAGGGCCGCCGCCGGCGGGTGGCCGTGCGTCACCGCCGGGTCGAGTTGGCGTACGGCGGTGAGCGCGGCGTTCGTGGCAAGCCGGCCCCGCCGCAGCGCGCGGAGCGCCTGCGCGAGCGACACCGCCGCGAGCCCGATCCGCATCGGGTCACCGCGGGTGGCGGCCATCATGGCGCGGTCGGCGGCCAGCCAGGCCAGGTGTGCGTCGCCGAGCTTGACCAGTGTCTGGGCGGTGAGCCGGTAGACCCGCACCAGCAGAGCGAGCACGGGCGGGTCCACCAGGCTGACGTGGCAGGCGTGGCGGCTGTCGACGAGGAGGCCGGGCAGCATCCGCAACACCTGGGGGTGCTGCCCGTTGCGGTACGCCGTCCACGCGTAGCCCGCCTGGTCGTCGAGCTGCCGCACCGCCGCCCCGACCGGGGCGGACGCCGGAGCGTCGTGCCGGGCCAGGGCGGCCCGGATCCGTTCCACGGCGGCACCGACGTCGGTGACCGGTGCCGGCGGGTGCCGACCGGTGAGCAGGAGTTGTGGCGCGACGCCGAGCGCTCCGGCCACCGTCTCGATGACGGAGAGCCGATCGAGGGTACGCACCCCCCGTTCGACCTTGTCGACCCAGCTCTTCGACTTGCCGATCCGGTCGGCGAAGACCTGCTGGCTCATGCCCCGGCGGGCCCGTAACTCGGCCATCCTCCGTCCGATCGGCGGCTCGCTGCCCGTGCGCTGCCGGCCGGGGCCGGTCACCGGTCGTGCCCCGGCACCGGCATGGTGTGGGTGGACTCGCCGCAGCGGGGACACCACCGGGACTTGACCCGGAACGCGAGCAACCCGAGCAGGAAGCCCGGCACCAACCCCCCGAACACCATCGACAGGACGTTGGAGATCACGAGCGCCCCCGCTTTCCGGCCCCGGCGGCGGGACTGCCTGCCCGGGTGTGGTGATGGGACCAGGGGTTTACGACAGACTCCTGCTGCATCGGGCTGTTCCTCCGTGGGGTCGATCCCGGGTGTGAACTGTCGGCAGGCCGGTCGGGTCGGGTGTCGTCCGAGGTCGTGCGGCCCGGTGGCGCTACTACCAGTCGGCTTCGGCTGGCACGGTTGCGGCACGTCGCTGCTGTACTTCTCGCGGCTGCCTGGTCCAGCCGATGAAGCGGCCGTGCAGGGGGCCGGCAGGTGCCCAGGGCATGTCCTCGGCCGCTTGGACGAAGGAGGCCCCGAGGTAGAGGGCCAGCGACACCGGCGCGTCGGCGTACTCGGCACGCAGTTCCTGCCGGCGGGTCTGACACGGCCAGGGCCGGTCGCATCCGCCGCAGCTCCAGATCGGCAGCACCGGGCCGTGGCTGGTCACCGCACACCGCCAGGGAACAGAGCGACGCGTACCCGGCCCTGCCGGCTGGTCACCCAGTCCACCTGCCAACACGGGTACACCGACAGCCGCGCCAACCACACTCGACAACCGACACACAAACCGTCGAGCCCGCGAAGCTGGACCGCGAGGATCGCCTGCTCCGCGCCGCTGGTCACCGTCATGTGGCTGGCCCCCCGTCCTCAGAGCACGGGGGCACCTGCTGACGTGCCTCGTTCCGCGCCCGGCTTCACTGAGGTCCAGCGTCACGCCAGGCAGGCCACCGATCCAGAGGGTGAACGTCCGCTAACCGAGTGTCCTGTCCGCTGCTGGCTACCGCCCAGGTGCGTACTCCATGCACGCGTCACGCAGTGTCGCTGCCTCTGGTGCTCCCGACTGCTCCACCTTGGCCAACAACTCCGCAGCCCGCCACCAGTTCGAGGGCACCACCCGTCCGGACGTCACCGCCTGCGCCCCCAGGGCAACCGCCTCGTCCGGCTGACCGGCGGCGACCAGGGCGAGACCGAGGTCGAGGCGGGCCGACGCGGACCGGCGGGGCCGTGCTCCACCGTCGCCGTCCGGGTCCAACTCGGTCAGCACCGCCCGTGCCACCTGCTCGGCACCGGGGTCACCCGCCCACGCCAAAGTCGTGGCCGTGTAGGCGGCGGCCTTGGCCGGGTCGTAGCGATAGTGGTGCTCGGCCCGCTCTGGAACGGGCAGATTCGCCGTCAGCCGCTCCACCCGGTCCAACGCTCGCCGGGTCGCACCGACGTCCCCGATCCGCGCCCACGCGCGGGCCTCCTGAGCAGTCGCCTGAATGCGGGCGGAACTCCCCTTCGGAGCGACTCGCTGCGCTTGTCGGGAGAGATCGAGTGCTGCCCGGTAGTCACCTTGGGTCAACACGTCCCAGGCCCGGGTTTCGAGACACCACGCCTGGATCTCGCCATGCTCGGCATGTTCGGCAAGATCACGAGCAGCTCGCAGGTGAGCGACCGCAGCAGTCCGCTGCCGCAGATCGATGTGAACCGTCGCTCGTAGCACCGCCAGCCAGCCACCGGCAACCAGCAACCGCCGCTGCTGCGCGAGCGTCACCCGTCCGTCCAGCAGCCGCCCTACGTACGAAAGATGCCTCCGCACCAACGGCAGGAGATCCGCCGGGGCCATCGTCGGATAGGAACTGGCCAGATCGTCGACGCCCTGCTCTATCCGATCGAGCACGTCCGCGCTGACATCGCTGGCGGCAACCCTCGCTCGCAGTTCACCGGCCTCGGCCGCGTGGTCGACTGGCGCATCCGCCAACCGAGCAAGCACACCTCCCGCTTCGAGGAGCCGGTCGAGGTGACGCGCAGTGTCGACCGTCGGAGCCTTGAGCGCCGCCTCCAACTCGTGCAGATGACTCTTGCTCCGATGAGCAAGCTGTCCCAGGAGGCGAAGTGACAACCCTCGCCGCTGCCGAAACTCACGCAGAGCTGCGCCGAAGCGCGGATCGACGGACGAGGCCATAGCGCCACTCCAAGATCACGAGGCCCAGGCAACCGAACCGGCCGCCACATCGTCGGACGGTACCCCGACATGCCGCGCGCCGAGTCCCCCTCGCCTGCAACTTCCGGATGTTCCGTTGGGGTCCGTCCACGGACATCACCCTAAGTCGAGATGATCTATTCGGCCCGTCGAGTGCGCCGCACCTGATTGGCGTTGACCGCTGCATGGGGCACGCTGCGAGCACGGCTGGCTGAGTGCTTACGCTGATGCCCATGGAGGGCATCGGGGCTGGGGTCATGTTGCTGTGTGGCGCGCTAAGTTGCCTGTTCGTCTGCCTCATGCTTTGCGCCGCCGCTGCGGCTTGGGCCACTCGGCCCGAACGTGGGCGCTGACCCCACGGATCGACCTTCGCATCCCGAACGAATGATCCGGATCGATCAAGAGGAACTGTGCAAGCAGCCGAAGAACCAACCTCTATCGTCTACAGCCTGCGAGAAGACGGAGTCACCGGCACAGGGGCAGGCAGATGAACGACGACCACGACGCGGCCGGAGTCATGCGCTTCATTTTCGAGGCCGGCGTACTCAAGCGCGCTGCCCGCACCGGTTGGTGGTTCGCCGGCGTCAAAGACCCCGAATCCATTGCTGACCACTCGTTCCGGACCGCGCTGATCGGGATGATGCTCGCCGCCATGGAAGGTGCCGACCCGGCCCGGGTGTCGATGCTGTGCGTCCTGCACGACACCCAGGAAACCCGGATCACCGACATCCCGCACATCGCCAGGCGCTATCTCGCCGCCGCACCCAACGCCACGGTCACCGCCGACCAGGTCGCTGCCTGCCCGCCGGCCGTCGCGGACCTCGTCAACGCCGCCGTCGCCGAGTACGAAGCGGGCGAGACACCTGAGGCCATCGTCGCCCGCGACGCCGACAAGCTGGAATGCCTCGTTCAGGCGGTCGAATACCGCCACCAGGGCATCGGCGACGTCCAACGCTGGATCGACAGCTCACGCGTGGCACTGAGGACCGCCGGCGCGCACCGCCTGGCCGACGCCGCCCTCAGCGGTCAACCCCTCGGCTGGCTCACCCCGCCCCCGGTGTAGCCCCCAGGCGTCAGCTGCGGGACGTGGTCTCGCAACACGTGCTTTCGTCGTCGGCTGCGGGCGGGGTTTGCGCGGAGGTGCCGTACTGGTCGGAGTCGCCCTTGACCACGTACACCTCCCAGCGCTCGTCGCCGGGGCCGCGAACCCAGACCTTGTCCTGGAGGGCATAGCAGCAGGAGGTGTCGTTCTCGGTCAGGGTGATCAGCCCGGCCTCGGTGAGTCGGTCGGTGGCGGCGGTGACCTGCGCGCCGTCGAACACCTCGACCCCGAGGTGGTCGATCGCGGTGGCCTGGTCCGGGGTGCCTTCGAGTAGGACCAGCTTCAGCGGCGGCTCCTCGATGGCGAAGTTGGCGTAGCCGGGCCGCCGCTTGGCCGGCTCGGTGCCGAACAGCTTCGAGTAGAACGCGATCGACCCTTCCAGGTCGGAGACGCGCAGGGCGAGCTGGACGCGGGACATCCCACACCTCCGGTTGTTTAGATAACTATCTAGGCAGAGGATTGCACTCTGGTTTGATGCTTGTCAAACTAGACGGGTGTCGAGACAACAACTGCCGGTCCTCGCCGACCCGTCGGCCTGCTGCGCGCCGATGGTCACCGAGGCCCTGACGGAAGACGCCGCCGCCGGTCTGGCACGCGGCTTCAAGGCCCTCGGTGATCCGGTACGGCTGCGGCTGCTGTCCCTGATCGCCGCGCGGGCCGGCGGCGAGGTGTGCGTGTGCGAGCTGACCGACGCGTTCACCCTGACCGGCCCGACGATCTCCCACCACCTGAAGGTGCTGCGCGAGGCCGGGCTGATCGACTGCCAGCGCCGGGGCACCTGGGTCTACTACTGGATCGTCCCGGCCCGCCTCGCCGTCCTGTCCCAGCTCCTGGACGTCTCGGCTGCCGTTGCGTCGACCGGGCCGACCCGGTGACGCCCGACCCGCCGCACGCCGTGCTGCGTCGGGCGTCGGCGGAACTGGTCGGCACCGGCCTGCTCGTCACCGCCGTGGTCGGCTCCGGGATCGCCGCCACCCGCCTGTCGCCGGGCGATGTGGGGCTGCAACTGCTGGAGAACAGCATCGCCACCGCGTTCGCCCTCGGCGCGCTGATCCTCATCTTCGGCCCGGTGTCCGGTGCCCACCTCAACCCCGTCGTGTCGCTCGCCGACTGGTGGCAGGCCCGCCGTACGGGAGCGGGTCTGTCGACCCGTGATCTCGGCGCGTACGTCGTGGCGCAGGTGCTCGGTGCGATCGGCGGCACGGTGCTGGCACACCTGATGTTCGGGTTGCCCGCCGTCACGATCTCCACCCGTCAGCGGGACGGGGGCGGACTGTGGCTGGCCGAGGTCGTCGCGACCGCCGGGCTCCTCCTGCTGATCGCCGCCCTCACCCGTGCCCGCCGGAACGCGGTCGCTCCGGCGGCGGTCGGGGCGTGGATCGGTGGCGCCTACTGGTTCACCGCCTCCACCTCGTTCGCCAACCCGGCCGTCACGATCGGCCGCATGTTCACCGACACCTTCGCCGGCATCGCCCCCACCTCGGCGGCCGGGTTCGTCGCCGCGCAGCTCGCCGCCGTCGGGATCGCGGTCGCCGCGACCACCTGGTGGTATCCGACGGTTCGACAGCCGGACGGCGTGGCGGTCGAGCTGTCACCGGCGCAGCCGGAACGGGCCGCCTCATGACCGGCGTCCGACCGCCCCGCCCCGATCTCGTGCCGATGACCGACGAGCACGCCTCGGCGGTGCTCGACATCTACCGGCACGGGATCGCCACCGGCGACGCCACCTTCGAGACCGAACCACCCACCTGGGCCCGGTTCACCGCCACCCGCCTGCCCGAACACCGCTGGGTCGCCGTCGACCACCCGGCTGCCGACCGCGTACTCGGCTGGGTCGCGTGCACCCCGGTGTCCGACCGGTGCGTGTACGCCGGGGTCGTCGAGCACTCCGTCTACGTCCACCCCGACGCCCGAGGACGAGGCGTCGGCCGGCTCCTGCTCCACCGACTCATCGACTCCACCGAACAGGCCGGCATCTGGACCATCCAGTCCGGGGTCTTCCCCGAGAACACCGCCAGCCTCGCCCTGCACCACGCCTGCGGCTTCCGCACCATCGGCGTACGCGAACGCCTCGGCCGCCACCACGACCGATGGCGCGACGTCATCCTCATCGAACGCCGCAGCCCCACCATCACCTAGCCACGTCAGCACCGGAAGAGGTCCACCACCCATGAGCACCCCCGCCCGGCCCACCACGCCATCGGTGCTGTTCGTCTGCGTCCACAACGCCGGCCGCTCCCAGATGGCCGCCGGCTGGCTGCGCCACCTCGCCGGGAACACCGTCGAGGTCCGCTCCGCCGGCTCCGAACCCGCCGAACACGTCAACCCCGTCGCGGTCGACGCCATGCGTGAGGTCGGCATCGACATCACCGCCGAAGAGCCGAAGATCCTCGACTGGGACACCGCCGAGGCCAGCGACGTGATCATCACGATGGGCTGCGGCGACGCCTGTCCCGTCTTCCCCGGCAAACGCTACGAGGACTGGAAACTCACTGACCCCGCCGGCCAGCCGCTGTCCGTCGTCCGCGAGGTCCGCGACGAGATCCGCCAGTACGTCGCCCGGCTCCTCGACGACCTGACCCCTGACGCCAGGATCGAGGCCTGACCGGACACCGGTGGCTCCCGCGTCACGAGCGCAGTGGAGGCTCCCGCCGACAGGCCTGGTGACCGACCTCGTTCGAAGGCCCTAAATGGTTTGCCGGTGGTCGGCGGGCGCTGGGATGCTGCGGCCGACCGGGAGCGGGGGAGGGGCCAGCATGCCGTCGGAGTCCGAGCCGGAGGTCCGTACCGTGGCCGGTGTGCTGCGCGGCTGCCGGGAGGCGGGCCGCGCGGTGTTCCGGGGCATCCGGTACGCCGAGCCGCCCGTCGGTGCCCACCGGTTCGCCGCGCCGCAACCGGTATCCCGCTGGGAGGGCGTACGCCCGGCGCTCGCCTTCGGTCCGCCGCCTCCGCAGCCCGACGCGTTCGGGACGTCCCCGCAGGGCACCGGCGACGACTGGCTGACGCTCAACGTGTGGACGCCGGAGCCGGACCCGGCGGCGGGGTTGCCGGTCCTGGTGTGGATTCCCGGTGGCGGTTACCTCGTCGGCTGTTCCGGCCTCCCGGAGTACGACGGCGGGCACCTGGCCGGCGGCGGGACCGTGGTGGTGACGCTCAACTACCGCCTCGGTTTCGAGGGTTTCGGGCAGCTCGACGGGGTCCCGGCCAACCGGGGGCTGCTCGACCAGGTGGCGGCCCTGGAGTGGGTGCGGGACAACATCCGCGCCTTCGGTGGCGACCCGGGACGGGTGACGGTCTTCGGGCAGTCGGCCGGCGGCGGTTCGGTCGCCGCGCTGCTGGCCATGCCGCGCGCCGCCGGGCTGTTGCGGCGGGCGGTCGCGCAGAGCGTCCCGGGGACGTTCCTCTCGCCCGAGCTGGCCGCCGACGTCACCGCCGCCTGCGCCGCCGAGCTGGGGGTACGACCGACCCTGGCCGACCTGTCGACGGTGGCTGCGGACCGGCTGCCGGCGGTGGGCGAGGCGATCTCGGCCGGGATCGTCAGGTGGCGGGAACGGTGGGGTCAGATCACCCACCGGCCGATCCCGTTCGCGCCGGTCGTCGACGGTGACGTGCTGCCGGCGACCCCGTGGCGGGCGCTGGCCGACGGTGCCGCCCGCGACGTCGACCTGCTCGTCGGGCACACCCGCGACGAGCACCGCCTGTTCAGCCTGCTCGACGGCGTGCTCGGCCAGGTCACGCCCGAGCAGACCGGGACCGCGCTGCGGATGCTGGCCCCGGGCCCGGACGGTGCCCGCCGCTACCGGGAGGCGTTCCCGGCCGCGACCGACGAGCAGCTGTACGAGCTGGTCAACGCGGACTGGCTGTTCCGGATGCCGAGCCTGCACCTGGCCGAGGCGCAGGTCGCCGGTGGCGGCCGGGCCCACCTCTACGAGCTGACCTGGCCGGCGTCGGGCCTGGGCGGCGCCCTCGGTGCCTGTCACGGCCTGGACGTGCCGCTGGTCTTCGGCAACCTGACCAGCGGGCAGCCCGCGATGCTGATCGGTGATCCGCCTCCGCCGGCGGCGTACGAGCTGTCCAGGCAGTTCCGCAGGGCGTGGACGGCGTTCGCCGCGACCGGCGACCCCGGTTGGCCGCCGTACGACGCCGGTCGCCGTACCCGGATCTTCGACGAGCGGCCGACGGTCGTGGCGTACCCGGAGGAGACGTCACGGCTGCTGTGGCGGGACCACACCTTCGCCGCGCTCCCCCTGCTGGCCTGACCGCGTCCCGGCGGCGGAACCCGCTGACTTCCCGGCGGCGACACCACCGGTGGCGGTACGGGTGAACCGGCCGGCCAGCAGCGCGAACGCGTCGGTGAGCGGCGGCGGGCCGACGACGGTGATCTCGGCGTCGTAGCGGGCGACGGCGGCGGCGAGGCTCACCCAGGACCACGACCCGAGGGTGAGCCGGCACCGGTCGGGGGTGACCTCCTCGACGAGACCGTCGCGGGTGTACCGGGCGACGGTCGCCGCGGGCAGGTCGAGCAGCACGGTGCCCCGGCAGGGCCAGTCCGCCGACCCGCCGGCCGACCCCCGGAAGACCCCGGTGAGATAGGTGGCGACGTCCCCGCCGGGCAGCGGTCGGGGGGTGAAGCGCGGCCCGTGGGGTGGGCGCGGGGTGATCCGGTCGATGCGGAAGGTCCGCCAGTCGGCCCGGTCGAGGTCCCAGGCGACGAGGTACCACCGGCCGTCCCAGGTGACGACGTGGTGCGGTTCGGCGTGCCGGGCCGGGCGCTCGGTGCTGTCGGGCCCGTAGTCGAAGCGCAGGATCTCGCGGGTCTGCACGGCGGCACTGAGCGCCAGCAGCACCCCGCCGTCGACCGGCGGGGTCGGCGTGGTGGCGGGTCGTGCGACGGCGGTCACGCTGAGCGCCCCGACCCGCTGCCGCAGCCGGGTCGGCAGCACCTGTCGTACGGTCTGCAGCGCCCGCGCGGCGGCGTCCGCCAGTGCGTCGTCCGCGCCGGTCGCCGCGACCTGGAGCGCGACGGTGAGGGCAACGGCCTGTTCGTCGTCGAACAGCAGCGGGGGCAGTTCGGTGCCGGCGTCGAGCCGGTAACCACCGTCGGGGCCCTTGGCGGCGGCGACGGGGTAGCCCAGTTCCCGCAGCCGGTCGACGTCGCGGCGCACGGTGCGCAGGCTGATGCCGAGGCGTTCGGCAAGCACGGTGCCGGACCAGTCCCGGCGGGTCTGCAACAGCGACAGCAGGGCGAGCAGTCGGGCGGACGTGGTCGGCATGGGTCCGATTCTGCCCGCAGTAGGTGCCACAAACTGTCACCTACTGCTGCAAATCTTGCTCCTGACCAGCCCACTTCCGGGCGTCGAGCACCATCAGCAAGGAGTCGACCATGGCCATCTCCGCCACCACGCACCTCAACTTCCGGGGTGACGCCCGTGCGGCGCTGGAGTTCTACCAGGCCGTCTTCGGTGGCCGCAGCACCGTCGTCAGCTACGGCGACCTGGGGATGCCGAAGGACCTGCCGGACGCCGACAGGGTCGTCTTCGGCCAGGTCACCGCCGACAACGGCTTCGCCATCATGGCCTACGACGTGCCCGCCGGCGCCCCCGCCGCAGCCGCGCCGACCACCACCACCCGCAAGAACGGCACGACGCTGACCGGAGAGCGGTTCTTCGTCGCCGTCCGGGGGGACGACGCCGACGAGGTCGGCGCGCTCTGGCACCGGCTCGCCGAGGGCGCCGACCTGATCGAGGAGTACGGCCCGTCGCCGTGGGCCCCCGGTTTCGGCATGCTCACCGACCGGTTCGGCGTCACCTGGGTCCTCGACGTCGCCACCCCGTACGCCGGCTGACCGCCCTGATCCGGTCCGGGTCGGCGACGTCGCCGACCCGGACCGGTCGGTCACTCGGTGCGCAGCCCGTCGGCGCGGGTGAGCCGCCACAGCAGCGGCATGCTCAGCCCGCTGATCGCCAGGACGGCCAGCGCGCCGAGACCGACGGCGAAGCCCACCACCGGCCAGGCGACCGTGACGGGGGCCTGCACCATCCGCAGCAGGGCCGCGCCGAGGCCGAGCCCGAACCCGACCGCCAGCACCAGCCCGACCCCGACCGGCAGGGCGGTCTGCCACAGCACCGACCAGCCGAGGGTGCTGCGTCGGGTGCCCACCGCCACCAGCATGGCCAGCAGCCGGCGGCGTTCCCGCAGCTGCTCCAGCGTGCCGACCAGCATGCTGGTGGCGATCAGCAGCAGGGTGACGACCGTGCCGATGGCCAGGCCGCGCCGGATGTCGGCGAACCGGGGTGACTCGATGGTCGAGGACAACACGGACACGGGGGTGGCCAGGTCGATCGCGGCGACGGCGTTGCGGACGTGTTCGACCGCGTCCGGCTTGGCGGGGTCGAGCTTGAGGTAGACGGTCGAATGCAGCGGACCGAGGGTCCGAGTGGCGGCGGCTGCGGGGGTGAGCAGGACACCGTTCTGCATCCAGCCGGCCGGGTCGGGCCGGGCCTGCGCGGCACGGGCCGCCGTGGGCAGCCGCCACCGGGAGTTGTCGCGGACGACCAGCATCGCGTCGGCGGGGATGACCGTCGGGTCGTTCGGATCGGACGCCAGGAAGGTGTCCCCGTCCGCGCACCGGTCGAGACGGGCGAACTCGGCCAGCGCGGCGCAGTCGCCGACCCGGATCTCCACCGGTGGGCCGTCCGGCGAGCCGATGGTGGCCACGGAGACGAGGGTGCCGGTCGCAGCGGTAACCCCGTCGGCCCCGCCGAGCTGCCGCAGGACCCGGGCCAGGTCCGGCTGGTCCAGGAACTGCACCTGCACCTGCGCCCGGGAGGTGTCCTGCCCGCTGGCGGTGGTGAAGTCCCCGGCGATCCCGGCGAAGAGCATCTGCAGACCGATCGTGCCGGCGACGGCCACGGCGATGCCGTTGACCAGCCGGGCGGAGGTGGCGCTGTCCAGCTGCACCCGGCGGACCGCCAGCTGCCAGGACACCGGACCACCGCGCAGTCGTCGTACCAGCAGGTCGGTCAGCCAGGGCAGCACGGTGACCGTGCCGATCAGCAGCAGCACCGCGCCGGCCGGCACCACCCACCGGGTGACCCCGCCGTCGCCCTCGCGCAGACCGGCCACGGGCAGGAGCATGGCCAGGCCGACGGCGGGCAGCAGCAGCCGCCACCAGAGCCGACGGCGGACCGGGGTGCTACGCCGGGCCACTCCGAGCGGCTCGACCACGACCGCGCGCAACGCCAGCATCGCCACCAGCACGGCCAGCGCCGGCACGGCCAGCACGACGGCCAGCAGCAGCGCGGTGGGGGGCTGGATGTCGTCGGCGTACACACTGATGTCGTAGAGGGTGACCAGCGGGACCAGTTGGCGACCGGCGAGCAGGAACCCGATGCCGACGACGACCCCGAGCAGGGCACCGGCGGCGGCCTCCCCGGCGGCGATCCGCCGCACCATGGTGGTGTCCGCGCCGACCAGGCGCAGCGCGGCGAGCCGCCGGTCGCGTCGCTCACCGCCGTAGCGCACGGCGGAGCCGAGGAACACCGCGATGGGCAGCAGCAGCACCACGAAGATGACCGCCACCAGCAGCATCAGCACCGGGCCGAGACCCTCGCCGGGCAACCCGCCGCCGAACCTGTCCAGCCGGGTCGCCCCGGACGTGTCGGACAGCCGGTCGTCGCCCTGGTAGTAGGCCAGTTCGTTGGGGCCGGCGAGGCCCTCGTCGGCGATGGCCCCGGTGACCCGCGCGCCGCCCAGCCGGGGGGTGAACAGCGGGCCGTCGGGGGAGTCGAGCAGCCGGCGCAGGGCGGGGGAGACGACCACCTCCCCGGGGGCGGGCAGGGCGGTCAGCCCCGGCGGGACGGGGGCGGCCGGTCCCTCCGGCCGCAGCAGTCGGCCCCGCACCGGCCGGCCCCGGAACTCGGTGTCCAGCGCGTGCACCAGCAGGGTGCCGGGACCGGCCGCGATCTGTTCGCCGAACCGCAGGTCGTCGCGGGCGTCGCCGCGCGCCTGCCGGGCGTCGAGCGCCCCGGGCACGGCGGTGGCCAGCAGCAGCATGGCCACCCCGATGCCGACGCCGACGGCGGTGAGCAGCGCCCGGGTCCAACCCTCCCGGCCGCCGGTGACGGCCATCCGGGCACCCATCGCCAGGTCCGCGAGCGCGCCCCGACCGGTCACGCCGCCACCTCCAGGTTGCGGGTCCGCCCGTCGCGCACCACGATCTCCCGGTCGGAGTACGCGGCCACCCGTGCCTCGTGGGTGACCAGGACCACCGCCGCCCCGCTGTCCCGGGCGGCCTCGGTGAGCAGCCGCATGACCCGTTCGCCGTTGAGTGAGTCCAGCGCTCCGGTCGGCTCGTCGGCGAAGATCACCCGGGGGCGGGTGACCAGCGCGCGGGCCACGGCGACGCGTTGCCCCTGGCCGCCGGAGACCTCGCCGGGGCGCTTGCCGGCCACGTCGGTGACCTCCAGCCGTTCCAGCCACTGCCCGGCCCGCTGCTCGGCCGCACGCCGGGGGACCCGGGCCAGCCGCAGCGGCAGCGCGACGTTCTCCAGGCAGGTCAGCTCGGGCACCAGCTGGCCGAACTGGAAGACGAACCCGAAGGCCGCCCGGCGCAGGGCGCTGCGCCGGGCGTCACTCATCGTCACCAGGTCCTGGCCGTCGAAGACGACCCGGCCCCGGTCGGGGCGGACGATCCCGGCCAGGCAGTGCAGCAGGGTGGACTTGCCGGAGCCGGACGACCCGAGCACCGCGACCACCTCGCCCTCGTCGATGCGCAGCCCGGCGTCGACCAGTGCGGCCGTCTCGCCGAAGCTGCGGTGCAGGCCCTCGGCGACCAGCAGCGGGGCGCTCATGCGCGCACCCGCGCGGCCAGGTCGTCGAGGCGGGCGGTGGTCAGTTCCAGCCAGCGCAAGTCGGCCTCCAGGTGGAAGAGCGCGTGATCACAGATCAACTGTTCGGCGAGATCGCCGCCGCGCTTGCGCCGGGTCAGCTCCCGCATCAGCCGCAGGTGCTCGGCGCGCTGCACGTCGAGTAGTTCGGCGGCCTCGCGGCCGGTGAGCAGGGCGAGCACCACCTTGGTGTAGAGGATGCTCTGCAGATAGGGCTCGGGCTGTTCCGGGCGGGCCAGCCACTGCGCCACGTCGGCGACGCCGGCCTCGGTGATGGCGTACCGCTTGCGGTCGGGGCCCTCGCCGGGCTCGACCGCCTCCACCTCGACCAGGCCGCCGCGCAACAGCCGGGACAGGGTCGCGTAGACCTGGCCGTAGGCGACCGGGCGGGAGTGGCCGAAGTGTTCGTCGTAGCGCCGTTTGATGTCGTAACCGTGCCGGGGGGTCGCCTCCAGCAGGCCGAGGAAGGTCTGGCCGATGGACATGCCGGCGACTATACACACCGCGTATACGCGCGTTGTCTACACCCAGCGCCGACGTGGTCGTGGCCGGCTCCCGGTGACCCCCGCGGTGTCGCCCGCGAATGTGACACCGTCCGACGGATTGACCCGCAGATTGATACATGTCAGTGTTTGCTTCCCCGGCGTTTCCGCCGCGATCCCACCCCCGGATCGCGGGTCGCCCGTCCACCCCCGGTCACATCCGACAGACGGGACGGTGACGCCCGGGCGGATGCCCCGCCGACCCCCATGAGGAGCACGCATGAAGCGCAGAACCCTGGCGATCGCCGCCGTCACCGCGGTGACGCTCGCCCTGGCCGCGCCACCGGCCACGGCCGCCCCGACCGCCCGGCCGGCCACCGCCGCGCCGGCCGTCGCCGCGCTCGCCGCGCCGGACGTCCAGGTCGCCAACGTCCAGGCGCACCTGGCCCAGTTCCAGAGCATCGCCACCAGCAACGGCGGCAACCGGCGGGCCGGCTCGGCCGGCTACACCGCCTCGGTCGCCTACGTGAAGTCCAAGCTCCAGGCCGCCGGCTACACGGTCACCGAGCAGACCTGCACCAGCTGCACCTACCAGGGCAACAACGTGATCGCCGAGTGGCCGCAGGGCCCGACCACCGACGTGGTCATGTTCGGCGCGCACCTCGACGGCGTCGCCGCCGGACCGGGCATCAACGACAACGGCTCCGGCTCGTCGGTGCTGCTGGAGAACGCCCTGGTGCTCGCCCAGCAGAACCCGACCATGAGCAAGCGGGTCCGGTTCGCCTGGTGGAACGGCGAGGAGCAGGGCCTGCAGGGCTCCAAGTTCTATGTCAACTCCCTGACCACCGCCCAGAAGGGCTACATCAAGGGGTACTACAACTTCGACATGGTCGCCTCGACCAACGGCGGCTATTTCATCAACCGGGTCACCTCCACCACCGCCGCGCCGCTCAAGGCGTACTGGGACTCCCTCGGGTTGTCGCCGGAGGAGAACACCGAGGGCCAGGGCCGCTCCGACGACTACTCGTTCCAGCAGGCCGGCATCCCCACCTCGGGCTACGCGATGGGGGCCAGCGCCCGCAAGACCAGCGCCCAGGCCAGCAAGTGGGGCGGCACCGCCAACGCCGCGTACGACCCGTGCTACCACTCGTCCTGCGACACCACCAGCAACATCAACGCCACCGGGCTCAACCGCAGCGCCGACGGCGTCGCGTACGCCATCTGGGACCTCGCGGTCGGCGGCGGCACCCCGACCAACGACTTCTCCGTCGCGGTCAGCCCGACCTCGGGTGGCGTCACCCGGGGCGGCTCCACCACCGCCACGGTCAGCACCGCCACCACCAGCGGCAGCGCCCAGACCGTCGCCCTGTCGGCCTCCGGTGCACCCAGCGGCGTGAGCGTCTCGTTCAGCCCGTCGTCGGTCACCTCCGGCGGCTCGGCCACCATGACGGTCAGCGCCTCGTCGAGCGCCAGCCTCGGCAGCTTCACCCTCACCGTGACCGGCACCGGCTCGGCCACCCGCACGGCCAGCTACACCGTCACCGTCACCGGCACCGGTAGCTGCACCGGCGGGCAGGTCGTCGGCAACGGCAGCTTCGAGTCCGGCACCACGCCGTGGACGGCCACCTCCGGCGTCATCACCAACTCGTCCAGCCAGCCGGCCCGCACCGGCTCCTACAAGGCATGGCTCAACGGCAACGGCAGCACCAGCACCGACACCCTGTCCCAGTCGGTGACCGTGCCGGCCGGCTGCTCCTCCTACGCCCTCGCCTTCTACCTGCACATCGACACCGCCGAGCGGACCACCACCGTCGCGTACGACAAGCTGGTGGTGCAGGTCGGCAGCACCACGCTGGCGACGTACTCCAACCTCAACAAGGCCAGCGGCTACACGCTGCGCTCGTTCGACCTCGGCGCGTACGCCGGCCAGACGGTGACCCTGAAGTTCACCGGCACCGAGGACTCCTCGTTGCAGACCAGCTTCGTCATCGACGACGTGACGTTGCAGGTGAGCTGACCGACCCGGGTGGGGTGGACGCCTGGTCCACCCCACCCGGACCGTCATGGCGATAAATGTCATACCCCGGTCGGACCATGGGGACATGGCTGCCCCCGCGCTGTCCCACCACAGTGGTCAACCCCGATCCGTGCCGCTGCGCGAGCTGCGTACCCGGCTGACCCAGCTGATCGCGATGGCCGAGCTGACCGACACGGTCACCCTGGTCACCCGCGACGGCGACCCCCGGCCGGTCGCCGCGATCGTGCCGGCCTCCGCCGCCCGCAGCGCCGCCCAGGCCCGCGCCGACGACGAACGCCTGGGGACGGTGACCGCGGGTTGGGCCCGCCGGCTGGAGGAGTCACACCGGCAGGGCGCCCGCCGGCACGCCGCCGAGCTGCGGGCCATGACCGACGCCCTCGCCGAGGTCTGGGCCGAGCTGGACCGGCACGTCCCACCCGGCACCGACCCCGCCGTCGACCGGCTCCGCGCCGCCCAGGCCGACCTGCGCCGCGACTGACCCGGGCACACCCGACACCCAAGGCCACCGCGTCAACCCCGACGCCCGGGCCGCTCCCGACCCGTGCCACGACCGGCACGCCCGCCGGTAGACGCGTCATGCCCACCCGACTCCACTTCCCGCCCCGCTCGCCCCACCCCACCCCGGTGATCAAGAAGTTTGCGTCAAGTGATCAAGAGGTTTGCGTCAATCTGAAGATCGAAGCTGACGCAAACCTCTTGATCACCGAGAACGGGAAGGGGCACGGGGCCTGGGTGGGTGGGGTTCAGTTGACCGGTGTGGGGGCTCGTGTTGGGCGGGTGGGGGTGGTCGGGTGGTCCATCGTGCGCCAGGGGCCGCCCAGCAGTGGGGTGAGCACCACCAGCAGGTAGCAGCCGCCCACGGTGAGCAGGACGGGCGTGGTGCCGAAGCCGTCGACGGCCACCCCGGCGGCGAGCGCGCCCAGCGGGATGCCGGCCCAGCAGCCGGCCCCGATCACCCCGAAGACCCGGGCGCGCAGGTGGGCCGGCACCCGTTCCAGCTCCACCGCGCCGAGCAGCGGGTTGATCGCACCGGCGGCGAAGCCGGACAGGGCGAAGACCGCGACGATCCAGGGCAGCGGCGGCGCGGCGGCCAGCGCCCAGAAGGGCGGCGCACCGGCCAGGGCGAACGCGGTGACGAGGGTGGCCCGGCGGGGCAGCCGGTGGCCGACCCCGCTGAACAGCAGCGACCCGGCCAGCGCGCCGCCACCCATCGCGCCGACCAGCAGGCCGAACGCGGTGGGCCCGCCGAGTTCCCGGTCGGCCACCACCGGCAGCAGCACGTTGCTCTTGGTCGCGTCGAAGAAGTTGGTCACCAGCACCAGCAGCACCACCGCGCGCAGCAGCGGCTCCCGGCTCAGGAACCGCACCCCGGCGGCGAATTCCCGCCAGTAGCCGCCGCCGGCCGGATCGGTCGGCGTGGCCGGACGCAGCGACCGGGGCACCAGCACCGTCACGACCAGCGCGGAGACCGCGAAGGTGACGGCGTCCAGGGCCAGCACGGGGAGCGCACCGAGGGTGGCGACGAGCAGGCCGGCAATCGGGGCGCCGATCAGCCGGGCGCCCCGCTCGCTGGCCTCGTACCAGCCGACGGCCCGTTCCAGCGGCACCCCGGCGGCGGTGGCCGCCTCGGGCAGCAGGGCGTTGCGGGCGGTCTGCCCGGGGGTGTCGAGCAGGCCGCTGGCGAAGACCAGCCCGAGCAGCGCCCAGAACGGCAGGCCGACGGTGGCGTCGAGCAGCGGCACGGCGGCGACCGTCAGCCCTGACACCACGTCGGCCAGGACGCTGGCCCGGCGGTAGCCGATCCGGTCCACCAGCACCCCGCCGAGCGCCCCGCCGAGCACCACCGGCACGGCGGCGACCGCACCGGTGAGGCCGGTGGCGGCGGGCGAGCCGGTCTCGGCGAGCACGTAGAGCGGCAGCGCGATCAGGGTGAGCATGTTGCCGGTGAGCGAGACCGTGTGACCGACCAGCAGGCCGACCAACGGCCCACGGTGGCGCGGCGTCACCGCTGGTCCCGGAAGGCGTGGTACATCAGCGACACGGTCTCGGCTCCCGGCCGGGCCGGGTCGCTGCGGGCCTGCCAGCGGGCGGCCAGCGCCTCCAGGTCGGCCCGCAGCTCGATCAGCTCGTCGCTGGTCAGGTGCAGCCATGAGTCGCTGCTGGCGGTGCCGCGTACCCACTGCGGGTCGAGGGTCGCCTCGACGTCGAGGTAGTGGCCGAGCCGTTCGGTGTACCGGTCGAGGACCGCGCGGCGGAGCAGGTCGGAGGCGGCCCGGCGTTCCGGGTCGGCGAGCAGCTCGACCGGCTCCCAGGAGGTCCGGGTGTGCGTCGCCCGCCACCAGCGTTCGCGGCGGTCGCGGGCGTGCTCGGGGGCCTCCTCGACGAAGCCGTGCTCGGCCAGCTTGCCCAGGTGGTAACTGACCGAACCGACCGCCTCGTCGATGGCGTCGCTGAGCATGCCGACGCTCTGCGGACCCCGCACGCGCAGCTCGCCGAGCAGCCGCAACCGGGTCGGGTGGGCCAGCGCCCGCATCGCCCGGGGGTCGGTCAGGTGCCGGGGGTGTTCCTCCGTCATGCCGCCACGGTAAAAGAACAAGACATGAAGTACAAGAGTTCTTGTATAGCTGGTCCAGTGGGCCGCCGGTCGACGCGCTGCGGACCGCACGCGGGGCGGGGACAATCCGACGGGAGCATCGGCCGGGGGACCGGCCGGCCCGCGAGCCGGAGGCGGTGTCGATGAGCGGATCGGCGGTGGCGGCCGGATCCGACCGGGCCGGGAGCGGGCGGTGACGTCCGGGCTCGCGCTGACCTTCGCGCTCGGCGCGGCATTCGCCTACGGCGTCGGCTCGGTCCTCCAGGCCGTCGGGGCGCGGCGCGGCGCCAGCACCCTGCGTGCCCTCGGGCACCCGCTCTACCTCGCCGGCCTGGCCTGCGACACGCTGGCCTGGCTCGCCTCCCTGGTCGCCCTCCAGAAACTGCCCGTGTACGCGGTCCAGTCGGTGACCGCCGGCTCCCTCGCCGTCACCGTGGTCATCGCCCGGATCGTGCTCGGCGCGCGACTGCGCCGCCGCGACACCGCGGCGATCCTGCTCACCGTCGCCGCCCTGACCGTCATCTCGCTGGCCGCCGGCCCCGAACCGCCGGTCACCGCGTCGACGGCGCTCCGGGTCGGCCTGGCCGGTACGGCGGTGCTGACCGCCGCCGCCGGGGCCGCCGCCCTGCGGGTGGCCCGACCGGTCGTCGCCGCCACCCTGGCCGGCCTCGCCTGGGGGATCACCGCGCTGTGCGCGCGGGCGCTCACCCCGCCCCCCGACCCGCTGGGCCACCCCGGCGCGGCGGCCTGGGATCTGCTGCGGGAGCCGGTCAGCTGGGGACTCGTCGTCTCCGGGGTGGCCGGGACGATCCTCTACGCGCACGCGCTGCGGCACGGGTCGGTCGGGCCGGTCACCGCCGTACTCTGGGCGGTCGAGATCGTCGTCCCGTCGGTCGCCGGGGTGCTGCTGCTCGGTGACGGGGTCCGGCCCGGTTGGCTGCCCTGGGCGGTCCTGGCCACCCTGACCACGGTGGCCGCCGCGATCGTGCTGGCCGGTGCCCCGGGCACCGCCGACACCGCCGCAGCCGACGACCGCGCCCCCGGCTGAGCCCGCAGGGCACTCCGGGAGAAGGTCAGCCCTGCCGGCGGCCCCCGCCAGCCGGGCGGCGACCCTTGAGCCGACGACCCAGCTCCCGGGCGATCTCCCGGTTGGCGTCGCGTTCGGCGAGGACCTGGCGCTTGTCGTACGAGCGGCGGCCCCGGGCGAGCGCGATCTCCACCTTGGCCCAGCCGTTGCTGAAGTACATCGACAGGGGCACCAGGGTCACCCCGCCGTCGCGCAGCTTCTCCAGGATCCGGTCGATCTCCACCCGACGCAGCAGCAGCTTGCGGGTCCGCCGGGGCTGGTGGTTGGTCCAGGTGCCGTAGCCGTACTCGGCGATGTGCAGGCCGTGCAGCAGCAGTTCGCCGTCGCTCTCCTGGGCGAACGCGTCGACCAGCGACACCCGCCCCTCGCGCAGCGACTTGACCTCGGTGCCGGCCAGCACGATGCCCGCCTCGTAGGTCTTCAGCACGGTGTAGTCGTGGCGGGCCTTCTTGTTGGCGGCGATGAGCTTGCGCTCCGCGTCCCGCGACACGACGACCACCTCCGCTCGGATCTGCCAGCGGCGTACACCCTACCGTCGGTTGCGGCCCGGCCCCCGCGTGGCAGGATCGCCGCATGTCGGAATGGGCGGCGATCACACCGGAGGACCGGGACTGGACCGGCGTCATCGACGACGGCTGCGCCGAGTGCGGCTTCGTGCCGCAGCGGGCCGACGCCACCGGGGGCCGGCTGCGCGCCACCGTCCCGGTCTGGCGGGACGTGCTGTCCCGGCCCGACGCGACCCGGCGGCCCGCGCCGACCGTCTGGTCGCCGGTGGAGTACGCCTGCCACGTGCGGGACACCTGCCGGATCTTCCGGGGTCGGCTGGCGCTGATGCTCGACGAGGACGATCCGGTCTTCCCCAACTGGGACCAGGACGCCACCGCCGTCGAGGACGACTACTTCCACCAGTCACCGGCCCGGGTGGCCGGGGAACTCGCCGCGCAGGCCGAGTCGACCGCCGCCGCCTTCGACGCCGTCACGCCCGTGCAGTGGGACCGGCCGGGCCGGCGCAGCAACGGCTCGGTGTTCACCGTGCGCCGCTTCGCCGTCTACTTCCTGCACGACGTGGTGCACCACGTACACGACGTCACCCGCCCGACGACCACCCGCTGACCCCCCGGGGCGACGTCGCGGGCGGGGGCCGCCCGGGGCCGACGTCGAGGGGCGGTGTGGCGCAGCCCCCGGCGCAGCCGCCCGGCGGTAGGGTCCGCGGCCGTGACCGACTTCCTCGCCGAGACCCGCGCCTCCTACGACACGATGGCCGCCGAGTACACCACCCGCAACCGTGGTGAGTTGGCCGCCCGGCCGCTCGAACGGGCCATGCTCGCCGCGTTCGCCGAGACCGTGCTGACCGGCGGGGGCGGCCCGGTGCTGGAGGTCGGCTGCGGCCCTGGCCGGATCACCGGTCACCTGCGCGACCTCGGGTTGGCCGTCACCGGGCTCGATCTGTCCCCGGGCATGCTGGCGCAGGCCCGGCTCGCCCACCCCGACCTGACCTTCGTCGAGGGGTCCATGCTGGACCTGCCGGTCGCCGACGGGGTGCTGGCCGGGCTGGTCGCCTGGTACAGCGTCATCCACGTGCCCGACGAGTGGCTGCCCCGGGTGTTCGCCGAATTCCGCCGGGTCCTCGCCCCCGGTGGGCACGCCCTGCTCGCCTTCCAGGTCGGCGACGAGACGGTCCGCTACACCGAGGCGTGGGGCCACCCGGTGGCGCTGGCCTTCCGTCGCCGCCGCCCGGACCACGTGGCCGCGCTGCTGAGCGCCGCCGGACTGCCGGAGCAGGCCCGGATGTGCCGGGCGCCGCAGGAGTTCGCCGGTGCCATGGAACGCACCCCGCAGGCCAGCCTGCTCGTTCGTCGGGACGACGACCGGGCGTGACCGGGCCGCCACGATACCTCGTATCCTGTTGCGCGGATCTGGCCCACCGTACGAGGAGGTTGGTGTGAGCAGTCGGACCGAGACGCTGGAATTCCAGGCGGAGACACGCCAGCTGTTGCAACTGATGGTGCACTCCATCTATTCGCACAAGGACATCTTCCTGCGCGAGTTGATCTCCAACGCCTCCGACGCGTTGGACAAGCTCCGGCTGGAGTCGCTTGTCGACTCCGACCTCGACGTGGACACCACCGACCTGCACATCGAGCTGGTGATCGACCCGGACGCCCGGACCCTGACCGTCCGGGACAACGGCGTCGGGATGTCCCGCGAGGATGTCGTGTCGCTGATCGGCACCATCGCCCGTTCCGGCACCGCCGAGTTGCTGCGCAAGCTCAAGGAGTCCAAGGACAACGCGGGCAACGAGCTGATCGGCCAGTTCGGCGTCGGGTTCTACTCGACGTTCATGGTCGCCGACCGGGTCACCCTGCTCACCCGGCGGGCCGGGCAGACCGAGGGCACCCGGTGGGAGTCCAGCGGCGAGGGCACGTACGTGGTGGAGACGGTCGACGACGCCCCGCAGGGCACCTCGGTCACCGTGCACCTCAAGCCCGCCGACGACGAGGACAACCTGCACGACTACGCCGATCTCGCCACGGTCCGGCAGATCGTCAAGCGGTACTCGGACTTCATCGCCTGGCCGATCCGCACCACCGTGCCGGGCGTCGACGGCGGCGAACCCACCGAGGAGACCCTCAACTCCCGCAAGGCGCTCTGGGCGCGTCCGCGCGACGAGGTCGCCGAGGAGGAGTACCGGGACTTCTACCGGCACGTCAGCCACGACTGGACCGACCCGCTGGAGACCATCCACATGCGGGGGGAGGGCACCTTCGAGTACGAGGCGCTGCTGTTCCTGCCCGCGCACGCACCGTACGACCTGTACCAGGCCGACGGCCGGCGCGGGGTGCAGCTCTACGTCAAGCGGGTCTTCGTGATGGACGACTGCGCCGCGCTGATGCCGAACTACCTGCGCTTCGTCAAGGGCGTGGTGGACGCGCACGATCTGTCGCTCAACATCTCCCGGGAGATCCTCCAGCAGGACCGGCAGATCCAGATCGTCCGTCGCCGGCTGGTCCGCAAGGTGCTCGCCACGGTCAAGGACATGCGCACCGGCAACCCGGAGCGTTTCGCCACCTTCTGGGGTGAGTTCGGCCGGGTGGTCAAGGAGGGCCTGCTGGAGGACGCGGACAACACCGAGACGATCCTGGAGCTGGTCTCGGTGGCCTCCACCCACCACGACAGCGACCCCACCACCCTGGGCGAGTACGTGGCGCGGATGAAGGACGGCCAGGGCGAGATCTACTACGCCACCGGCGAGAGCCGCACCATGCTGGAGAACTCGCCGCACCTGGAGGCGTTCCGGGCCAAGGGCTTCGAGGTGCTGCTGCTCACCGACCCGGTCGACGAGGTGTGGGTGGAGCGGGTCGGCCAGTTCGACGGCAAGCCGCTGCGCTCCATCGCCAAGGGCGAGGTCGACCTGGAGACCGAGGAGGAACGCAAGGACACCGAGGTCGCCCGGGAACAGCAGAACAAGGAGTACGCCGAGCTGCTCACCTTCCTCGGCGGGGCGCTCGCCGACACGGTCAAGGAGGTTCGGCTCTCGTCCCGGCTGACCACCTCGCCGGCGTGCATCGTCGGCGACGCCCACGACATCACCCCGACCCTGGAGAAGATGTACCGGGCGATGGGGCAGGAGTTGCCCCCGGTCAAGCGCATCCTCGAGCTCAACCCGACCCACCCGCTGGTCAGCGCCCTGCGCGTCGCCCACCAGCGGGGCGACGACACGTCGGGGCTGACCGAGACCGCCGAGTTGGTCTACGGCACGGCGCTGCTCGCCGAGGGGGGCGACCTGGCCGACCCGGCCCGGTTCGCCCGGCTGCTCGCCGACCGGTTGGCCCGTACCCTCTGATCCGGCACGGTCCCGGCCGGGAGGTGCCCGGCCGGGACCAGCGCACCGCGTCTCGTCGGACCGTGCCGAGCGCCCCTCCGACCGGGTGACCGGGCCACCCGGTCGGGGAAGCGGTACGGGAATTCCCCGGCGCGCGGGAGCTTGTGCGGGCCGCCGCGGGTGCTGGCCGCGTCCGGGCCTCGTGCCCAGGTCGCGAACGTCGATGTGCTCGCCGCGTCGGCGGATAGGCTGGGTCCTGGTGTGCCGGGAAGTCTGGTCGGCGATGGATGACGCGACCCCTGCCGACGAGGAGTTTCCGTGACCGACGCCGACCGGCGCCGTACCAGCCTGTTCGCCCGCCGCTCGTGGGGCGAGACCAGCCGCATCTCCACCATTCTCCGCAAGGAGACCGTCGGCGGGGCACTCCTGCTCGTCGGGGCGTTGATCGCCCTCGTCTGGTCCAACACTCCCTGGTCGGAGCAGTACCAGGCGCTACGGGACCTCACCGTCGGCCCGGCGGCGCTGCACCTGGATCTCAGCCTCGCCACCTGGGCCGCCGACGGTCTGCTGGCCGTTTTCTTCTTCGTGGCCGGTCTGGAACTCAAGCGCGAGTTCGTCGCCGGTGACCTGCGGGATCCCCGCCGGGCTGCGGTGCCGGTGGCGGCGGCCGTCGGCGGGGTGGTCGTGCCCGCCGTCCTCTACTACGTGATCGCCGCCGGCGCGGGTACCGACGCCGGCCGGGGCTGGGCCATTCCGACCGCCACCGA
This sequence comes from Micromonospora sp. CA-248260, assembly GCF_050942205.1. NCBI lineage: Bacteria > Bacillati > Actinomycetota > Actinomycetes > Micromonosporales > Micromonosporaceae > Micromonospora > Micromonospora sp. CA-248260. The sequence goes on along the minus strand of NZ_CP192021.1, from coordinate 3,682,025 downwards.
CATCGCCTTCGCCCTGGCGGTGCTCGCCGTGGTGGGCCGGTTCCTGCCGTCGGCGCTGCGGACCTTCCTGCTCACCCTGGCGGTGGTCGACGACCTGCTCGCCATCATGATCATCGCGGTCTTCTACACCTCGGACCTTTCCGTCGGCCCGCTGCTGGGCGCGCTGCTGCCGCTCGCCGCCTTCGCGTTCCTGGTGCAGCGCCGCGTCCGGTCCTGGTGGCTGCTGCTGCCCCTGGCGGCCCTCACCTGGGTGCTGGTGCACGAGTCGGGCGTGCACGCCACGGTGGCCGGCGTCATGCTCGCCTTCACCGTCCCGGTGGTCCGCAGCGCGGCGGCCGGTGGCCCGGACGCCGGCCCCGGCCTGGCCGAACACTTCGAGCACCGGGTCCGGCCCATCTCCGCCGGGATCGCCGTTCCGATCTTCGCGTTCCTCTCCGCTGGCGTCACCGTCGGCGGCCTCGCCGGCCTGGCCACCGCGTTGACCGACCGGGTCGCGATCGGCATCGTCGTCGGCCTGATCATCGGCAAGCCGGTCGGCATCCTGATCGCGACCTGGCTGGTGTCCCGGTTCACCCGCGCCGACCTCGACGAGGGCCTCAACTGGCTCGACGTGCTCGGTCTCGCACTGCTCGGCGGGATCGGTTTCACCGTCTCGCTGCTGATCGGGGAACTCGCCTTCGGCCTCGGCAGTGAGCGGGACGACCACGCCAAGATCGCCGTACTCGCCGGCTCACTGCTGTCTGCGCTGCTGGCCAGCGTCATCCTGCGCGCCCGGGGACGCGTCTACCGGCGGGTGCACGACGCGGAGAGCATCGACCTGGACCGCGACGGCGTACCGGACGTCTTCGAACCGGAGTCGGAGCGGCCCACCGGGCGGTGACCCGGCCATCGCAGCGGTGCCCCCACCCGGTCGCTATGATCACGGCGATCCGAGGAGCGCCGGGAAGTCTGGTCGGCACCGTGCTGGTCCGTGCCCCTGGAAGGTCTCGCCGTGCTGCTGCTCTGCTTCGCCGCCGTCCTGCTCGCCGCAGTGCTGGTTTCCGCGTTGGCCCACCGGACGATCCTGTCCACCGCGGCGCTGTTCCTGGTCGCCGGGTTCCTGCTCGGTGAGAACACCGGCGGGGTGCTGCACCTACGGGCCGACTCGCCGATCGTGGCGCAACTGGCCGAGCTGGCGTTGTTCGCGGTGCTGTTCACCGACGGGATGCGGGTCGGCTGGGCCGACCTGCGCGCGGCCTGGCGGCTGCCGGGCCGCGCGCTGGGCTGGGGCCTGCCACTGACCCTGCTGGTGACGGCGGTGCTGGCGCACTACGTGGCCGGGCTGGACTGGCCGGAGGCGTTGCTGATCGGCGCGATCCTGGCCCCCACCGACCCGGTGTTCGCCGCCGCGCTGGTCGGCAACGACAAGGTACCGTCCCGGCTGCGGCACCTGCTCAACGTCGAGTCCGGTGTCAACGACGGCCTGGCGCTGCCGTTCGTGGTGGTGCTGCTCGCGGTCGCGGCCGGCTCGGACGACCTGCACCTGGGGGAGTTGGGCACCGAGTTGGCGGTGGGGTTGCTGATCGGGGTGCTGGTGCCGCTGGCGGCGATCGCGTTGGAGCGGACCCGGTGGTTCGCCGCTTCGGCGGCGTACGCGCCGCTCAACGGGGTCGCCATCGGTCTGCTCGTGCTGGCGCTGGGCAAGGCCACCCACGGCAACCTGTTCCTGGCCGCTTTCGCCGCCGGCATCACGGTGGCCACGTTCGGGCCCCGGGAACGGGCCGCGTTCGAGCACTTCGGGGAGAACGTCGCCGAGTTGCTGAAGCTGGCCGCGCTGCTGGTGTTCGGCGCGTTGATCTCGGTGGAGTTCCTCGGCGAGATCTCGTGGGCCGGCTGGCTCTTCGCGGTGCTGGCGATCGTGGTGGCCCGCCCGCTCGCGTTGTGGATCTCCTTCCTGCGCTCGGGGCTGAGCCTGCGCGAGCAGGCCGCCGCGATGTGGTTCGGGCCCAAGGGGTTCGCCTCGGTCGTCTACGGACTGCTGGTCCTGGAGTCCGGTATCGCCGCCGGTGACGAGGTGTTCCACCTGGTCGCGCTGACCATCGTCATCTCGATCCTGGCGCACTCCTCCACCGACGTGGTGGTGGCGCGCGCCTTCGACGAGGCCCGGGAGGCACCGGCGTGGCACGGGGTGGTGCACCGGTGGCGGCGGGCCGCCCGCCCCGCGCCCGTCTCCCGGCCGGGACCGGGAGACGGGCCCGACCGGACCGGCGACACCGACGACGCTCAGGCCAGCACGAAGTAACGCAGCCACAGGTACGGCACGGCCAGCCCCACCGTGACCAGGGTCACGATCAGCCCGTACCGGGTGAACTGCCAGAAGGTGATCCGCTGCCCGGCGCGTTCGGCCAGTCCCAGCACCACGACGTTGGCGGAGGCGCCGACGGCGGTGGCGTTGCCACCCAGGTCGGCACCGAGGGCCAACGCCCACCAGAGCACCCGGGACTGGGCGGTGTCGCCGTTGGCGTTGACCATGTCGGCGACGACCGGGCTCATGGTGGCGACGTAGGGGATGTTGTCGACGATCGCCGACAACGCGGCCGATCCCCACAGCAGCACCATCGTGGCGGGCAGCAGCCGGTCGGCGGTGGCGTCGATCGCGGCCCGGGAGATCTGCTCGACCACCCCGGTGTTGACCAGCGCGCCGACCATGATGAACAGGCCGGCGAAGAAGACCAGGGTGGGCCACTCCACGTCCCGGCTGACCTCCCCGGCGTCGAGGCGGGACAACGCGAGCAGCAGCAGCCCGCCGAGCAGGGCGACCACCGCTGGTTCGAGGTGCATGGTGGTGTGCAGGACGAATGCGGCGGTCACCGCGCCGAGTACCGCCAGCCCGAGGATGAGCAGGCGAGGGTCCCGGATCGCGTCCTTCTCCCGCAGCGAGGCGATCTGCGCGGCACGGGTCGGGTCGTAGCGGAAAGCCCGCCGGAACAGCACCCGGCACAGGCCCAGGAAGACCACCAGCAGCAGCACCACCAGCGGGGCGAGGTGGATCAGGAAGTCGTTGTAGCTCAGCCCGCCCCGGCTGCCGATGATGATGTTCGGCGGGTCGCCGACCAGGGTGGAGGTGCCGCCGATGTTCGATGCCATCGCCTCGGCGATGAGGAACGGCACCGCCGGCACGTCCAGGCGTTCACACACCAGGAAAGTCACCGGGGCGATGAGCAGCACGGTGGTGACGTTGTCCAGGGCCGCCGAGGCGACGGCGGTGATCAGCACCAGGATCACCATCACCCGAAACGGTCGCCCCTGGGCGCGCTTGGCCGCCCACACGGCGACGTACTCGAAAGCACCGGTGCGTTTGAGCACCGCGACGATGAGCATCATGCCGATGAGCAGGAAGATGACGTTCCAGTCGATGCCGGACCGCTCGGAGAAGAAGGCGTGTTCGGTGTCGGTTGCCCCGATCAGGAACATCACCGCCGCGCCGCCGAGGGCGGCGGCCACCCGGTGGATCTTCTCGGTGGCGATCAGCATGTACGCGACGGTGAAGACGGCCACCGCCGTCCAGGCCAGGCCGCTCACGCCGTACCCAGCATCCGGTCGAGCAGGGCGTCCAGGGTGATGCCGCCCGTCACCGCCGCGCCCCGGGCCGCGACCGCGACCAGTGGGCTGCGTTTCTGGGCCATCACCGCAGCGACCTCCAGGACGGTGGCCTGCGGTTCGACCACGGGCGGTCCGGGCTGCTCATGGGGCAGCAGCTCAGCCACGGAACGACCCTCCGCCCCACGCAGGAAGACATCCGCCGACGGCTCGTCGATCATCCGGGCCAGCGTCGGATCCTCCCGGCAGTAGCCGGGGATGACCAGACGCAGCACCTGGGTGCCGGGCAGCACCGCGACGGGACGACCGGCGGCGTCGACGACGATCAGCCCGGGTAGGTTGTGCCCGGCGAGCAGCCGGGCAGCCTCCAGCACCGGGGCGTCGAGGGTGATCGTGGGAAACGGCACCGCCAGGTCCTTGGCGCGCACGGCGACTCCTCGAAGGTGTTTCGGGCATGGGCTACCGCACGCCGACCAGTCTTCCCGGCACACCTGCCGTCACCCTAGTACGAGATCCGTCGGTGGACAGGAGTCGGCATGTCGCCCGAGAAGCCGAAGCCCGGTCTTCTCCCGGGCACCGCCCGTCGCCGTGCCGGCCCGCTGTCGCACGCCCCGGCGGGAGAGGGGCACGGTCGCCGACCGGGATGGCGCTCAGACCGGGTAGACGCGCGTCGCGGCGGTCTGGACGCTCGCCCAGACCTGCTGCCCGGGGAGCAGCCGCAGCCCGGCGGCGACGACCGGGGTGACGTCGGCGACGGTGCTGACCGTCCCGGTGAGCTGCACCCGCAGGTGGTCCCCGTGCCGGTGCACCCCGGCGACGGTGGCCGGCCAGGTGTGCGGGGCGTCGCCCTCGGGCCGCTCCGGGTGCAGGGTGACGGCGGTGGGCGGGAAGACCACGAAGGCGTCGCCGTCGAGCCGGTCGGTGGTCGGCACGGCGCACCCGTCGGCGAGGTGGACGAGCCGGCCCTCGGCCCGGCCCCGGTGCAGGTTGAGCCCGACCAGCCGGGCCACGTAGTCGGTGCGCGGCCGGGTGGTGACCGTGCCGGCGTCGCCCTCCTGGACCACCCGGCCGTCCTCGACGATGACCAGCCGGTCGGCCAGTGCCAGCGCGTCCAGTGGATCGTGGGTGACCAGCACGGCCGCCCCGGCGTGGTCGGTGAGGTGGCGGTGCAGGTGGGCCCGGGTGTCCAGCCGGGTGCGCGCGTCGAGCGCGGCCAGCGGCTCGTCGAGCAGCAGCAGGGTCGGTTGCACGGCGAGCGCCCGGGCCAGGGCGACCCGCTGGGCCTGCCCGCCGGAGAGCTGCCGGGGTCGGCGTCCGGCGTGCGCGGCCAGGCCGACCCGGTCCAGCCAGTCGGTGGCCCGCTCCCGGGCGGCCCGCCGGGGCAGCCCCTGCCGGCGGGGACCGAAGGCGACGTTGTCCCGGGCGGTCAGGTGCGGGAAGAGCAGGTAGTCCTGGAACACCACGCCGACCGGTCGATGCTCGGGCCGCACGAACCGCCGCGCGTCCGGGCGGTCCAGTTCCATCCCGTCCAGGCGCAGCCACCCGGCGCTGAGCGGGTGCAACCCGGCGAGGGTACGCAGCGCGGTGGTCTTGCCGGCGCCGTTCGGGCCGAGCAGCGCGACCACCTCACCGGCGGCGACGCGCAGCCGGACGTCCAGCCGGAAGTCGGCCCGGTCGACGACCAGGTGCCCGTCCAGCAGCGGGCCGGTCACGGGCCGGTGATCCAGCGGTCGCGCAGCCCGGCGAGGATCAGCACCGAGACGGTCAGCAGCACCAGGCTGAGCACGACGGCGGCTTCCACGTCGGTCTCCAGGGCCAGATAGACCGCGAGCGGCATGGTCTGGGTGCGGCCCGGATAGTTGCCGGCGAAGGTGATGGTCGCGCCGAACTCGCCGAGCGCGCGGGCCCAGCACAGCACCGCCCCGGCGGCGACGCCGGGGGCGACCAACGGCAGGGTGACCCGGGTGAAGGTGGTCCACCGGCCCGCGCCGAGGGTGGCGGCGGCCTCCTCGTAGCGGTGGTCGGCGCCGCGCAGCGCCCCCTCCACCGCGATGATCAGGAACGGCATCGCCACGAACGCCTCGGCGAGCACCACACCGGTGGTGGTGAACGGCAGGGTGACGCCGAAGGTGGTGTCGATCCAGCCGCCGACCGGTCCACGCCGGCCGAAGACCAGCAGGAGGGCCACCCCGCCGACCACCGGCGGCAGCACCAGCGGCACGGTGACCAGCGCCCGGACCCACCGCCGCCCGGGGAACTCGACCCGGGCCAACAACCAGGCCAGGGGTACGCCCAGCGCGAGGCAGAGCAGCGTGGCGAGGGTGGCGCACTGGACGGACAACCGCAGCGCGGTGAGCACGCCGGGCGCGGTGAGGCGCGGTCCCAGCGACGTCCACGGGGTGCGCAGCAGCAGGCCGCCCAGCGGCAGCACCAGGAACAGCAACCCGAGCGCAGCTGGTACGAGCAGCGCGACCGGCACCCGTTGACCGGTGCCGCGTCGGCGGGCGGGGGCGGTCACGGGCCCGACGGGGGCTGGAACCCGGCGTCGGTGAGGACCGTCCGGCCGGCCGCGGAACGGACCAGCGCGACGAAGGCGCGGGCGGCCGTCGGGTTCGGCGCGTCGGCCAGCACCACGATCGGGTAGTCGTTGACGGCCCGCGTGGCCTCGGGGAAATCGATACCGTCGATCTCCCGGTCGGCCGCGCGGGCGTCGGTGCGGTAGACCAGGGCGGCGTCGACCTCGCCGAGCTTCACCTTGGCCAGCGCGCCCTTGACGTCCTGTTCGAGGGTGACCGGGGTGACCCGGACGCCGGCCCGGTCCAGGGCGGTGGTCGCCGCCGCCCCGCATGGCACCTGGGTGGCGCAGAGGGCGACCTTCAGCCCGGGCCGGGTGAGGTCGGCCAGCCCGGCGAGCCGCTGCGGGTTGCCCTCGGGTACGGCGATGACCAGCTGGTTACGGGCGAAGACGGTGGGGGTGCCGGCGGCGTGGCCGGCGTCGGTGACGGTGGCCATGTTCCTCGGGGCGGCGGAGGCGAAGACGTCGGCGGGCGCACCCTGGGTGATCTGGGTGGCCAGCGCGGAGCTGCCGGCGAAGTTGAAGGTGACCGTGCTGCCCGGGTGGTCCGCCTCGAACCGTCGGCCGAGGGCGGTGAACGACTCGGTCAGCGACGCGGCGGCGAAGACGGTCACCGTGCCGGTCGGGCCGCCGTCGTCAGCCGGACCGGTGCGGTCCACGCCACATCCGGCCAGGGCGAGGGTGGCCGTGGCGAGCAGGCCGACGACGGCGCGGACCCGCCGGCCGACCGCGCCGCCGCCGAGCCGGTGCAAGCAAACGGCCGGGCCGGTCCCGGCAGTGCCGTCGGCGGGACCGGCGTTGGCAGGGCCGGCGGTGGCGGTGCCGTCGGTGGCGTGGCGGGGGGCCGGGCCGGCGGCGGGGTGGGTCACGGCTGGATCCTTCCCCTGGCCGGACCGGTGGGCGCGGGTCGCTCCACCACGACGGTGGTCGACTTGATCACCGCGACGGCCACCGAGCCGACCTGGAGTCCCAGCTCGTCGACCGCCTCGCGGCTCATCAGCGAGACGATCCGGAACGGCCCGGCCTGGATGTCGACCTGGGCCATCACGGTGTCCCGGACGACGGCGGTGACGATCCCGCGCAGCCGGTTGCGGGCCGAGGAGAACTCGGCCCCCTCGTCCGGGCCGGCGGACTGGGTGCGGACGAAGGCGGCCAGCTCCACGCCGTCGACGAGCCGGTGCCCGTGGGCGTCCCGGTGGGCGGGGAGCCGGCCGGCGTCGACCCAGCGCCGCACGGTGTCGGCGCTGACGCCGAGCAGCTCGGCGGCCTCACTGATCCGAAACACGCTCACCCGGTCACCCTAGCCACTCGCAGTTACCGGCGGAAGGCGGTCGTATCACTAGTAGAAGCCAAGTGCGATGCCGTCCTATCGTCGCATGTGCGGCCGGCTGTGGCAGGCGGCCGTGACGGCGGCGGCCAGCTCGAACTCGGTGGGCTCCGCCCCGGAGGCCGGAGAGCGGTTCGCCGTGCCGGGCCGGGCGGGGTCGGGCGGGGTCGGGCGAACGAGGCGATCGGAGATCAGCGAGCCGGATCGTGGGCCGCCGCAGGTGTCGCCGCGACCGGGCAGACACGTCGCGGACTGCCGGGTGGGGGCCGACACGCCGACGGCCGGCCGTCGCGGGTGCGACGACCGGCCGCTGCCGGCAGTGTGGGGTCAGCTCAGGGTGAGCGCGGTGTCGTCCACCACGAAGGACGTCTGGAGGCTGCTGTCCTCCACCCCGCTGAACGAGATGGTGACGGTGCTGCCGGCCGACGCCGACACGTCGAAGCTGCGCTGCACGTAGCCGCTGGCGGCGTTGACGTTGGAGTACGTCGCCAGGGTGGTGCTGCCGGCCTTGACGGTCAGCTTGTCGTACGCCGTGCTGCCCGACTCGGCCGTGTCGATGTGCAGCCAGAAGGACAGGGTGGCCCGGCAACCGGCCGGGATGCTCACCGACTGGGTGACGGTGTCGGTGTGGGTCGAGCCGTACCCGTTGAGCCACGCCTTGTACGAGCCACCGTGCGCGGCCTGGCTGGCCGACGAGGTGATCACGCCCGAGGTGGCGGTCCAGCCGGTGCCGCCGGACTCGAAGCCGGGGTTGGTCAGTTTCTGGCCCGAGCAGCCGCCCGAGGTCGGGGTCGGCGTCGGGGTGGAGGTCGCCGTCGGGGTGGGCGTCGGGGTGCCGCCGGTGCAGGTCGGGTCGGCGGACTGGGCGGGCACGCTCACCGCGTCCCAGGCGGCCTTGACCGTGTTGAACTCGGTGCAGCTGCCCGGGTAGAGGGTCTTGGCGGCCTGCAACGTCCAGGTGCGGTACTTCAGGTACGACGAGGTGGTCGTCTTGAGCAGCATCGCGTTGTACATGATCTTGATGGCCTTCTGGATGCCCAGACCGGTCACCGTGCTGCTGTTGCAGGTCGGGCTGGTCGGCTGCCCGTTGGTCGGGTTGCTGCCCATGGCCAGCAGGTAGAACCAGTGGTTGCCCGGACCGGCCGCCGCGTGCACCTCCTGGCTCGGGATGCTGCTGGAGTAGCAGTTGGCGTCGCCGAGCGCGGACGGGTTGTACATGTTGCGGATCGGCCCGCTGCCGACCAGGTTGATCTTCTCGCCGACGAGGAAGTCCGGCGCGTCGTAGCTGGCCGGCTCGTTGGCGAACCACTCGGTGGCCGCGCCGAAGGTGTCGGCGACGAACTCCTGGGTGTTGCCCCGGGAGATGCCGCCGGGGGTGGTGTCGTCGATGCCGTGGCCGATCTCGTGGGCCACCACGTCGAGCGAGCCGATCCACTGCCCGGCGGTGTTCTTGCCGATCTGCACCTGGCTGCCGTCGTAGTAGGCGTTCTGGTCGTTGAGGCCGACCCGGATGGGCCACGCGCCGCCGCTGCCGTTCGCGCCGTTGCGCCCCAGCCACTGCGACAGCATCTTGTGCTCGGTCTGCGCCGAGAACAGCGCGTCGACGCAGCCGGTCTCCTTGCTGGTGCCGGTGCCGTTGCCCCAGACGTCGTCCGGGCCGGAGAAGGTGGTGTTGTTCGCGGCGTCCTGGCAGCTCAGGTTGGTGGTGCCCGGGTCCTTCAGCGAGTAGGTGCTGCCGGACTGGGTGGTGGTCAGGGTGACCGGGCCGTTCCACGCCCCGGTGCCGGTGCCCCGGACGACGTGTTCCTGGGTGCCCAGCACCGCGCCGGTGACGGCGTCCACGTCGACGGTCAGCCGGCTGGGGCCGTCCGTGCCGGTGCCGGTGACGGTGGTCTCCCAGGCCAGCGCGGGCCGGGCGCCGAGGGTGTGCACGACCAGCGTGGTGCCCTCGACACCGGTGACCTTGCGCAGTTGGGCGCGGGCGATCCGCTCGGCCGCCGTGGTGGTGAGCTTCGGTGTGGTCGACAGGTCGCCGATGCTCTGCTGCTGGGCGACGGAGGCGTAGGTGACCTCCCCGGTGGCGGTGGTCGCCAGGACGAAGTCGCCGCCGACCACGGGCAGGCCCCGGTAGGTGCGTTCGTACGGCACGTACTGCATGCCCTCGGAGGAGATGACCGGCCGCTGCACGAACGCGTCGTCGGCGCTGGCGTGCAGGTAACCGGGGCGGCTGGCGACCAGCGAGCCGGCTGCGCCGACGGCGGCGGCGCGGGCCTGGGCGGGGTCGGGGGCGGGGTGGGAGGGCGCGGCCTGTACCGCTGCGGTGGTGCCCGCGGCGATCAGGCCGGCCGCGACCGCGCCGGAGAGCGCGACGAGGCGGGGTGAGAGCTTCAAGGGGGGTGCTCCTGTTCTCGGGCGGCGCTGCGAGACCCGGTGGGGTCGCGCGCCGATGCTGCGCTGAGGCGTGGTTGCGTCGGGCGGTCTCCGGGCTGCCGGCGGCCCGGTGGGGGTGACTGTCCGTCGCAGGTCGCCGGGGGTTGGCGACCACTGGAGGCACGATCACACGGGTAGGCACCCATATCAATGGGTTGACCGGGGCAACCATCGGACACTGTCGTCGGTACGACTGTTGCCGCTCGATGAACGACCGTCATGCACCCCGCCCTGAACAGGTCGTCCTCTCCGGATCCTGTCCGGTCGGCCGCCCCAGTTGATCGTTTTCGCCGGAACGCGCGGCCGATGCGCATACACCCGGTCGACCAGCAGTACGACAACGTCGTCATGTCCGTCGTGCTCGGCCCAGCGGGCACGAGTCGGATGCGCGGGTCACCTACCATTCGGGGCGTGCCGGACATCGACGGAACTCTCGCCGCCGCCGAGGTGTGGCGGGGACAGGGCATCTGGTCGCAGGCCGCCCAACGGGCCAAGCGACGGATCACCAGGGGACGACGGCTGGTCGCCGCGTTCACCGTCACCGCCGCCGTCGCCGGCACCGCGGCGGCCCGACTGGCCGAGCCCGCGCCCACCGCCGGGCGGGTGCTGGCACTCGTCGCCGCCACGTCGCTGCTGCTGGTGCCGGTGGCCGGCCGCGCGGCCTCCCGGGACGCGGTGGCGGCCTGGACCCGGTTCCGCGCGACCTCCGAGGCGATGAAGGCGGAACTGCACCGCTACCTCGCCCGCGTCGCCCCGTACGCCGACGCCGATGCCGACGCCGTCCTGCTGCGCCGCCACGACCTGCTCCTGGCCGACGGCGGCGACCTGGTCGGGCACACCCTCGACGTCGCGGCCAGGCGGCGTCCGCTACCGCCCGTCTCCGACGTGCCGAGCTACCTCGTCGAACGGGTGCAGCGGCAGGTCGAGGGCTACTACCTGCCGGCCGCCCGGCGGGCCGGCCGGTCCGCCGCGCGCATCGGCCGGGCCGCGACCGGGCTGACCGTGCTGGCCGCACTGCTCTCCGCCGCCGCCGGGGTGCTGGGTGACGGGTGGGGCCTGACCGCCTGGGTGGGGGTGGCCGCGGTGGTCACCACGGCGCTGGTCGGCTACGGGGCGGCCCAGCGTTTCGAGCAGCAGCACCTGGAGTACGCCCGGACAGCCGACCAGTTGACCCGGTTGCGGACGACCCGCGCGGCCGGCCTGGGCTGGACCGACGACGACGCGCTCGTGGCCGAGGCCGAGCGGATCATCGCCCAGTCCAACGCCGCCTGGATGGCCAAGATGATCGAGGAAGATGGCGCTGCGCAGCAGTGACATGACGCGCTGTGGCGGATAGCATCATCGATATCTGTGATTGGCCGTCGACGTGGACGGACCTCCGTCCACTCCCGACACGAAATGGGGCCCCACGTGGACCGCACCCAACGCCTGCCCGATCCGTTCCCGGCGCCGATGAGCGACGTGCGGCGTACGCCACTCGGCCAGATCCCGGTCGACCGGGCCGTCGCCGTGGCCCGCATCGACGACCGCCGGGCGGCCCACCCGACCCGGGTCGACGTCGCCTCCTTCGGCTCGACGGTCTGACCTGGTCGACCCGCCCGTGCCTCCGGTCGCCCCGCTCAGCCAGTACGTCCTCAAGCTGACCAGCCGATGCGACCTGTCCTGTGACCACTGCTACGTCTACGAACACCCCGACCAGTCGTGGCGTCGTCAGCCCCGGTTGATGACGCCCGACACGGTCGAGGCCACCGCGCGGCGGATCGCCGAACACGCCGCCGACCACCGGCTCGGCACCGTACGGGTGGTCCTGCACGGCGGAGAGCCGCTACTCGCCGGCGCGGCCCGGCTCGCCGCCACCGCCGACACCCTGCGCCGGACCATCACCCCGGTGGCCCGGCTCGACCTGCGGATGCAGTCCAACGGGGTGCTGCTCACCCCCGAGATCGCCGACGTCCTCGTCGCCCACGAGATCCGGGTCGGCGTCTCCCTGGACGGCGACCGTTCGGCCAACGACCGGCACCGCCGCTACGCCACGGGTGCGAGCAGTTACGACCAGGTGCGCCGGGGGCTGGCCCTGCTGCGCCGCCCCGACTACCGCAGCGCCTACGCCGGCCTGCTGTGCACCGTCGACCTGGCCAACGATCCGCTCCGGGTCTACCAGGCGCTGCTCGCCGAGCAACCACCCCGGATCGACTTCCTGCTGCCGCACGCCAACTGGGACCGGCCGCCCACCCGCCCCGACGGCGCGGCCACCCCCTACGCGGACTGGCTGCTGACGATCCACCGGCGTTGGCTGGCCGACGGGCGACCGGTGCCGATCCGGTTGCTGGAGTCCCTGCTGGCCACCGCCGCCGGGGGCAGCACCAGCACCGAGGCCGTCGGGCTCGCCCCGGCCGATCTGGTGGTGGTGGAGACCGACGGCACCTTCGAACAGGTCGACTCGCTCAAGTCCGCCTTCCACGGCGCGGCCGCCACCGGCCTGGACGTGTTCCGCCACCCGGTCGACGAGGCGGCCGCCCATCCCGGCATCGCGGTGCGGCAGACCGGCCTGGCCGGCCTCTGCGCCACCTGCCGGTCCTGCCCGTTGGTACGCCGGTGCGGCGGTGGCCTCTTCGCCCACCGGTACCGCTCCGGCAGCGGCTTCGACAACCCGTCCGTCTACTGTGCCGACCTGGCCGCGCTGGTCCGCGCGACCACGACGCCCGCCGGCCCGGTGCCGGACCGGTCGGCCGACGCGCTGCCGTCCGCCGTCCTGGACGACCTCGGCTCCGGGCGGGGCGGTGCGGAGTCGATGGGTCAGCTCGCCGCCGTGCACCACGGCATCGCCCGCGCCCTGACGGTCGCGCTCAGCCCCGCCGCCACCGCCGACCCGGTCGCGGCAGCCGGGTGGCGGCTCCTGGTGGACCTGGACGTGGCCGCGCCCGACGCCGTCCAGACCGTGCTGACCCACCCCTTCGTGCGGCGGTGGGCCCAGCGGTGCCGGGCCGGGGAGACCGGTGAGCTGCCCCACCTCGCCGCCGTCGCCGCCGCAGCAGCGGTCCGTGCCGGCGTCGACACCGACCTCGTGCTGCCGGTACGGGCCGGCACGGTGCACCTGCCGACGCTCGGCACGCTCGTCGTGGACACCCCCGTCGACACCATCGCCGTCGCCATCTGCGCCGGATCGGTCGAGCTGCGGGCCGGCCGGCGTCGGATCCGGGTCCGCCCACTGCGGGGGCCGAACCCGGACCGGTGGCAGCCGACCCGGACGGCGTACACCGGCGACGGGACCATCCTCCTGGAGGACACCGACCCGTACCGGGACTGCTTCGACCTGTCGGTGGCGGCCCGGCTCACCCCGGCGGTCGCCGACCGGTGGACGACGCAGGTCCGGCAGGCGGTGCACCGCCTCGACGCCGAGGCCGTCGGCTACGCCACCGGCGTCCGTGCCCTGCTGCGCGCCGTGGTGCCGCTGCGACCCGACCCGTCCGGCCGGTCCCGCAGCGCCGCCGCCCGGTCCGCGTTCGGCGCGGTCGCCGTCACCCCGACGGTCGACGCCGCCGCACTGGCGGTGCTGCTCGTCCACGAGGTGCAGCACCTCAAGCTCGACGCGATCCTCGACGTCTGCGACCTGTTCGACCCCGCCGACGCCCGGCGGCTGCGGGTGCCCTGGCGCGACGACCCGCGCCCGGTGGAGGGCGCGTTGCACGGCGTCTACGCCCACCTCGCCGTCGCCGACGTGTGGCGGCACCGCCCCGGGGCCGAGGCGGTGGCGCACCACCGGCGCTACCGGGAATGGACCGACGGCACGGTCGACGCGCTGCTCGACCTGGGCAGCCTCACCGCCGACGGCCAGCGCTTCGTCCAGCGGATGCGTGCCACCCTGGACGACTGGCGGTGACCCCCGCCGGAGCGGCCGGCGGGGATCGTCGTGGTGTGCAGCGTCGCGACCCGGTGCGCCGGCCACGGACCGTCCCGGGTGCCGGCCGACCCCGGCCCGGATGCCCGTCGCCGACGCCGCCGGACCCCGACCGGCAGGAACGGGACAGCGCGGAGTTGGCGGCGATCGATACTGTGGTCGGTCGGGAGTGGCGGCGCCGGGCGGGAGCGGTAGGTGGCGGAGGAACAGTTCCGGGAGGACGAGAGCGCCCCCGTGTTCTTCCTCAGCTACGCCCGTACCGGCAACCGGGTGGCGGCACCCCCACGGGACACCAACCAGAAGGTCTTCCAGCTCTTCGTCGACCTCTCCGACCACGTCGTCGAGCTGCTCGGCCTGGGCCCCGGACGAACGGCGGGTTTCATGGACCGGATGCTCGACGGGGGACAGCTGTGGACCGACGACCTGGCCTTCGCCGCCGGGCACTGCCAGGTGTTCATCCCGCTGATCTCACCGCAGTACCTGCGCAGCGCGTGGTGCGCCCGGGAGTGGAACGCCTTCACCCGGCGGCGGGTCGTACCCCGCCCGGACGCCGAACCGTCGGCGGGGGAGACCCCGGTCATCCCCGTCAACTGGTCGGTGGTGGAACGTCGGCGGATGCCCCCACCCGTGTCGCAGCGGCAGATGTTCACCCCCACCCGGTTACCCTCGGACATCGCCCCGCAATATCACGAGGAGGGCATCTACGGACTGCTCAGCCTCGGCAGCAACGGCAAGGACGCCTACGACGCGGTGGTCTGGCGACTGGCCCAGCGGGTCGCCCGCGCGTACCGCACGCACTGGGTCGAGGCGGCGGTGCCGACCGACCTGCGGCAGCTGCCCGACCAGTTCGAGGAGGACGGGCATGACCTGGCCTGACCCCTCCTCCCCGGCGGGCGTCGTCGGGCAGGAGACCTACTTCTTCCTCAGCTATGCGCACTCCGTCCCGCTGTCCGACGCCGCCCGGCCGGACACCGACTACTGGGTCAGCCAGTTCTTCCACCAACTCGCCGACGCGGTGCGGGAACGCGCCACCCGGCTCGGCCCGCTCGACGCGGGATTCTTCGACGGCCAGGTCAGCCCCGGCGTCGACCTGAGGCGGACGCTGACCAACGCGTTGAGCCTCGCCCACGTCTTCGTGCCCCTCTACTCACCGAACTACTTCCGCAACGCCTGGGCGCTCGGTGAACGCGACTCCTTCCGCAGCCGGCTGGTCCGGCTGGCGGCCGGCCGGGCCGAGCGGCACGTGCTGCCGGTGCTCTGGATGCCGCTGCCGTCCTGGGGGGACCGCCCCGAGACCGTCCAGGCGTTGGACCTGGTGGGCGACCCCGGCGACCGCGCCGACTACGCCGACAACGGGCTGCGGGCGCTGTGCAAGCTGAGCGCCTACCGCACCCAGTACCGCACCCTGCTCGGTGCGTTGGCCGACCGGATCGTCACGGTGACCGAGAACGAGCCGCTGGCCCCGTCCCGGGCGACGACGCTGACCAGCAGCCCGGTCCCCGACGGGCCGGGCGCCGCGCTCGTGGTCACCACCCTCACCGCCGACCGGGCGCGCTGGCGGCCCTACGGCGACCAGCACCAACTGGCCGTCGCCGACTACGTGGCCGCGACCGCGGAACGGCTGGGCCTGCCCACCCGGGTCGTCGAGCTGGCCGAGGCCCGGGACCGGGCCGCCAGCAGCCCGGCGGTGGTGCTGGTCGACGCCGGCGTCGGGGTGGCCGCCGCCCGGTCCGCACTCGACGGGTTGCCGCGGTGGGCGGTCCCGCTCGTCATCGCCGCCGACCACGCGCGTGGCGAGCCGACGCCCGAGGCGATCGCCGGTAGTTTGCAGGACGCCCGGTTCCCCTGGGTGCTGCCGGTGCGCACCATCGACGAGTTTGAGCGCTGCGCCCCGCTGCTGGTCACCGAGGCGCGTAAACAGTTCCTCCGGCACGGTCCGGTCGATCCGCCGCAGGGCCCGCACGACCCGAAGCCGACCCTGGGGGCGACCGGACCGTTCGACGTACGGCGAGGGAAGGCATGACGATGACTCCACCCCACGACGGCCAGGTCGTCACCTTCTACTCGTACAAGGGCGGCACCGGGCGCACGATGGCGTTGGCGAACACCGCCTGGATCCTCGCCGCGAACGGCCACCGGGTGCTCGTCGCCGACTGGGACCTGGAATCCCCCGGCCTGCACCGGTTCTTCGCACCGTTCCTCGACCCGGAGCAGGTCGCCTCCACCGGCGGGGTGATGGACCTGATCCTGGAGTACGAGTGGGAGAACGCCCGCCGCCGGCAGGAGGGCGTCGACACCCGCCCCGGCGACTGGCACCGGCAGTACGCCCGGGTCCACAAGTACGCCTTCTCGGTGGGCTGGGAGTTCCCCGGCGGCGGCACCCTGGACCTGCTGCTCGCCGGCCGGCACAACCCCGACTACGCGACCAGCGTCACCGGACTCAACTGGGAGAACTTCTACAACCGGCTCGGCGGGGCGCAGTTCTTCGACGCGCTGCGCGCGGACATGAAGCGGCACTACGACTACGCCCTGATCGACAGCCGCACCGGCATCAGCGACGTCGCCGAGATCTGCACCATCCACCTGCCGGACCTGCTGGTCGACTGCTTCACCCTCAGCGACCAGGGCATCGACGGCGCCGCCACGGTCGCCGCCCGGGTCCGCAGCTACGAGGGGCGACGGGCCCGCCGGGTGCTGCCGGTGCCGATGCGCGTCGACGAGGGGGAGAAGACCAAGACCGACGCCGGCCGGGCGCTGGCCATGCAGCGGTTCGTCGGGTTGCCCAGCGGCATGACCGACCTGGAACGGCAGGACTACTGGCTCTCCGTCGAGGTGCCCTACCGGGCCTACTACGCGTACGAGGAGACCCTGGCGACCTTCGGCGACGTGCCGGGCAGCCGGGGCCTGCTGTCGGCGTACGAGGCGTTGACCCGGCACATCACCGGTGGTGCGGTCACCGGGCTGCCCCGGATGGACGACGGGCTGCGCCGGCAGACGATCCAGCGTTTCGAACGCAAACCGGTGATCGTCGACGAGTTGATCGTGCTGCGGTACGTGCCGGAGGACCAGGCGTGGGCGGAGTGGGTGCAGTCCACGTTGCACGCGGTCGACCTGCGGGTGTTGGCCACCCCGCTGGGTGTCCCGGCGTCGGTGCCGGCCGGCACGCCCTCGCGTGAGCTGCACCTGGTCTCCCGGTCCTACCTCGCCGCCCGCCGGGCGTTCGGCGGGGCCGCCCGGCAGGCGGGTTCTCCCGTGCTCGCGTTGCATCTGGACGACACCACCCCGTCGGTGGACACCCCGCCGGGAAGCTGGGCCACCGTGCACGAGCGCGGCGTCTCGGCCGCCGCCGAGCAGGTGTGGGAACTGGTCGGGCGGTCCGTCGACGGGCGGAACCGGCCGGTGCCGGCGACCCGCTACCCGGCCGTCGAGCCGATGGTCTTCTACGCCCCGGCGCGCAACGTCCGCTTCACCGGCCGGGAGGGCCTGCTGCTGGCCCTGAGGGAGGAGCTGAAGACGGCGGCGCGCGAACGCGTCCCGGTGGCGCTGCGCGGTGGCGCGGGCATCGGCAAGACCCAGGTCGCCACCGAGTACGCCTACCGCTTCCACGGCGCGTACGACGTCGTGTGGTGGGTGGACGCGGACCCGGCGCAGTTCATCGACGTCCGCTTCGCCGACCTGGGGCGGCGGCTCAACCTGCCGGACCTGCAGCACGTGCCGGACAACACCCGGGCGGTCCGGGACTGGCTCAGCCACGGCGGCGGCCGGGGTGCCGACGAGCCGCCGCTGCGCTGGCTGGTCGTCTTCGACAACGTCGACCAGTACGACCACGTCAAGGACTTCCTCCCCCAGGGCGAGGGGCACGTGCTGGTGACCACCCGTAACCCGGACTGGGGCGACCTGGCGCGGGCGGTCGACGTGGAAGCCTTCCAACGGGGCGAGAGCGTCAACCACCTGATCGGTCGTACCGGCCGTCGCGGCATGACGGCCGCCGAGGCGCAGCAGGTCGCCGAGGCGGTGGAGGACGTCCCGATCCTGGTGGCGCTGGCCGGGGCATGGCTCGCGGAGAGCCCCGACTCGGTCGCCACCTACCTGGCGGGCCTGGCGCGTACCGGCCCGGACAGCGACGTGTGGGGCCGGTCGTTGGAGGGCCTGCGGGAGCAGTCCCCGGGCGCCTACCGGCTGCTGCAACTCGGTTCGGTGCTGGCCCCCGACATCGCCCTCGACCTGCTCTTCAGCGACCAGGTGGCGAAGGTCATCGCCCCGCACGACCCGTCGGTCGCCGCGCAGGTCACCGACCGGGTCTCGGAACGCGACATCGCCGCGGCGCTGGTCCAACGGATCAACCGGCTCGCCCTGATCAAGGTGGACCTGCACGCCCAGCGGGTGCAGATCCACCGACTGCTCCAGGCGGCGCTGCGGGCCCGGATGTCCGAGCGGGAACTGGCCGAGGTCAAACACGACGTGCACCGCATCCTCGCCGGTTCCCGCCCCTCGGGTGAGGTGGACGACCCGGTCTTCCAGGTCCGGTACCGGCACCTGTGGCCGCACCTGGACGGCTCGGACGCGGTCTCCTGTCACGACGACACCGTCCGGCAGTTGGTCATCGACCGGGTCCGGTACATCTTCCTCAACGGCGGTTTCGCGCAGGGCGCGCAGTACGCCCGGGAGGTGGACACGACCTGGACGACGATGCTCGATGGGCTCTCCCCGGATACCGGCGCGCACCGGGCGCTGCGCGTGCAACTGCTCAACCTGCGCTTCAACCGGGCCAACCTGCTGCGCAGCCTCGGCCGCTTCGAGCAGGCCCTGGCGCTCGACGAGGACACCCTGCACCAGCAGGAGGAGCTGATCGGCCAGAGCCACCCCTACACCCTGATGACCGCCGGGGGGTACGCGGCGGACCTTCGGGCCCTCGGCCGTTACCGGCCGGCCCTGGAGCGCGACCTGCGTACCCACGGGGCCTGCGTGGAGGTGTTCGGCGAGGACCACCGGCGGACCCTCAACGCGGCCAACAACCTGGCCGCCTCCCACCGGTTGGCCGGCGACTTCACCCGGGCCCTGGACCTCGACGAGGCCACCTACCGTCGGCTGCGGGTGGTGCTCGGCCCCGACCACCCACGCACCCTGCTCTCAGCTGGCAACTACGCGCGCGACCTGCGGGAGACCGGCGACTACCAGGGTTCGGTGACCCTGCTGCAGGACGTGATCGAGGGCTACCGGCGGCTGTTCGGCGACCAGTTCCGGGAGCTGCTGATCAGCCAGGCCAACCTCGCCACGTCGCTGCGCAGCACCGGCCGGATCGCCGAAGCCGGCCGGCTGCTCGACGACGCCTACACGCGGCTGCGGGCCACCCTGGGGGCGACCAACCCGGACACCCTGCTCAGCCGGTTGAGCCGGACGGCCAACCTGATGCTCGAGGGGGACGGGGCGCAGGCCCGCGCGGAGCTGGAGGAGGTGCAGCAGACGCTCGCTGAGGTGTTCGGGGCGCGGCACCCCTACACGCTGGTGTGTGAACTGAACCGGGGGGTGGCGCTGTGGGACATCGGTGAGCAGGACGAGGCGTACGCGCTCACCGTGTCCGCGGCGGACGGGCTACGGGAGGTGCTGGGGCCCGAGCATCCGTTCAGCATGGGCGCGGACAACAACCTCGCCGTCTTCGCCATCCTCACCGGCCAGGACGAGGAGGGCTTCGCCCGGTTGCAGGCGGTGGTGGACCGGTTGACGGCGGCGTTGGGCGTCGACCACCCGGACACCCTGCGCAGCCTGGGCAACCTGGAGACGGCCCGACAGGCGGCTACCGGCGGGACGGTCAGCATCGGACGGATGCGACTGGCCGACCGGCTCGCCGACCGGATCGGGCAGGAACACCCGAGTGTGGTGGTGCTGCGCGCCGGACGGTACGTGCGTCGGGTCCTCGACCCGCACCCCTACTGACCGGGTCGGGCCCCGATGAGCACGTCGGTGCCCGTCGGGGCCTGCCCGTCGACGAGCCAGCGCAGCATGCGCGGGAGCTGCTGCATGGCGTCGAAGTGGGCCGCGCCGGGCTGCACCTCGATCTCGGCCCCGGGGATCCGGGCGGCCAGCCACCGGCCGTGGCTGGCCGGCGCGAAGGTGTCCTCCTCGCCGTGCCACAGGCGTACCGGGGTGACCGTGGTGTCGATCGCGTCGAGGTCGAACTTCCAGTCGCGGCGCAGCGCCAGCACGTCGTCGATCCAGCCGTACGGGCCGGCCCGCAACGCCTCCTGGTAGGTGTCGAAGATGATCCCGCGCAGTGCCGCGTCGTTGATCGCCCGGCGGTCCGGTGGCCCCATCTGGGTCATCAGCTCCCGCAGCAGGAACCGGGGGTCCTCGGCGGCCCGGGCGGCGCGCTGGCGGATCTCCTCGACCACGATCTCGGTGTCGTGCCGACCGTCACCGAAGCCGCGCTGGTTGTCGCGGTTCATGCCGTCGAACCAGTCCAGCCCGATGGCCTCCGACGGCGCGAAACTGACCAGCACCGCCACCCGGCTCACCCGGCCGCGTAGGCGCTCGTCGGCGGCACAGGCCAGCGCGTGCGGCCCGCCCCCGGAGCGGCCGGCCACCGCGAACCGGCCGAGCCGGAGCTGGTCGGCGATGGCTTCCACGTCCCGCGCGGCGTCGGCCACGTCCCGACCCTCGAACCGGTCGGAGTCGCCGTATCCGGGGCGGTCGTAGGCGATCAACCGGATCCCCATCCGATAGAGCACGATGCCCCGGGGCTTCGGCCCCCGCCGGCTGCCGGGTGTGCCGTGCATCAGGAAGACGGGGAACCCGTCGGGAGCACCGGACTCCTCGTACGCCACCCGCTTGTTGTCCGCACGGTGGGCGTATCGCGGCCCAGGCTCACCTTCTCGGGTCACTGCAGCCTGCCTTCCAGTGCCACTACCAGCCGTTACTCGCGATTTGCATCGAGCAGCTACGATGGTTTCCGTCGGCTCCGCTCAGCCTTCGAGCCTAACGGTCGAGCCCGCCGCACCGCTATGCCGAGCCCGACAACAGGCCGGATCTGTCGGAAGCGACACCTGTCGGCCAGGACGGGCCGGCCTTGCGGGCGGCCTCCGCCCGCCCGCGCCGCCGGGGCGCCCCGGCGGCGGTGCTCAGCAGGCCAACGGTCGGATATCCGTCGGCGCGTCGACCAGCGCGGCACGCGGGTCGGCGTAACGCCAGTCGACCCGGTACTGCGCGCGCAGCCGGGGCCGGGACACCACCCACCGGTACGCGACCCGCCCCTGCCCCTCCCGGCGGTCCGGGTGCACCTCGACGGTCGACTCCGAGGTGAACGAGGTCTCGGAGCCCCAGACCGTCGGGCCGGTCTCGACCGGAAAGTCGAGCCGGATCACCAGGTTGCGGGTGGGCAGCCGGATGTCACGCTGCAACCAGTCACCGAACTTCCACGCCGGCACCCGGTAGGCGTAGTCGACGACGGTGCGCTGCCCGGGATAGAGCGGCATCGGGGTGCCCCCACCGTCCAGCAACAACACGATCTTGAGAAAGGCGTCCCGGCTGCGACTCACCCGCCACCGCATCGGTTCGGCCTGCTCGGTGCCGATGGTCGCCCGGAAAGCCACCTCGTCGATGGTGAGCGGGTGGTGGCTGTGGAAAAGAGCGGACCGGGCCGGATCCTCGGGGAACCGGTCGATGTCGATCTGCACGGTGTGCCGGGTGATCGGCTCGGTGCCCACGCTGTGCAGCACCCGGCGGAACCGGCACTCGTACACCCCGTCCACCAGGGAGAGCATGGCCTGCTCGTCCTCGATCACCAGGTGCGAGCCGGCCGGCGGCGGCACCGCGGTCGGGCCGAGTGCCGAGCGGCGTCCCCCCGACCCCCGGGCGTCGGCGAAGGCGACGTACTGCTGCCAGATCCGGTTGCCGCTGTCCAGCACCAGCTCGACCCGACGGGCGAACTCCTCGGTGGGCTGGTGCCGCCCGTTCTCGATGTGACTGACGTACGACGGGTCGAAGCCGGTGCGCTCGGCCAGCTCCTTCTTGGACAATCCCCGCTGGCGTCGCCAGTGGGCCAGTTCCCGCACGAATTCCGCCGCCGCATCGTCCTGTGTGGAACCGCCCATGCCCCCGTCCTCGGTGTCGGGCCTCAAGTCTGTCCCACCGACGGCATCCGCGCCAGGGGTGCCCGCCGACCGACTCCGCCGCCGCCGGCCCCCCGGCAGTGGGCAGGATGACCACCATGGATCCCGCCGTACGCCGCTACCTCGCCGACCTGGTCACCAGTGCGCGGGACGTGCTCGGGCCGGAGCTGGTCGGTGCCTACGCGGCCGGTTCGGTGGCGCTGGGCGCCTACCGGCCCGGCCGCAGCGACGTCGACGTGGCGCTGGTCTGCCGGGGCCCCCTGCCCCGACGGACCAGCCAGGCCCTGGTGGACCGGCTGCGGCACGAGACGCTGCCCTGCCCGGCGCGCGGCCTGGAACTGGTGACCTACTCGCGGGAGGTGGCCGCCTCGGGCACCCCGGAGCCCGGTTTCGAGGTGGAACTCAACACCGGGGCGCGGATGTCGTCGCGGGTCACCTTCACGCCGGCCGACCGGCCCGCCGCCGACGGCCACTTCTGGTACGGCCTGGACCGCAGCATCCTGCACCAGCGGGGGTTGCCGTTGGCCGGGCCGCCAGCCGGTGAGGTCTTCGCCGAGCTGGCTCCGGGTGACCTGCGACAGTTGCTGGTGGCGGCGCTGCGGTGGTGGCTGGCCCGGCCCGCCCCGCCCGGCGACGGCCCCACCCCCGGCGTCGAGGACGCGGTCCTGGCCGCCTGCCGCGCCCTGGTCCGGATCCGTGACGGCGCCTGGCTGTCGAAGGCCGCCGCCGGCCACCGGGTGATCGCCCTCGGCCGCGAACCGGAGCTGCTACGCCGCTGTGTCCGCGCCCGCGACGGCGGCCCACCGCCGACCGCCGCCGAAGCCCGCGCCTTCCAGCAGCAGATCCTGGCCGATATCACCGCCGGCTGACCGGTCACCGCGGCACCGGTCGCGGCCCGACGCTCGACGTCGGGCCGCCACCGCCGTGGTCACCGCCGCAGCAGGGCGAAGACTCCCCACCCCAGGTACTCCCGCCGGTACCGCACGTGCCGGACCGGGTCCTCGGTCAACTCCTGCCGGAACCCCTCGGCGAGGTCGTCGTCCGGATGGGCGTCCAGCCAGCGGCGCAGGGTGAGCCAGTGCGCCGCGGCGTACCGGTCCCAGCTGTCCTGGTCGGCGAGGACCATCTCGACCACGTCCCACCCGTGCGCCTGGACCCGGCGAATCAACCCGGGCAGGTCGTCGAAGTCGTCCCGGGCGGTGGCGTGACACGCGGCGACGGTCTCCTGGTCCGGCGGTTCCCGCCGCCAGTACGGCTCCCCGACCAGCAGCATCCCACCGGGCCGCAGCGCCCTGGCCAGGATGTCGATGGTGCCGACGACGCCCCCACCGATCCAGGTGGCACCGACGCAGGCGGCCACGTCCACCTTCTCGGGATGGACGTACCCGGCGGCGTCGTCGTGCACGAAACGGACCCGGTCGGCCACGGCGAGTTCGACCGCACGGCGCCGGGCGGCGGCCGTGAACACGGTGCTGAGGTCGACACCGGTGCCCCGGACCCCGTGTGTACGGGACCAGGTGCACAGCAGTTCACCCTTGCCGCTGCACAGGTCGAGCAGGGTGTCGTCGGGGCGGAGCCGGATCGCCCGGCCCAGGGCGGCGAGCTTGTCGTCGTCGAACGGGTTGAGGATGCGAAGGTCGCCTTCGCGGATGACGAAACTACGATCGAGGTCCATGTCGGTGACTCCAGGGGTGCGGCAACGGGCGCGGGGAGCGGACGGTCGGCACGCGGAGCACGGGCACGGAAAACACCTCGATCGGGGGACGTGGTGACGGGCCGTCAGGCTACGTCCCGACCGGCCCGGAGCCCAGTGATTTCGCCCCGGGCGGCCCGCCACCGGGCAGTTCCAGGGCCATGGCTGCCTGCGGGACACCACCGGAGCCCAGCGATGTCATCCCGGGTCGCCCGCCACCTCTCAGACGTTGGTCGGCACCCGGTCGGCCGGCGGCTCGCTGACCGCTGCGTCGGCAGCTGGCTCCGCAGCCGGCCGGGCCGCCACCGTCGGATACTCGGCGGTCTCACCGCCCCCGGCGGCAGCCGCCATCACGGCGGCGGCAGCCAGGTCGGCGACCCGCTTGGCCTCCCGCTGCACCCGGGCCCGCACGTCCTTGGCGTGCCGCTCCACACTCTCGGCGGCCTGCCGGGCCTCGTCCAACCGTCGGTTCTCCGTGGTCAGGTCGCGTCGGACCTCCTCCAACAGCTGTCGGGTACGCACCAACTCCCGCTCGACGGTGTCGCCCTCCTGCTGGATCTCAGCCAATTGCGCACGGGCCGTGTCCAGCTCACCTTGTACCTCGGTGAGGGCCTTCTGCCGCTCGGCGATCTCCCGCTGCACCGTGGTCAGTTGCTCCTGGTGGCTGCTGGCCTGCTCGTCGGCCCGCTGCCGGACCTCCGTGGCGTACTGCTGCGCCTCGGCGATCAGCGCGGCGATCTGCTGCTCGGCGGCGCTGTGCTGGTTGGTCAGCTCCCGCTCCGCCGCCGCCCGCTGCTCGCCCAGTTCCTGCTCGACGGCGGCGCGTCGCTCGCCGACCTCCCGCTCCACGGTGGCCTGCCACTGCGCCAGCTCCTGCTGGCTCTGGGTCCGGGCCGCCTGGATCTCCTGCTGGATCTG